>NZ_JAVTSG010000013.1:0-1700 GCF_032678425.1 Pedobacter aquatilis | reverse complement strand
TCAAAACAGTGGCCAAGTTCATGGCCGATAACTGCACCGATAGCGCCAAAATTAACCGCAGCATCTGCGTAAGGGTCAAAAAAAGGTGCTTGCAATATACCAGCTGGAAATTCGATTGAATTATACAGTTTGCTACTCGTCGCGTCAACTGTTTGCGGAACCTGATACCATTCCTTACTGGTGTAAACCTTTCTAAGCAGCGAGCGTTCATAATCCCAGTTTGCCCTTGCTATTAGACGTTCGTTGCCAATGGGACTATTTTTTTTGAAATTAATTGTGGAGTAATCACGCCAGTTATCAGGGTATCCAATTCTTACAGTTACAGCATTAAGCTTCGCTATTGCCTCGCTTCTGCTGCTTTCATCGAGCCAGTCCAAGGTTTCCAGTCGTGATCTGAATGCGCTGCGAACATAGGTCACTAATTCTTTTATATGTTTAAGGTAATCGTTGTTAAAATACCTTTCTACATATAACTTTCCTACAAGCTGACCTAAACGGCTATTAACATATAGAACTGCTTTTTTGTCCCTGGGTGTGTCTTTTTGTATTCCATTGAGTGTTGTAGAATAAAAATCAAACTGACTTTTCCGGAACCTGGTTGGCAACAGGGTTGAATGGTTGACTATCCAGTGGAAGGCGAGGTAAGATGCCCATACGTCTACTGGGGTTTCAGCAAACAGCGCAGATTTTGCCTTAATGGCAAGGTCGGTCTGCAATATCACTTCACTAACATTGGCTACCTGTCTTTCTTTAAGGAATACTTTCCATGGAAAACCCGGTGCATAGGTACCAAGTTCAGCAGTTGGCATTTTGTGAAAATTGATTTTGCTGTCTCGCATTTGTGCGGGCGTCCATTGCATTGAGGCCAGCTTTGTTTCCAGATCAATTATGTCTGTGGCACGTTTTTCTTCATGACTAATGCCAGTAAGGTTTAGCACATGTATTATATATTCCTTATATGCCTTTCGATAGCCGGGATAAGGACCATCTTCTTTTTGATAGTACATTGGGGCGGGCAGGCCGATGCCACTTTCACTAAAAGTTACCAGGAATTTACTCCTGTCACTGATATCGGGCTCGGTGCGAATAGTTACGATTGAAAATGATTTTGGATCGGCCATCCATTTTGCAATACTATCATGACTCTTGAATGAAAGGATGCGCTTAACTTCCCGCTCAATGGTTTTAGTTCCCAGCATTTCGATTTGAGCGGTATCTAAATAGCCCTGATATAGCGCTCCCAATTGCTGAAGCGGTTTAGAAGATGCTTTTTCATTTGCTTCCACAGTAATTAAATCTGCTATCCTTTCATTCACTATTTTTTTAGCCTCACTATAGGTGCTCAACCCGGAAGAACCTGAAGGAATTGTCTTAGTATTCAGCCAACCTTCGTTGACAAATCTATAGAAATCATCTCCTGGTGCTATCTTGTTGTCTATAAACTGTGTCTCAATGCCCCAATTTCCAAATACAGCTTTATTGTTGACCTTCGTTTTTGATTGGGCCCCAACATCGGCGGTATTAAAGACCAATAAATAAGTAATTGCGCCTAAAATAATTTTATGATAATTATTGCTATATTTCATTTTTGAGCTTTGCATGGTATAAAGGTATATCTTAATCAATTTTAAAGATTGTAAAAATGCGAACTATGGGCAATAATATTCATTAATCCCGGCTGGTATTTAGTGATGGAAAAT
>NZ_JAVTSG010000012.1:0-3709 GCF_032678425.1 Pedobacter aquatilis | reverse complement strand
TGATGAAGGCTCAAAGTTTGATGGTAATGGAAAATTACGGGATTGGTGGACGACAAATACCCGAACAGCATTCCAGACGCGTACTGCCCAATTAGTTGAACAATACAATTCCTTTTCGCCAATTGATGGCCTTCACGTTGATGGAAAACAGACATTAGGCGAAAATATCGGTGATCTGACAGGAGCAATTGTAGCCTACGATGCCTACCAGCTCTATCTTAAAGACAAAGGAAATTCATCTGTTTTGGATGGATATACTGGAGACCAGCGGTATTTCCTTTCCCTGGCTCAAGCTTGCCGGACATTGTATACACCTGAAGCATATCGTTTAACACTCCGCGACTACCATGCGCCAGCAGAGTATCGCGTAAACGGTGTTGTTAGAAATATCGATGCGTGGTACAAGGCCTTTTCTGTCGATCCAAAAAATAAACTTTATTTGCCAACAAATGACCGCGTACGCATATGGTGAGCTGACTAAACACAGCCTATGCTTATTCCAAACGTAACTAACAGAACGAAACTCATCCAATGTTACCCACAAGTAATAGCTGGTGTCAGTAATGAACTGGACAATTCCATCCGTTTTTGTTCTTTCAATTCAAAAAAAATAGTATTTTGATAGTCAAATAGTTAAAATAAATGCTTGTACTTTTGCAACTAAAGCAATGAAAAGAATCCTAATTTTAATTTTCGCTATCAATATGATAGTCGGTTGTTCAAAAGAGAGGCATAATGAGCAGTCTGGCCCTGAAATTCGATTATCGAACAGCAGTCAACATAACTTTAAAAATGTGATTGTCAACACCGGAACGGGTGAAGTAAGTTTTGGCGATTTGGATTCCGGAAAACAGACAGGATATAAAAAATTTAGCGAGGCTTACAGATATGCATTTGTTAAACTTGAGATTGATGGGCGGAGGTACACCATTCAGCCAATTGATTTCGTTGGGGAGAAACCGCTAAGTAAAGGCCGTTATGCTTATCAAATAAGCGTCAATGCGAACCAGGGCCAGTATAACACTTTGAATTTAAAATTAATTGAGGAATAAATTTTTTGGAACTTTAATTGGTTAAAAATCTTCTTAACGGGGGGGGTAAAAAATTCCTTGTCAATGCCATAATGGTACTTTTAAAAAATTGAACAGGTCCCTTGTGTTCGTGTTTCACCTAGCCCGGCTTGAATTTAAGCCATAAATATCTTATCCCGGCATTCCATTTATACGCCTCTATAAACCCTAATATTAGTTAATGGCTAGGTCAATCTACTCTTTGCTTCATTAAAAATTCACATATACAGTACTATTTTTAATCTTGATTAATGATTAAGGGTAAGGGATTATGTTTTTGAAAACCTGGCTCAGCCGGCTGTTAGGGTTGCGTGACGGAAATTTCCTGACATTAATTGTTGGATTAATTCAATCCTAAAATTACACCTTTAGTTCAGTTCAAAGTAGAAAAAAGCTTTTAAAAAATTATTTTTATTAGCATATTTATCAGGTAAACAAGCGATTATGGAGTCTAAGCAAATCTTCCAAAGCAATACAAAAAGCAGATGGTTAACTTTTATTTGGACCAGCAGAAGCCTTATTATCGCACTTATAATTGCACTGGGCTGTGTTGTTTATACCATTTCTTCTATACAATCACCCGCCCTGCCTTATTTTCATTCTAATGCACCCTTAACCGGAAAAGCACTGTCCAGACTTAAAAAATCTCAGCAATACCGCGATTTTAAAATTCAAAAAAGTATGCTCGAGCAAATTCGAAAAGATAAGGATTCCAGGGCACTCGTCCATACCGATGATAAACGCCTGAATCTTGCCTTTTATGTGAGCTGGGCAGCCAGTAAAAGCAATTCCCTGGCAGATTTACGCAAAAATATCAGTCATCTGGACATGGTTGCCACGGAATCTTTTTTCATCAGGCCTGATTCCATATTTGCACAGATAGATACTGCAGCACTGAACATTATTCACCGGGCTGGCAAAAAATCGCTTGCGATGGTTTCCAATTATAATACCGACCATTGGGATGGTGATGTTGTGCGAAAGATGCTCTCTAATGAAACGAGCCAGCAAAAATTTATCACCGAACTTAAAGCACTGGTCACCAAAAATGGATTTTCTGGAATCAATATTGATTTTGAAGAACTAAACTTGGAGCAGCCTTCCTTATTTTTAACCTTCATGGACCGCCTATATGGGCAGTTTCATAAAAGTGGTTTAATGGTTACCCAGGATATCTCTCCTGAAAATGATGATTATAATGCCAAAGAATTAGCCAAATACAATGACTACCTCATATTAATGGCTTATGATCAGCATACCGAACAGAGCAATGCAGGAGATATTGCCCATCAGGAATGGGTTGAGGAAAAGTTGGATAATATATGCGAGCTCATCGACCCGAAAAAGGTGATATTGGCCCTGGCTTGCTATGGTTACGATTGGCCCGAAAACAGTGTAGGTAGCAGTGTAACCTACGAAGAGGCTATTATTACAGCGAATGCCAACAAATCAAAGGTGTATTTTGATCCCGAGTCTGCCAATCTTAATTACCGCTACAATGATGCCAATGGAATCCGCCATAGCGTATATTTTACTGATGCCGCCACTTATTATAACCTCATCCGAAAAGCAGACGACTGGGGCGTAGCCGGGATTGCACTCTGGCGTTTAGGTTCTGAAGATAAGCGCATCTGGACTTTCATTAATACCAACCTGAGTCTGGAGTCGATGAAGAAAACCCCCTTTGATTTGCGTAGACTTGCTAAACCTGTAATGAATGGCATTGCCTATATCGGCGATGGTGAGATACTGGATTTGATTGATACCCCAGCTCCCGGTTCTGTCCGGTTTACCATAGACCGCATAGACCGATCTATTCTATCAGAAGATTACCTTCGACTGCCAAGCCAGTACGTGATTAAAAGATTTGGTGAAGCCGATAAAAAAATTGCGCTGACCTTCGATGATGGTCCCGATCCGGTATACACGCCACAGGTGATGGATATTTTAGCCAAAAATAAAGTACCTGGGTGCTTTTTTGTTGTGGGTCTAATGGCCGAAAAAAACATGGAACTGCTTCGCAGGCAATATAATGAAGGTTATGAAATTGGCAACCACACTTTTTTTCACCCTGATATGTCTACAATTGGTCCCGAGCGGGTAAGTTTTGAACTTAATGCTACCCGAAGATTAATAGAGTGCGTAACCGGACATAGCACAATATTGTTCAGGGCTCCGTTTAATGCTGATGCAGAACCCCAAAACATCTCCGAGATTCTCCCCGTTGCGCAAAGCCGCAGGGAAAATTACGTAAATATTGGCGAGTTTATCGATCCCCAGGATTGGCAACCCGGTAAAACTTCCGACCAGATTTTTAATGAAGTGGTTAAACAGTATGACAACGGGAATATACTTTTACTTCATGATGCGGGCGGAAACCGGCAGGCCACGGTTGATGCGCTTCCAAAAATAATCGATTTCTACAAAAAAAAGGGATATACTTTCGTTTCTGTTGGCGAACTGATGGGGAAAAAGAAAGCCGAAGTGATGCCTCTGGCCTCATCTCTGGCCAGTAAGGGCATAGTGGGTTCTACGGATTATTTCTTTATCAGCTTTTTTTATTACGCAAATATCGTATTGGATATTGTATTCACCACCGCGATTGTAATGGCCATTTTAAGAACCATACTGATTGCCTA
>NZ_JAVTSG010000011.1:0-3785 GCF_032678425.1 Pedobacter aquatilis | reverse complement strand
CAGGCAATCAGTATGGTTCTTAAAATGGCCATTACAATTGCAGTGGTGAACACGACATCCAATACGATATTTGCGTAATAAAAAAAGCTGATAAAGAAATAATCCGTAGAACCTACTAATCCCTTACTGGCCAGAGATGAGGCCAGAGGCATTACTTCAGCTTTCTTTTTCCCCATCAGTTCGCCAACAGAAACGAAAGTATATCCCTTTTTTTTGTAGAAATCGATTATTCTTGGAAGTGCATCAACTGTGGCCTGCCGGTTTCCGCCCGCATCATGAAGCAAAAGTATATTCCCGTTGTCATACTGTTTAACCACTTCGTTAAAAATCTGGTCGGAAGTTTTACCGGGTTGCCAATCCTGGGGATCGATAAACTCGCCGATATTTACATAATTTTCCCTGCGGCTTTGCGCAACGGGAAGAATCTCGGAGAGGTTTTGGGGTTCTGCATCAGCATTAAACGGCGCCCTGAATAAGATTGTGCTGTGCCCGGTTACGCACTCTATTAATCTTCGGGTGGCATTTAGCTCAAAACTTACCCGCTCGGGACCAATTGTAGACATATCAGGGTGAAAAAAGGTATGGTTGCCAATCTCATAACCCTGATTATATTGCCTGCGAAGCAGTTCCATGTTTTTTTCGGCCATCAGACCCACAACAAAAAAGCACCCAGGTACTTTATTTTTGGCTAAAACATCCATCACCTGTGGCGTGTATACCGGATCGGGACCATCATCGAAGGTCAGCGCAATTTTTTTATCAGCTTCACCAAATCTTTTAATCACGTACTGGCTTGGCAGGCGAAGGTAATCTTCTGAGAGAATAGACCGGTCTATGCGGTCTATGGTAAACCGGACAGAACCGGGAGCTGGGGTGGCAATCAAATCCAGTATCTCACCATCCCCGATATAGGCAATGCCATTCATTATAGGTTTAGCGAGTTTACGCAAATCAAAAGGGGTTTTCTTCATCGACTCCAAACTCAGATTGGTATTAATGAAAGTCCAGATGCGCTTATCTTCAGAACCTAAACGCCAGAGTGCAATCCCGGCTACGCCCCAGTCATCTGCTTTTCGGATAAGGTTATAATAAGTGGCAGCATCAGTAAAATGTACGCTATGGCGGATTCCGTTAGCGTCATTGTAGCGGTAATTAAGATTGGCAGATTCAGTGTCAAAATACACCTTTGATTTGTTGGCATTCGCAGTAATGATGGTCTCTTCGTAGGTTACGCTGCTACCTACACTGTTTTCGGGCCAATCGTAACCATAACAAGCCAGGGCCAGTATCACTTTTTTCGGGTCGATGAGCTCGCATATATTATCCAGCTTTTCCTCCACCCATTCCTGATTGGCAATATCTCCTGCATTGCTCTGCTCCGTATGCTGATCATAAGCCATTAATATAAGGTAGTCATTGTATTTGGCTAATTCTTTGGCATTATAATCATCATTTTCAGGAGAGATATCCTGGGTAACCATTAGACCACTATGATGAAACTGTCCATACAGGCGGTCCATGAAGGCTAAAAATAAAGAAGGCTGCTCCAGGTTTAGTTCTTCAAAATCAATATTGATTCCGGAAAATCCATTTTTGGTGACCAGTGCTTTAAGTTCGGTGATAAATTTTTGCTGGCTCGTTTCATTTGAGAGCATCTTTCGCACAACGTCACCATCCCAATGGTCGGTATTATAATTGGAAACCATTGCAAGCGACTTTTTGCCAGCCCGGTGAATTATGTTCAGTGCTGCGGTATCTATCTGTGCAAATATGGAATCAGGCCTGATGAAAAAAGATTCCGTGGCAACCATATCCAGATGACTGATATTTTTGCGTAAATCTGCCAGGGAATTGGTTTTACTGGCTGTCCAGCTCACATAAAAGGCAAGATTCAGGCGTTTATCATCAGTATGGACGAGTGTCCTGGAATCCTTATCTTTTTTAATTTGCTCGAGCTTACTTTTTTGAATTTTAAAATCGCGGTATTGCTGAGATTTTTTAAGTCTGGACAGCGCCTTTCCGGTTAAGGGTGTATTAGAGTGAAAATAAGGCAGGGCGGGCGATTGTATAGAAGAAATAGTATAAACAACACAGCCCAGTGCAATTATAAGTGCAATAATAAGGCTTCTACTGGTCCAGATAAAAGTTAACCACCGGCTTTTTGTATTGCTTTGGAATATCTGTTTTTGCTCCATAATTGCTTGTTTACCTGATAAATATGCTAATAAAAATAATTTTTCAAAGGCTTTTTTCTATTTGAACTCAACTAAAGGTGTAATTTTTAGGATTTGATTTAATCAATCCATTGAAGTCAGTAAATTTCCTTCAGGCACCCCTAACAGCCGGCTAAACCAGGCTTTCAAGAACATAATTCCTTGCCTTTAATAATAAATCAAGATTAAAAATAGTACTGTATATATGAATTTTTAGTGAAGCAAACAGTAGATTAACCTCAAGATAAACTAATGTTGATGTTTACAGAGGAGTATCAAGGGGATATCGGGAAGAAAATTATGGCTTAGATTCATGCCGGGCTAAATGAAACAGAAACGCAACGGACCTGATCAAATGTTCAAAAGTACCATTGATACTTCATTTTTGAGGTGTAACTTTTATTTTCTAAATATGGTAATGTTATTTTACAAATATCAATTACGCCAAAGTACCATTGTGGCATTGACAAGGAATTTTTTACTCCGTTAAGAAGATTTTTAACCAATTAAAGTTCCAAAACATTTATTCCTCAATTAATTTTAAATTCAATGTGTTATACTGGCCCTGGTTCGCATTAACACTTAATTGATAAGCGTAACGGCCATTACTTAGCGGTTTCTCCCCAACGAAATCAATTGGCTGAACGGTGTAGCTCCGCCCATCAATCTCAAGTTTAACAAATGCATATCTGTAAGCCTCGCTAAATTTTTTATATCCTGTCTGTTTTCCGGAATCCAAATCGCCAAAGCTTACTTCACCCGTTCCGGTATTGACAATCACATTTTTAAAGTTGTGTTGACTGCTGTTCGATAATCGAATTTCAGGACCAGACTGCTCATTATGCTTCTCTTTTGAACAACCGACTATCATATTGATAGCGAAAATTAAAATTAGGATTCTTTTCATTGCTTTAGTTTAAGAGTACAAGCATTTATTTAAACTATTTGATTAATATAATACTAATTTTTTTGAAACGAAAGAACAAAACGGATGGAATTGTCCAGTTCATTACTGACACCAGCTATTACTTGTGGGTAACATTGGATGAGTTTCTTTCTGGTATTTAGGTTTGGATAAGGATAGGCTGTGTTTTGTCAGCTCACCAGATGCGTACGCGGTCATTTGTTGGCAAATAAAGTTTATTTTTTGGATCGACAGAAAAGGCCTTATACCACGCATCGATATTTCTAACAACACCGTTTACGCGATACTCTGCTGGCGCATGGTAGTCGCGAAGTGTTAAACGATATGCTTCAGGTGTATACAATGTCCGGCAAGCTTGAGCCAGGGAAAGGAAATACCGCTGGTCTCCAGTATATCCATCCAAAACAGATGAATTTCCTTTATCTTTAAGATAGAGCTGGTAGGCATCGTAGGCTACAATTGCTCCTGTCAGGTCACCAATGTTTTCGCCTAATGTCTGTTTTCCATCAACGTGAAGGCCATCAATTGGCGAAAAGGAATTGTATTGTTCAACTAATTGGGCAGTACGCGTTTGGAATGCTGTTCGGGTATTCATCGTCCACCAATCCCGTAATTTTCCGTTACCATCAAACTTTGAGCCTTCGTCG
>NZ_JAVTSG010000010.1:0-6361 GCF_032678425.1 Pedobacter aquatilis | reverse complement strand
TGAACCTTTAATATCTTGAACTCCTGGGCTTGACTTTCTACTTTTGGCTTTAAGCTTTTATCTTTAAGCTTTTGTCTTCTTACGCCTCACTTTATCCTTTGTCTTTATTCCTTGCTCCTTACTCCCCTGACAACTGAACACTGACCACCCTAAACGCCCTGCTCCACGCTCTCTGCTAAAAAGCCTATAAACAAAGAAAGCCTTGCAACATAATGTTACAAGGCTCTTCTTTTAAGATTTGGCACCGACCTACTCTCCCACGTGTTACCGCAGTACCATTGGCTCTGGTGGGCTTAACTTCTCTGTTCGGAATGGGAAGAGGTGGACACCACCGATATAGGCACCTAAATGTTTTTAAATAGTATATAGTATCTAGACATTAGTATTTAGACATCTTATCTATATACTAAGTACTTATTACTAACTACTAAATGACATATTATTGAAAGAAGTTAAGTTTTGAAGAACAAACAACAGTCTGTTTGCTTTGAAAGCTTCGGATGATTAGTATTACTCGACTATGCTGTCACCAGCTTTACATCTGTAACCTATCAACGTAGTCATCTTCTACGGTCCTATATGGAATTCTCATCTCGTGGCTAGTTTCGCACTTAGATGCTTTCAGCGCTTATCTATTCCCAGCGTAGCTACTCTGCAATGCCCCTGGCGGAACAACAGATTCACTAGAGGCTAGTCCAACCCGGTCCTCTCGTACTAAGGTCAGCCCCACTCAAAATTCCTACGCCCACAACAGATAGGGACCGAACTGTCTCGCGACGTTCTGAACCCAGCTCGCGTGCCACTTTAATCGGCGAACAGCCGAACCCTTGGGACCTTCTCCAGCCCCAGGATGTGACGAGCCGACATCGAGGTGCCAAACCTCCCCGTCGATATGAGCTCTTGGGGGAGATCAGCCTGTTATCCCCAGCGTACCTTTTATCCTTTGAGCGATGGCCCTTCCATGCAGAACCACCGGATCACTATATCCGTCTTTCGACCCTGATCGACTTGTAGGTCTCACAGTCAAGCAAGCTTATGCTATTGCACTCCTCATACGGTTACCAAGCGTATTGAGCTTACCTTTGAAAGCCTCCGTTACCTTTTTGGAGGCGACCACCCCAGTCAAACTACCCATCAAACAATGTCCTCCACTTTGTAGAGTTAGACACCGAATACAGAAAGGGTGGTATTTCAACGTTGACTCCACGACGCCTGGCGACGCCGCTTCATAGTCTCCCACCTATCCTACACATCCTGTACCCAATGTCAATGTTAAATTGTAGTGAAGGTGCATGGGGTCTTTCCGTCCCGTTGCGGGTACCCGGCGTCTTCACCGGGACCACAATTTCACCGAGCTCATGGCTGAGACAGCGCCCAGATCGTTACACCATTCGTGCAGGTCGGAACTTACCCGACAAGGAATTTCGCTACCTTAGGACCGTTATAGTTACGGCCGCCGTTTACTGGGGCTTCGATTCAATGCTTCTCTTACGATGACATCCCCTCTTAACCTTCCAGCACCGGGCAGGTGTCAGGCCTTATACTTCATCTTTCGATTTTGCAAAGCCATGTGTTTTTGTTAAACAGTCGCCTGGGCCTTTTCACTGCGGCTGACATTGCTGTCAGCGCCCCTTCTCCCGAAGTTACAGGGCCATTTTGCCGAGTTCCTTAGCCATGATTCACTCGAGCACCTTAGAATCCTCTTCCCGGATACCTGTGTCGGTTTGCGGTACGGGTTTTTATAACCTGAAGCTTAGCGGTTTTTCTTGGAAGTCTGTTTACCTGCTCTATCCACTCATCCGAAGACTCGCGGTACTATTAGTTTTCAGCTAGGTCGGCGGATTTGCCTACCGTCCTAATACCTACAACCTTTAACGAACTATTCCGTCAGTTCGCGGCAGTGTCACTACTCCGTCCCCACATCGCAGTTATAAAAAGTACTGGAATATTAACCAGTTGTCCATCGAATTTCCCCTTCGGGTTCTCCTTAGGTCCCGACTAACCCTGATCCGATTAGCGTTGATCAGGAAACCTTATCCTTTCGGTGGGCGGGTTTCTCGCCCGCCTTATCGTTACTTATGCCTACATTTGCTTTTCTATACACTCCAGCACCCATTACCAGATACCTTCACTGTATATAGAATGCTCCCCTACCGATATATTTCAATCCCATAGCTTCGGTGATACACTTAATGCCCGTTTATTATCCATGCCCGATCGCTCGACTAGTGAGCTGTTACGCACTCTTTAAATGAATGGCTGCTTCCAAGCCAACATCCTAGCTGTCTGTGCAATCGGACCTCGTTAGTTCAACTTAGCGTACACTTGGGGACCTTAGCTGATGGTCTGGGTTCTTTCCCTCTCGGCGCGTGACCTTAGCACCCCGCGCCTCACTGCCGGCCATATTACATAGCATTCGGAGTTTGTCTGGATTTGGTAGGATTTGACTCCCCCGCACCCAATCAGTAGCTCTACCTCTATGTAACTCTATGCCGACGCTGTTCCTAAAAACATTTCGGGGAGTACGAGCTATTTCCCAGTTTGATTAGCCTTTCACCCCTACCCACAGATCATCCGGAAACTTTTCAACGTTTATCGGTTCGGTCCTCCAGTACGTGTTACCGCACCTTCAACCTGTCCATGGGTAGATCACAAGGTTTCGCGTCTACCTCCTCTGACTATACGCCCTATTCAGACTCGCTTTCGCTTCGGATCCGTGTCTTAAACACTTAACCTTGCCAGAGAAGAGTAACTCGTAGGCTCATTATGCAAAAGGCACGCCGTCACGCAACTTGTACGCTCCGACCGCTTGTAAGTACACGGTTTCAGGTTCTATTTCACTCCCCTGTTCGGGGTTCTTTTCACCTTTCCCTCACGGTACTGGTTCACTATCGGTCTCTCAGGAGTATTTAGCCTTACCGGATGGTGCCGGCAGATTCCCACAAGGCGTCTCCGACCTCGCGGTACTCAGGATACTACTAGGCTAACATTCTATACGTGTACTGGGCTATCACCATGTATCGCCGGGCTTCCCATCCCGTTCCACTTCTGTTTGTTAATACCACATCGTAGTCCTACAACCCCCACTTTGCCGTAACAAAGTAGGTTTGGGCTCTTTCCCTTTCGCTCGCCACTACTCAGGAAATCATTATTATTTTCTCTTCCTCTGCTTACTTAGATGTTTCAGTTCGGCAGGTTTGCTCATTATATGTGACTGGTCTTCAACCAGCCGGGTTGCCCCATTCGGAAATCTTCGGATCAATTCCTATTTGCAAATACCCGAAGCTTATCGCAGCTTATCACGTCCTTCATCGCCTCTGAGAGCCAAGGCATCCCCCGTGTACTCTTTCTTACTTTCTTCTACTCTTGCGCCTTTTGCGCCGCAAGGTATGCTTTTTTTGCTCTTGTTATGATGTCTCATACCTCGCTTTGCATTGCTACTAGGCTCGGTGAGCACAAACACAACAGTCGCCTATTGTTGTTTGCTCTTCTTTTTTAACTTCTTCCAATATGTCAAAGAACTTTTCAATCCCCGCTTCCAGATTATTGCTAACCTCTCCGCTATTTGCACAAACCTTTAGTACCAGGTTCGGGTGATGAGTAAAAAACTGCGGTCTCGAACCGTTTCACCTTATCTTTAGTACTTAGTATATAGTATTAAGTATTTAGATTCTCAGATGTGCCCCATGGCGTTTCTTCTTTTCTTAATTATGTCAATGTAGTTTACCTATCCCGGTAATCTTTATGTTTTTTAAAAGCTTTCTGCTTTTCTCTTTAAGCTTATCGCTTATCGTGGAGAATAACGGAGTCGAACCGTTGACCTCCTGCGTGCAAGGCAGGCGCTCTAGCCAGCTGAGCTAATCCCCCAAAAGGATTTCTAGTGTAGTCCCGTCCAGATTTGAACTGGAGACCCCTACATTATCAGTGTAGTGCTCTAACCAGGCTGAGCTACGGGACTTCTTGATTTTTGATTTTTTGATTTTAGATTTACGATTTTCTTCCGTTGCCGCTTCAATCGTAATTCGTCAATCTCAAATCGTAATTCAATTTCTCTCGCCTCTCAAAGATTGGTCAGTGCATCTTAATGCTTCAATCTTTTGGGTGTTTCTTTTAGTTTTTTTGTTATTTCGTTGGTTTGTTGTTTGGTTAGCCCGTCTTATCAACGTATAACCTATAACTTCCAACTTATAACTTTATTAGAGTATCATGTTGCGCAGCGAGTAGTCAACTCTGCTCCAGAAAGGAGGTATTCCAGCCGCACCTTCCGGTACGGCTACCTTGTTACGACTTAGCCCCAGTTATCGGTTTTACCCTAGGACGCTCCTTTCGGTTACATACTTTAGGTACCCCCAACTTCCATGGCTTGACGGGCGGTGTGTACAAGGCCCGGGAACGTATTCACCGCGTCATTGCTGATACGCGATTACTAGCGAATCCAACTTCATGGGGTCGAGTTGCAGACCCCAATCCGAACTGTGAATGGCTTTATGAGATTCGCATACTATTGCTAGCTAGCTGCCCTCTGTACCATCCATTGTAGCACGTGTGTAGCCCCGGACGTAAGGGCCATGATGACTTGACGTCGTCCCCTCCTTCCTCTCTGTTTGCACAGGCAGTCTGTTTAGAGTCCCCACCATTACATGCTGGCAACTAAACATAGGGGTTGCGCTCGTTGCGGGACTTAACCCAACACCTCACGGCACGAGCTGACGACAGCCATGCAGCACCTAGTTTCGTGTGATTGCTCACTTATTCATCTCTGAATAATTCACTAACTTTCAAGCCCGGGTAAGGTTCCTCGCGTATCATCGAATTAAACCACATGCTCCTCCGCTTGTGCGGGCCCCCGTCAATTCCTTTGAGTTTCACTCTTGCGAGCGTACTCCCCAGGTGGAATACTTAACGCTTTCGCTTAGCCGCTAACTGTATATCGCTAACAGCGAGTATTCATCGTTTAGGGCGTGGACTACCAGGGTATCTAATCCTGTTTGATCCCCACGCTTTCGTGCCTCAGCGTCAATAAAACCATAGTAAGCTGCCTTCGCAATCGGTGTTCTGAGACATATCTATGCATTTCACCGCTACTTGTCTCATTCCGCCTACCTCTAGTTCATTCAAGCCCATCAGTATCAAAGGCACTGCGATAGTTGAGCTACCGTCTTTCACCTCTGACTTAACAGGCCGCCTACGCACCCTTTAAACCCAATAAATCCGGATAACGCTTGGATCCTCCGTATTACCGCGGCTGCTGGCACGGAGTTAGCCGATCCTTATTCTTCCGGTACATTCAGCTACTTACACGTAAGTAGGTTTATTCCCGGATAAAAGCAGTTTACAACCCATAGGGCAGTCTTCCTGCACGCGGCATGGCTGGTTCAGAGTTGCCTCCATTGACCAATATTCCTTACTGCTGCCTCCCGTAGGAGTCTGGTCCGTGTCTCAGTACCAGTGTGGGGGGTCATCCTCTCAGATCCCCTAGTCATCGTCGCCTTGGTGGGCCGTTACCCCGCCAACTAGCTAATGACACGCATGCCCATCTTAATCCTATAAATATTTGAACATTGGATAATGCTATCCTGTGTTTTTATGCGGTGTTAATCCGAATTTCTTCGGGCTATCCCCCTGATTAAGGTAGGTTGCATACGCGTTACGCACCCGTGCGCCACTTTCGATAAAAGCAAGCTCTTATCTATCGTTCGACTTGCATGTATTAGGCCTGCCGCTAGCGTTCATCCTGAGCCAGGATCAAACTCTCCATTGTAAAATGTGTTGTAAGATTCTGACCAGTTTTAACTATCGTTAAAAATAGTCTTCTTTTTTTTTTAATTATGTCTGTCAGACATTGACTTTAAAATCAAGCTTCGGCATTCTGTACTTGAATCCGTACTTCATTACCCCGCTTGCGCTACATTGACATCTCTTTTAAGAACTTATTCGGCTCGGTACCTCGCGGCGGCCTCATTTATATATCTTCGGGTTTCAGTTTCAGATGGTCTTATTCGTCCTTCTTCAGTTTATCACCGTTTCAATCTTGTTTGTTTATCTTCCCGACATCCGCCGTTCTGATTTTTTTGTTTTCCCTTCGTTTCCGTTGGGAGTGCAAAGGTAGGAATCTTTTTTTAACTTCCAAATAAAATTTAATTTATTTTTTCGTTCGTTTTTTATTCCCAGTCCCTCTTTTCAATATCGCTCTTTTCAGAGCATCGCTTCCTTCCGAAGCGGGTTGCAAAAGTAGAAAATTTTATCCAACCTCCAAATTTTATTTTAAAATAATTTTCAGGGCTTTCATCCTCTCATTAAACATCCCCATCTTCCTCCGAAGCGGGTTGCAAAAGTAGAAAAATTATCGGCTTACACAAAG
>NZ_JAVTSG010000009.1:0-14957 GCF_032678425.1 Pedobacter aquatilis | reverse complement strand
CCAAGCCCACCAATTTTCACCAGTAATAGTTGAGATTTTTAACATCAGTTCGGCGATGGCATCCTTTTGTATTTTGAGTGTGCGTTCATTATAGTGTTGGTACTGTGTTATGAGATTCTCGATTTCTTCTGAATTGTTAGAGAAGAATTGTATTAATTTATTATTGTTATAGTTTTCGCCAGTCATATTTTCAATGGTTTGGATAAAGTCGTAAATAAAAGTTAAGTATTTTGGATTGCCATTAGTAATGTAGTTACCGATATTCCTTTTGATTACAGTAAAATAATCTGTATAGTTTACGATTTGGAAACCGTTGTTTGCAATGTATGTTTTCTCGTTTTGATCTGTAATTTTCCTTACGGTTAATATAATTTTGAATATATTTTTTTTACCGAAAAGTGCAATCTGTTTAGCATATGTTTCTAGCGGATTATATACCGAGGCATATATCTTGTTTTCGATACCTATGATCATATCCGGGCATTTGATCAAAATGTCCAATCGTTTCTGCTCGGAGTTTACTTCGTTTATTACCTGAACCTCATTGTTTCGGTAGAAGATTTCACCATCTTTAGAAATAACTTCTAATAGTGCATCTAAAAAAAGGTTGGTAAATCCGTGTTCGCCCGTTGGATCAAAGTAAAAGCATAGTAGCCTGGAGCAGATGTCTTCGAAGCGATTGCTTGGATAACGGCATAATTCTAGATAAGTTGGATCGGAAATGATTTTTGGAAGTTTCGAAAATTCCCGAATCAGGTTTTCAAAATTGAGCGTGTCTGTTGACATGAGCATAAATAGATAAATGATAAATAATACCCGAAGGCGTGTTTTGGGTCAAATTTTTAAAAAGACATTTGATTTGCCTTTCAATTAAATCTTAAAAAAAGAAAAGCATTTCTGCGCAGACAAATTATTTGTTTCCTGACAGTGGCAGTGTCTGAGGGATGGTAATATTGGATTTTTTCATTTTGAGAGGATTAATTTTTGATTTCCTAAAACTATTTAATCCTACTCAGATTCACAAATTTTAAGATTTGTAATTGCATTAACTGAATGACGTTGTTGCCTAAAAACCGCGAAGTCCGGTACATTTCGTGATGTATCGGACTTCGAAACTTTTTCCTCCTAGACTGGTAGGATAAGCGGCATAAATATAGTTTTTTATTTAGACATTATAGAAGCCTGGTTGTTCTGTGTTTTAAATCTGTAAATATATTCCAACCTTTTGGATATTAACCAAAAAATGTTTTAACTTTATTATCCATTATTTGTTATCTCAAATTAAAACACGAATACTTATGAGCATTTTTGAAGAATTAAATATCGCCGTACACAATGTGTGGGATGTGTTTTTTGCTTCCGATACAGATGTGATGAGTCGTAAGGTAAAGCAAATCTTAGCTAACCCAGCTGATAAAGAAAAATACCTGAATGCCTTAAAAGAAATCAAAGCATTGGAAGAAAAGGGCGAGCATGGAGAAAAAACAATTAAATTAAGTACTGCTGAAGAACTTACTTTAACCACCTAAATGGATACGAGTGTTACCGTATTTACGATAGCCTATATTGCAATTTTAATTGTACCCGGTATTATTTTTAAGCGTTTTTATTTTCAAGGAGCTTTCTCAAAGCAGTTTAACCTTGGCCTTTTTGCAGATAGAATTATTACGAGTTTATTTTGCGGTATTTTAGTCCAAATTATTAGTCTGCTAACCTTTAGTAGAATAATCAATGTCACTTACCTCGATTTCAAAAAGAAAATGATGGAATCGTATACTAAAGTTCAGAGCAATAGCTTGCCAGATTTATCTTTCGATCAGATACTTAATACTTTCTATTATGCAGTTTACAGTGTGGTATTAGCGGCATTATTTGGCTACTTACTTTATAAAATTATTCGTGGTTTTAGACTAGACCTTCATTTACCTGCATTTCGTTTTGCAAACCATTGGCACTATTATTTCAAGGGAGAAATACTTAAAACAACAGATTTTAAAGCAGCAAATCGAGGCAAAGTGATTTCTACTGAGGTTGATTTAATGTTAAAAGATAATGATGGCAAGAGTAACCTTTTTTCAGGTTTATTAACTCAATATACCATTAACAGCAAAAATGAATTGCAAACGCTATATTTAACTGGTACTACACGTTACTCTCAAACGGCTGGTGCCGTTAAAAATATTCCAGGCGACATATTTATAGTGCCTTTTGAAACGGTACAGAATCTTAACATCCGTTATAATTTTCTTCAGCAGCAACCAAAAGAGACATTTAAACGTTCGGTTTTAATACTATGTGCATCACTTTTGTTCGGGGTATTTTACTTTCCTTGGGTGAGTAAATTGGATGTATGGCTAAAAATAATCACAAATATTTTGATGTTTATATCTTGGTTTAGCTTTACCGCCCTAATGATGTCTTTATTTCCAGTAAGCAATGGAGCAACTCCATTAACAAGGGTAGCAAGATTTATATTAGTTATCATCTTTATTGTAATAACTGGTAGCTGCGGTTTGTTATTTGAATGGTTTTAAGTTGCTTAAGCAAGACTTTAACACAATTATTCAAGCAATGAGATATATAGAAGAAAAATTATTCGACTATTGGATAACGCAAACTAAATTTACGATATCCCGTCCTGATAAATATTCTAAAACCATCAACACCATAACCAAAGAATTAAAAGCAAAAGGCTATGCGGTTGAAGATCTTTTTCAGATAAAAAATGTAGAAGAGGCTAAGGCATTAAGGCTATCCTATATGGCGGATGAGGAGTTGTCTGCTAAGAATAAAAAAGGCAATAATATGTATAGCCGTTCTTTTGATTTATACATTGAATATCTAGAGCAGCTTGCAAATAATGAAGAAGAAGATATCATTGAGATATTAAAGAGCTCGTTGCCGCCTACAGAAAAACAAAGCTTAATTCTGACGAGGATTGGCCAAGGTAAATATCGAGAGGGTTTGATAAAGTTATGGGGTAGATGCAGTATTTCAAAGTTTCCAGATGTTTCCTTATTGGTGGCTTCACATATAAAACCTTGGAGTAAGTGTTTGCCAAAAGAAAGAATCGACCCATATAACGGTTTTTTATTACTGCCTAACTATGATAAAGTTTTTGATAAAGGCTTAATCACTTTTGATGGTAATTGGAGATTATGATGAACGTGGCCACCGCCCATCATCTCAAACTGACCACCGCCAGCCCCCCGTAAGCTGTTCAGGGATTACCGCTCAAATTAGCCAGCTGCACAAGACTGTTCCTGGAGGTATTTAAAATTTCCGGGAAAACCAACAATCAATTTAATTAATGGCCAATACGACTATCACCATGAGTAAAATCAGAAAAATCCTAAGAATGTACGACCAGGGTAAAGGCAAACTCACCATCGCAAGTTACCTTGATCTTTCAAGAACCACCGTCAGAAAATACATCTCCGCCTTTGAGACCTGCGGGCTTTCCTTAAAAGAAGTGGACTCGCTGAGCGATACTGACCTTGATGAACTTTTTGGCAAAGTGCAGGAAAGGAAAAATGTCTTCACAAACAGCCGTAAGGAATCTCTAAGGCGCTGCTTTCCCAAGGTGGAACGCGAACTTAAACGGACTGGCGTAACCAGAATGCTTTTATGGGAAGATTATATTAAAGAGTTCCCCGATGGGTACAAGTATACCCAGTTCTGCAACCACTTCAGGGACTGGCAGGCCAAAATCAATCCGACCATGCACCGTACCCACAAGGTAGGGGATAAACTATTCGTAGACTTTGCAGGGGAAAAACTGAGTTACATCAACAAAAAAACCGGAGAAATTATTCCGGTCGAAGTATTTGTTGCCATTCTGGGCGCTAGCCAGCTGACCTATGTAGAGGCGGTGATGAGTCAACAGAAGGAAGACTTCATCAGTGCCTGTGAGAATACCCTGCATTTCCTTGGTGGTGTGCCTTCAGCGATCGTTCCGGATAATCTCAGGGCCGCAGTCACCAGAAGCCATCGCTATGAGCCAACTGTGAATGAGACCTTTGAAGATTTTGCCCAGCACTATGACACTTGCGTACTTCCGGCAAGAGCCTATAAACCCCGTGACAAAGCCTTAGTGGAAGGCGCGGTGCGCATCATTTACACCCGGTTATACGTGCCGCTCAGGCAAAAAGAATATTTCTCGCTTTCAGAATTAAACGTCGCAATCACTGAACTGCTGGCCAGGCACAATAACCAGATGCTTAAAGGCCGCACCTATAGCCGGCGTATGCAGTTCGAGGAAATCGAACGAAAGGAACTTAAAGCTCTGCCAGTAGACCGTTATGAACTCAAACAATCATTCTATGCCAAGGTGAATAAAGACAGTCACATCCTATTGGGCACCGATCGCCACTACTATAGCGTACCGGTGCGCTTTCTGAGCAAAAAGGTGAAGATTATTTACTCAAGTTCAATCGTGGAAATCTTTTCAAAATATGAGCGCATTGCCATTCATAAACGAAGTAAAGTGCCGCATGCCTACACCACCAACAATGCCCATTTGTCCAGTACGCACAGGTATTCTGCCGAGCGCACGCCGGAAACGTTTCTGGAAAGGGCGGGTGTGATAGACGGGGATGTTCTTGCGGTAATCAAAGCTGTTTTGGAGAGCAGGCGGCATGATGACCAGAAGATCAAAACCTGCGAGGGAATACTCGGACTGGAACGCAAATATGGCGCGGCTCGCTTGGCTTCCGCTTGCAGCCGGGCACTGGACTACGGCGTTGACGTCAAGGTATTCCGTACCATCCAGAGTATTCTTGAAAACAATGTCGATATCCAGCGCGAAAATCTTTTCGCCAATGAACTTCCAATGCCTGTACATGATAACATCCGTGGAGAACAATATTATAAATAAACCCTTAAGCTGATATGAATAACTCAGATACACTAGATAAATTAAGATCCCTTAAACTCTTTGGGATGTTCCATGCCTTAAAAACCAATCTGGAAACCGGAAACGTGCAGGGCTATACCCCGGATCAGCTGCTGGCCGAGCTGGTGGATGCAGAATATGAGGATCGGATGAACCGCAAGATCAATCGCCTGACAGAAAGCGCCAAGTTCCGTTACAAGGCTTCTATCGAACTGATCAACTTTAATCGGGACAGGAGCATTGATCGTTCCCAGATTCTCAGACTTGCTGAATGTGCATTCATTGATAACCACGACAATATCCTCATTACTGGACCGACCGGTATCGGAAAGAGTTACATCGCTTCTGCGATTGGACATCAGGCCTGCGCGAAGGGCTACCGCGTCATCTACTGGAGTGCACCAAAACTCTTTACCAGATTAAAACAAGCAAAGGCCGATAACAGCTATGTCAAAGAGATTGCTAAGATCCTGCGTGGGGATTATTCCAAAAGTGGCCACTGGTTTCTACACAAAGTGGTCACTTTTTTTCAGTCCAAAATGTACACTCATTACCCCCTAAAGTGTGCAGTCGGCTGATTTTTAGCGGTTTTAAGCTTTGGTTTTAAGCTTCCGAACTCCAACATTCTTACGGTGTTTTGATTATCCTCAAGGACTTAAAACAGCCTTAAAAAAAGAAATGGTTTTCTGACTTATACTTCCCTTTTTGTTTATGATTTTATGGGATGCCATCAATGCTGTAATGGCTTTGCAGGACTGCTTGTAATGAAATTTAAGCATGGAGAAGGTTGAGGGAGTGCATACCCGTTTTTTTTTGATCGATTAAGATAAACGGAATTATTTACCTTTGATGGTCTTCCATCCTTACCAGATCCATATGCGGTGGACAAAACCTGGCTGCACACTTTGGAATGAAATGAAGTGGCTACTATCCCTGAAATCCCCAGTAATGGTAAAATTTATATTTCTTCCCTATTAGAAATTTATCCGCAACTTGGTTTAAGTGAAAATATTAAAATAAATCTTCAAAAGAAACACATTTCATACATAGAACATCATAATAAGTACGTTTTCAAAACTTAATTGGTCAATTTACTTTATAGCTGCGTTCTTCAATATTCAATTTGAACTTAATTTGTTATTTGATATATTGCAAGTGAATGATCCCAATTCACGAGCACTTACCGGTAAACCTGTTAACCGCCAGTTTTAATAAGACTGCTGCGGCTTATAAATTTTATTGGTTCTTGGATCTTAGCTATTTTGCTTTGAATGGCTCTAATTATTAGAGAAAAACTAACATTCGTTACTATCAAGAGAATTTTGAGATAAACGAATTCATCAGTGTAATTTTGGTCGCTTTAGTCTTATTTTAAAATGAAAAATTCCTATTATTGCTGTTAACGTAATCAAAATTCTATTGGAAAGTTACAGTGTTTTTCTTGGTGCAGATAAGGTTTATACCGATTCGGTTGGCATTAAACAACTGCTGTCTTTTTATGACGACTGCAAACAGTATCAAAACGCAAATATCCAGATTAATTTAGATAATTTGCTTTGGCTTGATGGTAACTTATGTGCCTTTTTAGGTGCATTGATGTATCGATTAAAGCAAGAAAACAATCTTGTTTTTTCAATTAATGCAGCCGACGTGAATAAGAAATGCAAAGTTTTGTTTCATAATGATTTCCTGCCTATTGATCAGAATTTGAATCTATATAAAGGTACAAGCATTCCTTTTAAGGGTTTTTTACCCAAGCAGAAGGACGAGTTTATAGCTTATTTGGAAGATGAATTATTGGCCCATCAGGCAATGCCAAAGTTTTCTAATGAAATAAAGGAAAAGTTAATAGATGATTTAATCGAGATTTATGGTAACATAGATAAGCATGCAGAAACTGCCGATCCGTTTTTTGTGTGTGGCCAGGTTTATCCAAGACAGGAACTCATTAAATTCTCTTTATGTGATTTAGGCGTTGGCTTCTACAAGAAGATTAAGGAACGGAAACCTGAATTGATTAACGTAACCGGCGATGCTATATTGTGGGCGGTTGAGGGTAATAGTACAAAGCCAGATGCATCAGGAGGCATGGGTTTAAAAAATCTGCATCAATATTTTACTAAAACAAATGGAGGCATTCAGATCTATACTGGGGATACCAATTGGTGCAGTAAAACAATGGAACAGAATGTAATCATTAAACCACGGGGAATGACAGTATTGGGGAAAAATTTTACTGGCTCTTTAATTAGTTTGGAGTTCAATAAAAAATCATTACTTTCATGAAAAGAATTTTTAATGATAATTTTATTACCTTTGCCATCCCTTTCGGCAATTGGCATAATTTTAGTTATATAGTTGAAAATAAAGCAAATCAAAATGAAAATTAGCGTATATGATATCCTTAGAAGCCAAAATGCTTCTCTACACGATGATGGATTGGCGCTTTATAATGCAGTGAAGTCTAACATCGGTCGGCAAGTTGATGAAGAGGTTAACATCGATTTCTCTCAAATAAAAAGATGTTCTACTCTTTTTTTGAATGCATCTTTTGGAAAGTTACTGGCTGATTTTGGTGAAGATGTAGTGAGGAAATTTATCCATCCTGCTAGTTATGATCAGATTTTAAACTTCATGGGGAAATATAACGACATGTGGGATAACTTTTCGAACAAGTCAAATTACCAAGCTTACAGAGAAGAGGCATTTGCCTAGGTTATCTTGCTTTGGACATCTTCAATTTACACAACCACAGCAGCCCTAAAGAAGATACTTCATATATTTTTGATAGCAATATTTGGCTTCCTATTTTGGGTCTTGATTCAGATGCCTTAAATGATCATTACAAAATTTATTTCAGTAAGATTTTTAGAACTAAAGGAGCAAAAATTCTAATCTGTCCTATACAATTAAGTGAAATATTAAATCGGCTGTTAAGGTATTATTCCAGAGTTGCATACGATAAGAAGTATAAACATTTAAAAGGTAATAAACCCGATCCAAACAGTTTCTATAAAGATGAGTACCGTTCATCAAATGATTTCCGAATAAAGTATGCTGAAATTATAGATGACATTGAACAATATGCTTCGCACTTGCAAGTTTGTGATATTACCTTAAAAGATTTAGCGGGTCTTACTGCTTTCGAAAGCCAAAACCTGGATTTCAACGATAATTATCTATATCTTTTAGCCAAGGAACATGGAGCGACTATAATCACTCATGATGGCGATTTTCACGACTTATCTATACAAGTTGGTACTTATAACTTGAAGCTGTATAAAAAATATACGGACGCGATAAAACCAAAAATAAAATAACCTATTAAGCTTTAAAAACATTCTCCCGATGCCAGGCCAACGCGGCCATTTCAGGAAAATGAATTTGTTTATTCGGTAACAGTATTTTTCGCCCGGCTAAATTACCTAAAGCATACGTATGTTTATCATTTTCGATAAGGTGCGTAGAAACCATAATGCTGTATTCATTTGAAATGGAAACCAATCCCCTATCAAAAGCCCGGTGTAGATTAGGGCAAAGTGCAATACCATTGGTTACTTTATCATTGTGAGTTAAGCTAAAAGGAACAATGTGGCAGGCATCAACAAAACTATGTCCAAATGTACTGCTGAGCTGCATGCCTGTAAAACTGCATTGGTTAGCATAAACTTTCGGCACCAGTTTCTTAAACAGTCCGTTTCTTACAAATACATCTTCCTCAGTATTTATAATCACCTTTTTGTATTTAACTTCAGGTTCATTTAATACAAAGTCTTCCTGGTCGTGCAAATAACCCCTGCCCTGATGTTTAGCCATATTAAAAGCAACCTTACTTTCTGCAAAATAAACATCAAGCAATAGGTTGGTGGCAACTGCGCTGTTTTGTGCATCGCTCAACAGTAGAAATAATTCTGCATCAAGATAACCGAATGCACAAGTTTCGCTTAACCGGATTACAGATTTAATGTGCGCATTAATTTGCGTACCCAAATTGGGTTGCAGAAACCAAAAGGATTGGCCTGCTATTTTTTCGCTTTGTAAATAATAAAATGGTTGCGTAAAATCGGGTTGGTGTAATGTTGGCACCAGTAACAGCCAGTTTTCTTTAAAGGTGGCCACTAAATCGGCATTTACTTCAAATTGATTATTTGTAACGAGGCCTTTTTCCATCAGCTCGATTAAGCTTAACAAAAGTACAGGCTTATGTGGTGCTAAACCATATTTCGTAACACCGCGTTTCAATCGGCTAAAGGCAACCAGGTATTTTTGGAATAATGGATTCAATAGGTATGAGCGTTTTATCTTTTATTGTAAAAGCTAAATTATTTAATCCTACTCAAATGCACAAATTTTCAAGACTCGTAATAGCAGTTGAGCAGAATGACATTGTTGCCTAAAAACCGCGAAGTCCGGTACATTTCGTGATGTATCGGGCTTCGAAACTTTTTCCTCCTAGATTGGCAGGATAAGCAGATTAAATATAGGAATAAATTTTTTGCACAGGCACAATTTCTATCTTTCAGGGTACTCATCCTTCAGTCCATTATTGCGGCTGTGCAAACGGGAATCTTTTATTTTACCACGGTGGCTTCCAGCTCTACTGTAAGGGTTTCAAATAAGGTTTTCACTTCCATAACAGTTGTGGCCTGCTTGATGCCATGTTTAACTACCCATTCCTGTAAAAAATGAAAATGCTCAAAAAAGGCTGTGGTATCGGTATGGTACACATTTAAGCGCACAATGTTTTTGCATTCATAACCCGATGTATCAATCAAGTGCTCCAGGTTTTGTATGGCCAGTTGTAATTGAGTACCCATATCGGCCTTGCTCGAAATGCCGTTTTCATCTATTGCCGTCTGGCCCGAGCAGTACAGCGTTCCACTTACATTTTTAACCTCTACGGCCTGTACATAATTTCTTTGGTCTTGCCAGTTCCAGGGGTTTATTGCGTTTTTTTCCATTGCTTGATTTTAATTAATATGAATTTAACCCTGCAAAGTTGAGCGAAATGGCAGCAAGAAAAGGTGCGCTTTAGCACTAATTTATGGTGATGAATGTCACTAACCCGAAAGGCGGCTGAGTGTTTCGCGGGATACGCCAAGGTAGGCCGCCAGTAAAGCTTTTGGTACCCGCTGCGCCAGATTGGGGTATTGTTTTAACAATTGCTCGTAGCGTGCTTTGGCATTTGAGGTAATTAACGATAAAATGCGGCGTTGTGCGGCAATGTTGCCGAAATGTGCTTTCTCCAGGAAAAAGGATTCTACTTTTTGTAGAGTTGAACACACTTTGCGGTAATCATCCAGGGTAATGCACAATACGGTGGTATCTTCTATACATTCTAAAGAAAGGCTGGCCAGACTGCGGGTAAGGTAGGCGTTAAAATCACTCTCCCACCAATCTTCCATCGCAAAAGAGATGATATGGCTCTTGCCGGCTTCATCTGTATGAACCAGTTTGGTTAAGCCACTAATGATAAAGTAAGAGTAGCGAACCATTTCACCCTCCTGGATAATGAACTGGTGTTTCTTATACTTTTTAACGATAAAGTGTTGCTGCACATAAGCAAATTCATCGTCAGTGAGTTTGACATTTTTTTCAATATGCGCCCGGAGTATGTCGTACATATAAGGATAAAGGATTATGCGAAGATATGTTTTTTTATAACGCTAGTTAGATATCCATATGTTGGAGCAGGTATTTATAGTAGCGGTGCATGGCTTACGATTTTATTCTTCGACTCCGCTCAGGATGACACTCCATGGCGCACAGGATGACAACCAGTCCCCGCAGGATTACATGATGAATTAACCACCCCGCCTTGCAGGCACCTCCCGAAAAGTCGGGATAGACGCTCCTTGAAAATAAGGAGGGGGAGTTTGCCCCTCAGCGTTCCGAATAATTCGGGAATGAAGGTCCTTCGACTACGCTCAGGATGACAATCAAATGGGAACGGGTTCGGCCCTTTGCTACCCGGCATAGCAAATGATGGAAGGATAGGCTGTTGAAACTTGTGCAGAAATTTCAGTTAAGCACTGAACAAGGCAGCGCATCATCCCGATTTTTCATCGGGCTTGTGCTGCCGCAATTAAAGTTTCGACGAGCCTAGCCGACAGCAGGTGCAAGCCTTGATTTTTGGTTACCTTTTTATCAAGAAAAAGGAAAGAGCCGCTCGGCGGCGGCGAGCCAAAAAGATACGATAATGGGTGGTTTTCAATAAATAAAGATTGCTTCAGCTCGCTCATCTCCAGCCTCGCAATGACGGGATTGGGAATGGGTTCTGCAAAATGCTATCCGGCATAGGAGCTGTTGGAAGGAGAAGCAGTTGAAAATTTCGCAGGCACTTTGATAATGCAAAGAACCAAAACAGCGGTCAGTCCAATTTTTCATTGGACCTAATCCGCTGTTGCTATTGAATTTTCGAGTGGCTTATCCAACAACAGATCCAAACCTTGGGTTTTTGTTTCTTTTGGGCTAAGCCAAAAGAAAGAGCCCTCGGCGGCGGCGAGCCAAAAAGATACGATAATGGGTGGTTTTCAATAAATAAAGATTGCTTCAGCTCGCTCATCTCCAGCTTCGCAATGACGGTATTGGGGAATGGACGAAATAAGTTCAGCATGACGCAAAGCGGTAAATCCTACCCCTCCTTTTAAAATAAGGAAGAAAGTTCAATTCCTCAATACCCAAAAATCAAAAAACGCTTTATATTTGCGCTACCTGTTAAAAAAACCGCTATCCTTTTGTCATCCCGATAGCAAGCATTATATTTAGTACCTGGATGATAAGGCCACACTGTTTCCGGAAAATTGCCCAGGCCTGAATGTTTTAAGCTTTTAATGGATTGTTTAAAAAAATCTAAATCATGCTGGTTAGAAAAAACATTACCCTGAAGGGGATATTAGAATTTGCTGGTCACCATTTTTGGTGGCTTACTACTTATATGTTTACGGTTGCTTTACTGTATAAATGCGGCTGGAAGTGGATTTCCATACCCTGGCTGCCGGTTTCTTTAATTGGTACGGCAGTGGCATTTTATGTGGGCTTTAAAAATAACCAGTCGTACGATAGGGTTTGGGAGGCCCGTAAAATCTGGGGCGCTATTGTAAACAGCAGCAGGAGCTGGGCCGTAATGGTTAACGCCTATGTGCGCAAGGCCGGGGCAGGCGGGGATGAAATCAAAACCATAAAAACGGCTTTAATTTACCGCCACATTGCCTGGCTTTATACGCTGAGGGAGCAATTGTTGGTGCCTACACAGTGGGAGCATGTAAGTTTAAAGCATCTTTTTGGCAGGCTTGCCGCACAGCGCAGGGAGCGTTTTGGCATCGGGCAGTTTAAAAACTTTTTAAACGAGCGGCAGCAACACCATTACTTTCAGCATAAAAAAGATTGGGAAGGGGCGGCCAATCCGGCAACGCAAATTATTAACCTGCAGGCGCTGCAACTGGCCGATTTGGAAGAAGCCGAGCTTTTGCACATGCGCAGGCAGTTGGATATGCAAAACATCCTCAACGATT
Source organism: Pedobacter aquatilis (assembly GCF_032678425.1). Lineage (GTDB taxonomy): Bacteria > Bacteroidota > Bacteroidia > Sphingobacteriales > Sphingobacteriaceae > Pedobacter > Pedobacter aquatilis_B. Next base: position 2,549 of record NZ_JAVTSG010000009.1, on the reverse strand, counting down.
TTTACGATCACCAGGGCCGGGCCGAGCGCATCAAGAAGTTTCCGTTGCCAAGGCAGTACGCCAACCTGAGTTTTATTTTTAATTGTATCTTCATTTTTCTGTTGCCTTTGGGCATTGTAGCCGAGTTTGCCAAGCTGGGCGATTTTGGTGTTTGGCTGATGATTCCCTCTGCTACGATAGTGGGCTGGATTTATGTGATGATGGAGCTGATTGGCGATTATTCTGAAAATCCTTTTGAGGGTTTAGGAACTGATGTACCCATGCTGTCTATTTGCCGCACCATTGAGATTGATATGCTGAAGATTTTGGGCGAAACGGATGTGCCAAAGCCGATACAGCCCGTTAATGATGTTTTGATGTAAGACACCTGATAATTTTTTTTGAATGCATTCGATATTACCTTTTCTGCTTGCGATGGTGGCCATTATAGTGCTGCTGAATATGTGGGCAACCAAAATAAAAGTGGCCTACCCAATTTTACTGGTGGTTGGCGGACTGCTGATTAGTTTTATACCGGGTTTGCCCAGGGTAAAGGTCGATCCGAACCTCATATTTTTTATCTTCCTCCCGCCCCTGCTTTTTGAAGCCGCCTGGACCATCTCTTTTAAGGAGATGAAGAAATGGTGGCGCATTATTGGCAGTTTTGCCTTTCTCGTGGTCTTTTTTACGGCGCTGTCGGTTGCATTGGTCACCAATTACTATATACCCGGCTTTACCATTGCCCTGGGTTTTTTATTGGGCGGTATCGTATCTCCGCCAGATGCGGTCAGTACCGGTGCGATTATGAAGTTTGTAAAGATCCCCAAATCTACGGCAGCCATTTTAGAGGGCGAAAGTTTATTAAACGATGCCTCCTCCCTGATCATCTTCCGCTTTGGTTTGGTGGCGGTAGGTACGGGACAGTTCATCTGGCAGGAAGCCGCAACCAGTTTCTTGTGGATGGTGATAGGCGGTGCAGGCATTGGACTGGTATTGGGTTGGCTTTTTGTGCAGGCACATAAACGCCTGCCTACAGATGCCCCATCAGATATCGCACTCACCATTATCGAACCTTACTTTATGTATTGGATAGCTGAGCAGCTCCACAGTTCGGGCGTAATGGCCGTGGTTAGCGGCGGCTTATTTATGTCGGCCAGGCGATTGATTTTCTTAAACAGTACCAGCCGGATAATGGGTTATAGCGTTTGGCAGAGTTTCGTATTTATATTAAACGGTATAGTTTTCCTGATTATCGGCTTGGAACTGCCCGAAATTGTAGATGGCCTGCGTTCAAACGGTATTCCCTTGCGTACGGCTATAGGTTATGGCGTTTTAGTTACAGGAATACTGGTGGCGGCAAGAATCATCAGTTCTTATGCAGCCATGCTGGCCACCTTAATTTTTCGTCCGGGTGTAGCACCGGCGGCACGCTCAAACCGGGTGCGTTGGGTGATGCCCTTATTACTCGGCTGGACAGGTATGCGGGGCGTAGTATCATTGGCTGCGGCATTAGCCATTCCCGTTACCATGGATAATCATGAACCTTTCCCCTATCGAAACCTCATTTTGTTCATCACCTTTGTGGTTATACTGCTTACGCTTTTAGTGCAAGGACTTACCCTACCCTATCTGATTAACAGAATGCCTTTATTTAATGCCATCATCAGCGAAGAAAATGAAGCATCAACCAGGCAGCAAATGAAACAAGGACTAAAACAGCATATGTACGAAACCCTCAAAGGCAAATATGAGAACGAATTGCAAGGACACGTTGGTATAGAAAGGATATTAAAACAATGGGAAGAGCGCTCAAAAGCCAGTGATGATAGCTGGATGAACGATAAAACCAAGCAAATTTTCGTGGAAATGCTCGAGAGCCAACGCGTTTACCTCACCGAGTTAAATAAAGACCCGAAGATTAACGAAGAAATCATCCGCCAGCAGCTGTACCAAATCGATTTGGAAGAAGAGCGACTGAAGATTATCTAATTTGTAATTACCAATGCACAATAAACAATTATCAAAAGCAGGGCGTGTACCTTAAATGTCCTTATACTTTATGTGGTAAAAACTTTAATTACCAATCTGCAAATTTCAATTTTCAAAAGAACGTAACGAAATTTACTAGGTGTCTTAAGAGGTAAAAATTAATATCAGTAAATCAGGCTTCGGCGTTTCAATTAAAGTCCGTCCCGCCCCCCATTACAAATCCTCGTTTCGCTGCGCTGCACTTGCGGGTTTTCCATTAGGGTCGGGTTTATTTTAGTCGGGCTTGTGTTCCAATGCGTAGCTAGTATTTAGTTGCTAGTATCAAGTATTTAGTATCAAGTATCAAGACGAATGTCCCGAATTTAGTCTATAGTCTTTAGAGTTTACGTTCGCTACTTAGATATTCTTAGTTTCCTTAGATGGTAAAAACTGCCACCTCGAGAAAAAAATCTTTTTCAATCTGCGGTATTTATCTGCGAAAATCAGCGGGAAAGCCTTTAGGACGGTCAAGCTTGGCAACTAATTACTGATTACTGGCAACAGTCAAAACCAGCTTAAACAAACCAACATCAAAAAAGTTT
>NZ_JAVTSG010000008.1:0-182991 GCF_032678425.1 Pedobacter aquatilis | reverse complement strand
TAAATAATTTTTTCAGAATTATTTGAAATGTTAAAAAAAAATAATAAATAGCAGTATGAAATTTAATAATAGTAAGAAGCTCAGAAAAAATGTAGCATTTGTTTACAAAAATGTAAAAAGTGTATCGGGCTTCAGCACAGATCCAACTGCAAACACGATTCTAATGACGAATCAATCCCTTTCAAATCTGCTTTAGTTATTTTAACTTCTCCCAGATTTTAATAAACTACTTTGTATATAGGCGAAAAAAGCTTCTTTATAGCCTTCCCCAATCTGAATCATCTCATTATTTACTAATCTTATAATGTTGCCATCAACCTTCTTAATGGCCGCCTTAGCAACGATATTAGATTTATTTACACGTATAAACGCGTGATTCTCCAAAGCCTTTTCTATTTCCTTTAAAGTTAGATATGTAGTGTTTGTTTCGGTTTTTGTAATAATTTGAATATAGTTTTGCAAAGCCCTGATGTACAAAATATCATCGATCAAAATATTTGAGAATGCATATTTGTGATCTCCTTTAATGTAAAGCGCAGCAACCTGTTCGGTTTCTTTTGCCGCATTTTTAGCATTATTAGCTTCTTTTTTCAAAATTCTATCAATTCCAAGGGCAAACTTTGCGAATGAAATCGGTTTCAGTAAATACTGATCGGATTGAACATCAAATGCCTGTAATGCATAATCGGGATGCGCAGTAGTAAAAATTAAATATTTTGCCTTTTCACGAATATTTTTAGCTAATTCCAGTCCATTGATACCTGGCATATCAATATCCATAAATAAAAGGTCAATCTCATCACCAACACTAATCTCTGTCAAAGCCTGCACTGGGCTGGTAAAAGTTTTAAAAACCGTTAAGCCAGGCATTTCAGCTATGTGGTCAGTTAGAACCTCGATAGCATGCTGCTCATCGTCAATAACAACGCATTTTAAATTCATGATGTTTTACAAAGTGTGTTTGGAATGATTTGAACGCAAGGTAGCTAAAAAAAAAATTTCTTCATATAGCTCATCTGAAAATCTTTTTTGAGCTTTTACACAGGTAATTATGGTTTTGATGTAAAATTCTGGGTAGTTCATGTAAAAAAATAATAGCTTTTCCTTGTTTTTTTAATCTTTAAGAAGTTTGCCAAAAACGAATAATTGGTAGAGACCCTATTTCTATCAATTAACAACATTTACCTATCCCTTGTTCTGTATAGCCTGTAGAAATTTATTTTTAAAGGCCATACAAACTTTGGGAATAATGCAAAGAAAGAAGAAAAACATATTACCTAAAAAATTTTTAACATGGAACTTAAAGACGAAATCGGTGAATTTGCCGTAAGAATTAAGAAAATGCTCCCACAAGTTCAAACTGAGGATTTGACTAGAAATGCATTGGTTATGCCGTTTATTCAAATTTTAGGTTACGATGTATTTAATCCTTCTGAAGTTCAATCGGAAGCGGTTGTAGATTTCGGTGTTAAAAAAAGTAAAAAGGTTGATTACACCATTATGAAAGATGGTGAGCCAACTATTTTGGTTGAATGCAAGCACCATGAAGATAATTTAGATATTAACGACTCACGTTTATCTAAATATTTCCGTAAAACGAAAGCAAAATATGGTTTGCTCACTAACGGTTTAGATTATCGTTTTTATACTGAAAAGATGGTTAAGAGCAAGAAAAATCAAGAGCCATTATTCGAGTTTAACATCAAGGATATGAAGGCCGCAACTATTGCAAAGCTTTTAGAAGAGCATAAAGATTACTTCAACGTTAATAAAGAAAATATTGCTGTATAATATAAAAGCCCCGAACATTTGGGGCTTTTATTATGAAAGAGAAACCCGAAAGTTTCTCTTTTTTTATTAAATTAACTCAACGCTTCTACTAACAAATGCTGTTAATTCTGCACCTGTTAACATGCCTTGAGCCAATAAAGCTAAATCTATCGCTTGCTTAGCCAAATTGCTTTGCTCTTCGCCTTCTGCTTTTAAAATTTTGCTTACTAATTTGTGATTTCCGTTGATGGCAACTTTGTAGCTATCCGGCACCTGACCATAAAAACCCATTCCGCCACCCATTGCAGCCATGTCTTTCATGCGTCGCATAAATTCGTCCATGGTAATGGTTACTGGCAGCTCATCAGGATTTAAAGCAACAACTTCAACCTGCATACCAGCTTTTGTAATTGCTTTTTCAAAAATTGTAGTTACTTCTTTAACCTGGTCTTCGCTTAAAACGTGTTCGTTAACTTCATCTTTTTCAATTAACTTATCTGCAACGCTAGAATCAACACGTTTAATAGACGTTTTCTCTAACTTTTGCTCCAGTTGATTAATGAAGTGATTATCAATTGGAGAATCCAACACTAAAACATCATAATCTTTTTTATTGGCCGATTGGATGAAAGCATCTTGTTTTGAAGCATCATTTGAATACAGATAAACAACCGTTCCGTTTTTATCGGTTTGTAATGGTGCAACTTTATCTTTGTACTCGTTTAAAGTAAACAGTTCACTTTTTGTATTACCAACTAAAGCAAAATCTTTTGCTTTATCATAGAATTTTTCCTCACTAATCATTCCGTATTTCACAAAAAGACCAATATCTTTCCATTTATCTTCGAATGATTTACGGTCTTTAGCAAATAACTCGGCTAATTTATCAGCAACTTTTTTGGTGATGTAGTTGTTGATTTTCTTAACATTACTATCTGCTTGTAAGAAACTACGAGACACGTTTAACGGAATATCAGGAGAATCGATAACACCGTGTAGCAACATTAAAAATTCCGGAACGATGTCTTTTACTTCATCTGTAATAAATACCTGACGAGAGTAAAGCTTGATTTTGTTGCGTTGCATTTCAAAGTCGTTTTTCAACTTAGGGAAATACAATACACCGGTTAAATTAAATGGATAATCAACATTTAGGTGAATCCAAAATAAAGGTTCTTCGCTGAATGGGTATAATTCACGGTAGAAATTTAAATAATCCTCATCTGACAAATCTGCAGGAGCTTTAGTCCAAATTGGATTTGTTGTGTTGATGATGTTATCAACCTCTACGTCTTTATATTTTTTCTTGCCTTCTTCATCTTCCCCGTCTTCAACAGATTCAGTTTTTGTTCCAAATTGAATTGGTACAGGTAAGAATTTAGCGTATTTATCTAAAATTTCCTGAAGTTTTGATTCTTCTAAAAACTCCTCAGAATCTTTATTAACGTGAAGAATTATATCTGTACCACGAGTGGTTTTTGTACCCTCAGTTATCTCAAATTCTGTGCTACCATCGCAAACCCAACGAGCTGGTTCAGCTCCATCCTGAAACGATAACGTTTGAATTTCTACTAAATCGGCCACCATAAAAGCCGAATAAAAACCTAAACCAAATTTACCAATGATTTCGTTTGCATCTTTAGCATCTTTAAATTTCTCAACAAACTCGCTCGCACCAGAAAAGGCAACCTGATTGATGTATTTTTTAATTTCTTCGGCAGTCATACCCAAACCGTTATCGCTAATGGTAATGGTTTTAGCTTCCTTATCTACTGCAACTTTTACTAAAGGTTGTCCAACTTCGCCATTAAATTGACCTAATGAACCTAACCTTTTAATTTTTTGAACCGCATCAACTGCGTTAGAAACTAATTCGCGAAGAAAAATTTCATTATCTGAGTATAAAAATTTCTTAATTATTGGGAAAATATTTTCGGTATGTATCGATATATTTCCTTTTTCCTGAATGCTCATATGTAAATAAATTGTTTAATCTATTTGCTAACCTAACAAGCGTTGTTCCAAATTGGTTTATTTGCCAAATTGACAGAGGGAGAAAAGTTGAATTTTAAATATATGGAAAGCACTATCCATTAATGGTTAGTCCCACCTGCCTACCGCAGGCAGGCTTTTCGTTACAATCTTTTTGGAGCTCCTGTCATTCTGAGGAACGAAGAATCTGTTTCATCGGTTGCAGATGCTTCGTGCCTCAGCACGACAGTATATTTACGGTTGCTGCAAACAAAAAGTATTTACACTTCAATCGGGTTTAAATTGAAAATTCCATGCTAATTTAAAAATTTTAGAGCATAAAAAAGCCGGCATAAATCCGGCGGTATTAATTTTTTGAGGAATATTTTAATTTAATAGATATTTTTCGTCTTGTTCTAACGATAAAATCTTGCTTATTTTCTTCATTAGTACATCCATTTGAAACGGTTTTGAAAGAAAATCATCCTGACCGTAATTCAAAGTTGTGAAATCTTTAGGATCGTACAATCCAGAAATTAAAAGAATGGGAATTTTTGAAGTGCTATCAATTGATTTAAGTTGCTCGCACAAAACACGTCCATCGATATGACCAAGCGAAATATCCAATAATATTAAATCAGGCTTAAAACTTTCAATTCTATTAAAAATTTCTTCGCCATCAAGAAGCGCCGAAACTTTAAATCCACCTATTTCTAATATTAGCTGTATGGTTTCTAAAACCTCAACGTCATCATCAACTACCAGTATTCTCTTCATGTTATTATTGCATTAAACGCTTTTGTAATTATAACAAAATGTTTATTGTTATGTTTACAATCTTTTAAGATTTTGTTAATACCAAAGGTAGCGTTAGTTTACTGCTTTAGTAATACCTTCTTTGTTTAAAATGTAATTAAAAAGGTCTTCAATTGGTTTCTGTAAAATTTTGCCGGTTTCTATTCCATTTTCAGCAAGTACGCTTTTTAATGTGTTTTGGTAGTAATAGGCAATTGAACCAACAAAGTGGCATGGGAGAGATTTATAATTGGGATAATCTTTAACATTAGTGTCAACAAATTCCTGAAATCCTTTTTTCAAAATCTCCTGAATAAAAGGATGTTCCTGGTTATCGGCCATAAACCTGCTGAAACCCGCCAAATAAATATTTGCGAAAGGTTTTTGATAAATATTGGTAATGATTTGCTCTTTTTCTACCGGAAAAGCTTTCTCAAATTCCAGACGTAAATCAGTTGGCATTTTTTTATAAAGGTAGCTTAACAATACCTTCTTACCGAAAAAAGTACCCGAACCTTCATCACCTAAAACATAACCTAAGCCGTGGTGACCATCATGTATTTTTTTACCATCAAAATAACAAATATTTGAACCGGTACCTAAAATACAATTTAAGCCTTCCGTATCGCCACAAGTAGCATAAACGGAACCTAACAAATCATGTTCAACAGAAATAAAGGCATTTTTAAAAATTGCGGATAAGCCATTTGAAACGACCTCGTGCTTATCTGGAGAAGAACAACCAGCGCCAAAGAAATAAATTTCGCTTACATTATCCACCAATGGTGCAATTACCTCATTTTTTGAAATGATAGTTGTGATTTCCTGCTCATTTAAAAAGTAAGGATTAATACCCTGCGTATTAAACTTAATTACTTCACCATTAAAATAACCCATCCAATCTGTTTTAGAGGAGCCGCTGTCTGCAACAAGTATCATGGCAATAAATATAAAAATTAATTAGTTAAATCTATATTTCCGGTAATCTCTTTTAATATTGTTTCTGCAATTTTAGCTTGAAATTCCATTTCTATTAAACGATTTTGAGTATCAATCGAATTTCTTTGGGCTTCTCGCAACTCTAATGGCGGAATACTGCCGAGTTTATATTTAGCTAATGTAATTTCAAGATTTTCTTTAGCAATATCAACATTTTTTTGCTCGAGCTTAACCAAATCTAAATAGGTTGCATAGTTTTGATATGCGGTAAGCAGTTGCGAACTAACATCGAGCTTGGTTTTGCTTAAATTAAGTGTAGAGTTTTCTATCTCAATCTTTGCATTTCTTTCTTGTTGCCGTTGTAAAAAACCATTAAAAATATTTAAGCTTGCCGTTACACCGTAAGTAAAACCGTTGGCTGCAAATTTCTGGTTAAACCCTGTTGGGCTGGTGCTATTTGTTCTACTATAACCTGAATTTAGGCTAACCACCGGGTATCTGGCACCTTTTATCGATTTTAAGTTTAAGGATGCTACCCTTTGATTAATAAAAGCATTTTGAACATTAGGATTTTGCTTCTCAGCAAGTTCAGCGAGTTTGCTGTAAACCAAAGTTTGGTCGATGTTTACATCATTGCTTGCGTTAAAAGCCAAATTTACATTTCTAACCATAATTTGGTTTAGCCTAACCTTTGCCACTTGTAAAGCGTTTAATTGCTGCAAATAGTTGGAAGTATCTGCGTTATAATCAACCTGCGCAGTAAGTACATCTAATTTAGAACCTCTACCTAATTGAAGTTTTGTTTTGGCAATTTGCTCCCTAAATACTGAAACATCAATCGCACTGTCTGCCGCAACAACCAGTTTTTGCTGCCTTACAACATCATAATAAGCAGTTATAACGTCAGCAATAGTTGTTAAAATTGTTAAGCGGGCATTTAGTTCCCCTTGTTTTTCAAGTTCTTTTAGTCTATCGTAGTTTGCAAACATGGTAAAACCATCAAAAACTGTCCAGTTTAAATCTGCACCAATATCATTGTTGGTGCTTCTTGCTCCGGTAATAACCCTATCTGGTCCGGTTGCTGGCGTTTGGCGTGTATTTTGAATACTTCCGCCATTTGAATAAGTTGCCGTTACATTTGGCAACATGCCTGCATTACCAATGTTTGCGTTGTTTTTTGCAATGTTTATATTGTTTTTGCTGATTTTAATATCGTAATTGTTTTGCATTGCAATTGTAATTGCATCTTGCAAGGTGAGCATTTCCTGCGCCTTCGCGAAAGACACCATGCTCAATAACAACACAAATAGATTTATCTTTTTAATCATCTTATTTATTTTGATGCGGCCTCCAAAGCTTCGTGTTCAAAACGTTCTGCTTCTTTTAAATCTTTATTCGGTTTGTAAGGTTTTGCCCAATATGAATATATCGCAGGGATAACAAATAGGGTTAAAACCAATGAAAACATCGTACCGCCAACAATTACAGTACCCATGCTCATTCTACTTTTCGCAGCAGCACCCAAAGCCATTGCAATTGGTAATGCGCCGATGGCAATGGCCAAACTGGTCATTAAGATTGGGCGTAAACGCGAAACTGAAGCTTCACGGATGGCTTCGGGAATTGGAATGCCTCTTTCTTTTAACTGATTTGCAAATTCAACGATTAAAATACCGTTTTTAGTTACCAAACCGATTAACATAATCGTTCCAATCTGGCTAAAGATATTCCAGCTTTGTCCGCATAACCACAGGGATAAAAACGCACCCGCAACAGCCATCGGTACCGTAAGAATGATAATAATCGGGTCCTTAAAACTCTCAAACTGTGCTGAAAGAATTAAATAAACCAAAAGTAAAGCTAAGCCAAAGGCGAAAAATGTATTCGACGAACTTTCTTTAAAATCTCTCGATTCTCCACTTAAATCAGTAGAAAAGGTTTCATCTAAAACCTTCGCTGCAATCTCATCCATTGCATCGATACCTTCGCCAATACTTTTCCCTGGTGCTAAACCAGCCGAAACTGTTGCCGAAATGAAGCGGTTATTTCTATATAATTGCGGCGGACTGCTTTCTTCCTTCGCAGTAACCAGATTATCAAGTTGTATAAGTTCTCCTTTATCGTTCCTTACATATACCGAGCTTAAATCCAAAGGGTCTGCACGGTCGGCTCTATCAAACTGACCAATTACCTGATACTGCTTACCATTCATAAAGAAATACGAAAAGCGTTGCCCGCTTAAGCCAAGGTTTAAAGTTTGCGCAATGGCCGAAATGGAAACGCCAAGGTTTTTTGCCTTATCTCTATCAATAGTTAAATTAATCTCAGGCTTATTAAATTTTAGGTTAACATCCGAAACGGTAAAGGTTGGGTTTTTTGCCACCTCATCCATAAACAAAGGCACTTTCTCTCTAAGTTTTTCAAAGTTTTGCGCCTGGATAATGTAACTTACTGGTAAGCCACCTCTTCTACCAACAGAAATTGTTGGTTGCTGGTTTACAATAGTTTTACCTTCACTGTATTTTTTAGTGATTTTCGTTAGCATATCGGCAATTTCTTTCTGCGTACGCGTTCTATCACCTGGGTCTACCAAACCCATCCTAACGAAACCAGAGTTTGTAGCACCAGCACCACCAAAACCAGGAGAGGTGATGGTAATGTTTACATTTTTTTCCGGAACGGAATCAATTACCATCTGATTAATTTTCATGATGAATTTATCAGTGTAGGTAAAGGATGCGCCCTCTGGAGTAGAAACATTAATGTTTATCGCACTCCTATCGTCGTAAGGAGCAGTTTCTTTTGGTAAAACTTTCCAGAAAAGGAAAATCATGCCCATACAAATCAAAATTATCGGTGCAGCCAACCATCTCTTATCTAAAAATTTATTCAGATTCGATTCATAGGCATCGTTCAACTTAACAAAATACGGCTCGGTCCAATTGTAAAACTTTGATGGCTTATGCCCGCCTTTTTTCATCAGGTAAGCATTTAACATTGGCGTTAAGGTTAAGGAAACAAAGGCCGAAACCAAAACCGCTGCACCAATTACTACACCGAACTCCCTAAATAGCCTGCCCACAAATCCTTGTAAGAAAATTACCGGAAGAAATACTGCCGCAAGCGTAATCGAAATGGAAATTACAGCGAAAAAGATTTCATTCGAGCCTTTAATTGCTGCCTCAAATGGCGACATGCCTTCTTCAACCTTCTTAAAAATGTTTTCTGTTACCACGATACCATCATCTACCACCAAACCTGTTGCCAGAACAATGGCCAGTAAGCTCAATACGTTTATCGAAAATCCGAAAGCGTACATGATGAAGAAGGTAAAAATTAAGGAAACAGGAATATCAATTAATGGCCTGAATGCAATTCCCCAATCTCTAAAGAAAAGGTAAATAATCAAAATTACAAGCACTAAGGATAAACCAATGGTTTCGGCAACTTCAGTTACCGAACGCTTAATGAAAAGTGTGGTATCAAGAGCCACTTTCAGCTTAATATCTTGTGGGATATCTGCTTTTAATTTATCAAAACGCTTATAAAATTCTTTACTGATATCAAGATAATTTGCCCCGGGCTGCGGAATAATCGCAACGGCAACCATTGGTTTGCCTGATTCGCGTAAGATGGTTTCCTCATTCTCCGGACCCAAAACTACATTTCCAACATCTTTAAGCTTAACAACCTGATTACTGTCTGACTTTAAAATTAAGTTATTGAACTGTTCCTCATTAACCAATTTCCCCAAGGTTTTAACGGTAAGTTCGGTTGTTGCTCCGGTGATTTTTCCTGATGGTAATTCTACGTTTTCGTTATCAAGTGCGGTAACAATATCTTGCGATGTTAATCCGTAGGCACTAAGTTTATTCGGGTCCATCCAAATACGCATGGCATATTTTCTTTGCCCTTGAATTTGCACACTACTAACTCCAGGGATGGTTTGAATCCTATCTGCAATTACATTTTCAGCAAAATCACTCAGTTCTAAAGTATTTCGCTTATCACTCTGAATCGTCATTGATAAAATCGGATCAGAGTTCGCATCAGCTTTGCTTACAATTGGTAATCCATCAATATCTCTCGGTAAATTTCTTGCCGCCTGCGAAACTTTATCACGTACGTCGTTTGTAGCTTCCTCAATGTTTTTATCAAGGTTAAACTCTACCGTAATATTACTCGTTCCCTGGTTACTTGAAGATGAAATATTTCGAATACCATCAATTGAATTGATTGATTTTTCTAACGGCTCGGTAATCTGCGATTCTATAATATCCGAATTTGCTCCAGGATATGATGTTCTAACCGAAACAACTGTAGGGTCGATAGATGGATACTCTCTAACACCTAAAAAGTTATAACCGATTACCCCGAAGAGGACAATCAGGAGATTCATTACTATGGCCAATACCGGCCTCTTAATACTCGTGGTCGAAATGCTCATATTTAATCTTTTGCCAGACGAACTTTAACCGGTGAACCTTTCTTTAAAGACATAGAACCAGTAGTTAAAACGGTATCACCAACTTTTAAACCCGAAGTAATTACAATATTTTCATCTGTGCGTGTTCCGGCTTCAACACTTACCTCCTCAGCTTTTCCATCCTTTTGGATGTAAACAATTTTTCCTTTTAAAACCGGAATAATTGCCTCATTTGGCACTAAAATCGCATCCTGTAATGTGTTTAAAGCCAATTTTATTTTAGCAAAAGAACCAGGAAGTAATTTGTTTTCGTTGTTTTGTGCCAAGGCTCTGATTTGTAAAGTACGCGTTGCTGCATTTATGCCCGGTTCAATTGCATAAATTTTTCCAATGTTAACAGTTGGCGAACCATCTGTAGTGAAAGAAATACCATTACCAATTTTTACCTGTCCAGCATATTTTTCTGGTACCGAGAAAGTAACTTTTACCGGATTTGTACTGACCAGGTTTGCAATTACGGTTGCAGGGGTTAAATAAGTTCCTGATGAAATGCTTCTTAAACCAATTCTTCCGCTAAAAGGTGCTCTGATTGTTGTTTTAGCAAGTTGTGCACGAATAAGTTGGGATTGGGCTTGTAAAGATTTTAGATCTGCCAGAGCAGTATCATACTCTTCCTGACTGATTGCACCTTTTTCTAAAAGTTGTTTTGCCCTGTTTTCGTTCGTTCCAGAGAGTTTTTGTTTGGTTAAGGCTTCTTGCAATTGTGCCTGTATATCTCTGTCGTTTATTTTGACCAAAACGCTGCCCTTTGAAACATTAGAGCCTTCAGTGAAATAAATCCCGGTAACTAAACCCGAAACTTCACTTTTCAATACAACTGATTCATTTGCCTCAATTGCGCCTGTGATTTCTAAATCGCTGTCAAACTTAGATTGCTTAACTACAATTCCTTCAACAGCTGTTGGAGGGGCCGAATTTCCATCCTTGCCACCTTTACCGGGGCCAGAAGTTGCACCCTTGCCTTCTAATTTTTTATTTGCACTAATTCGATAGTAAACCAGATATGCTAAACCCAGCGCTAAAATCGCGTAAAAAATATACCTTTTCTTCATGTTCATTTGTGTTTCGCCTTCTAAATCTTCGTTAGTTGAATTTATTTAGAAAGCAGAGCGTAAAAATATCTAATTAGTTCTTCCTAAAAATGTTGTATTAAGGATGTTACAGCATGTACATTTAAACATAAAATTAACTTGGTTAGGTATAATCATCGTTTCTGATTTTTAAGGGTTGAGGCAAATCACGCTTACCACATTAATTATCGACAGCAAATTATCTGTCGGGTTTAAATAATCACAATTATTTTACAAGGCAGGAATTAAAATTTCTAAATCGATTTGTGGTAAACCACAATTATTTTACGCCAGTATTTGTAATTTAATTTTAATCCACCGGCATAAAATATAAATTTGCGACAAAACAAATCAATATGTTTATCAAAAAGTCAATTTTAAATTTAGTTTTAATACTATCAGTGGTTATGGGAGCGAAGGCACAAGTAAAAATAGGTTTTGAGGTTTCCTTTAAAGAGCCACAAGCACATTATGCCGAAGTTCAAATGAATATTTCGGGCTTGGCAAAAGATTATGTTGATGTTAAAATGCCAGTTTGGACCCCAGGTTCTTACTTGGTTCGTGAGTTTGAAAAAAGTGTTGAAGGATTTACGGCATCAGCTTCTGGTAAAACTTTAAAAGTTCAAAAGGTTAGAAAAAATACCTGGAGGGTTTATTCGGCTAAAGCAAATAACATTAAAATAAACTATCGTGTTTATGCTTTCGAAATTTCGGTTCGTACACCATTCATTGATGAATCTCATGCATTTTTATCGCCAACAGGAATTTTTATGCATCCTGATGGAATGATTAAATCGCCAAGTACAGTGAAAATTATTCCTTTTAATACCTGGAGTAAAGTTTCTACGGGTTTAACACCCGTTGCTGGTCAACAATTTACTTACACCGCTCCTGATTTTGATTGGTTGTATGATAGTCCGATTGAAGTTGGTAATCAGGATACATTTGAATTTATGGCTTCTGGCGTTCGACATGAAGTTGCTATGTACGGTGGCGGAAACTACGATAAGGAAAAACTAAAAGTGGATATGGCTAAAATTGTTGAGCAAGCTACAGCAGTTTATGGTGAAAATCCGAACAAATATTATTTATTTATTGTACATAATTTTAACCGCGGCGGCGGAGGTTTGGAACACTTAAACTCCACAACTTTAGGTGCAACCAGAAATGCTTACAACACGGCAGCGGGTTATAAAGGCTTTTTAAGTTTGGTTGCGCACGAATATCATCACTTATGGAATGTAAAACGCTTACGCCCGGTAGCTTTAGGACCATTTGATTACGATAACGAAAACTACACCACCAATTTATGGATTGCTGAAGGTTTTACCTCGTATTACGAAAACAAATATATTTTGAGAGCTGGTTTTGAAGACCCGAATGGATTTGTAAATGGTTTGGCCGCGGCAACTGCAACGGTTTTAAATACGCCGGGTGCAAAAGTTCAGTCTGCAGCATCATCAAGTTACGATGCGTGGATTATCGGCTATCGTCCGAATGAAAACTCAAAAAACAGTGCAATTTCTTACTACAGTAAAGGCGAAGTTGTTGGTATTTTGATGGATTTAGAAATCATCAACGCAACAAAAGGTGCCAAAAGTTTAGATGATGTAATGAAGGCGATGTATCTTCAATGCAAAACTTTGAAAAGAGGTTATACCGATGCAGAGTTTAAGGCAATGGTTGAGAAAATTTCAGGCATCAGCTTTACTAATTTCTGGGAAAAATATGTTAACGGCGTAGTAGATGCTGAATATGTAAAGTATTTCGGATATGCAGGTGTTAATGTATCGACAGAAAATGCTACACCAGATAAACCTGTTACAGGTGCTGCCGCACAATTAATAAATGATGGCTTAGCAATCACAAGCACTACAAGAGGCTCAGCTGCTTGGGATGCAGGTTTAAATGTTAACGATGTAATCATTTCACTTGATGATGTTACCGTTGGCGATGCATTATCAAATATCAAATTACGCACTCCGGCAGTTTCGTTAGAATCTTTGCCTTTAGTTGCAAAAAAGAATATTGGCGATACTCTAAAACTTAAAGTTAAACGCGATGGAATTGATAAGGAAATTTCTTTAACCTTAAAAGCAAATCCAAGTGTTCGTTTAAAAGCAACAATTGCCGAAAACGCTACAGCAGCCCAAAAAGCTGTTTTGAAAAAGTGGATGGGAATATAATCAGAAAATTAACCTGCCTGATATTGGCAGAAATTTATGCAAAAAGCATCGGCGTTAAAATTTGCCGATGCTTTTTGCTTTACACTTGTTTTCCTTTTGACTTATTTTTCCTCTTGAATGAGATACAACAATATCGTAATTAGCGTGTGAAAAGTCCGTATTCTAGTTTGTGGTGCATCGAGAAAATCCTGAAAGCTTCCCAATACATTCCAAACGCTGTCCCGAAGGTTTCCCGAACACTTCCCGAAGAGAACCCGATGCTTTCCCGAAGAGTTCCCGAAGAAGTGTCGAAGCGCTGTCGAATAAATCAGTAAAGAGCAGACAATAAAAAATCCTGTTAGGAAATACCTAACAGGATTTTTTTAAATTAATTCTATTCTAATCTTAGAAAGTAAATCTTAAGCCTAAGCCAAATCTAGCTGCTTCAAAGTTAACACCATCATTAAAGCCCATTACTGGTCTCCAGTCAAATGATGCAGCTAATGGAGCCTTACCAATTTTGTAATCAAGTCCAGCTAAAGGTCTTAAGTAAAATTCAGAATCATTTCTGTATAATGCAACACCAGGACCAACACCTGCATACCACTTCAAGCCACTTGCACCTTGAATTGGAGCGTGGTACTCATAAAGTGCCTGAATAAATGTTACGCCACTTGCAAATAATACATCAGCTTCACCTACGTTGTTTTCTGTAAAAAAGTGTTTAATATGAGGTCCTACCAAAGTACTTCCATCTCCAAAATCGATCGCAAGACCAACACCAGTTTTGTAATTTTGTGCTTTAACCGTTGATGTTGTAAGAGCAAATAACGCAATGCATCCTAAAATTGTAAATAACTTTTTCATAACAGAGTTTTAATTATTAAATGTTTTTTTTAAGTATTTTACTCCTAACAACTATAATGCCGTTTATGTTTTCTAAGTAAAAATTATAATAGGTAAAAACAATGCTTGCATAGTAAATTTGTAATTGCTAAGTTTATTCCAACAATTTGTGCCTCAAATTCGTTTTAGTCTATACAGGAATATAATTGTGGTTTTACTACTTGAAATCCATTGTCCTTTTGAGGTGAAATTTTTAACTTAACCAAATAATAAAATCATATGGCTGCAGAAATTAAACGTGTATTCGATCTCCTGAAATTTAGTCTAGAAAAACCTAAGCCAGAATTTATTAGCGGTAAAATAAATGGCAAGTGGACAAATTATAGTACAGAAGCATTTTGTACAGCGGTTGATAATCTTAGTCGCGGTATAATTAAAATAGGCATCAAAAAAGGGGGGCGTGTTGCTGTAATGTCGCACAACAGGCCAGAATGGAATATTGCCGATTTTGCGGCGAATCAAATCGGCGCTTATCAAATTCCATTATATCCAACATTAGCCGATCACGATATTCAATTTATTTTAAAGGATGCAGAAATCTCCATCATTTTTGTGGCTGATGAAGATTTATATAATAAGGTTAAGCCAAATGTTGAAGCTGTAAATCCTCAAATAGAAATTTACAGCTTCAATGAAGTTGATGGTGCTAAAAACTGGAAAACATTAACTGAGGTTGGCGAAAAAAGTACAGAAATTAATTTAGATGAATACCGCGAACAAATTACGCCAGATGATATTCTTACGTTAATCTACACCTCTGGAACAACCGGAACACCAAAAGGGGTAATGCTTACACACAGTAATTTGGTCTGTAATTTTGTTCATTCTGCTGTTGTAATGCCAGAGGGCGTAAATAAAGGCTTAAGCTTTTTACCGCTTTCACATATTTTCGAACGGATGATAATTTATTTATATCTGTTTAATCGTACCGATGTTTATTATGCCGAAAGTATGGAAACCATCGTTGCCGATATTCAGCATGTAAAACCGAATGCTTTCTCAACAGTACCACGTTTACTTGAAAAGGTCTATGATAAAATCATGGAAAAGGGTAAAGCCTTAACCGGGATTAAAAAGGGAATTTTCTTTTGGTCGGTTGCGCTAGCCGAAAAATATAAAATAGATGCCGGAGCTTGGTATAACTTCAAACTTTCCATCGCCCGTAAACTGGTTTTTAAAAAATGGCAAGAGGCTTTAGGTGGCGAAGTTGTTGTAATTGTTTCCGGTGGCGCGGCGTTAAACCCACGATTGGCCAGGATTTTCTGGGCTGCCGGAATGCCCGTTTTTGAAGGTTATGGTTTAACAGAAACCTCACCGGTGATTACTGTAAATCATTTTGGCGGAACAATGTTTGGTTCTGTAGGTGAGGTAATCGATGGTGTTGAAGTAAAAATTGCTCAGGATGGAGAGGTGTTAACCCGCGGCCATCAGGTTATGAAAGGTTATTATAACCGTCCAGATTTGACAGATGAGGCTATTGATAAAGATGGTTGGTTTCATACGGGTGATATTGGCGAATTGGTCAATGGTCGTTTCTTAAGAATCACCGACAGGAAAAAGGAAATGTTTAAGACGGCAGGAGGTAAATATGTTGCGCCTCAATTGCTCGAAAATAAATTTAAGGAATCTATTTTCATAGAGCAGATAATGGTTTTAGGCGAAAATCGAAAATTTCCATCGGCTTTAGTTGTGCCTAATTTCGAAACATTAAAAAGCTGGGCTGGCCGCAAAGGCATATCATTCACCAATAATGAAGAAATCATTAAAAACGAACAAGTTTTAGCGAAATATAACGAGGTGATAGAAGCCGCCAATGTTGGTTTTGGTAAATGGGAACAAATTAAACGTATTGCACTTTTACCGAAAGAATGGAGTATTGATGGTGGAGAACTTACACCAAAATTAAGTTTAAAGAGAAAAGTTATTACGGAGAAAAATAATGCTATAATTGAAAAAATTTATAAAGATGCAGAAGACTATAAAGCTTCAACTTAGTATTGTCCTTTCGGGATATTTTATAATAATTTCAATACTATCTGGCTGCGTTAGCGGGCAACTGGGTAAAAGAAATAGCGATGAATATAAAAATGGGATGGTTGTTTCTGCGCATCCCGAAGCATCAAAAGTTGGTGTTGAAATCTTAAAAAAAGGTGGTAATGCTGTTGATGCTGCCGTAGCTGTTCAGTTTGCTTTAGCTGTGGTTTACCCAAATGCCGGTAACATTGGTGGAGGTGGTTTTATGGTATATCGTTCATCAAAAGGCGAGATTAATACACTCGATTTCCGAGAAAAAGGCCCTGGTGCAGCAAGTAGAGATATGTATTTGGATTCTGTTGGCAACCCGATAGTAAGCAAAAGTTTGTATGGACATTTAGCTGTAGGCGTTCCGGGTTCGGTTGATGGAATGGTTGAAGCGCATAAAAAATATGGCAAATTAACCTGGGCGCAAGTTGTTCAGCCTTCAATAGATTTAGCTCAGAATGGCTTTCAAATCACTAAACGCCAGGCTGGTGAACTAAATGGACTACACCGAAATTTCATGAAGTTTAATCCGGATGGAACCGCTTTTGTTAATTTAGAAGGAACCTGGAAGGAAAATGATTTGATGGTTCAAACGGAGTTGGCAAATACATTAAAGTTGGTTAAGGAAAAAGGCAGGGCAGGTTTTTATGAAGGTGAAATAGCAGATTTTATCGTTGCAGAAATGCAAAAAGGTAAGGGCTTAATTACAAAAGAGGATTTGAAAAATTACCACTCTGCATGGCGTAAACCAATTACAGGGAACTATAGAGGTTATAAAATTGTTACGATGCCTCCAACATCAAGCGGTGGCATTGCGCTTATCCAGTTGTTGCAATCTGTAGAACCTTATCCCCTAAAAAAGTGGGGTCATAATGCAGATTCTACAGTACAATTAATTGTTGAGGCCGAAAGAAGGGTATATGCGGATAGAGCAGCACACTTAGGCGACCCAGATTTCTATAAAGTACCTGAACGCGAACTAACCAGTATTCAATATAATAAAAGTAGGATGGCAAGCTTCAATTGGAATAAAGCTACACCAAGCATAGAAATAAATGCAGGTGTAATCAATCCCAAAGAGCATGAAGAAACCACGCATTTTTCTATTGTTGATAAGGATGGGAATGCGGTATCAATTACCACTACATTAAATGGTTCCTATGGCTCTTTAGTGGCTGTACAAGGTGCAGGCTTTCTGCTAAATAACGAAATGGATGATTTTTCTGTGAAGCCTGGTGCACCAAATATGTACGGTTTAGTGGGGGGTGAAGCTAATGCTATTGCCCCGAATAAAAGGATGTTAAGCTCTATGACACCAAGTATTGTAGAAAAAGATGGTCAGTTGTTTATGGTAGTTGGTACACCTGGAGGCTCTACAATAATTACGTCTGTATTTCAGACAATAATTAACGTTATTGATTTCGATATGTCGATGCAGTCTGCGGTTGCTGCTAAAAAATTTCATCACCAATGGCTACCTGATGAAGTGTTTGTAGAACCTGAGGCTCTAGACAGTTTAACCACTGAGAAATTAAAGGCACGGGGCTACAAAATATCGTCTCGCGGCCCAATAGGGCGGGTTGATGCCATCCTAAAAACTAAATGGGGTTATTTACAAGGTGGTGCAGATCCGAGGGGTGATGATAAGGCAATTGGCTACTAATTGTTAAAAAGTTAAAAAAAATTACGATTCTTAAACATTTTTGGTATGACGATTGTAATAAGTGGGCGACGCTTACTAACGTTAAACTAGAAAACAAGATGAAATCAAATTTATTTAAATCCCTACCGGTTGTACTAGCCGGATTATTAGTTGGATCGGCAGCGATGGCTCAGGAGCCTGCTGCGTCAACAGCAACTCCTTTCAGAACCTGGTCAATTGGTGTAAATGCAGGTGGTTTAACACCATTATCTCCTCTAGGTGGAAGAAACGATTTTAGCAATAACAAAACTAGTTTCGGTTACGGTTTATACGTGAAGAAACAATTAACCAACTATTTCTCTTTACGTTTGGATGGAGTTATGGGTAAGTTAAAAGGAGATAACTCTGAAGCTTACGACAGTGGTTTCTCGAACACAAGCACTGTATCTGCATTCGATACAAAATTAAACTACGCTTTAAGTTTAAACGCAGTTATCAATATGTTTAATATTGATATGTTCAGAAAAGAAAATGCGGTTCAACTTTATGCATCTGCTGGTGCTGGTTTAGCTGGTTACAAACCAACTATCACAACAGCTGGTGGTACATCTGCTTATGCTGGTGGCAAATCAATTGGCGAATTAATTATCCCGGTTGGTGTTGGTGCTAAATTTAAAGTTTCTGATGGTGTAAACATCGATTTAGGTTGGACTATCAACTATGTTGATGGCGATAACTTAGATGGTTTATATAAAAACGGAAACAACGATAAATACAACTATGCATATGCAGGTTTAGAGTTCGCATTGGGTAAAGGAAAACAATTAGCTTTCCACAACCCGGTTGCTGCAACTTACGATGAAGCTCTTGCTGCAAAAAATACAGCTAATGCATTAAAAGGTGATTTAGATGCTCAAAAAGCTGAAAACGCTAAATTACGTTCTGAAATGGCTGATTTGTTAAAAGATACAGATGGTGATGGTGTAGCTGATAAATTAGATAAATGCCCTGGAACACCTTCTGGAACTGTTGTTGATGGTTCTGGTTGTCCTTTAAAAACTCCTGAAAAAGTTGTTGAGAAAGTTGTAATTACAGATGAAGATCGTAAAGTAGTTAACGAAGCGATTAAAAACTTAGAATTCGACTTAAACAAAGCAACTATCCGTTCTAAATCTTTTGCATCATTAAATAGAGTTGCAGGATTATTAGTTCAGAAAAACTTTAGCTTAAAATTAGCTGGTCACACAGATAACACTGGTTCTAAAGAATTAAACTTACGTTTATCGAAAGCTAGAGCAGAATCTGTAAAAGCATACTTAGTTTCACAAGGTGCAAATGCATCACGTATCGAAGCTACAGGTTACGGAATGGGTCAACCAATTGCAACTAACAAAACTGCAGCTGGTCGTCAGAAAAACCGTCGTGTAGAGTTTACTTTATACTAGTTTTTCGTTAAACGAAAAAAAATGCCCCTCGATTTTTTCGAGGGGCATTTTTTATTTTATCGTTTTTATTAATTTTTGAATGCTGCTTAAATCATTCATCTCAAAATTTAAGGTATTAGGGGAGAATTTTTGATAGATGATTTGATAATCACGGCTATCATAAACACTAATAATTTTATCGTTTCCACGCTGTGTATAAATTACATATTTGATAGGGGTGCTTTTATCCAAAATCAGACTATATAACTCCTCATATGTAGCGAACTTCAATTTATAAGTATATGGCTCCTGTATTGTAGTTGCATCGTAATTACTTACAGCACCTTGTTTTTTTATTGTACTAAAGGCTTCCTTAATGTATTCAGGAACGTAAAGCGTTTGCTCTGCTAATTGAGGTAATCTCACCTTGTTGTAAAACTCCAGTTCTAAAACCCTGTTATTGTTTGAAGTTAATCCATCATTTATCTGCTTTAAATAACCCGTTAATATTCCTGGCGACCAATTAAAAAAGTTTGACTGGTTAAATAGTTCTCCCAATAATCTCGATTTTTTTGCTCTCTTAGATCCAGCTTGCTCATCTAAAGTATTTACCTGCAAATTTGTATAGGCGTCTGCAAAAAGTGTTATGGTAGCCAATACAGATTCTTCTTTTTCTTTTGGCTTTTTACCTGGAGTAGCTAATTTTAAAACATAAACGATATTTGCTTTAGAAGTTTCCTCAGACTGTTCGCTGTAAGCATCAAAATAAAAGAAAGAGTAATTTGCTGTGGTATCATATTTAGCTAAATCTTCTGGTTTGATGATTTTATATGGTGTAATCGTCCAGCTTTTTTTTATTGCTTCATCGAATTTTTCCAGCTCAGCATAGTCTTTATACTGCAACGTGAAAAGAGTTGTCGTTTTTTTAAACACTGCAAATTTATCTTCGGGTATGGATTCTTTTCCGAAATAAGATACTTGTGCTGAAGAAACTCCTCCAATCAAAATAAGCAGGAGAAGGGCGCAAATCTTTCTAAAATCTAACATAGGGCATTTTCATTTGTGTTGATTCAATTATAAGCATCTTTTGACAAATATTTTCAATTTTCCTATTGCATTAACAAAATACATTCATTAGCTTTGTTATGCAAGCATAATAAATTAACTAAATGAAACAACAGCAAACGATTGATTACCATGTTAAGTTTGCATGGCAAAACATGTTTAATAAGTACAATCAAATGGCATCAAGTTTTGGGATAACCCAAGCCATCGGTTACATGCTTATCAACATTAATGATGAAGAAGGTACTGCTGTTTCAAACCTTGCGGGATTGCTTGGTGTAAAAGCCACCAGCCTTTCCAGAATGTTAAATAATATGGAAGAAGCCAATTTAATTTATCGGGAAACATCCGTTGGTGATAAGCGCTCGGTAAAGGTTTTTTTAACCGATTTTGGAAAAGAAAAGAAACAATTAGCCAAGGGCGTTGTTCGGAAATTTAACGAATACCTCGATGAACATTTTACGAAAAAAGAGAAGGAGGCGTTCATCAATTTATTAATAAAACTAAATGATATAACTGTAGCATATACTGTTGATTAATATGAAATCTGTTATTGAATTAGGCCAAAAGTTTGGGACTGATTGAAACAGGTTTCATCAGATAAATGAAAATAATATATAGATACTGATGAAACGAAGCATTAATAAAGTTGCTGTTCTAGGTTCAGGGATTATGGGGTCGCGTATTGCTTGCCATTTCGCCAATATTGGTGTAGAGGTTTTGCTTTTAGATATTGCACCAAAAGAACTGTTGCCAGAAGAGCAAGCAAAAGGATTAACATTAGATAAACCTGCGGTAAAAAACCGAATTGTTAATACAGCTTTGCAAACGGCTGTTAAAACGAATCCGTCGCCAGTTTATTCTAAAAAAGTATTAAACAAAATTAAAACCGGAAATTTCGATGATGATATGTCGAAAATTGGAGGTTTTGATTGGGTGATTGAAGTGGTTGTAGAAAATCTTGACATCAAGAAAAAAGTTTTTGAGCAAGTTGAGCAATTCCGCAAACCTGGTACTTTAATTACATCAAACACTTCGGGTATTCCAATTCATTTAATGGCTGAAGGTAGAAGTGATGATTTTAAAGCCCATTTCTGTGGAACACACTTTTTTAATCCGCCACGTTATTTAAAATTGTTGGAGATTATTCCAACACCACATACAAAACAGGAAATTGTAGATTTCTTGATGCATTATGGTGATAAGTTTTTAGGTAAGACTACGGTTTTATGTAAAGATACGCCTGCATTTATTGCCAATCGGGTAGGTGTTTATTCAATTATGGCTTTGCTTCATCTGGTTGAGAAACTAGATTTAACGGTAGAAGAGGTTGATAAATTTACCGGACCAGCATTAGGCAGACCAAAATCGGCAACTTTCCGCACTTCGGATGTGGTGGGTTTAGATACTATGATTAAAGTTGCGAAAGGACTTTACGATAATTGCCCTGACGATAAAGCACATGATTTATTTAAGCTTCCTGCATATGTGCAAAAGATGGAGGAAAATAAATGGTTGGGCGATAAAACCAAACAGGGGTTCTATAAAAAAACTAAAACTGCCGATGGCAAAACTGAAATTCTGGCGCTGGATCTAAAAACGTTAGAATACAAACCTCAGCAAAAAGTTAAATCGGCAACTTTAGAATTGACTA
The DNA here is from genome assembly GCF_032678425.1 of Pedobacter aquatilis. Lineage (GTDB taxonomy): Bacteria > Bacteroidota > Bacteroidia > Sphingobacteriales > Sphingobacteriaceae > Pedobacter > Pedobacter aquatilis_B. Next base: position 161,082 of record NZ_JAVTSG010000008.1, on the reverse strand, counting down.
AGCCCGTAGAAAATCTTCGCGAACGCATGAAGATTTTTGCGAAAGGAAAAGATAAGGCAGGCGAATTATTCCGCCATTCTTCTTTCGGTTTATTTGAATATGTTTCGGATAGAATTCCAGAAATTTCTGACGAATTATACCGTATTGACGATGCTATGCGTGCAGGTTTCGGTTGGGAATTGGGCCCTTTTGAGCTTTGGGATGCCGTTAGTGTTAAAGAAGCAATTGAAGGGATGGAGCAATACGGCAATAAAGCTGCGGCTTGGGTTCATGAAATGCTCGATGCTGGAAATACTTCTTTTTATAAAGTTGAAGGCGGCGTTAAAAAGTATTATGATATTCCATCGAAATCTTACAAAGCTTTACCGGGAACGGATGATTTTATCATTTTAGATAACATCCGCGAAAATAAAACCCTTTGGAAAAATTCTGGCGTTTCCATTATTGATTTGGGCGATGGCATTTTAAATGTAGAATTCCATACCAAAATGAATACCATTGGTGGCGATGTGATTTCTGGAATTAATAAAGCCATTGATATGGCCGAGAAAGATTACCGTGGGTTGGTAATCGGCAATGATGGGGCGAATTTCTCTGCCGGTGCAAACGTGGGTATGATTTTTATGATGGCTGTTGAACAAGAATGGGATGAATTGAATATGGCGATTCGCATGTTCCAGAATACTTCGATGCGTATCCGTTATTCTTCTATACCCGTTGTAGTTGCCCCTCATAATTTAACTTTAGGTGGTGGTTGCGAATTTAGTTTGCATGCCGACCATGTTCAGTTATCAGCAGAAACTTATATGGGTTTGGTTGAGTTTGGCGTGGGTGTAATTCCTGGTGGCGGCGGAACAAAAGAATTTGCTTTACGTGCTTCTGATGAATACAAAGATGACCAGATTGTTCAGAATGCCCTAAAAGAGCGTTTCCTTACAATTGGAATGGCAAAAGTTTCGACTTCTGGTTATGAAGCTTTTGAATTGGGTTATCTACAAAAGGATAAATTTTCTATCTCAATGAACCGCAACCGTTTATTGGCCGATGCAAAAGCTAAAGCAATAGAATTGGCCGATGCAGGTTATACAAAACCCGTGCAACGTACGGATATAAAAGTGTTGGGTAAACAAGGTTTAGGAATTGTTTACGCTGGTGCAAATAGTATGTATGCTGGTCATTACATTTCTGAGCACGATAAGAAGATATCTGAGAAATTAGGTTACGTAATGTGTGGCGGTGATTTATCTGCTCCAACAGAAGTAAGTGAACAATATTTGCTTGACCTGGAGCGAGAGGCGTTTTTGTCGCTGGCTGGAGAACGTAAGAGTTTAGAACGTATTCAAAGTATTATTACAAAGGGTAAGCCGTTGAGGAATTAGATAGGCTACACGTCATTGCGAGGTACGAAGCAATCTCTAATAATTAAAGTTTGCCGCTTTAGATTGCTTCGTGCCTCGCAATGACGGCAATTGGGAATGTTAATTTGAGCTTGTAAACAAGCTTAGGTTATTTAAACCCGATAGAAGTGGATCCCGATTTTTCATCGGGAGAAACGGATAGCGGGATTACCCTAACCAATGAAATGCAGGTTTTGCTTTTCTAAATATTAATTAAAATAAAATATTGGCGATTTTCAAGCTCGAGCCTTGTCTTGATACTTGATACTCGCTACTTAATACTAATAAGCTACTAGATACTAAAAAATGGAAGCATACATTATAGCAGGATATCGTACAGCAGTGGGCAAAGCGCCCCGTGGCGTATTTCGTTTTACAAGAGCTGATGATTTAGCTGCAGAAGTGATTAGAGCTTTGGTGGCATCGGTTCCGAATTTAGATAAAGAACAAATTGACGATGTAATTGTGGGTAATGCTACTCCAGAGGCAGAACAAGGCTTAAATATTGCCCGCATGATTTCGCTGATGGGTTTGGATACAGATAAAGTTCCTGGCGTTACGGTTAACCGTTATTGTGCATCGGGCTTGGATACCATTGCCACTGCAGTTGCGAAAATTAAAGCTGGCATGGCCGATTGCATTATTGCTGGTGGTGTTGAAGTAATGAGCGGAATGCCTTTTGGCGGATGGAAACTGGTGCCAAATGCTGAGGTTGCTAAAAATAACCCTGATTGGTATTGGGGTATGGGTTTAACTGCCGAAGCTGTTGCGAAAGAATTTAATGTTAACCGCGAGGACCAAGATGCCTTTGCATTGAAATCTCACGAAAAAGCGATTCACGCCATTAAAAACGGTCACTTAAAAGATGGTGTTTTGCCGATTACGGTCAACGAAAATTATTTGGATGAAAACCTAAAAAAGAAAACCCGTTCTTACGTGGTAGATACTGATGAAGGTCCTCGTGCAGATACCACTTTAGAAAAATTAGCAAAGCTGAAACCTGTTTTTGATGCCGTTGGAAGTGTTACGGCTGGTAATTCATCTCAAACATCTGATGGTGCAGCCTTTGTTTTGGTGGTTTCTGAAAAGAAAATGAAAGAATTAAATGCAGAGCCCATCGCCAGATTAGTGAGTTATGGTGTGGCGGGCGTTCCACCGAGAATTATGGGCATTGGTCCGATTGAGGCGATACCAAAAGCATTAAAACAAGCAGGCTTAACGCAAAACGATATTGATTTAATTGAATTAAATGAGGCATTTGCTTCACAATCTTTAGCGATTATCAGAACCTTGGATTTGAATCCTGATATCATTAACGTAAACGGAGGTGCAATTGCGTTAGGCCACCCACTGGGTTGTACTGGCGCAAAACTTACGGTGCAAATGTTAAATGAGCTAAAAAGACAAAATAAAAAGTACGGTATGGTTACCATGTGCGTAGGTACAGGACAAGGCGCAGCAGGGATTTTTGAGATGTTTTAATTTAGTGTCAAGATATGAGTATCAAGTATCAAGATGAATAGCAAGGAGTAAAAACATCATCCTTAAATAGTCATCCCAAATATTTTATTCAAATCTTAATATTAAAACACATGCACAATTTTAAAGATTTAAAGGTCTGGCAAAAGTCAATTGATTTGGCGGTTGAAGTTTATAAAGCAGCTTCATATTTACCAAATGATGAAAAATATGGTTTAATTTCTCAAATGAAAAGATGTTCAGTCTCAATTTCTTCGAATATTGCGGAGGGCTCAGGCAGAGGAAGTAATGCTCAATTTAAGCACTTTCTCACAATTAGCCAAGGTTCGGCTTTTGAATTGGAAACACAACTGATTATTTCAAACAAGCTTGAACTTTTGGATGACAGTCTTGCTGCTAATCTTTTAGAAAAAACTACAGAGATTCAGAAAATGGTTTACGCTTTAGGTAAGCGCATCAACACATAAAAATATTAAAACTTAGAGGTATCTGGTTTTCGAGCCCTGTCTTGATACTTGATACTCGCTACTAGATACTAAAGAATGGAAAAAAAAACAATTAAAGGCGGCGAATTCTTAATTAAAGAAACCGTTTATCAGGATGTATTTATTCCTGAAGAATTTGATGAAGAACAGCAGATGATTGCGCAAACTTGTCGCGATTTTTTAGAGGCTGAGGTTTATCCGAATTTAGATAAAATTGATAAGCAGGAAGACCCTGAATTAATGCCAACGCTTTTAACCAAGGCAGGAGAGTTGGGTATTCTTGGTGTTTCCGTTCCGGAAGCGTACGGAGGTTTCGGGAAAAATTTCAATACTTCAATGCTAGTTGCTGACGTTGTAGGCGCTGGTCACTCTTTTGCGGTTGCGCTTTCTGCGCATACAGGAATTGGAACTTTGCCAATTCTATATTATGGTAATGAAGAGCAAAAAGCTAAATACATTCCAAAATTAGGTTCTGGTGAATGGAAAGCGGCATATTGTTTAACGGAGCCAAACTCCGGTTCGGATGCTAACTCCGGAAAAACAAAAGCTAAGTTGAGCGAAGATGGAAAGCATTACATCATCAATGGGCAAAAAATGTGGATTACCAACGGTGGATTTGCGGATATTTTTATCGTTTTCGCGAAGATTGATGATGATAAAAACCTAACCGCATTTATTGTTGAAAAAGATTTTGGTGGCATCACCATGAATCCGGAAGAACACAAAATGGGTATCAAAGGTTCTTCAACACGTCAGGTTTTCTTTAACGATTGTGAAGTTCCGGTAGAAAATATGTTAAGCGATAGAGAAAACGGTTTCAAAATTGCAGTTAACATTTTAAATATTGGTCGTATAAAATTATCTGCTGCGGCAATTGGTGCATCGAAAGCAACATTAAGTACGGCAATTAATTATTCGAACGAGCGTATTCAATTCGATAGACCCATTTCTAAATATGGCGCTATTCGCTATAAAATTGCCGAAATGGCTTCGAAGCTTTATGCGGTTGATGCCGCAAATTATCGTGCCGGACAAAATATCGATGATACTTATGACTCCTTAGTTGCTGGCGGCATGGAATCAGGCAAAGCCAGATTAAAATCTGTTGAGCAATTTGCAGTTGAATGTGCCATTTTAAAAGTTTGGGGTTCGGAAGCATTGGATTACACCGTTGATGAAGGTGTTCAAATTTACGGTGGTATGGGTTTTAGTGCCGATGCACCAATGGATAGAGCGTACCGTGATGCACGAATCAACAGAATTTTCGAAGGAACAAACGAAATTAATCGTCTGCTTACCGTAGATATGATGCTGAAACGTGCGATGAAAGGGGAATTGGATTTAATGACGCCTGCTACTGCCGTAGCAGCTGAACTTATGAGCATTCCTGATTTTGGCGAAGAAGACACTACACTTTTTGCTGCGGAGAAAAAAGTTTTAGCAAACCTTAAAAAAGCAACTTTAATGGTCGCTGGTGCTGCGGTTCAAAAACTAATGATGACTTTGAGTAAAGAGCAAGAAATTTTAATGAACATTGCAGATATGGCTGGTTATGTTTATGTATTGGAATCAGCTTTGCTTAGAACAGAAAAATTAGTTTCAATACGTGGTGAAGCAGCTTGTTCAGGACAATTAGATTTATTAAGAATTTACTTGGTTGAAGCCGTTGATGGTGTTGCAAAAGCGGGTAAAGAAGCGCTTTGGGCTTTTGCAGACGGTGATGAACAACGCATGATGCTAGTTGGTTTACGTAGATTTACTAAGGTTGAACCATTTAATGTTAAAGATGCCCGCCAAAGAGTTGCGCAACAACTGATTGAGGCGAATAAATATATTTTTTAGAAGCTTAAAAAGCTGAAAGGTTAAAGACCAAAGCTGAAAGACAAAGAACCGTAAGAACTAATGAGGTACAAAAGCCTAATTGGATTAAATAGGGTTGCTTAATCTCTTAGCTTTGGGCTTTTTGCTTTATAGAGTGTTAAATTTGGTTAAAAATTGCCGCAACCACATTAAAAGCTTATTTTTGCGAACTATGCTTAAGATAAAACATTTTCTCTTAATGGTTTGCGTTGCAGGATGCTTTGCAGCCTGTAAAAAAACGGATGTTGGAGAGTTGTACGATCCGGTTCCGCAGTTTAAAGCAGATACAACAGCGATTAGAGCTTTTGTTAAAGCCAACAACATACCAGTTTTAAAAAACGAACAATACGGTGTTTTCTATCAAATTATTGCTCCGGGAACAGGTAATTTAACTTATGCAACAAGTACTAAAATAACGGTAGATTACGAAGGAAGATTACTTAACGGAACTATTTTCGATGCTTCAAAAGGTGCTTTACAAACTTTCACTTTGGGTACTTTAATTCCGGGATGGCAAATTGGTGTTCCTTACATTCAAAAAGGTGGGCAAATCAGATTGTTTATTCCATCATATTATGGCTACGGAGAAATTGCGAGAACGGGTATTCCGGCTAACTCGGTTTTAGATTTTACAATTACACTTAACGACGTTGCCAATTAAATGAAGAATAATTTTTTAAAAATCACTGCCCTAAGCTTTCTTTTAATCTCTGTTTTATTTACTTCTTGTAAAAAGGATGAAGATGCAGAAAAGCAAATTACTGAATTTATTCAGAAAAATAATATTCAAGCGACCAAACATTCATCTGGTTTATATTATCAAATTGTAAAACCTGGTACTGGTTCATCCACTTATCCATCAGGAACAAAAATCACGATAAAATATACGGGAAGATTATTAGATGGAACAGTTATAGATGATGGGGGTAAAATTGAAAATACATTCGTTTTGGCTCAACTAATAGAAGGTTGGAGAATTGGAATACCTTTAATTCAAAAAGGTGGAGAAATAAGATTAATAATTCCTTCTGAACTTGCTTATGGCAGCCAGGCAACCGGTCCGGTACCTGCAAATTCGGTTTTAGACTTTACGATACAATTAATAAACGTACAATAATTAATGAAGAACTTTACAAAAATCGGCTTCTTACTTGCTTTTTTAGCCGCTATAGTGCTTACAGCTTGCGAGAAACAAAATGATACGATTCAGGTTGTGGATGATGCTGCAATTCAAACTTACATTAGGCAGAATAATTTAACCATGATAAAGGATGTTAGTGGCTATTATTACAATATCACTACCCCGGGAACAGGTGCGGATTTGAAAAATTCAGATTCAGTTTTTTATTCCTATAGTTTTAAAACCTTGTCGGGTAGGGTACTGAATCAATCAAACAACTTATCAATTCCAGGAACATTTCTAGGTTATACAGATAGATTTATCATAAATAATACTGCTTATAATTTAACACCAGTACGTGAAGTGCTTGCTAAATTAAAGCGTGGTGGAAAGGCATCTGTGATAATTCCATCAAACCTGGCATTTGGTAGAAACGGAATTGCAGCTTTAGATATCAGTTCGAATGAAAATATTTTGGTTGAGTTGGGAATATATACCCAATCAAAAAGACATGAGATTGATGAACTGCAAATCGATAATTTTTTAACTGCAAATTCTTTAACCGCAATTAAAGATGCATCAAGAGTTAGGTATATTGTTACACAACAAGGTACTGGTACTGAACCAATATCAAATTCAAGTACTTTATCTGTTAATTATACCGGGCGATTTTTAACCGGGAGTACTTTTGACACTTCTTCAGGTACTCCGGTAGAATTTGAATTGTCGGGAACCATAAAGGGCTGGCAAATATTGAAAAATTTTAAAGCTGGAACAAAGGTTAGAATATTTGTGCCATCAGATTTAGCTTATGGAGAAGATGGAAGTAGTCAGGGAGCTGTTGCAATCCCAGGAAATACTTGTTTAGATTTTGATATCGAAATTGTAAGCGTTAAAAATTAGGCTAACGCTTCTTTAAAAACTTTAAGCACTCTTTCGCGTGCAAATGTATGCTCAACTATTGGTTGGGCATATTTTTTTGTGCCAAATTCTGGTACCCACTTTTTTATGTATTCAAACTTTGGATCAAACCTTTTTGCTTGTAATTCTGGATTAAAAACCCTAAAATAAGGTGCAGCGTCATTGCCCGAGCCTGCTGCCCATTGCCAACCGCCAACATTACTCGCCATTTCATAGTCAAGCAGTTTTTCTGCAAAATAAGCCTCACCCCAACGCCAGTCTATCAATAAATGCTTAGAGAGAAAACTTGCAACAACCATTCTAACCCGGTTATGCATCCAGCCTGTTTCATTTAATTGTCGCATACCGGCATCCACTAATGGGTATCCGGTTTCACCTTTGCACCAGGCTTTGAATTCGTTTTCGTTATTGCGCCATTTAATTTTATCGTACTGCTTTTTAAATGAATCGAAACCTGCATATGGGAAATGCCAAAGAATCATCATATAAAATTCTCTCCAGGCTAATTCCGATAACCAAACATTTGATTTTGCTTCAATTGCATGGGCAACAGCTTTTCTAATGCTCAAAGTTCCAAAACGCAAATGCAAACCAATGTGGGTTGTTCCATTTATTGCAGGAAAATCTCTTTGTTTTGCATAATCATCAAGCTTGCTTTTATAACTCAATGCAGGGAATTTGAGCTCACTTTTTTCAAAGCCCATTTCCTTTAATGTTGGCATCGATAGTTGAGCGGTTTGATAAAGATTTTTAAGGTATTTTTTAGTTGGATATTCTTTATAGTAAAAGTCTTCAAGCTTTGCTTGCCATTGTTTATAATACGGAGTAAATACAGTATAAGGTGTTTTGTCGGCTTTTAAAATTTCGCCTCTTTCAAAAATTACCTGATCCTTATGAGTTTTAAAAGCAATCTTTTCACTCGTTAGAAATTCAGCAACAGCATCATCACGTTCTTTTGCATAGGGTTCGTAATCATGATTAGTGTAAACTTCCTCAACATCGTATTCCTTTAAAACCTTTGGCCATATTTTTTCAGGATTTCCATACTCAATTAAAATATCAGACTTTTTAGACTGAAGCTTGCTCTTAATTTCTTCAAGAGTTTGAAAAATAAAAGATACCCTTGCATCATTTTTAGGCAGCTCAGCTAAGATATTATCGTCAAAAATAAAAAGCAGAAGAACCGGATTATCGCTCTTTAAGGCATGATATAAAGCGGCATTATCTTCTAATCTTAAATCACGGCGTAACCAACAAATGTTAACAGGTTTCTTCATTATAATTTAATTGGGATTTTTTCAGGTCAAAATTAGGCTTTATAAATGTCTTTTAAAGCATCCTGAAGTTGGGTGAATTTAAAGATATAGCCTGCATCTAAAAGTTTCTGTGCAGATGTGTTGTTGCTCATTAAGATGGCTTCAGTTCTTTCACCCATCAAAATTTCCAATGCTTTTTTCGGAACATTAAATGGCCAGACTGGTCGGATGAGTTCTTTTGCAATTGCCTTGGTTAAGCCTTTATTCGTTACCGGGAAAGGAGCGCAGGCATTATAGTCGCCTTCCATTTTAATGTTTTCGATAGCCGTAATATAAATCGAAACCATATCATCAATATGCAACCACGGTACCCACTGTTTCCCGGTTCCAATTGCTGCCCCGGCAAATAGTTTTACAGGTAATGCAAGTTGAGGTAATGCGCCGCCATGTTTGCTTAATACAATGCCGGTCCTAATTTTTACAACTCTTAAGCTATGCTTTTTACCTTCGTCAACCGACTTTTCCCACAGATAACAGCATTTTGCTAAAAAGCCAAAACCATTCGGACTTTCTTCGGTTAAAATTTCATCACCACAATCGCCATAATAACCCACAGCTGATGAAGAAATGAAAGATTTGATTTGGTGATTTTTGTGCGTGGCAATGGTTTTATATAATAGTTCCGTTGATTTTACCCGACTATCAATGATTTGCTGCTTTCTTTCATCGGTCCACTTTTTATCGGCAACAGCCTCGCCAGCTAAATGAATTACAGCATCAACATTATCTAAGCTACGGCTATCAATTTCACCTTTGTAAACATTCCATTTGTATGCATTAGCGTCATTTTCAGGCTTTCTGGATAATGTCTTTACTTCATATCCTTTGCTTAAAAGCGTTTTCTTTAATGCAGTACCCACTAAGCCAGTCGCTCCGGTTATTAATATCTTTTTTGCCATGTTTTAACAACACTAAAGATACAAAAGGGTTTTTGCATTAAATGAGGTTTCGCATCATTCCCGCGTATGCGGGAATGATGCGAAAGAAAGATGCACCCACCGCTTTAAGATTCCCAATTAAGTTGGGATGACGTGTTGTTGAGAACAGTTGCTTATTAACTTACAACCCTGCAATAACCTTATTTCTTGGCGATTTTACAGCATAACTTAATTTAATGGTTTTGGTTTCATTTGGTGCAAGCGTCAAATTCCAGGTTAAAATGCCTGTGTCTTTATTTACTTCAGCTTTGCTGCTTTCTAATAATTCAACTTCAATATCGCTTTGTGATGAAATAGGATATTGGTCTTTTAAAGACAGCTCCACAGATTCTTTCTTAGTATTTCTAATTTTAATTAAATAGGTAAAAGCTTGTTTTTTGTTGCTGCCGATAAATTTTGTACTGCTAAAATCTTCTTGCTTTTCTTTGGTGATGATAATTTTTTTATCTTTTCCCATGCTTAAGCTCAAAGTATCTAAAATATTTGCCGGATTAATGAAAGACTTGCCTGTGTAAGTGCCTTCAAAGATAATATTTGCGTTACCGGCTTGAAGATTCAGTTTTTCCCAATCCAAAATATCTGCCAATAAATAAGCATCGTTACTTACACGAGGAGCAGCATAATATTTATATTTTGCTGGTACATCATATTCTTTGAACGAAACCGTATGAGGCTTGTTATCACTATTAATATCATATGGAATGTCAATATCAAAGGTTACACCTAGCTGTGTTTCATTTACAGATGTGAAATTGTTAACTGTCGAAACTGATGCTGCCAGATTTTGTTTTTTTTCTTTACCGTATCCTACAACTACCGTTTCGTATAGCATATTTTCATCAGCCACAGGCGATGCCATGCCTCTGATTCTGATTTGAGGTTGATTTGTTGAAACAAACCACGGATTTAAAGTTGGTGCGGTGATGTTATAATTCGGGTTTCCGGTTGATAAAGAAAGCTTAACCTTTTTCCAATCTAAACCTGTGTTTTGGATAATCGCACCTTTGTAAACAATGCTTAACGGATTAGAAGTATTAGCCGCTTTAATGTCGTAACTGGCAGACCATGTAGCACTCGGTGTAACATAAGAAACATTGTAATTTGCATTAACATTTTCCTTGGCCATAAGTTGCAAAACCAATTGCCCTAACTGCTGATTTGGATTATTCCGTAGTTCTGCCAATTGTTGTTGCCATGCATTTAGCTTTTTTGTTTGTTTCTCTTCAGTAGTGGTAATGGCAAGAATAGCATTTCGAACTTCGGTACTTTTTGTGCGGTAATATTCTGCAAGTTTAACCAGCTCTGCAACATTTGTACCTGTATTTGTTCCGCCCGATTTTCTGTTTTCATCCAACAAAACCAAAGTTTGTTCTTCAACAGTTTTTGCATTCTTTATTTTGGTAAGCTCCGTGTTTACAATTTTGATGCTGTCGTTTAATAACTTTATTTCAGGATTAGCAACATCCGAATTCAGAAAGTCGCGATTAAACTGTACTGCCAAAATGGTTACTCCGGCAGAAACGCCAACTTGTATGGAGCTTTCATTTATCCTACCGGAAATATTGTTGATAACGATTTCTGATGTTCCGGCTGGAAGATTCACTTTTCCAAAGTGAGAAAGCTGTGCGCCATTATTGTAAACGGTAACACTTTCTAAAGCTGCTTTGCTCTTTATTTGCTGTTGTGCAAAAGCACTAAGTGGAAATAATAGTGTAATTAAAATTCGTTTCATATTTCAATGTGTTTAATTTTATTGAAATGATGAGCTACTTAATGTTTTTCCATAAGTAAATTTTATTTTGTTGGGCTTTTGTAAAGAATTCGACAGGGTTTTGATGCGGAGAAAAAATACAATAAATTTGTAATTACGCTCATCATACTATTTCTACAATAAGGATGTCTAAAAAAATTTTAGTCTGGTTTAGAAATGATCTTCGACTTCACGATAACGAGATGTTGGTTGAAGCAATCACTAAATCAGATTCAATTTTACCCGTTTATATTTTCGATTCTCGTTCTTTCGGTGATACCAAATATGGTACACAAAAAACCGGAAGCATAAGGGCGCAATTTATACTGGAAAGTGTTGCGGCATTAAGAAACTCTTTAAATCAAATTGGTGGCAATTTACTGGTTGCTGAAGGAAAACCTGAGGATATTATTCCGGCGCTAGTACAGGAGTATGAGATTAATGAGGTTTATCATCACCGCGAGGTGGCAGAAGAGGAAACTCAAATTTCAGGGCAGTTAGAAAACGGACTTTGGAAACTTCGCATCAATTTAAAGCACTTTATTGGCCATACGCTTTACAATAAAGAAGATTTACCTTTTCCAATAAAAGATATTCCTGATGCATTTAATCAATTTAAAAAGAAAATTGAGCGAGATGCAATTATTAAACCTTGTTTCGCAGCACCCGATAGAGTTAATGTTGCTGAAGTTATCGATTGGGGAAATATTCCAACCTTAACGGATTTGGGTTTAAGTATTCACGAAAAAGATACCCGTTCTGATTTTGAATATATTGGCGGTGAAGCTGAGGGTTTAGCAAACCTACAAAAGGTTACTATTGCCATGCAGCAAGCGGCAACTACCAAAAATTTAATTCTGGCGTCTAAACTTTCTGCCTGGTTGGCAATGGGTTGTTTATCACCCAGAAAAGTTTATTGGGAAATTAAGAAAATGGAAAGTTTCCCGAATACCAAGGCCATGTTTAACCATGTTTTATTGGGTTTACTTTGGAGGGATTATTTCCGTTTCATGTTCAAAAAATATGGCAATAACTTCTTTAAGCCTAACGGATTTGGTAGTCAGGGTATTGTAGATGAAGCCAATACAGCAGAAAATCTACAAAATTGGAAAAACGGACAAACTGGTTTTGCAATTGTTGATGCCGTAATGACAGAGTTAAATCAAACCGGTTACATCTCAAATGTTGCACGCCAAACCGCTGCGCTTTACCTGATTAATAATTTAGAAGTAAGCTGGGTTTTAGGTGCTGCTTATTTCGAAGAAAAGCTGATTGACTATAATCCGGCAAGTAATTGGGGTAACTGGGCAAATATGGCTGGCGTTGGTAATGACCAAAAATCAAAAAGCGTTTTTGATTTCGATAAAAACCTTAAAAACCTAGATCCGAAAGGCAATTATGCGCTAACCTGGGCATCATAGTTAATGATAGGTTGATTAATTTTTGAATGATTGAATGCACATTCACTAATTCTTAAACTCAAAACCCGGCTTCTTATTAAGAATGATTCTATATTTGATATATCTTATTTTAATCTAGTTTTTTGTCATTTTTTTAAGGTAAAATTCTAATTTTGTAATGCTTATAGTAAACAGTAAATAATGAGTAGTTTATCTTATCTTAGTGGCGAAAACGCCGAATATATAGATTCTTTATATCAGTCGTATCAGCAAGATCCAGAATCAGTTGAGTTTGGTTGGCAAAAGTTTTTTGAAGGTTTCGATTTTGGAAGAGGATCAGAAGCCACAGCAGTAACTGCAGAAACTCCGGAACAATTTTTAAAAGAGGTTAGTGTGCTAAACTTGATTGATGGTTACAGAAGCCGCGGTCACTTGTTTACCCACACCAATCCTGTTCGCGAAAGACGCAAGCATTTACCTTCTTTAGAATTATCAAATTTTGGTTTATCTGATGCAGATTTAGAAACCGTTTTTAACTCTGGAGTTGAAATTGGTATCGGCGCAGCCAAATTAAAAGATATTGTTGCTTTCTTAAAGCAAACCTATGCCAGCTCTATCGGCGCTGAGTTTAAATTTTTACGTACACCAGAAGTTTTGAATTGGATTCAAGGCAAAATGGAAAGTGCACGTAATACGCCAAACTTCTCTATCGAGGAGAAAAAACGTATCCTGAGAAAATTAAATGAAGCTGTAAGTTTCGAAAACTTTTTAGGTACAAAATTCTTAGGCCAAAAGCGGTTCTCTTTAGAAGGTGCTGAGGCTTTAATTCCGGCATTGGATTCGGTAATTGAAAAAGGTGCAGATTTAGGAATCGAAGAATTTGTAATTGGTATGGCGCACCGCGGTCGTTTGAACGTGTTGGCCAATATCATGCAAAAAACTTATAAAGATATTTTTACAGAATTTGAAGGTAAAAGCTATAATCCGGAAACACCTTTCGGAGGTGATGTTAAATATCACTTAGGTTATTCTACCGATGTTACAACTGTTGCTGGCAAAAGTGTTCACTTAAGTCTTTGCCCAAATCCTTCGCACTTAGAAACTGTTGATGGTGTAGTTGAGGGTATGAGCCGTTCGAAAATTGATTTCAAATATGGTGGCGATAATAGTCGTTTAGCGCCAATTTTGATTCATGGTGATGCTTCAGTTGCGGGTCAGGGTATTGTGTACGAAGTAATCCAAATGGCTGGTTTAGATGGTTACAAAACTGGTGGTACAATCCACCTGGTGATTAATAACCAAATCGGTTTCACTACAAATTATAAAGACGCCCGTACAAGTACATACTGTACAGATATTGCTAAAGTAACTTTATCGCCGGTTTTTCATGTAAATGGTGATGACCCGGAAGCTTTAGTTTATGCAATTAATTTGGCGATGGAATATCGTCAGAAATATAAAAACGATGTTTTTATTGATATTTTATGCTACCGTCGTTTCGGGCACAATGAGTCTGATGAACCTAAATTCACGCAGCCATTATTGTACAAAACAATTGAAAAACACCCTAATCCAAGGGAAATTTATATTGAGCAATTAACTAAAGAAGGTAAGTTAGAGGCAGGCCTGGCAAAAGAAATGGAAAAAGATTTCCGTGGAATTTTGCAAGAGCGCTTAAACGAAGCTAAAGAGTTTGTTGCCGGAAATACCGAAGTTAAATTTGGTGGAGCATGGGCAGATTTACGTATGGCAACACCGAAAGATTTCGAAAAATCTCCTGTTACAGCAGTTAAAAAAGCTACATTATTAGAGATTGGTAAACGCATTACTACATTACCTTCGAATAAAAAATTCTTCAAAAAAATTGAAAAATTATTTGCTGAACGTACGAAAATGGTCAACGAAACTAATGTTTTCGATTGGGCAATGGGCGAACAATTGGCGTATGGTACATTATTATCAGAAGGTAAACGTGTTCGTTTAAGCGGTCAGGATGTAGAGCGTGGTACGTTCTCTCATCGCCATGCGGTATTAACTTTAGAAGACAGCGAAGAAGAATATGTGCCTTTAGCAAACATTTCAGACCAACAAGCACCATTTGATATTTACAATTCGCATTTATCTGAATATGGTGTTTTAGGTTTCGAATATGGTTATGCAATGGCCAATCCAAACGCTTTAACCATTTGGGAAGCACAATTTGGCGATTTCTTTAACGGTGCACAAATTGTAATTGACCAATATATAGCAAGTGCGGAAACAAAATGGCAACGTGAAAACGGTTTGGTAATGTTATTGCCACATGGTTATGAAGGTCAGGGACCAGAACATTCATCAGCACGTATCGAGCGTTTTATGGAACTTTGTGCAGATTATAACATGCAAGTAGTAAACTGTACTACGCCTGCAAACTTCTTCCACGTTTTACGTCGTCAGTTTAAACGCGATTTCCGTAAACCTTTGGTTGTGTTTTCTCCAAAAAGTTTATTACGCCACCCGGCATGTGTATCTAAATTAGATGAATTTACTGAAGGTGGTTTTAAAGAAGTAATTGATGATGTAAATGTGAAAGTTGCAGATGTAACACGTATTGTTTTCTGTAGCGGTAAAATTTATTACGAATTACTTGAAAAACAACAGGCCGATAAAGTTAAACATGTGGCAATTGTACGTGTTGAGCAGTTATATCCAACACCTGTTGATCAAATGGAAGCGATTAAAACGAAATATAAAAATGCTGACGAAATTTTCTGGGTACAAGAGGAACCAGAAAATATGGGGGCTTGGCCATATTTATTCCGCAAATTGTACAAAACTGGTTTAAAAGGTATTGATGTAATTTCTAGAAAAGAAAGTAGCAGTACAGCAACAGGTTTTGCTAAACAACACGCCAACCAACAAGCTTATATTTTAGCTAAAGCTTTAGAACTTCCTGTTAAAAAAGAGGAAGTTAAAGAAGCAACTAAAAAAGCGAGCAAAAAAATGGCGGAAGCAGATTAGTGAATAACCAATTTCTGATTATCAATTTTCAAATTGCAATGTTTGATAATTGATTATTGAAAATTGATAATTATAAAAAATTAGAGATATATATTAAACATTATGAGTTTAGAGATAAAAGTTCCACCAGTTGGTGAGTCGATTACCGAAGTTGTTTTATCGCAGTGGTTAAAACAAGACGGCGATGTTGTTGAAATGGATGAAGTTATTGCTGAGTTAGAATCAGACAAGGCTACATTTGAGTTAACTGCAGAGCAGGCTGGAACTTTAAGAACCATAGCTGCCGAAGGCGATACTTTAGCCATTGGTGCAGTAGTTTGTAAAATTGAAGATGGTGGCGCAGCACCTGCAAAAGCTGAAGCTCCAAAAGCGGAAGAAAAAGCAGTAGTTGCTGAAGACAAAACTTCTGCTCCTGTTGCAGAAAAATCTGGCGAAAGCTATGCTACAGGAACGCCATCTCCTGCTGCTGGTAAAATTCTTGCTGAAAAAGGCATTGATGCTAACGCTGTAAAAGGTACAGGTGTTGATGGACGTATTACTAAAGATGATGCTGTAAAAGCAGAAAGCGGAAAGGCAAAAGCAGAAGCACCTAAAGCAAGTGCTGCTCCTGTTGCTGCAGCTCCAGTGGGTGCACGTTCTGAGCGTCGTGAGAAAATGTCGCCATTACGTAAAACCGTTGCAAAGCGTTTGGTTTCAGTTAAAAATGAAACGGCTATGTTAACTACTTTTAACGAAGTTAACATGAAACCAATTATGGATTTACGTGGTAAATACAAAGATTCTTTCAAAGAGAAACATGGTGTAGGTTTAGGTTTTATGAGTTTCTTTACTAAGGCAGTAACGGAAGCTTTAAAAGATTTCCCTGCTGTAAATGCTCGCATTGAAGGTGAAGAAATTGTTTATAATAACTTTGCAGATGTTTCTATCGCGGTTTCAGCTCCAAAAGGTTTAGTTGTTCCGGTTATCCGCAATGCAGAAAGCATGAGTTTAGCTGAAATTGAAAAATCTGTTTTGGCTGTGGCTTTAAAAGCTCGTGATGGTAAATTAACTATCGAAGAAATGACTGGTGGAACATTCACGATTACTAACGGTGGTGTGTTTGGTTCGATGATGTCGACACCGATTATTAATGCGCCACAATCTGCTATTTTAGGTATGCATAACATCGTTGAGCGTCCGATAGCTGAAAAAGGTGAAGTAGTGATTCGTCCGATGATGTATGTTGCTTTATCTTACGACCACAGAATTATTGATGGACGTGAGTCTGTTGGTTTCTTAGTTCGTGTTAAACAATTATTAGAAGACCCAGCTAGATTGTTATTAGGCGTTTAAGTCTATGAATATTAAACTTGAACATATTTAAAAGTCCCGATTTAAATCGGGACTTTTTTTGTATCCGTCATTGCGAGGGCACAAAGCAATCTAATTAGCAGAGAGATTGCTTTGTGCCTCGCAATGACGAATGCTTTAGTATTTCTCTACGCTACGGCCGAAATGACGGAATTTCTATTATATATTTGATTATGAAATTAACGTTCAATCTAAGATTCCTTTTCATCTTCCTGGCTATTTTTGTAATTGAGGTTTTGATTGCGAAGTATGTAGATGATGCTTTTATACGTCCCTTTGGTGGGGATGTTTTGGTTGTTGTTTTGATGTATTCTTTTTTTAGGATTTTCTTAAGAACGAATAATCGAAAACTTGCTTTTGGCGTGTTGATTTTCTCTTTTGTTATTGAATTTTTACAGGCTGTGCATTATGTGAATTGGTTGGGTTTACAGGATAATAAGTTTTGGACGATTGTACTAGGAACTTACTTTTCTGTTTACGATTTACTCGCTTATTTTGTAGGTTATTTAATTTGTTTGATGTTTAAGGAATAACTGTATAGATTGTCGTCATTTCGACCGCAGTGGAGAAATCTTTGTAAATTCAAGCTAATTACAAAGATTTCTCCATTCTGCTGCGCTCCAGTCGAAATGACGACCAGACATTAGACGTCATGCTTTGCTATGTATACAGGATAATAAGTTTGGACTATTGCGCTAGGAACTTACTTTTCTGTTTACGATTTACTCGCTTATTTTGTAGGTTATTTAATTTGTTTGATGTTTAAGGAATGAAAAATACAAGCGTTAAACCTAAACACCACGTCATTGCGAGGCACGAAGCAATCTTATGTGATATTTTTGAGCCAGCGTCCACATTGGGATTGCTTCGTGCCTCGCAATGACGACCGCCTTCGAATAATTTAGAATTTTAACTTCAAAAGTTCTTCGTAAGCATTTCCTTGTAAACCTAATAATTTTGCAAAAGCGGGTTCTGTTTTATAACCTTGCTTTTTCAGTTCAATTACTTGTTGCCTGAAACCTTCGCCCTTTTCTTCAAGCAATTTATGTTCGATGAGCATGTGGCGGAAAGCGTTCTGTTCTTGTGTTGGAATGTCTTGTCCGAAAATTTCGAATTCAAAATCACCAATAAAGAAATTAGCTTTAACAGAATTTAATTTAAGGTTTTGAGAAATGTAAAAGCCTTTCTCATTCTGGAAATTATGAGTTAAAGTTTCGATGAATTCGGTTTTATACTTTACGTAACAGATAATGTCTAAATCACTAGTTTCAATATCTATATTTATAGGAATGGTGCCGGTTAAGATAGGGGTATAATTTGCCAGCTTATTTAAAATTGAGTTTGCTGTTAAAACCTGATAAGCTTTTCTTTGCTTTTGATTTCCTGTTTTTAAGTAGGTTATATCTAGAAAATTTATCATTGCGATTTACAACTTTAGTTTTGTGTAGTTTCCAAAGTTAATAAACCCGATAGTATGAATGCCAATGCAAATACTTCTTTCTTTGTCTTTTGCATTGAATTTGTTTGATGCACAGGTTACATTGGCAGAAAGGATAGCGGGGAGGAGCTTTGATTTTGGAAGAGGTTTTGCTTTTCAAATATTTCACCCTATCAACGATGGGATTTATTTCTTCTGTTTATTAAAACCCTCTAGAGAATAGCAATTGCGTTCTAATACAAACTTCAATAAGGTGGCTTGTAAACAAAAAGCCCATCTCAATTAAGAAATGGGCTATGATATGTAATCATAATTCGTAAATCTAAAGTCGTAATATTTTAGTCTTCTACAATTTCGCTGTTAATACTTACTTCGTCTTTTACATCTTCTTTAAAGTAATTTTTCTGGAAGATTAGAATAAGTATCACGCCAATTGAAATCGCAGCATCTGCAAGGTTAAAAACCGGGCGGAAGAATACAAATTCATCGCCACCCCAGATTGGAATCCAACTTGGGAAGTTACCTTGTGCGATTGGAAAGTAAAGCATATCTACAACGCGGCCGTGAAATAAACTTTCGTAGCCGTAAATTTTGCCATAAAAAACCGAATCGATGATGTTTCCTAATGCACCTGCAAAAATCAGGGCAACGTTAACAATTAATCCACGGTGGTATTTGTGTTTGATTAAATAGTGTAAGCCATAGCCAATACCACCAACTGCAACAATGCGAAATAGTGATAAAGCCAGTTTTCCAAATTCTCCGCCAAACTCCATCCCGAAAGCCATACCATTGTTTTCGGTAAAATGGATAATAAACCATTTACCGATTATGTTAAACTCCTGGCCAAGGTACATGTGGGTTTTAATCCACGTTTTTAAAACCTGGTCGGCAAGTAATACTAAAAAGATAACAATTAAAGGTTTTGTATAGCCTTTCATTAATTCTGCTTTAATTTAGCTTCCATGCTTAAAGTTGCATGAGGAACAGCACGTAAACGTTCTTTTTGAATTAATTTACCTGTTTCGCGACAAATACCGTAAGTTTTGTTTTCGATGCGAACCAAAGCATTTTCTAAGTTATCGATAAACTTTTTCTGGCGGGCAGCAAGTTGATTGATTTGCTCTTTTTCCATTGTAGCTGAACCATCTTCAAGTGTTTTGTAAGCGCCTGATGTATCTTCTGTACCATTTGCGTTTGGATTACTTAATGATGAGGTTAATGCATTAAGTTCCTCTTTCGCCATGCGTAATTTATCTTGAATTAATTCTTTAAATTCTTGAAGTTCACTGTCTGAGTAGCGAGTTTTGTTATTATTTTCCATGCTTTTAATTTAGTTTTCTAATATATGGATTTATATTTTAGTTACTGAAATGCTTAACTCAACATCATCGATAACGATTTTGTTTGCATTAGTTACAGTATCTGTCAATTCTAACTCGTCGGCTAAAATTTCTGCGCAAATGTATGCCTTGTTTTTAGCAACTGCATCGGCTACAAGATTATCATTTTGTAAAGAAACCTTAATTCTATCGGTCACTTCGAAGTTTAATTCTTTACGCAAATTCTGGATTCTGTTAACCAACTCACGGGAAATTCCTTCTTGTTTCAATTCCTCAGAAATGGTTACATCTAAAGCAACAGTTAAGCTGCCAAGATTGGTAACCTGCCATCCAGGAATATCTTCTGCGAAAATTTCTACATCATCATTTAAATCGATAGCATGTTGGATGTTATCCGTACCGAAAACGTTGATGTAGCCATCAATTTCCAAACGTTGGATATCATCTTGGGTCATGTTTTCTAAGGCTTCTTTCACAATGCTCATATCCTTACCAACTTTTTTACCTAACGATTTAAAGTTTGGCTTTAATTTTTTCTTAACGATGCCATGCGTATCGGTTATAAATTCGATATGCTTAACATTAGTTTCCGAAAGGATATAGTCGGCTACTTTAGAAATTTTACGTTCGAAATCGCCATTTAAAGATGGGATTAAGATTTTTTCTAAAGGTTGACGAACATTGATGCTCGATTTTTTACGCAGCGATAAAACCATTGATGAAATATCTTGAGCGTAAACCATGCGTTCGTTTAAATCTGTATCGATTAAACTTTGGTCAGCCTCATTCCATAAAGTTAAATGAACCGATTGTTCGGCACTTTTGTCGGTAACCGTTAAGTTTCTGTATAACCAATCGGCAAAGAAAGGCGCAACAGGGCTCATCAGCTGTGCTAAAGTTTCTAAACATGTGTAAAGCGTTTCGTAAGCGGAACGTTTATCATCAGTCATTTCACCTTTCCAAAAACGGCGGCGACTTAATCTGATATACCAGTTACTCAAATGCTCATCAACAAATGTTTGGATTGCTCTCGAGGCTTTTGTAGGCTCGTAAGTATTGTAAGCTTCATCAACTTCGCTAATTAAGTTTTGTAGTAAAGATAAAATCCAACGGTCTAATTCAGTCCTATCGGCTACCTTACTTAAATTGTTTTTGTCAATTTCAAACTTATCTATGTTAGCATACAAAGCAAAAAAGGCGTAAGTATTGTAAAGTGTTCCGAAAAACTTACGGCGCACTTCATCTAATCCTTCTAAGCTAAATTTTAAATTATCCCAAGGGGATGCATTGCTAATCATATACCAACGCGTAGCGTCGGCGCTGTAGGTTTCTATGGTGCTAAATGGATCAACCGCATTGCCTAAACGTTTAGACATTTTGTTGCCGTTTTTATCCAATACCAAACCGTTAGACACGACATTTTTAAAAGCTACGCCAGGATTTCCGGTTTTTGCATTTACAGCTTTAATTTCATCGCTTGTTTCGCTTAACATTACCGCTAATGCATGTAAAGTGAAAAACCAGCCACGCGTTTGGTCTACACCTTCAGCAATAAAATCAGCTGCGTAAGCATTTGCAAATTCCTCTTTATTTTCGAAAGGGAAGTGCCATTGAGCGTAAGGCATTGCACCACTATCAAACCAAACATCAATAAGGTCGGTTTCACGCATCATTTTCTCGCCTTTAGATGAAGTTAAAATCACATCATCAACATATGGGCGGTGCATATCTTTTAATTCAAAACCTGCCGGCATAAAACCAGCTTCTATAGATTTTGCAATTTCTGCATTTAAATCAGCAATAGAGCCAATGCATTTTTCTTCCAAACCATCAGCTGTGCGCCAGATAGGAAGCGGTGTACCCCAATAACGGGAACGAGATAAATTCCAGTCAACAAGATTCTCCAGCCAATTACCAAAACGTCCGGTTCCTGTAGATTCTGGTTTCCAATTGATGGTTTTATTCAATTCCACCATTTTATCCTTAACCGCAGTAGTTTTGATAAACCAGCTATCTAAAGGATAGTATAAAACAGGTTTGTCCGTTCTCCAGCAATGCGGATAAGTGTGGACATATTTTTCTACCTTGAAAGCTTTATTCTCTTCTTTTAATTGGATAGCCAACTCTACATCAACTGATTTTTCTGGTGCTTCGCCGTCTTTGTAATATTCGTTTTTAACGTATTTGCCACCGTAATTGCCGCCTAATGATGCTACGAATTTTCCCTGTAAATCCACTAAAGGAACGGCATTGCCTTTTTCATCCAGTATTAACATTGGCGGAATTTCAGGTGTTGCCAATTTAGCTACACGAGCATCATCAGCACCAAAAGTTGGCGCAGTATGCACAATACCTGTACCATCTTCTGTGGTTACAAAATCACCAGAAATTACTCTAAATGCATTTTCAGCATTTTGGTAAGGCGTAGCATAAGGCAATAGTTGTTCATATTTAATTCCAACCAAATCAGCGCCTACAAATTCGCCTAAAATTGTGTAAGGTATTTTTTTATCGTCAGCTTTGAAGTTGCTAAAATCATCAGCGCTTTCCGAAACAAAATATTTGCCACCAAACTGCTTGCCTACAAGTGCTTTAGCTAAAACAACCTGAATGGGTTCGAAAGTGTACTGATTAAAGGATTTAACCAACACATACTCAATTTTAGGTCCAACTGTTAAAGCCGTGTTACTTGGTAAAGTCCAAGGAGTTGTGGTCCAAGCTAAGAAATGAACGGTTCCGAAGGCTTTTAAAGCTTCAGGCAAAGTTTCATCAATTGCCTTAAACTGTGCAACAATTGTGGTATCGCTTACATCTTTATAAGTTCCTGGTTGGTTTAATTCGTGCGAGCTTAGACCTGTACCTGCAGCAGGCGAATAAGGTTGAACAGTATAACCTTTGTATAAAAATCCTTTATCGTAAAGTTGTTTTAAAATCCACCAAAGGGTTTCTATGTAATCATTCTCGTAAGTGATGTAAGGGTTTTCCAAATCAACCCAATAACCCATTTTCTCGGTCAGGTCGTTCCAAACATCAGTGTAACGCATCACCTCTTCCTTACAAGCGGCGTTGTAGTCATCTACACTGATTTTTTTGCCGATGTCTTCTTTGGTGATGCCTAATTTTTTTTCAACAGCAAGTTCAATTGGCAAACCATGCGTATCCCAACCGCCTTTACGTTTAACCTGAAAGCCTTTCAAGGTTTTATAACGACAAAAAATATCTTTAATAGCACGAGCCATTACGTGGTGAATCCCCGGCATACCATTGGCAGAGGGTGGTCCTTCGTAAAAAGTAAACGGATTAGATTTCGGACGAGATGAAATACTCTTTTCAAAGATGTTTTCCTTTTTCCAAAAATCTAATATTTCTTGCCCTATCTTGGCTAGTTCCAGTTGTTTAAATTCGCTATACATCAATCAAGTACCTCAAAAAATTAAGGTTGCAAAGTTAAAGTTTTTCGCTCAAATTTGGTAGTTTTGATGTAAATACTTTTAACGTGAAATTATTTAATATCGGTCTGTTACTCATGATTATTGCTGTAATTGCATTGCCAGTTGTAGCCGTTATTAATCCAGCCAATCGTGATTTTGTGCTGTACTCATTTTATTTCTGCGGCCTGCTAGAACTAATTGGACTCATCTTTGTTTTAGTTCATATCATCAAACTAAAAAGAAACCTACCATGATAAAGTTATTAAAGTTGCAGAAAGCCGTTTTTGTGCTGTTAGCTGGCGTGCTTTCTTATGTTTTGTACCGAGTTTTAGATGCTTACCACGTAGATGGCGCACGATATCTGCAGATTTTGGCTGGTATTTTGGTTATGGTAGGCGCATTATGGATGTTGTATCCAATACTATTTGCTAAAGATGACGGCGATGGAAAAGCAGAAATTCTTACCGACCCAACCGTAGAAGTTCCTGTTGATGAGGAAGAACAAAAGCCAGCAGCAGAGTAGGGTTTAACCAGCAGATAAAGCAATGTAATTAATCTGCGAAAATCTCCGAAATTTGCGGAAGAATACTGAGTTAAATATTTGAAAAACAAAACCTGCATTTCAATTGAATGTTATTCCTGCTGTTCGCTTTACTCACTCCATGAAAAATTTCGTTCTTGCCCGCTACCATCAGATTTAGATAAATCTTTCATAATAGGAGACAATTTAAACCTATAAGGTTTTTAAAACCTTATAGGTTTGGTAAATCAATGTTTGAAAATTTGTATTTCTTATGAAATGTTACAAATTCTTCAATGCCGCCGAACCAATCAAACACAGCGTTTCTTTCTAATTTTGTATTTTTATTTGTTGAAATAATTGAGTTGTAAGATGAATAACTCCAATCACTTGGTGATTTGCAAAATTGGTGATGCACAGGGTTTTGATGAATGTAATTAATTATTTTAGTAAAATATGATTCATCATTTATTAGGGATCTTTTTGTAAAGTCCAAAAAAAGTGCTCCCTTTCTATTGTTTTGCTTATTAAATGCTTTAGCATAACTATTTAAAAAGTTACTTAACTTTTGCATTACAAACTTGTGAAAATCAAAATCTTCACAATTATTTTCTGCCAATTCTCTTATTATACTTTCATCTTTAATTTGTATTAAAATATGAAAATGATTTGGCATTAAGCAGTAACAAAACGTTTTGGCAATTGGGGATATGTAGTTGTCAAATTTATTGAGAAAGAAAATGTAATTTTCATGTTTTATGAAAAGATTTTCCTTTCCAACTGCGTGATTAAAGACGTGATAAAAATTGTCGGGATGAAATTTATCTAAATATTTCATGGCAATTTTTTTCTTAAAGATAACAATAAACCTATAAGGTTTTTAAAACCTTATAGGTTTGAATATCTAATGGTCAAATTCGCCTGCATTCCTTGCCGATTCTTCATCAGAAACTACTTTTCTAACTTTCTTTTTATCTAACCACAAAACCAAAGCAGGTAATAAAGTCAGGTTAAAAATTAAGGCCACAAATAAAGTTATCGATAGGAGCAAACCTAAAACAACGGTTCCGCCAAATGTAGACGCCGTAAATATTCCGAAACCAAAGAATAAAATTAAAGCTATATGTGTCATGCTCACGCCAGTTTCTGTAATCGTATCTGTAATCACTTCTGGTACAGAGAAATTGGTTAAATTCAATTCTTGCTGGTAACGGGTTAAGAAATATATGGTTTGGTCTGACGCTAAGCCAAAAGCAATGGTAAAAATTAAAATGGTTGATGGTTTTAGCGAAATTCCGAAATAACCCATAATTCCGGCTGTAATAATTAGCGGAACAATATTAGGTAGTAAGGAAATAAACATAATGCCCAGGCTTTTAAATTGAGCCAATCGCAACAGCGAAATCAGTACTATTGCCAACCCGATACTTTCAAATAAATGTTTTAGCATATAATCTGTTCCTTTTGAGAAAATAACGCTAGAACCCGTTAATTCAACATCAAATTTCTCAGGAGGCAAAATGCTATCAATACGCGGTTTTAGTTCAGCCATAATCGCATCCAAACGCTTCGAGCCAACATCAGCCATTTGGAAACTAATTCTGGTACTTTGGTTGTCCTTGCTTACAAAATTGGTCAATAAACTTGCATTGCCCTTTCCGCCACTTGCAATATAAGCCAGAATAAAATTTTTCTCCATATTATCCGGCAGGCGGAAAAAAGTTGAATCGTTATTGTAGAAAGCTTGTGTTGCATATTTCAAGCCCATGTTTACCGAAATCGAACGTGAAAACTCTGGATAAGCTGAAATCATTTTCTCCATTTTCTCCATTCTTTTAAGGTTGGTCAAATTGAAAACGCCGTTCTTTTTCTTGGTGTCTACGCTAACTTCTAAAGGTAAAATGCCTTCGAAGTTTTTCTCAAAGAATTTTAAATCCGCTAAAATGGTAGAGCTTTTCGGTAAATCGTCAACAACATAACCATTCACATTAATTTTCATAACGCCAATAAAAGCGATAATCGAAATTACAATCGTAGCAATATAAATTAAACTGCTTTTTTGCTGAACAAGGTTGTCGGTTTTAACCAGAATTTTATGTAAAAATCCTTCCTCAACATGCGTTTGCGCTTTAAGTTTTGGAGCAGGCAGATAGCTAAAAATTATCGGGATTAAGCACAAGCACATTAACCAGGTAATCATTACATTTATAGATGCAACACTACCAAACTGCATCAATAATTCACTTCCTGTAAAGTATAAAACGCCGAAACCAATGGCTGCTGTAATGTTTGCAATTAGTGTTGTAACTGCAATTCTTTCGATGGTTAAACTTAATGCAAGCTCTTTAGAAAGACCTTTTCTCAGTTCGTTCTGATATTTATTTAGCAACAAAATACTATTCGGGATGCCGATAATTACAATTAGTGGTGGGATTAATCCGGTTAAAATGGTTAGTTCAAATCCGAACAATACCAAAGTTCCGATACTCCAGATTACACCCATTATTACCACCAAAATGGGGAAGAAAACGGCATAAAATTTTCTAAAGAAAATCAATAAAATTAATGCTGAAACTAAAATTGATAAGCCAAGGAAAAGTACAAATTCATTGCTAACCAACTTGCTTACCGCTGTACGGATGTATGGTAATCCTGAAATGTGAACCTGAATTTTGGTGTCTTCTTGAAATGCCTTAGCTTTAGCTTCTATTTCTTTTAATATCGGATTACGTTCGGCCGTATTTAAAATTTTGGTGTCGAAGGTAATAGCCATTAAAGTGGCGTTTTGCTTGTTGTAAACTAAGCCTTCAAAAAATGGAGTGTTGTATAGCGTGCTTTTGATGGAGTCCATCTCAGCATCCGTTTTTACGAGGCCATTCGGGATGGCCTTCAAAGTAAACTTTTGCTCAACAGTATCTTTCTCCAGTTGAAAAATTCTACCTGATGATAAAACTTGCTTAATGCCTTTTAATTTTTGAATATCATTCGATAACTGAACCCATTTATTGTAGGTTTCTTTTTTGAAAATGTTTGGCGATTGAATACCAACAACCATCACACTGCCATCTTCGCCAAAGGTTTTTTTGAAATTATTGTACTTTACAAAAGCGCTGTCGGTAACCGGAAGGATTTTACTTCCTGTGTAAGAGAGTTTTACATTTTTGGCCTGGTAAGCCATAAAAACCGTTCCCAGTACAAAAAATAGAATAATTGCAATACGGTTCTGAAGAATAAACCTGGATAGCTTAACCCACATGTGTAATCTAGTTTTAAATTATAATGATAACGGCAAAACTAATCTTATTTATAAATCAGAATGACTTTTTGCGCAATTAAATTTGCACAAATAACATACTTTTGAGAAAATTGTTTGAAGCGCATGTTGCATAAAGTAAGAGGCATTGTTTTAAAAACCACAAATTACAGCGAAAGCAGTGTAATTGTTCAGGTTTTTACCGATAAATTCGGGATGCAATCTTACCTGATAAATGGGGTTAAAAAGCCAAAGGCGAAGGTTAAGATGAACATGCTGCAAGCTTTGCACTTGCTAGATATGGTTGTTTACCATAAGGCCAACACCAATATTCAGCGAATTTCTGAAGTGCGACAAGTGCCGGTTTTTAAAACCATTCCTTACGATATCGTAAAAACGAGCATTGTTATTTTTTTAAATGAAGTGTTGTATAAAAGTATTCGTCAACAATCTGCTGATGAAGGAATATTCGATTACATTTTCAATTCTATTGCGTGGTTTGATGAAAGTGAGGAGATAAACCCAAATTTTCACTTATCATTTTTGCTTAAATTAACGAGGTTTTTGGGTTTTTCTCCAAATGAAAGCAGAAGAACAGATCAGGTTTATTTCGATTTGCAGGAAGGCGAGTTCCTTTCCAGGACACCGATTCATACCAATTACCTGCAATTGGGCGATGCTTTAGGGTTTATAACACTATTCAATACGCCTCTCGAAAAAATTTCTGAAATAAAAATGAGTAATATTCAGCGACGCTTTTTATTAGATAAGATATTGGTTTTCTATACCTTACATACTGCGTCTTTTGGCGAAGTACAATCGCATAAAATTCTCGAAACTTTGCTTAGCTGAAAAAAAATAAAAAAGATTTGCGAAACAAGATTATAGCGCTATATTTGCATTCCCAAAAGGAAAGGGAAATTAGCTCAGCTGGTTCAGAGCACCTCGTTTACACCGAGGGGGTCGGGGGTTCGAACCCCTCATTTCCCACACTAACCTTTCAAGGAGTTGAAAGGTTTTTTTATCACATAATGCAATCCTTTAAATAAAAAGGGAAATTAGCTCAGCTGGTTCAGAGCACCTCGTTTACACCGAGGGGGTCGGGGGTTCGAACCCCTCATTTCCCACACGAAGCCTTTCAGGAAACTGAGAGGCTTTTTTTTATGCCTTGATTCTTTGCTCAACCTAATACAGGTGTCAAGCTGAGCTTTTCGAAGCACTTTCAATAATAATTTTTTGCTGGTGCTTTTTCATTTATATATTCCGAAATTGGCATTCATAAAATGCCATAACTTAAATGCTAAACAAAATTATTCGGTTTATCTTCTTTGGAAACTATTTTGTAGGCATTTTGGCTGTTGCGTTAACTTTAGAAGCTACGCAACAGTTGCGCTTACCCTACAATTCAATAAACTATTTCCTTTTATTATTTCTGGCGCCTACAATTTATTATACATATGCTTATAGTAAAGTATCTACTTCTCCGTCAAGTACTAACCCTCGAAATCAATGGTATTATAAACACAAAACTTTTATAAATAGTAGCCAAGTTATTCTATCTGTACTTTGCATGGCTTTGGCTGTTAATTTGTTGTATCAAAATTTTCGTAATATTTTAGAACTCCCGTTTAGCTACTGGTTTGCAATACTAATCATTATAACCGCCGGAGTTTTATATTACGGTTTACTGCCAAAATCTTTTATCAAATTTAACCTTAGAAATACTGGCTGGTTAAAGGCTTTTGTCATTGGTTTTGTATGGGCATGTTGTGCCAATGTTTTACCATTAATTATGCTAAAAATTGAGACAGGAATTGGTTATCACGATTCTGTTTTGTGGACATGGCTTTTTGTCAAAAACTGGATGTTCTGTACCGTAAATGCAATTATTTTCGACATTAAAGATTATCCAACGGATTCAAATAAGCACTTAAGAACATTTGTGGTTCGATATGGTTTACGCCGGACAATTTTTAACATTCTAATTCCACTATTAATTGTCGGATTGGTTTCTTTGGCTGTTTTCGCTTACTATAAAGGTTTCGGTATTCCACAGGTTTTCTTTAACATTTTGCCCTTTGTGCTAACCATTTATGTCGCTTATTCCATGCATCGCCGTAAAAATATTTTGTATTATTTAATGGTAATAGATGGTTTGATATTATTCAAAGCTATATGTGGAATAATAGGTATGCAGTTTGTGAAATAGCTAATTTTAACTTTCAAACTTTCAGCTTTGGCCAATAACTACGATAAAATCGCTAATCAATATGATATATTAAGTGGATTGATATTTGCTAAAGCACAGGTTAACGCACAAATAAATCAGCTAAAGCATATTCCTAGAAATAGTTCTATTTTGATTGCGGGCGGTGGTACAGGATGGATTTTAGAAGAAATAGCAAAAGTTCATCCTTCAGGATTAAAAATAGTTTATATAGAGCTTTCAGCAAAAATGATTGCACTTTCTCGAGCTAGGGATTACAAAAACAATACTGTAGAATTTACTAACCTTCCAATAGAGGACTTTGACTCTTCTGATTTTTTTGACATTATCTTAACACCTTTCCTGTTCGATAACTTTACTTTAAAGCAAGCTGAACTTGTTTTTGGTAAACTACATAATCATCTAAAAAGTAGTGGCAAATGGTTCTTGGTTGATTTCACATTAGAATATAAAACAGGAAAATGGTGGAAATCAGTTCTGCTAAAATCAATGTATTTCTTCTTTAGATTATTCAACATGATTAAAGCCTCAAAATTAGTTGAAATGAAACCTTACTTCTTGAAGCATAAATATCAAATCCTTGAAGAACAACTTTACTATGGGAATTTTATCTGCGCAACTATTTTCTTGAAGCAATAATGACAAAATATTAAATGCAATATTGTTGCTTTTATTCTTAATTTCTTACTTTTGAATAAAGAAAAGATATGGAATACGATGTAATTATTATTGGAGGCAGTTATGCAGGTTTATCTGCTGCTTTAGCTCTAGGCAGGGCAAAGCGAAATGTTTTAATTATTGATTCGAATAAACCTTGCAACAAGCAAACCCCACATTCGCATAATTTTTTAACGCATGATGGGGATAAACCTTCAGAAATTTCTACAAAAGCAAAAGCTGAAGTATTACGATATCCAACAGTTAAATTCATTGATGGAGAAGCTATTTCTGCGCAACAGTATAATAATAAATTCGAGATTTTTTTAACAGATAAAAGTGTTTTTACTTCAAGAAAAATTTTGCTGGCTACTGGTTTAAAAGATATTATGCCAGATATTATTGGCTTTAAACAATGTTGGGCAATTTCAGTTATACATTGCCCTTATTGCCATGGCTACGAAGTTAAAGACGAAAAGGTAGGTTTGCTATTGAATGGTGATATGGCTTTTGATATGTCCAAAATGATTCGTCATTGGAATAATGAAGTAACCCTTTTAACAAATGGTCCGTCACTATTAACTAATGAGCAATCTTCGCTACTAAAATCTAAATCAATAGATATAATTGAAGCAAAATTATCAGCCATTGAACATACCGATGGTTATTTAAATAATATTGTCTTCGAAAATGGGGAAAAGCTCTCACTAAAGGCACTTTATGCCAAGCCAAAAATCGTGCAGCCTTCTGATTTATATGCCAATTTAAATTGTGAGGTTAACGAAAACGGTTTGCTGGTCGTTGATGCTTTACAAAAAACAACCACCAACGGAGTTTATGCTGCTGGAGATTGTACCACTATGTTCAGAGGATTATCTGCAGCAACTGCGGCAGGTTCGATGGCTGGAGCAATGATAAATAAGGGCTTAATCTGGGAGGACTTTTAGCCCTCCAGATTATTGAAGAACAATGGCTCCGGTTACAGTTGCAATCAACATAATTGCCATAACAATTCTATCTGCGTTAATCCATTGCGCTTTTGTTAATGGTGCTACAATTTTTTCGGCTCTTTCTACTTTTGGTCTAACGAACCGCAATGCGGATGTGTCTAATTTA
This sequence comes from Pedobacter aquatilis, assembly GCF_032678425.1. Classification (GTDB taxonomy): domain Bacteria; phylum Bacteroidota; class Bacteroidia; order Sphingobacteriales; family Sphingobacteriaceae; genus Pedobacter; species Pedobacter aquatilis_B. Next base: position 130,081 of record NZ_JAVTSG010000008.1, on the reverse strand, counting down.
ATAATCATAGGGTATGTTTTTATAGGTTACTTTCTATAAAACAAATCTTAAGCCAAAAGATGAATAAAATGTTGAGATGTGGATAAGTAGCATTTTTTTGTTAAGTAATTGATATTTATTCGCTTAAGCGTGTAAAAAATACAAATCGGCTGTAATTTGATGTATACAAAATGCTCCAATTCAATCTCAGGAAATTAAACGATAATTGTTTCTTTTAGAAGAGTTTAGTCGTTTGAATCAGTGTTTAATTTGCTATTTTTCTTACCATACCAAAAATAGATCGCTAAGCCAATAACAAGCCATACTGCAAGTCTCAACCAGGTTTCCCAAGGTAAGAAAACCATCATCGCTATACAGGTCAAAATACCCAATATTGGAATTAATGGAACCAGTGGAACTTTGAATGGTCGTTTGGCTTCCGGGTCGGTTTTGCGGAGAATTAAAATGCCCACACATACCATTAAAAATGCCAGTAATGTTCCAATACTTGTCATTTCGCCAACAACATTAATGGGCGCAAATGCGGCAAATAAGCCAATAAAAGCACAAAGCATAATGTTCGATTTCCAAGGCGTTTTAAATTTAGGATGAACCTCTGAAAAAATCTTTGGTAATAATCCGTCTTTACTAATCGAATAAAACATTCGAGATTGTGCCATTAAATCAATTAATATTACAGAGGTGTAACCAATTAAAATCGCTAAAATAATCGCCTGACTTAACCAGCCATAAGGTGTTTTTTCAATCGCAATGGCAACTGGTGCGCCGCTGTTTGCAAAATCTTTGTAATTCGCCAAACCCGTCATAACATGACCGAATAAACCAAACAAAACAGTACAAACCAATAAAGAGCCAATAATACCGATTGGTAAATCTCTTGCCGGGTTTTTAGTTTCTTGCGCTGATGCTGCAACAGCATCGAAACCAATGAATACAAAGAATACCAATCCTGCACCACGTAAAACACCACTCCAGCCAAACTGGCCAAAAGTGCCAGTATTTTCAGGTATATAAGGATGATAATTTGCCGGGTCGATGTATTGCCAACCTAATGCAATGAATACCAATACAACTCCAACTTTTAGAAATACTATAATGCCATTTACAATAGCCGAACCTTTTGTGCCTCTAATTAATATTGCAGTCATTAACACTACAACCAGTGCGGCAGGAATATTTACAATCCCATTAACAATAGTTCCATCTGCAAGTTTTGCGGTTTCAAAAGGAGATAATGTTAATTGCGGAGGTAAGTAAATACCTAAACTGCCTAAAAATCTGGTTAAATATTGCGACCAACTAATGGCTACCGTAGCACAGCCAACGGAGTATTCCAACACTAAATCCCAACCGATTATCCAGGCAAAAAGTTCGCCCATGGTTGCGTATGAATAGGTGTAGGCGCTACCCGCAACTGGAATCATTGATGCAAATTCTGCATAACAAAGCGCTGCAAATCCGCAACCTAAAGCTGCTATAACAAAAGAAAGCGTTACCGCCGGACCAGAATGATTTGCTGCGGCCAAACCTGTTATCGAAAATAAGCCAGCACCCAAAGTTAAACCTACACCAATTAAAATTAAATTTATTGGCCCTAGTGTTCTTTTTAATGAACCTTCGCCTTGTTGGTTTGCTTCAGCAACTATGCTGGCAATAGATTTTTTCATGAAATAAAGTTATGAGGCGCAAAATTACTAAATTATATTAAATCTACGGTATTGGTAGTCTTTTGTTTTAGAGGGTAATCTTTAAGCAAATGAAATCTCAGATTTACAAATAATTGCTCTTAACTTTTTAAACGCGACTGGAATAGTGAAAAAGTTAGGGAATAAAGTTTCTCAATCGACATTTCTAACATATAAATTTTAAAGATTTCTCGGCTTCGCTCGAAATGACGGATAATAGCGCAACAAAAGGATTACATGATTTAGATAGCAAAGTTTGCCTAAGTAAAATAAACCCGATTGAAGTGGAAATACTTTTTATAGCAGCGACCCTGAATAAATTGTCATGCTGAGGTACGAAGCATCTGCAACCGATGAAACAGATACTTCGTACCTCAGCATGGCAGAAGTTTAAAAAAGATTGCAACGAAAAGCGGGACTGATTTAACCCAAGAATTACTGAATTTCCTTTTCAAAAACTTAGGAAAAACCTCTTTTTAATCAAAAAATAAAAATTTACAATTTTGATTATTAAAATTATATATCTGATTATCAGTTTTTTATAAAATATTTTTAATTTATTTTAGTACTATGTATTGCATAGTACAATTTAAAACATATATCTTTGTATTATGATAGCAGAAAATACGCAAACACAAATGCGGAAGGGAATTCTGGAATACTGTGTTTTATCAATCATCTCAAGAGGAGAAATTTACGCCTCAGATATTATTGCTGAATTAAGGTCGGCAAAGCTTTTGGTGGTTGAGGGCACTTTATATCCATTATTAACCAGGCTTAAAAACAATGGTTTGTTAAGCTACAACTGGGTAGAATCTACCTCAGGGCCTCCACGCAAATATTATACTTTAACTGACGACGGTAGGGGAATTTTAGCTCAACTGGACCAAACCTGGCAAGAACTGGCTTACGCTGTTGGCGTTTCGCAACAAGGCACCAAATCGTAAAAAATTAAAACCGCAAAAAAATGGAAAAGACCATCATCATAAATATAGGCAATACCATCATACACATTGAAGAAAGTGCCTACGAGCTTTTAAAAGCTTACTTAAACGAAGTGAAGCAACATTTTTCTAATCATGCTGATGATTTGGAAATTGTTACAGACATAGAAAACCGGATTGCAGAATTGTTAACCGAGCAAATGGAAGAGCAAAAAAAGCAAGTTGTTGATGCTTCGAATGTAAATTTCGTAATCGGCCAGATGGGTAGGGTGCAAGATTTCGACGCTGTTGAAGAAGGTGAAGAAGAGCCGGTAATTAATACTAGCTTTCATCAACAGGCAACAGATAAAAAATTATACCGCGACATGGATAACCGGGTTATTGCAGGTGTTTGTGCAGGTATAGCACATTATTTAAACTTTGATGTAAAATGGATTAGAATTGCCATGTTTTTAATTGCCTTTTTGGGTGGTTCGGGTATTTTGGTTTACGTTATTTTATGGATAATAATGCCGAAAGCGCAATCTAGAATTGAAAAAATGGAGATGAAAGGTGAAACGGCAAATTTGCAGGGCTTTCAAAGAAATCTTGATGAAGAATTACAATCGGTTAAAGAGCGTTTAGCAGAAGCCAATAAACATGCACAACCTTTATTCTCTAGATTTGGAATGTTTATCGGCGAATTTTTTGATTGGTTAGGCAGTTTCATTTCTGGAACTGGAAAGGTAATTTTTAAAGTTATCGCAGCTTGTATTATCGTATTTGGGGTAGGTTTATTATTAGCGTTAATTGTATCTACAGCTGCCTTTATGGGTTTCTTAGACTCGAGCGTTTACGATTTATTCCCTTTTTCAATTGTTAGCGAAAGCTACAGAGGCGTAATAATTTTTTGGGCATTTATCACTTTGTTTATTCCGCTACTGGCTTTAGTTCTGTTTTCTATTCGGGTAGCTTTCAATAAACAGGCCATAAATAAAACTTTATCTTTTGCATTGCTAATTATTTGGTTGGCTGGTGTTGCCGGTACAGGTTATTATGTGGCAAAAATATCATCAGAGTTTAAGGAGCATGCAGAATTAACACAATCTACAGAGTTAAAAAGCTTTGCAACTTACACGATAGACATCGATAAAAGCAAGTTTTTTAGTAAGGAAGATAGCATTGCTTACCACATTGAAGGCAATTACAAAAACCAGATTGTGGTTGATGATTTTGAGGACCATCCTTTCAGAATGCCAAATTTTGTTAGAATAACAATTGAAAAAACTGAAGGAAAGCCAAGCTTAACCCAAACTTACGAATCGCAGGGCAAAACTTTCCAACTGGCCTTGCAAAACGCTCAAAGTATTAATTACAGTTTCTCGCAAAGCGATGATAAACTAATTTTCAATCCGAGATTTCAGTTAAATAAAGGTACTACCTGGAGAAATCAAGAGGTTTGGTTAAAGTTGAAAATCCCGGTAGGAACAAAAATAATTTTGATGCATGATGCAAACCGTTACATAAATAGCTATGGCGCTTGGGAGTGCGAGGAAAAAGAAAACGATAACAACGATTATAGCACCTGGATAATGACCGAAGATGGTTTGCGATGTATGGCGCAGCTAAGAGAAGAGGCTTTGAACAAGCAGAAATTAAATGATGAGCTGCTTGATTTGAAATCGATGCAAAAAAACAGACAAACAGATAGTTTCTATCAGGATTCTGTATCAAATAGGATTAGAGCGGTTAAAGAAGAATTGGGTATTAGTGTTGAAGAAAATACCGGAAATTAAATGCATAATGGTTTTACGAAGTTCTGGCGAATTTGAAAGCACTTCGTAAAACATCTAACCTTTAGAAAACATGAAAATATTATTTACGCTAATTGCATGCTTTTTGGCATGTGGGGCTTCCTTTGCCCAAAAAATTAATAAACTTTCAGGTAAAGTTATTGATGAAAAAGGTCAGGCTTTGCCTTTTGCAGTTGTAAAAGTTTTAAATTCTCCAGATACAGCGATAGTTAAGAGCGGTTCTACCAATGTTGATGGAGAATTTTTAATCGACGAATTGAAATCCGGCAATTATATTTTATCGGTTTCTATGGTTGGTTATAAAACGACAAAAACAGCTAGTTTTCCATTGCTTGCCGATTTAAAATTATCCACTATTACCCTCGAAACTTCGGTTAAACAATTAAAGGAAGTAAGCATTACCGCTAAAAAACCATTTGTTGAGCACCAAATCGATAAAACAGTTTTGAATGTTGAAAATAGTATTGTTTCGACTGGAAGTACTGCTTTAGAAGTTTTGGAAAAAGCACCCGGCGTACAGGTTGATAGGCAAAATGAGCAAATTAAACTGAACAATAAAACGGGCGTAACCATTATGATTGATGGCAAAACCAATTTTTTGTCGGGGGCAGACATTACAACTTTGCTCGGAAATATGACAAGCGACCAAATCGCTACCATTGAATTGATTACCAATCCTTCTTCTAAATATGATGCTTCGGGAAATGCCGGAATCATCAATATTAAACTGAAAAGAAACAAAGCTTTCGGTACAAATGGAACAGTTTCCTTCAACGGCGGACAAGGAATAATGCCCGATTCGCCAACGGATTTGGTGCGTGCAGGCGTTAATTTGAATTTAAATCACCGCGAGGGAAAATGGAATATTTTTGGAAATGGTGCTGTTGCCAGAAAATCGAATTACAATAATACTGTTGTTGATAGAACAACTTTCGCTAATGGTTTATCGAGCGCCTTTAATCAGGATTTTGAAAGAAAGAACAAGGGCGTAGGTTTTCAGGGTAAACTTGGCGCAGATTATTATGCCTCAGAAAAAACCGTTTTCGGGGTAATGGTTGATGCAAATACGGTTAATACGAAACTCGATAATTTTAGCAATACCTTCATCAGAGAAGTACAATCAAATATTGCCAGCTCAAATTCTGTGTTGCAAAATGCTTATTCTAAATCGCCCGCCAATAACTTTACGGCCAACTTTAACATTAAGCATGATTTTAATAAAACAGGCAAAAACATCACATTCGATGCAGATTATTCGAATTTCAATAATAAAAGAGATGAACAATTTGATGCTCGTTATTTAAATCAAGCCGGACAACAAACTAACGCTACCTTACTCAGAAATAATACTGATGCCAACATTGATATTTTCGCTGCAAGAACCGATTTAACGCTGCCAATTAATAAAACCATGAAAGTTGAAACCGGTTTAAAAAGTAGCTATGTGGTAACCAATAACGACTTTTTATCTGAACAATTTTTAGCCGGAAACTGGCAAAACGATTTGGGTAAATCGAACAACTTTATTTACAAAGAGAACATCAATGCAGCTTATGTAAACTTTGCAAAAGAATGGAAAGTTTGGCAAATTCAATTAGGATTGAGGGCAGAGCACACGCACTCAAACGGAAATTCGGTGACCAGTAATAGGGAAGTTGATAGGAATTACTTATCGCTTTTTCCAACGGTTTTTGTTAATCAAAAGTTCAACGAAAACAATAACATTCGGTACTCTTACAGTCGCAGGGTAGACAGACCAAATTATCAACAGTTAAATCCATTTGCATTTTACATGGACCCGTATGCTGTTGATCAGGGAAATCCATACTTAAAGCCACAGTTTACCGATAATTTCGAAATTTCTTACGGCTATAAACAGTTATCTTTTTCTTTAAATTATTCTGATACCAGAGATATGATAACGCAAATAAGCCAGCAAGATGAAGTAACCAGAATTGTTAATGTTATTCGTCAGAACTTAGGTCGTGCTCAAAACTACTCTGCCGGCGTATATTTCCCGATTAAGGTTGTAAAATGGTGGAATATGCAAAATAATGCCAGTGTATACTACAACAAGTTTGAAGATGGAAATTTAGAAGGAGCACCATTTCGTTCATCAAAAGTGGCATATAACTTCAACTCTACACAGCAATTTACCTTGGCCAATAATTTTAGTGCAGAGATTAGTTTTTGGTACAGTTCTCCAAGGGTTTCGGGTGTTGAGCAAACTACAATATCGCAGTATGCTTTAAATGCAGGTATTCAGAAAAGTTTGATGAATAAAAAGCTAAAGCTTAGGTTAAATATGGATGATATTTTTCTAACCAACCGTTGGGAAGGTAAGTTGGATTATCAAAATGTTAATCTTCGGGTTTCGAATAGATACACCAGCAGAAGGGCAAATTTTAGCATCAGTTATAATTTTGGAAATCAGAATGTAAAATCGGCAAGAACAAGAAATACGGCTACCGATGATATGAAGGGCAGAGCCGGAGGTAATTAATTTATAAACAATACAGATATGAAAACTTTAACTTATTGCCTGAGTTGCCTGTTATTGGCATTAACCTTTGGCTGTAGAAATCACAACTCGCACTTGAGTTTAAAAACGAGCGATACGAAATCAACTTTTACTTACGAAGCAATTTATCCCGAAAGTAAAACGGGTATGCTCGAAGCTTACTTTCAAAAGGAAATTAATAACGAGTTACCCTTGAATCAATTTGTGGATGCAACAGTGAGTTTAGCCAGTGGAGAAAGATTCCATTTAAAAGCAACTGAAGGGAATTTGAAAATAGATTTCAATAAAATGAATAATTCTCTGCAAAGCTACAGGAAGGTTAAAAAGTTAACTGAAAATATTAGTAAAATACTTAGAGATTAGCATTCAATCTGCTCGTCATTGCGAGGCACGAAGCAATCTTTTAGTAAATCTTTCCAAATGATTTTGCTTCGTGCTCGCAATGACGGATTAAGCTCTAAATCATAATGAGTGCTTAAGCAACGCTTAAAATTACAACTCAAAACTTGATAAATACAATTGGATTTTCAAACTTGCAAGCTCAAATTAAAATCCATTAATATGAAAAAATACATCATCCTAATATTCTTCGCTCAATTCATTATCCTAAATTCTTTTGCGCAAACTAAACCACCATTCTGGGATGATGTTCAAACCATAAAAAAGTACGACCAAATGTTCAAACCGCCGGTAAATCCTGTCCTGTTTATCGGTAGTTCATCCATCAGAAAGTGGGATGATTTAACACAGGTTTTTGCAAAATACAATGCGCTAAACAGAGGCATTGGCGGTGCAGTGGTAAACGATATTACCCGTTATTTAAACGATATTGTTTTTCCATACAATCCACGTCAAATCATTATTTACGTTGGCGAAAACGATATTGTAAATGATAATGTAACGGCTGATACGGTACTAAACAGGACCATAAATTTATATAAATCCATCAGGGCAAAATTACCAAATGTGCCAATTGCCTATATTTCTATAAAACCGAGTCCGAGTAGAGATAAATTTCGTGATAAAGCCATTGGTGCAAATGCATTAATTAAAAAATTCTTGTCAGGAGAAAAAAACACAGCTTACATTGATATTTTTCCATCAATGCTTAAAGATGGAAAAGGCAGAACCGAACTTTACGTAAGTGATATGCTCCACATGAATGCTGATGGTTACGCCATTTGGCAAAAAGCCGTGAAACCATTTCTGAAAAAGTAAGGTGAGCTTAATTGCTCTGGCCTAATAAAAATCATCACCTAAACATGCTGGTTATTCGTACATTTGGTTTCTTTGTTCAATTGATTATCCTGTATGCGTATAAAATTTTATTTGCTGTTTTTCCTTTTCGTTCTAATTGTTCCGTCCGTATTTGCACAAAGTAAATTTAACCTTAGTGGCACCATCCGCGATGCGGCAAGCGGCGAAACACTCATCGGTGCAACTGTAAAACTTACAGGTAAAACTACCGTTGGCACTTTAACAAACGACTATGGTTATTTTGCATTAACCCAGCCAGAAGGCGAGTACACGGTTGTTATCAGCTACGCTGGGTATCAATCGATTTCAAAAACCATCAACCTAAATAAAGATACCAAGCTTAACCAAGAACTTAAATCGGCAAACGATTTAGCCGAGGTAACTGTGAGCGCAAACAATCGCAAGAATGAAAATGTGAAAAGCGCACAAATGGGGCTGGAAAGGGTGGATATGAAATCCTTAAACTCCATCCCGGTTTTGTTGGGCGAAAAAGATGTTTTAAAAACGATTCAACTTTTGCCAGGTGTAAAATCTGGGGGTGAAGGCAATACTGGTTTTTATGTACGTGGTGGTGCGGCAGACCAAAATCTTATCATTCTTGATGAAGCTGTAGTTTATAATTCTTCGCATTTGCTAGGTTTCTTTTCCACTTTTAATGCTGATGCAATTAAGGATGTGAGCTTATACAAAGGCGGTATGCCGGCGCAATATGGCGGTCGTTTATCATCGGTTTTAGATGTAAAAATGGACGATGGAAATAACAAAGCATTCAAATTTCAGGGCGGTATCGGTTTAATCGCTTCAAGATTAAAAGCCGAAGGACCAATTGTAAAAGATAAAGGTTCATTTATGGTGAGTTTTCGTAGAACGTATATCGATTTGTTTTTAAGGGCTTCGCCTGATTCGGCAATAAATGGTAGTACCTTAAATTTTTACGACATCAACGCAAAAGCCAATTATAAAATAGATGATAAAAATACAATTTACCTATCGGGATATTTTGGAAAGGATAACATTGGCGTTAAGGATTTATTCGAAAATAACTGGGGTAATGTAACCACCACACTTAGGCTAAATCATATTTTTAGCGACAGGCTCTTCTCAAATACATCGTTAATTTACAACAATTACAATTACACGGTTCGTTTATTAAATGATGTTACTAATTTCAAGGCAACTTCCCTAGTTCGAGATTTTAACCTGAAGCAGGATTTCCAATACTTTAGCAATAAGCACACTTTAAGGTTTGGCTTAAACGCAACACACCACCGCATTTCTCCAATTGATATAGAAAGTACCACTACACAATCTCAGGTAAATTCTTTAACTCAAGAAAAACGTTATGGTTTAGAAAGCGCAATTTACTTGTCAGATGAATGGGCCGTTACCGATAAACTCAACTTTCTTTATGGTCTTCGCCTTGCGGCTTTCTCACTTTTAGGTCCGGGTAATTTTGGTAGTTATGATGCAAACGGAAATGTAATTGCTACAGAAAATGTAGCCAAAGGTAAATTTTATAAAAACTATTTAAATCTGGAGCCAAGATTTTCGTTGAGTTATCTTTTTAATGAGGAGAATTCTGTAAAGGCATCGTACAACAGAAATACGCAAAATATTCACATTTTAACCAATGCTACTTCTAGTTCGCCAACAGACCAATATGTTCTGAGTAGCAACAATATCAAGCCAGAAATTGCTGATCAGGTATCGATTGGTTATTTCAAAAATCTTGATGAAAATAACTATGAACTTTCAGGCGAAGTGTATTACAAATGGATGCAAAACCAGATTGATTATAAAAATGCAGCGCAACTTTTAGCCAATTCAAATATAGAATCAGAGCTCTTATACGGTACTGGGCGAGCTTATGGTATGGAGTTGTTTTTCAAAAAGAAGTTTGGCAAATTAAATGGTTGGGTGGGTTATACCTTATCTCGAACAGAACGCAAATTCGCGGAACTCAACAATGGAAATTATTTCCCTGCAAGGCAAGATAGGACCCACGATATTTCTTTAGTTGGTATTTACAACATGAATAATCGATGGACATTCTCCTCAAGTTTTATTTATAGCACAGGTAATGCGGTTACTTTTCCGGCAGGGAAATACCAGCTGAATAACCAAACTGTTTATTATTACACTGAAAGAAATGCAGGCAGAATGCCATATAATATGCGTTTAGATGTGAGTGCCACACTGGAAGGTAAAAACACAGGGCGTTTTCAGTCGAGCTGGAATTTCGGAATTTATAATGTACTTGCACGTAAAAATCCATACTCTATTGAGTTTATTAACGATCCTAATAATCCCGGCAAAACGGTTGCCGAACAAACTTCATTATTCGGTTTAATCCCATCGGTAACCTGGAATTTTAAATTTTAAAAACATGAAAAATATTATACTCTACATTTTTCTTGGTTTGATATTTACCTCATGCAAGAAAATTATTGAAGTCGATACCAATAATGCCGAACCGCAAATCGTGATAGAAGGCAATATTTCTAATCGTTTAGCATCTCAGCAAATTAAGATATCTAAATCTGTTGGTTATGATGGATTAAACAATTTTCCAAAAGTTAGCGGCGCTAAGGTTGTGGTAACGGATAACCGTGGAAATACCTATAACTTTACAGAAAGCCAACCCGGTTTATACGTTTTCGGTATGCGTGGAACTTCTGGCGTAACCTATACCATGCAAGTGGAAGCCGAAGGTAAAACGTATACGGCTGTATCTAAAATGCCAGGTTATGTGCCAATGGATTCTATTGGTGTGGTAAAAAATACCTTCTTCGGCAATGAGAATTTAAATATCGCAGCCTTTGTTAGCGACCCGGTAAACACCGAAAATTTTTATCGCTTTAATCTTTATGTAAATGATAACTTATCGGATAGAATTTATGTAAACAACGATAGATTAACCAATGGCAATAAACTTCGCTTGCAACTATATTATGAGGGCGCAAACGATGAAGATTTAAAAAAGGGAGATAAAGTATCTGTAGAAATGCAGTGCATCGATTCAAATATTTTTGATTATTGGTACGCTTTAAGTCAACAAAGCGGACGGGGCCCCAATCAGGGTACAACGCCTGCTAATCCAACCTCAAATATTTCAAATGGTGCATTGGGTTATTTTAGCGCACACACCTATCAGAGGCTAAACATTACAGTGCCTTAGATAATCAAATAGAAACATTCTTAAATTTTACCTGTTTACAAGAAATGAAAGTTTTTATCAGTGGCAACATTGCACAAAGTGGAATCAAATTACTAAAAGCCGAAGGCATAAGCATAACCAATTGGGAAGAAGACAGGCAAATCACAGCTGATGAATTAATCGCTAAATGTAAAGATGTTGATGCCTTGGTAAGTGTTGGCCCAAACAAAATAAACGAAGAATTTTTAACAGCCTGCAAGCATTTAAAGGTTGTTGCCTTACATTCTGTTGGTTTTGATAATGTTGATGTTGAAGCCGCCAAGAAACTAAACATCCCGATAGGAAATACACCCGGTGTACTAAGTAGCGCAACTGCCGATACCGCTTTCCTTTTAATGCTGATGGTTTCCAGAAAGGCAATATATTTGCATAAAAAAATCACCAATGGCGAATGGAAAAATTACGAGCCAACACCAGAATTAGGTATTGAACTTAATGGTAAAACATTGGGCATTTTCGGAATGGGAAAAATCGGTTTGGAAATGGCAAAAAAGTGCGTTGGCGCTTATGGGATGAGTGTAATATACCACAATAGGAATAGAAGACCCGAGGATGAAGCCGCCGTTGGTGCAGAATATGTTTCTTTTGATGAGCTACTTGAAAGGAGTGATGTAATATCTGTTCACACGGCTTTAACGGATGAAACCAAAGGGAAATTTAACCTGGAGGTTTTTAAGAAAATGAAACCCAATTCCATCTTTATAAATACGGCAAGAGGAGGGATTCATAACGAGCAAGATTTGATTACCGCTTTAAATGAAAAGGTAATTTGGGGAGCTGGTTTGGATGTTACAAACCCCGAACCAATGGTAAAAGATAATCCCTTACTAAATATGGAGAGCGTAGCAGTTTTACCTCACATTGGTTCTGCAACCGAAGAAACCAGAAGCGCTATGGCTAATCTTGTCGCTAAAAATATTATTGCTGGTTTAAAGGGTGAAGCTTTACCTTATCAGGTTAAGTAAAAATAAAAAATTCGTGAACCTTGTCATGTTGAGCTTGTCGAAACATTTTAGATAAGCCTTCACGTCATGCTCAGCTTGACTGGGCATCCTAATGCTTTAGAGGATGTTTGCACCCTGCTAACTTATTAAGATTCCCGTTTTCTCGGGAATGACGGCTTTTAACTTATTACTTAAAAATTAAGCCTTTAGATATCTCAATACAAGAAACTTAAATTTTTTTATTTTTTGGTATCAGCTAAGCCTAAGCAGTAAATCTTCGTTACGCTTAATTCGGCCTAACAAATTTTTCGGGATAGCTTAACTGAGCCTAACTATTTCCTTTCATAGAAAAATTTTAAGCCGACAGTTTTGTTTCTTTTGCTGCCAAAAGAAAAAAGCCCGTCTGGCAAGAACAAAATATTTTTGCCTTTTATACTTTAGCAAAAGGCGATTATTCTTAATATAAAAACTAACTATTTAACCGTATATCTAAAAATAGATCTGCCAACATTTCCATTCTCATCAATACCTTCAACAATCACTTTATATTGTCCTTTTCCATCAGCGTTAAAGAAATCAAATGATGATGTTCCGGTCGCTTTATCAGTTATTACTTTCGGGTTCCAGTAAATGGTTGTGCGTAAATCATTACGGTTTAAATTAGCCGGAACATCATATTTAGGCATATAAAATTGACGTTCCTTATCATATCCTTGCGGAGCAAAGCTTACCTCGTAATTCTTAGGCAACATATCCAACAACTGGCTTTTAGAAATTTTCGTACCCTTTGGTGCTTTTTTCTGATTAATAACCAGCACCCCATTAATGTTGTTGTTCCGATTTACCAAACCAAGTTCATCACGTAAAAATATCTCTATCGACTCAACATTTGCCACTTCAACAGTATTTAGTTGGTTAACATCAACCATCATTCCGTTTATAAAAATACCCATTGGAATTTTCTTACCTTGATTATAATCCCTGGTTACAAAGAATTGATTATCAATAAAAGTAACACCAGTAGCTATCGTTTGTAGGCAGTTTATCAGTAAGGTACAACCTGCTAATCTTTCTCCCGATATTTCATGATCGGCGAGTTGCCCTAAACCTGAAAGTGCAGGGTAATCTCTATGACTAACCTTGGGCACAGCAGTACCTTTAATGGTTACATCTTTAAGAGTATGTAAATACGAATATTGTTTTTTACTGTTATCTAAATAGCTAGTTAATGTACTGTCTATGTTTACAACTTCATCAGGCGCACTAAAATTTCCACTCATTGAAGGTGCTGGTGTACCATTTAATGAAATCGCCATATTCTTGTAATTCACATTATATTTTGCGGTTATGTTTACTTTAGATGAATCATTAAAAACCAGGTTGTTGAATTTGAAATTTCCAACCGGATCGGTAACGCCTTCTAAGTTAAAACGTTTATCAGGAATGGTTAACAGAAGTTGACCTTTTCTTACCGGGATGCCATTACTCATTCTTAAAATCCCCGAAATTTCGATTCCTTGCTCGGGTAAGATGGTGATTTTTGGCAACTTGTTGGCAATGATATCTGTATAAGAATAACTTCTATAACCTTGAGTAAGTAGTAAGGCATCTAAATCTGTTGCTTTCTTAACATCCGTACCATTAAAATAATAATTAGGTTTTTCAATATAACCTTTTAAATCGCTGCTTAATAATAACGTAGTTAAAATTGTAGTCGCACCATCTTCATTTAATGGAACCTTAGTTTCATCAACAACAGAAACTGATAAATTTCCTTCAACTGGTGCACCATCCTTTTTAGTAGTTACGTTTATTTTAACTTTCTTTTTTGGGCCGTATGTTACCGCCGGACTTGTTACCGCTAAAGACAGGGTATTTTTATTTTGAACGAAAATTAATCGCTCACTTAAAGGTTTACCCTGTTCCGTAAAAAGTGTAAACTGTGCAATTCCCATCGGGAATTTACTTTTTGGAATGGTGGTTGTGTATTCTTTATTCGATAATGCCGTTTGCGCTCCGTAGCAAATTACGCCTTTACTCTGTGCAATTACGTAAAATAATTTGCCTTGATTAGCTTCAAAAAATGCATCATTGGAAGCAATTTTGATAGAGATATTATCGGCATCGGCACTACCAGCCTTAATTGTGATACCACTTGCAGAAACAGCTGGTAAATTTACAGTCTGGCTTGTCCCGTCAGCATAAGCTACAGAGGTTTTATAGGTTTTTCCTGTTTCGGGCGTAAAGTTAAAACTGCCCATACCTAAATGTTGAGCCGTAAATGCAGCTACTTGTTTACCTTCGGCATCGCTTACCGTTCCTTTAGCATTTATCCCTAAACCATCGCTTTTAATCGCTTTGAATGCAACTTTATTTTCGATGCCTGCAATTAAATTTCCGCCTGCGGCAAAAAACTGGATGTCTTTATTTACTACAGCATTTTTCAACTGAAAAGTATTTGTAACTAGATCTTTATCCGTGGTATTTAAGGTTGTTATAAGTTCGCCCTTTTGCAATTGATATTCTGCCTTTTGCGCTGCGGTCATGCTGATGGTTAAAAAGCCATTTGCATCTGTAGTACCCCTACCGCGGGCAATAGTGGTGTAGCTGGTAACCACTTGCCAGTTTACATTTTTATTGGCATAAGGTTTATTATTCAAATCTTTGAACTGTACCCTTGCATCAATTTTTTCCTGTTTGTCAGTCGATAAATTTTTATAGGAAATGTGTGTTTTAACTTCCTTATCAATCGCTTCACCCACAAAGAAAGTTTTGTTAAAGTAGGCCGGGTCGGCAGAGTTAAGCATCCATAAAGTATAAGCCCTAACGTGGTAATTGCCTTGTTTGTAATTCTCCATAGATAATGGAAAATTACCAGCCGCCACACCGCCAACTAATGGTAGTTTCACCGTCTGGATTAAAGAATCTTTTTGGTTGATAATATCAACATAAACAATTTTACTTATTCCGGTTAAGAAATTCTGATTTTCCGTTACATAAGCCTTAAACCAAACCGTATCGGCAACAGCGTAATAAGGTTTATCAAAATGTAGGTATACTTTCTCGGTAGGGAAATCATTTAAAACTTTGTTGGTTTTCGATATAATGGTATTTATGCTAACCGTATCGGTTTGTGCAAAAGAAGAAAGGTTAAGCACACTAATAAAGGAAAGCAATAAAACTAGAATTCTAAAAATCTTCATGAACAGGATATATTATACTAAGGATGTAAATATATCCAATTAAAAATAGAGCGCATAACTTGCATTTGCCTTTAACATTTTTTTACAATAAAAAAGCCGGTTTCACTTTCGCAAAACCGGCCCATTTAGTTTTAGTAAGTTTTATTTGTACTCAATTACAAATTCGTTCATTGGTGTACGTACTTTCTTTAAGTTTACTAACCAATCGCCGGCAACATCTCTGTAGCCTAACGGCAATAAAGTTACACTACGCAGGCCTTGTTTATCTAAACCTAAAAGTTCATCCAACGCTGGTCCGTTAAAACCTTCCATTGGTGTAGCATCAACCTTTAATAAAGCCGCTTCAGCAATCGCAATACCAAAACCAATGTAAGCTTGGCGGGCAGCGTGATTAAAGTTTTCTTCTGCAGTTCTATGCAAAATCATGCCCTTTAACTGTGTTTTGTAGGCATCAGTTGCCTCTTCTGGCAATCCACGCTCTGCATTCATGCGTGAAAAAGTTTGGTCAATTCCTTCTTCTGTATAGTTTTCAAATGCAGCGAAGACTAAAAGATGAGAAGAGTCAATTACCTGTGCCTGGTTAAAAGCAATTGGCGCAATTTTCTCTTTTAATTCTTGGTTGGTAACTACAATTACTTTAAATGGTTGCAAGCCTGATGAAGTTGGAGCAAGGTGTGCCGCAGCTACAATTTTATCAACTTTTTCTTGTTCAACTGGCTCACCATTCATTTTTTTAACTGCATAACGCCAGTT
Organism: Pedobacter aquatilis; assembly: GCF_032678425.1. Taxonomy (GTDB): domain Bacteria; phylum Bacteroidota; class Bacteroidia; order Sphingobacteriales; family Sphingobacteriaceae; genus Pedobacter; species Pedobacter aquatilis_B. The sequence continues at coordinate 113,764 of NZ_JAVTSG010000008.1, read as the reverse complement.
TAAAGCTTCTAATAAACTCATATTTTTAATTTTTTTAGATTCTAAATTATGGAAACAAATATCACCAAAGTTTAAGCATAGTTTTGTTGATCTATGGTAATAAACCTTAGTACTAACATAAAGGATAGTGGTTTATAAACGGCTATTTTTTCGTACTATCAGCAGAAAATTTTAAGTCAATCCTAACCGGGAAGTGATCGGATAACTTGGCCTTTTCAATCTTGTAGTTCAGGATATCGAGGTCTTTTGTAGTAGCGATATAATCTATCTGGAAATTCGGAAATTTACCATTGTAGGTTTTTCCAAAGCCCGAACCTTTTTCTTCGAAGGAATTTTTTAAACCATTGGTGATTTTCTTTACTGCGTAAGATGCTGGCGTATCATTAAAATCTCCCGCAATTAAGTAAGGCGTTTCACATTTAGCCATTTCCGCCTTCATGATATCAACCTGCTCACTTCTTTTAATGAAAGCCCGTTTAAGCATTCTTAATATTCGCTTGGAAGCAAAGAGTTTTCCCCTTGTTTTTTTAGTAAGGTCGTCTAAAAATTGATAATCTTGTGGTTGAAAACTTATCGATTGGAAATGAACATTGTAGATTCTTATTGTTCGCCCATTAACATCTAAGTCGGTGTAAATACTCATGTTATCCCCAAAGCCTTGAAACCTTATGCTATCTTTATGCTTAATAGGATATTTTGAAAATATAGCTAACCCAAACGCTTCATAATCATTCTCAGACGCTGGTTGAAAGTAATAATACTTCGTATTAAGCATCTGTTTCAGGCTATCTATCGTATTAAACTTACCCGTCCTTCTGGAGTAAAATTCTTGAAAACAAACTACATCAGGGTTTTGATCTTTTACAACCTGTAACATTTTTTCCTTTGCTGGTATGGTATTGTCCTCACCGTAAAGTTTAAAGCTGTGCACGTTGTAGGTCATTACACGTACTGTTCCGGCTTCTTTTTCTGCATTGCCCTCATCGCCACCAAAGCCAAAAGTAGTATGAAAAGTCTTGTAGCCTAGCGCAATTATAATAATTATTGGAATCGCGAATAATAGCTTCTTTCTGGTTAACCACCAAATTGCAAATAGAATAGAAAGGAAAAGTGAATAAGGGTAAGCAAGTGCAAAATACGCAAACAGGAAATTACTGCGTGGGTCTATGCCGCCAGCAATTGTACCAAATATTAATGCAATAGCAGTAATAATAGATAATGGTAAAAATATCTTATCGAAAAAAGTGTATTTAGATTTTTGTTGTGGCATTAATCTTTACTCGCTTTAAATAATTTTTCTTTCTCAGTTGCTGTTAATTTATCGTAACCTGATTTTGATATCTTATCCAAAATCTCATCTACTTCTTTTTGAGATACGCCTTTAAATTCAGGTTTTTTAATGGGTTGTTCGTTTTTTACAACTTTTAGTTTAGGTTTTTTTTCGAAAACTTTGCTCCAATCATTTCCTCTTTGAAGTGCCTTTATAAAAACGAAACCTAAAATTGCACCACCAATATGCGCAAAACTACCGCCTGCATTGGCCGAGCCTAAGCTCAAAATGTCTAAAATAAAATAGATAATGGCAATGTATTTAATTTTTACCTCGCCTAAAAACATTAAGAAAATTCCGTAATTCGGAACCAAGGTTGCAGTTGCAGCTATGATAGCCATTACCGCAGCGGATGAACCAATAACTGATGCACCAGCTAAATTATCGCTAAAAACAGGAATTAAATTTAAACCGAGCAGGTAAACTAAGGCGCCGGCCAAACCTCCCACCCAAAAGACAAAATGAAACTGTCTTGTTTTTAAGAAATTTAAAAAGATTTGCCCAAACCAAAATAATGCAACCATATTAAATAGGATATGGAAGATATCAGCATGGAAAAACATATAAGTAACAATGGTGTAAAACCTATCGGGAAACCTGGAAAATGCAGCAGGTAAGGCAAGATAGGTTCTTACCATTTCATAAATATTTATTTTGCTTCCACTTAAAAATGAAATTACCGCAATTAATGCAGTTGCAATAAATAGAATAAGGTTAATGCCAATATATAACGAAACCGGATTTCCTGAGCGGAAAACTTTGTTGCTTAAATCTTTAAAGATATTATTATTCATAATAGGTGTAAAAATTTGTGTTTTTGTCTTTCCATATCTTAACCAAAATAAAGCCTATAAGTGCGCCACCCAAATGCGCATAATGTGCAATCGAATCGCCTTGTATTTGTGCAATGCCTAAAGAAAGTTCAATTAAAATATATACCGGGATAATGTATTTTGCCTTTACCGGAACTGGAATGAATAAAATTAAGAGCTCTGCATTTGGGTAAAGCATACCAAAAGCAACTAGCAAGCCAAATATTGCTCCGGATGCACCAACCATCTGACTGCCATATACACCTTGCAAAGTAGCAAAAGCGGCATCGCTGGTTATTTGTTTTTGCCAGCCATCGAATAAAGTTATTTGTCCTAAGACCGAATGTACTTCATAAGCCTGAACCGCCATCTGTAGGGCTAATGCACCTAAACCTGTAATGAAGTAGAACGTTAAAAATTTCTTTGCTCCCCATCTCGATTCTAATAAACTGCCAAAAGAATACAAGGCAAACATATTAAAAAAGATATGTCCAATTCCACCATGCATAAACATATAGGTAATGGGTTGCCAAAACCTAAAATTCGGAGAATCAAAATAATAAACCGCCAGCAAATTACCCAGGTTTAAATTTGGTAATAAGTAGGTGGCAACAAAAAGTAAAATGTTAATTATCAGCAGGTTTTTTACAACCGGGGGTATATATATATTGTTCATTTATTCGTTTTGTTTTGAAGTCTTAGCTATCTGCTTTTATCCCAAATCTTGATACTAAATACTCGCTTTTCATTTCTCAAACTTCTTATCCAACTCGGCCAAAGTAATGGTTTGAATAACAGGTTTTCCGCTCACGCTAAAGTTAGGGGTTTTGCAGGCAAAAAGTTCATCAATAAGTGTATTCATTTCTTCCTGACTTAAAGCCGTACCCGCTTTTATTGCACTGTTTTTCGCTAAACTTCTGGCTAAACTATCACGTTTGTTTAATTTTAAATCTTGTTGCGAATTTTTAAACCCTTCAATCAGCTGTTCAAACAACTGAGTTTCGTTAATGTTTGAGCTTCCTAAATCAACAGGAATGCCCTCAACAACTAAAGTGTTTTTGCCAAATTCACGGACATCAAAACCTAAACTTTTTATATCGTCCAGCAAACTTTTTGCAAGTTCAAAATCGTTTGCATTAAGCGTAATGGTTTGCGGAAATAAGCTTTGTTGCGATGCACCTTTTCTATCATCAAGATGAATTAAAAAGCGCTCGTATAAAATCCGCTCGTGCGCCATTTGTTGGTCTATAACCATCAATCCCGACTTAATTTGAGAAACAATATAACGGTTATGCAATTGCATATATTGTTTTTTCTGTGTTTCTAAAATCGCATCATCTGCGTAAAATGAGGTCTGTTCAACAACAGGTTGTTCGGTAATTTCATAAAGCGAACCCCAGTTTTTTGCACTTGGTTTGGCTTCATAATTTCTTGGTGATGAAGAATAACCCGATGTTGATGAACTATCGCTGGCAAATGGATTAAAATCTGGATTAAAACTAATGCTCGGTGGTACAATATCTTCAACAGCTTTAGGTGAAATCATATTACTAAAACCTGTTTCCTGGTCAAAATCCAAGGTTGGCGAAATGTTATACCTGCCAATTGAACGCTTAACCGCTGATTTTAAAATTGCATAAATAGATTTTTCATCCAGGTACTTAATTTCTGTTTTTGTAGGATGGACGTTTACATCAATCTTCGATGGGTCAATCTCAATAAACAAAACATAAAGCGGGTAACTGTCATCAGGCAGCAAATCTTCAAAAGCCGAACTTACCGCATGATTTAAATACGCATCTTTTATAAAACGATTGTTTACAAAGAAAAACTGCTCACCTCTGGTTTTCTTCGCAAATGCAGGTTTTCCAATAAATCCTTTTAAGTTAATTATAGTGGTATCTTCCTCAACGGGAACCAATCTTTCGTTATAATTATTTCCAAATAAATGGATAATTCGCTGTTTCAAATTGCCCTTAGGTAAATTGAAAATCTCAGTTCCATCATGGTGGAGACTAAAAAATATACCAGGGTGCGCCAATGCCACTCGTTGAAATTCATCAATAATATGGCGCATTTCTACCGGATTGCTTTTTAGGAAATTCCGTCGGGCGGGTGTATTAAAAAATAAGTTTTTTATTGAGATTTGTGTACCTGGTGGTGTCGCTACAGGCTCTTGACTCGTTACTTGTGCACCTTCGATACTGATGCAAGTTCCAATTTCGTCATCATGTCTGCGGGTTTTCATTTCCACTTGCGCAATTGCCGCAATAGAAGCCATGGCCTCGCCGCGAAAGCCCATGGTACGAATGGCAAACAAATCTTCGGCTTTTTTTACTTTAGATGTAGCATGGCGCTCAAAACACATTCTGGCATCCGTAACGCTCATTCCGCAACCATTATCTATAATCTGAATAAGGGCTTTTCCTGCATCTTTTATTACCAGTTGAATTTTATCTGCTCCGGCATCAATAGAATTTTCGAGCAATTCTTTTACTGCTGAAGCAGGTCGTTGTACAACTTCTCCGGCAGCAATTTGATTGGCAACAGCATCTGGTAAGAGGTGAATAATATCAGTCATGTATTAAGGCAATGTGAATCCGCTAAATTATGCAAAATAAGCTTAAGGATTGCGTTTTGTTTAAAACTCAACAGCTAAATGACGGGAATTAAATAATGAAAATTAAGGCTGGCTTAGCAATGTCGTAACCATGACGTAAATAAAATTGAATTATAGAATTACTTTTGTGCAAACGCTTCATGTTATGGAATTATCACAGAAAATTAAAGATTTAAGAAATGCAAATGGTTTTAGTCAACAAGAATTGGCTAACCGAGCTGAACTAAGTTTAAGAACCATTCAGCATGTAGAATCTGGTGAAACTGAACCTCACGGTGATACATTAATTAAGATTTCGAGAGCCTCTGGTTTAAAACCCGAAGATTTGCTTTTGAAACCGTTAAATAAAGACAAATACTTTCTGCCAGTTTTAAATTTATCCGCATTAAGTTTTATTTTTTTTCCGTTTTTAGGTTTTGTAGTGCCATTAATATTGTGGGTTTTGAAAAAAGATAACTCATTTGATGCAGACAGTAAAAAGCTTTTGAATTTTCAAATTACATGGAGTATAATTTTAATTATCATTTATGGTTTGTTGATTTCGCAAAAGATGTTTCGATTTTGGAAATTAGGAGGGCCAGAAAGTATGATGATTACTTTACTTTCAATGTATCTGGTTAATTTTGCATTAATCGTTCTAAATACTTTCCTTTCAGTCTATAACAAAAAACTATTCTATCAGCCAGCAATTCCTTTCCTTAGATAAAATAAATATGGGTAGATAAGCTAGACAAAATGTTTAAGAGAGATACTAACATTTTCTTTACAAACACTTCTGCCCACATTTTTTCTATCTTTATCTACATGAAATCACTTCTATACGCATTCCTGTCAATTGCGCTTTTATCATCCTGCCAAAAAAAGGAACAAGCCGATTTACTGGTTTTTAACGCAAAGGTTTACACCGTCAATTCAAAATTTGATACAGCGCAAGCCTTTGTCATAAAGGAAGGTAAAATACTAGCTGTTGGCAGCAACGATGAGATAAAAAAGCAATTTGAAGGGAAAGATAATATAGATGCTTTGGGGAAAACGGTTTATCCAGGTTTTATTGACGCACATGCACATTTTTTCGGCTACGGACAAAGCCTCCAAACTGCCGATTTGCGTGAAACAAAATCCTGGGAAGAAGTGCTTCAACGGCTGCAGGCTTTTGCAAAAACTCACTCTGATGGCTGGTTAATTGGTAACGGTTGGGACCAAAACGATTGGGACAATAAAGCTTTCCCGACAAACGAAAAATTAACACAACTTTTTCCAAATCGCCCGGTTTTGTTGAGTAGAATTGATGGCCATGCCGCAATTGTAAACCAAAAGGCCTTCGATGATGCCGGAATAAAAGGCGAGCAAAAATTAGTTGGTGGCGATATGCTAACCATCAATGGAAAACTTACAGGTGTACTAATTGATAACGCTGTGGGTTTGGTAGAAAACAAAATTCCCTCACCCGACGCTAAGCTTGCTGAAAAGATTTTAACCGATGCACAAAAGAACTGCTTTGCCGCAGGTTTAACCACAATTGATGATTGTGGCCTACCTTTTCAAGCAGTAGATTTCATCGAAAAACTGCACAAGGAAAATAAATTAAAAATGCGTTTGTACGTGATGTTATCTGATGCGCAAGATAATTACGATTATCTTTTTAAGCGTGGCGCAATCAAAACGGATAGGTTAAATGTTCGCTCATTTAAGGTTTATGCCGACGGAGCTTTAGGTTCTCGTGGTGCAAGTTTGTTAAGGCCTTACACGGATATGCCAAATAAATCGGGCTTTTTATTAAGCAATCCTAAACATTTTGAAGAAGTTGCCGAAAAAATTGCAGCCCATAATTTTCAAATGTGTACACACGCCATCGGCGATTCTGCAAATCGTGTAATTCTTAAAATTTACAATAATACTTTAAAAGGGAAAAACGATAAACGCTGGCGCATTGAGCATGCCCAGGTAGTTAATGCAAAGGATTTTGACTTGTTTGGAAGCGCAAGTATTGTGCCTTCTGTTCAGCCTACTCATGCAACATCAGATATGTATTGGGCGGGCGATAGGTTAGGCAAGGAGCGTTTAAAAGGGGCATATGCTTACAAACAATTGCTAAACCAAAATGGATGGATTCCTTTAGGAACGGATTTTCCAGTCGAAAACATTAATCCATTATTAACGTTTTATGCAGCAACGGTGAGGGAAGATGCTAAAGGTTTTCCGAAAGGCGGTTTTCAATCTGAAAATGGTTTAACCCCAGAACAAGCCTTACGCGGCATGACCATTTGGGCGGCGAAGGCAAATTTTGAAGAACATGAAAAAGGAAGTATTGAAAAAGGCAAGTTTGCTGATTTCGTAATTTTGGATAACGACATCTTAAAATCATCACCAGAAAACATTTTAAAAACCAAGGTATTAAAAACCTACCTCAACGGAGAAAAAGTATATGAAGCGAAATAGATTATTTATTCTGGCTGCGGCAACTGCATTTAATGTATTGTGTTTAGTGGCCTGCGCACAAGAACATATTCAAAACGAAAAAAAGCTATCAATTGCCAATTCAATTAATAAAACTACAGTTCTGTTAAATAATCAGAACAATGTTATTCCGTTGAAAAACCTTGAGAAAAAAAACATCGCGTCAGTAAGCTTAGGCTACAGTTACAGCAAAGTTTTCGATAGTTTGGCAAATAAGTATGATAAAATTACTTCTTTCTCAGCTGATGCTTACAAAGACAGCATCAACTTAAATGATTTGGAAGACGAATTAAAGTATTTCAATACGGTTTTGGTAGCTGTTGATGAACAAAACATTAGCCAGGCCAAATACGTCAATTTTATAACCAGCATTAGTAAAACTAAGTCAGTAATTGTTTCTTTTTTTGGTAACGGAACAGGGTTGAAATCTTTCGATAATTTGAATACGCCAATCATTTGGACAGCTCAAAATTCTGTTGATGCAGCGGAAATTGTACCGCAATATATTTTCGGCGGTATGGCAGCAGCTAATAAATTAACAACTGCGTTTTCTCCAAAATATACAGTCGGCTCGGGCTTTACTACTACAGTAACCCGATTAAAATATACCGTTCCGGAAGATGCTGGTGTAAACTCCAATAATTTAAAAGAGATTGATGCTATTGCCGCAGAAGCCATCAGTCAGAAAGCTGCGCCTGGTATGGTTGTTTTGGTTGCAAAGGAAGGTAAAGTAATTTTCAATAAAGCATATGGAACACATACTTACGATTCTACCTTGCCAGATAAAGTTACCGATATTTTCGACTTGGCTTCAGTAACAAAAGTTACGGCAACAACGCCATCGGTAATGCGTTTGTTCGAAGAAAATAAATTAAAGCTCGATACAAATATCGGCGCATACATCCCAAAGGCAAGAACTACCCCAATGAATAGCATCAAACTTCGCGAAGTGATGCTTCATCAGGCGGGTTTTATTCCGTACATCCCTTTCCATAATTTTGTAAAAGAAGGCGATTACAGCCGTGATTCTTCAGCAGCATACCCTACAAAAGTGGCCGATAATTATTACATCAAAAAAGGATTTTTCAAAGATTTCATGTGGCCAAAAATGCTGAACTCGCCAATAAAAACCCGTGGGCAATATGTTTATAGTGATATCAGCATGTATGTAATGAAGGATATTGTAGAGCATATTAGCGAAGAACCTTTAAATCAATACGCTTACGAAAATTTTTATAAACCACTAGGGATGCAAACGGCTGGTTTTCTACCAAGAAACCGTTTCAGTGCAGACCAGATTATTCCTACGGAAGATGATAAATATTTTAGAAAAACTCTGCTGGTAGGTTATGTCCACGACCAGGGCGCCGCTTTAGCAGGCGGAATATCTGGTCACGCCGGACTATTTTCTAGCGCTAACGATTTAGCAATCATTTATCAAATGTTATTAAATAAAGGAACTTATGGTGGGACAGAATATTTTAAACCTTCAACGGTTGATATGTTTACCTCAAAACAATCGCCTGTAAGTCGTCGCGGTTTAGGTTTCGACCGCTGGGACCCAGATACATCAAAACATTATCCATCTGATTTAGCTTCGGCGCAAACTTATGGTCATACAGGTTACACAGGAACTTGCGTTTGGGTAGATCCATCACGCGGATTGGTTTATGTATTTCTTTCAAATCGTGTTAACCCAACCGTTTCTGAAAAGCTTGGTAATCTAAAAATCAGAGGCAGAATTCAGGATGTAATTAATAAAGCCATCGACGAATCTAAGAAATAGAGGAATAGCAACGAATTTGGGCAAAATATTATAAAACTCCGTCATTGCGAGGCACGAAGCAATCTCTATAAAAAGACTGCTTCATGCCTCGCACAATGACGATTATAATAATTATTCATCATCAAGCAAAGTAATACAGCCTTTTTCAAGTTCTTTTATTCTTGAATCAAAAGACTTTAAAGCCTCATTGTTTTTCGATGATTGATAAAGAAAAGTAATTTTACTTTTAGTTGTTTCATCAGGGTCGCAAGCATAAGATTTCTCTAGATAAGCTGCTGTACTTTTCGTTAATTTTTGGTAATCTTCTGTAAGCTTTTTATGTGAAGTTATATCTTTTGCAAGCGCAGCCTCATTTATTTTTTTCGCCATTTCCTGGCAATCCTTAAAATAATAACTTCCTAAAGCTAGGTATGGCACATAATAACCTGGTGTGAGCTTAATGCTCTTTTCGTAATAAGGTATTGCCAGATTCATCTGATTTGTTTCTTCATACAATCTGCCTAAATGATAAGTCGCATTGGCAATTTGTTTTTCTTTTAATTCAGATGAACGCTTTAGCAAATCAGATGCAACCGCAATTGCTTTCGATTTCTCATCATTAGTCATTCGAAGCATGGTGTAATCTTCATACAAATCTTCGATATTTTTAGTTTGAGAGAATGCTGAACTGACTGTAATAAATAATAGAAAGCTTAATAGATAGGTTTTTTTCATAAGATGAAATTAATCACGGAATATATAAATAATGTTGGGCATATTGTAAGGTTAGTGTTTTAAGAAATTATTAAGATTGAGCCAGATTAATACTAATTCCAAAGCCCTTTTTCTCTTTGCTGTTTTATAATTGCAATGATAACCTCATTAAAATACTGTGGCTCTTTTTCCAGAATTTCTTTAACCGCCTGGTTGTTGTCTTTTAATAAAGCTAATCTTTTATTTACAGCTTCGTGTTTTCTCGAATTGCCACATAAAGACCACTTTGCTGAGGCGCCTGCTAGAAAAACGTTTACATCAACCCGATTATCAATATTGGGTATTTGTGCTATAATGTTATCCAGATATTTTACTTTACCTGTTGCAAAAAATGAAGCCCAATTCATATCATTTAAAGATGGTGATGGTTTAGTTTGTAAATATATACTGTCAACATTTGCTGTAGAGAGGTAAACTAAAAGTTTTTTAATTTCAGGCTTTTCAACTCTGTCAATATTTGACAGAAAATCTTTTTTTAATTTTGGATTATCTAGAAATGCGGCACCAAAGAAACCCGTAAGTATAGGATTAAGTTTGTCGATACCCATTGGTGTCTTATTGATAAAGTCAATTGCTTTATTGATAATATTGGTATCCTTCTTTAAATAATAGGTCTGCGAAATTTGGTTAAAATTCCTGTCATCACCCTGTGCGAACAACATCTTAGATAATAGAATTAAAATAACTGCAGTAATGGTTAAGCTTTTCATATTATAGTTTATGTATTTATTAACTTAAAATAATCTCATTTCTCAAGAATTGAATAGGTTTTCATAATCATCGTAAGTAAAAATTTGACTTAGCATAAAACTGGCTTTACTGGGATGTATTTTTTATAGCTGATATAGATGCATGAAAATAGCACGAAAAATTAATAAGTCAGTATTAAATAATCACGTCTAAAGTTATTTTTTTGTACAAACAAAAAAGCATCAACTCTCGCTGATGCTTTAAACTTTTTACTTTGAACTTTCAACTCATTCAAGCTTACATTTTCAATCCAATTTCTCTTAATCTTTCATCAAGATATGCTCCGGCGGTCATATCGCTGTATGCTTTTGGGTGTTCAGCATCGATTGTAGATGGTAAACTTGTTAAATCCATGTCGCTACGCGGATGCAAGAAAAATGGTACAGAAAAACGTGAAGTTTTCATTAATTCGCGAGGTGGATTAACAACTCTATGCGTTGTCGATTTTAACTTGTTGTTTGTTAAACGTTGCAACATATCGCCAACATTTACTACGATATCGGTGTGGTGTGCTTTAATGGCAAGCCACTCATTGCTGCGGGTTAAAACTTCCAAACCATCAGCACTTGCGCCAATTAATAAAGTAATTAGGTTAATGTCTTCATGCGCTCCTGCACGAACAGCATCATCAGGAATGGTTTCAGGATTCTCTATCGGGAAGTAATGGATGCCTCTTAAAATCGAATTTCCGTTATGAACATGTTTATCGAAATAATCAATTGGTAATTCAAGGTATGTTGCAATGGCACGTAATAAATGCGTTCCGTTTTCTTCGAGCTTTTTATAAATTGTGCCAGTTACATTGTTGAAATCTGGTAATTCTTCTAAAACCTCATTATCCGGATATTCGCTTTTAACCGGATCGCCATCTGTAACTTCTTGTCCGATTTGCCAAAACTCCTTTAAATCTGGTGTTTTTGCACCTTTAGCGGTTTCTTTACCAGCGCTTGTGTAACCACGCTGACCTGCTAATTCAGGTTTTTCGTATTTTCGCTTCGTTTCCAAAGGCAAAGCAAATGCTGCCTTAATGTTTTCGTAAAGTTTATCTATTAGTTCCTGACTTAAACCATGATTGGTGATGGTTACAAAACCAGAATCGTTAAAAGCTCTGCCAAGCTCATCAGAAAATTTCTTGCGCTCTTCGTCAGTTCCGTTTATATACGAACCTAAATCTAAACATGGAATATAAGGTGTAGACATAATTTTTATGTTTTAATTGTTAAACGAATTTAAGAAGAATTGTTAATAAGTGTAATTTACTAAAAACAAGCTACTGTATAGTGTTGGTTATTAGTGTTTTAAGTTATTAACATTGCTTTTGAATTCCACAGAATTTATGTTTGTCATGCAAAATCCATTATTAAAACAACGGAAACTTAAAATGTTTTTATTTCGTAATATAGATTAGTAATTGATAGAAATGTTGGTTGCAGATAAACACACAAAAACATGAAAAGAATAATTTTAATTTTATTAGCTGTACTTTCCATTGGCACAGCAAATGCTCAAGGAAAGAAGAGTGAGAAGGCAACATTTGGGATGGGCTGTTTCTGGTGTACGGAAGCTATTTTTCAAAAAATAAAGGGCGTTACTTCGGTAAAATCGGGTTACGAGGGTGGTAAAGTTGCTAACCCAACTTATGAAGAAGTATGTACAGGTTTTACCGGCCATGCTGAGGTTTTGGAAATTACTTACAATCCGATGCAGATTTCTTATACAGAGTTGTTGGAGGTATTCTGGAAAAGCCACGACCCAACCACTTTGAACCGTCAGGGTGCAGATAGTGGAACGCAATATCGTTCCGTTATTTTTTACCATAACCCTGAACAAAAAGCATTGGCGGATAAGTTTAAAGATGAATTAAATAAAACCAATGCTTATGGCAAAAAGGTGGTAACGGCAATTGAACCAGCCAAGCCATTTTATGTGGCTGAAAGCTATCATCAAAACTATTATAAAAACAATGGCGACCAAGCGTATTGCCGATTGGTTATCTTACCTAAGCTGGAAAAGCTCGAAAAGGTTTTTAAATCTAAATTGAAAAACTAAATAAGTTTATTCTTTAAACAAAAAGCTCAAATTGGACATCCGGTTTGAGCTTTTTTTGAAAGTATAGTTGTAGCATTAAATTTTATAATCCAAAGATCTCTCCCTTCCGCTACGTTCCAGTAGATGACGGTTAATATTTGAATCTTTTTGAGTTAAATAGACCTGATTGAAATGAAAAGCCCACAGCGTAGCGAGGACTTGCAATGTAAAGCAGGACGAACATTAATTGAAAAACAGGCTTTGCTCTTCAAAATAATTAAATTTTCTCCTAGAAGAATAAATGTTTTCAGCTGGTGGGTGGAAAGGGAAATAAATTGATTTTTGATTTATGCATTGTCAATAAAGTGATTTGACGATGAACAATTCCAAACAATCCGATGGTAAATATTACATTTGCAGTATGAATACTGGCTTAAAGCTTTACAATACGCTTTCTCGTAAAAAAGAGCAATTTATACCTTTAAATGCACCCAATGTTGGGATGTATGTTTGCGGTCCGACGGTTTACAGTGATGTACATTTGGGTAATTGCCGTACGTTTATCTCTTTCGATTTGATTTTCAGATACCTGAAATACGCAGGTTTTAAAGTTCGTTATGTACGAAATATAACGGATGCAGGCCATTTGGAAGGCGATAGGGATGAGGGCGATGATAAATTTGCAAAAAGAGCAAAGTTAGAGCAACTCGAGCCGATGGAAATTGTACAGAAATATACATTAGGTTTCCACGATGTGATGCGCATGTTTAATACGCTTCCGCCAAGTATAGAGCCGACTGCTACAGGCCATATTATTGAGCAAATTGAGATGATTAAAGTTATCATCGAAAATGGCTATGCTTATGAAATTGGTGGCAACGTATATTTTGATGTAGAGAAATACAGCAAGGAATATAATTATACTATATTAACTAACCGCAACCTAGAAGATATGCTTAATAACACCCGTGAATTGGGTGGTCAGGATGAAAAACGCGGTCGTTTGGATTTTGCGTTGTGGATAAAGGCGAAGCCTGAAACGTTGATGCAATGGCAATCTCCTTGGGGTATGGGTTTTCCCGGTTGGCATATAGAATGTTCGGCTATGAGTGCGAAATACCTCGGTGCTGAATTCGATATTCATGGCGGTGGAATGGATTTGGCGGCAACACACCATACCAATGAAATTGCACAATCTGAAGCTTGCAGTCACCACCAACCGGCTCGTTTTTGGATGCACACCAACATGCTTACGGTTAATGGTACGCGTATGTCAAAATCTGCCGGAAATGGTTTCTTGCCTTTGCAGCTATTTACGGGCGATCATCCTTTGCTTAAGAAAGGTTATAGCCCAATGACGGTTAAATTTTTCATGCTTCAGGCACATTACCGCAGTACACTAGATTTTTCAAATGATGCACTTGATGCATCTGAAAAAGGTTTCAGACGATTAATGGCATCTGTAAGCTTGCTTGATAAACTTCAAATTTCTGCGCAAAGCGATTTCGATATCGATGCGATTAAGGAGAAGTGTGTTAACGCAATGAATGATGACTTTAACAGTCCGGTTTTAATTGCCGAATTGTTTGAAGCCGTAAGAATTATTAATACGGTCTACGACGGTAAGGGGAAAATTTCTGCCGCTGAATTGGATAAATTAAAAGCTTTAATTAACGATTTCGTATTTGAAATTTTAGGTTTGAAAGACGAAGAATCAGATAATCTGGAACTAAACAGCGTTTTGGATATGGTTATTCAGCTGAGAAAAGAAGCGAAAGAGAATAAAGATTATGCTACATCTGATAAAATAAGAATCGGTTTGCAAGAGTTGGGTATTCAACTTAAAGATGGTAAAGAAGGTACAACTTGGAGTAAGGCTTAGGAGTTAACTTTCAACTTTTTACTTTCAGCTTTTAACTTAATAAACAATGAATAAAAAACTCTTAATACTGCCTTTAATTGCAATTATTGGTTTTCAGGCATGTAAAAGTGATAAAAAAACTACGGAAGATTCTGAGACAGTTGTACAAGAAATTACACTCGTTTCGCCTGAGTTTAATGCCGACAGTGCATTTGCCTATACAAAGGCACAGGTAGATTTTGGTCCACGTATTCCGGGTACTACAGCGCATCAAAAATGTGCCGATTATTTGGTGGCTAAATTGAAATCTTTTGGTGCAAAGGTTAGCATGCAAGGAGCGCCAACAAAAACATATGATGGAAAAACCTTTCAGCTAAAAAATATTTTGGCAAGTTTTAATCCAGAAAATAAGAATAGAGTTTTAATTACTGCCCATTGGGATGCAAGACCTTTTTCTGACCAGGATACAGACCCCGCAAATCATAGCAAGGCTTTTGATGCTGCAAATGATGGCGGTAGCGGTGTTGCGATAATTCTTGAAATGGCTCGTCAGATTCAACAGAAACAACCTAATGTAGGTGTAGATTTTGTGCTTTGGGATTTGGAAGATTATGGAAAGGCAAATGATGAAACACCTGATGAGACAACCTGGTGTTTAGGTTCTCAATTTTGGGCGAAAAATGTTGCAAAAACTGGTTACAAAGCTATTTACGGTATCAATCTGGATATGGTAGGCGGCGGAAATGCGCAATTTACACAGGATGAAATATCTCGCCAATCTGCACCCGAAGTTGTAAATAAGGTATGGAACATCGGAAGTGAAATCGGCTACTCATCTTACTTCGTAAGTATACCAAGTGGGCGTTTAGTCGACGACCATTTCTGGGTTAACAAAGCCGGAATTCCTTGTATTGATATCATCCATTATAACGATAATAGTGGCTTTTACATTAACTGGCATACACAATTAGATAATTTAGCAAACATTGACAAAAATACGTTAAAAGCAACCGGACAAACCGTTTTGGAAACCATTTATCGTGAAAAATAATAATGTTTAATTGTTAATTACTTTTAAAAACTCAGCCGAAAGAAAATTTTATATTCGCTCAACCTTAATTAAAAAAATAAATACCTACAGATGAAACAAATCTTCTCAACCGCATTAGCTTCACTCATAGCATTAGGTGCCTTTGCACAAAAAAGTGATGGAACCACAAAATCTTTAGTTAATGCAGAAAAAGAATTCGCTAAATCGATTGCAAAAAGTGGCGATAAAGAATCTTATATTGAATATTCATCTGCAAATACATTAGTTTTCAGACCGAACCCGGTAAATGCTAAAACTTTTTATGCCAGTCAATCCAAAGGTATGAATGAAGTAAGTTGGGAGCCAAATTTAGCCAAGGTTTCTAAAAGTGGCGATTGGGGATTTACAACTGGAAATTATCAGGTTGGTACATCAGAAAAAAAATATGGTCAGTATTTATCTATTTGGAAAGCTGAAGGAGGCAAATGGAAACTGGCTATAGATTTAGGTACAGAAACAAGCAAGCCTTTACATAAAATTGCAGATAGATTTGTTGAACCTAAAGAAAAGGTTGCGCCTAAAACTTTCGTAAATGAAAAAGAAATAAAGGCAGGTAAAGATGTAATTCTAACTACTGAGAAAACGCTTAATACCTTTCTTAAAACACATGGAATTGGCGCTTTTGGCGGGTTTTTAACTAATGATGCCCGTTTGCTTTTTCCAGGTAACGAAGCTATTGAAGGTAAAGGGAAAGTACTTTCGTTTTTAAACGGCATGGTTAGTAAAATAAATTTAAAAACTACGGCTGTTGATAAAGCCGCTGGTAGTGATTTTGCCTATACTTATGGCGTTGCTACCATTGATTACAAAGCCGATTTACGAGAAAGTTTTAATTATGTTTTCGTTTATGAAAAGGCTGCCGATTCGAGCTGGAACTTGATTGTTCAGGCTTTTGTACCCGCCGAAAGATAATTTATAATGTAAAAAAAAGGGCTCTCCGTAAAAAGAAAGCCCTTTTTTTATAAGTAAAACTTAAATCTTACGTTTATTCCTAAAAAGAATTTCATGCTTAAAAAACTAATACTAGTCCAACTCTTTATTTTAATTTTTATAAATGCATTTGCCCAAAAGCAAAAGTTTGATGTGCAGGGCAAAGCCGGTGCAAGAGGCATAATGCCCGAAAATACCATACAAGGAATGCTTAAAGCCTTGGATTTGGGCGTTACCACGCTCGAAATGGATGCTGTTATTTCAAAAGATAAGCAAGTAATCTTATCGCAAGAGCCGTACTTTAACACTGAAATTTCTTTGCAACCTAACGGAAAGGCAATCACTTTTAAGGAACAGAAAAATTTCAATATCTATAAAATGACTTATGAAGAAATAAAGAAGTTTGATGTTGGTAGTAAAATTCATAATCGTTTTCCAGGGCAAATGAAGTTTAAAGCTTATAAGCCATCATTACCCGAAACAATTGATGCTGTTGAGGCTTACGTGAAGCAAAATAGACTGCAAAAGCCAATGTATAGCATCGAAACTAAAACCATAAAAAATGGTGATAATGAGTTTCATCCTGAGCCCGCCGAATTTGTTGAATTAATTATGGCTGTTATTAATGAAAAGAAACTTACCAAGCGAGTGATTATCGAATCTTTCGACATGCGTACACTTCAGTATCTTCATGAAAAATATCCTAAAGTTCAAACTTCTTTATTAATTGATGAGAAAGAACCGTTTGAAGATTACATTGAAAAGCTTGGATTCAAGCCTACGATTTACAGTCCTTATTCTGTTTTAGTGGGTAAAGGTTTAGTTGATAGATGCCATGCAATGGGGGTTAAAATTATCCCGTGGACGGTTAACACAACAAAGGATATTAAGTATTTTATGAGTTTAGGCGTTGACGGAATTATTACTGATTATCCTAATTTAATGAATCAAATTAAGTAGCGAAAATTTTGATTCTTTTGCGGTCATTGAAGCAAAAACAATTAATTGACGGAACAATACCCAAATTCACTTTAAGTATGCTTTAATATGCTTAAAATAAGAAAGGTTCTGATAAACTAATATCAGAACCTTTCTTATTTCAATAAAAATTTCTTAGTGGTGAGGTTTTGCTTCCTCAGTATGATGTGTAGCTTCTGTTTTTTCATGAGATGAAGAACCACCTTCTTCTGCGTGATGAAAAATTGGTCTGGTAAAAGCCACGCAAAGAATTAAAACAATAATCCAAACGGTTAATGGTAATGCCCAAATCCCTTTTGTTTGCTGAACTGGTGCGTGTGAGTCGTGAGCTGACATATCTAATATTTTTGATTTATAATTGATGCTTTGTTATGAATTGTAAAGATAACAACAATGTTCAAAAAAGTAAATTTTAAAAACTTTAAATGATTATGCGGAATTTAATCCTTGAAATTAAAGTAAATCTTTAATTATTTTTTCGATAGATAAACCTTCAGCTTCTGCCCGGTAATTACGGACAATTCTATGGCGAAGGATTGGTTCAGCCACGGCTTGTACATCTTCAATATCCGGGGCATATTTACCGCTAATTGCAGCATGGCATTTCGCACCCAAAACTAAAAATTGTGATGCTCTCGGTCCAGCGCCCCAACTTACATATTTATTTATCGCATCTGTTGCAAATTCCGTATTTGGGCGGGTTTTTGCGGCAAGTTTAACCGCATATTCCAAAACATTATCTGTTACCGGGATATCTCTTATCAATTTCTGAAAATATTGAATATCATCAGCATGAATAATTTTTTGCAGTTGATTGGTTTTATTGCTTGTCGTGTTTCGAACGATATTCAACTCATCTGCAAATGCAGGATAATTAAGCTGGATGTTGAACATAAAACGATCTAATTGTGCTTCCGGTAGAGGGTAAGTGCCCTCTTGCTCAATTGGATTTTGAGTAGCTAAAACGAAAAATGGTTTCGGAAGGGTATGTGTTTGTCCGGCTGCGGTAACCGATTTCTCTTGCATCGCTTCTAGTAAAGCTGCCTGCGTTTTTGGAGGTGTACGGTTAATTTCATCCGCAAGAATAATATTTGAAAAAACAGGGCCTTTAATAAATTTAAAGTGCCTGTCTTCTCCTAATATCTCAGCGCCAATAATATCACTTGGCATTAAATCTGGCGTAAACTGGATTCTGTTAAAATCCAAATCCAACACTGATGCTACGGTTTGTACAAGTAAAGTTTTGGCTAATCCGGGTACACCAACCAGTAGGCAATGGCCGTTACTGAAAATGGCGATTAAAACAGATTTTATAATGTCATCTTGTCCAACAACTACCTTACTTATTTCGGTTTTAATATTATTGAACGATTGATGAAGGGCATCAACAGCTTCTACTTCATTCTTGTACTGCATAGGCATTATTTCGATTCAGTGCTTGATTTTGTCCAGATTTTTAATTGATCGCAAGTTTGAAATTCCGGGTCAATTTTAATGTATGTGCTTTCTCTACGTTTTTCAAACCATTCGCTTAATGTACGATTAGTTTTATCATCCTGCGCAGCAGCTTTAATTTTTGGAAAATCCTGAACCATATTTGCCTTATGTGGCGGTATTTTAGATTTTAAGTATAAAATTCTGTAGCCCTGTTTGCCATCGGCAGCAGTAAACAACTCAGGTTTAGAAATGCCTCCAACTTTCATAGTATCAATAACTAAAAATACTGCTGGGTCTACCTTATCAATTGGAATAAATGTTGTTCTGCTTTGAACGTTTTCTGCATTAAGCATCATACCGCCATTGTATTTGGTTTCCTTGTTATCAGAATAAAGATTAGCCGCGGCCGCAAAGCTTAATTTTTTAGCCATGATGTTATTGTAAATACTATCTGCATGAAGTTTAGTACGGTCGATACTGGCTTGCGTACTTTTTGGCATCACTAAGATGTGGCGGGCATGAACCTGCTCACCTCTACGTTCTATTACCTGCAAAATGTGAAATCCAAACTCCGTTTCAAACACCGGCGACATTTCTCCTGCTTTAAGTTTGAATGCCCATGAAGTAAATTCCTTTGCCATCTGGCTTCTGTCGAAGAAACCTAAATCTCCACCATCACCTACAGAACCCGGATCTTCCGAATAAGCTTTTGCTAATGCACCAAAATCTTCGCCGCCTTTAATTCTCAGACGCAAAGCCTCAATTTTATCATGAAATCTTTCTTTCTCTGCCTTCGTTAATTGAGGATTTAAAATTACTTCTCCAATTTCTACCTCAGTGTTAAATTCTGGAAGGGTATCACCTAAAGATTTATAGTATTTTTCAACTTCTAATGGCGTTACGTTGATGTTCTCTGTAATTTTAGATTGCATTTTTTGCGCAATTAGTTCATCTTTAATTGATGGTCTAATCTCATCTTTGTATTGCAAAACAGATTTATTTAAAAACTGCTCTAAACGCTCTTGTCCGCCTGCACGGTTGATGCTGTAACGCATACGTCTGTTCACTTCATCATCAACCTGGCTATCATCAACCATAATCGAATCGATTTCAGCCTGTTGTTTAAGCAATTTTTGTATTAAAGTATTCTCTAAAATTTTGCATTTAATGTTGGGGTCAGCTGCCTGTCCTTGATACAAAACTTGGGTGTATTGCTGGTTAATATCTGATAGGAGAATAATATTATTTCCTACTACAGCAGCAACTTTATCGATGTTGTTTTTTTGAGCATAAGTGTTTAAAAACAAGCTCAATAACGCAGTTACTGCTAAAAAAACTTTCTTCATTCTATTTATTGTATTTTGCAAATTTAATATTAATGGTCTTATTAACTAAATACATTGCGATTTATAGCTTTACTAATTTCCGTAATTCGTTCTCGTTAATTTTAACCTGGTACTTTTGTTTAAGGCTATTCAGCCAGTTGTCTTCTAATTTTTGCTGATAATCAGCAACTACATCGCCTTTTATTTCGCTTAACGGTTTGTTGTAATTTTGTTTATTCGTTTGGTAAAAACTGCTGATTGCTTCATCATCATCCTGTGCTTTACTCCAGATTTTGTGCTCAGAAACATTAAACATCAACACACCTTCACGGTATTCGTTTAGTAAATAATCTTGCTCTTTACCCTTATTATTAGCTTTTTTACGTTCGGCTAAAGCGCTCTCATAAGTTTTAACTTCTTCCAGATAGTTGGTATTTTTATCCAAACCCATATCCTTTGCATCCAATACCTTAAGCTTAAAATTGATGTATAAGTTTAAGTAATTTGCAAGTGTGTTGTAATCTGTGGCAGTATTTCCATTATGACTTTTCTTATAAGCCCACAAAAATTCCTTACTACTTATTGGCTTATTGTTAATTGTAGCAACATTTTGAGCAAACGAAGCACCAGTTAACAAACTAAAAATAAATAAGCAATAAGCTTTTCTCACAAAGCGGTTTCTATAAATTTTAATGGATAAAAGTAACAATAAGCGGAGCTATTATAAGATATTTAACTAATTTTAACAGATATTATTCTAGTGCAAAAATACGAATGGAAAACCAGCTTACCAACAATGCCAACGCTTTACGATTATTTTTTACCGAGGATGTATTTCTGGTGCAAGATAATTCGGTAATAATGCCCCCTGTTGATGTTGTGAAGCCAGTTTTGGAGGCTGCAGGCATTCCGTCTATTGAAGCGAAAATTAATGTTATCGAAGCTAAAGAACCTGTTTCTATTGCAGTTGTTCCGTCTGATGCAACTCCAGCTTACATCGAAAACAGCGTAAAAACGAGTATTGTCGAGGAACCAGTTGCCCAATCAAAAAGCTTCAAATTTTTGGGTGGGAATAAAAAATCTGTTTTGATTTTGGTTAATGATAATGTGAATGATGTAAGTACAGAACAGGGTAGGGAATTGCTACGTAAAATTGTAAAAGCTGTGGATTTGGCAGCGCCTGATTTTGCACTTTTAAATTATGCGACTTACACCGGAGCTGACTTTGCAGAACTCGACGAGTTTTTTAAGCCACAATTAATGTTAGCTTTTGGTGTTGAAGCCAATCATCTAAAATTGAACTTAACCTGGCAAAATCAAATTATTACTTTCGAAAGTACGAGAATGATTTTTGCACCAAATTTACATGATTTAGATGCCGATATTACGGCTAAGAAATTGCTTTGGGCAAATCTTCAACTTATAAAATAATTCCTTCTTAATGAAAAAGCTAGTCTTCGCTACTAATAACGAACATAAAACAGAAGAAATCCGTGCAGCTTTACTTGGTAAGTACGAAGTTTTAAATCTGCAAGATATTGGTTGTGAAACCGATATTCCGGAAACTGCCGATACGTTTGATGGTAACGCGACTTTAAAAAGCAGTTATGTTGTAGCGCATTATAATATCGATTGTTTCGCAGATGATAGCGGTTTGGAAATCGAAGCCTTAAATAATGAACCCGGTGTTTACTCGGCTAGGTATTCCGGAAGTAGAGATAGTGCTGAAAATATTCAATTGGTTTTAGCCAAAATGGAAGGTTTACAAAACCGTAAAGCCAGATTTAAAACGGTTATTTCTTTAATGCAAAATGGTACAAACCATTTGTTTGAGGGGATAATTAACGGTACAATACGTAATGAACTTTCAGGCACAAATGGTTTCGGTTACGACCCAATTTTCCAACCAGATGGTTACAGCATTACTTTTGCTGAAATGGATCTGGCTGAGAAAAATAAAATAAGTCACAGAGCGATAGCCTTGCAAAAAATGTTGGCCTTTTTAAAATCTTAATTACGGTTTAATAACTGTTGCTGGTTTTACTGTTATTGAATCTTTCTTTGGTAAAATTGGTTTAATCTCATTCAATAAAGAATCTGTTTTTAAAGTATTTTTTGGTACAGCAACTTTTGGCGCATCTTTGCTTGCTTGCGGTTTATTTGTTGGTGCCGAAACCGGTTTTTTACCCGCAAGCGGTTTGTTAACGACCGCAGGTTTGGTTTTTGCCTTCGGTTTTCCTGCAGAACCAATAGCTTCTTTTTTAGAACGCGGTCTTTCCTTCGGTTTCCAGGAGAATCCCTTTAAAACATTATCCTTTGGTATTTTACTTTCAGGATTTAAAGCCGCTTCTATGTTACTGATGTATGTGATTTTGCTAATGTCGTTATCCTGAAAATTAAACTTTATCCGACTGCTCAGCGTTTGGTTCATCTCCTTGTAAACCTTTGTGCTGTCATCCTGCGTGTAGTAAATACTTTCGGCATTGCCATCAACATACATCGTATTGAGTTTTCCATCCTGGAAAAATCCGGTCATGTACCGCCCTTTAATTTGATTAAATCTCAAAGAATCGGCAGGCGTATTCACCAAAAATGAATTTTTAAAAGCCTGTAAATTATTCAATTTATTGTTCTTAAACTGAACATAAATGGTATCGCCAACCATTTGAGAACCTTCCGACCAAATAATTGGGTTTACAAAACAACGTAAAGTAGAATCGGCACTGGTGTAAAATAAACTATCCGTTTTTGCTTGTATGTTGCTCTTGTAAATCCGCACATTGTGATAAGCTTTAATTGTTCGCGTTTGAATGGTGTCAGCTGGATTAATAACCGAATCTGGTTTTAAAACTTTAGCAGTGGCATCTTTTACATTCTTTATAAGCGGATTTTTGCCAGTCAAGCTATCTGTTATTGTTTTGGCTGTTTTATTAATAGCGTTATTGTTTAGCGCCTTTTTTAGAGCTAAACTATCTTTCGGTTTTATAATTGGCTTAACCGTTGAATCGGCCTTTAGCATTGCCGCTATACTTTTTAAGCTATCTGTATTCAAGGATTTTCCAGCCAAAGAATCTGCATTTAGTTTTGTACTATCCAGTTTAGTTTGCTTTAGCAAATCGGGTTTTGCAGGTGGATTTTTCTCGTCTTTTTTGCCTTTTTGGCTTTTATCATTTTTAGCAACAGGTTTATCCGTAATCTTCGCAGTTGGAAGTTTTTTTTCATTCTGCCCAGGTTTTTCGGCTGCGCCGGATTCTTCCTCATCATCCTCACCAACCTGATTGTCGGCCTTTATAGAAATCTTCGGGATAAGCTTTAATGTTTTCTGCAATACCATTTGTGTTTCCAGCGTATCGGCACCTAAACGCAAGGTGTCTGGCCTTTTTTTATCCTTCACCATTACCGAGTCACCAGAAATAATATCTACATAAGCATTTTTTGTAACCAAAGTTCGCTGGTCTATTTTATAGTAATATCCTAAATCTCCAAACATTTTGGTTCCATCTTTCTTGTCGGTAAAAACAATATTTCTTACCGCTTTACCATAGCCTGCTTTACCAAAATAGTATAAACTGTCGCCTTTAAGCGATTTTGTATCTTGCGTGTACAGGTTCTTTTTACCAAAATAAGCATCTTCAGTTAATGTATTGTATGCGCCATTTTCGGTGTACATATTATCATCTTTACCTTTAATGTTGGTCGGGCCGTAAAAATAAGTCCACTTGGTGTCCACATTATAACGCATCGTATCCGATTTAATGGTGCTCTGTGGCGTAACCACCAAAACATTATATCTGAAATAAGCATCACTACTGTTGTTAAAATAATATCCGTTTTTACTGGTTAAGGTAACATCCTGAGTTTGAATTTTTCCACCGGTAGTATATGTGCCGATTTTAGCAGCCATGTCGTAATCCAAAATGTTAGTGGTAAGGATAGATTTTGGATCTTGCATTTTCACGTTTCCGGTTAAATGCGCATGTTTTTTGTTTCCATCATACTGCAATTCATCCGAATAAATATCAGTTGTTAATTGCTGGATGTGTACATTTTTATAAGCTTCGAAGTAATTTCGTTCGGTGTAGAAAATTGCACTATCGCAAGTAAGGGTTGCGTTATCTTGTTGAAAAACCGGGTTTTTAAGGAAAATTGCGTTTTTATCTCTAACGCCGGTAACACTCGATGAAGAAATAATTTTTATAATAGAACTCTTTTTTTGGCCAAACAACAAGAGGGGGCCTAATAAAAAGAATAGAAAGACAAATATTTTTTGCACCCTACAAAGTTAGTTTTTTGTTTCGAACGTTCAGAAACCGATTAAAATTAAATATTTTTGATGAATGTTACCCTTAAAACAATTTCATGAATTTATTGAACAGCATAAACTGTTTGCAAGTGGTAACAAAATTTTGCTTGCCGTAAGTGGTGGTAAAGATTCGGTATTAATGCTTCATCTATTTAAAGCTTTAGGTATTGATGTTGGTGTTGCACATTGTAATTTTAATTTGCGGGCAGATGAAGCAAACCGAGATGAGCATTTTGTTAAAATGTTATCAGCTTCGCTAAATCTAACTTTCCATTTAACGCAATTTGACACAAAAAAATATGCTGCCGAAAATAAAATTTCTACTCAAATGGCAGCTAGGAGGCTTCGTTATCAATGGTTCGAAGAAATTCGTGCAGCGAATGGTTACGACTATATTGCCTTGGCACAACATCAAAATGATGCTGTAGAAACCGTATTAATTAATTTGGTTAGAGGAACTGGCATTAGTGGTTTACATGGGATTATGCCTAAACGCGATAAATTAATCCGTCCGCTTTTATTTTTGAACAGCGCCGAAATTAATGACTTAGTTAACGAAAATGATTTGAGTTTTGTAGAGGACAGTTCTAATTTAAGCACAAACTACACCCGAAATAAGATTCGGCTTAAGGTCATTCCGCATCTTCAGCAAATTAACCCCAATCTGGAAAATACCTTTGCGCAAAATATAAACCGCTTTAAGCAGTTGGAAGAATTTCTAAATGCAGGCGTAAAGCAACTATCAACTCAAATTATTCAATATAGAAAAGACGGTGTATATGTTTCGTTGAATGATATTGAAAATCTAAATCCCAAACATTTATTGTTATTTGAGCTGCTAAAACCGTTTAATTTTACAGAAGCAGTTGTTGGCGATTTAATCAATAACCTTGATAAGCAAAGTGGGGTGAAGTTTCTAAGCGCAACACATCAAGCCATTATCGATCGTGTTTTTTTAATTATTACCGAAATTGATAACAGTGTACATCAGCATAAAATGATTCATGAAAATGAAGCTGATTTTTATTTCCGTACGCATCGTTTTAGTTTAAATTTTACTGAAGAAGTTAATTATATAGTTGACAAAAACCGCCTCTTTGTAGATAGTGGTAAATTAGTTTATCCACTCGTAATGCGGAATTGGCAGCAGGGTGATAAATTTATCCCAATGGGGATGCGAAATTTTAAAAAACTGAGCGACTTCTTTATCGATGAAAAAATTCCTTTGCATTTAAAAACTACTATTCCGATTTTGATAAATGGAAACGGAGATGTAATTTGGGTTGCAGGATTTAGACAGGATAACCGTTATAAATTAACACAGGCAACAAAAAAAGTTGCTATATTCGAAGTCAAAATTTAATTAAATTGGAAAGCAGGTACGCGTATATCGAAAAACAATACATTGGCCGTGATTATGTTCGCATTTTTATCAGGTTAATTATGGCTGCATTTTGTTTTGCAGCTTATGTTTACGAACGCGACCGCGACAATACTCAGGATTTGTTTCTTGTTGTAGGTTTTGGAATCATCGGCGTTTCCATGCTTTTGCTTTTCCTTATTCAGTATAAAATTGTTGTAGATAATGGTAGCATGATTTTGGATGGACTTTGGACAACCAAACGTGTTAAAATTGATTTGAATAGTATTGTTGATGTAAGAAAAGCGACTTACAGCCGCTACTTTTTTAATAATCCGGTTTATAATCTACACACAAAAGGTACCATCCGCTTTTATTCATCAGGGAAAGATGCTGTTGTTTTAACCGACCGCGATGGCTTAGAGTATTTTATTGGTACTCAGCGACCTAACGAATTATTTCTCGTTATTAAAGACGAAATGAAGAATTTGGGGTAGATACTGGGGAAATTTTTTCTCAATCATAACCATAAATCATTACGGCTTTTTTAAAAAGTTCCTTTAAGTCCGCTTAAAAGCACATATCAGTAGGCGGCACATTTCTTGGATATTCATTTACAATCCAAACAAGATTGTAATGAAAAAATTCCTATTTCTAACACTTATTGTAATTTCTTACAAAGTGACATCGGCTCAAACATATAAAGCCAATGTATCTCAAGATTCTGTTAAAACTTTGAATACCAGAATCGAACTCTTAAAATCTAACGTTAAAATTCTGGAGCTGAAGGTCAGAGAATCTGAAGAAGAAGAAACGGTTGAAAAACTACGTCTCAAACTTTTAGAAGCCAACGGTAAGGCAAAGGCATCAGCAGAAGAAACCAATACCTATTCATCTAAAACGGTTAGTGGTTCTACAATCGATATGAAATCGATGGATAAAATGTCGAGAAAAGTTAAAGGTGATGCTATTGAGGCTAGAAAGGCACTTGAGCGTTTTAATAAACAAATAGATAAGGTGCAAGATATTCGCTCAGAAATACTAGCTGAGGAAAGAAAAGTAGGCTACAGAAAACCTGCAGTAGTTTTTAGCTATAATTAATGTTAGTTCTGATTTGTAGAAAATAGATTCAGAGATGACAAAGTATAATCCAATAAGCAGGGTTCATGCGAGTAGCAAATTTATGATACTGATTAATATTGCGATGAATATCCACAGGCATTTAGGCAAAAGTTTAAATGCCGGGTTATACAAGTCTGCTTTTCAAACAGAGCTAATGGATAGGGGCATTGGCTTTATTGTCAATAAGCAATATGATGTAAGTTATAATGGAGCAATCCTAAATTACAAATTTCATATAGATTTTTTAGTGGAGGATGATTTTCTGGTGATT
The DNA here is from genome assembly GCF_032678425.1 of Pedobacter aquatilis. Lineage (GTDB taxonomy): Bacteria > Bacteroidota > Bacteroidia > Sphingobacteriales > Sphingobacteriaceae > Pedobacter > Pedobacter aquatilis_B. The sequence continues at coordinate 86,551 of NZ_JAVTSG010000008.1, read as the reverse complement.
ATAAAATCTACGAAACAAACTTTAGAAAACATTGAAACTAGTGTTTATCAGAAACTGGTAACACCAAGGCCAAAAACAGTTTTGGTTATAAATTTTTTCGAGGATTTGCTTCAGTTTAAGAAGATTATCATAAACGAATAAACACCTTTTACTGTGTTGAAATAAATCATTACTAGAAGAGGAAATTTGCCTGTCTAGTTTTAAAACACAACCAACAATTGGTGCATAAATTTTGTTATTGCTAAAACCATATATTCGTTGTATGCAAACACTGCTCACATCTACTCAAATGCGTAGTGCCGATAAATTTACAATTTCAAGCACGCCAATTGCATCTATCGATTTGATGGAAAATGCCGCAAGGGCATTTACACGCTGTTTTTTAAAGGACGAATTCGATACGAATAAGAATATTGCAATATTTTGTGATAAAGGTAATAATGGTGGCGATGGCTTAGCTATTGCCCATAATTTGTTGCTAAATGGCTACAAAAACATTAAAGTTTACATCGTTAATTTTAGTGATAAGGAGAGTCCTGATTTTACTATAAACTTCCAGCGCTTTAATGAGTCTGGCTGTAAGAAAGTCATTATCAATAAACCTGCGGATTTAAAAAATATCTCTGCTGATTTAATTATTGATGCAATATTAGGTTCTGGTTTAAATAGAATTTTATCGGGTGATTATTTGCAGCTTGTTCATAAAATAAATTCATTTGGCAAAAAGGTTTACGCAGTAGATATTCCTACAGGTTTCTTTGGAGAAGGAAGTTTGCCGGAAGAATATCAAGGAATTCGTGCTTTTAAAACCATTAGTTTCGAGCGCCCAAAAATTAACTTTTTCTTTCCTGAAAGTAGTTTCGCTACCGGACAGTTTGAGGTAGTACATATTGGTTTGGATAATGACTACATTCAAAAACAGGAATCCAGGTTTTACCTAACGGAACCTCAAGACATTCATAAAAAAATTAAACCTCGGAAATCATTTACCCATAAAGGAACTTATGGGCATGCGTTAATAGTTGCCGGAGACACGAATACAATGGGTGCTGCACTATTATCTTGCAAAGCCTGTTTACATAGCGGTGCGGGTCTAACAACAGCTTGTATTCCACATAGTGGATTAACAGCTTTAAATACGTCATTACCTGAAGTAATGGCACTGGACAGGACAGGTATCAGCAAAGTTGAAAATTATTCTGCAATTGCAATTGGACCAGGTTTAGGCAAATCTGCTGAAAGCGAGAGAATTTTAGAAGAATTGATTTCTACAAATGCACCACTTGTGATAGATGCCGATGCTTTAAATATTCTGGCTGAACGTAAAGATCTATTAGCGAAAATCTCCAAGAAATCAATTTTAACGCCGCATATTAAAGAGTTTGACAGGATTTTTGGCCAACATCAAAATTGGTGGGATAGGGTTGAAACAGCGATGAAACGAGCAGCAGAACTCGACATTATAATTATCCTTAAAAATCAGTTTACGTTCATCTGTGCACCAAACGAGAAAGTATATATTAATCCAACGGGAAATCCGGCAATGGCTCAAGGTGGAATGGGCGATGTACTAACAGGGATAATCGTAGCACTGGTTGCTCAGAAATACAGTCCATTGGATGCATCGATTCTAGCATGTTATCTTCATGGAAAAGCCGGAGATAGTTTAGCAATGGAAAAAGCTATAGTTACCGCATCCGAAGTCGCAGCAAGAATATCTGTTGAATTAAAAGCCGTTGCTTTCGGGTCATAAAATACCTAATACACTTTACTTTGGCTTAGGATTTGAATGGAAACTTAATAAACCTAGAAATAATACATCTAAATTATGGAAACAAAAGGAACATACACATTAACTGAACTGATTCAGGAATCAGCCGAAAATCCAAATGAGAATGATTTCTTCGAGTTGGAAAAGCCAGCCATGCTTGAAGTTAATTTGAAAAATCAAAAGATTTTGGCTAAAGCAGGCTCAATGGTTGGCTATGTTGGAAATATTGATTTTAAGCGTGAAGGTTTATTGAGTAAAGGACTAGGTGGTTTACTTAAAAAGGCGATATCAGGAGAAGGAACATCCCTAATGCATGCAGCAGGAACAGGTAAACTTTACCTTGCGGATGAAGGCAAAAAGGTTAAAATCATTAAGCTTCAAAATGAGTCGGTATTTGTAAACGGAAATGATGTTTTAGCGCTGGAAGAAAGCGTTAAAAATGAAATTAAAATGCTTAAAAGTATTGCCGGAATGATGAGTGGAGGGTTATTTCAAGTCAAACTTTCCGGAACTGGCTACATTGCGATTACTACACATGGTGAACCGATTTTATTAAGAGTAAGCGCTAATCAGCCAGTTTACACTGACCCAAATGCTACGGTAGCCTGGTCAGAAAATTTATCACCAAACATAAAAACCAACCTCACATTTGGTTCTTTTATTGGAAGAGGTAGTGGCGAATCTTTTCAACTGGAATTTTTTGGCGAAGGTTGGGTGCTTATTCAACCTTACGAAGAAGTTAAGTATGCGCAAAAATCATAATTAACAAAAATAAGAAAGGCTTGGAATTGATAACTCCAAGCCTTTTAGTATATCGTATAAAATATCCTTTAAACTCCACCCATTACGGTCAATTTCTCCATTGTTGGATTTACACTACCGCCCATTGGCTCTAATGTTACCGCGAAAGCTTGTGCCTCTTGAATAGATTGCATTTTTAAAAGTGCTTCTTTAGCCGTAGAATCTGATTTACCAAAAACACCTAAGCTTACTGGCTTTCCGTTTACCAATGCCCAAAGCTGGTATTCATGCTCGGCATCTGCTTTAGGTAAATCCATTGCTAAGTGGTTTATTAAAATGCTTTTATCTTTTTTGTTCCAATAAACGTTCATTTTGGATTCAGGGCTAATCGCTTGTCCTTGCATTCTAATGGTTGCCCACTCTTTGCTTTCAGCCATTTCGGCCATATTGTTTAAGCCTTTATTATCGTACTCTAATTTGCTAACAACGCCTGCAAACTTTTCTTTATCTAAGCTTAAACTTGCAATTTGACCGTTGGCATCGTTTAATTTGTTGTAAGTAACAAAAAGAGCAGCTACACTTATCAGCAATAAAGCTACGCATGCAACTAAAGCATAACGTAATGTTCTAATTTTTCCATCACTTCCATCTAAGCGAACAATTTTAGGTTCAGCGATTTCACTTTCAGTTGAAACTAAAGCTGCATCTTCATCTAAATCATTTAAGCCAAGTTTATCAAAAAGTTTTTGTTCAATATCTAATGGTGGTTCAACTGCATTACTAATTGCATATCGCTCCACGGCTTGTTCTATAGCAGCAATCTCATCTCTAACTTCTTGGTGTAGAGATGCCATTTCTTCAACCTGCAACGTTTCTTCGGGCGATAAATCGCCTAAAACGTACAACTCAAGTACTCCAGATTCAATATATGCTTTTAAATTTTCCACGCTTAATTAAAACTCCTTCTCAATTCTAAAATAGCCAATCTGATTCTAGTCTTCACTGTCCCTAATGGCAAATCTAACTTTTCTGCGGCTTCCACATGTGTGAAACCTTTGTAATAAACTAAATTAAGAACAACCTGTAAGTCTGGTTTCAAGTTGTCTACAAGTTGTTTAACACCAAGTGTATCTGGATTAAATGTTACCTTGTTTTGTTCATCAACGAAACTTACGTTATTTTCTATATCTTGGTTTTTCTGAGAATTCTTAAAATCTTTTGAACGAAGCTTATCGATAGACAGATTTCTGGCGATATTCATCATCCAAGTAAATAACCTGCCTTTAGTATTATCGTAATTTGAAGCAGACTGCCATATTTTTACAAAGGTTTCTTGTAAAACATCTTCTGCAAGCTCCGTATGTGTTATTATGCGTGATATTACCCCATAAAGCGATGATGAATACATGCTGTACAAAGTTTTTAACACTGTCGGATCTTTCGATTGCAATGCCAAAACTAATTCAGGCTCGGTTAGGGTAATTTTTTTTAATGCGCTCACTTGTGGTACGAATATACAACTCACAACAACAAATCCAAAGAAATGTTTTCGAATTACATTCCATATAGGAGTTCGATTTATTGAGAAAATTAAAACCGTAAATTTTTAAAGCAATGTTTTAAAACCTTAAGCTATACCTTCAATAGGGAAAAGGTGTTTTTCTGCATGGTAAGATGAACGAACTAGTGGTCCGCTTTCTACATATTTTAAGCCTTTTGCTAAACCAACTTCCTTATACATTGCAAAAGTATCAGGGTGAATCCAATCTACAACAGGGTGGTGGTTTCTGGTTGGCTGTAAATACTGACCTAGAGTTAAAATGTGTACACCATTTGCAACTAAATCATCCATGGCTTCAAAAATATCTTCATCAGTTTCGCCAAGGCCTAGCATGATGCCGGTTTTTGTACGTAAACCAAATTCAGAAATTCTTTTTAGCGCTTCTAAACTTCTATCATATTTAGCTTGAATACGCACTTGTCTGGTCAGGCGTTTCACAGTTTCCATGTTGTGAGAAACCACTTCTGGTCTTTCTTCTAAAACGCGGTATAAATTATCCCATTGACCTTTAAAATCAGGGATTAGTGTTTCTAAAGTTGTAATTGGGCTTTCTCTGCGGATGGCTTGTAAAGTTTCAGCCCAGATAATTGAGCCGCCATCTTTCAAATCATCTCTATCAACAGAAGTAATTACGCAATGTTTAACACCCATTAGCCTTACTGAATCCGCAATGCGATTAGGCTCATCAACATCTACAGCCAATGGTCTGCCTGTTGCCACCGCACAAAACGAACAACTACGGGTACAAATATTACCCAAAATCATGAAAGTTGCCGTACCCGCACCCCAACACTCGCCCATGTTCGGACAGTTTCCACTTTCGCAAATGGTGTGAAGTTTATGCGTATCCACTAAGTTGCGTACTTGAGCGTACTCCTTACCAACAGGTAATTTAACACGTAACCAATCTGGTTTGCGTTTAACTTCAGTTACAGCAGGTACTACCGGTAAATCAATCATGCCACAAAGTTAAGGATTAGGATTGAAATGTTGCAAGGTTGAAGTGTTGTTATGTTGTAATGTTTGGTAATTGGTTAGCTAAGCATGGCCTAAAATTTTGTTAGAATATTATTGTCGGTTTCTTGTTCTTGTCTATTATAAGGTCATACTTCTCTACATTTTCTAATCAAATCAATATTCTAACCTAATCTTAATGAAGATTTGATAATTTCACGCGAAAAATTAACGCTTCGGATTAAAATTTGCTAATTAATTATACTTTAACAGAATAAAAATACATTTTTTGGCAATTTTTTAGTTTTCATATGCGAAAATTCGTTTCATGTTTAAAATGATTCTAAATTTGTAACTCCTTTGATATAAGATGACAAAAAAGAAAAAGACAGTTGGTAAAACTGACGCAGATGTAATCCTGATTGGTGCCGGAATAATGAGCGCAACATTAGGTGTTTTATTAAAAGAATTAGAACCAAACCTAAGTATTGAAATCTATGAACGCCTGGATATTGCAGCGGCAGAAAGTTCTGACGCCTGGAATAATGCTGGTACTGGTCACTCTGCTTTTTGTGAATTAAATTATACACCCGAGAAAAAAGATGGAACTGTTGAAACTAAAAAAGCGGTACAAATTGCTGAACATTTTGAAGTATCAAAGCAGTTTTGGGCTTATTTAATTGAAAAGGGTCTTATTTCAAATCCCGAAAACTTTATTAAAAAAATTCCACACATTAGTTTTGTTTGGGGTAAGAAGAATTCTGAATATTTAAAAACTCGTTTCGATGCACTAACTAAATGTAATTTATTTAGTGATATGGAATATACTGAGGATGCAGAAAAAATAAAGGCTTGGGCACCTCTTATTATAAACGGACGAAAAAAAGGAGATAAAGTTGCGGCTACAAAAATGGATTTAGGAACTGATGTAAATTTTGGTTCTCTAACCCGCGATATGTTTAATTATTTGAAAGCGCAGCCAAATGTTAATCTTTACTTTAACCACGAAATTCGCGATTTAAAGAAAAATAAAGACGGCAACTGGATAATAAAAGTAAAGGATTTAGAAACCAAAGAAAGACGTAAACGTATCGCGAAGTTTGTATTTATTGGTGCTGGTGGAGGTTCTTTACCATTGCTCGAAAAATCAGATATTATCGAAGGAAAAGGTTTCGGTGGTTTCCCGGTTAGCGGACAATGGCTAAAATGCACAAATGAAGAAATTATTGCACAACACCATGCAAAGGTTTATGGTAAGGCTTCAGTTGGTGCACCACCAATGTCAGTTCCGCATTTAGATACCAGAATGATAAATGGTAAGCAGGCTTTATTATTTGGGCCGTATGCAGGTTTTTCTACAAAATTCTTAAAAAACGGTTCCTTTCTTGATTTACCAAAATCGATAAAGTTTAATAATATCCGTCCGATGATTTCGGCTGGCTTACACAATATTGATTTAACAAAATACTTAATTGAGCAAGTTAGACAATCGCCAGAAGATAGATTAAATGCTTTAAAAGAATATTTACCAAATGCCGAGCTTAAAGATTGGGAATTGGAATATGCCGGGCAGCGTGTACAGGTAATTAAAAAGGACGCAAAAAAAGGCGGAATTTTAGAATTTGGAACTGAAGTAGTTAGTGCTGCCGATGGTTCTATCGCGGCGTTGCTTGGTGCTTCTCCAGGGGCTTCTACAGCAGTTTCGATTATGTTCGATTTATTGAGCCGCTGTTTTAAGGAGGATTTACAAACACCAGAATGGCAGGCAAAGATCAAGGAAATTATACCGACTTATGGTAAAGCTTTGGCCGATGATACTGAGCTTTGTAAAGCTACAAGAAGCAGAACATCCAAAGTTTTAAAAATAGACTAAAATATTTAAGCCACAGATTTACAGATTAAAGTTGAAATAATCTGCGAATCTGTGGCTTTTGACTTTTGAATGTTCTTAAGCTGCAATTACCTCTGCAACTTCTTCTGCAGAAATATCACTATGTGAAGCTTCTAAAACGCAATCGCCATTTTTAATTAGTAATATTTGTGGTGATTGATGTGCTACCTGAAAAACCTCTGCAATTTTATTAGAAACTTCTCTGTAAGCAATTAAATCTAAAAAGTACAATTTCGTGTCTGATGGAATAACATCCCAATCTAATTCGAAATTCTTCCTTGCCATCATACTGATAGAGCAACGTGTACTGTGTTTAAAAATAAGACTAAAGCCTTCTGCACTTTTAATCTCATCAAGTTGTTCAATTGATGTTAAATTAACCCAAGCCATGATTTTAATTGATATTTTTTATAGATACAACACTTGCAAAACATTAATGTTCTACAAATCATCTAAATTGAAATAGGTTTTTGCCTATTAATTTCTTCTGCGTTTACCTTCTGGATACGAGCTGTATGCCGGGCAAAGTTTTGATGAACAAGACTCTAAGATGGTAATGGTGCAAAACACCGCCAATAAAAGGATGGCAATTTTTTTCATTTTGAATGATTAAGCTTTAAGTAACTAAGTTACATATATTTATTAAATGTTCGCAGAAAAATCAGCCATTTTAATTGCTGTAATTGCTGCTTCATCACCTTTGTTGCCATGTTTACCACCTGCACGGTCTTGCGCTTGCTCTAAATTATTAGTGGTTAAAACGCCAAAAATAACAGGTTTGCTATATTTTATGCCAACATTTGTTAATCCTTGTGCAACTGCATCGCAAATAAAATCGAAGTGTTTTGTGTCGCCTTGAATTACGCAGCCTAAACAAATTACCGCATCTAAATCAGTTCTTTTATTTAGTAAAATATCTGCTGCTCCGGTTAATTCGAAACTTCCGGGTACTGGTAAAGAAACGATATTTTCTTCGGCAACACCGTTTGCTAAAAGTGTTTTTAATGCGCCGTTGTATAATGCTCCGGTAATTTCAGCATTCCACTCGGCTACAACAATACCGAATTTATAGTTTGCTCCACTTGGAACCGTTGTATGAGAAAAATCGGAAAGATTTTTTAATTGACTTGACATGCGGCAAATATAATGCTAAGCTTGGAATGTTGAAAGTGCTGAATGTTTAAATGTTGTAAGTTTATTTAAACCAGCTGAATATTGCCATAAGTTGCTCCAATCGGAACAGATTTTTCGCCAATCCAAATCTGGGTTTTATCAAACTTAGAAACTTTACTTTTAGAGATGATAAATGCCCGGTGGCAACGAATAAAGTTATTTTTCGGCAGCAATTCAGCCAAATCGTTAATGGTAATTCTAGAGCTGATGAGTTTATCTTTTAACTGAATTTGCGTATAATTCCCCGAAGCTTCGATGTAAAGAATGTCGCATAAGTTTACTTTAATTTGCTCGTAGCCATCTTTTACGAAAATGTAGTCTAATTTTTCTTCAGTTTTATTATTGCGGAGGTTAAAAAGTTCGTGGGTTTTATTACAGGCCTTTAAAAACCTGGCAAGCGAAAAAGGTTTCAATAGATAGTCGACCGCATCAAGCTCAAAACTTTGTACGGCGTGTTCTGTATACGCCGTTGTGAAAATAACCATTGGCGGATTGCTCAGGCTTTTTAAAAAGTCGATTCCACTGATATCTGGCATTTTGATGTCCAGGAAAATCAAATCGACTTTGTTTTTTTGCAAATAGGCAATTGCCTCAAAAGCATTGGTAAACATAGAGTTTAGCTCAATAAATGGCACTTTCGAAGCATGCGAACGAATTATATCAAGTGCTATTGGTTCGTCGTCTATCGCTATGGCAATCATTTTTAAAGATACTAATAGATTTAAATTTTTCTACTTGCTAAAGTATTTTCAGTAGCGGTAAGTTTGTAATTCTTGGCAAATTCTGTCCCGCCAATACTACAATCTTTTGGTTAATGTTTTTGCTGTAAATAAATTTTGTACAACCAAAAGTATTTTCGTTTATGTCGGGGCTATTTAACAAAGTTATTGGTGCTTTTGCCATTGCAACACCTTGCTAGGTTTATCAATTTGTTCTTTTAAACTCCCGTCATTTCGACCACCGCGGAGAAATCTTTTGATCTTTAGCCCAATGTAAACATTAATAGTATTACCAGCCTGCGTAAATTAAACCCGACAGCAGCGAGCACGAGTGTAACGAAGTAAAGCGGATGGCGGGGCTACAGCCCGCCACGGGCAATTACCAACATTTTCAAAAAAATAGAATAACCTTAATCTAACTGCAAGGTTAAGTGTACAAAAAACTCTTTTGCGCTTTCACGGATAATTAATTCATGTTTACCGTGGTAAAGTAAAGTTAATCGCTGCTTTACATTTTCTAATCCAATTCCGCTTTTAAGCTTCTCTGGGTCGGTGTCGGCTTTATGGTAAATGCTGTTGTTTACATCGAAATATAAGGTTCGTTCTTTAGTTTGAAGCGTAATTTTAATGTGCGATGGCTGTTGCAAACTGATGCCATGCTTAAAGGCATTTTCTACAAAAGGAATCAAAAGCATAGGTGTAATTTCCAAGTTATTCAGTTGCTCATCAATCTGGGTTTCAATTTTAATATCGGCCGATCGAGATGTACGCAGTTTTTGTAAATCGATATAATTGTTTAAATATTCAACTTCACGGGTTAGCGAAATTTTATCTTTCATATTTTCATGCAACATAAAGCGCATCATGTCGCCAAGTTTCTGGATACCCTCTCCTGTTCGTTCTGCATTTTCCTGGAGCGCTGTTCCATATAATGTATTTAAGGCATTGAATAAAAAGTGCGGGTTAATTTGCGACTGTAGAAAACTTAAGCTTGCATCAGATTTACCTAACTCGGTTTTAAGTGTTGTGATTTCGGTACGGCTAGCTAGTCTTTTTTTATACATATACCACGATAAAGGCGCACTTATAATTAACTGTGTTGGCATGTGAAACAGTAAGACGATGAAAAACATTTCCATCCGCCAGATAAATAGTGTAGAAATTAAGCCGAGCGGAACGGCTAATAAAATGGAAATGAAAAAAACTTGCCAGAAGTAAACTTTAAAAGGTTTTCCTTCAGCAATGTTTTGGGGCAAAAGTGTATAAACAGAATAAATTACGATACCAATTGCAGAGAAAATTACCAATGTCCAACATACGCTAATCTCAATTGCAGAGTTGCTCGATATCCATAATAGCAAACCTACAAACCAAAATGCCAAACCAAAGCCAACATCAACCTTCATTTGAACCGTTTCATCGGCATGTTTATCTTTATGTTCTGATAAGTAGCCTAAAAATGCTTTAATGAGTGAATAGGCAACCATAATCACAATAGACCACATGCTGTAAACGTAACCTTTGAAGAAAACACGATTATAAGCATGTTGCAAATCTTCGTAATCAAATAAAGTATAGGCTTCTGAATAGGTTTTGCAGATACTAAATATTAATCCACCGATAAGAAATAAACCTGCGAGCAAAAAACTGTTAGATATTACATTTTGCCTTTTAAGAAACGCTGGCATAATGCAAAAATTGATTGCCAGAAAACTCAAATAAAGAATTGAGAATCGAAAAATTTCGGGAACCAAATAATTGGAAAAATAAGAGTAGCTTATATTTTCACTTTTAAAATAGTAGTAATTTTCATTTCTTATCCCGCCATTAGCTCCGGTAATCAGTAAAATAATTACCAAAATATAAAGCACTGTAGAAACCCAGAACTCAACCTTGCGTAAATCTTTAAAATCCATTTTGTTTTTTTTTGATACAGCAATGTTAACAACACTTTAGCTTAGTATTTTTAAAATGTGATGGATGGGGTGAAAAATGTGATGAATTAGCACGATTCCCAAGATGTAAGGGTTTTCAGGATTTCCCATCCAATCATTATATTTGAATCAAAAATTTAAAATGACAGTATACGGAATACCAAATTGCAACACAGTTAAGAAAGCTTTAGATTGGTTAAAGGCAAATAAAATAGATTTTGAGTTTCACGATTTTAAGAAAAAAGGAATTACGAAAGAGAAGTTGAATGCCTGGTGTAACATTTTTGGTTGGGAAACGGTTTTGAACAGAAAGGGTTTAACCTGGAAAAAGTTATCGAAAGAAGAACAGCAAGCGATTGATAATCAGGCAAAGGCAATAGATTATTTAGTAGAAAATACGAGTGCAATTAAGCGTCCGATTATTGAAAAAGATTTAAAAGCTATTTTGATTTCTTTTGATGAAAACCTTTACACTGAAACACTTAGCTAAAATGGTTGTTTTAATGTTAAAGATTGTTAAATAGGATTTTAACATTTAAAACTAATATATTTTTGGATATGTATAAGCTGATCATTTTACTTTTTCTTGCCATTCCGTTTGCCGCAATAAGCCAAACTGTTAGTACTGGTACAATTTACGAATACGCCAAAAAATCGTCGACTATCCCAGGTGTAACCATCCGAAATTTGAACACCAAAAAAGTGGTCAGCGCCAATGCTTCGGGGAAGTTTACTGTGCCTGCCAAAGTAGGCGATTTGCTAGAATTTTCTTTCGTTGGTTATACAACGGATACACTTTACCTGACCAATTTATTGCCGAAAACTATTTACATGGTGGTACGCTCCAATAATTTAAATGATGTTGATATTAATGGCGTAAGAATAAATAAAGAGGTTTTGTCGAAAGACCCAATGGCAGAAAAATATACTTTAATGGGAACGGGCGGTAATTTGTATCGTAAAAAAATGACTGATAAAGTTGGTGGTTTGAGTTTAAATCTCGGGCATGGTAAATACAGACGTCAGCAGCAGAAAGTTGAGGAATTAGAGCAAAGAGACAGTTATAATGCAGAGATTGACCGGAATTTTACTGAGAAAAATATAAAGGATTTAACAAAGTTGGATGGCGAGGAATTAAAAAACTTTATGATAATTTATCGTCCATCGGTTTTAAAAATTCAGGAAGAGAGACCATTTAGATATTCATTTTACATTGTTCAGGCTTACCAAGCTTGGTTAAAATTATCACCCCGAGAAAGAAAATTACAAGATTTGCCAAACCTGAAAAAGGGTGATAACCAGATGTGATATTTATCTTTAATATGTTGTAAAGTAACATTATAGGCACAAAAAAGCATAATACAACCGATTGTTTATATTTGCCGCCTATAAAAATTTCCAACATGAGAATAACCTTAAATAAACTTTTAACATTAAGCTTATCTTGTTTTGCTTTTGCTTTTTCTGCATTTGCTCAACAAGCGCCTAAAACCAATGCGCCAGCAACAAATTATAGTCCGGCAGAAGCATTTGGGCCGCTTTTCTATACACAAAACGGTAATGAATTCCGTTCGGCAATTGGAGCGCCAGGCCCGAAATACTGGCAAAATAAAGTAGATTATAACATCACTGCAAGTTTAGATGAGGCTACAAGCACAGTAACTGGTAGCATCACCATCACCTATAAAAATAACTCACCAGATAAATTACCTTATTTATGGTTGCAGTTAGATCAAAATACTTTCAAAGAAACTTCTCGTGGTTATGCAGTAACTCCAGCTAAGAGTCGTTATGGTGCGCAAGGCGAAAGTTTTAACGGTGGTTATAAAATCAATAACATCAGCGTTTCGCAAAAAGCTGCGGCGGTAAAATTTACCTCTTTGGTTGAAGATACACGGATGCAAATTCGTTTAGACCAACCAATGGCTGCTAATGGCGATGTAGTTACGGTTAAAATGGATTATTCTTACGTTGTACCAAAAGAAGGTTCTGACCGTACCGGACATTTAACCACTCAAAATGGGGAGATTTTCGCAATTGCGCAATGGTTTCCACGTATGTGTGTGTATGATGATGTAATTGGTTGGAATACTTTGCCATATTGGGGCGGTGGCGAGTTTTATTGCGAATATGGCGATATTACTTTTGCAATTACGGCACCAGCAAGCCATATCGTGATGGGTTCGGGAGAGCTTTTAAACCCACAAGAGGTTTTTACCGCAGAGCAATTAAAAAGATGGAATGCGGCTAAGTTGAGCGATAAAACCGTTCACATCCGTTCTGCTGAAGAAGTAACTGATCCTAAATCTCGCCCTGCGAAAGATAAACTTACCTGGAAATTTAAAATCTTAAATGCCAGAGATGCAGCTTGGGCATCATCAAAAGCATTTGTATTGGATGCAGCAAGAATAAATTTCCCGAGTGGAAGAAAAGGCTTAGCTGTTTCGGCGCAACCTATCGAAAGCAACGGTAACGATGGTTATGGCAGAGGTGTAGAATATGTAAAATCGAGCATTGAACACTATTCTACAAAATGGTTCGAATATCCTTATCCAATGGCAGTGAACGTGGCAACCAATATTGGCGGTATGGAATATCCGGGTATTGTTTTCTGTGGATGGAAGGCTAAAAACGGCTCGGCCTGGGGTGTAATCGATCATGAGTTTGGTCACACCTGGTTCCCGATGATTGTTGGTTCTAACGAACGTAAATTTGGTTGGATGGATGAAGGTTTTAATACTTTCATCAACGGAATTTCATCACAAAACTTCAACAACGGTGAATATAAGCAACGTACAGCCGATATGAATGCGATTGGTAAACGTGCTATCGGCAATCCGGTAACTGAAAATATCATGTTAATGCCCGATGGAATGGCAGAACGTAATATCGGTATAAACCTTTACAGCAAACCAGGATGGGGTTTAAATATTTTGAGAGACCAAATTTTAGGTGCAGATCGTTTCGATTATGCTTTCCGCCAATACATTAAAAATTGGGCTTACAAACACCCAACGCCTTATGATTTTTTCCGTTCGATGGAAAATGGTGCTGGTGAAGATTTAGCATGGTTTTGGAGAAGTTGGTTCTTAAACAATTGGAAAATGGATCAGGCGATTAGCGATGTTCAGGCAGTTAAAACTGATGGAAAAATTACAGGTTATAACATTAAAGTTGATAATCTGGAAAAAATGCCAATGCCTATCATTTTGCAAATCAAAACCAAAAGTGGCAAAACTGAAATTGTAAATGTTCCTGTTGATGTTTGGATGAAAAATACCACTTGGTTAGTTCGCTATCCAACAAACGAGGAAGTTGTTTCGGTAACTTTAGATCCAAATAAAGTTTTACCAGATTCAAATCCAGATAACAATAGCTGGACAAACTAGATTAACATAAAGATGAAATTTAAACGCTCTGATTTTTCAGGGCGTTTTTTTTGGAAAATGTACGTACAGAAGCATTTGGGGTTGGTTTAGCCCTGCTGTTCACTTTACTCCGCTGCACTCCGTGTTCGTTGCCATCAGGTTTATAATCAAAGGTTTTTTCAAAAGCAAGAAACAAATTCCGCATAACATTTTCAGTCGCTGCTTTTAATGCAAATAGCTTGTTTGGCCAACGCAAAAAATCGTTTTAATTTATTATTGCAAATCATCAACACAGCGTGAAATTTTAAATAATAGTTTTACCCAAAATGGATATGAAAAATAATATTTTAGAAATAAGCAATCCTGAAGGAATTTACGATCCTCGTCCACATGGTTACTCCCATGTAGCTTCTGTTTCGACTAAGGATTTATTGGTTTTTATAGCAGGGCAGGGTGGAAGCAGAACGGATGGTGTTTTAAGCAATGATTTTAGAACGCAGGTAAAAATTGTATTCGAAAATATTGGTATTGCTTTAGCAAGTAAAGGATTGGACTTTGAGAACATCGCCAAGCTCACTACTTTAGTTGTAGATTACGATGAGGAAAGGCATCAAATTTTAATTGAGGAATCAAATCTAATTTGGCCGAATTTAAAATTTCCGGTAAATACATTAATCCCGGTTTCTAGATTAGCTTTAACCGGAATGTTAATTGAAATTGATGCTACCGCGGTAGCTTTTTAAATTTGAATTATGGAGGGCAATCGGCAAAATGTTTTTGAGGTTTATAATAAAATCGGCGATTGGTTTGCCCAAAACCGACCAACAGGTTTAATCGAAAAGAAATACCTCGATACTATAATTTCGGCCATTCCATCAAAAGGAACTGTTTTAGATATTGGCTGCGGTACCGGTATTCCAATGTTAAAATATTTTGTGGATTCAGGTTTTGAAGTTGTAGGTGTTGATGCCAGCGAAAAAATGCTCAGCATTGCTAAAAATAACTTTCCAGAAGGTAAATTTATTTTGGCAGATATGCGAAAGCTTAAGCTCGAAAAGAAATTTGATGCAATTATTGCCTGGCATAGCTTCTTTCATCTTCCTGCGATAGAACAGCCAGCTGTTATCGAACTTTTTAAAAATCATTTAAACCCCAATGGTATTTTATTATTTACTTCGGGCACCACTAATGGTGAAGCCTGGGGCAAAAACGGAGGGGAAAATTTATTTCATGCTTCATTAGATACCAGTGAATACAGAAGCATTTTAGAAAAACATCAATTTAAAATATTAGAACACAAAGTTGATGACCCCGATTGTGGTTTCGCAACAGTGTGGATGGCGCAGTTTATTCTTCAATAATATTAAGAATTGAATTAACTTTGTGGCATGTCTGAGCAAAAAAATAATCCTTTACATGGTTTAACGCTAGAAAAAATTGTAACCGATTTACAAGCGCATTATGGCTGGGAAAAATTAGGAACGCTAATTAGAATAGACTGCTTTAATAGTAACCCATCAATAAAATCTAGTTTGAAATTTCTACGCAAAATGCCTTGGGCCCGCAAAAAAGTAGAAGATTTATTTTTGGATACTTTTAATAACTAACTGCGAAATAGTTCATCAATTCTTCATTTTTTAGGCGGAGATTTATTAAACAATTAACAAGGTTTAATAATTTCTAATAACAAGAAAATGAAAGCAATTAAAATTTTAATGATCGCCCTAGTAGCAGCTTTTACTGTTAATACCGTAAACGCACAAACCGCTGCCCCTGCCAAAGCTAAAACTGAAAAAGCCGCGGTTAAAAAAGCACACAAAAAACATCATCACAAAGAAAAAGCTAAAAAAGTAACTGCACCAAAAATGTAGAATGTGTTAATTACTATAAAAAATAAAACCCCTACTATTTGCAGGGGTTTTATTTTTTATAATAATTTGATGCTTTTACCAGCCTGGGTTTTGAGCCAGATTAGCATTAGCATTTGTTAAAGTTTCTGTAATTGGGAATGTCCACTCTCTAGCGGTTGCTGGTAAAGAACATCCACCAGTTGGAGAAATTGTTAAATTGCCGCAAGTATTACCTCTAGTAATTGTTCTGGTTGTTCTTTTTAAATCAAAGAATCTGTGACCTTCACCAATTAATTCGCGTCTTCTTTCATCAGCAATTGCATTAATTAAGGCTGTTCCAGTTAACACTTCTGGAACATAACCACTAATTCTAGACGCTCTCAGTGTGTTTAAATCAGTAGCGCCCAAAGCATCTTGTGTACTTCTTGCATAAGCTTCAGAACGGATTAGGTAAAGCTCAGCAGTTTTCATTGCAATGAAATTTGCATTACCGTTAGCTACAGTGCCCTTACCTTTATATTTTGTTAAAGCAATATCACCACCAACATTGGAGAAATAAGCAGCGTATCTGATATCATTTGGTCTGATTAAACCTGTAGTTCCGGCCAAAGTAACAACTTCTCTTGCTGGTCTGAAATAACTTCTGCTGTTTGTAGCAAAATAAACTAAGAATGTCGGACCACTTTGACCTGCATCAAATTGTACGTTCCAGATAATTTCTCCGGCAGCTAATTCTGTATACATTCCACTAAACGTAGCTTGGTTACTTACTAAAGCAGGTGCAATGGCAATTCCCTTTGTTGCAGAAGTAATTGCATCAGCATTTTGACCAGTGTATAAAGAAACACGAGCTCTTAATAAGTGTACCGCAGTTAAGTTAAGCTTTGGTCTTGTAAGGCCAGCAGCAGGGTTTATTGGAGTATCTACATTTGCTAATAATGTTTCAGCAGCGGTTAAGTCATTATACAATTCATCCAAATAAACTTTATTCGACATTCTTGATGGCTTTTCTTGTGGGGAAACCGCAAAGGTTTTACTGTAGTAAAGTGCTAAAGTTGTTGTGCTATTTCTGTCGTAAGTGTTCGCAAAATATCTAAATAAATCGAAGTGTGCTAAAGCTCTAATTGCCAAAGCCTGACCTTTAATTCTGTTAGCGGTTGTAACATTTGCTGCTGTTGTAAATTTATCAACATCTCTTAAAACAATATTTGCTGTTGAGATTACCTTGTACATTGCCGAGTAAATATTGGTGATTTGGGCGGTGTTTTTTTGATAAATCCAATCTGCCATTGCTCTTGAGTTTGCCAATGTTTGAGTGGTTTCATAAACATTGTCGCTCAAAACATCAGGCATTAAAGCAGCGCCTCCGCCTGTTCCACTACCGGAGCCGTAATAATCATTAGCCCTAAAATTTGCATATGCACCTGTAAGCACTTGTTCAACCTGTGCCATACTCGAAGGATTATTTACTGCATCTAAGCTGTATTCTGGCAAAAGATTAACATAATCATCTTGCTTGCAGCCTTGAATGCATAACGTAGTCAGTAATAGTAATACTGCCCCACGTTTAAATATGTTGTTTATCATAATTGTTATAGTTAAAATTAAAATCCAATGGTTAAGCCTAATGTACCTTGTATAAGAGAAGGGTATTGGGCACCAGTTAATGAAGTTCCTGTAGCTTCCGGATCGAAACCTCTGAATTTAGTTGAAGTCCATAAATTTTGACCTTGGACGAAAATTCTAGCCGATCTAATTTTTATTTTCTGCATGAAAGCTTGTGGAACGGTATAGCCTAATGTTACATTACGTAGTCTCCAAAAACTTGCATCATCAATAAATCTGGTTGTTTGAGCCTGATAAGAGTTGCCTCCGGTTGATGATGGTCTTGGTGTATCTGTAATTTGGCCTGGTGTTCTCCATTCATCTAACATAGATATATGCATGTTATCGAAATAATAGGTTGGATTTAAAATATTATTTAAATCGTTATTATACATATATCTGTCTAAGAAAAAGTTAAGTTGGGCACTTAAATCGAATCCTTTGTAAGAAAATCTTGTCGAAATTCCGCCAAACCAAGGTGCATCAGAAGTTCCAAGAACCACTTTATCTGCTACGTTAAATACTGATGTTACCGTTCCGTTCCGTTTTGTGTAGAGTGCATTTCCTGTTGCAGGATCTACGCCAGCATATGGAACCAAGTATAGACTATTTACTGGTGAGCCCTGTGCTAAGATTGTTACACCTGAAATAACAGAATCTTGAGGTAACGAGGTGATGCGGTTTCTATTGTATGAGATATTTCCTTCCATCGACCATTTAAAATCTTTTGAACGTATAATATCGCCACGTAATGTAATCTCCACACCTTTATTTGTTACAGAACCGAAATTACTCGTGATTGAAGTGAAACCACCTGCTGATGGGTCAACAGGAATACTATAGAATTGGTCTGTAGTTTTTCTGTTGTATACCTCGATTGTTCCAGAAATTCTGTTTTTTGCAACCGCGAAATCTAAACCAATATTCGTTGTCGTGTTAGTTTCCCAGGTTAAAAGTGGGTTTCCTGGTGTTGTAGGACTCCAACCACCTACACCTGCGTAAGCTACCCTGCCAAATTGTGCTAAAGGATAATCTGCTGAGCCATTATTACCTGTTGTACCATAACTCGCTCTTAATCTTAAACTGTTAATGAAGGTAACGCTCTTCATAAAGTTTTCTTCGTTTATAACCCAAATTGCACCAGCAGAACCAAAGTTTGCCCATTTGTTATCTGCTCCAAATCTAGATGAACCATCTCTTCTGCCAACTAAGTTTAAATAGTACTTACCGGCATAACCGTAGTTTGCAGTCAAAAAGAAAGACATTAAACCGTTTTGTGTTCCACTACCATTAACTGCAGGGATATAGTTTGGAGTTGTAGCTGTACCTGGGGTAATACCAGCTTCATTCGTAAAGCCATTCGTAAATCCGTAACCAGTAAATCCGAAGGTGCGATAATCATTTTTTACAACCTCGGTAAATAACCCAGCGCTAAACTCATGTTCTTTGATTTTCTTGCTGTAATTTAATGATGTGGTTCCTGTATAACGGAAATTTCTTTCAAGGCTTCTTGTTAAAATACCTTGTCTGGCAATACCAGTTGAAGTACGCGGGTCAGTAAATGCTGCGTTTTCGTTTTGAGTATAATCAACACCCCAGTTTGTTCTTAAAAACAAACCATCAACAGCAGGTATATGATATTCTACGTAAGATGTTGCAACACCTTTCAGTTGTCTATTATTGTTGTAATTTAAGAATAATTCCATTGCACCATTAGGTTGACCTGATGCCAATTGGCCAGTATTTGGGCCTCCTGATTCGTTAAAGCTGCCATCTGGTAAATAGGCAGTTTCATATGGATTACTCCAGCGAATGGCATTTAATGGCGAACTTAAAACCGTATTTGCCTCAGAGGTATTAACACGATTTGAAAAACCACCTTGAAGGCCTAAACCAAATCTCCAGTTTTTTACAGTATTGTCAACATTTGCTCTTGCGGTATATCTTTTTAGGCCAGTTGTTTGTACAATACCTTCTTGATCCAAATATGATAATGAAGCATAGAATTTTGTGGCTTCGTTACCTCCGTTTGCACTAATTTGATGTTGTTGAGTTTGTCCAGTTTGAAATAGAGCATCTTTCCAGCTAAAATTAACATTACGCAAATTTTCAGCTTCAGCAGCAGTCCATCCATAAGGATTACCTCTTGCAAGTTCATAATCAATTTTTTGCTGACTATTCATTACTATCAAACGATCCTCCGGCATTTTACTTCTACCTAACTGCAAATCGTAATTAAATTGCACCTGACCGGCTTTACCTCTTTTTGTAGTGATAACAAAAACACCATTTGCTCCTCTTGATCCATATACACCTGTAGATATCGCATCTTTTAATACCTCGATGTTTTCAAAATCACCTTGGTTCATTGACTGGAAGTCTGCCGCCGAAATTTCGATGCCGTCTACAATATATAGTGGTGTGTTTACACCATTGATTGAGCCATTACCTCTTATTCTTACTACAGCTTGTTGCCCTGGTTGGCCGCCATTGGCCACAACAGTAACACCACTGGCTGCGCCTTGCAAAGCCTGGTCAAACGAACCGAAGGTTTGTTTCGAAACTTCGCCGCCGCTAATATTTGCTGTAGCGCCTGAGAATTTTTTACGCTCAACAACGCCATAGCCAGTAATAACCACCTCATTAAGCACTTTTGATGCAGATTCCAATAATTTTACATTTAGTTCTGTACCATTAATTGCCGATGTAATGGTTTCGTAGCCAATAAATGAAAATGTTAAGCTCTTTGTTGCATCTGGTACGGATGCTGAATAATTACCTGTTGCATTGGTTTGTCCAACAGACCGATTCTCAATGCTGATGGTTACGCCAGGAATCCCGACGCCATCTTTGTCAATAACTTTTCCGCTGAGTGTTTTGTTCTGTGCCATGGCAGAGAAGATAAATGAGCAGAAAAGAACAATACAAAGTAGAGTTTTCTTCATAATTCTAGTTTTAGGTTTGGTTTTCTGATTTTTAATTCAATTTTTTTGATTGAATTTTGATAAAAGTATATTTTATGTTCTGTTTTTGCAAAATAAATTATACAAAAACAGTTATTTATGAAATTTTGTACATTTATTTTAGATTTTAATTGATTTTTTTAATCTTATTTTAATCTTATTTTAATTTTATGTAATTTTAAAAGGTTTTTATTCAAATAAAATGTGCTATTTGTTTGAATAATAAATTTTTCTAAAAATTTAGAATAAGTGTCACATTTTGATTTTTTATGTGTCTTATGGTTGAAAATGGATTAAGAAGATTCGTTATCAAGCCAAACAAAAAATATCAACTATGAAAACTTATTTATTGCTCATTCTATGCTTTTTATCTACGAAGACCTTCGCACAACTTAATGGGAATGTAACTGGTAAAATCCTGGATGAGAAAACAGCTCAGCCCCTAGAATATGCAGGTATAGTGCTTACGAATAAAAAAGATTCAACAAAGAAAATTGGAGCAGTTTCCGATTCTGCCGGCGAATTTATTCTAAAAGATGTTGCCAATGGAGATTACAGGTGTAAGATTTCGGTTGTGGGTTATACTTCAATTGAAAAAAATATATCTGTTAATGGTAAAGCACAAAATCTTGGCATTTTTAAAATGAAAGAAGATGCGATTACACTTAAAGATGTTGCTGTTAACGGTCGAATTGCAACGGCAACAATTAAGAAAGATACAGTAGAATTTAACGCAGATGCTTACAAAACTCAACCAAACGCTGCGGTAGAAGATTTGTTGAAAAAACTTCCGGGCGTTACCATTGATAAAGATGGAAGTATTCTGGTGCAAGGGCAAAAGGTAAACAGGTTAACTGTTGATGGAAAGGATTTTTTCGGAACAGACCCAAAAACTGCAACCAAGAACTTACCAGCAGATGTTATAGCTAAAGTACAATTAATAGATAGTAAAACACTCGAAGCGAAAGCTACCGGAATTGATGACGGACAACGAGAAAAAGTATTGAACTTAACCATTAAAGAAGATAAAAAGAACGGTTGGTTTGGTAATGCAAATTTATCTGGAGGTACAACTGACAGGTATAGCGGCTACTTAAGTGCAAATCACTTTACAAAAAAGTTGCAATTTGCCCTATTGGGAATGAGTAATAACATCAGCAATGCTAGTTTCCAATACGAAGATTTGAATAGTTTTACAGGTGGTAATATTGGTAATATTTTTGCTCCTCCTGGCGGCGGGGGCTTTTCTATCAATGTAAATAATGGTCGTACCACAATTGGCGGTTCTGGAGTATTTGATAATAGTGCCATTGGCGAAGTTACCACGCATAGCGGAGGTTTAAATTTTAGTAATAGCTGGGGTAAAAAAGATAAACTCACCTTAAGCAGTAGTTATTTTACTTATTTCAGTAAAGGCTTGGGGAATCGCTTTTCTAATGTTCAGGATATTAATCAGGATGATGTATTGAGAACTGACGAGGTTTCAACTCGAAATTCAGATAATCAGGCGCATCGCTTTAATTTTAAGGTCGAATATCATCCGGATTCATTAACGGATATTACATTGCGTTCGAATGCTCTTCTTAACTATACGAGCAATATCAACAACAGGAAGTTTAACTCAGCTTTTGATTTAGCCGGAAGGACCAATGAGGGTAATCAGTTTTTAAACCAGGATAACTTTACACCATCCATATTTGGAGAATTATCTGCCACCAGAAGATTAAAAAAAGGTTCGATTATTTTGGGTTTGAACGGAACGCAAAATACATTCAATTCTGATTGGTTAAATAAATCGCTTATTAATAATTATAATGGCAACATCGTTGATGTTACCGACATCAATCAGCAGGCAGAACAACAAAATACATCTAAAAATTATGGTTTCGCCGTTAATTACATTCGTCCGTTATTTAATAAAAAGTGGAGTGGGAATATCGCCTATTTACAAAATAATAGTGCTGTAGAAGCGCAACAAACTACTTTAAGTTATAATCCATTAACAAATGTTTACGATACCGTAGTTCCCGATTTTTCTAATACCTTAAATAATAAAACATGGTTGCAAAGTGCAAGAGTTGGTTTAATATACAACCGTACACAATGGACTTATAACTTAGGTTTGGGTTTTCAGGAAACCGGACTCGATGCTTCAGCATTTAGCAGTGCTGGTGTAAATACTAATAATATAGAAAGAAAGTATTATAATATTTTACCTAGACTGAATATCAGTTTTAGAAATCAGGCAAAACACACTCTGCAGTTGAACTATAATGCAAATGTGAATCTGCCATCAGTTAACGACTTGCAACCTGTCCAAAATAATAGTAATCCACTTTACCAGCGCATTGGAAATCCAAATTTGGAGGCGCGTAAAAGCCATCGCATGTCTGTAAATTTTAACACCTTCAGTGCAGATAACAATAAATATTGGAATGGATATTTTTTGGTGAATTATGCTTTGGATGATATTGGCAACAGTATTAATTATGTTAATGGAGTTCAATATGTTCAACCTGTAAATGTTGATGGTAACTATTACATAAATGCTGGTACTTTTTTTGGTCAACCCACTAAGCTAAAAGGGTTAAGAATGGGCTATGGTTTAAACTTATCGCTTTCGCATAATTCTTCATTTATTAACAGCGAAAAAAATATTACAGATAGATATAATTTCGGTCCGAATGCAAATATAAGCTATGATATTGCGGATAAGTTAAATGCAGGTCTTTATATTGGTGTGCAATATAGTAGGGTGAATAATTCGCAGCCAAGTGCCTTGGATAATAAATTCTTCAATTTCTACAATAGTGCAAGTTTAAGTTATGAGTTTATTAAAAATACACGGTTTAGTGGTGAGTTAAATCATAACGGCGCAGCCGGCAGGGCAGATGGTTTTAATAACAATGTATTTCTTTTTAATGCAGGTTTGGAACAGTATTTCATGCAACGGAGAATAACCTTTGCTTTAAAGGGATTTGATATTTTAAATCAAAATACCAATATCGATAGAACTGTGAACGGCAGTAGGATAGAAGATATTCGTTTCAATAGCATTACCAGATATTTCTACGTTTCGTTAAATTATAAAATCACCAAAGTTGGTTCTAAAAGCGAAAGAAGTAATCCGAGGAATACCGTTAATTAAATTATCAGATGGTCTGATGCCACTGGAATGTTTAAGTTATAAGATATAATTAACATATTTTGAAGCGCAAAAACAGTATAACTATTAATTGTTCGTCCTGCTTTGCGCTTCAATCTTTTTAAACTTCTGTTATGCTGAGGCACGAAGCATCTCTTTCATCGGCTGCAGATGCTTCGTGCCTCAGCATAACAAGGTTTTTGTAACTGGAATAATAAAAAGTATTTTCGCTGCAATCAGGGCTATTTTACCTAAGCCTCTGCTCTGAAAATCCCTCATAGCTTAACAAACCAAAGTAATTTAAACCCGATATACGCGGAAATACTTTTTATTGCAGTAGCTTAAAAATATTTTTTCTTTTGCAACCGATGTAAAAAATACTTCAATTAAACATTGCAGATGTTAAAAATATTGAAGCATTAGCGGGGCTGAACAGAACAAAAGAATTACTGTAATTGCTTTTCTAAAAATTGTAGTTAGTGTTTTTCTTTAACTGCTTAAACCTGCGAAGTTTAACTCTCGCTCTTATCCTTTAAAACTTCTTAAGTTGTATTGTTAAACTTTTTCTTCTAACCCCTTGATTTATAAAAAGAATTGTTCTACTTTTGCAGTCCGTTTTATGGGCTATCTGCAAGGATGCCGGGGGAGCGGTAAATTTTTAATAAAAAACATAAAAAAGCACAATGCCAACTATTCAACAATTAGTTAGAAAAGGTAGAGTAGCACTGGAGTTCAAGAGTAAGTCTCCAGCGTTGGACAGCTGTCCACAGCGAAGAGGTGTATGTACACGTGTGTACACCACTACCCCTAAAAAACCAAACTCAGCAATGCGTAAAGTAGCCCGTGTTCGTTTAACGAACGGTAAAGAGGTGAATGCTTACATTCCTGGAGAAGGTCACAACTTACAAGAGCACTCAATCGTTTTGATTCGTGGTGGTCGTGTTAAAGATTTACCAGGTGTACGTTACCACATCATCCGTGGTGCATTAGATACATCAGGCGTTGCTGGTCGTAACCAACGTCGTTCTAAATATGGTACTAAACGTCCTAAACCAGGTCAAGCAGCTGCTGCACCTGCAAAAGGAAAGAAAAAATAATCGGGAGGAAATAAGAAATGAGAAAGTCAAAACCAAAAAAGAGAATTATTCTTCCTGATCCAAAATTTAATGATGTTCAGGTAACTCGTTTTGTAAACAATATGATGTACGATGGAAAAAAATCTATCGCTTATTCTATTTTTTATGATGCTGTTGAAATCGCTGAGAAAAAAGCTGGTGAGAACGGTTTAGAGGTATTTAAACGTGCTTTAACTAACATTATGCCAGCTGTTGAGGTTAAATCTCGCCGCGTTGGTGGTGCTAACTTCCAGGTTCCAACTGAGGTTAGACCAGAGCGTAAAACAGCTTTAGGTATGAAATGGTTAATTTTATATGCTCGTCGTCGTGGTGAAAAAACGATGAAAGAGAAATTAGCTGGTGAGATGGTAGCTGCTGCTAAAGGTGAAGGTGCTGCTGTTAAGAAGAAAGAAGATACGCACAAAATGGCTGAGGCTAACAAAGCGTTCTCTCACTTCAGATTCTAATTTAGGATTAATTACACTAGTAATATTACATAGATTTAATTAGAAGATTATACTGATTAGATAGATTGCACCGATTGTACTTTATAATCGGTGTAATCGTTTAAAATCAGAGAATCCAAAAAAATAAGATGGCAAGAGATTTAAAATTTACAAGAAATATCGGTATTGCAGCTCACATTGATGCAGGTAAAACTACAACAACTGAGCGTATCCTTTATTATGCTGGTGTTAGTCATAAAATTGGTGAGGTACATGAAGGTGCTGCAACAATGGACTGGATGGCACAAGAGCAAGAGCGTGGTATTACCATTACTTCTGCTGCAACTACAGTAAACTGGAAGTACAGAAACCAGAATTACCACATGAACATTATCGATACACCGGGACACGTGGATTTTACCGTAGAGGTAAACCGTTCGTTACGTGTATTAGATGGTTTAGTGTTCTTGTTTTCTGCTGTTGATGGTGTTGAGCCTCAATCAGAAACTAACTGGCGTTTAGCTAACAACTATAATGTTGCCCGTATCGGTTTCGTTAACAAAATGGACCGTTCTGGAGCTGACTTCTTAAAAGTTGTTAAGCAAGTAAAAGATATGTTAGGTAGTAATGCAGTTCCATTGCAATTACCTATCGGTTCTGAAGATCAATTTAAAGGTGTGGTTGATTTAATTAACAACCGTGGTATTGTTTGGAATGAGCATGATAAAGGTATGACCTTTACTGAAGTGCCAATTCCTGATGATATGATTGATGAGGTTGCTGAATGGAGAGAGAAATTATTAGAATCAGTTGCTGATTATGATGAGTCTCTAATGGAGAAATTCTTCGATGCACCAGAAACAATTACTGAGCGTGAAGTTTTAGACGCTTTACGTGCCGCTGTTTTAGATGCTAAAATCGTTCCTATGGTATGTGGTTCATCTTTCAAAAACAAAGGTGTACAAACCATGTTGGATTATGTAATGGAATTATTGCCTTCACCTCTTGATTCAGAAGGTGTTACTGGTACTAATCCAGATACAGGTGCTGAAATTTTATTAAAACCAAGTATTGAAGAGCCATTTGCAGCTTTAGCATTTAAAATTGCAACTGACCCATTCGTAGGTCGTTTATGTTTTATCCGTGTTTACTCGGGTAACCTAGACGCTGGTTCTTACATTTACAATACTCGTTCAGAAAGTAAAGAACGTATTTCTCGTATCTTCCAGATGCACGCAAATAAGCAAAACCCAGTTCCTAATGTAGCTGCTGGTGATATTGCTGCGGTAGTTGGTTTTAAAGATATCAAAACTGGTGATACACTATGTGATGAGAAACACCCAATCGTTCTTGAATCGATGGTATTCCCTGATCCGGTTATCGGTTTAGCAATTGAGCCTAAAACTCAAGCTGACGTTGATAAATTAGGTATGGGTTTATCTAAATTAGCTGAAGAAGATCCTACTTTTAAAGTTCAAACCGATCAAGAAACTGGTCAAACAGTTATTTCTGGTATGGGTGAGCTTCACTTAGATATCTTAATTGACCGTTTAAAACGTGAGTTTAAAGTAGAGGTTAACCAAGGTGCACCACAAGTAGCTTATAAAGAGGCGATTTTTGGTTCAACTGAACACAGAGAAAATTATAAAAAACAATCAGGTGGTCGTGGTAAATTCGCGGATATCAAAGTTGTTATTTCTCCAATCGATGCTGATTTCGAAAAAGGTGGTTTACAATTCGTTAACGAGATTGTTGGTGGTG
Source organism: Pedobacter aquatilis (assembly GCF_032678425.1). GTDB lineage: Bacteria > Bacteroidota > Bacteroidia > Sphingobacteriales > Sphingobacteriaceae > Pedobacter > Pedobacter aquatilis_B. The sequence goes on along the minus strand of NZ_JAVTSG010000008.1, from coordinate 59,554 downwards.
CTATTCCTCGTGAATTTATCCCTTCAGTTGAAAAAGGTTTTGCATCTGCAATGACTAACGGTGTATTAGCTGGTTACCCACTTCCAGATATGAAAGTACGTTTGATTGATGGTTCATTCCACGCAGTCGATTCAGATGCTTTATCATTCGAGCTTGCTGCTCGTATGGCATATCGTGAGGCTTTACCAAAATGTAAACCTGCTTTGATGGAGCCAATCATGAAAATCGAAATCTTAACTCCTGAAGAAAACATGGGTGATGTTATCGGTGACATGAACCGTCGTCGTGGTCAGTTACAAGGTATGGATACTCGTAATGGTGCACAAGTTATCAAAGCATTAGTTCCACTTTCAGAAATGTTTGGTTATGTAACTCAGTTACGTACAATCACTTCAGGTCGTGCAACTTCTACAATGGAATTCGATCATTACGAACCAGCGCCTAAAAACGTTCAAGACGAAGTAATTGCTAAGTCAAAAGGAAGAGTAAAATCTGAAGACTAGTTAGTCGCAAGTATTTAGTATCAAGTATCAAGACACATTTTTTAATCTTGATACTCGATACTTTTATCTTGATACTAAAAATGATAAATCCGGTTCCTGTTGTTAATAGCTCTAACAGGGAATCATAATTAAAAATAAGATGAGCCAAAGAATCAGAATTAAATTAAAATCTTACGATTACAACTTAGTAGATAAATCTGCTGAGAAAATCGTAAAAACTGTTAAACCTACGGGTGCAGTTGTAAGTGGTCCAATTCCACTTCCTACAGAGAAAAAAATCTTTACTGTATTACGTTCTCCACACGTAAACAAAAAAGCTAGAGAGCAATTCCAATTATGCGCTTACAAACGCTTATTAGATATTTATAGCTCTAACTCTAAAACAGTTGATGCTTTAATGAAACTTGAATTACCTAGCGGTGTTGAAGTTGAAATCAAAGTTTAATTGATTTTAAAAAAATTAAAAGCCTTCGATGAAAATTGAAGGCTTTTTTTATACCTTATATTTTTGAAACAAAAGACCATTTTTATAGGTTTAATGGTTATGAAAAAGCCCGAAAACAAAGATAATTTGCCTATTGAAGGACAAGATTTTGCTGATCCGAAAGAGGAGCTAAAGGATAAGTCCTCATCACATGGCGAGGTTGCTAATCAAAAAGATGGCGATTTTTCTGATTTAGAAGAAAGCAGAATGGAAAACCCGCCTAGAAAACGAGATACCAATGGTTCTGATAAAAGTGATGTAGACGATTTATCGGGCAATGTAGATCAAGAAAATGGAGTTTCTTAATCAAAAATTTAACTAATCAATAATCTTATTTCTCACCACAAAATTTACCAAAGCTGCTGTATTTTTTGTGCCAGTCTTTTCGAGTAAACTTTGTCTGTTTCCTTCAATTGTTCTTTTACTGGTAAATAATTTATCGGCAATTTCATTATTCGTAAATCCTTGGGCAATTAGGTTAAGAATTTCTATTTCCCGTTTCGAAATATCAACAGTTGATTTTATTTTTTGCGAATTAAAATCTGAAGACAAATCAGCTTGTGCTAACAGATTAAGAGAAATACTGGTACAGATGTAGCTGTAACCCTTTGTAAGCTGTTTAATTGCAAAGATGATTTCATCTATATTAACATTTTTTAATAAATAGCCATTTGCACCAGCTTTCAAAGCTTGATTTACATACTTCTCATTATCAAGCATGGTTAAAATCAACACCTTTATTTTAGGATAATTTAATTGCAAAGCATTAATTAGTTCCATGCCGTTCATATCCGGCATGTTAATATCTGTTAAAATAAGATCTGGCTCAATGCCCGATTCTAAAAGGCTTAACACCTCTTCACCATTTTTTGCTTCAGCAATTATTTGAATGTCTTCTTCTTTTTCTAATAGCGCAGCGATTCCATTTCTAACAATGGTATGATCCTCAGCAAGTAATACTTTAATATAGTTTTCCAATTTCAGTGGGCAAAATCTAGTTAGTTCAGTTTCAAATATCGAAATATTTTGAAACGTAAAAGTCCGTGTTTGTACTTCAAATTATTGTATTTATACGTATTAATGATGTTCTATATGATAAAACGTAATAATTCCAAATTTGTTTAACCAGTCATTTTCGATTTTATAGGGCTGTAGATTCATTAAAAAGTTATAAACCTTTTAAAAATTTGGTTGTTATCAATATTACTTACCTATAGAAAAATTATAATGAATATTGATAACAAGAACCCAGGAGGAGATAGTGACTTAAGTCCGAACAAAAATCAGGAAGAATTAGACAATGATACATATGGGCATAGTTCAGACCCTGATGCTTTCAAAAAGAAAAGTGAGCCAAGTCATGACATCGAAGAAAATACGGATGCATCAACAAAATTGAAAGATTCTACGATTTTGGATAATGATGATTTATCTACAAGAAATAAAACTGATGATAAAGGATTAGGAGGAAAACCCCAATAAATTTTTATATCTATTGATGAAAGAAAAATCATCAATAGATATAAGATGATAAATTATTCGTACAATCCGTTAGTTTGAGTATAGTCTTGTTTTACTCTTTCGCCAAATCTTTTTGCTCTCTCGATGTAATCAGGCGCTTGCTCTTTCAAATCATCTACAATTGATTTTCCATCAATTTCTCTTTTTTTGGTTGCATATTTATACCCGTAAACAGCTGCTGCTCCAAGTATCACGTATTTTAGTAAACTCATTTTTATCTAAATTAAATTCCTGTATTTAACGCATCATCTTCATCGCGTTGTTTTATATTTTGATTTTTGAAATCCTCTGATGAACTACCCGTTCCACTTGCAGCACTTTCAATCGTCGGGTTTTTATCCTGACTATTATAGGCATCATCACTTAAAGAATCTGCCCCTTGAGTTCCGGTATTATCCAGCCCATCTTTAGCAGTAACCTTATCACCATTGGCAATTTTTCTTGCTGCAATTTTCGAAATTGGCTCTTTACCAAAGGCAGTAACTTCGTTTCCATCATTGCCACGCTCATAAGCTTTCTGAACATCTGATTTTTGTTTAGCTTCATCGGTATTACCAACAAAACCTTCTAAATGTTCTTCTTTATTATATACGCTCGTTTTCATAATATTATCTCCTAAATAAAAAACACCCAATAGCATAAATGGTTTTTGTTTTATTTGCTTTCATACTTAGATAAATACGCATATAGCGTTGCAAATCTTCTTCGAGGTTTTTCACTTTTGCTTAACTTGGCAGAAAAATAAAATCTAATTCATGGAGTGGAATAAATTACTTTCGAATAAACGTTTTGGTCAGGAACAATACGGTGCAAGCACGGATAGGGCTCGTTCTGACTTTCAGCGTGATTATGACAGGTTAATATTTTCTTCACCTTTTAGAAGATTGCAAAATAAAACGCAGGTTTTTCCTTTGCCTGGAAGTGTTTTTGTGCACAATCGTTTAACCCACAGTTTAGAGGTGGCGAGTGTTGCCCGTTCAATGGCTAATCTTTTTCTGAATACCTTAGAAAATAAAAATCCTGATTTAATTAAGGAAGTTCCATTAATTAATGAAGCGGGAAATATTGTTGCAGCTGCTGCTTTGGCCCATGATTTAGGAAACCCTGCATTTGGACATTCTGGCGAAGCGGCTATTTCCAGGTATTTTACAGATGGCGATGGTAAAATTTATCAAAACCAAATGGATGAATCGCAGTGGCATGATTTAATCAATTTTGAAGGAAATGCAAATGCCATAAGGATTTTAACCCACCCATTAAAAGGTAAAGGAAATGATGCTTATGCATTAACCTATTCTACGTTAGCATCGATTGCAAAGTATCCATGTGCCTCAATAGCAGGAAAGCAAAAAGGATTATTGCACAGAAAGAAATATGGTTTTTTTCAATCTGAACAAGAAAGCTTTTTAAAAATTGCTTCTGAATTAGGAATGGAAAGAGAGGAGCACGAGTTCCTAATTTACAAAAGACATCCCTTAGTTTATTTAGTTGAAGCCGCAGATGATATTTGCTACAGTATAATCGACCTGGAAGATGCGCATCGGTTAAAAATATTATCTTATGAAGAGGTGAAAAATTTCCTGTTGCCTTTTGCAAATTCAAAAACAATTGAAGATAGGCTTAAGCATGATTATGAAGATGATGATGCAAAGATTGGCTTGCTTAGGGCGAAAGCGATTAATACCTTAACAACAACTTGCGCAGAGATATTTTACAATGAGCAGGAAAACCTTTTAAATGGAACACTAAATAAAAGCTTAACCGATTTATTGCCTGAACCATATATTTCGGCATGGAAAGCCATAGAGAAAATATCTGTTGAAAGAATCTACAATTTCTCATCTGTAATTCAGAAAGAAGTTGCCGGATATAAAATAATGGCTGGATTACTTGAAGAGTTTGTACCCGCTTTGATTCATAATAATACACACTACTACAAAAAATTAGTTAAACTAATTCCTAAACAATACCATACAGACCGGGAAGATATCTATTCAAGAACTCAGAGTGTACTAGATTTTGTATCGGGGATGACAGATTTATACGCGGTAGATTTATATCGTAATATTAAAGGTATATCCTTTCCGTCTGAAACTTAACTTGATATTTATCAATCTGTTTGTTGATGTTAATGCTGATTTTCTAATTGAATTCTAATTCAAAACCCATCTTTGTGTAAAAATTTAATTTCACAACATTTGTTTTTAGCGCTATAATGCCCTTTTTGAACGATTCTATGCGTTTTCGTGTAAACTTCATAATGTAGGTTATACTAATTCATAGATTTGAGAGTTAAGCTGTGCCATCATCCGCAGAGTTTCTCTAAATAGATCACATTCCCGCTAAATGAAAAGAATTTTACTTATCGCTCTGCTATTTGTTGGCATGGCATTTTCTGTTAAGGCTCAAGCCCCACAGCAATTTAATTATCAGGGTGCTGCACGTAATACAAACGGCACACCTTTAGCTAACAAGAACATCGCTTTGCGTATTAGTATACTTGATGCTTCCGCAACAGGAACTGCGCAGTATACTGAAGTAAGGAATGTGGTGACTAACGCTTTTGGTTTATACAGCGTTGTAATTGGTAGTGCTGGTGCAACTTCAACTACCGGAACAATTGCGGCAGTTACCTGGGGAACTAGTTTAAAATTTATTAAGGTTGAAGTAGACCCAGATAATGGCAGTAATTTTAGCCTTGCCGGAACGGCACAATTACTAAGTGTTCCGTATGCACTGTATTCTGCAAATGGACCAACTGGTCAAAAGGGCGATACAGGTGCTACGGGTGCAATTGGTCCGCAGGGTGCCACTGGTCCGGCTGGTCCAACTGGTGCGCAAGGCATTAAAGGTGATGTTGGTGCTACAGGTGCGGTAGGTCCGCAAGGCGCTACAGGCCCGGCTGGACCAACAGGTGCAACCGGTGCAAACGGTGCTCAAGGTGTAGTTGGGGCAACAGGCCCGCAAGGACCTATTGGTTTGACAGGCGCAACTGGTGCTCAGGGTGCTACGGGAGCAACAGGCTTGCAAGGAGTTTCAGGTACAGCAGGCGTAAAAGGCGACAAGGGCGATAAAGGAGATACTGGTTTGCAAGGTCCGGTTGGTCCCTCAACTGGTGTTGCCGGAGGTGATTTAACTGGAAATTATCCAAACCCAACAATTGCTAATCTCCAGGGTAAAACATTAACAGCTTCTAATCCGGTTAATAATCAGGTATTGATGTTCGATGGCACAACATGGAAACCAGTTACGCTGGATGTGAGCAACATTACTGGTGGCAAAGCATTAAGTTCTACTGATTTGAGTATAGATGCAAACGGTACATCAGCTTTGCTGAAAGATGTTGTTGTAAATATTAATACAGGTGCGGTAACTACCATAAAACTAGCCGATGGAGCTGTTACAAACCCAAAGCTTGCTGATGGCGCAGTTACCTCTATAAAAATCGGTAATAAAGAAGTTAAAACAGTAAATATAGATGATGCCGCAGTGGGAACGCTCCAGCTTGCTAATGCTTCTGTAACAGTTGCCAAGCTTACCACAGCAGGCGTAACCGATGCTAATAAAGTTTATATTACCAATGCCACAACCGGAGTGCCTGAATTAATTAGCAGAAACGCATTTACCAACTCTACAGGCTGGGCCTTAAGGGGCAATACCGGCGGGGTTGATTTAACAACAAATTTATTGGGTAATACGGATGATGTGGCGATAAACTTTTTGGTTAATAATCAAAGGTCGGGTAGGTTAGGTAACTCAACGGATAATAACTTATCTTTTGGATACAGAACACTCTTAGCAAACGTAACCGGATTTTCAAATAGCGTATTTGGTAAGGAAGCGCTTTCAGCAAATATTTCAGGTTTCGAAAATAGTGCATTTGGCCACATGGTTTTAACTAAAAACTTCAGCGGGTTTAACAATAGTGCAATAGGTTCTTTAGTGCTAACCAATAATACAGTTGGTAATGATAATACAGCTTTAGGGGCAAGGGTTTTAACCGCAAATGTTACTGGGAGCGGGAACACAGCGGTTGGAAGTTATGCACTTACCGCAAATATGGGCAATAATAACGTGGCTGTTGGTCAAAATGCCGGTGCTGGCAATACAACAGGCGCTAACAATATTTTTATTGGTACAAATGCAGGAAGTACTTTGACTACAAATACGAATACACTTATTATTGCAAATACAAATACCGCATTGCCTTTAATTTCGGGGCAAATGGCTGCCAATGGAGGTTCGTTAACTTTGAATAATAGTTTAGGTAATACAACTTCGCAGCCATCTTTAACCAGTACATTAAATGTTAATGGTTCGATGGCAACGGGTATTTTAAGATTTGCTACAGGCGGAACTTTAACTTTAAATGAAAGTTACCATACCGTAAGAATTTTACCTGCCACTCCTGCTACAACGATAGCTTTGCCAAATGCCAGCGATGCCAAGGGAAGAGTTTATCGAATCATAAATGGTTCAGCAACTGCACTCACTTTCCCTGCTACGGTTGTAAATCCTGATGGCACTGCAATTACCGCCCCGGCGATAAATCAGGTAATAACTATTCAGAGCGATGGTACGGATTGGGTAAAAATTTCACAGTAGTCGCTATGAAAAAATTATCCTCAATTTTTAGTTGCACCTTACTACTGATGCTAAGCTTGTCGGTAAGGGCGCAACTCAGTATTCCGACCAATTTGCCGCAGGTTATAAATTCGGCAAGTAGCTACGGTAAAATCAACAATTTATATTTTGATTTTTCGATTGGTGAGATGGTTTTGGTTGAAACTTTTCAGGTGGCCAATATCAGCTTAACTCAAGGATTTTTGCAGCCAATTATTATCTCACAGAATGCAACAGATTTGGTAATTGCCAATAACTTTTTAACGCCTAATGGCGATGGAAAGAATGATTTTTTTGTAGTAAAAGGTTTGGAAAAATATTTAAGCAACAAGATTACGATAGTAGATAGGGCAGGTAGGGTGATTTACAGTGCGGTTAATTACCAAAACGATTGGGATGGCTATTTCAACGGCAGGCCACTTGCAGAAGATACCTATTATTACCTTATTGATTTGGAAAATGCAGGCACTGCCAAAGGTTTTATCTCTATAATTTATAAAAAATAACGGCTTTGAAAAAGATAAGAATTTACATAATCGGGGTGTTCGTATTTTTTGCATTACAACCGGCATTTAGTCAACTTAATCCAATGGGTAGTGTTTACTACCAGAATCAGTATTTAGCCAATCCTGCATTGGCTGGTATTGATACGATGATTCATTTAAATGGCGCCTTTAAAGCGCAATGGACAAGTATTAAAGGTTCTCCACGAATTCAATATTTAACTGGCGATTTACAACTTAAAAGCAAAAAGGTTGGCTTGGGTATCTTAATTTACAATGAAAGTGCAGGTTTAATAAACCGAACCAGAGCAACATTCAGTTATGCTTACCATTTAAAATTGAATAAGGATTCGAGCTATATCGATTTCGGTTTATCAGCAGGGGTGATGAATGAATGGCTGGATTTAGGGAAAGCCATAGGCGATGTTAACGATGATGTGCTGGCAAATTTCAGAGACAGGCAACTTTACCTTGATGGCGACTTCGGTTTGGCTTACAGGAATCAGAAATTAACGATTCAAGGTTCATTGCCAAACTTGAAAAGGTTTTTTAAACGCGATCAAGTTAGAAATGTAGTCGACCGTTCGATATACTTTGTTGCTGCTGGTTACAAGATAGCAACTAAAGGCCAAAGCCTTAATTTAATTGAGCCAAAGGTTGTTTTTAGAGGTATTGAAAATTATAAGGGCATTTTAGATGTTGGGGCAAACTTTAGCTTCTTACAAGAGAAATTTATGGTGAGCGGTATTTATCACAGCACAAACAGTGTCACGTTTGGAGCCGGAATCAATTATCAGCGAAAGCTTGGTCTGCTGCTGCAGTACACAAGTAATACATCTGCTCTACAAAATTATAGTAACGGTGAGTTTGAGGTTGGTCTGCGATACAGCTTCCGAAAATTCTAAATAAAAAAGCGGTTAGTCGAAATTAAACAACTAACCTCTTTTTTTATTTTATGACTTTTTATCTTCTACCCATATCATCCCACTTATTTCTTTCGTCCTGCAATTCTCTTGCAAGCTTCATTTCTTTGTCCTTAGCTTTAACTTTATGCGCCTGAAATTCATCAGCCACTTCCTGATATAGTTGAGTGCGATAATTTGCCTCTTTTCTATATTTTCCGGTTTGTAATATCACAATTGCTAAACCAGCCGCTAACACAATAATTATTGCCCAAACAATGGTATTGTAGGTCCCTTTGTTAAATGAAATTCCAAGGAAATTAATCTCATTTACAGATGCTGTTGCGCTTGCTAGAGAACTTTCTTTGCCCGAAACTTCTCCTTTTAAACCTGTAATATTTTCTGCCTGGCTTTTAATCTGTTGTCTCGATTCAGCAAGTTGCTTACGTTCTTTGCGCAAGGTATCGTTAACGCTTTTCCACAGTGAAGTCAATCTTGAAGGGTTAATCAGCTTTGCACCATATAAGGTTTTCGATTTTTTTAACATAAACTGATACTGCCCGTTTAGAGATGGGTCAGTGTTTTTAGAAGTGTCTTGTTGTGCCTGGGCAAATGCAACGTTTAAAAATAATAGCGCTCCTAAACAATAAAGGATGTGTTTAATTTTCTGCATAGTTTAAATGTAAATGTTAAAATGTAAAACTACATTTTTATACAATTTATTATAAATTAATTTCTGATAGATTACTTTTGTTGCATGCAAATAGGAATTATTGGTTTGGGCGATATGGGCAAATTGTACGCCCATTCGTTTGTAAAGGCAGGTTATAAGGTTTGTGGAGCAGATATGCCTTTACGTTTTAACGATTTAAAAGCAGAGCTTGAACCGAAAGGCGTTGAGGTTTTAAATGATGGCCACGAAGTATCTCGTAAGTCAGATTTTATTATTTATTGTGTTGAGGCAGAGAAGATTGATGAGGTTGTAGCTGCATTTGCATTATCTACAAAATATGGTGCCATTGTTGCCGGCCAAACTTCTGTAAAACATCCTGAAATTGCAGCTTTTGAAAAACACCTTCCTAAAGAAACCCAAATTGTAACTTGTCATTCTTTGCATGGCCCGGCTTTTAGTCCGGAAGGACAAACTTTAGTTGTGGTTAGGCACAGGGCAACCGATGAGGTTTATGCAAAAGCATTGGAAATCTACAAATCATTAAAATCAAACATCATTGAGATGGATGATTTTCATGAGCACGATAGAATAGTTGCCGATACGCAAGCCGTTACACATATGGGTTTCGAAAGCATGGGCTCTGCATGGAAAAATGCAGGTTTTTTCCCTTGGGATAATCCATCTTATTCAGGCGGTATTGATAACGTTAAAATCTTAACTACTCTTCGGATATTTAGTTACAAATCTCACATTTATGCAGGTTTAGCAATATTAAACCCATATGCTCAAAAACAGGTAAAATATTACGCACAGGCAGAATCAGAGCTTTTTAAGCTGATGATTTGTGAAAACGAAACGGATTTCAGATCAAAAATTTATGCCGCCCGTGATTTTGTATTTCACGAAAGTCGTAAGCTTTTATTACTTGATGATAACATCATGAAAGAATTTAGCCTCTCGGATTCAGCGCATAAACAAAAACCAAATTCGCATTTAAGTTTGCTAAGTATGGTATATGCCTGGTACAAGATGGGCGTAAATCCTTATGATAATTTAATCTGCCAAACGCCTCCATTTAAACTGCGCTTAGGCATAGCCGAGTATCTTTTTAAAAATGAAGATATGCTTGAGGAATCTATTCAGACTGCATTATATGATAAATCAATTCGTGGAGATGACCTGGAATTTCATACCGCGGTGCATGAATGGGCTTCGATAATTGGTTATGGAGACCTAAAAGGATACAAAGAGCATTTCGAAGCTGCAAAATCATTCTTCGCAAACCGCCTAAATGATGGAAGAGATTTGAGTGCAGAAATGATTAAAAGATTAGGGAAGTAGAAATAAATTAATGAATTTTGAATGAGTGGATGATTGAATTCAATAATTCAAAATCCATTAATTCAAAATTTTTTCATATCTTCCATATAATATATAGACTTTATTTTATTGCTTTATCTTTCGTTTCCCTATAATTAGTCGCTTATATTTGCCCGCATGTCGGTATTACTGTTTACAATAATTGTTTTAGTAGGTGCTTTTTTGGCGGGTTTATTAGGTTCGTTAACAGGTTTAGGCGGTGGTGTAATTATCATACCATTACTAACATTGGCTTTAGGCGTTGACATTCATTATGCAATCGGTGCTTCAATAGTATCTGTAATTGCAACTTCTTCGGGCTCGGCGGCAGCTTACGTTAAAGAAGGCATAACCAATATCAGGATAGGCATGTTTCTGGAAATTGCCACAACTGTTGGTGCAATTTGTGGTGCGGTTATCGCTGTTTATTTAAATGCGAATTATATCGCTATTATATTCGGTTGTATTTTAATTTTCTCAGCCATCATGACTTTGAAGAAAAAGGTAGACCACTCTACAACGGATTATTCAAATAAATGGGCCAAATTCTTCAAGCTTAATGGTAGTTATCCAGATAAGGGCGTAGAACATAGCTATGCTGTTAAAAATGTTCCTGGTGGATTTTTTATGATGCTTTTCGCTGGTACACTTTCAGGTTTGTTAGGTATAGGCAGTGGTGCTTTAAAAGTTATCGCAATGGATAATATTATGCGTTTGCCATTTAAAGTATCAACCACCACCAGTAATTTTATGATGGGGGTAACAGCTGCTGCAAGTGCAATTGTTTATTTACATCGCGGTCAAATAGACCCAGGTATTGCCATGCCTGTTTGCATTGGCGTTTTAACAGGTGCAACCATCGGCTCAAAAATTTTATTAAGAACAAATACGGATAAATTAAAGATTGTATTTGCTATAGTGGTTACATTTTTAGCACTTCAAATGATTTATAAAGGTATAACAGGCGTAATGTAATTGGAGAGATGAAAGAAAAAGATATTCAGGTTTTATTAGGTACGCTGCTTCGTGCAGGCGTAATTATCTCAATGAGCACCGTATTAATTGGTGGGATTATTTTTCTAATCCACAATAATGGCGCAATTACTGATTATAAAGTATTTACGCCAGAACTTTCAAAATTTTCATCAGTTTTAGAAATCTTAAAAGGTGTAACAACTTTTAAGGGCGATGCAATTGTTCAGTTTGGGGTTTTAATGTTGATATTCACACCAATAGCCCGTATTATATTTGCAATCTTTAGTTTTCTAATTGAAAAAGATTATCTGTATGTATTAATTGGCTTTATTATTTTAGCCATTATCGCAATAAGTTTAAGCGGCGGTTTAGCACATTAGTCCTGTATTTCTGCTAACTCCCCATCTATCAGCAAATTATTTGAAAAAATATTTAGCTAACTATTTGAAAATTAATAATTCTTGTCTATCTTTGCCCTCCCTTTCGGGGGATGCACAACCACCTTGAACGAAGCCCTACTGCTTCGATGGGTGTTAAATTAAAAGATAAAATGTCAGGAATTATTGGAAAAAAAGTAGGAATGACCAGTATCTTCGATGCAGACGGAAAAAACATTCCATGTACTGTAATCGAGGCTGGGCCTTGTGTAGTTACACAAGTGAAGACCGAAGAAAAAGACGGGTATTCATCTATTCAGTTAGGATACGATGAGAAAAAAGAGAAAAACACAACTCAACCGTTAAAAGGCCATTTCGCGAAAGCAAACACAACTCCGAAACGCAAGCTGGTAGAATTCAACTCATTTACAACAGAACTTAATTTAGGTGATGTAGTAACTGTAGATGCATTTGCAGAAGGCGATTTTGTTGATGTTGTAGGTACCTCAAAAGGTAAAGGTTTTCAAGGTGTTGTAAAACGCCACGGATTTGCCGGTGTTGGTATGCAGACTCACGGTCAGCATAACCGTTTACGTGCCCCAGGTTCATTGGGAGCATCATCATTTCCATCACGTGTATTCAAAGGAATGCGCATGGCAGGAAGAACAGGTGGAGACAGAGTGAAAGTTCAAAACTTACAGGTTTTGAAAGTTTATGCTGAGCAAAACTTATTAGTAGTTAGTGGTTCCATTCCAGGAGCTAAAGGTTCTTACGTAATCTTAGACAAGTAATCAGATGGAAGTTAAAGTATTAAACATTTCAGGTAAAGAAACAGGTGCCAAGGTGCAACTTCCTGAATCGGTATTTGGTATCGAGCCTAACGACCACGCGATTTATTTAGATGTTAAACAGTATTTGGCTAACCAACGTCAAGGTACTCACAAATCTAAACAACGTAATGAGATTGCTGGTTCAACTCGTAAACTATACAAACAAAAAGGTACAGGTGGTGCAAGAGCAGGTAGCATTAAATCTCCGTTATTTAACGGTGGTGGTCGTGTTTTCGGTCCTCAACCACGTGATTACAGTTTTAAATTGAACAAGAAATTAAAATCATTAGCACGTAAATCTGCTTTAGCTTACAAAGCAAAAGATAACAACGTGGTAGTTTTAGAAGATTTCAACTTCGATACAATTAAAACTAAAAACTATACAAGTTTATTAGCTGCGTTAAACGTAGGTACACAAAAAACTTTGTTGGTTTTACCTTCACAAAATAATAATATCTATTTATCAAGCAGAAACGTAGAAAAAACTAAAGTTATCACTGCAGCAGATTTAAATACATATGATGTATTAAACGCAGGTGTACTTGTTTTAACTGCAGATTCTGTTAAATCTTTGGAGGAGGCATTTGCCAAATAATATGGAAATTTTAAAAAAACCAATATTAACCGAAAAAGCTTCAGGTTTAACTGAAAAATTAAACGTTTTCACGTTTAGCGTTAATCATAAAGCAAATAAATTACAGATTAAATCTGCAATCGAAAAACTTTATGGAGTAACTATCGTAGCAATCAATACTATGGTTGTAGATGGTAAAGCTAAATCTCGTTATACTAAAGCAGGTTTTGTTTCTGGCCGTAGCCCGAAATACAAAAAAGCAATTGTAACGTTGAAAGACGGTGAAACAATAGATTATTACGCAAATCTTTAATTTAATTATTAATTATAACTATGGGCTTAAGAAAATTTAAACCAGTTACTCCGGGTACCCGCTTTAGAGTAGGTGCTAGCTTTACGGAGATTACAGCAACCAAGCCCGAAAAATCATTGGTTGTATCATCAAAAAAGTCTGGTGGACGTAACAATACAGGTAAAATGACTATGCGCTACATGGGTGGTGGTCATAAAAAATCATATCGTTTAATCGACTTCAAACGCGATAAATTCGATATTCCTGCAACAGTAGCTACTGTTGAATACGATCCAAACCGTACTGCCCGCATTGCATTATTACATTATGCAGATGGCGAGAAGCGTTATATCATTGCTCCTGAAGGATTGCAAGTTGGTTCGGTAATATTATCGGGCGATACTGCAGCTCCAGAAGTAGGTAACACTTTAAAATTATCAAACATTCCATTAGGTTCTATTATCCACAACGTGGAGATTCACCCTGGAAAAGGAGCACAATTGGCTCGTAGTGCAGGTGCTTATGCACAATTAGCTGCCCGCGATGGTAAATATGCTACTTTAAAAATGCCTTCTGGCGAAACCCGTTTAATCTTGACTACTTGTCTTGCTACTATCGGTGCTGTATCTAACTCAGATCACGCAAACGAAGTATTAGGTAAAGCAGGTCGTAAACGTTGGTTAGGTCGTCGTCCGAGAACTAGACCGGTAGCGATGAACCCAGTAGATCACCCAATGGGTGGTGGTGAAGGTAGATCATCAGGTGGTCACCCACGTTCGAGAAATGGTGTATTAGCTAAAGGCTACAAAACCAGAGAACTTAAAAAATATTCTAATCGTTTCATCGTAGAAAGAAGGAAGAAATAATGGCACGTTCGATAAAAAAAGGACCTTATATTGATCATAACGTTGAGAAGAAAGTAAACGCTATGAACGATTCGGGCAAAAAATCTGTAATCAAAACTTGGTCTCGTAGATCAATGATTTCACCGGATTTCGTTAATCATACATTTGCAGTACACAACGGTAATAAATTTATTCCGGTGTACGTAACAGAAAACATGGTTGGTCACAAATTGGGAGAATTTGCTCCAACCAGAACATTCAGAGGACACGCTGAAAAGAAAAAATAATTAGACAATGGAAGCAATAGCAAAATTAAACAATTGTCCAACCTCACCGCGTAAGATGCGTTTGGTTGTAGATCTTATCAGAGGTGAACGTGTTGAGAAAGCATTAAGTGTTTTAAAGTTTACCAACAAAGAAGCAGCAATAAGAGTTGAAAAATTATTATTATCTGCAATTAACAACTGGGAAGCTAAAAATGGTAAAACTTCTGATGGAAGCGAACTATTTGTTAAAACAATTATGGTAGATGGTGGTCGTCAACTTAAACGTTTACGTCCGGCACCTCAAGGTCGTGGATACAGAATTCGTAAACGTTCTAACCACGTAACTCTGATTGTAGATAGTAAAAATACAGAAACAACTCAAAACTAATTTATAGGAAATGGGACAAAAAGCAAATCCAATAGGTGCCAGATTAGGTATCATCAAAGGATGGGATTCTAATTGGTTCGGTGGCAATAACTACTCCGATAAATTAGTTGAAGATGAGAAAATAAGAAAATACCTTTCTGCTCGTATCGCTAAAGGTGGTGTTGCAAAGGTAGTTATCGAGCGTACGTTAAAACGTATCACTGTAACTATCCACACAGCTCGCCCAGGTATCGTAATCGGTAAAGCAGGTGCTGAGGTTGATAAAATTAAAGAAGAGTTAAAGCAATTAACTAAAAAGGAAATTCAAATTAACATCTTCGAAATTAAACGCCCAGAGCTTGATGCACAGTTAGTTGCAGAAGGTGTTGCAAAACAATTAGAAGCAAGGATCTCATTCCGTAGAGCAATGAAATCTTCTATCGCATCAACAATGCGTATGGGTGCTGAAGGTATTAAAATCATGACTTCTGGTCGTTTAGGTGGTGCTGAGATGGCACGTACTGAGCAGTACAAAGAAGGAAGAGTGCCTTTGCATACATTCCGTGCTGATATTGACTATGCTTTAGCTGAGGCTTTAACCACTTATGGTAAAATCGGTATTAAAGTATGGATCTGTAAAGGTGAGGTTTATGGAAAACGTGATTTGTCTCCAAACATTGGTGCAACAAACAACGGTCCAAAAGGCCAATCAGAGAAACCAGCATTCGGTGGAAGAGATAACAGAGGTGGTGGAAGAGACAACCGTGGTGGTAACGACAGACGTGGTGGAAACCAAGGTGGCGGTCGTGGTCCGGGCCAAGGTGGTGCAAACAGAGGTGGAGGCGCAGGCGCTAACAGAGGTCCTCGTAAATAATTGATTTATTAACATCGTTTAACGATTAGAACAAAATAAAATGTTACAGCCAAAAAGAACGAAGTTCAGGAAGATGCAAAAAGGCAGAATGAAGGGTTTAGCTTCTCGTGGAGCTGAATTAGCATTCGGATCTTTCGGTATCAAATCTCTAGAAGCAACTTGGATTACAAGTCGCCAGATAGAGGCTGCTCGTATTGCCGTAACTCGTTTCATGAAACGTGAAGGGCAAGTATGGATCAGAATCTTTCCTGACAAACCGGTAACTAAAAAACCTGCTGAGGTACGTATGGGTAAAGGTAAGGGTGCTCCTGAATACTGGGTAGCAGTTGTAAGACCAGGACGTGTAATTTTCGAAGCTGAAGGTGTGCCTTTAGAAATTGCTAAAGAAGCAATGCGTTTAGCAGCTCAGAAATTACCAATCCAAACCAAATTCGTAGTACGTAGAGATTACGTAGAAGCATAGTAAAGTGTTGAGGTGAATGTTGTAAATACTTGTTTATTATAACCGCTACACTCAACGTAAAAGAAAAAGAAAAATGAAAAATTCAGAAATCACAGGGCTTTCAAAAGAAGAATTAGTAGCTAAGATTGCGGAAGAAAAAGAGAACTTATCAAAATTAAAGTTCGCTCATACTATTTCGGCTATCGAGAATCCTTCTCGTATTGCTAAAGTAAGAAAAGACATAGCCCGTTTAAACACTGAACTGACTAAAGTAAAAAACGCTGAGTCAGCTACTGAAACTAATTAATTTGAGAGTCGAAATGGAAAGACAATTAAGAAAAACAAGAACCGGGTTAGTGGTAAGCAACAAGATGGATAAATCTGTTGTAGTGAGCGTGGAACGTAAAGTAAAACACCCGATTTATGGTAAGTTCGTAAAGAAAACTACCAAATTTATGGCTCATGATGAGAAAAATGAATGCGGTATCGGTGATACGGTATTAATCATGGAAACTCGTCCATTGAGTAAAAACAAGAATTGGAGATTGGTACAAATTTTAGAAAGAGCTAAATAAGATGGTACAACAAGAATCGAGATTAAACGTTGCTGATAACAGCGGCGCTAAAGAAGTATTAGTAATTCGTGTGCTAGGTGGAACCGGCAAACGTTATGCTTCAATTGGTGATAAAGTGGTTGTTACTGTAAAAAGCGCTTTACCGTCAGGTAATGTTAAAAAAGGTACAGTTTCTAAAGCAGTTGTGGTAAGAACTAAAAAAGAAATCCGTCGTAAAGATGGTTCTTATATCCGTTTTGACGATAATGCTGCTGTATTATTGAACGCACAGGATGAGCCAAGAGGTACACGTATCTTTGGCCCGGTTGCGAGAGAACTACGTGAAAAACAATTCATGAAAATTGTATCATTAGCACCGGAGGTATTATAAAATGGGAAACAAAGTAAATACACCATCAAAACTTAAAATCCGCACAGGAGATTTAGTTAAAGTAATTGCTGGCGATTCAAAAGGTCAACAAGGAAAAGTACTTTCAGTACAAATAGATAAAAACAGAGCCATTGTAGAAGGCATTAATTTAGTATCAAAACATACTAAACCAAATGCTGCAAATCCTAACGGTGGTATTATTAAAAAAGAGGCTGCTCTTCATATTTCTAACTTGATGTTGGTTGATCCAAAATCTGGTAAAGCTACACGCGTAGGTCGTAAACTTAACGCTGATGGCAAAATCGTTAGAGTTGCTAAAATATCAGGAGAGGAGATTAAATAATGGCTACTACACCAAGACTAAAAAGCAAATACAAAGAAGAAGTTGTAAGTGCTTTAAAAGAAAAATTTCAGTACAAAACTGTAATGCAGGTTCCTAAATTGGAAAAAATCTGTATCAATCAGGGTGTAGGTCGTTTTTCTGTAACGGATAAAAAGATTATGGATACGACAATCGTTGAGTTGACTACCATTACAGGTCAACAAGCGGTTCCGGCTCAATCTAAAAAAGATATCTCGAACTTTAAATTACGTAAGGGTATGCCAGTAGGTGTGCGTGTAACATTACGTGACAACAATATGTACGAGTTTTTAGATAGATTGATTTCTGTAGCTTTGCCACGTATTCGTGATTTCAAAGGTATCAATGATAAAGGATTTGATGGAAAAGGTAACTACACATTAGGTGTTACTGAGCAAATCATTTTCCCTGAGATTAATATCGATAAAATCAATAAAATTTTAGGGATGGATATAACTTTCGTAACTTCGGCAAAATCTGACGTTGAGGCTCTTGAGTTATTGAAACAATTCGGATTACCATTTAAAAATCAAAAAACAGCAGAATAATGGCAAAAGAAGGTGTAAAAGCACGCGAAGTTAAGCGCCAAAAATTGGTAGCTAGATACGCTGAAAAACGTGCAGTTTTAAAAGCTGCAGGAGATTTCGAAGGTTTAGATAAATTACCTAAAAACTCATCTCCGGTACGTTTACACAACCGTTGTAAATTAACTGGTCGTCCACGTGGATACATGCGTACCTTTGGTATTTCAAGGGTAACTTTCCGCCAAATGGCACTAGACGGTAAAATACCAGGTGTTAAAAAAGCATCTTGGTAATATAGCTTAAAACAAAATGTTTCAAAGTCTAAAGCGATTTTATTCGCTTTAGTCTTTGTGCTTTTGTATTTTTGCAAAAAAATTAGAATTTTAACCGATAGCAGGTCCCACAGCTGGGTAGCAGAAGGAAACCACTATCAAAAACAATTATAATGAATACAGATCCAATAGCAGATTATTTAACAAGAGTAAGGAATGCCATTAAGGCCAACCACCGTGTTGTAGAAATTCCTGCATCAAACCTTAAAAAAGAAATTACTAAAGTTCTTTTCGATAAAGGTTACATCGCGAACTACAAGTTTGAAGATACTACAGTTCAGGGCATTATTAAAATCGCTTTGAAATACAATCCAATTACTAAAGTTCCTGCTATTCGTACATTAGTGCGAGTAAGTAAACCAGGTTTGAGAAACTACGCAGGCGTAGAAAATATGCCAAGAGTATTAAACGGTTTAGGTATCGCAATCTTATCTACTTCTAAAGGTGTAATGACTGATAAAGAAGCAGCCAAATTAAACATTGGTGGTGAGGTATTGTGTCACGTTTATTAATATTTAGGAGAACAGCACAATGTCAAGAATAGGAAAAGCCCCAATTACAATCCCTGCAGGTGTTACTGTTACCGTATCGAAAGATAACGTTGTAACTGTAAAAGGCCCTAAAGGAGAATTAACACAAGCAGTAGATTCAGATATCACTGTAAGTCAAGAGGAAGGTACTTTAACAGTTAACCGTCCGTCAGAGCAAAAGAAACACAAAGCTTTACATGGTTTATACCGTTCGTTAATTAACAACATGGTTGTTGGTGTAACAGATGGTTATAAATTAGAGCAAGAATTAGTAGGTGTTGGTTACCGTGCAACAAATCAAGGTAATACTTTAGATTTAGTTTTAGGTTATTCTCACCACTATGTATTCCAGTTGCCACAAGAAATTAAAGTAACTACGACATCAGAAAAAGGTCAAACGCCTAAAATTATTTTAGAGAGTATTGACAAACAATTGATTGGACAAGTAGCAGCGAAAATCCGTTCGTTACGTGCACCAGAGCCATATAAAGGTAAAGGTATCAAGTTTGTAGGTGAAGTGTTAAGAAGAAAAGCAGGTAAATCAGCGTCTAAAAAATAGTAATCATGGCAGGTAAAAAATTATCAAGAAGAGATCGTATTAAAAAAGGGATCAGAAAAAGACTTACCGGTTCGGAAGAGCGTCCAAGGTTATCTGTATATAGAAGCAATAAAGGGATTTATGCTCAGGTAATTAACGATGTAACCGGTACAACAATTGCTTCGGCATCATCATTATCGAAAGATTTTGCTGGTACTGGAAATAAATCAGACCAATCAGTTGCAGTAGGCAAATTAGTAGCCGAAAAAGCAATTGCTGCAGGTGTAAAACAAGTTGTTTTCGATAGAAATGGCTATTTATACCACGGTCGTGTAAAATCGTTAGCAGAAGGTGCTCGCGAGGCTGGTCTAGTATTTTAATCTGAAAGAAAAAGTAAGATGTCAACTATCAATATAAAAAGAGTTAAAACCACCGATATCGAATTAAAGGATCGTTTGGTTAGTATACAACGTGTTGCCAAAGTAACCAAAGGTGGTCGTACTTTCAGCTTCTCAGCAATTGTTGTTGTTGGAGATGAAAACGGTGTTGTTGGTTTCGGTTTAGGTAAAGCGAAAGAAGTAACTGAAGCAATTGCAAAAGGTGTGGATGATGCTAAAAAGAACTTAGTTAAAGTTCCAATTTTAAACGGTACTGTTCCTCACGAGCAAATTGGTAAATTCTCTGGTGGTTTTGTTTTAATCAAACCAGCAGCAGTAGGTACTGGTGTAATTGCAGGTGGTGCAATGCGTGCTGTATTAGAGAGTGCTGGTGTACATAACGTACTTGCAAAATCTAAAGGTTCATCAAATCCTCACAACGTGGTAAAAGCAACTGTTGATGCATTAACAAAAATGCGTGATGCTTATACAGTAGCTCAAACTCGTGGTATCGATTTAAACAAAGTTTTTAACGGATAATATCATGGCTAAGATAAAAATAACACAAGTAAAAAGTATTATCGATAGAAGTGAGCGCCAGAAAAGAACTGTTCAGGCTTTAGGTTTATCTAAAATGAACCAAAGTGTTGAGGTAGAAGCTACTCCTCAGATTATCGGTATGATTCGTAAAGTGAATCACTTAATTGCAATCGAAGCGATTTAAGAGAATTATTGAATGAGTGAATTTTGAGTGAAAGAATGTGCATATTGCAAAACATTCAATTATTCAAAATTCAATCATTATTTATTAATCGTTGTACCTGTTTAGTGAAAGCGAAGGGCAACACAAATTCAAAAAAATGAATTTAAGTAATTTAAAACCTGCAAAAGGTTCTACAAAAAACAGTAAGAGAATTGGTCGTGGTACAGGTTCAGGCCGTGGTGGTACTTCAACTCGTGGTCACAAAGGTGCTGGTTCACGTTCTGGTCACTCAACTAAAATTGGTTTTGAAGGTGGTCAAATGCCGTTACAACGCCGTGTACCTAAAGTTGGTTTCAAACCAATTAACCGCACAGAATATGTTGGTGTAAACTTAGATGTTTTGCAAGGCTTAGTTGAAAAATTCAACTTAACGACTATCGATTTTGCAGCTTTACAACAACATGGTTTAGCATCTAAAAACGACTTAGTTAAAATTTTAGGTCGTGGTGAAGTAAAAGCAAAAATCGAAGTTACAGCACATGCGTTTTCTGCAACCGCACAAAAAGCTATCGAAGCAGCAGGTGGTTCAATTGTAAAATTGTAATTATTAAATGAAGAAGCTATTTACTACTTTAAGTAATATCTGGAAAATTCAAGAATTAAAAGATCGTATTTTATTTACGGTTATGATTCTTTTGGTATACCGTTTCGTATCTCACGTGGTTTTACCAGGTGTAGATCCAACCGCTTTAGGCGAAAACGAAAAATCGGGCATCTTAGGCTTACTAGATATGTTTGCCGGAGGTTCTTTCTCTCGTGTTTCAATTTTAGCGTTAGGCGTAATGCCTTATATCTCTGCATCGATTGTGGTGCAATTATTAGGTATTGCTGTTCCTACTTTCCAAAAAATGCAGAAAGAGGGCGAAAGTGGTAGAAAGAAATTAAATCAGATTACACGTTATTTAACAGTTGCCATTACGATTGTTCAATCGGTTGGTTATGTTAAAACACAGGTTCCAGAAACTGCAATATTGCCAGTAATGAGCCAAACTATGTTCTATATCGTATCTACGTTTGTATTAACTGCGGGTACTTTATTTGTAATGTGGTTAGGTGAAAAAATTACGGATAAAGGTATTGGTAACGGTACATCTTTAATTATTATGGTGGGTATCATCGCCCGTTTACCGCAAGCTATCAGTCAGGAATTTTCTGATAAAGTAGGTGCTGCAAGTACAGGTGGTGGTCCGGTTGCTTTAGTATTAGAGGTTGTTGCTTTATTTGCAATTGTAATGTTTACTATTTTAATTGTGCAAGGTGTACGTAAGGTGCCAGTACAATACGCGAAGAAAATTGTTGGCAACCGTCAGTTCGGCGGTGTTCGTCAATACATTCCATTAAAAGTAAATGCTGCAGGTGTAATGCCAATCATTTTTGCTCAGGCTTTAATGTTTATTCCTGGTGCTTTAATACAATTTGTCCCTTCTTTGCAAGGTTCATGGTTAATTCAATTTAGCAACACAACATCTTTAGCGTACAGCTTAACGTTTGCGTTTTTAATTATTGCCTTCACATTTTTCTATACAGCCATTACGGTTAATCCAACTCAAATGAGTGATGATATGAAGAAGAATGGTGGTTTTATTCCTGGTGTTAAACCGGGTTTGGCAACATCAACTTTTATTGATGATGTTATTTCAAAAATCACGTTCCCTGGAGCAGTATTTTTAGCAATTATAGCTGTATTACCTTCAGTTGCCGTAAAGTTCGGTATTAAACAAGAATTTGCTCATTTCTTTGGTGGTACATCATTATTGATTTTGGTAGGTGTTGTTTTAGATACTTTACAACAAATTGAGAGTTATCTACTGATGCGTCATTACGATGGATTAATGAAAACAGGCAGAGTTACTGGCAGAACAGGTGTTCCTGCAGCGAGTAGCAATGCAGCATTGTAATTATAAAATTATTAAAATTTGAATGATGAGATGAGTGAAACGCCTTAGGGAGTTTCACTCATTTTAAATTCAGTCATTCAAAGCTGAAAGCAATGTCTAAAATTTATTACAAATCTCTGGAAGAGATCGAGTTAATAAGAGAAAGTTCGATGCTTGTTTCGAAAACTTTAGCAGAAGTAGCTAAAGTGATTGGACCAGGCGTTACCACGAATCAATTAGATAAATTAGCATTCGAGTTTATTAATGATAATGGAGCAGTTCCAGCTTTTTTAGACTACAATGGTTTCCCATATTCACTATGTATTTCGCCAAATGAACAAGTTGTGCATGGCTTTCCAAGTGATTATGTAATTCGTGAGGGCGATTTGATTTCAGTGGATTGTGGCGTAATTAAAAATACTTTTTTTGGCGATTCGGCTTATACTTTTTCAATTGGAGAAGTTGATGAAGAAAAGCAGAAATTAGTTGAAGTTACAAAGCAATGCTTGGTTTTTGGAATTGAGAAGGCAATTGTTGGAATGCGTGTTGGAGATATCAGCTTTGCTGTGCAACAACATGCTGAAGCAAATGGTTACGGAGTAGTTAGAGAATTGGTTGGTCACGGTGTTGGTGTAAAGCTACACGAAAAGCCGGATGTTCCTAATTACGGAAAACGTGGTAGCGGACCAAAACTAGAAGAAGGTATGGTTATCGCGATTGAGCCAATGATAAATGCAGGCGTTTCCGGTGTTTATTTTCATAAAGATGGATGGACAATTACCAGCAAAGACAATAAACCTTCAGCACATTTTGAGCATACAATAGCAATAAAGAAGGGCAAAGCAGACGTATTATCGACCTTTTCTATAATAGAAGAAGTTTTACAGAAAAAAAAATAAATAATTAAAATTTTTTATTTAATTTTGCAACCCTGTTTGTAAGCAGCTAATTAAGTAACAATCAATAAAATATGGCTAAACAAGCCTCAATTGAACAAGACGGAGTAATAAGAGAAGCATTATCAAATGCTATGTTTAGGGTTGAACTCGAAAACGGGCATGAGATTATTGCGCACATTTCAGGTAAGATGAGGATGCACTACATCAAAATTCTTCCTGGTGATAAAGTGAAACTAGAGATGTCGCCTTATGATTTAACAAAAGGTCGCATCACTTATAGATACAAATAAAATGAAAGTTAGATCATCAATTAAAAAACGTAGCGCTGATTGTAAGATTATTCGCCGTAAAGGTAAACTTTACGTTATCAACAAGAAAAATCCGAAATACAAGCAACGTCAGGGGTAATTAGAAAATATTGTAATGTACCGTACAACGGTGGCCCGCCGTTCGGAATTACGTAAAAACATAAAATAAATATGGCAAGGATTTCAGGTATTGATTTACCAAGAAACAAAAGAGGAGAGATAGGGTTAACCTATATCTACGGAATAGGTAGAACAACTGCACAACGTATTTTAACTACTGCAGGTATCGACTTAAACAAAAAAGTACAAGATTGGTCTGATGATGAATTATCAGCTATCCGTACAATGATTAACGATGAGATTAAAGTAGAAGGTGCTTTACGCTCAGAGGTTCAGTTAAACATTAAGCGTTTAATGGATATTGGTTGTTACCGTGGTTTACGTCACAGAAAAGGTTTGCCTTCTCGTGGTCAGCGTACTAAAAATAACTCACGTACTCGTAAGGGTAAGAGAAAAACAGTTGCTAACAAGAAAAAAGCTACTAAGTAGAAACTGATAGTTCTGAAGTGTTAGGTTGAGATGTGAATTTTACATCGCTACTTCATTTCGGAACTGGAATAGCAAGATAAAATTATGGTAGAGTGCGGAGATTTAGTATCTCAATTCTCATACCTAAAATCTAAAAAATAAAATGGCTAAGAGTAAAAAAGTAACAAAAAAACGTATCGTTGTAATTGAGCCTGTTGGTCAGGCGCATATCAATGCTACCTTCAACAACATCATCGTTACATTAACCAACAACAACGGACAGACTATTTCTTGGTCATCTGCTGGTAAAATGGGCTTTAAAGGTTCTAAAAAGAACACACCTTATGCAGCTGGTCAAGCAGCTTCAGATTGTGGTAAAGTTGCGTTTGATTTAGGTTTACGTAAAGTTGAAGTATTTGTAAAAGGTCCGGGTTCAGGTCGTGAATCTGCAATCAGAACTTTACAAGTAGCAGGTATCGAAGTAACATCTATTAAAGATATTACTCCACTTCCTCACAACGGATGTCGTCCTCCTAAAAAGAGAAGAGTTTAATTAATTTTAAAGCTAAGAATCTTCAGTTACAGACTGAATGATACTTTAAAAACAGAAAAAAAATGGCAAGATATACAGGCCCAAAATCAAAAATCGCCCGTAAATTCAGAGAACCAATCTTCGGTCCTGATAAGGTGTTAGACAGAAAAAATTATCCTCCTGGACAACATGGTGTGTCTAAAAGAAGAGGAAAACAATCTGAGTATGCAATCCAGTTAATGGAGAAACAAAAAGTAAAATATACTTATGGTGTATTAGAAAAGCAGTTCAGTAACTTGTTTAAAAAAGCATCTTCACGTGCAGGTATCACTGGTGATAACTTACTTCAATTATTAGAAGCACGTTTAGATAATACAGTTTACCGTTTAGGTATTGCAACAACCCGTTCTGGTGCACGCCAGTTAGTTAGCCATAAACACGTAACCGTGAATGGTGAAGTTGTAAATATCCCTTCATATCAGTTAAAAGCTGGTGATGTTGTAGCGGTTCGTGAAAAGTCTAAATCATTAGAATCAATTACTAACTCTGTTGCAGGCAGAACAATTAATAAATTTGCCTGGTTAGAATGGAATGCAAGCGATTTAACAGGTAAGTTCTTAACTTATCCTCAACGCGATGAGATTCCAGAAAACATTAAGGAAAACTTAATCATCGAGTTATACTCAAAGTAATAAATAGAATAGTTAATTGCCTCGAAAGGGTAATTAACTTTTTTCTTGTTACTATATATTCACTAACGAATTTAAAAAAATATAAATGGCAATTTTAGCATTTCAGAAACCTGACAAAGTGATCATGCAGAAATCTACTGATTTCGATGGCACATTTGAATTTCGTCCTTTAGAGCCCGGTTTCGGTGTAACAATTGGTAATGCCTTAAGAAGAATTTTATTGTCTTCTTTAGAAGGTTATGCTATTACTACTATTCGTTTTTCAGGCGTTTCTCATGAGTTTTCTACCATCAAAGGTGTTGTAGAAGATTTAACTGATATTATCTTAAATTTAAAACAAGTTCGTTTTAAAAAGACTGGTGATTCAGGCGATACTGAGAAAATTTTCATCATCGTTAATGGTCAAGATCAGTTTAAGGCTGGTGATATCACTAAATTCTCTAACAACTTTACAGTTTTAAATCCTGAGCATGTTATTTGCAACATGGATAAATCTGTTACTTTGGAAGTGGAATTAACCATCAACAAAGGACGTGGTTATGTACCTGCTGAAGAAAATAAAGTTGCTGATGCTGTTGTAGGTGTTATCGCTATCGATTCGATCTACACGCCAATGAAAAACGTGAAATACACAATTGAAAACTTCCGTGTTGAACAAAAAACGGATTATGAGAAATTGGTTTTAGATATTTCTACTGATGGTTCAATTCACCCTGAAGAAGCATTGAAAGAAGCGGCTAAGATTCTTATCCAACACTTTATGTTATTCTCTGATGAGAACTTGGTATTAGAATCTCAAGCTAAAGAAGAAACTAAAGAGGTTGATGAGGAAATTTTACATATGCGTAAAATCCTTAAAACTGAATTAGTGGATATGGATCTTTCAGTTAGAGCATTAAACTGCTTAAAAGCTGCTGATATCCGTACTTTAGCTGATTTAGTTTCTTACGATGTTGCTGATATGTTAAAATTCAGAAACTTTGGTAAAAAATCTTTAACTGAGATTCAAGAGCTTGTAAAATCAAAAGGTTTATCATTTGGTATGAACCTGTCTAAATTCAAATTAGACGAAGAATAAGATTGTTTTAAGTTATGGGTAGTACGTATTACGTAAAACTTACAACTTATCACTTTAATAATAAATTATTATTTCACAGTGTGTAATTCCCTCTGAGATAGAGACGGTACATACTTAATTAAAGAACAATGAGACACGGTAAAAAAGTTAATCACTTAGGCAGAACCGACAGCCACAGAAAAGCGATGTTAGCGAATATGGCTACTTCACTTATCAAACACAAAAGAATCAGTACAACTTTAGCTAAAGCTAAAGCTTTACGTATGTATGTTGAGCCAATTATCACAAAATCAAAAAATGATACAACTCACTCACGTCGTACAGTATTCTCTTATCTTCAAGATAAAGAAGTTGTAACTATTTTATTCCGTGAGGTTGCTGAGAAAGTTGCAAACCGTCCGGGTGGTTATACTCGTATTATCAAATTAAACAATCGTTTAGGTGATAATGCTGAGATGGCTTTAATTGAATTAGTTGATTTCAACGAAGTTTACGGTAAAGATGTAGAAGCTAAAGAAGAGAAGAAAACTACTCGTCGTGGTAGAAGCAAAGCTGCTGCTCCAAAAGCAAAAGAAGCGAAAGCTGAAACTGCTGAAGAGGTTGCACCAGAAGCTGCTACTGAAGAAGCACCAGCTACAGAAGAACCTAAAGGCGAATAATATAATTCACTTTAAAATCTTAAAAGTCCTGTTCACTAGAACAGGACTTTTTTTGTTTATATTCAGTTGTAATTTCTTTTAAGCAGATGATTTTAAGATTAGCCATCACCTTCATTCTATTATTAAATAGTTTTTTCGGACTTGCTCAGGATCCTCTATCTGGGAAATTGCAAATCCAAAACCAAATAATATCTCTGGATAAAATGAGGTTTGAGATAAATGCAGATGGGTTTCCGAAACAATATTACATTGTGGATGAAAGTTTGAACAGTAAGCCTAAAGCTCTTCTGTATGAGCCAATGCACTTCCATTTTTATACTTCACCTAAAACTCAAGAAAAACTGAGCATTACAAATGTTAAAGTACTGTATCAATCTGTAGATTCAGTTGTGTGGGTTGCAAATAGCGCTTCAACAAATTTGAGAATGAATGTTTTTGCAAAGATGCTTTCTAATGGATTGATAAAGTATAATATTAAAATAACAGCACTTAAGAATATAGAATTTTCTGCTATAAACTTTCATATACCATTTGAAAAGTTGGCGTCGAAGTATTTGTTAGGATTAGGTAGGAGGAAAGATTATTTCAGGCCAGATACCGTGAGGTGGAATGAAAGCCATTCAAATGCTCTTAAACCTAGAGTTTGGATAGGTAACGACAGCCTTGGGCTTTATCTTAGCGTAAAAAATAGCGGTAATTGGTTAAAGGAAAATACTGGCTCGATGCAAATAAATATAAAAGGTAGTTCTATGCTAACTGATATTTCTACTGGTAAAGTAGTTTTGAAGCAGTCCGATGAATTAAACTTTGATTTCGTTTTAATTTTGACACCGATGCCTGGTGAGCAGAGAAAGGTCTCTAAGGAAAAGCAATTTAAGCGCTATGAGAAATTAGAGAGGAGAGCAGCAAATAAATTAAAATAGAAGCGCCATTTAGACACTTCTATTTCATTTGAATTATATTTTTACGTTTTGCATGCCATATTGTTTTAGCACGTCATCTGGAACTCCAGCCCATTGATTTGGACTATTACCAACGTAACCAATATCTTTAACACCCATTTCTGTGGTATAAAAACCTGAAGCCGTTAAATCACGCATTCTGTTAAAGAATTTTACCCCAGGAAGCATTTCTGGTCTGGCCTTTTTAGGGTAGGCAATCTCATCTACAACAGAAATTCTTTCTTTCTCAGAAGCTTCTACAAAAGATTTCTGGAATTTATTAAAGCAGTAAATATCCAACCATTTTAAGCCTCCACGCATTGGAACTTTGTGTTCAGGAATATCTTTAACAATAAACTCTATAAACTCAGGAACTTTTGCATCAGATGCACTACCAGAGACATCATCTTTTGGAATGATAATGTCTGCAAGAATGGTAATCGTGGCCATCTCATGCTTTGTGAAATAGACTTCCGCTTTTAATTTCTTATCACGATCAATTTCCCATTGCTCACGTCCAGTTTCTTTAGTTTCCTCTTCAGGCGTTGCAGCAACTTCTGTTTTGCTTTCAGGTTGCTTACAAGCGTCAATTATTACACTGGTACTGATGGCTGTTAAGCCCAGTGCTTTTAGTGAATCACGTCTATTCATAATGTAATTCTTAAATATTTTGTTTTTTCTTTTGTGCTAAAATATATTCTGCCGTTCTCATGGCTAACGCCAATATTGTCCAGGTTGCATTTTTGTCGCCTTGTTGTACAAATGGTCCTGCATCAACAACAAATAAGTTTTTACAATCGTGAGCCTGGCAATATTTGTTCAAGGCAGATTTTTTAGGGTCATCGCCCATTCTGATTGTTCCAACTTCGTGAATAATTTTACCTGGATTTAGTAAGCCATAATTCGTATCAGCACCATGAATTTCTGACGTAACAACAGCACCCATTTCTTTCATTATCGATAAAAAGGTTTCTTGCATATGCTTAGCTTGGAGAATTTCTTCTTTTGCCCACTTATAATTAAACCGTAGCACCGGAATACCATATTTATCAACCATATCTGGATCGATTTCGCAATAGTTATCGGCTCTGGCAATTGCAGTTCCTCTTCCGGCCATGCCTACACTGGTTCCGTAAAAGCGACGATAATCATCTTTTAATGATTTTCCGTAACCTCCAGCCTCTTTCTTATTGCCATTTCTATCTGGTACCATACCATTCATTTTTGCAACACCGCCTCCAAATCCATATGAAGGCATTCCTAAACCGCCACCATATTCGATGTGGTATCCACGAGGAAAATCTAATTTTTTGTTATCTAACCACCATGGTGAATAAATGTGAACACTACCCAATCCATCTTCATTATAACGTTTTCTATCCATTAATTGAGGTAGGAAGCCATAAACGCCTGCTCCGGTAGAATCGTGTAAATATTTACCAACTACTCCACTGCTGTTGGCTAAACCGCCGGGATGTGCTGATGATTTTGAATTTAAAAGAATACGTGCAGACTCGCATGCGCTAGCACCAAGGATTACGAGTTTACCAGAAACCTGATATTCTTGCAAATCTTTTCTGTTTACATACGATACACCTTTGGCATTTCCTTCTTTATCAGTAATCACTTCTCTTACCATCGCATCTGTAATAACCGTTAAATTACCAGTTTTTACGGCAGGAATTACCAGGCAAGATGAAGCAGAAAAATCACCATAAACTTTGCAGCTTCGGCCACATTGGCCACAGTAAAAACAAGGTGCACGATCATTATTACCTTTTATAGCTTCAGTCATAACTGCACCACGCCCAGTAATAACCTTTACGCCAGCTTTTTCCGCACCTTTTTTAATAAATAACTCATTTAATCTTGGTTTTGGTGGTTTCATGAAAATTCCATCAGGTTCATTTTCAATGCCTTCTGCTGTTCCGTAAATACCTATCATGCGGTCAACCTTATCATAAAATGGTTTTACATCATCATAAGTTATTGGCCATGCATCCGTTAAACCATCAGTAGGTTTAAAATCAATAGGCCCCATTCTTAATGATATTCTTCCCCAGTGATTGGTTCTTCCACCGAGCATTCTAGAACGAAACCATTCAAACTCAGTTTTATTCTTTTGTGTGTAAGGTTCTCCTTCCAGTTCCCAACCACCATAAGAGGCGTCGAAATCTCCAAAAGGGCGTGTAGTTCCGGCACCACGACGTGGTGATTCCCAAGGCCATTTTAGCTGGTGAGAATCCATTCTTGGGTCGAAATACTGACCTGCCTCAAGCATTAAAACTTTTTGTCCGGCGTTTGCTAAAACATATGCAGCCATTCCACCGCCTGCACCTGAACCAACAACTATGGCATCATAAACTGTGGGCGATTTTTTTATTTGAAATTCACTCATGAATAGGAAATAGATTAAAATGAATTTCTAATCTAACTTTTAATTTATTTAAATAAAAGCATTTGCATGATAAAATAGCTTCTTTGGAATGATTATAGATAATCTGTGTTTGCTTGTTCGCTAAATCGTATTAGTTCAGATAATCAGTAATGATGTTTTTGCGCCAAAATCTTTATATAATCCTAAATATGGGTATAAAAAAGTCGCTTGATTGTTACATTATTGTATGAGTTGATTTTGCAAGCTAAACTTAACTATCTTTGTGCTTTTTAATTGATGATGGAATTTTCAAAGCAAGTAGAACAGTTTAAGTTTAATATTACAGAAAGTATAAACACAGAAACATTTGTTAAAATTTCGCTTGGAAATTATCGAGGAACTGATGAAAATTTAAAGCAGGTTTTAATAAGAAAGCTAATCATCAAACGTGAAGAAAAACTAACGTTTACACTTCGCTATAAAACCCGCGACATTGTTAAGAATTTATCTGTTGAGGAAGGAGTACAACAGATTTCTGATTATCTGGAAGGTGGATTTAAAATCGCTACCTTATTTACTACAGAAAAAGATATCATCTTTGAAGAATTTAATAACAAAAAAATCGTTTTACGGGAAATTGCTCCATCAACTAAAACCTTACCAACACTGACGCACGATAAAGCTAAAGAACGGTTAATTAAGCCAGAAGCAAAAGCTTATTTGCAAGCGCTTAAAATTACCGATGCCGATGGTAAAGTTTTTAAAAATGCGCAGGATAAGTTCAGGCAGATTAACCATTACATCGAAATTTTAAGTTCCTTAATTAAGGAACTCCCGGAAGGAACGATTAAAAAAGTTGCCGATATGGGCTCTGGGAAAGGATATTTGACTTTTGCTTTATACGATTATTTGCATTCCAATCTAAAACTGGATTCTGAAGTTGTCGGTGTAGAATATCGAAAAGATATGGTTGATTTATGTAATGAAGTTGCCAGCGAATCTACATTCGATAAATTAAAATTTATTCAGGGTACAATTCAGGATTTTGAGGCAACTGGTGTTAACTTGTTAATTGCTTTACATGCTTGTGATACCGCTACAGATGATGCTATTTTTAAAGGGATAAAGGCAAATGCAGAATTAATTGTTGTAGCACCTTGCTGCCATAAGCAAATCCGTAGAGAAATTGAACAAAATAAGGTTAATAATGATGTTTCTTTCTTAACTAAGTACGGTATATTTCTCGAGCGCCAGGCAGAAATGGTAACTGATGGGATAAGAGCGTTAATTTTAGAGTATTTCGGTTATAAAACTAAAGTATTCGAGTTTATTTCTGACGCACATACGCCAAAAAATGTGTTGGTTGTAGGGGTGAAGAAAAATCCGAAGTCTTTAATCGGAAGTCCGATGACCAAAGAGCAAAGAGTTATCCTCGAAAAAATCAAAGCCAGCAAAGCATACTTCGGTATTCAATACCATCATTTAGAAAGATTGTTGGAATTGTAATTTAATAAATCCTATTCGTAGCGCTTACCTTTATTATGTTTTAAGCCCTCATCAACAGATAAGGGACCTGAGCCAATTACCCAAAATAAGAGGAGTAAGAATAAAACGATAACAGACAGCCAAAGTTCTGAATTTAGCGTAGAAAAGCCTTGCGTAATGTTTACAAAAAATACAGCGCAGAGTAAAATCGGAATTTGAATAACAACGGCAAATCGGGTAACCAAACCTAGCGTTATCAAAATGCCACCAACTAAATGTGCAAACGCAACAACATGAATGGCAATGCTGATGAGCACGCCCGAAAAGCCAAAAACATTATTCTGCGTGATGAGATTTTGGAGTGTATTTGTATCGCTTATAAAAGAAATACCTTTTCCAAAGATAACCAGGCCTAAAATTATCCTTAAAAAATCAAGCCATTTTGTTTGATGAACATCGCCCCAATGTTCAATTTTGCGGATTACGTTCATGATGAACCTCCTTTTTTGGTGAATTTATATATTAAGTTACGAAATTCAATGAGTGAAAGCAAATAAATCAATCCAAAAATTTAACCTTAAATTAACTTATACCGTTTTGGTTTTTGGTATAAATTTATTATTTTTGAACAAATAGAATGATTTTTTACTATGACTAAAGAAATTTTAGAAATCTCTGTATCAATAGATGAAAAATTTGATTTACAATTTAACTGGTTAGATGGCTTTTGGGCATCAGCACTTAAATTTATTGGAAGATAATTTTCATCATTAGATAATCATAATCGGACCTCTTAAGTCTGAATGAGATTTTATTGCCTCAAAATCTCAATTATTTGTAATCATTCTGTCCTGCTGTTTCAGCTTTAGTCTTTCAGCTTTTAGCCTTATATTTGCGGCATAATGAGTAGAAGAAAACCTGGTACGGTAACTATAATTCCAAACGTACAAATAATTGATATTGCAGAAGAAGGTAAGGGTGTTGGCAAAGCCGATGAATTGGTCATTTTTGTTGATAAAGCTGTTCCTGGCGATGTTGTAGATGTTCGTTTAACAAAGAAGAAAAAGAACTTCGCGGAAGCTGTTATTGAGCAATTGCACGAACGTTCTGATTTACGTACCGAACCTTTCTGTACCCACTTCGGAACATGTGGTGGCTGTAAATGGCAACATATGGGCTATGATTCTCAATTAAAGTTTAAGCAAAAAAATGTTGAGGCTGCACTTCAACGTCTAGGTAAAATAGATACATCCTGTGCAGAACCAATTTTAGGTTCTGTTAAAAATCGTTACTATCGCAATAAACTCGAATTTACGTTTTCTAATAAAAGATGGCTCGAAAAAGTCGATGTAGAACGTGATGAAGAGTTTGATATGAATGCACTAGGGTTTCACGTTCCGTTGCGGTTTGATAAAATATTGGATATTCAGCACTGTTATTTGCAAGACGACCCGTCGAACCAAATTAGAAATGCAGTTAGGCAGTACGCTCTGGATAATAATTTATCGTTTTACGATTTAAGAAACCATGAAGGTGTTTTACGTAATTTAATTATCAGAACATCATCAACTGGAGAAATTATGGTTGCTGTGGTATTTGCCTATCCGGATGATGCCCAAGTTAGCGGTTTGATGAACTTTTTGAAAGCAGAATTTCCACAAATAACTTCACTGTTATACATCATCAACCAAAAGAAAAATGATACTATTTTCGATCAGGAAGTAAATGTTTTTGCTGGTCGCGATCATATTTTTGAAGAAATGGATGGTATCAAATTTAAAATTGGCGTAAAATCATTTTATCAAACTAACTCAGAACAGGCATTTGAGCTTTACAAAATAACAAGAGAATTTGCTGGTTTTAATGGTGATGAGCTGGTTTACGATTTATACACAGGTGCCGGAACGATTGCTAATTTTATTGCTAAAGATGTAAAACAAGTGGTTGGTGTAGAATATGTACCGACAGCAATTGAAGATGCAAAGTTTAATTCTACGCTAAACGGAATTGATAATACAATTTTCTACGCTGGTGATATGAAGGATATCCTGACAGCTGATTTTATTCTGCAGCATGGAAAACCTGATGTTGTAATAACCGACCCACCAAGAGCTGGAATGCATGCAGATGTAGTGCAACGCTTATTGGAAATGGAAGCCGAGAAAATTGTTTATGTAAGTTGCAACGCTGCCACACAGGCACGAGATTTAGAATTATTGAAAGATAAATATGATGTGGCCAGAATAAAACCTGTTGATATGTTTCCGCATACCCAACACGTAGAAAATGTGGTTTTATTGAAGTTAAAAGAATTAGTGAATTAGAGAATGAATAAATTATAGAATGAAATTCATTCATCCGCTCAAACAATATTCATTCATTCAATCCATCACTCATTCAAAATTATTATGAACAGAGAAGAATTATTAAACGCAACACCCGAAGATAGCGGCGCGCCAAAGAAGACAGAAAGCCCTTTAATTAGTTTAGAAAAGGATTTAGCATTTTATGCCGATGCAATTAAAGAAGTTGCGGTTGAGATTATGGTCGAGGGTATCTCAGCACATCCAATTTTTATTGCACACCAGCACGAGGTGAGCATTGGTGAAGTTATCCTTAATAAAGATGAATTAAATACCGACTGGACGATTCAGGCTTCTACTCTCGATGAATTTGTTGAAAAAGGCATTATCAATAAAGAAAGAAAAGAGCAGTTTCTAAAAGCATATAAAAAACCTGAAGATTTTATGTGCGTTTTTGTAATTGTTCCGGAAGGTGCAAACTTTGTTTATTTCCCTTATAAATAAAAATTGCTGTTTTGCATCCGCAAAACAGCAATTGTAAATTAAGTTAAACCTAAAACTAACTAATTTACTTTAGTCACATCGCCAC
Organism: Pedobacter aquatilis; assembly: GCF_032678425.1. Classification (GTDB taxonomy): domain Bacteria; phylum Bacteroidota; class Bacteroidia; order Sphingobacteriales; family Sphingobacteriaceae; genus Pedobacter; species Pedobacter aquatilis_B. The sequence goes on along the minus strand of NZ_JAVTSG010000008.1, from coordinate 24,506 downwards.
TTTTAGATGATGATGTTTTCTTTAATGAAGCGCTGCCTTTGTAGTGCACATCGCTGCCACCACTTGCGCCTGCTTCTAATCCTTTAGTTACGTTTATGTTGGCATCAGAACCGCCAGTAGCCGAAACTTTAGCATAATCAACAGGAAATTCGTACGCATCAACATCGCTGCCACCACTCGTTTGTAAAACCATGTTTTCTGCTTTCCCGGTTAACTTTACATCACTGCCACCACTGCTTTGAATTTGAATGTCTTTACAAACCAGGTTAAGTTTTACATCACTGCCTCCTGATGAACGAATGGCAAATTTATCTGCCTTGATTTGATTTTGGCTAAAAACATCACTTCCGCCAGATGCGGTTAAAGCATTTAATGTTTTAAAGCTTAAATAAGCTTTGATATTTTGGTTTCTGAACATGCTGCCCCAGTTTAAGCCTTCTTTTACTTTTATAACTAAACTGCCCCCATTTTGCTCAACTACCACATTTTTTAGTAAATCTGCCGATGATTTAATGTCCAGACTTTCAGATCCTCCCTGCGTTAAATACAAGTCGATACCGCTGCTTACGGTTACGCTAGTAACATTTTTTACGGCTACATTTTTATTTTCTTGAGCATTAACATAGTTTGCTGCAGTTAAAAATAAGACCAGTAATGTTGATGTTTTAAATAAGTTTTTCATAATATGTTGTTAAATGGTTGTGAGATTTAAGAATGAATTGATGTTTTAGGTTATTGATTAGACGTTTGATGTAACGAAACGTTGCAAGCGATAGAAATTATTTTTCAAATAGTTTGAATTTCATCCTTAAAATCGTTCTTTTTGTAGTCAAACCTTTATAGCAAATGGCAACATCGCAATTACTTATTCTTAATAAAAAACAAATTCAGCAGAAGATAGATAGAATTGCTTATCAAATTCTTGAAGATAATTTGAACGAGAAAGAAATTGTTTTAGCCGGAATTTGGGATAGGGGATACAAACTCGCTTTGAGGCTGGAAAAAGTCCTTAAAAAAATCTCTGCACTTAAAATCGTTTTGTTAAGAATAGATTTAGAGAAAGAGAGCAGTAAATTGGTTGCCAAAACAGATTTAAACGAAAGCCATTGGAAAAATAAAGTTGTTATTTTGGTTGATGATGTTTTAAACAGCGGTAAAACTTTGGCTTACGGTTTAGGCGTTTTCCTGAATACGCCACACAAAAAAATCCGTACCGTGGTTTTGGTTGATAGAAGCCATAAAATTTTCCCAATTGCGACCGATTTTGTAGGTTTGGAGTTGGCTACAATTTTAAAAGAACACGTTGATGTGGTGATGGATGTAGAAGGTGAGGAAGACCGTGTGTATCTAAGTTAAATTCTCTCACAAAAAGCTTTACTTGCAATTAAGTCTAATTTTTTGCAATTTCCCTAAATGTACCTTCCCCAAAAAAATAAAATTATATACAGGTTTTTTTCCTGGTACATAGAATTTATCATCAAGAAAGATTTTCATGCTTTTAATTATGATAAGGTAACGCTCAAATCTGATTCGTCGATTTTAGTGCTCGCCAATCATTTTAGCTGGTGGGATGGTTTCTTTATTTTCTACCTCAATAAATTAGTTTTCAAAAAGGATTTCCACGTTTTGGTTAATGCCGAAAACTACAAAAAAGTAAGCTTTTTGAAATATCTGGGTGCTTTTGCTGCTTCCAATAATGGTAAAGATGTTTTAGAAACTTTAAGTTATGCTGGCGAGCTTTTGAATAATCCACAAAATTTAGTACTCGTATTTCCGCAAGGCAGACTTCATTCAAATCACATTCAGGATATTAATTTTGAGAAAGGGGTAATGCAGATGATAAATTCGAGTAAGAAAAGAATTAATATCGTTTTTGCAGCAACATTTATTGATTATTTCGCAGCAAGAAAACCATCAGTTTTTACTTACCTACATAATTGGGATAATGAAGAGTATGTAAGTCTGCAACTTTTGAAAAGTGCCTATAACAAACATTATAATTCATCGCTTGTTAAACAGACACAAATTAAAGAATGACGGTTTTTATATACGCAGCATTAATTTTTCTGGTTATCAGGTTTTCAGTTACGGTATTTAACTTTTTATCCAACCCTAAACTTCCTCGTACCGTAAAACATTACGATTACAAAGTTTCCATCTTAATTCCGGCAAGAAACGAAGCGGAGAATATCATCAGTTTACTTCAATCTATAAAAGCGCAAGATTATCAAAACTACGAGGTTATTGTGCTTGATGATGATAGCGATGATGATACTTATAAATTGGTTGATACGTTTGATTCAGAAAATCCAAAATTCAAAGTTGTTCGAGGGGAAGTTTTACCCAAGGGCTGGTTGGGCAAAAACTATGCTTGTCACCAACTTTCAAAACTAGCTGCAGGTAATTATTTTTTGTTTTTAGATGCTGATGAAGAAATTAAGCGAGGTTTCATTAATAGCTTAATTTTTAGAATGGAAAATGGCGGTTTAAGTTTGCTTAGTATTTTTACCAATCAGGTGATGAAGAGTTTGGGCGAAAAACTTACCATTCCTTTAATGCACTTTCTTTTATTGAATTTACTTCCGCTAAGGTTGGTTCGGTATTCTGATAATCCCGCTTTTTCTGCCGCCAGCGGCCAATGTATGTTTTTTCAGGCTTCAAATTACCATGATTTTGAATGGCATAAACGTGTGAAAGACAAAGTTGTAGAAGATGTAGAAATTATGAAACTGGTAAAGAATGAAGGATTTAAAACTGAGGCGCTTTTAGCTAACGGTTTAATTTACTGTAGGATGTATAAAAATCTAACAGAAAGTATAAATGGCTTTAGTAAAAATTTACTAGCAGGTTTTGGTAGTAACATCATAATATTACTAATTTACCAGCTTTTGGTAATTGCATGGCCGATAGTTTTAATATTAAATTTTGATTTATCGCTTCTTGTTTTACCCTTAACTTTAATTGTTTTAAGCAGATTAATGATATCCCTTTTATCAGGTCAGAATGTTTTGTTAAATTTAGTTTTACATCCGTTACAGATGTTATTCTATTTGCTTATCTCATTAATTTCAATAAAAAAGCATTTATTTAAAACCGGAACATGGAAGGGCAGATTGACCAATCAGATTTAAAAATAAAAAGGCTATCAGTAGTCGTTATAGTAATTTTTCATTTGGTTGGCTTAATAGGATTTTTAATCCCAGTAGCACAGCCATACTTTATGAAATTGGTGCCTTTTCATTTGCTGCTGATGTTCGCCGTTATAATATTCTCGTATAATGCAGATATTAAAAGGCTTTTACTTTTTGTGTGTGGCGTTTTTCTCTGTGGATATTTAGTAGAAGTCTTAGGTGTAAAAACTGGTAAAATATTCGGAAGCTACTACTACGGTACAACCTTAGGCTTTAAAGTTGCAACAGTACCATTGCTTATGGGCGTTAACTGGGTAATTTTGATTTTTAGTACAGGACAAATGATAAAAAGTTTCAAAATCCGAAATGGAATTTTGGCTTCCTTGATAGGCGGACTTTGCTTAATTTTCTTTGATTTTTTTCTCGAACCAACAGCCATGAAATTTGATTACTGGCATTGGGATTGGCACATTATCCCGGTTCAAAATTATGTGGCCTGGTTTATCGTATCTGTTATTCTGCTTAAATTTTACTACGCTTTAGGCTTGAAACAACAAAAATATATTGGTACAACGATGTACGTTTCGCAGTTAATATTTTTTGTTGTTTTATACATGACAAGTTGATTGGATATTTTGCTTAATTTTGCAGTACAATGAGTTATAATTTACAAGTCACTATCGATAAATCCTCTGGCTTTTGCTTTGGCGTAGTTTACGCTATTGAAATGGCTGAAGATATTTTAGAAAACGAAGGTCGTTTATACTGCCTTGGTGACATTGTACATAACGATGAAGAGGTTGAGCGTTTAACCAATATGGGCTTAAAAATTATCGATCACGAAATATTAAAAACCCTGCAAAACGAAAAAGTGCTTATTAGAGCACATGGCGAAGCGCCATCAACTTATCAATTAGCGCTCGACAATAATTTAACCCTAATAGATGCATCTTGCCCGGTTGTTTTAAAACTTCAAAACAGAATTAAAAACTCGCACGATGATGAAGAACAAATTCTGATTTTTGGTAAACACGGTCACGCTGAAGTTATAGGCTTGCAAGGTCAAACAGAGGGCAAAGCAATTGTTTTTCAGGATTTGGCAGAGCTGGATAATGTAGAATTACCATCGAAATTTACACTGTATAGCCAAACGACTAAGAGTGTAGATAAATTTTATGGCATAAAAGATGAATTGTTGAGCAGAGGTTACGAAGTTAAAGCCAACGATACAATTTGCAGACAGGTTTCTAACCGTTACGAAGAACTGGAAAACTTTGTGAGCCATTATGATAAAATAGTTTTCGTTTCGGGCAAAAAATCATCAAATGGAAAAGTATTGTACGATGTGTGCAAGAAATTTAACGAAAATTCATACTTCATTTCTAATGTAGAAGAATTAGATAAAAGCTGGTTTTCAGGTAATGATAAAGTTGGCATCTGCGGTGCAACATCAACCCCGATGTGGCTTATGGAAAAAGTAAGGGCACAATTGGAGCTTTACTAATCAGTTTTTAAAATCATTTTCTATATTAAACTGTTTAATTAATTAAACAATCGAATTATTTATTTGAAAACAGTTAATAAAAACATCGGATTTTTGGTTGCCATCACACTAATTAGTTGCTGGTTCCTTTCCTTGTATTTTCTGCTTAATTGGAATTTCAGCTGGAATAATCCCTTGGTTTATTTAATGATTTTCATACAAATGCATCTCTACACTGGGCTGTTTATCACTGCTCATGATGCCATGCATGGCACAATTTCACCCGATAAAAAGATTAATAACTTGGTGGGATATGTTTCTGTTTTCTTATATGCAGGCTTTTTCTACAATCGCCTTTATACAAAACATCACAGCCATCACAACCACGTACACACCAAATTAGATCCAGATTATGCCCCACATGGTTTTTGGAAATGGTATTTTCGATTTATGCTCAACTACATCTCCATAATTCAGTTGGTTATAATGGCAGTTGCCTATAACTTACTAAAGATTTGGATTGATGAAAGAAATTTATTGCTGTTTTGGGTACTTCCATCCTTGCTCAGCACTTTTCAGTTATTTTACTTTGGCACTTATTTGCCACACAAAGGAGAACACGATAACGAATATCATGCATCAACTTTGAGCAAAAATCACTTTGTTGCTTTTATAACCTGTTATTTTTTTGGTTATCATTTAGAGCATCATCAAAAACCGGCTACACCTTGGTGGCAATTGTATAAAACGAAAAATTAATTCTGATAAATACTACTTTTTGTTGACTTAAAAATGCTTTTAGTCACTTTTTCTGGTAGGTAAAAAATAATAAAAAGGCGATATTTGCGCCACAAAACATATTGTTAATAATGAGCAAGAAAGGAATTTTATTAGTTAATTTAGGTACACCCGATAGTCCGGCAACAGCTGATGTTAGAAAATATTTAGATCAGTTTTTAATGGATGAACGTGTAATTGATATTCCTAAATTTAACAGAACTTTATTGGTTAAAGGTATTATTGTTCCCTTTAGAAGTCCTAAAACTGCGAAATTATATAAAGAAATCTGGAACGAAAATGGCTCGCCGCTATTACATTATAGTAAATTGCAAGCCAAAATGCTTCAAGAGCGATTGGGTGATGATTATCATGTTGAATTAGCCATGCGCTATCAAAGTCCTTCAATAGAATCTGCTTTGGCGAATTTAAAAGCTGGTTTGGTAGAAAGCATTCAAGTCATTCCACTTTTTCCTCAATACGCTTCAGCCAGTACAGGTTCCGTAATGCAACTTGTAATGGAACTGGTTAGTAAATGGCCAACCGTTCCGCCAATTTCATTTATTAACTCGTTTCACGATAATGAATTAATGATTGAAGTTTTTGCTGAAAATGCCAGAAAACACAAGCCTGAAACTTTCGATCATATTTTATTCAGCTTTCATGGTTTGCCAGAAAGACAACTTTTGAAATGCGACCATACCGGAAGTTATTGCTTAAAAAGTGCAGATTGCTGCCAAACCTTAAACGAGACAAACAAATTTTGCTATTCAGCACAAGGGCATGATACGGCAAGACTAATCGCGAACAAACTAGGTTTATCTAAAGAAAATTATACGGTTTGCTTTCAATCAAGATTAGGAAAAGAGCCTTGGGTGCAGCCGTATACAACAGATATTTTAAAGAAATTAGCGGCCGAAGGCAAGAAAAGATTATTGGTGTTTAGTCCTGCGTTTGTTGCCGATTGCTTAGAAACACTTTACGAGATTACGGTTGAGTATCACGAAGAATTTAAAGAATTGGGCGGAGAGCATGTTCAGCTTGTAGAAAGTTTAAACGATAATCCGAAGTTTATTGAGGCTTTAGCTGGGATGGTAAATTAAGATTGCAAAATCTTTTCCAAAATAATTTCAGTAGCACCTTTACTTTCTAAAACATAATTTTTAGCAGCTGCCGCTGATTTTTCATTCCCATTAAAATATTCAAATGCAGCAATTAGCTCTTCTTTTGTAGAGATGCTTTTTGCTGCATCAATTTCAATTAAATCTTTAGCCTCTTGGAATTTATCATATTTTGGGCCAAAAATTACCGGAAGCCCAAAGGCTGCGGCTTCCAATGTGTTATGGATGCCGGCGCCAAATCCTCCACCAATGTAGGCTAATTTTCCATATTGATACAGTGAGGAAAGCATGCCAATGTTATCAATGATTAAAATATTTGATTTTGGTGAAGCAGCATTTTCCAATTGTGAGAAACGAATAGAATGCTCAAACAGTTGCTCAATATTTTGAATATGATTTTCATCTACTTCATGCGGTGCAATGATAAATTTCCAATCTTGATATTTGGTGGCTAGATCGGCAATAAGATTTTCATCTTCAGGCCATGTACTCCCACACACTATTGTTTTTGCATTTTCGCAAAACTGTTTAATGATTGGTAATTGCTTAGGTTGAGCTGCATTTTCAAATACTCTATCAAACCTGGTATCGCCACTAATTGTTGTTGCATCGATACGAATTGAGTTTAAAAGATTTTTACTTTCTTTATTCTGAACGAAAAAATGTGTTACCGATTTTAAAATACTGCGATAAAATCCACCGTAGTTTTTAAAGAAAATCTGGTTTGGCCTAAAAATTCCGGAGATTAAATAAAGCGGAATGTTGTTCTTCTTTAACTCAGCAAAATAGAAATACCAAAATTCATATTTCGTAAAAATCGCCATTTCGGGTTTTACCAATTCAACAAATTTTTTGGCATTTGATTTAGTATCAATAGGTAAATAAAAAATTGCATCAGCAAGGGCATAATTTTTTCTAATCTCGTATCCAGAAGGAGAGAAAAATGTGATAATTATTTTCTTTTGTGGGCTTAACGCCTTTATTTTTTCAAGAACCGGACGACCTTGTTCAAATTCGCCTAATGACGCAAAATGGAACCAGATATTTTCATCATCAGGATTTACTTTTTTAGCTATCTCGCTGAAAATGTGTTTTCTACCAGTAATAAATAACGTTGCTTTTTGATTGAAAAATGAAAAAATCCAAATTAATAAGCTATAAATTCTAATTCCTAATATATAAAGTAAAAGCATTTGTTGGATTTTATTATCTTCGTGCCAAGATAAAACGAAATTACTTAAATTCCCTATAAATATAATATGAAAATAGCTGTAGTAGGTACAGGATATGTAGGTCTGGTTACCGGAACATGTTTAGCAGAAACAGGAAATAACGTTATCTGTGTAGACATAAATGAAGCCAAAGTTAAGAAAATGCAAGAGGGTCAGGTTCCAATTTACGAACCTGGGTTAGACCTTCTTTTTCATAGAAATATAGAACAAGGCAGGTTGCATTTTACAACAAACTTGGCAGAAGCTATTGAGGAAGCGCAAATTATTTTCATGGCTTTACCAACGCCTCCGGGCGGAGATGGTGCAGCAGATCTTTCTTATATTTTAGGCGCTGCAAAAGATATCTCTAAAATTATTAAAGATTATAAAATCATCGTTAATAAATCTACTGTTCCGGTTGGTACAGCTGATAAAGTTAGAGCCGTATTTGTTGAAAATACAACTGTAGAAGTTGATGTGGTTTCTAACCCTGAATTTTTACGTGAAGGTGTAGCGGTTGAGGACTTTATGAAACCTGATCGTGTTGTATTGGGTACTAAAAGCGAACGTGCTAAAAAATTAATGACCGAACTTTATGGTCCTTATGTGCGTCAGGGAAACCCGATTTTGTTTATGGATGAGCGTTCATCAGAATTAACAAAATATGCAGCAAATTCATTTTTGGCAACAAAAATTACTTTCATGAACGAAATTGCAAATCTTTGCGAATTAGTTGGTGCTGATGTTGATGCGGTAAGAAAAGGAATTGGTTCTGATGATAGAATTGGAAAACGTTTCTTATTTCCAGGTATCGGTTACGGCGGTTCTTGTTTCCCGAAGGATGTACAGGCACTGGTTAAGGCAGCTGATGAAAACGTGTACGATTTCCAAATCCTGAAATCGGTAATGGAAGTTAACGAACGCCAAAAAACTATTTTGGTTGATAAGATTTTAAAATATTATAAAAACGATATCCAGGGCAAACATTTTGCGCTTTGGGGTTTAGCTTTTAAGCCAGAAACGGATGATATCCGCGAAGCACCAGCTTTGTATATCATTGATGCCCTGGTTAAAAATGGTGCTACAGTTACAGTTTTCGATCCGGAGGGAATTGAAAATGTTAGAAATTTAATTGGCGATAAGGTAAATTATGCAACCAATCAATATGAGGCACTTGAAAGTGCAGATGCACTATTAATCGCTACAGAATGGTCGGTATTCAGAAATCCAGATTTCGAAACTATGGAATCGACATTAAAAAACAAAGTAATTTTTGATGGACGCAACCTATATGATTTGGAAAAAATGATTGATTTAGGTTATTATTATAACAGTATTGGCCGTAAATTGATAGATTAAGATGAGCACAAAAAGAATATTAATTACCGGAGCAGCAGGCTTTTTAGGTTCGCACCTTTGCGATCGTTTTATAAAAGAAGGTTATCACGTTATTGGGATGGATAATCTGATTACAGGCGATTTATCAAATATCGAGCACCTTTTCCATTTGGAGAACTTCGAATTTTATAATCACGATGTTTCAAAGTTTGTTCATATTCCAGGAGCGTTAGATTACATACTTCATTTTGCATCGCCGGCAAGTCCGATAGATTATTTAAAAATTCCTATACAAACCTTAAAAGTTGGTTCTTTGGGTACGCACAATCTTTTAGGTTTGGCAAGAGCTAAAGGTGCAAGAATGTTAATCGCATCAACTTCTGAAGTGTACGGCGATCCAAGCGTTAACCCGCAACCAGAGGAATATTGGGGTAATGTAAATCCGGTAGGACCAAGAGGCGTTTACGATGAAGCTAAACGTTTTCAGGAAGCGATAACAATGGCTTACCACACTTTTCACGGTGTTGAAACCCGAATCGTAAGAATTTTTAATACGTATGGTCCAAGAATGCGACTAAACGATGGAAGGGTTTTACCTGCATTCATCGGTCAGGCTTTAAGGGGAGAAGATTTAACTGTTTTCGGAGATGGTAGCCAAACCCGTTCTTTTTGTTATGTGGATGATTTGATTGAAGGCATACACCGTTTATTGATGAGTGATTACGCTCAGCCGGTAAACATTGGTAATCCTGATGAAATCACCATCAAACAATTCTGCGAAGAAATCATTAAGTTAACCGGAACATCACAAAAGATTGTTTATAAGGAATTGCCACAGGATGATCCTAAACAACGCAGACCAGACATTACAAAAGCTAAAGCTTTACTTAATTGGGAGCCAAAAGTTGGCAGGGCAGAAGGATTAAAAATTACATACGAATACTTTAAATCGTTGCCAGAAGAAGCTTTGGCAAAAATTGAACACAAAGATTTCCAAAAATATAATCGATAATAATGTCTAAAATTTTAGTTACCGGAGGTACTGGCTATATTGGTTCTCATACGGTTGTTGAACTGCATAACGCAGGTTTTGAAGTAGTGATTGTTGATGATCTTTCAAATTCTGATATTAAAATTTTAGATCAGGTTGAAAAAATTATAGGCTTAAAACCTGAATTTTATCAATTTGATTTATGTGATGAAGCAAAGGTTAAAGCTTTCGCAACTGAGCATTCAGATATTTCAGGAATTATTCACTTTGCAGCTTCAAAGGCAGTAGGTGAATCTGTTCAAAATCCATTAAAATACTACCGCAACAATTTTTTTAGCTTAATTAATCTATTGAATGCTTTCGGTAAAACTAATTTTGTTTTCTCTTCATCTTGTACCGTTTACGGTCAACCGGATAATTTGCCTGTAACCGAATCTGCTGAAGTTAAAAAAGCAGAATCGCCTTATGGCAACACAAAACAAATTGCCGAAGAAATTCTAGTAGAAACCGCTGCTGTATCTCCAGAACTAAATGTTGTCGCTTTGCGTTACTTTAACCCTGTAGGTGCGCATAAAACGGCATTAATTGGCGAGTTACCAAATGGTGTCCCAGCTAATTTAGTTCCATTTATAACGCAATCTGCAATTGGCAAACGTGGTCCAATCACGGTTCATGGCGATGATTACAATACACCTGATGGCAGCGCAATTCGCGATTATATTCACGTTGTAGATTTAGCGAAAGCCCATGTTGCAGCTGTAAAACGCTTGGAATCCGGAGCAGCCGAAAGTAACTATGAAGTATTTAATTTAGGCACAGGAAAAGGTTCTTCAGTTTTAGAAATCATTACCGCTTTTGAAAGCTCTACCGGAGAAAAGCTAAATTACCAAATCGGACCAAGACGCGGCGGTGATATTGAACAAGTTTATGGCGATGTTACTAAATCAAAAGAGGTTTTGAAATGGACAGCTGAACTTGATTTGAATGAAATGATGCGTTCTGCCTGGGAGTGGGAAAAATACATTAAGGCAAATCCTTTTTAAATGAAGCTTGCCGAGCACAAAGACTTAAAAATCGCAATAACGGATTTACCCAATAAAGAAAAGGATAAATTGTTATTGCGATTAATCGCAAAAGATAAAGTGCTTACCGAACATCTCCATTATAAATTATTGGAAGATGAAACCGATTTAGAAGAGCGCAAAGAAATTATTAAGAATACAATTGAAGACCAACTTGCAGAGCTTAAAAAGTTAAATGCTAAAGAAGCCTTGGCAAAAGTTAGGAAGATGATTACGCTCGTAAATCATTTCTATAAAGTTACCAAGGATAACGTTGGCGAGGTAGAGCTGAAAATATTTGTACTTAGTGTTATTCCTTTAGAGTACAAAAAGTCTTTTTTTGGCTATCGCGATTTTGGAATCCTGTTTTCAAGTTTTTACATCAAAACAGTACAGGTTACCGTAAATAAATTCAAAAAACTTCACGAAGATATACAGTTCGATTTAACGGAAAACCTAAATCAATTGCTCAGTAAAATCTATTCATCTAAATTAGCAGCAATTGCAGAATCTTCTGATTTGCCAACAGAAGTTTAAATTATCGCATAGCTTAAAATGTTTGGACTATTCAAGAAAAAAAAAGTAACCCCCGATTTTAACTTTTCTACAATCGGTACCGATATGCATTCGCATATTATTCCTGGTATTGATGATGGTGCACAAAATTTGAAAGATTCTATATTACTGGCTCAAAAATTTAAGGCATTAGGTTTTAAAAAATTGATTGCTACGCCGCACGTAATGGCCGATTATTTCCGTAATACACCCGATACGATTAACCGGGGACTGGATATATTAAGAAAAGGCTTGATTGATGCCGGAATTGATTTAGAAGTTGATGCTGCTGCAGAATATTATCTTGATGAAACGTTGGAAAAGAAGATAAAGCAAAAACAAGTTTTAACTTTTGGTGCGCAATATGTTTTGTTCGAATTGTCTTACATAAACCTACCGCAAAACCTTTTCGAATTTATAAAGCTGATTCAAGATTCTGGTTATACGCCTGTTCTTGCTCACCCCGAAAGGTATCCATACTATTACGCTTCTATCGAGAATTTTCACAAAATAAAAGCGGCTGGATGTTTACTGCAATTAAATTCTATTGCATTAACTGGCTATTATGGAACCGGTGCGAAGAAAATTGCTGATGAAATGGTCGAGCATCATTTGGTTGATTTTATTGGCAGTGATATGCATCATTTAAAACATGCCGCTGCTTTAGAAAATTCATTGTTAACCAACGGGATGAATACTCTAATCACACAACATCAATTGCTTAACAGCACAGTTTAGATATTTTTTACTCGTATCTCAACGCTTCTACAGGGTCTAATCTCGATGCTTTTTTAGCCGGATAATAGCCAGACATTATTCCAACTCCAACGCAGATAACAAAGCCACCGAAAATAAATACCCACGGAATTATAAATGAGCCACCCATCGCGAGCGAAATCAGGTTGCCGATAACGATTCCTAAAAATATGCCGAAAGTTCCGCCCATTAAACAGATAACAACAGCTTCAATTAAAAATTGGCGACGAATAACTTTTGGGTTTGCACCAATGGCTTTACGTATGCCAATTTCCCTTGTTCTTTCTGTTACCGATACCAACATAATGTTCATTAATCCGATTGAGGCACCGATTAACGTAATAATTCCTATCGCAACACCACCAATCGCCACAAAAGCTAAGTTTTCGAATAGTGTTTGAGCAATCGCATCACTTTTAGTGATTTCAAAATTGTTCGGATCGTTAACTTTTACCTTACGGATATTTCTGAATAACGAGGTCGATTCTCCAATTACGGCTTCCTGCATATCGTTCGTTGGCACCATCACGGTAATGGTGTAAGATGGATTTGCATTAGAATTAATTTGTTTGGCCTTTAGCAAAGGAACATAAACGGCTCTATCTCCGCTAAAACCCATACTCGAACCTTTAGCTGCCAAAACGCCAATAATTTTAAAACGGTTGTTTCCAACGTTTATCATTTTATCAGTTGGCTCGGTATCTTTAAATAATTTATCCACAACCTCGCTACCAACAATACAAACATTGCTACCCAGTTGAACTTCCGATTTGCTAAAATTTCTTCCGTTAGATAAGCCCAAGCCTTGTGCCGCTAAACCATTCTCATCAATACCTTGAACATTAATATTTGGATTGGTTTTTAAACTGCCGTTTTTTACGGTAGAGCCGCCACTAGCAAATACACTAACCGCTACAGTTGCCGGTGTATTTAAACTATCCTTAAACTTAACTGCATCTTCGTATCTAATCGCTTTGAATGGTTTTGGTCTTTTTCCTTGTCCGCCAATTCTAATACCTGTACCCCGGTTACGAATGGTAAATGAATTAGCACCCATGCTACTGAAAGCGCTGGTCATGCTCGCTTTTACCGCATCTAAAGTGGTTAAAATACCAACTAAAGCACTCAAGCCAATAGCAATAATTAATGCGGTAAGCATTGTACGTAATCGATTACTTTTGATTGATTGCAGTGCGAGCCTGATATTTTCCCTGTAATTCATTTAGTTTGTTGGAGTTTTACAATTAATAGTGGCAGACAAATATCTATAAAAATAAAAAAGTCCCGATGTTTAGACAAAGGGACTGTGCAATATGTTACAATATTATTTTCTTTATGCCGAAAAACTTGTTCCGCAACCACAAGTGCTGGTTGCATTTGGATTTACAAAGGTAAAACCTCTTGAGTTCAAACCGTCTTGCCAGTCAATCATCATGCCCATTAAGTACATTTGATGTGCTTTGTTCATGTAAACTTTAATGCCTTCGATAAGAAACTCCTGGTCGCCATCTTTTTTCTGGTCAAAACCTAAAACATAGTTCATGCCTGCGCAGCCACCGCCTTCAACACCAACGCGTAAACCGTAATCTTCACTTATCTCTTGCTGATCTCTTAATTTTAATAACTCTTTAGTTGCTCCTTCAGAAAAAGAAACCGGTGCAAATGCTGTATCAACTGTAGTACTCATGTTATTTAAATTTTATCTTTTACAAATATAAATAATAATGTACATTTTTGCTTTTAACGGATGAGTAATATTACCGTATTTAAACAATAGATATGACTGCACAACAAATCATTATAGATGTTATTACCTTATTTGTAGGGATTGCTTTAGCTTTATTTGCCATTTATTATTTAGTTAGAAATGATATTCAACGGTTTTTTAACCTAAAAACTATCGAATTGAATAAGGAAAGCAGAGCACAGCTTTTGCCATTAAGATTACAGGCGCACGAACGTTTGATAATTTTCATTGATAGAATTAATCCCGCAAATTTATTGGTGCGCTTGCATCAGCAGGGAATCGATATTGCTACATTACAAGCAGGAGTTTTAAATGAAATCCGATCTGAATATCAGCATAACATTACCCAACAATTATATGTTAACACTACAACTTGGAATGTGGTACGTAAATTAAAAGACGACACGCTTGGAATGATCAACAATGCTGTACAGGGTTTGCCCGCTGATTCAAATGGAATAGATTTAAGCAAAGCAATTCTCCAACACATGGCTACAATTGATGAAAATCCTTACGATTTAACGATTGAATTGATTAAAAAAGATATACAGCAACTGTTTTAGTTAGTTGTTTGGTTGGTTAGGTGATTAGTTGTTTGGTTAGGGGTTTAGTTGTTATGTAAAAAACTCAATAACCAATAAACCAGGAACCGGAACGAAACAGCTAATAAACCAATAGCCGGACGACCAAAAATCCAAACAACGAAAAAACCAATCAACCAAATATGAGCGATAAAAAACATACCACAACATCGGGCATCGAGATAAAGGAACTCTACACTTCTGCTAAACCGATTGAAGAAAAGCCTGGTGAATTTCCTTTTACACGAGGGATTCAAAAGGATATGTATCGTGGTCGGTTGTGGACGATGAGGCAATACGCTGGTTTTTCAACTGCGGAGGAATCTAACAAAAGATATCATTATTTATTAAAGCAAGGCACAACAGGTTTATCGGTTGCCTTTGATTTGCCCACGCAAATTGGTTACGATTCCGATCATGAAATGGCTGAGGGTGAAGTAGGCAAGGTTGGTGTGGCAATCGATTCGTTAAAAGATATCGAAATTCTGTTTGATGGCATTGAGTTGAAAGACATCACAACATCCATGACTATAAATGCCACAGCTTCTATTTTATTAGCCATGTATATCGCTTTGGCAAAGAAACAGGGTGCAGATTTAAAACAAATTTCTGGAACGATTCAAAACGACATATTAAAAGAATACGCTGCCCGCGGAACCTATATATATCCGCCGAAACCTTCTATGCGATTGATAACCGATATTTTTGAGTTTTGTAGCAGCGAAGTGCCAAAATGGAATACCATCTCCATATCAGGTTATCACATAAGGGAAGCAGGCTCATCAGCTGTGCAGGAATTGGCCTTTACTTTGGCTAACGGCAAAACCTACCTCAAGGCGGCAATTGATAAAGGTTTAGATATTAATGTTTTTGCCAAAAGATTATCGTTCTTTTTTAACTGCCACAACAATTTTTTTGAAGAAATAGCCAAATTCAGAGCCGCCAGAAGAATGTGGGCGAAAATAACAAAAGAACTAGGTGCAACTGATGAGAAGGCACAAATGCTGCGTTTTCATACCCAAACCGGTGGTTCTACTTTAACCGCACAGCAGCCGCTTAACAATGTAATCAGAGTTACAAATCAGGCAATGGCTGCGGTTTTGGGCGGTACACAGTCGTTACATACAAACGGTTATGATGAAGCATTATCGCTCCCAACAGAGGCTGCGGCAAAAATCGCTTTGCGAACGCAACAAATAATTGGTTTTGAAAGTGGTGTAACCGACACGGTCGACCCTTTAGCTGGTTCTTTCTTTGTCGAAAATTTAACCGATGAAGTAGAAGCGGCCGCCTGGAAGTACATCGATAAGATTGATGCAATGGGCGGCTCTGTTAATGCCATAGAAAGCGACTACATGCAAAATGAAATTGCGGGTGCTTCATATCAATATCAAAAAGAAATTGAAAATGGGGAACGAATCTCTGTTGGCGTAAATAAATTCATCCAGGAGGAGGAAGGTTTAACAGAAGTTTTTAATATTGATGATTCGATTAGAAAGCTTCAATCCGAAAAATTGACCAAATTGAAAACCTCCAGAGATAACAAAGCAGTTGAACAGGCGTTAAATAACCTGGAAGAAGCTGCTAATGGAACTCAAAATTTGATGCCATTTATTATTGTGGCCGTTGAAGAATATGCAACACTGGGCGAAATTGCCGATGTGCTTCGTAGAACCTTTGGTGAATATTAGAATTTGAGAAGTTCATACCTGAAATTTTGCATCCAAATTGCCCAAATGGGGTAAATATGACTACAGTATTTTTCTGGCAAATTTTGCATAGCACATTACTGTTTTTCATGTTTTTAATTACAGGTTTGATAATCAGTAGTTTTAGTTGTTTTTGGATTAAATATTTAATAAATTATCAGATTATGGCTTAGAATTTGCTTTTCCGATGCTGATTCGAATAATTGGGTAAAATAGCCTGTAAATCGATTTTGAGTGTGGAAAACCTATGTTAACAAATAGTTATCCACATTAAAAATTTAGGTTAAGGAGGTTAGCTAGCTGCTTATGAATACGTTACAAAATAATTGAAATTTTTGTTTCAAATGTTGATAATTTTCTCAATATTCGTAGTCCCGAAACGGACCACCCCGTAAATTCGAATCGGAACTGTAAACCAATAAATTATAGAAATCGCAATGGAAAAAACTTGTACAGAAGTGTGGAAGAACTGTCTTCAAATTATTAAGGATAATATCCCGAACCAAAGTTTTAAAACTTGGTTCGAGCCTATAACAGCCCTTAAATTGGAAGGTAAGGTTTTAACCATACAGGTGCCAAGTTTGTTCTTTTACGAATGGCTTGAAGAACACTACGTAGGCTTACTCCGAAAGACTGTTAAAAAACAGCTCGGGGAAGATGGTAGGTTAGAATATAATATCGTTGTAGACAAGTCTTCTAATAGCGGAAGTCCTTACACAACAAATATGCCCTCAAACGGAAATGGGGCAGAAGCAAAAGTACAATCAATGCCAATTCCGGTATCGATAAACAAAGACATTAAAAACCCTTTTATTATTCCGGGTTTAAAAAAGTTAAATGTCGATCCTCAATTAAACTCAAATTATACTTTCGAAAATTATATTGAAGGAGATTGCAACCGTTTAGCTCGTTCTGCAGGTTATGCAGTTGCAGCGAAACCTGGAGGTACATCATTTAATCCTTTGATGATTTATGGTGGCGTAGGTTTAGGAAAAACGCACTTAGCGCAAGCAATAGGTAATGAGATTAAACGCAGCATGCCAGATAAACTTGTTATTTATGTAAGCTGCGAGAAATTTTGCCAACAGTTTGTAGATTCATTAAAGAATAATACCATTAATGATTTCGTTAACTTTTATCAGGCAATGGATGTTATCATTATGGATGATGTACACAACTTTGCAGGTAAAGAGAAAACACAGGATATTTTCTTTCACATCTTTAATCATTTACATCAATCGGGTAAACAGGTTATTTTAACTTCTGATAAAGCACCAAAAGACTTGGCAGGTTTAGAGGAACGTTTATTGAGCCGTTTTAAATGGGGCTTATCTGCTGATTTACAAATTCCGGATTTAGAAACCCGTATTGCCATCTTAAGAAAGAAAATGTATGCTGATGGTATTGAATTACCAGGTGAGGTTGTAGAGTACGTTGCGCACAACATTGATAATAATGTACGTGAACTGGAAGGCGCAATGGTTTCATTACTTGCTCAAGCTACCTTGAACAAAAAGGAAATTGATTTAAATCTGGCAAAGCAAATGTTGAAGAATTTCATCAAGAATACTTCAAAAGAGATTTCGATGGAATACATCCAGAAATTGGTTTGCGAATACTTTGAGGTTCCGGTTGATATGGTTAAATCGCAAACCCGTAAACGCGAAATTGTACAGGCTCGTCAGATTTCAATGTATTTATCAAAAAGCCATACAAAATCATCACTAAAAACAATTGGTGCTTTCTTTGGTGGTCGCGATCACAGTACCGTAATCTATGCCTGCCAAACGGTAGAAGATTTAATCGATACAGATAAGAAATTTAAAGCCTACGTTCACGATATTCAAAAGAAATTAAAAATGAGCTAATCATGATAAGCGCATAAAAAAAGCTGAGCAACTTGCTCAGCTTTTTTTATGCGCTTATTTTCAATCTACCGTCATTGCGAGGCACGAAGCAATCTTTGCAAATTATAATGTAGTTTGTAACTTTTCAATTTCTGCCAAACCATAATGCAAGGCCGCAACATGCAAAGCCTGCGCAATTTTATTTTCACTTAGTAATTGCTTTACTTCCTCCACGGTATATTCTTCAACATTTAAAATTTCATGCTCATCTAAATGCTGTTCATGAGTTTTAGTACCTCCTGTTAAAAAATAAGTAAAGGTTTTATTGGTAGATGTTGCCGGATTTGGATAAAGCTCTGCAATGTATTTACAAGTCTTAAAACTGTAGCCGGTTTCTTCAAGCAATTCTCTTTTAATCGCCGTTTCAGGTTCTTCATCTCCATCAATAACACCACCTGGAATTTCCAGTGAAATAATATCTGCCGCATGGCGATATTGGCGAACCATAATTACCTTCCCTTCCTCATTTAGTGCAATTGCATTTACCCAATTCGGATATTCTAAAACGTAATAATCATCCTTAACAACGCCGGTTTGTAACTCGCAGGTATCAACCCTTAATGTTGCCCATTTCTCCCGAACTAAATATTTCGAGGCAATTTTACTCCACTTCTCAATTTCTATCATAAAATCGTAAATCTAAAATCGTAAATTAAATATATTGTTGAATATTATTCTGACGATGAAAATTAACCAAATGAACAATTTTGTGTTTATCTGATAATAATTTATAGATGAGGTTAAGTTTTGGAGCGATGAGTTTATTGCGCTCAGGACTTATTCCTAATTCATAATATAAAAATTCGCTGAGCGAATCTAATTTCTCTGCTGGCAATTCACTTTCTGCTAACCAATTGTTAAACCCATCCAAATCTTGACTTTCTAAAATAGCTTTCGGTAAATGAAAAGCATTTGCAATAGTTTCATCAAAAATACTTTGTGCCTCTGCAAACTTACCCTCTAGTTTAAGCCCCATTATTTTAGCCAAAACCTCAGCCAGCTTCTGAATTTCTGCCGTAATTAAATCTTTCCTATACATTTTTTAGTTCATTAGTCATTTAGAGATAGTTGTCAGTCTGAGCGGAGTCGAAGACCAGTTACAGTTAAGCAAATCGTAATTCGTCAATTTAAAATCGTAATTCAGTTGTTAGTCTGAGCGGAGTCGAAGACCAATTACCAAATAACAATCCTCAGTTAGCCAAATCGTAATTCGTCAATCTAAAATCGTAATTCAGCCCTACCAGCTTCCACTAGAGCCACCGCCTCCGAAGCTTCCTCCGCCGAAACCGCCAAATCCACCACCACCGGATGAACTTCCGCCGCCCCAGCCGCTACCGCCTCCGCCACGACCGCTACCACCAAAAAGCATCGCCCAAAATAAGGCATTTGAAGCACCACGACTTCCGATGATTTCGCCACCATTGCCGCCACCACCTTTTCGCATAATGATTATGATTACGACTACAATAATAATTATAATGGCAATGCTACCAGTACCTCCACCTTTTGATGCTTTAGGTTTATCATTTTTATATTCTCCCCGGGTATATTTTATAATTGAAGTTGTTGCTTCATCAAGGCCTGCATAATAATTGCCATTTCTGAAATTTGGTTTAATATCGTTGTCGATAATTCGCTTTGCATAAATATCTGGTAAGGCACCTTCAACGCCATAGCCGGTTTGGATAGAAATTTTTCTGTCGCCAACAGCAACAACAATCATTATTCCGTTGTTTTTACCGCTTTGCCCAACGCCCCATTTTCTGCCTAATTCTACTGCATACTCATTAATATCATAATCACCAACTGATTTTAAAACCGCAACGGCAATTTGTGTAGAAGAAGAATCATCGAAGGCGACCAGCTTTCTTTCTAAATTATCTTTTTGTTCGGCAGATAAAACACCAGCGTAATCATTTACGAGCGTATTCGGCTTTGCCGGAAAATCCTGTGCAAATGCAAACAAGCACAATAAACTGAAAACAGATAATAGGAATATTTTTTTCATCACTTATATGTTTTCTTGTTTATCGATGTAAATAATATCATTAGGCAATTCATTAATATCGCCCGTTTGGTAAGGGAAAAATAATGCTAATTTTTCTCCTGCTAAGGCTATACCGGCAATTATTCCATCAGCAAGGTTTCCATTGGCAAAATGTGCACGCATGGCAATTTTAGTCGTTTCCCAGAAATTAGCAGGTACAACTCGATTAATTCCGCTATCGCCAACAATGGCAAATTTATGATCGGCATGAGCCAGATAAATTAAAACACCATTATGCTGTGCGGTTTTGTCCATATCTAGCTTGGTAAAATAGTCTACAGCTTTTTCATAAACATCACCTTCACAATGTTTATCTATGGCAATTCTAATTTCTCCTGATGTAGCTTTTTCGGCCTCAGCAATTGCATGTGCAATTCTATCTTGTTCAATATCAGAAAATAACGACATGATTTTATTTTAGGTTTAATTAAAAAGGGTAACAGATATTTATGAAATAAACACCCATTACCCTTAAATGTATTTACAGAATTTTAGAACTCTACTTTAGGTGCGTCTTTAGCGGTTGCATCTGCTTCGAAGTAGCCTTTAGCCTTAAACCCAAACATACCTGCAGTTAAATTATTAGGGAAAGATCGTACTTTACCGTTGTACTCTTGTACGGCATCGTTAAAATCTTTACGGGCAACAGTAATCCTATTTTCGGTGCTTTCTAACTGCGCAGATAAATCACTGAACTGTTGTGTAGCCCTTAATTCAGGATATGCCTCCGTAATAGAAAGTAATTTTCCTAAAGCCTGGCTTAACTGACCTTGTGCAGCCTGATATTTCTGAATGTTTTCAGGTGTCAAATCATCCGCATTAACAGTCATTTGTGTTGCTTTTGCACGAGCTTCTACAACCGCAGTTAAAGTACCTTGCTCAAATTTTGCTGCACCTTTAACTGTACTTACTAAATTCGGAATTAAATCTGCTCTTCTTTGGTATTGGGTTTGAACAGTTCCCCATTTAGATTTTACATTTTCATCAAGCTTAACCATGCTGTTGTAACCGCATGAACTTAACGTGCTAACTGCAATAACAGCAGCTAAAATTCCAAATACTAATCTTTTCATTTTTATGGTTTTTGTGTTTTGATTCAATCGAATTTTCTTCAATTTACAAATAAGATTACAAAATCTGTACCTTTGTTACAATTCGGGATAAAAACCTGACAACTTGTATGCAAAAAGATATCGAGATTACATTGCTCCCGCACCAGGTAGAGCAAATCGAAACCATTAATCAAAAACTCGAGGAGGCTTTAAAAATACCACAAAAGCGTATAAAAGGCTTCGAGATTCTGAAAAGGTCAATCGATGCCCGTTCCCGAAAAGTTATTTTTCGTCTGCAGGTAAAAGTTTATATTGATGAAAATCCACAGGTAGAAATTTATACCGTAAACTATCAAAATGTCAGTAATGCGAAGCCTGTTTTAATTATTGGCGCTGGTCCCGCCGGGTTATTTGCCGCTTTACAATGCATCGAGAACGGTTTAAAGCCAATCATTATCGAGAGGGGTAAAGATGTTAAGCAACGAAGGAGAGATTTAGCTGCAATCAATAAACAAGGTCTAGTAAATACCGAATCGAATTATTGCTATGGCGAAGGTGGTGCAGGAACTTATTCTGATGGTAAATTATATACACGTTCCAATAAAAGGGGCGATATCAATAAAGTACTTCAGGTTTTTGTAGACCATGGTGCCGAAAAGGACATTATCATTGATGCCCGGCCGCACATCGGAACCAATAAGTTGCCTCATATTATTACATCCATAAAAGAAACCATATTAAATGCTGGTGGTGAGGTGATGTTTGATAGCCAAATGACCGATATTATTATCGAATTTGGACAAATTAAAGGTATTGAAATCAATTTTGAAGATAAATTATTTGCAGATAATATAATACTCGCAACCGGACACTCGGCCAGAGATGTGTATGAATTATTGCACAGCAAAAACATCCTAATCGAAGCAAAGCCATTCGCATTGGGTGTTCGGATAGAGCATCCACAACAAATTATCGATTCAGCACAGTACCATTGCGATACCCGTTCTGAGTTTTTACCACCAGCATATTACAGTTTGGTAGAGCAAGTAGGCGCCCGTGGCGTATTCTCTTTCTGTATGTGTCCTGGAGGCATTATTGCACCATGCGCAACTGGCGAAAACGAAATCGTAGTAAACGGTTGGTCGCCATCTAAAAGAAATAACCCATATGCCAATTCAGGTACCGTAGTACAAGTTACGCTAAATGATGTTCAAGGTTACGACCCGCTGCGGATGTTAAATTTTCAATCAGAGATAGAAAAACTCGCTTTTGAAGCTGGTGGCGGTAATTTAGTGGCGCCAGCACAGCGGATGATGGATTTCGTAAACAATAAGCTATCCATTGATTTGCCTAAAAATTCATATTTACCCGGAACAAAAAGTGTAATGCTCGATAATATACTGCCCGCCTTTGTATCGGATAGTTTAAAATCATCACTTCCATTATTCGGAAAAAAGATAAAAGGCTATTACACAAACGAAGCAATTTTGGTAGGAGTAGAGAGTCGTACCTCATCTCCGGTTCGTATCCCTCGCGATAAAGAAACCTATCAGCACCCGCAAATAAAAGGTTTATATCCTTGTGCAGAGGGGGCAGGCTATGCAGGCGGAATTGTATCGGCTGCAATTGATGGCATAAACTGTGCAAATGCTATCCTGAATGTAAAATAGCAAACATTATATATTTTGGCTTGTTCTTAAAGGATGTTTAATATAACCAGCGAAATACAGAAAGCCTTTAATGGAGATGCCTGGCACGGTAATCATGTCATGCAAACGCTCAACAACGTGAAGCCCGAAAACGCATTTACCCATTTTATTCCAAATGCACATTCAATTGCAGAAATTGCGTTGCATTTAACCGCGTGGACAGAAGAAGTAACATCACGTCTTCTAGGCAATGTTGCAGGCGAACCCCAGATTGGCGATTGGCCTGAGCCTTTAGAGCAATCAGCTCAGGCTTGGGAGCGGATTATTTTCAACTTTAAAATCGCAAATGAAGAACTCATTCGCCATTGCGAAACGATTAAACAAGCAAACTGGAATGATGAAGTGGAAAAATCAGCATTAGGTACTAATCTTACCAATATGGAACTGCTAAACGGACTTATTCAGCACCACGCCTATCATTCAGGTCAAATTGCATTACTTTCAAAATTTTAAACAAAATGAAAAAGACATTAATCATAGGCGCTTCGCCAGATGCTTCACGTTATGCCTATAAAGCTGCGCATATGCTAACCAGATTTAACCACGAAATTGTTAATGTAGGCATTAAAAGGGGCGAAGTCGCCGGTGTGGCAATTGAAAAACAAGGCGAAGTGCATACAGATATCGATACGGTAACCCTTTACATCGGACCAGCTTTGCAACCGCAATACTACGATTACATAATAGATACCAATCCAAAACGTGTAATCTTTAATCCTGGTACCGAAAATTATGAGCTCGAAAAATTATTAGATCAACATAATATCGAACCAATCCGTGCTTGTACACTTGTGCTTTTAAGTACAGGGCAATACTAATTTAAAATTTTTAATTACCAATACACAATATTCAATTACCAATTTTCAAAATTCAATAAGCAATATTCAATTATCAAAAGCAGGGCGTGTACCTTAAATGTCCTTGTATACCTTAAAGATAGTAAAAAGCGTAATTTGAAATATTAGTAAAGCAATTTCTGCTCCTTTATTAAAGTCCGTCCCGCCCTCCATTCCAAATCCTCGTTTCGCTGCGCTGCACTTGCGGGTTTTCCATTAGGGTCGGGTTTATTTAACCTGGGCCGGTACTCCAAATCCTGTTGTCGCCGCACCAACCTGATGGTTAATTATTAATGGTTTTTAGACTGGAAATTCAAAACGGAGTACTTTTTCAATGTTTTTAGACATATCATGTGGTAAATATTATCGGCAATGTGCAGTTAAATCCCTTAAAATCTGCGGTATTTATCTGCGGAAATCAGCGGGAAAGCCTTTAAATCGGTCAAACCTGGCCACTAATCACTGTCAACTGACGACTAAAAACTGGCCACTGA
>NZ_JAVTSG010000007.1:0-270748 GCF_032678425.1 Pedobacter aquatilis | reverse complement strand
ATCTGCAGCCTTCCACAGCTTTTTCTTTAAAGGTTCCTCTTGCTCAGTTTTTGCCGATTTAGCCATTGTATTTTAAAAGATTTCTTGAAGTGTAAAGTTAATTTTAAAATTCAATCAGCGGAAAAAGAGTTATAATTGATTGAATATATAGCCGTTTTATTCCCATAAACAATTATTATTGTTTAAAAATATTAAAATTCTAATATACAATAAGCCAATTCATCATCCTTACGGTTTCACGTAACATACCAATTTCTTTAACAATCTTAAATATCTATTTTAACACATTTCGAACGTAAGGCTCGCTGAGCACCTGGTGATTAATAAAACCATAACTTTATCAAAATTTTCAGCAATTTACATCATCAACCAGTTCCCAGTCGTCACCATCCTCCTCCTCTTCAATACAACTTAAAACCTTTTCTGGTTCCGGTTCAGGAAATTCTACGATGGCTCCATTATTCAAATGAAAAGCGTGACTAATTTTAGCCGCGAAGAAACGTTTATTCGCCGAGCGGCCACTATCCCAGAAAAAGGAAATGCCTATAGCAATAATTAAGGCCTTGTCGCCTGTACAAGTTATCGTACGACTTATCTGACGGCTTGGGAAAATGGGTTTTTGAAGGTCTATTTTTAAATTTTTAAACTTAACAAGCTCATATTCATCGCCGTTCAAATCATAATTAAACAGCATCACCTCTAATACCGCTTCCTTTGCACCCTCTAATGGCTGAACCACATTTTTTAAATCACCAGCCCATAGTGTAAGTTTAACTAATCCATCCTTTCCAATCAGACAGTGTAGATTCCTAAAAAATAAGGTGTCAAAAGCAGTTGAGGTATTGAATTCGAACCCGGCGAGTAGGCCAATATTGGCATCAATAAATTTTTTGCGTCCTAAATGTGTCGCCGGAATACCTTTGAATGCCTCTACTACGCGTTTATTGAGGCGATTGTGAAAATTATTGTTTGCGTAAAATTGAACCAGGGGTTCAAAAGCTTTACGTATGTAGGTGGCATTTCGGCTGGCTTCGCCAAAATCGCGACTACTTTTTATACTGTTTTCAGAAAGATTGTAAGTTTCTGGTTTTTTCCTCGCAATATTCTGTTTATTGCTTTTGTAAAAAATAAAATCGCCCAGCTTACCGGAAAAATTCAGTACTCCATTAGTAATTGCCATAAAATTTGTATTTTTAGTTTACTTAATGGGATGAATAATTAAATATAAAAATTCTGCACTAAATTCCCAAAAACACTTAGCTTAAAGTCCAACCCAAGTCCACGTCTAATCCACCATTAGTCCACGTCAAGTCCACCCCCCTAAACCTTATTGATTGCACCTGATAGGGAGCTCATTCGGAGCTTGTTCGAGAATCGGTTATTTTTTTCGAACAAGCTCCGAACATGGTGCGAACATGAAGGCAGGAAGGGCTAAGAGATGCTGAAATAAATTCAGCATGACGGAAGTATGGCTGAACGACCAGCCTTGCAGGCACCTCCCGAATAGTCGGCACTTGCCCCTCGGAGTTGAATAAGTCATCCCCCAACCATCCAATGCAATTAAGTTAAAGGGAACAAAAACAATTGTCATCCTGAGCGAAGTTGAAGGACAGATTGTTTATGTGTCAAAATTGAGAAAGGTCTTGACTACGCTCAGACTGACAGCATTTGTACTTAAGTAAAAGATATTGCTCCAACCCTCCAGAAAAATTGGGATAGACGCTTCAACGGGAATAGCGGGATGTATAGGTTTTCTGCACCCTACCCTCCGGCATAGCAGATGATGGCAGGTTAGGCGGTTGAAACTTGTGCAGAAATTTCAAACCGGCACTGAACGAGGCAGCGCATCCTCCCGATTTTTCATCGGGGCTTGCGCTGCCGCTTTTAAAGTGTCGAGCGGCATAACCAACATCAGATGCAAGCCTTGATGTTATGCCTTATTTGTTGTTGTTTTTATTGGTAGGCATGCTTTCGCTTTGCTCAGGTTTGGTACTTTTCTTTCAAGAGAAAAGGACTAGGCCGCCGCCAATGAGGCAAAAGAAAACATTCGATAAACCGCCCCCAATCCCGCCTAAAAAACCCTTCCCTATTCCGGTTTAGTCCAGAATAAACCGGGGTTATTGGTTTTATAATTAATGAAGGTTACACCCGTATTTTTATTAATGCTTTCGGATTGCTGAGGACTCTGAACAAGCCCATCCAATGGCAATAGCTCTACATAAGTTACTTTTCTACCTGGTTTGCTTGTTTCGAAATTGTATTCACTATTTAATGGTGTCTGTAAACGATATAGGTTTTTCGCCATATAATATTGCAGATAATATTCCTTGGTTTGCAAATTAGTGCGGTTCCAGTTCGCATCTGCGTTCAGCACAAGTGGCTGCGCCTTAATTAACCGCTCTCTTACTTCCTGTACCCCTAATAAAGTACCTTTTTCATCCATTACATAGGCATCAAAAGTGGGGTCTATCCATATCCATTTCTGCAAATCTTTAATATAAACCATATTGATTACATGGCAATCATCAAATTTGGTTTCTTTGGGCATACAGGTAATGTGTCGGGAAGCAATGCCCAGTGATAAATAGCACTCATTTAAAATGGTTGCCAACATCCTGCAGTTAACCCCGCGATTTTCTTCTCTACAAACTTTAATCAGGTCGATGGCATTTTGAAGCGTTGGATTGTTGCTGCTCCCATCGTGCCTTACTAAATTATGAACCCAGTGCAATAAGTTAAAAACTTTAGAAAGCTCAGTCCCTTTTCCTGCAATAGAGTCCAGTTTTAAATCTTTTCTGATTTTAATCAGATTAGGATCATCCATCGATTGATAAGAAAATTTCGGTACTTCACGCTTATCATTTAAATTGTATTTCTCGGCCTTGCGCAGCGTATCCAGATAAGCAATAGGCCTGCTGCTTGGAGCCTTTGCATCGTATTTGATTTGCGTCCTTGCAGTATCCTTTTCATTCACAAGAATGATAAAATTATACTCACCAACTTTCGGGTCAATTTTAAAAGAAATCGATTCCTTATCCGTGTAGAAGGTTACTCTTTTGGCTGAAGTGTTGTAAACATCAAGCTTTTCGGCCGGAACAATCGTCCAGGCATTCTGTCTTACCGGGTCATTATCGTCTTTAATATTCACGCTTAACGAATTGGCTTTAATAACCGGAACTTTGTTGTTTTGAGCAGATGCCACTCCTATCGAAAGAGATAAGAAAAGAATGCTAAAGAGGTTAAGTTTCATGTTTTGATTAGATTAAATGTGTTTAGTTTAATTACATGACGCTGTAAATTCGAAATGGTTACAGAAGTTGAGGTCTTTTTTTTAGAATTTTATATCTAAGCTGCGAATCTTCTACCTGTGTGGCGATACAACTCCGTCATTGCGAAGCTGGAATTGAGCGAGCTGAAGTAATCTATTAAGCTTGAACTCGCATTAAATAAAAGATTGCTTCGTACCTCGCAATGACGGGAAAGCGCAAATAGTGCTTCTAAAAATTATACAACGCTGTCATTGCGAAGCTGGAATTGTGCGAACTGAAGCAATCTATTAAGCTTGAACTCGCATTAAATAAAAGATTGCCACGTCGTAACTCCTCGCAATGACGGGAAAGCGCAAATAGTGCTTCTGAAAAACCATACAACTGCGTCATTGCGAAGCTGGAATTGAGCGAGCTGAAGCAATCTATTAAGCTTGATCTCACATCAAACAAAAGGTTGCTTCGTACCTCGTAATGACGGGAAAGTGCAGATGTGCGCCGTAAAGAATTATACAAGGCCGTCATTGCGAAGCCGGAATTGAGCGAGCTGAAGCAATCTATTAAGTCTGAGCTCACATCAAACAAAAGATTGCTTCGTACCTCGAAATGACGGGAAAGTGCAGATGTGCTTCTGAAAAACTATACAACTGCGTCATTGCGAAGCCGCAAATTGAGCGAACTGAAGCAATCTACTAAGTCTGAGCTCGTATTAAATGAAAGATTGCTTCGTACCTCACAATGACGGAGAAATTGCAAATAGTGCTTCTGAAAATTATACAACTGCGTCATTGCGAAGCCGCAAATTGAGCGAACTGAAGCAATCTACTAAGTCTGAGCTCGAATTAAATAAAAGATTGCTTCGTACCTCGCGATGACGGGAAAGCGCAAATAGTGCTTCTGAAAAATTATACAACGCCTTCATTGCGAAGCTGGAATTGAGCGAGCTGAAGCAATCTATTAAGCTTGAGCTCACATCAAATAAAAGATTACTTCGTAACTCGCAATGACGGAGAAATTGCAAATAGTGCTTCTGAAGAATTATACAACGCCGTCATTGCGAAGCTGGAATTGAGCGAGCTGAAGCAATCTGTTAAGCTTGAACTCGCATTAAATAAAAGGTTGCTCCGTACCTCGCGATGACGGAGAAATTGCAAATGGTGCTTCTGATTATGCATAATAATAAAAAAAGGACATTTAAAGCGAAAACCTTAAATGTCCTCAAATACCTTATTTGGTAAAAAACCTTCTAGTTCCAGCCACCACCCAACGAGCGATACAAACCAACTACTGCATTTAACTGCTCAGTTTTAATTGCGGTTAACTCCAGTTCGCTTTGCAACAAGTTTCCTTGTGCAGTAATCACCTCTAAATAATTTGCCATACCACTTTTAAATAATAAACTGGCGTTCTTAGATGCCTGTTGCAAAGTCTGCGCTCTCTTTTCAGCGATGCTATATTGGTTTTTCAATTTCTCCACTTTTGTTAATTCATCAGAAACCTCACCAACGGCATTAATAACGGATTGGCGGAACTGAATAACCGTTTTTTCTCTATCGATTTTGGCCAGTTCTAGACTAGATTTTAACTGTCCTCTTTGAAAGATGGGTTGGGTAATCCCACCCGAAACTAAACCAAATAAAGATGCAGGCACATTAAACCAGTTGCTGGCTTTAAAAGAGTTGATGCCACCGCTTGCTGTAATCACTAGTGATGGATATAAACTTGCTTTCGCTACGCCAACCTTAGCATTTGCTATATTGAGCGCTAATTCGGCAGATTTAATATCCGGTCTTCGGCTAAGCAAAGCGGATGGAAAACCCGAACTTAAATCCAGCGGAATGGCCATTTTATCTAAACGGCTCGAACGATTAATCGCCTTTGGCATTGTACCAATCAATACACTTAGGGCATTTTCCTGAAGCGTAACATTTTGCTCCAAACGTGGGATTAACTGTGCTGCATTTAACTGCTGCGCCTCGGCTTGTTGTATCGCTAATGAAGTTACTTGTCCGGCCTCAAATTGTAAATTGATAATGCGTAAGGTACTATCATTCAGCTTTAAGTTTTTCCTAGCGATTTCAAGCTGCGCATCCAGCATCAGCAGATTATAATAACCTTGGGCAACATTGGCCACCAAACGGGTTTGAACGGCTTTACGGGCTTCTTCGGTTTGTAAAAAACTAGCTAAAGCGCCCGCTTTTTGGTTACGGATTTTACCCCAGATATCGGCCTCCCAAAACACACCTAAGTTAGCATTGTAATCTTCAATGTGTGTAGAACCCGTAAATTGATTTAAGCTTAAGCCGTTTAAACTGTTATCAGACGGGCGACTAGAACTCGCCGCTACCTGCAGTTTCAACTCAGGCAAATAACCCAGTTTCGATTGTTTAAACAACACTTCTGCGGCATCGATATTTTTCAATGCAATCTGCATATCATAATTGTGAACCAAAGCCGTATCGATTAAATTTTGTACGGTAAGGTCGTTAATAAAGTTCTTCAAAGGCAAATCGCCAATACTTGATGAATCTTTTGGTGCTGAATTTCTGAACATTTTTGGCGCTAAACTTTGTGGTAGAGCCAAATCTTTAGAAACTGAACATCCGCTCCAGATTAATGCAAGGAGCAGGATGCTTAAAATATTAAACCGTTTCATATACTACATGATTTAAAGGTTTTTCTTCATGGTGATGAGAAACAACCTCGTTAGATTTTCTTGAAATTTTTTCCTGTAAGGCCTGGAACAGGATAAAGAGTACAGGAATGATAAACAAACCTAAAACTACGCCCGAAACCATACCTCCGGCAGCGCCGATGCTGATAGAGTGGTTACCTTGCGCCGACGGACCTGTTGCGCCCATCATTGGGATTAAACCCACAATAAAGGCTAGTGAAGTCATAATAATCGGACGCAACCTTGATTTTGCGGCTTCTAATGCTGAGGCGACCAGTGGCTGTCCGCTTCTTCTCCGCTGAACGGCAAATTCTACAATCAGAATCGCATTCTTCGCCAGTAAACCGATAAGCATAATCAGCGCCACCTGCACATAAATATTATTTTGGATGCCTGTAAAACCGATAGCAACAAATACACCGAATATTCCGGCAGGTATAGATAAAATAACCGATAATGGCAGTATATAACTCTCGTATTGTGCCGATAAAAGGAAGTAAATAAATACTAAACACAGTAAGAAAATTACAGTAGATTGCCCACCTGATGAAATCTCCTCACGGGTTTGTCCGGAAAATTCATAGCTATAACCTGATGGTAAATGTTTTTCTGCCACCTCTTCAATTGCTTTAATCGCCTGACCAGAACTAAAGCCCGGTTTCGGTATTGCATTGATGGATATCGAATTGAATAGGTTATATCTCGATGCCGTTTCCGACCCGTATATACGGCTTAGCTTTACTAAAGTATTAATCGGCACCATTTCGCCACGATTGCTTTTTACAAATACGCGGTCTATTGATGATGGGTCTGCCCTGTCCTGCACATCAGCTTGAACCACCACACGGTAATATTTACCAAAGCGGTTAAAATCTGATGCCTGTGCACTACCAAAATAGGTTTGCATGGTTTGCAGAATATCTTTCACATTCACACCCAATTGGTCGGCTTTTTCATCATTGATATCCAGCTGCAATTGTGGATAATCAGCTTTAAAGCTGGTGAAGGCTACAGCAATTTCAGGACGTTTCATTAACTCGCCAATAAACTGTTGAGAGATACCGCTGAATTTATCTAGCTTACCGCCTGTTTTATCTTGCAGCACCATATCCAAAGCTTCAACATTACTGAAACCTGGTACTGTTGGGAAACTGAACACGAAGAAACTACCTCCGGAAATAGCACCTAATTTACCACGTACCTGGTTCATAATCTCCTCAATATTCTTAACTGCTCCCCTGTCTTCATTTGGTTTCAACAATACGAAAACTACAGCTGATGATGGACTGGTTGAGTTGGTTAACAAGTTGAATCCCGATATCGCGGTTACGTCTCTTGATGCATCAAGCTTACTCAAAACCGCCTCTGCTTCAGTCATTACTTTTTGTGTTCCATCTAAAGAAGTTCCTGACGGTGTGTTTACGGAAATGGCAATAAAACCCTGGTCTTCAGTTGGAATAAAGCCTGCCGGAGTAGTTTTAACCATGAAAACCGTAACCAGTGTAATTAAGGCTAAACCACCTAAACTTAACCATTTATGGCGAACCAGGAATTTCAATCCACCAACATAACGGTTGGTTAGCGCATTAAAGCTGCTGTTAAATCCGTTAAAAAACCTTTGTTTGAAATTAGGTTTAGCTACGGGTTTATCGCCTTGCGCAGAATGATTATCTCTTAAAAACAAAGCGGCTAATGCCGGACTTAAGGTCAATGCATTTACTGCTGAAATCACAATCGCGATAGCCATGGTAAAGGCAAACTGGCGATAGAATACGCCTGTAGAGCCTTCCATAAAACCAACAGGTAAAAATACGGCCGCCATAACCAAAGTGATGGAAATAATTGCCCCTGTAATTTCGTGCATCGCTTCATGTGTGGCTGCTTTTGGTGACAAGTGTTTATGTTCCATCTTCGCATGTACCGCTTCAACCACCACAATCGCATCATCTACCACAATACCAATGGCGAGAATCAGCGCAAAAAGGGTCAGCAAGTTTATAGAGAAGCCAAACAATTGCATAAAGAAAAACGTACCCAAAATGGCTACCGGAACGGCAATTGCCGGAATTAATGTCGACCTGAAATCTTGCAGGAACAGGAATACCACAATAAACACCAAAATAAAGGCTTCAATTAAAGTGTGTTGTACTTGTTCTATAGATTGGTCTAAGGCAACTTTTGTACTGTAAAAAATATTTTTCTTAATACCTGCCGGAAAACTTTTCTCCGATTTTTCCATCAAATTATTAATGGCAACCTGAATATCGTTTGAGTTTGAACCCGCCAGCTGGATAATACCAATTACAATGGCTTTTTTACCGTTAATACGAGTGATGCTATTGTAAGAATAAGCGCCCAGTTCTACCCTCGCCACATCCTTGAGGTGAAGGATGGAACCATCTGCATTCGCACGTATGGCTATGTTTTCATATTCTTCGGGTTTGGTTAATTTACCTTTGTATTTGATAACGTACTCGAAAACTTCCTTACTCTTCTCGCCAAACTTACCTGGCGCAGCTTCCAGACTTTTGTCTTGAATGGCCCGCATCACTTCGCTCGGCGTAACCTTGTATGTCGACATTTGCGTTGGATTTAACCACACCCGCATCGAATAATCTTTAACACCGCCAAAAATAGCCGCCGAACCTACACCCGAAATACGTTTAATCTCCGGAATAATATTGATCTGCGCATAGTTGGCTACGAAAGTCTGGTCGTATTTCGACTCATCCTCGGTGTACATACCAATGGCCATAATGAAACTATTCTGTTGTTTCGCTGTGGTTACACCTTGTTGCACCACTTCGGCCGGTAACTGACTTGTCGCTTGTGCCACACGATTCTGAACATTTACCGCTGCCTGGTCGGCATTGGTACCTAACTTGAAGAAAACAGTAATCGCTAAGGAGCCATCATTACTAGCTGTAGAACTCATATAAGTCATGTTTTCTACACCATTGATTGATTCTTCTAACGATGGTGCTACCGAACGTAAAACCGTTTCGGCATTCGCTCCCGGATAAACTGCCGTAACTAAAACAGATGGCGGTGCAATATCAGGAAACTGTTGTAAAGGCAACTTTGTAAGGCCAAGTACACCCAATATCACCAACAAAATGGAGATAACCGTTGCCAGTACGGGCCTTTGTATAAATATCTTGAACATTATTTTATTTTTATTTTATTTGAGCTTAAAGCATGGCGTTTAACGCCTGGAGTTGGGTATTGAAATTTGTAAATTGAGATTTGCCAATTGGAATCTGAACTCGTAAAGCTAATCTTCTGACTTGCAACAATTTAACCACCTAAGGCATCTAAGGTCATCTAAGTTTTTAGTATAGCACCAAGGTTTTTTACTTTTTACTTTTGACTTTTGACTCCGAACTTCAGACTCCCGACTCCCGACTTCAGACTATTTCCTAACCAAACTCGCAGCCTTATCTGTTCCCTTTTCTGGTGTAATTACTTGTCCTTCCTGCAAACGGTCTAAACCGCTTAAAACAATTTGGTCGCCAGACTTAACACCATCTTTTACCAAGTAATTGTTACCACTCTTTCCGATTACAGTAATAGGCATTTTACTTACTTTATTACCTTTATTCACAGCAAAAACAAACACTTTATCCTGCATTTCTACGGTAGCTGCCTGCGGAATAAGAATCGCATCATCATGCTGTAAACCCAGGCGAACCTTACCCGTATTACCCGAGCGCAGAACACCATTAGCATTTGGAAAACTTGCCCTAAGCGTGATGGCGCCAGTATTCTTGTCAAACTGACCATCAATCATGTCGATTTTACCTTTTATCGGATAGGTTGTATTATCCGATAAAAGCAATTCTACAGCTGGTAAATGTTTGATGCGATCGGCTGGCGATTTACCCGGATAATTTGAATTGAAGTTATTGAAATCGTTTTCGGCTAAAGAGAAGTAAACATGTACTTCGTGGATATCAGACAATTGCGTTAAAGCATCCTGGTCAGTTGGTGCAACTAAACTACCCTGCTTTTTAGGAATACGGCCAATATAGCCGCTAACCGTTGCCTTTACATTGGTATAACCTAAGTTAATTTGTGCCGATGCAACATTTGCTTTAGCCTGCTCGGCGTTTGCCTGCGCAATTTTATAAGCAGTTTTTGCTGTTTTTAACTGAATGTCTGATACTACTTTATTTTGCACCAAAGGTGTTAACTTATCAACCTCTAATTGAGCATTTAAAATAGCTGCTTCAGCTGCATGTAAGCTTGCCTTTGCATTGTTCAAGGCTTCCCGGTAAGGATTTTCATTGATTTTAAATAAGGTTTGTCCAGCTGTAACATAAGCGCCTTCGTTAACCAAAACACTTTGCAAATAACCACTCACCTGCGGACGAACATCAATATCAACTGCACCTTGAATGGCAGCAGGATAATCAATATAGGTGGTTTGTGAGCTTTCGTTAATCATACTCACGGGTAATACAGGTGGTGGTGGTGCCGCAGCAGATTGCTCAGGAGCAGATTTACAGCTGGCAATAATTATAGATAGAGTTGAAATAAGCATTAGAGCTTTTACACTATTAAACTGTTTAACAGTGTTAAGTTGGATAAACAAGCGATGGATAGCATTCATATGATTAATAATTATGTTGGATTTATAGTGTTTAAATAATCTAACAGCGTTAAATTATTTGGTAAAAAAAATTAACTGTTAATAGATAACGTGATGCCTTTGATGGCATCCTTTAAAATTTGCTGGTTC
This sequence comes from Pedobacter aquatilis, assembly GCF_032678425.1. Classification (GTDB taxonomy): domain Bacteria; phylum Bacteroidota; class Bacteroidia; order Sphingobacteriales; family Sphingobacteriaceae; genus Pedobacter; species Pedobacter aquatilis_B. The sequence continues at coordinate 260,067 of NZ_JAVTSG010000007.1, read as the reverse complement.
AGTTCGTCCGTGGTTCTGCCATTGGGTCTTACCAGATTAATCGAAATCAAGCCGTGAATAATCGACCAATAGGTATAATATTTCATACAGATATCATCTTCCGAAACCGGTTTTTTTATAAATAATGATTCGATAACATCGCCTAACATTGCGCCTACATTTTCTGCTTCGGGCATTGAGCTTTTTACATTGCAACAAACCATATCTACACCGTACATCAACTGATAAAACTCCTTATTCGAAAAAGCGAAGTTCCAATAGGCAACCCACATGGCTTCCATTTTATCTTCAGCGGTTTCATGTTTATCGCGAGCCTCACGAATATCTTTCGCTAAAATCAGGTAACCTCTACGGGTAAGCTCTAGCAAAATGCCTTCTTTGTTCGAAAAGTATTCGTAAATAATCGGAGCAGTGTATTCAATCTGGTCGGCAATTTTACGCATACTCAAAGCCTGCCAACCTTCTGTTTGAACAATGTTCAAGGCAGCATCCAGAATGCTGGTTCTGGTTTCTTCTTTTAAACGTAGAATTCTTTCTTTACTTCCCATGATGTGGAATATCTAGTGATAAATAATCTAACACTGTTAAACAAATGTATAACCATTTTTAAAATCAACAATCATTTTATTGTCAAATAGATTTTACTCAAGTTAAAATGAAGTTTAAAGTCGCTTGAAAGCACTCTTTTAATTATGCTATTTTTATGCACATAAATTACAAACCTGACAAGTGGACACTAATTAAGATTTTGGAAAGCAATGATTGTAGCTTTTATTAAACGGAAGTCCCGCCCTTTATTACCTGCCGCCGCAGGCAGGCAATCTTTTTTAACTCCTACGGTGCAAATTGAATTGTACCCAACATATGAAACAGATTCTTCGTGCCTCAGAATGACAGTATATTGAGGGTTTCTGCAATAAAAAAGTATTTTCATATCGGTCGGGTTTAGGAAAATAGGGAATTGCAATAACAAATACCTTTCCCTTGAAAATAAGGAGAACCCTATTAAAAGATTTAGCTTCGCTGAGCAATCGTGGTTCTCCACTTCGGTCGAAATGACGACTTATTGAGAAACTTCATCTCTAACTAACCATTCCAAACCTCCGTAAAAATAATGAGGAGAAGCTGTTCCATAAAATGTAGCAAGGCCGTCATTTCGAATGGAGCGTAGCGTAACTGAGAAATCTTTGAACCTTGATAACCTAATTTAAAAGATTTCTCCACTTCGGTCGAAATGACGACTTATTGAAAAACTTCGTCTCTAACTAACTATTCCAAACCTCCGTAAAATAATGAGGATAGGCTATTCCATAAAATTTAGCAAGGCCGTCATTTCGAATGGAGCGCAGCGTAACTGAGAAATCTTTGAACTTTACTAACCTAATTTAAAAGATTTCTCCGCTTCGGTCGAAATGACGGCTTATTGAAAAGCTTCGTCTCTAACTAACTATTCCAAACCTCTGTAAAAATAATGAGGAGAAGCTGTTACATAAATCTAGCAAGGCCGTCATTTCGAATGGAGCGCAGCGCAATTGAGAAATCTTTAAACCTTGCTATAACCTTATTTAAAGGATTTCTCCACTTCCGTCGAAATGACGGCTTATTGAAAAACTTCATCTCTAACTAACCATTCCAAACCTCCATAAAATAATGAGGCTAGGCTATTCTATAAAATTTAGCAAGGTCGTCATTTCGAATGGAGCGTAGCGTAACTGAGAAATCTTTGAACTTTACTAACCTAATTTAAAAGATTTCTCCGCTTCGGTCGAAATGACGACTTATTGAAAAACTTCACCTCTAACTAACCATTCCAAACCTCCATAAAATAATGAGGAGAGGCTATTCCTTAAAATTTAGCAAGGTCGTCATTTCGAATGAAGCGCAGCGTAACTGAGAAATCTTTAAACCTTGCTATAACCTTATTTAAAGGATTTAGCTTCGCTGAGCAATCGTGGTTCTCCACTACGGTCGAAATGGCGACTTATTGAAAAACTTTATATTCGTATATGATTTATCGCGAAGCCAAAACTACCGACATCCCACAAATACAAATTGTGAGGCATACAGTTAAAGAAAATACCTTATCTAATCCGGCATTGGTTACAGATGCAGATTGTGAAGAATTTATAACTAAAAAAGGCAAAGGTTGGGTTTGCGAAATTGACAATCAAGTTGTAGGTTTTTCTATCGTTGATTTACAAGACAACAACATTTGGGCATTGTTTTTAAGACCAGAGTTTGAAGGCAACGGCATTGGAAAAGAATTACACCGTTTGATGTTGGATTGGTATTTCAGTCAAACGAAAGAAACGGTTTGGTTGGGCACGGCACCAAACACAAGAGCTGAACAGTTTTATACTCAGCAAGGATGGAGAAATGTTGGGATGGTTAATAAGGGTGAGGTGAAGTTTGAAATGAGTTATGAAGATTGGGTAAGATAACATTATTCGTCATTGCGAGGCACGAAGCAATCTTTCACATAGAGATTGCTTCGTACCTCGCAATGACGACCGCTTTTTCTTTTGAGTACTTTGCACAGCATTAAGTTAAATAGCCCCGACAAAGCGGAAAGCCCACAATGTAGCGCAGCGGAATGAGGACTTGAAGCGGTGGCGGGACTGTTGCAACCTAAAAGCCAAAGGTTTTGCGCTTCAAAATATTTTAATATTTAAAGCACAAAGCAATCCTTGTTCCTAGATTGCTTCTCCGAAATCGGAGCAAGCTATGCCTCGCAATGACGGAAAACGAATTCAAACTTAGCGATCTTTGCGAAAACCTTGTCTGCTTTGCGGTTAATAACCCTTAACTAATCGCTTCAACTAGTATAGAGCTATCGTCATTTCGAATGGAGCGCAGCGCAATTGAGAACCACGAAGTGCTCAGCGAAGCTAAATCTTTAAACTTACACCCATATATAAAAGATTTCTCCACTACGGTCGAAATGACGACTTCATCTAAAAAAATAGTAAAACTTAGCACTCTTTGCGAAAAACTTTGTGTGCTTTGCGGTTAATAACCCTTAAACTTCTTCATAAAACCACTTACGCTGTCTTCAATATTCCCATCTTCAATCGCTTTAACGAAAGCCGTTCCGATAATTGCACCATTTGCATAGGAACAAGCCTTGTCGAAAGTTTGCTTATCACTTATCCCGAAACCAATCATGGTTGGGTTTTTCAGATTCATTGCTTTAATGCGACTGAAATAAGTTTCGGTCGTATTGCCTACTTCGAGATTTTTACCCGTAGTTGCCGATGAAGAGAGCAAATAAATAAATCCGTTGGTTAGGCTATCAATTTTGTGGATGCGCTCTTCGGCTGTTTGCGGCGTAATCAAAAACACATTACTCAAATTATGTTCCTCAAAACAAGTCTGGTAAAACTCTTCGTATTCTACCATTGGCAAATCCGGAACGATGCAGCCATCTACGCCGACTTCGGCACAGGCTTTACAAAAGTTCTCTACACCAAACTGCAAAACCGGATTTACATAACCCATCAACAAAACTGGAATGGTTACGTTTTTACGCAAGTCTTTCAATTGCTCAAAAAGCAATTTTAAATTCATGCCCTGGTCTAAAGATTTTTTGCTACTGGCTTGTATCACCGGACCATCTGCAACTGGGTCTGAATAAGGAAACCCAATTTCCAGCATATCTGCACCCGATTTCTCTAAAGCTTCAGCAATTTGAATAGTATCGCCGATATTTGGATAACCCGCTGTGTAATAAATTGATAATATATTTTTCTTCGTTTCGAAGAGTTGTTTGATTCTGTTCATAACCTTAATCTTTCCGTCATTGCGATGCACGAAGCAATTTAATTAAAAGCATCTCAGATGAGATTGCTTCGTGCCTCGCAATGGCGACGTATCTCTATAAATTAAAATATTTAATGTAAGTATCTAAATCCTTATCACCTCTACCTGAAAGGCAAACCACTACATTTTCACCACCTTTAAATTCCATTTTCTCAAGATGAGCCAAGGCGTGTGCACTTTCAATCGCCGGGATAATGCCTTCGAGTTTGGTTAATAATAATCCTGCATCCAAGCTTTCCTCATCGGTGATTGAAACATATTGCCCACGACCGGTTTTAAATAAATGTGCGTGTTGCGGACCGATACCAGGATAATCCAAACCTGCAGAAACTGAATGTGGTTCAACCACTTGTCCATCTTCCGTTTGCATTAATATACTTCTGCTTCCGTGCAAAACGCCTTCTTTTCCAAGGTAAGTTGTAGCAGCCGAAAAACCGCTTGATACGCCTTTGCCTGCGGCTTCCACCGCAATCAGTTTTACATTTTCATCATCCATAAAATGATAAAACATTCCCATTGCATTACTGCCGCCGCCTACACAAGCCAAAACGTAATCAGGTTGGTCGCTACCAGTTTGTTCTATTAACTGTTTTTTAGTTTCTTCTGAAATAATGGATTGAAAAATCGCCACCATATCCGGATAAGGATGTGGACCAACGACAGAACCGATAATATAATGCGTATCTACAGGATTATTAATCCAATCACGCATCGCTTCATTCGTTGCATCTTTTAAGGTTTTACTGCCAGAACTTGCCGGAACAACCTTTGCGCCAAGCATTTTCATGCGGGCAACATTTGGTGCCTGGCGTTCGATGTCTACCTCGCCCATATAGATTACGCATTCCAGGTTACGTAAGGCACAAACTGTAGCTGTTGCTACACCATGCTGCCCTGCACCTGTCTCCGCAATAATTCTTTTCTTACCTAGCTTTTCTGCCAGTAAAATCTGCCCGATGGTATTGTTAATTTTATGTGCACCAGTATGGTTCAAATCTTCTCTTTTAAGGAAAATGTTTGCACCATATCGTTCGGATAATCTGTTTGCCAAATACAATGGCGAAGGGCGACCAACATAATCTTTTAATAACTGATGAAATTCCTTTTGAAAATCGGCATCATCAATAATCTTCAAATAGCTTTGACGCAATTCCTCTACGTTCGGGTACAGCATCTCTGGGATGTATGCGCCACCAAAATCTCCGTAGTATCCTTTTTCGTTTACTTTGTATTTCATATATTTTTTCATCAAATCCGTCGGTTGAAACCGACGGCAATAAATTCTCAATCTTTTATTTCTTTGCTACTATTTATTCCACCTAGCTAAGCCTTAGCTGTCAAAAGAAAAAAGCCTGTCTGGCTAGGACAAATACCTAAGCTCTACTCTTTCCAAAGGGGATAGTATAACGCAGAAACTAATTTTCGAGCTTCTCAACAAAAGCCTCAATCTTTCCTACATCTTTAACACCCGGTTCAGTCTCAAACCTACTATTAATATCCAAGGCATATAACCTCAAATCTTTAATCTCCTTTATTGAAGCAGCATGTTCCAAATCTATCCCTCCACTTAAAAAGTAAGGTTTATCTAAACTGTATTGTTTTAAAATTTGCCAATCAAAAGTTTTACCCGAACCACCATGAGCTTTCGTTTTCGTATCAAACAAGAAATAATCTACAACGCTTACATAGGCTTCTAAATTTGAAAAATCAAATGCTTCATCCATTCCAAAAGCCTTAATAACCTCTAAATCGTTGAAACTATCCTTTAATTGTTGACAATAGTTTGGCGTTTCATTGCCGTGCAACTGAACAGCTTTAAGTTGGTGTAACTTTACTTTTTGTTTAACAACATCTAAATCTTCATCAACGAAAACACCAACCGTCTTAATTTCTGCCGGAATGTATTTTATCAATTCTGCTGAAACATCAGTTATAAAACGTGGCGATTTATCGTAGAAAATAAAGCCCAAATAATCTGGTTGCAGTTCGGCAATGGCAGCAATATTCGCAGCGAATTTCATTCCGCAAACTTTGAGTTTTAAAGGATTCATTAGTTTACCAGTTTTTTAAAGCTTTCTAAGGCCTTTTTGCTTAATAAAGATTCTTCTGCTTCGTAAAAGCAATCGGCAAATGTGGCTGTTGGTTTGATGGTTTTAATGGCTAATGCAGAGTTGCACAATACTACATTATTTTGAACGTCAGTTGCTTCGCCATTTAAAACGTCCATAAATATTTTTGCTGATGATTCTACCGTATCGCCCCCTTTAATTTCGTTTACTGAAACCCTTTCAAAACCCATGTCGTTAAGGGTTAAAATACTTTCGCCCTTATTATTGAAGGTTTTAACGTCACAGGTTAAGGAGATTTCATCATAACCTTCAAGCGCATGAACAATGGTGTAATTTTTTGTCGTGTCCTGATATAAATAATTATATAAACGAGCCAGCTCCAGACTAAAAACACCCACCATTTGGTATTTGGGTTGCGAAGGATTAACCATCGGACCCAACATATTGAAGAAAGTTTTGATGCCTAAATCTTTACGGATTGGAGCCACAATTTTCATTGCCGGATTAAACAATGGCGCATGTAAAAAGCATATGCCAGCAGTATCTAAATTCTGTTTTAAAGTATCCTGGTTGTTGGTGAAACTGTAGCCTAAATATTCCATCACATTTGACGAACCACAGCCTGAGGAAACACCGTAGTTACCGTGTTTTGCAACTTTATGTCCTGCACCAGCAACCACAAAAGAGGAAAGCGTAGAAATATTGAAGGTATCCTTACCATCGCCTCCAGTACCACAAAGGTCGATTAATTCGTAACCTGCAAAGTCGGTTTTGATACCTAAATCCAACATCGCATCGCGAAAACCCTGCAATTCATCAACAGTAATATTTCGCATGGCGTAAGCTGTTATAAAGGCAGCAATCTGCGAGGAATTAAATTCGCCCTGCGTAATCGAAATCAAGATATTTTTAGCCTCTTCCCTGCTAAAACTTTTATTTTCAAATAAATGATTTAATATTCTTTTCATGTTGATGCTTCTCTCTTTCGCCATTTTGCCATGACGATAGCCCATAAAAAAAAGGATTGCTTTTTGGGCAATCCTTTTCATCGTTTATAAAATATTTTAAAATATATAACAATAGAGTTTGCCTAACGAATTTCGTTATGCCACCACCAATTGTTATTTAAGTTTTTAACTGTCATGTTTATACAGACAAATATTGATATAATTTTTATAATTCCAAAATCTTTATAAAAAATCTGTCTTTTTTAATAGAATGACGTTTTATTCCATAAACGAAACACAGTTAGATAATTAAATTACATTCCGAATCCGCCATCAACAGAAATTGCTTGTCCGGTAACGTGCGGCGCTGTTGCCAGGAAAACGGCAAGTTGCCCCATATCTTCAGGTGTTTGCGCTTCACCTTGTGGTAGAAGTGTTTTTTGCTGGCGTTCCCATGAATCTTCTTCAGATTCTCCTTCGTTGGCATAAGCTTTTGCTAATCCGTTTTCGCCACGCCACATACCCGTACCAACAATACCCGGGCAAAGTGCATTTACAGTTATCCCCTCTTTTGCAACTTCAAGCGCTAAAGCATTTGTAAAACCAACTACGGCAAATTTCGATGCACAGTATGCAGAAAGCAATTCCATACCTTTTTTACCGGCAATTGAAGCTACGTTAATAATTTTACCATCTTTTTTAGGCAACATAATTTCTAACGCTGCTTTAGCACATAAAAAGACTCCTCTGGCATTTACATCCAGAATTTTATCCCAATCTGAACCAGTCATTTCTACAGTTTTATGAATGCCAATCACTCCCGCATTGTTTACTGTAATGTCAATTGTTCCAAAATCCTGAGCAACCTGCTTAAAAACCTGAGTTACTTTTTCTTCATTCGTAACGTCGATTTCATAAGCCTCAACTTTTACACCTTCGGCAGCTACTAACTTTTTGGTTTCTTCCAAAGCATCGAGTGATACATCGGCAAGTGCAATATTTGCACCTTCTTTAGCTAAACTTAATGCAATGCCCTGGCCTATACCACGACTTGCTCCGGTAACTACCGCAATTTTCTGATCTAACTTTTTCATATTATGTTAATATTTTTGAAATACTAACACCTCGAAAAAGGAATCGTTCTGCATTAATTAAAATTGCGACTTTACTGCTATTTTTGAGATAAAATGATTCAATAATGCTGTATTATTGAGGTTTTATAGCGATTAGGAAGTTGAGTATTTCAAAATAAATGCAACTATTTCTTTGTATAAATCATTGCCTCCAAATATCATTTGGCTAATCATCGGCACATGGCTTTTACCTTTAATTTCTTTTATCTCAACAGTAACATTATTAGCTTTTAATTTCTCGTATAACCTAGGCGTTTGTATTTTAATTGCACCATATGTTTTAGCTCCATAAAGCAATAAATGCGGGTTTTTGATGTTATCCACGTAATTTAATGGCGATGCTGCTGTCCAAACGGCGGGTTTATCGGTAAAAGTTCTCAAAAAATCGTAGTAATAATGGTCCTTCTCTGCCGAAGTAAGGTATTCGTGAATATCTAAACCAAATGGATCATTCAAAATCATACCTTTTATTGGGTTTGCAATGCCAGCTTTTTGAAAATATTTTGGGTCGGCATTAATTAATTCGCCCAAATGCGCACCGGCAGAATGCCCCATAACAAAAATTTTATTGGCACTTGCCTGATAATTTGTTATGTTTTCCTTAACCCATTTTAAAGCCAAAGCACAGTCTTCAGCCATTTTACCATATTGAGCTAAAGGTGCCAAAGGATAATTGATAATGACAGTTACCACACCTTTGCGGGCAAAATTTCTCCCCAACCACCAATACGTTTCTTTCTTTCCGCTGCTCCAGGAACCACCATGAATAAATACCAGAACAGGTTTATCTTTTACATCGTCGTTTTTGTAGAAGATATTAAGTGTATTATTTTCTTCTGAATTATTGGTATAGCTGATGTTTTTCGCTGTTTTTACCTGAGCGGATGATATTATGGTTTGAAATAAGAGCATTATAAATACTAGTTTCTTGAACATATTGGGATTTATTCCTTTTCAACAGTAAATTAACGAAATAGTTAGCGAAGTAGATTTAACCCATACTAATCTGGCAAAAAAAAGATGCCCGCTTTTTTACAAACGGGCATCTAATTAGATATTTATAAACCTTAAAAACTATGATAAATGTTGCGATAAATCTTCAACACGCTCACAGCCGACCTGATCCATAACTTGTTTTAGCTGCGTTTTTAACATACCAATCGTATGGTTTCCGCCTTCGCTACCTAAAGCGCCAACACCATACATAAAACTTCTACCTAGAAAGGTGAAGTCTGCACCTGCCGCGATACTTCTGGCAATATCCGGACCTGAGCGCACACCGCTATCCATCATTACCGTCAGTTTATCTTTATACTTTGGCGCAATTTGAACCAATGGTTTTATCGAAGATTGTCCTGCATCTAGCTGCCTGCCGCCATGATTGGAAACAATAATTCCATCAAGACCTAATTGAACCGCCAATTGTGCATCTTCTTCGGTTGCCACACCTTTTAAAACCAATTTACCTTTCCATTTATCTCTTATTGATGAAATTCTGTCGGCATTTAATCTGCCCGAAAAAGTCTTGTTCATATACAAACCAAGCTGTTTCATATTCAAGCCCTTTGGCATATAAGGTTTCATGGTTTCGAAAGCGGGTTGCCCGTGAAATAAGGTTCTTAAAGCCCATTCTGGTCTGCCCATAATTTGCAACATATTCCTCACCGACATTTTCGGCGGCATTGCCAAACCATTACGGATATCTCTCGGACGAAAACCGAAACTCGGCACGTCACAAAGGATAACCAAAACCTTACAGCCAGAAGCTTCTGCCCTATTGATAATATCATCCTTAATTAATTCTTCTGCCGGATGATAAAGCTGATACCAGGCATTTCCTTCGGTAATTTGCATAATTCTTTCTATTGATGAGGTACTTACCGTACTCAAAATAAAAGGAACGTTATGCTCAAAAGCGGCCTTAGCCAATATTTCAGGTGCATTTGGCCAGATTAAACCTTGCAAACCCACCGGTGCAATTCCAAATGGCGCATCGTATGTATGTCCGAAAAGGTTTGTTTTTAAGGATGCTTCTTTGAAATCGCGGATGTAAAAAGGCAAAAGTTCTAAAGCCCTGATGTCATCGGTATTGCGAAAAAGATTTACATCTTCGTTACAGCCACCATCAAGGTATTCAAAAGCGAATCTTGGTATTTTAGATTTTGCCTTATTTCTTAAATCTTCAATAGATGGATAATCTGCATTATATTTCCAGCTCATTTTTATTTGTATTTTAGAATTGCATGCTGCGTTGTATTGCAGAATAATATTTTAATTGAATGATATCGCTTGGTGGCGGATTTGGATTCCAAGAATCGTGAATCGCCAATGCTGTTCCAATTGCTGTTGCCTGCGAAACAGAAGATGCATAAACTTCAATATCTGGTATTGATGTTGCCAAAAGGTGCATATATATCGCATTTTTTCCGAAACCGCCATCAACAAAAATTCTTTTCACGCCCGAATTTAGCACGAGTTTTAAAGAATAAAGTTGCTGTTTTACCAAATCAAAAATTAATTGATGATAAGCTTCTTCAGCGGTTTGAAATAGATTTAAATCGCGTTCTGAGAATGCAGATTTTTCTGAAAAACCATTTTGTGGCAATTGATTTTCAGGTACCTTATTGGCCAGTTTTAAAATCATCCCCGGATTAAATTGCAAATGCTTAAACAGATAAGCTGCCCTATCGAAATGTTCGGCAATTCTTTTTAATTGCACTTCGTGCTCATAACCTGCAAAAATTCTAGAAGCCTTAACGGCTTTGCCTTTGAAATGCATATAACAAAGGCAATCCTGTTTCAATTCCTCTTCAGTTAATACTTCCTGATTAAATGGGTTTAAACTAATACACCAGGTTCCGGTTGAAAGTAAAACAAAGGGTACCGAGAAGTTAGCCAAGTAAGGGATTAAAGCCGCCGAACTATCGTGCAAACCGACCCCAACCTGAAAATCATGATTTTCAAATTTCGAGTCGATTACTGAATCTGCAGGCGTAAAGGTTCCGAATTTTTCTTCTAAGCCTTCTTCAGCAACCCAATGATGGTATTGGTTTTTACTAAAATCCCACAGTTGTGTGTGGCAGCCAATACTGGTGATATCAGCCACTGCTTTATTAGAAATTAGATAACTTAAATATTGTGGTAAATGTAGGGCATACTTTATTTTTGCAAATACTTCGGGTTTTTCTTTTTTCAGGCGATACAATTGCATTCCAGAATTTAAGCTCCCTAAAATTGGCGAAGCCGTTTCTGATGAGATTTTAGCTTCACCACCATATTTTGCATAAAATTCCTTTTTTAGAGCTTCAGGATATTCCTTTAAATAATTGTAAAGTGGTGTTAAAGGTGTTCCGTTTTCATCAAGATAAACAAAACTTGCGCCGTAAGATGAAAAGTTAATCGCCTTAATATCGTATTCCTTTAATTGCATGACCTGATTTAACGAATCGAAAACGGATGAACGTAGACTTTCGAGGTTTTCACAAACCTCGCCATCTTCATCTTTCGTTTCTACAAAACGAGCCGAACGCTCGTAAACAATGTTGTAATTTTCATCGATTAGAAACAATTTCTTATTCGTTTTACCTACATCAAATATGGCTGCAACGGTTTTTGGCATTTTATGTTCTCCTCTTATAATCCTGTTGCTACGGTTTCTAAACCACGGTATTTAACTAAGTTTTCTCTTACTTTAAGGTCGCGATATAAACCGATTGGCGATAATGCGGCATTGGCTCTCAATCTTGCTTCGGCAACTAATGCCCTTAAATCGCTACGGAAAGTGTTTTGTAAAATCTCCTGCGCAGCAGCCACATCATTATTATCTTGCGCAGCGTTTAAAGCTTTTCTATCCACCAATAATGCCTGTGCATAAGCTATCATAATGGCTTCTACCGATTGCAATAAATCTTCCAGCGGGTCTTTCACATTGTGAGAAGCATCAATCATCCAACCTAAATCTTTTGCGTGGTTCATGCCTTTTGCATCCATGCCTTCAACCAATTCATTAAAAATCAAGAATAATTGATAAGGTTTGATACTTCCCGCAGTTAAATCATCATCGCCATATTTAGAATCGTTGAAGTGGAAACCACCCAATTTGCCTTCCATTAAAAGCAATGCAACAATTTGCTCAATGTTTGCATTTGGCAAATGGTGACCTAAATCAACCAGCGTATAAGCCTTTTTACCCAATTTACTGGCGTAAAGCAGCGATTGTCCCCAATCTCCAACGGTTGTTGAATAGAAATTCGGTTCGAAAGCTTTGTACTCTACAAACATTTTCCAGTCTTCAGGCAAAGCCGAATAAATTTCTTGTAAACTCTCTAAAGTATTCTCAAAAGCCTTACGGAAATTTAACTGACCAGGAAAACAAGAACCATCTGCCAACCAAACAGTTAATGCATTAGAACCCAAAGCTACACCTTGCTTAATTACTTCGATGTTATGTTCAATCGCTTGTTTACGAACGGCTTTATTTACATTTTGAAGTGAACCAAATTTATAGCTATGTGCACTTCCGGGCTGGTCTTGAAAAGTATTTGAGTTCATCGCATCGAAAGTTAAGCCATAGCTACTTGCAAGGCTTTTCAATGCTTCTGCATTTTGAGGAATATCCCAAGGAATGTGTAGTGAAATTGCACCACTAGCACCGTTCAAGGCATGTAATAAACCCACATCTTCAATCTTTTCTTCGATAGTACGAGGCTCGCCACCCGTAATTGCAAACCGGCCAAAACGTGTTCCGCCAGTACCTAAAGCCCAACTCGGAATGGCAATTTGGAAATCGACCAGTTTTTGGATTACACTTTCTAAATCAACGTGACTACATTCTTCTTTTATAAAATTTAGCTTACGCTGATGTGATGTTAAAAGTGCATCGTTGTGTTTTTCTATATGGTTCTGCTCAATATTCATCAGTACATTCGGTTAAAACAGCTTGTAAACAAACTGAGGTTAGGTAATTTATTATTTTATTTCACACAGGGTGAAAATTAGTCATTTTAAAAGTTATTTCGGCCCGCAATGAGCTACGGGCACTTGAAACAACTTACTAAAACTAAATTTTAAACTTTTTCATGGTCTGTGAAGACACAGGCCAGTGTATAAAAGTCTTCGACAAGCTCAGACTGACAACATAATTATGTTTTGGTCTTGCTTATCAAGCAAAAAATCTTATCTCACAAACGCCATTGCAACACCGCCATCAACATTTAAAACGTTTCCGGTTGATTTATGCAACAAGCCGCCTACAAAAGCAAAACATGCATTTGCAATATCATCTGGTAAGATAATTTGGTTTAATAAGGTACGTTTTGCATAATACGCAGGTAATTCAGCCACAGTGATACCGTAAGCTTTTGCTCTACCTTCGGCCCAACCGCCTGCCCAAATGTTACTGTCGCTAATCACTGCATCAGGATTTACAACATTTACACGGATATTATCTGTGCCTAATTCGGCAGCATTTAATCGGCTTAAGTGAAGTTGAGCTGCCTTAGCACTTCCATACCCAGCATTATTTGGTCCGCTTACCAAAGCATTTTTACTAACGATGTTAATAATATCGCCACCAATGGCTTGTTTTTGCATGGTGCTTGTTGCCGCCTGAGTAATAAAGAACTGACCTTTAACTAAGACATCATAAAGCAAGTCCCAATCCTTTTCGGTATGGTCGCCAATGGTTTTAGAGATTGATAAGCCTGCATTGTTAACGATAATATCTACACCGCCGAAAGCCAGAGCTGCAGCATCGAAGGCAGCATTAATGTCTTCCTGACTGGTTACATTTAATAATGCTGTTGCATAAGAATCCTTGCCAAATTGCGCTTTAAACTCCTCACCTGCGGCTTCTAAGCGTTCGGCATTCATATCATTAAGAATAACGACACCACCTTCGGATACAAATTTCTTTGCAATAGCTTTACCAATACCACCTGCACTACCTGTAATCAAGGCAATTTTTCCGGTTAAGGGTTTTGGTTTAGGCATGCGCTGAAGTTTAGCTTCTTCAAGCAACCAATATTCGATATTAAAAGCTTCCTGATGTGGTAATGAGGTGTATTCAGAAACCGCTTCTGCACCTTTCATTACATTGATAGCATTGATGTAAAATTCGGCGGCAACTCTTGCCGTTTGTTTATCCTTTGAGAAAGTAAACATACCGATTCCAGGGTATAAAATTACAACCGGGTTGGTATCGCGAATGGCCGGACTATTTGAATGCTTACAGTTTTCATAATAATCGGTGTACATTTTTCGGTAAGCCTCAAATGCCGGCTCTAAAGTTTCTTTTAAAGCTCTAGTATCCGATAAATCCGCATCAGCAGCTAAAGTTAAAACTAAAGGACTGATTTTAGTTCTTAGGAAATGGTCTGGACAACTTGTTCCCATTGGTGCAAGGCGAGCCAAATCATTAGAGTTTATAAATTCTAAAACGCGACTATCATCGGTGAAATGACCAATCATGTGTTGTTTTGAAGAACACAAACCTCGCAAAACAGGCGCTAAAGCTGCTGCTTGTTTTTTACGAATATCGGCTTCTGCACTTGCTATTTTTTGTCCGCCGAAAACTGGTGCTGTTTTGCCATAGTTTTCTTCCAAATAAGCAGAGCAGATTTCGATAACATCTAAAGTATTAACATAACTTTCGTAAGCTGTGTTTCCCCAGGTAAATAAACCATGAGAACCCAACATAATACCACGAATACCTGGATTTTCATCCAAACATTTCTTTAAGGTTAAACCCAATTCGAATCCTGGTTTTTTCCATTCTACCCAACCAATTGTTCCGCCAAATAATTCTTCGGTTATTTTCTTGCCATCTTTTGCAGCTGCAATTGCAATTGCCGCGTCAGGATGTAAATGGTCGATGTGTGCAAATGGTAAAAAACCGTGCAAAGGTGTATCAATAGATGGTGCCTTCGAGCTTAAATCGAAAATGCAGTGGTTAAACAATTCGACCATTTCATCTTCATGTTCTACACCGCGGTAAATATTTTTTAAGCTTCTTAATCTATCTACATAAAGTGCCGCTAAACCACTTTTTTTCAACGTCCCTAAATCGCCCCCCGAACCTTTAACCCACATTACTTCAGTTTCTGAACCTGTTAATGGGTCTTTTTCCAATAATTTACAGGAAGTATTTCCACCTCCATAATTGGTTAAGCGTAAATCTGCGCCTAACAAATTCGAACGATAAATAAGCAATGCAACTTCATCGCCAGCCAATTTAGCGGCTTCTTCTTCGTTCCATAAGTAACTAACGTATTTATAATTTTTCGTATCTACTGACATTGTAGTATATATTTATTTTAAATTTATGCTTTAATTGAATTTCCGTAACCAACGATAAGAACGGATATAATGATGGTTAAAATACCTGCAAGAATGGTCATCATGGTTTTTCTTGAAACGCCTTTCCATTCTTTTAATATTAAGCCCCAAACGTTTGCTATTAAGATAATAAAGGCCATGTGCAAAATCCAAGAACTTGCGCCATTACCCATTTTACTTTCGCCCATACCGTAAAAAAAGAATTGCAAAAACCAGGTTGTACCTGCCAATGCAGAGAAAATATAGTTTTTTAGTAATGGTGTGCTGGCTTTTGTATAATCGCCGAAGGTTTTATTGCGGGCATTTAAAATCATACACCAAATAAAATTTGTGGTTAAACCGCCCCAAAGCACAACTACATAAGTAACATTATTTTGGAAAAGAAAATTTCCTGCTTCTGTTGGATTTGCAGCTTTCCAAATTTCGTTCGCCGCATCGGCCATTGGTTTTCCCGCCTCAATACCAAAGTTAAAACAGGCACTCAAAACCCCTGAAACTATCCCAACAAATAAGCCCAAGCCAAATTTGAATTCGGTTTTAACCTCTAAGCCATGCGGGTCGGTAATATCTTTTTTCAGTTCCTTTTCCTTCATCGTTCCAGCTTTACCACAAATGATAATGCCTAAAACGCAAACAATAAGTCCAAGCAAAACCATGCGGCCCCAATCGGTTTGGAGAAACATAGTAAATGTATCCTTTCCGCTCTGTGGGAAAAAGTCAAAATAAATTGATGGAAGAATAGAACCAAGCACCATGCTTATTCCAAGAATGATGCTGCTACCAAGAGAAACGCCTAAATACCGAACGCCTAAACCGTAAGTTAAACCGCCAATACCCCAAAGTATGCCGAAGAAATAAGTTAATAATAAGATGCTTCCGCTTGTGCTGGCAATAATATCTGCAAAATTCGGGATGGTTAAAAATGCAGCCAATGGCGGAACAATTAACCAAGAAAAGATGCCTCCAACTATCCAATAACTCTCCCAGGCCCAACCTTTAACTTTTTTATAAGGAATGTAAAAGCTGCCTGAGGCAAAGCCCCCGATAAAATGAAATATTACGCCTAAGATTGCTTGCATTATTACTGGTTTTATATTTGGTTTTCGAAAGTATCGATTGATTCAAACTTAACTGTTATGTACTGTCATGCCAAGGGCCGATAAATAATAAATGTGTTTGTTATATTTGAAAAATCTAAGCCCGAAACCGTGAAATCCGAAGATTTACTAAGTCACATTGTTATTGATGAATACTCTGCAACGCCAAAATATAAGCAGCTGGTTAATGCGATTTTATATGCAATAGAAATCAGAAAAATTGAAAAAGGTAATCTCCTCCCATCGATAAATGAATTGAGTTTTGCTTTAGAAATATCGAGAGATACAGCGGAAAAAGGCTACAGAAGACTGCGTAGATTAGGTGTAATCGAATCCATCCCCGGTAAAGGTTATTTTGTGATCAATACGGATTTCTCCAGAAAACTTAAAATTTGCCTGCTGTTTAATAAGCTCAGTACGCATAAAAAAATCATATACGATTCGTTTAGTAAGGCAATCGGCGAAAGTGCAGCTATTGACTTATATGTGTATAACAATGATTTTACACTCTTTAAAAGTTTATTAAATAACAAGAAAGATGAATACACGCATTATGTAATTATACCCCATTTTACGGAAGGTGATGAAAAAGCACAGGATATTATTAATGCAATCCCGAGAGAAAAACTGGTGATTCTGGATAAACTTTTACCAGGTATTTCTGGAGATTACGCTGCCGTTTATGAAAACTTTGCACTCGATATTTACAATGCTCTGGAACAAGCACTTACCCCACTTTCCAAATACAATACCTTAAAAATTATTTTTCCAAAGGGAAGTTATTTTCCGAAGGAGATTTTAGACGGCTTTTACCGTTTTTGTCAGCAATATGCTTTTAACCATAAAGTGGTAGATAAAATTGCTGATGAGGAAATTAATACAGGCGAAGTTTACATCAGTTTAATGGAAGATGATTTGGTTTACCTAATTGAAAAAATAATTGTTCAGAATTTAACTGTTGGTACTGATGTTGGCGTAATTTCCTACAACGAAACGCCGCTTAAAAGAATAATATTAAACGGCATTACAACCATATCTACTGATTTTGCAATGTTGGGTACTGAAACTGCAAATTGTATATTAAATAATATAGTTGAGAAAGTTCAGGTACCATTCTATTTGAATTTGAGGAAATCGCTTTAAGTTTTCCCGCAGATTTACGCTGATTGTTTTCGCTGATTTAAAATGATTTTTTTCTTATCTACGAAAATTAGCGTTTTTTATCTTTTTTAATCTGCTGGAGAAAATCGCTTTATGTTTTCCCGCTGATTTACGCTGATGTTTTTCGCAGATTTAAAATGATTTTTTCTTATCAGCGAAAATCAGCGTCCCTTATCCTTTTAAATCTGCGGGAGAAAGTTTTTCAAATCAACGGGAAAAACAACTTAAAAACAATTGTTGAAATTTATAAACGTCAAAAACACGATAAAAATTTTTATTTGTAAATAAATAAACGTTAATTAGACATTTATTTATTGTTATGAGCACAGCAAACTATGTAATCGGCGTAGATTACGGGACAGATTCTGTCCGTTCGGTTTTGGTTGATACCGCCAACGGAAAAGAAATCTCCGCTTCCGTTTTCCTATATCCACGATGGCAAAAAGGTTTATATTGTAAACCATCACTTAACCAATTCAGGCAACATCCTTTAGATTATATTGAAGGATTAACCCACACCATTAAAGATTGTATTGCAAAAGCTGGAGGCGAATCCATTGCGGCGCTTGTTAAAGGAATTTCTGTTGATACCACTGGTTCTAGCCCTGTTGCGGTTGATGAACACGGAACTCCGCTAGCCTTAAAAGCCGAATTTGCGGAAAACCCGAATGCAATGTTTGTACTTTGGAAAGACCATACCGCGGTTAAAGAAGCCGCAGAAATTAACAAACATGCTTTAAAATTTCCAGTTAATTACCTGAAATATGTTGGTGGTATTTATTCTTCTGAATGGTTTTGGTCTAAATTGCTTCACATATTAAGAGTTGATACACAAGTTAGAAAAAATACGGTTTCGTGGGTAGAACATTGCGATTGGATTCCGTTTTTACTTTCTGGCAAAACCGATGTTAAAGAAATAAAACGCAGCCGTTGCGCAGCTGGACATAAAGCTTTGTGGGCAGAAGAATTTGATGGATTACCTCCTGAAGAATTTTTCAAAACCTTAGACCCATTGTTAAAAGGATATAGAGATTTACTATTTAAAGAAACCTACACATCTGATGTTTCTGCTGGAAATTTAAGTGCCGAATGGGCTGAAAAACTTGGTCTTAGCACAAATGTAGTAATTGGCGTTGGCGCTTTCGATGCACATATGGGTGCAGTTGGTGGGCAAATTGAGCCATATTATTTAAGTAAAGTGATGGGTACCAGCACTTGCGATATTTTAGTCGCTCCAAATAAAGACATGGAAGGCAAGCTAATTAATGGCATCTGTGGACAGGTAGATGGCTCGGTTATTCCTGCTATGGCTGGTTTAGAAGCTGGTCAATCTGCTTTTGGCGATGCTTACGCCTGGTTTAAAAAACTGATTAGCTGGCCAATAGATAGTCTACTTACAGAATCTACAGTTATTGATGCAAATACTGCAATTGCATTAAAAGAAGAGCTTGAAAGTAAAATTCTTTCAAATTTAGCCAAACAAGCATCAGAATTACCAGATGATGATTATTCAGAACTTGCTGTTGACTGGTTAAATGGTAGAAGAACCCCAGATGCAAATCAAGAATTAAAGGGCGCAATTACAGGCTTGGGCTTAGGAACTGATGCACCTAGATTTTTTAGGGCTTTAGCTGTTGCAACCTGCTTCGGTGCAAAAGCGATTGTAGAAAGATTTAAAGAACAAGGTGTGCCTGTAAAAGGAATTATTGGTATTGGCGGTGTGGCTAAAAAATCGGCTTATATTATGCAAATGATGGCAGATGTTTTAGAAATGCCAATTCGTATCCACCGTTTTGAGCATACTTGTGCTTTAGGTGCTGCCATGTTTGCAGCAGTTGTTGCGGGCATTTATCCTGATGTTGAAACAGCAATGAATGCTATGGGAACTGGTTTCGAAAAAGAATATCACCCAAATATCAAGAAACAAAAACTTTATCGTCAGCATTACCAACAGTATTTAAGCTTGGGCAGATATTTAGAAAAGTTTAACAAAAAAGATGTAAAACCATATATATCATGAGCGAATTTCAAGATATAAAAGAGCAGGCGTACGCTGCAAATATGCAGTTACCCAAATTGGGTTTAGTGCTTTTCACTTTTGGAAATGTGAGCGCAGCTGATAAAAACAAAGGTGTTTTTGCAATAAAACCAAGCGGTGTTCCGTATGATGATTTAACGGTTGATAGCATGGTGATTGTAGATTTTGATGGCAATACCATTGAAGGTGGTTTAAGGCCATCATCAGATACCAAAACCCATGCAGTTTTATATAAGCATTGGGGAAATATTGGTGGAATTGTACATACGCACTCAACTTACGGCACCGCCTGGGCGCAAGCGCAAATGCCAATTCCAATTTTTGGCACCACCCATGCCGACCATTTAACGGTTGATATTCCATGCGCCCCACCAATGGATGATGAAATGATTAAAGGAAATTATGAATACGAAACGGGCTTTCAAATCATGAATCATTTTGCAAGTCTTGGCTTAAGCTACAAAGAAGTGGAAATGATTTTGGTTGGTAACCACGCCCCTTTTACCTGGGGCAAAACCGCCGATAAAGCGGTTTACAACAGCGCAGTTTTGGAAGCCGTGGCACAAATGGCATTGCTTACGCAGCAAATAAATCCACAAGCGCCGCGATTAAAGGATTCGTTAATTAAAAAGCATTACGACCGTAAACATGGAAAGGATGCGTACTACGGCCAGAAGTAGTATTTGTTTTTGTCATGCTGAGGATTAATTCATTTCATAAGAACCAATATAGATGACGTCATAGCAAACTCGTCATTGCGAGGCACGAAGCAATCTCACTTTAAGAGATTAATGGAGATAAGATTGCTTCAGCTCACACAAACCCTGCTTCGCAATGACGACAGCCAGAAAAAAAAAGTCACTGGCGCTTGTCGAAGCATATTATTAACGGTCTCCGACAGGCTCAGACTGACAGGTTGCAAGCATGATTTTAATAGCAAGGTTTACCAAAGTAAAATAAACCTGATTGGAGTGAAATACTTTTTATGCAGCAACCTTTAATATTTTGTCATGCTGAGGAACGAAGCATCTGCAACCGATGAAAAAGACTCTTCGTGCCTCAGAATGACAGAAGTTTAAAAAGATTAAACGGAAAGCAGGACTATCGGAACCGATGAAAAACCGAAGCCTGCTTTTCCAAAAAAAGATAAAAAACCGTCTGTAAGTAACAGGCAAAAAATATTCTAACTAAAAATATAAGAGCAATGATCGATTTAAAAAAATTACAAGTTTGGTTTATTACAGGTACGCAAGATTTATACGGCGAGGAAACCTTAAAACAAGTTGCAATACATGCAGAACAGGTTGCCAAGTCGCTAAACGAGCATAAAAAAATCTCCGTTTCGATTGTTTTTAAGCCGATTGTAAAAAATACGGACGAGATTTTTGAAACCTTGCAAAGCGCAAATATCGATAAAAATTGTATTGGCGTTGTAACCTGGATGCATACTTTTTCTCCCGCTAAAATGTGGATTAGAGGCTTAAATGTTTTACAAAAACCGCTACTACATTTACACACGCAGTTTAACCGCGATATTCCGTGGAATACAATTGATATGGATTTTATGAACCTGAACCAAAGTGCGCATGGCGACAGAGAATTTGGTTTCATGGTTTCGCGTATGCGTAAGGATAGAAAAGTGATTGTTGGGCATTGGGAGGATGAAGAAGTAGCTTCTCAAATTGACACTTGGTGCAGAGCCGCAGCTGGATGGCACGATTGGCAAGGTGCAAAATTTGCACGTTTTGGCGATAATATGCGCTATGTTGCGGTAACTGATGGTGATAAAGTGGAAGCTGAAATGAAATTCGGATTTTCGGTAAATACTTATGGCATTGGCGATTTAGTAGCTGTAATTAATGCGGTAAGCGATGATTCGATAAAAACATTGGTTAAGGAATACGAAGATACGTATGAAATGGCCGATGATTTGAAAACTGGAGGCGCAAGACACTCATCGGTTTATGATGCGGCAAAAATTGAGTTGGGTTTAAGAAAATTCCTGGAAGATGGAAATTTCAAAGGTTTCTCTGATACATTTGAAGATTTACACGGGATGATCCAGTTGCCAGGAATTGCAGCCCAACGTTTGATGGCCGATGGTTATGGTTTTGCTGGCGAAGGCGATTGGAAAACCTCAGCCTTAGTACGTGCTTGTAAAGTTATGGGCGCTGGTTTGGCTGGCGGAAATGCTTTTATGGAAGATTACACTTACCATTTCGACCCTGCAAATGCTATGGTTTTAGGTTCGCACATGTTAGAAGTTGATGCCTCGTTAGCGAAAGGGAAAGCGAGTTTAGAGGTTCATCCATTAGGTATTGGCGGTAAGGCAGACCCTGCTCGTTTGGTTTTTAATGTTGCTGGCGGCGATGCTTTAAACGCATCTTTAATTGATATGGGAAACCGCTTCCGCTTACTGGTTAATGAAGTTAAGGCAGTTGAAGCCGAAAATGAATTACCAAATTTACCTGTTGCTCGTGTGTTGTGGAAACCACTTCCCGATATGAAAACAGGTTGTGCAGCTTGGATTTATGCAGGTGGAGCGCACCATACGGCTTACAGTCAGAATTTAACAACAGAACATTTATCAGATTTTGCAAATATTGCAGGTTTGGAGTATATTAACATCGGCGCTGAAACTAAGATAAATCAGTTCAGAAATGAATTGCAGTGGAATGAAGTATTCTATAAATAATAACCAATAACCAAATTAAGCTGAATTATGAACAATTTTTCGACGGTTGATTACGCCGTTTTTATCTTTTACTTTATCCTGATTTCCGCTTACGGGTTTTGGATTTACAGCAAAAAGAAAAATAAAGGTACATCAGGAAGTCACGACTTCTTCCTTGCCGAAGGCTCTTTAACCTGGTGGGCAATCGGCGCTTCACTTATCGCATCGAACATTTCTGCTGAGCAATTTATCGGCATGAGTGGTCAGGGTTTTCAGGTTGGTATGGCCGTTGCCGCTTATGAATGGGTTGCTGCAATTGCCTTAATTATTGTCGCCGTTTGGTTTATTCCAGTTTATCTGAAGAATAAAATCTTTACCATGCCGCAGTTTTTACAAACTCGGTATAACGAAACGGTAAGTTTAATTATGGCGGTTTTCTGGCTGTTCCTGTATATTTTCGTTAACCTAACCTCTATACTTTATTTGGGTTCTATCGCGATTAGCAGCATGATAAACCCTGAATATTTTAAATACATTGTTATCGGTTTGGCCGCATTTTCATTAATTATTACCCTTGGCGGGATGAAAGTAATCGGCTTTACAGATGTTATTCAGGTCATTGTGTTAATTGCTGGTGGTTTGGTTACTACTTACATCGCCCTAACAATGGTGAGCGACCACTTTGGTTTAGGAAAAGATGCAATCGCAGGTTTTAAAATGTTGATGAAAGATTCGCCCGACCATTTTAAAATGATTTTGGATAAACCTGATGCAAATTCATCGCAAGAATATGTAAACAAATATTTGGCTTTGCCAGGTATCGCGATGTATTTTGCTGGTCAGTGGATTGTGAATTTGAATTACTGGGGTTGTAATCAATACATTACGCAAAGAGCGCTGGGTGCGGATTTAAAAACCGCCAGAACAGGTATTTTATTTGCAGGCTTTTTAAAGCTTGGTATGCCGATAATTGTAATGTTACCAGGTATCGCAGCTTATGTTTTACACAGAAATGGTGCTTTACAAGCTGAAATGGCACCAGATGGTAAAGTAATTGCCGATAATGCATATTCAGCTGTACTCACATTTTTACCTACCGGATTAAAAGGTTTATCGCTAGCGGCTTTAACGGCTGCAATCGTAGCCTCTTTAGCGGGTAAGGCAAATAGTATTTCTACCATTTGGACTTTAGATATTTACAAAAAATACATCAATAGAAATGCTGATGAAAGTAAATTAGTGGTTGTTGGCCGCTTAAGTATTTTAGTGGCAATTGTACTATCAGTAATTTTAACCTGGGATGATTTATTGGGTATAGGTGGCGAAGGTGGATTTACTTTTATCCAGAAATATACAGGTTTCATAAGTCCAGGCGTTTTTGCAATGTTTCTTTTGGGGATGTTTTGGAAACGCACAACAGGAACTGCGGCAATTGCAGGTTTGGTGACCGGATTCTTGCTTTCGGTGGTTTTCAATAATTACGCCCCAACCTGGTTTGGACATGATAACTTTTTATACACCGCATATTTGAACAAAGATGGCGTTTACGAAATTCCATTCTTAATTTGTATGGGTTTATCATTCTTATTTACGATGATTGTAATGGTTGGACTAAGTTTATTAGGTCCGAAAGTAAACCCTAAAGCATTCGAATTAGATAAAGCAATGTTTAAAGTTGCACCATCTACATTGGTGTTGATTGTTATTACATTGCTTCTAATTACACTTATTTATGTGAAATTCTGGTAAAGAGAATTTGATGTTAAAATAGAAAGGGGCAATTTTCTTGATGAGAATTGCCCTTTTTACTCTATATAGCTCCGTTATTGCGAGGCACGAAGCAATCTCTCTGAAATTATATTGCTTCGTGCCTCGCAATGACGGGAATATTCGTTATTAAGAAATCAAATAAAAATCTGCGAAAATCATTTTGAATCTGCGGGAAATTACAAGCTAACCATCGCCTTAATCACTCCATTTATCGGGTCTAACCAACTTTCGAAATTATCTTTAACTTCCTCAAATGAAACTTGATGTGTAATGTAAGTTGTAGGTTTTACCAAACCCGCTTTCATTGATTTAATTACGTGCTCGAAATCTTCAATATTGGCATTGCGGCTGCTCATTAAAGTCGATTCTCTTTTGTGAAACTCTGGATGGTTAAAGATTAAATCGCCTTTTTGCAAACCGATTAATACAAATCTTGCACCATGAGCCATGTAGTTAATGGCATTATTTATTGCCTTTTGATTTCCCGTGGCATCGATTACAACCGTTGGCATATCGCCATTAGTGATTTTACTTAATTGTTCGGTAACATCTGGAGATAATGCATTTATTACGTGAGATACGCCTAATTTTTCTTTACAAAAAGCCAGACGGTCATCATTAATATCTAAAGCGATCACATTTCCGCCAGCAATGCGGGCCAATTCCATTGTACCTAAACCAATCGGACCAGCACCAATTACTAAAACAAATTCGCCAGGTTTTACATCCGCCCTGCGTACGCCATGTGCGCCGATTGCTAAAGGTTCTACTAAAGCCAATTCATCGTAACTTAAACCTTCTCCGTGCAAAAGTGTACGCGATGGAACTTGCAAATATTCACGCATACCACCATCTACGTGTACGCCACAAACCTGCATTTTTACGCAGCAGTTTGGTTTGTGCATTCTGCAGGCAATGCATTCGCCACAGTTAAAATAAGGAATAAAAGTAACGGCCTCTCCTATTTTAAAATCTGGTGCGCCATCAGCCTCAACCAATTCGCCAGAAAGCTCGTGACCTAAAACTCTTGGATAATTAAAGAAAGGTTGCGTACCCTCGAAGGCGTGTAAATCCGTTCCGCAGATTCCAATTCGTTTTATTTTTATAATTGCATGGTCTTTCCTTAGTTCAGGTTTTTCAGTTTCTGAATATTCGAAAGTTCCAGGTGTTGTACAAGTAAGGGTTTTCATTTTATAATGAATGAATTTTGAATGAGTGAATGTTGAATGAATGAGTGAATTTTGAATGAGTGAATGTTTTTGAGCAATTTCGAAATCATTCTCTCAATCACTCAATCTACCATTCACTAATTAAATTACGCGTTAGCCAAAGCCCTATCTAAATGCACATAACCACCATCAACATGAATAATTTGCCCCGTGGTGTGGCTCGATTTATCAGACATTAAAAAGGCCGTCATGTTTGCAATTTCTTCGGCCGTTGTCATTCTGTTTTCTAATGGGATTTTAGATGTTATCTCGTCTAATTTAGCTTGAGCATCAGATAAAGTTTCAATCCAGGTTTCGTAAGCAGGCGTCCAACATTCGGCTACTACAACTGCATTTACGCGGATTCCATATTTTAACAATTCGACTGCCCACTCACGAGTTAAAGCATTTCTGCCACCATTTGCTGCAGCATAAGCTGATGTATTTCCTTGTCCTGTTTCAGCAGTTTTTGAAGTAATATTTACAATGGCACCTTTACTTTTGATTAGCTCTGGCAAAGCATGATGTGCCATTAAATAATAATGCACCACGTTTTTGTGCAAAGAAGCCATAAAGTCTTCATAATTGCCACTCTCCAAACCAACTCCATCATTTACACCTGCATTATTCACTAAACCATCAATTCTTCCGAATTGATTTACAATTTCTGCAACTACCATTTCGCAATCTTTTGGGTTTGATAATTCGGCAACAAAATGAGCAGCTTTACCACCATGCGCTTCAATCGCATCAACAACTTTTTGGTTATCGCTAGCTTTTCGTCCCACAATAACCGAAATTGCATTTTCTTTCGCAAAAACCTCTGCAATGCTTCTACCGATGCCTTTTGCAGCTCCGGTGATGATGATTACCTTTTCTTTTAAATTTAAATCCATATCTTTTTTAATTAGTGAATGATCGAGTTTTGAATGAGGAATGTATTAAGCAAAATCGCCATTCAACATGCTCTAATTCAATCCTTCTTTCATTCTATTAGTTTATTAATAATGTCTGCTTTCCTCGATTCTGGAAATACTTTCAAATCCACCAGTTTTCCATCTTTCAGTTTACCCTCTACAGTGGTTTGGTATGGTGCATGTAATTTGAAATGCACATCCCAATCCTTTGGCCAGGCGGGGAAAAGGTAAATCTTTTTTCCATCAACCTGCATCAACATTTCCTGTAAACCAATCATACCAGAACCGCCCCAATTATGGTCGGGTGTCCAATCGAAACCTGGCCCCCAAAAGGCAGGAAACCGTCTTTCTGAATCTTTCAGTTTGGCGATTGTTAATTTTGCTGCTTCATCGGCTAAACCTAATCTTGCCGCGAAAATATTATCCTGTTTCCAACCTACATGACTTCTAAATTTGAGCACATCTGTATCGTATTTGAAAGTATTAATTGCGGTATCCAATCCTTTTTTTCCAACGCCATAAATTCCCCAGGGGAAAACTGGATACAACTGCGGACTTTCGGTATTGTTAATGCGCTCCCAAAGTTTTGCAGGTGCAATTGTTGGTTTTCCATCGAAACTTCTAAAACTGATTTCTGGAATAGTTTTCAGCATTTCAGTCCATTCTTTCTTTTTAGCTTCTAATAAATTTGGTTGCTCAATCAACCTCTTTAAAACCGTTTTTAAAGCTGCAATCGTTGATGTTGAATTGTAAGCCATTTTATAAGTTTCAGCTCCAGAACCTGGATACAAAACTAAGTGTCCGTTGGCATCTAAAGCCTTTGCGCCACGTTGTCTGGCTAAATAAGTATAATGTTCTTTAAAGAAATTCAATGAACTTTCTATTAATGGAAGATATTTTTCGACGTTTCGATTATCATATCTTTCGGTTTCCAAAATCATCATACAAAACTCCAAAACTGTATCCCATTCATATTCTAACCAGGCGTTGTATTCCATGCCTTTGTTAAAATCGGCAGGGCGTTTCCAACCATATTCTGCAGGATTTGGCAGACCAAAATTTTCCAGCTGCTCGGTAAAGCTTGCACCTTTATGCCCCCAAGCAGCTTCTGTTCTAACTTCAGCATTTTTCAACAAATCAAGGTAAAAATCGAATTGCGGTTTCATCATATCAAAATCGCCGCTTTTAAGCATTGGCCAATAAACCAAACGCTGGTTTTGAGCAGTATGTGTTCCACCGCCCCAATTTCTAAAATCAGGTGTATATTTTAACGTCGAATCAGTAAGTTGAGGGTCGTACGTGAATAAACCGCCGTTAAATTTGGTTGGATATTTACCAAACGCATTGCAACCCAACATATACCGAAACAACTGGTAATTTTTTGAAGATTGGTTGGCTTGTTCATCCTTAGAATTGATGTAAATGAAACTTCTTTTCCAGTAATCATTCCACCATTTTATACTTGCTTTTTGATTTGAGTTTTGGTTGATTGAATACAACTCTTTTTCCCAATTCTGGACATCAGCTTTGCTTGTATTTAAAGTAATGGTAATTTCTTGTGATTGCGTTGGCGTTTTGCTTTTTAGTTTCCAAGATTTAAATAGCGTATTCAAATATGTTCCAGTATCATTTCCAGCAGGAATCATGTTCTTTCCATGTATAGAACCGCCAAAAACTAAATGCTGTAAAGGGTTGAATAATTCTGATTTTCTATCTTCCAAACCTTGCTGCTTAACGGCAACATCAAAAACCGTTTCTGCTTTGTTTTGATGGCAAAACTGAATGCCATTATTCTTGAAGGCTATTGCATCTTTTGCCGTTTTCACGATGCCCTGAGGCGCCCATTTATAAGAGTTTTGGTTGTTCTCTTTGCCTTTGGTTATTCTATCTTCAAAACGCCAACTTTCGTAGCTTGCTTCGGTTGTAATCTTTTGTTTTGATTTTATATCCAAGTAAATAACTGGATTAAAGACATCAACCCATACCTTAATTTGAATACCTGAACCATCGATTTGAGCATAACCATCCTTTAAAATCAGTTCTTGCTTAAAGGTTTTTCCCTCAAAAGGATTTGAGCTGAATTTCAGCTTTACACGACCAAGTTTTAGTAAGGTATTATTCTCATCAAATGTTCCGCTACGAGATAAATACAGGTAAACTTCGCCATTTTCTACCCAAAGATTTAAGCCAATATCTCCACCGCCAACAGGCATCGATTCTGATGAGTTTTTGCTTTGAGCATTCCAGATTACGTTTTCTTGCGCTTGTGTTTTTAGAGCAAACCACAAAGACACAAAGAACACAAATAAGATGTTTGCTTTAACCAGAATTGACCATTTAAGTGCATTTAAGTTCTTAGTCAAAATAGTTGATGTTCTTAATATTCTTTTGGTAAAATCCATTTGAGTGGGTTTAATATTAGAACGATTATTTACTCACGGGCAACCAAACCGACATTTCCGAATGCCCACGATTTCCCCATGCAAAATATGGTACAAGCTTTATTTCAGTTTCGTTGTTATCTTTATTTATTGGGCGATACAAAACGTTCTTCCAATTATTTGGTTCAACGATTTTGGCATTACCAACTAAACTCATCACTTCAGCGCCATCAATATTCATAGGTTTTGCCTCAAATTTGGTTGAAGTTGGGATGAAAGCATTAAAAATGCTGTTGCCAGGCAAATCAGTCGATTCCAAACAGTACACAATCGGACCACGTTTAACTGCAATTTGATTTCTATTTTCTTCGACCAATGGATTCGCCTCAATTAGTGTTGCTTCCATTGGAAGGTTCAATTCCACAACATCGCCCTTTTTCCAAACCCGATTAATTTCTGCATAAGTTCCAGAATTGGCTTTTATATTTTCAATTTTTCCGTTGATGCTAATTTGGGCATTTTGGGTCCATGCAGGTATTCTAAGAAAAATTGAATACGCTTTATCTCCGATTTCATGTATGGAGGTTTTAATCTTACCGTCCCAGGGATAATTCGTTTCTTGACTTAGCGATATTTTTTTGCCATCAGCTAATTTTGTATTTATGTTATTACCACCATATAAATTGAACCACAATCCTTTATCAGAAACACTGTAAGCATAGTCGCTAACCTCGGCTATGGTTCTAACCACATTTGGCGGACAGCAATTTGATAAGCCAATGTATGGTGCTCTATCTTTCGACCAACGCTGCTTGAATGGCAAATCGTTGCTTTGCGCAAGCGGATTGGTGTATAAAAACCTCTTCCCATCTAAACTAATTCCAGATAAAACGCTGTTATGCAAAGCCAATTCCATCACATCTGCATACTTTGCATCGCCTGTTATTTGCAGCATTCGCCAGTTCCAAAGTACGTTTCCAATGTTGGCACAAGTTTCGTTGTGGGCGGTAAAATTTGGCAGTTGGTAGTCACGTCCAAAAGCCTGATGAATTTTCTGAACATCAGTTGGATTGTATGAAGTTCCATCAGGAGAAGTCCCATCATATAATGAGCCTAAACCTCCGGTAATATACATTTTATGGTTTTGCACATCATCCCACATTAAATTCAAAGTATTTAGAAGCGAATCTTTTCCAGTTTCTGAATATAAATCCGCAACGCCAGCGTACAAATAACTTGCCCTTACCGCATGCCCCATTGCCTTTGTTTGTTGTAAAAATGGAATCCTATCTTGATTATCGTCTGTTCCATCATCAATTTTGCCTTTAATGGCGATTAAATGTTTCGCCAATTCTAAATATCGGGGGTCGTTTGTGGTACGGTACATCTCAACAACGCCCATGTAATGCGATGGACAAATGGCGTTTCTAGCCAAGGTTGGTGAAGCTGATTTGTAAAAATTGTATAAATAATCTGTCGCTTTTTTAGCGATATTAAGCAAGTTGGTTTTGCCCGTTGCCCGGTAATGGATGCAACCGGCCGTCATTAAGTGCCCGATATTATAAGATTCAAAGCTTAACCTATCTTGAAATTGATTTTTAGAACCTGTTTTACGCTGTTCAATCATTGCTTTGGTGTAAATGTAACCATCCTCACGTTGTGATTTACCAATTACTGTGATGGCCTTATCCATCATTTCATTGAGCTTGGGATTTTTGGTCGAAGCATAGAGTACGGCAACGGCTTCTAAAGTCTTGTAGTAATCTCCATCATGGAAAGATGGGCCAGCGTGCGAACCAGTATCTATACCCGCAGCTATTTCAAAGTTTTTGAACGCATGGCTGATTTTTGGGTCGTTGTAAATTGCCCACATATTCGGAACCATCGTTTCGGTTGCCACCTTAAATCTATCCGCCCAAAAACCCTTAGTCCAGGTTACATCGCTCATGTTCACGCTGTGGAGCTTTGCAAATTTACTGTTCGAGGTATTAACCAAAGCTTTGTCTTGGGCTGTTGCCGTTAAAAAGCTTAAGGTAGATATGATAATGAATGCAAATTTGTTATTCATATTGCTATATTTTTTTGCCGTCATTTCGAGGCACGAAGCAATCTAAATATCAAAATAGATTGCTTCGTACCTCGCAATGACGAACGATTTAATTTTCCTCCAACTGTATAACCACAGGCCCAAACAAACCCGCAGGATTAAGTGGCTTCCCTTCTAACCTGAAAGGTGCTGTTGTTTTTGTAAGTCTTTTATTTTCTGGTAATTTACTATCGCCAATTAAATGATTAGCCCAGGTATTTACCACTTCAATTTTAATTATATTTTTACCTTTTTTGATGGCTTTACTAATATCAAGACGATGCGGCGCAGTCCATAAAGTGCCGCAGTCTATTCCATTAACTTTTACAGCTGCCATACTTGAAAAACCACCTAAATCAATCCAAATGTTTTTATTTTTTCCGTTGTGATTAAAAGCTTTGGTGTAGGTAGTAGGACCTGAATAATATTTGATTGAACTATCTGGATGCTTAGTCCAATCCATCAATTCGCTAAATGAAATTGGCTTTGATGGCCCACCATAAGTAGCATCGAAGCTAACTTCCCAATCTTTAGAAATATCTTGAATTGGTTTAAAAGTTGACCAATTATTGCCATTTGCAACTTGTGTATTTGTTGTATTTTTATCAAATAGAATGAATGACGATTGATTTGCATCCATCTTGAGCCGAATGTTCGTTCTTCCATCTTTAATCGACCAATCTTTTAAAGCAATTGTATTATTTGAAACAGCATTATAAAGCTTCGGTATTTTGCCGTTTATTCTAAATGAAAAATTTAATTCACGAGTTTTATTTTCCTGATTTGAAATGAAATATAAATCGACATCTTTATCATTTCTGTGCGTATAAGTGAGATTTTTAGCATAAGTTTTT
The DNA here is from genome assembly GCF_032678425.1 of Pedobacter aquatilis. GTDB lineage: Bacteria > Bacteroidota > Bacteroidia > Sphingobacteriales > Sphingobacteriaceae > Pedobacter > Pedobacter aquatilis_B. The sequence continues at coordinate 228,578 of NZ_JAVTSG010000007.1, read as the reverse complement.
GATGAATCATCTTTTATATCCAAATCCTTTTCTAAACCTAAACTTGTAAAATCATTCCCCTCAAACGGCGCTCTAAAAACCTGACCTAAACCTAATTTCTTAACGTAAATTGGCTTACCTCCACTTTTGAACGATTCAAAATTTCCGCCCCATATTTCATCAACAAGCATATTAAAATCTGAATTTGAAACTTGTTTGAGTCCAGTTTGATACAAAGGTTTTTCAGCAACAATTACTTTTGCACCTAATTTAATCAGCTCTCCTAATTTTTTAACTGTCTCAAAACTGAGGTACTCATAATTTGGATTTAACTTTAACTTTCCAGTAAATACTAAAACCTTATAGGTTGCGCCACTTTCGAAAACAACATTACCATCTTTGACCGTTGCTGCGCTTAGCACATCAGGGTTAAAACTATCATAAGCATAACCACGAAGTGGATTTACCCAATTTTCTGGGTCGGCCATGTTTGCAGAGTGTGTAACTCCTGCTGGAATTTGTCTTAATTGTTCGCCAACATTTGCTAAACGTTTCTTTTCTGATTCAACTACATCATCGCCAAAAATTCCCGGTAAAGTTTCTACCAATCTATCTGGCAAAACCGAGCGACGGGGCAATTCTTCGCCAGTAAAAACTGCGATATCAACTACAGGTTTGCCTAGCTGCAAAAGGTTTTGTGTTCGTTCTGCATAATCAATCCAAGCTTTACCCAGTTTCCACCAGGTTTGGTCGCGTTGAAAGTACAATCCAACCCCATCCAAAGTCATTCCGGGTTTTCTATCTATCCAAGGATTGTGTGTAAAAACATGATAGCTTAATTTATTAATTCCCAAAGCATAATTTCTATCCTGCAGGGTTTTCATATTGGCAGGACTTTCATTCCAATCCATGCGCACAGTTGTAAAAGCTTCCGCCTGAATAATGTTTTTCCCATAAATGTGTGCGCCAGAAATGGCATCCAACATATCGTTTGGCTTATCATGCGTAGGGCTATTCAACCAAAACTCACCCATGGGCACATCAACTGTTTTGTAATGTAACAATCCATCGCTCATCATGGTTGGTGCAATACTTTCAGCTGTAAAAGTTACGCCTTGCTCTTTAGCGAGTTTGGCTAAGGTTTTATAAAACTGATCGACAACCAATTCAGAAATGGTTCTTCTCACATCGTATAAAAAGCCCTCAGATAATTCTGTGCTTTCGACAGGTAATCCAGTCATAATTGGCAAATACGGCGTTAAATCGTATCCTCTGCGCTTTAAAAATTCTGACTTAAATAACGGTGACCAATTCTGACTTCCACATTCCCAACTATCCACATGAAAAGTGCTTAAAACTTTCTTTGCAATTTCTGATCCGCCATGCTTTAAAGCCTCACCGTACCAACTATCAAACTGCAGTTTTACAGCTTCTGGATTAAATTTATCACTTTCCAAGCCTTTACCTCCACCTGCTGTTGCATTGGTATGTCCTGTTGAGGTATGTCCGAGTCTTAAAATCGTCCAGTTCCCATTTGGTATTTTCCAGTTCAAGCTTCCATCAGGATTTAATTTATCCGTTAGGTTAATGATTTTATTTAAGGGAACACAGAGATTTTTGGCGATTTGCTCATCCGTACTTCTTTTGCTAACCCTCCAAATGGAACCATTTTTACCTTCGAACTGATTTATTTGCGCTGCTGATGATAATTCCAGATTGACCAATTTTAAGGATGGTTTCCATTTTGCTGCATCTAAATCTTCTGAGCCAGGTTCAGAACCTTTTTTATCGTAAATAAACCTGAAATATTTTGCTGTTATCGGTGTGATGGAATGCGTTACATCTTCATCGGTATCTTGCCAACCATGTCGCGGCGCTTCTAACCTCCCGGCAGCGCGAAATATTTTTCCATCATCACTTACTTCAATGGCTAATCTTTGCGCCTGATAATTATTTCCACTGATTTTGATGGTGACCGTTCGGCAGGTAAATGGCTTTTCAAATTCGTATTGTATGTAACATGGCTCACTTGAACCAAAGCTTTTTTTATTACCAACTTGAACCAAGCCACTCGCATCAACACTGTTACTTGATGTGATTTTTGGAATTATTGTTCGGGTTGATATTCCTTCTCCAATGGGCGACGGATAAGCATAAACCGCAATATCTTTATAATAATTTTCTTTATGTTCTGGTTTAGGTAAATTTATTTTGTGGATGGATTTGTTGATACTTATTTTCGACCAAATAACTTTTTGCATTGAAAGTTCTGGCGTAATCCACGGTCCGCCAGCCAAAGCAAAACCATCGCTTACATGCATGCCTAATTTTAAATCTAACCGTTTTGCTTCGTTCATGGCAAACTCCACCAATTTCCACCATTCTGGCGTAAGCTGAACTGCTGGCGGACTATAAACTGGCGTTTTATCTGGTCCTTGAATACTCATTAAATAAGCACCAGCAATGCCGTTGGTTTTCATGGCTTCCAAATCGGCAGTTATTCCTTCTTTCGAAACCGCACCCTTTACCCAATACCAAAATACCCAAGGTTTTGCGTTATCGTTCTGCTGTGCTTTAAGCATGAAGCAAAAAGCACAAAGCAGAAAAAATGATAAGAGTATTATAAACCTAAATTTCATGATTAATTTTGTTTTCGGCATTGCTTTGTGTCTAACAATAACGAATTGATAATTATTTATGAACGATTTTATATCCTCGTAATCCGAAGAATAAAATAATCAAATAGCAAACCAGCGGAATGCTATAACCGATTTGGATATTATCGCCATAAGCATCAATTAAACTACCCATTGCATAAGGCAAAATTGCGCCACCAACAATTGACATAATTAACCATGATGAACCTGGCTTGGTATCATCGCCAATACCATCAATACCTAAAGCAAAAATTGTGGGAAACATAATCGACATAAAAAAACCTAATCCGCCTAAGGCATAAACTACTACCACGCCAGTTCCTGTAATGGCAACAATGCTTAGCAGTACACAAACCACAGCATAAATTGCTAACAGTTTATTTGAGGCGATATAACGAAGTAAGGCAGTACCAACAAAACGCCCTACCAAAAATAATGTACCGTATAAACCCAGATAATAAAGTGCTGTGTATTCATCAAAGCCACCTGCTTGTTGTGCCGCCCTAATAAAGAAACTAGTTACACAAACCTGAGCACCAACATAGAAGAACTGAGCAATTACGGCCCAACGCAAATGCTTATGTTTTAAAGCGCCTAAAAAACTGCCCTGCGAAATACCATCTTTACTAGCGGTTTTAACTTCTGGCAGTTTCATAAAATAAAATAGAATTGCTACCAAAACCAGCACTGTCCCTAAAATGATGTATGGTGTTTTTACTGTTGATGCCTCGGTTAAAAAGTAATTGTTTCTAACCGTTTCGGTCATTGCGGCTAATTCATCTTGCGTGTGCGATTTACCAGAAAGAATAAACCGACCAACAACTGTAGCCAATGGCGCTGCCAAACCATTAAACGTGGCTGCCAAATTAATTCTCCATGCCGCTTTATCAGGATTACCTAAAATGGTTGCATAAGGATTTGCTGATGTTTCTAGCAAAGTTAAACCGCAACCGATAATAAATAATGCAACCAAAAAAGTAATGTATGATAAGTTATTCGCTGCTGGAACAAAGAGAAATGCACCAAAGGCGAATGCCAGTAAACCTGTTATCATTGTTGATTTATAGCCGAAACGCTTTAATAGAATTCCCGCAGGGATAGCCATTAAAAAGTAAGCAAGAAATACAGAGGTATCAATCAGCGTTGATTGGCTATTACTTAAATTACAAGCTTTTTTTAAATGCGGTATAAGGATCGAGTCTAAGTTATGTGCCATCCCCCAGAGAAAAAACAGACTTACCACCAAAATAAATGGCAATAAATACTTTTTTTCTGAGGCAGGGCTATGCTCCGATATGATTTCTGGTTGTGTGCTGTGGTTCATTATATTTGGTTTATTTTGGTTCAATGGTTGATTCGTTCATTAGTCATTTGTTCAGTTGTAAGCGCTTGTATTAGCTAACAATATAGTTCATTAGTTTGAATAGTATTTTAACTAATAAACAGTGAATCAATGACCTACTAAACTTATTTCTTCTTTACTACAAGTAAATGGTCGCAAACTAAAACAACTTCGCCATGCTGATTGATGATTTCGACGTGTTCGGTAACGGTTCCATATTCGGGTCTTTTGCTCTCTCCTTTTTCTGAGATGGTGATTTCCGAATGAATGGTATCGCCAATAAAAACAGGTTTTACAAAACGTAATTTATCATATCCTTTTGACATCGCTTCAGGATTAATTTCTGATGCTGTTAAACCTATGCCAATGCTAAAAATCATCGTTCCGTGCGCTATACGTTGTTTAAAAGGTTGCGTGGCGCACCATTCTGCATCCATATGATGTGGGAAGAAATCGCCTGTGTGGCCCGCGTGTACTACGAAATCGGTTTCCGTTATCGTGCGACCTAAGGTTACGCGTTTATCTTGTAATTGATAATCTTCAAAAAATGTTGATTTGAAATACATTTTAATATTTTTTATTTTTTTAATTCATCATGATTGAAATCATGAACTGTATTATGCATTTTTGGCATTAACACCCTACTAAGCCTACTCACTACATCTTCGTTCTACTTTAATCCGGCCTAACAAATTTTTCGGATTCCACTTACCAAGCCTCAGCAGAAACTTTAATAGAAAAATTTTAAGCCGGCAATTTTGTTTCTTTTGTTGTCAAAAGAAAAAAGCCCGTCTGGCCAAGACAAACCTAAAAAGATTGCTTCGTGCCTCGCAATGACGATGTGCGCCCAAACTTCTAACTTATAACCTACAACTTATAACCCGAAACCGTAACCCCTCCAATATCGCTCGATTTATACGCACTTTCTACAACCGCCATCGTTTGTATTACATCCTCAACACTAGTATGCAGAACTTCATCACTTCCTTCATTAAATCGCATTAAATTTGCCATTGTACCAATAAAAGCCTCTGGAAACCAAGAGCCTTCTAATTTTACCATTTGCCATTCTGGTGATTTACCTTCTTCAACCAGGCAATATTCAAAAGCATCAGGCACACCATGTGGGTAATCCATAAGCAAACCTATTTTAGCTACAATTGCACCTTTAGTTCCCTCCCATTTTATATAACTTCCCTGGTGATTTGGACCGAAATCATGGTCGTGGTTGGTGTTAATTACCGCATGCATTGTGTCGCCATAATCCATTAAAATTGTAGAACGAGATGATGACAAGTTTTTTGCAGGATGTTTTAACGTTTTCGCCAATACGCTAGCCGGATTTCCTAAAAAAGAGCGAATCATATCAACGTAGTGAATGCTGTGGTACTGAATTTCCAAACGCGGATGAATAATTACGTGAGGAAAAATCTCCCAAGGCGTTTTAATTGTCACCCGAACCTCCATATCGTACAATTCGCCAATTAAACCTTTATTAATTAAAAATCTGGCTGCACTAACAAAGGGCGCAAAACGCAATTGAAAATTAATTGCTGCTTTCAGGTTTTTCGTTTTACAAAGCGCCAAAATTTCATTGGCCTGTTCAAAATCATCGCCCATTGGCTTTTGAATTAAAACAGCACTTCCATTTGGTAATTGACTTAAAGCGTCGATATACTGCGCAGGCATCGTTGTTAAATCGTAAACTGTATTTTCTGGTGCATTTGCTACAGCCTCTGCAACCGTGTTAAATACATTCTGAATGCCAAAAGCATCTGCTAATTTTTGCGCCCTTTCTTTCGTTCTGTTTACGATTCCAAAAACCTCAAAACCTGCAATTTTATAAGCTGGCAAATGCGCATCAGCAACAATTCCACCAGCACCAATAATGATGATTGGCTGCTTGGTTTTGGGCAATTCTGGTTTATATTTAATTTCGAAACTCATTAATTAAATTTGTTAATTTGGTTTTGTGCCTGCTCAATCAAAACTGCCGATTGCGCTTCCGTATTCACCGCTTTCAAAACCATTTCATCAATTATTTTGGCTATTGAAGTCCAGTTTTTATGTTGCGGAAGCATATTTGCCACCTCATGCAATTCTTCCAGTTTATGGTAATACGGAATAATTTCGTTCACTTCCGCATCTTTCCAGGTCGAAATTCTACAACCAATTCCACCCTCCAACGTTAACATTTTATCCTGTTCAACATCAGTTACAAACCTTAAAAAATCGTAGGCAACATTTTTATTTTTACTGCCTTTGGCGATGGTGTAAAGCCAATAGACATTTAAAGATGCAGAGTTTTTGCCAACCGCTGATGGCAATAAATCAACTGCAACTTTACCTTTTACTTTTGAGTTTGAATCTACTTCGCACATTGCGGCAAAGCCAAACCAATTTATCATCATTGCGGCCTCGCCTCGCGAAAAAGCAATTCCAGCGGCTACAGATTCAAATTCGGCAGATTTTGGATGAACCGCTGTTTCATCATTTACGATTTTGCGGTAAAAATCTAAGCCATCAATAGCAGCTTGCGAATTGATTTGAATGTTTCCTGTTTTATCAACCAAAATTCCACCTCTAGTCCAAAGTTGTAGACAAAAATCGAAAACTGTGTTGTGTCCATCGGGGTAACAAGCGAAGATACTGCCATATAATTTATCCGCAGGGCGATTAAAAAATTGAGCTACCCGATGAAAATCTTCCCAAGTTTTTGGCACTTCTAATATTTTTCCAAATTGTTGTAAATAGTTAGCCTGCTCCGTTTCATTTTCAAATAAATCCTTTCTATATATGAAACATTCTGGTCCATCATGGAAAGGTAAACCCACAACTTCCCATCCAAAACGCTGTAAACCCAATAAGGATTTGCTCCATCCCTTTGGGAAATCGACAGGCTTATTGTTGTTGATATAAGGATTTAAAACTTCGAAAGCATGGCTTAAATAACCCTCATAAATCCAATCCGTGTTGATGTGCGCTACATCAAAATCGCCATTTTCTAAGCCTTTATTTATAATGGTGCTTTCGTAAAGCTCATGCAAATCCATCACTACCATTTCGAGTTTCATTTTACAACCAGAAAACGCACAATATTTATCCCAAAATTTCTGCATTGCAGACTCAAAAGGTGCATATTTACGGACGGCTATTCTAAAAGTATCGGCTTGATTATGCATTTGCGATTGTATTCTGGGCAATAAATTCTTTGATGATTTTTTCGTTGTCCTGACCTAATTTTGGCGAACCTTTTGGTGAAGTTAATAATTCTCCATCAATACGGATTGGGCAACGGGTAGTTTCATATTTGTAGCCATCGACCATTTCAACTTCCTGTATCATATTCAAAACTTTGAAACCATCATGAGCCATTAAAGCATTCCAATTTAAAACATCGGCACACCAAATATCGGCTGGTTCTAATTTAGAAAGCCAACTTTCGGTTGTTTCAGTTAACAAATGTTCTGCTAAAACGGCCTTGATTTCGTCTCGCTTATCAAAAGCCTCTTCAATGGCTATGTAATCTAAAAGCTTATCGCATCCGAGCAAATCCCCGAGTTGAGGAATGGAACCCATTGCCAATGCCAAATAGCCATTTTCTGTTTGATAAATACCATACGGTGCACCTAAATAAGCATTGGCATTATTCCTTTTGGAGCGTTCTGGTAAACTTCCGCCATCATTTAGATAAGATGTAATGGTTTCAAACTGAAAATCGTAAGCCGATTCCATCATACTTACCTGCACAAAACCGCCCTCATTTTTTATCGCTTTGCGATACAAACAAGCCAATAATCCTTGTGCCAGATGTGCGCCTGCCAGCATATCTACAATGGATAAACCCATTGCAACAGGGCCGCTATCGGCGTTGCCTGTTAAGGAAGTTAAGCCCGTAACAGATTGTAGCAGCAAATCCTGGCCAGGTTTATTTTTCCAGTCTGTTTCTGTGCCATAACCCGAAATTTCGCCATAAATAATAGAAGGATTTAAATCGGCAACCGATTTGTAATCGAAGCCCAAACGCTCCATCACGCCCGGGCGGAAATTATGAATCATTACATCGGCCTTTTTTAGCAGCTCGCGAACCATTTCACAATCTTCTTCGCTTTTTAAATCAACCTCAAAGCTTTCTTTATTTCTGTTGATGGCATGGAAAACTGAGGATTCGCCATTCATAATCAGGTTTGAAGTGTATAGCGTACGACAAATATCGCCAACGCCCAAACGTTCAATTTTGATTACACGGGCGCCCATATCGGCTAAACGCAAACTCGCAGACGGTCCCGAAAGGAACTGACTAAAATCGATAACTAAATAATCTTCAAGCGGTCGCATAATTTATTTTTTATTAAAAACTCGTCATGCTGTCCCGAATTTTCGGGATCAGCATCTTTTTGCTTAAGGCCCTGAAAATTCAGGGTGAGGACTGTTATTTATTTCGTTTAATTTGTCATTCTGAGCTTGTCGAAGAACTTTTTAATGCGTTTCGACAGACTCAACGTAACAATTGGCCTAACACTAACTTGTTATTACTCATTTCATATTTGCACCTCGTCATTGCGAGGTACGAAGCAATCTCCTTGTAACTGTAATTTATAACAAGCATTTTTTAAATAAGATTGCTTCGTACCTCGCAATGACGAACTAACTTAATTCAAACTCTTTATTTATTTCCTGCGTATCAATACCCAGTTTTGGTGCTGCTTTCGTGGCAAATAATTTCTCATTATCCAGACGAATTGGACTAACGGTTGTCCTAATTTTATTACCGTTACTCAATTCTAAATCTTGTTCTATTTGTAAATTTTTATAAGTGCTTAATGCCGTTGCGGTTTGATAATTCAAAACCTCTGCACACCAGATTCCATTATTTTCTAAAAGGTTAACCCAGTTTTTGGTATCGTCTTGTTTAAACCTTTCCGCCAAACGCACAATTAATTTATCCCGATTGTCGAAAGCAGAACCCGCTTCCACGTATAAATCGCTGATATCGCATTTTATGATGTTGCAAATATTTGGAAGGTTGCCCATCGCCATTGCGATGTAACCGTCTCTGGTTTCGTACATCCCGTAAGGTGCACTCAAATAAGCATGTGCACTACCCTTTGCCCCACTTCTGTCTGGTAGTTTACCGCCATCATTTAAATAAGTTGTAATCACTTCAAACTGTACATCAAGAATCGATTCTAACAAACTTACCTCAACTAAAACGCTTTTATTGGTTTTTGCCCTTTTGATTAGAGCCGCCATAATGCCTTGCGCTAAATGATTTCCACACATGATATCAGAAACTGATAAACCAAAAGGAACAGGTCCGTCGGTATCTAAACCCGACAAAAAAGTTAAGCCTGAAACGGATTGCACCAATAAATCCTGACCTGGCTTGTTTCTCCATGGTCCTTCGTTGCCATAGCCTGTAACCACTCCATAAATAATTTTCGAATTGATTTGTTTAACATTTTCGTAATCCAAACCAATTTTTTCCATTACACCAGGACGGAAATTATGTGTCATTACATCAGCTTTACTGATTAATTGTTTCAGTTTTGCTAAATCTTCAGGATTTTTTAAATCGGCTGCGTAACTTTCTTTATTTCGGTTGATGGTATGAAAGAGCAAACTATCTTCATCAACAAATAGGTTTTTTATGGATAACTGTCGGCAAGCATCACCCGAATTTGGACGCTCAATTTTGATTACACGAGCTCCTAAATCAGCCAGTTTTAAACCAGCTGATGGTCCTGCCAGAAATTGGCAAAACTCTAAAACCAAAAGTCCTTCTAACGGCCTGTTCATGATAAAACTAAACTTTTAGATTTTTGATATAACTGATTCATTTTTAATAAAACTTGATTTTCATCGCCGCCGTTCATCAAATAATCGCGAACAACATCGCCTGCATGGTCTTGAAAATACATTGAACCATGATAACGTGGACGAAGAAAAGCCCGTTGTAAAGCTGGTAAAGTGTTTGCAAAATAATTTTGGCTTTGGCGATTTACTTCTTCATTTTTCCAAGCCGCTAAATGCCCCGGCTGACCGCCATTCTCGAAAAATAATGTGGCTTGACAGGTTGGAGCACCTACAAATTCTACATATTTAGCGGCAATTTCCAATGCTTCGCATTTTGAAGAAATGGCTAAACCTGTTCCGCCTAAAGTGCTTCTCAAATTATTTTTTCCATCTAAGGAAATCATATCGTGAAAATAAAGCATTTTACGGGCATATCCATTTCTTGAGTAATTTGAGTAGCCATAAGCAAATGGACAATAAGCAATATCATCACTTTGTGTCATGGCTTCATAAACTTGAATTGGGTTTCTGTTGAAATTAGTTTTATCGATTTTCGATGCCAATTCGCGGTACATTTGCAAGGCTATTACACCAATTTCGGCAGAAACAACTTTTTCATCATCCTGGCAAGGGTCTTCACCTAAAGAACAGCAAAGCGTATAGAAATTCATTAAAACATCAATTGGGATGCCCGCAAAAGCAACCAAACTTTTATCTGCAAGTGCTAATAAATCCTCAAATGATTTTGGCAATTCTAAACCTTTTGCAGTAAATAAATCTGGTCGGGAAGCGGCTACAGGCGTTGCTGCATCAATTGGTAAAGCCCATAAATGTTCATCGTAAAAATAACTTTCGTAAGATTGACCAACAGAATTTTCTTCCTGGTCTTTCAAGTATTCCTCCGATAGGTAAAAATCTAATGGTACAATTGATTTTGTTTTAGCGGCAAAACCCGCCCAAGGATGGTCGATAACCAATAAATCGAATCGCTCTGCCAATTCCTGAATGGAAAAATCGGCAAATTGCTGCAAACTTCTTTTCTCCCAAGTGATGTTTACATTTGGGTTCAATTCAGAAAATCGCTGCGCAGTTGCTTGCATCGGCAACAATCCGCGACTATGATTCCAGGTTATTCCTTTTAAATTTATCGTCTTCTCCACTTTATTTCCTCTATTTATTTTTTTCTAAACCGTTGACTGAAGTCAACGGCAATATGCTTTTTGTCTTTCTGAGCGCAGCGAAGGATCTCCAACCTATTCATTGCAAACCCAACAAATACTGCTGCCATTTTTAAAACAGTTTTCCATCGTTTGCAGATGCTTCGTTCCTCAGCATGACAACCACAATCTTATTTCAAAAAAATTCATCATCATTTATAAGTATTAATTGTAACTGATGAAGAAGCTAAACCATTTGATGTAGCTGTTAACTTAATGGTTCCGTTTTTTTCTGTTGATTGTAAAATAGCCAAACACAAACCATGAAATGCCTTGCGGTAATTGGCTTTAAAAGGTTCTAAACTTGCTTGAAAGCCATTATCAACACCAGCAATAAAACCATTTCCTTCAACTTTAAAATCAACTAAATTATCTGCATTTGGCACAACATTTCCATTAGCATCTAAGATGCGAACGGTTACAAATGATAAATCTTTACCATCGGCCTTGATATCTTTTCTATCGGCAATTAATTCAATTTTTGCAGGTGCTCCGGCAGTTTTTACCTCACGAACTAAAACATCTTTACCATTTTTACGGGATACAGCTTTTAATGTTCCAGGCTCGAAATTTACATCCCACTTAATGTGCAAATCCTCGCCTTGTTTTGATTTTTTGCCTAAAGATTTTTCATTCAGGTAAAATTCTACTTCATCGGCATTATTGTAATATGCCCAAACTTCTACCGATTTACCTTGCTCCCAATTCCAATGTGGCAAAATGTGCAAAACAGGTTTATTTGTCCACTCGCTTTGATACATGTAATAAGAATCCTTCGGAAAACCAGCTAAATCTACAATACCAAAATATGAACTTCTGGCAGGCCACGGATAAGGCAAAGGCTCGCCTAAATAATCAAAACCCGTCCAAACAAATAAGCCAGAAACATGGTCGTACTTTTTAGCTGCCGCCCAGGTTTCTTCATGCGTAGAACCCCAATAAGCAGAAACATTATCGTAAGCAGATGCCGACCATTCTTTGTTTCCTTCAACAAATTTGGTTTTACCATCTCGCGGCCAGCGGCGAATGGTATCGGCTGTATCATAAAAACCTCTGGTTTCTAAAGCCGATGTAGTTTCGGCAGCAATAAATTTAACCCCAGGATAATTTTTAGGAAAATCAGCGTATTTTTTGTGATTATAATTTAAGGCATACATATCCAAAGCTTTCGCCTGATACATAAAATTTTTCGTCGAATCGGTTTCTGTTAATGCCGAAATAACTGGACGCGTTTTATCTAAATTTTTAACGATGCCAACCAACTCTTTTGTAAGTGCAATCCCTGTGCTATCAAATTGTTCGCGAATTTCATTACCAATACTCCATAAAATGATGGACGGATGGTTACGGTCGCGAAGAACCATATCTTCCAAATCACGTTTGTGCCATTCGGGAAAATGCTGATGATAATCGTTTTTATTTTTCTTTTTCGCCCACATATCAAAAGCTTCATCCATCACTAAAAAACCCATTTTATCACATAAATCTAAAAACTCTGGCGCTGGTGGATTATGTGCCGTACGAATGGCATTGACGCCCATTTCTTTCATAATTTCCAATTGACGTTCCATTGCTCGCACATTAACTGCAGCACCTAATGCGCCTAAATCGTGGTGCAAGCAAACGCCCAAAATTTTCATTGGTTTTCCGTTCAAAGAGAAGCCTTTTTGTACATCGAAATTGAAAGAACGAATACCAAATTTGGTTTCATAGCTATCGATTACTTTACCATTCTGAAGAATTTGGGTAACTAATTTGTACTGTTTTGGATTTTCTACAGACCAAAGGATTGGATTTCTTAAGTCATAAAAAATGGTTGATAAACTTTCTTCTTTGCCTATTTTTTTAACTTTATAATTTGATTCATTAACTAATTTACCATTTGGGTCGAAGATGTTCTCAATTATGATAGCAGACTGAATTTTACCTGTTATATTTATAATTTTTGTATTTATCTCAACAACTGCATGAGCTTCTGGATAATGAACATCATTAGCATTCGCCTTAACAAAATCAGCCTTAACAAAAGTTCCCCAGTTTGCAACTGCGATTTTAGCGGTTGAGGTTAACCAAACGTTTCTATAAATACCCGAACCTGAATACCAACGAGAATCTGGTTGTGCAGAATTATCAACCTTAACCGCAATAATGTTTTTGCCGGTTTTTAAAAATTTGCTTATCTCGTAAGAAAATGAAGAATAGCCATAAGGACGTTTCCCTAAATATTTCCCGTTTACCCAAACTTCGCTGTTTTTGTAAACGCCATCAAATTCAACTGTTATTAATCTGTTCTGAAAATTTGCAGGTGCCGTAAATTCTTTTCTGTACCAACCAATTCCAGTTGGCAAACCACCGCCTTCCGGTTTCGCAGGGTTTTTCTCATCGAATTTCCCTTCGATACTCCAATCGTGGGGCAAAGTTAATTTACGCCATTTTGTATCGATAAATGCAGGCGATTTTGCGCCAGGTTCATCGCCTAAAAAGAATTTCCAATCTTTATTGAAGCTTATGCGAGAGCGAGGAGTTGAATTTGTCGTCATTTCGACCGTAGTGGAGAAATCTTTTCCTTTTGTAGTTAAACCATGTTCAAAGATTTCTCCATTCCGCTGCGCTTCAGTCGAAATGACGAAACCAGAAGCCTCGCAATGACGCGATGCCGATATCAAAAGTGTTAAAACTAATATTCTATATGTAAGCTGAGTTATTTTCATCTTTAATTATTGAACAAAATTCACTTTACTTTTACCTAAATCTTTTGATGTTGACACTGCAATTCCGCGTTGATCTTGCTTGTTTACGGCACAATAAAAATGATAAACCACACCTTTATATTTTAACACAAATGATTTATGTGCATACAAATCATCGTATTTTTCTGATGATTCAATTAAATTATCGCCTGTCCAATCGGTCCAGTTTACTAAATCTTTTGATACCGCAAAGCGATTAAAAGAGCCCTTTCTATCCTCCCAAAAGGCACCGAAATAAAACATCACATAGTGATTACCAATTTGCTGAATTACGCCATCTCCCGTTATCCCGACAGGATGATGAACAACAGGATTTTTGTTAAATCGTTGCCAGTTAATCATATCATCAGAAACCGCCATACCAATCCGCTCGTACCAACGTGTTTTTTTATTATTCGCCAAAGAATCGCCCACAGCATTGTAATACATTACAAAGCGATGTCCGGTTAAGCGTTCTTTATCTTCAATTACCGTACTTTTAAAAAGCTTATTTCGATTTTCCCACCAGCGAACATCCTTATCTAATGAACTTAAAACAGGTTTATCTAATCTGTTCCATTCTTGCACAATTGATGGATGTTTGCTTGTAAAAGCCATTCCGATTGACAATGGTTCTACTTCGTAACCTTTCTCTTTCCCGCCGAAATACGACATCCAATATTTTCCGCTGAATGACTTTGCCTGATAACTTCCGCCCCATTTCGTATCTAAAAGTGCATTGTAACCAGCTTTTTGGTTATCATCCCATTTACCAGAATCTTCGAACGACATTATTTTACCCAAGTTTTCCCAGTGCAATAAATCCTTACTTTTTGCCATCCAGGTTTCGTAACCACGACCGCTAAAAATCAGGTACGTCATATACCAATCTTTGCCTTTTCTAAAAATAGTTGGGCAATCCATTTTATGGTCTTTATCCTCTGGAACCATAACCAAACCATATTTATGAGGTGTTCTAACTTCCTGATAAATTTTATCCATCGTTTCGGCAGAAACTGGATTTAGGTTTTGAGCTTTCACACCAAAGGCACAAAACATTAGAAATAAGAAAATATTTATTCTATTCATTTGTGCATATAAATTTATAATGACCAGAACCTATTGTGATTTTTGCCCTTCCATTTTCTATAATTAAAGCACTCATTTTTGGATTCAATTCATCGGTAATGGTTTGTTTTGCTTTCCCAGGGAAATAAACATCAGCCTTTGTATTAACCGGAATATTTAGCTCCAACGTAAAGCTTTTATCGGTTTTTTCCCATGAGGAAGTTATTTTTCCGTAAGGAGAATTGTAGCTAACAGTAGCAGTTTTTAAATTGCCAACTGGTTCAGGTTCAATTTTAATATGATTAAAAGCGATTGAATTTTCGGTCTGACGAATGCCACCAACACCGCTGTATAACCACTCCATCAAATGCCCGAGCATAAAATGATTATTTGAAACGGTTGGCAAAGCCGCCCAACTTTCGGTTAAAGCTGTTGCTCCTTTTGCAATTTGCATTCCATAACCAGGCACATCCGAACGGCTGTTCATATCAAAAATCACATCCGATTTGCCTGCATCTTCCAAAACACGTAAAACATATCGGTAACCAATATCGCCAGCGGTTAAACTATTTTTTCTATCTCTGATATCTTTTACCAAATTATCAATCACTGCATTTTTATCTGCGCTTTCAACCAAGCCCATATAAACTGCCATCGCATTTGCAGCTTGAGAACCTGTTGCATATTGCTTCGTTTTAGCATCAAAAAACTTATTGTTGAATGATTTTCTAACTTCAACAGCTAGGTTTGAATAGGCAATTGCATCAGCATTCTTACCTAAAACGGCAGCCATTTTTTCAAGGATTTTTAAATCGTAATAATAAATTGCTGTCCCAGTTACACCCATTGGTGTTAATTGAGAAACGCCAGGAGGTTTTGGACCTAAATCATACCAATCGCCCAAACCTTGCGATAAAATATGGTTATCAGCTTTGGTTGCCAAATAGTTAATGTAGCGTTGCATCATCGGGTAATAATCAACCATCGCCTGTTTATCGCCATACCATTGATATAAATACCAAGGCAACAAAATACCACTACTACCCCATTCAGGGGAATCGCGAAACATATCGCCACCCCATTCAAACTTTACATATTCTGGTGCAATTTCAGGAATTAACCCATTCGGTAATTGAGAATTTTTCATATCCTGCAATGCCTTTTTGAAAAGCGGTGCAGCATCGTAATTATAGCCAACCGAATTGCCCATTAAATGCAATTGCTCTAACCAACCCAACTTTTCGCGGTGCGGACAATCGGTAAAAACGCTAACCATATTGCTTTTAATCGACCAATCAATCAGGTTAAAAGTTTTATTAAATAATTCATTGGAGGTTGAAAATTCACCAACTTTTTCTGCCGCATTTCTAACGTGTAGAGCTTTTAAACTTTCTATTACGGCTTTGCCCGATGTATTTTCTTTTCCCGCAGGCGTACCACCTTTTATTTGCAAATAGCGAAAACCAGTATAAAAGAATTTAGGTTTCCAGGTTTCCAAACCATCACCTTTTAAAATGTAAGTGAAATAAGAAGGGCCGCCAATGTTTTTTTGTGTAACTGCGCCATCATCCTTAATTAATTCGGCAGGTGTAATGCGAATGGTATCACCTTTTCTCCCGCGAACTTTTAGTTCGATAATGGCTGATGAATTTTGACCCATATCATAAACCCATTCTCCGTTTTGAATCTGCGTTATTTTTTGAGCGGTAAAATTTTCGAATACTTTAACAGGTTCTTCTTTCTGTGCATTTAATTTTGGTCCATCAACAATTAAAGCCGATTTCCATTTGCCATCATTAAAACCTGCGATATTCCAGCCTTTTTGCTCGAGATTTGCATTATAATCTTCACCACCATAAATGCTCGAAAAAACAATGGGCGATTTATCTGTTTTCCAACTTTGGTTACTGATGATATTTTCAGTCGTTCCATCAGCATACTCAACCAAAACCCTGCAAATCATTTTTGGAAAACCATAAGCTACTTTCAATTTTCTGAATCTATCTTTTACCGGCGGAACATAATAAAAACCATTTCCAAGCATTATGCCAATAGCATTTGCACCTTTTTTTACCTGTTTAGTGATATCATAAGTTACATACAATGCTTCTTTATCATACTTCGTCCAGCCTGGCGCAAGAAAATCATCGCCAACTTTTCTACCATTTAAACTCATTTCAAAATGCCCTAAACCAGAAATAAAAGCGGTTGCTTTTTTAATGGTTTTATTTATCGAAAATCCTTTACGAAACATTGGCAGCACGTTGTTGCTGTTGTATTTGTCTTTCTTACCATCGGTTGGTAAAATATTTACGTTCGTATCTGCAAGTTTTTCGTAGGCAATCCATTTTGCACCTTTCCAATCCTCAACATTTAACAAACCCATTTGCAAAAAAGCAGGTTGACTCCAGTTGGATTGATTACCTAAATTAGCCCAAACCCTAACTTTCCAATAATAAGTTTTGGTTGATGAAAGTTTTGAACCCTTGTATTGTATTTGAATAGATTGAGGAGAATTTACCTTTTTAGTATCCCATACATCGCCAATATTCTTATTTAAATTATTGATGCTACTTGAAACCAAAATTTGATAAGCCGTTTGCATCACATTCTGTTTAGATGATGTTAATTTCCAGCTCAGGTTTGGCGAGCTTAAATCAACCCCAATAGGATTGTTGCGGTAATTACAGCGAACTTCAGCAACAGTTATATCTTGCCCAAACAGCGAAATGCTAAATAAAAACAGGTAAGAAAATATTATAATTTTGCTCATTAAAAGTTCTACACCGCTATTGATGTTGTTTAGGTTTATTATTTGGTTACTAGGTATAAATTAATCAGAAATTAAAATCTAAATTTCTTCTGAATTAAGATTAATATATTTCTTAACTTTAAATTTTACACATATTTCAAATATAAATATTTTTTTTAAATATGAAAACACATGTCTTGCTTTTTAATGATGTTTATTTAATCTATTAATAAAATATAAAAGCATTTTGTATGTTTGAAATTGCTAAAATGTTTTATAGCCAAATTAAACCTTTATGAAAGAAAATGAATCGAAATATCAGGCACCAGCGTTAGATAAAGGTCTTGATATTTTAGAATATCTATCCGCTCAATCCGTGCCATTATCGCAAACAGAAATTGCAACAGGCATCGAAAAAACGCCGAACGAGATTTATCGCATGTTAATGAGTTTAGAGAGCCGTGGTTATATTTTACGCGATGAAGTTTCTGGCAAATACCGCCTTTCGCTCAAGTTATTTTACCTTTCACATCGCCACTCTCCAATGGACGAGCTTAGAAAAGCTGCACAATTTCCATTAGAAGAACTTGCAAATACCATCCGCCAATCTTGCCATGTCAGTATTTTGTACATGAACCAGGTTATGGTTATTATCCATGCAAAAAGCCCAGGGCCAATTGCGCTATCTATCGAAGAAGGAAATTTATTTCCACTACCCTTAACGGCATCTGGTAAGGTTTTATTAGCCTATATGCCCGAAAATGAGCGTAGTACAGTTTTAAAAAACAATGCCATTTTTAAGAAATATCCTAAACCGCAACAAGAAGATTTTTTAAATTCGCTCACCGATATTCAACAAACGGGTTCATATTTCAAAAACAGCGACTCTGTTTCTGGTGTTACCGATATTTCCGTACCCATCGGCATTGCCAGCAACAACGGCATTATTGCCTGCTTAACCATTTCAATGCTAAATGCATTAAACGCTGATAAAGCCATTGAAAATGATGTAATTTTGGAAGAAGCGTACAAATGCGTTAAAAAAATAGAGCAAAGGATTGGGGTATAGCCAATTCGTTATTGCGAGGAAGCATTATAAAGCAATCTTATTAATTATTTGAAAAGCGGGGCTTGCATTTCTTCGGAAACAGCAGTCCCGCTTTTCGTTTCAATCTTTTTCAAATCTATAAGGTTTAAAAAACCTTATAGATTTATTAAAAGTATTTCCACTCCAATCGGGTTTAGTTTACTTAGGTTTGGTTTTCCAAATATGAAACTATCGTCATTGCGAGGTACGAAGCAATCTTACTACTAAGGTTTTCTATCTAGCGCTTAAAGATTGCTTCGTGCCTCGCAATGACGGTAATGAGCTTCTATCCGCTATATCTCACCAAATAATCTTTCCCTTTCTCAATTGCAATTTCAAAAACTCCTTTCTCAACCTCTTTAACCGTTGCACCTTTAACAATTGGTTTCGATTTACTTTTAATTTTAAGCGTTCCTGTTCCAACCGCAGAATTCACCTTAATTTCTTTCTTATTCATGTAAACCGAAATATCGCCATTTGCAGTTGGCACTTTACCTTCCATCCATTCTAAGCCACCTAAACTAGGTTCGATTGTATAGGTTTGGTAACCTGCACTAACCGGACTCACGCCTAAATAATATTTCCCCAATAAATAAATCGGACTAGCACCCCATGCGTGGCAAAGGCTTTTCCCAAACGGGCGACCGTACATTTCCAAATGCTCCACTCCTTTTTTATCAGGATTGTATTCTTCCCAAAAGGAGGTTGCACCTAACTTTAACATCCCTCCCCAATAGTTTTTCATTTCTTTAAGCACATACGACTGCTCGCCCATCGCACACAATGCTTCCAGTTCATAGAAACGCATATATGGTGTCGTAATTTTGGCAACATTGTCATTCAATAATACATTCTTTTTAACGCCTGTTTTTTGCTCTGGTGTAAAATAATCGAAGAAAATACCAAACATATTGGCGTAACGGGTTACATTATCGGTTTGCTTATCATCAATTCTGCTGTGGACTAAAGCATTTTTATTCTGATTCCAGTAAAGGTCGAAAATTTTACTTTTCAGTTCTTTAGCTTGCTTATCGTATTTTGATGCATCATCTTTATTGTTTGCAAGTTTAGCACACAAAGCCATGGTTTCTAAACTTCTGGCGTAAAGTAATTGTTCAAAACTCACCTCACCATCCTTACTTAATTTATCAGCCCAATCAATGAAAATCCAATCGCCTGGCATCCATTCCAACAAACCATTTTTGTTTTTTCTACCATCAATATAAGTCATTAACGATTGCATTCTAGGGTAAATATCCTGCACAAATTTTTGGTCGCCTGTAAATTTGTAGTAATCGTATATCCCTAAGAACCAATAAAAGGAATAGTCCATTATCGTGTTAATGTGGGCAGTAACCGGGTCTTTACCACGTTGTGCCAATAGCGTCCTTTTAACTGTTGGTGCATCAAAAAACGAATAATAATTCATCAGATAACTTTGGTAGGCATCGCCACTCCAAACCCAACGGTCGCGTTTTATACCATCGATAAAAAACTCGCGTGTGTTTAAGTGGAAAGTATATTTGGCTACATCATAAATTTTGTTCAGTTCACTATCAGATGATTTAAAGCTTCCACGCTCGGCAACAGGCGCATACTCGTAAAGCATTGATATTGAATCAACTGTTACATTACCTGAAAATTCTCGATTAACATAACGGAAAGCTTTTGAAAGTGGCATTATTGAATCTTTACGCTGTGATAAATCAACATCAACATAATCTAAAGTTTCACATTTATCTGTAGAAAGTGCTTCTTCAGGCGATTCTCCATAATAAAGACTAGCCCTGCCTTTGCCTCTTAATCCATGGAGTTTTATAAAACCAAAAGTTTCCTTGCCAAAATCTAATAATTCGCCACCATCATGCTTTTTTCTGCTTATGGCAGCCATTGGTTTTACAGGCAATTTGAAAGCTGATGGAAGCGTATTAGGGTCGGTTAAATTCCATGAGCCCGCGGTAACAAAAGTAGTTCCCGACTTATCTGAAACTTTGCCACTTTGGTCAATCCATTCTTTATCTTCAAAAGTAGTTAACCAGGTTTCGTCAGAAACAATCGTTTTCCCTTGTACAAAAATTGCAGGTACAGTTCCTTGACTGTAAACTTTTAAGCTTAATTTATGTTTACCCGCAGGGATTTTAATTGATTTTGGAAAACCTGAAATTGCCTGACCATCAATCTTAACATTGTAAGTTCCCTCTACAAAAAGTTTAACTTCTTCAGTTTCTGTTAGCGTAAATTCTTTATGAAAATCGACCAAAACATAATGGCTATCCATTTTCCAAAAAACAGGAAAAAATGAGCCGCGTTCTGTTCTGCGGTTTTGCATTACATTACTCATATAAATATCAAAATCGCCAGGATACCAAATCCATGATGCTTTTTGAGCCAGAACAGGGCCTATGAATGCGCTGAAAATAGTAACTAGAAATATTTTTTTTAAGTTTTTCATCTTGTATGGATTTATGTGTCGTCCTTTCGACCGTAGCGGAGAAATCTTTGTACCTTTTAGTCCTTTTAAAAGATTTCTCCATTCCGCTGCGCTTCGGTCGAAATGACGACTTATTTATTATGTATTAATGTCCGTTAAAGAAAATGTATAAGGCAATCATTATAATGGTTAAAGCGCCAAAAGAAATCCAAACTCGGCGTGTTGGTTTCTCGGTATTTGCTAAATGCTCTTCGTTTACTTTATAAACTGATGGCGATGAATCAGTAAGTGAAATTGTTGTAGCCAAAACGGCTAACAAAACAAAAATCAGGAATGATAAAACCAAGTAGTGTGGCCAGAAATTGTATTTTGTTGATGGAAAAATCCACAAGTAACAAACCCCAATCCCTAAACTGATAAAAGAACCTACGGAAAGCGTGAAGTTAACTGCTTTTTTGGTTGTTCTTTTCCAGAAAACTGTAGATAAAAACACAACCGATAATGGCGGAGCGATAAAACCAAGCACAGCTTGAAAAATATCGAATAACTTTAAACCTTGGATGTTATCTATCGCTAAAGCGACTAAAATTGCGAAAATACAACCAGCAATTACAGTTAATCTACCTACTTTAATTACTTGGCTTGTTGTTGCTTGTGGATTGAGTTTTTTCACATAAACATCCATCGTAAAAACAGTGCTTAACGAATTTAAGCAAGAGCCAATTGAGCCGACTAAAACCGCAATAAGTACTACAATCACTAAACCGTTCATTCCAGGGGGAAATAAGGTTGTTACCATTGTCATATATGCCATATCTGCATTTTCTAATCCAGGATACAGAACATAACACAAAATACCAGTAACGATAAAAAGCGGCAACGATAATATTTTAAGCCAACCAATAAAACTCACGCCAAGCTGACCTTGCTCTAAATTTTTAGCGCCCAAAACTGATTGTACCATCGATTGGTCTGTACAGAAAAAAGCGACCGCAGAAACTGGATAACCTAACAGAATAGCATACCAGGGATATTGCGGGTCGCTGGCTGGCTGTACCAAATTCCAAAAATGTTTTGGGGTATTTTGGTAAAGCGCAGTAATACCCCCTACTTTTTCCAATCCCAAATACGTTAAAGCGAGCGATACACAAATGAGCAAAATCATTTGAAAAACATTTACTTTGGCAATGGCTTTTAATCCTCCAAAAAAAGCAAATAGCCCTGCAAAAGCAACAATTACCGTTACTGATTGCCACATCGGCACGCCTAAAATTTGGCGAACTAAAACACCGCCAGCAAATAAACCGAGCGACAGCCAGGAAATTAAAATCTTAATTAAGGCATACCAAGCCAATATATTTTGGGTAGAATCGCCATAACGGTTTCCCATAAACTCGGGCATGGTGCTTACTTTTGCAGCTAAATATTTAGGTGCAAAAACAATAGCCAAAAGGAACAAAAAAATGAAGGCATACCACTCGAAATTTACAGCTACAATGCCTGTTGTGTAACCAATACTTGCGAATGCAACCAACATTGATGGACCAACATTTGTGCCCCACATGTTGAAACCAATGCTGCTCCAACCCAAAGATTTATTCGCTAAAAACAAGTTTTCATCGCTTTTCTTTTTCGAAAAACTTGCCCGATATCCGATAATTACCAGAATGACGAGGTAAGCGATGACAATGAAATAATCTAAATTGGTTAAGCGTTCTACAATGTTATTCATTGGTTTATTTGGTTATTAATTGTCCTAGCCGGACGGGCTTTTTTCTTTTGACAACAAAAGAAACAAAATTGCCGGCTTAAAATTTTTGTTTTGAAGTCTGTACTTTGGCCCTATTAAGTGTCCCGTCATTGCGAGGTACGAAGCAATTTTTATTCGGTTGCAATCTAGACTAAAGTTGTAGGCTTGCTTCGTGCCTCGCAATGACGACCGTTTTAATTATTTCATTTCTTTTCCGTGTCTTCTGTGTTTCCGTGGCAACGATTACAATCCTATCGATTCTCTTGTTATATTATTGGCCTGCAAAATTTCATCTATTTTTACAGGTAAACCAGTTTCCATTGATTTATCCATTGCCTGTAGAAGTGCAACCGTTCCAATACCTTCTTTTAAATCTGGATAAGCCGTAAACTTGTTATTAATGCTATCCGCAAAATAATCCAGGTAGTTTTGGTACTCTCCGGCATGGTGGCTTTGCCCTTCGAAACGGAAATAATGTTTTAAAGTCGCATCACCCCAGATAATTACCTTCTCTTCGCCGGTTTTGCTAGTTACCGAATAGCGTAATTCATGGTAATCGGCCTGGCTTGCGCCTTCCGTTCCACGTAAAATACAGCTCATTCCACTATCTCTGCTTGCAGGCTGCGTCGGGCCTGTATATGCACCACTCACACGAGCGATTCTACCATCTTTAGCTTTAAAAATAAAGTGCATAGTGTCTTGATTCTTCAATCCTGCTTTCAAGCCATTTGAACTCAGCATTCCATAGCCCATTACTTCTTCAATATTGGGCATGTACCAACGTACAAAATCAACAGGGTGGCTTAAGCCGCCGTATAACCATTTAAAAGATTGTTTTAACGACCAACCTTTTTCTAAAAACCAGCGATGGTCGGCGTGATAATAACTTTCTATCGTAATTAATTCGCCAATTAAACCTTTATCAAAATCTTTTCTTTGGCGCATTGCAGGCTCAAAAAAGCGAGAACTTTGCCCAACGAAAATCTTTTTTCTTGATTTTTCACTTAATTCCAGAAGTTCGTTTGCTTGCGCTAAATCATCAATAAATGGCTTAGTGCAAACTACATGCTTACCATGTTGTAAGGCCAATTTAATGTGCTCGAAATGTAGATGGTCGGGCGTGTAAATCGCAATCATATCGATTTTATCGCTCGTTAACATATCTTCGTAATTGGTTGTCCAGTTTTGAAAATCGAACTCCAAAGCACGCTCTTCGCAAAGTTTTCTATTAGCGTCGCAAATTTGAATCAATTTAAATTTTTTACTTGCCAAGGATGCAGAAATGGTACTTCTGCCCTCACCTAACCCTAAAATCCCTAATCTTAACATATTTATATTTCTCTAAGCGTTATTGTTTTTTCTTTTTTTGTCATTCAGTTAACCACTTCGTCATGCTGAATTTATTTCAGCATCATATGCTAAATAATCTTGCTTTCAAGACTCTGAAATAAGTTCCGAGTGACGACCGTTTATAAATAGATCTTTTTAATTTCCTTTCAATTCCCGTCATTGCGAGGTACGAAGCAATCTTAATGAGTCAATTATAACGTTTGTTACAATAGATTGCTTCGTACCTCGCAATGACGAAAAAATTATTCTATCGACTTAAAAAACACCCAAACCTCATCTGGTTTTGTGCCCTTAATTCCCTCTTGATATTTCTTCATTATTGTATTCCATTCATCTACTCTTGGGTTATTTTGCGTTGTTCTTGGATTCAAATCATCCAGTTTTTTCCCTTTAGGGATGCTGATAATCAGCATCAATTGCCTATCTTTTTTAAAAATCGCCAATCGCTGAAATTCCGCATTGCAAAAGCCTTTTGATATTTCTGGCCATTTCTCGAACTGTGTTTTATGGTAATCCAGATATTCGTTTTGAAGCTTTTCATCCTTTACCAAATTGGCTGATAAAATGATGTTATCCCATTCTTCAACAGGTTTTTCATTACAGTGTTTTGCTCTGGTAAAATCGTAAAACAAATTATCGTAAAGCTTAATTTCTTTAGCATTTAACCGCTTTAAGGTTTGTTGTAAACTTTCTACTTTTAATGATGAAGTGTAAACTACCAATCGATTGTTCCATTTGTAAATTGATGAAGACAACAGATTATTTTCCTTTGCGAAGTTTTCTAAGACTTTCTCACTCGGGAGATTTTGATTTTCGAAAACCAACTCAAACACGACCGATTTATCTTCCGCTTGATTAATTCCTCGATTTGAATAGTTAGCTTTTTCCTTTAATAAATATTGAAATTGCTTTTCTAAACCTGCATTTTGCTTGATTTCTAGTGGAACTTTCGGCCCGTTATTCTCCCATAAATTATTTGGTCCGTTTGCGTTCTGAAGATACTTTTCAGTTGGTGTCCAGTTATTTTTTATGGTAAAATGTGAAGAACCTTCATCTGTATATAGGTAAAACCAATGCTCAGGCAGATGGGCATAAGGCGCTTTGTAAATGCTATCGATAACATTTTCAGTGATGAACGATTCAGGTTGGGCAGACAAAGTATAGATACCCGCAACATCATACATGTGCTTCCCATAATGATGAATTTTATTTGCACTAATCATATTGTTATTCATCGCATTTGTCGTTTTAGTCCAACCCCAGCCCATGCTAACCCCCGAATACGAAACATCACGAATCTCGTTGTGCAAAATTTTAATACCGCGAACATAGCCTGCTCCAATGCCAACAGCGCCCCAATCTTCATTGGTTACATCCGTAATCAAATTATTTTCGATTACATCATTCGTAGAAATTTCTCTTTTATCGGATGGATTATAGGGCAAATGCACTTCTGTGGCTTCATCAGAAAATGTACCAATTAGAATTGCCGAACCTCCAATATCCTTAAATAAATTCCCTTGGATAAGATTATCGGCTGTGCCTTTTTTATAATCCAATCCAATTGATGCAAGATGTTCAAAACGACAAGATTGAAAGTTAGTATGGTTTGCATAACTCACTTCTACCGCAGCAGCAGGCCTGCCAACCCAAGCCTGATTCTCTAAAGTTGCTTTATCAGGTGTTCCAGGTGTTTGCAATTTGTAAGCATCGAGCATGTACATGCCGGCTTGATGTGGCACATGCCCAAATTTTGATGGCCGTAACCAACTAGAATATTCAAAGGAAATCCCTTTGAAACTCACAAAAGAAACAGGATTATCAATCGTTCCTTCAATCTTAACCAGATTTTCCAAAACCGGAGCAACAACATCAGCCTGAAGCATATTTTCATTTGTCCTTGGCCAATAATAAAGCTTGTGATTTTTCAAGTCTTCGTACCATTCGCCAGGCTCATTTAAGAATTGAATTGCATTAGTTAGGTAAAAAGCAGAGTTTCCAGTTTTTTCAGAAATCCAGGGCGCAGGCCAGGGATGTTCTGATTGAATTCTACTTTCTGGCTGCATGAAGGTAAGTTCTACACTACTACCTATAATTTTAACAGATTTTACACGAAGATTTGCAACCGCCCACCATTGATGAATGAGCATCTCCATGCCTTTGATATTACTAAGGTTGATGTTTTTTTGAAGCGGAATCCGGCAAGTTTGTTTTTCCTTATCCCAGGATAAAATTCTGCCCATTAGCTCGCCATTATAGTTTTTAGCTCTGGTGGCTTTCTTGCCATTAACCCAAAGTTGGCGGAATTGCAAATCGCTTCCATCAAAATTTGGAACGTCCGTAACCCAAACCTTACCCATTGCTTCTTTTGGTAAACCAGCAACAGATTTAATTAACTTTTTCCATCCATTAACATTTATTCCACCACTTAAAACAACTTTTTCAGAGGCAATAATCTCAGTCGGACTATCCTTTGTACCTGAATCTTCAGGGCGAATAATTATAGGTTCATTCAATTGGTAAAAACCTTTTTCAACGTAAATTTTTATTCCATTTTTTACGAAAGAAGCATTTAACCGCCTCAATTCACGAGCTTTTCTAATTGCAAATTGTAAAGAGGCTAAGGGTTTTTCTTTTGTTCCGATGTTACTGTCTGAACCATTTTTTGAAACGAAAATATCAGCTGCGCTTAATTGAAAGCACATCAAATTTAAAATCAGTAAAACGGATAGAAAAATTCTCATAAAAATGTTATTCGGCTTGAAAAATGGACTTCAGATATTTTGTATTCGCAGAAAAATTGTACTTCACGTTAGTAGGTTGTTTGGCATCACGACTACGTTCAATAACTAACCAACCACTCCAACCCATCTCATCTAAGGTTACTTTAACCTTTTTTAGGTCGATTTTTGGGTCATTTTCTAACCAAACCCCATCTTCATTTGTGGCATGGATTTGAATAATATTTTTACGACCTAAAATCCGTAATTCTTCGTGCAAATCTCTGCCGTTTTTTATAGCATTCGAGAAATTAAAATAGCTTTTTACATGCTTAGAGTCTATTTCTTTTAGCAATTGCAACTCACCTTTTGCATCCAATGAAGTTTCAATTCCAATAACAACGTTTACTTTTTTCGCCATTTTACCAGCGATTTTCAACCGTTCGATAATTGGAGCTCTTAATTCAGGGTTTTTAACCAAATCACCTTGAACACCCAAAGGAAGAAAAACAACCTTAACATTCATCGCCTTTGCGGTATCCAAACAATCTTGAATCATTTTTTGATAGGTTGGTCGTGTAGCAAAAGATTGAGCGTAAAATCCAGTCATCGCCAAAGCACAAAATTCTAATTTTAATTCCTTGGCTTTATCCAAATATTCCTGCCTGATTTTTGGGTCTGCGAGTTTGTTATCAAAAGTTTCTCTGTTGCCCAAACCGCCCATATCAATTTCCAAACCATCGGCACCGATTTCTCTTGCAAGTGGCAATGCACTTATTTTTTGGCGTTTAAGAATCATCAAATCAATAACCGCAACTTTGTATTTGCTTTTTAAAGTTGATGCTTTTAAAATATTCGGCATCAATAAAGCGCCTGTAAGCAAAGCGGCATTGCTAATAAAAGTTCTCCTATTTTGATTCTTCATATTAAATTATTTTGTCGGTTGAGGAAATAATTTCTCCAGATTTTCAAATCCCATAACTGCATTTTTTGGTAATTTTTCGCCCTTATCACCAAAAACATACATCGCATTTTCTTTTTCGATGGTTACTTTACTTTCATCATATTTTCCAGATTTATCTTTAACTGCAACCCCATTTAGCTTGAAGTTTTTAATCAGAAAATCGTAAAGTGCAATACGCTTATTAATACCGAAATCATGTTTTTCGGAAGGGAGATGAACATTCTCAACTTTATCTGTTACGCCATAATAACCATACATTTTTTGCAGATAAGGAAAATCATGTTCAGGTGTGTGTGCTGTCCAATCGCTACTATCAGACACCAGCAACATCGGACGAGGAGCAGCAAATGCTGCCAATTCTACGTTATCCGTTCCGCCGCCGCATTGATGGATGGGCATACCACTTTCGCAAGGACAACCGCCATAAAAATATGACGACATGGCCACAACAGGTGCGCTTAATTTTATTCTATCGTCCATAGCTGTCATTAAAATAGAATGACTTCCTGCTCCAGAACCTCCACTAATGCCGACTCTTGTAGTGTCGGTTTCTTTTAACGAAGTGAAATAATCTAAAATTCTGATTCCGCCCAAAGTTTGAACCGACTGCGCTAAGCTTTTGCGATGGTCTTCATATTTGAATTGAAGCATTGATTCGCCCCATGCAAATAAATCATAACTAAAAGCCATTGCGCCCATACGAGCAATTGTTGCACATCGTAGCTGGCAATCGGCACGGTAACGTTGTTTTTCCCAATGTCCATCAGGACTTAAAACCACTGGGATTTTACCTTTTGCATTCAACGGTTTGTACAATGAGCCATTAATCCAAACGCCAGGTAAAATCTCTAAAGCGATATTTTCAACCGAATAGCCATCAAAAATTCTTTTGGCTGTGATTATGGGTTTTGAATTGATTTTTGCTGGTAATGGCGATAGCATTAAAGCTTTGTAAAGCTCTGGTTTAATTTCCGCCTTGCGTTTTTCCCAACTTTGCTTGTCGGTGTATTTTGTTGCCAACCCATCTAAATAAGCCCAGCCATCTTCAACTTCCCAACGGTAATATTCGTATTCTTTTAACTTGTAAACACCTGGTTTTTCTTTGTTTACTTTCATATCCAAAGGTGTAAGCACATTAGCGAGTGTTTCATCTACATTAGCACGGAAACGCCAGTCGGCATAGCTTACCCATTTGTCTTTTACTTGTGGTTCGCTGTATTTTATCTGAACTTTAAAGCGCATTTCAATTTCTTTTAGAACTGCTGATAAAGGTTTTTTGTAGAGATTATCAGAGTTTTGCGTTTGGGCGGATGAGTAAAAGGTTAAAAAACAACATAGTATGGCAATAAAAGATTTAGCTATAAATCCTCCCCCAACCCACTCCAAAGGTGGGTAGCATGATTTTGAAATATTATTTACGACATTCTTAAAACAAAATAGACCTCCCGTCATTTCGAGCGACAGCCGAGAAATCTTTGTAACTAACTCAAAAGATTTCTCCACTGCGGTCGAAATGACGGTAGTGTGTTGTGATTTCTCTACCTTTCTCATGGCTCTTCGTTTTTAGTTTCACCGATAACTGGGGCAGTATAACCCTTTAAGGATGGCCAAACTCCATTTTTAATCTTCTTCAATTTTAACTTTGATGGGTCGACAACAACATGCTTAATTTTTTGCCTTCTCCAGGTATAAATGAAATGTAACATACCATCAGAAGTTTGAATAACCGCTGGATAAGAATACTGACTAATCGGCGAATCTTCTAAAATAAGTGCCGCCGACCATTCTTTTCCATCCTTCGAAACCGAAACATTTAATGGTGTTCTGGGTCCTTTTGCTAAATCGCCTGGAGGCAAAACATGGTTATAAACTAAAACATGTCGTCCATCTTTCATCGTCACGGCATCTGTACCGGAATTATTATTTGGCAGTGTGGTCTTGACTAAAGCCGACCAGGTTTCACCATTGTCTTCAGACCAAGATTCAACAATTGCTCTATTCGCCGTTCTGGCCAAAATCTGTAATTTTCCATTACCATGTTGCAAAATACTTGGCTGAATGGCCTTAATTCCATTTTCAGCAATTGGCCCTACAGTTCTCCAGGTTTTACCATTATCTTTTGTAACCTCAAAATGAATTTTCCAGCCATTACCTTCTTTGCTTGATGGTGCAAACAGGTTTCCATTGCTCAATAAAACTGGCTTATTTTTCACTGGACCGATGTAACCGTTGGGTAGTTTTGTAGCTTCAGACCAGGTTATACCACCGTCTTTCGAAGTTTTCATCATGCCCCACCATTCTGATGGTTTTGGTCCGATTTTATAGAATAATATTAAATCTCCGCCAGGTACTTGATATAAAACAGGGTTCCATGTAGGTAATCTTTTTCCATCTGCCTGAATACCATTTGCAGCTGAAACTGGTGCCAACCATTTGCCATCAACAAAACGACTGATGTAAATTTCTACATCAGGGTCGCGTTCTCTGGTTCCTCCAAAATATGATGCCACCAAGCCTGTTGGTGTTTCGGCAATTGTTGCAGAATGACATGATGGAAATGCTGCCTTCTCATAAAGGAATTCTTGTTTTACGATTCCTGTTTGCCATTTTTCTACTTGGGCACTGGCTGATGTTGCCAATGTTAAAACAAGTCCTAATGCGATGTATATTTTTCTTTTCAACATAATAACTTTTAATCAAATATCTATAAATGGTTGTCATTGCGAGGCGAAAAACAATCCAAATGCTATCGTTTTAAGATTGCTTCGTGCCTCGCAATGACGATGAGTAAAGCAAGATGCTTATTAAATCATCTTGCGTCATTTCGACCGTAGCGGAAAAATCTTTTAAATAAGCTTTAAAGATTTAGCTTTGGTTCTCGGTTTCGTTGCACTCCACTCGAAATGACGATAATTACTATTTCCCTTCCACCACAAACTCATAATCTCCAGAGCCAACCTCATAAATTGCCCTGCCTTTATCCATTTTTATAAATTTTATATCTTTTATTGATTTCACTTTTTCCGAAACTTCGTTTTTGTTATTTGCAGGAATGTAAACCTGTGCAGTTGTATTTGGTGGCACGCTCACTTTCCAACTGAACTTATTACCAGTTTTAGTATAACTGCTGTTTATCATTCCATAAACTGAATTATAACTTGCATTAACAGAATTCAAACCTGCAATCATTTCTGGTTTTAAAGTGATTTGCTTAAACGCCGCATTTTCGGATTTTATTCCCGCTAAATTCTCATAATACCAAATCAACAAATCGCCAAGCATCATTACATGATTTTGCGAATTCATTTTAGGGTTGGCGGTGTTTCCGTTCCATAATTCCCAAATCGTAGTTGCGCCATTATCAACCATGTAACCCCAACTTGGATAAGTTTTTTTCGTAGCAATGGTGTAAGCCAAATCTGGTCTGCCATAATCATTTAAACAACGCATTAACCACTGAATACCAACCAAACCATTACTCAAATGACCTTTATTTGTTACCTCAACTGTGTAGGTAATATTTTTGAAAACGCTCTCAACTTTTTCTTTTGGCACCATTCCAAAATAAAGCGGTATAATATTTTCGGTTAATGCATT
The DNA here is from genome assembly GCF_032678425.1 of Pedobacter aquatilis. Classification (GTDB taxonomy): domain Bacteria; phylum Bacteroidota; class Bacteroidia; order Sphingobacteriales; family Sphingobacteriaceae; genus Pedobacter; species Pedobacter aquatilis_B. Next base: position 197,139 of record NZ_JAVTSG010000007.1, on the reverse strand, counting down.
TGAAGCGTAATATCCTTTTTCGTTGTAATATTTCTGGTTAAAAGCATCCTTAATTTTATTGCCTAAAACCTCATAAGTTTTAATATCAGCTTCGTTGCCAATTGCCTTTGCAAACTGCATCATCAACTGAGTGAAATGATAATAATAAGCAGTGGAAATTAACGCTGACGGATATTTTGTATCGGCACTTTTGCCTCTGCCAAACTCTATCGTAATTGGTGGCATACACCAATCGCCATAACTATCTTTTGTTAAAATGTAATCTTGCATGTAGCGGTCTTGCATATAAGCCAACCACTTTTTCATTGCCGGGTAATTATCCTGAACTGCAGAAACATCACCAGTTTGTTTGTACAACATCTCTGTAACCAGAAGCATTGCGCCTGGCCAGGTCATGTTATCGCTGTAGTAACGCCAAAAAGCAGGTGCAACATCTGGAATCGCACCATCTTCTTTTTGCGAATTTCTAATATCCTGTAACCATTTCGAGTAAAAACGACCGTTATCAAAAACGAAACTTTCGCCGTAGGCAACCGCACCTCTATCACCTAGCCAAGGCATACGCTCGTTACGTTGCGGACAATCGACTGGTATACCTTTGTAACTTCCTGCGATTCCCCACCAGGCATTTTTGAAAATCTGGTTTGAAAGGGCATCCGAAGTTTCGAATGTGCCAACGGTTTTAATGTTGTCGTAAATCATCTTGCCAAGAAAATCATTTAGCGATGGCTGATAAGTATAACCGCTTAATTCCACATATCTGAAGCCACGGTACGTAAATGTTGGCTCCCAGGTTTCTTGTTCGCCACCCTTTAAAGTGTATAAATCGGTACATTTCGCATTGCGAAGATTGGCTGTAAAAAGCTCGCCATTCTCTTGTAACGATTCTGCAAAACGCATTTTAATTTGTTTTCCACGCAAACCTTTTACCTTTATTTGCAACCAACCCACCATATTTTGGCCCATATCAAGCACATATCTTCCGCCAGATAATTTTGAGATTGAAACTGGTTTAAGCGTATTCATCACCCGCATATTTTCATTCATCTGCGATTCAATTGTTCCGCTTGGCTCTTGTACGAATTCTGCCTTTGTCCACTTGCCATCGTCGAAACCTACATTATTCCAACCATTAGCTTCTTTGGTAGCATCATATTCCTCGCCATCGTATTCATTATTAGTTCTGATTGGTCCATCGGTTGTACCTTTCCAACTATCATCGGTGTCAATATTTGCGGTAGAACCATCACTATAAACAATGCGAATATTCATCAGCATTTTTGGGAAACCAAAAGTTTTAATTTTATATGGCTTTTCATTTTGGCGCATGGCGAAGAAACGGCCATTCCCTAAAATAGCTCCTACAGCATTTTTACCGCTTTTAATGTATGATGTAACGTCGTAAGTATTGTATTTTACGTTTTTAGTATAATCTGTTGCTGTTGGCGATAATACATCTTCTCCAACTTTTTTACCATTGATGTATAACTCGTATAAACCCAAACCAATGATAGATGCTGTGGCAGATTTTACAGTTTTAGCCGCTTGAAATTCCTTTCTGAAGTACCTTGCGGATAAACGGGAATCGGTTTTAATATTATCCCATGGAAAAGCTCTATCGAAACCTATCCAACCTTTTGGCCAATCTTTATAATTCAACAAACCCATCGAAAAATAATTATCTGCCGACCATTCGCTTTGCCCCGTATTTGTCCAGATTTTAACTTTCCAATAAACTTTTAACCGACTGGTGAGTGCTTTCCCATTATAAGCTACATGAATAGATTCAGATGAATTAACCTTTTCAGAATTCCAAATATCACCCTCGTTGGCCTTTAATTTTTCTGCTGATGATGACACTAAAATCTGATAGGCGCTTTGCATCACGTTTCGTTCTTTAGCAATAATTTGCCAGGCAAAACGTGGTTTTTGAACATCAATCCCCAAAGGGTTTTCCAACATTTCGCAGGTGGTTTTTTGCAAGGTAATTTGCGCAAAGGTTTGACCAACTGAAAATATGCAGATGCTGATGATTAATATGAAGGTTTTAATACTCATTTACGCTAGCAGTTGATTACACTGATTAATTGAGGTTTTTTGCAAGGTAATTTGCGCAAAGGTTTGACCAACTGAAAATATGCAGATGCTGATGATTAATATGAAGGTTTTAATACTCATTTACGCTAGCAGTTGATTACACTGATTAATTGATTATACTGATTATCTTTCATTTACGCTCATGTGGCGGTCGTCATTTCGAGCGAAGTAAAACGAAGCCGAGAAATCTTTTCATTGGTTCAAAGATTTCTCCGCTGCGGTCGAAATGACGGTGTTAAAATTTATCTGCGTTAATCCATTTTTATCTTTATATGTTTCATTCATTAGATTGCTTCGTCGTTCCTCCTCGCAATGACGAGCTCCATAATCGTCATTGCGAGGCTGGGTTCGAGCGAGCCGAAGCAATCTATTTTTATTATCTCCCGCTGATTTCACAGATTACCGCAGAAAATATTGATATCTGCGTAAATCATATTAAATCTGCGGGCAATTTTCTTCTTCTTTTTCTTTGTAAAAATCTTCCCCTTCTTTGCGGTTAAACCTTATTTTTCACTAAAATCAAAATACAAAGTCATATCCAATGCCCTATTCGGTGCCTTATCAAAATCGTAATAAATATTTTTCATACCCATTGGCCCAGTTGTTTCTGGTTTCTGCGTTTTTGTTCCAATTGCCGAAATTCCATTCATAAAGGAAATATCTCCATTCGGAAAAGTTGGACTCATATTATCATACTCCGTATCTTTCGATTTCTTCGGTGTAAATAACCTTAAAAATACGTCCTCCCTATCCGTTACCACTTTAAAACTTTGTGATTTCCCGATAAATTCACACCAATACATATTTGAGTAATAACCTTTAAACTCTGGATATTGCCAAGCTGGTTCTCCGGTTGCCGAATCATTATAATCCTTTTTCCAAACACCAAACTCAGCTCCCTTCATTCGGTTTTTCCAAACGCGGTATGGTCCATTTCCTTTATATTCAACCGATTTAATTTCTGTTTCAGGATATGAAAAATTCAATCCTACAAATGTGGTAAAGTATTCAGATGGAAAATATTTAACCTGCATTTTTAACCAACCTGAAGGGTAAATTGTCCATTCTAAAGTATTCCAGCTTTCTTTTTTATCATAAGCAGATGAAATAACCAGATTTTTGCCATCCATTTTAGCTTTAAAATTTTTGAAGTTGTTTACACCTTCTTGCAAAATTGGACCATTAGAGAATGGAATAACACCCTTTGTGTTTTTTGCTTCTTGCAGTAAACCAGTTGTTTTATCGAAAGTTAAACTGATTCCATTAGCAGAAACTTGATACATTTTAGCATCTTCCTTTAAAATCACCTTTGATGAACCAGTCTTTACCACAATTTTTTCTGCATCGTCTTTTGGTAACGCAATTGGAAAACTCCAGGTGAATAATTCTTTTCCGTAAAAATCCTTTACAGTCAAATACAAGGCATCAAAGCTCTTCCAATCAGCTGGAAGATTAACTTGTAGCTTGCCTTTTTCGAAAGGCTTTACATTCGGTGCATCGGCTTTGCCCGATTTAAATTCAGCATCTTCACCACCTGTTTTCAATTTCTTTAATTTCCAATCGAAAGTGCATTGATTGAGGTTCGTAAAAGCATATCTGTTTTCTAGTAAAAACGAACCATCAAAACCAGCGGTCATTTCTCTCTTCTCTACAAAAACAGGACTCCAAACTTCTTTAATGGTAAAGAAACTGCCTTCTTTTTCATGGTACGGTCCGACAATTCCGTCAGGACCATGATTTCCATCGGTATCTAATTCGCCATTTTTATCGGTACGCACAACGGCTTGGTCTGCAAAATCCCAAAGAAAACCACCTGCCGAAAGCGGATTGTTCCACATCGCATTCCAATAATCTTCTATACCAGCCCCATGGCCGCCATCCCACATGCCATGCAAAAATTCGGTTGGCATCAAAATATTATGTCCGTGGTCATAACTGCCAATTCCATAATTAAATTCACGGTAATGCGTGGTTTCGAAACCATTAAAAACTTCCCAAGGATGAATTAACGGGCGTTTTTGGATGTCTTCATCAGCAAAAAGATGGTCAAGCTCGCGATTGTGACCACCCTCATTTCCGTTCGCCCAAAATATTATCGATGGATGATTTTCATCATTTACAACCATTTCTTTGAACAGTTTTGTTCCGGTTTGAGTATCGTAATTGCCATGCCAACCTGCCAATTCATCCATTACAAATAAGCCAAGCGAATCGCAAACATCCAAAAAATGTCCATCAGGTGGATAATGCGACATACGCACCGCATTCATATTCATTTCTTTCATCAACAAAACATCAGCAATGCTGATTTTTTTACTTGTTGTTCTGCCAGACGTTGGGTAAAAAGAATGTCGATTTACGCCCTTGAATTTCATTTTTACACCGTTTAAATAAACGCCATCGCGTTCTTTAACTTCAACCGTTCTGAAACCAATTTTCTTTCTAATCTGATGTATGGTTTTGCCGTTTTTAATTAGCGAAATGGTTGCGGTGTAAAGGTTTGGAAACTCTGATGACCAAAGCGCAGGATTTTTAAATCCCTGCTCGATTTTGGTAAATCCCGAAGTTATTTTAGTAGAAAAATCACTTCCAAATTTCTTCCCATTGGCATCTGTAAGTTCTATGTTAATTTTATCGGCTGCGCCTGAAGTAAAAACGTTAGCCGTAAAAATGCCATTTGCCTTTGCATCAATTTGAATTCTATCGATGTAGGTTTGTGGCAAAGCTTCTAAATAAACCGGACGAAAAATCCCTCCGAAAATCCAATAATCGGCCTTGCGTTCGGCTTCATTTACAGATGGATTTGCAGAATGTTTGGCAACTTTAACTTCCAGTAAATTTTCTCCTGATTTTAACAGTTTTGAAATATCGTATTTAAAAACATAAAATGAACCTTGATGAATTGCACCTGCCGATTTTCCATTGATTTTCACCTCGGTATCCGTCATCGAACCCTCGAAAACGATATTGATTTTTTTGCTTTTCCAATCTCCAGGAACGATGAAGTTATATTTATAGAGTCCTTCTTCTTTTCCCTTATTTGCTTCTTTATTGAAACCATAATTGTACTTGCCGAAACCTTGCAATTCCCAATTTGAAGGTACAGGAATAGTGGTCCATTTGCCAGATTTCATACCATCAGTACAAAAGAAATCCCAGTTAACGGTATTATCGTTTCCAGTTCCCGAAAGAAATAATTTCTCCGTTTGCTGGGCATTTAAAGCACCATACAGATTTATTAAACACAAGAAAAGGATGAATCTAAGTTTCATTAATTGGCTTTAAATTGATTAGTTAATGGATTATCAGTGCGGAATGGCAAGGCAGGCAATCCGTTACTGTAAAAATTTCCTGTTGGGCTTTCAGTCCAGTCGTAGCGAACTGCGACTGGTGCTGCAATTTCTTTTGATGAAACCACAACTTTTCCATTTTTTATAATTGCATCGGCATTTACAAACTTTCCATCATTGCCTGCAATTGTAAATCCTGTGATGTTTCGGCTTGATGATTTTAAATAATCAAATTGCAAAATAGCTTCACTCTTTTTAAAAGAAACAGCTTTATAAATCGGACCAGAAAAATCTACTTTTTTATTGTAGGTTTTGCCTAATGCTAAAAGTGCCAACCGCCTACCCACTTCCCATTTGTAGGTTGGGTGTAAATCGCCTCCGTTATCATTCAAGTCTGAGGTAGAAATCATTCCGGTATTCGGCATACGCAATATTTGTTGCTGTGCTTCCCAAAAATTAGGTTCTGTTTCAGCGGTCAACGTAACTTTGTCGCTTTTCTGTTTGCTGTAATCGAAAGGCGCAATTTGTACGTAATAGAAGGGCAAATCTTTTTCGCCCCAGGCATTTCGCCAAAGGTTAATTAAGGTTTTTAATTTGTAAGCATAGCTGATGGTTTCGTTTAAGAAACAATTAGTTTCGCCTTGATACCACAGAAAACCCTTGATTTTGAATTTTGACAGCGGTTCAATCATTGGTGTATAAAACTTGCCTGGGTCGTTGCTTACTTTTTGGCTTTTGAAATAAGGCTCTTGTGCAAATGCTTCTGGCGATATCCAGGGTTCTATGGCACTGCCTGAAACAGATGAAGAAATTACACCCACAGGAACACCTAACTTATTTTGTAGTTCCTTCGCGAAGAAATAGCCTGCGGCGGAAAATGCTTTTAATGCTGAATCTTCGGCTATTGCCCAACTTTTATGTATAGAATCTGGTTTGATTAACTGCTTTCGATTAACGAGGAAAATCCTGATTTGCGGATTATTTGCCTTTTCAACTTCATCTGATGGAAAACCTAATTTTTCATTTTTAGGCTTCGGAATTTTGGCCAGCTTGCGCATTTGATATTCCATATTTGATTGACCTGAGCAAACCCAAACTTCGCCAACTAAAATATTGGTTAGTTCGATTTTATTTGAACCACTAATAGTCATTGTTTGTGGTTGTAAGGAGGTTTTCAATGGAGATAAAATCACCGCCCATTTTCCGTCTTTATCGGTAATGGTTTGCCTTTTTTGGCCTGCAAATTTTACTTCTATTATTTCTCCTGCTGATGCAAAACCCCAAATATTTATGGGTTTATCGCGTTGCAAAACCATATTGCTTGATAAGATTTGCGGCAAAAGGATTTTGGCATTTGCAGAGATGGGAAAAAGCGAAAATAGAATAATAAGCGTCGTCATGTCGAGCGAAGTGCAACGAAGTCGAGAAATCTTTTTCGTTAGGCTTAAAGATTTCTCCGCTACGGTCGAAATGACGGATAAAATAGATTGCTTCATCGTGCCTCCTCGCAATGACGACGTAGTTGGGCGTATTGCAGGAATGGCGCTCGTCATTGCGAAGCTGGGTTTGTGCGAGCTGAAGCAATCTGGCTCACGTTTCGTCATTTCGAGCGAAGTGCAGCGAAGTCGAGAAATCTTTCTTGTTTGGTTTAAAGATTTCTCCACTACGGTCGAAATGACGGTTAGCAAAGATTGCTTCGTCGTACCTCCTCGCAATGATGACATAGTTGGGCGTATTGCAGGAATGGCGCTCGTCATTGCGAAGCTGGGTTTGTGCGAGCTGAAGCAATCTGGTTCACGTTTCGTCATTCCGAGCAAAGTGCAACGAAGTCGAGAAACCTTTTTTGTTAGGTTTAAAGATTTCTTCGCTACGGTCGAAATGACGGTTAGCAAAGATTGCTTCGTTGTGCCTCCTCGCAATGACGACATAGTTGGGCGCATTGCAGGAATGGCGCTCGTCATTGCGAAGCTGGGTTTGTGCGAGCTGAAGCAATCTAACTTATCTGATGAGATTGCTTCGTCGTGCCTCCTCGCAATGACGACATAATTAGTAACTTTTCCCATCTTAAAACCCTTCCGTTTTTAAATACTTAATCGAATAAACAGCTTCCTTTTTCTCTGATTCTCCTGCATTTTTCAAATCATAAGTCTGGTCGGCGGGCGTATCTACATTAGGAAAGCGACGAACTTCGCCAGTGCGAAACACAATACGTGAAACATCAGCCACTGGCTGAAAAGCTAAACTTAATGAAAGTTCTTTTTCATTAACCGTAAGCGAATAAAATCTGGTGTGGGCGTCTAATTTCAACTTAATGTCATAGCTTTTTCCAGCTTCATATTTCATAAAGTTTTTATACCGAGAACCATTCTTACCGCTTAAATTTCCGGCCGTATCAAAAGTTAAGCGAACCGAAGCTAATCCTTTTGCATCTTGCAATTCAATCTCCAACAAACCGAAATCATTTTGTTTAGGCGTTACCGAAAATGAAGTAATAATTTTCTTAGAAGCAGGAAAAATCCGCTCTGCTTTTGCATAATCGAATGGGTCTTTATCTTTTAAAACTAAAGTGCCATTTTCAACTTTTATAGGTGCCCACAGCGGACTATAAATATTCCACGATTCCAAAGTTTTATTGCTGCTAAAATTATCGTCCACATGTTTTAAAACTTTTTCATTTACTGGTAACGGAACAGAAGACACCCAAATATCTTCCTTATTCATGCTGTAGGTAACCCACAACTTTCCATCAGCAGGTTTTCCATTACCCTCTTCAATGCCACGAACATACTGCGGACCGTAAGATTTGTAATTTCCACCGTAACGCATTGGCGTAATTTCTCCATTTATCAATAGCAAATTGGTGTAATCCAGTCCGTTTTTACTCATTGAAATGGCCAATGGCCATCTGTATTCTGATGGATTATAAACGGTTGCGTAATTTCCGTCAGCGGTTTTTTGCCCCCATATTTTAGCATTACTGTTCACAAATCCAGGTGCACGAAATGCACTTTCTGGCCAGCTCTTGCCATTATCGTTGCTGATTGCAGTCAGCGCATTTTTCCATAAGCCAACCACTCTTCCATCAGGTAAATGGTAATAACTAAAGGCTTTGTATTGCTTTTGCAAAGTAATTAATGGGTCTTTTCTATCCGCTTCTTCATTCCATTGTTGGGTCATTAATTTATTAGCCAATAACTCATTACAAGCAGTAACAAAAGCTTTGTTCTTGCTTCTCGTAAAATATGGGTATTTCGTGTTTTGCTCCGAATAACCAGGATTATAGTGAATGAAATAAATCGGTCCGTACTTCCCATCAGACTGAATTTCGCGAACAGCTCTGCCAATTCCATGACCATCGTTCGGGTCGTCTTTAGCATCAAAACTAATCGCGTAAAAACCTAAAACCAGAAATACATTTTTTGTTGAAACATAGAAACCCATGCGCTGGTGCATTACGGCATCTAAATCTTTTGCAACATCGGTTCTACCTTCTTTTGTCGTGCCATCCGCAATTCTATAGATTGGAAAAATCACATCAGGCTTAGTCCAGGTGGAACCATCTGATGAAGATTGCAATAATGTTTGTCCTGGCGGGATGCTTTCTCCAACCTTATCGCTCAAATATTCTACATAAAATTTGTTCTTCCAATAGGCCAACATCGGCGCATGGTTATATGTCCAGCCAAAGTTTTCTGCTAATTCTGGGTGTTCTCGGTTTGCCCTGAACGTTTGGATATTGTGTACCCCAACCACTGGTGTTAATTGTCCATGATGGTAATCGGCATTAACCAAAGTTTTACCTGTATAACGAACGGTATCTTGCGCATGCGAGATTGAAAGCACAAGTGCAAATGGTAGTGTTATGTAAAGTATTTTAAATATTTTCATTTTTATATGCATTCCGTCATTGCGAGGCACGAAGCAATCTCATCAGCAAATAAGATTGCTTCGTGCCTCGCAATGACGAGTTGGTTATTTATTCTTCAATCCCTCAATCACTTTCCTTTTCACTTTTATTATTGTTCCATGCTTATGGCCTTCGGGGATGTAAACCTCAGAAGTTATATCCTTAAAATTTTTGAAATCAGAAGTTTTATAGGCTGTGTATGTTTTCTGCCCATAAGCATCAAAATAAATCAACCAATCGTTTTTTACTTTTACAACCGTTGGTCCTTCTGTTAATTTCGGACTAAAAGTTTCTGAAACATCTTTATAAGGCCCTAAAGCATCCTGGGCAAAGGCAACTTTTAAATTCCGATTCGGGCGAGTATTATCTTTCAGAACCAACACATAATCTTTGGACGCTCTTTTTACAATTACCGCATCAATTACACTAAAACCTGGGTCCAAGAATAATTTTGTCTCTGAAAAGGATTTAAAATCTTTCGTTGTTATCGAATACATTCGATGGTTGTTTTCTTCCTCTTCGATACCTTTTTTAAAACGAAATGGAATGGTTGAAGCCCAGATAATTACAAATTCTTTCTTTTCATCATCATAGAAAATTTCTGGTGCCCAAACATTAACCGTTTTTGGTTCATGCGCCATCACCGGAAGAAATTTTTGCTCACTCCAATGAATCAAATCTTTTGAACTGGCGTAGCCGAAACCCTTATCACCTTTCCAACTACAAGTCCAAACCAAATGAAAAGTACCGTCCGGACTTTGTACAATTGACGGGTCACGCATTACTTTTTGTGCACCAATTTCTGGTTTGAGGTAGGTTTTGTTTAAATCTGTCCAATGGTAAGCATCATAGCTATACAAATACCTTAAGCCTTCGTTAGCAGGCTCATGGAATGAGGTAAATAAATAAGCTCGCTTCGAGCAAGATGTTAATCCACATAAAAATAAGCCGATTATAGCCAAACGAAATGATGATATGAATTTTGATTTAAACACTTATTATTCTTTTTTTTAGTTGCTAGTTTTGTCATTCTGAACGCAGTGAAGAATCTCCAAGCGATACTTCACAATCGCCAATTACCTTATTTCCCACAAAACTTTGATAGAGCTTCTGTTGGTACTAATCGGTTTAAGATTCTTCGTACCTCAGAATGACAGCAATGTCAATGCTTCGGTTAAAAGAGATTGCTTCGTCGTTTCTCCTCGCAATGACGACCGTACTATATTTTATCCAAAACTAAAACCCAATCGTTGCCATTTGCGGGTTCTCCTGGTGGATTAAATTCTTTAGTTCCTTTATTCTCAAACTTTCCTATTACTGTAGTTTTGCCTGTTTTTGGGTCGAACCATGATGCAGAAACTTCATCACCATCAATTTTACCCATTTGTACGCTAAATGTTCTGCCTGTGTAAATATAAAACATGGCATATTCCTCTCCTCTTGTTGCTAAAACCATGTCGTACTTTTCACCATTTGTGCCTGCAATTAATGTTTGGTCTGGTACACGGTCGAAATATGAACGGGAAAGCATTAACTCTTTCAGGAATTTCATTTGTTGTGCACCTGGCGAATTAATGGCTTCAATCCATTGTTCTTTCGGGCCATAAGCTGGCTTTAAATCGGTTTTTTTATACATCTGCATAACAGAATTATGTCCGTACGTATAACCAAAAGCACCAGCAAAAACCGACCAATAACCGTATCTTCTTACATCTGCATCAGTCCATCTAGGTTGTGTAGTATCATGTAAACCTTGCGGAATACCTTCATATGAAGGTTCGCCATCAATGGTTGGTTTTGTTGGTTTCAGTTTATAATCAGATTCAATGTATTTCCAATTATCCTCTCCATAATGCAATTTTTCTTTAGCAGAAGTATCCTGATCATAACGGCGATGGCCAGATTGAATCATGTCGAAATTGTTCCAATTTGAATTGTGAAACCAGGCTGAAGATGCTGTTCTACCTCTTGGATGAAAGGTAATTAAGTGATTTGGGTCATTCGCTCTTAAAGATTCGCCGATTGAATTCCAAACTTTCAAGCCATCACTACCTTTGATATCGCCACCATTTAACCAAATGATGTTCCACTTCTCTTTATATCTATCAGCTAAGAACTTAGCATAAATTTTTGCCTGCGCTTCGTTAACCTTTTTCTCTTTTACATTTGTGCCCCAAACCGGAACCAACGCCATATAAAGACCTTTTTCTGCTGCCTTATCAATCACGTAATCAATATGATCCCAATAATCATAAGCAGTAGAATCTTTGAAATCATTTTTATCAGTAACTATGGGTTTAGAAACATCTTTGTTAACTAAAGCAGAATCACCATAAATATTTTTAGCAGCAACATCATGCAAAACCATTACCTGAATCACATTAAAACCTTTTTGCTTTCTATCCTCGAGATATGTATTTGTCTCGTCTCTATTCAAACGACTAAATAATAGCCAACCTGTATCGCCCAACCAAAAAAATGGCTTTCCATCGCCTGTGCTAAAAAATCTTCCATTCTCAGAAACCAATAAGCTTTTATCGCCAAAATGTGGCTTTTCTTTGCAACCAAAAGCAATGAGACTGAGAAAAAATAAGAAGTACAGTTTAGATTTTAGCATCATATTTATATTTTATTAATGAAGATGAGTTCATCTCCAGTTCCAACTTTATTAATTTTCGAAATGGCCTTACCATTTATTTTTTCTTCCTTAATAACGATTCCTGTTTTTGGATTGAATATTTTAACACTGAATTTCCCACTGGTTTTAGTTAAATCTAAATTGATGGCTTCAGCCGATAAATTATAAAAGAGATAGGCTTTACCCGCGTTTTCCAAACCATATTGCTTATTATTTTTTCCTGCCGGAAGAAATGGTTTCATTGATGAAATTGCATCAAGCGTAGCTTTATTAATATTTTGAACGTTTGTGAGTGAGCCACCAGCCATTAAAACCGCCCAGCCAAATGCATCAAAACTATCCCCAGAATAAATTACTGCCTTATCAGGAAATTTGGCTTTGTATTCCGAAACCGCGTGATAAACTTCTTCGAACGATGTTTTCTTGGGTTTTAGCAAACGAGCATGTTGACGAGGTGCTAAATTTTGTCCACCTTGTGGAGCATAGGCCGTTCCATCTGCCTGATAATGCCAATATCTGATGTCAATTAAATCAACCACTTTGGCACGTTTCGCATCTAATAAAATTGCATCCTGAACATCCTTTGTTACACCTAAACCAATAATCGGATGTTTGCCCGTTTCTTTTTCCCACTCTTCAATAGTATCAATCCAGAATTGAACGAAGTGCAACGGACCTGTAAATTCTGCACCAATTAATTGAATTACGCCAGTATTACCATCAAAATTTTCTAAGCATTTTCTGATGTAGGCTCTATGTATTGCTTTGCGATGTTCATTACTGATATCATAAAACTGCTCGGCCATAAAAATACGCTTATCGCCAGCATATGGAACAGGTTCAGGAAAACCAGTGTGATTAATATTATTTGCCGTACGCCAAGGAAAATCGGCATAATGTGCTCCAGCCTCGATAATATTGTGCTGAAAATAATTTTCGTGTATTAAAACCAAACCTTTTTGGTCGGCTAGGTTTGCAAAGGTTTTTAGCCTATCCCAATACCAAAGGTTATATTTTGAAATATCGTATTTACTTAAACCGTCCCAAGCTTTATCTTGTCCGCTACGAGCAAAGGGCAATTCGTAAAAAGGCGCCCAGACTTCACCGTCCATACGACGAATGCGCTCGTGGTCGTCTCTTCTTCTATCGTACCAAAGGCCGTAATTGTGGTCTAATATTTTTACCGAGCCATTTTTCATGGAATCAGTAATTTCATCCAAATCATCCGTTAAACCATTTCCGGCCCTGCCTGGAACAAAACGTGTAATGTGAAATCTTGGATTTTTTAACCCATGCGGACGAGCACTGCCATTCCACCAGGGTACATCACGACGATTGCCCAAAACAAGTTCGTTACCACGCACCAACCAACCGTTTTTAATGGTCATTCCATCAGCAAGCTTAGGTTCAGTAACTTTATCCAAACCTATCTTATCAATGCTTTTTACACCTTTCGTTTCGGTTGAGATTTTATTTCGCTCAGCAGCCGCATCAATATATTCTGAAACGGTTAAAGCTGGTTTAACAGCTAGTTTGGTTAACTTTTGAGCAACTTCTACAGGCGGACTGCTTGATGCTTCAGTTTCAACTGGAAGTAGAAATGTTCTTGCATCAATATTATTGCCCAATCTATCTTTAAGTTGAGCATAATATAAACTTCGAGGCTGAATTTGCTCATTAGACATATCCCAATAGCCATTTCCAGAGAATTGCGCCCAGGTTCCAAAAGCCCAATTTTGAGCCGTTGGCGGTTGCGGATTATCAACCCTTGCCGCACTACATTGCCAAAAAACACTGTTTGCGGCGCTCCAACCTGCACCTTGGCCATCCTGACCCCGATTTAAATAACTCAAAGCTTGTCCATCGATGTTAACAATATCAAATAGAACACCTGATGCCCAACTATCAATTGTACCACTAAAACTGAATGGCAAATAAGATTGACACTGTACAAAAACATTTGGTCCTGGCGCACAAAAACCTACTGCAAAATCGTGGTAGCCATATTCGGAATATAACCTTTGAAAAAGTGTTTGCTGGCCAGTTGTATAAAAAGTATTTCGACGTTCGCCTCCGATTTCAGAAATTGGTGCAAGCGACTTACAATCTTCAATCGTTATGCGTTTAGCAGTTTCTAAAACATTTACAGCTGAGCCTGCAAAATGTTCAAAAACCACCTGACGAACCCAGGCATCTTCTGCATTTTCTAAGTTAATGGCCGTCCATCGGTGGTATTCATCTTTAATATTTTCTTTGTGGTAATCGGATTCAAGTTTTAGATTTTCAACGCCAGATTGAGCTATTCTTCCTTCCCATTTATATTTTGAAACGGTTGCCCCTCCAAATTTTGCATCTAATGCGGTTGTAATTGGGGCATCAATTGTAATTTCAGAACCGTTAATCGCTATAATTTCCCTATCGAAATGAATATCTCTTGTTCCAGGTTTCCAACCTAAAGCACTTTCGCCGCCACCAAACTCAGCTGTTTTCAAGGTTTCTATCCATTCTTTTGTAGATGGACGATGGATGAATATTTTATCGCCAACTTTAAAACCTGACGCATTTGACAAACTAAGCTTAGTTGAGTTTACCGGAACATAATTATCACTAACCGAAACAGGCTTTTCTTCAATTTTATTGTTCTTGCCTAAAATTCTGATAACTCCAATCCTATCTAAACCTGTTGCAAAAATTTTAGTACCATTTTCAGCCATTCCGCTACCACGAAGCACTACACCAGAAGCTGAAATTTTTAACGTCCCCGCTACTTCATATGTGCCTTTTTCTAACAAAACTGCACCGCGTAAACCATCTTTGCCAACAGGTAATTTCGAGACATAATTAATTGCAGATTGAATACGTAAAGTGGCGTCTCCTTTTGATACAGGCACTATAACTTTAACTGCTGCATCTGGAATCGGTTTTTCACCAGCCATATATCCTGCAAAAGAAAAATCGGGAATGCGGTTTCCACTTTCATCCGATGTGTAAGCCAATTTACCATCCTTGCCTTTAAAAATTGGTTTAGGCGGCTCAATAGTTTTTGGTTTTTGGGCGAAAGAAAAGTTCGCAACAAAAAACATTAATATCAAAATTGATAATATTTTAAGCTGTTTAACTTTTGATATATGGTTAGTGTTTGGCATTTTTATTTTGTTATACTTTCCGTCATTGCGAGGCACGAAGCAATCTTAATGATTTAGATTGCTTCGTGCCTCGCAATGACGAGATGGACAAGCATGGTACTTTCAGCTTTTCACTTTCGACTCTGAACTTTTCCCTTTTTTACTTTTTACTTAAAACGTAAAACTTACTACTTAAAACGTAAAACTCTAACCCCCCCTACGGCCTAACTTTATTCACATCCACTAAACTATTCAAATAAACTTCGATATTCGAATAGCCCGATTTTGTAATTTTGATTGCATCTTTAGCATCCTTTGGGTTTAAACCATTTTTCAATTCGTACGCATCAGGTATACCATCATTATCCGAATCCAAATAAGGTTTTCCTTTATATTCCGGGTAACCGCCAACCTGGCTAATATCCGAAATAATTCCCTGCTTGTATGAATCAGCAGGTAATCTGCGCTTTACATAACTTTGTTTTTCCGTTAGATGTGCGCCTTCAAAAACCTCAATTTTACCTGTTGCTACTTGCTTAATTATACGCTTGTCTACCGCATCACGTACTGGTAAACTTGCTCCAGCATTGGCCAAAACATAATCATAAGCTTTTTTAGTATCAATGATGGAAATCTTCGCCATTGGCAATGGTTTATCTGTACGAATGGAATCCAATAACTTCTGCTTATCACGTTTGCTTTCTGGTTGGATACCACCATCCCAATTATTTTTAGTTACCTTTTCATTACCTTCTATGATGTTTCCCGTCACGTAAGCACGACCAAAATCATTTACAAAACGTTTATCTCGGCCAGATTCTGGTTTTAAAATGCGATAAGAAATTGGCTCTCCGACAGGCGTAATTGGCCCAGGTTTGTAGTAATTATTGATAAAGCTATAAAATGAAGCGTTATCGCCACCATCGGCGCTTCTGTTCCACCAGTTAAAAATTACGTTATTGGCAAAACCAAAATCGCCATACATACCAACTGATGGGTTTCTACTAATGTTAGATGCCCAAAGGTTACGCATAAAAGTTGAGTTTAAGCCACCGATAGTACTTCCAAAAGCATGATTATAAGTATCTAAAGCCTCTGAGAAAATAGAGTTTTGGATAGTCACATTTACCGTTGCTAATTTCTCAGGTTTTGAGCCATCTTTTTTATCATACACATGGCGATAAATAGACATATTCTCATCTAAACCCCAACTTGCCGATACGTGGTCTATGATAATATTACCTACCGGATTACCTCCTATGGCATCGTCTCTACGGGTTACATCAGTTTCTCCACGACGGAAACGCATGTAACGAATCACGACATCATGAGTATCAATCAACACAGATTCGCCAGCTATGCAAACACCATCGCCCGGCGCACTTTGTCCGGCAATGGTAATATATGGTGCTTTAATACTTAGTGGCGATTTTAAACGGATGATTCCGGAAACGTTAAAAACAACGATCCTGGCGCCACCTTGCTCACAAGCTTCACGCAAAGTTCCTTTTCCAGAATCTTCCAGACTTGTAACCACATAAACTTTGCCACCCCTGCCGCCGAAAGAATAAGCGCCACCACCTTCTGCACCTGGAAATGCAACCAGTTTAGACTGCGGTAAATCGCTTGGTTTGTTCGCCCAAGGAATATATGGCTTACCTGCTTTCGCCTCCTCGTCCATAATCACTTTAGCTTTCAGAAATTGTTGATTAGCCCTTTTGGAATAAATCGACATTATTGAATCTGATTTTTTCTCCATTGCCTCGGGAATGACAGGATATTGAGCCAAAGCAACATTTCCAACTGCACAGAGTGCAAGTACCCCAAAAATAGTATTCCAAGTACGCATATTAATTAGGTTTTACAGTTGAAACATTAACCACGCTATTTAAATAATTTTCGATGTTCGAATAACCATTTTTAGTGATTTTAGCTGCGTCAGATGCATCTTTCGGATTCAATCCGTTTTTTAATTCGTAAGCATCTGGCATACCATCATCATCAGAATCTTTGTAAGACGTTCCTTTATATTCCGGATATCCACCAACTTGAGAAATCTCTGTAATAATACCTTGCTTATATGAATCCCCAGGTAATCTGCGGTGCTCAAATTGAAATGCTGATGGTTTTGCATCAGGATGCACTTCGATAATTCCAGTTTTAACCTGTTTAATTACTCTTGTATCAACCGGATCTCTTTTTGGCAAAGTTGCACCAACATTGGTTAATACAAATTCTTTAGCCTGCAAAGTTGGGATGATGGATATTTTTGGCATCGGGAAAGGTTTTTTAGCCCTCATTGCCGCAAAATATGGAGATGCTTGTTCAAAACTCATCAAACCACCTTTTTTATCTTCTATCTGAACACCACCATTCCAGTTATCTTTGGTTACTTTATCATTTCCTTCAATAATATTTCCCTCAACATGCGCTCTTCCAAAAACTACATAAGGCAATTTACTGCGACCAGATTCAGGTTTTAAAATGCGATAAGAAATCGGGTCCTTTAGTTCAGTAACAGGACCTGGTTTATAATAATTATTGATGATGTTGTATTGTGCAGTATAATCACCACCATCAGTAGAACGGTTATTCCAGTTGAAAACAACATTATTTGCAAAGTTGAAAATGCCATTCCAGCCAATTGAAGGATTTCTGGCACCATTATCTGCCCAGAGGTTTCGTACAAAGGCACAGTTTTCGCCACCCAGGGTTGAGCCGAACGCGTGGTTCCAATAATCTAAGGCCTCAGAAAAAATAGAATTTTGTATGGTAATGTTTACCGTCCCTAATTTTTCTTCTGTTTTACCTGTGCTATCGTTATACATATGGCGGTACATCGACATATTTTCATCTAAACCCCAGCTTGCCGAAACGTGGTCAATCATGATATTTCCTACCGGATTACCACCAATCGCATCATCACGACGACCTACAAAAGTTTCACCCCTTCTAAAACGCATGTAGCGCACCACCACATCATGTGTATTTAACCAAACCGATTCGCCTGCAACGCAAACACCATCACCAGGAGCAGTTTGCCCTGCAATTGTAATATACGGCGCACGAATAATTAAAGGGGTTTTTAACCTGATAATACCGGCAACGTTGAACACAACAATTCTGGCTCCACCCTGCTCGCAAGCATCACGCAAAGAACCTGAACCACTATCGTTCAGATTTTTAACCACGATAACTCTGCCGCCGCGGCCGCCAAAGCTGTAAGCGCCGCCACCTTCTGCTCCAGGAAATGCTAATAATTCTGATTGAGGTAAATCAGTTGGTCTTCCAGCCCAAGGAATGTAAGGTTTGCCTTGCTTGGCTTCTGCTGCCATAATCGGCTTAGCTTTTTCCCAGGCAATATCCGAATGGCGGGTAGCTGCTTTCATCAAAGAATCTGATGTTTTTTGAACATCTGCAGGAATTTTTGGGTACTGTGCAAAAGCTGAACCAGCTGAGAGAATTAATGCTGATGAAAATAGCAGATTGAATAAGTTCTTTTTCATTTGTGTTTTGCTCGTAAAAGGAAGACTAAGTTTAGCCGGAAAAAATTTATCTCTGAAAAGTTCCAGATTAAATTTGGGAATCGTGGCTCATCCTGTAGTTCTTCGTGGTTATAAGTTTTGGTTAGAAAGTATATTATCTTTCAAATTTGCAATCAAAAAACAGCCTTTTACTGTATAATTTTCGCTAGCTATTGTACAATGTTACCAATTGACCCAATAAGCTGCAACAAATTATATTCATCATCAAAGCCGTGTTACAAGGTAAATAAAAAATTCATATATAAATGTAACATTCTTAAATAAAAAAGGAGAGCACTCGCTGCTCCCCTTTTTCAAACCAAATATATATAAAAGAGGCGGTGCTAAACCCGCCAAACAGCAAGCAATTTAATTTTGCATTTTAATACTAACGTTGATGTAAGGTCTTTTCTGCAAGTCTGTAGTAACCTGATTTATTAACATCATTCCATATTTACCCTCTGGTGTAAGGAAAAATACTGCACTACTTGCTGCCAAACCATTTGCAGCTGTAGTTCCGACAGTGTTATTTAGATTTATCGTTCTGGCTTTTGCTAATGTTTCAATGGTTGAGCCTGAAATAGCGCCAGTTAAAAATACTGTTCCCTGACTGGTGATTGGCGCACTAAACTTCGTAGCTCTTTTTTGCCAGGTACTAGTATCATAAATTGGAAATACACTTGCGGGTGCCGTTGTGTTGTACAAGTTGATTGCATATTGAGTTACACCTTGTGCATCTTTATACATTGTACGGTAAATACCAAAATCTATTTTGGCAGCGTTTGTTGCACCATTAGTATAACTAAAACTTGTAGCATCATTTAATGAGAAGAATGATGGCAAAACCTTCGCAGTAGAATCTGGTAAAAAGATATCCCTGTTGGCAAAAATTTTAAAGCTTGGATTTACATCAATCGTTACTTTTTTGTATCCATCACCGATGTAAATTCCCTTTTGATTTAAAGCATATACTCTAAAACTTTGCTTACCATCTCTTAATGCAGGGTATAAACTATTTGGAATTTTGTAGATAAAAGAAAAACTTCTGCGTTGTGCCGGATCTGCAATTGCAGTTGTAATTCTGGATGGGGTTGTTGTACCAGCTGATGTTTCTATAACGTAAGAATACATATCTTCTACAGCAGAATTAATTGTAAAATCAATCCATACTTCATCTTTATCATTTACCACTTTGTAATCAGTAACGCAACGCGGATCGCTGTTGTTAAAAGTTACAGTTACATCCTTAAACATGGTAAATATATTTTCAGATTCCTTTTTGCAAGAGGCAAATAACATTACGCTTAGTGCAAGAAGGAATAACTTTTGAATATTTTTAGTTTTCATTTGAATAACATTTTAAAGGTAATGAAGCCAGCATGAGCAGTTAATTAGCACACTCACGCAGGTTTCATATTTAATTTTATTAATCTGATAAGCTCAGTTTATAATCTGCAAGTTTTTAATCAAGCGGATCAAAAGTACCACCCGGCCAACCAACAGTTGTTGTGATGTTGGCACCAAAATTCACAAAATCGTTATGGAACGTGTAGAAATAATGAAACTCAGGTATAGCGTAGGCTCCAAAATTTGGTGTTGTTGTTACATTTCTGAAATACCTTTGATAAGTTGTTTTATCATTTACATTTATGGTTTCTCTAAACATTACACCATTTGTTACGGCTTCTAATAATGCCTTATCTGCTGTATTTGCTAATGAAACTTCTAATTTAGACATGTTACCAGTTAACAAATGGAAAGTACGTGTTCTTCTTAAATCAGCATTTCGTTTGTTCTCAAATGCAAATTCAACTTGTCTTTCGGCTAAAAGTAAAGTGCGGAAATCAGAAGTACTGTTTGCTAAGCCCAAACCATAATCTGCATTACCAGCAACCACACCACCTCTTACTCTAATTTGTCTAACTAAGTCCTTCGCGAATGCAATATTTCCGGTTTCATTTAAACAATCAGCGTAGTTTAACATTACTTCTGAGAATCTTAACTCAATCCAATCCATGCCACTACCACCAATACCGTTAGAGTAACTTACACCACCAACTGCTAAGCCTGGAGTTGTAAAACGTTTCACATATACAGCATTACCGTTAGATTCGTTAATCGCATTATTGTATGTCCATTGTTTTCTGGTTGTGTTACCACTTAAAGGATAAACACTACCGTTTGTTGCGAAAGTTGCTTCAAACCTTGGATCTCTATTTTGCCAAAACATAACCGGATCGTAAGGAAAATCTGTAGATGTTCCTCTAGGTTTTCCATCTCTCATGGGATAAGATTCTAACATTTTCACCGTTGGAGTATACATTTGATTGTATCCACCACCTTCTGAAGTTGGTCTGTTTCTAGACTCGCCTTGATGACCCCTGTTTGGAATTGTATTTGAATAGGTTCTTACTAAAATCGCCTCAGTATTAGCAGTGCCTTCAGTACGGAAAATATCAATATAATTAGGCATTAATCGTTTACCGGCAGCAATACATAAATCATAAGCTTCTTTATTGGCTGCTAAAGCCTCTGTCCATCTAGCCGCAACATATGGATGTTTCGGATCGTTAGTTGGATTAAACTGTGGGCTTGCCCAGTAAAGTAAAACCTTAGCTTTTAAACATGCAGCAATAAGTTTAGTCATTTTGCCTCTTCCATCTCCGTCTGCCGGGTTAAAACCTTCTAACATGGTCATAGCATTATTTAAATCGCTGATAATAGCAGCAACACATTCTCTTGCGCTTTTTCTACCTCCTGTGTACACGCTATTGGCAAGTTGTTGCTCTAAAATTAATGGCACACCACCATAAATTTTAACCAATTCAAAGTAAGCCATCGCTCTTAAAGCATAATACTGACCTAAATACTCACGTTGTCTGGCTTGAGGCATACCACCGTTCGGAATATTGGTAATCGCATCATTACATCTGGCTATATCCCAATATTTATTATCACCAGGATTACCCCCGTATCGATTACCTACAATGCCGCGAACATCGTTTACGCCTAACATACCTTCCATGCCAAGTGCCGCTCTTGCATTTGCATCTCCATTAGGATAATAATTTTCATCACTTGCAAGGTGTACACCAATTCTATCTGGCAATACTTGCAATGGAAACCAAGGAATTGTTACATCATACACCCTATTTAGGTGTAGTTGTACCGAACCTTCATTATTCCAAATGGCTATATCAATACCTTCGGTATCTGGTAAAAGAAAAAATTCATCCTTATTTACGCAGGCAGGCAATGCTGCTGCGATGGCTAAAACCAATAAAGATTTTGTTATGTTGTTTTTTAATTGCTTAATCATTGCTCAAAAATTATAAGTTAAGACTTAAACCTAAAGATATTGTTCTTAGGATAGGATAATCCCATGCACTTGAAGTGTATGGATCTTTGTAAGGAAGTGGGTTTACGATTGTCCACAGGTTGTTACCTGTAAGTAAAACGCGTGCACCACTAAAACCTATCTTTTTAGTAAATCCTGCCGGAGCTTTGTAACTTAAAGTCATCGTGTTTATACGAATAGTTGTTCCATCAACTGCCCAGAAATCAGAGTTTCTAGCTAAAGATGGGTCATCAAAACGAGGATACTTTCCTTGCATCGGATTTTCCGGTGTCCAGCGATCTTGCCAGATTGTTAAAACGTTTCTATTTTCTGCCGGAGCTGTTCTCGATCTTCCATCATAGAAAACTTTACCACCAAACCTTGCATTAATGTTAGTGCTTAAGGCGAAGCTCTTATAAGTTAAGTTTAAATTGATACCACCACCAAAGAATGCGTTCGTATTTTTAAACATAGGTAGCATATCACTATCAGAGATTACACCATCACCATTGGTATCTTCATAGTATAACCAACCTGCTTGTGGAATGCGATCATAAACTCTGTAATTTGGATTTTTAGCCATGAAAGCATCAACTTCAGATTGTGTTCTGAACATACCTATTGTTTTTAAGCCAATGTTGCTTGAGTTATATACACGAGGATCTGTCCCGAAATCTATAAGCCAATCGGTAGCTACATTGTTAAATAAATTTCCGGGGGCATAAAGTATTTTATCAACAACTGAATTACCATACGAGAAGTTAATACTTGCATTTAAATTCCAGTCGGTTGCTAATTTTGCTTTGTAACCGATGCTAAACTCAGAACCCCAATTGTAAGTTTCTCTATAATTAATAATAGGTGCTGCTGTTCCAAAATATTGTGGATATAAGTTATTACCACCTAAATCAAACGCATCGTAATTGTAATTTCTGAAAACCTCAACACTAAAATCTAACTTATTGTTAAACATCGAAGTTTCTAAACCTATATTTAAGGTTTGTTTCTTTTCCCAGGTAATATCTGGATTAGCTAAACGAGAACGGTTTAAGCTGTTTTGTGTAGAGTTTCCATAAAGATATCCGTTTGTCACATCAATCAGGAATCTATCTTGCCATAAACGAGTTCCAATTCTGTCATCACCGGTAATACCCCAGTTGGCTTTTAATTTTAAGAAATTAACAAAACCTAAAAATTTGGAATCTTTAAAGAATTTTTCCTGACTTACAACCCATCCTAAGCCTACGTTAGGAGAAACACCCCAACGGTTTCCGGTAGCAAATTGAGATGAAGCATCTAAACGGGTAATTACCTCTAATAAGTATTTTTTATCATAATCATAACTTAAACGCCCAAAGCCAGAACGTTTTGAAGTTGTTGATCTCGAAAAATCCTGACGAGCTAAGGTTGATGCATCAAATGCCCAATATTGATCTATGCCCGGTATTAATTGATTTGTATAACGAACCGTTGAAGCCTGTGAATTACCTTCACTTTGCTCGCCACCAACCAATAAGTTCATGGTATGTTTTCCAAACGTTCTGCCATATTGTAAAGTCAAGAAACCTTGATAGCTATTATTTTCTGAAACGCCTGGTGAAATTGTAGCAGCACTTGCACTTGTTGGCTCTACAAAGAATGATGTTGGAGAGGTATTCACTAACTGATCACTAAACAATAAGCTGTTGTTTCCAATTCTAGCATAATTAAACAATCTATAAGGCGGAACATATTGTGTGCTCTTTGCAGAACCACTTGCCTGAGATATTTGTAATCTTGCTGAAAAACCTTTTAAGAATGTTGGCTCGTAATTTAAACTTGCATTAATTCTATATCCTTTATTGCTACGATTATTGTAATAACCAGAAGCTGCTTGTGCAGCCGGATTTAAATTATTATTATTAACACCCAGATAATTAACATAGTTACCATTAATACTAATAGGCACCCATCTTGGTGTAGTTAAAAGCTTTTCAATAAAGTTAGCATCATTTTCTTGTGCGTTATGTTGCTGTACTCTTGTTCCATAATCTACGTTAAAATTGATATCAGCTTTTAAACCATCTACCAATGTTGCCACTACACCACTTCTAAAGCTGTATTTATCAAATTTCATCCCTGCATAGTTTGCGTTTTCACTTTGATAACTTCCACCAGCGAAAAAAGTAATTTTATCACTACCACCAGAAATACCTACGTTATGACGTTGGGTTGTTGCAGGCTGCCAAAGCTCATCGTACCAGCTTTTATAATTCAACGTTTTTATATATTCTAAATCCTCTGGAGAGAAATATGCTGAAGCACTTGCGTTTTGAATGCGATAGGTTTCATTAAGTAATTTTGCGTGGTCATATCCGGATAACATTTCTGGAGTTTTTGCAGCATCAGAAATACCCACATAACCGTTGTAAGTAATGCTTGGTCTGCCAATTTTACCTTTTTTAGTTGTAATCAAAACAACACCTTTTGCACCCGATGCACCATAAATAGCAGCTGAAGCATCCTTTAAGAAAGTCATGTTTTCAACCATCGAAGCATCAAGGTTGTCAAAAGCATCTCTGGTTACTGTTATACCATCTACAATATAAAGCGGTTCAGAAGTTCCACCAGCATCCGTTCCCACTAAAGTAGGCGACACACTTGCGTTTCGGATGTTTAACGTAATCGGAGCACCTGGGCGACCTGAAACTTGTGAAACGCCAACACCAGCGATTCTATTTCTTAACGCACCTGCTAAATTTGGTGCCGGAACATCTTGAATTTCTGCACCTGTAATGGTAGCAACAGAACCTAAAATTTCTGACCGTTTCTTTGTTCCGTAACCAACGACAACAACATCATCTAAATTTTTATCATCTTCTACAAAGCTGATACTTAATGTTGTTTTACCGGCTAATGGAACCGTTTGCCTAATGTAGCCAATGTACGAAAACACCAGTGCATCAGTACTTGGATCTGCAACTAAAGAGAATTCACCTCTATCATTTGTGCTCACATTATTGGTTTTGCCACGGATACCAACGGTTACTCCTGGTACCGGCTGTCCGTCCTTTTTATCTACAACTTTACCTGTAATTTGGCGCTGTTGTGCAAAAAGAACTGTACTTACAAGCATTGCAACCAGTAAGGACCATGAAAATTTTTGTAAAAATTTCAATTTCATATTTATTATTTGGTTAGTTTTTAATCTATTCGGTTAGTTTGTTTTCTCAGCAGCTGCTTTTCTTCTTTTCTCCCACTCCACACCTTCTTTTTTTAAGTCGTAGCCTGCGGCTGATAAATAGTTATTAATTCTGCCTTTATATTTTCCAAACCAGGCATGTTTTTTATCTGATGATTCTGCATCTATAGCATACTCTCTAGCCTCGGTTAACCAGATAAGGATTTGCTTCTTTTGTTCTTCTGTTAGGGTTAAGATTTGTTCCTGGTATGCTTTATATGTAATCGGTAAGACATTGTAAGTCATTCCGTTTTTAACTTTTTCTACCTGACTATCATTTAAATTAGAAGCCAGTTTGCCAATATATTTTTTATGAAGTTTTGCTAATGACGATTCAGTAGCACGGTTCTGCTTCGCAATTGCAGAATCTCTTTCTACCTTATTATCAGCATTCTTATCTTTAATTTCTTTCAGTTTAGCATCACGAACGATATAAATATCATTCAAATTGCTATACTGGTCTCTAATGGTATTTCTAACCGCCTCAGCCTTTTTAGCATCAGCGATTTCAAGCGCCGCTACAATTTTATCTGCCCTTTCAGTAATCGCTTTTACATACTTTGCTTGCTCCTCTACCGATAACTTATTTTGTGCATTTGCATTTATTGAAATAAATGCAACAAAAAGCGCAGCTATAATTCTCAATTTCATATTCTCTTAATTTCTGTTTTTAATCATTTTTTCATCGCCATAAAATTGAACGAGTTTTGGGTCGATATTTCTGAAGTTACCGATGCCATTTCTTTGCGAATTTATGAGGCTATTTTTTTTGTTTGAATTGTAGGCATGAGCAGACCAAACCAACCACCCGTATTTATTAATTTCGGCAGTAGATTTTTGCTCTATTTCGAGTTGTGCAGCCCAGCAATTTTGATTAGCTGAAAGCCGTAAATTATCACTGCAAACCAGTAAAATTTCGCTCAATTTTGCGTGCTTCATAATTCATTGATGAACAAAATATTTATATAAAAATAATTTGTCGGTTTATATTTTGGTTGTAGCCTGAGTGGCTATATACAAAACTCAACAATCAAAATAGTTAATTTATGGTAGTTTTTATCAAATTTATATAGGATGTTATCCTAAAAGAGCCTATCTTTAGCCAAGATACGTTTGTGTTTCACAAAAATCGAAGCCCTATTTTGACCAAATATTTTTTAATGAAATCATGAAACCTCATTTTCATAAAGTCCCGGTAACGCTCCAAAGTTCGTTTAGTATTCGGCATGATAATAACCCAAATTTTGGTAACATTTGGCACTACCATCCCGAGCTGGAATTGCACTATATTATCAAGGGCGAAGGGCTTCGTTTCGTTGGCGATAACATTAGTAATTTTGAGCCTGGAGAAATGGTTTTAATAGGCGAAAATTTGCCTCATACCTGGCGTTGTAAAGATGAATATTTTCAGAATAATCCAGCACTTAAGACCGAAGCGATGGTTATCCATTTTTTGCCCGATTGTTTAGGCAAATACCTAATTAATTTACCTGAGGCTTATTTAATTCCTAAGTTATTTGAAAAGGCTAAAAGTGGAATGGTTATCAATGGCGAGGCCAAGGAAAAACTTATAGAATTAATGACTCAAGCTGTTAATGCCACTAACATCGATAGAATCATCATTTTATTATCTATTTTAAAGACTTTAGCCGAAACAGATGAATTTGAAAACATCGTAACCAGCAAAAGCACTTTTTATCAATCCAACGAATCTGAAACACTTCGTATTAATAAAATATACACTTATACCCTGAGTAATTACAAGAAAGACATCACCTTAGAAGAAGTTGCATCGCTCAGTAACCTAAGTGTAACTTCCTTTTGTCGTTACTTTAAATTAATGACCAAGAAAACTTATTATGATTTTCTAATTGAGATACGAGTAAGCCACGCCTGCAGATTCCTGATTGAAAATAAATTACCAACTGAAATGATTTGTTTCGACTGCGGCTTTAATAATGTATCTAACTTTTACAGACACTTTAAAAAAGTTACGGGAATGACGCCTTTGGATTACAAAAGGAAGTATTTGAATTAGTATTATGGGTTTTACGTCATTGCAAGGCACGAAGCAATGACGAGCTGTTAACCTCAAAGCAATATTTAATTGAGTTAAATAAACACCTGAATATTCAAATCGCTTCTTAGCGCCGTATAATCATCAAATAATTGCTCTACTTTTTTAACAACATTCGGAGTGAAGTTGCCTACATCTCTTCGGGTAAAAGTCGAGATATCTAATCCTCTCTTTTGCAGGAAATATTTCGAAACAATAGGATAAACATTGTGCATCACATCCATATTATCTATTAAAAACTGCTGCACAATGCTTACTTCTTGTGCTAAATCAGCATTATAATAATGGTCGCAAAGCCATACAATTAATTCAGGAAAATAATTGCCCTGTATGCAAGATAAACCAGCGGAACCTGCCTTTAAAGATTCGACAGCATGAACGATATAAGCATCGTACAAACCAAAATTAAAATCTTTTGTAAGGTTAATTTTATCCTTTATCTGAGCCAAATCTAAGCACGTATCCTTATGATAAATTAACCGACCCGTAGAGACAAAATCGGCCAATTGATTAGGCTTTATTACTCTTTTGTATGGAACCGGGCATTCATAAAATCCAATTGGAATGTTATCTGTCTGTTTCAATAACTGGAATACATTATTATCAAAAACTTTATCGTCTTGATTTTCATCAGCTAGCAAACTCGTAATGGCAATTACGGCTTCCACCCCTGTATCGTGTACACGTTTCACAAAATTTGCCTGTTTTGAAATTGCACCGCCAAAAGTACCAGTAGCAACAACAGGTACAGCACCATTTACTACTTTTATGATATGTTTGATCGCATCAATTTTTTCCTTATCAGTTAATTCGAACATTTCGCTTGATAAACAATTGGCGAATAAACCTGAAGAACCAGCCTGTAAATAAATTTCAGTAAGTTGTGTTAATGCCGGATAATCGATATTTCCATTGCTTAAAAAAGGCGTGAGCATAACCGGGATGAACCCTTTTTGTGAGTTTTCCATTATTTTTGATATGGTAAGATTTTAATGAAATAATGCTTGACATAAGATTTAAAACCTTAGTTAGCCTGTTTTTTTGTTTTTTAATTTAGTTAGCACAATACCAATTAGAAATATTGATAAGGTGCCCACTACAATAATCATATTTTGATGTAAAGGATACCTGAAAGTTTCTAAATTAGTTGGGAGAAATGAAGAAAAAGTCATCCATATAATTACGAGTATGCCAATAATTATGGCAATAATTGCTTCGTGATTTTTAGTTTGCTTACTTACTATTCCGAGTAAAAATAAACCCAGCATCCCTGCCGCAAAAATGCCCGATAGTTGCCACCAAACATCCAAAATACTTTTTACACCAATCATGGCGATACCTGTTATCATCCCTAATAAACCAAAACCAACGGTTGCAATGTGTAAAAGCGATAAGTTTTGCTTTTCCGTGATATCTGGCTTAATGTATCGCTTGTAGATATCGACTGAAAATACCGTAGCAGAAGCATTCATACCCGAGCTAATGGTACTCATAGCTGCAGATAATATTGCAGAGACAATTAAGCCAACTAAACCTACCGGGATTTTAGTAACCATAAAATGAGGCATAATTTTATCGCCATAATCAGCAGGCTTTAGCGTGTTTTCCAAGGCCAGGATTTCCATTGTTGATGATCCAACAGGCAATCTTTCAATAGCAACCTGGTGCTTGATGGATTGTACCAATTCAGGGTTAACATCGTAATACGCATACAAGCAAGATCCTATAATAAAAAACAGAAGCGAAGCTGGAATGTAAAGCCAAACGCAAAGCCAAATTGATTTGGAAGCAGCCTTACTTGATGATGCTGTATGGTAACGCTGAACATAGTTTTGGTCCATTCCAAAATTATTCAAGTTGATAAAAAAACCATAGAGCAGCACAACCCAAAATGAAGAATTCACAAAATCTGGAGTGAAGCTCCCTAAGCTAAATTTATCATCAGTTGTCCCTATCTCAATCACTTTTGAAATGCCTCCCGGCATGTTCGTGATTATTAAATAAAGGATAAGCAAAGCACCCAACGTTTTCACAACAGCTTGCACAACTTCTGTCCAGATAACAGCCTCAATCCCACCTAAAACCGTATAAATAATGATTGATATTCCCATAACGATCATTATCATTTGCATAGAATAACCTGTTAAGGCTTGCAGGCTCAATGCTATCCCAAAAAATATGGAACCCATTCTAGCCATTTGCGTTAGCAAAAAACAAACAACTGCGTAAACCCTCGCCCAAGCGCCAAAACGATGCTCCAAATGGGTATATGCAGATATTTCGCCTGTACTACGGTAAAATGGAACAAAATATTTTGAGGCAATCCACGCGGCCAATGGCATAGAAATACTGAAAACAAATGCATTCCAATTTCCACCAAATGCTTTTCCCGGCACACCTAAAAATGTGTTACTGCTTAAAAATGTTGCATAAATTGATAAACCTATTGCCCATCCGGGAATGAGGCCCGAAGCTTTTGTAAACTGTTCGGAATTTTTATTTTTTCTCGAGAAATAAACTCCAACTAATATCATTCCAACAAGATATATGAAGATGATTGCAAGATCGAATACAGGTAAACCCTTCATTATCGGTTGGCTCGTTTATTAATTTGGTTAAAACAAATATGCACGACTAGAAATCAAGATTCATATAAGATTTTCGCCATGTATTGTATAATATTATCTTAATCGGTTATCTGTTATGAGTTGCGAGTTGCCTGTCATGGCTCGTAATTAAAATTGCGATAATCTGTTGCCTGTTTTCTGGTGCGAGTTGTTGGTTGCGGCTTTAAATTAACAGTCGGCTAACAGGCAACTGACAACAGGTAACCAACAACAGTTGACAGACTTCCTATTGCACATCCAATGCATCAATGGCTAAATCTTTTGAATCTATAGCGATAATTCTCAATTTATAATTCCCGGCATTAATCATGCTTCCGGTATTGGAATTGAAATAATTCCATTTACCGGATTTTGTAGGCGCAAATTCTGCCGTTTCTGTTTTCATAATTGTACCATCGGCTGATAAAAACTCCAGTTTTGCTTTCAAATTTTTCTCCAAAGGATTGTGATATTTAATGGTGAGCGAATAAGTGTCAGCAACACCAACCCAAATACTCCATTCCAGGCTATCGCCAGCCTGAGATTTAAAAATCACCCTTTGCTTACTCATTAAATCTTCTTTAACAATACCAGTACCAATTAATTTGGCATCAGTGGCTTTGTAACTGGTTGTAGTTTTCAAATCGTAAGCAGGCTCTAGCTCACTCGGCGGAATAACCACAACAGAATACATTAAAGCACCATTCGGGTTTAAACCTAAATCAACTACATCATCTCTGCCGAATCGTTTGCGATAAACTTTGAAACTCGCCTCTACATTATTTTCAGCAACAGTTTTTGTGTCTTCGAAATCCTTAAGCCAATCAAATTTATCTTTAATAGCCGCATCGATAAGTACAAAAACATCGGCAGTTTCATTTAAGCTGAAGCTAATTTTTTCTTTCTTTTTGTTGGAAGTTTTTATCCATTCTGCTCCATAAAAATTCGATGGCAATGAAGCAAATTCAATTGATTCATCTAGGTATTGCTTATCGCCAACATCCATCCAATCGGCAGTAAAAATATTTTCAGCAGCCTTTACTATTGATTTTGTTTGCGGCGCAGGCTTCACATTTTTATTTAAACTCGCTATCGCGATGGCAGAAATTACAGCTTGCCCGGATTTTACCTGGGGAAATGAAATATCCAAAACACCACCTTTTACTGTAAATTTTAATGATTTTTTTAAGGCAGCATCATGTCCTGCTTCTTTCCAGATATCTAAATTGCTCAGAACTGTTTGATTATTAAAAGCCACATCAAACAAGCGCATACCAGTCGCATCCATACCGCCACCTGTATTTAACCAGGGTTCTACAAAATAAAGTTCTACTAAATATTCTCCATCCGGAAGTGGAAAATGATATTTGAGTTTATCTCTTCCATATCTAAAAGTTTGAAATAGTGGCCAATCCTTTGTGCCTTTTATGGGGTCGAATGTTCTCCGTTGACTGGCAAAAAAAGATGGAATTCCTTTGAAATCCTTTGTCCAAGAAGTTGAGCCAAAATTTTTATTATCAGTTAAATTTCTATCCGCAAACCATTTAAAACCTTTTGAATCAATATAATCAGGACCACCGCAATTTAAGCGGTATACATAATTGTAATCTGCTTTAGCTAAATTAACTTCGGTTTGTATGTTGTAGGCGCTTTCGAAATTCGGCGCTTTGGGCAAATTATTTAATACAATATAATCTTTCGAAACAGGCTTTCCATTTACATAACCAACTGCATAAAGCACATTATATTTGATATTGGGTTTATTCCATTGAAAATGTGTTCCAATGCCATTTCGTTTTTGTTTACCTAGCGATTCTTTATCGAAATCATTAAAAAGTTCAACTTCATCGCAATTGGAATAAACCACAATACTATCTTTTATTCCAGGATTATTCCATCTATTCGGCCAGGTATGTGATGCAATATAAACCAGCGGTTCGGTTTCTTTTGGTGCATAATTCGCTCTGAACATAT
Source organism: Pedobacter aquatilis (assembly GCF_032678425.1). Taxonomy (GTDB): domain Bacteria; phylum Bacteroidota; class Bacteroidia; order Sphingobacteriales; family Sphingobacteriaceae; genus Pedobacter; species Pedobacter aquatilis_B. Next base: position 165,344 of record NZ_JAVTSG010000007.1, on the reverse strand, counting down.
AAAAAACATCTGTCGGCTCTTCCCAAGGAGTAAACATACCTTTGTAATTTACCGGACCAATTCTATCGATATCCCTTAATCCTTCTCCACCTTGTACCCTACCCGGGTTATCGTGCGAGCTATATAGCCAAAAGAAATGCCCGGCAGTTTTATCTTTTACAGATTCTGCTAACCTGACTTTTGTTTCCATCAAATCCGTCATCGCATTTTCCGTATAACCTTTTTCGCCAGCAGCAAGTTTATGCAAATCGATGGTTCGCCATGCGCCGTACTCGCCTACCAAAACCTGTTTCCGTAAATCATCGCCATAGGTTTGTGGATTACCACCATAAGTTCCGGTCCAGTTCTGAGGCACATCCCAATCCGTTCCCTTACCGCCGTTGCAAGTTGTAACCTTTCTTTGCGATGATGCTGTTGGGTCAAGTTTCCTAATCAGTTCAGTGCACTCTCTGGCAAAATCTTCGGGTAAGGTACTTTCATTTTCCAAACCCCAAAGCACTACCGATGGACTATTTCTGCGCTCTTTAACCCAATCAACTAACAGCGTTTTGAAGTTCTTTCTAAATTCGGGCGTATCATACCAAATATGTGCTGCCATTTGCGTCCAGGAAAGGATGCCCATTTTATCCCAATGGATTTGATATTCGAGATTATGCGGTTGGTGGGCATCACGAAAAGCATTAAATCCGGCAGCTTTTATTTGCCTAACTCTTGATTTTATCTGCTCACTACTAAAAGCATGACTTTGCCCAATTAAATGTTCATACTCTGCAATTCCATTTATAAAAACAGGTCTTCCATTTAAAATGAATTGCTTTTGATTTGCATTTTCGCCAATTGGCCAACTAATCCAACGAATTCCATAAGGTGTATCAAACGTATCAATAATTTTTCCCTTAGATAAAATGGTGGTTTTTAAAGTATAGAGATAAGGATTTTCTAAAGACCAAAGTTTAGGGTTTGCAATTTCCTCCGTTTTTTGTTTTACATTGACCTCTTTACCCGAAGCTACAATAAGTTTACTTTTTTGTTCATCAATTACTTTCTTATCTGCATCAATAAGCTGATTTAGAACGGTGACTTCTTTTGTTGATGAGCTGTAATTCTTAATTGTACTTTGGATATTTAAAATTGCTGATTTTTCAGAAACTTTATCATCATTCCAAACATGAACGCCGAAAGGTTCAATACGAACATCACTTGTAACGATTAAATGCACCGGACGAAAAATACCCATCGGCTGAGAACCTTCAGAAAAACCACGTTCGGTTGAGCAACCACCGTCAACCCAGGGTAAATCCTGAATATTAGCCGGATGATCTGCCCTAACCGCTAAAATATTTGCTTGATTATTTAGCTTTATTGTTGAAGTAACATCTAGCGTAAAAGTTGTTCTTCCACCTGCATGATAGCCAACTTTTTTGCCATTTAACCAAATTGTGGCGTAAGATCCAACGCCCTCAAAATATAGAAAAAATCGTTTACCTGTTAGTTTTTCATTGGTTTTGAATGATTTACGATACCATGCATAACCATGCTTATTGCCATGAAGCTTTCGCCTATAGCCCTCGTACTGATCCCAATTATGGGGAACATTAACCTTTATCCAGTTTGAGGCTTTATATCCCGCCAGGTGAAAACCATTAAATGCATTTATGTTTTTTTCATCAGCTATGCTTAACCAGTTCTCGTTTAAATTTATATTTTTTCTAATGCCTTGAGTGTGTGCTTTCGATATTAAAAACAGAAAAAAAACTATCAGTAAGGCTTTTTTATTCATCATTTCTTTATTGAAGTTTCAAATCTCTATTCAAGCTGTAGCTTTCTCCAGCTTTCGTTTTAAATTCAATCGATTTATCGTTATATTTAATTCTACAGTTCTCTCCGGTTTTTGATTTCACAATTAAAGACGAAAGTCCACCTTTAGTCCACCTCAAGTCCACCTCAAATCCACCTCTGGTGCACAGTCCAAGTATTTCACCTTCCGGTATATCGCTTGGCAAAGCTGGCAAAACATCCAAATATCCCTGGTGACTTTGCAAAATCATTTCTGCAATTCCTGCTGCGCCACCAAAGTTTCCATCAATTTGAAATGGCGGATGCGCATCGAAAAGATTTACATAAGAACCCGCACCATTATTTGCAGGTTTGATAAGCATCTTAATCAATTTCATTGCATGGTCCCCATCTTTAAATCTTGCCCAAAAGTTAATTTTCCAGGCTAAACTCCAACCCGTTGCATCATCACCTCGATACAATAAAGATTGCTTAGCCGCATTCATCATTTTGACATCTGCATCCCAGGTTATGTCATTTCCAGGGTAAACGCCCCACAAATGTGAAACATGGCGATGTTTGTTCGTGGTATCATCTTTATCTTCTAACCATTCCTGCAACTGACCATATTTTCCAATTTGGTTTGGTGCAATTATTTTCACTTTTTCTTCTAGAGATTTCCTGAACACATCATCAGCGCCCAATACTTTTGACGCTTCAATACAATTTTTAAATAAAGTTCTGATAATTTGATGATCCATAGTTGGACCTGCAACCAAGCCACCATTTTCAGGAGAATTTGAAGGGGTAGAAATTAACCAGCCCGTTCTAGCATCCTTAACCAAAAAATCTTCAAAAAATTCAGCTGATTTTTTCATTAAGGGATAAGCTTGTGTTTTTAAAAACGCGGTGTCCTTTGAAAATTGATAATGCGCCCACAGATGCGTACTTAACCACGCTGCTCCCGTAACCCAAATACCATGATTGGACGCATTTATAGGCGCTGTACCGTTCCAGATATCAGTATTATGATGTAAAACCCAACCGCGTGCATTATAATAATCTTTTGCAGTTTGGCTTCCCGTTATAGCTAATCCTTCTATTTTTTTAAATAAAGGCTCATTTAACGCAGATAAATTCAAAGTTTCGGTAGGCCAATAATTCATTTCTAAATTAATATTAGTGGTATATTTACTTCCCCAGGGCGGACTTAATAAATCGTTCCAAATACCCTGTAAATTTGCAGGCTGTGTTCCTGGTCTGGAACTCGAAATCAATAAATATCTACCATATTGCATATAAAGTGCAGCAAAAGCAGGGTCATTAGCAGTTGCAAATTTTTCCAGTCTTTCATCAGTTGGCAAATTCTCATTTTCTGACTGACCAAAATTCACACTGAATGTGTTGTAGTAGGATTGATATTCTTTGATGTGTGCTTGTTTAATTGAATCATATCCTTTTCCCGCCAAGCCAAGCTGAGAAGCCAAATTTTTCAATTTTGGATTACCAGAAACATCACTTGCACTTACAAAATTTGTAGCAGCAGTAAGATAAAATGTTACTTCATCAGCCTTAGCTATATCAATTTTATTATCTAAAATTTTAACAGAACCTTTTTTAACCTCCACTCTTAAATGGCTTTCACCTTTAAGCGCTCCATCCTTAACCTGAACTTTCATCGAAATGGTGTGCCCATCCAACTTCGAAATTTCAGTTTTTAAATGAGGACTGGAAAGTGCCGCAGATAAACTTATCGCACCCGCCTTGTTTGATTTTAAATGTATAACAAGCGCATTATCCGGCTGACTGGCAAAATATTCGCGTTCAAAATCGATTCCGTTTAGGGTATAATTGGTTTTAACTATGGCTGTTTTTAAATCCAAGGAGCGTTTGTATTTTGTGATTTGTGAATTTCCATGTTTGAAATTCAATTTTAAATCGCCGAAAGGCTGATAACTGGCCTGATATTGAGCAACCGCTGGCGGCTCTTGGTTCTGGATTTTGTATTTCCACTCCTTAACTAGCGATATCCCTTGCTCAACTGAACTGCCCTTTGGATAAATACCAATTTTTTTGCTTGTGTCTTTATATCCGGCAATGCCGCCTTTATCGTAATAATTTAAAACCTGGATGGCAATTATGTTTTTGCCAACTTTAATAACTGATGCAGGAACGGTGTATTTTCGAGGTTCAAGATTATCAGTATTTCCGATCAGCTTTCCATTTAGGTAAGTAAAATCCTGATCGCGGATTCTGTTCAAATCCAAAATCAAATCTTTCCCCTTCCAATCGGCAGGAACATCAAACGAAGTTCTGAACCAAACTGCACCATCTAAATTGGCTAAACCAACCGCTTCCCAACCTTCGTAAGATGGCACTTTGATGCTCTTCCAATTTTTATCATCGTAACTAGCTAGTTGTGGATTTCCTTCAATTCCTTTCCCCGATTTAATTTCTTTAACCCAAGCTTCGCGATTACCAGGTTCACTTTGTAAACCCATAAATTGTGCCTGCGCTAATTCCTCGGCTTCTTTTTGTTTACCTTCTGCAAGCAACTTTCTAATTTGCGGTAAATAGGCTGATGCCCCTTTCCTATTATAATTACGAGGTTTACCACTCCAAAGCGTTTCTTCGTTAAACTGGATTTGGTCGGAGTTTACACCGCCGTAAACCATTGCGCCTAATTTCCCGTTTCCGATTGGTAATGCACCCGTCCATTTTGAAGCCGGTTTTGTGTACCATAAAGATTGATTTTGCGCTTGGCTTTTGATAGAAATAATACAAAACAACCATACAAAAAGCACTACAATTTTTTTAGAATTCATATTTAAGTTCAAATCAATCATTGTGGAATAATTTATTAATCTTACTGTCCTTTATCGCCAGAGATAACATTAACTTTTTCTGTTACATCATCTGTTTTAACCACACCTTTTGCTGCATTTTTAAAATTATTATTTCCTAAAGAGATGTTTTTAGTTTTACCTCCGCTCAGGTTTAAATAGGTTGAGGTTCCAACCGTTGGAAAAGCATTGTATATGAAAGTATCGCTGGTATTTTTCAAATCGATAACTGCTGCGTTTGCTTTAGGCGTATAAGTTTTTACGTTATCGATGGTTAGCTGATTAACATTTGAAGTTGATACTACCGAGCCCAGTTCGGTATTCACCTGAACATTGTGGAACTCAATTTTATTGGCAAAACCAATTTTAAAACCCGTTTTGGCTTCCATGTTTATGTCACTAAAAGTGATGTTCTCAATCGGCATTTCTTCAATCCCATTTAAATATGCCGCTTCGTTTGTTTGGCCTGTAATGTTACTAAAATGAATGTTTCTAAACCTTGGCGTACGTTCTGAAACGGGTTCAACGGTTGTTTTAGCATATTGCATATCTAATACGATCGCCTGATTTCGAATATTCTTCATAATAATATTGCTTACACGAATTTCTTCAACAATTCCGCCTCTTCCTCTCGCCGTTTTAATTCTGATTCCTCTATCCGTACCATCAAAAACACAATTTGAAATGGCAATTTTGCGTACATCGCCAGACATTTCGCTGCCAATTACAACACCTCCATGACCGGATAACATTGTACAATTTGTAATTACATAATTTTCTGCCGGAACACCCATTTTTCTACCAGGTGCATCCTTACCAGATTTTATGGTGATGCAATCATCGCCTACGCTAATGTGGCAATCGGATATATGAACGTTCTTGCAGGATTCAGGATTAATCCCATCCGTATTTGGTGAGTGCGGATTATTAATGGTAACTGCATGGATTTTTACATTCTCGCAAAACTCAGGATTTACCGTCCAAAATGGAGAATTTCGGATTGAAATTCCATCAATTAATACATTTTTACAAAACATGGTTTGTATAAAAGGCGGACGAAGAAATCCTCGTTTCATTTGCTTTGGGTCATCCGGAAGCACAATATCTTTATTCAATTCATCAAACTGAAGCTGCCATTTTGAGCGAGCCTGACCTTCTTTGTAACCCTCAACAAAATCCCACCACTTTTTTCCATGCCCATCAATTAAACCTCTGCCAATTATAGAAATGTTTTCAGCTTTATAAGCATAAAACAGGGGCGAAAAACTGGTTACATCTACACCTTCATAACGGCTTTTCACCATCGGCAAATAATCGTCAAAATTATCGCTGAAGTGCAATTCGGCACCTGCATCAATTAAAATGGTAATGTTACTTTTTAAGTGAATAGCGCCTGTTAAGTATTTTCCGGCAGGGAAATAAACTGTTCCCCCGCCCGCAGCTGAGGCTGCTTCAATAGCTTTTTTTATGGCTAAAGTTGCAAGTTTAGTGCTGTCATTTTTAGCGCCGTACTTTATCACATTGTAATAAGATTGTGCCTTGCTCACAAAAATTGATGAACAAAAAACTAAGAATAAGGCTATTAATTTTATTGATGATTTAAATATCATTATCGATTTGATTTACTAATTCAACTTTACAAGTACCTTTTTCAACTCCACACCTTTATATTTTTCAACTCCGTTTACAGAGACAGAAAGACCTTTCCCCTGATTGTATTTCTTACCTGTTTTATCCCATTTTATGGTGATGATTTTGCCGTGGTAAGATAAATTATCAAGTTTAAACCAATCCCATTTACCTTTCGGGATAAGTGGATAAAGCTCAAAAATTTCATCTGCACGAGGTTTAACGCCGATTAAGTCGTTAATAATCAAATCACAGAAAGTGGAGTGATTGTAGAAACTGCTTCGTGGATTGTCGCCTTTAAGCCATTCGCCATTTTTCTCATCCTGATATTCGCCTAAATACGGCTTGCCATTTTTTGTATGAGATTTAGCGTAAGTATGCAATTCATCATAAAAAACATCAGCAGTCATTTTGCCGTGGTTTCTATAATTGGTTAATAAATTTGAGAGTCCTTTTAATGTTTGCGATGTTGCAAATGGCCAAAGCGCACCGTCCCACTCGCAGCTATGCCCCGTTCCACGCGTTCTGAAAGTTGGATTTCTACGTTCTGCGGTTGTTAAACCCCAAGGCGCATCAAATCCGGCAGTATCTAGAAGCTGATTCCAGGCCACCGCATATTCAGGTTTATCATCCGGCAGGTTAAAATCCCATGGGATAAAACCAATAGCCTCCCTTACGTTTGCCAAGCCGCCTTTAGCTAATTTAGTTTCAAAAAAAGATGAAGAAACATTCCATAAGCTATCTTGAACCAATTTTTTCAAAGCAATCGCTTTTGCATCATACTTATTTTTAAGGTCATTATCGCCTAATAAAACAGCGATTTGAGCCATTGCCTTTGCATTAGCAAACATATAACTGCTAATTGTAGGTCTTCGGTTTTCGTCTCTTCTGGAACCACTAACCGATTCTTCCATACCATCTTTAACATCGTGCTGCCAAAACAAACCGCTTTTTAAACCACGTTCTTTCTCCCATTTTTCATAATCTGCATCCATAGCAGGGAAAATATTTTTAAGAAATGAAGCATCGGGGTTAACCAACTGATTTTGATAAATGGCATCATCTATCCAGCTGCTAAACTGATGGAAACGAGGTCGGGTTTGACCAACATCGGCATTATAAAACCAAAATTTAATGTAATCTTTTAAGTAGCAGTTATCTTTTAACCATCTGCCTTCATAAATATGGTGACCTGCAGCACAGCTGATGGAGTTATATTTCCCGGCATGTTTTACAGGCTCGATAAATTCAGTAAAAATGAAGCCATCAGGCGTTTTAACTAAATGCTTGCGAAACGACCACCAACGGTAATAATAATTTTGCTCTAAAACTTTATCAGGGCATTCTAACAGCGGAATGTTTTCTGATAACCAATTGTAAGCGTTGGCATTTGGCACAAAGTTTTTTACCGCTTCCGTATCGATTGAATTAAAATAAGTTACATACCCCTTAAGTTTTGCTTTTAAAGGAATTGTTTTTTGTTGCGCCAAACTTGCAAACGCGAAGGAGGTTGCAAATAATATCGTTAAAAAAATCTTCTTCATTTTATTCGAATAACCAGTCAATATCTTTTCCACGACCATCAAGACCGGCATTAAAAATGCGTAGTTCTTGTTTATCATCAATAAAACCTAAAATTAAGCATGCGCCTTTACCCAAAGTTAAAGTATGCGAACCCGCCTGAAAAGAATAAGAATGAACATTAAGCGGCAAATAACCATTTACAACCAGTGCATTCGAGATTTTAATTTCAGATTGACCATAATTATTGGCGCTCGCATCTGTTTCTAATTGAGGCGGATGTAAGGTACCCGCATCTTTAGGATTAAAATAACCAACCAAAAGCTTAATTGCAGATTTTGTACTGAATTTTATTTCAGTGCCTGCTTTTATCTGATTTAATTTTGAAAGTTTTATGCCTTTTAAGCCGATTAATTCTGGTGTGATTTCTTTAATTACAGTATTGGTATCAGCAAATACATTTACGTTTTTATCAAAAACAATTTCTTCTGCCTTCGGCGAAAGGATTTTAACATCAGCGTTTTTATACGCGATGATTTTAATTTCCGAACCTGGCTTAACCGATTTTAAAGAATCGATACTATGTTTAAAATGATTGAACTCTTTGGTAAAAACAGGCAGCATTTCTTTCCAGGTGATAAAAGTTTTATCTACGCCACGCATTGGTATTTTGCGCTGCTTGGTTTGCATGCTGTTTGCATACAGGTAATCATTTTCTGTAAGTTTTACCAACTCCGTGTAAGAATCCAAGCTTTTTTGTAATGATGGCAGTGCTTTTTCAAGGTCGCTAACATCATTAGAATATTTATAGCGCAGAATCCAAAGTGCTGCTTTAACCTTTTCGGCGTAAGAATTTGCCATGGCATTATAACAGTAAATGTCGTTTTTCAATCGGCTAAACTCAGCTGTATCTTTTGTCGCCTTCGCCTGATTAATGGCAATAATGGCTTTTTTTCCGTGCTCCACAACTTCCCTGGCAATTTGAACTGGCGTTTCGCCAATGTGCCCTTGTTTTTTCCATTCCTTTTCAGCGTATTCGATAATCATTTCGCCTTCCGGGGCTTCAGACTCGTACATTAAGGTAAACAAACCATACCTGAAAGGATTAATCAATTGCGTCATAAGCATACCTAGAGTTAGGGTTTGCCTATTTCCATCTGTTATGCCATAACGGCGCAAAAGCTTTGGCGAAATCTCTCCAGATTCTTCGTAAGCATTTAAGATAGATTTTCCTCCGTTTAAATCTGTTCCGTATTTCTTTGAAAGTTCATTGCCCCAATATTCAATCTCGGCATTTCTGTCTCTCTTACTATTCCAGGCATAACGCCCCCATTCTTTGTACCAAATCCAATCTCTATCGGTTTGCAACAAGCGGCCTTTAACGTTATCGGCAGTGTAAGGCCAATCCCAATAACTTGCCTGCGGATACAAATGCAAGCCCTTTGCACCGTAAATTTTATCCATTGCCTGCACCGATTTCTGTATAAAATCTGCCGAACCATAACGAAAAGGCTCCAGGTTGGCTAAAATGTGTACGTTAGAAATGTTTATTGTTCCAATAGATGCAAGTTTTCTATTCAATTCTGCCCATGCACCTCGGGGTTCGTAAGTGGTTAAAGCTTCTCCGTTAAATTTATTCTCGGTGTATAGATTTTTATATAAAGGTAAAGCAGCTTTCATAACCGCGGGTGCATCGGTATCATGCGCACGCAGCACAATTGGTGGTTCATCTGTTCTGCCAGATGCTTTTAAACCATCTTTCAATCCAGGGATGATTGTTTTGGTAAACCAATCAATATCATCCTGACCAACACCTTCCATCGCTTCGCCGAGTGCAACCATTAAGCCAACATTAGGATATTTTTCTACAAATGCGGCGATAGATTTTCTGGTATAATCAGAAATTAGCGGTATAATCGGTCGGTTTCTATCTTGCGTCTTTAAGCCATGTTTTTCAGCAAAAGGTTTAGGAATAATAATGTTATAAAACATTTGAATTACCCAAATTCCACGTTTATCCGCTTCATACGTTAAAAACTTAAAAATTTCTTCGTTCTTTTTAAAGGTTTCTTCATCAACTTCTTTGGCATAAGGATAATCTTTTAGCTTTACCAAAGAAGAAAACGGGTGGCCATTCCATAAATAAAGAGAGTTATAACGATTTTCAACCATCATATCCAAATACTTTATCCAAAGTTCTTTATCGTAAAACCATGGAAAAGTTTCTGGTGTATAAGGGTATTCGTAAACATCGTGTCCTGGTAAATAATCAGGTTTTTGCAAACCTATACAAGTGCCACGCAATACCATTTCCGGTTGCTCATTAACCGAAATATTACCAGGAATTTTACCTTGATTTTTAATCTGTTCTACCAATTCCATGCAACCATAAAGAGTACCAGAATCATCAGCACCGATAATATAAAGCGTACCTTTGGCATCATACATTAAAGTGAAACCCTCTTTACCAGATCCTAATACTTTACTTTTTAGAGTTTGCGGAAGCAGAGATTCAATCGCTTTATCGCCAAGCTTACCAACAACAATAGCAGATTTTGTAAGTGTTACCTTTTGGCTTGGTTTTATGCTTTTTAATATCGGTTTATAGTTATTGTCTTTTAGCGTAGCTGATAATTTCTCAATTCCAAAATTGATGCGAAGACTACTTTCAGCAGAAACAAAAATGGTTTTGCTTTCATTCGTCTTTTCAATTTTAGCACTAGAAAATATGGGCAATAAAAACAGACAGGTAACAAAAATCAGAAAATTTCTCATTTAATTGGCTCTACAACTTAAAGCCTTTTTTGATAGGCTTTGAAGTATATTTGGTTAAAATATTATTTAAATATAAAAGTAATATTCAAATATAAGTAATATATTGGGTCAAGTTTGTAAAATTTCTGCAAGCTGAGCTGTTAAATAATTTGAAAAATCAACCAGTGCAAAGATTAGATAATATTTAGGCAAGAAGGTATAATTTTCAATTTGCAAATTCTTTTTTATTTGTAACTGAATTTATCTCTAACCAAGGTAACATTTATGAGTATCATAATTTAAAGGCATTAAATTCGCTATATTTCGGCGATGCTAACTCACACATAACATCAAAATAAAAGCATGTTTTCATTAAAAAATAAAAAAGCAATTGTAACCGGCGGCGGTAGCGGCATTGGTAAAGCTATAGCAACCGTTCTTGCTGCTCAAGGTGCAGAAGTACACATTATAGAACTTGGTTTAGAGCAAGCCAATTCGGCAATTGAGGAAATTAAATCGGCAGGAAATAGTGCATTCAGTTACGCCTGCGATGTTTCTGATCACAATGCCGTTATCGAAACATTTAATAAAATTGGACAGATAAATATTTTAGTTAATAATGCCGGAATTGCACACATTGGCAAAGCCGATACTACCGAAGAATCGGATTTTGACCGCATTATGCGTGTAAATGTTAAAGGCGTTTATAATTGTTTGTACGCGGCCATTCCCTTATTAAAACTTTCGGGTGGCGGTGTAATTATAAATATGGCATCTATTGCAGCGCTAATCGGTTTGCCTGATAGATTTGCCTACAGCACTGCCAAAGGTGCAGTAAAAGCCATGACCATGAGCGTGGCCAAAGATTACATCGGTGACAACATCCGTTGCAATTCAATTTCTCCGGCTCGTGTACATACGCCATTTGTTGATGGATTTTTGCAAAAAAACTATCCGGATAATATTGACGAAATGTTTGAAAAACTATCAAAAACACAACCTATTGGTAGAATGGCTAAACCTGAAGAAGTTGGTGCATTAGCTTTATATTTATGTAGCGATGAGGCTTCGTTTATAACCGGATGCGATTACCCAATAGATGGTGGATTTACAACTTTAAATAATTAACAATTACAACGAGATAAAAAATAAAATGAAATTAATTCGATTTGGCGAGCCGGGTTCAGAAAAACCGGGATTAATTATAGAAGATAAATATTACGATGTTTCTTCGCTGGTTAGCGATTATAACGAAGATTTTTTTGGCGGCGATGGCTTGGAAAAACTTCGCGAAGCGGTAAAAACTGCAAACTTACCCGAAATTGATAAAAACGTGCGTTTGGGTGCTGCACTTGCCCGTCCTTCAAAAATTATTTGCGTAGGTTTAAATTACAAAGACCACGCTGCTGAAACGAATGCTCCAATTCCGGCAGAGCCGATATTATTTTTTAAAGCTACATCAGCAATTGTTGGTCCGAATGATGATTTAACCATTCCAAAAAACAGCAAAAAAACAGACTGGGAAGTAGAACTAGCAATTGTAATTGGTAAAAAAGCAAGTTATGTAAGTGAAGAAAATGCTTTGGAACATATAGCAGGTTACGTTTTACACAATGATTATAGCGAAAGAGAATTTCAATTAGAAAGAAACGGACAATGGGTTAAAGGAAAAAGTTGTGATACCTTCGCTCCTATCGGGCCATTTATTGCTACGCAAGATGAAATTGCCGATGTACATAATTTACGCCTGTGGTTAACCGTAAATGGTAAAACCTTGCAAGATGGAAATACATCAAACTTAATTTTTAATGTGCCGTTCATGGTTTCATACATTAGCCAATTTATGACACTTTTACCAGGAGATGTTATCACAACCGGAACACCTGCAGGTGTTGGATTAGGACAAAAACCAGAGCCTTGGTATTTAAACGATGGCGACGTAGTCGAGCTTGGTATTGAAGGACTTGGAAGCAGCAAACAACACGTTAAAGCTTACAAATAATACATGAAAAGATATTGCCTAACGCTTGATTTAATTAACGACGAGCAACTTATTGAGGAGTATAAAACGCACCATAAAGCGGTTTGGCCCGAGATTAAATCGAGCATTAGAGATTCCTGCGTACAAAATATGGAAATCTATTTATTAGGTAATCGCCTGTTTATGATTATGGAAGTGAACGATGATTTTTCGTTTGAAGCAAAGCAAAAAGCTGATGAAGAAAACCTAAAAGTGCAGGAATGGGAAACTTTGATGTGGAAATACCAGCAAGCATTACCTGGCGCAAAACCAGGCGAAAAATGGATTTTAATGGAAGAAATTTTTAAACTTTAAATAAAAATGATTGACGCTCACGTACATTTTTGGAATTTCGATGCTAATCGAGATAGTTGGATAACCGAAGAAATGAGTATAATCCGCAACGATTTCTCGCCAAAAAACCTAATTCGAACTTACAACGAACTAAAAATTACTGGATGTATAGCTGTTCAGGCCAATCAATCTGAAGAAGAAACCAATTTTCTGTTAACGCTTGCCGAGCAAAACGAAATTATAAAAGGTATTGTTGGCTGGGTAGATTTAAAAAGCCAAAATCTGGGTGAGCGATTAAAACACTGGAATTCTTATAAAAAAATTAAAGGTTTCAGACATGTTCTACAAGCCGAAAGCGCAGGTTTTTTCTTATCTGATGATTTTATTCAAGGTGTAAAAAAATTAAATACCTACAACTTTACCTACGATTTACTCTGTTACCACAATCAGCTTGCGGATATAATTGAGCTGGTTGAAAAACTGGAGGATCAGCCTTTAGTTTTAGACCACTGTGGCAAACCCGATATAAAAAGTGGAAGCATCAAAACTTGGAAAGAAAACATTAAAATTTTAGCTCAAAACCCAAATGTATACTGTAAAATTTCAGGTTTATTGGTAGAAGCAGATTGGCAGAACTGGAAAGAAACAGAACTTTTTGAATGCTTTGATACCATTTTCGAAAACTTCGGAACAGAACGTGTAATGTATGGCAGCGATTGGCCTGTTGTTTTAGTAAGCAGACCTTATTCAGATTGGTTTAATCTGGTAAAAAAATATTCTTCGAAGCTAACATTTCAGGAAAAAGAAAACCTTTTCCTGAAAAATGCCAGTCGTTTTTATAAACTTTAGTTTATTTCAAAAACTTATAAGTAGTAGTGCTTTTATAAACCGAACCCGGTTTTAGCGTTGTTGATTCAAAATTTGGATGGTTTGGTGCATCCGGAAAATGTTGTGTTTCTAAACAAATTGCAGAACGGTGCGGATAAGATTTTCCGCCCTTACCATCTTTAGTTTCGCCAGTTAAAAAGTTACCACTATAAAATTGTAAACCAGGTTCTGTGGTGTAAACTTCTAAAATAATTCCGGTTGATGAACTTTTAACTTTTGCGATTGCTTTATTTCCGTCATGAGGATTTAACGCAAAATTATGGTCGAAACCTTTGCCAAACTGTAACTGCTCATCTTTATCTTCAATGTTTTTACCAATCGTTTTTGCATTTGTAAAATCAAATGCAGTTCCTTTTACCGGGGTTATTTTTCCTGTCGGGATTAAGGTCGAATCAACTGGCGTATATCCGTAAGCATCAATAAATAATTCGTGGTCAAGAATACTCTTATTACCTTCACCATTTAAATTAAAATAGGCATGATTAGTTAAATTAATGATGGTGGTTTTATCAGTTTTTGCTTCGTAATCAATCCTCAAGGCATTATCGTTGCTAAAAGTGTAAGTAACCTTAACATCCAATTTACCCGGATATCCAGCTTCTCCATCCGCTGAAACATAAGTTAACTCGATTTTATCGGCATCAACCTGTTTTGCATCCCATACTTTTCCAAAGAAACCATCAAAACCGCCATGAAGTGTATTTACGCCATCATTTAGCTGCATAGAATATTCTTTACCATCCAACTTAAATTTCCCTTTGCCAATTCTATTTCCATATCTACCAATTATGGCTCCAAAAAATGGTTCACCTTTTTTACGGTAAGATGAAAGGCTATCATAACCTAAAACTACATCCGTAAGCTTATTATTTTTATCAGGTACTAAAAGAGAAACAATTCTGCCACCATAATTTGTGATGGTAACAGACGATCCTGATTTATTTTTCAAAGTAAATAATTCTACTTTTTTTCCGTCGATTTCTGCATTGTACGCTAAATTTTTGGCGGTACTATCAGCAGTTTCGACCGTATTTTTTTGAGGTTGATTGCAGGCTGTGAAGGATACTAAAAACAGTGCAGCAAGTAAAAATTGATAATTGTTTTTTTTCATAACAAATAATTTGGTTGCAACTAAAATATGAAAATAAAATAACGTTATTGTAACGATTATAATTTAATTGGCTTATTATTGATGCGATTTTAAAACATCAAAAAAAATAGCATATTGTACAAACTAATATGAACATAACGAATTTAAAGCCTAAGGCCTTTCTTTTTGATTTAAATGGTACCATTATTAACGATATGGAATACCATACACTTGCATGGCATGTAATTATGAACGAAGATTTAAAAACTTCAATTTCTTATGCTGATGTAAAAAAAGAAATGTATGGCAAAAATTCTGAGGTTTTAGAGCGAGTTTTTGGTATAGATAAATTTACCGAGGCACAAATTGAGTTACTTTCTGTTGATAAGGAAAAACGTTATCAAGCGCTTTACATGCCGCATTTGGCTTTAATTGATGGTTTGGATTCTTTTTTTGAAAAAGCTTTAGGTAAGCAAATTCCAATGGCAATTGGTTCAGCAGCAATACCTTTTAATATCAATTTTGTGTTAGATGGCTTAAACTTAAGGCATTATTTTAAAGCCATTATTTCTGCTGATGATGTAACCTTTAGCAAACCCGATGCTGAAACTTTTTTAAAAGCTGCTTTGGCATTAAATATCGAAGCGGAAAATTGTATAGTTTTTGAAGATGCACCAAAAGGTGTTGAATCGGCTGCAAATGCAGGAATGAATTGCATTGTTTTAACCACGACACACGAAATTTCGGAATTTGCCGAATACAACAATATCATCGCTTTTATTGATGATTATAACGCTCCAATTTTAAATACACTTTTATAATATGGCAAAATATATAAACCAGACACCAGTTTTAGTTGCTGTAGATTGTATTATTTTCGGTTACGATGGCAATGAACTTAAACTACTCGTTATTAAAAGGGCAATTGAACCAGTTAAAGATAAATGGAGTTTAATGGGTGGCTTTATTGGCAATAGCGAAGATTTAGATGGTGCAGCCAAAAGAATTTTATTTGAATTAACGGGCTTACACGATGTTTACCTGGAGCAACTGAATGCTTATGGCAGTCCGGACCGTGACCCCATAGAGCGAACCATATCTGTAGTTTACTTTGCCCTAATCGATATCAATAAATTCAGCGGGCAAATAAACGATCAATACCACGCCGAGTGGTTTAAGGTGAAAGATGTACCCGAATTAATTTTTGACCATAATGAAATGGTTAAATCTGCAATGGATAAAATTAGGTATCAAGCGGCCTTGCACCCAATTTTATTTGAGTTACTTCCTAAAAAATTCACCATTCCGCAGTTGCAGAATTTGTATGAGCAGGTGTATGATTCGCCAATAGATAACCGCAATTTTATCCGGAAAATTACGGCGAGTGGTTTATTAATTAAACAAACCGAAAAGGATAAATCAAGTTCGAGAAGAGGTGCGTTTTATTTTAAATTAGATAAGCTCAAGCATAAAGCTCAATTTCAATCGTTTTTAAATTTTATATCGAAGCCTAAATAATGGTTAATTCATTCGTCTAAATTCGAGTGCCGAAACGCCTTTTGATTTTTTGAAATTGCTTACAAATGAATTTGCCTGCTCAAAACCTAATATTTCGGCAATCATTGAAACAGAATAATCGGTGTGTATCAGTAATTCTTCTGCTTCGCGAATTAACCTTGCATAAAGCAGTTCGGGCAAATTTTTAGTAAAAGCTTTTTTAAGGAATGAATTTAACTTTCTTGATGACATGCCCATTCCAGCTGCATAAAATTCTGTAGCTCGTTCTGTTTTGAAATATTGTTCTAAAATTGCTCTAAATCTTAATACTTGCTGTAATTCATCAACAGATAAATCCATAAGTTCGGCATTTAAAACCGCAGAAAAACCTAGCAAAAGCGACAAATATTGAGCTAAATAAGAAGTATCTCGCTTTGCAGCAATTTCTCGTCGCAATTGTTCTAGTAAAGTAAATGCCTTTTGTGCCTGCTGAGCAGTTAAATCTTTAAATGAAAGCATCATAAAAAGATTTTTAGATTGAGAATCCGTATGTTGTAGCAAAAATTCAGAATAAAGTAAAGTACTGAAACTTAACCAATAAGCAGATGTTATCTCGCCTTCAAAGCGGATAATACCTTCTTCAGGTATAAAGAAAACCCTACCCGGCTCTAATATATAGTCGCCGGAGTTCATACATAATAAACCCGATGCCTCTTTAATAATCAGAACCCTAATCGGAAATTCTGCGCTAATTGCTTTATCTCTTTTAAATCTCCCCTTGATATCTTCAAGTTGTATCATTTACATCAAAGTGTTTTGCTGGTTCAAATACAATTATACTCTTATAGGCTTAGAAATCAAAATTAACAAAATGGTACATCTACTTAATTATACTTAGTATCTGTCTGTTAACCCTTAAACATCAATTATAAGCTATTTAGTAACAGTTTTGATATCAAGTTGTTTAAAATTTTTCACTTTTTAACGAGTTATTTCTGAAACTACTAATCATTACATGTAAAATTAATTCTACAAAATATAATATTTATGAGTATTTTTAAAACTCTTAATTTTTGTTTTTGTTGTTATGTTATGAAAGCGATAGTAATTTGCTTCTTTATGTTGATTTTATTTCAGGCTTGTAAGAAAGAAATACCTGAGCCTGATGTTATCAAAATTCAACTTTATCATACTACAATTAAATACACAAATGAAGGTGAACCTGATATTTTATGTTGGTATGTTAGAAGCGCAAATAAGGGAGGTTATTTTTATGTCAACACGACTAGGAACATAACAGATTTTTCAGATTATAAATTTAAATATTCACTGAGTTTACCGAATGATTTGACAAATAAATCGCCAGTAAGAGATTTGATTGTTAGAATAAATCAGTTAAATGGCGATATGTATTTTGATATTATGGGCAGGGAAAAACAACCTAAAAATTAAATTTAGATTATTTAATAGCGAAGCTGATAAGTTTCAAATTCAGCTTTTTTTACCGCCGCCAAAAATCACACAGAAAACGCTAAAACCGCCAAGAATAAAACCAACGCCAAGAATAAAGTTTAGTGTATCGCCCATATTTGAAAGGTAGACCTAATAAATGACATTTCACAGACTTTCTAGATATTTAGCACTCTGTTTAAGAATAAGTTAAAATTTTGTTAAGCTAAAAATGTTATAACTACTTTTGTAAGATGAAGCGAATTAATAGCGAAACACCCACAGAAGAACTGCAAGACATTAAAAAAGGCGATTTGGTGACAGACACTTTTAGTAAAACTGGCCTTGTGGAAGAAATAATAATCACAGATGATGCTTTATATCGAAATTATGAATTTCACCTAGTTACAGGTAGGGTTATAACAGTAAAAAAATAAAAAGAGGGATAAAAAAATCCCTCTTTTCAGTTTATCAAGATAAATGCAATAAGTGGTTATTGATAATTATCCGATAAATAAAAAATGTAATAACATAGTTTAGCTATTGCCTGGTTTTTAGTTACCCATAATTGCAGACAATTGGTGATTACATTTTAATTGAAAATCAAAAACCATTCCACTAGAGATAAAGGTTTTAGATTTAATGCCTAATGATTTTATTTATTGCGGCAGTCATATTCCCCGTGCCTGTTTTAGCGATTATATGTTTTCTATGGCTTTTAATAGTTTCGATGCATAAATACAACTTATCTGCAATTTGTTTACTCGTAAGGCCCTGTCTGGCCAGTTCCAAAACCTCTTTTTCTCTTTTAGATAAATTATTGTCCATTTCCGGAAATTCCATTTCATGGCAAAGCACAAAAGTACCGCTTGAAGATAACAAATGAACAGTTAAGCAAATTACATTATTAAAACCGAAGCCTGTTATATCAGTACAATTGATATATTCTACTAAAGGTTTTCCATCTTCGGTTAAACTCATAAAGTTGCTCTGCCTTAAAATATGAACATAGCTGTAATCTTTCGCCTTTACCCTTAAATTATAACTAAACCGGAGTTTTGAGCGCTGGTTCTGCGGTGTGTTGTAGTAGTAATCAAATATAGCTTGATGAATACTACTTAACCTCCTTGAATCCACAGGATGAATAATACCCAAACTAAAATTTAAACCTTTTTTAAGGAATATTTCTGGCTCATACCCAAGTATAGTTTTAATTGAGTTGCTGATGTTTAAATATTGCATACTCGACCAATTAAATATACCTTGATAACCTGTGCAACTTTCTGTTTGATGAGGACTTAAATCAGGAAAAAATGTTGCTGATGGATTACATTTTTGCAACTTATCTGTATAGCCGGCAAGCTTAAAAAGTTCGGCAACTGACACACTATTCAACTTCTTCATAATGAGAGAATTAAGCTAAAATAAAAATACAACAATTTTGTTAAATTTTCACATAGTTAAAATCCCTCTTTTGAGGGATAATTTGAGCGCCTTTTAATTAAGATATTGTAAATAAAATAGTTAACGGTTTTTTGTTATTCAAATTGGAGAAAAAATCTAATTAACCTTAAAGCATCTAAAATTATGTCTTACAAAATTCTCTCTCTAGATGGCGGCGGGTCATGGGCTTTGATACAGGCACGGGTGCTACTGGATATTTATGGCGATTTAAATGGCCATGAATTGCTAAAAAAATTTGATATGGTTATTGCCAACTCGGGTGGCAGTTTAGTACTCTCAACGCTTTGCAATGACATGAAATTAAGTGAGATTATTTCTGTTTTTGAGGATGAAAACAAACGGAAGCAGGTATTTTCTAAATTATCTTTTTGGGAAAAACTTAAATGGCGAAACATAGCCAGCTTAACAAACGTATTAGGTCCGAAATATAGCATGGAGCGCAAATTATCGGGCTTGCAGAACGTTATGCAAGCTTACAATAAATTAATGCTCGAAGGTAAAACCACACAACCCACATTAAACATTAACTTAAACGAACTCCCAAAAATTATCGGTAAGCCCGAATTACAATTATTAATTGTTGGCTTCGATTATTTTAGGCAGCGGGCAACATTCTTTCGTTCGAATATTGCAAGTAAAACCGATGCATTTAGTGGTGGCAAATATTATCAAATTAGTCTGGGCCATGCCATACATTCATCGAGCAATGCACCTGTTAATTATTTTGATGCACCTGCCGAAATTGAAATTAACCAATTAAACGGACAAGATATCCGTAAAACAAAAATGTGGGATGGTGCAGTTTCAGGTTTTAACAATCCGGTTTTGGCCGGCTTAATAGAAGCCATGACCAATAATACCATTCCATTAAGCGATTACAAAATCCTTTCATTAGGCACCGGAACAGGCGGACAAGCCATGATTGCTGATTATCAGACTTCGACAAACCCGGAGATACAGAATATATTTCAGAAGAATAAAAACAACAAATTGGCCTTTACAGATTACAATTTAACTTTCGTTTCTGATATTAAAAAAATGTCGACAAGTATATTGGGCGACCCACCTGATTCGGCAACATTTATTGCCTATTCAATAATCGACCCCTCTTTAAGCAACACGGCTTGTTTAGTGCGGATAAACCCATGCATTAAACCCATCTTAAATGCTTCAACACAAATTTTTGAGGCCCCCGATGTTTATAAAGCGCAGGGAAATGGTTCAGAAAGTTTCGCCAGATTAATGGATTTAGATATGGATGCAGTGGCTAATGAAGATGTGGACTTGATAAAACAACTTTGCGTAAATTTTATTAATGGAAATAATGGTCTAACCTTAGCAAACCAACTTATTAGAGGAGATGGAAATGGTATGCACCTGGGTGATGATACCTATGCAAAAGCAAAAAAAAGATGGCTAAATTTTAATCCAATTTGATTTTTTCTGAGGCTGATTTGAATTTTATCATAATATGCCTCTATATTTAATTATGATAAAAATCGATGAAAATACGCCAACTTCAGATCTTTTAAGTTTAAAAGAAAATACATTTATTGAATGTGATAACGGAATTTCAGGAATGATAAAAAATATTGATGTGGAAACAACAGATCTGTTTTGGCTATTTACATTTATGTTAGAGAATGGTTTTGAAATCGAAATCAGAAAAATAAAAAATGTTTGCTAGGCAATTTTAAATTGATTGAGCAGAATCTTAAATATTTGAAGATATTTGCACAAAGTTTAAGCCCAATGCAAAATATAAAAAACATCATTTTTGATTACGGAAACGTAATTTTCGATATAGATTTCAGAATTGCGCAAGCATCATTTCAAAAACTTGGCATAACCGATATAGAAAATTTCTTTGCACACAAGGCTCATAATCAATTGTTTGATGATTTTGAAACCGGAGCAATTTTGCCAGCTGAATTTAGAGATGGAATTAGGAAAGCAGCCAAGAAACCTGAACTAACTGACAGTCAAATTGATGATACCTGGAACAGTTTGCTAATTGGAACACATCAAAAAAACCATGAGCTGCTATTAGATGTTAAAAAGAAATACCGCACATTCCTTTTAAGTAATAATAATGAGATTCATTACGATTGGATTATCAATTACCTTAAAACAACCTTCGAACTAAATAATTACGATGAATATTTTGAGAAAGCTTACTTCTCTCAACATATGAAATTGCGCAAACCGAATACCAACATTTTCGAACAGGTTTTAAAAGAAAACAACTTAAATCCAGCTGAAACTTTATTTATTGATGATAGTCCACAGCACATTGAGGGTGCTAAAAAGGTTGGCTTGAACACATTGCTTATGACTGAAAAACCGGCAAAATTGGAATCGTTTTTAAAAGCTAATGGAATTTTGTAATTTAAGATTATGACAGAAAAGAAATTCAAATCGCTTAAAGAGTTTTATCCTTACTATTTAACAGAGCACACCAATACAACTTCTCGTATACTACATTTTATAGGAACTGGCTTGGTTGTGTTAGCTTTCTTTACGGGTTTTATGTTTCACAATTGGCTTTTTTTTCTAGCGATGCCAGTTTTGGGCTATGGCTTTGCCTGGGTTGGTCATTTTTTCTTTGAGAGAAACAAACCTGCAACTTTTCAATATCCTGGTTATAGTTTAGCTAGTGATTTTATACTTTTTTATGATTTGCTAACTGGCAAACAAAGTTTTGTGGTTAAACCATAAAAAATACGATTCTATCTTTCATTTTCCTCAGTGTATAGCGGTTGTCATCTTGAATTAATTTCAGGGTTTCAATACTTTAATTAGTTTATGTTTTGCATTTCACCAAATGAAATTTTTGCCACAGAGACACAGAATACACGGAAAAAAATATTTGCAAAACGACTTAACTGCATGAAGTTCTTAAACCCGATTGGAGCGTAAATACTTTTTGTTGCAGCGACCCTGAATAAGCTGTCATGCTGAGGTACGAAGCATCTGTAACCGACGAAACAGGTTCTTCGTTTCTCAGACTGACAGAAGTTTAAAAAAGATTGAAGCAGAAAGCGGGGCTGCACAATCCGAAGAACTACTAAACGCTCATTTCCAAAAAAATAAAACCTTAAAGGAATATTTAAAGTTTTCTTCTCTTTAATTCCCGCTCAATCAAGCCCAATTCACGACCAGTTTGTCCGGCAACAGATGTATTTTCCTGCGCTCTTCTAAACAAGTACGGCATAACTGCCTTTATTGGTCCGTAAGGAACATATTTTGCTACGTTATAATTGGCATCCGCAAGATTAAAACTTAGGTTATCACTCATGCCCAAAAGCTGTGCAAAGTAAACGTGAGGATGGTTATGCGCCACTTTTTTCTCATCTAAAAGGTAAGTTAACAAGCGACTGCTATCTTCGTTGTGCGTTCCACAAACGATGGCAATTTCTTCAATATGGTCTACGCAATAGCGTAAAGATTCGTTATAATCCCTATCAGATGATTCTTTATCTGGCTGAATTGGCGATGGATAACCCATTTCAGCAGCACGTTTACGTTCCTTTTCCATATAAGCTCCACGAACCATTTTTACACCGAGAATAAAACCAGCGGCCTTAGCAATCAAGTGATCGGCTTTCATATCTGCCAATTTATCGTGACGATACATTTGATACGTATTGTACACAATAATGCGTTCCTGATTAAATTTGCGCATCATATCTATAGCAAGCTCATCAATCGTATCCTGAATCCAGGTTTCCTCAGCATCAATCATAATTGGCACAGCTTTTTCAAAAGCCGTACGGCAAATCATCTCGCAACGCAATTTTACTTTATCAAATTCAGCTTGCTCGGTAGCATTTAAAGATTGTTTCGCATCTAATTTCTCAAGCAAGGCAAAACGACCAATTCCGGTAATTTTGAAAACCGTAATTGGGATATTTGCATCGCCATCGGCACGAAGAATTGTACGAATAATTTCCTGACAAGTTTCATCAAAAACGATTTCCTCTTCCTCGCCCTCAACTGAATAATCTAGAATAGTTCCAACACCGCCTTTTGCCAGTTGTACTATCGCTTTATCGCACTCAGCAATGGTTTCGCCACCACAAAATTGTTTAAAAATAGTAGCTTTAATAGCGCCCTGAATTGGCAATCCAATATTTAAAAAGAAATTGGTAATGGGTGGACCAACCTTTGTTAAAAAGTTGCTACCAATCATTTTAAAAAGCCAGTAGCCTTTTTTCAAATCAGCATTCGTTTTTTGACGAAAAGCCACTTCAGTATTATCGAAATTAGGTTGTTTATTCGGTGATAAATCAATCATTTGGTTTGTAATAAGTCAGAATGGTGCAAAATTATAAAAAGCATTCATTGTTGAAACGTAAAACCTCGAAATAATCGTATTTTTGCAGCAAAATGATACAATTCAAATTAGAGGGTGAATTTATTCCGCTAATCCAGCTTTTAAAAGCAACTGGTTTGGTAGGTACAGGTGGAGATGCCCAAGCTGCCGTGATGGACGGATTAGTTAAATGTAATGGAGAAGTAGAGTTTCGCAAACGTTATAAAGTTAGGGTTGGCGATATCATTACTTTTGAACAAGATAAAATCGAAGTAATATAATGGAAACCTTAACGAGCGCAGGCCATTCGCTTTATTTCGAAAGCAATTTAGACGCCTTAAAAACCTTAATAGACAGCAATAAATACAGCAAAGTTTTTGTTCTTGCTGATGAAAATACCAGCGAAATTTGTTTGCCTGTTTTTCAATCGATGATGGATGATTTTGCTGATTTCGATTTAATTGAAACCTCAGCTGGAGAAGAAAATAAAAACATAGATTTTTGTATCGGCATTTGGAAAACGCTCTTAGATTTTGAAGCCGACCGCAAAAGTTTGATGATTAATTTAGGCGGTGGTGTTATCACAGATATGGGCGGTTTTATCGCTTCTACCTACAAACGAGGCATCGATTTTGTAAACGTTCCTACTACCCTACTTTCGCAGGTTGATGCTTCTGTTGGTGGTAAAACGGGTATCGATATTGACAATGTTAAAAACATGGTGGGAACTTTTACCTTACCACAAATGGTTTTTATCGAAACTGAGTTTTTAAAAACCTTGCCTCAACGCGAGCTTTTATCAGGCTTTGCCGAAATGATTAAACATGGCTTGATTTATGATAAAGCTTATTACGAAAAGTTAAAAACTACCGATTATTCAACGCCATCGGCCGTAGATATTTACCGTTCAGTAGAAATTAAAAACGAAGTTGTAACCATTGACCCGCATGAAAAAAATCTGCGTAAGATTTTAAATTTTGGTCATACCATTGGTCACGCTGTAGAAAGTTATTCTCTAGCAAATGATGAAAATCCACTTACACATGGTGAAGCAATTGCTATCGGTTTTGTGTGCGAAGCCGCATTATCAATCAAAAACAGTGGTTTAACTAAGGAAGAATTGAAGGATATTAGTAGCTATATTTTATCGCTATATCCCAAATACGACATTAAAAAAGAAAGTTTTGATACGCTTTTAGAGCTGATGCAGAGCGATAAAAAGAACGAGGATGGTAACATTTTATTCTCCTTATTAGAAACCACAGGCAAATGCACGTTTAACTGCCGTGTAGCTACCGCCGATATTTTAAGCAGTTTAGATTATTATAACAGTTTATAAAATGAAGTATACCGGAAGTGATATTTCTGTAATAGGGCTTTTTAGCTTTGTAATCGTTTTAACCTTGGTTGAAATGTATTTCAGTTACTTGCACGACAGAAAACTATACACCAAACGCGATACCTGGACTAACATTTACTTGATGACAGCTGCAATTGTTATCAATTTAGCAACCAAAACAGGCACATTTGTTCTGCTCGAATATTGCTATCAATTCCGTTTGTTCCAGATTTCAAATGTTTGGATTTATTGGTTGGTTTTAATTTTAGCACAAGATTTTTTGTATTGGTTTTTGCACACCGTTGGGCACTACGTTCGCTTTTTTTGGGCCATGCATGTTACCCACCATTCGTCAGAGCATTTTAACTTAACCACCGGATTTCGTTCTACAGTTTTCGAACCCCTTTATCGCGTTTTCTTTTATTTGCCATTAGCATTTATGGGTTTTACCGCCGTAGATATCCTTTTCGCCTATTTGGTTACACAAATTTATGGTAATTTGGTTCATACGCAGTATAATATCAAATTCCCGAAATGGTACGAATATGTATTTGTTACGCCATCTCACCACCGCGTTCACCATGCCAGTAACGTACGTTATTTGGATAAAAACATGGGCATGGTTTTAATTCTTTGGGATAGATGGTTTGGCACTTTTCAAGCCGAATTACCAGAAGATGAAGTTAAATACGGTTTAACCACCCAACCAAAAGATACTGGTCCGGTAAATATTATTTTCCACGAATTTATTGCCTTAACTGCTGATGTAAAAAAGGCCCCAACCTTTATGGATAAAGTGAAATACATCTTCAATCCGCCGGGTTGGAGCCATGATGGCAGCACCAAAATTGCTAAAATTATGCAGCAAGAATTGCATGAAGAAGAGGAATTAGCAAAGAAAAACGATGTTAAAGCTTTTAATGAAAAGCATCAAACCTTAAGTTCAACAGGATAATATTTAAGCGGTCTGTATTTTACAGGCCGTTTTTGTTTTTCAAGAATTAGAATATTGCCCACGATTTAAATTGTGAGTTATCTTCAAAGTAGCAAAATTATAAGCGATTTTTATTCTGCAGATTATTTGAAAAATTTGGAAATGTAAGGTTCCGTTCATTTTGGCTTATGCAGCCCTGCTATACACTTCAATCTTTTTGTCCTATGTCAGTCTGAGCTTGTCGAAGACCTGCAACAAAAAGTATTTCCGTTGCTATCAGGTTTAGGGAACAAAAAACATGATTTCTTTTAATCACTTCCACAGCCCTCAATCAATTAATTAAGCTCTTTCATACCCAACACCAAAACGGTATAAACAATAAGAAAATAAAAATATTTTCATTTTCTTATTGACAAATTAAATTTTGTTATTACATTTGGCTCATTCAAAAAGAAAAATGAAATTATTCAACACATATTACTTTGGTTACTTTTACTATTTTAGTAAGAGCCGGGGCTAATATGCAAAAAGATATATAACAATATTAAAATGTATAAAAAAGTCCCGGCAAACAGCCGGGACTTTTTTTGTTTTAACGCAAAAATGGAAACGACAAAACGAGTAGCAATTCAAGGTATTAAAGCATCTTTTCACGAAGAAGCAGCTTACAAATTCTTCGGTAAAAACATCGAAACTGTAGAGTGCAATTCTTTCAAAGAAACTTGTGATAAACTAGAAAAAAACGATGCAGATTTCGTTGTAATGGCGATTGAAAACTCTATCGCGGGTAGCCTTTTACCAAATTATACACTAATCCGCGATTATGGATTTTCGGTAGTTGGCGAAGTTTATTTACCTATTCAATTGCACTTAATGGCATTGCCAGGTGTAAAGTTTGAGGATATCAAAATTGTAACCTCACACCCTATTGCAATCCGCCAGTGCATCGATTTCTTTTATGATTACCCGCATATTAAAATTGTAGAAAGTAATGATACGGCAGCTTGTGCCAAACGTATTCAGGAAGAAAAATTAACGGATACAATGGCGATTGCAAACAACTTAGCCGCAGAACTTTACGGATTAAACATTTTAGAACGTCGCGTAGAATCGAATAAGAAAAACTATACTCGTTTTCTTATCCTTAAAAAAGATAAAACAGACGAAGGCAAAAAAATAAACAAAGCTTCAATATGCTTCCAAGTTGGACACAAAGCAGGCTCTTTGGCAACCGTATTAAACATCTTTGCCGAACAAGAGGTAAGCTTAACAAAAATACAATCTATGCCGGTGCTTGGTAAGCGCAACGAATATTATTTTTACGTTGACTTAGAATGGCCAAGCACTGAAAAATATGATAAAGCCGTACGCAAAGCATTAAAATACACGTCAAATTTCAATATCCTCGGAGAATATCAAAAGAACGATAAAGTATAAGTGAATTACAATTTTAGATATACGAATTACGATTCAACATCAATATAACAATTAAACAATCGAATTATAAAATATTACAAGCCATAAATCATGAAACTTAATTTAAACATCCAACCTCTAAACACTTGGTTAAACGTTAACAACGAACCATTAATCATTTCAGGACCATGCAGTGCAGAAACTGAAGAGCAATTATTAACTACAGCACATCTATTGGCTGCAACTGGCAAAGTATCGGTTTTAAGAGCTGGTATCTGGAAACCACGTACTCGTCCGGGAGAATTCGAAGGTATTGGTAGCATTGGTTTAGAGTGGTTAAAACGTGCTAAAGCAGAAACTGGTTTACCAACAGCTGTTGAAGTTGCAAATGCAAAACACGTAGAAGAAGCTTTGGCTGCAGGTGTTGATATCCTTTGGATTGGTGCTCGTTCTACCGTAAACCCTTTCACAGTTCAGGAAATTGCTGATGCTTTAAAAGGCCATGATGTTCCTGTTTTAATTAAAAATCCGGTGAACCCTGATTTACAACTGTGGATTGGTGCTATCGAGCGTATTAATGGTGCCGGAATTACTAAAATTGGTGCAATCCACCGTGGTTTTTCTTCTTTCGAGAAAAGTTCTTTCCGTAACGAACCAATGTGGGAAATGGCTATCCAGTTGAAAACTTTATGCCCAGAGTTACCAATCATCAACGATCCAAGTCACATTTGTGGTAACCGCGAGTTAATTCCATACATCTCTCAAAAGGCTTTGGATTTAGATATGCAAGGTTTAATGATTGAATCTCATGTTGACCCTTCAGTTGCCTGGACAGATGCTAAACAACAAGTTACGCCAGCTGCTTTAGCTGAATTAGTTGACCGTTTAACCGTTCGTGAACCAGAAGCACCAAATGAAGCTTTTGCAGATAAATTAGCTGATCTACGTAAAAACATCGACAAAATTGATGATATCCTTTTACAGAAATTAGCGGAACGTATGGCTATCGTTGAGAAAATAGGTGAATTCAAACGCGATAATCAAGTAACCATCTTACAAGTAAATCGTTGGGATTCGATTATCAAAAAAGGACATGCTTTTGCAAAAGCTTTAAAATTAGATTTAAACTTTACCGAGAAATTC
The DNA here is from genome assembly GCF_032678425.1 of Pedobacter aquatilis. Classification (GTDB taxonomy): domain Bacteria; phylum Bacteroidota; class Bacteroidia; order Sphingobacteriales; family Sphingobacteriaceae; genus Pedobacter; species Pedobacter aquatilis_B. The sequence goes on along the minus strand of NZ_JAVTSG010000007.1, from coordinate 136,972 downwards.
TTAGAATTGGTACACGGCGAGTCTATCCGTAAGCAAACTGAAATTATGAATGCTGGCAAAGCTGAAAAAGGAATTGCTGCTGAGCAACATACTGAAGTTAAAGCTTAGTAAAGCGAAAAGCTTGAAGCAGAAAGACTAAAGTGAAAGCGAAAGCAAGGTCTGAAGCACAACATCATTGCGAGGCACGAAGCAATCTTAAAACGGTCGCTACGAAAAAGTGATATTATAAATTACAATGCATTGTCAGGTGACGACATCTGACAATTGCATTTGATAATAAAAACAGAATACCATGTCAAAAAACGCCTTAGTTTCTTTTAAAGGAACCAAGAATATTAATACGGAAATCCAATTAACCGGCTCAAAAAGCGAATGCAATAGAGCCTTAATTATAAGCGCTTTAAGTAAAAAATTAGTTAAAGTAGAAAACCTTTCTAATGCTGCTGATACGGTAACGTTAAACGGTATACTTAATAATCTTGAAGAAGAATTGGAAGTTGAAATCGAGGAATCTAAAACCGTTGATGTTGGTCCGGCAGGAACAGCTATGCGTTTTCTTTCGGCTTATCTTTCTGCTAAAAACGGAAACTTCCTTTTAACAGGAACAGAGAGAATGAAACAACGCCCAATTGGAATTTTGGCTGAAGCTTTAAAAACTATTGGTGCAGATATTTCCTACGCAGAGTCTGAGGGATTTCCTCCACTAAATATATCTGGCCCGTTAAATCAAAAAACTGCAGAAGTTAAAATCAAAGGCGATATCAGCAGTCAATATATATCAGCTTTGCTGATGATTGCACCAATTTTACCACAAGGTTTAACTTTAGAAATTGAGGGTGAATTAACTTCAAAACCATATGTTGATATGACTTTGGATATGTTAGCCGAAGTAGGTATTGAACATTCTTGGAATGGCAATTCGATTACGATTAAACCGCAGGCTTTTAAACCTGGAACATTGGTTGTTGAGCCAGATTGGAGTGCAGCGTCTTATTGGTATAGTATTGCGGCATTGGCTGATGAAGCTGAAATCAGTTTGCCTGCACTAAAAGAAAAAAGCTTGCAAGGCGATAGTCAGATTCAAAAAATCATGAAGATTTTTGGTATTGCTACCAGCAAAACTGAAACAGGAATCTCGATTAGCAACTTAGGCATTGCTTTAGAAACTAATCAAGTTTTAGATTTAAAAACTTGCCCAGATTTAGCTCAAACTATTGTGGTTATTGCAGCTGCATTAGGTAAAAACATGAAGTTTACAGGCCTAGAAACCCTAAAAATAAAGGAAACAGATAGAATTGCTGCTTTACAAAACGAATTGGCAAAAATTGGCGTAACCTTAACAGAGAATAATTTAGTTTACACTTTAAACACCGATGAACTTCATTTCCCTGAAAAAATTACCATTGCAACTTACGAAGACCACCGTATGGCAATGGCTTTTGCCCCCCTTGCACTATTAATTAAAGAAGTGGAGATTGAAGAAATGCAGGTTGTTGAAAAATCTTATCCTTATTTTTGGGAAGATTTGAATAAAGCAGGGTTTGATGTTAGTGTTAAGTAGTATCAAGTAATAAGAATCAAGTATCAAGACTAAACCTAACGTCTTAAAATCGTAAATCCAAAATCATCAATCTAAAATAAATATGGCAGGCAATTCATTCGGACAACTCTTTCGCATCACTACTTTTGGCGAATCTCATGGTGTAGCTATTGGAGTAATTATTGATGGCTGTCCGGCGCAATTGGATATTGATATGGATTTTATTCAATCAGAATTGGATAAACGTAAACCAGGTCAATCAAAAATAACCACGCAGAGAAAAGAAAGTGATACTGTTCAAATTCTATCTGGTGTTTTCGAAGGAAAAAGTACAGGAACACCTATTGCTTTGCTCATTCCAAACGAAGACCAGCGTTCAAAAGATTACGGGCATAATGTTGATGTATATCGCCCGAGTCATGCAGATTATGTGTATGATGCAAAATATGGCATACGCGACCATCGCGGTGGTGGACGTTCATCTGCCCGTGAAACGGCAGCTCGTGTAGCTGCTGGTGCAATTGCTAAGCTACTCTTAAAACAGCAAGGCATCGAAATTTTTGCCCATGTAACTTCCGTTGGAACCATTGAGGCGCCAAACTTAGAAAGTAACGATTTATCAGCTTTGCTGGATATAAGAGAAGAAAATATTGTTCGTTGTGCCGACCCTGCAACAGCGCATGAAATGATTGAATTTATAGATTCGGTTAGAAAAGATGGTGATACCGTTGGCGGTAAAATTGGTTGTGTAATTAAAGGCTGTCCTGCTGGTTTAGGCGAGCCTGTTTTTGATAAATTACACGCTGATTTAGGCAAAGCAATGTTAAGTATTAACGCGGTTCATGGTTTTGAATACGGTTCTGGTTTCGCCGGAAGCGAATTAAGAGGTTCTCAACATAATGATATTCCTCAACCGAAAGCCGCTGATTCGAAAATATTTAAAACCACAACAAATTTTGCTGGCGGTATTTTAGGTGGCATTTCAAACGGAATGGATATCACTTTTAAAGTGGCCTTTAAACCTGTAGCCACTATTATGCATAATCAGCAAACGATAAATGCAGCAGGCGAAGCATCTGAAATTAAAGGTAAAGGTCGCCATGACCCTTGTGTTGTGCCAAGAGCTGTAGTTATTGTTGAGGCGATGGCTGCTTTAATTTTAGCCGACCAGTTTTTGAGAAATAAAGTGAGTGTGATTTAGGCTAAAAGCCAATATTGCAATATTCTAAAGCAACTTGTCATCCTGAGCTTGTCGAAGGATTTTACTAATATTATTAACCGTTATTTCGAGCGAAGCCGAGAAATCTTTGAACTACGTTTATCAGATTTCAAAGATTTCTCCATTCCGTTCTGCTCCAATCGAAATGACGATGGCAAAATAAAAATTATGAGCAAACTACTCCCAATCCTATTCCTATTCTTTAGCATCAATTCATTTGCGCAAACCTATTCCGAGCAAATCGCCAAGCATCGCGATAGCTATAAACAGGATTTTATTAAAGAAGGAAATGCTCCATTAAAAGAAGCTGATTTGCCAAACCTTCACTTTTTTGATGCAGACAGCACTTATAAAGTTTTAGCTGATGTAGAAATTTTAAAAAATGAGAAGGTTTTTAAAATGCCTACTTATGATGGCACGAGTAAGGAATTTTATCGTTTTGCGAAAATTAAATTCGACTTAAATGGCAAAGCAACTACAATGACATTGTATAAAAGTATTGCTTTAGCCAATAACCCTGCTTATAAAAACTTACTTTTCTTGCCCTTTACCGATGAAACCAATAATAAAGAAACTTATGGTGGTGGCCGCTACATCGATTTAAGTTCAAAAGCAATAATCGATAATAAAATTGAGGTCGATTTTAATAAAGCGTACAATCCGTACTGTGCCTATAGTGATGGTTATCGTTGCCCGGTTCCGCCGGAAGAAAATGATTTACAATTGGAAATAAAAGCCGGAGAAAAATTATATACAGGAGAAAGGAAGCATAAATAAGAAAGCTTGAACATTTTGACTATTAGAGTTGTTTTAATAGTTATATTTAATTTCTAAAACGCCCTATAATGTATAACTGTTTAATAGTAGATGATAACGAGATAGAACGCGATGCGATTACTATGCACATCAGTAAAATCCCAAATTTAAATATCGTTTCGATATGCAAAGATGGTGTTGAAGCAATTGATGTTATAAACACAAAAAAGATTGACATTATATTCTCCGATATCGATATGCCTGAACTTTCTGGTACATCTTTATTAAAAACTTTAAAAAATAAACCAGTTTTTATATTTATTACTTCTCATAATCAGTATGCTGCAGAAAGTTTTGATTTAGACGCAATCGATTTTGTGGTAAAACCAGCAACTTTTGAGCGAATACTAAAGGCTGCAAATAAAGCTATTGAATATATTGAACTTCGCAAGGCTGCAAAATCAGTTGATAATGATATCCGCCAGGAAGATGATTACTTTTTCTTTAGAGAAACAAAAGGTATTACGAAGCTAAAATATAACGATGTAATTTACATTGAGAGTATGGGCGATTTTTCGAAAATATATACAGCTGGCGAAAAGCACATTATTTTGGTTGGGTTAAAAAACCTCGAAAAACAACTGCCAAATCATTTTATGAGGGTTCATAAGCAATATATAATCAACATCAATGCAATTTCAACGCTTACTGCACATGAGGTACATTTAGAACATAATTACGTTGTTCCCTTAAGTGCAACCGCCAAGCAAGAATTAATGGAGAATGTGATTGAGAAAAAAACACTTTCCAGATTTAAAAAAAGTTAATCCTTTTTAAAGATTAGATTGAATGTTGAACCTTCATTCTTACAAGAATTCAGAACAATTTTACCATCCATAAGTGTCATAAAAGTTCGGCATAAGAGTAACCCTAAACCCGTACCTTTTTCTCTATTTGTTCCGGGAGTGCTAAATCCGGCACCTTGAAAAGCCGAATTATTGAAATGTTCTACCTGTTCGGCAGACATACCAATACCATCGTCAGTAATAGAAATTTTTAGTTCATTATTATCTAAATGAGATGAAATGATAACCTTCCCTTCATCAGGTGTAAATTTTATTGCATTGCTGATTAAGTTTCTTAGTACCAGCGAAAGCATATTTTCATCGGCCTTACAAAGTGTATTTGGCTGAATATTATTTTCTATAATGATTTTCTTAAAATCTGCTGCATCTTTTGATGTATTAACGACATCAGTAATTAAAATTGATATATCTAAAGTTTCCAAATATGGGTTAAAACCTTGCATTTGACTTGCCGCCCAGTTAAGTAAATTCTCCATCATAGATGAGGTATATGTAAGGCTATTTTTTAGCGAAGATGCGTATTTTGTAAGCTTAGGCTGGTCGATTTTTCCGGCCTCCAATAATTGAATAAAAGAAATTAATGAATTTACAGGTGTACGCATATCGTGACTAACAATGCTGAAAATTCTATCTTTTACTCTGCTCAATTGTTCTAATTCTCGTTTTTGCTTATTAATAATTTTATTCAACCGTGTGGTTTTCCGTTGATTGAAATAAATTAACCCTGCGGTAAAAACAACTAATGTAATCGCAACAGTTAAGAAAATTTTTACTTTTTCATCAAATGCTATTTGCTGTTTTTGTTCAGAAATTTGCTTGTTTTTTTGGTAAGAATCGTATGCCGACTGCAGTTTAGAGCGTTCAAAATTACTGCTTTGCAAATTCTTTTGCTGACCAAAAAATTCAAGTTCTTTTTTACGGAGTAAAAGCTGTTGTTCTTGCTGCCTTGCCAATAGATATTGCTCTTTCAAAGTGGCATCAGAAACTTTTTGCTTCAATTTGTAATCGTTTTCCTTGACACCAAAATCAACCATTAACTGCCTCCTGGTTATCTCTCGTTCCTTTTCTTCGTTAAAAAGTTTATCTCTGGCAATTATGTATCGCTTATAATAATCTAACGATTCCTTGTTTTTATTTAAATCTTGATAAACCTCGCTAAGCTTTAAAAGTACATCCCGTTGGGTATCCAAAAAATTTTTCTCAATTGAAATATTTAAAGCCAGATTGAGCATTTCAATGGCCTCACCGTACTTCCGCTGATTTTTATAAAAAGTACCCAAGGTTTTTAAACTTTCGGCGTAATAGCCTTTTTGTCCTGTTTTTTCATCAATGCTTAAAGCATCTTTATAAAAGTGCAAAGCCAGTTCACCCTCTCCTTGTTTCTCGTAAATTTTGCCAATATTTTTTTTGAATGATGAAATTCCTAATTGATCATTTGAATTTTCTGCGATTTTTAAACCTTTGGTAAAATAATCCAAAGCAATATTCAACTTTTTATCTTCCTCAATTTTCATCGCAACTAAATCTGCCGATGTTGCAGAAGAATAACTTAGCCCCAAACATTCATAAGCGTAGGCTATGCCTATTTTATCTTCATTAAGAGTGAAAATTTTCAAGGCCCGTTTTCCATATTCTGATGCTGTTTTTTGTTGCCCTAAAGCCTGATAAACAGCAGCAATATTTATGTAACAACTGGCTAAATCATCTTGCTTATTGTTCTTTTGATACAAAGCCATTGCCTTTTGGTTAACCTCAAGAGATTTAGCATAATCGGGAATTGAACTATAAAGAGCACTCATATTTAAATACATGTTTGCCTGCTGGTATTCATCTTTTAAAATTTCATACTCGTACAATGCTTTTTTATAATACTTTTCAGCCTCTAAATAATTCCCTAAACCATGATTAAATAATGCCCTGCGATTATAAATCGTTGCTGAAAAATTTCTCATATCCAAATCCTTAGACAATTGAAGACTTTTCTGAAAATATTCATCAACCTTTGGAAAATTCCTAAGCAACATATATTCCCTCATAATCAAATAAGAAGTTTTCATCTTATTAGAATCTGGTTTAGAATTTTTCTGATTTGCTTTAAAAAGGCTGTCGAGTTTATGAGGAAGAGCATTTTGCGCAATGCTTTTAGAACAAAATGCGACGCAAATTAAGATAATAAAGCACAATCTAAAGGTCTTTATACTAAAAAACACATCACTTATCTTGGAGCGCCTATCAACCATTAGTTCAATCTTAATTAACTCAAAAATTTTGATCTATTAAGAAACTGTACAAACGGAACTGATTAGAAAAATCGTTTTTAGAAAACGAGAATGATTTGGGATGATTGGTTTCTTAATTATCCCGAAAGATAATTTTTTTTACCCAATAGATAAACCCAAAAGTTAATCCATCCTCACCAAAACCAAGTTTTTGATTACAATCGCTAGTTTTACAACCTATAGTTGTTCGATTTAAAATAGACTGATATATTTATTTGGGTTAGAATCGTGCATCATTTCACAAACAATTTCAACTACATCATCAACTGATGGCTTGCTGAAATAATCACCATCTGAACCAAAAGGCGGGCGATGTGCTTTAGCAGAAAGTGTTCTTGGTTGTCCATCTAAGTGAAAATAACCTTTTTGCTGCTCTAAAATTTGTTGTAAAATATAGGCAGAAGCGCCTCCCGGTACATCTTCATCAACAACTAAAAGCTTATTCGTTTTCTTTAATGATTCAGCGCAAATCATCGTTTTATCAAAAGGTAATAGAGTTTGAGTATCGACAATCTCAACGGAAATACCCATTGTTGCCAATTCTTCTGCAGCTTCCTGTACAATTCTCAATGTTGAACCATAAGAAACAATTGTAATATCAGAACCTTCTTCCAAAACCTCAGCTACACCTAATGGAACGGTAAATTCACCAACATTTTCTGGTAGTTTCTCTTTCAAGCGATATCCATTTAAACACTCAATTACTACAGCTGGTTCGTCAGCTCTAAAAAGTGTATTATACATGCCCGCTGCCTGGGTCATATTGCGTGGTACACAAAGATGCATACCTCTTAAAGAACCTAAAAGCATGGCAATTGGAGAACCAGAATGCCAGATTCCCTCTAATCTATGTCCTCTGGTTCTAACAATAACTGGTGCTTTTTGAATGCCTTTTGTACGATATGCTAGTGAGGCCAAATCATCACTAAGTACATTTAAAGCAAAAATTAAATAGTCTAAATACTGAATTTCTGCGATAGGTTTTAAGCCCCTTAGCGCTAGCCCTATACCCTGCCCCATAATCGTCATTTCACGAATTCCAGTATCAGTGATGCGCAGCTCACCAAACTTTTCCTGTAAACCTGCAAAACCTTGGTTTACATCTCCAATATTACCTAAATCCTCTCCAAATGCAACAAGTCTTTGGTCGCGTTCAAAATTTGCGTTAAAGCAGGCATTCAAAACCTCGCGACCGTCAATCATTTTTGAAAATTCATTGAAGACAGGTGCTACAACTTCAATTTTATCAGGAGCTTCATTACCATTGGTATGAAGTTTTGAATTATATCTTTCGTAATTTAACCCCTGTTGATTTTTATACCATGATAAAAGTTCATCTCGCTCAGCTGAATTAAATTTTGCCGATAAACGAATCGCTTTGCGAGCGATTGTGAATATCTCACGTCGTTGCGCATCAGCAATTGAAGCGAGTTGGGTAGCGAGTGCAGCAAGTTCCGGTTGGTGCTTAACTAATCCACCAATTAAATCAATTACCTGCTTTTGTTCTGGTTTTATACTATCTAAAAATTCGTTCCAAGCTTCTTTTTGCGCATTACGAACAAATATTTTTGCTGTTTTTTCTAATTCTGCAAGGTCTTCATCAGAAATTATTGCCGATTCTAGCATCCATGTCCTCATTTTCAGGATGCAATCGTGCTCGTTTTCCCAAGCTAATCTATCTTTTGATTTATATCTTTCATGCGAACCAGAAGTACTATGTCCCTGAGGTTGTGTGAGTTCAGTAACATGGATTAATACGGGAACATGCTCCTCTCTACAAACGTTTATTGCCTTTTCGTAAACTTCGCATAAAGCGGGATAATCCCATCCCTTTACCTTGTAAATTTCGTAACCTGCAGCATTTTCATCACGCTGAAAACCTTTTAAAACTTCGGAAATATCTTCTTTTGTAGTTTGATATTTCGCTGGAACTGAAATACCATAAGCATCATCCCAAACTGATATTGCCATTGGAATTTGTAAAACACCGGCAGCATTTATTGCTTCGAAGAAAACACCTTCAGATGTTGATGCATTACCGATTGTACCAAAAGCAACCTCATTTCCGTTAACCGAAAAATGCTTTAAATAATCGAGTTCCTTATTATTTCTAAATAATTTAGAAGCATAAGCCAAACCAACCAAACGAGCCATTTGACCGCCTGTTGGAGAAATATCTGATGAACAATTTTTGATTTGAGTTAAATCATTCCAGCTTCCATCTTCGTTTATAGATTTTGTTGCAAAATGACAATTCATCTGTCTGCCGCCAGAAAAAGGATCGGCGCCCTCTGCCGGGTTTGCGTACAACTGGGCAAAGAATTCCTTGATGGTAGAAATCCCCGTAGCGAACGCAAAAGTTTGATCACGATAGTAGCCAGAACGCCAATCGCCATTTTTAAATGCTTTGGCCATTGCAATTTGCGGAACTTCTTTACCATCACCAAAAATGCCAAATTTTGCCTTCCCTGTTAACACTTCTCTCCTGCCTAAAACACTCGCCTGACGGCTTTCGTAAGCAATTTTATAGTCGTTTATAACGATAGATTTAAAATCGTTAAAACTTAATTCAGAAGTATTAATGGAGTTGGTAGTCAATTTTTCATTCTGCATCGTAATCAAATATTGGTTGCCGCAAATATATATAAAATTAAAAGTTTGCTTTTAACCTCAATTGTAAAATTATATATGGATTAGTAAAATATATTTGGAATAGTTTTTGTTTTACTCCTATAAATATTAAATTTGTTTTATAAATTTTAACAAACATTTTCAACACATAAACATGAAAAAGATTTTTGTATTATTTGCTTTTATTTTGGGATTTGGTTTAGTAGCTAATGCACAAACCGCAGCCAAAGCAGAATTTAAATTCGAGGCTGAAACCCACGATTTTGGAAAAATTACGGTTAATAAACCAGTAACTTACGATTTTAAATATACCAACGTTGGTGAAGAGCCATTGATTATTACAAAGGCTGAAGCAAGTTGCGGTTGTACTGTACCAAAATATACTACTGTTCCTTTGAAAAAAGGTGAAAGTGGAACAATTTCAGTAACATTTAGTGCTGCTGGTGCGCCACAACCTTTTACAAAAACAGTAACAATTACTTCAAACGCTAAAACGCCTGTTAAAGTTCTTTACATCAAAGGAGAAACAGTTGCTTCTGCCACGAAATAATTTTTTAATCTATAATGTTTAAAAAGTCCCGATTTTCATCGGGACTTTTTTATTTTTGTGCCATGCCAAAAATTTCACAAAAAGGCTTGCAGATGCCTGCATCGCCAATCAGAAAGTTAACGCCATTTGCAGATAAAGCAAAACAAGATGGAAAAAAGGTTTTTCATTTAAATATTGGTCAGCCTGATATTGAAACGCCAGAAGGAATGTTAAATGCAATTAAAAACATCGATTTTGATGTTTGGGCTTACACGCCATCAGAAGGTACTTTAGCTTATCGCCAAAAATTAACAGAATATTACAATAAGCTTGGTTATAACATTACACCAGAAAATATTTTAGTAACTGTTGGTGGCTCGGAAGCGATTACAATTGCTATGCAAACTTGTGTTAATGAAGGTGATGAAATTATTATTCCTGAGCCATTTTATGCAAACTATAACGGTTTTGCATGTATGAGCAATGTTGGGGTAAAACCAATTTTGTCTTATATCGAAAATGGTTTTGCATTGCCACCAATTGCAGAATTTGAAAAACTTATTACCGATAAAACCAAGGCAATAATTATTTGCAACCCTAATAACCCTACCGGATATCTATATTCAAAAGAAGAATTAGAAGCTTTGAAATCACTTTGTGTAAAATACGATTTGTTTTTATTTTCTGATGAGGCTTACCGTGAATTTTGCTACGATGGTCGCGAGTTTATTTCACCGATGCACTTAGATGGACTGGACGAAAATGTGGTAATTATGGATACAGTTTCTAAACGTTACAGTGCTTGCGGCGCTCGTTTAGGTTGTTTAATCACTAAAAATAAAGAAGTAATTTCTTCAGGTTTGAAGTTTGCACAAGCAAGATTAAGCCCAGGAATGGTTGAGCAGATTGCCGGAGCTGCTGCTGTTGATACACCAGATAGTTATTTTGAAAAAGTAAATACTGAATATACACTTCGCAGAGATACGCTTGTAAATCGCCTAAATAATATTGAAGGCGTATTTTGTCCAAATCCGGGTGGTGCGTTTTATGTTGTTGCCAAATTCCCTATTGATGATGCTGATAAATTTTGCCAATGGATGTTGGAAGAATTTAGCCACAACAACCAAACCGTTATGATGGCGCCTGCAACGGGATTCTATTCTACCCCAGGTTCTGGAAAAAATGAAGTTAGAATGGCTTACGTTTTAAATACTGATGATTTAAATGCATCAATGGACTGTTTAGAGCTAGCTTTGAAACAATATCCCGGTAGAGTGATTTAATTTACTTTGCATAACAATATTTAAGGCTTCAATTAAAACTGAAGCCTTTTTTTGTCCAAGATTATCTAAATGTTAAATTTTTGTCTCGATTAATCTTTCAAGAATTATAGCTGTCAAACTTTGATAAATTATTTCTCTCAAATTTTCTGTCAATGAATTTAAAGGAACGGCTCATGAATTTTTTAAAATCGATAAGAAGTAACAATGCAAATAGTGATGAATCTGACCATAGCCAATTGGTTATGTTTATCTTAATTCTAAGTTTTGTACTTATCTCTATAATAATTTTAAAGCAGTTTAATTAAGCCCTGTTGTTTCAATTGCTATCTTTGAACTATGACGATATCAGAACTCGAAGAATATTTTAAAACAGCAGAAAAACCGCAGTTGCCAATCTTGCTCAATCCTGCAACGGTAATTAATAATTACGAGCATTTTTTAGAAAGTCACTTTGCTCCTTTAAGAAAAGATCCGGATTCACGAGTAAACCAACCACTACTTTGGCGGTTAAAGGCCTTAAAACTTCTAATCGAATCTAATGCATAAAAACTAGTGGTATTTTATGCCTAATATTTCATCGGCAGTTAACATTTAACAATTATTTTTACCGAAACAAAATCATATACCTATGAAGCAAGGCTTATTAATTGATATGGACGGTGTAATTTACAGCGGCGAGGCACTAATTTTTGGAGCTGATAAATTTATCAAGAACCTAATTGACGAAGATATTCCCTTTGCCTTCATGACGAATAATAGCCAAAGAACCAGCCTCGAGGTGGTACGTAAATTAAAAGGTTTAGGAATTACTGTTGATGAAAGCCATGTTTACACAAGCGCAATGGCAACTGCAAAGTTTTTGGCAGACCAAAGTCCTAACGGAACAGCTTATGTTTTAGGTGAAGGTGGTTTGCTGAGCAGTTTACATGATAATGGCATCACTTTAGTAAATACCGACCCAGAGTTTGTGGTGCTTGGAGAAGGCAGAAATTTCACGTTGGAGATGGTTCAGCGGGCTGTTGATATGATTTTAGCTGGAGCAAAGTTTATTACCACAAATCGTGATCCTTCGCCTAAAAAACCAGGCTGGAATAATCTTGGCATTGCCGCAACGACAGCTATGATTGAGGAAGCTACCGGAAGAAAAGCATTCGTTACAGGAAAACCTAGTCCGGTCATGATGCGCTCGGCCAGAAAGTTTTTAGGCTTAGAAACCAGCGAAACTACTGTAATTGGCGATACAATGGAAACAGATATTCAAGGAGGTGTACAAATGGGTTACAAAACCATTCTTGTGCTTTCTGGAATTTCGAGTAAAGATACGCTTGGCCATTATGCCTTCAAACCTGATATGGTTGCAAGTTCTGTTGATGAAATTCAGTTTCCGTTAAGTTGGTGGGTAGCCAAATAAATAATTATTATCTTTTATTAAATGTTGACAAATAAATTCAAGTGGATAGCTTCTTGTTTTTATTTTTGCAACAATGTCTTCTAAATACAAAACACTATTTCAATTTGAAAACCAGGAACTGGTAATTATAGAAATTAAACGCCTTGGTTTGCCAGAAACGGCAAGTTTAAACGAAACATTTCATTGGTTGCATTTCGAAAAAGGTTCAAAATCGTTAGTGAAATTATTGTTTCTTTCAATGGATTCATCAACAGAAATAGAAGAACGCTTTTTTGAACAAGGATATTTGAAGTTTAATTCGGCTGAGGCAACCTATATTGAGAAATATAATTCATCTCAACATAAACTTAAAAATTTTAGCGAAGAACCTATAAATAGCGATTTGAAAATTTCAATCGAAGATTATTTACGAGAGATTTAACCCTAAATATTCAGCGTAAATATGACTTTACGATTTCTAAAAGGTCTTCAACATCGAAAGGTTTGATAATAAAATCATCGGCCGAACATGGGATTTCCAAAAACTCTTTAGGCCTCAAGGCTGATAATAGAATAACTGGAATTTTACTATTCTTCGGATTATCTTTAATGATATTGCACAATATTCTACCATCTGCGCAATTAAGTTGAATATCCATTACAATTAAATTTGGACGGAAGTGCTGAATAACGGCTTGCAGCAAATCACAATTGTGGATACTTTCTACATCAAAATTTTCTTTTTCGAAAATTGAGGTCAGTAAATCGGCGTTAACTACGTCATCATCAACTATCAGTATTTTTGACATAAGAGGAGATTCGGTACTTAAATCTAAGTAATATATGTTATAATGTAAAGCAGAACAATTAAGTCTTTCTAACTGGCCAACAAGCTGTTACAAAATCACACAAATTATTATTACTAATTAGCAGAAGTTTAAGCGTATCATTTGCATTTTATTTCGTTAAATAATCGAAGCATAAATTTATTTTCCCTTAGCATTAAATATCCACTACTGGCATAATTTTTATAATTTTAGCAACGATATGCCCAACACGCCATTGACTCCACTTTCTGAAAAAGATATTATTGGTTTTCAAAGATTTTTATCTGATAAGAAAAATTCTATAAGTTTTTTATTTGCCCAACTGATTGAACTTTATAGTAAATTAGAAATAAACGAAAGTGCTCTAAAACGGTTTGAAAATAAAGCTGAGATTATTCGCATTAAAAAAGATTATGATTTAAAAAAGGCCCATTGGGATGCCGAACTCTTGGAATTAAAAAAACAGTACAGGCAGCTGGATAACAGAATTATTGCAGCAGAACAAAAAATGGCAAGGGGAATTCCTGATGATTTGCTAATAATGGAAAAGCTAATTGCAGAGCAAGAATCCATAGTTTCTGACCAAGAAAAACTAAATCAAGCTGAAACAGAATTGATTAACCACGTTCGGGAAATCGATATTGAGTATGGTAAACAGCAAGAGAAAATTAACCAGCGCAGCACAATCGCAAAACCAAATGCTGATGATAAAAGCTCAAGCAACTTCATTAAACTTAAAAGTGCCGAGCAGAAAATTGTTTATGCAACTAAAATAGCATCAGTAATCGCCATTTTGATAATCCCAATCATTTTAGATTTTTTAACAAGAGGCTTAACTTCAACAAGCAGAGCTTCGCATTCTATATTTGCGATACACTATATTTTCATCATATCTTTAATCTTAACAGAAGTTTTTTTGGGTGATAAAATCCGACAGTTTATTTCCAATTCGTTTGCATCAAGGTATTTAAAAAATGATTTTGACGAGCTGAAAAGGCTGTTTGATGAAAACAATAAAAGAGTAAACAAGCTCGAAAACCTCTATAAAATCAAGCTTGATGAGGTTGTAAATCAGACAAGTTAGGGAATACCTGAAACAATAATATCGGCCTCTAATCTTGAAATTAAATAGCCGATATTATAACTTTTTATCTTGAATAAATGGCAGAAACTTATTCTACAGCCGCCCTGAACATTAAAGCACCAACGGTTAAATTTGTACGGCTATCAATTAATATTGCCGAACCATTTGCCCGATTATCATCATATAAATCAAAAGCCAAAGCATCAGCAGTTTTAACAATTACCCTACCAATATCATTTAATTTAAATTCATCAGCTTGATGCTTTTCTAGGGTATTGATATCAACCTTGTGCAAAATTTCGCTGATTTTACATTTTGTGGTTTTGCTATTGTGCTGAATTAGATACATAATTGAAGTATCCAAGGCACGCCCATCCATCCAACATAAATCGGCTTCAATTAATTTAGATTCTTGTGTCAAAGCCGATGCATTTACAATTGTATCACCACGACTAATGTCTACATCATCTTTTAAATGAATGGTAACAGATTGACCTGCGTGTGCGGCATTAGGTGCTTGGTCGAAAAATTCGATCCTTTCAATAGTAGAATTTGCACCCGATGGTAAAACCGTAATCTTATCATTTAAGTTAAATGTGCCGCTCAAAATGCGCCCGGCATAACCGCGGTAATCATGAAGTTCATCCGTTTGCGGGCGAATAACCCACTGCACAGGCATACGAGCCAATTGAGATTTATCTAGATTATCTGTATCAACTTGTTCTAAAAAGTGTAGCAAACTTTCGCCATCATACCAATCCATACGTTCAGAATTTTGAACGATATTATCGCCTTTTAATGCGCTTACTGGAATATAGGTTACATCTTTCAATCTTAGCTGTTGCGCCAAAACTTTGTATTTTTCGATAATTGAACTGTAAACATCTTCGCTATAATCAACCATATCCATTTTGTTAATTGCAACAACAACATGTTTAATACCCAACAAAGAAACCAAATAAGAATGGCGAATGGTTTGCTCCACCACGCCGTTTCTTGCATCAATTAAAATGATTGCCAAGTTAGCTGTAGATGCACCTGTAACCATATTTCTGGTGTACTGAATGTGTCCAGGTGTATCTGCTATGATAAACTTACGTTTCTGGGTTTGGAAATATTTATAAGCCACATCGATGGTAATTCCTTGCTCACGCTCAGCTCTTAAACCATCGGTTAAAATGGCTAAATCTATTGTTCCATCGTCGTTTTTGCGGTTAGAGCTTTGTAATGCTTCCAACTGGTCAGCTAAAATGGAATCTGTATCGTATAACAAACGGCCGATTAGGGTACTTTTACCATCATCTACGCTGCCTGCTGTGAAAAATTTTAATATGTTCATGTTCTTTAAGTATTAAGCTACAAGTATCAAGTATCAAGACGAATTGCAGTCTATCACATTCAACTCATACTAGTTTTATTTAGAAGATTAGTTTTTGTAATTCGCATCCAGACTTAATACTTGATACTAGATACCAAAACACTATCTACTACATTAAAAATATCCCCCTTTTTTCCTATCCTCCATTGCGGCTTCCGAAACTTTATCATCCATACGTGCACCACGTTCAGAAATTTTCGATTCGCTGATTTCGGCAATTATATCATCTATTAAAGTTGCTTCTGATTCTACAGCGGCAGTACAAGACATATCGCCTACGGTACGGAAACGTACCTGTTTGCGGAAAATAAAATCTTCTTCATCCATATTTAAGAATGGTGATGCAGCCATTAGTTGGCCATTTCTGGTAATCACTTCACGCTCATGCGAAAAGTAAATGCTCGGCAATTCAATTTTTTCTCTGCGGATGTAATTCCAAACGTCAAGTTCAGTCCAGTTGCTAATTGGAAAAACACGAACATTTTCGCCCTTATGAATTTTACCATTGTAAATATTCCAAAGTTCGGGGCGCTGGCGTTTTGGGTCCCACTGTCCAAACTCATCTCGAACAGAAAAAATACGTTCTTTCGCTCTGGCCTTTTCTTCGTCCCTACGGGCACCACCTATACAAGCATCGAACTGATGTTTAGCAATGGTATCTAACAACGTAACGGTTTGCAAAGCATTTCTACTGGCATTTTTACCAGTTTGCTCAATCACTTTTCCTTGGTCGATAGATTCTTGAACAGAGCCAATAATTAAGCGTTCGCCAATTCTTTCTACCATTTTATCACGATAAGTAATGGTTTCTTCGAAATTGTGCCCCGTATCAATATGCACCAATGGAAAAGGAAATTTCCCAGGTCTAAAGGCTTTTTCTGCCAAGCGAACTAAAGTAATCGAATCTTTTCCGCCAGAAAATAATAAGGCAGGCTTTTCAAATTGCCCTGCTACTTCTCGTAAAATGTGAATCGCCTCAGCTTCTAGTTCATCTAAATAATCAAAATTATATGTACTCATTTGGTAATGTTATAATGTTTGAATGTTGGAATGTTCCTAATTCAAATATTTGTTGTTGTTGTTTATATTTTCGTCATTGCGAGGCGTGAAGCAATCCTAATGCACATCTACAACTTTAAGAATGGTTAGTACCTCGCAGTGACGTGGAGTTGAAAGCTTTCCGCTTTAGGCTTTGACCTTTCCCCCTTTTGTCATTAAGCTTTCCACTTTTGTCTTTAAGCTTTCTGCTCCGTTGCGTGCAAGCCACATTCTTTTTTGCTTTGGTCTTCCCACCACCATCTTCCTGCTCTAAAATCTTCGCCTGATTGTACTGCTCTTGTACATGGTGCGCAACCAATGCTTGGAAAACCCTTATCGTGTAAAGTATTGTAAACGATGTTATTTTCCTTGATGTAAGTTTTCACATCATCCAATGTCCAATCGAAAATTGGATGGAATTTAACCAATTGATTTCCCTCATCCCATTCTAAATCGTGCATATCTTCACGATTCGGGCTTTGCTCAGCTCTAATACCCGTTACCCAAATTTCGTTCCCTTTTAAAGCTCTTTTTAAAGGTTCGATTTTACGGATATAGCAACACTCTTTTCTGTTCTCAACAGATTCGTAAAAACTATTCGGTCCTTTTGTATTAACCATATCCTGCAATAAATCATTTTTTGGGTAATATGCATGGATCGGTTTATCGTAAACCTCTAAAGTGCGATTCCAAACATAGTAGGTTTCTGGAAAAAGCCGACCCGTTTCGAGTGTAAATACTTTAATTGGAATATTATTAGAGAAAATTAAGTGTGTAATGGCTTGGTCTTCCCAACCAAAACTGGTCGAAAAAATGATTCTATCGGCAAAATTTTCTGCCAGATATTTTAACTTATCTATTGTATTTAGACCTGATAATTCCAGTTGTATCTCCGCTAAATTCCCCATCACTATATTAATTTTAAAATAAACATTATTACGCTACGCAAACTCACAATCATTACAATAATTCCAACGGCAACCATAATGGTTTTTGCCGAAATTTTATTCGAAACTCTTGCTGCAATTGGCGAAGCGATTGCACTACCAATAATTAAACCCACTACGGCTTCCCAATATTTACCGCCTAGCATGGTAAAAAAAGTAAGTGAGCTTAAGGTTGCAATAAAAAACCTACTAATTTTTACCGTACCTAAAGAAAATAAAGGATGGCGGCCACCTGCAATTAAACTCGACAAAACGATTGAACCCCATCCGCCGCCAAAAGCAGCATCTATAAACCCACCAACAAAGCCTAAAAATCCAATTTTTTTAATTTTTTCGTTGCTTTTTTTCCTTTTGATGTTAAACGCTTTAGTTAAAATTACACCACCCAAAAATAATGTATACAGACCAACAATTGGTTTCACATACGAACTGTAATGTTCTAAAGAAGATAAAATATAAGCACCTAAAACCGCACCGATAATTGCAGGAATGATGAGAATTTTAAACAATTTCCAGTTTACATTACCCATCTTATAGTGCATCCAGCCTGCTATACCATTGCTCATTACTTCAGAAATGTGAATAGCCATACTCGCTGATGCAGGCGGTAAACCCATAGCCAAAGAAAATGAAGCGGTGGTTACGCCGTACGACATTCCGATTGCGCCATCGACTAAGGCAAATAAAAATCCAGCACCTAAAAACCAATAAAATAATGGGTCGATGTTGATTAAAAAGGTTTGAAATTCGGGTTCGGTATTCCATAGTGAAAAACCAATTGCACCTACCAACAAAATTGAAGCCACCCAAATTAGCCATTTGATATTACGCTCGGCAAAACTTTTACGTGGATTAATCAAACTCTGCGTAACCTTATTCAGTTTTTTAACTTTTGCCGAAAAATCGCCATTTAAAGTTTGGCGCAAAGCGCTCATATTTTGTAAGGTTTCATCCAATTCTGCTGGCAAGCCTTCATTTAAAATTTGTTTTAATCGTTTTGCAATCGTTGGAGATTTACCATTAGTAGAAATCGCAATTTTCAAATCACCTCGCTGTACGATAGAACCGAGATAGAAATCGCATAAATCGGGTTTATCAGCAACATTAATTAGGAGGCCTTTTTCATGCGTTACAGCTCTGATTTCTTCGTTTAAAATATCATTATTTGTTGCTGCAAAAACAATATCGATGTTTTCCAAATCAGAAACATCAAAACTTTTTTGTTTTACTTTTATTTGAGGATAACTTGCAATTAGCGCATAAACCTCTGGCGAAACAATTTCTGCAACAATGGTAATTTTAGCCTGACGGCTATTATTTACAATCGCCGTTAACTTTTCAAGGCCAATATTTCCTGCCCCGATTAATAATGTACGCAGTTTGTTCAGCTTTACAAAAACTGGAAAAAGCTGATTTCCTTTCTCTTCTTCGAAGAAAGCTGCTTCATTATTAGGTTGGTTAGGCAATACTTGCATATTGTTTTACTAATTTTTTAAAGGATGGATGTAAGGAAACAACTTCACCAAAAATTAACAACGCTGGTGCTTTCAAACTTTCTTCCTGAGCCATTTTTTCAATGGATTCAACGGTACCAATTACTAATTTCTCTTCTTCTGATGAACCATTTTGTACAATCGCAGCAGGCAAATTATTTCGACCAGCCGCTTTAAAAATTTCTACAATTTTTGATAATTTTTTCAAGCCCATCAAAACCAAAACGGTCGCATTTGATTCTGCCGCCAGATAAATATCATTCGAAACTTCACCTGATGTTGTTGTACCCGTAATTACCCAAAAGCTTTCGCTTAAGCCACGATGCGTTACTGGAATTTGTTGCAATCCTGGCACACCAATCGAACTCGAAATCCCTGGAATTACATCAACAGGAATACTGTAAGAGGCAGCATAATCTAATTCTTCATATCCTCTACCAAAAACAAATGGGTCGCCACCTTTTAAACGCACCACATGACCATAGTTTAAAGCATAATCAATCATCAATTTATTAATCGTTTCTTGCGGATAAGAATGTTCGCCAGAACGTTTTCCAACGTAAACTTTTATAGCATCAGTTGGCGCATGCTCTAACAAGGCCTCATTCGTTAAAGCATCGTACAACACTACATCAGCGGCTTGCAAAGCTTTTACACCCTTTAAAGTCAGCAAATCCGGGTCGCCCGGACCAGCGCCTAAAAGGGTAATTTTTGATTCTCTATATTGATTAATCATGTCTTTTAAATTTTTTAATGAGTGAATTTTTAATGAGTGATTGACTGAATGTTTTCTAGCGATTGCTAAAATTCAATCATTCTCTTACTCAATCATTCTCTCATTCCTTTTCACTTTAATCTGATTTAAAAATTCTCCAGCTTCGTTAAAGTATTTCACTGCAAATTCTTCAGTAGGTTCATTCTTATTAATTTGAAGTACTAAATCTGAAAAATTTGTAGGCAAATCAAATTCTCCACTTTCCACATAGTGATTATCGAACTCTCTGATTACGCCAACTTGTGTACTGCTGTTTACACCTTTATCTAAAAGCAAGGATTTTGCTGCACTAACGAAAGTTGCATAGGTATGGTAAATCGAATCAGCGTAAGCAGCTTTTTCTAAATTTTGCTTTGCCCAGCCAAATTTCTCGTCAGCTTCTAAAAGCAAAGTTGCCACTAAATCAATTACAACACCCGCACACTCACCAACACCAATTGCTGTAACAAATTCTTCTGCATGGCCCCAATCCACAAACTCTTCTTGTTGTAGATTCGTTAAATCTGCTAATGGTTTTAACAACTGATAAAAATGGTCCTTACCTTTTCTATCATAATATTGATGGAAATTTTCATTCTCTTCGTTATTCGCTTTGAAATCGTTTAAAATGAAATGTAAAACGCTTGTAGCTCTTTTCGATGGCACTTTAATAACGCGTTCAGCAACTCTACCAACACCATTTCCAACTGTACCACCGCCCAACATTACTTGTACCGCAGGAACCACTTTACCTTCTGCTTTCACCGAACTGCCATGAAAACCAATTTCTGCCAAACCATGTTGACCACAAGAATTCATGCAGCCACTTATTTTAATGTTGATGTTTTTCTCGTAGATAAATTCAGGAAAATCAGTATAAATTACATCTTCCAAAACTTCGGCTAAAGTCATGGAATTTGAGATTCCCAAGTTACAAGTATCTGTTCCAGGGCAAGTGGTAATATCTGCCAAACTATCAAAGCCAGCCGTAGTAAAACCAATTTTATTTAAAGCTGAATATAATGATGGTAAAGCTTCCTTTCTAACGAATTTTAAAAGTAACCCCTGATTTTGTGTTACCCTGATTTCATCAGCAACGAAAGGTTTAATCGCATCTACAAATGCTCTTGCTTTATCAGTTTTAATATCTCCAACCTGAACTTTTACGTAAACCGAATAAAAATCAGCTTGCTTTTGTTCGACAACATTTGTTGCAAACCAGTGTTTATAATGGGTTTCGTTTAAAATATCAATCTCGCCAAAGTTTTGCTCAGCTGGTAATTCAGGTTGCGGAACGGTATTTATATCAACTTTATAAGTTTTAACTTTATTTGCGATACGCTCTTCGGTAACCAAGCGTAAAACCTCCTCCAAACCCAGTTTCTGTACTAAATATTTTAAACGAGCCTTATTTCTGTTGCTGCGTTCGCCGTAGCGGTCGAATACGCGAAGAACAGATTCTGTAAACGGAATCAATTGGTCTTCATGCAAAAACTCATGTATCGCGTTAGCCAAAAATGGTTGTGCGCCCAAACCACCAGCAAATAAAACCTTAAAACCACGTTCACCAGCTTCATTAATTTTTGGGATGAAACCTAAATCATGGATGTAACTGAATGCGGTATCTTTATCACTCGATGAAAAAGAAATTTTAATTTTCCTACCCATTTCCTGGCAAATCGGATTGCGCAAAAAGTATTTAAAAACCGCTTGCGCATAGGGCGAAACATCAAATGGTTCATCTTTATCAATTCCCGAATTTGGCGACGCAGTTACGTTACGAACCGTGTTTCCACAAGCTTCGCGTAAAGTAATATCATCTTGTTCTAACTTGGCCCAAAGCTCTGGCGTTCTATCCAAACTCACATAATGCAACTGAATATCCTGACGGGTAGTGAGGTGCAAGTTGCCACTTCCATATTCGTCGGCAATATCTGCAATGCGCAATAATTGCTTAAACGTAACCTTACCAAAAGGTAGCTTAATGCGAATCATCTGTACACCAGGCTGCCTCTGTCCGTAAACACCTCGGGCTAAGCGTAAGCTTCTAAATTTCTCATCGTGAATGGTTCCATCGCGAAAAGCTTTAATCTTATTCTCTAAATCGATAATGTCCTGCTCGACAATATTGTTTTCGAGTTCTGTTCTGAAACTTTGCATATGTGTTGTTAGCTTTATTCAAAAAATGCTTCTCTTTTTACCGAGAAGCATTTCAATATTTTAGACCTAAAAATTATCAAATACCCTCTTCTACTGTATTTTATAACAACAATACATCATTTGAGTACAAATATTTTTAAGTGAAAATTTGAATTTCATCTGTCAAATATATAAAGTATATAGAAATAGTAGTAATTTTTCTGAAAAAAGTTTTGAAAAACATCATTTTATGCAGGAAGTTATTAATTATCAGCAGTTAATAGTTTCAAATGTTTTTCACCACCTTAAACACCTTAGCAAAAAATATAATGATTTTGACCAGACGGAATATTGATTTTATTAAAACAAATAAAACTTAGTGTTCTTCGTATCTTAGTGGGAAAAAGTAGCTACAAACTTTCTACGGTTAGTTTCAGGGTATCTTCTCTACCGATAACATCAGCTATGCTGGTTTCACTTAAAACCTTAAGTGTTGCATCTCTAACATCAATAAATGCACTTCTTATGCCACAGGTTTTTTCATCAACACATTCATCGCATTTGTGATAAAAATTTAAGCTTGCACAAGGCACCATGGCAATTGGCCCATCGGTAACACGCATAACCTGCACCAAAAGAATATCTTCTGGTTTTTTATTTAAACTGTAACCGCCTCCTGCACCCTTTTTACTGTAAAGAAAACCGGCATTACGCAAATCGAGCAGAATTTGTTCTAAGAATTTTTTAGGAATATGCTCCTCCTCAGCAATTTTTGAAATTTGCATCGGTGGTTTTTCTACATTTTTGCCAAGTGCAACAAGTGCTTTAATGGCGTATTTAGTCTTTTTGGATAGCATATATCGTACAAAGCTAATAAATTAAGTATAATTATAAAATCAACGCATTACCACAGGTTAACGCATTATAATTCAATATGCACAAAATATAACTATCTTTGTAGATTAAATTTTACAACGTGTTTAAAAGCGTAAAGATACTAAACATACGTAATCGAAAAATCAGCATTGAATCGAAACTTTTTGCTGTACTTTGTCTTTGTGTTACAATTGTATCATTGCTTGCTATCGTAATGAATATAGTTTTACAGCTCGACTGGACAATAAACCTAACTATTTTCTTTAACATCGCTGTACATTTAACGTTCTATTATTATGCTATAATTGATAGAATAAAAGAGTGTGGCCGTTTCTGGTACTTCATTTTTAATTGTGCCACTATGCTTCCAGCATGGTTTTTAAATGGTGGCTCGATGGGTTCAACACCAATATTTTTAATATTTTATTTGAGCATTGCGATGCTTTCTTTATCAAAGAAATACAGGCTCAAATTTATTATAACGTTTTTTGGCATTGCGATAAGTTGTGTGCTGATTGAGAATTACTATCCAAATTTTGTAGTGCCTTATCCAAGCGAACATGCACGGAAATTAGATATTCTCTTTGCTTTCTTAAACATGTCGTTCATGATGATTTTCATGCTTGTGGTTTACAGAAAAGTTACTGAATATGAACGTTTTTTATTGCTAAAAAGTAAGCAACGTTTAGAAACCTCACAACAGGAACTTATCATTACAAAAGAAGAAGCGGAAGCTGCAACGAAAGCAAAATCGAGGTTCTTAACCAGTATGAGCCATGAAATCAGAACACCACTAAATGGAATTATCGGAGCCGCAGAATTGTTAAAACTAACCAAACTTGATGAAGAACAACTGCAACTGCTAAATACTTTGGAGGCCAGTAACAGTATAATGGTTGATATTGTTAACGACCTTTTAGATATCTCCCGAATTGAAGCAAATAAGATGGATATTTATAAGAATCCATTTGACATCAGAAAATCGATTGCTGATATTGAAAACATTGTACATCCGCTGATAAAAAATAAAAATTTAAAGTACAGTTTTAGTATTGATACCGATTTACCAAAAATGATAATTACCGATGAAATTAAATTTAAACAGGTAATTATTAACCTTTTGAGTAATGCAATTAAGTTTACGAAAGAAGGTGAAGTTACTTTAAAAATTACCTGTGCTTTTGAAAACGGAGTTAATACCGTAACCTCAATAATTAAAGATTCTGGAATTGGAATTGATGAAAATGATATGCAGAAGTTATTTCTGCCATTTTCGCAAGCAAACCCATACATCACAAGAGAATTTGGCGGTGCTGGTTTGGGCTTGGTGATTTGCAGGAAACTTGCAGAAATGATGGGCGGAAATATTTCAGCTTCTAGTAAAAAAGGCGTGGGTTCTGTTTTCACTTTTAAAATCCCTTTCGAAAAATACTTATTTCATCCCGAGGTGATTAAGAATCCATCAAATACAATTATTACGCACTTCCCTGTAGTCGGTATGAATGTTTTAATTGCTGAGGACAATATTTTCAACCAAATTATTACCTCTAAAATGCTACAAAAATCGGGATATAAATACTCGGTAGCAAACAATGGTTTGGAGGCCATTAAAAAAGTTGAAGATGAATATTTCAACATTATTTTAATGGATATGCAAATGCCGGAAATGGATGGGATTTCTGCCACGAGAAAAATTTTAAAAAACTACAAGGATAAAAATGAAATTGCGCCAATAATAATTGGTTGCAGTGCAAACGCAATGGAAGAAGATAAACGAGAATGCTTAAATGCCGGAATGCGTGATTTTATTGCCAAGCCTTTTACCTTTGATGATTTGAAGGGCATGATGTTCAAATGGACTAAAAGTTAAATACTCTATTCATCAAACTTTGGTCAAAAAAGTAGTAAGCCTCCAAATTATTATTTCTTTATGCATTATTTAGATTTACTTTACTCAATACATTATTTATTAAATGAAAAGAAAAATAAATCTTCTCCCCTTCATAATTTTCGCGATAATATTTGTTTTGTTAAATGGCTATATTTTAACCGGTTTAGCAGTTGTAGTGAGTTCAGAAGTTTTAGTGCCAATATTTTGGACAACAGTTTTTGTCTTAAGCGTATCAATTATTTTAGCCATTAGCAGAATGCGCAAAAATGGTGTCGATCGTTTTTTTACAATTGCCACTCATGCCTTTTTAATTGTTTTTGTAGCCGAATTGATTTTCGCTGTTTTTTTATTTTTAGGAGATATCTATCGGTTTTTCCTCGGATTGGCCACTAATTTTGAACCCGAAGGATTTCATTGGATTGCAAGAAGTTCGGTTTGGATAAATTTTTCTCTTGTAATGTTTTTACTGACCGTATGTATGTTTATCTACGGAATTACGAGGGGTAAATATGCTTACCGGGTAATTAAACACACACTTTATTTTAAGGATTTACCGCAAGCTTTTGATGGCTTTACGCTAACCCAAATATCTGATGTACACGCCGGAAGTTTTACAAAACCAGATCTGGTGCAAAAGGGTATCGATTTAATAAATGCTCAAAAAAGCGATTTATTCGTTTTTACCGGAGATTTGGTAAACAATTCTGCTGCAGAAATAAAACCCTACATCAATCATTTCGCTCAAATTAAAGCGCCTTTTGGGCAATTTTCCGTTTTAGGCAACCACGATTACGGCGATTATATTAAGTGGCCAACCGAAAATGATAAACGAAATAATTTGCAGCAATTGAAAGATTACCATGCAGAACTTGGTTTTAAACTTTTGTTGGATGAACACATTGAAATTCATAAAAACGGAGAAAAAATTATTTTAGCAGGAGTAGAAAACTGGGGAATTGGTTTTGGAGAACGTGGTGATTTAACGAAAGCACTAAGCGGAACTGCCGTTGATGATTTCAAAATACTTCTATCTCACGATCCGACACATTGGGAGGCACAGGTGAAAAATTTCTCATCAAAAATTCAGTTAACACTTGCAGGGCACACACATGGCATGCAGTTCGGGATTGAAGCTTTGGGTATTAAATGGAGTCCGGTAAAATATAGATACAAACATTGGGCTGGTTTAAAATCAGAAAACGACAGGTTTTTAAATATTAACCGCGGATTTGGTTTTATTGGTTTCTCTGGCAGAATTGGGATATGGCCAGAAATTACAGTTATAGAGCTCAAGCGGAAATAGATAAACATTTAAATCTTTAGTCAATTTAACTTATTTTGGCTTTTCAAACCATCTCTTGTAATCACAAAAATCAAATGAGCAATATAGATTTATCTAACCGATACGAAAAAATGACTTACCGCCGAAGCGGCAAAAGTGGCTTAAAACTTCCTGAATTATCCTTAGGCTTATGGCACAACTTTGGGCATGTTAATCAGCTCGAAAACAGCAATAAATTGATAGCCACAGCTTTTAGCGAGGGTATTACACATTTCGATTTAGCCAATAATTATGGCCCGCCTCCAGGTTCTGCGGAAGAAAATTTCGGTAAAATTTTAAACGATAACTTTAAAAGTTATCGCGATGAAATGGTAATATCATCTAAAGCTGGTTATACGATGTGGGATGGCCCGTACGGAGATTGGGGTTCAAAAAAATATCTAGTTTCAAGTTTAGACCAAAGTTTAAAAAGGATGAAACTGGATTACGTTGATATTTTCTATCACCACAGACCTGATCCCGAAACGCCTTTGGAAGAAACAATGGCCGCATTAAACTTAATTGTTCAACAGGGAAAAGCTTTGTATGTGGGAATTTCAAATTACCAAGCTGAAGAAGCTGCTAAAGCATTTAAAATTTTAAAAGATTTAGGAACACCTTGCATTATTCATCAACCAAAATATTCGATGTTTGAACGTTGGGTTGAAGACGGTTTGTTGGATGTTTTGGAAGAAAATGGTGTTGGCTGTATTCCTTTTTCGCCTTTAGCGCAAGGCTTGCTAACAGATAAATATTTACATGGTATTCCGGCAGATTCAAGAGTTGCAACAAGCGGCATATTTTTGAACGAAAATAACTTAACTCCAGAGGTGTTATCTAAAATTTCTAAGCTAAATGAGGTTGCAAAATCGAGAGGGCAAAAACTAGCACATATGGCAATAGCCTGGTTATTGAAGGATGAACGCGTAACTTCAGTTTTAATTGGAGCCAGCAAAGCTGAACAAATTACTGATTCCTTAAAAGCATTAGAAAACACAAATTTCAGTAAGGATGAACTCGAAAAAATAGACCAAATTTTAGCCGGAAATTAAATAATAAAAAAAGTTAAATTTTTGAAAACAAATTATTTAGTTTATTGTTTCTCTGAAAAGAGAAAACCAGACGCTATATGATAAATCAACAATTTGCCTTAAACCCCACTGACGAATATATCGCTATCGCAGATGAGATTGACCAGAATTATTGGGCTGAGCGTTTAGGTGTAAGCATTGAAACCTTAAAATCAGCAGTTAGAGCCTGCCGAAGTACAGTATTAGAAAAGGTTAGCGAATACCTGAAAACGATTGGCAAACTAGCCAACTAATATTTTGACATAAAAAACGGGTTAATAAAAATTAACCCGTTTTTCTTTTAATCAACCTTTTCGTCTGGAAACTCTTCTTTTAACAATGCAGTAACTTTATTAATTGTTACTTCAGTATTTCTTAAAGCCCCGGGTAGAGATGAACCATCTAAACCTTCTTTTCCTATAGTTTCAATATCACGAATTACTTTTTGCAGAGAGCTGATATTCAAATTATCGATACTTGGCTTTAATTTATGTGCAATTGCACCCATTTGCTGAAAATCGTTTTCATGGTAAGCATCAATCATTTCTTTTACCGATAATGGTGTTTGCTCGCAAAACATATCAACCATTTTCTTAACAAAAGCTTCACGCCCTTTACTAATTTGCCTTAGTGTAGACAAATCGTATAAAACTTGTTCTGTATCTTCTTCCATAACTTCATAATTTGTTTGGTTATTTTCTTCTTGTTTAATCCACTTATCTATAGTTTTTAAAAAGTCTTCTTCATTAATTGGCTTAGTGATGTAATCGTTCATCCCCATTGCTATGCATTTTTCCTTTTCGCCTTTAATTGCCGATGCGGTTAAAGCGATAATCGGAATATTGTTACCCATTTTACGGATTTTACGTGTAGTGTCATATCCATTCATCACCGGCATTTGAATATCCATCAATATCACATCAAAAGTTTCCTTTTCAATCATATCTAGCGCAACCTCTCCGTTTTCGGCAACCATAACGGTAGCACCATAATCTAAAAGCAAAATTGAAGCAACTAGCCTGTTTAAATCATTATCATCAGTTACCAAAACTTTTTTACCGATTAAGAAGTCTTCACTAAAAGTAGTTTCAGCTTTTTCTGGTACATCATCAGATTTACCTTTTTGAAATTCGATAACGAATGATATTGTTGTTCCTACACCTTTAACACTATCAACAAAAATTTCGCCACCCATTTGCTCAATTAACTCTTTACAAATGCTCATACCTAAACCAGTACCACCATATTTGCGACTAACCGATTCGTACTCCTGACTAAATTTTTCGAATAGATGTTTAACGAAAGAAGCTTCCATACCAATTCCTGTATCTACAACTGAGGTATGAATAACTTGCGAATTTGGCTTATCGGCAATAACTCTGCATATTAAATCAACCGAACCTTTCTCGGTAAACTTAACTGCATTAGTCATTAAATTTAATAATACCTGATTTAAGCGATAAGGATCTCCAATTAAAACCTTTGCAATATTACCATCAAAGTGGAAGTTATTTAGGTCTAAGCCCTTTTCTTCTCCTTTGTGGGTGATTACCTGCATTGCATTTTGCAACACATCGATTAAATTAAAGCCAATATTTTCGAGACTTAGCTTTCCTGCATCAATTTTTGAAAGGTCTAAAACATCGTTAATAATAACTAATAAATTTTTTGAGGCCGTGTGTATGGTTTCAAGATAAAATTCCTGTTGCGGCTCCAAATTAGTTTTAGCCAGCTGATTTGCCATACTCATAATGGCATTCATTGGCGTTCTAATCTCGTGGCTCATATTGGCCAAGAAAGTTTCTTTAGATTGTGCAGACTGCTCCGCCTCTACTCTGGCATCAACCAATTCTAATTCCTGATTCTTTTTATCGGTAATATCCAAGTGAATACCAATAGAACCTGCAAGCTCAGCCTTATCATTATATCTTGGTGCACCACTACTTAGCCACCATTTGGTATTCCCTTTTTTATCTTGAGTTTCTACTTCATAAGCATCGGCTAAACCTTTTTCAATGCTTTTCCATTTTTCTTTTTCGCTTTCTGATTTTCCGGCAGGTAAAAATAATTCGGATGCACTTTTACCAATTAACTCTGGCATGGCATAACCGCTCATATAACAAAAACTATTATTCGCGTAAGTTATATGTCCGGCGTTATCAATTTCGAGCAGGCCAAGTTTCATATTAGCCAAAATGCTTCGGTATTTTTCCTCATTAACCCTTAAAGATTCCTCAACACCTTTGCGTTCGGTAATATCCGACATAAAGCCTGTAAATACCTTCGCATTGTTGTCAGGGTCGGTGTAAGAATAAGAAGAGTGAACAGCATACCATCGGGCGCTTAAACCTGGTATCGTAATTTCAGTTTCATCATAAAATGATTCAAGCGTATTTCTACTATGCTGCTGCTTCTCATTAATTCTTTCCTGATCTTTAGGCGTTATGTACTTTAAATTCCAGAAATCATCAGCGGTAATTCCAAAAACACGTTCAATTGCCGGACTTATATATCGTAAGCCATCCGTACCATCTTCGCGGTACTCATACTCGTAAATTACACCAGGAATATTTTCTGAAAGCGATTTAAACTGTTTAACCCTTTGCTCAAGTTCTTGTTCTGTTCTTTTAATCGGCGTTATATCCGTATGCGTACCAACAACACGGAGTGGTCGGCCGTTTTCGTCTTTTTCGATAACAACACCACGGTCTAAAACCCACTTGATTTCGCCGTTTTTATGTAGAATACGATATTCTTCATTATGAGAATCAATTCTTCCGCGGCGATATTTTTTAAAATTATCAACCAAAAGGTGAAAATCATCTTTGTGCACCCTATCCCACCAATTCGATTCGCTTTCCTCTAACTCATTATCTGTGTAGCCCCAAAAATCGTTATTCGTTTTGGAGAAAAAAGTTTTACCAGTGATAAAGTCATGCTCCCAAACATTACCAATTTTTTCCAAAGCAAGCCTAAACCTGTTTTCAGATTCTTTTAGTAATTCTTGAGCAGCCTTTTCGACTGTAATATCTTCTATTAAAGCAAAAAAACCAGTCAAATTGCCATTTTGGTTATTTATCGGTTGCCCCTTAATACGAGCCCAATAAGGTTTTCCGGATTTTGCGTAATTGTAGATATCAGCGCTGAAGGATTCGCCTCTCGAAACTTGTTTATTTAGATAATCTAGAGTTGTTTGGCTCGTTGCTGGCCCGTGTAAAAGAAATTCGGGTTTCCTTCCAATGGCTTCATCAAAAGAATAACCTGTCATATTAGTAAAACTTTGGTTTACCCAGGTTATAATATCATTGCCATCTGTAATAATTACTGTATTCGTATTTACCTCGGCAATTTGCGATAAAATTAAAAGCTGTTCTCTTTGCTCTTTTGTAGTAAATTTAACCTCGTTGTCAACTGGCTTTGCTTCGCTAATAGAATTCCCAGTAAATAGCAGCAATTCGTTGCCATCAAAAAATTCTAAATAACCATTAATTATTTTATTAAGGTTGAATATCGATTTTACATTTAATAGCTGATCTGAGTAGAGTTTTAAATCTTCAAAATTTACTTCTTGCAGATTTTTATCATTAACGATAAAATTTTGAGTGAAAGATTGGCCTATAAGATTTTGATTTAAAGAGGTAAGACCGCTACCACATGCCTGTATAGTTAAATCTTTATTTATAAAAATATGATAAGGAAATAGCCTGTTGAGCTGATCTTTATTAAATGAAAAAAGGGATGAAATCATGCTTTTCAACAATTTTATTAGAGCGTTTTTAATAGGGTATTTTAATTAAAAAGTCAGGCAAAAACAAGGATGGTGGTTTTACCTCACAAAAAAATTAAAAGATTAAATATATGGCTTTAAAAACAAAAAAATTACCGCTGAAGCATTTTTTACATTCGAATTAATACTGAAAATATGGTTTTTAGGCTTTTGTCAAAAAAAACATAACAAACAAGCTAGAAATTACCCGATTAGTCTTGTTTTATTGGTTTTCATCAAAAAATTATTTCTGCAAAATATTTTGATTTGAAATTGATTGATATTTCATCAGGATTTCTTTATTATTGCACTATAACATCGCCCTATTATACCTAAAACTATAGTTACCTGAATACATAGCTTACAATCATTGTTTCAGATGTTTATAGCAATTTGAGTACTTTATTTATGATGATGTTCAATTAAACTTAATCAGAAATTAATAATTATAGAATAAAAATAAATTGCTCTATCTAAATTAAGCCGCCATTCTATTTACTTAAACAAGCATAGTTATAAGCTTTTACCATGTTTGCAGATTTTTGGCCTTAAAAAAAATCATTAATAACTAAAACCCTATACTCAGTATTTACGTATTAAACACTGAGGTTTTAAACTATACAATCTAAAAATGAGTTTATCAGGTTCCAGAACAATAAAAATATTAATCGTTGAAGATGACGTTTTTATGCAGGCAATACTGGAGGAAATTTTGAGTTCGGCATACGAAATTGAAACACGATCGAACGGAATGGATGCTTTGGCATTTATGCAAAATGGAAATATTCCAGATTTAATAATTGCCGATTTAAATACTCCAAAGCTTAATGGTTTAGAATTGATTGAACAGGTAAAAGTTAGCGATTTCTTTAATTCTGTTCCTATTTTAATACTTTCTGGCGAAGAAAGTTCTGATAAAAGAATAAAATGCCTTGATGCAGGCGCTGATGATTTTGTTGTTAAACCTTTTAATCCGGCCGAATTAGAAGCCAGAATTAGAGTGGTATTAAGAAGAATGGGTAAGTTGAGTGCATAATAATATGAGTGAAGGAATTTACGCTCCGCCTGGAAAACCAATAATTGCCTTAGTTGGCTTCGAAAGTGCTTTTGCCGATATGTTTGCAAATTGCGATTTTGGAGATAAAGAACTTATTCATTTCGATAATGGAATGAAAATGGCTTCGGCGTGGAACGACCAGAATTTAAATATTACTGCCATAATATCTTACAGTGAAATTATGGCACCTGCCGGATTAGCACTTGTAGAAACGCTAAAGAAAAAGGATTTACCAGTAGTTCCATTTTTTTTGGTGGTAAATTACTTCAATCCAAATTTAAGAAAATTAGCATTATCAGCCGGAATTTCTGATGTTTTCAGAGTACCATTGAAAGTACAAAGAATTGAGAAGCGTATCAATTTCTTGATGGATAATTGGAACGAACTTAAAGACAGTATTAAATCTGATGTTCCGCCAATTAAAAATATTGGTTTCGCAAAACGCGTATTCGATGTGTTTTTTGCAAGTATGGCGCTTTTCTTTCTATCGCCATTATTTTTAATTATTTATATTTTAATCAAGCTGGAATCTAAAGGACCAGTATTTTATTATTCGCTTAGGGCAGGTACAGGTTTTAAAGTTTTTAAATTCTATAAATTCCGTTCGATGTTTGTAAACGCAGACCAACGAATTAAAGATTTAAAACACTTGAACCAATATAATATAGATTCTGCTTCGAAAGTTGAAGAAAACACAACCGTTAGAGAGAGTTTGTGTAATCAGTGTGCAGCAGATGGCAAATGTCAGTACCCGCTTTATGCCGATAATATCCAATGGTGCGAAAAAGATTTCAAATACTCTAAGCAAGCCAGCTCTGGTTCTGCTTTTTTCAAGATAAAGAACGACCCAAGAATTACCAAGGTTGGAAATTTTATCAGAAATACAAGTATTGATGAACTTCCGCAGCTATGGAATGTAATTATTGGCGATATGAGTATTGTAGGAAACCGACCTCTGCCACTTTATGAAGCAGAAAAGCTTACAACCGATAAGTACGTGCTTCGCTTTGCTGCACCTGCGGGAATTACTGGATTATGGCAAGTAGAAAAACGTGGTAAAGGCGAAATGAGTGAAGACGAACGTTTAATGCTTGATAATACTTACGCACAGCAACAAAGTTTTAAAAATGATATTAAACTCATTTTTAAAACGATACCGGCACTATTCCAAAAAGAAAACGTTTAATTTATTCTTCCGTAGCGAGTTGCACATCAACAGCAACAAGCCCGCTATCTGTTAATTTGATATCAAATTTCACATCCACCCCTTTTATATTATAATAAAAGGTATCACCTAATGTAAAAGGAATTTCCTGTTCATTTTCGTCTGTAATTATTCCAGAACCATCATTATTAATAGATGTTATTTTGCCTCTTCTAAGCATTAGGGTTGATTGTGTGCGTTTTACAAATAATAAGTTAGCAATTATATGAAATTTTGTATAATTAATTCGTATAATTTAAAATACATCTAACAACTTATTTGAGTAAAAAAATAAAAAAGGCAGAATTAAAAAATCCTGCCTCAACCAAACCAACATTAAACTGAAAATTATTTCTTTGTCACCTTAAATTCTGTACGCCTGTTTTTGGCTCTACCTTCAGGGTTATCTTTACCATTTTTTAATTTGTTGGGAGCAATTGGGATACCCTCACCATATCCTTTTGATGACATACGACTCTCTGCAATATTCTTACTCACCAGATAATTTAAGCATGATTTCGCCCTTCTTTCTGATAAATCTTGATTGTATTCATCCGTTCCAATATCATCTGTGTGTGCCCCCAGTTCGATTTCCATTTCAGGATTATCTTCCATAATGGCAACTAAGGCATTCAACGTTTGTTGCGATGATGCCGTAAGTTCAGCACTGTTAAATTCGTAATAAATATTCTCCAGAACTATCGGAACATTAATTTTGAACGAATTGAGGCAATAATCGGCATACAGTAAAGTATCTGCTTTTGCGACTTCCTCGTAAGTGTAATTTTTATTCAACGCAAAATAGTTATCCTTAGAGATATGTAATTTAACGGGACGTCTGCTATCAATTTTAAATTCGTATTTACCCGCAGCATCAGTAAATACATGTTTCTCACTATCCGGGTCGGTCATTTTAACCAGTGCACCTCCGAGTGGTTGCTTTGTTTTACAATCAGTTATGATTCCACTAATGGAAATAAATTCTCTTTTTATCTCAAATATCTCCAAACAACAAGCCGATTCCCTATCAGAACTGATGTAACCCTTACTTCCATCGGCATTCGTTGCCGTAAAATAAACATCTTCTTTTGATGAATTGAAAGGGTATCCCATGTTTTCAGGCTTTGTCCAATGTACGAAATCGCCATCCGATTCAAAAAAATCGAAGCCACCAAAACCTACTCGCCCATCTGTACTGAAAAGCAATTTCTTTGTTTGGGTATTATAGTATGGTGCCTTTTCATCAGCCTCAGTATTAATTACCGGACCCAAATTTACAGGTTGCCCAACTGAGCCATCGGCTCGGATAGAAGCATACCATAAATCATACTTTCCAAATCCACCGCTTCTATCAGAAGAAAAAATTAAGAATTTACCGTCTGAAGTAACGAATGGTTGGGCAGAATTAAAATCCTTATCATTAACTTGTAAACCTAATGAAACCGGGTTTGACCATTTACCATCAATCTTTTTAGATTGATAAATGGCATATTTTTCCTTGTCTTTCCACGCTGTAAAGTAGGCTACCGAACCATCAGGATTAAAACTAATTGCGGCCGTTTCCATCTCTTTGGGTAAATTTAATTCGAGGGTTTTAACAGAGATTTCACTCGCCGTCAATTCATCTTTAGCGATATAAATATTGTTTATAAAAGGATTCGCTTTGGTGGTTACAACGGTTTCGCCTTTAATCGTTTTTATCACATCAGGCTTACCAGCAACTGAAATCGGTCTTGAAGATGTATAGAAAAAACCATCGCTAGTTTTTACAGCTGCATAGTTAGAACCTAAGCCGTTTACTTTTTCGGGCACTTTATTTATCTGTAACATTCGCGGATAACGCATTTCTATAATTGCATATTTACAGGATAAAATTTCCAGATTAGCCGCTTTTACCAAAACATCTGTTTTATGTTTAGCGATAAAGTGTTCAAAAGCGGTAATTGCCTGGGAAAATTTTTTATTTGCTCTTAAACTCTCAGCATAATAAAATAAAGCATTTTTATACTTAGGCTTATCAAAAGTACTTACCACAGCGTAATACTTTTCTGCTTCTGAAAAGTTGCGGTACAAACGGCTTGATTCTGCCAAATTGTATAAAGAGCCTTCATAATCTTCTATCACATTATCCTTAATGTTTTGCTTGTTATCTTTTGTATATGGAAGCACAATCTGGCTACTATCAGAAGTAATTTTTAATGCCTTTTTATAAAATGTTGAAGCTGCATAATAATCCTTATTTTGAAAATAAGCATCTGCAACTTTCTTATAGTTAACTACATACTGAGCATCAACACTTAAGCAGGTAAATAAAACAAGGAGAGGAATAATTAATTTTTTCATATTTTTCTTATAAACGAGGACAAAAGAAGTTCGGACCAATAATTCCGTTTCTGCCAATTAGTGAAATAGACAATTCTAAACCACCATTACTATTTGATGCACGTTGAAATGTAGACGTATTAATGTCATAACTCAAACCAAAAACCATATTTTTAAATTGCAAACCAACAAATGCAATTGCCGCATCTTTTATACGATAGTTTCCGCCGAAAAGAATGTTGGATTGATTATTAATCATTAATTGACCATAACCGCCCAAAGATATTTCGTGAGTATTTCCCTGATACATAACTAATGCATTAGGCACAACATCGAAAACTTCTGAGGCTCTTATCCTTGCACCGCCATGTGCTGTAAAACGAATTGGCGTACGTATACTGTTACCAGAAAAGCGTTCGATAGGGCGATTTAAGTGTGCCGCGCTAAAACCAGCAAATACATTAACGTTTTGATTAGGATTTCCATCGAAATACATTACACCTGCATTTATATCGGGAACAAATGAGGAAGTAGAAGCAAGTGTTTCATCATTAATTCCACCACTGAAGCCACCTAAAGGATCAAACTGACTACCAAAACGAGCCTTAGAGAGATCGAAACTTCGATTTACAAAACCTGCCTGCAAGCCAAAACTAATCATTTGTAAACCTTCAATTCCAAAGCGTAATCGGTAAGAACCCGAAACCAAGGCCGTTAGATAATTAAAATCTAATTCACCCGCCCTTTGATTTAAAATAGTTGCGCCAAATGCA
This sequence comes from Pedobacter aquatilis, assembly GCF_032678425.1. Lineage (GTDB taxonomy): Bacteria > Bacteroidota > Bacteroidia > Sphingobacteriales > Sphingobacteriaceae > Pedobacter > Pedobacter aquatilis_B. The sequence continues at coordinate 100,539 of NZ_JAVTSG010000007.1, read as the reverse complement.
AAATTTTTGGTTGGTGCAACATCAAATGATGCTCCGGCGGTTAAAAAATTACTCGAAATTGCGCCCCATTGTTCCTTAATATTTAGGGATGCTCGATAATCGCCATCAATAACACCAGTTAGTGCAGGATTTAACCAAAGTGGATAAGCATAATATTGCGAAAAATGTGGATCTGTCTGTGCATTTAACTTTGAAGTAAAAACACACAAAGTAAAAACGACAATATATAATTTAACTGATGAGAATATTTTCATGGTATCTGTATTTTATCTTTAATTATTTGGCTATCTGATTAATGTTACCGTTCCTTTTTTCATCACTTTGGTTCCATCCGTAGAAATGACCTCAATCATGTAAACGTAAACCCCACTTGGTTGCGGAACACCTCTGAAAGTTCCGTCCCACCCTGTCGTAGTAGAATCAACTTGAAAAATCAGCTGTCCCCACTGGGTATAAATATTCATTTTTACCGATGCTATGGTTGTTCCATAAACCAAGAATATGTCGTTTTTACCATCATTGTTTGGCGTAAAAGCGTTCGGAACGTAAACATCATTTCCTAATGGATTTGCAGCCTTAGCCGTTAATGCTGTAGAATTTGCACTGGTTTGACAAGCGATTTGTCCGGTTGCCCTAACCACAATTGTTACACTTTGGTCTGGCATTAAACCAGAAACAACGTGCCTATTGGCATTAGCGCCTTCTGATGGTTGCTGCCATGTAGTTCCATTGTTTAATGATATTTCATAACCGGTTGCACCTGTAACATTATTCCATTCAAAAATTACGCTGCTGCTTGTTGTACTTTCTACTCTAATTATTGGAGCAGATAGTACTGGAAGAACAGTAATTGTGATTGGTGTACGAGTAGCACTTGAACAACCCGAAGCATTCGTACTTTCTACATAAAATATTGTGGTAGCTGTAATTGCAGGAGTAGTTATTGTTGTTCCTTGACCAATTGAAGTACCACCAGAGCTTGCAGTAAACCAATTATAGGTTAAGGTTGGGTCAGGATTTGCAACACTTAAGGTTGCTGTACTGCCTGAACAAATTATATTACTAGCTGCAATTGCTTGCGCCGGAGCTAACGGAACCGGAAGCACCGTTACATTTACCTGTGTTCTCGTTGATGAAACGCATGTTCCTGAAACAGATTCTACATAAAAAATTGTGTTTGCTGTAAGTGCACCCGTATTAAAATTAGCTCCAGAACCTACAATACTTCCACCTGTAGGTACAGTATACCAGTTGTAAGTATAATTAGCCTGAACATTTGTAACGTTTAATGTTGCCGAGCTTCCTGAGCAAACATTAACTGCAGATGAGGCAACAGATGTTGTTCCAGGACGAGTATTCACAGTAACCGTAACCATTGTCCTGCCTGTAGCGTTAGCGCAACCTGCTGCGCCAACTGCCTGAACAAAATAGGTTGTATTAGTAGTAAGAACTGTTGTAGTGTACGATGTACCAGTAAATAAAAGATTACCTCCGGTTGCACTATTGTACCATTGGTAAGTTATCCCGCTTTGCGGATTTTGAACCGTTAAAGTTGTTGCATCACCAGCGCAGATGGTTGTACCTGCACTAGAAATTACTGGGCTTGCTGGAACAGGACTTATGGTAATGGCAATAACTCTCGCACTTCCCGCAGCATTTTCGCATTTATTATCGCCTTTAACTGTTACATAATAAGTTGCATTTGCATTTAATACAGGTGTTGTAAATATTGCACCTACAAAGGAAATATTTGTTAATGCCGCATCACTATACCAAGTAAATATAGGATTCGTAACCGTTGTACTGCTGGCCGTAAGAACGGTTGAAGTTCCTGCACAAACAGCTGTCGTTCCAGTTGCAATAATATCGGTTGTAGTTGCCAAAGGATTTACCGTTACGGTTACGGCTTTTGCATCTGCAGCGCTATTTTCACACTTATTGCTTCCTTTAACTGTAACATAGAATGTTGTTGTAGAGGTTACTGAAGTTAAGTTATAAGTTGGTCCGGTAAAAACAGGAATAGTTAAAGATGCATCGCTATACCAAGTAAATACAGGTTGTAAAACGGTCAAACTAGAAGCCATTAATGTTGTAGAATTACCCGAACAGATATTTGCATTATTTACGGTGATATCTGCTGCTGTAGCATAAGCTTTAACCGTAACAGTAACTACTGCCGCATTGCCTGTAGTGTTTTCACAGCTATTATCACCCTTAACAGTTACATAGTAAGTTGTGTTAGCGGTTAACGGCGCAGTTGTGAATGATGAGCCAACAAAAGCTACGCTTGTTAATGCTGCATCGTTATACCAGGTAAACACCGGGTTGGTTACAGTTGTAGATGATGCCGATAATGAAGCAGCAACATTGCTACAAATGCTGTTTGCACCAGTAATGTTAATATCAGCAGCTGTTGAAATACGATTAACTCTTACAGTTATTGCTCTCGCATCGGCAGGTGCATTTTCACATTTATTAGTTCCTTTTACCGTAACATAAAATGTAGTCTCGGCAGATAATAAAGCGGTATTAAATGTTGCCCCCGTAAATGCTACACTTGTTAAGGCTGCATCATTATACCAGGTAAACACCGGATTTAATACCGTTGTGCTGCTTGCTGTTAAACTTGCAGATGAACCCGAACAAATTGAGTTATTACCCGCAACATTTATGTCCGCAGCAGTTGAAGATGGATTGATAGTAATGTTTACTACGGCAGCATTTCCAACGCTATTTACGCAACGATTTGAACCACTTACCGTAACATAATAAGTTGTGGCAGCATTTATTTGTGGTGTAGTAAACGTGCTGCCAGTAGCTACTTGATTGGTTAACGCAGCATCACTATACCAGGTAAATATTGGATTTAAAACCGTAGTGCTACTTGCTGTTAACATCGTTATTCCGGCATTACAAAGTAATGTATTACCGGTAACTGTGATATCACTTGCCAATGCATTTTGATTTACCGTTACAGTTACCAATGTTCTTGTTGCATTTGCACAACCTGAAATTGAAGCAGCTTCAACATAGTAGCTGTAAACACCAGGCAATAAGCTTGTAGAAGTTGTGAAACTTGTACTATTGCTTACTAAAAGATTACCGCCAGTTGCAGCATCGTACCAATTATAAATTACGCCGGCAACAGGTTGTACATTAATTGTTGTTGAGTTATTTACACAAACACTAGCCGGATTTGCCGATGCAATAACCGGAACCACAGGCGGCGCTGTAATAGTCACAATAACTTCAACCTTTGGACTTTCACAACCGTTCGCATCCACAGCGCTTACCGAGAAAGTATGGTTTCCGATGGCTAAAGTTGCATCCGTTAAGAAAGTTGTGCCAGTAGTTTGGAATGTAGTTCCTTCGTACCATCTATAAGTTATATTTGGTTTTGGATTATTTACACTCAGCACAGCTGATGAACCAAAACATGCACTTGCCGTTGTAGAACTTACTTCAGGAGATGTTATGAGTCGACGGGCATAATTAAGATTTACAGAAGTTAGTGCACCTACTAATCCAGAATATAACCTAATTTCAGCACCGCTGAATTGTTTTGTTGGGATAAAACTTAAAGTAGCCTCGCTCCCATCTGAAACTAAATCCAATTGGATAAATTGGCTGCTTAAGTTCACTTCATCAGCATTGCTGGTTAAATTATTATAAGTGGTTAATGTAATACTTGGTAAAACCGAAGCACTTAATAAATTAACTGGCGAAGATATTTTAATACGAAGTGTATCACCAATATTTGATAATCCGCCAGTAAAACCAACTCTTTGATAAACATATGCGTTTGCTACACCTGCTGTAATAAATAAGGTAGAGGCTGAGTTTATATCGGTGTCAACCGCAGCGGCTGGATTTGAAACACCTGCACCAACTGTTATCCCAGAGATACCATCGGCTAATGCTACACTTGCAGTTCCGCATTCTGTTGTACCTGGCGTTGCCGGAATTACATTCACAACAACTGCAACCGGTGTCGAATTTCCACATACTCCTGTTTCATTTCTAACATAATATGTAGTGTTCGAAGTTAAAACTGGTGTAGTAAATACGTTTCCGGTAGCTACTGGAATTGTAAGGGTTGCATCGCTATACCAAGTTATAGTACTTCCAACAATTGATGATGTTGCTGTTAAAGTGGCGGTATTTCCTGCTACAATTGTTACGGAAGTTGGCGAAACTATTGGCGCATCTGGAGTAGTACCTGTTGTTATTGTTGCCGTAGCCCTAGCCGATACTGTACCGCAGCTATTTACCGCTTCTACAGTATAAGTTGTATTTGATGGCGATACGGTTAATGATGATCCGTCTGGACCAGCAGAAACATTACCAACAGTAAACCATCTGTAGGTTATGCCTGGTACTGGGTTTTTAACTTGTAATATAATCTGACCCGTAGTACAAGCATTAATGATTGGCGCTAATAATTCAGGAAGAACAGGAGGAGCAGAAATTGTAACATTTACGGCTGTTTTTGCACTTACGCAACCTGTTGAGGTAACAATCGCAACAAAATATTGTGCATCAGCGGTTAAGTTTGGCGTAGTGTATGAAACTCCATCCGCTAAAGTAGTTCCATTTACATCAAACCACCTGTAAACTAAACCTGTAACCGGATTTGCAACTTGTAAGGTTGCTGTAGCTCCAGAGCAAATGGCAACACTTGATGATGCAACTTCTGGTGCTTTTAAAGCACGTTGCATGTAATTTAAATTGATTGATGATAACGCACTTGCAACGCCAGAATTTATGCGCAACTCTGCACCATCAAAACTTGCTGTTGGTATTAAGGTAATTAATGCTTGAGTATTTCCACTTAAAAGCTGAACATTAAGCAAACTGTTGTTTAAACTAACTGCATCGTTATTTGATACCCCATTTAAGTATGTTGTAATTTGAACATTGCTCAATAAGCCTACTGATAATAATCTTCCAGGAGATGATATTAAAACTTTTAAAGTATCACCTGCTCTCGAAGCTCCAGGAAATGATAAATTCTGATAAACTGATGCACCTGTAATTCCTAAAGGCATTACTAAAGTTGATGCAGTTTGCGCATCGTTATCAATCGCAAGATTAGGATTGATAACACCTGCGCCGATAGCAATTCCAGAAACACCATTGCTTTGGGTAGAAGCGGCCTCGCATGGTACAATAACTGGTGTGCCTGGTCCACTTACGGTTATGGTAACTTGTACCCTGCTTGCAGATGGGCAACCACTTGCAGATATACTTTCTACGTAAAAACTTGTAGTTGCAGTAATTGGAGGCGTTACAAAAGTTGCGCCTGTAAATATCGGACTTGTTGCATTAGCACTATCATACCAATTAAAAGTTACGTTTGCATCCGTAGATGTTGCCGTAATGGTAGCAGTTTGACCTGATGGAACAGATAAAGAAGATGCAGCTACAACAGGAATTGCCGGAGTTGGATTAGCAGTAATAACAGCGGCTACTCTGCTACTGCTTACACAACTTCCATTGGCCGCTTCTAAATAATAAGTAATATTTGAAGTTAAAACTGGAGTTGTAAAAACGCTGCCTGTGAATATTGGCGTTCCACCTGTACTGGCCGCATACCAGTTATAAGTTAAGGTTGGATCAGGATTACTAACTGAAAGTGTTGCTGATGAACCTATGCAGGCATTCGCAATTGGTGCTAAAACCGGAGTGGTTATAGCTGGAACAACTGTTACCACAACTGGAATTCTTATCGGATTTGGGCAAGTGCCTCTACTTACTTCGATATAATATGTTGTAGTTGTGGTAAGTGCTGGTGTGGTAAATGTTTCACCGCTAGCCAAAAGTGTTCCGCCAGTTGGTGCATCGTACCAACGTAGTGTAGTACCAGCATTTGCAGTTGCCGATAAGTTAACAATTGCGCCCGAACAAACAGTTTGTGTGCCACTCGTTATTGTTGGCGATGGGTACACAATCGTTGCACCGTAAATATCCAGACTGGTTATTGCCGAAACTAAGCCGCCAAGCCTAACTTCAACTCTATCGAAAGCTCCCGTTGTTGGTAAAGTAGCTTGAAAACGACTTCCTCCTAAAAGAGATAATCTTAATAATGAAGAATTTAACGGATAACTATTTACAACAGTTGTGCCGTTCATCACGTTTACGGTAATGTTGCCTAAAAGCGATAAATCCAATAATCCAGTAGGTAAGCCTAAATCTAATCGTACGCTATCCGTTGCGGTACCTGCAGAATTAAATATTAACTGTTGATAGCCTGTAGATAGTGCACCAACCGCTAATGTTATTCTGGTAAAATTGCTTGGATTAGCATCCGTTGAATTTCCTGCACCAGTAATTCCGCATAAAATACAAATACCTGTAATACCCGAATTTTGAGTACCAGCAGCATTACAATCTGTATTTCCACCGCCAGTGATTACGGTTACGGTTACAGGAACACGAGTTAGGCTTGCACAACCACTTGCATTTACAGTTTCAACATAAAAAGTTGTGGTGGTAGTTAATGCAGGCGTGGTAAAGCTTGAGCCTGTTGCCAATGCAGTTCCGCCGGTTGGGGCAGCAAACCAACTTATTGTGTTCCCCGCATCTGCAGTGGCGCTCAAGGTAGTGGTTTGTCCTGCGTTAATAACTTGATTATTTGTAGTTACAACAGCCAGATTTGCATCTGGATTGATGGTTACATTTACGGCTGTTCTTGCGCTGATAGCAGTACCAGAAATAGCCTCTACATAAAAAGTTGTATTTGAAGTAAGTATAGGTGTGGTAAATACTCCGTTATTGTTCGTTACTAAAGGTGCATTTCCTGTTGATGCATACCAATTGTAAGTTACACCAGCCTGAAGATTACTAACATTCAAGGTAGCTGTGCTTCCGGCACATGCTGAAACACTAGCCACAATCGGCTGATTTACATTTACCAGGATACTGTAATCTGAATTTACAATATTACCCGTTGCATCTGTTGCAGTTAGGGAAACTACAAATGTTCCGCCAAGCGTTGGTGTACCAGAAATTTCTCTTGTCGACGTGTTAAAAGTTAATCCGGGAGGTAAATTTGAAGCGATATAACTGTATGGTGGTGTTCCTCCGGTAACTCCTGGTAAGGTTTGTGTCGGATAGCCAACGCCAACTGTTCCATTTGGTAACGAAGCTGTAGGTAAAGTTAATACGCCAATTACACTTATTGGGTAGGTATTATTTGCCGTATTGCCCTGTGAATCTGTTACTGTAACCGAAACAGCATAGTTACCTGCTTGTGTTGGTGTTCCGGTAATCTCCCTGGTAGTTGGATTAAATGTTAAACCCGGAGGCAATCCTGTGGCAACATAAGTATAAGTTCCAACACCGCCTGTAGCAGATGGAATAGTTTGTAAAGGATAACCTGAGCCAACTGTACCGCTAGCCAATGCCGCAGCTGGCAACACAAGCGGGTCGGTAACTACGATTGTATAATTAGTTGTAATGGTTCTACCTTCAGCATCGGTAACTGTAACTGGAACGGTGTAAGTCCCACTAACTGTTGGCGTACCAACAATTTCTCTTGTAGCAGGATTAAATGTTAAACCTGTTGGAAGACCAGTTGCAGAGTAAGTATATGGCCCTACCCCACCAGTTGCTGATGGGATGATTTGCGGAGTATAAACTCTTCCAGTTACCCCATTAGCTAAAGTAGCCGAAGGCAAAACCAGTGGATTAATAACCCTGATAACATATCCAGAGGTTACCGAATTACCATTTGCATCTGTAACCGTAACCGGAACAGTATAAGTACCAATTGTGGTCGGTGTACCTGTAATTTGACGGTTCGTTGGGTCGAAAGTTAAACCCAGAGGAAGATTAATTGCCGAGTAAACATACGGTTCTGTTCCACCTGTTGCCGCTGGTATAGTTTGTGGAGGATACAAAATTCCAGTTATACCATCTGGCAAATTTCCTGGCGTTAAAACCAATGATGCTGTGATAATTAAATTGTAAGTTGCGGTTGCCGTACATCCCTGAATATCGGTTACCAAAATCGAAAAGTTATAATTTCCCGAAGTAGTTGGTGTACCAGAAATTGTTCCATTCGCACCTAGGGATAAACCTGCTGGCAAGGTATTTCCACTTGCCAAAGCATAAGTAAATGTTGGTGTTCCGCCAGTAGCTAAATCAATTTGTTTGCTGTATTGAAATCCAACGGTTCCGTTTGATAATAATGTTGTATTAAATACAATCTGCGGATTAACGGTAATAGAAATCGGCACCCGAACAGACTCTTCTGTACAGTTAAGTCTTCTAGCGGCAACATAGTAGATTTTATTTGCCGTTAAAGCTGGAGTTGTAAAAATACCATTAAATGCGGTTGTGGCTAAAACCGTTCCGCCTTCAGGCACATCGTACCAACGTAAATCATTAGTATTTAAGGTTGTTGCAGATAAGCTTGCCGTTGCTCCAAAACAAGCATTTACAGCATTTGAACTTGGTGCGGTAAAGGTTGGTCTTGCAGCTGAACGTGTTAAGCCATAGATTAAAATAGTTTGTGTAAGGTTAACATTTAATAAGGATGATAACGTTACCTGAACCCTGTCGAATGCTACTCCTGGGGCAAAAGGAATAGTTATAGGCTGTCCACTACCCAAAGCATTTAACAAATCAACACTTAATACATTTCCAGCCGATTGACTAAAAACCTGATTATTTCCATTAAAGGCAGTTACAGTGAGCCTGCTTAAAACACCTGCATTAACCAAGTTACCCGAAGCCCCGATTCTTAAATTAATTTCATCACCTACGTTAGATGCAGTATTAAAATAAAAATTCTGACTGATAGAACCTGCAACACCTAAAGCCCCCAAACTCAACTCCGAATAATTATCGCGGTTGGCATCAATTGCAAAACTTGGGTTGGTAACACCTGCTTTCCCTAAACCTAATAAATCGAGCGTTAAGCCATTACCTTCAAAACCTGTTGCAAAAGTTTGTGCACAGGCATCAATACCAGAAGTGTAAAATGCGTGGTAAACCTTTGTATTGTTCAATGTACCCAATAAAAGCGCACTGGTAACATCCCTAACAAAAACTTTATTATAATCTTGAGTTGGTCTTATCGCAACATAAAAATATCCGTTTGCATCCCTTACCAAACGCAAGTTAGAACTAGTAAAACCATTAACAGTGCTGCCTGATAAAACTGTAACGCCACTCGAATTTCTTGCACCAACATCAATAGAATGATTACCTAAGGCAACTCCACCTACTACACTACTTAACAACCCGCCTAAATTCCCACCTAATAATTGGTTCAATAGTGTTGGGTCTGCATCAATTCTGATATAAGATGTTGTACCAGCAGGTAATGTGCTTGGAAACTGCAATTCAATCTCTCCAGCATATGCACCAATGCCAACAGCTAAACCGCCAGATGATTTTACCGTTGCAAAAGTTGTTTCATCAGCCGTTATGGCATTGTTTGGGTCATCAACAGTTGGTGTATTATAACACGGCGAAAGCCCGCAACCCAATAAACTCGACATTCCATTCGGCGAAACCGAACTGACAGAATTGGCATATACTTTAGTTTGAGCATACGATTTCAGAACCGATATCGTTATAAAAACAGCTACAAGAAAAATTTGGATAATAATGAGTTTCCCAAAGCTGGAAAAAAAAGTAGAGTTTTTCATCATATCAGGCGTTATTAGGTTTGATTTTTGTTTCTAGAGAATGAGCTTTTTTATCCCTCTATGGAGTGTTTCTTATTCTACTTTTCAAATCTACGCTAGTTACAATCATTAAGTTTTATCCATTATTATTCATTAAAAGGCGTTTTCATCCGTTCATTTTGTTCATAGGATATTTGTTACCTAAAATCATTTCGGCTATTGCATAATTTTGATGACATTAGCATTATCATCCTCTATTTAATGAATACAAACGAATTGCTCTCTCAATTAAAGAAATTCGTTCTTATAAAATCTGGACTCAGAAATATTGATCCGGCGCATTGTAAGACTATTTCTGAGCTAATTTTCAAAGAAACTAAGAACTACGTCAGCGAAACTACCGTTAAACGTTTTTTTGGCTTTGCCCAAACTTTGCATAAATTTTCCCTGTTCACATTAAATAGTTTATCTCAATATGTTGGTTTTTCTGATTGGGAAGCCTTTTGTAAAGAAAAAGAAAACGAAGTACCAGATGTAGACGATGTTTGGCAAGGACTAAAAATCAGAACCCAGGCCATAACCGATATTTCATTAATCGCGAAAAAAAATAGTTCAGGAGTACCTTTCAATGCCACCGCAAAGCGGAATTTTCTTTACAGCGATTTCGATTACTTTCTTAAAAACGACTACCAGTTTACAACCATAAGTGCCCAACCTGGTCAAGGAAAATCTATATTAATCGCCCACTTAGTAGAGCATTTTTTTTACAATGAAAATGCACCTTACAAATCCGACATTGTACTATTAATCAATTCAGGAACGATTATCGATATCATTCAGAATGGTTTATCGCTGAAAGATTGGTTTTTAAAAGAGTTTAAATTTTCGGGCATAAGTGAGCTAATTGCATATTTCTTAAAGCATCCTAAACAGTGCAAAGGTCGTATCGTTATTATCATCGATGGTATCGACCAATATTTATCTGTAGATAAATATTTTAAAATCTTCATTGATTTATTGCACAGCATACAACACAGCAATTTCATTAAGGTTGTTATTGGACTAAGGGTTAACAATTGGGTTAATTTACAGCCTGCAATCACTGGTTCGGCTTTTTTAAATAATGCTTGGTACAAAGGTTTGTTCTTTGATGAGGATAAAAACACTAGCGTTCCGGCGCTTAACCAAGAAGAAGTTTTATATACGCTAAGCAAAATAGAAGGGAAATCAATTACAGAAAACGATTTGCATCATGGTTTGTTAACCCAGTTTAAAACGCCATTTTGGTTGCAGATTTATTACAAGCTAAAACAAGAAGTAAAAACCCTTGAGCTGAACAACCAATTGCTTTGCCTCGAATTGATAAACTACTTTTTAGAGAATAAAATTTTCCTATCAAAAAATAGCACCGAAAAGATATTCATTCTTAAAGAAATTAGTCGTGTAATTACTCAAGGTGCGGTTGGGCATAGAGTGGCAAAAGAAGATATTCTCACTCATATAAGCGCTTATCCCGAGGCTTATCAGGAGCTGTTGTTTGGTGGTATTTTGATTGAAGAAAAAAGGCTAACAACGGCAATTCCAACAGAAATTGTGAAGTTTCTTAATGATGACATTTACACCTATTTCTTGTTTCTTCAACTTACCGAAAAATTCCAATTCAAGCCTTGCAAAGGTTTCTTTGAAGAAATTTTATCGAAATATGCCGAAGAACATGCTATAAGAGAACATTTATTAAACTGGAGCATTCGTTTTTGCATTAACAGGAACGAAATACAAGCCTTAAAAGATATTTTTAAACTTCCATTTACAAACGAAGAAAAAAACAAATCATTTAATTTTATATGTGATGTAGCCCTTTTTGAATTGGGTAAAACCGATTCTAAATTTAATGCCCACACCATTGATATTAATTTCATTGATATCATGGTTAGCGGCAGAATAATGAGCAAACATTATAAATCTGTAATTAAACAATTATCAGAAAAGGTTTTTGATGAGAACATTCAAATCATTCTTAACGTAATAAGCTGTAGCATTTCCATTGTGGATATGGATAAAGCCGGACTTGCAGAAAGTATGCAGGTTTTAAAGCGATATAACAAAGAATTGCTAGAGCTTTTCCCGATAAATCCTTACGATTTGATTCTGTTTTTCAACAACATACTCGTTGGCAAACCAAATAACAGCAAAACCCTGCTCGAAAAAATAGATGCATTTTGCCAAATAATTTGCAAGAGTAAACCATTACCGAACAGATTATTAAACAGTTACGAGATGATTGCTTATCGTTTATCCATCATTGTACTGTTTAGCAATAAAAACTATAAAGAATGTGCTGATTTGTGTGAGGCAATTATTAAAAAATATCCAAACATTTTTTACTTGCGTTCATCTGTTTTTCCATCGTTTTTATTGGTTGCGATTGCCCAAAATAATTTAAAATTGAACAAATTAAAAACTGCACAGCGTGTAATTAATTTATTGGGCAAGCTTATAAATAATCCGAATAGTTACTATACTCCGTATATTTTAGCTTCTTATATTTTAGCCAAGGCAAACTTCTCTAACTATACTGGCAATTATAAAAATGTACTTATTGAAGTTAATAACGGCATGGAAGTAGCCGCTCATCACAAACTTCAGATTTTTGAAATGTCGTTTCAGTTGATAAAAATTGATGCTTTAAAACACATTAATGATTCGGAAAGTGTATCGCAAGCCATTAAAGATTTATTAAATTACTTAAGCGTTAACAAACTAACCTTGCCCGATTTTGTAAACCTGAACGACGAAAAATTCAACCACAGTTTTAAGATTCTCAAATCTTACAAATCGAACTAATTTCGGTTCGAAATCTCTTTACTAAATCGATTTGTAACAGTTTCAACGCATACTATCTTCTTTAAACTTATCTATTTAAAATTTATTACTTTCGAAATAAAAAACGAAAACCAATGAAAAAATCGATCATTCTTTTTGCCCTTTTCGCAGTGTTTTGCAGCACAATAATGGCGCAGGAAGCAAACACACTAACAAAAAAAGAAGTAAAAAAAGGTTGGAAATTGCTGTTTGATGGTAAATCATTAAATGGCTGGCATACTTATTTAAGAGATACCGTTGGTTCAAAATGGACGGTACAAAATGGTGCAATTGTTTTCGATCCTAACCAACCAAGAAATGGTGGTGGCGATATCGTAACTAACCAGGAATTTGAAAATTATGAACTAAACCTGGAGTGGAAGATTTCCAAAGGTGGAAATAGTGGAATTATTTTCGACATTCAGGAAGACCCAAAGTTCAGAGCGACTTATTTAACTGGCCCTGAAATGCAGGTTTTAGATAACATTGATGCCGCAGACAATAAAAAAGAGAACCATTTAGCAGGATGTTTATATGATATGTCGGGCGATGCAACTGTATCGAAGCCTAAACCCGTTGGTGAGTGGAACAAAGTTCGTTTAATTCAAAATAAAGGGCATTTAACTTTTTACCTAAACGGGATAAAAACATTTGAAGGCCAGATTGGAAGCGATGAATGGAATAAATTAGTCGAGAACAGTAAATTTAAAGATAAGGCATTCGCAAATTTTGCAAAAGTTGCAAAAGGAAAAATCGCCTTACAAGAGCACCCAGGCTCTAGCCAATGGAGAAATATTAAAATTAAGCAACTTTAATTTTTGTTTGGACATAAAAAAGGATTGGTGAATAGCCAATCCTTTTTTGTTTAATTCTTTTTACTTACAACCCCAATTCATCATAACCTAGCATTCCATTTTCATTAAAAATATTCTAATGATATAGTTTGTTTTTGCAACTAAAAACGTTATTTCTATCTAATTTCGAATATATAGCTTCCGGCAGGTAATTCTTGCTTGTTGCTAATTACTTTTCCATTTAAATAAACTTGCTTTCCGGCTATTTCTGGCAAGGTTAAACTCGCGCTAGAATTGGCCGGAATTTTAACGTCATATTTTACACCTTTCGCTGTTCTTTTCCACGAAGATAAAATTGTACCGTAGAGACTTTCATGGCTGACGGTAAAATGCTCCAATCCTTCGACAAAATGGGGCTGCAATAAAATATTTTTAAAGCCTGGTTGTTTTTCATCAACTTTAATCCCACCGATTCCCTTGAAAAACCAGCCACCAATTTCCCCAAACATCATGTGGTTATCCGAAATGTCTCTGGTGGCCTGCATATCCCAATTTTCGTGGAGTGTGGTAGCGCCGTTTACGATCCACCAACCCCAACCCGGATAGGTATCTTGTGCAGCAAGTTTGTAAGCTGTTTCTGCCTGTCCGTTATCACTTAAAGCATTTAAAACTGCCTTTGCACCCAAAACACCAACATCTATATGCATGCCATCTGCCGCAACACGTTTAGCCAGATTTTCAGCTAATTTTGAGCGGTATTGCTCTTCAACAATATTCCATTGTAGCGCCATGCTTAGCTCAGTTTGTACGCCAGAGCCATAAGTCACTTTCTCCGCGTCAAAATATTTAGCATTAATCGCTTTTTTGATTTTATCTGCCAATGCGCTGTAAATCAGATAGTCGTTTTGCTTATTAAATAGCTTTGCAGTTTTAGCCAAAATATCAGCATCAACATAAAAATAAATAGAGGATGTATATTCTAAATTTGATGTAGATTTAACAGGCACCCAATCACCCCTTCCGAAAGTGGTTAAACCATCCTTGCTGATGTTATTTACATAATCTACATACTGTTTGATGTTCTTGTAATTATCGGATAATGCTTTCGTATCGCCATAAAACATGTAAATATTCCATGGAATAATGGCAATTGTACTGGTCCAGTCGGTGCCATTCGCGGTACCATAACCCCAACCACCCGTTGGAATAATATCAGGCAAAACGCCATTGGGCTGCTGCTCATCACGGTGGTCGCCCAGCCATTTTTCGTAAACGGTTACTGCATCAAAATTGTACAATCCGGTTTCGATGGCAAAATGTCCATCTCCTGTCCAGCCGTTTTTTTCCCTTTGCGGACAATCCGTCGGAAAACCAAACAGGTTGGATAAGTATGAATTATTGGTTGCCCACCAAATTTTATCGATTAACGGGTTTGAGGAAGATATTTTACCGGTTGATGGAACATCGCTATGCATAAAATAAGCCACCAGGTTTCGATCTTCTAACTTAATAGGTTCACTGGATGTAACTTCCACATACTGAAAACCTTTATAATTGAACAGCGGCATAAATTCTTCTTCGCCCGTTCCGTTTAAAATAAAAATATCGGTTTGAAATGGATCGGCATCATCTTTCGGACGATAATAAACATCGATATTTGATAAATCTGCTCTTCCATTTGCAGATAATCGCTCTGCGTGCTTTAATTTAATTATTGTTCCTTTTGTACCAGAAACCTTTATTTTACTCACACCAGCAATGTTTCTGCCTAAATCATACAGATAAGTTGTATCGTTGAATTTGCGCAGGCTTTTAACTCTAATTTCCTCCACATTACGGATTGGGTGCATGGTTTGAGAAACAATATTTTTGGAAGGCGTTGCCCGAAGGTTTATGCCACGCCATTTTGAATCGTCAAATTCGGCCTTGTTCCATCCTTTTTGCTCCAAACGGGCATCGTAATGCTCTGCAGTATAAATATTATTTGAGATAATTGGCCCTAAACTGGTTTTCCAGTCGCTACCCGATGTTATGGTTTCAGTTGTACCATCGGTGTAGGTAATCCTTAAATCCAGACAAAAGGCTGGTCGTTGCCTCCAAGGCGCTTTATCAAAATTCCAAACGGCCATAGCCTGATGATTATACCAACCGTTGCCCAAAATAACGCCAACTGCATTTTTACCTTGTTGCAGATTTGCGGTAACATCGTAGGTAACATACAAGTTTCTTCTATCAAAACGGGTGTACATTGGATCTAAACGATGGTTGCCAACCTTCTCTCCATTCATATAAAGTTCGTACAAGCCTGAAGCAACAATATAAGCCCTTGCCGATTTCACTTGTTTTGCGGGTTCAAAAACTTTTCTGAAATATGGTGCCGGGCGTGTATTGATGTCATTTCTATCACTTATCCAGGTACCTTTCCAGTTTTCTACACCCATCATTCCAGTTTCAAAACTCGAAATCTTCGATTGAATTAATTTATTGTCTTTGTCCAAAACCTCAACCCGCCAAAAATATTTTGTAAACGGCAGTAGCGCTCTGCCTTTATAGGTGATTAAACTATTTCCAGAAGTAATTTTATCAGTATCCCATTGCACGTTCATTTTAGTTTTTAGCTGTAGAGAATCTGTACCGACAATAATTCTATATGCCTTTTGAACAGCTCCTTTTATACTGTCATCCATCATCCAGGATAAACGGGGATTTGCATTATCAATCCCTATCGGATTTACCAGATGCTCACACTTAAGCTTCACAATTTCTGTGGCATTAACCCACGGTTGATTGAACAACAAAATAAGTAAGCACGTAGATGTTATTTTAGATAAATATGAATTCATTTTATTGTTTTAAGAATGAAATATATAGTTAGTAAGAATTATAAAACGTTTTACTAATATGATGTAATATGCAATTTTATTCCTTTGCGTCAAAAATTGAACGATAACTTTACATCCGTTTTTAATCTCATTTTAAGATGAGATGGTTATTTTTGTAAATGCTTAAAATCGGTATAGCTGAAGATGATGTTAAAATTTCGGGACTGTTAAAATCAGCCATCGAAGAAAACGGCTACCAAACCAGCTGTGTTTTTAATGGAACGGATGCACTTTCACTTTTTCTTAATGAGCAATTTGATTTGTTTATTATTGATGTAATGATGCCCGGTATTAACGGTTTGCAGGTTTGTAAATTACTTCGTGAGCAAAACATAAAAACCCCTATCCTATTACTTACAGCACTTGGAACCGTCGATGATAAAGTTACAGGCTTAGAATCGGGAGCAGATGATTATTTAGTTAAACCTTTTCACTTAAAAGAACTTTTAGCAAGGATTGCTGCGCTTTTAAGGCGCTCGAACAATTTAGAAAACACCCAAAATAATTTGCTTTGTTTTGATGATTTATGCCTAAACACAGCAAGTAAAGAGGTTACAAGAGCAGGCAAAAGCATTGAACTTAGCGCCAAAGAATTTATCTTACTCGAACTTTTTCTACGCAACCCAAACCGCTTACTTTCCAGACAATTTATTGCCGAGCAAGCATGGGATATTAATTTCGAAACAGGTACCAATGTGATAGATGTTTACATTAACTTCCTTCGCAAAAAAATCGAAAAGGGCTTTGAAAGAAAACTCATTCACACTAAAATAAACATGGGTTATATTTTGAAATAAATGAAAATTAAAGACCGCATAGCCCTGTATTTTACGCTGATTTGTACATCAGTGCTTTTGGCCGTGCTCTTTACAGTTTATTTTACTTTCATGAAATTTTTGCAAGCCGATTTTTTTGACAGGCTTACGGATAGAACAATGGTTACGGCAAAACTTTACCTCGAAGCCGATGAAATTAGTCGCGATGCTTTAAATTCCGTTCGCCATAAATATCTTCAAAAACTAAATGGCGAGGTAACCAGGATTTACGACAGCCATAACAGAGCAACTTTTATCGGCGATTCTGCACAGTATTGGTCAAAATCGACCATAGAAATGGTTCGTAATCGCAAACATTTAAAATATACGGATGGAGAAAGGCAAGTGGTTGGCATTTATTATAAAGATAACCAAGGCGATTTCGTTATTCTGGCATCAGCCGAAGACCAAGGTTCGCACAATCGGCTAACCAAGCTATGGAAAATAATGATTTTTGTATTTATCCTGATATCTGCCTTCGTTTTACTGCTGAGCCGTTGGGTTGCCGAAAAGATGCTAAAACCGCTAAATAAATTCCTTTTGGATGTTAAGCAAATCGATGCAAAAAACATGGAATTTAGAGTTGAGGAAAAGGCGAATAATGATGAGATAAATCAAATTGCCAAAACCTTCAACAAATTAATGGGAGAATTAGAGCAAGCCTTTATTTTACAAAAAACCTTTGTTGCCAATGCTTCGCATGAGTTAAGAACACCGCTTACCCGAATGATGATGAGCGCTGAACTTGCGCTTTCCAAAGAGCGGACTTTGCCAGATTATAAAAAATCTATTCATTCGATGCTCGAAGAATCTGAGAAGATGGAACACATCATTACAGGTTTGCTGGCTTTGGCAAAAATGGATATGGAGCTGATTCACGCTCAACGAACAAAAATTCTAATATCTGATTTGCTAACGGCTATAAAAACTGATTGGCAACATCAGCAGGGTTTAAATTTAACAGTAATCATTAACGGGAATATTGAAGATTTAAGCATTTTTGCAAATAAAACTCTAATTGCAATTGCCATCGATAACGTAATTTCTAATGCCTTTAAGTTTTCGAGAAACAAGAAAGTTGTTTTAACTTTAGAGCATAAAAATCAGGAAATATCCTTCCAAATTGAAGATAATGGTATTGGTGTAGCTTCAGAAGATGCCAATGAAATTTTTAAACCTTTCTACAGCAAATCAAAGGATTTAGGCTTAAATGGCGATGGTATGGGTCTTTACATCACTCAGAAAATTCTTGAAATATTTAAAGGAACAATAGAGTTATCTTCGGCCAAACCATCAGGAGCCATTTTCACTATCAAGCTTCCTGTACTTTAATCCGCTTTTAATTTCGATTTAATTTGCGTTTAATTCGCTAATAATAGTTTTGCCGCATGAGAAGAAATTCGGCATTACTCATTGTATTTTTAGGGTTTTGTTCCCTAACTGCCAAAAGCCAAAACGATACCTTAAGGTTAGATTTACCAAAAGCACAGGCACTGTTTTTAAAAAATAACTACGACCTTTTAGTCAGCAATTATCAAATAGAACAGGCTAAGGCCGAAATTATTACTGCCAAATTATTTGATAATCCGGAGTTGGAATATGAAAATCTATTCTACAACCACGAAACCAAAAAATTTCTACAAACCTCTGCCGAATTTGGTCAGTTTGCAGGTTCAGTTTCGCAACTATTCAAATTGGCTGGTAAGCGAAACAAAAACATAAAACTGGCTCAGGCTGGTGTAAAAATGGCCGAAATGGAGTATTTCGAGTTAATGCGAACACTCAGATTTGAACTAACGAACAATTTCTACAAGGCCTACTATGCTACGCAATCTGTAAAGGTTTTTGATGAACAGATTACCTCAACAGCGCAATTATTAAAAGCTTACGAACTGCAATTTAAATCGGGTAATGTTGCTCAGAAAGATTTAATTAGAATCAAATCGCTGCTCATCGGCTTAAAAGCCGAACGCGTGGAAGCTTTAAACGATTTGGAAGATAACTATAGGGATTTAAAATTGATTTGCGGTATAACTGCTGCAACGCCGATAGAACCAGTTGTTGAGCATAATAACAATCTAGAAGCCAATATTGAAAAATTCCCAATAGCAGCTTTGCTAGATTCTGCCCGGGCAAACCGACCGGATTTGAAGCTTGCTAAAACCGATTTACAATTTAACGAAGCTAATTTAAGTTTGCAGAAGGCAATGGCAATACCTGATGTGGAACTCGCTTTGAGCTACGATTATAAAGGAAATTTCCCAGAGAAATATACAGGTATCGGTATTAAGATTCCAATTCCGTTATTTAACAGAAATCAGGGTGAAATTAAAAAAGCCAAACTTTCTATTGATGAATCAAATCTCAAAATTAGCAGACAGCAAATTTTGCTCGAAAACGAAGTTTTAAACAGTTACAGAACCGCACTCAGAAACGAAAAATTAATTGATGAAATCGATATTGATTTTACCGCTGATTTTAACAAGCTGATAACAGCCCTGATAAAAAACTTTAAAGAAAGAAACATCAGTTTGATAGAATTTCTCGATTTGTACGATTCATACAAACAAAACACGCTTCAATTAAATAAACTTCAGTTCGAAAGAATGAGCTCCAGAGCTGAAATAAATTACGTAACAGGTTCAAATATTTTTAAATAAAAATCATGCAAATCATCCATAAAACCATCACTTACTGCTGTTTAATTTCTGTAATTGGTCTAAATTTTTCTTGCAGCGAAACTAAGAGCGAACCTGTTAAGGAAAAATTCACCATCACCGATTCGCTTTTAAATCGTTTGTTAATTGATACCGTTCAACAGGCGAACAGCAAAACAAACATCATGTTTTCGGCAAAAATTACGTCAAATGAAGAACGAAAATCAGAGCTTTTTCCAATGGTTAGCGGAACGGTTAATCAGGTAAATGTACGCCTGGGCGACCAGGTTAAAGGCGGACAAACACTGGCAACTGTTAAAAGTGCTGAAATGGCCGGATTTGATAAAGAATATATTTCGGCCAATGCCGAATTAAAAAATGCAGAACGTTCATTACAACAAGCAGAGTCACTTTTTCAAAGTGGTTTATCATCTGCAAAAGAACTCGAAGAAGCTAAAAACGATTTTCAGATAAAAAAAGCAGAGGTAAAAAGGGCTTCATCGGTTCTGCGTTTAAATGGTGGCAATAGTGCCGGGCTTTATACCATCAAATCGCCGATTAATGGTTTTGTAATTGAAAAACAGGTGACCAATAATATGCAGTTGCGTGGCGATAATGATAAAAGTTTATTCACAGTTGCCGATTTATCGAACGTTTGGGCGATGATTAATGTCTACGAATCAGACATTTCGAGGCTTAAAACTGGTGATGATGTAAAACTTTCTACACTTTCTTATCCAGAGAAAACATTTGATGGCAAAATAGATAAGATTTATAATCTGGTAAATGAAGATAGTAAGGTCTTAAATGCAAGAGTTGTAATTGCCAACCCGGGCTTCCTTTTAAAACCCGGAATGTTAGGAACTGTAAGTGTTACAGCGAGTTCAGGTATAGATTTACCCGTTCTAAATTCGAGAGCAGTGATTTTTGATGATAATAAAAATTACGTTTTAGTTTTAGATAATAACCAAAAAGTAACCATTAGGGAAATTGAAATTGGACGCAAAACAGCCGACAAAATATACGTTAGTAAAGGTTTAAATGCTGGCGAACGTGTAATCGCATCTAAACAGGTTTTTCTATTCGAAACGCTTAAAGCTCAATAATATCATCCCTTAGATTTCTGAATAATGAATAAATTCATTAAAAATATTATCGGCTTTGCGCTGAAAAACAAATACTTCATATTTTTCGCAACCTTTGTTTTAATCTTGGCGGGTTATCTTTCGTTTAAAAATACAACAATCGATGCCTTTCCTGATGTAACGAATACCAATATTACCATTATAACACAATGGCCGGGAAGAAGTGCCGAGGAAGTAGAGAAATTTGTAAGTCGGCCGCTGGAAATTGCCATGAATCCAACGGAAAAAAGAACCAGCATTCGTTCTTCTTCCCTATTTGGCTTATCAATTGTTAAGGTAAGTTTTGAAGATGATGTGGATTACGCCCAGGCCCGCGTTCAGGTTAATAACCATTTGGATGAAGCCGATTTACCCGATGGAATTAAGCCAGAAGTACAACCACCATACGGCCCGACGGGTGAGATTTTTCGATACACTTTAACCAGCGATGTAAAATCGGTGAGGGAATTAAAAACCTTGCAAGATTGGGTTATCCAACGCGAACTTTTATCCGTTTCGGGCATAGCCGATGTGGTCAGTTTCGGTGGAGAAGTTAAAACCTACCAAATAACGGTCGACCCTCAAAAGGCTATTCAATATGGTGTTAGCGCAACCGAACTTTTTGAAGCCGTTTCTAAAAGCAATATCAATGTTGGTGGCGACGTAATTGTACAAAGTGGACAGGCTTACGTTGTTCGTGGTATAGGTGTTTTAAATAATATAGATGAAATCAGAAACGTAGTTGTTGATAATGTGAATGGAACGCCAGTCTATGTCAAAACCATTGCCGATGTGATGGAATCGGCCCTACCCAGGCTTGGTCAAGTTGGCAGAGATAACGACCCTGACGTTATTGAAGGCATTGTTGTAATGAGAAAAGGTGGTAACCCAAGCGATGTTATTGCCCGTTTAAAAGAGAAAATTAGTGAAATAAATAATAATATCCTGCCGGATGATGTAAAAATTAAGGGCTTTTACGACCGTGAAGATTTAGTAAACTATTCGGTGCATACCGTGATGGGAAACATGCTCGAAGGCATACTTTTCGTTACGTTAATCGTATTCCTTTTTATGGCCGATTGGCGCACAACCTTAATCGTTTCCATCATTATCCCACTCGCCTTACTTTTTGCGTTTATCTGTTTAAAACTAAAAGGGATGCCTGCGAACCTTTTATCAATGGGCGCCATAGATTTCGGGATTATTATTGATGGTGCAGTGGTAATGGTTGAAGGTATTTTTGTGGCATTAGATGCCCGGGCGCATAAATACGGAATGGAACGCTTTAACAAAATGAGCAAACTCGGCGCAATCAAAAAAGCTTGCTTAGAAAACGGAAAGGGAATTTTATTCGCAAAACTTATTATTATAACCGGCTTAATGCCAATTTTTACTTTCGAAAAGGTTGAAGGTAAAATGTTTTCGCCACTTGCATGGACATTAAGTTTCGCACTTCTTGGTGCATTGATTTTAACCTTCACATTAGTACCCGCATTAGCAAGCGTTTTGCTCAAAAAGAATGTAAAAGAAAAGCACAACATTTTTTTAGAATGGATGACAAAAGCTACTTTGAAATTCTTTGATGTATGCTTCAGGAAAAAAAGACTTGTATTTTCAGTTTCAATGATTGTATTATTGCTTGGTGCATTGAGCTTTAAATTTTTGGGAACAGAATTTTTACCAAGCTTAGACGAAGGCTCTATTTATGTGCGTGCTACAGGTCCGCTGAGTATTTCATTAAATGAGACAAAGAAGCTTTCAAACGACATGAGAAAGATTTTCTTAACCTTTGATGAAGTAAAACAGGTAATGTCGCAAACTGGGCGACCAAATGATGGTACGGATGCTACAGGTTTTTACAACATGGAATTTCATGTTGATATTTATCCTAAAAAAGAGTGGAAACGCAAGCAAACTAAAGAACAGCTTATTGAAAGAATGCAGGAAAAATTAAAAAGTTTCCCTGGCATAAGTTTAAACTTTTCTCAACCAATATCTGATAATGTTGAGGAAGCCGTTTCTGGTGTTAAAGGTTCTATTGTAGTCAAAATGTTCGGCGAAAATTTCGAATACATCGAGCAACAGGAAGAGAAAATAGAAAAGATTTTAAAAACCGTTGATGGTATTGAAGATTTAGGAATTTTAAGAAACCTTGGTCAGCCGGAGTTACAAATAAACCTCGACCAAAAGAAAATGGCGCTATATGGCGTAAGCACAGCTGACGCAAATTCGGTAATTGAAATGGCCATTGGTGGTAAGGCAGCGACCGAAATTTTTGAAGGCGAAAAGAAATTTGATTTGATTATTCGTTACCCTGAAGATTTTAGGAATGATGAAACTTCAATTAGCAGGTTACGTATTCCTACTTTAAGTGGTTCAAACGTACAGCTTGGCGAAATATCCACCATTAGAAAAATAACCGGACCGAGTATGATTTATCGTGATAAACATAAACGTTATGGCGCAATTAAATTTTCTATCAGAGGCAGAGATATGGGCAGTGTGATTGCTGAAGCCCAGGAAAAAGTTGGAAAAGAAATTAAACTCCCTAAAGATTATAAATTAGAATGGGCTGGAGATTTTGAAAACCAACAAAGAGCAATTGCAAGGTTATCACAAGCAGTTCCTGTAAGTTTATTATTGATATTTTTCATCCTTTTTGTACTCTTTGGCAATATTAAAGATTCACTTTTAGTATTAAATAATGTGCCATTTGCAATGATTGGTGGAATTTTGGCTTTATTAGCAACTGGTGTAAACTTTAACATTTCTGCCGGCATTGGCTTTATTGCACTCTTTGGAATTTGCGTACAGAACGGGGTAATCTTAATTACCAAGTTTAAAACAAACATTGTCGAATTAAAGCACAAACTGGATTGGACTTTTGCCGATGCCATCCGTGATGGAATTGCCAGTAGATTCAGACCCGTATTAATGACCGCGCTAATGGCCGCAATTGGCTTAATGCCTGCAGCGTTATCGACCGGAATAGGCTCAGAAGCTTCAAAACCACTTGCAATTGTGGTAATCGGTGGATTAATTACAAATACATTATTTAACCTGTTTGTGTACCCTATTGTGTTTTACTGGTCATACAAAAGAAAAGTGCAGAATATAGTTTAGGCTAAAAGCAAAACCAGCAAGATTATAAATTATAATATATTCTTGCTGGTTTCACATATATACAATTTTATGCTTTTTTAACGGTTTCCGTTACCGGTTCATTTTTCCCTTCTTGGCCGTTTTTAAATTCCTTTATACCTTTCCCAAAGCCTTTCATCAGTTCAGGAATTTTTTTGCCACCGAAAAGTAGTAATACAACTACTAGTAAAATGATGATTTCGGGACCGCCTAAAATGGCTGCAGTTGTAAAATGATTCATATCGTATTTAATTAAGGTTAGTAATGTAAATACGCGAATAATCAATTTTTGGTTTTTGTAGAAATTGATTTATTTTTTCAATTCAGACTCTACATTTTTTATCAAACTGGCTTTGCCATTTTGGTAAGTGTGCGGTTTAGAAAAATCTTCGATTATGTTTGTTAGCTTTTCTTCGTGTTCTTCACCAGCAATTTCTTTGAACTCATTAACAACTTTGTACGAATCCATATCGCCAAAGCCTCTTAATTGTTTAACTTTTTGAAGGAAAGATGTTAACTCAGATTTTCGCTTTTCCATTTTAATAACTCAAAAATAACAAAAACGACTAATTACTCATACAGCTTTTCAATCTTTTTTAACAGAAATTATAAACATTTACATTAAATAAAAATTGCCTTTACAATAATTTAACATCCATATTAATTAGATTTTCTTTGTCAAAAGAAAAATTAAGAGAAATTACTTTTCTAGTTCAAATGTTAGTTTACTCGCAATCGAAATGCCGCTAATGCTACTGCTATTATAGCTCAAAGTATATTTATTTCCAGGTTTTAAATCGTAGGCTTGTAATAAATCAACTTCCGCAGAAACACTATCTTTTGCTGCTATTGAAACGTAACCATCTGCTGGTGGTGGCATAATTCTTTTTGCCATTGCACCTTTGTAAGCAACGTCATTTCCTTTATCATCGGTAATATCTAAATATTTGCTAATGAAGGGTTCGAATGGAGTATGCCATTTACAAAATGATTTAGCCGTATCGGCATGGTTGACAACCGAAAACTTTAAAATTACAGGTTCGCTATTCTTAATAAGATCTTTGATTTGCATTTTAGCAGTTAAAGAATCGGTTTGATTCGCTACAGAAGCGATGGTGTTTGTGCTATCAATGCTACCTTTTTCGCTAACAGCTTTTTGATTTTGACTGCAGGCGGCAAACAAAACTGCAACCGCTAGAATGATTAGTTTTATATTTTTCATGGGATTTTAAACTAAACAAAAACTTTTCCAAAGATTGTAATTCTCAAAAATTTTTAACAAAAAAAGCAGACTTAAAAAAAGTCTGCCTTAAAGTTTTTTGGTAATTTTTAAACCAGTTTTACTTTTACTGCGTTCAAGCCTTTTTTGCCTTCTTGCACTTCGTATTCTACTTTATCATTTTCACCAATTTTATCTATAAGTCCACTTACGTGAACGAAAATTTCTGAACCACTTTCTTCTTTGATAAAGCCAAAGCCTTTTTCCTCATTAAAAAATTTTACTGTACCGTTTTTCATTTTAGATTTTATTTTATTAATTATTTCATAAAAATATGTTTTATTATCAAAAAAACAAATCTATAAGCTGTTCATTAATTAAATAACAATATTTTTTAGGTTTTTAGAATAGATTTATACTATTCCAATCGTTTACAGGGGTTAAATATTTTCCTCCAAAGACTTTTCGTATTCCTCTAACAATACTTCCAAGTTACTTTTTTTTACGAAAATTGCTCCTGCTTCATTAGGAGTTTCATCAATTTCAGTTAAAATGGTTAGTGTTTTAACGTTCAAATCTACAAGTTTTGAAACTTCGTTAAATTTTTTGGGTGCAAGCTTAAAAATCATCAAACTTTTATTTTCCATACTCTAAATAACTGAGTAAGAATGAAAATCACAAACAAAAATTCTGAAAAGTTGTATGATAAATAATATTTTTTTCCACAATTTGGGAATTATTAAACACTTGTAACAATTACATATACATTAGAATTAAAAACCTTTAAAAAAGGTAAAATCGTTTTAAGTTTTTATTAATTTTTGAAAAAGGGATTAACCTTATCAATTGATTTCAAAATCGAAAAGTCGTTATCTTTCAATGGTTTACTAATAAAACCAACAACACTATTATAGTTTTTAGCTTTTAGCCTATCGCCTTCATTAACTGAAGAGGTAACCATCACAACCGCCACATTATCTCTTAGGTTTGAATCCTGAATTTCGTCCAGCAAATCCCAACCACTGATAATTGGCATATTTATATCTAAGAGCAATAAAAACTTGGTATTCAAATGCTCCTCCTTCTCCATGAAAAGTATAGCTTCTCCGGCATCATCAAAAAACTCTAAACCGCAACTAAGATGCTGAGTTTCTAAGATCGCTTCATGAATCATTAAGATTAGCGGATCATCATCAATTACTAATATCTTTCTGCTCATATCTCGCTTTCAGCCTTATCAGATTTTGCACTAATTTCCTTAACGATATCGTCCAACTCGTTTGCCGATTGTTTTATATGTTTGATAATTTCATCGAAAGTAAACTTGGTTTGCTGATTACCCATTTCTACAAGTTGAACTAAAGCCATAATACGAGCTAATGGCGCACGTACAGTATGCGATTGAATCCAAGCAATTTCTTTTAGCTGCGCATTTTTTTCTTCGATAGATCTGATGTGCTTTAGCTGGCTTGTGATGTTAGTAGCAACGACCAACTTCGCTTTTCGGCCTTTGTATTCCATCAAATTGCTTTTTACATCCACATCTAAAATATCTCCACTTTTAGTTTTGTGTTTAAAAACTCCCTGGTGAAACAAACTCTTATTGTATTTTGTAAATTGAACAGTATTTTCCAAATAGAGCAATTCAGAATCCGGCCTGATGTCGCGAAGGTTCATCGATAAAAATTCTTCCCTACTGAAACCGTAATTATTTTCGGCAGCCAGGTTCACATCCAAAAACATTAGGGTTTCATAATCATAAACCCACATGGGCAGCGGAGAGAAATGGAAAAGTTCACTGTAACGTTTCTCTGATTCTGCAACCTCGATTTGAATCCTTTTATTTAAAATTTCGGCATTTTTACGGTCGTCGATATCCTGCACGCTACCAAAAATTCTCGTGCATTTATCATTAAACATTTCAGCCTGACCTATTGTTCTAACCCATTTAAAATTGCCTTTAAAGGTTTCAATTTCTACTTCTTCGTCCCATGGCTGCCCAAACTCAACACATTCCTGAAATTTACGTTCAATAAGCGTTCTATCTCGACCCGCCTTAAAATGATCGGTACTGTTTATTAAATCGGGTTGAAAATAAGATGGTGCTTCATGGATTTCCCTCGTAATATCCGACCAAAATATCCATTTGTTAGCAATATCAATTTCCCAACTACCAACGCGAGCTAAACTGTTTGTTTTAAGCAGCAACTCCTCTAAAAATTTCTTTTCTGTAATATCTTTAGCAACAGCAAAAATCGACCCTTCGTTTGAAACCGCATTAGCAGTCCACGAAAGCCATTTTATCTGACCAGATTTAGTTATAAATCTATTTTCGAAATTGTTTGCTTCGCCTCCGGTGCTTAAGTTTTTAATAATTTTTACGGTTTGTTTTCTATCCTCTGGATGAACAAAAGATCGAGACGGATATTTTAAAAGCTCTGCTTCGGTATAACCGAGCAATTCTCCAGCGGCCGGATTAATTTTAGTGAAAAATCCATTTTTATTGATGATGGCGAGTATATCCGGTGCAAAAGTAAAAATCTCTGTAAGCTCTTGCTCAAGCTGCTTTCTACTTACTTCAATCCCTAATTGCTCGGCAAAATCGTTTGATAATACCGCCATGCCTTCTAAACGGTGTTGCTCTCTACCTGCTAAAATCAATACACCAATTAATACGCCATTATCAATCATTGGCAAACCAAACGCAGTTCTTAATCCAGCTTTTTTAGCTGCTGATAAACGTACAATATTACCGGATTCTTCATTAAGCCTCCACGATACCAATTTATCTTGATCCCAAACCTTACCTGCCAATCCTTCTCCTTTTGCTGCCTTTCTATGGCTTTTTGTACTGTCATAAAACTCGGCAATTTGCTCATCAGCAACAATATAGGAATATAGAGCCAGTTCATTTTGCTCATTATTAGGCAGCCAAACTTCAGCAATACAAAAGTTACCACATTTACTAATTGTAGATAGAACCTTGTACATAATGGTCTTTAAATCAGAATGCTGGTTAAACAACAATCCAATTTCAGACAGTAATTTATCTCTAACCGCTTCTATTTTTCTATCAGTTACATCTCTCTGAATCGAAATCCAACGATTAAATTTACCTCTGTCATCCGCAATTGGAGTTACAGAAAAGTTTGTCCAAAATTCTTCTCCGTTTTTTTTATAATTGATTAATGTGGATTCTACAGGTCTGCCCTGAACTAATTCTGAAATTACTCTTGAAACTTCTTCCTGATCGGTTCGTGGGCCTTCCAAAACTCTTGGTGAGGCCGTTAGAACATCTTCAAGCGTATATCCTGTCATTTCAGTAAAAGCATCATTAACATAAACAATGCGACTTATTGGATTATCATCGGGGTTATACCAGGTAATTACCACAGAATCGGTTGTATTTAACACAACAGATTCGAGTAGTTCCAGTTGCTCCTCTTCAGCCTTACGCCTGGAAATATCCTGTATCGCACCTACAACCCTTATGGCCTTCCCTGCCGAGTTAAAAATTACAAGTCCTTTATCAATTACGGTTGCATAAGTGCCATCGCTACGCTCCATTCTATATTCATCTCTCCAATGCGTATCGCCTCTTTCTATTGCATTATCCAACCCTCTAACCACGCGGTTTATATCTTCGGGATGAATCTTTACAGACCACATATCCTTATCGTTAATTAAATCAGCTTCGCTGTAGCCAAAAAGCGTACAAAAGCCCTCGCCCCAATAAAGCGAATTTGTGGTGATGTCCCAATCCCAAATGGCTTCGGCAGTTGCTTTAGTAACATAATCATAGCGCTCATTTGCCAACAGAATTTCGTTCTGAAAATTTATGCGCTCAGTAACATCCCTCGAATTTGCTACAATGCCCAAAACGCCCGGTTCATCAATTAAATTGGTAAGTACGGTTTCTATCCACCTGTAATTACCTTCACTATCGGTAAAACGGAATGGTGTTAAAGTTTTGGTTTCTCCGGGTTTGATATTTGTTAAAATCGATTCTATTGTAGAGATGTCATCTTCATGGATAAACTCTAAGGCATTTCTTCCCATAAAAAAATCAGGACCTAAACCTAAAATATTAAGAGATGTTGGACTAACATACTGATAGTTACCTGTTCTATCAATAACGGCAATCATATCCATTCCTTCCTGAACCAAAAACTTAAATGTTTGCTCATCTATTGTTTTTGGTAAAACCGGAATTTCATCATCAGTGGGTTTTAACCAAAATTTATGAAGTATATGATACTCGTTGTTTGAAGGTGATGGTTTACAAAACTCGAAAGTCCAGAGATTTTTTTCGGCTTCGCAGTAAAAATTAAATTTTACGCCACAAGCTAAGTTTACGGCTTCTTCAATTTTAGCACTTAGAATATTTTGTTGGCTTTCACTTAATTTATAGTAATCATTTAATTCGGCAAAAGGCTTTCCAATTACTTCGTCTTTATCGAGATTAAAAAAATTAAGGAAGCTTATAGATGCATCAAGAACGGTTACGCCATTTTCTGAAAATTTCAAAATCAGCGATGGCTCAGTAATCGAGTTAAAAATAGCTGAATAAAGAGTATCCGGCATTATGTTTTGTAAAATATTATAGGAATGATTAGTTAATATAACAAATATTTGGCTTTTTCGCAACAGATAAATGTTATAACTTTCGAAAAGTATTTAATATTTATCGACTATGCAAATTGAGAACGTTATAGCTTTTAGATTTATAACACGCACATATACTCAATGGTTTTTGGTCGTCAAATAAAAACACTGCTTAAACGAATAATAAAAAAACACAAATTATTATAAATCAAATTATTATAAAAATAAAGGAACTATTATTCACTTAATGAACAAACTTCATTTTAAGCAAATAATTTATGTTCACTGTATTCATTATTTTTTCTTGATAATTAGATATCAAAATTTATAATATGTCGTCAGAATCGTTTGAGACAACGATTGATTCACCAGTACTGTAAATCCATGTGTCATTTAAATCTTAGAAAGATGAATTTCACCCAGTTTCTACATTAAGCCGACATTAGAAATTAGGTTTTAAACAGATAATTGCCTATTTTTAAACATCAACCACCAATTAATCAGAAAGTTATGAAAAATATAAGCATTTTCTTTGTAGCAGCACTGATATCTTTGGGCTTTATGTTACTTTCATTAAATATAGCCGACCCTGAACTCGGAATTGCAACAATATTTGTAATTTGGGGTGTTGCATTTTGGTTATATTCTAAAAGAACGTCTGAAAATTCAGCAAATCAACAATAATTATTGTTAGCTTAATGTACTTATTCCCTTTCTTACTAAGTACATCAGAAAACTGTGTATCAGCATTTTAAGTAAGAGCTATTAGAACATTTTATCATATTCAGGGTTTTAACATATTATTATCCTCAATGGTAAATGAAACATCTGTTAAACAAGGCTCTTAAAAGCAACAAATCTTATCACTGTGTTGTAATTGATGATGAAGATCATGTCCTTAATCAATTAAGTGATTACATCTCTGCAGTTAGAAAATTAAAACTGGTTGCATCATTTTTAAAGCCTGTTGATGGCATTAACTTTATCAATAGCACTCCAATACGCATCGATTTTTTATTTTTGGATATTAGCATGCAAGTTCTGAATGGAATTGAAACGGCCAATTTAGTTCGAGATAAAGTAAATTTCTTAGTTTTTGTAACCGCACATGAAAGATATGCCATTGAAGCCTTCCACGTAAATTGCGATGCTTTTTTACTCAAACCACTATCATTTGAAAAGCTATTAAAAACGATTAACTTGTTGGTTAGAAAACAACATCGGATTAAATAAAAAAGCCTCAGCATTTTGCCGAGGCTATATTTTATAAAATCAATGTTTTACCAATAAATGGTATAAAGCACCGTAATAAGTGCAATTGTTAAAATTGCGCCAATTGCGAAACTCCAGTTGGTTCTAAACATTTTAGGCTCTATTTCAAGTCCTTTGGCTATAATTCCTTTCTTATTTTCGTAAATACTGATGATGTACATACCAAGCGCACAAACCGCAAATACGATAAGCATTCTATCCATAAATGGAATTTCGTAAATACCATCGCCGTTTTTTACTGCCCAACCGAAATTGTACAAACCAGATAAATCTACCCAACGAGGTAAAAATTTCAGAATTACAGAAGTTATGAAACCACCAATTGTAGCAAATAATGCTGCATTTGAAGTTGTTTTTTTCCAAAAGAAACCAAAAATAAACATGGCAAAAATACCCGGCGAAACGAAACCGGTATATTCCTGAATATATTGAAACCCTTGCTTACCCTCTCCCATTAAAGCCTCGCCAACTACAAATGATAATGCAACGGCTAATAAAACGGAAACTACAACACTTATTTTACCCACATTAACAAGCCTTACTTCACTTGCATTTTGGTTAAAAGCTTTTTTATATATATCAAGGGTAAAAATTGTAGCAATACTATTCGCCTTACCAGCTAACGACGCCACAATCGCAGCAGTTAAGGCAGCAAATGAAAGTCCTTTTAAACCTGAAGGTAAAAGCGTAAGCAAAGCAGGATATGCCTTATTTGGGTCTTGTACGCCAGAAGAGGTAAGCAAATGATCAGGACTGATACCCCCAACATTATTTTTTATGATGTAATATACCGCAATACCAGGTACTACAACAATAACCGGCATCAACATTTTAAGTAAAGCAGCGAATAATAAACCCGCACGAGCCGTTGGTAAAGATGCACCTAAAGCCCTTTGTGTAATGTATTGATTACAGCCCCAATAACTCAGGTTTGCTATCCACATACCGCCAATAAGCACACTTAAACCCGGTAAATCAATGTAATTTGGATTGTCTTTCTTGAATATTAGGTGGAAATGCTCTGATGCGCCAGATTGCAGCATACTGAAACCCTTCGTTATTCCTTGTCCGCCAGAAATTAAATTTAAAGCAATATATGTTGCGACTAAACCGCCAAGCACCAGGAAAAAAACCTGTATAACATCAGTGTAACCGATTACTTTCATTCCACCCAATGTAATTACTACCGCGAAAACGGCCAATGCTATTATACAAAAAGTAATGCTAAAACCAGAAATCCCACTAATGGCTAATGCGCCTAGATATAGTATGGACATTAAGTTTACGATAATATAAAGCGCAAGCCAAAAAATTGCCATAATCATGGCTACCTTATCGTTATACCGCTGACTCAAAAACTGAGGCATCGTAAAAATTTTATTCTTTAGATAAACAGGCATAAAAAATACCGCAACGATAATCAACGTAGCAGCAGCCATCCATTCGTAAGCAGAAATTGCTAAACCTAGTTTAAACCCTGAGCCACTCATGCCAATCATCTGCTCGGCAGAAATATTTGAGGCAATTAAAGAAGCTCCAATGGCCCACCATGTAAGGGAACCCTCGGCTAAAAAATAGTCTTTTGAGCCACCTTCGGCAGATTTCTTCTTTTTATAAATGTAGATACCGTAGGCAGATACGATTACAAAGTAGACCAGAAAAATTATGTAATCGTTTGTAGATAAAAGTGAATTATTCATTTATTTGGCATGATTTAATATTCTATTATTTTTAAATATAGCTGAAATTACCGTTACGCTTCCTGGCTTTTTAGTTTTTTTGGCATAAAAATTTCTGATGTTCCTGACGCGATATTTACTGCGTAAACGGATAGTTTATTTTCAAACTTACCATCGTAAGCACTTTTCATAATCTGTTCAAAATCGGCTACGAATTCGTCTGCAACTAAGTTTAACGTACAACCACCAAAACCACCACCCATCATCCTGGCGCCTAAAACTTGCGGAAGTTGTTTGGTTTTATCCACCAGAAAATCTAATTCTTTACAACTTACGTCATATTCTACGCTTAAACCCTGATGCGTTTGATATAACTTTTCACCCAAAGCTTTTAAATCGCCATTTTGCAAATCCTTAATTACGCCTTCTAAACGCTCATTCTCAGCGATTACATAACTGCATTTTCTAAATACGTTTTCATCGTGTGGTAAAACATATTTTTCCAGCAATTCAGGCGTAGTTTCACTTATGGTTTTAATTTCTGGATGTTGTTCCTGAACCCACTTCAAACCTTGCTCACACTGGTTTCTTCTATCATTATATGCAGATTCGGCAAGTTTATGTTTAACATTGGTGTTCAATAAAACAAGCTGATAACCTTTCAAATTCAATGGAACATATTGGTATTCGAGTGTGTTGCAATCTAACTTAACAACATGTTTTTCTTTACCAAAAACAGAAGCAAACTGATCCATAATTCCGCATCGAACGCCAGCAAAAACGTGTTCAGCCTTTTGTGCTAACAACGCCAGTTCCATCGACTCAATTTGTATATCAAATAATTTAGCTAAAGCATAAGCCGTGGCACATTCTACAGCCGCCGATGACGACAAACCTGCTCCGGTAGGAATATCACCAACCAGATAAAGATTAAAGCCCCCGAGTTCAACACCTTTTTTAATAAACTGATCGGCAACGCCCAATACATAATTTGGCCAACCTTTTTCTGATGTTTTTACAGTAGAAATATTAGTTTCATGGTATTCTTGATAGCTTTCGGCAAACAATTTTATTATGTTGTCGCTTCGTTTGGCAATCGCTACATAAGCATATTTATCAATAGCGGCAGGTAAAACAAAACCACCGTTATAATCGGTGTGTTCTCCTATTAAATTTATACGGCCTGGAGAACGCACTACAATGGCATCGCCACCAAATATTTCTTTAAAATTATCTTGAATTTTTAAAAGCACCTGGATAATATCTATTTGATTTACTTAGAAAATTTATAAATCGAACTGGTTTTGTAAGTTTTGCCTGGCTCTAAAACTGTCGATGGAAAAGCTGGTTGATTTGGAGCATCAGGAAAATGTTGTGTTTCCATTGCGAAAGCCGTTCTGAAATCATCTTTGCTACCAGTTTTAAATGTGTTTTTGCTTTGCATAAAGTTGCCGCTGTAAAACTGCAAACCTGGTTCTTGCGTGTAAACATCCATTACAACGCCTGATAAATCACCTTTAACAGTTGCTGCATGGTACATGCCTAAAGCTTTGGTTTTATTCAAAACATAATTATGATCGTAACCTTTGCCAAAAGTAAGTTGCTCGTTTTTAGCTTCGATCCTTTCGCCAATTGTGGTTGATTTTCTGAAATCGAAAGGCGTTCCGCTAACCGTAGCAATTTTTCCCAAAGGGATTAATGTTGAATCAACAGGCGTATATTCGTTAGCAAAAATTTCAACTTTATGCTTTAAAATGCTGCCACTTCCCTCTCCATTCAAGTTGAAAAATGCATGATTAGTTAAGTTTACAACTGTCTTTTTATCGGTTGTTGCCTCATAATCCATCTTTAACTCATTATCACCAGTTAAAGCATAGGTTACTTTTATATCCATATTGCCCGGAAAACCCTCCTCCATATCTTTAGCTTTGTAAGTTAATACCAAAGTTTGTGGGTTTGGTTGATTTGCATCCCAAACCACATCCTGAAATCCTTTTTTACCGCCGTGAAGTGTATTCACTCCATTATTGGTAAATAAAGTATAGGTTTTACCATCTAACACAAATTTTCCTTTCGCTATGCGATTACCAAAACGACCAATTGTTGCACCGAAATAGGGCTCGGTTGAATTTATGTAATCATTTAAACTTTTGAAACCAACCACTACATCAACAAATTTACCTGCCGAATCCGGAACATTTAAACTCACCAAACGACCGCCGTAATTTGTAAAAGTGGCTTCCATTCCATTTTTGTTCTTCAACACATAAAGTGCGGTTTGCTTTCCATCTAAAGTGCTTTTAAATGAATCGGCAACTAAAGATAGTTGCGTGCTTCTATCTGTAGAATCTAAAGATGATTTCTCGCTTGTGCCCGAACTGCAGCCCCAAGCCAACATAACTAATGATAATCCGGCTAAAATATTAAATTTCATAGGTAGATATTTTGTTTTTAATGCTAATATGAAATAGCCAAGTTACTATAATATATGTTTAGAAACATGGCTATTTCAAATCAACTATTTTCCGTTTAATTTTTTAATTAAATCAGTTTCGTCCTTACGGTAAGGCGTACCATCTTGGTTAAAAATTTCGTGAAACCATTCAATAGGCGCACTCCCATCTGCTAAAGGCGTATCCCATGCAAATTTTGTATTTGTTTTACCATCAACAAAACCCCAGTTAATTGCGCCAACATTCTCTTTTTTAAGCAATGGCAGGATGTTCGCAAATCTGCTGTTCCGACTTCTAGCCATGTATTCAGTACAAATAAGCGGTCGGCCGATTGACTTTAATAAATCAATTGTACGTTGATGCCATTCTGGAGCCTCATAATTATGGTAAGTTACAATATCAGAATTCGCAATTTGAATTTTGTTTAACTTCTCATAACCCCAGTTCCATAAGCCAATGCTAATCGGCTGACTTGGATTTACAGCCCTAGCCCATTCAATAGTTTTGTTTAAAAGTGGAATCGTGGTTTCGAGTTTGCCGCTATTACCTGGCTCGTTGTATAAATCCCAAAGTAAAATGCGTTTATCGTTAGCAAATCTGTTTAAAACTGCTTTTACATAAACTTCAAGTTCTGCGAAATTTGCTTCTTCCTTTGATGCCGGATCTCCCGGATCTTGTAACCAACCCGAATTGTGAATGCCCGTTTTTGGGGCAGGTTGCTTTCCAATTTCAGAGGTTTTATTCCAGCAATCATCAAAAAACACAAACATTGGGGTAATTTTATGTTTCTCTGTGATGGTTAAAAACTGATCAACACGTTTCAAAAACCCCTCGGGGTCTTGTTTATAAGCTTTACTATATAAAAACACCCTTAACGTATTAAAGCCTAAACCCTCAGCCCAGCCCAATTCCTTATCAATTAAATCAGGACTAAAAGTATCTGCCTGCCACATTTCCAATTGATTAATAGCATTTGCAGGAATGTAGTTTGCACCCGTTAACCATTTGTGATTTTTATACCACTCGTTAGCCTTTTCTACCGACCAAATTTTACCTGGTTCTTTTTTAGCTTTTTGTGCGGAAGCAATACCAGCGCCCGATAATAAAAATATGGCAGCTAATAAATAATTTTTGATTTTCATTGTGTTGTGTATAAGAATGAATTGAATGAGATTTTTAGATGTTCAGTTTTTAGCTGATTGATATGATTTTTGGTTTTCGACTAACGG
Source organism: Pedobacter aquatilis (assembly GCF_032678425.1). Classification (GTDB taxonomy): domain Bacteria; phylum Bacteroidota; class Bacteroidia; order Sphingobacteriales; family Sphingobacteriaceae; genus Pedobacter; species Pedobacter aquatilis_B. The sequence continues at coordinate 64,169 of NZ_JAVTSG010000007.1, read as the reverse complement.
GTAGCGATGGATAGTGGCTCATAATTATTTGGTTTTGGAGATACTCAGATTGTATCACATTTTGCTTGATGAATAAAAAAACATCACTTTTCAAAACAAAGCTTTTTTGCACGGAATATCGACTTGCATTGTTTCAAAATTTCAACATTACGTATCAATATAAAACGCCCTTAATTTGCTTTATTTAAACACTAATTAATTATTGAATAAAAAATACCGTTCTAAAATGTGCAATGAAAATTTTCATCTGAGTTAAATAAAAGGCACAGAAATAGCGCTTATCTTTTTAACAGATATTTTAAAATTAAAAATGACCATCCGAATTTGTGATTGTTTGCAACCGCTAAATCTGCAAATTATACGCAATACCGGATGGTCAAATGAGAAAACTAAAATGTTAATTTGGAAACGGGTGTAAATATTAAATCTTCTACTCCGGCTATTTTTACACCAATTCGTGCAAAAACATAATTCTGAGTAGGCACAATTGTTGGTATATTAACCACCATAGCTAAATTATTCAAATCGGCTATTGCTGTTCCGGTTAATGTTTGTGTTGCAAGGCTATTCGTACCGTCTACAAACTGTGTTTTATTAACATAAAGGCTAACACTTTCAATATTTCGGGCATTGGCATCGGTAATAATTTTTTCGAGCCTGCAGCTTGCGTTCACTTTTCCTGCGGCAGCAGTTAAAACGCCATTTCTAATCATGTAATAAGGTACGATTTCGATATCCATTGTTTTACTTCCGTTGAGATTTATCTGAATCGTATCTTGCCTGCCTGCTGCATTTTTAGGCCACAAAAACGGACCTTGATTCGCTGAAAAAACAAGTTTGTAGTTACCGTTAAACAGTTTTGATGAAAAACCACCCTCTTGATTAACGTTTACATTAATTGCTCCATTATTCCCAAAACCCGGTTGCCACAATTCGAAATTCACGTTCCCATATTGTACATTAATGGCCTCCCCTTTGTACACAAGCCTTCCGTTAAAATCAACCTCCGGTGCATCATAGTTATCTTTTTTACAAGAACTAACAAACACTGCAACCAATAGTGCTATGGCTAAAAAATATCTGGTTTTCATATCTATATATCTTGGTAACATATTATTGATTTGGATTTCTAACAATCTTCGGATTTCTGTTGATGATATCCTGATTGATAAATGAATAATAATTTCCTAAACGGAAACGGTGTGCCGCCGTAACACGACTTGGTTTAACAACCTTAAAAACATATTTATTGTGATTTGCATCTCCAGGGTTATAATATTTGTACGGCCACAAACCGTAAACCTGTGTGCTTTGTTTAGTAGACGAACCAATATTAGATGCATTTGTAAAATCGGCTGTGCTCATTGCATTACCATTCCATACTTTATCGGCTAATCTCCATCTTTTCATATCCCAAAGTTCGTGTCCTTCAAAAGCCAATTCTACTTTGCGTTCATGTACAATACGGTCAAAAGTAATTTGAGTGCCTGAAAGTGCAGTCGTTAATCCAGCTCGGTCTCTAACTGGTTTTAGATAAGAAGCTGCTGCCGCTAAATCTCCCATTTCAAAACTTGCTTCTGCAGCATTTAGTAATACTTCAGCATAGCGATAACGTACCCACCAAACTTCACTTCTTGTTCCGATTTGGCCAGAACCTGCAGCAGGATCTAAAAATTTACGAACGTAGAAACCAGACTGAGCACTAAATTCAAGTCCATCGATTGGTCCATCGCCACCAACAACCTGTACAGCACCAGCGTTTCCGGGTAAAACATTCGTTTTAATCTGTCCGAAATTATCACCGGTAACTGTTGTCCCGTTAGCAAGTTGATAACCAGCCCAAATATCAACGGTTTTACCTTTAAACTGCGAACCAGGTAAAATAACAGTTCCAGCTAATCTGGCATCTCTACCTGTAAAAATATCGCCGATATTGGTGTAATACAGCGTATTGCCCGCAGCATCTACATTTGGTAGAGAAGCAAAAGTATTATCTAATTTCTCAAATGATTGAACAAGATTTAACGATGGATTTAACCTTCCGCCTTGCTGTTCTTCTGCTGATGATCTTGGTTGATTATCAATAGTATAACCATGAACCTTATTTGTTTTAAGTTTGAAATCCTTAACAAAAATCATCTCAGTATTATTACCCTTATCGGTAAATAAAGAAGCGAAGTTCTCAGATAAATTTGGATTTTTATTGTACAAAGCATACTTGCCATCAGCAATAATTTCCTTCGCAGCATCAAGAGATTTTTTGTAGTAAGCTGGTGCTAAACTTGCTGCAATTCCAACTTCTCCACCTGCCAAAGAAACCGAAGGTGTAGATGCGCCATATTTTGCAATAGATGCGGCATAAAGTGCAGCTCTGGATTCCATTGCTAATGCGGCTGCTTTACTTGCACGACTTTGTACATTAGCCGCATTTGGCAATATGCCTTTAATTGCTTCAAGCTCAGAAATTACGAAATCATAAACTTCTGATTCTTTAGCACGAGCACGTTGTAGGTAAGTTGGATCGCCACTATAATCATATTCTAAAACTTCGGTTATAATCGGCACGCCGCCCATTCTTTTAACCATTTCAAAATAAACTCCGGCACGGATAAATCTTGCTTCGGCGATAAACCGATCTCTATCAGTTGCCGATAATGCATTTGGTTCTGAGCCTCGTTTGATAAATAAGTTTAAATCGCGGATATAACCATAATCCCAGTAATTCCAGGAGTCGTAATTATATTCTATATTTTGATGGCGGAAATAATCGCCTCCGGCAGAGCCGAAACCTTCATCAAAATCGGCATATAACCACCAGGATTCTACTCTTTGAAAATCTGGAAAACGATCATACAAATCGCCCATTACAGAAAGTACAAGATTGGCATCTTTCCAGGTTGCATCTACACTTAATGTATTTGTGGGCTGCTTGTTTAAAAACTCTGAATCTTTTTTGCACGATTGCGAAAAGGATAACAGGGCAACGGTTGATAATGTATATATAAATTTTTTCATTGTATTCGATTTGAAGTTTATAGAGATAATTTAAAACCTACGTTAATAAACTTATTCTGTGGATATTGTAATCCGTTATCATCAGCAATTTCTGGGTCTACACCGTAGCTTTTTAAATTATCTAATGAGAATAGGTTGTAACCATTTACATAAACTCTGGCATTTTGGATTTTAATTTTCTCCGACCATTTTTTAGGAATGGTGTAACCAAATTCGATTGTTCTTGCTCTTAAATAAGTAACGTTATGCAACCAAAAAGTAGAATTCTTATTGTAATTACTCAACGAATTGTCGTTATATCTAAGTGCCGGATATTTTCCTGGCAACCATTGACTATTTAAATCGTACGGATTAGCCCTGTGCCAGCTATCATCAGCAAAGTTTTGAAGCAATGCACCACCATTTTGGAATGGCCATCTCTGCTCCCAGTTTTGATTCCATGAATACATTGAACCACCAGAAAAATCGGCTACAAAATCAAATCCTTTATAAGATAACCCGATGGAGAACCCAAACATTAAATTCGGCTGACCAGTAGTGGTATAACCAATCGGGCGTTCATCCAAACCATCTATAACACCATCGCCATTCTGATCTTTATAAATTAAATCTCCGGGAAGCAAGGTGCGGTTACCTCGTCCATCCATATTTATCTTCGAATTGTTAATTTCTTCTATGCTCTGAAATTGTCCTGTAACCTCATAACCCCAGAAAATATTGTTATATCTATTTTCTCTAGAATTACGATATTGATCTATCGAGTTGTTGAAACGTGGCTTGTAAGAATCTAAAAATTTACTTCTAGAAAGCGCTGCATTACCGCTAACGTTATAATTTAACTCGCCAATTTTGTTTCTATAGCTAAGCATAAACTCTCCACCATATTGCGCATCGCTGTTGATGTTTTCATCACTTAAATTATAACCAAGCTCTACAGGCACCAAAATATCATTTTTTGTACCCCTTAAACCTGTACGTTTACGATAAAAGTAATCAGCAGAACCACTAAGTTTTCCTCCAAACAAAGAGAAATCGGCACCAACATCTGCTATTTTACTTTTAAACCAACTTAAATTATTAATTATCGGTCCTTTATCTCTCGAAGTAACAATAGTCTGTCCGTCTAAAATAGCCGTACCAACATTATAAGTGTAACCTGGTAAGTAAGCGAAAGGATCGATATTAATGTTATCATCGCCCAAAACACCGTATGAACCTCTGAACTTGAAGTCCGTTAAGATGCTGTTTTCACCTAATAACTTCTTCATGAAATTTTCCTGACTGATTCTCCATCCAACTGATGCTGAAGGAAAATAACCTACACGACGATCAGGAGAAAATTTCCATGATGCATCTCGTCTTCCAGAAAATTCGAAGTAATATTTATTGTCGAAGTTGTAATTAATACGGGTAACGTAACCAATACGAGCTTCTTCCTGTTGTTGGTCGGTATAATCCTGACCATCTAAATCAGCAAATTGTAGCACCGGCAAAACATTTGTTTTCGGAACCGCATGTTGAAAAGTGTAAGTACGGAAACGATCCAATCGCTCTGCTAATAGTAATGCGCCAACAGTATGCTTACCAAAAGTACGGTTGTAATTAGCATGAAGCTGATAAGTATTGGTTATCACTTTCTCATTTCTACGCTCGCGATACGGATTTGAACTACCTACTTTCTTTTCGTAAATACCCGTTTCAGGGCGATAGGTATAAACATCGTAAGTATATTCGTGACCATTAATTACATTATCTGCAATATAGTAAGAGTATAAACCTTTTAAACTTAAACCTTTAATTGGGGTGTCATAATCGGCAGTTAAATTGGTTTGCAACACACGCCAATCAGAACGCCAATAACCTGTTAAAGCTTTGCTTTGTACAGCAAATTGCTCGGTATTGTGTCCAATATCATTTGGGTAAAGTGGATTTCCATTCGCGTATGCTTGCTCTGTTGGGCGATTACGCAATAATGCAAATCTTGCAGCAAAATAATCATCACCTCCTGGTACACCTGGTTGGTCTCTGGTTTCAATCCTGCCATTCATTAACATACTTACCTTAAAACGGTCGGTAATTTTTGCCGAAACATTACTCTGGATATTGGTTCTGTTAAACTCAAATTCTCTCGCTGTTCCATAAACACCTTTTTGATCTAAACGGGTTGCAGAAATGTAATAGGTTAATTTATCGGTACCTCCAGAAGCATTTAAGTTAACCGAGTATTGCGGTGCATTTGGCGCAATGATAATATCCTTCCAGTTTTGGCTTTGATATCCATATTCCGTTCCGGCTCTCCATTTATCAAGCTCAGCTTGGGTAATGGCTGTAGTTCCCGTACCATTTAATTCTGCGGTTGCTTTACCTAACATATACGTATAGGCGTCGGTTGTTTCCGGAAAGCGAACCCAGTTTTGCCATCCGGTATAAGCATCAACGCTAAAGGTATTTCTGGTACTGTTTGTACCGCGTTTGGTGGTTACAATGATTACACCATTTGCCGAACGACTACCGTAAATAGCAGCAGAAGCGTCTTTTAAAACCGTTATACTTTCAATGTCGTTGGGCGAAATATTATTAAACTGTCCGGCATCTTGCTGTATTCCATCAATAACATAAAGCGGATCGCCCATGTTTCTAATCTGAATATTAGCACTTGCGCCAGGTCTGCCATCGGGCATTCTGAACGATACACCAGGCAATTTACCCGCCAAGCCTGTACTAACAGTAGAACCGCCATGTACACGCTCAAAATCCTTACTGGTAATTGTAGACACTGCACCTGTAATCGATTCTCTTTTCTGTGTACCGTAACCGACCACAATCACATCATTTAAATCGCTGGTAGATGGAACCAATCTAACACGAAGCGTATTCGAACCATTTAATGGATATTCTAATGAGTTATAACCCACAAATGCAACAACTAATGTTGCATTTTTATCCTGAACGGTTATTCTAAATTCACCATTTTCGTTAGTGCTGGTAACTGTTGAGGCATTTTTCACTTTAACACTTGCTCCTGAAATTTTTTCGCCCTTTTCGTCAGCTACGGTTCCGGTAATAACGGTTTGAGCAAAGGCTTGGAAATTAATTGTACAGATTAAAATTAAGAGGCAGCTTCCTATGAGGGAAAAATTATACTTCTTAAAACCGTTTTTCTGAGGCGAACGCCACGAAGAATTCATAGCTTCCCCTCCGGAAGAGGATAAAGTTTTTTTCATAAAATTTAGGTTATTTGGTTAGTTACTAATCAAGTAGTTTTTTGCTACCTGAATTATTATGCACCAAATATGAACGATTTTGGGAAGCACCTTTCAATCAATTTGTATCAATATTTCTTCATTTTGTTTCTATTTCTAAGTAAAATATTACCTATATTCACTCATCAACTAAAACGATTTATACTGTTTTAAATCAATTGTTATCAAAATTGTATCATCAATTCTACATATAATTTCAAAATTGATTTAATTGAAAAACAGGCCAGTCGTTTAATATATTTGATAACCGAATATAAGCGCCTTGAAAAAATTAATCGTAGTAGCCTTTTTACTGTTTTTAGTAGAATTTTGTTCTGCTCAACCTTACTATTTCCGGCACTACCAGGTAGAAAATGGAATTTCAAATAATACCGTTTTTTGCACTGCTCAAGACGAAAATGGTTTTATGTGGTTTGGCACAAAAGATGGTTTAAACAGATTTGATGGATACCAGTTTAAAACTTACCGACACGATGCCGACCAACCCGGTAGTTTAGGAAACGATTTAGTTTACGATTTACAGAAAGATGCTGATAACAGACTATGGATTGGTACAAATAATGGTGTTTACCAGTACATTCCACAAACCGAGCAATTCCGACAAATTAAGGGTACTGAAAATCTGCGCATAAATGATTTGAATGCTGATAAAGATGGGAACCTATGGATAATTTCTTCATGGAGGATTTACCTCTACAACCCTAAGCAAAAGAAGTTATTCGCCTTTGGTAAAAGAGCCAATTTTGATGCGAATTCTGTTTCGGTGATGAACGATGGCTCGATTTGGATATGTACAATGCAGGGCACTATTGAAGAATATAATTCACAGCGCAAAAGTTTTAAATCTCACTATGTGATGAGTAAAACCAATCCGCAGGAAAGTAGCTGGACAACCAAAACACTTGATGTTGGCAATAATAAAATACTTGTTGGAACAGCAAATCAAGGCATAAAATTATTTGACAGAACTACGGGTTTAACAAAAGACATTTTAACCTTTAACGATGATAAAACGTCCATTTACGTTCGGGATATGGTGCAAGCTGCGAACAACGAATTTTGGATTGCCACAGAATCTGGCGTTTACATCTATTCGAGCGAAAAAATTATTCGCCTTAAAAAACAGTACAGCAACCTTTACTCCTTAACCGATAATGCGATTTATACGGTTTTTAAAGATAGAGAAAATGGAATTTGGGCGGGTACTTATTTTGGCGGCGTAAATTATTATTCTAGCCAGTACTCGATTTTTACTAAATATTTTCCTCAGCGAGATAACAATTCAATAAGCGGTAGCGATGTTCGCGAAATTTGTAAAGATGGCGATGGCAATTTATGGATTGGTACAGAGGACGCGGGTTTAAATATGCTCAATACCAAAACGGGTTTGTTTTCAAATTACCTTCCTAATGGAAAACCATCAAGCATTTCCTATTATAACATCCATGGTTTATTGGTTGATGGAAATAAATTGTGGATTGGAACCTTTGAACATGGTCTTGACATTTTCGACATCAAAACAAAGAAGGTTATAAAGCATTATGCTGCAGGCAAAGGAAACAAACTCCGCACAAACTTTATCGTAACCTTTTATAAAACCCGCAAAGGCGAAATTCTGGTTGCAACTATAGCCGGAATGTATCTCTATGACAAAAAGAACGACGACTTTGATCTGATTCCAAATATCCCGGTTACTTTTTATGAAGTAATGACTGAAGACGACCAGGGGAATATTTGGGCTGGAACTTTTAATGATGGGGTATTTCGTTTCAGGTTAGACAGGAACGATGTAAGCCAATATAAAAACAACCTGAAAGACAATAAAAGTATAAGCCATAATACCATAAATGGCGTAATTCAGGATAGTAAAAAAAACATTTGGGTAAGTACCGATGGTGGTGGATTAAATCTTTATAATGCAAGGGAAAATAACTTCACAAGAATAACAACCAAAGATGGTTTGCCGAGTAACTTTCTATTCCGTATTATCGAAGACAAGGAGAATAAACTATGGATTGGTAGTACACGCGGATTAATCCATTACAATCCAAGCGATAAAACCGTAAAAACATATTCGCGTTCCAATGGCCTACTTACCGATCAGTTTAATTATAATTCTGGTTTTAGAGATGAAGATGGACGTATTTATTTTGGTAGCGTTAGGGGATTAATCAGCTTTAAACCAGAAGAATTAAAAAACTATGCCATAACACCATCGGTTAAGCTTACTGGTTTTCAAATCGACAATGAGGAAAGTAAAATATCGAACCCGGATTCTGTATTAAAAAAATCGATTATATATACAGATAACCTTAGGCTAAACGATTCACAATCCTCTTTCAGTATTGATTTTGCGGCGATGAGTTATGTTTCTCCAGATATGACCCAATATGCTTATCGAATGTCGGGCTTAAGCAAAAACTGGATTCATTTGCAAACAAACAGAAAAGTATATTTTACGAAACTAGCCGCAGGGAGCTATATTTTCGAAGTTAAAGCACTTGTAAACGGAACAGGAAATTGGAGCGAAAATAACCCACGAATTGCAATAACCATTCTCCCACCCTTTTACGAAAGCAATTTGGCTTACCTGATTTATGCAATTGTATTAACAGCACTGGCTTATTACCTCATTCGTAGTTACCATTTAAAAATGGAAAGCCGAACAAAACGCAGAATGGAGCTTTTCGAAAACAAAAAGGAGCGGGAAATTTATCAGGCTAAAATCGAGTTTTTTACCAACATTGCCCATGAGATTAGAACCCCGCTTACTTTAATAAAAGGCCCCATGGAAAAGGTAATTAAAGAAGCTGCAAGCGTTCCATTTATCGAGAAAAACCTTCGTACAATGGACAGGAATACAAATCGTTTGTTAAAATTAACCAATCAATTGCTCGATTTTAGAAAAACAGAAGTAAACGGTTTCTCCTTAAATTTTGTAAATGCAAACATATCCGAAATTTTAAACGATATACATGTTATTTTTCAGCCTATGGCTGAAGAAAAAAGCTTAAATTTCATTATATCGATGCCAGAAGATCCCTTTTTTGCCTACGTAGATACTGAAGCTTTTTATAAAATATTAAGCAATTTAACCGATAACGCGATTAAGTATGGAGCACAACTAACCGAGATAAAATTGGTTATCGATGAGAATAAAATAGATTTCTTTAGAATTGAAGTTATAAACGATGGGCCATTTATTGCACCCGACTTAAGGGAGAAAATATTTGAACCATTTTTTAGGGCAACTGAGCAACAAATTAAACAAGGTACAGGAATTGGCCTATCAATTTCAAAATCGCTTGCTGAACTGCACGATGGAAATTTATTTGCAACAGGCAATGCCAATCTGCAAAACATATTTGTACTCGAACTACCTATACATCAACAAATTGAATTTAACTTGAGCGGAAAATGGAAAAAGCAATAACCAACGATTTAATCGGACAGGAAGATAAAATGGAAAAATTTGTGGTTTTATTGGTTGATGATGAAGAAGAAATTCTTGAATTTATTGCTGATGATTTAAGCGAGAAGTATCAGGTTTTAACTGCAAATAATGGCATTGAAGCTTTAAAAATTTTGAGCGAAGAAATTGTACAATTAGTGATTAGCGATGTAATGATGCCAGAAATGGACGGTTATCAGCTTTGCGAAAAAATGAAATCGAGTTTAGAGTTTAGCCACATTCCGGTAATTTTACTCACCGCTAAAAATAGTTTACAAGCCAAAATTGAAGGTTTGGAAATGGGTGCCGATGCATATGTGGAAAAACCTTTTTCACCAGAATTTTTACAGGTTCAGGTGGCATCCTTAATCAAAAACAGAAATAAGATTAAGGCATACTTTGCCAGTTCGCCATTAATTCACATTAAAACGATGGCTTATTCTAAAAGCGATGAGCAATTTTTAGAGAAGCTACAAAATTTGATTAATCAGCAATTGGATAATCCTGAACTTGATGTAGAGCATTTAGCAGACCATATGAATATGAGCCGCCCCACCTTATACCGTAAAATTAAATCCATCTCTAATTTAAGTCCGAATGAATTGATAAACATTGCTCGTTTAAAAAAAGCTGCCGAGCTACTTAATGATGGCGATTTAAAAATTTACGAAATATCCGAACAGGTTGGTTACAGCTCTCAAACACACTTCGGACGCAATTTCTCCAAGCAATTTGGCATGTCTCCGTCAGAGTATATTCAATCGAGGAATGCTAAGAAACAGTAGAATTAGCCACTTTCTTTTTGAATATTTTTTTAATTCCGGCTGCAACAGGAACCATTAATAAACCTGCAATTAAACCCAATGCAACTTCTTTTACAATTGTTAAAAGTGTCGGGAAAATGTGGTGAATAAAATCAATATTATGATTAAAAATACCACCTGCCACCAAGATTAAGGCAATTGTACCTACAACATTTAAGGTTTTTATAATTAAGGGCAATGCTTTAACCAACAAATGTCCAACCTTGGATAGGAAACCTTTGTCATTTGAGTTTTTTATAAGCTTGAAACCTGCATCATCCATCCTTACAATTAGCGCAACAATGCCGTACACACCAACCGTTGCAACCAATGCAACGACCGAAACCGTTAAAATTTGAAGCGTTAAGCTTTTATCTAAAACAGTGCCCAGTGCAATAATGACGATTTCAACAGACAGAATAAAATCGGTAGTAATGGCCGATTTAACTTTCGTTTTTTCAACTTCGGTATCGCTTTGAATAACTTCTTTTGTTGCTTCTTTTACAGGTTTTTTGCGATGGAAAAGAAACTCTATGATTTTTTCTACACCCTCGTAAGCGAGATACAAACCACCCAAGATTAATATGTATTTAATCGCGATGGGGAAAAATACATTTAGCAATAAAGCTATTGGTACAATTATAATTTTGTTGATTAATGAGCCTTTCGTAATGGCCCACAAAACTGGTATCTCTCTGGATGACAAAAATCCGGTCGCTTTTTCTGCATTTACAGCTAAATCATCGCCTAAAATTCCTGCGGTTTTCTTTGTCGCAATTTTGGCGGTCACCGCCACATCATCCATTAAAGCTGCAATATCATCTAAAATTGCGAAAAAACCCGAAGCCATAAATTAGTACCTTTTATCTGCCGCAAAATATAAATTCATATTTGAATTAGTGATTAATTTTATGCAGAATGTTGAAAATATATGCATCTGCAATAAAAAATTAACAGTTTATCAGCAGGCGCAATATTGAAAAGGGAGAACCTTTCAGTTCCCCCAAATATTTTGATTGCTTATTTTGTATTGGATGTGAGGATACCCGGATACAAAACCCCATCAGTTTGAAGCTTAAGCTTCAGCAGATTGGCAATGATTGGTGCAATATCTTCCTGCCCTATCAACGGTAATACAGTGCCCGATTTAATACCCTTTCCAAAAGCTACAAAACCAGTTTGAATTTCTTTAAAATCAGTTGGCAGAAAACCATGTGTGCCACCTTTTGCCGGGGTAAGCATTTCTCCTGTTGCAGCAGCTCCAAAACTAAAACCTTGGTTTGCCGCCAAAGCTAAAGCAGCATTCGGGTCGCCTTGCGCTTTGGCAACTGCATCTTTATCCAACACATGAAACATTTTTTGATAACCAGCTGGCAATTGTGCTAAAGCTTTGGTAACTTTTTCTAACGTTGCGTTATCCGCTGGATTTTTAAGGTGCAAAAATGCAGAACCACCACTTTGCTGAAAATAAGCTTTCCAGCTTTCTTTATTCTTATCATCGTACAAACCCAATTGCGCCAATAACACATTAGGTTTAAATTGTGTATGGATATCCACAAAGCCGTGGTCGCCGGTAATGATGAAAGTTGTGTGCTCACTAATTCCTGCGGCTTCCGCAGCATCCATAATGGTTTTAATAGCAACATCTGCGCCGGCAACTGCCGAACGCACTTTATCGCCGTCACGTCCTTGCTCATGTTCAAAATGGTCGGTTAAAGCAATATGGACCGCCATAAATGCTGGTTTGTATCTTTTCAGAATATAGGCCGCCATTCTTGATTTATTTTGGTCGCTTGTGTAGTAATCCAGTGTTGCGCCAAATTCACCAAACTTGCCAATTGCATTATCCTGAACTTCCTGATACAATGCTTTCGGATTTGATTCCTCATACATCGCCTTAATTTCATCACGCTTTTCGCCTTTATTTTTAGGCAGGATAACATATTCTGGCAAATTATAATCAATGGGTGCACCAACCGTAACCGGCCAGCTTACACCGGCAGTTTTTAAACCTGCATCTTTTGCAGCTGTCCAAAGGGTTGGCACTTTAATATCTTTATAATACCAAAACCATTTGCCTGTAATGCCCAATGGTTCAACAGGTGTATTGTAATAAATGCCATGTTTTGCCGGTAATACCCCACTTACCATTGTTGTGTGCGATGGATAAGTTACCGTTGGAAAACTACCACGAACACCATCCGCATATGCGCCTTTTTTCATCCCCTGACGAACATTTACCATACCCCATTCGGCATCTAAGTAAAACTCTGGCCTTAAGCCATCAACACTTATCAATACCACATGAGATTCCTGCGCAAATGAATAACCTGCCAAAAGGATGAAGAATATTAACGTATTTATTTTTTTCATGTTTTTTAATTTGAAGCAAATTATTCAACTAAAATGCCTTTAATGTTTTGCGAGTATTAAGAAAAAGTTACTTACAATAAGAGCCGTTTTTTAGGCGGCTCTTATTTAAAAATCTATTTCTATTTATTGTTTTTCCTTAAAGTTCATTCTTACCTGCTGTGGGATATTCAGCAATTGTGCTTTATCTCCAACCTTTGCATCAAATGATTTTCCCGATTGCAAAACAATTTTGCCTTTGCGATAAACAGCAATATTCGTTTTACCATCTTTAAGGTAGTTGCCCGGTGCTGGAATATCGCCTGCCACACCGAACTTAATTGCGGGTTTAAAATCAATCAACCACTCCCCTGTTGATGGTCGGTACACGGCCATTTCAGCTCTTCCATCACCGTTATAATCGCCCGGCACAGGAATATCGCCCGGTGTATGTTTAACTTCCAATGGAATATTACCCAGACTGCTTTGCCATAACGAATTGTCTTTTCTAAAAAAACACACGTCTAAAATACCATCGCCATCATAATCTGCCGGGACAGGAATACCGTTTTTATTGCCAAATTTAACGCTATCCATTCCGTTGAAATACCAGGTTAAATTTTCAGGGCGATACACGGCTACATCAGCAAAACCATCTCCGTCCCAATCACCGCATACCGGAATATCTCCCGCTTTGCCTAAAGCAATCACCTGACCATTTTCTAAATAAAACTTCCCTTCTGATGGTCTGAATACCGCAAGTTCCGTTTGTCCGTCGCCATTATAATCGGCCGGTGCAGGGATATCTCCTGCCTTACCCAATTGTTTTGTTGAGCCAGAATGTGTCCATTTTCCATCTTCAAAAGTCGCAATATCCGTTTGCTGGTCATTGTTAAAATCAAGTTGTCTGGCAACTGTTGTGTGGTGCAACCAAGGTAAACTAAATTCACTATCGGCATCTTTTTCATCTTCACCTGTATAAGGAGAAAAGGTTTTAACGCTAATCAAATCCTTGGATTTAGAAAAGGTCATTAAACGCATTAAGCCATGTCCGCCTTGTGGTCTGCTTTGATAATCTGATAAGAAAGACTTAATGATATTCCCTGCAACTCCATCCTGACGATAACCTTCTCCGTTATCTCCAACATGGCCAGAAAGGGTCATAATTACATTCGGATATCGTTTTAAAACATCAAAACGGCGTTGACCCTGTTTAGAGAATTTCGGAAATCCTTTCTCATTCGTTCCGGCAGTTTTATTGAAATGTATAAATGAATGGCTCACTAAAATGGCTTGTCTGTCTTTGTATTTTTTCAATACGCCTTCTGCCCACTGGTTTAAGCCTTCAATATCCTCATCATAAGAATCGTACTCCAGAAACAACACCAACATTTTAGTACCATTGGCTTCAAAAAGATCATAATGGCTGTCGTTATCATTTTGGTAATGATCACCATACCATTTTTTATCCTTGAAATGCGAAATTCCAAAATACTTATTGTATTGCTCGGTTTTTCCCGTTAAAGGAAACTGACTTTTGGTTTGGTCGTGGTTGCCAACAGCCATTCCATAAGGTATTCCTTGTGGATAAAGTTCCTGTGGCTTCTCCAAAATAGACATTGCTGCCCATGCCCTTTCCCATTGTACCGGGAATTTCTCGCCATCATCAGAAATATCACCCAAATGGATAACAAATTTTATATTTTGCTTAACCGCATTTTCTGCAATCCATTTTGTTTGGGCAATAAACATTTCGTTTTTACCACCGTTCTTTTCTGAAGTGTAATACTGCGTATCCGGAAGAATTGCAATACTGAATTCGCCCGATTCATCAGCAGGTTTATTAAGCACAAAACTGCTGTTCACCATCATTACCGCAGCCAAAGCTAAACTTGTAACCTTCTGACCAAAATTGACTTTAAATTTCATATGTGTTATTTATTAAAAGTATCCGGGGTTTTGCGTTAACTGTGGATTAATTTCTCTTTCAGATTGTGGTATAGGAAATAAAAGCCTTTGTTCGGTAACCTGGTAACTATCTGCAGTTAAATAGGTATTGGTTGCTTTTAATTTCGTTCCGTAAGCATTCATAGTTGCAATGGCTGTACCTGTACGCAACAAATCAAACCATTGGTGATTTTCGAATGCCAGTTCAGAACGTCTGTCTTGTGCAATTCTTCCCCTTAAAACCGTTTGCGAAAGTCCTGACAAAGCAGTTAAACCTGCTCTTGTTCTTACCCTGTTCAGATTTAAAAGTGCCAAATCAGTTTTATTCTGTTCATTCTGAGCTTCAGCTAATAACAATAAGGCATCTGCATAACGGTAGATTGGCCAGTTATCGTTGGTATTGTTTGGGTTGCTGTGCGGAGTAAGGTATTTCTTAATGTATGGAACACCAACTTTACCGGCCGCAGGCGTATAATTTACAACACTCTTATTGGCTGATATCGTAAACACCTTACTGCTGTTATACGTACCTTCTGCCATACCTATTGAAGCATCCTTACGTTTATCATTAGCTTCGTAACTGTTGATTAAATCCAAACTTGGCGTATTCCAACCACCTGTTCCGGTGTTATTGGTTGCAACACCCGTAATTAAAGTTGTATTGGTGGTTCTTGGCAAAAACAAGTAAATAAAATTACTTTGTTGTCCACCTTGTAAGCCTTCTAAAAATTGTACTTCGAAAATAGACTCACGACTGTTCTTATTAGCCGTTGAAAATACATCAGCGTAATTATTTAACAACTGATAGCCCATCGCTGGCAAAGTGTTTAACAACACCTCTGCCTCTGCCCATTTCTTTTGAGTAATGTAAACCTCAGCCAGTAACATTGTTGCTGCGCCCTTGGTTGCCGTTCCACTCTGCGGAAATTTAGCAGGAGGCGACAGTTTATTTATAGCATCCTGCGCATCTGCAATGATTTGCGCATACACCTGGTCTACAGTTGCTCTTGGCAAAAAGGCCTCATCAGCGGTTTTTACTTCATTTAAATAAAGCGGTACGCCACCAAAATAACGCACCAGGCGGAAATAATTCCATGCCCTTAAAAACTTAGCCTCGCCTTCTAAAGTATTCTTAGCCGTTGCTGCAAAAGTTGCGCCTGCAATACGTTCGATAACGATATTTGCTTTTGCAATGCTGCTGTAGCAATGGAAGTAAACCGCATTACTGTAAGCATTTGTCGGGTCATCTGTAAAATCTACAATGGTTTCACGCTGTAAATAAGCTGTACCGCGATTACCCTGGTTGTATTCGTAATGGGTATTTCCAGAGCGACCTTCTGCTGTAAAATAATCATTATCAAGCAAAGCCCTTAAGGGCGTGTAAGCTGCATTAACAGCCTGTCTGAATTGGGCTTCGGTATTGTAGAAGTTACCCGGAGAATATTGATCCTGTGGGGTTAACTCCAGAAAAGTTTTCTTACAAGAGCTTGCAAAAAAGCCTACTAATATTAATAAAAAGATTTTTTTCATCGTTTCAATTATTTGAAAGTTGCAGTTAAACCAATAGAAAATGTACGTGGAATTGGATAAGCATTCTCATCAATACCAATGCCTAAGGTTGGGTCAAGGCCAGCGAAATTGATTTCTGGATTCATACCTGAATACGGACTGATTACAAAAGCCTGTTGAACGGAACCATAAACCCTTAAATTTCTCATGATGAAATTATTTTTAAGGTTTAGGGTATAGCCAAGGGTAATGTTTTTTGCCGTTAAGAAACTGCCGTTTTCAACCCATTGCGTATTCACTTGTCGGCCCATTGCCGTTGTTCCGGTTTTGGTACGTGGATATAATCCAGAACCCGGATTTTCAGGCGAACGCCATCTGTCTTTTACATCAGCAGTTAACATCCTTGCACCGTCCATATTGGTACGGTAAGCCCAACGAGCCGCATTCAAAATCTCTCCACCAACTGAACCTGCAAATGTTATCGAGAAATCCCAGTTTTTATAAGCCAGGTTGTTGGTCATACCGAAAGTAAAATCAGGGGTTGGGTCGCCGATAAATGTACGGTCGTTAACATCATCAATTACACCATCACCATTCAAATCTTTAACTTTAATTGTACCTACATCCGATTGATTTTTATACTTCGGAGAATTGGCTAAATCTGCCGCATCCTTATATAAACCTTCGTAAACAAAGCCATAAAACTCACCTAAACTTCTCCCTTCCTGCTGGCGGAAATAATCAGAGGTTACGGTATTATTTCTTCTGATAAAACCCGGACTAACCAATGAGTTGATGATGTTTCTATCAAAAGAAACATTGATATTGGTATTCCATTTTAGCTGACCAGTAGTGTTTACCGTATTTAAAGTTAATTCATGTCCCCACATGGTAAAAGCACCCACATTGTATTTGATTGTTGAGAAACCCGAAGCCCTCGGAATGCGCCTGTCTTGAATCAAACCATCGGTAATTTTGTGGTAATAATCATAAGTGAAGGAAACTCTGTTTTTCAGAATTGACAAATCGAAACCAACATCAAACTGTTTCACACGTTCCCAGGCTAAATCCGCATTTCCTAAACTATTTATCGTTGTACCCGGTACGAGTGCACCATCTAAAACATAGTTGTACTCGCCAATGGTAGAAACTGCGGCGTAATTAGGGAAGAAGTTATTTCCGGTGATGCCATAACTGGCACGAACCTTAAATAAATCCAGCCATTTAAAATCTTTCATAAAAGATTCATCACTTACTACCCAACCTGCAGATACTGAAGGGAAGTTTCCGTATTTCTGGTTAGAGCCAAATCTTGATGAACCATCTCTTCGCATAGCTGCAGAAAGTAAATACCTGCCTTTAAAAGCATAATTGATACGGGCAAGAACCGATAATAATGAATAATCGGTAGTCGTACTGCCACCATTACTGATTACGGTTGCGGCATTAATATAAGGCACATCATTACTAGGAAAACCGGTACCCGTTACCGTACTGCTAAATTGTTCGAACTTTTGAACTGAATAACCTGCAATGGCATCAATGTGGTGTCCGCCTTTAAAATCTTTATTGTATTGTAAGTTAGCTTCTGCGGTCCACGAGAAATTATCGGTAGCGCCTGCAACACCTGATGCAATATCATTTGCATTCATTAATGAATGGTTAAAAGTGCTCCGCGTTTCTGTACCCTTATCTACACCAAAGTTTGTTTTTAAGGTTAATCCTTTTAAAAACTCGTAGTTAAAGTAACTGTTACCTAAAATTCTGGTGGTTTTATAATCATCCTGCGCAAGCATAAACTGTGCGTAAGGGTTAAAATAAAGCACCATTGGTGGTGATGATACATATTTGGTATAAGAGCCATCTGGATTTATCGGGTCATACAAAGGACTGGCTTCGAAAATACGCTCGAACATACCACCCACACCATCCGTTCCTAAACGGTTGTTGTGGTCCATGCGGTAGCTTGGTGCAATGTTAAAACCAATTTTAATTTTATCATTAGCCAAACGTAAATCGTGGTTTAAGCGAAAAGAGAACAACTTTGTTGAGGTATTAATCAGCACACCCTGTTGTTCCTGGTAACCTGCAATTGCCGTTGTAGATGATTTTTCTCTGGCCGATTTAACCGTTAAATCATAACTCTGTATAGGCGCTGTTCTGGTTAAAACATCAAACCAGTTTGTACCTTCGCCATAGTTTTGAGGGTTCGCATAAATCGGGTCAATTGCTCCGGTAAAGTTTTCATACTTCACCCTGTCCTGGTAATATTCATTCTGAAATTCAACCCACTCGCGGGCGTTCATTACATCCGGAACATTGCGCATTGGTATTTTCTGCAAACCAAAATTGCTGTGAAATTCAACCTGTGCATCTCCGGCTTTAGCATGTTTAGTGGTGATTAAAATAACCCCATTTGCTGCTCTTGAACCATATAAAGCACTTGCCGAAGCATCTTTAAGTATCGAGAAAGATTCAATCTCATCGGGATTAATATTGTTGATGCTTCCGGTAACGGGCATTCCATCAATTACCACAAGCGGCTGATTACTCGAGTACAGAGATGCCGCACCGCGGATTCTGAATTCGATGCCACGACCCGGCTGTCCGCTGCTTAAAGCAACCTGAACACCGGCAGCCTTACCCTGCAAGCCTTGCGCAAACTGAATAACCGGCATATCCTTAAATTCTTTTGCATCTACCTCACTAATCGAACTGGTTACTTCTTTTGCCTTTTGCTTACCATAACTAATGTTCACCTCTCTAAGCAATGTGCCTGAGCGAAGCGTAAAATTTGATACATAAGGTTTGGCGGCATTTATATAAATATTGCCTTGTTTGGCGGTTTCATAACCTACAAAGCTGATTTCTAAAGTATATGTCCCCTCTTCTGCCTTAAATTCGTAATAACCATCTGTATTGGTTACCACAGCGAGGGTATTTTTACCAATTAGCCTAACGGTTGCACCGGGTAAAGCTTGTCCTTCTTCATCCTTAACCACCCCTTTTACAACGCCGTTAACCCTTTTAAAAAGCACAACATTGGCGGCCTGTTGCTTAAAAGTTAAGCCACTGCCCTGCAATAAATCGGCTAAAATTAAACCAACAGCCTGTTGCTGGTATTTTTTAGCGTTGATTGAAGTATCATCCAACGAAAGGTAATTTTCATCATAGGCAAAATTAATGGCAGCCGTTTTTTCGAGGTGTTTAATGGCACTCTTTAGGCTTCCTTTATTAAATTGAATATCGATTTTAGTACTCAGCGATTGTGCATTAAGCACTTCGGCCTTAACAGAAAAAAGTGCCAGGAATAATATGGATAGTAGTAATGATGTTCGCATAAATAGCCTCCATATGGTTTGTTTATTGTTCATTGATTTGATTTTATTATAATTTTGTTTGTTTATATAGATTTTGAAAAAGGTTTAGTAAAGCAGGATCACACTACCCTCCTTTCTATAATTAATGTGATGCATTTTGCAAATAAGGGATAGGTTTTCTTCGAGCGAAACCTGTTTTTGAATGGTAAGTGTATAGCTGAACTGGTGGATGTTCTGAATATTTGATTTCAGTTCTACACCGTAAAGATTTTTAAAAACCGTAGCAACCGTTTCAAAACTGGCATCCTGTAAAACCGTATTGCCATCACGCCAGCTAAAGCTTAGTGCCTGGTTAACCTCTTTTACATCGAAAACTCCGGTTGTTTTATTATAAGTAAGTTGTTTGCCTTTCTCTAAAACAGCAAGCACTTTGTTTTTGGCAGATACCTGTACCCTTCCGGTGTTGACAACAATGGTTTGAGTTTTAAAATCGGAGTAGTTGTTAATGTTGAAGGATGTGCCGAGTACCCGAACTTCCAGTTTACCAACATAAACCTTAAATGGTCTTTTCACATCTCGCTTTACCTGGAAGAAGGCCTCACCCTGTGGAAGATAAACCGTTCTTGATGCTTTGGCAAAGGTTGTAGGGTATTTGAATTGTGAGGAGGCGTTTAACCAGACCTCGCTGCTATCTGATAAAACCAAATACTTAAGCATTCCGGTTTTGGTAGCAGAGCTTACATAAGTGAGTGGCTTATCTTGCGACTGGCTTTTAACTAACCATAAACCGAAGCTGCCCATAATCAGTATTACTGCCGCTGCCGATAACCAACGCAAACGGTGCGGATTAGATTGGAGCATTTGTCCGCGGATGCCTTGCAACAGGTTTTCGCGGACCTGGTTTTTATCTACATCGTTAAAAGCGTATTTTTCTAACGCTTCGTAAGATTTGTACCAACCGTTTACAATTTGCTGGTTCTTGGTATCCTTGGATTTTGTAAAAAATCGTTTTAACGATTTTCTGAATTGTTTTATACTTTCCATGTGTTTCTGCCTATATGTCGCCAGAAAGCACCGGAAGTACTTTTAATTTATGTTAAGCTTTAATGAACTATTTGTTAACGAGTACAATTAAAATAGATAGGTATGCGGCATATTTCTCCGGATATTTTTCCTGGATAACCAATCTTAATCGCCTTAAAACTTCTGCGGTATAATTTTTTACGGTTTGCTCTGCAATGCCGAGGTCGGCAGCAATTTCCTTTATGCTTTTGCTTTCGTTGCGCATGGTGTAAACCTGCTGCAACAATTCTGGCATTTTGGCTACGGTTTCGGCGATGAGGTGCTCGAGTAAAAGGTAATCTTCTAAATCGCCGGCAGCATCCTGAATAATGCTCATCCGCGTTGCGGCATCCTGAAGTTGCAGTTCTTCTTTAGAAACGGAACGGAAATAACTGATTACACTTAGTTTTACGGCGGTATGCAGGTAAGCGGACAGGGAGCCTTTAATATCGAGCGATTTTCTACGCTGCCACAGTTTAATGAAAAGTTCCTGAACAATATCCTGGGCAACATCTGCATTATTCACCCTCGCCCAGGCCAAACCATATAGTTTTTCCCAATACAAATCAAAAAGCTGGTTAAAGGCAAGCTCATCATCTTGTTTAATACGGGAAATCAGCAAATTAGGTTGACCATCCATTTGCTCGCAAAGCTAAAAAAGCCAATGTTAAATTAATTTTAAGTTATTAGTTTTTAATAACCACACTCTGTTGGTTTAAGTGTTCGCTTTTTCAGCATTATTACCGTCATTTCGACCTTGCGGAGAAATCTTTGAAGTTATGTTTTGATAAGGAGATTTAACTCTTCTGGTTTAAGTGTTCGCTTTTTCAGCGGTCACTTAAACCTATTAGTATAAACGAAGATTGCATCTGAGCATAGCTAATAAAATATTGAGGATTGTAATATTTTTTTGCCCTGCTGGTTTTCGGTCAGAGACCTTGGTTTTCAAAGTAGATTTAAGTGACCCCTTTGGGAACACTTAAACCAGATTACGCCCTTTCAGCATTATCACCGTCATTTCGACCTTGCGGAGAAATCTTTGAAGTTTGTGTTTTGATATTCTCTTCTGGTTTAAGTGTTCGCTTTTTCAGCGGTCACTTAAATCTATTAGTATAAACGAAGATTACATCTGAGCATAGTTAATAAAATATTAAGGATTGTAATATTTTGTTTGCCGTGCTGGTTTTCGGTCAGAAACCTTGGTTTTCAAAGTAGATTTATTGGCCCTGCGGGAACACTTAAACCAGATTACGCCCTTTGGGGTTAACCATATCATAAAAGTGTTTTGACATACCATAAAAGTAATTTACCATAACCTAAAAGTGATTTACCATACCATAAAAGTGATTTGCCACGCCATAAAAGTGATTTGCCACACCATAAAAGTAATTTACCATACCCTAAAAGTGATTTGCCATACCCTAAAAGTGATTTACCATATCCCAAAAGTATCTTGACACACCTTAAAAATGATTTTTATGGTTTTGAAATAATAAAGGCGTTCGAATGCTAAACATTCCGAACGCCTGTTATCTGGGATGTATTAATATTGAGGTGTGTTATACTCTTTTTCGGATAGTATACTTTGATAACTGAGGGTATAAAGTATGGTCTTTGGGCAATGTTGCCTTGAGGTAACGTTTTACTTTGATAATCAAATCTGCAAGGCCGGTATCGGGGGCATAAAAGATTAATGCTCGTTTGTTGCGCGCTTCATCTAATGGAAATTTTAACCTAGCCACATCGCTATTTGTTTTTTCCATACCTATCAACAGTTGGTTTAAATCGTCAATATCAATTCCGCTACCGGGGTTGATGTACTCCCCGCTGAGCACCAATACATCAATATATTGCCTCATGTTTTCTATCCGGCTATCATAAGACATTTGCGACTGTGATACTTTTTTTACTGCTGATGTTTCGGAATCTAAAGGCGCTTTTGTGCTTTTTACCATCCCCCTAATCTTATCTGCCAGGTTTTTGGCCGTATCGATTTGCGCAGGATTACTGATGCAGATTTTATAGTAATTAAGGCTTCTGGTAATTTTATCATTTAAATTTTTAAAGGCCAGTGCCTGGTTATCTACGGCCACGCTATAAATTGGAGCTGTCCTGCTTACTTCCCGCATTACGTCTTTTGCCGCAGCCAATTGTGTTTGCAGGTTGTTTAAATTAAGTTCACGTTTCGGAGGCACAAAGGCATCGCCTAATTTTGCTAATAATTCGGTAAAATCTTCGAAATCTGCCAGCTGCTTGGCAAAGCCAACTTCTGATGTTGAGGCCATAAAATTTGTTTTATAAGGTTTAAAATCGGTTAAAGCAGGGAGGATTTATTGGGGATTTGCACAAATTTTATTTAGATATTTTAAGCAGCAATCAGGATGCTTTTTGCCTAAAATAAAGCCGAATGGCGAAGACCAGTTTTTTTAATAGATCTTTTCAGGAATGATTTCAGAGCGATAAATGTTGTGAAATCGTACAGCAATATTGCAAAAATTATTGAGCTTTCAAATTATTTTGCTGTGGATTGGGAGCAAGTTAGATAGTTAGTTATACCTTATTGTTTAGCGTTTTTTTATTTCTATTTTAGGGGTACTAAATTAGTTACGCTCAATCTCAACTTGTTTTCTTTATTGAACCTAATCGGGTTTGGCGTTTATGGGATTTGGTTGTTTCAAATTATTGATTGAATTTGATGAAGTGCTAAATTAGAAAAGAGAAATCAAATGTGTTTATTTGAATACAGTGCTCTGAGGAGTCTTTAATATAGAGATTTCTCGATATAGGTTATCAGTAATAATTTAAAAACTATGAATGAGATTATCAACTATCTAAAAACGAACATTACAATATCCATAACTATATCGATTCTTGTACTATTAATTGCTATACTTTCTTATAGAATTAATTGGAGAAAATTTAAGATTGATAAAGCAGATTCTGAAAATAAGAAATCAAAATTTTCAATTTATTTAGAAAACAGCTACCGATTTAACTATAAAATTGAGGACGAAAAATTTATATTATTCGATATTAGGATAAACAACTATTCAACACTTAAAACATCTTTTATAGCTCAATTAAAAATTGTTTATCTAATGAATGAAAATAAAAAAACTGAAATTTTAATCGAACATGATCCAAGTTTATTTCACCTCGAATACCACAATAATTTAGTAAAATTCTCTAAGCAAATTAGAATCGATGATAGGGAAATTAAATCAGGTTGGCTAATTTTTAATTTCCCTAAAAGTCTTTTGGGAAAGAGGGTTGATTATTACGAAATTATTTTACAAGATGTTTTAGGAAACAAATCATCTGTTATATGCAATCTTCTAAGAGATATCGATTATGGAGATTAGAAAGAATGACCTACCTATATATATTATTCAAGAGAATGGATTAATTTCTGTACCAGATTTTGCTGATGGTAGACTGATTCCGGCAGTAGTATTAAATAATGAAAAATTTGGTGAGGATTTAAAAGATTTTTTGAAAGCCCACATTAATTCAGTTGAACAAGGAGACGTCATTACGCAATGGGCTACACCTTTAAATCAATTTTTTAAACCGAAATCTTGGATACTATCTGTTTCGTTTACAAAACCTAGAAACTTTTCCTTTTACATAGAATTTTCATTAGAAAAAAATAGTGCTCTCATTGATGCAATTTTCCAGTCAAGAGGTCTGTATATTCTACATGGTTTTCTAGGAGAAAAAATTAGTAAGAAAACAAACGATAATATAGTTCTCATGGAAATACCGGACCTAAATCAAGATGAAAGATGGAATAAGACATTAAGAGATATATTGAAAACCAGATTCAAGAGGCAAAGGGTTCCTAAAAAAGAGTTAAGTCAAGAGGTTGAAAAACAAATTAAACATATGCGTAACTTAACACACTTTCGAAAATAAATCATATTAATTTATCTTGGTGTAAAGATATTTAATTCTTCGCCTTTCAGCTCCTCTGGTTTAAGTGTTCGCTTTTTCAGCGGTTACTTAAATCTATTAGTATAACCGAAGACTGCATCTGAGCATAGTTAATAAAATATTAAGGATTGTAATATTTTTTTTGCCCTGCTGGTTTTCGGTCAGAGACCTTGGTTTTCAGAGTAGATTTATTGGCCCTTTGGGAACACTTAAACCAGATTGGGTTATTTTTTGATAAGGAGATTTAACCACCAATAAAATAGGTCAGGCTTGAGCCTGACCTATTTTATTTATTTATGAAGTTTCTTTTTCTTCAGATAAAAAATCAATTCTGTTGGTCTGTCGCTTTGCAAAATGGATGGTTTTTTATTGATTAACCAGCCCCAGCTTTCCGCTTCCTGCTTTTGCTCAACTGCCCTATCATCATCATGCCCACCATTTAAAGATGGCCACAAACTGTTTAACCAAACTACCTGTGTTTTAGCAATGTTTGGCAGCTCGTTTAAATTTTGCAAGGTATCCGTATTAAAAATAGGCTGTATTACGCTTCGGTTAAAGGTTTTATAGTTTGCAATAGTTTCTAAAGCATTTTGATTAGCCATATTCACCACCACCATAATTGAAGCATTTTCAGGGATTTTTTCTTCTGATTTTAACTGCACCAGGTTAATGTTATCACCGACATTAACAATGGCTTGGTCAAGTGTGCCCGTTCCAACCAATATTGCGAAAACATCCGAAAGATGGTCGTTACCCTTATCAACGTTAATCATTATTTTCCCTTTAGCGGCAAGCATCATTTCTTTAAATGTGGGAATTGAATTTTGCGTTACCCTTCCTAAACCATTTTTCAGTTTTAGCTTTTGCAATTCGGCCAATGTAAAATCGCTCACTTTTCCCTTTCCATTTGTGGTACGGTCGATGGTATTGTCGTGCATCACGACCATTTGGCTATCCTTTGTCATTTTAACATCCAGCTCCATCATATCAAACCCCTTATCAATGCAATACAATAAGGCATTCATAGAGTTTTCAGGGGCATTGCGCCAATCGCCACGATGCGCTGCTACCAAAATTTCTTTATTCTTTTCATTGAATAACTTATCAAGCTTTGCTGCCGGATTTTGGGCAAAAGCCACAGCTACGTTCATCAGCAACGCTGATAAAACCAATATTGAATATGTCTTTTTCATCACCTAAATTTAATATAAAAAGGCGTTCCGAATATTCAGAACGCCTGTATTGTTTGCCTGTATTTAATAATTAATAACCTGGGTTTTGGTACATTTTAGCCGGGTCTAATTTATACTCATCAAAAGGAATTGGGTAATACCTATCTTTTGTAGTAAAATTAGTCAGCCTTGCGTTACCAAAGTTTGCCTGCGTTTTGCCTCTGAAATAAGTAACCAATTCGGCAGTTGTGAAATTACGCAACAAGTCGAACCATCTGTGGTTCTCGAAAGCCAATTCTACCCTACGCTCGTGTAAAATTGCCAATTTAAGTGTTGGGTATTTTGAAGCATAAGTTGCGTTGGTACTTGCCACAGCATATAGCGGAACACCTGCTCTGGCTCTAACCATATCTAAATACTGAATGGCAGCCGCATTATTTCCCTGCAACATATTTATTTCAGCAAGCATTAAAATTACATCAGCAAAACGAATTAATGGGAAGTTATTACCACCATAACCGTTAACAGTTGCCGCTTCACTTGCATCACGGTATTTCGTGATAAACCAATCTAATACCCTGGTATCAGCAGCATATTTAATTGAAAAATCCTTTCTTGGGTCGCCGGTTTCATAATCCAAAACTAAATCTGGTGTAACGTTACCTCCAACACCTGTTGGTGCCCTTCTAGAGTTAATGGTTTCGCCAAATGCTTGATTATTTGCCGCGATGCTTGATGCATAAGTAATATTGCCCTGAATATTTACAATCTCAAAAATAACCTCCGGATTGTTTGACTTTTTGGTTACATCAAAAACATCAGCGTAAGGAATTGCCGCAAGCGTGGTAAAGCTTTTCATGTTGTAAGCCGCAAGCAAATATGTATTTGCATTGGCCAGGTTTTCGGTTTTATTAGCATCCAAAGTGGTAGCCATGGTTAAATAAACCTGACCCAACAAAGCATTAATAGCCGCTTTAGAAACCCTGCCTGCATTTGCACCTGTTGCCAGGTTAGATAAATTACTGTTTAAGGCTTCTCTTAAATCGGTTACAATTTGCGCATAAACCGTAGCCTGTGGTTGTCTGTAAGTGTTGGCAACCACTTCATCATTACTGGTTAATTGTTTTGTTACCAAAGGAATATCGCCCCATTTTCTCACTAAGTGAAAATAAGTTAAGCCTCTGATAAACTTGGTTTCAGCCAGGTATTGTGCTTTTAAATCAGCATTGGTGAACGTAACCTTATCAATATTCGAAGTAATTACATTACATCTGGTAATGGTGGTGTATAAACTTACCCAGTGACTTTTTAAATAGGTATTACTTGGCAAAATGCTGAAATCGCCAAATTGAAAGGGCTCGCCTGCATTCGATTGGTTATCGTTTGTACCTGTATTGTCTGAGCGTTGCTCGGTGTACAGACTACTGGTTTCGCCAATGTTATTGCCGCTTCTTAAAGATTGATAAGCACCGTTTACAGCCAATAGCACATCGTTCGGCGAGGTGAAAAACTGGTCAACAGTTACCGCATTTGGGTCGGTTTGTTCAAGAAAATCTTTTTTACAGGCTGATAATGAAATCAATCCTACAAAAACTATGAATATATTTTTTCTCATTTTGATATATTTTAAAAATGGTTTCAAAGGTTGATTAAAAAGTTAATTTAACACCCAAATTGTAGCCTCTTGCTAATGGATAGTTACCATAATCTACACCAGGCGTTAAGTTTGCGCCGGCATTATAATCTACCTCTGGGTTATAACCTTTGTAATCGGTAATGGTAAATGCGTTATCCACACTTCCAAAAATGCGGATGTTTTCTACGTGTAAGGTTTTAGCAACCGTTTTCGGGAAATTATAACCTAAGGTGATGTTCGTACATCTTAAATAAGAACCATCCTGAACATAGAATGATGATAAACGTGTACTGTTACTTTGCGTACCCGCACGAGATGCTCTATAGTTTAAGCCGCTTCCAGGGTTTGCTTCGTTTCTGTAACGGTCTGCAACTTCTACATACTGGTTACCAGAACCTTCAAAGTTGTACAGGTAATAATCCTGACCATCTAAAACGTCATTGCCTTGCGAACCGTTGAATGAAGCACGAATATCGAATGATTTATAGTTTGCATTCATCGAGAAACCGTAAGTGAAATCCGGATATGGATTACCGATTACTTTTTTATCGGCATCGTTCACAATGCCATCACCATTGGTATCTTCGAAATATAAATCGCCTACTTTGTAAGGATTAGATTGTGCCGAAGATGGTGCAACTTTACCTAACAATTCTGGTGTAACCCTGCCCGCAACCTGGTAACCGTAAAACATACCGATGGATTGACCTTCTTGTGTTACGTGCGTAATATACTGTCTTTCTGCTCCGACACTGAAAATGGTACTGTTACCACCAAGGTTTAATACTTTATTTTTGTTGAAAGAAATGTTTCCGCTTAAACCTAAGTTAAAGTCGTTTGTGCTCACCACACGTCCGTCTAGCTGGAAATCGAAACCTTTATTTCTTACCTTACTATCTCTTAAATTGGTTAAAATGGTTGTCGAACCCGAAATAGCAGAAATTGGCTGGTTAAATAATAAGTTATACGATAAACTGTAGTAGTAGTTTGCAATAAGGGATAAACGACCGTTGAAGAAACTTAAATCGGTACCGAAGTTATATTGTGAAGTAGATTCCCAACCTAAGTTCTGGTCTTTAATACCACCCGACCAAATGGCTGTTGAAATGGCGTTAGGACCAAATACTACACCACCCGGTGAGTTAACGGTTTGGGTGTGGTTATAATCTCCAATGTTGTTGTTACCACTTAAACCCCAGCTACCTCTAAGTTTAACTGATGAACCTCTTCCTAAGAAATCATTGTACCAGCTTTCTTGTGATAAATTCCAGCCTGCAGCTGCTGAAGCAAAAGCACCCCATTTATTATTCGGGCCAAATCTCGAAGAACCATCCATACGGAAAGTACCACTTAAATAATATTTGCCATCAAAGTTATAGCTGGCACGGCCGAAATAAGATAATAATGTAGTTACCGATTTATTTGCGTTGTTTAATACAAAATCTGTAGGCGCAGCACCTTTATCAGAGATTTCGCCAATTTTATCGCTCGTGAAACCTGTTGCGGTTACCCTAACTAAATCACTTGTGTTTTGTTGAGCTGAATAACCACCCAAGATATCCAGGTTATGTTTACCAAAGGTTTTGTTATAATCCAAGGTAAATTCAGCAAGTTTATCAACCTGAGTTAAATTTTGTGCGACAGAATTTGCCGCTGCAATTGATGAAGGTGAACCCGGTGCATTACCACCACCATTACTTAAGCTTGTTGGGCGATAATAATCGTACTTCTCGCTGTAATTGGTTGTTCCTAAATTGGCTTTGAAATTTAAGCCTTTGATAATTTCATAATTTGCAAAAGCATTAAATTGATTACGATTACCCAAACGGTTAACTTTCATTTCGGTAACGGTTGCCACCGGATTTTCTAAACCTTGGTAACCAAATTGATTTGCCAAAGCAGACATTCCGTATTTAATCGGATTGCCGTTTGCATCGTTTGCAGGCAAATATGGTAAATAAAGCAAAGCCGACATCATCGGACTAAAACGTCCTTCGCCAACTTCCTTATTGTTGGTTTGCGTTAAAGAGATGTTTGCACCAACCCTTAACTTTTTGCTCACTTGTCCTTCTATATTCGAACGGAAGTTTAAAGCACGCATTGCCGTATTGGTTACAATACCATCCTGATCCTGGTAACCTCCACTTACAAAATATCTGATGTCTTTATTTCCACCAGAAAATGCAAGGTTATGGCGTTGGAAGAAAGCATTTTGATACAATTCATCTTGCCAATCAGTATTATATGCCGGAGCAATAGCCGTTTGCGTTGCGAAATTGTAAATGTCTGTCGGAATACTTACCGATGAACTGTTACCAACATTCGCCGTACGAGTTGTATTATTATCTGAAAACATCGAATCGTTCCAGGTAATTCTGCCACCGTTTACCACTAAATCTTTGTAGGCGTTGTTACGTCCGTCAATCATTAACTGGATAAATTGTGTTGCATCCAACAATTTCACTTTTTTGTGTAATTGAGTAATACCCGCTTGTACATCATAATCAAAACGACCTTTACCTTCTTTACCTTTTTTGGTGGTAATCATAACCACACCACCCGAAGCTCTCGAACCGTAAATGGCTGCAGAAGCCGCATCTTTCAAGATATCGATGGTTTCAATATCCTCTGGGTTGATGAATACGTTATTTCCGGCAGGATAACCATCAATTACATATAATGGGTTTGAACTGGCGTTGATTGAACCAACACCCCTAACGCGGATTTTTGTACCGGCATAAGGTGCACCACTGGTTTGCGATACTTGTACACCGGCTACTTTACCAACAAGTGCCTGCCCGATTGTAGGCGAAGTTAAGTTCATTTCACTTGCCTTAACACTGCTAATTGCACCCGTAACATCCGACTTTCTAATCTTCTGATAACCGATAGCGACAACCTCATCTAAGTTGTTACTGCTTTCTTTTAATTTAACGTTAATCGTTTTAGTGCTTGAAACCAAAACTTCCTGTGTTTCGTATCCGATAAAAGAGAATACCAAAGTTGCACCTGCTGGTACATCGATGCTAAACTTACCGTTTGCATCTGTAGAAGTAGTTTTTTTGGTTTGCTTATCGTAAACGCTTACCCCTGGTAATGCTTCGCCTTTTTCATCAACAACTGTTCCGCTGATGGCTAAAAAACGATTGTTTAATTTTACTGTTGAAACCAACTTACTATTGCCAATGGCAAAAGCTGTAGAATTGCATACGGCTAATAAACCGATAGGCAAAAGCAATTTTCGGCAGGTACTCCTAATACCTGATGCTGAAAAAAATGATATCATCTTTTTTATAATTAGTAATTTTTGAGAAATAGAAATTTGTTTATGTTTTTGAAAGGCTTGTAATTTTCAAATTCACATAGGCATTTTGTTAACGTTAAAAATTTGTTTGGGGGAGCGTTATTCTGAGGGCAAAACTAAGTGTGTACTTTTAACACTATGTATCCATTAGATTAACTTAAAAACAACAACTGGCGCCTACCGTTAACAGAATGTTAAGCCTGAAACGGGCCAATTGGGCAATAAAGCGCATGGTTAAAAAAATAACAGCAGCTTAATATTAGCTTAACTGCTTAACCCTTAGTTTGCAACAATGCGATGTAGCAATGTCGCATTCAACAGATTTAAATTTTAAAGGAGATTAGTGCATGAAATTATCAGCCCCGTTATACATTATAGGTTTTTTGTTAATGATTAGCTTTAAAAGCGCAATAATTGGCAAAATTAACCGCACAAGTTCATTAGATTCTTTAGGTGCTTGCCAGGGCATTTCTTATCAAAACGGAAAATACTTTTTATATGGTGATAGAGAAGTTGGGGTGATGAGAAGCTATCGTTTAAGTGGCGATTCGCTTGCTTATGATGGTATTGAATATAAATTTACGGTTAAGGGCGAAAATGCAATTAAGCACCCAACCGGAATTGCTTACCATAAAGGCTTACCAACTTTTGTTGGCAATTCGGTTAGGTTAAACCCTGAAGGTACAAAGTGGAAAGCGGTTATTAATCAAATTAACTGGGAAGGGTTTTTAAAGAAAAAAACCCTTGATGAAAACCTGATTTCGACTATTGATGATGATGCCTGCATTCAGGGTACCAGACCAGAATATGTTAAACATAAAGGCAAATGGTTTGTGGCAACTGCCGATTATGGCAATAAAAACAATGAAGTTCGTTTGTACGAACCGAAACTTTTAGCTAAAGCAAAATCAACTAACGAAAAAGGCATTCTGGTAACCAAATTCTCCTGCTCACCTTGGGTGCAAAATTTGTTCTGGCTAGAGGAGAAAGGCATTTTAGTTCTTG
Source organism: Pedobacter aquatilis (assembly GCF_032678425.1). Classification (GTDB taxonomy): domain Bacteria; phylum Bacteroidota; class Bacteroidia; order Sphingobacteriales; family Sphingobacteriaceae; genus Pedobacter; species Pedobacter aquatilis_B. The sequence goes on along the minus strand of NZ_JAVTSG010000007.1, from coordinate 32,400 downwards.
TTCAAAATCAAATTGAAGGTCGCAAGTGGCGCCTTACCTTCCTCGACCTTGAAAAATCAATCGCCGATGGTAAAGAAGCTGTGATTGACGTTATTGATACTGATAAAGCCGATGAATTGGAAGGTTTCGTTTTTACCGACAATACAGAAAAAGGCATCGCCGTAAGTTCTTCCAAAAAGAACAATGTAAGTTTTATGAATTTTGGCTGGTTTGGGCGGTAGTTTCCCCAAACCTTAATTAGTTCTAAATTTTAACAAGGACCATTCCGCTCATCAATCTTCTTTAGCAGATAGGAAAGCACCTTAGCAAAAGCAACATAGGCAACAAAAATGAAGAAGCCCAGTTGCAAGGCAGAATTGTTTGCTGTAACGGTTTTAAGCGTATCGTTTTCCATATTTAAACCCGAAAGCTGGCTTTTAAGAATACCGTTCAAACCTATGTAAGTCATGGCGATGCCGACAACCATCACATCGGCCATATCCCATTTACCTAAATCAAATGCTAAAAAGCGGAGCACTTTTGGATTGTTAAAAAGCTTACTGCAAGAAATGTGTACACCGCGGGCAATCAACCTAAGTAAAGGCAAAATCACTACAAAAACCAATAATAAAATACCTATTAGAACAGCATCGGGCTTAGGTTGCTCTAGCAATGTAGTTATAATGCCTATTATACTTTTGCTCTGAAAAAACAGCACTTGATTGGTAAAGGCAATCTTATCGCCCAATAAAGCGAACGTTAAAGATTCAATTCTGGCATCAACTTCTATAATTGGTGTAATTACACCTACGGTTAGCAAAACCAAGGCAAATAAAAGCGATGCGATAAATAATGGCACATGAAGATTTTCGCGTTTGCGTAAAAGCAGCCACAAAATCAATACTATTGCTACAGCAATTACCATAATCAAAGCAAATTGATTACTCAATGATTTGATATCGGCTAGTTTTGCCTTTACTACGCGGTCAAAATCATTAGCATTATTAACCTTGTACTTGTGATAAATGTTACGTTCAACGGTGGTAATCGTGGTATCCGAGCGATCGTAAGTTTGCGCTTCCAATTCATCTACCTTACTGGTTGCAATGCCTTTAATCTTTTTTAAACTTGCCGGACTTGTTATTTTCTGCACAATCGTTCTGGCGAAAGAAGGTACTTGCGCATGTAATTCATCAACCTCTACAAAGCTTTTAAAAGCCAGTTTTTTAAGCTTGGCGCCGAGGCCTTTTTGTGGTTTAGTAATATCTGCAACAGCCTTATTAATTAACCCATGCAATTCCTTTTCCACTTCTTCCTGCATATCGGCTTTTTGCTTTTTGGTTAGCTTAAAACCTTTCACCCGTCTATCCACCACCACAGAAATCTTCTCGCCCCATCTATCAACAGAAAAAATACCAAAGGTGATGTTGTTAGATAAGCTAAAATCTTCTTTAATACGCTTTTGCTCAAAAGAAAGTTGATAAAAACGATAGCCCGAAAAAGCAGTTACCATCAATAAAGCCAATAAACCAATCATCAGTAAAACTGGCGCCAATATGCTTTTCTTTGGCTGGATATTCTTTTCTGAATTTATATTGTTTGCCATAAATTTTATCAAAGGCGTTTAGCAAAATCGGTTAATGCGCATCATGCGGGGTAATAAATTTTAATATGGTTGATAAGATAAGTCCGTAAAGAACGAAGCTTATAAAAATGATGTAACCAGGTTGTAAGGCCGTGTTATTGGTGGTTAAGATGGTTAACGAATCATTTTTAATATTCAATGCCTGAAGCTGTCCTTCCAGTAAACCATTTAAACCGATGTAGGCCATCAAGATTGCGATTACAATCACATCTGCCATACTCCATTTACCCGATTGAAAGGCGAAATATTTGATAACACCATTTTCGGCAAGTTTCTTTTTTCCTAAAAGATGAATTCCGGTAGAACTTAATTTTACCACCGGGAACAGGATGCTGAAAGCCAGAATTAAAACCCCAACTAAGATGGAATCTATGCCAGGCTGACTGATTAACACCCGAACAACATCCATTATACTTTTACTTTGGAAAAAGAGTACCTGGTCTTTAAAGGTTACGTGTTCACCCAGTAAAACAAAATCCAAAGAACGTATTCTGGCATCAACCTCTATCATAGAGGCCGTTAGCCCAACCGCTAATAAAATAAATGCAAACAGCAACGACATTACAAAAAGTGTAACGTGTAAATCTCTTCGTTTTCGCAAAGCCCACCAAAGCAAAAGCACAACGGTAATGCAGGCTAACATGCCAAAAGAATAGGCGTAAGTTTTAGTACGAATATCCGCCAACGATTCATTTAATTTCTTGTTAAGTGTCTCATTTGATGAAACCTGGTATTTTTGCTCCAGCTTTTTTAATGCAGTACCGTTCGCAACAAATGCACTGTCCAGGCTTTCTTCTTCGGCAAGTTGGTTAAACTCGCCAATGGCCATTTTACTTAATTGCTTTTTATTTTTAGGGTTATCAACTTCGGCGATAATATTCCTGGCAAAACCCGGCACCTGGGCTTTTATACTATCCGAGTTCACAAAGTTTTTAATGGCAAACTTTTGTATTTTCCCGCTGATGGTTTTCTTTGGTTTGTTAACTAAGGCTTCTGCTTTATCAATCAATGCTAGTAAAACCTCCTCAACCTCACCTTGCAAAACCTGTTTCTGTTTTTTGGTCATTTTGAGGTTGCGCACTTGCTTATGCACAATCTTTGCAACATTATTTTTCCATTGCTGCACCGAGAACAAGCCGTAGGTAATGTTGTTGATGCCGGAATATTCTTCCTTAATCTGCTCTTGCGCCTCAGAAAGCTGATGCAGTTTAAACCCAAAATAGCCTTCTACTCCAAGCAAAATCGCGAGTGTCAGAATGAGCAGAAGTTTAGGTCTAAAAGAGTTCTTTGTGCCGCTATCTTTTAATTGTGTTTCCAAGATGTTCTTTTTTGAGTTTCGATGCTAAAGCAAACATTTATGGCAGCTCGAATGCGAAATGTGTCAGGCATCGGCAAATAAAACCCACAACGCTTAAAAAGGTTTTAGAATTATTGCAATAATGAATAATTATTCATCCGGCGAATCCGGACCTTTAATAATTTTATTTAAACCAATAATGTGCGTTGGCTTGCCATTCTCATCGTAAATGGGTTTTCCAAAACCTCTAATCCAATGAATGCTGCCATCTCGCCACTTCACTTCATATTCTGCCCGGTAAATGCTTTTGGCATCTAGTGCTTGTTGTACAGCAGCCTTAATGGTTTGCTTATATTTTGGCAATATTGTTTCCAACAAGTCAGGATATGTAAAATTTTCATCTGCTTTATAGCCATAATTGCTCTTTAGCTGATTATTCGAGTCCATCAGACCTGTGTGAAACTCAACGACTGTATAGCCCATTCCGGCAGCTTCGATGGCATTCATCAATACATTATTTGATTGTTGGGTTAATTGTTTAGCTACAACCTGCTCCGTAACATCAGCAATAATGAACATAATATTATCTGGCTCATCGCCCATTCTGGCAACAGGTTGTAAAGAGAGATTTGCATAAATGCTTCTTGAATTTCCATCATCATTTATCTTCAACTTAACACCTGATGAATGATGGGCTTTGCGTTCCTGATACACCTTGTCTAATAAGTTAAGAAAATCCTTTCCATCTGCATCAGTAATTAATGCATTAAGTTTCTGACCGATTGCAGTTTGCCCTTCTATTACAAAAAGTGCATTTAAGGCATCATTTGCCTGCCATATTTCTTTGGTTCCTCCCGAACAGATGCCTATGGCAATTGGCGTATCTTTAAAAAGGCGTTCATAACTATCCAGCACACTTTCTAAAAGATTATTGGCCTGAGAAACTTGTTCCTGGTAAGCCATTAAGTCTGAATTACGATCAGAAATCTGTTTATTAAATGAAATGATGTACCGGTTTTGTTTTTTCAACATTGCATCATCAAGGGCATCAAGGCGGAGTTCAGTTCTGTCCATCACAATTTTAGCCAAACCCGAAAGAATTTCACTTTGATTGTGATCAAACGTGTTGGGCTTATAGTCCATTATGCAAATTGTTCCAATTCTGTATCCGCTTAAAGCAACTAAAGGTGCTGCTGCATAAAAACGTATGCCGTGTTCATTATTTGCAAAATCCGGGTCGTTAAGTAGTTCCTCAATAATAGTAACGCCCTCGGCCTGCATGGCCCTATCGCACAAACTTTCGGAGCGAAGCTGAGAAAGCTGCCCCTCAAAACCTATATTGGATTTGTAATACACGGTATCTTTCGCAATAAAACAAATCAATGCAATCGGGACATTAAATATTCGGGTGGCGAGTTTTGCGAGCTCATCAAAAGCCGCATCAGGCGGTGTACCAACAATTCTGTAATGTTCTAAGGCGGCAAGCCTTGCCAATTCATCATCCTCTGGGATGCGCTCTTCTTCTATACCTTCCATTTTGTTTGCTGTTAGTAATAATTTGGTTTTAGCATACAAATTAACAGTTTAGCAGGTTAGTTGTTTGATTCTGAGTTATATTAATAATTCATTCATTAGTGAATTTTTGATGTATATTAACATGCTCAAAAAAGCAACTATATTATTACAAAACCAATTCGCTTATTTTTGAGTTAAAAGCACATGGAACCATTAGATTCATTCGAGAAATTTGTATTTATTTTACTATCAGCAATATTTATAATGGGCCTTATTGTTGCAGTTTCATTGTTTGTTTGGCTTTAAACCTTCATAAGCTGCTCCTACCTTTAAGTCAACGCTTAATATCCTGAAAACACAGCATCCAATAAGTTCCTCAAAACCACCACTAGAAACTTGTCAATGACTACTGATAACTGACCACTGATAACTGACAACTGGCTAATATCACCACAAATAAGTATTATTAAAACTACAAAGAGATTTAAAATCGTTTCGTCCGAAAACATCGTCATTTTTTGACTAATAGCCGTTTAAAGACATTTTAACCCATAAATTAAAAAAATAAAAGTTGAAGTCTTAATTTTAATTTTCTGAATTAGAAACTTTTTCAAGAGAAACTTTTTTTTGTTTCGCGATATTTTGTTTCTCCAAACCGAAACTTTTTTTGTTGAAACGAAAAAAAGTTTCAACAAAAAAAGTTTCAAATTAAACATCTGCTTAACTGATGCAGGCGTATCCATTCTGCCTCTATCTAAACCGGAAATTTTAATTTATTTATTGTTACACAAATCGTAACAATGTTTGCATTTTAGAAACAAGCTATTTGTAATGTTAACAACCATGTGAAACATTTCGAACAGAGTGGAGTGTTTGATTGTTATTCATATTCCAACTATGTTTAATGGCAAAGTAATTGCAAAGTGTTGGTTATGATTACTTTTGATAAATCACGATTCCTGATTCTGTTCATGCTATTCATTATTATCGTTGGATTACTGTTTACGGCAGCATTAGAGCTGTATGATATTTTTTGCGGTCCGATTGGCTAGATATTCATTTTATTCAAACCGCTTATTGTTCAAACTAACTTTAGCTTCCGTGGTTGAAATAATTATGAAGCCACTTGATGCATTAGAAAGATTATTATATGTGCTTATAGCAGCGATACTAATAACAGTATTGATAACCAGTATTATCTTCATTTCTATTTCGTGAATAATTACGCATACTTAGTTTATCGTTGCTATTCGAAATGTTAAGCGCAGCGCAATTCAGATAAAATCTGATTGTGCGTCGTCCTGAGCTTTTTTTGGTTTCCCTAATAGCAATTCACAAATAAGCTAAAGTGCTTCAGGCATCAAAAAAACGCTAAAAAGTTTAAAGGACTTCAACATAATCCTTTTTCTCACACTAATTGCTACTGAAAACCGAAAACTATTTACTAACCGCTAAAACAGTAAGTATATAGTGATTTCGGATTTATGCTGACAGCTGATTTCGCTTCAAGGTGACAATCTATTTCGGCCTAAACTGGTGAACTTAGCCTTTATTTAATATTCTTTTTTTTAAGAAAAAGCCTTTCCAATACATTCTTTTCCCATCATCACTAATTTCATCTTCATCAACCTGAGAATCAAAATCATAAATAACTTCATAATTAGATAAGTAAGGCTGAATAAACTCTTCCTCTCTAAAAAGATAGGTTGGATAAGATGCTCTATATAGCCAATCTGGCACGGTCTGGACAACTAATCTAGTTGAATCTTCTATAAATGAAACTCTATCAATTAAGATATATTCAAAACCTTTTGATAAAATATCCTGTGTAAAATTGACTGTATCTGGCATACATTGATGTACACCTGATAAAACCATTACATCGAAGTCATTTTCTAAACATGCTTCATCAATTGTATAATGAAATTTTAAAACTTCATCCTCGATAAATTCTTTGCCACATTTAACAAAGTGTTCTTGTTCAATAATTGTCCAACGGAGATTATTTAGGTGTGATAACGCTAATCTATTCTGAAAGTAGGAAGAACCAAGTGAACCTCCAAAATCGATTACGCTTAATTTGTTACCTTTAATAATTGAAATATGCTGAAGTGCACCCAACAATGGCCATGAATATTGTATGTTATCTTGAGCTAAAGAGTCGCGTTCATAAGCTGCTTCTCCGTTTTTCACTTTAAGAATAGATGTTTTAACTTTTTCTAAGATATTCGCAGCATCATAACCAATGCTATCCTGTTTAGCCGCTATCCAAGTATTATAATTACCACTGTATTTTACTGGTGTATTTGTGTATTTTGACTTTACGAGGGCATTTGTAATAATTGGAGGAATAAACTGTTTGAGGAGCGCTTTATTCATAATCTTTAGTATTAAGGGTTTCACTAAAGATAGAATTTGAATTTGGTTTTAGCTAGACTGCAAGTAAAATGTTATGAAGAATTAAATTTTTCATTCGATGTGATGGCAAAATCTAAGCATTTTAGGGAAATGGATAATATCTGGAAAGGAATCAAAATTGCAGCATATAATGTTTACAATCTCAGCTTTACTATTTAAACAAAAAAGCCTCAGATTTCTCTGAGGCTTTTATCCGGTATCCTTTTCGTTTTTGCTCATCAGTATTCACCCGAACATATATATCTACACAGATTCAACTAGGGGAAATTGCTTCATCCACATTTCCTTATAAATGCCATTTTTTTTCAATAACGATTTATGATTACCTTCTTCAATCATTTCACCTTTATTCAAAACCACAATTTTATCGGCATTAATAACTGTACTTAAACGGTGTGCAATCAGGATAATGGTTTTACCTTTTTCCCTCAAAATTGAAACTGCATTGTGTATGTATTCTTCTGAGGTAGAATCCAGTGATGAAGTGGCCTCATCCAAAATTAAAATTTCGGGTTCGCGGTACAAGGCCCTTGCAATTGCCAATCTTTGTCTTTGACCACCTGAAAGTGTTGTCGCATTTTCTCCCAAATATGTTTGAAAACCTTGTGGCAAGTTCTCAATAAAATCTAAAATATTCAGCTGACTGCAAATTTTCACAATACGTTTCATATCGGGTTCCATCTCTCCAACAGCAATATTATCAATAACATTTCCGGCAAATAGATGGACATCCTGTGGCACCACGCCAACCAATTTCCTCAAACTTTCGTTGGTTAGGTAATTGATATCAAATTCTCCAATCATAATATTTCCAGATTGCAGCGGATAAATATTCTGCAGTAAAGAAAGTAATGTCGTTTTACCCGAACCACTTTCGCCAACTATCGCCGTAATTTTACCTTTTTCAACCTTAAGGTTAAAATCTTCAAAAACAGTTACACGAGTTCCGTAACGGAAATTAACATGTTTAAATTCGATATCGCCAAGCATATCCGGCGTAAATTCAGTCCGATTTTCAGTGCTTTCCCTTTCCAAATCCATAATTTCGAAGAGCCTGTCGGCAGCAATCCTGGCGTCCTGAAAAACCTTGTTCATACCAATTAATCCAATTACTGGTCCGGTAAAATATCCAATAATGGCATAGAATGATAACAGTTCTCCTGGTGTAATTAAATTTTGAAGCACAAAACTTGCACCCGCCCACAATAAAATGACAGAGAAGATACTCGATACAAAACTACTCGCATTACCGATTAACAATGAATTTGTGCCTGATGTGTAAACGGTTTTAAGCAACTCTACAAATCGGATTTCTGTTTTAAGGTTGGAGAAATTTTCCAGGCCAAAGCGTTTAATTGTACTTACAGAATTTACCGATTCCACTAATTGGTTTTCCAAATCGGCACTTTTCTCCATTAGTTTACGCTGTGTACTTCTGTTTAACTTATTTGAGAAATAATAAATTATCGCATACAAGGGTATTACAATCAGCATAATCAGCGCCAGTTTCCAGTAATAGGTAAACATTAGCGCAAAAGAAAATATCAAGATAAAAATGTTTACGGCAAAGCCGATTAAAACATCGTTGATAAAAGCCCTGATTTTTACAGCATCGTTCATCCGTGAAATGATTTCACCGACCCGCATGGTATCAAAAAACTGTTGAGGAAGTTTTAATAAATGCTTGTAATAACCTAAAATTAAGCGTGCGTCAATCTGCTGACCAGTTTTAATCGTGAGCAAAGTTTTGGCGTAGTTGATAAAAATCTGAAGTAGGATGATAATGATCATGACCGTTCCCATCAGATTGAGCAAGTTGGTATTGCCTTCAGGCAAAACATTATCTACAATCTTTTGCAGAAAAATTGAGGAAGATAAACCTAGAATCGTATAAAAAACAGCCCCAATTAAAACCTGAATTAATATCGATTTATGTGGCAATAACAAATACAGAAACCTTTTTTCAAGCGAAATTCTTTCTGTTCCGGCGGTAAAATCATCACCAGGCAACAGCATCAATAAAACACCTGTCCACTTTTGCCTAAACTCGTTATGGCTTAAACGTTGCATTTCGCCATAAGCGGGGTCCATCACTTCGATATAATCTGAATGGATTGCATACAAAACCACGTAATGCGGCAGGTTATTTTGAATAACGTGTGCAATTACGGGCAAGGGAATGCTGAACAAATTATCGTAATCGGCTTTAACACCTTTTGCCGAAAAACCCAATCTGGTTGCAGCCTCTATCAAACCTAAAACATTTGTGCCTTTTTTATCGGTTGAAGCGTATTGCCTGATTCTGGCGATTGGCATATCCAAACCGTAATGAATGGCAATTGAAGCCAGGCAAGCTGCACCACAATCGGTAACATCGTGCTGTTTTATAATGGTTCTTTTAGCTTGCTTATTTGAAGAAAATTTTCCCTTCAGATTGCTAAAAAATGTATTTAGTTTCATAGGCTGGTGGTCTGTGTCTCTTTAGCATCGGGAATAACATTCGGATTTAACCAATCATCAGCCTTGTCATAAAGCAATTGAAAAAGTGTACGTCGGGTTACAAAGAAACGGGCTTGTAAGGTCATACCCTTTTTTATTTTACCTACGTAGCCATTTTTTAAATTTAAACTATTTTTATCGAGCAGGCAACGCACCTTAAAGAAGGGCTGTGCACCGTTCTGCATAAAAATATCGCTGGAAATGGAGATAATTTTTCCGGTTGCCATTCCCCATTCGTTATAATTATAGGCATCGATTTGAAAGCGGGCTTTGGTACCAATCTTCAACAGGCCAATGTCTTTGGGCTGAACATAGGTTTCTGCAATTAAACCCGAATCGGGCGAAATTTCACCAAGAATTTCATTTGCCGAAATGGAACTTCCAGGCTGAATCCCCTTCAATTCTTGCACCGTTCCGGTTAATGGTGCTTTAATCGTGTAAAACTCCTTCTCTTCGTTGTACTGCTTATCTCGTGTATCGAGTTGCTGATTTTGAATATTAAGCTGGTTAAGTTCAGTTTGCCATTTACTGCCTTGTTCTTCTCCAATCAGTGATAGTTCATTAAAAACATTGTCTTTTTTAAGCTTTACCTCATCATATTCAACTGCAGAAACAGCCTTTCTTTTGTAGAGATAGGCATAACGTTCGAAGTTTTTTACAGCAAGCTGATACCTGGCTTTTGCTTCGGTAACCCTCTGCATAAAATAACTGTATTGCTGACCGTAAACGCCAGATTTTAAGGGTAGTTTTTTCGACCAATCGTTTCGCCGATAGGCATTAATTAGCAAACCCAAATCAAAAAGCTGGTCTTCAACATCGGTTTGTTGAAACTGGTTTAAAGCGTCCTGACTTTCTATGTTTTCCTTTTTAATGGTAAGCAGCACCTGACCAGCCCTTACATGCATATTCTCCTTAATAAAAAGAGAATCAATCCGCCCTGCGATTAAGGGTTTAATTTCGTTGCGCTCGGCTGTTGGCCTAAATAAACCGGTGCTTTTTACATTCACGTCTACCCTGATTAAGAACATAGAAACAAATGCAATTATCAAAGTAACCAGGAGTACTTGATAAATAATTTTGGTTCTAGAGTTATGCGAATGAAAATGATATTCGGCTGTGTTTTCAATAACTTCTTTCGGAAATATATATTTTTCGCTATCCATATCTAAGAATTATATACGAAACTGAGGCCATTTAGTTTTAGCAGAAATAAAAAAGAGCCAAAATTTCGGCTCTCCTTTATCATTAAACATTATAATTATTGCTGATTTCCAAGTCCAAAAATCGAGAAATCCAAATTGATATCGTTCCCAACTGAAATTTCAGTAACGCTGTGATGGTCGCCATAAGAGCGCTCAAACCTTAAGTTTAATAAACTTTCTGTAGAGCTGCTTACTGATATTCCATAACCGTTGGAATTGCCGCCACCATTAATTTCCCTTAATTCTGTATTTGATAAATTTTTCATAACATTAAAATTTAAAATAAAAAAGGAGCGCAAAAAAACGCTCCTTTTACTGATAATTTATCATTTGTATTAGCTATTGATACTGTCAAACAATCCGGCTAAGCTGCCTCCGATGTTATTACCAATCGACAATGAACTCGCACTGGCTTCATCGCCATCTTTGCTTGCTGTAGAGAATGATAATAAATTACCAATTCCTAATCCACCACCGATACCACCAGAATTAGCAGAATCATTGTTACCAAATAATCCGCCACCGTTAATTTCTTTCATTTCGTTCAAATTTAACTCTTGAATTTTCATAGTTGTAATTTTACTTTCACCTACTCTTTTAAAGGTTTTCGGTCTCCCCTAATTTTGAGGTCTTAACCTCATTTAAATTATAAACGCATCTGTAATCACCTTAGATTTTGCAAATGGCTTGTTTAAAACAATCAATCGGAATAAGTTAAACGCTCTGGTTGTCGATATTTTAAAACAATTACCTACATACCCTTACTTAAAACTAAACCAAAAAAGGGTTCTGATAATTCAGAACCCTTTTTATAAATTGAGGTTTTAATTCAAATTAGCTGGTTAAGCTTTGGAATAATCCTTCTAAGCTTCCACCAATGTTATTCCCTAAAGAGAACGAGGTTTTACTCGATTCATCTCCGTCTTGGGTTTCGTTAGAGAATGATAATAAATTACCAATTCCGATTGAACCTAATAATCCACCTGAATTTGCTGAATCATTGCCACCTAATAAACCACCACCGTTGATTTCTTTCATTTCGTTTAAATTTAACTCTTGAAGTTTCATAACGTTTTCTAATTTTAATTTTGCCTACTCTATTTTAGGTTTTCGGCTAACCCTTGCACAGCCTTGCGGCGTGTTGATATAGAAACGGGAAGAATTGGATTTAGGTTTTTTTAGGCCCATATTTAACAACAACCCCTGCGAGTAGGTTATAAACAAAGGTTGTACCTTTCCAGGCAATAAGTTGGATGAAAGAAACGTTTAACGCACGCACTAGCTTTCAGCAAACGAAGATTTCACGCAGAATACGGCAAGCCAGCCTACACCAAAATAGAGTGTGAAACATTGTTTCTTTCTATTTTGATGAAACAAACTACGAACATTTCGCCTTCACTTGTCGGGTTATTTCATCAATTCTTATCCCTTGAAAAGAATGATACCTTCTTATCAAGGTGATTTTTTGCAATTAAAAATTCACCTAAAAACCCTATTGACAAAATTATAGAGCCGATGAGCCGCTTTTTGCACCAAAATACAATTCCGTCATTGCGAAGCCGGAATGAGCGAGCTGAAGCAATCTGTTTTACCAGCGTTCACCTCAAACAAAAGATTGCTTCGTTCCTCGCAATGACGGGAAATCGCAGATGTCTTTCTGAAAGAATTGCTTGATTTAGAGTAAGTAGAAACCACCCCAACTCATTCTGGTTTAATAAAACCCAAGTCTCCATACTGAAATACAACAACAATATAACATATTGCCCCAATTCTCTATCATCCACAGGCTAATACCCAAAATCTTTTAAATGAAGATAATGGGGTCTTTAAAATTAATCAAGTAAATATTGGTTAATATTGACCTACTGAACATGTAAAGGCACTAGATTAAGAAAAATCAAAGCATAAAAAAACCGGAATAAAAACTATTAAAGTTTTCATTCCGGTAATGTACCCTATGCCGAATTTAACACGAACCAATTTTTTGAGGACTTGAAGGTTTTATCAGAATTAGGACAGCCAAAATGATATTAGCAAATGTTAACTGTATTATTAACGAACCATCTATTGACAAATAAATTTAGAACCTAACATACACAATTTAAATTTATCCGCAAGAATATAAGGGGCAGCCCTCCGGCAAGCCCCGTGACATAACCAAATTTAAGGGTAGCTTCGAATTTCCCTCAATACATTATCAAATCCCTTTGCTATGATCAAGGGAAAAGCCATTAACCTTACTTACTTAACTCGAGTATATACTGCCCTTTTGCGGGTACGGAGATGGCCTGACTGAAGGAAAGTTGCTTGCTTGTGATGACGTCTTTGCCTGAAGTAAAACCGTTGATCACATCGCTAAATCTATCCATTTTCAGTTCATGGTCTTTTAATGAACTGTTTAAAATAACCAGTACCCGCTTGCCGTCTTTAATTCTTCCATAGACATATATCCCGTCTTTTGGCGCATAGTGGATCATTTTTCCCGCTGTTACCGCTTCACTGGTTTTTCGCCATTGCAGCAGTTTCTGTAAATAATCCCAGGCTTCATTCTGCTTTTCACTTCTGCCACCTCTGGTAAATTCATCCTGTTTATCCTCAGGCCATCCACCCGGAAAATCCACACGCAGGCGGCCATCACCATCTTCTTTAGTACCAATCATAAGTACTTCCGTACCATAATAAATCTGCGGAATGCCTCGTGTAGTAAGTAAAAATGCCAGCCCCTGTTTATATCTTTTTAAATCTTTGTCTTCTTTTCTGCTAAAACGCCCGAGATCATGGTTATCCAGAAAGGTAAGTACATTATAGGGGTCTGCATACACGAAATCCTGAGCAACATCTTCAAAGATATCTCCCAGATAACCGTTATCGGTTTCTCCGTCAAATGCCTTCTGCATGGTGAAGGTGAGCGAAAAATCCATCGGGGTTTTCAAATGAGGATTTTTTTTACTCAATATAGAATTTGCCTGCCACCATGCTGGTGAGGTTTTTTTATTATACCAAGTCTCTCCAACGATATTAAATGACGGATATTCATCATATACTTCTTTATTCCATCTAGCTAGGAAATCAAAATCCATGTAAGAATATGTATCCTGTCTGATGCCATCAATGCGGGAATACTCTATCCACCAGATGCTATTCTGAATCAGATATGTTGCCAGGTGTGGATTCCTTTGGTTTAAATCCGGCATCCCGCGGGTGAACCATCCATTCAGAAATGTATTGCGTTCAGTCTCTGAGGCATGAACATCCATAACTGAAACCGTTGCATGATTAGTTTGAAGAAAAATACCGTCATTGTTTATCCAGTCTTTGGATGGTAAGTCCTTCATCCACCAATGCGAGCTTCCGCAGTGATTGAGCACCATATCCATCACCATCTTCATACCCTTCTCATGAGTGGCTTTGGTTAGCGCTTTAAACTCTTCATTACCTCCAAAACGTGGATCTGACTGGTAAAAATCAGTTATAGCATATCCATGGTAAGAGCCGCCCCTCATTTTATTTTCCTGAATGGGGTTTAGCCATACTGTTGTGATACCCAGATCTTTCATATAGTCCAGTTTTTGCCTTACCCCTTCGTAATCACCTCCATGACGTGCATTTGGACTTTTTCGATTAACTGATACGCTATCCCAATTGTCATTAGCCGTATTTCCATTAGCAAATCTATCAGGCGTTATCAAATACAATACATCTGAGGCGTTGAATCCTAATACACCGCTGTTATCTACACGGGCTTTTAAAGGATAGCTATGGATAAATTTTTCATTACCATCAGAAAAAGTAATGGGAACGATTCCGGATTTTGCGTTTTTAGCAACGTTAATGTAAAGGAATATGTAATTGGGATTTTCGACTTTTACAGCCTGTTTTAAAGTGACCCCTGGATAATTCAGGGTTACTTTAGCATTACCAATACCCGTTCCATAAACCAGAATCTGGAATTCGGATTTTTTCATACCTGTCCACCAGTTTTCCGGTTCTACCCTGCTAATTGATATTTTAGCGAAGGCTTGTGTTGCGCTTAAAAAAACGGCCAACACCAATAGGTTTATTATTTTCTTATACATTGCGATTGAGATTATTGATTAGGATTAAGCACTATTTCTGAAGCACTATATATTGATAAGGCTCCAGTTTCAGGCTTTCTGTCAAATTAGTCTTTGAGCCACTAAAAGCATCCTTCCAATTGCCAGTGATTGAAACTGGAAGGCTATATTCTAAGGGCTTATTTCTTAAGTTGGAAACAACTAATACGCTTTGTCCATTCAGGGTTTTGGTAAAAACACAAACATCGTCGCTGCTGTATGAAGCCAATGCACCAGTACGAACGGTCTTACTTTTATTCCAAAAAGACACTACTTTTTTGTAATCCGCAAGGACATCCTTGTTAGCCTTTTCGAGTGACCAATCGATGCGCCTGCCTGTAAAGGGAAACGTTAGCCGAAAGGGTGTTCCAATTTCCTGTCCGTTGTAAATCATTGGGATACCTTTCATGTAAGCGGTGACCACAAAAGCTGCCATGGAACCACGCTTTCCACCAAATAAATCAAGCGGGGTCCCATCCGACCCATTTACATCGTGATTAGTTAGGTAACGTACCACGGCCTGCCCTTGCTGTGCGCCTTTATAGTCACGTTCGTTCAAGCCGTCAATTGACTTAACGGATTTATTTTTAGCAAAAATACCTTTCAGATTTCCAAAGTAATTAAAGCCAAAAAAGTAATCGAAACCTGCACTCAAATATTTTGGGCTACTGCCTTCAGCTAGCATTAAAAGTTTATGTGTTTTTATGGTCTTCAGGCTATCATTTACCTGCTTCCAGAAATCAAGCGGAGGGCCATCTGCATAATCACAGCGGAAGCCATCAATATTGGCTTTATACACCCAGGATTTCATGGAATGAATCAAGGATTGTCGAAGTTCCTGGCTCCGAAAATCCAGTTGGGCAACATCCCGCCAGGTTTCCGGATATTTAATATTTCCGGTACTGTCGCGAAGGTAATATCCTGGCTTTTCAATCCATGGATGATCCCAGGAGGTGTGATTGGCTACAATATCGAGCATCACAGCAATATTTCTCTTATGGGCACCATCAACCAAGTTTCTCAAATCGTCCAGCGTTCCAAATTCTTTTCCTACTTCATCATAATTCATCGTAGCATAAGGAGAATTGGCACCTTTAAGCTTACCAACGGGATATATAGGCATGAGGTAGATCACATTAACCCCCAGATCTTTTATTTCATCCAGTCTTGCAGTTACTCCCGCGAAATTTCCGCCCTCGCTGAAAGCGCGGGTATTCACCTGATAAAGTATAACATCAGTTCGTTCTGGAACGCCCTTAAAGGGCTTGCCATACTGAGCGGGATAAGGCCTGTCCTGAGCAAGACTTAGCAAAGGTAAAGTCAGCGCGTATAATACTGCAAGAAATTGTATCAATCGTCTTTTTTTCATATATGCTATTTAAGTTTTTATTGAACCAGGAAGATATCTATTGTCCTTCCTGGTTATTTTTAATCACTATTAATATCCGGCATTTTGCTTTAAATTAGGATTCGCATTCATTGCTGCCGTGGGAATGGGAAATAGTTGCCAATGTGCATCTACCGCCGGAACCAGCCCGTGTCCAAGTGTAAAAGTTCCAAACCGGATCATATCCTGTCTGCGGTGGCCTTCCCAATTAAGTTCAAAACCACGTTCGTCATAAATATTTTCCAATGTAGGGTTTGCAGGCAAGGCCCCAACGCCTGCCCTTACCCTCACCTGGTCGATAAAGGGTTTTGCAGCTGCTGCATTGCCAAGGCGTAGATGGCATTCTGCTATCATCAGTAATACATCCGCATATCGGTAAATGGGGAAATCATTTGAACTGCCGCTTCCATCATTTGGAGCGACCGGGTAGAATTTCACACCTCTGACGCCCTCTGTAATACCTGCACCGGGATTAATTAATGAAGTTACCTTTGGTGTATAGGTGACCCCTCCTGGTTGGGGACCTATCAGAAACTGTTTTATCCTGACGTCGTTTGAAGCATATTTATTATAAGTTTCTTCTGGGACTATTGTACCGTTCCATCCTGCAAAACCAAACATTGCGACTCCATTCGGACCGTTCACACTCCTTAGCGCTAAAACATTATTTCCGATAACATTTCTTTTTAACCAGATAGCCAAGATAGTTTCATCATCCGGGCAGGTATCTCCGAATAATTCGAAGTATCTATTACCCAATGGACTTGAAGCGTTTGCTGTTCCTGGATGAAGTGAATAACCACCGGACGCCACTTTTGTACAAGCTGCCAGACATTCGCTCCATTTAGCTGTACCCGTGTACACTCCAGCATTCAGGTACATTTTCGCAAGAAAGGTATATGCTGCCCATTTA
This sequence comes from Pedobacter aquatilis, assembly GCF_032678425.1. GTDB lineage: Bacteria > Bacteroidota > Bacteroidia > Sphingobacteriales > Sphingobacteriaceae > Pedobacter > Pedobacter aquatilis_B. Next base: position 15,451 of record NZ_JAVTSG010000007.1, on the reverse strand, counting down.
TTGAAGCGGCCGTAAAAAACACCACCTTTAGTTTCTGGCAAAATATCAGCATTAGCCGTAATTTCTCCCACGATCCAGTTAAAAATCTGCGTTCTGGTTTGTGTTTTCAGCTGAGCGGTCGTGATATTGTTGTCCGTGTAAAAGGGTACATCGCCAAAATCATCGATAAGTAGGTAGTAAAACCATGCACGTAATATTTTGACTTCGGCTAGTTTTGCTGCTGGTGCATTTGCTTTTTCAAGCTGTTCAACGGCAAGATTGGCCAGATATATTGAGTTATAGCAAGCATTCCAGGTATTATTTATCTGACCTAAGGCAGGTGTCCAGGCCCGGGTGTACAACCAGGCATTCTCCGGCCCCCAGTCTCCACTCACTCTATGTGGGACAACCTGTTCATCGGTGCACATATTATTAGTATCATAATAGCCATTGTCTCCGCCTCCAAATTGGGGCATTCGGGCATATACGCTGGCCAGCGCAATATCTGGTCCTTTAGGGTCTGCAAAGAATTGACCCGCAGTGTATTTATCATAAACATTTTCATCAACTTTTGTGCAGCTATTTACCATCAAGCCTGCAGCGATTATGGTAGTGATAATTATTTTTTTCATGGTATTCTATTTTAAAATTATGTTCAAACCCACAGCAATATTCCTGACCCTTGGATAAATTCCATTGTCACCGCCTGTCTCTTCGGGGTCAATGCCGGAGTACTTGGTAATCAACAACAGGTTTTGTCCGGTAAGTGAGAAGCGTACAGCACTGATGTGTTTTGATTTAGTTGTTGGTATACGGTAACCCAGATTTACATTTTCTAACCGGATGAATTTTCCATCCTCCAGCCAGTAGTCTGATGCCAGGGGATAAGCAGAGGTAAACAGGTTATCATCGATAGCACTACGTAACAGGTTGGATTTCCCAAGGTTTTCTAAAAAACTTAAATTAGAACGAAGTGCGTTGAATAATTTATTACCGCCTGATCCACGGACGAGTACCGATGCGTCGAAGTTTTTGTAGCTAAAACTTGGCGTAAAGGCGAAGGTATATTTGGGCTGACTTTGTCCTGCAAAAATTCTATCCGGACTGGTTGCACCCGCATCTATTCTTCCATTTTTATCTTGGTCAACAATTATCTGCGTGCCATTGGCACTTACCCCGCCATGCTGAAGAATATAAAACGAACCTATAGCTTGCCCAACCACCAGGTATGCATTCTGTCCACCATATGGAACATTGTTGGTGATTAACGGCACCCCATTTAAAGAGCCACTAAGGTTAAGCACTTTAGAGTCCATAAGTGTTACGTTTCCACCGAGTGTTAGTCTGGTTGAAGCATTACTGATAAGGTCATAGTTCAAAGCCATCTCAACACCCCTACCCTGAATGCTACCCACATTAGCTTGAATTGAGCCTGTTGGAAAAGGCGGCTGTGGAACGGTGTACCCGTATAACAACTTATCGGTAACATTTTTATAAATATCAAAACTACCATTCAACCGGCCTTTCAACAAAGCGAAATCAAGACCAATGTTAGTTGATTTCTTCTGCTCCCACTCTAAATCTGAATTAGCATTCTGTGTAACCCTAAAATTAGTCTGCACATTTCCGGCAAAATATACTGTTCCTGATCCTTGTACAATCTGTAACGATTGCAATACATTCAGCGGTTGTTGGTTTCCGGTAATTCCGAAACCACCTCTAAGTTTCAGTACCGTAAAAATATGCTGATTTTTCATGAACGGTTCCTGATCAATCTTCCAGGCCAAGGATGCTGAAGGGAAGTTTCCCCATTTATGGTTTGCGCCAAATACTGTCGCGCCATCTCTTCTAAAGTTGGCTGTAAGAAGGTATCTATCTTTATATGAATAATTAGCACGGCCCAATACCGAAACCGTTCTTCTCTGATTGCGGTAGGATGAATAATCACCGGCCTGCACTTTGGAAAAATCTCCTAAACCTAAATTGTTATAAGTTGCCAAGTCATTAACGAAGCCTCTTGCAGCACTTCCGCTACCCGAATCCATCTGCGCCTGCCATTCGTACACCGCAGCTGCGTCAAAATGATGGTCGCCAAAGTCTTTACTATAGTTCAGCTGAAAATCCATCAGCTTATAATCTGAATTATTGTTGTTTACGCTTGCATAACCTTTCTGGTCGATCGCTGCTGCAACCGTTGAGATTGCGGGAGTGTAGTTACCGGATGTTCCGTTTGTTTTCTGCCAACTCCCAAATACCTCAGCAGAAAGCCCGCTTATTATTTTATAATTAATCCTCATAGAACCGAGCAACCGGTTATTTTCAGATTCGCTGACGATGCTGTTTGCGGCTGCTAGAACGTTCAATGGCTGAAATAAATTCGGGTCGGTAAAATAACTTCCATCTGCCCTATATACGGGGTCGGTTGGCCGGGATATGTAGGCATTAGAAATCAGATTGGAGGTAAATGCGGCTCTTCCGATAGAACCGGGACTTCCATTATTCTGTGCATTGGTACCATTTAAGGTCATCGTAATGGAGAGCTTATTGTCCAATGCTTTTTGAGTGGCTTCAATGCGGCCGATGAAGCGCTGATTGTCTGAATTGATGACAATACCATTCTGTAAAACCATTCCAAGTGATGCGCGGTAGGAGAAATTATCACTGCTACCACCAAGGGTGAGTGTATGGTTTTGGGTGGTCCCATTACGGGTCAAAAGACCAAACCAATCCGTATCTGCTCCAAAATTTGAGGAAGCTGGAATACTGCGGGCTGCCGCTTGCTGAGACCATTCCGCTGCTGAAAGCATTTCGAGCTGCCGTGTCACCACATCGACCGATGAATTAGCATTGTATTCAATAGAGGTACCACTTCTGCTTTTTTTCATCGTTACAATTAAGACACCAGATGCCCCGCGAGAACCATAAATAGCAGTTGCAGAAGCATCTTTAAGCACCTCAATACTCTGAATTTCTGTTGGCGGAATCTGATTTAAAAACCCGACATCTCCTTGTACACCATCTATAACGACCAGTGGATTATTATTACCCTGGATTGAAGTGATGCCCCTGATTTTGATATTTGGTGCACTCCCCGGCTCGCTGCCAGTTTGTGTGATGACCACCCCCGCCGCTTTTCCAGCGATCTGCTGCAAAGGACTGGTAATAGCACCCTGGTTAAAATCTTTACTGTTAATGCTGGCTACTGCACCGGTAACATCTGATTTTTTGGCTGTGCCGTAACCTACAACCACGACATCTGATAATGATTTGGCATCTGGTCTGAGCTGAATAATGGCCACCTTACCTCCAACGAGTGTGCGCTCGGCTGCATCGTAACCCATATAATTGACTTGGATGGTTAACGCGTTTTGGTTTAAAGAAAACTGAAATTCTCCTTTAGAATTGGTCGTTGTCCGCTGACTCGTTCCTTTGACCTGAATAGTTGCGCCAGCCAGAGGATCATTATTTTCGTCAACAACTCGACCATTGAAAGCGGACTGCTGGGCGAAAGTCAAGCTTAAAGTGAATAGAAAGAGCAGGAAAAGACCATACTTAAAGGAATAAAGAAAGTAATTTTTTCTCATCATAATATTTGATTAGTATTTGGTTAGTTGGAGACTGAAATGGCTTCCAGTGATCACAAATCAAAGTAAGAGGAGTTTAAAACCAATCGCAAGGCTAGAAAACTAGAATATTAAAAATAAAAGTCTTTGCAAGGAAATAAACAACTTATTATCAGCTAGTTAAATTTAACTTTGATTCCAGAATATATAGATGAATTGGAAAAAAATATGGAAAACAAAATAGGTTTTTAGTCCTTTAGGAATGAATTTAATAGGCTGGCTTGGCAAATTTCGAGCTGAGGTGCGGCAAAAAAGCCTGTTTCTGGAATGTTGATTACGGCAGCTGATTTTTTTTTAAATGAGCTCAGAATGCCATCTTGATAAAAAGGGATATTAATGGTCCAGCGGAAATTCGCTTTTAACCGTGCGGATGCTCATAATTTTTTCCTTAAATGCTTCGTTGGCTACTATCGATCTGTTTTTAACCTTGGTTTTATAAGTATAGATTGTATTTACGGAGTAGTTAAGGATTTTGGCGATGGTCTCATTTTCATCTATACCCAGCCTGATTAAAGCAAAAATTCTAAGCTCTTTACTTAACAATTGTCCCGCACAGGGATGCGTTTTGTCTTCTTCTAAAAACAGGGCATTGAATTCTTGAATAAAATCGGGGAAAAGGTTTAAGAATACCTCATCAAAACGCTGAAAAAAATGCTCCCTTTCTGTGCTGGTATTCATGCGGTTAATCACCAGCTGCAATTCATCATACTGTTTTAAGTGTACAATTTTTTCAAGGCTTCGTTTGAGCCGTTCAAGCTTTTCGATATAATCTGCATTGATATTAAAGAAATGTCCGATATATTCTTCTTTAATCAGATTGACCTCATCTAGCTTACGGTTGGTCTTGGTTAAAGATCGGTTTGCGACATCAAGCGAGGTGTTTATTTTAAGCAACTCATCATTGACCTTATTTAAGTCGTGATTTTTTTCGATGATCAGCCTGTCTGCAATTCTGATTTTTTTTAATTGTTTGAATGTCTTGCTTGCAAAGTAAATCAGGAGTATGATTAGTCCCGTAATGATCGAGGCATAGATTAAAAGTGACCGTTTTTGCTTTTCAATATCATTAATTTTGTCTTTTTCGATAATCGGGAGTATGTTACTGATCTCTACTTTACGCTGTTTTGCCCCATAGAAATTATTATCCTCAATGGCGTTATGGATGTAATTAAAAGCTTCTTTTACACTCCCCTTTCCATACAGATATTTGGCCAGGTTGACTAGCGCCAGCGACTCTTTTATAGAATGGGTGTTGTCTATAATCGCAGATTGAAACAAATAGTTCAAACCTTGGTCCGGTTTCTTTACGCTGAAATATAAATAACTCAGGCAGCTGTAATTGATGGCACTATCCTGATAACTGGATTTCATGGTGAGCAGCTGTTCGTATGGCGCAATTGCCGCCTGGTATTGTTTACTGCGAAGTAGTTTTAAACCTTTACCCGATAAATACTCGTAAGAGTTTTTGGGAAAGCTGTTGATAATGGTATCGCAGTACTTTAAGCCTTTTGATTTATAGTGCTCACTGAAATCGTGGATTTTATTATAATCCGTAAGATCGAAATTGCTTCTTGCCATCAGAAAATAATATTCGAACTGCTGACGGGGATTCAGAAAATTAGGATTTACACTATGCAAAGTATCAAGCCCCTCTTTGAACATACCTGAAGAGATCAGAACAAAGCCCAGGTTAACTTTGGAATAGTTGATTTTTTGCTTGTCATTCATTTGGTAAGCGCAATCAGCTGCCTTACTGGAGTAAATGTATGCTGAGTCATGGATATAAGACTTGTAGGCGTTAAAGAGGTCTAAATAATTTTGGTAACGTAAATTAATATCCTGGTAATTTATTTTAAGTTTCTGTTTTAATTTACCAATGGATTGCCTTTTTTTTACGTCAAAACTCGCTTTATTCTGCAATACCTCATTGAGTGCTTTTTTAAGGCTATCGGATTTCGCTGATGCTGAAATTGGATTTATAAAGATAAGTAAACCTATAATAAACATCACACAAAACTTAAATGTATTCCTTTCAAAGTAAAGCGGGCGTCGTGTCATATGGCAATATTGGTTTATTCGGTAAGTATTGGAAAAGTGTTACAGTTCCAAAACTTACATATTTGGTCTAATCAAATATAATGAAACACGGTAATAAATTTCTATTCCTCCAGGGATGTTACAAACGAATAACGCTCAACTCTCGATTTGATCATATTATTAAGCTCAGCAAAAGATATAGTGGTTTTATTAGTGATAATTCAGGTTAATTATGAACATTCATGATTTATTATAGAAATCCTGGCTACGGAGATATCGTAATAGTCTACTATAGTATTAAATCTTCTTGATTAATTAATCCGCTATCAACCTGAAACTAGACTTCGACTAATATCCTTTTCCAAAGTATAAAGCCTAAATGGCCCCATAGCTCTGCCACGAAATACTGAATATCTGCGGGTATGTCATAGACTATGCAGTAACGGATTTTGTATTTGGGATTATAACAAAGGTAAATTATTAAATCATCTGTAGAAAAGCCACGTTCGTTTAGGGATTTCAAGTGCTGGGTCTGGAGTTCTTTTGCTATTCCCTCCAAGCGATCATTCATAATCTTTGCCAGGGATTCTATGGCTTGAATTCAGTCTCGAAAGTAGGTATTACGGTTACGGTCATGACGCAAATATAATTTTAGCATTCATAACCGCATGAGCTGACATCTTAAAAAACTGGTGCTGAGGGGAATATTTTTTTGTGTTTATCTAGAGGGGATATTCCGGCAAAAGTGGTATTTAATCTGAGCAAAAAATTACATAAGAAAAATTTCAGAAATCGTTGGTAATTACGAACCGATTATGAACTAAAAATATGGAGCAGCATCCATTGGTTAAAGGGGGTAGTTATCGAAGAATAGCCTATTAAAATCCTTTACAACTTAGCACCATATGCCGATTTGCTTGGAATGATTGTCAATGTACGAAAAGAATGGGGATTTAACCACAACCAAATATCGAAATTGTTGATGGCTGATTTAGCTAGTTAAAGCAAACGTCTAGCGGTGAACAATCGGTTATTTTGCTGCGAACCTTATATTCGGCATCCAAGTGTATACTATTTCCTTTTTACATCTTCTAGCAGTGTTCTTATTTACGGTGTTTTAAATTTATCATGCCATCGCGAGGATTAGATAGAGCCGCGCATACATAGAGGTACTTTACCGATTCAGCTACACAATCTGTGCAATTCTATGCCAATTCAATCAGTCGTAGAGCTAAATGCCTGACCATCGCACATTGAAATTTTGCTTTCAGAAATTGAACTATGCCCAGACTGCCAGTTCAGGCTTCGACCCGCTGCACCAACAGTTCAACGAAATCAAATAACATATATTCCTCTGTGGCCTGTTTGTCACTGATCTGATAGTCACTCAAAGTGACATCGAGCAGTTTCCATTTATATAAAAGTGTTTCATCATTCCATAAGAAAACTTCCATTTCTTTGCAGACGACTTTTCGGGATTGCGCAAACCACCTTAAAAATGCAATTCCGAAAATTTTGCCATCCGTGAATCGCAACTTCTGAGCAGCATGATGGTTAGGTTCCAAGCCAGACACGCTACTAAATTTTGCCTGCGAGTCGGCGTTCATAATTTTAAGTTGCACAGAGACTGGCGCGTTCATCTATAAATCCTTTGGGTAAATAAATCATTTTTTAATAGCAGTTGTGATGGTGACTATATCCAGGACTGTAAAGTTCCTGCCGTACAAAATTAATTAAAAATCCAGTGTTATTTGAATCGAAAATGGCAGCTTCCCTACATTTCATTGCTGTAGTTTTTTAAGCGAATGAAATGATTCGGGCAATTTATCTTTAGCCCGCCACATGCTCCAGGTAGACGGATTAATAAAGGTTTTGCGCAAAATTTTACTTACTGTATATCAGCAAGATAACAGCTGCGCGTAATATCGAGTAGCTGCATCTTAAAGTATGAAAGCTTAAATGCTTTTGTTTTGTAAACATTTACTCAGAGAGATGCCCATTGTGATAATTATAGAGCGTGATGATGCTATTGCCGAAATCTTGCATTTTTGTATGCGTGATGCAGGCTTTGATCCCCTTCGCTTTAGTGATATTCCAGAATTCAATCAAATCAACTGGCAGGAAGTTGCTTTGGTACTTATCGATCATTATCCGGGTCTTTCCACCACCGCAATGTTCAGCGCCAAGGTAAAGGGCATTCTGCGCGCCGATCCTATACCAGTGATGCTACTATCCACTAATTTTAAGCTGCCTGAAATTTCCAGGCTGGCACAGGCGGATGATTACCTGGAAAAACCATTTGACCTGGATGTGCTTATGGCTAAGGTCCGGACACTGACAGCAATTAAATGATGATTCGTGTGGAGTGATTTTAATAGTTTTGAAAATAATTCTTAAAGTCAAACGTTTGCGTAAAATTTTAATTTGGAGGTAATGGTGAATAATTTCTATTTTCCAAGACTGTAAAATGAATCATCCCAATCAGATTACAAACGGTTTCTTTTATGAGAATCCTGATTATTATTTTTGCCTGGCTCCTCTCCGGTCAATCCGTATTTTGCCAGTCTGCGATTTTTCAGCAGCGATATCCGCTTACAAATCAGGGGAAATGTGCCTATTTCTTTCCTGACAGCTCTACACATGCAAGTTTCGAAGAGGTAGAAAAATCAGGCCGGGATTTCCGTCTCGGTAAAAGTGCAATATTCAACGGGCGTTCAAGCGGCATGGTCTGGTGGATGAAGTTAAGTGCCTCAACCGGCGGGGATCACCAGGCCTTCCTATACATCAATTATGCTAATATTGACAGCATCGACTTATATTACAGGGACAGCCTGATGCAGGTTCGTCATTTCCCTTCAGGCATGTTTGGCACTAAAGGCGACCGTTTTATCAGTGGAACCGGGTATGCTTTTCCGCTATACGGACTTAAAAAAAATAGCGGAACGGTTTACTTAAGGATGCGAGCCAGCAATACACTGCTTGCCCCAGTGAAAATTCTGCCCGAAAACACCCTTAACAATCTGCTACTGAAAACCGACGGACTACAGCTCTTTTATGCAGGAATTGGGCTTGCTTTGCTAATCTTCAATGTTTTCATGTACCTGACGACCAGAAGCCGGCTGTTTGCGCTTTACATTGGTAGAATTGTGCTACTTTATTATTTTGGTATGGTCTTTTACCTGCAAGGCTATGGATTGCTATTCGATATTGATATCGCGCGGTTTATCATGGGGCATGCCCACTGCTTTATCGCCGGGGGTTACATCTGTTCAATCCTGTTCAATAATCGCTTTCTGAAACTGCGCAAAAATATGCCACTGATGCTTAAATTTTTTAAATGGTTGACCGGCCTTTGGGCCTTGCATGGACTATTATCTCTTCTGGGTAACATCCCGCTTACCAATGTAATCACACAATGCCTTTCTTTTAGCACCTCAGTATTGATTTTTTACAGCAGCCTGAAAGTTATTGCTAAAAAAGACAGCCGTTTGCCCAATGTGATGAACAGGCTGTACGTGATTGGCTGGCTACCGGTGGCACTGGTTTCTGTTTATGTGATGCTTTGTTTGCAGGATGTGCTGACATTTCAATCTTACACCCTTAATGTTTTAAGTCTTGCGGGCATGATTGAAGGCATTTTGATAAGCCTTGGCTTATTTGGACAGCGTTTAAGATTGCTCTCCAGGCATAATGCGCATTTTCGCAAACAGGAAATCGAGTTGAGAATGCAGATGGAAGGCTATCGCAACCAGCTGGAAGTGAAAGTGGAAAAGCATTTTTATACGCTCAGCGAGCTTACCGCCATGGCCCGAAAAGCAGATCCCGCATTTTTTAGCATATTTCTTGAAAACGAGCAGCACTTTATCCAATCACTTAGAACGATAGCCCCTACACTTGTTAATTCTGAGCTGGAGTTATCTGCACTGCTGAGGCTGAATCTGAGCACGAAAGAAATAGCAATGGCTTACCGGCAGAGCGTCCGTGGCGTAGAAAGCAGAAAATACAGACTCAGGAAGAAACTCGGGCTGGATAGCGAAACCAATCTGCAGCTTTGGCTAATGAATTTAGCTGAAACGTCCTAAAATCAAGACAGTTCTTGGAAGATGCAGAAGCATTTATGCCTGACAGAACCCCCATGACTTACATCATTCAAACACTTAAAAAACAACAGGTTAAAACCATCTGCGTAGTTGTGCGTATGTGTCAATCTGCTTAACAGCATCCTGTTTGCATGAGCATACCTGAAAGCAAGATGATCGTCAAAGCCAAACAAAATCCATCTGATGAATTTCTTTGGTCGCTTTTAGCAATAGCCATGTCAACGGAAAAGGTTTATCTGGGATGATTTATTTACCACCGGCGGCATGGCTTATTATTAACGTAAATTTGGTTCAAAATATATCTGCAACAATATGCAAGGGAAATATTTTCGCGCTCACCATCAAATAGTTAATAGGCTTGCGTAGTTCTGCGTATTTGATTTTTGAACTTTATGGGGTAAAAATCTGTCTTTTGCTGAACCATTAATGTGCGACCTGATTTCCCAGGCGTTGGTTAGGGATGATTTCAGCGCCAATCAAGTTTTTACTTACAGGATTATGAAAGAATTAAAGTTTTCATTTAAGGATATTGTCCATTTACTGCAAGCCTACTACCAGGGGCAGGATATACAGCAAGTCTGTCTGGAATCGAATATTAGCCGGGAACAATTCGATACCTACATCCGTGAATTGGGGGAAATTGCTAGTGAAATGGTTAATCTTAAAGACGAGAATCAAAGGCTTAGAAATATGTTTTTAGATGTGAGCCTGGACAATCAAAGCCTTAAAAACGCTATTTCGCAATCAGCCAACCGGGATTCATCTCTTTTAAAACTCTTGCTTGCAAAGGAAGAAGGTTAAGGCAGGCCAAATCAAGACCAAAAATATTTCTGTAACTAAGGCTCAGTTCTCATTCCTAAAAGTAGTAGATTAGCACCCGCTAACCAAATTCAATCTGCCCGTAAAATCTTTATCCTAACGAAGTTTATTCGATTGGTTGTTAGAGTCCGTAATAAAAACAAGTCGGCTACGCCGATCCCTTGGTCAACTTATGTGGATTACACGGTACAGTTTATACGTTTATGAAAATTATTTTCAACATCCAAAATATACTTGATTTGGATAATCCCGGAGCAGATGGTTCCTATCCCATCAAATTCCTAATAAATATTGGCGGTGCTTCAGCAAAAATAAGCACCGGAAAGTTTATACAAAGCAAACACTGGAGCCAAAAGCACTGTGCGCCAAAGCGAAAGAAAAAGAAATTAAAATTGCTTTCAAAGTTTTTAAGTAAAACAGCCGCCGCCTTTGAGGCTTACCTGGAATGCCAGGCATCCATGGGAAAAAAAGTAAATCTCATAACGGCAAAAGATTTCTTTGCCAAGGATGCTAATCAGAATAGTTTTTTTGATTTCTTTCAAGAGCAACTGGATTTATGGCAGTTTGCCAAAGCAACAAATACACTGAAAAGTTATCGTTCCACTTTGAATATCCTGCAAATATTCAAGCCTGATCTGGATTTCGAAGACTTAAGCTACGAGTTTATCCAAAAGTTTGAACTTTACCTCAGGAAGGTCAGGCAAAATAGTGCCAACGGTGCCTTTACCAAACATAAAACCTTTAAATCCATCCTCAATCAGGCAGTTTTAAAAGGTTATATTCTGGAAAACCCATATAAAAATTTCAAAATCCGGGCATCAGACAGCAAACGTAGCTTTCTTTCTATTGAGGAAGTTAGAAAAGTGATGAACGTTAATATTCCCGAAAAAAATGGGTTTTTGAACCGCGTCAGGGATTTATTTTTATTTAGCTGTTTTTCAGGATTAAGGTATTCGGATATCATGAATTTAAAGGCCGAGCACATTAAAAAATTGCCGGATAGGATTGAACTTAAAATCATTAAAACGCAGCGAAGCCTAATCATCCCTTTAAGCCTGAATGCTAAATCAATCCTTAAAAAATATCACCACCAATCCAAACATAGCCCTGAATCCCCGCTACTCCCTAAGATGTCAGCGGCTGTACTCAACCGGCAGATAAAAGTATTGATGCAATCAGCTGACATTCGCAAAAACATCAGCTTTCACTGTGCAAGGCATTCATTTGCTTCCAATCTGATCGAAAATGGTGCTTACTTGAACCAGGTCAAAGAATTACTCGGACACAGCAGTATTTTAAGAACCGAAATCTATGCCAAAAGCTTGCGGGCAGACCTGATAACGTCCATGAAAAAATTAAACGACACCTACAATCTGGAAAAGAGTAAATCTGAAAAGGTTTAGTCCTAGTAGCTATTCTTTTATTGAACTTATTCATACAGCTTTTGAAGTTATCGGTTGTTGAGTCAACTTTTTTTATTAAAAAAAACAACGAGATAAGACGCTTAAATACAGTTAATTGAAAATAAAAATTATAATTTCAGCAAAAATCCCTTCAAAATTTTGTCGATAGGCCTTGCATTTTCAAAAACAATTCCTACTTTTGCACTCCCTCAAACAAAGAAAAAGAATGAGGTATAGAGTGCGGGGTGGAGCAGTTGGTAGCTCGTCGGGCTCATAACCCGAAGGTCGCACGTTCGAGTCGTGTCCCCGCTACCAAATGAGTTGAAAGACACTCAATTTAAAATGGCCCGTTCGTCTAGGGGTGAGGACGCCAGATTTTCATTCTGGAAACAGGGGTTCGATTCCCCTACGGGCTACAGAAAAGCGCTGAATTTACTGATTCAGCGCTTTTTTTATGTTTCCTCCGGCGCTACGGATGACTTTGCATTTGTTTATAATCGTAATCTTGCTCAAACATCCTCATTGCTTTTATACAGGAAAAAACCCTTAAAACTAGTTTTGAACGGATTGCATTATAGACCAGCATTTTGTTTTTATGCTCACCTTCAGTTTTGCGGATAAAATAAGCTTTAAGTTCAGGAACAAAACGCACAGACAGTATGGCGCAGGTGTGCAATAACGATTTGGTTTTTTTGTTGGCAATATGGGAAATCCTGCTCTTACCCATTACAGAACTTCCCGACTGACGCATGAAGGGAGCGATACCAGCATAGCAGGCAAACTTCTTGGCTGAAGTGATGTTTTTGAACTCATTTGTCGTGATAATAATATTTAGTGCGGTGAGTTCTCCGATGCAGGGAATAGAGCAGATTATTTTCATTTGTGCAGCGATTGGCTCATCTGAAGACCAAAGGGAGGTGATGCTGGATTCGACCTGCACGATATCCACCTTCACTGCGTTAATGGTTCCCAAACAAAGCAGCAGGTTTTGATTTAAAGAAGTTTTTTTGGTGAAGCCTTCCGCTTCCTTTAACGGCACTTTTAAGATGTGCAACATACTCATTAGACGTTCTCTTAAGCTTAATAGCGCGGATAGCTCGATAAGTATTTCGCGTTTACCTTTCCATAGTGAAAGCCTGTCTCTGGAACGAAATAAATATTCTGCAATGCGGAATGCATCAAGTTTGTCATTTTTACCCCTTAAAAGCCCCAAAGAATTTTTGATGTGTACTGCGTTTTCATTTACGATTGAAGCTTTCATCTTTAGCAAAACAGCTAACAGATGATTGCCATATATACCCGTCTGTTCCATTCCAAAAACAGTATTGGAAGCCTTTACACCAGTAGATGCTTTCAGGGCAGCTAAGAATACCTTTATGTCATCTGTTTTATTATTTATTCGATCGCTAACTAAGGGGCGGGTTCCATCTGTTACGCAGACGTCCAGGTAGAGCTTGCCGATGTCAAAGCCGATAAAAAATCCGAATTTTTTCATACTCCATTTTTTTGCCCTGGCCAGCCGGACATTACATCGTAATCCAGGTCCTACCTAATTTTAATACTAATTCCGTCCGGCTGTCATACTATAAATCCGCGAATCAAATTCTCCTCAATCATACCTTAATGCTCTAAATTAATGGTTTACTTAGGCCTTTATTCAATTACCATCATATAGTAAAGTTCAGGGCATCTATAGCTTTCAATCTGAATAATAAGTATGGATAGTAAGCCTATCAGTTGGGAGTTAATCTCCCCGCAGCCAAACGACTTATCACTCTCAGGCTGGCAAATTAGATTATGTGCATATAATCAGAGGTGTACTTAAAGATAATTATTTTTATTCGATTCGGGGTAATTATCTTCGCGTAGTGGTTTGATCATTTAGCAATGCTTAGCAAAATGTTACCGCTTTACAATATAAATTACGGCTAAAAAATACCCAATAATGAGTAATTCGATATTATACAATTTAAACAAGATAAATGCCGAAATCTCTACTATAATCAAATACACAATCGATATTTACCTTCAGAATCTTCAAAAGGTTTTTGCCCGTTCTGCAGTTGCCGTTTTCATGATTTAGACGGATAACTGCATCCTTTTAATTGCTAAAGTCTATAAAATGAGTAGTCTGTAATTCTAATTGTTTTTGAAAGCATCAAGTTTTTTACTAGCATTTGTGTTAACGGTTCAATCTCCAGATTTTTTTTTGCAAATATTAATCGCATTTTTAAAATCTTTAGTTACTTCATAAGTTTCTGCCAAGCCCTCATATGCCTTGAGATTGCATGTTCACGTATTTAAATTTTGTGTTGATTGATTTCCGTAAGTTGATAAAATGAGTTTTTCACGATAATTTGAATTAATTATGGTGCAGGCAAATTTTAATCATGAGATATATGTAGGTGAAGCATTATTGGGATGTTGAGCTTCGCAACAGTTATTTCTCGAACTTTAAAAATCAATAGCAACTTTTTTTAATTTTTAACCGTAACATTTCCGGTTCTCTTCAATGTACCCCATTGACTGAGTTCTCCTTTTATTGCTTTTCTTAATGCCCTGAACAGTACAATGTACATCAGTTGCCTCCAGAAGAAACGTTGTGGAAAGATGTAAATTAGCTTTTTATAACTCATGCCCTCCATACTGAAAGCAATGGCAGCAAAGATAATGTCAACCAGGATAAATAGCAGGTAATAAAACAGAACCTGCGCAAAGCCATTTTCCGGGCTCAGCAGACCAGAGAATCCTGACAGGGTAAAGTTGTTTATTGTGGCCAGCGAAAAAAGTCCGCTGATAAGCGATATGAGCATAAAAAAATCAGCCAAAGGAGAAAATATTGGCAGGATTATCTGATAAAACAAAATATTGGGCAGGCCTACCAGTCCGAAATACCCATACTTTTTATTGAACAGCGTTTTTTTGTTTTTCCAGAAACTCTGCATTACACCAAAGCTCCATCTGAAACGTTGTTTCAATAACATATTTATAGTTTCCGGCGCCTCTGTATAGGCTATGGCAGTCGAACAGTTTCTCACTTTGTAGCCAGCACGCAGAATACGCATGGTCAAATCACAGTCTTCTGCCAAGGTATCCGTAGTAAAGCCGCCAACCTCTAAAACCACATTTTTTCGGAATGCACCGATGGCCCCGGGCACAACGGTAATGGTATTGAGCAGGTCGAAAGCCCTGCGGTCCATATTTTGTGAGGTAACATATTCAATGGATTGCCACTGGGTAATCAAATTCTTTGCATTTCCAACCTTTACTGTACCGGCAACCGCGGCAGTACTTTCATCGTTAAAGTAAAGCATCAATTCCTGAACCGCATCTTTTTTCAATTGCGTATCGGCATCGATGCAGATTAGGTAATCAGATGAAGCCTGGGTAATACCAAAGTTTAAAGCTGAAGCTTTCCCGCCATTTGGTTTTGAAAATGCCTTTACTACAGGATGTTTACCGAATGTAGCTTCAACCAGTTTAAAAGTGC
>NZ_JAVTSG010000006.1:0-374273 GCF_032678425.1 Pedobacter aquatilis | reverse complement strand
ACACCTTTAAACTGGTTGAAACTACATTCGGTAAACATCCTGTGGTAAAGGCATTTTCAAAACCAAATGGTGGGAAAGCTTCGGCTTTGAACTTTGGTATTACCCAGGCTTCATCTGATTACCTAATCTGCATCGATGCCGATACCCAATTAAAAAAAGATGCCGTTCAGGAATTGATGCTTTACTTTAACGATGAAAATACTGCCGCTGTTGCCGGTACAGTAAAGGTTGGAAATGCCAAGAATTTGATAACCCAATGGCAATCCATTGAATATGTTACCTCACAAAATATGGACCGCAGGGCTTTCGACCTGCTCAATACCATTACCGTTGTGCCCGGGGCTATTGGTGCATTCCGAAAAAATGTGGTTTTAGAAGTTGGTGGCTTTACTACGGATACTTTGGCAGAAGACTGTGATTTAACCATGCGTATTCTGCGTGCTGGCTACAAAGTGAGAAACTGTTCGACTGCGATAGCCTATACAGAGGCGCCGGAAACTATAAATATGTTATTGAAACAACGGTTCAGATGGAGTTTTGGTGTAATGCAGAGTTTCTGGAAAAACAAAAAAACGCTGTTCAATAAAAAATATGGGTATTTCGGACTGGTAGGCATGCCGAATATTTTGTTTTATCAGATAATCCTTCCAATATTTTCTCCTTTGGCTGATTTTTTTATGCTCATATCGCTTATCAGCGGACTTTTTTCGCTGGCCACAATAAACAACCTTACCTTGTCAGGATTTTCTGGTCTATTGAGCCCGGAAAATGGCTTTGCGCAGGTTCTGTTTTATTACCTGCTATTTATCCTGGTCGACATTATCTTTGCTGCCATTGCTTTCAGGATGGAGGGCATGAGTTATAAAAAGCTAATTTACATTTTTCCACAGCGCTTTTTCTGGAGGCAACTAATGTATATAGTACTGTTCAGGGCATTAAGAAAAGCAATAAAAGGTGAACTCAGTCAATGGGGTACATTGAAGAGAACCGGGAATGTTACTGTTAAAGATTAAGAATGCTGCTACTAATTTTTAAGGTTAAAGGAATTACTTTTGCGGAGCTCAAATCCTGCTATGCTATAATGCTGAATTTTTGACAATAAACCCCATCGAGAAAATGCTTCTCCTAATGTATATCAAGATAAAGCTATAACAAGATAAGGCGTTAAAATTGCCCATTATATGAAATGTTTCAATGGAAGCATGCTATTTCGCAATATAAAGCTTCATTTATCGAAGGTACAGATGGTTTGTTTGTCCAAAATGTTCCTGAATGGCTTTATAAAGCATCTGACCCTATGTATGTCTTAAATGAAATAGAGTTTATTGCTCCATATTTAGAGAAGTATGACCTGATTCATAATTTCAAAGCCGCAATTGATGAGGACGAAGTGAAGATGGTAGATTAATCTATTGGAAGGGATATTTTCTTAAAAGAAAATGTCATAGAAAAACGTGAATAAAGAAACAAACAATTTCTTATATCCATCCAGATCGAATGAGATAGTGAGCGAATAATATTAAGTTATAAAATTTGTTTTAAAAATAAAGCCTCTGATTACTCAAAGGCTTCTTAAAACGAACCAAATATAGTTTAACTAAGTAGATGCAGTTAATTAACATTACAGTTTAAACTTTGTTTAGAATATTTAAAACTAAATACCTTGAACATCACTTCCAATACCAATTCTTTTGACTAATAAAGTAAATACACCTTTAGGCAGGCTAAAACCAGCGGTATGCGACCATTCCCCATCTTTTAGAGTCAGGATGCCTTTATAAATGCCGTCAACATAAATTCGAAACTGATTTGGATGTGTTTCTACACGGCTAACAACGATTGTGCGATTATTAAACACAACGATACGTGTGCCCGTTTTGGGGTTACTGAACATTTGAGCGATAAGTGGTTAGATATAATGGCGCTAATATAGTAGCAAAATGGTTGGAACTTGTCTGATATTCCTTACAGCTATAAGCCAGCGTATTTAAAGCAAAAAAGCCTTCACATCCATGAGGGCTTTTCCTTATAACCAAATAAACAAACCTATGTATGAAAATCATAGGTGATGATGGTATTACAACCGGGTGACTTCTCAATTGTTTTAAAATAAAAAAAAACCACCAAATTGCTTTGGTGGCTCATATTAATCTCTCCCGAACAAACGCTCAAATTTGTTCAAGAGTAGAACATCACTTTATGCGATAAGTTTTGACTATTTTTTTCGACTTTGATAGAACTGATTTTCGAAGTCAATTACATGTTGAGGCTTCTCATCCCGTTCCTTTCTTATTGTAGAATGGGATGGAGTATTTGCCAATGCCAGCATCTTTTTAGCATGAACAACGATTGGATCATCATCACCTGCATTCCTCAAATGCGCTTGAAGTTTAGCATCCCAATTCTCTACAGCTTCCGCAACACTATCGCCTTTAGCAGTAACTGAGTTATGCACATCCGCAGGCAGTAAGCATACGAACCCAGGCGATTCAATGTACACCTCCGCTCCAAGTTTTTCAGCAATTCTATCTAGTTCAACCTCATGTTTTTTTCTTCGTGGCATTAACTATCACCTTTATGACTCGAGATATATTCAGCAATTAATTTGCGAGAAGAGCTGCCACTTTTCTTTGCCATAGTTTTATAATCATCCGGGCTTACTCCAGCCTGCTCAGCTGCATAAGCTACTTCTGCCGGGTCGTTCAAATCTACTTTAGCATCGTCACGACCATCTTGTTTTAATTTGTTATCCATATATTTAAAGTTTAAGGTGTTGATAAAACATTGTCAACCCGAAAATAGTTTTGCCTTATCTTCGTACAACATTTACCACCATGCCAGAACTTCCAGATATAGCCGTTATGGCGAAGCATTTATCACATAAATTAGTCAATCACACGGTGCAAGAGGTTACACTTCATGTTGATAGAAAAGCTAACGCAACATCTAAGGAACTTAATGATACGCTGAGCAACCATAAAGTTAAATCAATTTACAGGGAAGGAAAGGAATTGCATTTGGAGATAGGCGATAGCATACTGGGTTTACATCTTATGCTACATGGCGAAATCAGATTAGTTGCAAAAGGGGAGGAAGTTAAATTTCCCATTATCCAATTAGACTTTCCAACATACACACTGTACTTAACCGATTGGCAAAAGGCAGCGACTCCAAAGTTAAACCCTGAGAAATCAAATGTTGTAGATGCGCTAGATGTCGAAGCTGATTGGTTTAAGACCGTACTTGCCAAAAAGAAAACCGATATCAAAACAGTTTTACTTAACCAGAAAATTATCAGGGGAATTGGTAATACTTACGCTGATGAAATATTCTATCATTCAGGTATCTCTCCATTATCAATAGCCAATGCAATACCAGCTGCAGCGGTTGAAAGGCTAGTCCGCTCAATACATCAGGTACTAATTAGCGAGATAGAAAACATTTCAACTAAAGACCCGGATCGGATTACCGGAGAAAATAAGAACTTCCTTAAAATTCACCTACCTAAAACCAAAAAAACGGCCAAGGGTGAAGAAATTTTGGTAGATAAAAAAGGTGCTCGCAAAAGCTACTATACATCCGGCCAAACGCTATATAAATAGCTTAACCCTTTGATAAATATGACCATTAATGAACTAGAAGAATGGTTTACAAATGCACCTAAACCAGATATGCCAGTGTATTTAAATGCCGCCACCAAAGTCAATGATTACGATCATTTCTTAAAATCGCACTTCGGTCCACTTAAAGCAAATCCCGTTAGCAAGGTAAATCAGCCATTATTGTGGCGCCTACAGCAAATGAAGTTAGTGATTGAGAGTAACTCATAGCCACAAGTGGTTTATTATTTGCAATTTCGGTAATCAATAAAATCAAGATGAAAAAGAATTGCCTGGGAATGTATTACATGCAAAGCTATTTTAAAGGATGGTATCTAAATTAGACCTCCTCCGAATATTCCAACACAACTTTATCTTTACCACAAACCAAGGTTACACTAAATGATTTGTTTTTGGCAACTTCCCTTTGGATATACTTGTCTATCTCCTCACTAACATAACTCAATGTTACGTCTTGGGGCAGTTCATAAACCAAATTTCTATTGGCATCAAATTTTGATGGCGTATCTGGAAATTTCATAAATTCTTCAAATGCATCAATAGCATTGGAATCCAATTTATCTTGCTCGCTTTCAAATTCACTCAAATCAAGCGCTTCACCAAACATTACAAAAGTTTCGAATTCTTTCAAATCAGCATGGGTTACTTTAACATTTGTAGTGTATGGGAAATCACCCTTGTCTTTTAGAATACGCTCTGTAGCTTTAACCAATTCTTTTAAATCAGACCCATCTTTGAAGATGTAGATCGCTTCGCCATTTTCTGAAAAATATTGTTTGACAAAAGCTTCGTCAAATTTTTTCTGAGCCGCATTAGTCTCAGCTTCTATATCATTAAGATTGTACATAAAGTTTATTAATTTATATCAAAATCGAAAGTGTAATCTTCATTCTCTTTGCTAAAGACCACACTTAATTTACTTTCAAAAGTTACATCATCATAAATAAGTTCACGAACTGTATTGCCAAGTTCTTCGATATCCGTATCCTCATAGGCTACAAATTCCAGAACATCATCATTAGTGAATTGATAGCTTAACAGCTTTTTACCATATCTGCTCATCAGCTGCTCAGCAAGTTCATGTTTTGCAGTTTCATCCCTAAAATGCATGGATATACCCTCCATATATTCTTGCAGTTCAATATCCTGTGAACTATAGCCATAAGGAGAATCTTCATCAACTATGAAGCTTCCTAAAAAGTTTCCATTGATCGATGTAAAGTAAAACTCGTTATCAACATTTATCAGAACATCAACCGTATCAGTTATACTTTTATGGTACATTTTAAATTCGTAGGTGAACATATCTCTTAAACCTTATATTTTTATTTTAGTTTTAAGTACATCGATTAGGGCTTATAATTTAGCAAATACTACGGATTATGCCTTCGTAATATTGGTTTAGATTTCTCCTGATAATATTCGATAACTTTTTTATTAAATGCTTCAATTTTATCAATCAACTTTTTTTCTCAACCTTATGATTTTCCTCCATTTTAGTTAGTTGACTAAATGCTGCTGAAATACCGGAACGAGGATCTCTGATGCTAACATCTTCAAGGAAATTAAGCATCTGTATTGACATGAAGTCTCTTTCATGGAACTCATCATAAAATTCATCGGGTGTCCACCATCTTAAACTTGGTCTATGAAAAATCCAACAATAACATTCCTTAGCATTTTGAGTTACCGAATGTATATTGGTAAATCTTGGGGGTTGGGGTGGTGTGAAATCGTAAGCCTTCATAACTTTATCGCATTATCGCACATAACCTGGCAAAGATTAAGTCATGAATCTTATGACCATTTAGACGGTGTAATTCTTCATTTCTTTTTTGTATGTAGCCGGCAAACTCACTGTTTATAGTTACCCTTTTTAAGCTATCATCACCCTTAACCACGGTTATGCCTATAGCATCCATCCCAATTTTTATATTCTGTGTATCTGTTGCTGCCTTACTAATCATAAGGCAAAGCTTACTAATAATATTAGTAAATGCAAATAATTTTAGTCACAATAGAAAAGGTGCAGGACTTTTAATCCCTGCACCTTTGAACCAACTATCATTTTGCGGTGATAGAAGACTTAAAGAACATATTCATTTTTGATTTGTTTAAATTTGCTAACTCTTAAATCATCTAACTCCATGTTATATACAGTATTTAACCTTAATGAAAGAAAACATAAAATACTTCAATTAATTGCTGACGGATTAAAGAGCGACGTGATTGCGGAAATAATGTCCTCGAGTCACCGGACGATTGAAGGGACAAGGAACATTTTGATAGATTCCTTCGGTGCGAAAAATACGGCACATTTAATTGCACTTGCTTTCAGATACGGCGTTTTAAAATAAAAAGCAGGTGCATCCTCATACACCTGCTTCTAAAACAATCAAATCAGGTAAGACTCTGATTCGCTGGCAAATTACGTAATTCAATAAAATCAAACAATATTCCAAAACGCATTGACGCAATTGTTCATGCTTTGTCATAGGTAGACTAAGCGTAATCTAAACTAGTCATCAGTTAATTCCAGATGGCCGCTGCGAAGATAGTGTTAATAAAATATTGAGATTGTAGCATTAATGTTGCATGGTGTTAATACGTAAAGCTTCATTTTAAAGCATTGATTATGAATTTCTAATCGGGTTATTTAAACAACGTGGGCACACATCCATGCGACCACGTAAAAGTTAAATCTACGGCTCTCAAACCGAAATAAATTCATTTGAATCTACATCCCCGAATATACGATTTGAAAAACATCTACACTCGACTATTCTATTCAGTTGTATTTTAACGTATTAATCTGCTTTCAAATCAGCTACACGAGATCGCTAGAATGGTTATAGGTCTGAAGTAGAAATTCACTCAAATAATTAGGGACTTTTTGTATCTTACTTCTGCTTGCTCAATTACTTGAAATGGTGGTCAACGTTCTCAAACCATCAGTCTTTGGCCAATGATTGCACGGGCAAATATTCAATTAGCTTTCGTCAGTTCCGAATTAAAATCCTTACTGGTAGATTGCTTTTGCAACTAAACTGCTGTTATATAATTATATTTTTTCAGTATTGTCCCAATTGGATAAACCAGAATGGGTTGACCCCATGTCAACAGAAATTGATTCTTTGTAAACCTATGACTGCTGTACATCAATAAATTGGCGAGAAGAGGTCAAATAGAATGGTTTGTCCAAGGCTGTTATAACTGAAATATTATTGGCGAGTTGGGATCACATGACGGCAGTTTATACACTGACAAACTTGTGTCTATACCATCCGATATGCGTGTTGGGATAAAATTATCAAGTGTTGGGATAATAGAGTTTTGGAAAAGAACCTTTATGTATAGCTTCAAAAATATTATAATTTATTGAAATGACGATTGTCAGAGTAATAAAAGCCATAAATATATGATAAATAAAGGTTTACTAATCATTCTTGTTTCCCTGCTTTTTACTTCAACCTTAGTAGCACAAGAGGCCCAGAACATAGCAGATCTTGATTTCCTATACAAAAAAATTCAAGAGCTTCATTCTTACAAAGATCAGCTCAAAGGCAACAAATCTTATAAAAAGCTCTATGAAGGATTACGTAAAAATTTGAAATCTTCCGATGAATTTGAAATATATCAGTCATTGCTAAGAATGATTTATCCTATCAGAGATAACCATCTGGGTTTGTGGCGAAAGCCTGATTCTTCTTTAAGGTTTAAATATTTGAAATTAGAAATAGATACTACTCAGATTGAATCGAGATATAACTGTTATCCAAAGGATAGTATAGAAGGAATATACGCCAGAGCTGATGGTGCTAGATATATATTGCATCGAGAAAGAGAAAATGTCTATTATCTCCAGAATTTCCGGACAGGGATAGTTGAGATAATTTTAAATGATGCCGGAAACAAAAGTTTCGATGCTATCAATTTCATGAGCCCACCTGTTCCATACGTTCTTTATAGAAATGTTAGACTAGTTAATGGCAAACTTGGTAACATGAATTTCCAAAAATTCCAGCCAGATAAGTATGCTCCAATAAAGTTTGGCAAGGAAAAGTTTGAGTATCGAGAACTTAAAAGCAAGGTTGGATATCTTAGATTGAGTAGTTTTAGTACGAGCAGTGATAATCACACTATGGCGAAATCATTTTTTGATATCATTAAAGCGAAGCTTATCCCTGAATGTTTGATTGTTGATTTAAGAAACAACTTGGGTGGGGGATATCGAACTTCAAAACAGTTTTTAACTTTCTTGAAAAAATATCGCGGCCAAATTTACCTTTTGCAAAACAACAATACAATGAGCAATGCTGAGCAGTTTATCCTCGATCTCAAAGGTAAAAGTGGCTTGCTGACCTTGGGTGAGGCTACCCGGGGAACTATAACCTATGGCAGCAACTATGGTAAAGCCATGATTTTGCCCAGTAAGCGTTTTATATTCTACCCGACAGATATGAGAGGACGCTCTAGGGATTTGGCTTATGAGAATATAGGAATAAAACCAAATATCCTTCTCGATCCTTTCGGGGATGACTGGATAACTCAGACGATAAAGCATATTGAAGATAAGATTAATACAATTTATATTAAGTGAAGTTTTTGTAATAAATGTTGATTTTGTTTAAGCGCACCGGAATTTGCCATTACTCAATTATCAAATCACGAACCATTTTCATTAAGATTCAATATTGCTTTTTGCAGAATATCATAAACTCATTTCTTTACTTGAATCAAAATTTTAGTTTATGATGATGAGTTGATACTTGGGTTGCATGTAAACGAAAAAATCACCTGCAATCTTATGTTCAATCACAACTTTAAATCGTCAAATCATTTGTCTTAATAAGTCAGTTTCGTAACCCAATCGGTTGGGCAGCCAAAGCCTGGATGAAACTTGATATGGATGGACCACGCGATAAATACATGAACCTTAATGTCAATCAGTACCATGATCCATCTTATGATTTCAATCCTCAGGAAGTGCTGGACAGGTTTCCTTACAAAGATCTGGCAGATGAAAAATTAAGGGACAAGCTGGAATCCAGCCTTAAAAATGGGGATAGGGCAACGGTTTCCATTGAGAAAGATCGAAGTGTGTTGTCGCTCAGGATATAGGCTGTTCCAAATTATAGCCAGCTTAATGTTATCAATATGGAAGGCACAAGTGAGAAGCGTGAACAATTTCTGAAAGAGCAGCCCATAGAAAAGGTGCTGGGTAAGGGCACTGGACTTTAAAATGTTTTCTTACATTTAGCGTTTATATTTATTTATAATCATCAAGTGTAGCCTGTTGCTGCACGATAAAAACAAGGAAAAATGGACAAATTTTCAAAATTAAAAGACCTGGTATCAGGCGTTGAGGCGGATGCAGCTAAATTCTATGATGCTAATAATGGTGCAGCCGGAACCAGGGTACGTAAAGCAATGCAGGAATTAAAAGTTTTGGCGCAGGAAATCCGCACAGAGGTTACGGAAAAGAAAAACAGCGATAAATAAAGAAAACAAAACTGTTTTGGGAAATTATATTGTCCTGGCAAATTTTTGCCAGGACATTTTTTTAAGAGTTTAGAAAAATATTCTCCTTAAGCATATATGCTCAAATGGCCACTGCCTCGTTGTCTATAAAATAAAAGCTTCTATAAATTCCCAGGAGCTACTTTAAAGTTAAAATTTTAGATTGCTTGCATTCCTATCCATACTCCTGCGAACTTTCGTAAAAGGATGAAGCATCTTCTTCATAATGTAATCTATTTCGCCAGTCCTGGTCCTTGAAAAAAAGATAAGGCGCTGTTCATAACAACGCCTTGTTAAATAAAGTTCAGACTGTTAACTAATCCAGTATCGAAATCAATGCCTTTGCCGCGGGACCAGCAGACAAAGGATTTTGGCCAGTCACCAGTAATCCATCCGTTTCCACATGCGGTAGGAACGGGACCAATGCGGTTTTAACCACTGCACCCAATTTTCCCAATGTTTCCTCTAAAAGGTATGGGACATTGCCGGCTCTCCCCACCAACCGCTCTTCAGTGTCGCTAAAAGCTGCAATCCTTTTTCCGTTCAAAAAGCCGGGCCGCTGGCCTTCTACGCTAATTAGCGCAGCAGGCCCATGGCATACTAACGCAACTGGTTTTCCCGCATCAAGAAAATTGAGGATTAAAATCCCGCTATTATTATCCCTCGCCAGGTCCCAGATTGGTCCATGCCCGCCCGGATAAAAAACCGCATCATAGCTCGAAGCATCAAGCTGGTTTAGTGGAACAGTATGAGAAAAGGCATGTTTCGCTATCTCGTCATCAGAAAACCTTCGGTTGGCCCCGGTAATATGTTCGGTAAGCTCACTCATTGGATCGACCGGTGGCCTGCCCCCTTTCGGGCTGCTCAGCGAAACCGAATAGCCGGCGTCAATAAATTCATAGTATGGTTCGGTAAATTCACCCAGCCATACACCGGTCTTACTGTCCGTATTTTCCATCTCACTGTGAGAAGAAAGCACCATTAATATTTTTTTCATCCTTTCAGTTTTTTTCATTATCAATCTCACCAATCATCAAACTGTTAAACAATTTGTTTAACGTTAAGTGACAATTAGTTCTTTTTAATCATATCATATTTTACGAAGAACACATCATCTCCCAAATAGTTCACTCAATTTCGAAATCAATCAATATTCAGCAAGGGAATAAAAAACATGGCCTATGAAAAAAACATAGCCGTATTTCTACTGTTGATAACTCTTAAATTATTTGCTAATATTTTTAGTATTTTTGTTGAAATATTTCTGTTTTATGATTAGACAACTTGAACTGCCAAAGAATGATTTATTGGAATCCCTGGATAACCCGGGCCGGGTATCGGGATTTATTTCACCCGCCGAAGATTACAAGCAGCGTAGGCTGCATATCGCACAAAAAATTGTAAACGATCCGACTAACACATTTTATTTCGAATCCGACGATGACCAGATGCGCTATTTTGGAATCATGAAAGGCAGTATCATTATAGTTGATAAATCCATACCGGTAACTTCAGGAATGTTAATCGTTTGTTGTGTCGACGGGGAGTGGCTCACCAGAAAACTTTGTATAAAAGCGGAGCAGATTTTTCTCTGCATCAATGACGGTATGGAAGCTTGTCTGAATATTACCGGAAAAAACCTGGATGTCTTTGGCGCAGTGAGCTGGACCTGTTTACCCCATTCAAAGCAAAGCAATGTTCGCGCTGGCAGACTGCAATAACTTTTACGCAAGTTGTCACCGCCTGTTTGAACCGCAGTACAAAGGCCTGCCTGTTGTGGTGCTGAGTAATAATGATGGCTGCGTAATTGCCAGAAGCAACGAAGCAAAGGCGCTGGGCATCCCTATGGGTGCCCCTTATTATAAAATAAAGGATGAAATCATTAAACACCAGGTCGCCGTCTTCAGTTCCCACTATACCCTTTATGGCGATATCAGCGCCAGGGTTATGACAAACCTCGCCCGCTTTACCCCGAATGTGGAAGTTTACAGTATTGACGAGTGTTTTCTGGGACTTGCTGGTTTTACGGACCTTAAATCTTATGGAAAACATATCCGTGATACTGTTATTACCAATACAGGTATCCCCATCAGTGTGGGCATTGCGCCGACAAAAGTGCTGGCCAAAGTGGCTAATAAAACTTCGAAAAAACATGACGGCGTGATGGTTTTGGAAACGGACGAAGAGATCGCCGCGGCACTGGAATATTATCCAGTTGAAGACCTCTGGGGTGTCGGGAGGCAGTTCAGTCATAAACTTATCAAAGGCGGAATTGAAACAGCAGCCCAGTTCAGGCAATTGCCTATAGATTGGGTGCAGGCCCATATGACTATCGTAGGCGTTAGGCTTTGGAGGGAACTCTGGGGCGAGAGCTGTATGCCCCTGAAAACTTCGCTTGATCCCAAAAAAGGGATGTGTACTTCCAGGGCTTTCGGAAAGCTCACCACTGATTATAATGAACTTAAAGAAGCCACATCAGCATACGCTGCAAGGCTGGGGACCAAGCTCCGCAGGGAAGGTCTTTGCACAACGGTGCTTTCTGTCAGGCTTTTGACCAATAAATTTGTTTCTGAAGCCGCCCAGGTATATCCTTCCATTACCATACCACTTGAACACCCGGTTAATAATACCATTGATTTGGTAAAGGCTGCCTTATTCGGTCTCAAAAAGGTTTACCTGCGCGGGTATTTGTTTCAAAAGGTAGAGGTTACCGCTACTGGCCTGATTCCTGAAAAAGAGGTGCAGCTCAATATATTCAGCGAATTTAAAGGGGCAAAATATGACCGGGTGTCCAAAGTCCTGGACAATATTAA
Source organism: Pedobacter aquatilis (assembly GCF_032678425.1). GTDB lineage: Bacteria > Bacteroidota > Bacteroidia > Sphingobacteriales > Sphingobacteriaceae > Pedobacter > Pedobacter aquatilis_B. The sequence continues at coordinate 362,320 of NZ_JAVTSG010000006.1, read as the reverse complement.
CATGCACTATGGAGCCGGAACAGTTAAAATGGCAGGAGAGGGGCTTACCCAAAGATGGACCATGAAACGCCAGTTCCTGCGTCCAAGCTATACAACCCAGTGGAAAGACATTATAAAAGTTAAATAAAATGAGAGAACTCTTGGAGTGGATAAAAAAATACCTGCTTAAAGAAGCAGATACCTTGAATCACATCAACGACCAGCCAAAACCTCAGGTAAAAAGGATTAGAAAAACTTAATCCTTTACAGTATGTTATCTATCCTAAAGTTTGTATGTGTGCCAGATATACCTTAACAGCTGAAGAAAAAGAAATTTTAAAATCACACCCCCATCAAATACAGGGAGAGTGGAATCCGAATTTTAATCTTGCCATTACCCAAAAAGGGCTTGTGATAACTGCCGATGAACCGGACTTGATACAGCAGATGGGTTTTGGCATTGTGCCCCACTTCGCGGATAGCCTAAGACTTACCCGCGATACCTGGAACATCAAAAGCGAAACCGCATTGGATAGTGCATTATGGAGGCCGCTGCTAAAATTTCACAAGACCTGCCTGGTAATTGCTGACGGTTTTTATGAGTGGAAAGAGCTAAGCAAAGGTGACAAGCAGCCCTATCGCTTTACTGTTAAAAACAGGAAATTGTTTTGCTTCGCAGGTCTTTGGTCGCAGTGGGAAGACCCTGAAACAAAAGAAAAATTCCGTACATATGGCATACTCACCACAGAAGCCAATCCCCTGGTTGCTGAAATCCATACGAAGAAAAGAATGCCTGTGATACTCTCAAAAGAGGAAGAAGAAATTTGGTTGAGTAAATCTTTATCGCTTGATGCTAAAATGACAGTGCTCGATCCCTTTCCGGCGGAACTGATGAAACGTACAAAAGTGGGTAAACGGGTGAATGCAGTATCCACTCTAAAGAAACCCAATAATGACCCAGATTTATTGCTGCCGCTGAATAGTGATGAGGATATTTGAAAAAAATATCAAAATAGTCATTTTTTACAATAAGGGTCAGTTGCACTCCGGCATGCTAATTAAATAATGGTTTAAATTCATTCCCGAGCCAGACGTGCCCATTTGCTCCTTCTTAGTCATTAGTTCATGAAGTTAAACTTCTAGGAAAAATTCTCATCCAGCCTTATCATCGGCACTCCGGGTTTTCACGTACTCATCCCAGCTCTCCAGACCGATTAATTGGCAAAGACTGTTTAATACAAATGGTTTTGGAAAGCTTGACGGGTTATTAAAGGTAAAAAACTGAAGCAATGTCCTTTCGGAGAGATAGTTTTTTGTGGATTCAAAAATTGTTTCGCTAAGCCTCTTGCAGCCGTTTTCTTCAAGGAATGAAATTCCAAATTGCTCAATGACCTGCGAGCGCAGTAATTGAATTAGTTTATGATTATCCATATCATTTGAGAGGAATGTAACAGATTAATTAAAACAATTAGCACCTATTAAAGCCGATAATTTACTGGAAACCATTTGGTTTTCAAATAAGGATGGCTATCTTATCTATGCTTGAGCCAATATCGTGATTTTTCTCCTATTGCTAAAAGATATAAAAAAAATAATGCAAATTAGTATCAGCAAAAAGATAGGTTGAAATGGAATTGAAAGGAAAGAAAATATTGGTGGTTGATGATGACCGACTATTTTTATCACAGATGGAACACCAGCTTACAGAGGAAAAATTCCATGTAAAATGCATAGAGAAACTAGGGGATATTGATACATCTATAGAAAGTTTCAGGCCGGACCTGATTATTCTGGATATTCTTCTGGACGATGGGGATGGGCGCCTGGTCTGCAATGATCTCAAAAACCATTCGGCAACAAGTCACATTCCAATTGTGGTCATTACAGGACTCAGTTTCGAAAAAATTTCGGAAATTGAATGCGAAGCAGATGCAACGCTCGGCAAACCGTTTTCAATGGATAATTTGTTGATTAATATCACTCAGTTGCTGAGATAAGATCGGGAATTTTTATAGATTGAACTGATTTAAATCCAAAACATTTATTTAATAAATAAATGTTTTGGATGCAATGAAATCTTATCGCTAATTTGGTGGTATGCTTTTTGATTTTAGCCTTTACAGCTGTCTGCTTTTAATCTTCTTTTTCCACATTACAGTCTATAGTTTTCTTTTTTTCAAAAGGGGATTAAAGCAGGAAAACTATTCAGATAAACTGATGGGCTGGTTTCTGGTTGTTGCTGCAATGTTAGTCATACCCTTCATGCTTGGTTTTGCAGGCTGGTATGATAATCAGCCTTATCGGGACATTCTCTTTTTTGTTCCATTCGTTCATAGCCTTTTTATTGGGCCATTATTATACTTCTACACGCAATCTATTTTCAATTACAGCTTTCGGATTAAGGGATGGGCATATTTACATCTACTACCCGGGTCGCTTTACCTTTTAGCTAACATTGCAGTTAGTTCAGCTGATGTTTTCATTTATAAGGCATATAACCTAACCAATGAATATAATGACCCGGATTTTTCAGACTGGTATACCATATTATCCATGTTAAGCGTATTGGCCTACCTCTTTCTATCTATCCGATATTACAATAGTTATAAAAAATATACAGCAATTGCGACTTCATTTGCCGATGGGGCGAGTTTAAAATGGCTTAGGAATTTTCTTTATGCTTTTTCTCTTCTTAGTATCATGCCAATTATCCGCACAATACTTTCAAACTTCAGTTTTTTTGAACGGATGCGCTATTTCGGTCCATGGTATTATTACCTTGGTTTTGCTATCGTAGTGTATTACATAGCAATTAGTGCCTACCATGCAGTTTATCTTCCCCTTTACAAGCTCGAATTTAATCCTGGTTTATTGCTGGGTTTTGGGGAGCCAGGTCCAACTGTAAAGATTGAAAATAAAGATCAGGGCATCGAAATTAGAAAACCTGCATTGACCGAGGAGAAAATGATCACCCTGAAAAATGACTTACTTGAATTGATGGAAGCCGAGTTCCTGTTTGAAAGGGCAGATCTGACTTTAAGTGAGGTTGCAAAGAAACTCGGTACAAATTCGGTTCTGCTGAGCAGGGTGGTGAACCAGCAGTTTAAACTCAATTTCAACGACTATATTAATCAGTATAGGGTAAATGCCGTAATTAAACGCATCACTATGCCGGAGTTTAAAAACCAGACATTGCTCGCCATAGCTTTTGACTCAGGCTTTAACTCTAAGGCAACCTTTAACCGGAGCTTCAAAAAATTCACAGGTAAGAATCCTAAAGAGTTTTTGAACCTTGATTAGGTATCAGATCATAATATGAGCCTATAAAACATCGCTTCAAATAATAATCTGAAGCGATGACGTGCATCTTTATCTTCAATTTTGAGGAAAAAAAACATTATGAAACGCCAAATCATTATTTTATCCTGCCTGTTATTTTCTTTAAACAGTCTTTTAGCGCAACAACAGGATAGTATTAAAAAACCAGATACTTTAAAAACATATAGATTGAATGAAGTAACGGTGAAAACCGCAAGATCCCCACTTCAGGTAAAAACGGATAAAATAATTCTTCAGGTAGAGTCAATGCCAACAGCTACAGGTCTTAATGCTTTCGATTTGCTTCGACAAGTACCCGGTGTAACTATTGATGGGTTGGATAATATAAAGATAAGTGGCAAAAACGGTGTTCAGGTATTGCTGGATGGAAAAATTCAGATTCTGAATGCGCAGCAGCTCAGTTCGCTTTTAAAAGGGACGATGGGCGATAACCTGAAATCGATTGAGGTAATGTCTAATCCTTCCTCAAAGTATGATGCCGCAGGTAATGCAGGCATTATCAACCTCGTCTTTAAAACATCTGGAAATTACGGTATTAGCGGAAATTTACTCGCGGGTTATCAGAAAATGCAACATTACAAACAAAATAATGCATTAAACCTAAATTACAGAGGGAAGAAACTTACATCATTTGTGAATGGGAGTTTAGATAACAGCTTACAACTTACGGAGGTGAGCAATAAGAGGATTTTAAGCAGCCAGGTTTTAGCGCAAAACGGAACCGAGAGACAGGGTTACAGTAATTCAACGATCCGTAGTGGAATAGATTATACATTAAATGATAGGCACAAACTTGCAGCAGTAGTAAACTTTCAGCGTACATGGGATGATTTCCCATCTGATGCCAGTACGATATCCTCAGGAAATATCAATGATTTACTCTTGACCAGTACGCTTGCAAACCTGACTGAAAACCGTTTATCAACTAACTTAAACTACGGATATTCAGGCACAAAGGATGGGAAATTTACTCTTGAGGCTGACTGGATGCAATATAATTCAACCTTAAGTAATCTTGTGGACAACAAATTTACAAACGTTAATCAGGAACTGTATTTCAAGAATAACACAAAAAGTGAAATCAACTTGTTTTCGGTAAAGGCCGATTACATTTTTAAGCTAGGCAAAACAAATCTTGAATCAGGAGTAAAGTTTTCTTCCAGCACAACAAGCAATGCTTTAATGGCAGAACAAATGGGAAGTAACATTATCAGCATAATGCAATTCAACAATTTTGATTATATCGAAAAAATATCTGCCGCCTATGTTAATGCTCAGCACACGTATGGTAAAATTGAACTTCAAATGGGTTTACGTGCCGAGCACACAAATATGAGGGGACTGTCGACAAATGAGCAGGGTTCAATCACAGCTTTACCAGATACTTCCTACCTGAACTTATTTCCAGCTTTATTCTTACGCTACCGGATTAATGAAAATAACAGTTTAGGTTTTGCGTACGGGCGCCGGGTAAGCCGGCCATCCTTTCAGGACCAAAATCCATACCTTTACCGCACAGATGCCTATTATGCTTCAAGAGGTAATCCATTGCTACTACCGCAGTTTACACAAAATCTGGAGCTTGATTATTCTTTTGGCGGAGGAAAACAGATTAAAATAAATTATAATACAACAAAAGATCTGATTGAAACCATCAGAAGCCAAACCGGAGATCAAACGCTGGAGATTCCGGTTAATGCCGGAAAAAGGAGTTTTCTAAATGTCAGTTTAAGCACCCCTTTTAAATTTTCTAAATGGTGGAATGGCTACTTTTCTGCCGAACCCTATTATCAGTTTTACAAAGCAGACCTCCGGGCTTACAATGGCTTGGATAGAATAAACCAGGGTGGTGCAGGTTTCAACGGTTACTTAAGTAATAACCTCGAACTTGGAAATAAATGGAAGGCAGCATTAAGCAGCTGGTTTAATTATGCGAGCCGTTCATCGATATACAGTACAAAGCCGATTTACAGCGTCGACTTTTCTTTGAAGAAGTCTGTATTAAGTGACAAGCTAACGCTTACTATGGTAGTGAGAGATATTTTTAATACCCAGAAATGGGAACAGGCAACGGTACTGGGTAATGTAAACCAAACCAGTCTTAGAAAGTGGGAAAGCAGAGGGATATATGTTGGCATAAATTACAGTTTCGGGAATAGAAAAGTCAGATCTCCGGGAACTGATAAAGGAAAAACAGAGGAGCAGGAGCGCATCAAATCAAGATCGTAAAAGTTATAACACTGACAAAACCTACCTTGAGTGAATAAAAATTGAATAGCTAATTTTCGTTTATATGTGCTAAGTTCTTATTGGTATAATAAACAATTGGTTTGGTATAAATAAATACAATTTTTAATTAGGATACGGATATATTTGAGCTGATAACGGTAACTTTTTTCGTTTAAAAAAAAGTTAAAACACGAAATCAGAATTAATTTTGGAATAAGGAATGATTAATAAAGCCATTTATGATGAACTTTGCGAAACCACCAGTAAAAAAACAACACGGCTTTACAGCACCAGTTTTTCTCTGGGCATTAGATTCATTCATAAATCACTAAGGCAACCGATTTACAATATCTATGGATTTGTCAGGCTGGCCGACGAAATTGTGGATAGTTTTGGCGGTTTTGACCAATCCGTGTTATTGTCTGAACTAAAGAATGATTGTTTTAAGGCGATTGAGCGAAAGATCAGTTCTAATCCTCTTTTGAATGCTTTTCAAAGTACGGTTAACAAATATGATATCGATCATGAATTAATCGACTGTTTTCTCAAAAGTATGGAAATGGACCTTGCGCCAGTCAACTTCAATGCAAGGGAGTATGATCAATACGTTCTTGGGTCAGCAGAGGTTGTGGGTCTGATGTGCCTGCGGGTTTTTACAAACGGAGATGCAATAATTTACGGGCAACTAAAGCCATTCGCGATGCAGCTTGGTTCAGCTTTCCAAAAGATAAATTTCATGCGGGACTTAAACGCAGATTACCTGCAATTGAGCAGGTCTTATTTCCCCGCAGTAAATCTGGCAAAATTCAGTCAAGCAGACAAGTTAAATATCGAAAAGGAAATTGAAACTGAATTCGATGCCGCTTTGCAAGGGATTAAAGCATTGCCTCAGACTTCAGGAGTGGGCGTGTACCTGGCCTATACATATTACCGCAAATTATTCCAGATGATAAAAAAGCAAAATCCGGATCAGCTTTTAGCAAGAAGAATCAGGGTTTCTAACTGGAAAAAAATAATACTGATGATCGAAGCACGTATCCGCTATTCAATCAGGCTCTTTTGAAAAAAATATTATCGAATCTTGCCGGTTTTGTATTTCTTTATCTGCTCAGCAAATCTTTTTTAACGATATCAAAAAAGAATTCCCTGTAAGAATTTCCAATCGGAATTTCATGTTGTTCCATGTAAACCGTATTGTTGTCAAAATAATCAATATTTCCTTTGTTGATCAGGTAAGATTTGCTAACTCTGATAAAAATATCTTTCGGCAATTGGCCTTGTATGGTTTTGATATTCATTGCCGTAATAATTTTTTGTGATTTCGTATGTAAAATGACGTAATCCTTCAACCCTTCAATGAAAAGAACATCTGCAAAGGAAACCTTCATCACCTTTTTCTCAGATCTGATGAAACAATATTCCTGGTTGATCTGATCGACCTGGGATGCATCACTCCTTAAAAGGTTTTGATAGGAGATGGACTTTTCCACCGCTTTCTTAAATCTTTCAGGTTTAATGGGCTTGAGCAAATAATCTACCGCATCAAGCTCATAACTTTCCAGCGCATATTGACTAAAGGCCGTAGTAAAAATAATCTGGGTTTCGCCGCTAATCGACTTGGCAAAGGAGAGCCCATCTGCTCCGGGCATCTGGATGTCTAAAAAGATTAAATCAATTTTATTAGCCTTCAGATAGTTTCCTGCAGCTTCGGCATGGGAAAATTCAGCTTCAAACCGGAGTGAGGGGATATCAGCAATCAGCTGCTTCATCGCTTCCCTCGCAAGGGGTTCATCATCAACAACTATACAGGTCATAATTTAATCGCTAGTTTAACAGTATACACCTCTCTGGTTTCAGCAATTTCAAGCTGATGATGTGCACCAAAAATAAGTTCTAGCCGACGCCTGACATTTACCAGTCCCAGACCACCAGCATGATTGTTATGTGTCAAATTCAGAGGTTTGGAATTTACGCATCTGAAATTTATCCAGCCATCCCTATATTCAAAATAAACTTGTACATAAGAAGCCTTATCGGCGTCCTGACTATGTTTGATGGCATTTTCTACAAATGTAATAAACAAAAATGGCGGAACCTGGACACCACTTAGGTTTCCTTCTTTTGAAATGATAAAATCAAAATGATCCCTGCGGATCATTTCCAGGTTTAAACAGTCATTTAAAAATCTGATGTCTGAGGTCAGCAATACCTCTGGTCTCGCACTGTCATACAACTGGTATCGTAGTAAATCGCTCAAACTCATCAGCACCTGGGATGCTTTATGAGGGTCTTTTCCAATGAGCACATTTGCATTATTGAGCATATTGAACAAGAAATGTGGATTGACCTGGTTTTTAAGCTGTTCGAGTTCTGATCGGATATTTATCTGGGTGAGTTCTGTGATTTCCCTGGTGTCTTCAATCCACCGCTGGAAAAATTTTATTGCTGATGATGCTGCTACAAAAACAAGCGCAAACGCAAAATACATCGTTGGCTTTGGGTCGAACAGCCGTTTCGGCGCATACCTGTGTTCAATATCACGCAGCAGGAAACTCATCAAGCCCATGAGCAAACTGAAAAACAGCAGCATAGCGAAAAGCCGGATCAGGTAAGCTACAAATTTTTTATTGAATAAGTATACCGGTACGAGCCAATACATGTTCACATAAGCCTGAATAAATAAGCTAAATGAGATCCCGATTTTAAAGTAGGTAGCATAGGGCTCAATCGCATTCGGACTTTCATAGCTAATGATAAAAATTAGCCAGTACAAAATCCATACACCGATGTGCCTGTAATAGCTATACTTACTGTGCGTAAATAAATCCAATCGGGAGGAAATCTGGTCTAAATGTTCCTGGTTGCTGATAAACATATTCTTTATTACTTTGGTAAATGTATTATTTATCTGAATATGATTTTCCATTATTATATCAACGCTGCTGCCCGTTATACCAAATTGCGATTTCCAGTGTTTTTCGTTGAAGGGGAAAATTTTGGTAGGGCTATTTGACGGTTTAATATAATAACTGGCTGGCTTGGTATAATAAGCCAATCTGTAATCAGTACATAGCTTAGATTTGCCCGACATTAAATACCTTAATCCAATTGCAGTGAAAATATCACATATCTTTTTCAGTTTATTGATGCTTGTAAATTTAAACCTGTTTGCTCAAAGAACTGGTACTATAATCGGTACGGTTCAGGATGGCAATACCAATGAACGATTAAGCAGGGTAACTATAAATCTGAATGACACTCTTGTTAGCGCGATTACAGATTCGATGGGAAAATTTAAAATAACGGTACCTGTAGGTACTTATAAAGTATCGGCAAATTTTATAGGCTATGCCACTGCGACCAAATATAATATTGTTGTTGGAACTGGAAATCCACAAATTGTAAACTTTGACCTTCAGCCCGCGGCCAATAACCTTGGGGATGTTGTAATCAGTTTCAGCAGGGCGAAATCAGCCATTGCCACGGATCTGGTAACCCCGCTATCTGTCCAGCAGTTAACCACAGAAGAAATCAAAAGTAATCCGGGCGGAAATTTTGATGTTTCCAAAGTGATCCAGACACTTCCCGGTGTTGGAATCAGTAATGGTGTTGGAGAACGAAATGATGTTATAGTACGCGGAGGTGCGCCCAATGAAAACGTATATTATCTGGACGGAATTGAAATTCCGTTGCTGAATCACTTTCAAACCCAGGGAAGTTCTGGAGGTGCCCAGGGGATATTAAATGTATCCTTTATTGAAAGCTTAAAACTCACCTCTTCTGCTTTTGATGCCCGATACGATAACCCGCTTGCCTCTACTTTTGTTATCAAACAAAGAGAAGGCAATTCAGAAAGAGTTGCCGGAAATGCCCGGTTGAGCTTAACAGAATCTGTATTGACTCTCGAAGGCCCGCTATCCGAAAAAACAACCTTTCTGGCTTCTGCCAGAAAATCATACCTTAGTTTGCTGTTTAGTTTAATTGATTTGCCGATCAGGCCCGATTTTTACGACTTTCAGTACAAGGTGGTGCACCGGTTCAATGAAAAAACAACGCTGACCGCTATCGGCTTAGGGGCAATAGACAGATTTAATTTCGCGGCTACCCGGGAATCCACGCCGGAAAACACTTATACGCTCCGCTCTACACCCTATATTAATCAATGGAGCTACACGGCAGGCTTTAACCTCAGTCGTAAGATTGCAGATGGATTTATGAATTTTACCCTGAGCCGGAATGTTTTTGATAACCAGCTCGATAAATTTGAAGACGATCGCAAGGAAGAATCGCTGAGAACGCTTTCAGTCGCTTCCCAGGAAATCGAAAATAAATTCAGGTTCGATATCAACAAATTTGTGGATGGCTGGAAACTTTCTGTCGGGGCAATGGCACAGAACGTAGGTTATAACAGTAATCTTTACAATAAAATCTCAGCTGCAAGATTTGATGCAAGTGGAAATCAGATTAGTCCGGAACAAGTGCTTCGCTTTAATAGTGATCTTACATTCTGGAAGTACGGGCTTTTTTTACAGGCTTCTAAAAACTTGTTCAATGACAAATTATTGGTATCTGGAGGAATCCGTTCAGATATAAACACCTTTACTGAGAATGGCGATAATCCTTTAAAAACGGTTTCTCCACGCCTTTCGTTTGCCTATCATCTCGATGCTAATTGGGACATCAGTGCTTCAGTCGGTTCTTACTTCAAGATACCAACTTACACCGCTTTGGGCTTTGTGAAAGATGGCGCTTTTGCAAATCGGAATATGGAATATATCCAGTCGGATCATTATGTGCTTGGCACACAGTTTCTGCCTAGAAGCGATCTGCGCTTTACTTTCGAGACGTTTTATAAACGTTACAGCAATTACCCGGTTTCTGCAACAAATGGAATTTCACTGGCCAATCAGGGTGCAGAATATGGTTCGGTAGGTAGCGAACAGCTTTTGAGCATTGGTAAAGGAGAAACTTATGGTTTTGAGTTTTTCATGCAGCAGAAACTCATTAACAAACTTTTTTATGTCGCCAGTTATTCCTGGCTGAGGAGTAAATTTTCAGGATTGGATGGTGAACTGGTCCCATCTTCCTGGGATAGTCAGCACCTGCTATCCCTTACGCTGGGATACAAATTAAAAGCCAACTGGGACCTTGGTTTGAAATACCGTTTTGCAGCTGGCTCACCTTACACGCCGTTCGATTTATCCAGCTCGCAGCAGAATTACCTCACGCTTGGAACAGGTGTATTGGATTACGATAGGCTAAATACTGAAAGGCTCAAAGCGTTTAGTCAGCTCGATTTTAGGGTAGATAAACGCATCAACTTCAGAAGAACATCGTTGAATCTGTACTTGGATATACAGAATTTATTGAAAAATAAAAATGCCGGTTTTCCAAAGTACACTTTCAAACGTACCGAAGATAATTCTGCCTTTGCCACTAGCGACGGGCAGCCTTTAAGACAAGATGGAGGAAATGGAATTCCAACCATACTTAACACTGATTCTGGAAATATCATCCCCTCTATCGGTGTAGTTTTTGAATTTTAACAGAATAGCAATACTTAAGCTAAATAGTAAATTCTTGTTTTTAGCGTTTGATAAAATGAATAAAGCGTAAATTATTTTGGCAAATAAATCGCTAAACTTTCTACCTGGACCATAATCTGGGTTTGATTAATTTTTTTTGATAAATCCGAATAGATTTCCGCCCTGCCACCAAAAATGAGCTCAGGGTATTAAATCTTGTTTGGTAAGTGTATGGTTGGAGCCTTGAATTGGATTCTGCACCTATATCATCTATTGCAAACTATAAAACACATTAGGATGAATTAATTCTCCACATTGCAGATTTTGAGGTAAAACATTATTCTGCAACAATCGTAATCATTTGCAGGGACTGTTATGTTTGCTAAATTCACCAACTAATTATCCAGCTAATTGAATATAAACCAATCAACGCTATTTTCCCCTTCACCTACAGTTTATCCAAATCGTAAATGGCATTAACCACCGGTATCAGGGTTCTTCCAAATGCTGTCAGTTCATATTCCACTTTCAAGCGAGGTTTTTTTGAATAGACTTTTATTTTACCTAGACCAAAAATAGGTTCATCGCGGATGTTTAAATCCTGCTTTCGAGGTAAATTCTGACTTATACCCAATGGCTTATCAAATATATTCCTAAGGGAATCTTGGGGTCATGGTTCTGTATTGCCGAATTGCTTTATCAATGCCCCTAAAGGCTGTCTTTAACAGGTCGGAATTGCAACTTTTGGATTGTGCGTGATGATTTTATCTGAAGTTGTTGAGTGGAAAACTGACAAAAACATACTGTTTCTGACAAAAGTCAATAATAGCGGCTGTAATGAAACAATTGAAATCATTCGCTGTTGCAAACTTATTAATGTTCAGCATATTTGCCGCAGATATAACCGCTCAACATAACCGAAATGATTGAAAATATAATACCGGATAAAATAGATATTGATTACTTTTTGGAGCTTTACCCGGATCTCTTATGCATAGCAGATCAGGATGGTTACTTAAAAAGAATTAATCCTGCGGTTACAAATTTATTGGGTTATAGTACTGAAGAACTTTTCTCTCGCTCAATCGAAACCTTGATCCATCCTGAGGATAAGACATTGTATAAACAGATGATGGACAAGCAAATGCGTGGCAATGAGGTCGCTGAATTCATGATCCGGTATATTACAAAGAATGAGACAATGGTCTGGTTGTCCTGGACTTCAATATTCATCGAACGTGATCAGCTTTTCTTTTACATTGGCAAGGACATTACAACAAAAAGGTTGGTGGATGAACATAACCATATCTCGCTTATTCTGGAAAGATTAGGGGAAGAACAAAAGCAGCTTTTTTCTGCCGAAATCGCGCAGGTCTCAGTTGTTCCAAATGGTGAGGATCCAAATGTGGGCTGGCTAAATTTGAGCAAAGAGATTTCAATCCTGGACAGGCTTTGGTTGCAAAAGTTTGAGTTATTGGTCAGAACGCACCTACCAAAGCTTGATCTAAAGTTTTTGAGTAGTGAGCTTGCAATGACCGAACGGCAATTACACAGGCAGGTTAAGCGCCTGATGAGTGTAACGCCAAAAGTATTCATATCTAAAATTAGGTTTCACCTGGTTTGGGAGGCGATAGCGACACAAAAAGGCAATAACATTAAGAGCCTTGCAGCAATTGCTGGATATCTAAATGTAAATCGTTTCCGTATTGCTTTCTATGAGAGGTACGGAATAGAGGTGTCAGAATTAATTTAAAGAGAAAATCCAGGTATTATTTAAATATATTATGATAAAACGCATAGTTGCTATTGATGATGACAAAGACATACTGGAGATTATGAATATTATCTTTCAGGATGAAGGATTTGAATCAATTTTATTATCCAATGGTGTTGATGCGGAAGAGATTATTACCAAAAATCCCGATTTAGTATTACTTGATGTCAATATTGTTGGCTACCATAAAACTGGCAATCAAATATGTGAGGATATAAAAGGCTTCACAACAGCTAATAATTTTCCCGTGTTCTTAGTTTCAGCTGAGCCAGATCTTGCCAGTATTGCAGCACATTGTGGTGCTGACGGTTACATCAGTAAGCCTTTCGACATATTTAAGCTCACCAATATGATAAAAGATTTTTTATCTTAGAAAAAAATCAGACGATGAACGAGCAAAAAAATGGCAACAATGCATGGGAACACATCAATCTAGGCTCAGTAAGGTTAAAAAAGTTTTTTCTTAAGCATCTTGACAGGATTTATGGTGCAAAGGAACACCTGGTAAAAAAACTCCCGGAACTTCTTAAAGAAGCTGAATTTAATGAGCTTAGGAAAGCCATAGAAAATACTGTCTATAACGTTGAGAAACAAATTGCCAGAATGCAATTGATATATACGCTACTGGATTCAAATCCAAACCATGGTAGTATCCATGGAGTGAGTGGCCTGATAGATGATGCTTTCGAGGCAATCAACGAGCAGATTGGTGACGCAGAACTTCAGGATCTTTCAATCATTTTTTATCTCCAGAACATAGAGAGTATTGAAATGTCTTCTTTTCAGATCTTGCAGATGGCAGCAATAAAGCTGCACAATCCTCATATCAATAAACTCCTAAAAGATAACTATGATGAAGCAAGATCTGACAGGACCTTGCTTCTGCTAATCTCGTCAAAATATATCGTTAATTGAAAAGGCACTCCAGACGCAGTAGCCATTATATTGGAAAGGTGACCCAGATTTTCCCGATTTTCAATTGCCCATCTGAAATAAGTTGCTTTATTAAAAAGTCAACTTACCATTTGTCTTCAGGTGGGTTTATCCGCTGCTAAACACATTTTATGAACTTTTCTTGGCCTATAGAAGCTTTTTGCGATCTGCTCCCCAACCCGGGATGGAAATACATGCTGTAGTCGCCCGAATTTTTGTGCGATACGGGCCGATTGGCTAAGCTAAAGCAGAAACTAACGGAGATAGATCCACAACTTCAATCCAGGAATCTGTTAAAACAATGAATTTTATCCCTATGCATTAATGTCGACTGGTTTTACTCGAATCTCATCTTTAGTAGGGCATTTTTAACCTCTACAGGCGATTTACTACTGTTTAATATCTACTTAATAAGTTTATTTAATCACTGGTATAAAACCTACACTCTAATTGTTGCTTTAACCAAAAGGCCTTGGATTACTAATGATAACAGTAGCATCTAATATCTTTATACCTTTTCCGCTAAATCCCAGATATAACCGAATGGATCTTGAATTCTTGCTTTCAAATCTCCCCAAAATTGCATTTCTGGCTCAACTAAAATCTTTGACTCAGTATCTTTTCTAATCTCTGCTAATAACGCTCTCACATCATCAACATAGAGGTAGAAAACAAATGGGGATACCTGCCCTGATGTAATTGGTGCAACCGCGTTAAAATCCCAATGTTCCTTATTTAGCACAAAATTATTTCCACGATAGCGAATTCTTGCGAAGACTAGCTCTCCTTTTTCGTCTTCCAGTTCTGAGATGGAAACCATTTCCATTACTTCAGTATAAAAATTTACCGCTTTTACCACATTTGGTACACTGATGGTCGTTGTGAGCCAGTTTAAACCTTGGTGAGGATGTGTCCGGTGTTCCACGTTTTGAAACCAATTTAATTTCTTGTTACGCATATTCTAATCTGTTTTTTTATTTATAATGATTTAAAATTTTGTTGCCTCCAGTGTGAAACTTCCAACCCCAACTGGAATTCTACCATCAACTGCTTCGATAATGCGAGCCGCACCAATAGTGGTAAATCCACCATATAGCTCAATCAATCCGTATCCTGCATCGGCAAGCTCTACTGCAACGTTAACACCGGTTTGCTCATCAGGTACAGGAATAAATATAGTGTGCTGAGGGGCAAAAACCTTTTCGAAACGATCTTGAATAGGATCACTACCACTTTCCAGAATTATAAACGCTTCACGCGGTGGCACGCCCTGGTAAAAAGACTGGTTATAGGTTGCAGCTAATACCACTGATTCTATTCCGAAAGTTACCGTACTTACCCTTGCTCGATTGCCTATTGCTTCAGCAACCTTAACCTTCCAGATAAGGGGAATGTAACCACAAAACTCTATAAGTTCTATGCCTTCATCGACGAGTCCAATTGCAGTTGCCAAAGATTCGGAAGGATTACCGATTGCTATAATAATAAGACGTCCCGATTCGCTTTCACGCACAAATTTTGTTGCATTCGCTACCGCTCCATAACCCTCGTAAATTATAGCTTTGTTAAGCGACCTTTGAGCTACTGATGTTATACTTTGCATATCTAATTACTTGATGATGCAAAGTTCAGTACAAAATAAGTCGCTTTTTTTGATGTAGATCAAAATCGTTTTAGGCCTTTCGTATTCTGCTCAAAGTCTCCTGGGTTACGCCGACATATGAAGCAATATGGCCTAAATTAATCCTGTTTAATAAATTGGGATGCTCCTTGATTAGTGATAGGTAACGTTCTGGTGCACTTTCTGTATGTAGGGATATAATTCTATTTTCCAGAATGATACATACTTCTTCTGCAATTTTACGTCCTATTAAATTTAGCTCGGGATATTGCTTGTATAACTTTTCTAGATCATCAACTGCGATGGCATATACTTCTGCATCTTCCAGAAACTGAATGTTTTCGGGAGAAGGCATGTTGGCATACATGGGCATAATCGCACCAAAAATTTGGCCTTCTTCTCCAAACCAAACATTTACTTCCTTTTCTTTCCGATGAATGTAAGCCCTAAAAACACCTTTCTCAACAACAAAATAACTGCTTACCAACTGGCCTTCTTTCAAAAAATGATCATTTTTCCTCTTTATTAACCTCTTGGTTTTTTGCTCGATACTCTTTTCAGCTGCCAGGCTTACGGAACCATATTTTTTGAATTGCTGAAGAAGTGGATTCATAATTCTTTGAGCTGTTATTGAAATACAAATTAAGCTATTTATAAGTTAATTCTTCACAAATTATAACCATCATAAATGACAAGTTCAAAAAATAATTTACAAATGTAACCTAATGGATTTCGATAAGCACAAAAGGATTTTTTTTTGTCTAAAATTTATTTCGGCAAACCATGCCTGTGGGTGAAGGGAATTAACCTGAAATTAAAGCCATGCCAAGGATGTTTTTATTATCCTTGGATTTCTATACCATTTGGGGATGATGGCTAAGTTGAGGCTAGGGATGATTGAGATTAAACTGACCACTTTACCAATTAGTGCGGTTTCACTATATTTTTTTTCACCCTGGCCGCCTCTACCTGAAGTTGGCTATTGGCATTTTGGCGGTGAGGGGGCAATTGGTTTGGTATAGTATTGCGCACAGGGCTTATGTAAGTATCTGATATTTAAATTTTACAGCACTAAAATTTGAAACTATTTTTGATGGATAACTGTTAATAGTGCTAATTTAATGAAGCACAATAAATATGGTTGACTACCGAAAATCAAATAGTATTACCCGAATAATTAGAAAACTGCTTAGTATCTTTCTGGTTTTCACATTTATCATTGCCGGAGGCTCATATATTTTACGTCATACAATAAATGCCAAATTAGACCGCCTGAGCAGCCAACTAGGCAACCCTGGCCATCAACCTAAAATCAGTAAATTATTATTTGATTTAAATTTATCTGAAAACAGTTTCAGAAAAGCCAGTTCAAACGGAAATGAAGAGGAGTTATTAGCTTATAAGCAACAGCTTAGCTCCATTTTTGCGAAAATGGAAACGATTATAAGTTATTATAAACCAGCTAATAATACTGATACCCCACAAAGCAAGGCACAAATTGCCCATGCGTTGCAGAAAAAACTCAAGGTATCTCAGCAACTGTTTGACCTGCAGAAAAGGTTTACATTCCTGCTTGATAAAACAACCGTTAATACGGTAAGAGATTACGCCACCAATCCCTCAGGAACTATTCCTCCGGATACAGCCGTATCTGTGCGCAAAGAATCCGCAAACAGGGGTCTTATAGAACGACTCAAAGATGCCGTGCAGAATAAATCAGAAGTTAAAGTTGTCACAATTCGCACTAAAAAGGTACAGGATGGCAATATTCCGCAAGATCCGGTATTGATAAAGCAAATTGGGCAACAATACGGTCGATTGATGCATTCAAACCAGGAATTGATTTTAGCAAATCTGAGCCTGTTGACCCAACTGAGACAAGTCTTGCTGGATTTCCAGGCTATAGACCAGATGGCCTTTGAGCAGAGTCGGGAAAAAATTCTTGAAGAATACAAATCAACTTCACAGGATTTAAATATCTACACGGCTGTAGCTACAGCTTTCGTTTTACTGTTTATCATTTTGTTGCTGATTTATATTCGTAAAGCAGCTTTAGCAGAACGAAGATACATCAGAGAGAATTTACGGGCAGTTCGGTTAGCCGGTCAGCGATCGGAAATATTGGCTATTATGAGCCATGAAATACGAAATAAACTCATGGCAATAAATGGTGCTGTTTTTATGCTCAGGAGAACACAGCTAAAAGAGGATCAGGAATCCAAAGTGACCTCTATAAATTTAGCTTCATCATTATTACTGGAAACTGTGAACAATGTACTTGATGTGAGTAAATTTGAGCAGAATCCAGATGAAGAGAACCTGTCCATTTTTTCTCCCTACGAAGCGATCAGCGATTCTGTCGAAGCTATGCGATTTATGGCTGAGCGGAAAAACCTTGATTTAAATTTCAGCTTTGAAGGAAATGACATTTTGCAGGTTCAGGGTGATAGTCTGCGACTTAAGCAGGTGCTTATCAATTTACTGAGTAATGCTATAAAGTATACAGATGAAGGCTCAATTAGTTTGTCGGCTAAAATTGAGCAAGAAAATAATCTTCCTTTATTAAGCGTATCTGTGAAAGATACCGGCTCGGGTATTTCTAAAAGTAAGCAAGGAAAGTTATTCACACCTTTTTATCAGGCCGGAGGTAAAAAGCAGGGTACCGGGTTAGGTTTATACCTTTGCCGCCAGCTTATTAATCAGCAAGGTGGCCAGATATTCCTTGAGAGTGATGAAGGTCAGGGCTGTACAGTAAGTTTCCTTATTCCGTACAAATAAATTTGCGAGTTTAAGGTTACTAAAAAGAACACTTAGTTTCGTCGGTGATCAGAAACCTTTATTCTGATACCATCTCATGGGGCAAAACGTATGGCTGTTCAGATTTTTAATTTCCAAAGATAAAGTTACCTTTGAGGCATAATGAATGCCTTAATGCTCAGTTACACTCCAAACCTTATAATTTCATCTAGTCCGACAATACTATGAGGACAAAATTAAATTGTATAATCATCGATGATGATCTGGAGGTTAGTAATTTCGTGGCAGATTTTGTCAGGGAAACGTCTTTCCTTGAGTTGGTTTCTGTTCACAGCAATCCTGTAGAAACGATAGATTTAATCGGTAAATTAAGCATAGACCTTATCATATTAGATATCAATCTTCCCGGTATTGATGGAATGAGCTTCGCCAAATCCCTTTATGACCAATATGGAAGGGATATGCCAAGAATAATCTTCATCAGTGGTTCTGGAGATTATGCATCCGAAGGGTATAAAGTGGATGCAATTGATTACCTTTTGAAACCATTTACCTATGAGGATTTTTTTAAGGCTGCTTTCAAGGCTAGAAATCATTTATCAGCCATCGTTCAAAAACCTGATACTGTAGAATTTGTCTTTCTTAAAGTAGAACATGAGCTTATCCGCGTTCCGTTTAATGAAATTCTTTATGGCGAAAGTCAAAAAGATTACATTAAGGTATTTACAAAAGAGGGCAAAATGATTACCGCTTTATCTACCATGAAAACGATGGAGAGTCTTTTGCCCGCGAACCGTTTTATGCGTATCCACAGATCTTTTATCGTAGCGTTGGATAAAATTGATGCAATTCAAAATTATACCGTTAAAATTGGAAAAGCAGTCATTCCGGTATCGGTTCAGTATCGACCGCAATTCAAATCTCATTTCAAATCCTGGCTTTAAGCTAATCTGTTATTTTTCTTGACGATTAAAACCAATCTTCTGTCGGATAGATTGCGCTTTCTGTCGAACCAATTCCTGCACCAAAATTCATCTTCTTTACTTTGTTTGGATTTATTTAGCAATGTGATGGCTTATCAGAACTGAAAACGTTGATAGCTAATCGTCTGCTATAGCTATTGGATTATAGTGAATTATTGAATCCTGCCAAGATGCGGAATTTTCAATTGCCATTTTAGAATGATAGCTTATTTATCCTCTAAGTTTTGGGAATAATTAATAATTAATAACACAAAAAAAATGAATATGAATTTTACGAAATCAATGATGACGATTGGCCTTTTGAGCCTTTCAACACAGTTGTTTGCCCAAGATGAACCTAACGCAGCAGGCAGGTTCGGCAAGCAGTCTTTAAGAACCTGGAGTATTGGTGCCCATGGGGGTATCTTAAGCCAGAATACATTTTTGGGAGGCGGAAGTGTTAAAGCGAGGGAGTTTAAGAGCATTGGTTATGGTGCTTTCATCAAAAAGCAGATTCTCCCTGCCTTAGGCCTTCAGGCTGATTTTGTTCGCGGGGAAATCAAGACTTTGAATTCTACAAGCACAATTGAACAAAGAAACAGTATCAACTGGTCAGGATCATTAACTGCCGTATTGAATATTGCAAACTTTAGCCTGAATACTGAAAATGCGGTGTTGATACCCTACCTAAAAGCTGGTGCAGGTTATATGTCTTCGGATTCCAGATTGGCAAGCGTTGATGTCTTCGCCGACAGGGAAGGCTGGTTCATCCCGACAGGCGTTGGGTTTAAATTTGGTGTGGCCAGAGGTATCAATATTGACCTGGGCTATGACATCAACTTCATAAAGTCTTCGCCTACGGTTAAAAATGTTTACAACGAAGGCAGATTCTCTTATGCACATGCCGGACTTGAGTTCTCGCTTGGTAACAGCGAAAATTCCCAGTTGCAAAACTACAGTGCTGTTGCAGACCTGCGCAAACAAAGCGCAGAGGAAAGTGCTGAACTCCGCAGGGCATTATCTACAGCGGAGCAAAATGCAGCGAGAGACCGTGAACAGTATGCAAAAGATCTTGCGGATGATGACAACGATGGTGTAGCCAATAAGTTTGATAAATGCCCGGGCACTCCGGCTGCAACCGTTGTCGATGGGTCAGGCTGTCCGTTAACGGTCACTCAAACGATTTTAAAAGAAACTACCGTTATAACAGAAGCTGACCGTAAAATTGTCAGGGATGCGATTTCAAACCTTGAATTTGACCTTGGAAAATCAACCATCCGTACTAAATCATACTCGACGCTGAACAGGGTCGCATCGCTGTTAATCGAGAAAAACTTCAGCCTTAAACTGGCCGGGCATACAGATAACACCGGTGGAAGAGAGTTGAATCTTCGTTTATCGAAAGAGCGTGCAGAATCCGTAAAAACATACCTGGTTTCCCAGGGCGTAAATGCATCAAGGGTTGAAGCAACCGGATACGGACCAGACCAGCCAATATCAACGAATAAAACTGCTGCCGGCAGACAGGAAAACCGCCGTGTGGAATTCACTTTATATTAATCAATAAAACATCAATCATGAAAAAATTTTTAGCAGGCATAATCATTTCTGCAACAACAATCCTTGCAGCCAATGCCCAGATACAGAAAGGCAACGTAATGGTGGGTGGCAACCTGACCAACATCAACTTAGGCCTGGACGATCCAAAAATCTTCAGTGTGGACATCACGCCAAAAGCTGCCTGGTTCATTCAGGATAATGTAGCCTTAGGTGGTTATGTGAATTTTGGTTTGCAAACTGCAAAAAACTCCAACACAACAACCAGTTATGGTGTGGGTGCCTTAGGTCGTTACTATACCGGAAAAGATGTTGAGGTGCTGCGCCATGGCCGTTTCTTCGCAGAAGCAACTGTTGGTATTGGAGGCGTTAATGTCAGCAAAGGCGGCGGTAACACCAATGGACTTAACCTGAGTGTTGGTCCCGGCTTCGCCTATTTCATTACGCCGAATATCGGCCTGGAGACCTTATTAAAATACAATGGATTGGTAGGTTTTGGAAGTTCGACAACCCAGAACAATCTTAATCTGTCTTTCGGTTTCCAGATTTATCTGCCAGGCCAAAAAACTGCAAATAAGGTTAAAGGTGACCTGACCAATTAATATAAATTTTCTTAGGCTGCTTTCTTATGAAGGCAGCTTAAAAAAACACATAAATCATTACCTAACCAATTATATAAAATGGAACACAAGATTCAAACTGCAGGAGATAAATCTGTATTGGGTTTTATCAGTCGCTTATCCTGGGGAGCAATAATTGCTGGCGTACTCATTGCTATCGCTGTACAACTTTTACTAAGCTTTCTCGGTCTTGGCATTGGCTTCGGGAGTATTAATCCTTTGGATGAAGCAAAACCATTTAGCGGATTAGGAATGGGTGCTTTGGTCTGGTGGATAGTAAGCATGTTGATTTCCGTTTTCAGCGGCGGATGGGTTGCAGGGTGGTTTTCAAGCCATGTCCAAAGAACTGACTTAGTGCTTCACGGTTTACTGACATGGTGCTTGCTTACTTTTCTTAATATGTATTTAATCACGTCATCAGTAGGCAAAATTATAGGCGGTGCAGGTTCAGTGATCACTAAAGGATTTTCTCTAGCCGGTGAAGGAATAAAAGCGGTTGCACCAGAAGCAGGCAAAATGGTTAAAGACCAGTTAGGCGTTGATGAAAACACTTTCGGAAAAATGAAACAGGAGGCTGAACGCTTGTTGAAGCAGACTGAAAAGAAAGAGCTTCAGCCCGGCAGTCTGGATAAAAAAATAAACCAGGCATCAGGGGAAGGAAAATCTACAGGAAAAGAAATTTTAGAAAACCCGCAAGAGGCCCAACAGCGGATAGATGCTTTGATATCAAAACTTTTCTCTCAAAACGATTCTACTTTCGAAGCAGCAGACAAAGAGGCTTTAGTAAATATTGTAAGAAATAGAACAGGGAAAAGTCAGGCTGAATCTGAGCAGATTGTAGATAACTGGATTACAACAATTAAAACTGCCCGGGAAAAGGTACAGGAAGTTAAGGCGCAAGCAGAAGCAAAAGCCAGGGAAGTTGGTGATGAAATGGCTTCGGCGCTTTCAAAATTTGCTTTATTCTCCTTCTTCGGAATGCTTGTAGGCGCTGTAAGTGCCAGCTATGGTGCCATTATTGCCTCAAATAAAAGGCTTGTAGTTGTGCAGGAAGTACCTGAAAGCAGCATATAAATTTAAAATCTTAAATTTTAATTTATGACCAAAGGGAAAAAAATTGGAAGCATTTTCGCAATTATAGCTGTTTTGCTTATTGGCGGTATAATCTATTATAATCATTTCTTTGTTTTTGGTGAGGGTGTTAAAGCCGGCGAGCTAAATTACATAGTAAAAAAGGGTTATATCTTCAAAACCAATGAGGGAAAGCTCATTCAAAGCGGAGTTCGCTCCAGGCAAACCGGCACTTTAGAAAACAACGAATTTGAGTTTTCCGTTTCAGATGAAAACATAGCGAAGCAGATGATGGGCAACAGCGGAAAATTTTATGAATTGCACTATAAGGAATACAAAAATAACCTGCCGTGGCGGGGTTTCAGCAGATACGTTGTAGACAGCGTTTACGCATCTAAAGATATCCCGAAGTGATGCTTTGAGATTATATAATTAACCAAAATAAATTCACCCTAAACACAAAACAATGGACAAATTAGAATTAAAAGGCGCCTGGAATGAGCTTAAGGGAAAAGTAAAACAGGCTTATGCAGATTTAACTGACGATGATTTGAAGTATGAAGATGGTAAAGAGGATGAGCTTTACGGCAAATTGCAACAGAAAACAGGTAAAACCCGTGAGCAGGTTACCGATTGGTTAAAATCATTGTAAGATCATGGTTTACAGGCTTCCATTTAGTGGAGGCCTGTCCCATATGTATGGATGACTGATGTCGACTGCCTTTGATTCCCACAAAAGGTGACAATATAAGCTTCCCTGAAAATCCTGTGATTATTACCGCGTATTCTCTATTTTTACTTGGCTCCAGGCCATTGCAATATGTTGTTTTTGAACTGAATTGCGAATATTGCCAGTAAAATTAGGATGAGATTTCCTACCTCAGGTTGTAGTCTTGTATTAATTTATAAAAGTACATTATAGCGTGTCTTGACGATATCAAAGTTCAGATTGTGTTGATTCTGTGTTATAAATCTTGCTGCATTATCGTTCATAATTCCAGGTTTTATGAAAACATATTGTCAATTCAAATGTTGTTAAAGTAAAATATATAACAATGGAAAATTCAGAAAAAACAGTAGAAATATTAAACGACCTTATCCAAATCAATAATGACAGGGCCGATGGCTTTGATAAAGCATCATCAGATTTAGCTGAAGAAAATATTGACCTGAAAGCAACTTTTGATAAACTGTCATCTGATAGCCGTAGCAATGTGATCGAACTAGCCGGGTTAGTTGGCAGACATGCTGAAACTCCCGATACAGGTAATACTATTTTAGGAACGCTTCACAGGGCTTGGATTGATATTAAAGCTAGTTTCGGTGGCGACGACCGCCATAGTATTTTAGCGGAATGCGAACGTGGTGAAGATGCTATCAAAAAAGCATACCGCGATGCGCTAACTGAAAATGAACTTGGAGAAAACGTTAGAAGTGTGCTATTAAAACAGCAAGGAGAAATTAACATCAGTCACGATGCGATCAAGGCTTTAAGGGATGTACACGCTTAAAGGATAAATCTCTTTAAAAAGAAAGCCGCTAATTCTAAAATTAGCGGCTTTCTTGTATAATTTGATACTGGTATTAAGCCATACCTTTTTTATAATCGTATTTCGCATACGTTGTTAAGTACTCTTTTAGGAGTTTTCTTGCGATGTGAATTCTTGTCTTCACCGTTCCTATGGGCATGTTCAACTCTTCCGCTATCTCATGATATTTAAAACCCTCGAAGTGGCTGATGAAAGGTTTAGAATAACATTCAGGAATGCTTTTCAAAGCTATCTGGATGTCTTTCATGATCATTGAGCCTTCTGCGCTATTTCGACTCGCGCTTAAACTTAAGTCACTGGAACTAAGTTCGTCTGTTTTAGTAATAAGCGATTGGGATCTTACCTTTCTTCTGTAATCATTGATGAAGGTATTTTTCATGATCGTAAATAACCAACCCTTTAGATTGCTGCCCTCTTCAAATTGTGCGTGATATTTGAAAGCTTTTACCATCGTATCCTGAACAAGATCGTTTGCATTTTCAGCATCATTGGTATATCTCATTGCAAACTGCAGAAGATAGGGAGCGAGCGTTGATGTCTGTTTACTGAATTCAGTAGTCGTCATAAGATTTGGTTTAAGTCTTGGTTGGCTATAGCAAATTATAGACCAAGATTTACATCGAGATTGAGGTCATGGATAACCTTCGAAACTTTATCCTCCTACGTTCATTAAACCATTCATTATTGAAGTTTTGGATTTAGAAGCTGTGCGAAAATGTATACATCTGACATCATTTAATTGACATCATGAGGCTATTCACAACTATACATAAAACCATAAGGTTTTAAGCTTCAAGCTATGCAGAGTGCGCCATACCAAGCTGTGGATTCCTGGGAACGGGTGACGTTGACTATATAACTCAGGCCTGGAAATTTGTGTTCACCATCTTTCGGAACGGATTCATGAAAGATATCCAAAACTTATACACAGATTTTAGGGTTGTAATGATACTACAAAATAGACACCTATCATCATGAAAACAAAACAGCCACAAAAAGATTCAAAATTCACCAATGAGGGTGAATCCCTTGCATTAAGCCCATTGAATGAACTTTTCAAGGATTCCATCGCTGACCTATACTGGGCAGAAAACCACCTGGTCAAATCACTGCCCAAAATGATCTCCGCGGCCACGGCTCCTACACTGCAAAAAGCAATAGAGGCCCATCTTCTGGAAACCAAAGAACATGTAGCCAGGTTAGAGCAGATTTTTGAATTATTGGGTAATAAACCGATAGCCAAAAAATGCGATGCAATGGAAGGTATAACCAAGGAAGCAGAAGGCATTGTTGAGGAAACGCCACCAGGTACTTCGACCAGGGATGTCGGGATTATCCTCGCATCCCAAAAGGTAGAGCATTATGAAATAGCAAGCTATAGCGGTCTTATCAGGTTAGCTGAAACACTAGGGTTATCTGAAGTATCCGCTATTCTCCACCAAACGCTGGCTGAGGAGCAACTTGCAGATGAAAAGTTAACCAGTCTGGCGGAAGAAAAGTTAAATCAACAGGCTTCCAAAGAAGCGTAAAAAGGAAAATATTATGGCTAAGAAAACATCCGACAAAAATCGCACACCTGTTCAGCAGGATAATATTAAAACGGACAAATTGCAATCCTTTACAACCCAGGCAAGCGGGCAATCAATGACGACCAACCACGGAGTGAAAATTAACGATGATCAGAATTCGCTCAAGGCAGGCGATAGGGGGGCGACACTTCTTGAGGATTTTATCCTTCGGGAAAAAATAACCCACTTCGATCATGAGCGGATACCCGAACGCGTCGTTCATGCCCGGGGTTCGGCTGCCCACGGCATATTCAAGGTTTACGAAGATATGTCGGAAATCACCCGTGCGGCTTTTTTGTGTGACCCTGGTGCGGAAACACCCGTTTTTGTCCGCTTTTCAACGGTAGCCGGCTCACGTGGTTCCAGCGATCTGGCAAGGGATGTACGCGGCTTCGCTGTTAAATTCTATACCCAGGAAGGTAATTTTGACCTTGTCGGGAACAACATGCCCGTTTTCTTTATACAGGATGCCATGAAATTTCCGGATCTGATTCACGCCGTTAAACCCGAACCTGATAACGAAATGCCCCAGGCGGCATCTGCACACGATACTTTCTGGGACTTTATATCGCAATTGCCTGAGTCTGCCCATATGGTTATGTGGGCAATGAGCGATCGCGCCCTGCCCAGAAGCTACCGAATGATGGAGGGCTTTGGTGTCCACACCTTCCGATTGGTTAACGCTAAGGGTATTTCTAGTTTCGTGAAATTCCACTGGAAGCCCCTTCTTGGTGTTCACGCTGTAGCCTGGGATGAAGCACAGAATATTTCAGGTAAGGATCCTGATTTCCACAGACGGGATCTGTGGGACGCTATCGAATCCGGTGCCTTTCCGGAGTGGGAGCTTGGTGTTCAGATCGTTCCGGAGGAAGATGAATTTAAATTCGGTTTTGATCTTTTGGATCCCACTAAACTGATTCCTGAAGAGCTGGTACCAGTCCAGCGTATCGGCAAAATGACGCTGAACAGAAACACTGAAAATTTCTTTTCCGAAACAGAGCAGGTTGCCTTTCATGTAGGACATGTGGTTCCCGGCATTGACTTTACAAATGATCCATTATTGCAGGGACGACTATTTTCTTACACTGATACGCAGCTGATCAGGTTGGGCGGGCCGAATTTTCATGAGATCCCAATAAACAGACCTGTTGTTCCTGTACACAATAACCAACGAGACGGTTATATGCGTCAGACCATTAATAAAGGCAAGACCAGCTATGGACCGAACGCAATTGCCCAAAATGATCCCCAACAGGTAAAAGAAGCAGACGGGGGCTTTGTGAGCCACAATGAGCGTATTGATTCCAAGAAAATAAGGGCAAGAAGCCGGAGTTTCTTCGATCATTTTTCTCAGGCAAGAATGTTCTTCAATTCACAGAGTGATCCTGAAAAAAACCACATCATAGATGCACTTAGTTTTGAGCTTGGGAAAGTTAAAGGAGTTGAAATCAGAGAAAGAATGCTGGCTTTACTTACCCAAATCGATAAAGGACTTGCCACCGAAGTTGCGTATGCGCTTGGTTTGCATATCCCCGAAATCCATTTAGCGGATCTTAATAATAGTATCCCGGCTGATGGAGAAAAAAGCGATTATACCTCCATCAATCCCACCGGGGACATACTAAAATCTGATGCGCTGAGCATGGCGTTTACCGTGAAGGATACCATTCAAACCAGAAAAATTGCTATTCTCGCAGCAGATGGCGTGGATGAAAACGCTTTAGGCAAAGTAAAAGACTCGCTGTTAGCAGCCGGTGCGGTTGTGCACATCATTGCACCCAAGCTCGGAAACATAATTGGTGATCAACATGCTGAAATTGCCGTGGACGAAAGCTTTTTAACGGCGGCTTCCGTGTTGTACGATGCAGTATATATACCAGCTGGGCTAAACTCGGTAGCGACCCTGCAAGCTGAAGCTGATGCGATACATTTCTTAAATGAATCGTTTAAACATTGTAAGGCCATCGCGGCGGACCAGGCCGCGATACAGGTATTGGAAGCAACTTATTTTTATAAAAAACTTCCTGCTGAGTATTCAAAGGAAACCGTAATGCGTGAGGGTGTACTGCTATCTGATAACCTTGATGAACTTTGCGAAATATTTATCGGGATGATCGCTATGCACAGGTTTTGGGAACGGGAGAACCCTAGAAAAATTCCAGCCTAAAAATATAAATCCTTAAGCGAAGGCCTTTAACGGCCTTCGCTCTTTTTTGATTTTTTATGGAAGAGCAGTTAGAAAATTATTTGGTTTCGGTTCATCGCTATGGTACCCGAATGGATGTCGTTGAAAAGCGGGAATTCGGTAGCGAAAAGCTGGCGAAAGATTTTTTTAAAAAATATAGCAAGAGATTGCTCGAGGTGAACAGGTGGGGAGCGTTTGCGGGGTTATCGGCATTTCAGCTCATCACAAATAAAGGGATTCGAAAGCAGGGACAGGCTGTGGTGGGCGATTTCATCAGGATAGATATTCCAGGGCCAGGCTCTCAAAACGGCAGGGGATATGACTGGGTAATCATTGAAGAGATCGGGGAATTTAATTCAGAAAATAGTCAGGTCCTGGCGATGAGGGTGAGGCCCTGTCCGCATCCGCTTTCCAAAGAGGAAGGCGTTGCCCATTTCCTGACAGCTGAAGCCACTTCAACTTTCTTGATCAGGCAAAAAGGTAACGCTGTATTTTCGCAGGAGCATGGTAGGAATGAAATAGCCAATACCCAGCAAGGAAACTTATATGATAAAGGAAGGAACTTTGCGGTAGGGATGGCCGCAAAACTAGGCCTGTCCTTTCCACAGTGGAAAAGTCTGCTCAAGGGGCTAATCTTTGGTTCTGATTAACCCTTTGTCTTAAATAAGGCCATTCCAGCCTCATTACCCTGTAGAGCCGCGAGCTCTATCGCAGTCTGCCCATTCTTATCTTCAATATCCGCCCTGGCACCACTTCTTAAAAGAAAATCTAAAATTTCGTTTCGTCCAAACATTGCCGCGAACATCAACGCGGTCCCGCCGTTTCCATGTTGAAGGTCCAGGTCGGCACCACTGTCAACCAGTAGCTTAACGATATCAGCATAGCCCTTAAAAGACGCGCCCATTAGTGCTGTATTCCCACCGTAATCAGACGCATTGACGTCTGCTCCTGCATCAATTAGCATTCGTGCCGCATCAAGCTGATTATTATAACAGGCTATAATCAATGCGTTGTATCCCTTTTCATCCCGATGATTGAGATCTGCTTTTTGATTGATCAGTTCTTCTAAGACTTCGGTTTCTCCTATCCTGGCGGCTGGAATAAGCAGTTCGTTAATGTTCATGGAATTAAAACCAAATTGGCTCCCTAAAGTTTTAAAGAATATGATGCCGCTATTCTTTTAATGAATTCCCAGTGCAACCGGTAACCTTAAATCAGATTGAGTCCAGAAACGTTATTGCTTAAAACGTCTGGTTGTGGCGGGGCTGATGATTTTTGCGATTCGTGATTTTCTATTTATTTTTGGAAACTTAGACTGCAACAACCCATTGAGCGGTAGCGGTTAACTGCTCCTTGGCGACCTGTCTTATCGGTATAGTCTGTAACATATAAAAATTTAGGTTGAATAAAAACGCTACACTTGGCGCTCATTACCCTTTGAATGCCACTGAAATTGTCAACTTGTTAACAGATGGCCCGCAGGCCACTGTAATATTTTCTTCCCGAGACTTGCATATTGGATTTATCAATAATGCGATGCTTGCGCTTTGGAATAAAGTAGGCTTAGCGCCTGGTTTGACACTCACTGAGGCAGCTCCTGAATTTGATAGTTTTATTCCAATCCTGCAAAAAGTTTGGGATACCGGCAGGGCGTTCGTAGCCATCAACACTTTTGCTGATGTGGTACATGATAC
This sequence comes from Pedobacter aquatilis, assembly GCF_032678425.1. Lineage (GTDB taxonomy): Bacteria > Bacteroidota > Bacteroidia > Sphingobacteriales > Sphingobacteriaceae > Pedobacter > Pedobacter aquatilis_B. Next base: position 332,956 of record NZ_JAVTSG010000006.1, on the reverse strand, counting down.
AAAGCTCGTATCCACACCTTTTGATTTTGAGTACAAGCCGATATTGGATTCTGAAGGAAAAACGATTGCCATCATTAATTCTGCTGTTAAAGTAACCGATCGCATGATCATTGCTGAGGATCTTGAAAAAATGGCTGCGGTAGAGCATGAATTGAACATAAGTCTTAAGGGCTCCAATGAAAAACTGGAATCCCTTAATGAAGAATACATGGCCACAATCCAGGAACTCAATGACCTCACACAACAGCTTGGTAAGGTCAATGAAGAATACACCGCCTCAAACGAAGAGCTCATTGCAACCCTTGAAGAAGTAGCAATATTAAACCAGCAACTGACAAAAGCAAACCTTGCATTAAATACTTTAATTGGTGATCTTGAGATCAATAAAGCCCAGCTTAATAACGCGCTTCAAGCTGCAAATCTTGGTAGCTATGACTTAGATTTGCAAACACTTAAAATGGACTGTAGCGACCAGTGCAAAATTAATTTTGGCATACCGGTTTCGGAAAAATTTGATTTTGAAGATTTGCTGCTCGCCATCACCCCTGAGTTCAGAGACGTTGTGCAAAGCAGGGTGAGGGAATCGATTGAATCCAATACCCCTTACAATATGGAGTATCAGATCAACAGGCCTGATGGGTCTGTTCATTGGATACAGGCAAACGGCTCCCCCCAATATACCACTGACGGCCAACCAAAAAAAATGGTTGGTGTCACACAGTTGATTACTGAGAAAAAGAACTATCAGGCGAAAAAAGACGAATTTCTTTCGGTAGCCAGTCATGAATTAAAAACGCCAATTACTGTCCTCAAGGCAAATCTTCAGTTACTCGACAAATTGAAACCCCAGATTGAAAGTCCTATGGTTGTCAAGTTGATTGACTCTTGTGGAAGGAGTATGGAACGAATCAACCTAATGCTGGTTGAGCTGCTTGATGTAGGTAAATATGCGGATGGGAAAATAGAGCTTAGACTGAGCAGGTTTAATGTGAAGGACCTGCTTGCAAATTCAATACTTCACATTTCGCCTGAAAATCAGGCAAAGCTGATTATTGAACCTGTAGATATAGAGGTACAAGCTGATGAAAACCGGTTGGAGCAGGTTTTGATTAATTTTGTAAACAATGCTTTCAAGTATGCGCCAAGCGGGGAACAAGTGATTATTTCAGCTAAGCAGGTTGATCACCATTTACTGGTATCTGTAAGCGATTTTGGTGAGGGGATACCCAAAGATCACATCCACCGGTTATTCGATAGATACTGGCAGGGGGATAAAAAACAGCAGAATAATACCGGACTGGGCCTTGGACTATATATATGCGCCGAGATAATTAACAGGCATCATGGTCAACTTGGGGTAGAGAGCGAGCAGGGTCATGGCAGCACCTTTTGGTTCAAGGTGCCACTTGAACAATAAATTATCGCGTTTTTTTCTCAATATTTACAATTTCTTTTAATTATTAAAACGATTCGACTGAAATTGTGTTATACCACATAGTTAAATGTGACACACTTAGGTTTTCGCCAAATAAATTAAAAGACAAGACATTGCATACATTTCAAAAAGGTAAATTCCTTTTCTCGGGCTCCACAATGGCAGATAGTTTCGAGCTTATGACCAAAGCACTTGATGCCTCAATTTCAGGAATAATCATCACCGACCATAAACAACCGGACAATCCAATAGTTTACTGTAATGCTGCTTTCGAAAAGATCAGCGGATATGACAGGAATGAAATTATTGGACATAACTGCAGGTTTTTACAGGCAGACGACAGGAGCCAGCCTGAACGTGCAACTCTTGCAAAAAGCGTAATGGACGGTGTGGACTGCACTGTGGAAATCAGGAACTATAGAAAAAACGGTGACCTGTTCTGGAATGAACTATATATGTCTCCCGTGAAAGATGCAGCCGGAGAGATCACGCATTTTATCGGGGTGCAGAATGATGTAACCGAACGTAAAAAAGTTGAGCATGATTTGCGTCAGCAAAAGTCAATGATGGAAAGCAAGATCGAGGAACGAACCCTGGCATTACGCGATAGTCAGGCATTTTTGACCAGTATCATTGAAACGGTTCGTGAGGGCCTGTTGGTTCTAGACCCCAATTTTAAGGTTATCAGTGCCAATTACCACTTTTTGCGCACTTTCAAAGTAACTGCTGAAGAAACTGTCGGGAAACAGCTTTATGCCCTAGGCAACAACCAGTGGGATATTCCACAACTGCGTGAGCTTTTGGTTACGATATTACCCACCAATAATCCGGTAGTGGATTTTGAGGTGGAGCACGATTTTCCACACATTGGAAAAAAGCTGATGCTGCTTAATGCCCACCGCATTGAGCTGGAAGGTCAGTTCAAAGACCAGATACTCCTGGCAATTGAAGACATCACCGAGCGAAAGGAAATTGAGCGCAGAAAGGATGACTTCCTGTCCATTGCCAGCCATGAACTGAAGACACCATTGACTACCATCAAAGGGTACATGCAGGTACTTGAAAGAAATAAGCCAAAAGATGCACCGGAGAAGTTTACTACCACTCTTGGTAAAGTCAGCCACTATGTCGAGCGGTTGAATAATCTGATATCGGAACTTTTGGATATGTCCAGGATTCAGACCGGTAATATCGAGCTGCATGAAGCAAGCGTTGATTTTGATAAAATGATAACGGAGGTAGTTGATGGCATTCAGGCATCTGCACCAAACCATCGCATCATCCTCAAAGGAAAAACAGAAGCAATAATTCTTGCCGATGAATCCCATATTATCCAGGTGTTGAACAATCTTCTGTCCAATGCGATTAAATACGGGCCTGATTCCAATGCTATAGAGGTTCATATTTCGAATGTTAGTGAATATGTTAAGGTATCTGTCAAGGATTTTGGGGTGGGAATGACCATCGAAGATACCAAACGGGTTTTTGAGCGTTTCTTCAGGGGGAATGAAGTTCAGAAGCGTTTTCCGGGAATGGGTATAGGTCTTTACGTATGCGATCAGATCATTAAGAATCACAAGGGGACGCTTTGGGTAGAAAGTGAAAAGGGAAAGGGATCCACTTTTAGTTTTACTTTGCCTAAAAATGGAAAGGAAGCAGGTGGGAAGTAAAAAAATATTGATATGTGATGACGATGAGGGCATCCTGGACGTTCTGGAATTGATTCTGGAAGAAACGGGACACACTGTAATTCCTGAAATAAATAGTCTTAATGTTCGTGCAGTGCTGGACAAGCAGCAACCCGACCTGGTTATCTTGGATCTTTGGATGCCGGTACTTTCCGGGGATCAGATACTTCAGATGATTCGAAGTACGCCAGCTTATCAGGATTTGCCGGTAATCATCATTTCCGCAAGCAGGGATGGCGAGCAGATTGCAAGTGAACATTCCGCATCCGCATTCATCGCTAAACCATTTGACTATGATAACCTATTGGCGGTTGTGGACAAATTGATAAACTAGTAAAGCTATTCACTTGCCGAATTATCAATCTGCGTTCTAACCTTGTCCAGGAAATTCTCCATATCAAAAGGTTTGGCAATAAACCCTTCGGCTGAGCATCCACGGGCCACCTCGTCAACACTTGCATGCGCGCTCATGATTATAACAGGTGATTTGGTCAGCATGCTCTCCGATTTTAATTTTGCGCAAACATCAATTCCCGAACCATCCGGGAGCATTACATCAAGAATAAAAAGATCCGGGATATCCTTTGCATCCCGGTTCATAAAATCATGGACATTCGCAAATGATTCCACAACATAGTTCTCTGATTCCAGCATAAGTTTCACCACCTCGCGTATATCCTGGTCGTCTTCCAGCACGAATATTTTTCCCATTACCCTTGTAAAAATAAAACCTTAAATTTTCCCTGTTCCTCAAACTTCGGATAGCCGTAATTTAAGCGCTACGCAAAGTAGCAGGTTGAAATTAAAGACGTTAGTCTTTATTATAACTAACCCAGAGACCGTTATTTTGTTTAATGGTTAATTAAATATTTTATTTTTTTTTGCTCACTTTCCAGGTTCGCTAATTCCTGTGCCGAAAAAGCGTGAACGAAAACGCTCTTGCAGCCTTTACGCGAATTAATACTCCTTAAGGGTGTGTGTTTTAACCAAATCTGACTGGTCAATTTTATCGTATCTAGTCGGTTGAGGACTTTAGAAAATCCGGAATAAATCTAGCTTCGGTGTTGAGCTATGATTAGTCCAGGCATAAACAAGCACTCCTGAATACTATCAATTTTGTGCTCGCGGGCGCAAACGATTTCTACTGTCGCATGTTTGTAGAGTAAATTAAGTTAACTTACACATTTTGGAATATTCACGCCCACAGGATTTAGCATTACTGGTACAAAACAAGCTCAAGCTTAAAAAAGCAAGCGCTACACTTCCTGATCTTAAGGTTCTGGAGGATCTCTTTGATTGTCTTTTTTATTCCAGCATGTGCAAGGAGGAAAGCGAACTCATCAGGGTTACCGTTACCTTCATTGATCCTGAAAATCCGGATCCCGCACCTCCGGGCAATATTGTCCCTGAGCGTTGGAGCTGTATTTCTTTTGAGAAGCATATAACTATGACCTCAAAGGCACTTGCCAAGCTCTCCAAGGCGGCGGATCCGGCAAGTTCATCCCTTGCAGTATATTATGATGATAAGGGCTCCCTATACATTTGGGGGATGATTGATCAGGCGATGCACTATCAGAATTTTCTGAACTATGAATCCGATACCGGATCAGAGCAACCCGGGTTATTCCAGGTGTCCGTTAGCGATATCGGGACGCTGAATGTGCTCTTCGATTATGAACTCCTGGCAACATTGAAGCAAAATGTATTGGTCAAGCGTTATCTTGATGTTTTGACTATTGGTCCAATCTCTAAAATATTCCGGAAGAATGCAGACTTTTTGAAGCTCGCCCTCAGTGAGTATATTAAACTGGTACATCCTGGGGAAAGTTTTGAAGACTGGGAAGACTTTTTAGATGGGCTCTGGATTCAGACTTTCTCAAGACTTTTGTTAAAAATCCAGAATTACCAGCATGGAGGGGCTATTTTAATTGCTGATGATAGTTCCGATCTGGATGTGAAATACAGGATACATTACGAACGCCTAAAACTTTCAATGGTTTCTCACGCCAAGGCAGCAATTGATAATTATGTATCTGAGGCGAGCATTGCCGGGGATTTAGACAGCGGTAGGCGCTCGGTAAGTAAATCTCTTTACCGCAGGGAAGCGGAGTCGCTTTACCATAAGAAAGCAACAGCAGATGAAATCAAGGGAGCAATCAGCTTTATTGCCTCACAGAGTTGTGTGGACGGGGTTATTTTGTTTGACCGGACGATGGTCAGCAATGGTTTTGGTGCGGTCTTGAGGGCAAAGAAAATGCCACGCAAAATTTATGTTTCTTCAACTGCTACCGCAACCCCAAAATCGCTGGCGCCCCATGATCCCAAACATTATGGAACTCGGCACCGCTCAATGATCGCTTACTGCTGGAACCATCCCACTGCGCTGGGACTCGTTATTTCTCAAGATGGGGACATCAGGGTTTTCTCAAAAATTGAAGACAAACTGATAATGTGGGAGAACATCAAGACCCAGCAATACATGACCGGAAAATCTCATAAATCAAGCAACAGGTAGTGCTGAATTGCATACCGCCATGCGATTGGTTGTTGACTAATATTATGGTTTCTTACAGTTATGGTACCATTTTAAACCAATCGAATTGACTCTAAAGTAGAAGTTTTAATGAATTTGTTTCCTGGCCAGATAGCATCAATCGCCCTGGTCTATCCAGGTAATGTTCTGTACAGGTCATCAGGTTTAAAAGTAAGATTTGGCCTGACTGGATTTTTAGGTCAGAATCTGTAGTCTTATGGTTTAGGCTTAATTCCCCTACATCTTGTGTTTCATATGCTTTCCCGTATGTTTTTAGGCATCCGGGCGGGCTATCCGCTCATACTCCTGTGGGCCTTATCCTCTGGGCCTGTATCCGCTGCTATCCCTGATGCGGCTGGTTCTGTAAATCAATCACTATTTATTTTTTCAACGAAACGGATAAAAAGGCTGCGAATATCGCATGCCCCGCTTGCTGCGTACGCATAATGTTTCCGCTTCGCGGAACCACCCTCCGGGACTTATAGTACTCCACCGCTTTCGGCATTGCGGGATTTCTGGCTTTCTTTTTTTCCGTTTTTTCTTTTGAAAAATTTTTCGGGAAGGGCGGTGGGAAAGGAAAGAGAAATCAAATTTTTTACTTAAAAATCCAACAATGGAAATTACAGGAAGATTAACCGCTGATGCAGTGGTGAGAAAAGTCAATGAAGACAAAAAAGTGGTGAGATTTAGTATAGCCCTAAACGACAGCTACCGCTCGGGGGACGAGCGCAAAGAGGTAACCACATTTATAGAATGTGCCTACTGGAGGAATGAGGGGATTGCCGAGTATTTGAACAAGGGGAATTTGGTACAGGTCTACGGGCGCATAGGGGTGAATGCCTACCTGTCCGGCAACAATGAGCCAAAAGCATCGATTACTTTCCATGTTTCTGAAATCAAACTCTTTGGAGGTGGTAGCCAAAATGCTCCCGCTAAAAAGAAAGTCGAAACTGAAAAAGCGGTACAGGAAACCGCAAAGGATAGCATAGACGATGTCGAGGGCGATCTGCCTTTCTAGGCTTATTAATTATCAATTCATTTTTAAAAAATAAACATCATGGCACATAACTTAAATTATAACAGCAATACAGGCAAACACAGTTTTTTCTCGGTTAAGGAAAAAGCATGGCACGGCTTAGGCACAATCGTGCAGGATTACCCCACATCAGCCGAGGCGATGAAATTCGCGGGACTGGATTACACGGTCGAAAAAAGACCGCTTTTCACCTTTGATGGTGTTCAGATGCAAATCGAAAAGGAATTGCAGGGGGAGGGCATAGATTTGAATCCACAAAAGGATATTGCCGTACCCAATTACTCGGCAACTGTACGCACCGACAATGATGTGGTTTTGGGGGTGGTCGGCAAAGACTACCATGTCGTACAGAACGTCGATGCTTTCTCCTTTTTTGACAGCATCGTCGGCGGTGGGGATGGCATCCAGTATGAAACCGCAGGCGCACTTGGCAAAGGGGAACGCATATTCATCACCGCCAAACTGCCCGATTATATCCGTGTCGGAAAAGCCGATCTGATTGAGCAGTACCTCTTTCTGACTACCTCGCATGATGGCTTCGGAAGTATTACTGCCGCTTTTACCCCTGTGCGCATTGTCTGCAACAATACCCTGAATGCCGCGATGAAAACCGCACGCAATGCCATTCGCATCCGCCATTCTTCGGGGGCATCCGACAGGCTCTCGCAGGCGCACAGCCTTATGGGCATATCCTCAAAACTTGGTGCGGAACTCGGGGAAATTTTCAACCATTGGAGCACAGTCCGCATCAGCGATACCGAAGTCAAAAAACTTATTCAGCTTGCAATGGCACCAAATAGGGAGGTACTCGCCAAACTTGAAAAAGGTATACAGGATGAAGCATCCGCCTGTTACCGCAACATCGTGGAGGAGGTCTACAGCTACGCGATGAGCAACCCCTCGCAAAGCCTTGACACCACAAGGGGGACTGTTTTCGGTGCTTACAATGCCGTAACGGGTTATTTTCAGAACGTGCGCAAGTTCAAGGATAATGATGCCAAATTCTGCTCCATCACAGAAGGGACAGCCAGACAGCGGGCGCAGACCGCATTCGACCTTTGTAACACCTTTTCCAAAACCAGTGAAATCGTATTGTCTAAAAATTAATCACACGGGGGCAGGCGCTGCCTGCCCTTATAAAAATAAGCACCATGAGCATTTTATCTGAAATCTCCGAGCGCAAAGCCATTTTGGAAGCCGCCAAGACCCTGCGCCATTTTGAAAGGTTCGGCTTGCTTCTGCTTTCCGCCGCAGATGCAGAAGATTTACGCAAAGCGGAAACCCTGCTAAAGGGTATTATCGAAAGTAATGGTTACGCCATCCGTTTCAGCAAAAAACGAGGCACGACAATTTTGAAACTTAAATCCCCAACACAATGAAAACGAATTTTTTTAGGATGCTCCACCGCCTCAATCCCACAGGGGATTGGGTGATAAGCATCGCCGCAAAGGAAACGCAAATGGTACTTTCCATTCGCCTGTCAAATGATGGCATGGGCAAAAATATTCCGCCAATGTTGCTTTCGGGAACGCCCGAAGAACTTGACGAGGGTTTTTACGACAGCATGGAGAAGCCTGTGGAACGCACTATCGCACTGTTTCTTAACCTTGCCGAATATACCCAAAGCCTCGAAAATGCCAAAGCGGCATTAAAGGAAAAAGCAGGGGCAAAGCCTGCGAAAAATGCGGATAATGTTTCCGCTAATGACAATAAAAAATCAGCTTTCGAGGAAGTTATCAAAAAGGTGCAGGAAATGAGTGCCAACTGCAAATATGCCGATGCACTCGCCATATTGCCTGCCGTAACGGATTATCCTGATAAAGCAGGCGAACTCGAGAAGCTTAAAGCTGAACTCGAAAGGAAAAATGCACAGCTTAGTTTACTTTAAACCCCTATACCATGCTATCCGCCACTATTTTAAAAAGGGTTTTTCTGCACAAGGTGCAGGAAAACGACCTACCACTCGCAGACCCCAACCCCTCACTGTCACCCCAGGAGGTGATGGATTTTTATTCGGGGACATACCCCGCACTGACCACAGCCAGGGCGGAGGGTCCCGAAATCGTGGACGACCGCATCCAGTACCGCTTCATCACCACCCTTGGCACAAAAGGTTAAACCATGAAAAACAAAGCAAAATGTATAGCCATCAAACCCCATTCAAACCAGTGGCATCTCCACCAGTCGCTCGGCAATTTTATCCGTTCCCTAGACCGAAGGAAGGAGGCATCGGAAACGGTAACCCAAGACCCAAACTCGAAAGCCATGCCATCGCCACTCATGTTCCAAGACCTGCTTTTTTAAGGCAGGCACATCCGCCCAAAACAGGCAAGCCTGCCATAGAACTTAAGTCCTACCGTAAGGTGGAGTTTGGGTTCTCCGCTTCGATGGCTAACCTGTGCGCCCTTTATGGATTGAATGTGCCAACACCCGAGGGACTTTTCCCGATGAACATACAAAAGTCTTATGCTTTAGTCAGCGCCGCCTTGGAGGAAAAATGCAGGGATTTACAGCTTCGCATCATGCAGGATGAAAACGGAAGGGTTAGCCTTGCCACCATAAAAACATTCAATACCAAAACCACGCTGTATTATCTGCCGCTTTCCGGTCTGTGGGAACTGATGAAAAAAAAGGATCGTAAAAGGGAATCCGCACTCCTGCTTTCCATGCTGTCCTATCTTTACCAAATTGCAGGCGTTCCGCATTACTGCGAAACATACGCCTACCTTGGCGAAATCTATGAGATGGTTGCCGAATGGGAAGACGAGCAAATGGAGGAGTATGAAGATTGTGATCAAGAAAACGAAAATTACCGCAGGCATCTCAGGGATCATTATTCACTCCTCTATTCGGCAGGGGGGATGCTGCTTTCGCTCATGGCGGATGCTAAGAACCTTGAGCGATTTTCATGCAGGGTTCGCTGTTACCGTCCAAGGGATAAAACAGGCGAGAACCTGCTTGCCTGCGCACGAGGACTGTTTGCGCTATATCGCCGTTTCCCTAACCGCTCCATTATGGATAGGATGGCAGAGCCTTTCGGCGACGACTGCGATGAAAGGAACATCCGATCTGACCAGTACATCAGTTTTTACTGGAGTAATAACGACTGCCTCTTTGATAATGCAATGGAATATGTCAACTCTGAACTCGGGGAACTCTGCGCAATGGAAGAACCCCAAAGCATCCAGTCTTTCGATATGCCGCAGGCGACCGAAAGCCATGATTTTTCCTTTGAGGAAAAGTTTTTTGACTTGCTGAATGACCTTACCGATATTTTAAACGAACTGCAATGAAAGACATCACCCAACTTTTTGCCGAAAGCTATCTGCCTGTAAAAGCATTGCTTTTCTATGCCTCCAATATGGATAGTTCCTGTTACGTGGAAAGCCACGACCTTGATGCGGATGGCAGGGCAACAAACATTCATCCCCTTAACTTTAGGGAATGCGCCGAACTCGCTGAAAAACTCCGTGCAGGGGTGAATAACTCTGGCAACTTCCTGCACCACGACAGCCTGCTCCCCGAATCCCTGTTATGGTATGCACCCCGAAAAGATGGCGGCGCAATTTGGTACACCCCGAAAAGGAAAGCCAGTCTTTTTTTCTCCCCATCCCTCGGCATCCCCGATGGGGAAGCTTGTCTGCCCCCACTCTTGTGGAAAGCCTCAAAAACGGGTTTGCAGGTTTGGGCATTGCACGGCGGGGAAAGACCGCAGGCGGACACACCGCTTTTCCTTGCCCCGTTTTTTAATATCTACGGCGATGCCCGTGTCTGCATGGGCAATGTCCGCACCGAGATACAGGGAAACTGTAGCCTGTTGGACTTCATCAGCCTTTGGGAAAAATATTTCTTCGCAAGCCACTTTTCGCACCTCTTGGTAGATACCTCCCCCGTGAAAATGAATATTGTTCAATTGTGGCAGGGTTTAATCAATACGGAAAAAGATTTCCCCTTGAATCAGCTTAAAAAATCAGCCTTGAAACTCAAAGATATACTGCCATGAAACCTGCAAAAGACAAAATCCATTTCGTTGCACCCTACTTGTTAAACCCAACCAACCCTGTCTCGGTCAACCTCATCGGGGCAGGGGGGACAGGCTCGCAGGTGCTCACCTCCCTCGCACGCATGAACTATGCGCTCAACAACCTCGGTCACGCAGGGCTGTCCGTCACCATTTTCGATCCCGACAGTGTGGAACAGCCAAACCTAGGCAGGCAACTGTTCAGTGAACACGAGATTGGCATGAATAAAGCAGTAGTCATTTCCAACCGTGTCAACCGCTTTTTCGGTACAAACTGGAAAGGAATCCCCCAACGCTTTCCCTCCCCATTGGATACCAATGACATTAACTGTATGGCAAACATCACCCTTTCCTGCGTCGACAGCGTATCCTCGAGGCGCGAAATCGGGGAATCCCTAGACAAATTTTCCCGAAATTTCAGCCACAGGGATAATCCCCTGTACTGGATGGATTTCGGTAATTCAAGGGACTCTGGACAGGTCCTGCTTTGTTCGCTTGGGAAAATCGCACAGCCGAAATCCAGAATATTTGAGACCGTCCCCGTTTTGCCGCCGTTTATTTCTGCATTCCAAAGCGAACACTCCGAAGTGGATGAGCCAAGCTGTTCCCTTGCGCAGGCACTCGGCAAGCAGGATCTTTTCATTAACTCCACAATCGCCAACCTGGGCGCATCCCTGTTCTGGTCAATGCTCCGTGAGGGTATGCTGAAATACAAAGGCTTTTATCTGAACCTGAAGGATTTTAAAACACAGCCGATTAGGCTTTAATTATTAGGTACTGGTAAAAATCGGCCGTCCGCTGGACGGCGCGAAGCCTCGCGTCCTGCGGACACTCGGCTGGAGTTAATGCAGGTCAGCCACGATAAAAGTTATTTACCTTCATCCACTCTTTTTGCCCTGCTGTCTGTTGTCCGCTCGCTAAATTCACAATTGCAAGCCTGGTCATGATTTAGCTGTATTTTGATTTCCGGCGAGATGTAGAATCGCATCTGCGAACCCATCCGATTCGTTTTTTTGTTATATAAAATAACGGACTGGACCTATTTTGAAAACAACGGTATCGATTGCACAACTTTATCTCTTCAATATTTGGTTTATTAAGCCCAAGTATATTAACTTGTCTCCAGCCAAATAGATAAGAAATGTCAAAAGCCATAATTATAAACTTCGGTTTGTTTTTGTTGCTCCTGTCGTCCCACACAGTAGCTCAATTAAGAGGAACAGTGCAACATTATTCTACAGAAGATGGTCTTTCACATAACCGTATCATGTGCATGCTACGGGATCATGACGGATTTATGTGGTTTGGAACATGGGATGGTTTGAACCGTTTTGATGGCCATAAATTCGTTGTATACAAATCCAGACCTGGCGACCTTTCAAGCCTTGGAAGTAGTAGGATAGAAGCTATGATCGAGGATAACTCAGGTAATTTGTGGTTGAGGGCCTATGACAACCGCATATATAGATTTAATAAGAAGACCCAACAGTTTTTTTATCTTGATCTCATACCGAAAAACACTAATGGCAGGCTTGGCCCTCCTGTTTTTGATAAAATCCTGCTCATTGGAGACAATCACATTTGTATTACAACAAAACGCCACGGGGTATTCATTGTTTCTAACCTAACCGCTCAAGAGCCGGAGGCTTTACACCTTTCGGCCAGTAGCATCAAACCGCTTAGGCTAGCCTCCAATGATATTCGGGGAGCTTTTAAAGATTTAGGCTCCAATTTGTGGTTAATCACTGATAAAGGTGTTTGCTCCATTAATTTTTCGAAAACAAATACAGCCTCCCAGAAGGTAATGGTAGAAAAAAAAATCCCGGGAGCTTTTATCAGTATCGCTGATGACAGGCAATATCTTTACCTCGGAACTGCCACTGGTCGCTTGTTGCGGCTCGAAAAAAGAACAGGATCTGTAATATCCAAAGAAATATCCAAAAATGCCCTTACATCAATATTGTGTTCCAAAAATAACAGGAATCTTTTCATCACCACCATTAAAGCAGAGGTGATTACCGCCACCAGGGATTTGGAATTAATAAGAACTGAACAAATGTTTCAATCAGGCGCTTTCTTTTCTTCATATGAGGATTCCAGGGGATATCTCTGGTTGCAGGCAAAAAATTACGGTGTCGTGAGGTACAGCCCCTTTGTTGGAAAGTTCAGCACCTTTGAGCAGCGTTCCGATGCTTACTTCGATAGGGAAAAGAATTTTTTTAAAGTTTTCGAAGACCCATACGGTTTGGTATGGGTCAGCATGAGAAGTGGTGGTTTCGGATATTTTGATGAACCCAATAATAAAATAGCTTATTTTTATAATGAACCCGGAGGAAGCAATACTTTTTTTTCCAACCTTACAATACTCTCTTATTTGGATCCTCTGGGGAACTTATGGATACATGCAGACGACAAGGGGCTCAATAAGATAATCTTCGCAAGAAATAAATTCGATACCAAAACTCTCGTACAAAATACGATTAACCGTTCTCAGAATGAGATCAGGGGAATCTTCAATGATAACCGAAACCGGCTCTGGCTGGCATCGAAAGCTGGTGAGTTATATGTCATCAAGGATGGTATCAGGCAGAATATTGAATTTACCAATATCCCGGTCCAAGGCATAGGAATTATATATAGTATTATTCAGGATAACCAGGGTAGAATGTGGTTTGGCACAAGGGGAGATGGACTGTTTAGGGCAGATCCTTTAAATGAAACTCAAACCAGATTTGCTTTAAAGCAATACAAAACTGATGATTTAAACAAATTCAGCCTTAGCAGCAACAATATTTATGCACTCTATAAAGACAAGCGCAATAATATATGGGTGGGCACATACGGGGGAGGGGTAAATATCGTAGATGACAGCACTGGCCAAACCCGATTCATAAACAAGAATAATTCAGCCGGTTTACTGTTCAATGAGAGGTTTTTAAAGGTCAGGCATTTAAACGAAGATTTTGACAGAAATATTTGGGTTGCCACCACGGACGGACTGCTGATTCTTTCAAGGAATGTAGCCGCACCAGATAAAATAGCCACAAAATTTTACCAAAAAATTCCAGGTGATAGCCTGAGTCTCAGCAAGAGTGATATTCAATATATTTTTAGGGATTCAAAAAATAAAATGTGGCTTGCGACTTCAGGAGGAGGGCTTAATGAGGCCATAGGAAGCAAGCCTCTCACCAAGTTACAATTCAGGTCATATACAATAAAAGACGGCTTTCCAAGTGATTATATCGTTGGATGTGTTCAGGATGAATCCAATTTCCTGTGGCTAGCCACGGAGAATGGTTTAAGCAAATTCAATATGCACAGCCATAAAATCTCTAATTATGATTATTATGACGGACTTCCAAAATCTGGCTTTTCCGAAGCTTCATGCTTAAAGTTGCCATCTGGAAAGCTGGTCTTTGGAACTCTGAGCGGTTATGTTTCATTCTTTCCAAGGGATATTACAAATGTTAAGATATCCTCAAAATTGGTATTCACTAATTTACTCATAAATAATTCGGAAGCCAGGATAGATGGAAAAATACTTTTCAAGGACATCAATGAGACACAGGCAATCAAAGTAAAATATGATGAGAACACGATAAGCCTGGACTATAATGTACTGGATTATCGTCCGGGGAATAAACAATCATATGCATACAGATTACTTGGTTATGATAGCACCTGGCGTGACAATAAGAATGAACGGCGCGTCACTTACACCAATCTGCCGCCAGGTAGTTATGATTTGCAGATCAAAAGCTTAAACACGGAGGCTTATACGTTTCCGCCAAGAAAAAATATTAAAATTAAAATATTACCACCCTTTTATCTGACTTGGTGGGCCTACCTAATTTACCTCATCCTCCTTGTAGTTTTCTTTGAGGTCATCAGGAGAATCGTGATAACTATGATAAGGTTACGACAACGCATAGTGGTTGGTCAGAAAATGGCTGACCTGAAAATTAATTTTTTCACTAAAGTCTCCCATGAATTAAGAACGCCTCTTACACTAATTCTTAACCCAATAGAAGAAATACGCAAAGACAGTTCGCTCTCTATCCTGAATCGGCAACATGCAGATTTGGTGAAAAAAAATGCGGACAGGCTTCTGAAATTTATCAATCAGCTTCTGGACCATAGCAAGCTTGAAAACGGTCAGGCGAAACTGGAGCAATCATCATTCTATATTATTGGATTTTTAAAAGGCGTATGTTCATATTTTATGGATATTTCTCTCGAAAAAAACATAGAGCTGGTTCTAAAGGAGACTCAGGAAGACTTCCTGGTGTGTCTTGACATTGAAAAATTGGATGTGGTCATTTATAATGTGCTTGCCAATGCTTTTAAATTTACTGGTAGGGATAAGCGAATCTCCATCTCTGTAACCAGAAATAATGATCAATTTACGATTGAAATTGCCGACCAGGGCGGCGGCGTCCCCGAAGCGAGCTTAAAAGAAATTTTTGAGTTATATTATGTTGGCGAACAAGAAACTAAAGCTGCTGTTAAGGGTACTGGTATTGGTTTGGCTTTATCAAAAGAGTTAACCGAAATCCAATCCGGCAGTATAATGGCGTATAACAACGAGCAGAATGGACTGACGGTTTGTATCAAACTACCCATAGGCATGCCCCTTCCAACCAGCAGGGTAGAAGTAGCCCAAAACATACAGGTTTTACCCGGCTATACGATTGATGGCTCTGGAGCACCAACTCCCTTTCAAGTAAAAGATATCACAGTATCCGGCACCGACCCCTTGCTTCTCCTGGTTGAGGATAGCGGTGAGCTGAGGAACTTCCTGGCAAACCAGCTCAAAGCACATTACCGGGTCGAAGTAGCGGCAAATGGGGAAGAGGGCTTAAGGATTGCCATTGATAAATTGCCTGATATTATTCTAAGTGATGTGATGATGCCTGTGATGGACGGTATTGAAATGCTGGACAACTTAAAGTCCAACGTATTGACAAGCCATATCCCTGTGGTACTCCTGACAGCAAGATCATCAGTAGAACATCAGCTTGAAGGAATCAAATACGGAGCAGATTACTACCTCACAAAGCCTTTCAACAATGACCTGCTTTTAGCTTGTATGGAGAGTTTGATTGGTCAAAGGCAAAAGTTGATGCAGCGGTTTTTATCAACCAATAAGTCTTTGTCTATTGGACCCAGCCAGATTATCATAACGGATATTGATGAATCATTCTTATTAAAGGTAGTTGATTTCCTTGAAGAACGCATGGGGGAGTCAGATTTCAACATCGAGAACATTGCAGAATCCATGAACATGGGCCGCTCAACTTTTTACAAAAAACTTAAAAGTCTGACCACACTTAATCCTGTTGAATTTGTTACTGAAATCAGGTTGAAGCGTGCCCAGCAGTACCTGGAATCGGGTACATACACCATTGCTGAAATAGCGTACAAGGTTGGATTTAAAAACGCAAAATATTTTAGCACCTGTTTTAAAGAAAAGTATAAAATCTCACCATCAGAATATCAAAGGCGGCATAAGGGGGATTTGAGGTCAGAAAAATAAGCCTGTATCAATTTACCAACCATTTCTACCAAAAATCAAACCCCTATTTTGGACCTATATTATAAGTTTGCTATTAGTATCTGCTAACCCAATACGGCAGGGAATAACCAAATATTAATAGATTAATTTATGAGAAAAGTTCTACAGCAAATTTTGCTAATGCTTTTTGTTAGCTCAGCATTAGCCCAGACTTTGACAATTTCTGGTAAGGTGACAGACGAGAATGGCGATAGCCTGCCTGGTGTCAGTATTAAACTAAAAGGTTCCGGGGTGGGGATCGTAAGTTCGGATGATGGCAGATTCAGTATAAACAATATCACCCAGAAGTCCACACTGACCTTTAGCTCCATAGGTTATAAAACCAAAGAAATCAGCATTGGCAACCAATCCGTCGTTAATATCAAAATGGAACTGGACAGTAAGGTCCTGGAGGAGGTGGTTGCCATCGGATACCAGACTGTTAAACGTCGGGATCTTACCGGTGCAGTTTCATCCGTATCAGCAAAGGATCTCAAGGACAACCCTACCCTTTCTGCGGCAGAGGCACTGCAGGGTAAACTAGCAGGCGTTCAGGTAACTGTTTCAGAGGGTGCCCCCGGCGCTCAGGCAGATATTTACATCAGGGGTAGGGGCTCAATTACTCAAAGTGGTTCACCTTTGTACATTGTCGATGGCGTACAGCTCGATAATGCACTGAATACCTTATCCCCGCAGGACATTGAATCAATAGATGTCCTAAAAGATGCAGCATCCACATCAATTTATGGAGCCCGGGGAGCGAACGGGGTTGTGATTATTACCACTAAAGGTGGAAAGGATACTCAGGGGAAAACAAGTGTAACCTACAATAATTCGCTATCTATCCAGCAGTTGCCGAAAGAACTTGAAGTCATGTCTCCATATGAATTTGTTGAATTTCAGTACGAGCGGGCAAAAATTACTGGTGATACAACAGTGCTCTCCCGTTATTACAGGACTGGCAATCCATATATCGTTGTAACCAACCTCAAAGGTCTTGAACCAATCAATTGGCAGGATAAGCTCTTTGGAAGAAATGCTTTTATGCAGACACACAATTTAAGTGTTTCGGGCGGAACAAAGCAAACCCAGTATAACCTGAGTGCGACATATAACGATCAGGACGGTTTGCTCCTGTACACCAAATACCGGAGGGGATTAATTAATTTCAGGTTCGACCACCAGGCAACAAAGAAACTTAAAGTTGGCTTCAATGTTAGGTATAACAATAACCAGCTGGATGGCCAGGGAACATCAGATGTCGGTGGAGCAGCAAGCAATAATTTAAGACAGATTGTTCGCTATCAGCCGCTGTTATTGCCGGGCCAGGAAGAGGATTTTTATGATGTGAACCAAGCCAATGCAACAGCAGGAAATGGACTTTCGCTGATTAATCCGCTTAAGGAGTTGCAAAACCAGTACCGTAAAAAGTCTAACAATGTTTTAAATCTCAGCGCAAATGTGACCTATCAGCTTTCTAAAAAGATAACTTTTAGATCCATTGCAGCCATCGACTTCAACAACAATACAAACAGGTCTTTCGATGACACGGTAACTTATAATTCTCGTACAACAGGCGGCAAACAGCCATTGTTGTTATTGGCCACAGCAAATAGCAGGACCATAAACAACTCGAATACCTTGAGCTTTGACGAGAGTAGTATTTTTGGTTCCAAACATGCAATCAATATACTTGTCGGACATGAGCTCTACCAGACTTATCAAACTACAAGCTTACTAGATTTACGTAATTTTCCTGTTGGAACAAGCCCAAATCAGGCATTTGCAAACTACAGTCTCGCGCAAACAGTTATCCCGCCAACGGTATCTGAAGTTCCCATCAATAACCTGTCGTTTTTTTCCAGACTAAGTTATAATTTCAAGCAGCGCTATTTTGCAACCTTCAATGTCAGGGCTGATGGAAGTTCTATATTCGGCCCAAAAAATCGTTGGGGTTATTTTCCCTCAGGTTCATTGGCATGGAGAGTTTCAGAAGAAAACTTTTTAAAGAACAAATCCTTCCTTTCAGAACTTAAACTTAGATTAAGTTATGGCTCTATCGGAAATAATAGGATCACCCCTTTCTCTTATGGAAACTTTTTTGCCTCCGGTAGATCATATTTTCTGAATGACCTTTTCACTTTCGGTTCTTCGACAGTTGGCCTTGGCAATCCCAATTTGCAGTGGGAATCCCAAATATCAAGAAATGCGGGCTTGGATGCAGCATTTTTCAAAGGCCGGCTTTCACTTACTTTTGACGCCTATAGGAATACAACAAGTCAGCTTCTGATAAATAATGTTATTCCCGCAAATTCAGGATATAACAGTCAGTTTCAGAATGTTGGGGCAACACAAAATACAGGTTTTGAATTACAGCTAAATGGAGTGATAGTACAGTCGAAATCATTTAAATGGTCAGCAAACTTTAACATTTCAACAAATAAAAATATTATTAAAAGCCTAGGTGCCCAACAGCAGTTCTTAGCGAATTCCGGATATTTCAACACCAGTCAGCAACCTGCTGATTTCCTGGTAAAAGTTGGTGAAGAGGTTGGGACATTCTGGGGACTGAAAAATGATGGCTATTACAAGGTTTCGGATTTTAATGCTGCTCCTTATAGTAATCCGGCATACCCATGGGCAACAACAAGATATACCTTAAAACCGGGTGTTCCTGTTTCCGCCATTAGTTCTTCTACCATTCAGCCTGGGAGCCAAAAATTTGTGGATACAAACGGAGATGGAATAATCAATACAGCGGATTACACGGTTTTAGGTCGCGCACTCCCTAGGGTGATTGGTGGCTTTGGCCAACAGTTTAGCTGGAAGAATTTCGACGCATCTATATTTGTTAATTATTCACTTGGAAGTAAGGTTGCAAACTACAATAAACTGGAATTTACCAGTAGCTATACCAATGGAGCAAATCTTTTGTCACTCTTCAATGACCGTTATCGCACGATTGACCCTAATACCGGTGTTCAGCTACAGGGCGTTCCTAGCGCCGCTATCGGGGTAATCGGCGCATCACCAGAGATTCTGAATGCTCAAAATTCCAATGCCCAGTACTGGATTCCTGTTCAGGGAATTGAATGGAGTAATAGCCAGTCTTTCGCCATAGAAAATGGTTCCTTCCTTAGATTGAACAATGTAACCTTGGGATATACGCTTCCTTCGACTTTGAGTACAAAGCTCAAAATAGCAAGTTTAAGGGTCTTTATTACAGGCAATAACCTGGGGACAATAACAGGATATTCGGGTTATGACCCGGATGTGAGTACCCGCCGCGCCACCCCTATTACAGCAGGTGTTGACTACTCCGCCTATCCAAAATCAAGGGTTTACGTTGCTGGCGTCAATGTTACATTTTAAAAAAAAAGTTATGAAAAAAACATTTTTAAATAGATTAAGACAATGGGTTTTATTAATAGCCCTATTCTCGGTTTTATCGGTTTCATGCAAAAAGTTTCTGGAGCCTGAGCCAGTATCTTCATTTAGTCAAAATTTTGTATTCAGTAATGTACCTTATGCAAAGTCCGCAGTGATTGGTATTTATAATAGTTTATCAACACAGAATGCTTATGGGTTGTATCTGAGTGGCTATTACCCTTATGACACAGACGAAATGATGGGCGCAGGAGGCAATCAAAGGGATAATGAAAGAAGGGACCTAGCCCGCTATAACATCATATCTTCCAATGGTGGCTTATCCACTGTCTACAGCAATTGTTACGCAGGTATCGAGCGTGCGAATATATGTATTCAGCAAATTCCACTTATGGACCTTTACAACAATGGTTCACCTCAACAAAAAGCGCAGTTAAGAAGGCTTCACGGAGAAGCCCTTGCCTTAAGAGCCCAATTTTACTTCGACTTGATTAAGCATTGGGGTGATGTTCCGGCGACATTTAGCCCATCTGCGGAATCCACTGATCTTTTTCTTCCTAAAACAAATAGGGACTCTATATACAATCGGATTATTGAAGATTTAAAAACAGCTGCGGATTTAGTGCCCTGGAGAACTCAGGTTCCGACCCTTGGCGATGTCGCTGATGAGCGCCTGACAAAAGGTGGCATCAAGGCCTTAAGGGCCAGGATTGCTTTGGCAAGAGGAGGATACTCCCTCCGCAGGGAATCTAAGCAAATGGAACGTCGTGCAGATTACCTCAAGTTCTATGCTATAGCAAGAGATGAATGTGCCGAAATTATTTCACGTAGGGATCAACATACCTTAAATCCCAGCTATAAATCGGTTTGGAAAGATTATGTGTGTAGCAGAATTGCCAATGAACCAAATGGTGAAATTATGTTCCAGGTGGCAGAGGGTGGTGCAACGGGCACAACTGATGGAAGGATCGGGATATATAACGGGACAAGGTTTGCGGGGGTTGGCGGCGGCTCTCCAATGATTTTGCCAACATACTATTATTCCTTTGACTCAACTGACGTTCGCAGGGACGTAACCGCCGCGCCATACGAAACCAAGACCGATGGGATAAATAGGACCGGACATGCGATAACAAGTATTTACGATGGCAAATATAGAAGGGAATGGTGGGCCAATCCAACAAATCCTACAAATGCCACACTTTTCTCGGGTATAAACTGGGTACTGATTAGATTTTCTGACGTACTATTGATGTATGCGGAATCAGTTAATGAAATAAACCGTGGTGCTACCCCTGAAGCAGTAGCCGCTGTCGCGGAAGTGAGCAGGAGAGGTCATGCAGGAAACAACGCGCTGGTCCCTGCCATCCCGACAGACTACCTCGGGTTTTTTAAATTCATTGTAAGGGAACGATATCTGGAATTCGGATCAGAGGGAATCCGCAAGTATGACCTCATACGCTGGAATTTACTCCAAACTGCATTAAACGAAACCAGGGTGAATCTTGGTAATTTTGGAGCTGCCACTCCGGTTGCTATGAATGCACCTACTTATATGGCTTCTCCAGCGAGTTATTGTCTGGTCAATACACTTCCCCAGGGTATGTTTTACTTTAATGCAACCTCTGCGGACGATTCAAGGATATGGGCCAACAGTTTATATCAACCTGCGCCACTGATTGCTCCAGCGGGAACGACGCGGGTGCCATGGGTAGGCTATAATCAGATTAATCCTGTCTACACGAGTCTCTTCGCATTTGCATTTCAGCCCAATAAGAGTGAACTGTATCCTATATACGTCAATGTGATTAATGCCAGCGCCGGTGTGCTCACTCAGGATTACGGCTACTAAATAATACGGTCAGCAGACTAAAAATCTGCTGACTATTTTTGAATTATAAAATATAGACCATGATAATTGAAAGTAAAAAAAGCCGATGGCTAATATTTTTTCTCCCGCTACTGCTATCCTTTATTGCACCTCCCGCTACAGTAAAGGTATACCTGGCCGGAGATTCAACAATGGCTGAAAAAAAAAGGAACGCATATCCTGAAACCGGGTGGGGGATGCCTTTTTCACATTTCTTTGACAGTACCGTAGCCGTTGAGAATTTTGCTCGTAACGGGCGGAGTACGAAAACATTTATCGCAGAAAATCTCTGGAATGAAATTTTTACCAGGTTAAAC
Organism: Pedobacter aquatilis; assembly: GCF_032678425.1. Classification (GTDB taxonomy): domain Bacteria; phylum Bacteroidota; class Bacteroidia; order Sphingobacteriales; family Sphingobacteriaceae; genus Pedobacter; species Pedobacter aquatilis_B. Next base: position 311,115 of record NZ_JAVTSG010000006.1, on the reverse strand, counting down.
CCTGGTGATTATGTTTTTATACAGTTCGGGCACAATGATGAAGTTCCAACTAAGTCGGCAGCCACAACTCAGCTTGAGTTTGAGGCCAACCTTCGCAGGTTCATCATCGAAAGCAGATCAAAGAATGCAATCCCAGTGCTGCTAACGCCTGTGGCCAGACGAAAGTTTAACGAGGTTGGCAACATACAGGAAACACATGCTGCCTACGCCTCAATTATCAGAAAGTTATCTGCAGAACTAATGGTTCCGCTTATCGACATGGATAAAGATACGCAGGTCTTCCTGCAGCAATTGGGGCCAGTGGATTCCAAAAGATTGTTCAACCATTTGGAGCCGGGTGAGAATCCAAACTATCCGGATGGGATAAAGGATGACACACACCTTAATGAATTAGGGGCAAGGAAATTTGCCACAATGGCTTTAATGAGGGTGAAATCCTTGAAATTGGAACTCGCGAACAGAATCATTAAACCCGTTCTTTCCAAAAAAAACAAATAATTAAAAAATGAAAATCAATAACATCATATTATATACACTGGTAATTATATTTTGCTGCGCTTTTAGCATCAAAAAGGATAAAAAAGTCAATGTCTATCTGGTCGGGGATTCTACTGTCTGTTCTTATGGAACAGAACGTGCACCGCTTACAGGTTGGGGAATGCCGTTTGCCAATTATTTCAATAGTTCCGTAACGATTAAAAACCAGGCAAAAGGAGGGAGGAGTACCCGTACATTTATCTCTGAAGGTCTTTGGAAATCCGTTTATGACAGTCTGCAGGTAGGTGACTTTGTATTGATTCAGTTTGGGCATAATGACGAAGCTAAGCAGCCGGAGTATGCCGACAGATATACACCTGTAAACGATTACAAAAATAACCTCCTGAAATTAATAGCCGAAACGCGTTCCAGACAGGCAATTCCTATACTTATAACACCCGTGAGCAGGATGAACTTCGATAAAAATGGCACTGCACTGGAAACACATACCGAATATTCAGCTGCTATGAAAGATGTCGCAGAAAAAAGTAATACTGTGGTCATTGATTTAGATAAACAAAGCAGGGAATTATATCAAAATACCGGACCATTGATGACCAAATACATCTTCATGACCCTGGATTCAGGGGAACATCCGAATTATCCTAATGGGAGTCATGATAATACCCATTTCAGTGAGTATGGAGCACGCCTGATAGCAGAAATTATATTGAAGCAACTGACAGACAAACATGTTGCCATTGCTTCCGAAATTGTTGATGCAAAAAAAAATAAGAGCAATTCAGTTGCGGGAGACGTGATAAATCATAAATAGGCCATGGAGAAAAGTCGAGTGATATTGATAAATACAGAGGGCATTATTGTAAAAATATCTATCCTCATATTCATTCTATGCTTCATTAGTCAAATAGTCAAGGGGCAGGCAAAAAACAACATACCCAAAGATACCTCTTACAGTGTATCAAACGTTTACAGGCAGATTCATAAGCAGTATCCATACGCAGTCCCCGCGAAAGATATCGCAGGGGCGAATATCAGGCAGGTGAGGAACCTTACCTACCTGACACTAAAAAACACAAAATTTGGGTCTAGAGATTTGCATTTGGATATATTCCGCCCAGACAACAAAGCCTTACTGCCTGCAGTCATTATGATTCATGGGGGTGGGTGGCGTTCAGGAGATAAATCCATGGAGGTGCCGCTTGCCCAGCTGGTGGCAATTCAGGGATTTGTAACGATTCCCGTTGAATACCAGCTATCTCTGGAGGCACCTTATCCGGCAGCTGTGTTGAATATTAAGTCCGCTATTAGATGGGTAAAGGCAAACGCTAAAGCGTATTTAATTGATACTAATCGCATTGCAATTTCCGGAACCTCTGCGGGAGGGCAACTGGCAGCCCTGGTAGGTACAACCAACAACGTCTCAAAATTTGAAAGCCCGGAGTGTAATCTTAAGACTACCAGCACCGTACACGCTGTAATTAATATCGATGGTGTAATCAGTTTTCTTGCACCCGCTTCTTTAAACCTGGTTCGTAAAGCAGATTCGATGGACATCACCTGGCTGGGTGGAACCTTTGAAGAACGGCCTCAGATCTGGAAAGATGCATCTGCTGGATTCTGGGCCAATGAGAAAACTGTTCCAATATTATTTTTGAATAGTGGTTATTCACGTTTTCATGCTGGCCAGGATGAACTGGTAGCAAGTATGGAGGAGTGGGGGATATATCATGAAGTTCATAAACTGAATGTACAGGTACACCCCTTCTGGTTATTTCAGCCATGGGCGGATGAGACAGCAGCTTACATGACTGCGTTTATGAAAAAAGTCCTGAGATAGATACTTTTCAACGCTGTCACTTTATTTATCACATTATGGATATCATTTCCGGCTAATTACCTACTGGCTTTTTTCTATTCTGGCGATGAAGTTTTTATTTAGGGAATCCTGTAAACATCATTTCTCAACAATAAAAAAGGCAGAATCAAAAACAACTAGTTATAATCATGAACGATGAAACCACTTCGCATTTTAATACTTTGGAATCAATACGCAAAGCGTTAACAAGGTATAACCTCAGCGCAACTTCAGATGTAGATCTTTTCGTTCCTAAGCAATGGGAGCTTAAAATAATATCTGATTTTGTAAGCAGGATGAAGTCAACGGATGCATACGTTGTAAAAAATAATAAGCGGGTTTATTTAACCAGCGATTGTGGGCTCCAATCAGCAACACCGCACGGAATTAAGTGTAATAAACGTCGATTCACAACTTTATTGAGGCTTAAAAGACTATATACTTACGCAATTTGTGCCAAATTTGCAGTTGCAGAAGAAGCAGTTATTTATCTTGATAAAAGAGACATAATCAGACTGCAGCTATATAATGCCTGCAATACTGCGAAAATATATTTATTTCAACAGGATATCTTCTCATCTTTTTCTGAGGCTTATCAAAAAAAAAATATCGCGACTGCCGGCTCAGGGTACTTTGTCTCCGGTAGCAAATTTAATTCCGGGAATGAGTCAAACTTTGTTAGAAGAATTTCTAAATTGAAGGTTATACTGATTTAAGAGATTAAGAGAGCATGTACATATGCTAAAATACAAAGGGCTTTATCTCAATTCAAAAGAGTTTAAACATAACAGTTTAAGCTCATTTGTATTTAGTCATCATAAAATCTGCCCTCCACAGCATTGGACTCAAGCCTTACATCATGCGGGCACCCGGCTGGGTTATTTGAAGGATAACTAGGACCATTCCTGTTTTGTCGGCTTGTTTTTACATAGAGAGGTTACTGAAAAATAAACGGTACGCCACAAGCATGGATACGCCTGGGTAGGTTGAGAAAGAAACTCAGAAAAAGGAGGATGCGGTAAAGCTTAAATAACAATTGATTTCTTTTAGAAGGATTTCAACCTCAAAGACTTTCTAAAGGTTTCAGGGGATACGCCTTCCTGATTTTTAAACAGTTTGCAAAAATAGGAGTTGTCGCTGAAATTAAGTTCATATGCGATTTGCGTTACTGTTAATTTAAGGTTGATCAACATACGCTTAGCCTCCAAAACAATCCTGTTTCTGATTAAATTTCCTGCAGATAAGCCGATTTGCTCTTTGCATATAGCGTTTAGGTAACTTGGTGTGACAAACAACAATTCGGCGTAATCTTTAGGTAAGCGCAACTCCAGATAATGCTTGTCTATTAACTCTTCAAAATTTCTGAATACAGTTTTATTGTGGCTTTCTCTATTTTCTACATCGATAGATTCCCCTTTTATTTCTGAGATGAAGATGAAGAATTCTAATAAAGTGATCCTGAGTTTGTCCAAACGGAATTTGCCTGCACCATTTGCTTGCGTTACAGCTCTGTCTAAAAGCTCTTTAGCGTATAGCCTGTTTTGCTCATCAATGTCTAAAACCGAATGCTGAACGCGGCCGTTCAGAAAAGTGAAATTATTTAGATATTGATTATTCAACAGGAAAGATTTAAAGAAATCTGTAGAAAAATTGATGACATACCCATCCATATTGCCTTCAAAATTCCAGCCGTGCACCTGACCAGGAGCCATAAAATAACAATGAAATGGAGTTATTTCGAATTTTTCAAAATCAATGGTGTGGCTGCCACTGCCATTGGTGAAAAATATGAGGTGGTAAAAGTCGTGGCGATGGGGGAAATGCAGTTTCCTCATTGATTTTAAATAAGGGGCCAGGGGCTGCGCGATAATGTCATCTTCCTGTGAATAAGAAAATTTGCAGATGTCATATACCGGAATATCGTGTTTCATGTGTATCCTCTCCTTTTTCTCTAAGTAAAGGTAGTTAAGAAATTTAATTATTAGGGGGAAGAAATTATTCTGCCCCTATATCAATGCTTAAAGCTTTCGGTCTGCTTCATTAATGGGTACATCATTGATACTTGCGTATCTTTTCTGCATTAATCCATTTTCATCAAATTCCCAATTCTCATTTCCATATGCACGAAACCATTGGCCCTCAATGTTGTGAAATTCGTATTCGAAACGTACCGCGATTTTGTTAGCAGTGAAAGCCCAAAGCTCTTTCTTAAGTTTATATTGAAACTCGTTTTCCCATTTGGCGGTCAGGAATTTGACTATTGCTTCGCGACCAGCTAAAAAACTGGAACGGTTACGCCATTCGCTATCTGCTGTATAGGCTTTTGATATTCTTTCCGGGTCTTGTGTGTTCCAGGCATCTTCTGCCATTTGAACTTTTTGTATCGCCGTTTCGTAGGTGAAAGGAGGCAATGGGAATTTTTGTTCCATGATGTTTGATTTTTTTAAAATAAATTATATCCCAAAGGTATTATCTGGCACATCGCATTTATGGAGGTATTTATCTCAGATGCGGTACAATTTGTATATTTTAATATCATGCCCTGAATTTTGGATTCATGATTTCCTCGGGACACTATATATTAAAGTAGTTTCGAGTCCCTGTAAAGGTTCAACACCCTGTTTGTCAAATGTTCGTTGCTATAAGATACTTTTAATCAAATTGTACCGCAGGTCGATTAAATAATACCACCTGCAGAATTACATATGGGACTACATTTGTCAGAAAAATAAATGATATGGAAAAGAAAACATTGATGGAGCAAATTAATGCCGGCAAAAAAAGGAAGAATGTCAGTTACGCAGAACTGGCAAAAGCAATTGGTGCGAGTGAAGTTTGGACCGTCCATGCGTTATTACGTCAGGCAACGCTGAATGAGCATGATGCCAATACCATAGGCGAAATGCTAGGTTTGTCGCCGGAAATTATTGATGCCTTACAATCTATACCTACCAAAGGACATGAAGATACTGGGTATCCCCTTGATCCGACATTGTACCGCTTACACGAAATGATGCAGAGTTTTGGCCCTTCAATCAAACTGCTGATTAATGAGAAGTTTGGCGATGGCGCAATGAGTGGTATCAGTTTTCATATGGATGTCGAACGATTGGAAAGTACTGACGGACCTCTTGTGAAGCTCACTATGACTGGCAAGTATTTACCGTTCAACAAATTTTAATGACCAGGATAGCACCAATAATTTACATAAATGAAGATGAATGTTATCGTTCGCTAAAAAGGCCAGGCTTGGAAATTTGATTACATTTAGCTGCTGCGGCTGGAGCATTACGATTTTCGATAACCGAAACATTGCTATTTTATGTCACCTGGTAACATACCAGGTGAGCCTCATTTGCATGAGCCTAAAGCGCTTCGGCAAGCGGTCTCTCAAATTCAAACTACGCACGCGTTCTTTGTACGGAAAATTTGGCTTGCATTTGGCAAATTATTCGTAGAAGATTGACCAGTCAAAAGAAAAGGCTACTGTTATATGTTCTCTTCGGTGGTAATACTTTACAATTAGTATGATAAATATGATTTTCAAACCATAATAAGTGAATGTTTTGTTGGTATTAGAGCACCCAATTTCACTATCCCCGATAGGTTGGTTTCATACATATTAGGCCATTCCATCACTTTGATATTTTTTGTCTTTGCATGATCAATGCTGCCATAAAAGCATAAGCGAAAGAAAGATTATGTTAAAACCCTTCCTTTCCTTTTTTCAGGATCAAATTGATTATTCATCAGCCTTACATATACTTAAAAACGCATTCAGCGCAGGTGAAGGGGGGATATCCTTTCTGTATACCAAGATAGTAGTCATCATTCCTAACTCTCTGGGAAGGGTTAATGTCTTGATATTTCTGCTATTGTAGAATGTTGAAATAATCTCTTTTGGCAAAAAACTAAATCCTATGCCCGATTCTATAAAATTAATTACACCCTCAATCGAATTAACTTCTGTCTTATGATATTTTGAAATGCCCTTGCTTACAAGCCAGGAATCAAGCCTAGACCTGAATACACAGCCTTGATCGAAGACAACAGCTTTTAAGGGGAACTGTTTTAATAAATCTTGCAAACTTCTGCAGGTTGATGGAACAACTGCAATAATTTCTTCCGTTTTGATTTCAATTTGCTCAAGTTGTGAAATATCCAAAGGTGCGGGAATGAAAGCAGCATCCAGTCTATAATTCAATACCCTGTTTAAAAGATTCTCTTTGGTGTCTGATTTGAAATCCATGTTTACATGAGGAAATCTTTTCGATAGGGAATTAACCAGTTCGGGCCCTTTTAGCGCTATCATCGTTTCAAGGGCACCAATCTTAATCTGTCCCTTAACCACATCTTTCTTACCAATAGATTGTTTCGCCTCTTCGACTAAGTGATTTAATTTTTTACTATAAATCATAAGTGTCTCACCTGCCTGTGTTAATTCTACTTTTCTGGATGATCGTAGAAACAAAGCAGCATCGAACTCTTCCTCAAGGTTTTTAATACGGGCTGTTACATTGGACTGTACCGTGAACATCGCTTCTGCGGCTTTTGTGAAGCTACCATGATTTGCAACAGCTTCGAACAATTTTAAATCATTTAAATTCATTAATCATTATTTGTGATTTTATGTATCTGTTTAAATCATTTTTAAAGAACAAATGTATAGTTTAATTTTGTCATATAAAAAATGAAAGCTATTCAAATACTTACCACTATTGTGGTCTTAACCTTAACTAGTCCTAAGATGTCCAAATCACAACCAACACAAAAAACTGAGACCAGAGAATCTTCTTCAGCTACTCATAATCGTAAGATAGAAGTTCTTGGGCAAAATATCTTTTACCGCGAAGCTGGTCACGAAAATGCTCCGACTATTCTGCTGCTGCACGGATACCCCACCTCCTCCCATATGTTTAGAAACCTAATTCCTATCCTCAGCGCTAACTATCATGTCATTGCACCTGATCTCCCTGGTTTTGGATACAGTGATGCACCAGACAGGAATAAGTTTGCTTATACTTTTGATAATCTGGGGAAAATCATGCAGGGTTTTATTGATGTTTTAGCGTTAAAGCGTTTTGCAATCTATGTTTTCGATTACGGTGCACCAACGGGCTACAGATTAGCTTTAGCTAATCCTGAAAAAATAACTGGTATCATTTCCCAAAACGGAAACGCTTATTTGGAGGGACTTAGCTCAGGATGGAATCCCATCAAGAAATACTGGGCGAATGACACAAAAGAAAACAGGGATGCAATGAGATCATCATTTGTGAGCTTCGAAGCAACGAAATTTCAATACTATGAAGGTGTATCTGACCCCTCCCTAATTTCCCCAGAAACATATACACTGGACCAGTTTTTTCTTGACCGTCCAGATTCAAAAGAAAAGCAACTCGATTTGTTGCAGGATTATCAAACAAACGTAGCCCTGTATCCAAAATTCCAGGAATACTTCAGAACTTATAAACCAAAAATTTTAGCAGTTTGGGGAAATAAAGATCCATTCTTTTTGCCAGCTGGGGCAGAAGCTTATAAAAGAGATATTCCGGAAGCTAACATAAAATTTTACAATACAGGTCACTTTGCACTGGAGACGCACCTTTTAGAAATAGCAAATGACATTTTAATCTTCTTAAAGACACTCCCCAAATAAAAATCCTGCTATCAATAAGTGTTGCCATAATTTCAATTTGCTTTTTAGAAGTCAGTAATTGATCCTACTTATTCGCTAAATGGCTTATCGAAATTGCAAAGCAATACATTGAACAATGAGGGTCAAAAGCATGAACAGAAATATCATTGCGCTACAGCTTGTAAGCTGTAGCGTTATCGGAAATTCAATCGCAAAGTCATTGTTTTTATAATGCATTCAACAACCTTTTTTCAATTACAGTCTTCTGATGCATTTTTACTTCAGGTTGATGAAAGCGAGGAATAGTTTTACGAAATAAATGAATGATAAAGGTACAGCTGTTAATAATTGACTCAGCTATGGTCTGCTAATATTGACAAAAGCCCTATACTCAAATGAAGAAACTCCAATCGTTATAAAATGAAGTTTTAGTCAAAATATCATTCGCTGGCCTTGGATTTTCCATTATTTAGCGAAAAAATTTTCTACAATCTGATGCCCAGAATTTAAAGGATTCACATCAGGATTGGATTGATGTCAAGTTCACAAGATAATTTATTTGGTGATTATATGATTTTTTTTACGATTGGTATAAATAAAATAATCGAGCTCAACAAAAAACTACAGATAATGGCAAGGGGTGCTACGACCAAAGCCTTTATAGCTGGGTCAGCTGTCCAGTTTCTTACCCAGAGTGTAAGGCAGACAATTACCAGCGGATGAAAGATATATACCGAAAAACTGCAACGTGATAACCTGTCGAGCAACGGTGATGAGCAATTCCATGAAAACTTCGACCAGCTCAGCAATGCAACTATTATAGACAGGCCAATCCATTGTTCCCACAGCGCATATAGTAAAGATTGCCAGTGAAAACCACCAGAGTACCACGAAACCGGCATTTTCAATTTGATCTGAAGAACAATAAATATCGGGAAAAACAGCAGACCTATAAGCGCAGACCGTTTAAAAAAAGTACCAGTTTTTCGGGATAAATCATCAAACCAATTATTTCGTCGTGCAGCCAGCCCAACAATAAACAGTAAGATATATTGCGGGAAATGCCCTAATTGAAATCCCAATTGCTTAATCACCACCCCAACAGGGAATAGAATCCTGACTGTAAAGCTCACCAGACCCAGTAAAACCGCAAATATCAAAATTTTAGCAACCCTTGGCAGCGGTAATGATTTCTTAAATCTGATTTTCATCGTTGATTGACCCAACACGTAGATTAACGTAAATATCAACAGGGCAGCAACAAACCACATTACACCAGGGTCAACCCAGGTATCGTATCCGGATAAATATTGTAAGTATGTGATGTGGTTTCCATTTGCAAAATAAAAAACCAGAAAACTGATAAAAGGTGAAAGCACAAATGAATAGAATAATAAAGGAATTCCCAGTCTCAGCAATCTATCGCCAACAAACCGATGCAGACCTTTTCTATCCAAAGATGGGCCGATAAAATAGGCGGACAGCAGAAAGAAAAATCCCATAAAGAAAGATTGGTTGAGACTAACAAAAAGCTTCATAGGCAAAAGGGTAACAACATGGTTAGTTTTCTGAGTGAAATACCAACCATTTGAAGTGCTATAGGCGATGAAAATGTGGTGAAGTACCACGAGTACAGTTAGTAGTACTCGAATATTACTGACGTAATTGAGTTTATCTGATTTTGCAGATTGTGATGCTGATAACATAATAAAATTTGCTGGAGATTTAATTTTTGGATGTCTCCGACTGCAAAACTAAACCTACAAAATTGCAATTTTTAATTCCTGTTGCAGGCAACAAACCTTTGTTACGGACAACAAAGTCAAATAATAGTATTTTCCTGAAGCTGTTTATACAGATTGTTAAAATCTTCTAATTGAGCTCTTGAAACCGGAACCTTGGTCTGTGTATAATTGAAACCAAGCAGATAACCTTGAGCGTTGCCTGATACATTTTCGATCCAACGCATATTTACCAAATAGGCCCTGTGGCAACGAAAGAAGCCAGGATGTTGCGAAACCTGAGTATTAAAGGCGGTAAGGGAAATCCTTTTAAGTTCATTTTTGATCTGACCATTCTGATAGCACGTAAGCTCAAGATAATTCCCCTCTGCCCTGGCAAAAAGAAGATCGGAAAGAATTAAACTAAAATCGTCTTGTTTGACCTTTGTTTTGATAAAGAGTTTTAATGGGGGAGCGAACTTCTCTGGCTCAACACTCAATGGGGTAAACTGTAGAACGAATGGATCTCCTTTTTTAGATTGAAAATAGAAACTGGCTAACCTGAACATAAAATAAAAAAGTGTGCCCGCAACGAAGCTGTTGATTAATTCTTCCTTTAAATAGAACCATGACCAATTATTTCTATTATAATAAATGATATCACGCATCAAAAAGTTAGCCATACCTGTTAATAAGAAAACCATCCCTAGATGTACGTATTCCCAACTCAATTTCCAGTCTTTTAATCCCGAAAGGTCTCGTAAACAGTTAAGTATTGCAAAATAACAATATAGCATTATTGCCGGCGCCAACGCATGGATAACACATATAAAAAAATAATTCCACCTTTGTTCTGGCATGTTAACACCAAAAGGTTTAAAAAATAGCAGAAATGACAAAATGACCCCCAGGATAACACCTGAAGTCTTAAAGAGATTGCCAGTTAGGTAGCGTTCCGGATAATGGATATTTTTAAATAAATGATTTGTGTTAATGTACATGCTGGTTTTTCGGGCGATACTTTTGCCAAATCAAAAATATTGCAAAATATTTAATTATCGAGTCCGCTTTAGGAGGTTTATTTATCAAGCCAAAGATAATCTGGTGCAAAGAAACAGTCTCGCTAAACACATTTTTTACCATAACAATATTAATATCAGCTATCAAAGATGACGCTGAAATTCCAAAAGATTCAAGGCATTTACAATTTGTTCAGTTAGAATCCATTTATTTTTATTGCAGCTGCCTGGGACTCATTTACATCAATAGTCTTCGATCAGTAGACCTTTATTGGAATGCTATCAAATAAGCAGGATGATAAAATGTGTTGCTGGTATAAGGATTGAAAACGCTACCAAGCCAGTGTTTTCAGCTTAAGCTTGTAATTTCCTCAGTACATATTCTTTATAATTAGGTCCTATGGAAATGCTTTTTCCACCAACCATAATATCTTTTGAGGTAAAAGAGGCAATTTTATTAACGTTGATAATGAAAGAGCGGTGAATCCGGAGCAAAGGTAATGTCACAATATCCGCTTCCAGATCGCTGATCTTGTATTTTATGGTGATAGAGCCATTATCGAAAACGACAACGATATTATCCTTGAGGCTTTCAATATATAGGATATCATCTGTATCTAACCTGTGATTTCTAGACCCTGACTTTATAAAAAGGTAACTCTTTTGCATTGCTGTTGAGGCGACAGCGTTATCCGGGTTAACGGACCTTAAATACCGGTCAATAGATTTGAAAAACCGCTCAAATGTGATCGGTTTGAGAAGATAATCAATAATATCAAGATCATAACCATCTACAGCATACTCGCGGTGGGCGGTAGTAATTATCACCTCGGGCGGATCTTTTAAGCTTTTTAGAAAATCGATACCTGTCATCTGAGGCATTTTAATGTCCAGGAACATCAGGTCTATCTGAACGGTTCTTAAGATCTCCAGCGCCTTCACTGCAGTCGAGCAGGTAGCCACAACTTCCAGAGCATCCAATTGAGCGATATGGTTTTGAATCAGTTTAATAGCAAGTGGTTCATCATCCACTAAAAGACATTTTACTTTCATAAGGCCAAAGCTAATTTGTTAAACTTCATTTAAATCAATTTCTAATTCCACCTCATAGATGTTGTTGATTCTTTTTATATCGAGATGATATTGCGATGGATAAATCAGTTCAAGTTGGCGCGTGATGTTGGTTAAGCCAATGCCCTTGCTGGCGGTTTCTTCTCCTCCAACGAAACTGTTAGTGACCTTAAAAGTAAGTCGATTATGTTTCAGACGGAGGTAAATCGCGATATAAGGACTACCGGCATCAATACTCGCACCATGCTTAAACGCATTTTCCACTAAAGATAATAAGATCAGCGGTGCAATGCTTATTTCTTTCTCCGCATTATGATCAAAGCTTACCCTTAAGCGATCGTCATATCTGAGCTTTTCAAGAATTAAATAATTCTCAATTATTTTTATTTCGCCGGAAAGCGGCGCATAGGTTGTGTTGGACCTGTAAAGCATGTAATCCAGTATCTCTGATAGACCGGCAATCGAACTGGAGGTGACCGGGGAATTCATAAGCGATAGTGAATAGATATTGTTCAGCGTATTGAATAAAAAATGAGGATTTAATTGGTTTCGTAAAGCCTTGAGTTCCGTTTCCGCTTTTTCTTTCTCCAGTTTCAAGGCACACTGTTGGGTAACGTACTGATCGCGGATCAGTTTGACAAACGCAAATACCCACGCCGCAGAAAATGACAGGGAGAAGTAATGGGTAACTAATTTGGGCAGGTCAGTAAGAATTTGCCAGAGTGATTCCTGACCGAAAGGACGAGTTCTGATGAGCGGTTCCAACAGGTAGATAACAGCAACACGCGAGCAAGCAGATATCATGTAAGAACCCGCCAGAAAATAAATGAATACCTCAAAATAATTTTTTGACCGCATAAGCCTTGGAATGACCAGGTAAGCCAGGAAATAAGATGCCAGAATGGTGACTGACATATAATACATATGACGGTAAAGTACAACATCTAATTGCCTGTAATCCTCGGCATCGTAGCGGTTCATAAAAATTACCGCGACGCATAGCCAGAAAATTACATGACTTTTAAAACGATGGGTCAGGCTGTAACTAGCAATCTTTTCGATTAATGGCATGATCAAATATAAGCTAACGAAAGGTTATCCTCATAAAATGAGACAGAACCTTTAATATCCTTCCCGAAAAGCACGAAATAAAGTATGAAACCGAAATATCCTTGTTAATCCGATATCTATACCTACTTCAAACTTTTATGAAAGCGCCAAGCTCAAGACAGAAAAATTTATTTCAATTTTACCTAAGTTTTTTAAAAATCACTCAAAATGAGAGCACCTTTAATCGTAATAACTGTATTCTTATACATTCTGATTGGCATGCGTTCCTACGGACAGCAAGCTAATCAAGTCTCCGAAAAATTAAAATTTTCAATTGATAGCGTTATACTTAAAAGAATGAATGATGCCCAACTGGTAGGCCTCGGCGCGGCTATTATTATTGACAAGCAATTGGTTTGGTCGAAGGGTTACGGCTTTGCGGACCGGGAAAACAAAATACCCTTTACCACATCTACAATTATGAACATTGCATCGGTTTCGAAAACAATCACCGGCGCATGCATGATGAAAGCTGTGGAACAGGGAAGGGTTTCCCTTGATGAGGACATCAATACCTATCTGCCCTTTAAAATTCATAACCCATTCTTTCCCAACGAAAAGATTACTCTGAGGGACCTGGCGACACATACATCTTCCCTTAACGACCGATTTCCGTTTTACACCGACAGCCTTTATATTAATGGTAAAGATTCTCCGCTAGCGCTCTCAGACTTGCTGCAAAATTATTTTGTACCCGGTGGTAAATATTATACAAAAGAAAATTTCCTGAATCACAAACCGGGTACATATCGCGAATATTCAAACCTCGGTACCGCGCTGGCCGGCTACATCGTTGAACTTCGAACAGGTAAAAAACTTAACGACTACAGTAGAGAATTTCTTTTTAAACCCCTGAAGATGTATGATTCAGGCTGGTTCCTCTCCGAGATTGATCTCAAAAAGCACACTAAGCTTTATGAGAAAAACGTGGAAAGTCGCGTTCAATTAATTCCGTTATATGGAATGACCACTTATCCCGATGGTGGGGTACGTACATCTGTTAATGACCTGTCCCATTTCTTTATCTGCTTGCTTAACGATGGCAAATTTCAAAACAGCCGGGTTCTCCGGAAGAAGACGGTACAGGAGATGCTCCGGTTTCAGTTTGATGATGTGCACAGGCCTGAGAATGTAAAACCAAAACAACTGAATTCAGGGATTTTCTGGTCCACTAAATTGGGTGGAACACGTATCGGTCATAATGGCTCTGATCCGGGTGTAAGAACTTTTATGCTTTCGGATCTGAAAAAGGAAGTTGCGGTTATTCTGTTTTTCAATACCTCGCTATTGGAAAAAGACGAGGACGAATTTTTTGGTATCTATGATGAACTTTATAAATATGGCCTACGGGTTAGAAATGAGCGTCAATAAATGCAAACAACTCCTAGCGCAGAGGTTGCCATATTCAATTCAGTATTGCTTTGTAAACTAAACATAGTAAAAGACACCTTTACCAGCAGTCTCAAATTTGAAGGTAATACCCTCATAATCGAAATCAAAATTGGAGGCATGTACTTACCGATTAAACCAGCCACAAATAAATCGAGAACCCATGATTAATAAACATCAATAACCATTTATTACTATGAAAAAAAATATAATCATTTGTGCTAGCCTGATACTATTCAGCTTCACAAATATCAGGGCATAACGTGTTCTTGAGGAAATCGATAAGGCCACGGACAAGGCTGAGCGGGCCCGGTCGTACCGCAGACCGCACATTAAGCACTTAAGACGAGATCTTCAGCTTATTCGGCGAAAGAAAGACGGTACAGCCTATGCAACCAATACCACCGTCAAGCCCAGTGGTGTTGATTTTGCCAGGCTGAAAAGTCTAAATGAAAAGCTGCACTCCGCAAAGGGCGTCGAAAGCACCAAGATGAATTCAGCGCTTTAGAATCTTCAATTACGCTATTCCATGCCGATTCTACTTCGGTTGTATTCAAGACCTTGCAAAAAAACTGCACCCGATGTGTTCACAGAGAAGAATATTGAAGGTATGTTTACTGAATGTTCAGCAATTCCCTGGCTTATAGTTAGTATTAAAAAAAATAAATAGACTTTTGAATTCCAGTTATGAAAAGGTACCTGATGCTCCTGATAATTTTCCATAGTTTCTGCCTGGCCCAGGCACAAAAAGTAGTCGAGCCTTCCTCAGAAATGCATCCGGAGTGGTCAAGATCCTATCCGCCATTTAAAATTGTTGGAAACCTTTATTATATAGGTACTGCGGATCTTGCATGCTACCTGATCATAACGTCGAAAGGCAATATACTGATTAATACCGGTCTGGCATCATCCTCAACGCTGATAAAAGAAAACATTGAAGCTTTGGGCTTTAAACTTTCAGACACCAAAATACTTTTGACTACACAAGCGCACTATGACCATCTGGGTGCGATGGCTGAAATTAAGAAAGCTACAGGTGCTAAACTGATGGTTGACTACGCAGATGCGCAGGTGGTAGCTGATGGTGGGCTTTCAGATTATGATCATGATGGAAAGGTCCGCCTATTTAAACCGGTAAAAGTTGAACGTGTATTGCGTAATGCTGATGTTATCACACTTGGTGAAATGAAATTAACTATCCTTCATCATCCGGGGCATACCAAAGGCTCGTGTAGTTATTTATTTGATGTTAGGGATAAAATCCGAAAGTACAGGGTTTTGATCGCCAATATGCCCACCATTGTCACGAAGAAAAACTTTGCGGATATTCCCGCTTATCCAAATATCGCCAAAGATTACGCTTACACCTTGAACGCTATGAAGCATTTGAAATTCGATTTGTGGGTAGCATCGCATGGCATCCAGTTCGATCTTACTGAAAAACGCAAGCTGGGCAGTGCTTACAACCCTAAGGCTTTTATGGATAAGAAAAACTATTACGACCAAATTAATGATCTGCAAAAGGAATATGACCAAAAAAAAGCCGGTAGGCCTTGACCATTCTCAATAATTAATAAATGAAGAAGTAATAATGTAAATTAAGTCCTTATGATAGTTTAAAATGTTGTCCAAGCGCTTATTGTTGTATTCAAATTACCAATTTTCATAGGATAAGTTTAATCTAAACTGACTTCTGAATTATATAAACGTTATATTCTAAGATTCTTCACTTGACACCGGACTTTGTTCCACACTGACAGACTTCGTGGGTTTAAAGCGGCCTTTTAGCACAAGGCTAATAATTTTTTCTTCGAGCGGTTATTTACTTTCAGAGTCAATTAAAGCCTTCCAATGCATATTCCTGTCACCGGAAAGTGAAGCTTACAAACCCTCAATATGGTATCCAAGAAAGCTCATATGCATAACTCAGAACTCAATAATTCAGCCGATCGGATACCATGACTATCAATTCAAGAATAAACAAAAGGCACACTTTGGTGCCTTTTGTTACGCGAACATATTAGCAGACTATCCTTGAAGAAAAGAAGTTTCATGCTGGACAGTTGTAAGTGCTAAAAGTTCAGGGCCTTAGTGTAGTGCAAATTATTCCTCAGATGCTGCAGCGTTGATGCTGTTTTCTGCAATTTCGGTCAATGCAACGTCGGTGGCTTTCTCATTTTCAAGCGTCTGGTTCAATAGATCTGCCACATCTTCACGATCCATATTCAGTGCAAAAACCCTTAATGTACCATAGGTTGCAATTTCATAATGCTCAACCTTTTGTGCGGCCAGAATCAATCCAGCATCGCGAATCATGGTGCCTTTATCAGTATCTGAAATAATGCCATCTGCTTCTTCCAGCAAACCAGCCATGGCATCACATTTCTTCGCGGCCGCTTTCTCATCCAGTAATTCAAAAACCTGCTCCAGCGTTTTAATATGCTGTTCAGTTTCTGTTGTATGCTTATCAAAGGCCGCTGCTAATTCCGGACTGCTTGCTGCTTTCTTTAATTTAGGTAAAGCTTTAGCCAGGTGTTTTTCGGCCCAATAAATGTCTTTAAGCTCATCAACGAAAAATTCGTGAAATTCACTGTTTTCTATCTTCGCTGGTTTTCCATTCGCAGAAGATTTTGACCCTGTTTTTTTAGCAGTTGTATCTGCTGTGCTTTTTGCTGTCTTTGCAGCTGTTTTACTCGTAGCCATGTTTATGTCTTTTAAGGTGATGAGTAAACAACCACTGAAATTTTTTAAAGTTTGGTGCATTAATACCCATTTCTTTGGTGTTAATACGCTGGTTATTAGTGATTATATAAAGGATGTACCCAGCATATATCGAGAATACTCAACGACTGAGAGCAAATAATTAAAATGATGCTTCACTTTCATCTAAAAAGATAAATGGGTTGGATTATTCCAATTCACCTGCTCCCAGACCATCCAGTGGCCATCCTGATTGGTATTGAAAAGGAGCAGACTCGCCAGTCGTTTCATTAATTACCTGACCCGTGAAATCGTGAGCAACAAGGCCTTCCGCTTCCAAAACAGCCTTTGCAATTGCTGCATATTCCTTTACATCAAGTCCATTTTTAATTACATAAGATAATTGCCCCTGTTCGTCCCTTCTTTCTTCTACAATGGCTGCATCAAGGCGCTGCTTGATATGCTCCGGATTTTCAGTGTTTTTCATAAGACTATGATTATAATAATATGGTTTTTTCAAGGATCAGGTTACTGTATAATTATCTCAACCAGCAGAAAAATATCATGCGGACTGTAATTGTGCATTTACCCTTTTTATTAAGTCCGCCAATTCAAATGGCTTTGCAATGAAGTCATCCGCACGGCTTCTTAATTTCATCTTTGAAATTTCAGCATTTGCGGTAAGTAAAATCACCGCTATATTTTTCATTGAGCGGTCGAGCTTGATGTCATCGCAAACGCTAATGCCATGACCGTCTGGCAATACCACATCAATCAGGCAAAGGTTTGGTTTTGCTACCTGGATTGCAGATTTAAAGTCCGCCACATGCGTGTAGCCATTGACCTGGTAACCTTCATTTTTCAGGATGTCACTCAGTAGTCCAAGAATCTCCTCGTTATCTTCAAGGATGTAGATAGAATTTTTCATTTAAAAATTAATATTCCATCACAACAACACGCCGGCCTGTTTTGTTCGCTCTCCGCTTGTAATATTCATTTCAATTATGAGAGGTTAACAGGATTAAATCCGCCCATATCGCTCTGCTTCCAGGGCCAGTGCTTTGGCCAAAGATTCTTGCAAATCTTCAGGACGCATTCGCCAGGTCCAATTACCCTGATTTGTGCCGGGTACGTTCATCCGAGCCAACTCATCAAGCGATAAAATATCCTGCATGGGTAAAATGGCAAGATTAGCGGTAGAGCTATAGCACATCCTGAGCATAACCTGATTAATGCTCTTTTGAGAAACTTCAACACCTGTATATAAGGAAACACGCTTGCGGGTTTTGTCGTCAGCTTCTAAATTAAACCAACCTTTAACCGTATTATTATCATGCGTACCCGAATAGACAACCGTATTTGGCGAGAGAAAGTTATGTGGTGCATGTGGCGAAGATGGAAGTTGCTCGCTAAAAGCAAACTGCAATACCTTCATTCCCGGTAAATCAAAAGCATGCATGAGCGCATCCACATCCGGCGCACTTTCACCTAAATCTTCCGCGATAAAAGGCATTGAAGGGAACTGTTTTTTTATTACCTCAAAAAAATCAGCACCCGGCCCTTTAACCCATTCACCTCTAGTAGCATCCTTATCACTTGCAGGTACTTGCCAATAGGCTGCAAAGGCTCTGAAATGATCTAACCTCAAAATATCATAAAGTTTAAGATTCTGCTTCAGTCTGCCAATCCACCATTGGTAATTATCATTTTTCATCGCTTCCCAATCGAATATTGGCATGCCCCAGAGCTGCCCTGAAGCATTAAAATAATCAGGCGGTACACCGGCCACCTGTAATTTTTTCAAATCCCCGTCGAGTAAAAAATAACAAGGATTGGTCCATACTTCCACCGAATCTTCATCTACATAAAAAGGTAAATCGCCGATAATGCGTATGCCTTTCTCATTGGCATAAACTTTCAGGGCATGCCATTGCCTGAAGAAAATAAACTGCAACCAGCAAATTTCTTCGATTTCTTTGGCATAGTCTGTTTTGAAACTGGACAACGCGTCTGCCACCCGGAATTTATACTCATCAGACCAATGATACCATTCCTGGCCTTGCTGATGGTTTTTAATGGCTGCATATAGGGCATAATCAGCCAGCCAATAATTTTCCTCGTTTAAAAAGGTTTTAAATTCTGTTTTCAGTTTTGAACCTGTGGAGCGTTCAAAAGCCTGGAAGGCTTTTTTTAGCAGTGCACATTTATTTTCTTCCGAACGATCAAAATCAACATCGCCAATTTGTGGTAGCATTGCTTTTTCCAGATCATCTACTGATAGAAAACCTGCTTCGCAAAGCATCCATGGGTCAATCAATAAAGTGTTTCCGGCCATTGCCGAAGCACTTGAATAGGGAGAATGCCCGTTTGCGGCTTTAGTTGGGTTTAATGGTAAAATCTGCCAGTAATGCTGTTTGGCTTTTTGCAGGAAATCGATAAAATTACGGGCAGATCGGCCCATATCACCAACACCAAATTCTGAGTTTAAGGAGCTGAGGTGCAGCAACACGCCAGCCGACCTTTTTGGTTTCTGGTTAACTAAAGCAATCATCGCCAGTGGGAAATCCTCAAATAACTGCGCAGCTAAAATCCCCTCATTTAAAATATCTTTATGCCCATCCGTACCACTGAGCAAATCTCGCCAAGCGAGGGGAGCACCTAGCGGTAAGAGAATTTCAGTATCAACCCAGTCAAATTGCTTGGCATTAAATTCGCCACTTCCTGATAATTTAGCCATTCCAAGTGGCAGGGCCGTAATTATCCATTGCCCGTTCCATTCACGGGCGAAGGCGAATATTTGAGCTGAATACTTTCCTTTGGTTTTTAGCGGTATGTATCGTCCATGGCTGAAGAGTTTAGCATGTTCTTTTCTGAAATTAAGCAGGCGGGAAGCAAGCACAATTTTAATTTTCCCGCTTAACCTTTCTGTCCATAATTCCCCTATAGATTTGGTTTCACTTGCAGAATGTAAGCTAGAAATATTGCTTTCGAAATCAACGGCACGACGGTTATCCGGGTCTACGAGAGATAAATCCCATCTTTCGCTGCCTTGGTAAAAATCAGGAACGCCAGGTGCCGTACATTTAATAAGTAGCTGTCCTAAACTGTTCAGGATGGCATAATCTTGAATGCCTGCGATGAAATTCTGTATCTTTCTGAAGATTTCGCTATCCGTTTGGAGCATTGCTCGGCTAAGCGACTGTAAACCTTTTTCATAATTTTCATCAGGCGAAGCCCAATCTGACCTTTTCTTTGCTTCGCGAACAGCCTTCTCAATAAAACCATCCATTCTTAATGCAAAACCTTCCATCTCGAAGTCTTCATAAGGTAAAGCTCCAATCAGGGTTTGAATCAGCAGATAAAAGTCATTTAAGTGAACAGCTGCCAAGGTTGGAAAACTTTTTTCATCCTTTTCCATCACAGCCTTTAATTCCATCACAAATTCCTCCCATAGTTTTGGAACATGACTAAGCACATTTAACCTCGCCCTGAAATCTTCTCCCCGTTTGGTATCATGGGTGGAACTTGCGCTGAGGGCATGAGGCCAGAATTTAAAACGCTCCTGCATTTTTGCATGAAGATCTTCTATACCGGCGCCGAAATAAAGCGGAGAATCCCCAACTTCATTATGTGCGGTAAAGCGGTTATAAGTAAACATCAGGGTATCTTCAACACCTTTGGCCATCAAAGGACCGCTAAACTGCATGCAGCGCTGGTAAAATGCGCTCAGTTGTTGATTATAAATTTTATTTGCTTGTAAAGGCCGATTAATAAAAACATCTTCTATAATGCTAGCTGTTTTGCTTTGCAACTTATTAGCCTTTAATTCATCAATGATTGATAAAAGCCATTCGAGGTCTTCGCCTTGCATTGGAAAATCATAGCTGTAATAACGATAGACCGGTATGGCAATCAGTAGCTCAGCGAGTGCGGATTTAAAATCATCTCTATCAAAAGAAAAATCATAATTGTGGTTCAAATCATAAAAAAGCCTGCATAGATTTTCCAGCTCACCTTGCATATGCTGCGTTAAAATTGCCCTTTTCTTTTCTTTCATCAACAGTTGGGCAGATTGATGCTTCCCCGTGAAACGAAAATAAGTTTCATCAAAAGCCTTTTCGGCTGCACGGTTAGTAAATAGATTGTTGAGTTGCGATAAAAACTCATAGCCAGTTGTACCCGCCACCGGCCAGCTTGAAGGAAGTTGTTCTTCCTGTTCGAGAATTTTTTCGACAACGATATAACAGTCCTGACCTACTTTAGAACTTAACTTTTTCAAATAGCCCTCCACATCAAACAGCCCATCGACATGATCAATTCTTAAGCCTTGAAAAATACCTTGATGGCAAAGAGAAAGAATATAATGATGGTAATGATCAAATACATCTGCCAGTTGAATATTCAGGCAGATTAAGCTGTTAACGGTGAAAAAACGCCTGTAATTTATCCTTTCATCGGTTTCCTGCCAGTGGCAAAGACGGTAATGCTGGCTTTCAACTATCCGTAAAAGCGATTCGGAAGAGGTATTGAGGTTTGCCAGATTGGCATTGCTTAGCGCCCTCGCCGTGGCTGGATTAACTGGCCAATAATCTTCACCCGATTGAACAAAAAAGTCGCCATCTTTTGCACAAATTTGAATGGCACGATCTTCAATGGCATCGATAAGTGATTGACCTTGAAATGGCACCATTAGCCTACCATCGCCGGCATTGAAATCGATATCAAAATAATTTGAAAATACACTCTTCTGACCATTTTTAAGCACATCCATCAGCCAGCTATTTTGTGGGTTAAAGGCCATGTGGTTTGGTACGATGTCTTGAAGCCATTTCATGCCGAAATTTTTGAGTTTTGCAGACAGTGCGAACAGTTCCTTTTCAGTTCCGATTTCGGGATTAATCTCAAGCGGGCAGGTTACATCATAGCCATGAGTGGAACCCGGCGTAGCTTTAAAAATAGGCGAAGCGTATATGGTATCCACACCTAGTTTGTTTAGGTAAGGAAGAATTTTTTCAAAATCTTTAAAAGTAAAACCTTTATGGAACTGGATGCGGTAAGTAGAAACAGGTATGGTCATTTATCGTGTAAATATTAATATGGATTGTGCTTGAATAGATTTTGGAATGTTAGTAGTATTCGCTATCGGAATGGAGCCTCCGAATTGGATAGATGCAGAGGTCAGTGCCAATTTAAAACCCGATAAATCTCCCAAAAACGATAGTTCATGGTTGGAATCAGAAAAATTAAGGATGCATATCATCTGCTGGCCCGAAGCTTCCCGACGAACTAAAAGCAGGTTTTTATCTAAATGGGCTTTGGCTGAAGAATTTTTACGATCGGGCTGTAGGGCAGGGCTTGATTTTCTCAGTTTAATCAGTTTTTTATAATAATCAAACATCTGCTCATGTTTAATTTTATCCAGATTATTCCAGTCGAGCTTTGAGCGATTAAAAGTTTCTTCAGATGCCGGGTCTGGCAAATCACCTTCTGTATGAAAGTCGGCAAATTCCGCTTTGCGCCCATTTCGTACTGTTTCGATAAGTGAAGTTTCGCTATGATTAATGAAATATTGGAAAGGCTGGTTGCTCGACCATTCTTCCCCCATAAATATTAATGGTAAAAAAGGTGCACAAAATACTGCGCCGGCCATAACTTTAAGCAATTCAAAGCTGACTAACTGACTACTCCGTTCCCCGAGCATCCGGTTGCCAACCTGATCATGATTTTGGGAAAAAACAATAAACTGTTCACCAGGATTATCTGTAGGCAGACCAAATTTCTTTTTGCGGTGAGGAGAATAAGCTCCGGTATATACGTAAGCATCATTGTAAGCTTTCGCTAAATCTTCCAGGCCATTAAAATCTGAATAATAACCTAAAGGCTGTTGTCCGGTAGCTATGCGAAGGGCATGATGAAATTCATCAACCCACTGCCCCTGCATGCCGTAACCCTTTTTTTCAAGTGAGTCAATGTAGCGTTTATCGTTCAGATCCAATTCTGCGAGCAGATAATGTTTTCTTCCGGAAAGCTGCGACAATTGGTTTACCTGTTCACTAATTGAGGTCAGGATATGCGTTGGACTAAAATCTTTAATGGCGTGAACCGCATCGAGGCGCAGGGCATCAATGTGAAAATCCCGAAACCACATCAAGGCGTTTTCAATGAAAAAATCCCGTACCCCATCACTCCATGCATCGTCAAAATTAACAGCTGGTCCCCAGGGGGTTTTATATTTATCGGTAAAATAAGGTCCAAAATTTGGTGCGACATTTCCTTCGGGTCCAAAATGATTGTACACCACATCGAGGATAACTGCCAATCCCCTGGCATGACAGGCATCCACCAGTTGCTTCAAGCTATCAGCGCCGCCGTAACTGTTTTGCACAGCAAAAGGAAAAACTCCGTCGTAACCCCAATTGCGTTTGCCGGGAAACTGTGCAACCGGCATCAGTTCAATAGCGGTAATGCCTAAATCTACTAAATGGTCGAGTTTTTCTTCGATACCTTTAAAATTACCCGCTTGGCTAAAGGTTCCAACATGAATTTCATAAATGATAAATTCTGCTAAGGCCATGCCTTTCCAACCTGAATCCTGCCATTGATATTTGCTTTGATCATATGACCTTGATGAGCCAAGAATTCCATCAGGCTGAAAAATGGAGGCGGGATCAGGGTATTCTTTGGATTTTTGTTCGCCATTATTTTCAGAAATAAGTTCAAAGTGATAATCTTCCTCTGGTGATATTTCAATATTTGAAAGCATCCAATAACCCATTTCTTTTTGCTCAAGGATAAGACTTAAGCTTCTTGATGGTATAATAAGTTTGACTGCCTTTGCTTCTGGCGCCCAAACCCAGAGCTCAGCTTGGCCGTTTTTAAAATTCAGGCCAATTGTTCTTTGATTAATGTTTATTTGCATGATATATCCATTGGCACAACAAATTTCCATGAATAAAGGTTTCTATAAAATGTTTAAAGAAGAATATGGCGTGCCCCGATTAGTTTTTAGAGCGTGCGCTTAGCCAAGAAACTGAGCTGTGCTTTGCGATGTGTAGCATTAATACCTCAACCTGCGTTTTTTAGATTTATAGTAAGTTGCTGCAGTATTCTTATTGAACAAGTGACAGAGATTTTAAAACTTCCTCTTTATCATTTATAAAGTTTATCCGAGCCAGGGTATCGGGCGCTGCGATTTGGAGAACGTAATTTTCTGTCAGTGCATATACCACATCTAAATCTTCAGGCTTAAAAAGCATCAAATTTAGTTCTATCTGGTTATATCGATAAAGATCTTTTACTTCGTCTCCAAGCAGGAGTTTCAAACCGTTTACAATTTCTTTCATCACTCAGGTTTTTTATAGATAACCTTTGCATAAGCTAATGGTTCACAAAAAACTTACTTCTGTAGAGAATAACAAGAGCCGATAAACAAATCGGGAATACAGCGTTATCACTGAAACCTTCTGGTGATGCTTGTGGTTTGTGTATTGAAAAATATGCAAATACGGTGATTTAGCCGGCATTATTTTTCTTGGTTTCGCTACCTTCCGCCTGCACATATAAAATTTCATCGGTACGAGATTCCACACTATCATCCTTTTCAAACTGGCAGAGGTAAAATTCCTGGTAATATGCTTTTATTATCGCTGCAAGAGGAGTAGCCAGCAAAGCACCCGTTAGACCGAATGCGGTACCCATTGCAAGTAATAAGAACAGGGAGGAAACCGGATGAATATTCATTGTTGAGGAACGCAGTTTTGGCATCAAAAAATCAGAGACCAGCTCATTGAGTAGAAGAAAAAACACAAGACACCAAAAGGCGGTTGCCGGACTAACAGAAAGTGCAACTAAAGTAGGAGGGATGGCCATAATGTAAAAGCCAATTTTTGGGATAAGTTCAGAGAAAAAGGCAAGTGCCGCCCAAACCAGCGCACCAGGAACTTCCATCAAGGTTAAAAAAGTATAAACCACTACGGCTTCTAATGCGCCACCAATCAAATTGGATTTCATCCAGCCAACGAGCATCACTGAAGTATGTTTTAAGGCTTTTTCTGCTTTATCTCGTTGTTGAGGCGGAAAAACCGTTAGGTATAGGCCTATAATTGGACGCGGATTGCCAACAAAAAAAACAACCATACAAAGAAAAACGATGAACACAAAAATGCCTCCCAATACGGTAAATGAAAAGTTTCCAATCCCTAGAACAGTACTGCCAATAGATGGCATCGCAGATGAAACAGAGAGTCCGCCTTCATTAACTTCTCGACTAAGCTCAGGGAATTTTTTGAGTAAAGATTGCAGATAACCCATCACACTTGAATAATATTTTGGAAGATTCCCAATCAAAACATCCAACTGGTCGCTCAAATGCGGAACAACCATCCATCCAAGCAATGCACAAATTCCGAAAATAATGAAAAATACAACTAAGCTTGCCAACCAGCGTTTCATTCCTTTTTTTTCGAGTTTGCTTACCGGTGCATTAATAATCAGCCCCAATACCAAGGCAAACAAACCCAGCAAGACAACACTTAGGATTTTAAAGAGGAACCAGAGTAAAATAATCAGTCCGGCAGTATAAAGTACAATTGAAGTAACGGTGCGATAAATATTTGTATTGGAGTTCAAATTCATACCATAGCTAACCCCATCAAGGAGTAAAAAGTTTCCATCGTTGATAAATACTTTTCTTTAGCAAGATGTTCCATAAAACGAAAAACATACAGAGCGAAAGGAGAATTGATTTAAGACCTTGCTTCTACATGGCCTATATTAAGAACTAAACCAACAAAAAAAAAAAACCGGCCATAAGCCGGGTTTTTTGTTCGAAATCTTGGTAAACTTATTTCATTGATTTTTTAATCATCTCGATTTTATCAAGGTGAGTTTTAACCACTGGTGCAGTTTTAGATGCAAAAGCTTTTAAGTCTGCATCCTCACCATCCTTTGCTTCTTTTTCCATTAAATCAAGCGTCGATTTATGGCCATCAACCATAGCATCTACATAAGCCTTATCGAAGTCTGCGCTTGTTTTTTTGCTCAAATCATCCATTTTTTTCTGGTGATCAGCATCAACGCTTGTTGGTAAGGTAATGTTTTTCATCGATGCGATTGACATCAGTTCCGTATTGGCTTTGCCATGGTCTTCCACCATCATAGTCGCAAAATCTTTAACCTGTGCATTTGTGCTTTTTTCAAGCGCTAGTTTGCCCATTTCAACTTCTGCCATACCACCAGCTGCCGCTGTTGTGGCAAATTTAGAATCTCCCTCAGCAACTGCTATGCCACCAGTTTCTGCTACGTTAGTTGTCGTATCTTTAGACATGTTTAAACTATCTGCAGTATCTTTCGCATCTTTGTTTCCGCTGCAAGCCTGCATACTAAAAGCAATTACAGGAATCGCCATTGCATAAATTAATTTTTTCATTGTATTTAATTTTGTTGTGGTTATATAACCGTTATTTTTCTGAATGGTTTTAAAAATCCCTCTGCTGAATTACTTGACTTATCCGCTTTGATAATAAACACCATGAAATCTATCTGAAAAAAGATAAACCTTTTTTTGCTTTTTGCATGTTATTTGTTAGTTGGCTATTGCCATAAAAACAATCATTTACAGAATATACAAAAGCGAACCTAAAAAATAATAGTTATGAAAATCGTGAAAAATATTATTGCCGGCCTGGCTGGTGCACTATCCTTAAATATATTACATGAAAGCTTGAAGCACTTAAATGCAGATATGCCACGCATTGATTTGGTGGGAGAAGAAGCACTAAATAAAGTACTGGGCAGCTTTGGTGCAGCTATAAGTAACGAAAATAAACTGTATAAAGCCACCCTTGCTTCGGATGTAATTTCCAATGCGATTTATTATAGCTTGATTGGAGCCGGTAGTGCTAAGTTTATTACTTCAAGAGCGATTGTTTCTGGGTTATCGGCAGGGTTGGGTGCAGTTAATCTACCCGATAAAATGGGGCTGAATGATCGCCCGGTTACCAAATCTGCAAAAACAAAAGTGCTTACAGTTGCTTATTACCTCACAGGCGCCCTTGTTACAGCGGCGGTTTTGAAAGCAATGAATAAAAGATAAATACAAATACAGTGCTAAAGGTTGTGAAAAAGTGGAAACTAAAACCGGTATAACGAGTTGTTATAAGTACGGGGTTAAGCGTCCTGAATGCAAAATTTGATTTTAACAGGCAGTTTAATTTATAGTTGCTGCCTGTTTAATTTTTTCAAGTATATACACTACATCTTAATGCTGCCTATCAAATGTAAAATGCGCCTCGTTGAAAATATCTTCTACGCTTGTCATGCATCTCAAGGTGCAGTTTCGAAATCCATTTTGTGAAAATAATTTTTAACAGATTAAAAGCAATCTGCCTTTCAAATGGTTAATGGTCTATGCAAAGTATTCCAGATATTGCTACAGCTATATTATCTACAGCTAAAATTCGCGGAGCAGATAAAAGCACTTGTCCGTCGGAAATCGCCAGGGATTTATTTCCTGATGACTGGCGGACACATATGGCGGCAGTTTTAGCCGTTGCGATAGATTTACAGAAACAGGGTAAAATCGTTATCACGCAAAAAGGAAATCCCGTAGACATTGATAATATAAAAGGCCCCGTACGCATCAAACTAACTTAACAGGCACATTGATTGCTTATCTGTAGAAGTTTGTTTTCAAAATTATCAAACAACTTCCATTGCTTTTCCACATTCACAAAACCTACTGTGGATAGATTAGTTTTAAATTTAGGTAGTCGTTACCTAACACTCATTAGCCATCTAACGGCATGCTAATTCAAGCTAACTAGTGTAAAGTATTGTTTACCTCTTGTCTTGACTAAAATATCGAGGTGTTCCTCAAAATCAACAAGATTTAATACTTCGTCTTTAAAAAAAGTTACAAACACTTCAACATCTGTCTTTTCTTCCAGTAAAATTTCCAAAGTTTCATCTCCACTCCATCTTGCACTTAATATTTCTGGATAGGCCCCTTGAAGGATTGAAGAAAAACCTTTCCGGGTAAAAATTTTATTTATCTGGTCAGCAATTCGTGAGGCCAGGGGAATAAGTGACTTGCTATTGGTATTCCATTGCAATCCCTGCGCATCCTGCCACATTTTACCCGACAATTTATCATTAAGGTATACCTTATAGTACTTTCCTTTCGGGACCACAGATACCTTAATGCTATCCGCATTTTTGATTAGATTGAATACATAACCAGTCGTTGCAACTCCTGTCCATTTACTTGATAATTTGCGACGCCTGCGCTTAAAATTATATATTAAAACCGTAGAGGATACGAATAGTGTTGCAATTATTGTAATTGCTAAAGTTTTCGGGATGTTGAGATTTTTATTAAGCATTGTGTTTATTTCAATTCGAGAACATTCATTCAGGACAATTAGTTTTGAAGCATATTTCGATTTAAACAAAGGAGATACGAGTTTGGATGAATTTTAAAATTATCGAAAACCATTTTTTGCGCATTGTGTTCTTGATGTAACATCCAAAAATTTTATAAATCCCATGAATACGACACCAATCCAGTATAGCAATTTAGAAGAGTTTTCTTCATCCGGTTATGTTTTAACAAATGGTGGCACTGATGTAAGCGACTGGAGCGTACAAAATGAAAGTGATCAAAAAATTGGACGTGTAAGAGATTTACTTTTTGATCCCTTAAATAATACCATTCGTTACCTGATTATCGAATTATTGCCGGGGCTTAACGCAGATGAAAAGGCTATCATTATTCCGATTGGCTTGGTTAATATCGCCAGCGACGAGGATTTAATTGTTTTACCTGATTTACATCAAGAACAGTTATCATTGATGCCGAGGTACATCAGCGGAGAAGTAACACATGAAATGGAGGATAGGATAAGATCTATTATCGGAAGCCCTGCTGCACTACGCTTGGAAGAAGATATTATAGAGCTTGACCGGGAAAACTTTTACAAACATCATCATTTTGACAAGGGGAATATTGGCCGTAACATTCAATCCAGTTCCAATACATCTCCAAGATTACCAATAGATCCATCAGAAGTTCCCTAAAGAGCATATCTACCGAAAGGAGATAAATTTCAAGATAACTTGCAAACTAACTTATTACGTTTGCGATTGTTAATTCCCGAAAAGTTGAAAGGCTATTTTAGATTTTTTAATTTACATTGCGAACCTTGTACGTTTGGAAAGCAATATGAATAGCTCACCACCTTCTATAAATTCTGGAGATACAAAAAAGATGCTTCCCGTGATCTTAGCTACTGCTATTTTTATGCAGATGCTGGACTCCACGATTTTAAATACATCGCTTACCGCTATTGCATCCGATTTAAATGAATCCCCATTAAATATGCAGAATGCCATTATTGGCTATGTATTAACGCTTGCGGTATTTATGCCCATCAGCGGATTTTTGGCAGATAAATTTGGAACCAAAAAAGTTTTTATTTTTTCACTGGTTGTATTTGGACTAGGTTCGTTATTTTGTTCGCTTTCTACAAACCTAACCCAGCTTGTGCTTTCCAGAATGATTCAGGGGCTTGGAGGAAGCTTGATGACACCCGTTGGCAAGCTTGCACTAATCAGAACCTTTGCTAAAAAAGATCTGTTAAATGCCATGAATTTCGCGATTATTCCTGCCTTAATAGGCCCTGTGCTTGGCCCTTTGGTTGGCGGATATATGGTCGACTATTTTACCTGGCACTGGATTTTTCTCATCAATATCCCAATGAGTATAATTGGTGTTGTGCTAAGTTTGAAATACATGCCCGATTATAAATCACCGGTGATTGATTTTGATCTGAGGGGTTTTCTAATATTTGCCGCTGCTTCTTTAACACTTTCTATCGCACTGGAACTGTTTGGAAGCGAAGTATATGTAACCCCGGCATTATTTATATTATCACTGGGCTTCATGTTCCTTTATTTTTACTACAGACATGCGAAAACAGATAATAATCCGATATTCCCTTTGAATTTGTTTAAGGTGCGAACCTTTAGGGTAGGGATTTTAGGAAATTTAGCAACCAGACTAGGTATTAGTTCTATACCACTGCTTTTACCTATGATGGTGCAAATCGCCTACAACCAATCCGCAGTGGTATCCGGCTGGATGGTTGCTCCAATGGCGCTCACCGCAATGCTAGGCAAATCTAAAGTGATAAAAATTCTTGGGAAATTTGGTTATCGTTCAACATTGATGGTCAATACTTTTATTATAGGTATATTAATTTGCTGCATGGGTTTACCTATTATTAACGAGTCCCTTTATTATTATTTACCCATTATTGCCCTACTTGGATTTTTCAATTCGATACAATTTACTGCAATGAATACCATCTCAATTGCCGATTTACGATTATACCATACCAGCAGCGGAAATTCGCTGGTATCAGTTAACCAGCAGCTTGCTATTGGTTTCGGCGTTGCCTTTGGATTGATAGTGCTGAAAATCTTTCAGGGTGATGCCACAATACTAAGCCACGGTGTGCATCAGGCATTTAGCTATACTTTTTTAATGATTGGCAGCCTCACCATCCTTTCCGGCTTTATTTTTAGAAGATTGCACATCAAGGACGGAAAGAATATGAGCTAGACTTAAAATCATCAGTCCACTAACAATGATGTGCTGTCAAATCTGATGCAAAAAGAACCACCAAAAATATGGTGGCTCCGGGTAATAATGATAGAAAAATTGTCTTGCAATGGTTAACTAATCCATGCATGTGAATAAACTGTTCTTGAACCGAAAAAGTTTTTGCTATAATATGCTATTTTATTTTTATTAAAATACTCTTTACTTAATTGTCGTCTTTTCTGCAAGTTATAGCTGACGATGCAAATGATTTCATTAAACGTTTAATTGTTTTTCAACTTAAGAGAATCTTTGGCTCTCTTCTTAAAAAAACCTCGGAGCAGGAAGTTACTCTGCAGTGCCTCTAAATCTTCATCCAGTTTCTTACTGCTTTTCTCCAGATTAACCATAATCGATTTAACCTGTCTGGCTGTTTCGGCATCATTAAGAAGTAATCCGGCTGTGTTATCATTGCTTTTAAGCTTAGATGAGGCGGTTTCCAGATTAGCAGCCATGCCGCTTGCAGATTGTGTGGCCTTTTGAAGTTGAGCAGCCGATTGTTCCAGCTTGCCAAAAATTGCAGTGTCCGTAAGCATTTTATTCATCAGTCCATCTTTAGTATTGATGGTTTTACTGAATTCACGCAGCTCTACAGCAGCTTTGGCAGTTATGGCTGATGTCTGGTTGAGGTTTGAAACCATGGCTTTAAAGTTTCTTGCTAATGTTTCATCACTGAGCAATGCGCCAGCTGCACCTTTTCCGTCAACCAGATTTTTTGAAAGCAATTTGAAATCTGATGTTACATCTACCAGGTTTTTATTGTTTACCTGAAGTGTTTTCATGATGTCGTCAGTCGAAAGTGAAGTATTTACTTTCAGCATGTCCCCATCTTCAACAAATGGAAACTTTGGTGTACCGCCTGTAAGTACGACAATCTTATTTCCAATCAATCCATCTGCACCAATACTGGCCCCGGCATCCTTATGGATATATTTATGTACATCTTCTTCAATGCTCAATAATACCTTTACTTGTGATGAACCATAAAAATCAATTTTTTTGATGGTTCCGATTTTAACACCAGAAAACCAAACGTTGTTGCCTTTCTTCAATCCCTGAATATCGTTGAAAACGACACTCAGATTGAAACTTTTTACGAAGGTTTTCTTTTGACTGCCCAAAGTAAATATTGCCACCACAAATATCAGTATCCCGATGGCAATGAAAATTCCTACTGTAATTTTTTTTCTATTATCATTCATGTCTTAACGGATAAAATTATAATCAAAAAATGGTCTGGCTTGTTGATCATCTGCATTGAATATTTCATCAAAACTTCCCTGTCGGTCAAAACGCCTGTCCACCAGCATTGCAACCCTATTACCCACTTCCTTTGCACAGGTTAAATCGTGCGTAATAATTATGGCGCTGGTATGGTATCGCTCCTGTACGTCATTAATGAGCTTATTGATTTCTTTTGAGGTAATCGGATCCAAGCCTGCAGTTGGCTCATCGTATAGCATGATTTCAGGTTTTAATATTAAAGTCCTGGCAATACCAATCCGTTTACGTTGCCCGCCAGACAATTCAGATGGCATTTGATTAATGGTTTGAAGCAAACCTACTGCATCAAGCATTTCCTCCACCAAGGCATCAACCTCCTGTTTTTTCATGCCCCGTCGGTTTCGTACTAATGGAAATTCTAAATTTTCCCTAACCGTCATACTATCATATAAAGCACTATTCTGGAAAGAGAAACCCACCCTTAACCTCAGTTTAAGCAAATCTTCGTAAGCGATGTCATCAATGCGTTGTCCAAGTACATTTACCATACCACTATCGGGGCTTAGTAGGCCAACAATTATCTTAATCAATACAGATTTGCCCGTGCCACTTTTGCCCAACACGACCAGGTTTTCCCCTTTATATAAATCGAGCGATGCACGTTCCAGTACAGTGTAAGAACCAAATGCCTTGGAGAGTTCTTTAATCTCGATAACCTTTTCAGTGCTCAGGTCGGTTTGTGGTTTTATGTTCATGCCTTAGGAATTAAATAAGCTGAAAATCTGTACACAAATCACCTCTTCAATAAATATCAGAAACATTGCGGTCACAACCGCAGAATTAGCGGCTTTACCGACCCCTTCTGTTCCTTTTGAGGAATTATATCCCTGGTAACAACCAACAATTGCTATGGTGAAGCCGAATAATATCGCTTTGATGGTTGATGCAATAATGTCTAGAAAAGTGATGCTTTCCAGCGCACTCTGAAAAAACGTTGTTGCACTTGTACCTTCATTTACCGAAACGTTCAGCAATGCACCAAGCATGCCAACCATTGCAGTGTAAAAGGTGAGTATTGGCATCGTTATGGTTGCGGCTAATACACGGCTAACGACCAGAAATTTGAATGGATTGGTTGCGCTGACTTCCATCGCATCGATTTGCTCACTCACCTTCATGGAGCCCAATTCGGCTCCAATGCTGGAGCCAACCTTACCTGCGGCAATTAAGCCGGTAAGCAGTGGTGCAAGCGTTCGCAACAATGCAATTCCAACCAAAGATGGCAGCCATGATGTTGCACCAAATTCAGACAGTGAGGGGCGGGATTGCTTTGTGAAAACAAGGCCCGTGATAAAGCCAGTGGTTGAGATTAACAATGCTGAACGATAACCTATTTCATAGCATTGGCGCATAAGTTCTTTGAATTCATATGGAGGTAGAAAAGCCTCCTTAAAAAAGCGGAAAATGAATCGGAAGACGTCAAACAATGCGATAAATGCATTTGCTAGCTTACCTGGCGGTTGTTGCACAGGTTGTATATCATTTGGCTTTATTCCCATTTTTGAGCATTAGTCTTTTTAGTGCGTTTTTGAAATTCTGCCTCACGTTCTAGTTTATATTGATAAATCGTTGACCTGTCGGCCGGTGACAAACCTTGATGAATACTTTCATAATGCAGTAGCAATGCTGAATGTTGTTTTGCGAAAGCTGAATCTGTAATTTTTCCACTTTCCAGCTTTTCCTGAAGCAAAAAAGACTGATCTATTATAGCCTTAGCTGAATCAACAATAGCATGAGTACCCAAGGTGGTATGGTCTTCGACATGATTACCACCTGAACCCCTGTTCGGACTGGTATTGTTACAAGCCACTGTGAATATCAGGGGTATGAGCATCATCTTAACTTTCATGATTAATATACAAGAATCTGGATTTTTTGTTTGACTAGAGAAGAAGATAATTATTCGGAAAATCAGGAAATATCGTCTTAGTCAAATAGAGATATACAGGCTGTTGTGATGGAGCTCAATGGAAGTTTTACAGTTTTTAAAAGGATCTCAATCCAGTGAGCAAACCTTACTCGAAGACATTGATACAAATGCTTAGGTAAATTTAAAAAGCATATCAAGCACTAGTTCATCCTGTGGTTAGACAAAAATGTTTGTCGACGTTTCCCCAATTTTACTAGTGAAGCTAATGGTTTCCGGCTTATGCAAAGATATCAGCGTTTCAAATTATATATCATTTCCTCACAATTGCGCAAAAACCTAACTGAAAATAACTCAATTTTTAAGCGGTTCGATGTTTTTTTAAAATTTTTTTTCCGAGGTCCGAAAATTCTGCCATTTCTTCCTTTAATGTGGCCATACGACGCAACTGAGCAATAAAACGGTTCGAAATTTGTAACATCGTTGACTTGCCTGTAAACGTTTTTTTTGCGATAAAAATAGCTTTTAGCCTAATTCTTTTTTTCTCAATACAGATTCAAAGCTTTGTTTTGATAATCTTAAGTAAGCATTTCGACTTCTTTCGAAATGTATCGATTATCTTTTTATCTGCAGAGAGGTGCAACATTTTCAAACTTTTTGTGTCATTTGGAAAACCTGAAGAATGAAAAATTTGGCTAAAATCTCCACTACCTTTTTTCTAATATTATGTTCTTTGGCTGTGTGGCCACAAAATAGCTATAAATCAGCTGGCCAAATTGCTGATTCCATACAAAAAATCAGAAGCGAAGCAGAAATGTTGTGGGAAAAGAAACTTCCAACTGAAGCTGAACTTAAAGGAAGCATAAATATGTTAGAAGAAACTTTACCATACCTCAATTCACCCCAGTTAAGAGCTTTAGCACAGGGAAATTATTACCTTAGTTATCGGAAGAGCGATGTAACCTTTGATCTAACTAATGCCTATGCACGTAACGGACAATATCAGCAGGCTCTTAACTCTTGGCGTGCAAGCTATGAGTATGGCAATTCTTTCTATGAATTTATAAATAAAGATGCTACACTAATTGGGTTTCGGCAGTTTCCAGGTTATTCAGAACTTTACCAGAAGTTTAAATTAAGGAATTCACTCTGGAAAAATCTGGCATTACAGACGCCATTTCAAAATGAACTTTCAGAAGATGAGAAAATAGCAGGACTCTCCCTGCTCTGGTCCCAGGCAAAATACAATTTTGTATATCTTGATCGGTTGACAGTAGATTGGAACCAGACCTATTTTGATTTCCTTCCCAAGGTAAGGGCTGCCAAAACTACAGTTGATTATTATAAGATTTTACAGAAGTTTTACGCACAGTTGCATGATGGTCATAGTAATGTATATCCGCCTAAAGAATTGGCGAAAGATTTTTACTCAAGACCATCCATTAGGACTGAACTGATTGAGGGCAGGGTTTTTATCACAGTGGTCAATAGTGATAGCCTACGAAGAGCAGGCATTATTCCAGGATTGGAAATCTTGAAAATTAATGGGGAGCCGGTAATAGCTTATGCTGAAAAGTATGTACAGCCTTATCAAAGTAGTTCCACTTCACAAGATCTTGAGTTAAGGACTTTTTCCTATAGCTTGTTGAGCGGTACTGAAAACATAGATATCCGATTAGAACTTATCAATCCCCAACAAAAAAAATGGGAGCAGTCTATAAAACGTAGTGGTTATAAGGACACCAAATCATCAACTTCCCTAGAGTTTAAATTGATAAATGACATCGGTTATCTGAAAATCAATAGTTTTGAAGATATAGATGTTGTCAAGCGTTTTGATTCATTGTATGTCGAGATCAGCAAAACAAAGGCACTAATCATCGACATTAGGAACAATGGTGGCGGAGATGGTTCAATAGGTTTTAATATCCTTGCAACATTGACAGATAAACCATTTAAAATAGCAGCCTCGCGGGTTAAGCGCTACAGTCCTAGGCATAATTTTACAGAGTGGGTCGAAAATGAAGCTGGAGTATGGCAGGCAGACAAAAATAATCGCCATTATACCAATCCGGTAACGGTTCTTATTGGTCCACGTACATTTTCTGCTGCAGAAGATTTCCTCATTGCTTTCGATTCGATGAAAAGGGGCAAGATGATAGGCCAGCCAACAGGTGGAAGTACGGGACAACCTTTCTCTTTTATTTTGCCAGGGGGAGGGACAGCCAGAGTATGTGCAAAAGAGGATTTATATCCCGATGGGAAACGGTTTGTTGGTATAGGTATCCAACCGGATATTTATGTAAGCCGAACTATCAAGGATGAACTTGCAGGGATTGATGCCTCATTAAATAAGTCAATTGACTACTTAAATAAAACACTCAAAGAATAGAAATTTTGCAACAAAGCTTATTCATTAAATGATTTCTTAATGGAGTTTGACTGCAAATTTTAAAAATTATTCCGTCAATCATACAATGCTATAAAGATATGTTATCTTAAATTGCCTGCAGTCTGGTCTTTTAACGTTTTCTCTATCCAAAAAACTGTGTTTTCCGCTAAACCTAAAGTACTGAATTTAATTAACCCATCTTTTCCGATCAAGACGTGAGTTGGATAGCCTTTTACTCCATATTTTGATGTGTAGTATTTGCCATCGTCAACAATATTGTAGTTAAAGGGTGTAGTCTTCAAAAACGCTTTAAGATCAGCACTATTGTCAAGTGCAATTGCAATAAAAACGACATCCTTATTGTCTGCATATTTTGAAACCAATTGATTTAATTCTGGGATTTCTTTTTTACAAGGAGGACAGTTGATAAACCAAAAATTAAGTACATAGATCTTATCCCCAATTTTCTTTAGGTCGAACTTATTGGCGTTAATATCAGTGATCCTTTCACCCTTGAACTTTTCGCCCTCTTTAAAAGCATCGCTTTGTTGTGGTTTGGCCAAAAACGCCACTTTTGATTTTTTTCTTTCATCACTCTTTAATTTCTCTTCGGTACTCATTTTGTAGATAAGATATTCTGTTGATCCCTTTTCAATTGGACGGATTGAATATTCTCCGGTTTGGATAATTTTTTGCCAACTAGCGTAAGGTATAACTGACCCAGATTCGTCTTTAACGATTGTATTTTGATCTAGTTTTGTAGTTGTAGATTTGGATTGAGAAAAAGCACTTAAATGCAGAAATAGGCAAATAATTAAGAAGTATTTTTTCATTTTATTTTGATATATGTGAATTTGACATGGAACGTTGCAATGTTATAAAAATAACTTAAAACGCACATTTAATTTAGAAAAAAATCGGCACGTTATGATTGGGTCACGGCTCACAAAAAAGTTTTTAATTCTTGATTTTTGGTTTTTGAGCTGTATTCCCTGTATAAGGGACCATAAAGAGGTATTGTCAAATTTGAGGATTTTAGATGAAAAAAATGCTGAAATGGTCAGCATTTCAACGGATAAGGATCTGGAAAAATGGCGTAACTATGTGCTGAAAAATAGATATGTTTGGCGTAATTATCAACAGCCAGGTGCGGCTACGCTAACGCGGGATTTGAGTATAAGTACATTTCCAAACTATATTATCCTGAATTCCGATAATGAGGTTTTAAGCATAATAAATTGATTTTCAGATGTAATCAAGTGGCTGGATGATCATCAAGACGATTCACAATAATTGATCATAGAGATATTGCTGGTTTAGGTATAATCGGTCCTTGATGAATTTTCTTTAAATTACCGGCATTGACCGTTACTAAAATTAATCCTTCGTAACGCCTGTTATATCCCACATTACGCCCGTTTAATATAATCTCGGCGTTTCTTCCAGAGGAAGGCTAAAATCACTTCTTAGTTATCAGAATGATGGTAAGTCAAACTGTAATGGCGCTTACATTTTTATTCTTTTTTATGCGGTTCGATGTTTTTTAGAAATCTCTTTCCAAGATCGGCAAATTCTGCCATTTCTTCTTGTAAAGTGGCCATACGGCGTAACTGAGCTATAAAACGGTTCGAAATTTGTAACACACTTGACCCCGAAATTTTGAAAGGTCTTAAATGTAAATTTAAGACCTTTTTTTATGCCTGATTTTTTTGCAGGGCGGTTGGTTGTTTTGAAATTACTCATCATTACCAAATGCTGATTTCTGTATAAGCAAGATTAAAAATCCTTGTTAATAGAATTATTCGACATGCGCTGCGCTAACATATCGAATAGCGGGTTTCATAATTTGATTTTTTAGCAATGATTATACAGCTTTAGATATTTGCCTAATGTTGGCAAGGTTACTATGTTGGAGCTTGGGAATTGCTATAGTAGAGATATATTATAAATTTTATCAATTAATGGCTGTTACCAAATAAATCTGGTTTTGCAGATTTATTTTCATTAGCTTTATCAAATGGTTATGTAAATTGTAATCATTAACGCTCAACCAGATAATGGAATTTAAGTTTATTGATAATGTAGTTCCGGAACTAACAATCAATCTCAATGCACTGAAAAGAACTTCAGAAACCTATTCAATGTTGCTCTATCAACACGAAGGTGTTTTAGCAGCCAATAATCAAAGAATAGGCAACCATGCGGATGTCAGCCAAAAGCTCACTTCCTTTTTTGATCTTTTGAAAGTGACCGATGCGGACCTAGGTTTGATACCAGAATATTGTTGTCCGTTTCAAATCCTTACCGAAATCGTTAATGATCCCGAAAAATGGCCATCATTAGGAAAGGTCTGGGTGATCGGAATGGAATCAATTCAGAAGGATCAGTTAGTAGCTTTCGTTGCCGCCCTAAACCCTGATATCATAAATCATTTCGATGGTCGAGTTATGACTGGTACAAAGAATTTTTTGGATCCGCTTATCTATCTTTTCCGCGGAACAAAAGAGGGACATGAAAAACTTATCCTGCTTATTCAGTTTAAGAATCATCATATGGGCGTATGGAGTGGCGGGGATGTAGAGCGTGACAACATGATCCCAGGTAAGGAGTTATATATCCTTCGCAACAACAATTCCTCCGTACACCTGATGTCGGTTATCTGTTCAGAGGCGATGAACCTACCTGCGGCAATGGATCAAAATGTGCAAAACAGTTTGTTGTGGGGGGATGTCCCATTTTTGATATTAAACCCACAGGTCAATCCTGGGCCAAACCACCAACATTTTCTTGCATTCAGAAATTTTGTACTAGCGGCCCAGAGAACTGAGGTGATAGGACTGAACTGGAACAATATGTCAAAAATTGGTACACATGATTTGTTGAGCTCAAAGTTTTCTAGGAGCGGTATCTATACAAGGACAACGGATATGGGTTTTAAAAATTTGGCTAGGGTCAGGGAAAACCACAAAAGAGGACTATACTATTTTTACTATGGTATGGACAGGCATGCATTTTTATTGAACAGTAAGGCACATGCTTTTCTTTTCAATAATACTTCAGTCAATATAAACGAAGGTGTGGCTGCTCAGCAAATGAGAAATGGACCACACTTGCTCTCGACCTACGTGTTCGATGAAAATGATCTTCTGCAGCCCGTTGTGGAAGTTTCCGATTGCCATATCAGCTACCTAAACTCTGTGGGATGCCATAATGCCTTTTTAAACGACCCTGAAAACTGCATCATAGAAAAAGAACTGCTGGCCTGTATCAGCACAGGAGAAATACCAGAAAAATCTTCAAAAAACTGGAGCGAGCTTAACAATATATGGTCGGTCAAAAGCTTGACGAATACTGAAATCAACAGAAGGATTACCGTAGCAGAGGACATTGATGCTGACAGTACATTGGTTAGGGACAAATATGCAGGGCTGATCGAAGTTCTAGATGCAGAGATACTAAATAATCCAGATTTTATTCCTCAATGTCTTTCAGATCTGAAATCCGAAACTCTGGTGTTGGGCTATTCGAAGCAACGCAACCAAGACAATGAAAGATTGGCTAGGCTACAATATTTTAGGTGTAATCTTACAACTCTGGTGGGTGAAATGGTACGGGCAACAGTCTGCTATCTTGGAACAGCTAGTGATGATAAGATTGGAAAGATTTTTGAAGTCTTGCAAGGATTGTTTGACCATGACAGTAGAGAACGGGATCGTGTCGTGGTATTTTATTACAGGAACGGAACCTATCGATCTAAATCTAGTGAATCAAGCAATGGCATAGGGGATATCATCAGTGGTGAAGAAAATTCATTTTTAAAATAGGCTATGAATACCGTAAAAATAATTGAGGCTGCTAGGACCGTCCTTACTGGCCTTGTCGAGATCAACAAAAATATTTACAGGGGGACGCTCAGCATAGAAGATAAGGTAGCTGGTGTCTGCTTCATCGATTTGGAGAACGATCGGAAAGAGAACTTTAGTGAATATCAGGAAAAATTGCTGTCAAAGGAATTTTACGGTAATCCCGGTGTGATTCAATGGAACTATTATCTGTTCCTCCTAAATGACCAATTGTCCGAGAGGGAAGTTGTAGATATAGAAAGTGATGACAAGTATGCACGAAAGTATGTACTGGGTGAGAAAGAATTTGTAGATTTTTTCAAAATCGAAGAAACAACAAAGACAACTCAGCCGAATATTGTGTCAGATTGGAAGAAAGCACTGCAGGAAGTAGACCTGCAGGAAGTGTATTCAGAAGAGACCTATGTAAGCGTATTTGAAAGGTTTGCCAATGACCAAACCGTTAAGGATAGCAAACCAAGTACTAGAAAGGCCAATGGCGATATTGTAAATATCAGCTTTATCAATAAATTGACCCTTAAGGACAACTACCGGGCTTACCCAAAGACTAATCGGGAGTTTACTTTTGGGAAGGTCAATCTTTTCAAAGGGATTAATGGTGTTGGCAAAACTTCCGTATTTGAGGGAATCGAACTTATGATTTGTGGCAAGTCATTCAGGAATGTTAGCCAGATGAATCCGAACGGCTGTCTTGAGGCAGTTTTCAATGGCTCGAACAAGCCGGAGCAGTATCAGGGCACCAATCAATCGATCTATCAGGCCCGGGATCTGAAATGGTATTCTAATACGCACAACAGGGGTAACAACCTTTTCAATTCCTTCAATAGGTTCAACTATTTCAATGCCGATGCTGCACACAGTTTTGCCAGTAGCAAAACGGAAGCAGATGTCATGGATGCGCTCTATAGCATAGTACTTGGGCCGGAGTTTGGATACATACAGGAAAGATGCTCAAAGATGATCGAAAGAATTAGGCCTGAATATAATCGTTTAAAGGACTCAATAGATAATGCAACTAGGGAGACGGATGCAGACAAAAAACTTATACAGTCCTACGTAGAACCTGAAAGTGTTAGTTACATCCGCGAAAAGATTAATGAGGATGTAAAATGGCTAACATTCAGAAAAACTGATCTTGACATCTCAACTGGATTGACAGAAGTAGAAGACCTTAACGGACAGATCGGATT
Organism: Pedobacter aquatilis; assembly: GCF_032678425.1. Lineage (GTDB taxonomy): Bacteria > Bacteroidota > Bacteroidia > Sphingobacteriales > Sphingobacteriaceae > Pedobacter > Pedobacter aquatilis_B. The sequence goes on along the minus strand of NZ_JAVTSG010000006.1, from coordinate 269,855 downwards.
AGCATTGCAGAACTTGGCGGCTCGTAACTTTATTTATGACTCTCAGAGCGAGTTCAATGCTGAAATCAGCAAGTTCAATAATAAGAAACAAAGATTCGATGCGCTTTTAGGTGATGTTAGGAATCTGGGACAGGAGAGTGTCGTTATCTTAAATGCTCAGAAGGAGTTGGAAAAAAACATTGCTCTGCTCAAAAGATCTTCAGATTACCTGACCGACGCTAGATATCTGGAACTTGATGGAATTTCTGCGAAAATCAAGGAGCAAGGTTTAATCAAAAATAAAATTGATTTCGTAGCCAATGTAGTTGGAAATGTTGATCTTCAAAAATTCAGGTCTTCGATGGATATCGACGAAGTGGAGCTGACCGAAAGACACTCGCTGGAAAGCTTCAAACGTGATTCGTTGCAACTCAAAGAGTCCATTGAAATGGAATTGCAAAAAATGGGGAGGGTGGAAGCTATCATTAAAGAACTGAAATCAAAAGGTGCCGAATATTTGAACCTAGCTCCATCGGCTACCGAATGCCCACTATGCAGCACAAGTTTTGAACGGGAATTGCTTGAACAAAGGATTGGACAGCTTTTGGGAGCTGAACAATTGGAAGTCGACAGGTTTAAGGAAGACAATATTAAGCTATCTAACTGGGCCGAGCACCAGATCGTAATCGAAAAAAAGCTGGTTGAGTTAGGCAAGATAAAAAATGCTTTCCAGAGTTATTTTGGAATGGGCGAGCCATTGGGAGAAACAACCCAAGTAGTAGCACGAATTGAAAATGTACTCATGGAGTCTGAACGTGTCAACGATGAATTGTCTATGCTTAAAGCGATAGAGGATTTCGGTAAGATAGCTGGTATGACCGAAAGCGAATTGGTAGATGTAAAAGTTAGGCTATTGCAGGTTTTAGAAGGAGAAATAGAGCTCAACATGCAAAATTCTGAATTGATCACGAGCCAACTTGAGAATTTCAGGAAAAAATTAGAGGATAAAAAAGGAGAGTCTGAGAAAAATTCCTCGCTGCGCTATAATAAAGGTCTTGAGATCAAGCTGCTACTTGGTATTCCTACTGAAGTTCAAATCGATGGCAAAGAAGCTGAGCGAAAAATAGAAAGCGATAAAAAGGAACTTGAACTCTATGCAGCATATATAGACAGGATCAAAATGCTTATCGAAATAGAACCAGATGCCAAGTTTTCCGAACTTAAGATCAAGTCAGATATTTTGAGACAGAATATACAGTCGCTAAAAGATTCTTTAAATGCAGAGTTCCTGGTAAATCAGGCAAGAGAAAGACTCGACAAAAATGATAAGGTCATTTTACAAAACACTCCGAAGAGAGAACGTTTTGAAAAAGCTTATAAAAGATTACAAGAACTTACATCTGGCGAGGCTACGAAGAGAGTCGAAGAATTTTTCAATTCCAACCTCAATGAAGTAATTGATATTTTCAAATCGATTCATGTACCACGAGAGTTCTCCAATATCAAGTTCGAGAATAAGCGTTTAACATTGATTGGGGATGCTGAGGACGATCAACGTTTTATTACCGAAATCAGTACAGGGCAAAGATCTGCACTTGCATTGTCCATATTCTTGTCGCTGAACAATAAGCTGGAAAATGGTCCCGATTTAATTATGTTTGATGATCCGGTGGCTTTTATAGATGATCTGAACGCCCTTTCATTTTTGGATTATCTTCGCCTGCACGTGCTGCATTCGGGTAAACAGATATTTTTTGCCACAGCTAACACTAGACTGGCCCATCTGTTCGAGAAGAAATTTTCATTCCTCGAAGACGATTTTAAGCAATGGCATCTGGAACGTAACTAAATAAAAAGATTTTTATAAAACGCCAAATATCTTTATTTTATTCTACCCCCTCTAGTTTAAGTCTTCCGCAGGGCGACTTAAATTTTTATATAAGAATAAGACTTAGTAAGTAATTAGCAGAAAAGAAAATATAGCAAGGCCCGGTAATTAAAAAAACCGGGCTTTTGATTTTTGTGTCTGGCCTAAAACGAAAGTGGCTGGTCTGCAGGAAAATGATACTAGCAAAATTTTGTTTGGGACGGATACTGAACTTTGGTTAAAGTTGTTGAATATAAAAGATACAGCACCACATAAAATTCGAGTTGATTTAAATTTTCCTTCCGGCTTTAATAAATTTCGGTTGGAACTTTGATAAACCAGAATGTTCGGCTTTAGATAGCCAATTTTTTGGTCATACCACTTGTTTGGAAATTAATTAAATACAGAAGTTCTTAGATTTTAATTCTGAGACCTTTTTTTATGCCTGATTTTTTTGCAGGGCGGTTGGTTGTTTTGAAATTACTCGTTATTACCAAATGCTGACTTCTGTATTAGAGGGATTAAAAATCCTTATTTATAGAATTATTCGACATGCGCTGCGCTAACATATCGAATAGCGGGATTAATTAAATACAGAAGTTCTTAGATATTAATTCTAAGACCTTTTTTTATGCCTGATTTTTTTGCAGGGCGGTTGGTTGTTTTGAAATTACTCGTTATTACCAAATGCTGACTTCTGTATTAGAAGGATTAAAAATCCTTATTTATAGAATTATTCGACATGCGCTGCGCTAACATATCGAATAGCGGGATTAATTAAATACAGAAGTTCTTAGATATTAATTCTAAGACCTTTTTTTATGCCTAATTTTTTCTGCAGGGCGGTTGGTTGTTTTTGAAATTACTCGCCATTACTAAATGCTGATTTCTGTATTAGAAGGATTAAAAATCCTTGTTTATAGAATTATTCGACATGCGCTGCGCTAACATATCGAATAGCGGGGACCTTTATTATATCTGATTTTTTTGCAGAGATGTTGATTGTTTTGAAATTACCCTCATTACCAAATGCTGATTTCTGTATCAAAAGGATTAAAAATCCTTGTTTATAGAATTATTCGACATGCGCTGTGCTAACATATCGAATAGCGGGTTTTTCTATTTAGAGATCAAGTTTTCTTTCACTAAGCCATTTCACCATTTTTGGATCGCGATGATCAAAGAACAAGCTTTCATTTGTATCTAAGGTTACTATTTCGGCCATGTCGCTTTCTGATAGTTCAAAGTCGAAGATGTTAAAATTTTCAGCCATTCTTTCTTTGCGAACCGACTTAGGTATAGCAATGACACTTCTTTGTATAAGCCAGCGAAGAATAACCTGAGCAACCGACTTGCTGTATTTCTCAGCGATGCCAGAAAGTAAGGGATTTACGAAAATTTCATTTTTTCCTTCTGCAAACGGGCCCCAAGATTGGATCTGAACGTTGTTTTCCTTCAAGAAAGCCTGGTTTTCAATTTGCTGGTGAAACGGATGTGTTTCAATTTGGTTTATTGCCGGGGCAAAACCGCTATTAATGGTGAGATCAGTTATTCTGTCCGGATGAAAATTTGCAACGCCAATGGCTTTGATTTTACCTTGTTCATACAGTTCATGCATGGCTTTCCAGGATCCAAAAATATCACCATAGGGTTGGTGTATGAGGTAGAGATCAAGATAGTCGAGCTGTAATTTGTCCAAAGACTTCTGAAAAGCAATTTTTGTTTTTTCATAACCGGTATCCTGTACCCACAATTTTGTCGTAATGAAAAGGTCTGCTCTATCGATACCACTATTTTTGATAGCGTTTCCAACGGCTTTTTCGTTCTGATAGGAAGCTGCTGTATCAATTAACCTGTAACCGGTTTCTATAGCATCAATAACGCTACGCTCGCATTCAGCAAGGTCTGGAATCTGAAATACCCCGTAGCCAAGAATTGGCATTTTAAGCCCGTTATTTAATTCGATATTTTCCATTTTTTGATTATTTATTTTACTTATACCATAAAAGGAGTGAGGCAAAGTTCAGTATATTAACAATCTTATTTGGATATGGATTACTTTATTTGATACCAAAATCAACGATTTCCGCGAAGCGGTAGCCCAATTGATTGTCGATATTGCTGAAGAATCCAGTGGTAAATTTCTAAAGACCAGTTTGGGTGTCAGCGAGCCGGATACCAATTGGGATAAACCATCATTCCACTAATCTGAACCGGAGTTAATGCTTTTGTCCCTTATTGATTTTAAATAAATGTAATATCTGTGGGAACAAAGCATCCATTGTTTCGAGGGCACCATTGGTTGATCCCGGTAGCGTCAGCACAAGCGTTTCGCCAATAAACCCGGCAACGCCCCGTGAAAGCATTGCGTATGGCATCCTTTCCTGTCCATACCTGCGTGCCGTTTCCATAATGCCTTCGATTGGCCGATCTAATAACGGGAGTATTGCATCAGGGGTTACATCCCTTGGTGAAAGTCCGGTGCCACCTGTAAAAATTAGAAGCTGGTGGGCAGCAGTGGATAATGTTTTTGCTGCCTGAGCGATTGCTTCTACTTCATCAGGAAGCGTTTCGTATTTTATGGTCTCAATACCGATTTGATCAAGTCTGGCTATAATAGCCTTGCCAGAATGATCTTCGCTTTTGCCGCCATGTACGGAGTCTGAGCAGACCACGACAGCCGCTTTAAGCTCAGGGAATTGTTTGTTTTTAAGGTCTGATTTGCCGCCGGTTTTTTCAAGCAGTTTGATATCCCTGATCTCAACACCCTTATCAATGGGCTTTAACATATCGTAAATCGTAAGTGCGGTAACCGAAGCACCGTGCATAGCTTCAACCTCGACGCCAGTTTTATATATGGTGTGTACCTCAACGGAGATTTCAATTTCCATCTCTTTTAATTCGAAGGTGATTGAAGTATATTCAACAGGCAACGGATGACAGTCCGGAATCATATCACTTGTCCGCTTCACGCCAAATAACCCGGCTGCCCTGGCAAATTCAAACACATCACCTTTGGGAACTTTGCGATGTACAATGGCCTGGATAGTTTCAGGTTTAGAAACTCTTACTGTTGCTTGGGCAACAGCCTTTCTTAGTGTGCTGGACTTTTGCGTAATATTGACCATGTTATTTGTTCTCTTTCCATTGATGTGTACCACTCGAAAATAGCTCTTTACCCCAAACCGGAAGCTCTGCTTTTATTCGTTCAACTAATTCATTGCAGGCGTCAATTGCCGGTTTACGATGTTTTGATGAGGTAAACACAAACAAACAAATCTCACCGGCCTTAATTTTGCCCAGACTATGGTGCACATGCATACAGCTTAAAGGGTATTTGGCAAAAATATCCTCCCTGATTTCATGCATTTTACTTAAGGCAAGTTCTTCATGTGCGGTATATTCGATCGACTCGACGATCTCGCCATCTAGATCATCTGCTCTTACCTGTCCAAGAAAAATGCTATGGCCACCTATGTTGGTCTTAGTCCCATGGCCGGCTATACTGGCCGCAATAAAATCTGCAGCTACCGGACCATTTACGAATATATTTTTGATTTTCTTTTCAGTCATGTTAACCCTTTAAAAAATGTTTTTTCCATTTGGCAATTCCCCCCTTTAGGTTATATATTTTTTTCATGCCTCCGTATTTATCAATAAGTTTCTCTGCCGCTGCGATGCTTCGCACGCCATGTTGGCAAAGCAGTATGATATTTTCTTCTTTGACATTTCCTGAGAGGAACTCATCAAACTGCGACATGGGCACCTGCCGGTAAATGGCTGAATTCAATTTTGGAAATTCATGTGCTTCACGTACGTCAATCACTAATGTTTCAGGCTTCTTGCTCAAATTCATCATGGTTTCGATATCAATTTCCTGATAACTTAGGTTTTGCTGACTACCGTAAACTTTTATGAATTCTGCCTCACTGCGAAGCTTTTTATAGTCAGACGATGGTGTGATGTTAATGATATAATGCTGTTGACTCAATAAATTATAGTGTAGCAGTTTATTCGCCAAAGGCTGTCCAATTCCAGCTGCCAATTTTAAAACTTCTCCTGCCGCTATCGTTCCAATAATACCCGGAGAAATGCCAAGTACGCCATTTTCAACACAATTAGGGATTTCTCCTGCTTGAGGTTTGGCTGGGAAAATATCCCGGTAATTTGTAGAAGTACCCGCTTCATCACTCACATTGAATATTGCTATCTGTCCCTCGAATCCTGATACCGCGGCAAAAACTAATGGCTTATTTAATAGAACACAGGCATCATTTATAATGTATCTGGATTCGAAATTATCCGTACCATCAAAAATGATATCATACGGTCTTAAGATTTCGAGGACATTTGTTTCGTTAATAAAATCAGCGTGGAGACTTAATGCTGTTTCAGGATTTAATTGCTTTAGACGCCTTGCAGCAACATCAACTTTTAGAGATCCAATATCCTCTACTGAATACAGGATTTGCCTGTGCAAATTTGATAGTTCTACGCTATCTCCATCGATTATTCCAATCTGACCAATTCCGGTAGCTGCCAGGTATTGCAAAGCGGGACACCCGAGTCCGCCTGCCCCAATAATGAGTACTTTGGTTTTTGCCAGCCTATCCTGCGCAGCCGCCCCAAAACCTTCTAATATAATTTGCCTTTGATAACGTTCACTACTCATCTATCCTCCTGAAAATGGTGGCATAATGGCCAGGCTGTCTCCGTCTTTTAATTGAACAGTACCCTGCAAGAAGCTTTGGTTTAAAGCTAACTTATATTTTATACCTGCTAATTGGGGAAATAATTTCTCTAGTTCTTCTTTTAATGCATCAGTTGTTTGTGCACCTTTAAACTCAATTTGCTGATTAGTAATGAAATCAGAAATTTTCCCGAAACTGATTAACTCGATTTTCATTTTCAATTTTACCTTTAGTTGCCAATGAACAAGACCCTCACATGGTCGCCGACTTTAAAATTTTCCAGCTCCTCATCTAGTTCAATCAGGCAATTTGCCTGCGCAAATGAACTTAATCGGTAGGACTCCTGCGCACCTAGTGGTGTTGCTTTCCCATTTTCGTAGTTGCCTTTTAAAAAGTGTTTTAATCCTTTAGGCTTCGAGTAATCATGGGTAAGTGTAGCACTAAACAAATTAGTTTTGGCAGATTTGCCTGACAACTTTTTTAATGCCGGAATTACATAATTATAATAACAATTTAGCACCGATGAAGGATTTCCAGGGAGTCCAAAGATAACTTTATCTGCCTTCATTCCAAAAAACAAGGGTTTACCTGGTTTTTGCCTGACTTTATGGAAGATCTGTTCAACTCCATTGGCTGTAGAAGCCTGTAAGACAAAATCATAATCACCAACACTAACGCCACCTGTTAACAGAATCACATCATTTTCTTTAAGCGCCGTGTTCAATACTTCAGTAAGTTTGTCCAGCTTATCTTCGGCAGTTAACAGCTCAATTTCATAGATACCTTCCAGGTGCAAAGCAGCGGATAGGGAATAGGAGTTTGCTTCATAAACCTTTCCAAAATCCAGTGGTTGTCCCGGAGCCTGTAACTCATTTCCGGTAAGTATCACGGCAATTCTTGGCATCGGGTAAACCTCTACTTCGTTGATGCCAATACCTGCCAGAAAAGCCATTGCTGCAGGCCCCAATTGATCGCCCTTGTGCATCGCTACCGCACCGGCTCTGATTTCTGAACCTACCTGGCGAACGTTGTCGCCAAATTTTAACCGGTCATCCTGAAGCTGGATTAGCTCACCGATTTTACTAATCTTCTCCTGCATGATAACGGTATCTGCATTTTCGGGTAGAGGGGCCCCAGTAAATATCCTGCTGGTTTCCCCAGGTCCGATGTTTATTTTTTGGTTAGTACCGGCAGCCATTTCACCTACTAAAACAAGTTCTTGATTTGGTTCGCCAAATTTTAAGGCATACCCATCCATTGAAGATTGAGCGAATGCAGGAATATCGACAGGCGCAACAATATCTTTTGCCAGTATATGTCCGGATGAATCCTTTAAATATTTTCTGACAGGCTTGAGTGATTGAATGTTTTCATCAATCAGGTCTTTTGCTTGCTCAACACTGATCATATTTATCCTCCAATAGTAATCATACTTCGGTTTTTGATTGCTTCTGCGTCGAGGCTTTCGAAGTGATTAATGAGTTGTCCGCCTAATTCCTTTTTCTTACTCCAGATGGAAGCTTTTATCAATGGAAGTACATCCTCGCCTTGTCTTAACGCTGAGAGGAGATCAGTTTCATCCGCCGAAAACAAGCAATTTTTAAGCTTGCCATCGGCAGTAAGCCGCATTCTGTTACAGGTACTGCAAAAGGGTGCCGTCATGGTACTGATGATGGAAAAGGAACCTTGGTGACCAGGGATCATGTAGCCTTTAGCAGTATCGTTGGGTGCAGCTTCCACAGGCAATACCACAAAATCCTTTTCTATAACCGAAAGTATTTCCTGAAGGGAGAACATTTTGTTGCTTGTCCATTTATTGCCGGTAAATGGCATAAATTCGATAAATCTGATTTGGATTGGATTATGCATTGTCCAATCTATAAAATCTTTAATTTCATTGTCATTGAGCCCTTTCATCACCACCATATTAATCTTGACGGCTATTTTGTGATGCAACAATAGTTCGATATTACTGCGTACCTGATGAAAAACATCACGCCGGGTAATCATAAAGAACTTTTCTGCCTGTAGGGTATCGAGACTGATATTGATGGTTTTGATTCCTGCTTTAATGAGCGTGGGCAGCATCTCTGCAATGCGGGTACCGTTTGTCGTAATGACCAGTTCTACGGGCAGTTTTCCTAGTCCGGTTATGATTTCTGCGGCATCTTTTCTCACTAAAGGCTCTCCACCGGTCAGGCGGATTTTTTTTACACCCTGCCTGACAAAACTTTCAGCCAGAGAAAGAATTTCATGGGGTTGCATTAACCTGGAAGCCGGTGTGAAATCATAATCTTCTTCAGGCATACAATAAAAGCAGCGGAAATTGCAATTATCGGTTAACGATATTCGCAAATAATCATGTACCCTTCCAAACGAATCTGCTATCATTTATTGTTTATTAATTTATTATAATCTGCCGGTGTATCAATGTCAATCACCCCCTGATCAAAAGAAATGGTTGTTGTATCCCCGGCATTTGCTTCAATTATCTTTTTAGCGCCGGATTGCCCGACTAAATTTAACAATTCCCCAAAATATTTTCGGGAAAAAAGTGAGGGTGTTCCTGAAATTCCTGAATAGCTGGAAGTTACAATCCCTTTACCGCTGGATCTTAGTTTCTCCTCCAATGCACTCAGAATTTCGCAGGATAAATGGACCTGGTCTGCTACGGCTATGATAACATTTTCAATATTTTCATCATTTTCAATTGAGTATTTAAGTCCAGCCTTAATGCTCGAAGACATACCCTGATCCCAGCTTTCATTAATACAATAACAAACCTGTGGATTTTGAGAATGCTTTTTGATTTCCTCCGCATAAGCCCCTAGAACAACCACGACCGGGCAAAAAGTTGTTTTCAGTGATTCTGTTATGGCAATATCTAACAAGGTTTTCCCATTATAAGTCAGTAACTGTTTGGGTTTCCCCATTCTGCTTGAATTGCCTGCTGCCAGTATAATGATTGCCGTACCCATTGTTAACCTTTGAGATCATAGTGGTGAATAGACTGCTTCTTATCTTTAAGCATAGCTGTAGTTGCCCCCGTAAATACGGATTTGATCTCTGCCAGGATTGAAACAGCTATTTCTTCAGCTGTTTCCGCCCCAATGTCCAGCCCAACCGGACCGTGTATGCGTTCTTCCATTTCAGTTTTACCCAACTCATCCAGCATCCTCATCAATTTCTTTTTTGGACCCAGGGTACCGATGTATGGCGCATCTTGCTGCAATAACAAGCTCAGCAGCGCAGTATCATAGTTATAGTTATGGGTCATCAGCACACATGCTGTATGACTATCAATTGAAATCTGACTCAAAAGCTGCTCTGGTTTGGCTATAATGGTGCGTGTTGCCTGTGGAAACCTCTGTAAACTGCAGTGTGTTTGTCTGCCATCTGCGACAATGATTTCCCAACCCAGGATACTGGCCATTTCTGTAAGCGGTTGTGCATCGTTACCTGCCCCGGCAATAATGAGCTGAATAGGCGGGGGGATAAACTGGAGAAAGGCTTCTATTTCATCCGCTCCAACCGAATAATTTTCAAATCGTGATAACTTTAACGTTAAGACATCAAATGCATCATTTTTTACCGAACCTGAAATTTCATCTGGTAGTTTTTCCAGACTATCTGTTTGCCTGAATAAAAGAGCTGTTCCGGGTTGGCTTTTAGTCGTCATGGAAAACAAGGTGGTAATCACACAGTTCTCCCTTCTGGCATTTGCGGCCGATAATATTTCAATCGGGTTGAGTTTATCATTAAAAAAAATCGGTTCAAAAAGAATATGAACAATACCGTTGCAACCAAGCTGAACTCCAAATTTTGCATCATCTTCGTCTGTAGTATCATAAGTGACGAGCTTGTTTTCGCCCTGATGGATGGCAGAAAGGGCTTTTCTAAGCGCATCGCCCTCTAAGCAGCCGCCGCTAATGGCACCTGTAAGCATTCCATCATCAGTCACCAGCATCCTTGCCCCAGGACGTCGGTAGGACGATCCCTCCACTTTCACAACAGTAGCCAGCGCTGCCTTTTGACTGTTTTTTTCAGCCTTACAATAGGCAGCAATGATGTCTGATATTTCTTTCATGCGATGATCAATCTATTCAAAACTACGACAAAATAGACTAAATGCTTGCCAGATCGAATGGCAACTTTCTAATTCTTTTACCTGTTAAATCGAAAATGGCTTCAGTTAGAGCCGGCGCAAATGGCGGTAATCCAGGTTCGCCGATACCACCCGCATCAGCATCATTTTCCATAATATGCACTTCAATTGCCGGAATATCTGTCATTCTTGGCATTTTATAGTCGTAGAAATTATGTTGCTCCACCAAGCCATCTTTAAAGGTAATCTGATGAATGGTAGCCGCACCAAGCCCCATCACAATTGCGCCTTCTATCTGTGCATGGATAATATCGGGATTTACATACCAACCACAATCCACAACCGCCCAGACTTTGTCGATTTTCAAAGCTTCACCTTTCTTTTTAGAGACTTTGACTACCTGAGCTACCGTGGTGCCAAAACATTCAGTGATCGCAATTCCGAATCCACTGTTTTTGCCTCGTTTTTTCCAACCAGAAACGGCTTCAATCTTATCTATCAATTTGGCTGCCCGGTCTTCCTTAAGGTATGCTCTCCTAAATTCGAGCGGATCCTTTTCAGCCTGATGAGCAAGTTCATTTACGAAACTTTCATATGCAAAGCCGTTAGTTGAGGCATATACGGAACGCCAAAACATGGTCGGTATTGGTGTTTGAAACAGGACATCCGAAAAACTGATGTTTTTGATCGTGTCAAAATAGGGCTTAAGCCAGCCTTCAGATGTACTTCGGTTAGCTTTACCATTATCTCCCGAGCGGAAATGATCGTTATTTTGTCCTGCCATCCGAAACTTAATGGCACTCACTGTATTATTTTCGATTACCCCCTGGCACCGGTAAGAAATGCCGGGACGGAAAGGTCCCTGCGTGGCATCGTCTTCGCGTGTCCATATGACCTGAACCGGAAGACCTATGGCTTTGGAAATGACCAATGCTTCATGAGGGTAATCCATTAATGCTTTCCTGCCAAAACCACCACCTAGAAAAGTCATGTTTACGATGACTTTATCAAAGGCTATACCCATTTTCTTGCTGATGTAATCCTGAATCCAGTTGGGTGCCTGAACAGGGCCCCAGATTTCAACCGTATCGCCACGATGGTGACCAATACAATTGAGTGGCTCCATTGCGCAATGGGATTGATACGGCGTTTCGTATATCACATCAAGCACTTTTTTAGCGCCTGCAACAATTCCATTAGGATTACCTTGTGTCTTCAGGATCCGGCCTTCTTCAGAAGTCAATATTTCCCGCTGTTTTTTGTAGATATCAGCAGTATTTACATGTTCGAAACCGCTGTCGTCCCATTCCACCCTGAGGGCTTTTTTTCCTTGTAATGCTGCCCAGGTAGAGGTAGCAATAACAGCAATCCCTTCACGCTCCATATCATAAACGCCCATGGCAATTTTAACCACATTCGTTACGCCTGGTATTTTACGCGCTGCAGTATCATCAAAGCTCTTCACTTTTCCACGTAGGCGGGGATTGCGCTCTACAGCGGCAAAGACCATTCCCGGGATGCGTTTATCAATTCCAAATACGGCGCCGCCATTCGTTTTTAAGGGGGTGTCCTTTCTGTGCAGGGGTTTGCCAATCAGTTTATAAGCTGAACGTGGCTTCAGCATCACCTCTTTAGGAGGTTGTAATTTAGCGGCTTCCGTTACCAGTTCACCATAATGATATTTTCTACCTGTCGGTCTGTGAATGACATGACCATCAAGGGCATAACATTCAGCAACAGGTACCGACCATTTTGCCCCTGCTGCCTGAATTAATACTTCGCGTGCAGAGGCACTGAGTTTTAGTAAATTTTTGTAGGCTCCACGAATGGTTGAACTTCCTCCTGTTAACTGACTGCCATATTTTTTTTCGTTACCCTGTGCAAACTGAATATTTACTTTTTCAAGGTCAACTTCCAGCTCTTCAGCAATGATCTGTGCAATTGAATGGTACACCCCTTGGCCCATTTCGGCCCGGTGGCTAACCAGCGTCACCTGACCTGCCGGATTAATTAATATCCAGGCTGTCAGCTCGGTATATACATCAGCAGCAACTGCTTCTCCCTCGGTCATTACCATAGCCATAGCGGCATCAGGAAGGTACAATCCCAGGAAAAATCCTGCGCTACCCAATCCTGCTGTTTTTAGAAAATTTCTTCTTGAAACTTGTTCCATGCTCATCCTATCTGATTTTAAAGAAGCTATTATTTTTTTGGTGCATAAGCACCGGTGGTAAGCCAGGTTGTCCAGGCTTTCTTAAATTCCGCGTGACTCATCGGTGGGAGTGTTCTACCTTCTCCCGGATTCCATCCAGACAATACCAGACCATCATCTGCATGCTCCAATAGCTTTTTCATATCCTTGTTCCCGTTTTGTTTTGGATCAACGAGCTGTTTAGCAAGTTGGTAAGGCGTTCTACCCTGAAAGATCATTTTCATGTTCGCAGGCGGAAGGTGCCAATTTGGGTTTCCTGGAGGTGTGTTTTTGCCTGGAGTATTAGTAGGTTGATGGCAATTGGCGCATTTCATGGCATAAAGGCCTTTTCCTTCCACACCTCGTTGCGGGTTCATCGTGTGTACATGGCTGTCATCACCCTGCAATGGAATGTTTCCTGATGGATGACAATTCATACATCTTGGGCTCATCAGCACGCTATACACTTTTTTGAATGCCGCAACAGATGCAACACTATCCTTAACAACCATCACTTTTTGAGTATTGTTATTTTTTGGTTCATTATCCAAGGCGAATGCCATTAATGTTACAAGGGAAAGAATAACACCTAAGATGTAGCTCATTCTAAGTAAACCCCGGTTTGCGTTTAACAGTTTCTTCATATTTAAGGTTATTTGGTAATTGCTGTTTTTCTTGATAATTCAGCGGCCATGTGGATGGCTTTGCGAATCCTTGGATAAGTTCCGCATCGGCATATATTTCCTGACATTGCCAAATCTATATCGGCATCAGTTGGATTCGGGTTTTCTTTTAACAAAACTGCTGCCGACATAATCTGCCCGGAGTGACAATAACCGCACTGCGGTACATTTTCTTCATTCCACGCCAACTGAAGAGGATGGTCGTTGTTTTTTGATAAGCCTTCGATTGTTACTATTTTTTGTCCTTGTGCCCTTGATACCTTAGTCACGCAGGAGCGGACCGCTTCTCCGTTCATATGCACCACACAGGCGCCACACTGGGCTACGCCGCAACCGAACTTAGTCCCTGTCAATCCGACAAGATCCCGAATTGCCCACAATAACGGCATATCCGGATCTGCTTCGATTTCGAAGTTGTGATCATTAACGTTTAATGAAATCATAAGATGAGTATATGTTTTGTTAAGCTTTATTACCCTAATATCTAATTTACAAATAAGAATGATAAGTGTTTGCCTATCGGTGAATTTGGTACAGAATCTGTAATAATGGTAGATAAGTTTAGATTGCGATGTATCAATCCGTGGGTTTATTTGCCTTTAAAGAAAAATTCCTTACCGACTAGTTTCGGGAGAAATCGTTTAGTCTATATTCTACCGGGGTCATACCGACCCTTTCTTTAAACAGTCTGGTGAAATGCTGTGGATATTTGAAGCCAAGGCTGTATGCAATTTCGCCAACGGGAAGGGCATGATCCATCAGACGGAGCTTTGCGAACTCGACAATTTTGGCATGTATAAACTCCTGGGCAGATTTTCCGGTATCTTTTTTAATGAGATCGCCGAAATAGTTAGCAGAGAAATGAAGTGATGCCGCGCAGAAGGATACCGTTGGCAATCCCTGGTTTATTGGACTTTCGGAATTGAAATAGTCATTCAGAAGGATTTCGAGGCGCTCGGGAATGCCTTTGTGCATATCTTCCCTGGTGATAAATTGCCTGTCGTAATACCGGGTACAGTAACTCAATAATAATTCAATATTCGCAGTGATGAGCTTTCGGCTATGTTTGTCCAGCGCGTGGCTAAGTTCGTGCAATACTTTGTGAAAACATCCTCTGACAGTTTCCTGCTCAGCTTTTGAGAGGTGTAAAGCTTCAGTGATTTCGTAAGAAAAAAAACTGTACCCACTAACCAGCTCACCCAAAACAGTACCGTTTAATAAATCCGGATGAAAAAGCAATGCCCAACCTCTTGGGGCCTCAACTATTGCCTCATTTGGAATTCCTACAATCTGACCGGGTCCCAATGCAACCACTGTTCCTTCCTGATAATCGTAATGGCTTCTGCCATAAAACAAGTCCCCACATTTCTTTTCCTTTAAATAAATACTGTATAGGTTAAACTGGTACCTTCCGGGGCTTAGTTGTTTTGCTTTTGAAACGTCTATCGCAGTCACCAAGGGATGCAAGGTTTCAATTCCCCGCAAATTATTGTATTGGGTAATATTGTCGATTTTGATGAGCTCCACCATATTCTTTTGTTTGATATTTTTCTGGTATTAGTCCAAACCCTTTTTCTTTAAGAAATCGGACATCAAGTCTGCAATTTCAAGATTATTTAAATCAGAAAACGGGAAGTGTGTATTGCCTTTAATACCAATTTCCGGCAGATGCACCACTGTTACATCGCCTCCATATTTGTTTACCATATCTCGCCAGAGCCTTGCCATCTCCAGTCTTGCCCTCCAACCATCTGCCCCGGGTTCGGCAATTTGCTTCTGCGGTATATTATCACCGTAATAAATGATAATTGGAATTTTAGTTAATTTAAGAAAATCATCTTTGCTGACCTCACTAGGTGTTAACGGTCCCGCCGAACTGGCGACTGATGCCGGAGCTTCACCTTTAGGAAACACAAATCCACTTCCGGGTTCATAAGATACAATTGCTTTGATATTCGGATTTTTGATTGCCGTTGCCCAGCCAAATCCCCCGGAATGTGAGTGTGTAACCAAAATACCCTGACCTATCTTTTTGAATAGATTATCAATAGCGCTGGTAATAACTTCGGTATCAAAATCACCAATATTTGGTGTTATTTGCCTGAAATACTGATTGAGTGTTTCTTCATCTTTAGCGAACTGAACTCCCGGGTAATAATTCGGCCAAACACCAACCCTAAAAACACCAAACCATTGCTGTTCATCAGGGATTGGATTTATCGTTGCCGGCACATTGCTGCGTCCGGCATTTCCACGTCTTGGCTGATCGATCAGGTAAACACCAAACCGACGTTTTAAGAAGATATTCTGAAATCCATCTCTACCATCAGGGGTTGTTTCCCAGGTTTTGGAAAACTGCCCAATGCCATGCCAGAATATTAAGGGAAGTTTTCTGGCTTTATCAGGAATCTGGTAATTAATATATGCGTGGTCTCCGTGATATGTCTGTCCTTCGGGCGTTCTCTTGATCGGGTCAAAAACTCCAGGATTTTTGATTACTGATCCACCAACTGCAAAACTTCCCTGATTTTTAATTGGAATAATTGCCGAATCAGAATTTTTCCTAACAGTGCTACAAGCCATCATCACTGAAAGTACAAGGTATCCCAGCATTTTTATCGGAAAGGTTTTCTTCTTATTGGATTTGATCATAGCTGTTAATTATAAATATTATGCTTTTGGATTTATTACAACAAATATCCAAACATTAATCACCAGGCAAGTATATAAATCACTGAATCATCTACCAATTTCACCTTAGAAAGATTTTTTTATAGGCTTTCAAACAGATAAATCGAGGTTTTTGGTAGAACTTTCAGTAATATGTATCATTACAGGGTTCCAAAATCTTTGATATTTGTATCATCAGATTAGCGGGAGCTGAAATTATCATAATTGTCAATTGTGTAAACGTTATTTCAGATCTCTTAAAATTAGCTTTAAAATTTATAACCAGTTTAAAAAAATGGATTTCCTTTTGAGAAAACATATTATACTTTCCATGCTTGCTATTCTTCCTTTTTGTTATAACCTAAAAGCGCAATCATTAGTAAGTAGGCAAGAATCAAATTTTACTGGAAAAGTCTCTGTAAAAATGCTTACTTCTGCCGAGAATCCTTTGGATTGTACGATGGGAAACGTGAGTTTTCAGCCTGGAGCCAGAACAAATTGGCATAAGCATCCCGGCGGGCAGATATTAATGATTACAGAAGGAACTGCATTTTATCAGGAAAGAGGAAAGCCAAAGCGTTTGATCCGGAAAGGGGAGGTTGTTACTTGCCTTCCAAACGTCGAGCATTGGCATGGCGCTTCTAAGGATAGCGCAATGACACATCTGGCTGTTGGTCCAAATACGGATAAAGGCAAGGTAGTCTGGTTAGAAAAAGTTGGAGACGATGTTTATCAGAAATAGCGAAACAAAAATTTAAGATGACGAAAACTAAAAAAATAATTATAGCAGTATTTACGCTAATCGTGGGTAGCGGTGAAGTTTTTTCTCAAACTTCCGAACTGGAATTGAACGAAAGGCAGAAGCGCATTGTTGGTATTGCCGCATTGGGAGCAAAAGGCAACCAGGTATTATTGGCTAGTGAGCTGGCTTCCGGACTTGATGGTGGGTTAACAATAAATGAAACAAAAGAGATATTTATTCAACTCTCCGCATATGCAGGCTTCCCTCGCAGCTTAAACGCAATAAACACCTTAAAGAAAGTTGCTGATGAGCGTAAGGCAAATGGCAAGACTGACCTGATCGGAAAGGAAGCGATTCCCTTAGATACAACGATGAGCAGGTATCAACTGGGTAAGAACAATCTGGAGAAGTTATCAGGAAGACCAGAGGGGCAAAAAGCAGGTTATGCAGAATATGTTCCTGTCATAGAAATCTTTTTAAAAGAGCACCTATTTGCAGATATTTTCAGCAGGGGCATATTGAGTTACCAGGATCGCGAGCTGGTCACGGTATCTGCACTTGCATCAATGGGCGGCTTAGATGCCCAACTACAGGCTCATTTAGGCTTAAGCTTGACCAATGGTTTGACTGGCAGTCAGCTTCAGCAAATGTTAAAGATTGTCGGTAAACTCATCGGAGCAAATGAGGCCTCGGCCGGAACACTGGTTTTAAACAAGGTTTTGGCTGCAAGCGCAAATAATAAGTAAAGTTTAATCATAATTTTTTTTCATAGGTAAAGCGGTCGAAGCCGGAACGGATGTTTCGGCATTCTTTCCGACAAACGCTAAACAATTACAGATTATACCAATTACTGAATCTTATACCAAAATTACTGATTGGGAACCTCATATTTTGGTAGCCCATTACATATCTTAAGTTTGTAAATCATTTAATCAATCCCACATGGAAGCTATATTAAAATTCGACTCGATATCCAGTTATAATGATTTTAATAATCACCAAACGCTACATCCGTTAGTAAGTATCGTAGATTTATCAAAAGCTTCTCCAAGAGAGTCGAGAAGAATGGCATATGGTTTTTACACCATTTTCCTTAAGCAGATTAAGTGTGGCGATCTCAGATATGGTCTAGATTACTATGATTACGAGGAAGGAACACTGATTTTTTTAGCGCCAGATCAAGTAATTGGTGAAAATAATCCTGAAAATGTTTATCAGCCGCAAGGAATCGCACTTGTATTTCACCCGGACTTATTGCATGGTACGGCGCTCGGTAGGCATATGAATGATTATTCCTTCTTTTCATATCAGGTTCGTGAAGCACTACACCTCTCGGTACAGGAACGTGATATTATTTTAGATTGCTTTTTAAAAATTCAGTACGAACTCGAACAGAATATAGACAAGCACAGTAAAAAACTGGTAACTGCTAATATCGAGCTTTTCCTGGATTATTGCACGCGTTTTTACGACAGGCAGTTCATTACTCGTGATAATGTAAATAAAGGTATTGTTGCCCGTTTTGAAACACTGCTAAATGACTATTTTAAGAGTGATAAACCACAATTGCTTGGCCTGCCGAACGTGAATTATTGCGCAGACCAGCTAAATCTTTCGGCAAACTACTTTGGAGATCTCATAAAAAAGGAAACAGGAAAATCCGCATTGGAAGTGATTCAGTTTAAAACGATTAGCCTGGCTAAGGAGAAAATCTTTGACTCTGAGAAGACTGTAAATGAGATCGCTTATGAACTGGGTTTTAAATATCCACAACATTTCAGCAGGGTGTTTAAGCAGCGCGTAGGCTATTCACCAAATGAGTACCGAAAACTGAATTAAATTCCAAAAATCCAGCAAATAAACCATCAATATCCATACTATGTACAAGATCAAAATTTTGGCATATGCTATCTGCATGTCCTTTATTTCACTAAACTCCTTTTCGCAGGTTGCTGATACCACACAACGTTCCTTCCAGTTAGGCCAGATTAATATAAAAGGAATTCGTGACAGTTTGCGTTCCAGCCGCTTAAATGCGGGACAGCTCAATCTCTATAACAGATATGATGTATCCCATGCATTAAATCTTTTACCGGGAATCACCCTTACTGCGGTCGGCCCAAGAAATGAATCTGCAGTGAATGTAAGGGGCTTTGATCTTAGGCAGGTACCTATTTATCTGGATGGGGTTCCATTGTACGTTCCTTACGATGGCTATGTCGACCTGGCCCGTTACAATACTTTTAATCTCTCGGAAATAATTGTTGCAAAGGGATATTCATCAATTCTTTATGGGCCGAATGCTGAAGGTGGTGCCATTAATCTGATCAGCAGGAAGCCTTCAAAATCCCTGGAACTGAATGCAGCAGCAGGATACCTGAGTGGTGGATACCGGTTAAATACCAATATAGGTGGAACGCTTGGTAAATTTTATTATCAGCTTTCCGCTTCACAACTAAAAAGAGATTTCTTTCCGCTATCAAAGGATTTTAAGCCAGTTGCTACTGAAGACGGAGGGCGACGGGATAATGCCTATAATAATGATATTGATTTGAGTGGAAAGGTCGGCTTTACACCTTCTGCTTCACAGGAGTATGCCATAGGATATAATTATCATCATGGAAAAAAAGGTACACCGGTTTATGCAGGAGCAGATACCCAAAATTCACTATTGAGAAATCCAAGGTATTGGCAGTGGCCTAAATGGGATACTCAAGGCATCTATCTGCTGAGCAATAACAAACTCAATGCGACTAATGTCATTAAAACCCGTTGGTTCTATGATAAATTCATAAACCAGTTAAATAGCTATGATAATGCCACTTATACTACCATGACACGTGGTTATGCTTTTACGAGTAATTATGATGATTATACACTTGGGAATAGTATTGTATTTGAAAATACTGACATCAGCAACAACGTTTTTAGTGTGGTCGGTCAGTTCAAACAAGATGTTCACAAAGAACATAATGCGGGCGAGCCCATTAGAAGGAGTGCTGACAATAATTTCTACGTTGGTTTAGAGGATACTTATCATATTACATCAGCATTAAAGGTAAATGCCGGGTTAGCCTATAATAACCGCCGCAGTACACAGGCCCAGCAATTTACGGGTAATGTGATTTCTGATTTGCCTGCAAATAGTAACGATGCCTGGAATATTCAGGGGCTCATTCAATACGATTTTACGGAGCGTAATACACTGTCATTTTCAGTAGCGAGAAAAACCCGTTTTGCAACGATTAAAGACAGGTATTCCTATCGCTTCGGAACGGCAATCCCCAATCCGGACCTGAAGGCTGAAAATGCACTTAATTATGATTTAAGTTATCATGCACTGTTTTTTGAAAAGCTTTCTGTAGATATCTCAGGATTTTATAGCAAGATAGGCAATAGCATCCAAACCGTTAATAACGTTCGCCGTGACCCTGTTACCAATGTCAACCAGTCGCAAATCCAGAACGTTGGAAGGGCAGAATTTTATGGGGCGGAATTTGCAGCTGGCTATGCCTTGCTTTCTAATCTCCGGGCAGATGTCAATTATAGCTACATCAAAAGAAACAATCTTTCAGCACCGCAGATTTACCTTACGGATGTTCCAAATCACAAGGTTTTCGCGTCTTTGCAATACCATCCTGTTTCAAAATTGTACATCCTAGCCTCCGAAGAATTTAACTCCAAAAGGTACAGTACAAGTTATGGTACGGTATCAGGGGCATTTTACCTGACCAATGTGAAAGCAAATTGGAAATTACCAAAAGGATTCAGCATAGAAGGGGGTGTAAATAACATTTTTGATAGAAATTATACTTTGGTAGAGGGTTTTGCAGAACAAGGCAGAAACTATTTTGCAAATCTGATTTTCAATTATTAGAAGATATAGATAAAGCATTTTATCTTTGATAAGATTGATGATCCATTTAGCCAAGATATTGTCAAAAACAGTTTAATAGAAATACTGGAAAAAAAATGAAGAAAAATAAATTCTTGCTTATTTCAGGTGTACTACTGCTGTTTCTGGCACTTTTTAGTCTGTCATCACTTAAATATGAAGAGGAGGGGCTTAGCAAAGGTAAATATGATTTCGTTTTTCCCGCCAATTTTGGCAACCGGATAAATGTTCCGGAGGATAATTTAACGACTAAAGAAGGCGTATATCTGGGTAGAAGGCTTTTTTACGAAGTCCGCCTGTCTGCAAATAATTCCATTTCTTGCGGCAGCTGCCACATGCAGGATAAGGCCTTTACAGATGGTAAGCGATTCAGTACTGGTGTTGATGGCGTGAATACGGAGCGGAATAGCATGGCGCTGGTCAATTTATTATGGAACCGTAAGTTTTTTTGGGACGCCCGCTCAAACACCCTTGAAGATCAGGCAAGCTTCCCAATGACCAGTCCACATGAGATGGGGCAGTCTTTAGCTGCAACAGTTAAAAAACTCCAGTCTACTGATTTCTATCCACCCCTTTTCAAACAGGTTTATGGCGATGAGCGAATCACAAGTGATCGGATTTTTAAGGCACTATCCCAATTTGAAAGAACATTAATTTCAGCAGATTCTAAGTACGATAAATATTTGAATCAAACCTTGAGGCTCTCACCCGCCGAGATGAGGGGAATGATACTTTTTAATACCGCACCGAATCCAGATAAATCCATTAGAGGTGCAAATTGTACCCATTGCCATGGGGAAGCGAAAACTTATCTCGAGCTTTTTCACAATAATGGTTTAGATAGTATCTATCAGGATACGGGTATTGGCAGGATCACCGGTGCAAAAAGCGATGAAGGAAGATTTAAGGTGCCAACCCTTCGCAACATAGCGCTGACTGCACCATATATGCATGATGGGAGATTTTCTACCCTGGAAGAGGTTATTGAACATTATAGCGAACATGTGCAGTTCTCGAATGCACTTAGCGCTTTTTTACAGAATGAATCTAATGTAAAAGGTGCAATACCTGTAAAACTTTTACCTCAGGAAAAAAAAGACCTTGTGGCCTTTCTTAATACCTTAACCGATTCAACATTTATTAGCAATCCTAAATTTTCAAATCCTTTCAATAAACACTAACATGAAAAAATATATCCTTTCCGCACTTTTTCAACTTTTAACCTTAACCGGTATCCTAACATCTGGTTTTGCTCAGGGAAAGACTGAAGCATCCATCAAGATCTCTGGGGAGGTAAAAACACCAATCACGATTACCTTGGCCGACCTGGCTAAAATGACAAGGATTGAGGTTTCCAGAAAAGACAGGGACAATAAAGATCATATTTACTCTGGTGTTTCCTTGTCAATGCTTTTAACCCAGGCAGGAGCTACCATGGGAAAAGACCTTCGGGGCGAAAACCTGGCTAAATATGTGGTTGTTGAGGCAAGTGACGGTTATCAGGTACTTTTTTCCCTGGCCGAACTCGATTCAGAATTTTCTGATGACAAGATTATACTTGCTGATAGCATTGACAATAAACTCTTGCCGGCAGCTGATGGTCCGTTTCGGGTCATCGTGCAGAATGACAAACGCCCGGCAAGGTGTATCAAGCAGGTGACCGGTATTAAAATCGGTTTCGCAAAATAAATTTACATCACTAAGTTTAATCCCATGAACAGACTAAGATTTGCATTCCCGTTGTTAACACTGGTTATTTTATTAAGTGCAACTGACCAGTTATTGGCCCAGAAACTTCGTATTGCCGTTGCCGCAAATGCTCAGGGGCTAATTAAAAAGCTGCAGGCCGATTTCAAAAAACGCACCGGAATTGAATCTGAAGTTATTATTGGCGCATCCGGCAAATTAACAACCCAAATCATGAATGGGGCACCTTATGAAATCTTTCTTTCCGCAGATACCGAGTTTCCTGAAAAGCTATATAACGATGGCTTTGGAGTCAGTAAAACAAAGATATATGCCTTGGGAAGCTTAATTGTATGTGGGCAGTTTTCTAGAAATATAAAAGATTGGCAAAGTCTGCTTAAGTCTGGAAAGATTAATAAAATAGCCATTGCAAACCCAAAGACTGCACCTTACGGCAGGGCAGCCGAGGAATCCCTAAGTTTTTATCAGTTGGATAAAATTGTGCAAAGTAAGCTCGTTTTCGGTGAAAGTATTTCGCAGGTAAATTCCTATATCCAGACAGGTGTTGTGGGTTTAGGATTTACGACTGAAGCTTTTTTGTACGAAACAGCCAGCCAATCCAAACTTAATTGGGTAAGAGTTGATTCTAAAAGTTACCGTAAGATTGAACAGGGCGTAATTTTGCTTTCCTTTGCAAAAAAGACTGGACTAGAAAGGGCTCAGAAATTTTATGACTACCTTTCCTCAGCAGCAGCAAAGAAAATAATCCGCAGCAGCGGTTATCATTTGCCTGAATAAACCTGAGAATCAATGGATATGGAACCTATATGGCTCAGCATCAGACTGGCTATCATTACAACTTTAATATTGCTGGTCATTGGCATACCTATCGCTTATTGGCTGTCGCGAAAACAAAATATTTTTAAGCTAATTAGCGAGGCGCTAATTACCATGCCTTTGGTACTGCCCCCTTCAGTTTTAGGTTTTTATCTGCTTTTAGCCTTTAGCCCTAATAACAGTCTTGGGAGATGGCTACACAGGAATTTTGATTTGCAATTTGTATTCTCGTTTAAAGGACTCATCCTAGCGTCAGTTATTTATAGTTTACCTTTTATGGTGAGTCCTTTGAAAGCTGCCTTTTCACATTTGCCAAAATCAATGGCAGAGGCCGCTTATGTTATGGGGAAAACTAAAATTCAGACATTTTTCCATGTTCTTCTTCCAAATATCAAACCTTCGGTTTTCACGGCCGCTGTGCTGACATTTGCGCACACGTTAGGGGAATTTGGTGTAGTGCTGATGATTGGAGGCAATATTCCCGGAGAAACCAAGGTAGCTTCTATAGCCATCTATGATGCAGTGGAAACCATGGACTATGCCTCTGCAAACGCCTATGCATTAATTTTATTTGCCATTACTTTTATTATAGTCATTAGCGTCTTTGTCATCAACAGAAATGCGGTAAAAAGTCCTTTCGAATGATCAAGGTTCAGATTAAGAAAAAAATCGGAGGTAAGTATGGAACCTTAAACCTGGATGTGGATACAAAATTTCACCTCAATACCCTCACGCACATCGTTGGGCCATCCGGAATAGGTAAAACCACATTTTTGAAAATAATGGCAGGCCTCATACAACCAGATTCGGGGAATATTAGTTTTGATACAGATCCCTGGTACGATGGGCAAACCGCCTTTTCCAAAAAAGTTCAGCTCCGAAGCGTTGGGTTTGTATTTCAAGACTATGCCCTATTTCCCAATATGACCGTTGAAAAACACCTGCGTTTTGGAACTGATGATACTGATTATATAAATGAATTATTAGAAATGGGGGAGTTGAGTTTACTGGCAAAGCGCTATCCGAAACAGCTGTCCGGAGGACAGCAGCAGCGACTTGCAATCCTTCGGGCCTTGTCGACGAGACCGAAATTACTACTCTTGGACGAACCTTTCTCGGCGCTGGATTCAGAATTGAAATCAAGGTTGATCAGTAAGCTTATACCATTGCTTGAAAGATTACAGATTACTGTCCTTTTGGTCAGCCATCAGGAGAATGAGTTAAAGTATTATCCTTCCGAGTCTTATATTCTAAATGGGATTGAAGAATAGTATTTTCAATTGAAAAGAATTTATTCCCGATCGAAAAGATTTAAATCCGTGTTTTTGGTAGAAGAATCAGGAATCCATATACCTCTAATTATTTTACCGGTTTTATCTTTATAACTGTCAGGAACTGCAAAGCCTGAGTTGACAGATAACATTTAACCAAAACGGAAAGCGTGAAAAAAATAATTTTTGGAATGGCGATGCTCCTGCTCATAACAGGAACACGCTACGGACAAACCCCGGCAGCAGCCAAGCCTGCCCCAAGTAAAGCTGAACAGGAACTTTTAGACCTTTCTAAAGCAAAGTGGACTTGGATGTCAGACAAGAAAGTAGATACATTAAAGACTTTTTTCGATGACAAAGCAATGTTCGTGCATATGGGTGGGAGTTGGGGAAAATCCCGGGAATTGAATGTTATTAAAAGTGGTATGATCTGGTATAAAAAGGCAGAGGTCTACTCAGCATCTGTAAATATTTTTGAGAATGTAGCAATTTTATTAAATGAGATAGACCTTGTCGCGGTAGTAGGCCAGAATGAAGTGGTTAACCCATTTATGGTCACTGAGGTTTATATCAAGGAATCGGGGAAGTGGAAAATGGGCTCTTTGACTTTTTCGAAACTTTCCAGACCTGTTAAGATTCCTGGAGTAACTGAAGCACCAAAAAATTAGAGAAATTCAATTTGAAAATCGCTACTTTTAATATAACCGAAACTAATATCCCAGATTATGATCTGCACAACTGATCTGGCTGGCTAACAAAACATTTCATATGGAAAATTTTAATCAAAACCGAAGGGCTTTCCTGAAAACTTCAGCGCTTCTTGGGGGAGGCCTGATGATTCACTTTTCAAGCTTAGCAAAACTTGCTTTGGAGGATAAGGTAGATGCATCGTTGATTGCCGATCAATGGAGTGAGCTCACCGGATACATTAAGATAACCAAAGACAACGTGATTAAAATTCTAAATCCTAACCCTGAGTTTGGTCAGAATGTGATGACTTCTCTTCCCATGATTGTAGCCGAGGAACTGGATGTGGATTGGAAGAATGTTGTTGTTGAAATGGGACCACATGATAGCGTTAAACTTGGTCCGCAGTTCACTGGTGGCAGTAACTCGATACGGATGTACTGGAAACCATTACGTGAAGCGGGTGCAGCTGCCCGTCAGATGTTAATGGAAGCTGCTGCGAAAAGCTGGAATGTACCTTTGGAAGAAATCACGACAAAAGCCGGATCAATATTTCACGAGAAATCCAAAAAGAGTGGCAAATATGGCGATTTTGCACACCTTGCAGTCGGGGCGCCAATTCCTAAAGGCGTTAAGCTGAAGAATGTCAAGGATTTTAACGTTGTCAGAACTTCACAGAAAAATGTTGAAGGATCAAAAATTGTAAGTGGGAAACCTCTGTTTGGATTAGATTACAAACATGAGGGCATGCTTATCGCGATGATTCATCATCCTCCGGGCTTCGGAATGAAGCTTAAATCTTTCGATGCTACCCAAAGCCTTAAGATGCCTGGAATTAAGGACGTTTTCCAGATAAAATTGTATGATGATGCCTATGCTCAGGCAGGTTTTGATACAAGAACATTCAATGACCTGCTCGTTGTGGTAGGCAGGAATACCTGGGAGGTAATGAACGCCAGAAAAAAATTGGTGGTAGAGTGGATGCCAGCTGGTGATATCAAAGATATGATGGCTGGCAGGGGTGAGGCCAGGGAGGTGATTGTTCCAGGTGAATTGGAAACAACTGAGCGGCAATACCAAAAAATGCTTGAGTACGCTGATAAGCCTGCGCAACAGTTGAGAAAAGACGGAGACCCTGAGGCAGCTTTCAAAAATGCCGCGAAAATTATAGAACGAACCTATACGGGCCCTTTTTTGGCGCATAACTGTATGGAGCCGATGAACTTTTTTGCCCATGTAACCGATGAAAAAGCGTTGCTGGTTGGGCCGTTGCAAGCGCCGGGTTGGACAGAACCCACGCTTTCCAAGATATTAAAGCTCCCTGCAGACAAGATTGAAATACAGATGACCAGGATGGGCGGTGGCTTTGGTAGAAGAGCTTATGGTCATTACCTGGTTGAGGCTGCATTGATATCTAAAAAAGCAAAGGCACCGGTAAAATTGATTTACAGCAGAGAGGATGATACCACCTACGGGATTTATCGTCCCATGTATACCGCAACTTACCGTGCTGCACTGGATGCTAACAAAAACCTGACTGCTTTCCATGTGAAAGGTGGAGGTATACCAGAGCATGCTATACATGCTAACAGATTCCCGGCAGGTGCTGTGGATAATTATTTGGCAGAAGGGTGGCAGATTGCATCAAATATTACCATCGGTGCCTTCCGTGCTCCAAGGTCAAACTTTAATGCCGCTGCTGAACAGTCCTTTCTGGATGAACTGGCTGAAGCGATGGGTAAAGATCCGATAGATTTTCGTCTGGAATTGCTGAAAAAAGCTAAGGAAAATCCGGTAGGAAAAAACAATGAATATGATGCAGACCGTTATGCGGGTGTTCTTAAGCTGGTTAAGGAGAAATCCGGCTGGGGCAGTCCTGCCAACAAGAAATTTAACCGTGGTGTAGCTGCATATTTTTGCCATAATTCCTATGCTGCACACGTTGTTGATATGGTATTAAAAGATGGAGAGCCATATGTTGAGCGGGTTTGTAGTGCCATTGACTGTGGGATTGTAATCAATCCTGATGCATCAACCAATATGGTTCAGGGTGCAGTTGTGGATGGCATTGGTAATGCCCTTTATGGTGGTTTAACCCACAAAGACGGCGTAGTGGAACAGAATAATTTTCACAAATATAGGATTATCAGAATGCATGAGGCTCCGAAGAAAGTTGAAGTGCACTTTGTGAAAAATGATCTGGACCCAACCGGACTGGGTGAGCCTCCATTTCCGCCTGTATTTGGTGCTGTTGCAAATGCACTGTATAAGGCAACTGGCGAACGTTACTACAGACAACCATATGCTGTCGAATTATTAAATAAACCTGCTGTTTAAGACAAAAGTTCCGCTAAAAATATTAATTATGATTACGTTAAATATCAATAAAAAGAATTACACCGTAGATGCCGACCCGGACATGCCATTACTATGGGTTTTGAGGGATGTTATCGGGCTTGTAGGAACAAAATTCGGATGTGGAGTTGCTCAATGTGGCGCCTGTACTGTTCATGTTGATGGCCAGGCCTTTCGCTCCTGCGTAACTAAGGTGAGCCTTGCTCAAGGCAAAAAAATTACCACCATCGAAGGTTTATCTGAAAAAAATGATCATCCGCTGCAAAAAGCTTGGCTCGAACTGGATGTATCTCAATGTGGTTATTGCCAGGCTGGTCAGATCATGTCTGCTGCAGTACTTTTAAAGGAAAAAAAGAATCCGACTGACCAGGATATCAGTGATGCAATGGCAGGGAACATCTGTCGATGCGGAACTTACCTACGCATTCGAGATGCGATTCACCTTGCAGCAAAAAATGTCGCAAAGAAATAATCAATTTACAACCATATAAAATTTTACAGATGATGAAGAGGTCTATTTTCAGCTTATTACTCTTAGTTGTTATTAGCGCATGTGCTTATGCTCAAAACAACGATACCGAAAAAACAATCAAAGAACTTTCAAAAGCCAAATGGCAATGGATGGCTGATAAAAATGTAGATAAACTAGCGCAATTGTTCCATGACAAAGCAAAATTTGTTCATATGAGCGGAACCTGGAAAAAAGATGAAGAACTTGAGATTATTAAAACTGGAAGTATCTGGTATAAAAATGCAGACGTTAAAGATGTCGCTGTTGAAATTGTAGATGGCACAGCGGTTGTATGGAGTCGTTTGAAGCTGACTGCCGTAGTAAGGGGTGCTGACGCGATTACGGAATTTACCGTTACCGAGGTTTACACTAAACAAAAAAAGGACTGGAAATTATTGGCTTTGACCTTCAGTAGCGTTCGCGATACACATGTGATTAAACATTAATGCCCATCCTGTCAGGGAATTAATCTTTCAAAGGGGTTATTAAAAATCCCTTTGAAAGATATATGAATGATAATCTTTACTAACTAGCTAGTTTGCTTCCAGCTAAGAATGTGCAATTTATCACCTATCTGAACCGTTCCGGAAGCTCTATGTAATAAATTCTGACCAAACATAACCTTATTTTTCTGTAGTCTGTAAGTGGATAGCGTTTTAAGTGGTTCACTTCCTTTTTCTCCTGTTTTCTGATTAACCGTGATTAATACACATCTTGCACATGGCTTCACGCCGTTGAAGATAATATTGCCTATTTTGAAATCCTGGAAAGAGTCCTCAATATGTGCCTCCCCGCCGGTAAATACTAAATTCGGTCGGAAGCGATCCATTTCTATTGGGCTTGCAAGTTTCTCGTTCAATAAGTCAAGTGAAGATTGCCCGATAATTAGTGTCGGATAACCATCAGCAAAACTTACAGTTTCGCGATTTACTGCATATTTTGTGTCCACATTTCTTGCTGTGCTCTCTTTCATAAAGACCAGTTTTACCGGCATTTTCAGGTAGTGGGAGAACCAGTCGCTAACTTTATGGCTTACTTCAAAACCTGTTGTTTCGTCGTCCCAGATTTGAACAGGGATGGCCTCTGGCAGATATTTTTTTATGGGAAATTCAATTCTATGTTGCAAATTCAGCTTATCATATACCAAGAGTTGATCACCCTTTAAGTCTACCTGTAACAAAGCAAGGCTTGAATGTTTACGCTGACTAATAAATGTTCCCTGCTGATCGATGAGCATCCAGCGCCTGTCATATTGCAGGCCTTTTTCTTCCACTATTGTCTGATTTAAGGAAATGCCACCGAGAGACTTGATCGGATAAATATAAATTTCAGATAGATATAATTCTTCCACGTTTTAAAGTTAATCAATGTTCTTCGAAACGAGGAATAGATTTTAGTATCAGAAATATTAATTATCTATTTATTCTTTTGTAGCTTTCTGGACTTTCTTTTAGAACTCATTTTTTTTCTTTTTGTCAATCATTTATGGAATCAATTCTTCTATATCTTTCCTCAATTTCAGTAATTTTCCGAGTTCGTTATATTCTGTCATCCTTTTGTCTAGTTCTGCCATTCGCTTTAAATCAGTAATAAATTTATTGGTTATTTGAACCGCTGCCGATACCCGAATTAAAAGGTCTTAGATTTTAATTCCAAGACCTTTTTTTATGCTGATTTTTTTGCAGGCGCTTGGTTCTTTTGAAATTACTCGTCATTACTAAATGCTGATTTCTGTATCAGAAGGATTAAAAATCCTTGTTTATAGAATTATTCGACATGCGCTGCGCTAACATATCGAATAGCGGGTTCAGCATAACCTGGTCTTGGGCTTTAACATAAATCGCAAGCATTATTTTATGTTCAGGTATCGTAAGGTCAGGCGGCTACTCAATCTTAGCCATCTTTTGCAAATAGTCAACACCATGCTTAGAACTTTTCCTACCGCCAAATGTTTAGCTTTTGGCTATCTCCATATTTCAATTACGGTATTATAATGCGGGATTTGCAAGCTGCTAAACTAAAGGAAAATTCAAATGGCAAAAAGGGGACTGGTTTGGTTTAAGAATGACCTCAGGCTACACGATAATGAAACACTCATCATTGCGAACAAAGAATGCAAAGAGCTAATCTTTTGTTATTGCATCGAAAGAATGCGTTTTAAAATGCTTGACCATGGCTTTACGAAGATGGATGCCCTTAGGCTCAAATTTCTGGAACAGTCTCTTATTGATCTTCAAAAGCAACTCAAAAAAGCAGGTGGGCACCTGATCATCGGAGAAAAGTCTGCCCTGGATACACTTCCAGAACTAATAGCAAAATACGAAATCACCGATATCTATGCCGAAGAAGAGTATGCCAGCGAAGAACTGTCCCTCATTGAAGAGGTGAAAGAACTTCTGCCGAAAATCAATTTCCATTTTTCCTGGGGCAAAACGCTTTACCATAAAGACGACCTGCCTTTCAAAATAGCCAAAATTCCGCTGACCAGTAAAGCTTTTAGGATTCCCCTGAGTAAAAAGGCTACACCCCGCGACACTTTCGATCCGCCAAAAAAGCTCAAATCAATAAAAGGCATTAAAAGCACGCCATTCCCCGACTGCAGCATATATGGCTTTGATAAAAAAGCCTACAAAAAGCTAAGGTCGCTAGTTTCCGGAGGCGAAACCGAAGCATTGAAACGCCTGGAGTATTATACCTTCAAATCCGAACTGCTCACCGGATACCGGTGGAGCCGTAACCAATCACAAGGTTTGGATTATAGTTCCAAGTTTTCACCTTACCTGGCCCTGGGCTGCATCTCGCCCAGAACCATATACCACAAGATTAAAGCTTACGAGGATGAGGTCAAGAAAAACCAGAGTACCTGGTGGCTAGTCTTTGAGCTGGTCTGGCGGGATTATTTCACCTTCAAAGCCATGCGCTTTGGCAATAAGATTTTCGCATCGCAAGGTTTCAAAAATAAACCGGTTCAGTGGGCGCATGATAACAAAAGTTTTGAGCGTTGGAAAGAAGGGAAGACTGGTATTCCTTTCGTTGATGCCCATATGAGACAACTCAACCAGACCGGATACATGAGCAACAGGGGCAGGGTAAACTGCGCCAGCTACCTCACCCATGACCTGAAAATCGACTGGCGCTGGGGCGCGGCTTATTTTGAATCCAAGCTCATTGATTATGACGTAAGCTCGAACTGGATGAACTGGCACATGCAGGCTTTTGAAATTTACTATACCAACCCTGTCCACCAGTCCAATAAGTATAAAGCACAGGATTTCATCAGGGAGTGGATTCCAGAGCTGAAAAAAGCAAATAATACCGAGGTCTTGATACCTTGGGAATTTAATGTCAAAGCTTATCCCAAACCCATCGAAATTTATGAAAAATGGGGTAGGGCAATTGGTTTGATCAAGAAACTAAAGCCCTAAATCGAAGCAAGCCTCATCAAAAAACGTTTAATTTTTGCATATTGGTCCTTAGATAAATCAAAATTCGAACAATCAACAGCAAAACACATGAACCAATATCTGATCACTGCGATGGATTACACACACCCTGAAGCGCCGGGCAATAGGGCAAGGGTACGTCCGGCACATCTGGAAAACATGCGGCAATATAAAGATGACGGCAACCTTATCAGTGCCGGTGCAATACTGGATGAGCAAGGCGGAATGATTGGCTCGGCGTTGATTATGCAGTTTGAAACCAGGGAAGCGTTAGATGATTATCTCCATAACGACCCTTATATTTTGGAGAAGGTTTGGGAAAAGGTCGATATTAAACCTTTTAAGGTGGCTATCCTGTAATCGCTACTTCCTGATTGCTGCAAAAAAACACTACTAAATGCCCTTGTATCAACACTACCCGGTCATTTCCCTTAGCGCCTGATATTGGAGTGCCTTTCCAGTTTAGGAACTATAATTAATCAGGCTTTCAAGCTGGCCAGGCAAACGTTGACAATTTCATCAAACATTTTTTTACTTGCATCGAATTTCATCGTTACCCTTAGTCCATTCAAAGAATTAAAAATAAACCTCGATAATGACCGGGCAGAATGTGTTTTGGTGAAAACTCCCTGCTGCTGTCCTTTCTCAATCGCTTTGGTGATCATCGATTCGGTATCTTTCATGATCTCATTTGCAATTAAGGCCACATCACTGTCCACAGATCCCAGTTCAACTGCAGAATTTACCATAAAACACCCTTTTGAACGGTTTTCGTCCAATGCATCTACCTTTACCGCCTCAAAAACAAACCTGATGTAGGCTTCAATATCAACGGCGGTTTCCACGCCTTCAATTACGGGATCAATTCTTTCTTTACGGTACTGTTTCAGCGCCAACACAAAAAGTGTATGTTTATCGCCATACGTATCATACAAACTTGAGCGGCTAATGCCTAGGGTATCTACCAAATCCTGTGCGGATGTCGCATTATAGCCCTTCTCCCAAAACAAATTCATTGCCTTATCTAAAACTTCAGTTTCGTTAAATACTTTTGTTCTTGCCATAAAAAAAAAACTTTGTGAGAAATCGAATCTCACAAAGGTAAATAATTTGGAATAATCGTTCCGTATTTAGTCAAAAAAAATTACAATCGCATCGGCACATTGATAGAAGCGCCACTATCTACGGTAATTTCACTTCCTGAAATAAATGAAGCTTCATCAGAAGCTAAAAAGCTAATCAGGCTAGCCACTTCTTCAACCGTTCCATAGCGTTTAAAGGGCATCAAAGTTTTTATATGTGTATGGATTTCATCATTGGCAAATGCACCTTTATGGATTCCCGGCGTTTCAGTCAAAGCAGGTTCTACCACATTGACCCTTATTTTCCTTGCCGCCAATTCAACTGCCGCATTCTTACTGTAGGCTACCAGTGCCGCTTTACTGGCCGAATAAACCGCATTACCAGCATTAAACGAAAAGGCAGACACCGAGGCTAAATGGATAACCGAAGCACCATCTACCAAAAGGGGTACAAACTTTTCCGTGGTAAAAACAGCGCCCTTGAAATTCACGCCCGATACGGCATCAAATGTTTCTTCGGTAATTTGTCCGATGGGTTCAAACACCTCAACGCCACCTGCATTCACCACAAGGATATCTACTTTATCAAACTGTGATTTTACTTCTGCTGCAAGTTTTTCTGTTTCTTTCACGCTCGAAGCATCTGCCTGAATACCTGTAGCATTAGGTCCTAATGCTTTCACGGACTCATCAAGGGTCAGTTGATTGCGACCGGTAATGACAACTTTAGCACCTTGCGCAATAAATTCCTTAGCGGTAGCAAAGCCGATACCCGAAGTGCCGCCGGTTACAACAGATACTTTATCTTTTAATTTACTCATTTTTCTCTTTTTTTATTTAATGGAATGAATGTTCCGTAAAGGTATGTGTTTTGGAATGAACATTCCAATATTTGTTTACAAAAATATTTAACCGCTTTAGTTTAAGTCTTCAGCAGGCGACTTAAATTTTTATATCAGAATAAGGACTTAGTCAATAATATTAGCAGAAAAGTAAATTCAACAAGGCCCGGTAATTAAAAAAAACGGGCTTTTATTTTTAATGCCTGGCTTACAACAAAAGAGGCTGGTCTGGAGGGAAATGATATTGGCAAAATTTTGTTCGAGCGGATATGATTATCTATAAGAATGTTACAAATACTTTTTTATATTTGATTCGCAATAACATCAATTGATCCCTAAACCTAACGATACTGAACTTTGGTTAAAGTTGTTGAATGGAGAAAATGCAGCATTAGATAAAATTTACAAGCTACATTTTCAGTCCCTTTTTCAATATGGTATGCGTATGCTCCATGATGAAGATGAGGTTAGAGATTGCCTTCACAATTTATTTGTTAAGATTTGGGAAAACCGTAAAAATCTGAATCAGACCGACCACATCAGATATTACCTTATATCTGCATTGCGGAATATTATTAGCAATCACAGAATTAAAGAAAACCGATACGAAAGGGTAGAGGCAACAGACGAAACCGTTTTTGATTTAAAGTTTAGCATAGAATCTGAGTATATAAAAAAGGAAGAGATTAATGAAAAAACGATTCAGCTTGCCAAAGCCATGAATCAGTTAACCTCGAGGCAGAAAGAAATTATCTATTTAAAATATTTCGAAGAGTTGGATTACAACCAAATTGCCGATATTTTAGATTTAACTATCAAAGGCGCCTATAAATTAAGTGCCAGAGCACACGATGCCTTACGCGAAATCATGCAGGTTGATAAGGGTTTACTGCTCCTTTTGTTACTCGAATTAAAAAAGTTTCAATTTTTAATAAAATAATTCATTTCCCGTGGGGTAATTTTAAATGCTTTCCTGTTTGTATTATTGAGTGGTAAAATTAATCACTCATTTATATGGAAAACAAAGATTATTCGGTATTTACAATCACAGACTTTTTAGAAGATGCAGATTTTCTGCGCTTTGTGAAATACAAATATCCTAATGATGTTGCTTTTTGGTTGGACTGGCGAAATGCAAATCCACAGAATTTAAAAAGTTTTACGGCAGCCGAATTACAGCTGAAGCTGATTTTAGGTGCTGAGGAATTTATCCCTTCTCCAAATCTGGAAGTTGATTTACTTGAAGATATTAAGCAATCAATTGGTAAAAACCAGAGGATTGCTAAACTCCGCAGAAGAAATTATTATTGGGCTTCGGGTATTGCAGCTTCGTTATTTATTGGTGTTTTCGCCATTTGGTTTTTCAACTCCATTATTACCTACAAGGCCGATTACGGCGAAACGACAAGCCTAACCTTGCCAGATGGAACCGAGATTAAGTTAAACTCAAACTCCAGCCTATCCTATCCACGTGCTTACGCCTGGAAAAAAACGCGTACTGTAAAACTTACTGGTGAAGCTTATTTTCAGGTTAAACACTTAAATCGTAATCCTCAGCAAATTAAAGATGGTGAAAGGTTTCAGGCAGAAACCGGCAGCCTTGAAGTTGAAGTGCTTGGAACTGAATTCAACTTAAAAGAAAGACATGGAGAAGCGCATGTTGCTTTAATACGAGGTAAGGTTCGTGTAAAATCGATAAAAACTGGCAATAAATACATGATGCAGCCAGGTAATGTAATTAAAATAAATGCAGCTGATGGCGCATTAATCGCAGATAATGAAAGTTCAGCGGTGAAAACTGCCTGGACAGAGGGCAAACTTATCGTTAACCAAACCAGCGTAAAGGAAATTATTACCGCTTTCGAAGATTTATATGGCTACAAAGTTATTCTAGATAACCCGGCTTTGAGCAATAAGAAAATCGACGGAAGTATTTCTATCAAAAGTGAGCAGAGTTTATTGTTTACCCTTAGCAATATTCTTGATGTTAACATTAAAAGGGAGGGCAAAGTTATCAGACTTGAAAGCAGGCGATGACTTGAATAACAAAATCAACTAACAACCAACCAAACAACAATGACCAGAATTTTTACCAAACCAATCTACTATCTTTTGATGGTGTTTTTCTCTGTAGGCATTAGTTTTAATGCTTCAGCCCAGGAGAGAAAAATCAGTGTTGAAGAAGCACTAAATACCATCTCAAAAAAGTATAAAACAAAATTTGCTTACGAGCATACTATTATTCAGGGTAAATCTACCAGCAGCGAAAGCTTGAAAGCTAAATCTTTAGATGAGGCTTTAAAAAATGTACTCTACAATAATAATTTACTATTTCTATATGTGAGTGAAGGTAATTATACCATCGTGAGCAGAGATGAGAAACTATTTGATAACAATAAGAATAATCCAAAGTCGCAAGTAACTGATGCAATTGAAAGAGATATTTTTATTAGCGGCCTGGTGGTTGACGAAACCGGAAATCCTTTACCGGGCGCAACCATTAAATCTGATGCTTCGAACAAGGCTATGACAACCGATGGTAACGGCAGGTTTTCACTTTTTGTGCCAGTAACTGCTACAAACATAGGTTTTTCGTATCTGGGCTATCAAAATTCGAGTGTTGCCATTGCCAAATTTAAAGGTAATACCGTAATTAATATGATACCCTCTTTAGCCAACCAGTTAGAAGAAGTTGATATTGTATCTAACGGTTATCAGGTTTTACCAAAAGAGCGTGCAACGGGGGCTGCGGTAGAAGTTAAAGCTGCCGACCTTAAAAAAATACCTACGCCTAACGTAATCAGTCGTTTAGAATCTTTGGTGCCAGGTATGAAAGTGAATTTATATTCGGATAATATGTTTACTTATGGCAATACTCAAGTTGCCATAAATGGTGGCACACGCACAAAAGGTCAATCCGATTATACCATGGCGATAAGGGGAACCAGTACCTTATTGGGCGAAACTTTTCCCTTGGTTGTAATAGATGGAGCCGTTTCTGAAATGGATTTAGCAACCATTAATCCGAATGATATTGCAAGTATTTCATTTTTGAAAGATGCTGCGGCTGCTTCTATTTGGGGTACAAGGGCGGCAAATGGTGTAATTGTAATTACCACCAAAAGAGGTGCGCCAAATCAGGCACCAAAAATATCTTTCTCGGTAAATGCTGCGATGTCTAACAGACCTGATTTAAGTTACTTAAAACTGATGACCTCTGCACAAACTATTGCCTATGAGCAAGACCTGGTTGCCAAAAACTTAATCACTACACCAAATGCAAATACACCATTCGGTCAGCCGGTTGCGAGCATTACCGACCTCACCTTTCAATTAAGGGCGGGAACCATTACACAAGCACAGTATGATGCAGCAATTGCAAATTATAGTGCGATTGATAACCGCAGTCAGATTTCAGAGTATTTATTAAGACCGTCAAACAACCAACAGTACGATTTTTCAATAAGTGGTGGTGGTAAAAGCAGCGATTATTTCTATTCTGCATCTTACGGTAAGGAAAATCCTTATGCCATTGGTACTTCAGGTCAGCGTTTAACCGTAACCATGAACAATACTTTCAAATTATTCAAGGTAGCTACGTTATCCACTAACTTAAAAGGTTCTTTTTTTAAATATAAAACGAATGGACAGAGCTTAAATACCTTGTTTAGTCCAGCTGCATCAACCTTAATGCCTTATAATCTTTTAGTTGATGGACAAGGAAACAGAATACAATATGCCAGACAATATTATGGTCCCTGGACAGATAAATTACAATCGCAAGGGTTTTTAAATTGGAGATACAATCCATTAGATGAGATGGATAATTCAGATAACAGCCAAAATGATAATAATTATGCCTTTAATTTAAATTTGAATGTACCTATTGTTAAAGGCTTATCTGCTATTGGTTTTTTTAGCAATGAAAGAAGTTTTGGTAACACCAGAAGCTATTACAATGAACAGACCTATTACTACCGTAATTTATTAAATGGCTTTACCCCAATTCCAACTACAGGAACCGCAGTAAATTCATTGGGTTTAAACCCAGGCTCCGGTGTACTCTCTAATATTAATACCACACAAAATAACTATACCGTACGTGGTCAGTTAAATTATGACGGTACTTTTGGCAACAATCATCAGTTAACAGCAATTGCTGGTTCTGAAATCAGGCAAACAAAGGTAGGGCAGGGAAGTTCCAGATTGTATGGTTATAATGATGGCACAGGAATTTCAAGACCTGTAAATTACCTGGCGCCTTATAACTCAATATTTGGCAGCGGACAAAACTTATCTGGAAGTCCGGAGCAGCAAGATAAAACCAGAAGATACCTCTCTTATTACAGTAATGCAGCTTACACTTATCGTGGCAAATATACCGTTTCGGGAAGTGTACGTTACGATGATTACAACAACTTCGGTGTAGATCGTAAATTCAGGGCAACACCACTGTGGTCGGCCGGGGTTAAATGGGATGCCTCAAAAGAATCTTTTCTGAATAAATTTCAATGGTTAAGTAATTTAAGTGTTAGAGGAACTTATGGTGTAAATGGTAATATCTCTACTACGCTGTATCCTTTCACTTATATCGGTTTGGGTAGTGGCGATTTGACTACTGGATTACCGAATGCATCTATAATTTCACCAGCAAACTCAGAGTTAAGATGGGAAAAAACCTATGTTGCTAATCTTGGTGTAGACTTTGGCTTTTTTAATAGCAGAATTAGTGGCGCTGTAGATATCTACAATAAAAGAGGTAAAGATTTATTCTATGAGTTTCCGGTAAATGGAACTTATGGCGTTACTACTTTAATCAGGAACTCTACATCATTATCTGGCAACGGGGTAGATTTAAGTTTAAGAGGTGCGATTATCCGTAAAGGCGATGTTGAATTAACATCTGGAATAAACTTTTCGTACAACAATAATAAAGTTACCGATACCCGTTTTGCACTTAATTCTTCTTTCTTCTCAAACCCGGCTTATGGCGTTAACCTAAATGGTTATGCTACCGATAAGATGATGGTGTATAGAAATGCTGGCTTGGATGCAACAGGATTGACCCAGGTTTACGATGAGCTTGGAAACAAAGTACCATCCAGCCGAAACATTACTTCTTTAGATGCCTTGGTTTACGCCGGTAGAAAAAATGCACCATATTTTGGCAGTTTTAATACCTCCTTTAGGTATAAAAAATTAACCCTTATGGCTATTGCGACTTATCAGTTTGGAAATGTATTCTTAAAACCAACCATTAGCGCTTACCCTACAGCCAGAACAGGTCTTCGGTACGATTTACATGAGGATATAGCCAGAAGATGGACTAAGGCCGGAGATGAAGCTTTTACTAACGTTCCAGGTGCGGTAGGTACTTTTGCAGCATTAAGTCTTTTACGTTATCAGCAATCGGATATAAATGTTTTAAAAGGTGATTACATCCGTTTAAGAGAGCTTTCTCTAAGCTATCAGTTACCAGTTGAGCGATTGACAAATTTTGTTAAAGGGGCTAATTTCGGTTTTTCTGTTAGAAACCTGGGCTTACTGTGGACGGCTAACAAGGAGCATATCGACCCTGATTTTACAGCAGGTTTAACGGCTACTACTTTAGGTTTGCCTTCAACGGTATCATACAACTTTTCATTAAATGTTAACTTTTAATCGAAACGAAAATGAAATTAAGATATAAAATATATAGTTTTCTATTTGCTGCAGCTGCTTTATCAGGATGCAAAAAATTTGTGGATATCAAAACACAAGGGAATCTGGTTCCAAATCAAACCATCAATTACAGATATTTACTAAACAGTACTTCAAATTTAGAGAGTGTTTCGAGTTTATCAGATTTTGCTTCAAATGATATCGACTTAACTGATGTTGCACAACAATCTTCACTTAGTGGTTCACAGTTGTATAGTTATTATACAGGAAGTTATGCCTGGCAGTCGGTTCTTTACCCTCTAGGTTCAGCATATGAACAAGATAGAAACTGGAATTCTCTTTACAACAGAATATTACTTTGCAATACCATTATTAATGAATTGCCTGAAAGCAATGGTACGAAACAAGAAAAGGATAAGTTAACAGCCGAGGCTTTGGTACACAGGGCTGATGCCTACATGAATTTGGTTAACAACTATGCTAAACCTTATGAGGCCTCAACAGCTTCATCCGATTTGGGTGTTCCGCTTGTTTTAGTCCAAACCTTTAGCCAAAAACTTAACCGGGCAACTGTTCAGGTTATTTACAGCCAGATTATTGCCGATTTAACCACAGCTTTGGCAGCACTACCGGCAACTCAGGCCTATAACACTTTACCATCAAAAGTATCGGCCTATGGCGAACTGGCAAGGTGTTATCTTTTAATGAAAGATTATGCCAATGCGGCAAAATATGCTGATGAGGCATTGAAATTAAGAAGTACCTTAAACAATTTGGGTACTTACACCGCTGCTAATATGAGCAGCTACCCAAGAAGAATTGCCGATCCTGAAATTTTACTTTCAAAAGTGCCATCGGATGGTACAGTAAGTTATAGTCCAACTGCGTTTAAGCTAAGTGCCGAATTTTTAAGCTTACTGGGTACTAAAGATCAACGTTACACTTTATTTACGACTGATGGAGCCAGCATTGCCTTTGGTTATACTGGTAAATTTTGGAAAAAGGAAGCCGCAATCGGCGAAACCAGAAATGAGGGTCCATCGGTTCCGGAAATGATGCTGATTCGTGCAGAAGCTTATGCAAGGGCCGGCGATGCCAATAATGCAATGATTTTAATAAATAATTTAAGGGTGAAAAGATTTTTACCTGCTGATTATATCGCTTTAACAGCAAGTGATGCGAACGATGCCTTAGTTAAGGTTATCGAGGAACGCAGAAGAGAGTTTTTTGGAATCGCACTAAGATGGTGGGATATGCGCAGGTTAAAAAATGAAGCGGCATTCCAAAGAACATACACCCGTGTATTTAACGGTGTTACCTATACTTTACCGCCGAATAGTAATCGTTATGTTTTCCCAATTGCCGAATACTTACGCCAGTTAAATCCAGAATTAGAACAAAATCCTTAATACACACAAACCAACGGTGCAGAAAATTATTTCTGTGCCGTTAACCTCCAAAACCATGTTAAAAAAAATAATCCTACTCAGTCTTTTTATTTCGCTCTCTATTGTTGGATTTTCGCAATCTCCAAACTTTACTTTTAATCCTCAAAAGCCATTAAATGGAAAACCTTTAACTATTAGTTATGATGCTACAGAAACCGTTTTAAAAGGACAAAAGAGTGTTAATGCGGTTGTTTATCAATATAATAATTATAAATGGACTGCCGTAGATTTAAAATTCAATGGTAGTAATAACCTGTGGAAGGCAGAATTTAACGTACCGGCAAATTGTGGCTTTTTAGCTTTTAAGTTTACAGCTGATACACTAGTTGATAATAATAAAGACCAGGGTTATTTCATCATGTTAGGTGATAAAGATAGAGCAGGTGCAATGGCGCCGGGTGCTTATGCAGGATGGGGAATGGCCCGTTCGCCTAAATATAATATGGACATTCCTGATTATATGAAATTTGTCGGCGTTAGCGATTCGGCAACTTATCATTGGTTAAACCAGGAAATTAGCTTTAACCAATCTGCTAAATCTACTTTGGTTTATCCTTATGCTGTAGCGTTAAAAGAAACTTTTAAAAATGATGCACCGCCAAGGTTGCAACGTGTTTTGGCTTACCTTAAGCGTAAAGATGCAAGTGAAACAGATTTGCTAAATGCTAAACGAATCTTACTTACTTTATTACAAGATAAAACAACAGCGGATTCGGTAGAACAGGTAATGAGGGCAAAATTTCAAAATGGTAGTCTGGCCAGATTAGATGCCCATAAAGAAATTGCTAAAAGTAGGGATGTTGCGACCATACTTGCTGCATCGCAGAAATTTTTAAACGATTTTCCTGAATACAAAACTAACCCCGATTTTGATGCACAGAATAGAATTAACTATGGCTTGGTGTATCAAAATGTAATGGTTTTTAGTACCATGCAAGATATAAACTCAGGTAATGTTGCTAAATATGTAGACTCCTTATCATTCAACATTCTACCAAGTGTATATTATAAACTGATTCAAATTCCATACGACCAGGCGAATATGGATTTCAATAAACTGGCTCAATTTTCAAATCTCCTGGTTAAAAGATTCGAATATTTTAAAGTTAATCAACCCGAAACTATGAGCCATTTATCGCCAATGGAATGGAGTAAGGAATACAATAGAATTTTTATTACCAGTGTTTCTCGTGTGCACATTGGTTTGCTAAATAAAACGGGGCATTACGCTGAAGCGTTAACCTTTGCTAAACAGGCTGAAACCCATTATAAATACAGCATGGCTGCAATAAATAATGAGTATGCATTCGCTTTAAAAAAATTGGGTAAAACAGGCGAGCTTGAAACGGTTTTGGTAAAAAGCATGTACGAAAACCAAAGCTCTACAGAAATGATGGTCATGTTAAAAGAAATTTACCTGAAGAAGCATAAATCAGAAAATAGCTTTGATTCTTATTTGGAGTCCTTGAAAAATCCTACTCATGCTAAAAAGGATATTGAAGAGCTGAAAGGTAAAATGATTAAAAAGGAAATGCCTGCCTGGAGCATGAAAGATATGAACGGTAAAACGGTAAGCTCTGCTGATTTAAAAGGTAAAACCGTTGTTATGGACTTTTGGGCAACCTGGTGTGTACCTTGTAAGGCCTCATTTCCAGGTATGAAACTCGCCGTAGAAAAATATAAAAATGATAAAGATGTTGTTTTCCTTTTTATAGATACTGAAGAATCCAAAGTTGGTTTTAAACAAGAAGTAGCGAAATATATTAAAGATAATAACTATCCATTTCAGGTATTGTTTGATAATCAGGTAGCTGGTGAGAAAGTAAATGCTGAGGTATTTAACCGAATTGCTAAAACGTTCAGTATTTCGGGCATTCCACAAAAGTTAATTATTGATAAAAACGGTTTCTTGAGGTTCATTTCAATCGGATTTAATGGAAGTGCTACAGGTTTGGCTGATGAGATTTCATCGCTTATTGAATTAACTAAAACTGCAGAGTAAGTATGAAAAAGATTATCATGATGTTTTCGGCATTACTTTGTTTAATTCAATTATCGAAAGCACAAAATTTTACCTCAAAAGAAGTTAGTTTTAAATCTCCCGATGGGAAAATAACTTATGGAGGTACTTTATCCGTTCCAAATGGTCAAAAACGATTTCCGGCGATAGTAATTCTATCTGGTACTGGTATGCAAGATCGGGACGGGCTAATGGCCGGACATAAAATCTTTCTTGATATTGCAAATGAATTATCTGCTAATGGTTATGCGGTTTTAAGGTTAGATGATAGAGGCGTAGGTAAAACAACAGGTGTTTATGAAACATCAACCACCGAAGATTTTGCTGATGATGCTTTATTGGCCATTCAATACTTAAAAAAGTTACCCGAAATAGAACCAAAAAAAGTTGGCTTAATGGGGCATAGTGAAGGTGGAGCAGCCATGTCTATCGCGGCAGCTAAAAGTAAAGATGTAGCATTTTTAATCAGTCTGGCTGGCCTGGCAATGGGTGGTTACGATTCTCAAATTGTACAAAACGAGGGGCTTGTTAATGCTTCAAAATTACCAGATTACGATAAGGCACGCTCAAATGAGATTAACGGTTTAATGTTTAAAACAGCCTTAAAATATGCCGATTCGGCAAATATGGAGGCTAAATTAAACGAAACCTATTCTACATGGAAAGTAAAAGATGATGCTTATTTCAAAACGTTAAATATTGAATTTGACCATTTCCGCTTCCCGATTTACAGTTACGTCAGAAACGCAATTGGCCCATGGTACCGCTATTTTATTAAGTATGATGCAAAGAAAACCATGGCACAAATTAAGGTGCCCGTTTTAGCCATAAATGGAGATAAGGATATTTTAGTGGCTGGTGAGGCGAATCTTAAAAACTGGAAAAACTACATTGCAGCAGGTGGAAACACAAAGGTAGAAACACATTTGATTCCAAATCTGAACCATTTGCTATTGCCTTGTGTAACCTGCGATAATGCCGAAATGCCAAATATAAAAAGTTCAGTTTCGCCTGTGGCGTTAAGCATAATGGTGGGCTGGCTAAAAAAGACCTTAAAATAGAAGTTTAAGTAATTTAGTTAATGATTCAGACTAGTTTGCAGGATTGCGCTGGTCTGTATTTTTCATATTTAATATCCCCCGCCAATTTTTTCTGCGATGAAATATAAATCAATATTGTTGATGCCATTTTTGATAATGGTTTTTTCCATCAAACTAGCTGCTCAAACTGAGCGTAGCAAACAACTAACAGCAAACCTTGTTGATGCAATTAACGCTTTAGATACTCAAAAAATTATTTCCTTATTGGATGATAGCTGTATGATTTCTTCGCTGCCAAGAGGGATGAATGAACGAGTTATTCCGTTAATTTTTAACGAAAAGTTTGTAAAAATCGCCAATTATAAAATTACCAAGGAAGTTAAGGATAGCTTAGGTTTAAGGGTTTTTCTTGAGGTAAACTATGCAAATGGCAAACCTGGAAAACCAGATTTTGTTTTCAACAAAGCAGGAAAAGTA
Source organism: Pedobacter aquatilis (assembly GCF_032678425.1). Classification (GTDB taxonomy): domain Bacteria; phylum Bacteroidota; class Bacteroidia; order Sphingobacteriales; family Sphingobacteriaceae; genus Pedobacter; species Pedobacter aquatilis_B. The sequence continues at coordinate 225,672 of NZ_JAVTSG010000006.1, read as the reverse complement.
GTTCAGTTCAATATTATTAATATTAAAAAACCTGAGCACAAATCTGCCGAACTTAAGCCTGCGCTGAAAGGTATTCTGCCCGATAAGGTGCTTCTACCTTTTGAGCTTTCTGGTGGATTGATCTTTGTGCCGACTAAAATCGACGGAAAAGATGGTTGGTTGCAATTTGACTCAGGTTCTGCATTTACCATTTTAAACCAGGCTGATTTTCCATCAAAAGATTCAAATTCGGTAAGAACCACAGTTACTGGTATAAATGGCGTAAGTAATTTAAGGCAGTATAACGCAGATAGTATTCTGTTGGGTAATCTGAAGCTAGAAAATTTTGCTACAAACACAATGGCTAATGTCGGGCAAGATGGATCTTTTGGTTTATTGGGGTTTGATATTTTTAGAGATTACGAGCTAATTCTGGATTACCAAAACCAAACAATTGAATTAAATAAAACTGACAGCATTGGAAATTATTTAAATAATAACACTGAACTCGGAAAACCCATTTATATAGCAAAAATTGTAATGCAAAGGCACATTCCGATTATAAAACTTACCGTTGGTAAAAAACAATACGCGATGGGTTTGGATTGCGGTGCAAATTCAAATTTATTCTTCAATGAAAATTACCAATTACTTAAGAATAAGCTTAAAGAAGAAACAGCTGTTGATATGGGTGGCTTGGGCGATAAAACAATAAAAGTAAAAAGTGCTATTTTATCAAGCGCTTCTGTTGGGAAACTGACTTTTACAAATATGGAAACTGTATTTACACATAATAACATGGGTAATGCGAATACATCAGAAAAGTTAAATATCGATGGCATTCTGGGTTATCCCTTTTTAAAGCAATATAAGATAGCTGTTAATTTCAAAAAACAAAGTGTTTCCTTTTTTAAAAACAGCCGGTAGTGAGGAGGATTTCTTTCTTTAAAGTGGTATTCGTTAAGCCGAAATTATGTTCTTCAACTTCAAAATAAGTTTCACTTGTATCAATAGCGAGGAAGTAGCAGGGGTTTAAATTACATCAGCAACTTGTTGTAAAATTACTTTGCGCAAATGCTCTTGATGTTCATCTCCCCATTGTCCTAATGCTGCAATAACAGGGATTAAAGTTTTCCCAAGTTCTGTAAGGCTATATTCCACTTTTGGGGGTACAACCGGATAAATTTTCCTTTTGATAAGCTCATGTTTTTCCAATTCGTTCAACTGAATATTTAAAACCCTGCGCGAGGCATCCGGAATTTTACGTTGCAGTTCGCTCGGGCGCTTATGTCCCTCATTGATAAACCAAAGGAGTCGGATTTTCCATTTACCATAAATTACTTCACCGATCAAATCAAGTCCGCAATTTAGACTCGGCTGAATCTTTCTTTCATACATTTTATAAAGTTACATCTATGTTCCAAATTGCACAATAGGGGAAAAATTTATCCCTATATGAATCGTAATTCCGTACTTGTACAAACTGTTTTTACATGCCAATTTTGTCCTATAAAAATTATTAGATAATGGATAAATTTGATTTCAATAATGAGTTGTCAGGGAAGATTGCCCTGGTAACTGGCGGAACAAAAGGAACCGGAAAAGCTATTGCTGAACGGCTTTTAGATGCGGGTGCTACTGTTATTATTACGGCTAGGAGCCTGCCTGAAAAAGAGCATAAACTACTTCATTTCATCCCGTCAGACCTGAGTAAAGCGGGTGGTGCAACAAAAGTAGTAGATGAGGTAATATCAACTTATGGAAGGCTCGATATTCTTGTCAACAACCTTGGTTCTTCTACAACTCCTGCTGGTGGTTTTAGTGTACTAAGTGACGAAGATTGGGAATCAACACTACAGGCAAATTTATTGGCTCCGGTTCGTTTGGATAGAGGATTCCTACCACAAATGATCGATCGAAAAACCGGCGTCATCATTCACATTGCTTCAATTCAGGGAATATTACCACTGTATGATTCGACCTTGCCATACGCAGCTTCAAAAGCAGCATTGCTTAATTACAGCAAGAGCTTATCAAACGAGGTAGCACCAAAAGGCGTTCGTGTGCTAGCTGTTTCACCAGGATGGATAAATACCACGGCATCTGTAGCCTGGCTAGGTGAAATAGCCAAAAGCTCAAATGTTTCAGTTGAGGAGGCTCAAAAAGGTGTGATGGATGCTTTAGGCGGAATTCCTTATGGAAGACCTGCAGAGCCTTCAGAAGTTGCAGAATTGGTTGGCTTTTTGGTTTCGCCAAGGGCAAGCTATCTTACGGGAACAAATTATATAATTGACGGTGGGACTGTTCCTACTATTTAATAACCATAAAATAAATAAAAATGAACTTACCGAAAGTAATATTAGATTTAATAGATACACAAAACAGCTTCGATAGCGCTGCTTATGCAAATTGTTTTTCTGAAACAGCAGTAGTTTTTGATGAGGGGAAAACGCACAGGGGTAGAAGAGAGATTGAAGATTGGATTAAGGATGCCAACGATCGATATCATGCTACAATGCAGCCTGTAAATTTTGATGAAACAGAAAGCATCTTGAAAACTGAAGTCTCAGGGAATTTTGATGGTAGTCCGATTTTATTGAACTACCATTTGGAAATAAAGGATCATTTAATACAATCACTTAGAGTTACGGGATAAGGGCTACCTGAGCAGTAAGGCCAGATTGTTGAAAGCAGTTTTTTTCAAAGCTGCTTTTTTTTTAACCCCTCTAGTTTAATCTTTCCGCAGGGCGACTTAAACTTTTTATATAAAAATAGGGACTTTGTCCGTGATAATAGCAATAAAGCAGATACAATAGGCCTCGGTTTATATATTATGAAGAAGGAGAGGGGCTTTTGCCAATATTGTTTATGAGCTACTGTATTTCGGTCTGAAGAACTCAATTTAAGTGATCCGTTGGAACAATAAACCAGATGGGGTCTTCGACTCCGCTCAGACTGACATGCGACTCGACTCAGACTGGTAGTTATGTTCAGGAAGATTATGCTTTTAGTTTGCTTTGAGTGGTTTAAAGAAGTATATCTATTGGTCTTCGACTCCGCTCAGACTGACACTCGATTTTGCTCGGATTGACATTCGATTTTGCTTAAATTGATAATGCTAATAATTACAGAAACTCATCGATATCGCCTTTACCTTCTCGGATAATTTCGAATTCGCCTGTGGTACAATCAATTACTGTTGAGGCCTCGTTATCGCCATAGCCACCATCTATTACTAAATCAACCAAGTCCTGATATTTTTCATAAATCAATTCAGGGTCGGTAGAATATTCAATTAATTCATCATCATCCTTGATTGAGGTTGATAGAATTGGATTACCAAGCTCTTTAACAATGCAACGGGCTATATTATTATCGGGAACACGAATACCAACCGTTTTTTTGTTAGAACTTAGAAGTTTAGGTACGTTATTATTGGCATTAAAAATAAAAGTAAATGGGCCAGGTAATGCCTTTTTAAGCACTCTGAAAGTGGTATTGTCGATTGGTTTTATGTAGTCGGCAATGTGACTTAAATCATGGCATATAAAAGAAAAGTTAGCTTTTTCAGGTTTTATCCCGCGGATGCGGCAAATTTTTTCAATTGCTTTTGGGTTGGTGATATCGCAGCCCAAACCATAAATAGTATCAGTAGGGTAGATAATTAATCCACCTTTTTTAAGCACTTCTACAACTTGCTCAATGGCTCTTTCGTTGGGGTTTTCTGGATAAATCTTAATAAGCATAGCGTAAAAATAACAATTTAATGGTGTCAGTTGTTTAATAATCCTAATCTTTGTACTAACAAAACATACGCTAACCCATTTATTATGAGAAAAGCTTTCGTAGCCATTGCTGCATTTTTAGTTGCCCTTACCATCATGCTAGGTTTGTATCAACCCTTTTTATGGTGGACATTCCTCTTCACAGGTCCTTTTGTTGTTTTAGGTATTTACGATTTATATCAGCCAAAACACAGTATCGTTAGAAATTACCCGGTGTTTGGTCGTTTACGGTATTTCATGGAAGAGTTAAGACCAAAAGTGTACCAATATTTTGTAGAGAGTGATACCAATGGAACGCCCTATAACCGTTTAAACCGTTCGTTAATTTATCAACGTGCTAAAACCGATAATGATACCATTCCATTTGGAACCCAATTAAACGTTTATGAGAATGGTTACGAGTGGTTAAGTCACAGTATTTCTGCCATTTCACATCATGAGTTGAATTTAGATCCCCGTGTTTTAGTTGGCGGTCCGGATTGTAAAAAACCATATTCTTCCAGTATTTATAATATTTCTGCAATGAGCTTTGGTTCATTAAGTCAGAATGCGATTTTAGCGCTAAATGGAGGGGCTAAGTTGGGTAAATTTGCCCACAATACAGGTGAGGGTGGTATAAGTGATTATCACCGTGAACCAGGTGGCGATTTAATCTGGCAAATTGGTACCGGATATTTTGGTTGCAGAAATGAGGACGGAACTTTCAACTTTGATGCTTATGCCGAGCGGGCAGTCGTAGATCAGGTTAAAATGATTGAAATCAAACTATCGCAAGGTGCTAAACCGGGGCATGGTGGTATGTTACCGGCCAAGAAAGTTACGCCAGAAGTTGCCCGTATCCGTTTGGTTCCACAAGGAAAAGATATTTTATCGCCGCCAGCGCATTCGGCATTCAATACGCCAATTGGCTTATTGGAGTTTATTAAGCAGTTGAGGGATTTGTCGGGTGGTAAACCTGTAGGTTTTAAACTTTGTATTGGTAGAAGAAGTGAGTTTTACGCCATCTGCAAAGCGATGATTGAGACTAAAATTTATCCTGACTTTATTACCGTTGATGGTGGTGAAGGTGGTACGGGTGCTGCTCCTCAAGAATTTTCAAACTCGGTAGGAATGCCTTTACGCGAAGGCGTTGCTTTTGTTTATGATGTTTTAAACGGTTTCGATTTGAAAAAGCATATTAAAATTATTGCTTCAGGAAAAGTTGCTACCGGATTTGATTTGGTTAAAAATATTGCCCTTGGTGCAGATATGTGCAATACTGCCCGTGGAATGATGTTCGCTTTGGGTTGCATTCAGGCTTTAGAGTGTAATAGCAATACCTGCCCTACAGGTGTGGCTACGCAAGACCAAAGTTTAATGAAGGGACTTGTAGTGGATGATAAAAAAGTGAGGGTTAAAAATTTCCACAACTTAACGGTTGCGAGTGCTGTTGAACTTTTAGGTGCTGCGGGTTTGAGAGAACCTCATCAATTGAGCAGGGCTTATATTAACAGACGTGTGAGTGCAAATTCGATTCAAAGTTATTTAGAAAGTTTCCCTTACATCCCGGCAGGTAGCCTATTGCAAACCCCTTATCCAACCCGTTTTGAATTGGGAATGGCTTTAAGTAGTTCTGCAAGTTTTGCGCCAACTGATTACAGAGTTTCGGCAGTTGATTATGCGCATGCCAATCCGTTTAATGATACGGTACAGGATGATGGAAGGTTGTAGGGTTAGTGGTGAATGAATGAGTGAATGAATGATTGAATGAATGAATGATTGACAGTCGACTCTTAAAATAAAAATCCCGCAGATTTAAATGATTCACGCAAATTCAATCTGCGAAATCACCGTTATCTGCGGGATTTTTTGTTTTTATACTTTAGTCATGCTGAATCAACAGACTACCGACAACTATTAACTGACGACTATCCACTGACCACTAATCTCTAATCTCTTTCTACAAATTCTTCCTTAACCAAGCTCCAGAGTAATTTTCTTACTTCTTTAAAATCGTTTAGGTAATATTTTGCTTCTGATAAATTATTGCCAACTTTAACGGTTATCGCATCATCTGGCAAAGCCCTGAAAATATCCTCATCTGTATGGTCATCGCCAAGTGCCATAATAAAATCGGGGTTTTTATCGTACAGCCAGTTTAATGCGGCTTTGCCTTTGTTCACTTCAATGTTTTTAAATTCGATAACTTTATTGCCGGGCATCAATTGTAAGCCTTTATCTGCGGCTAAAATTTTCATATGGCTCACAATTTCATTTGCTCTTAGATCTCCTAACCCTTCTTCCGCTTTGCGATAATGCCAAACTAATGAATAGCTTTTTTCTTCTATGAATGAGCCTGGTGTTCTATCAGTGTAAGTTTCCAGTTGGGTCTTAATTTCACTTTTCCATTGGTCGGTTAGCAAAGGCAGGCAATTCCATTTATCGCCATGCGTTTTTTGCCAGGCACCATGTTCGGCTATTAAATCTACTTTCATATGCCCAAACCATTGCTCAAGTGTTTCGTGTCTTCTACCACTGATGATAACTACCGTATTCGAGTTATCTAGTGTTAGGTTCTCAATTAAATCGTACAATTCATCATCTGGAGAGGCGTCATCAATATTTCCGGTAAAATCTACCAGTGTTCCATCATAATCAAGAAAAAGTACGCGATTGCTGGTTTTAGCATATTGAGCAGCAATAATTTCGTTTACAGAATTTACTGCGTGTTTTGTTTGTAATGATTTTTGTGAGTCTTTCACTTCGTTTAGTCTTAAAATAAAATTATTAACCCAATGCTTTACATTGAATTTTTCTACAATTGCTCGCATGGCTTTCATACGGGTTTGTTGCTCTTCCAAGGGCATTTTTAGGGCGGTAACAATGGCTTCCATGATGTCGCCCAAGTTGTTCGGATTTACAACCAATGCATCTGTTAACTCTTTTGATGCACCAGCCATTTCACTCAAAATTAGTACACCATCTTCGTTATTTCTACTGGCGACATATTCTTTACTTACCAAATTCATACCATCCCGCATCGGCGTAACCAGACAAACATCAGCTGATGAATAAAGTGCAGAAAGGACCTCAATTGGAAAGGAACGATAAAAATAATTCACCGGAATCCAGTCCATAGAGCGATATCGGGCATTTAAGTTTCCGACAAACTGATCAATTTGGTCTCTCAGTTCACTGTATTGTGGTACGGTATCTCTTGATGGAACCACAATCATAAATAACTCTATTTTTCCGATGTATTCCGGATGCATTTGCAACAACAATTCAAGCGCTTTTAAGCGTTCTAAAATTCCCTTGCTGTAGTCCAATCTATCAATAGAAAGAATAATTTTTACATCTTCTTTTCCATTTCTGAAATAATCTATTTCCTTTTTTACCTCAGCTGTTGTGGTTAGTGATGCGAATTTTTCATAATCAATTCCCATAGGGAAAGCTTCAATTACAATTTGCCTTTCGTTACTGTTTAGCACATTAGATGATGAGTTTACGGTGAGTAATCTTGTAGCCGTACTAATGAAATGGCGAACATCATCGTAAGTATGGAAACCGATTAAATCTGCGCCAATTAAGCCATTAAGCAATTCTTCACGCCAGGGAATGAGTCTGAAAATTTCGTATGATGGAAAGGGAATATGTTGGAAGAAACCGATGGTTGAGTTTGGAAATTTCTCTCTCAAAATACCGGGCAGTAAAAGTAGCTGGTAATCCTGAATCCAGATTTTATCTCTTCTGTTAAGGACCTGCATGGCACTTTTTGCAAATTTTTCGTTTACCGATTTATAACAGTCCCAATAACTTTGTTCGTAATGTGCATAGGTAACGAGGTAATGAAACACAGGCCATAAAACCTCGTTTGAAAAACCCTCATAATATAAATTGATTTCTTCTTGCGTAAGGAAAACGGGGTAGAGGTTAAGTTCGCCTAATTTCTGAATGACTTCTTCCTGTCGTTCTTCCGGAACTTCTATTCCGGGCCAACCAACCCAAATGGAGTTGCCTGTTTTGTACACGTCGCCAAGCCCGGTAGCCAAGCCACCCTCGCTGGGAATAAACGTGTAATCGTTATTTTCTTCAATGATTTTAACGGGTAGTCTGTTCGATATTATAACTGTCTTCATGCTTGTATTTGATGTATCCACATAAATAAAAGCGCATTAAACGTTTTTTGTTTGAATTTTGTTTTAAAACAAACATTCAGATGATGTAAAAGGAGTTAGATTTAACAGGTATTGCTAAAGATTCATTAATCTTTTTTGTAAATCAAGTTTCTGTGGTATTCGGTTATAACAGTCCTGCTTTCCGCTTTATTTCGCTGCGCTCCATGCTCGCTGCAATCAGGTTTATTTCACAAAGATTTGTGGTTCTTGGGAATGGTTTAAACCACCCCTTACCCCTCCTAAATTTAGGAGGGGAGCAGGCAGAAAGTTATTTTTTTTTGCGGATGGGATTTAAGTTTAAAACATTTAACCCAAAATTTAGTAGTGAATTCTTCCAAAGTAATGTCCAACTCCCCTCCTTATTTTCAAGGAGGGGCAAGGGGGTGGTTAATTATTTTCCTAACTTAACGACGGATGATATGCTTAACGAAACAGCCCGCCCTCTGGGCATCCTTCTGGAAATGGTTAAACATAATTGAACAACAGCGAGAAAGTTGTTTGCTCATTAGGTTCTGATACAACTTCAATACTACCGCGGTGCATTTTCATAATGTTGCGACTAATAGTTAAACCAATACCTGAACCATTTTTACGGGTTGTGTAGAAAGGAACGAAAATTTTCTCTAAATCATCCGCTTCAATGCCTTTTCCATTATCGGTAACATCAATGTAGAGTTTGGTATTTTCGAGTCGATAGTTTACTGAAATATGCGGATTCGGATTTTCTTCAACCGAATAAATGCTATTGGTAATGAGGTTAATTAGTACTTGCTCAATTAACTTCAAATCGAGCTGAACGGTAATTTTTGAAGAAGTTTGTTCTACATCCAAAACCACATTTTTAACCTTAGCAAAAGGTTGCATCAACACTTTAATGTGTTTCAGGATTTCGCCAATAGTATGCGATTCAAGATTTGGTGTTGGCAATTCGGCAATTAAACGGTAGTCCTTTACAAAATCTAAAAGTCCGGCAGAGCGGCGTTTAATGGTTTGTAGTGCCGTTTTTAAATCTTCCATCTCATCCATTTCCAGATTTTCTTTATTGGTAACCATGCTATTTATGGTGTCAGACAAAGAACTGATTGGTGTAATGGAATTCAGAATTTCATGCGAAATAACTCCAATTAGTCTATTCCAGGCTTCGGTTTCCTTTTGCTCAATTTCATCTTTTATATTCTGGAAACTGATAATCGTGTAGTTTTTTGCGTAAAGATTAAGCGGAATCACTTCGGTAGAGAGCTGGATTAGTTTATCCTGAATTTTAAGTTCTAGAAATCGTTTTCCACCACCAGCTATTTGTTCAATTTCTTTTGAAAAGGCGGGTAAATGCTGTTTTAAGCGATGCCAGTATTTATAAGCCGGAACACCTAAGAGATTTGATGCAGCCTGATTGAAAAACGCAATTTCCTCGTTTTCACTATCCGTTTCTGTATTGTTAACCACAATTACACCAACTGGTACTTGTTCCAGTATGGTTTTTATCAATTGAAACATGGCTTCTTGTTCCAGGCGAATTTGTTTATGCACCTGAAGGATTTCTCCAAAGGATTCATATAATTCGGGAAAACTTCCTTTTGTAGCCTTATTCTTAAAATTTAGAGTATGGTCGCGGGTTTTAACGGCTAAAATAAATCGCTTAATATCTGAACGAATATCATTTATATAGTAGTAGAGCGAAATAATGGTGCCGAATAAAATTAAGCTAACACCAATAATGGTAAACCAAAGTTGTGTATTTTGGATTAAGTAAAACAGGAGTGCAGCCAGTAAATTTATAACCAGCAATCTGAATATTAAACGAAAGGTAAAGCGTTTGTAAAACATTGTTTTTAGCTAAAAGCTTAAAGCCAAAAGACCAAAGCTTTCTGCTTTAGCCTTTGCGCTTTCTGCTTATATTCCAAATTTCTCAATTCTTCTGTATAAAGCTGCACGGGTTAAACCTAATTCTGCTGCGGCTTTTGAAATATTTCCTTTGTGCTTATCAATGGCTTTTTGCACCATCATTTTTTCCATATCACCAAGTGCCATTTCATCCGGTAGAGCGTTGTTTTGCGCAAAACGCTGCGGACTTAACTGCAAATCCTGCTCCGTAATTTCTTGCCCATCGCTCATAATCACAGCACGTTCTAAAACATGCTGCAACTCCCTAACATTACCCGGCCAGTTGTAATTTAATAAAAGGTCTTCTGCCTTGTTGCCTAAACTTCGGGATTCTTTATGGTATTTTGAGCTAAAAATTTGCATAAAATGATTGGCGAGGAGCAAAATATCCGTTCCGCGTTTGCGTAAAGGAGGCAGGAGCAGCTCAACGGTATTGATCCTAAACAATAAATCCTGGCGAAAGGTATTTTTAGCGACCATTTCGTTTAACGGCATATTTGTAGCCGTAATTAAACGCACATTTACCTTACGCTCCTTGCTTTCGCCCAATCGGGTAACCGTTCTGTTTTGGAGCACGCTTAACAATTTGGCTTGCAAGGGTAAAGTGAGGTTACCAATTTCATCTAGGAATATGGTTCCGCCATCTGCCAGTTCAAATCGCCCGGGCTTATCTTCCTTTGCATCTGTAAAAGCGCCTTTAGCATATCCAAAAAGCTCACTCTCAAATAGGTTTTCGTTTAATGAACCTAAATCTACATGCATAAAAACCTGATTTTTGCGTTGAGAGTTTCCATGAATCTCATAAGCAAAAACCTGTTTACCAGTACCATTTTCGCCTAATATTAAAACGTTGGCATCTGTTGGCGCAACTTTTAATAATGTATTTTGAAGGTCTTTAATTACATCAGCTTCACCAACAATGTGCTCAAAACCGCGAGCCATATCTTTTTGCAAGGAGGTGTGGATTTTCTCCAGCTTCTTCACTTTTCTGTTCGATTCCCGAAGTTTTGAGGCTGCTGATATTGTTGCGAACAATTTCTCATTTTCCCAAGGTTTTAGAATAAAATCAGTTGCACCTTTTTTAATCGCTTTCACTGCTAATTCTACATTTCCAAAGGCAGTCATAAGTATTACAACATAATCTTTATCAATCGATAAAATGTGTTCGAGCCAATATAAACCCTCACGACCATCGCTTGCACCTTTTTGGTAGTTCATATCTAAAAGGATAATATCAACTTCGTTTTTACTCAGCAGTACATTTATCTCCTTTGGCGATTTGCAGGTAATGACTTGTTTAACCTGTTGTTTCAGGAATAAACGGGCACTTAGTAAGATGTCATCATCATCATCAATTATTAAAACTGTGGCGTTTAGCATAGTCTTTATTGTTTATCTTATCCTATGTAAGGGAAGTTGGTGTTGTTATCAATAATTATTTATTCCTCGTCATTGCGAGGTACGAAGCAATCTTTTGGAGAAGAGAGATTGCTTCGTGCCTCGCAATGACGGAGTATTTAATTGATTTCTTCTGAAGGCTAAATTACTCAAACTGTCCGCTCCCGCACATAAACTGTTCGATAATGAACATCATATTTTTATTAAAACTATTAAGTGTTTGATTTTGTGTGTTTTAAAATGGTTTTTGCCTTTTGGCACAAGCTTGGTTATTAAGCAAGCCGAACAGTATTACCGAACAATGGACAAGAAAATAGAGAAGAAAAAGTTTAGCACTAAAACCTTAATCATATTAGGTGGAGTAATTGCATTTGTTGCGGTTGTCATCTACGGTTATACCTTATCGTTAAAAAAAACTTATAGTGCCGATGCTGATAAGTTAACGCTAAGTAAAGTGGAATATGGAGATTTTGAAGATGTCGTTTTACTAAATGCTAGTGTTGTTCCCTTAACTTCGGTAATTGTAAGTTCTTCTGAAGGTGGTACGGTTGCTCAAATTTTTACTGAAAATGGTGCATCTGTTGTAAAAGGTACTCCTTTGTTGAGAATTGAAAATTCAAATGCAATGATGGGATACACTTCGCAACAAACTGCAGCCACTGAGCAGATTAACCAGTTGCGTAAATCGAGGTTAGATTTGGAGCAGAATCAAAGAATTTTAAATCAGGATGTGCTCGATGTGGAAAATAACTTGCGAACGGCAACGAGACAATATAGATTGGATAGTTCCTTGTTCGCAAAAAAGGTAATTACGCTACAAGAATTTAATAAATCCAGTCAGGATTATGAATATTATCAGGGTAAACTAAAGATTGTTCGTCAGGCGATAAAACAAGAAAATCAAAGCCGTAAAATGCAGCTTTCACAAATCGACCAATCCATGGGGCAGATGAACGAGAGTTTGGAAATGATTCGCAAAAACATTGAGAATATGACCATTAAAGCTCCGGTTTCAGGTAAGCTTTCTTCTTATGATCCCGTTATTGGAAAATCTTACAATTCTAATGAGATGATTGGCAAAATCGATGTGATGCAAGGTTATAAATTGCAGGCCGGCGTTGACGAATATTACATCAACAGAGTTAAAGAAGGACAGACTGCAACTTGCGAATTCAATGGTAAAACTTATAATTTAACGGTAAGTAAGGTTATTCCAGAGGTTACAGCTGGTCAGTTTCAAGTTGAAATGGTTTTTAAAAGAAGTGCACCAGATGGTTTACGTAGAGGTTTATCGCTTCAAACTAAATTGACATTATCTGATAACAGTAAATCATTGCTACTTGCACAGGGTCAGTTTTTCCAAAGTACAGGTGGTTCGTGGGTATTTGTGGTAAACAATGGTAAAGCCACCAAGAAAAACGTTAAAATCGGCAGAAAAAATTACTTGTACTATGAAATATTGGAAGGTTTGCAAAAAGGAGATGAGGTGATCACTTCTTCATACGACCAATTTGATAAGTACGACCAGGTGGAGATTAATAGGTAATTAAGGTGAAAGGTGAAAGGTGAAAGGTGAAAGGTGAAAGGTGAAAGGTGAAAGGTGAAAGGTGAAAGGTGAAAGGTGAAAGGTGAAAGGTGAAAGGTTTTTAAAAAAATAGGAATACAAATTAGCAAAAATAAATTCAAGTCTTAATACTAATTACTTGATACTAAATACTAACACTCGATACAAAAAGCTATGATTAAAATAGAAAATCTGGAAAAAGTTTACAAAACTGAAGAGGTAGAAACTACGGCACTTAACGGGATTAATCTTCAAATAAAAGAAGGAGAATTTGTATCTATTATGGGCCCATCGGGTTGTGGAAAATCAACTTTGTTAAATGTAATGGGTTTGTTGGATAAGCCTGAAAGTGGAAGTTACAAGTTTATTGATACAGAGCTTTTAACCTTGAATGATAAGGAGCGTTCCAATTTCCGTAAAAGAAATATGGGCTTCGTTTTCCAAAACTTTAACTTAATTGATGAGTTAACGGTTTTCGAAAACATCGAGTTGCCACTAATTTACAATAAAATTGCAGCTGGTGAGCGTAAAAAATTGGTTAACGAAATTATCGAAAGGATGAATATCGTTAACCGTAGCGGTCACTTTCCACAACAACTTTCTGGTGGACAGCAGCAACGTGTTGCAGTAGCAAGGGCTTTAGTTACCAAGCCAAAATTGGTTTTAGCCGATGAGCCTACGGGTAATCTGGATAGCTCTCATGGTAATGAAGTTATGGAATTGCTTTGCGAGCTTAACGAAACCGGAACTACCATTGTAATGGTAACCCACTCTAGCCATGATGCAAGTTTCTCAAACCGGATTATAAACCTAAAAGATGGTCATGTGATATCTGAAAAGGTAAATAAGAGCAGGAGTGAGGAGTTGATATAGGTAAGTAACCTGAAGTTAGTGATCAGTATTCAGCAGATAGTGGTCAGTTTGACGGGAAATGCTCTTAAAAGAAAAATTAGTTTTAGTAATGATAGGCCGGCCGAAATCTTCCCGGATGGGGAGATTCGGGTAAGGCGTTGGAGAAAAAAGAATAAAGCTGAAAGACCAAAGACTAAAGCGATTTGCCAAGTCTTAATACTTGATACAAAATACTTGATACTAATATGTTCAAAATAAATTTAAAAATCGCATTGCGGAACCTTTGGAAAAATAAAGGGTTTTCTCTGATTAATATTGGCGGATTGGCCATAGGCTTAGCAAGTTGTATGCTTTTGCTATTGTACGTTGCATATGAGTGGAGTTTTGATAAGGGATTTACCAATAGCGATAAAACCTATGTTGTTTACCAAAATTCGCCTGCAAACGGTAAAATTTTTAGCTGGGCGTGGACGCCAAATGCGATGGCAGAAGAGATAGCCGCTAAAATACCAGGCGTTAAATATGCTTCACACAATACCTATTCATCTACAAAATTAGTTTCTGTAGGAGAGAAGCGAATTAATTTAAGGGCAAATTTTGCTGACCAATATTTTCTGAAAATATTCGATTATAAGTTTATTAAAGGTAATCCAGAGCAGGTTTTAAAGAATGTAAACAGTATTGTGCTTACAAAATCTTTGGCCGAAAAATTATTCGGTAATGAAGATCCGATGAATAAAACGGTAAAGCTTGATAATCAGGATGTATTAAAAGTTGAAGCTGTAATTGAAGATGTACCTGCCAACAATACTTTAACCTTCGAATGCCTAATGCCGTGGTCGCTTTTTGAGAAAAAAGAACCTTGGGCCAAGGATAAAAACTGGGGCAACAATATGTGTTTAACTGTGGTGCAGCTTAAAGATAACAGCTATTTTGATAAGGCAAATTCCTTAATGAAAGATATTTACAAGCGAAATCAACAAGGACAAGTTTCAGAAGCTTTATTGCACCCATACACAAAGTGGCATTTATTCGATGACTTTCAAAACGGTAAATCTGTTGGTGGTAAAATCGAGCAATTAAAAATATTTCTACTGCTTGCCTTTTGTATTTTACTTATTGCTTGTGTAAATTTTATGAATTTGTCTACTGCCCGTTCAGAGCGTAGAGCAAAAGAAGTTGGTATTCGCAAAGCGATTGGTTCGACCCGTAAATCGCTTATTGGGCAGTTTCTGTTGGAATCGATTTTTATCACCCTGGTTTCAGGAGTTTTAGCTTTTATTTTGGTTGAAGTTAGCTTGCCATATTTTAATAATCTGTTGGCAATTAAACTGCAAATCGATTATAAAAACATCACATTTTGGTCTACATTTTTAGGTTTAATGGTTTTTACCGGTTTCATCGCCGGAAGTTATCCAGCCCTTTATTTATCTTCATTTGAACCAATAAAAGTTTTAAAAGGCTTAAAAATTAAAACAGATTCTTCAGTTTCTATACGCAAGGTTTTGGTTGTTGTTCAATTCGTTTTTGCAGCCTGCTTAATTGTTTGCACAACCGTAATATATCTTCAGATTAGATATGTTAAAAACAAGCCGATTGGATATGATAAGTCTAATCTCGTTCAAATTGCGATTCAAGGCAGAATGAGCGAAGAAAGTAAAATGGACTTACTGAAGGCTCAGCTTTTAAAATCGGGAGCAGTTACTGCGGTATCCTATTTTAGTAAGGATTTAACCGAAGGTGGCAACAATACCACCAGTGTGCATTGGGCTGGTAAAGATGAAAATGAATCTATTTTGTTTAATCACAGAGGTGTTTCTGATGATTTTATCAAAACCATTGGAACGGAGATGGTTTCTGGGAGGGAGATTTCTACAATTACCAAAAAGGACAGTAATAGTGTAATGCTAAACGAATCGGCTGTTAAGATGATGAAGCTAAAAAATCCGATAGGTGCCAAAATTAAATTTTGGGACGGCGATAAAATAAACGTTGGTGTAGTTAAAGATTTTGTAGTAGAAGATGCTTACCAAAAAGTGGCACCAATGATTTTTATGCCAACTTATTTAAGTGGTGCTCAAGTTGTTATTGTAAGGTTAAATCCTGCACAGAACATCAGTAAGTCTATATCCGAAATTGATGCACTTGTAAAGGGAATTGAGCCTGACTATCCGGTAAACAGAAAATTTGTAGATGAATCTTTTGAGTTAAAATTTGCCAATGAAAAGCTTTTAGGAACACTTTCTAATTGGTTTGGTGGTTTTGCAATCTTTATTTCTTGTTTGGGATTATTGGGCTTAGCCTTATTTATGGCTGAGCAACGTAAAAAGGAAATCAGCATCCGAAAAGTATTAGGTGCAAGTACGGGTAATATTCTAACCTTGTTAAACAAAGATTTTATAAAGCTAGTGGCCATCGCAAATGTTATTGCCTTTCCATTAGCTTACATCATCATTAATAAATGGTTATCGGCTTTCGAATATCGGATATCGATATCAGCGTTACCATTCTTAGTTGCCATTTCTTTATCGGTTTTAATTGCTGTTTTAACGGTAAGTATACAATCGGTAAAAGTGGCGAAAGCAAATCCTGTTGATGCACTTAAGTATGAATGATAATGGTAATAAGTAATACGTTTTAAGTTGTACGTTTTGGTACTTACAACTTAAAACTTACCACGTAAAACTTCAAATATGTTCAAATTAAATTTAAAAATCGCTTTGCGAAACCTTTGGAAAAACAGAGGCATTACAGCAATTAATGTTGGTGGTTTGGCAATTGCTTTAGCTGCTTTTATATTAGTGATGTTGTATTTTACGTATGAAACCAGTTTTGATAAGTCGAACCCTAATTACAAAAACATTTATGTAGTTGGGCGTATTTATCCAGAATTTAAAACAAATTATACTGCACCACCGCTCGTTAAAGCTATTAAACAGAACTTCCCTGAAGTAGAAAATGCAGGAATTACCAAGGGCGGTTTTTTTGAGCTGACTTTGAAGAATGGTAAAAACACGGTATTTGCCAAGAATTTTATACAAGCGGATTATAATGCGGCTAAAATTCTTGATTTAAAGCCAGTTGGTGGCTTGCAAAAACCATCTGGCGAAGCCGAAAGACTTTCTTATTTGAGTGTAGAAAGTATGAAAACCTTGTTTCCGGATAAGAAAGATAATAAACCAGAAATGGTTGGGATGGGCGCAAGTAATTCTGGCATTACAAGCAGATTTGACGGCTCGATTGTAAGCGATCCGCATTCCAACACCACTTTTGATGGCATTTCGATTGGTAACGAAATAGGGCAGGGTGAAGATTATGGAATGAACAATTACAGAACCTACATTCAGGTGAAGCAGGGTACTGATGT
This sequence comes from Pedobacter aquatilis, assembly GCF_032678425.1. Classification (GTDB taxonomy): domain Bacteria; phylum Bacteroidota; class Bacteroidia; order Sphingobacteriales; family Sphingobacteriaceae; genus Pedobacter; species Pedobacter aquatilis_B. Next base: position 208,689 of record NZ_JAVTSG010000006.1, on the reverse strand, counting down.
TAAAAATCTAGAAGAAAAAATAACCAATTTATATCGGGCTGAATTACTAAAAGGTGAAACCGATTCGAAATCCATTGAAGAAATTAAATCTGTTTACACATTTTTAGATCCATTATCAAATCTACATTTAAAGCCTAAAGCAGGTAATGATGCGCCTTATAAAATATTGGTAGCACTTTCAATTTTAGGGGTTTTGATTTTAGTAATTGCTTGTATCAATTTTACCAACTTAAGCATTGCACAAGCCAGTAAACGGGCAAAAGAAGTTGGGGTTAAAAAAGTTATGGGTGCTTTTCGCGTTCAGCTTATTACACAATTCCTGACCGAAATTTTTATTCAATGCCTTGTAGCAACAGTTTTAGCCTTGGTTTTTGCTGAATTACTATTGCCGGCCTTCAATAATCTTTTTCAAATACCACTATCAATCTGGTACATTGGTAATGATTTATTTTGGCAGCTTCCATTAATCTTGCTTTTGATAACCATAATTGCGGGAATTTATCCTGCGATGGTTCTATCGGGTTTTAAATCGGCTTTGGTACTTAAGGGAAACTTTTCGACGAGCAAACAAAGTTCCTGGTTAAGAAATGGGTTATTAGTTTTTCAATTTAGTATAGCTGTTGTATTTATTATTGGATTATTGATTATCAACTCCCAGTTGAAATACATGCGTACTCAGGATTTGGGCTTTACTGCAAATCAGGTAGTTACCATTAAAAATGCGACATTGTTTAACAACCCTTCAAAATTTGGTTCTTTAAACTTTGAATCACTTAGAGAAAGGATGTTAAAAATTCCTGGAATTAAATCGGCCACTGTAGCAACGAATGTTCCGAATGGCTCTCGAGGTGGCATAAATGGATACGTTGCAAATGGTGTACAGGCCAGTATTGATTTTGTAGATGTCGAATTCGATTATTTCGAAACGCTGAATATTAAATTAAAAGAAGGGCGTTTTTTCTCTAATGTTTTTAAAACCGATACCGCAAATTCGGTGGTTATTAATGAAAGTGCAGTTGCAAAATATGGATTAAAAAATCCGATAGGGCAAACCATCAGAGGTTGTAATATCGATTATAAAATTGTTGGCGTGGCCAAAGATTTTAAAGCTCAGGGTTTCGAAAATGCCGTTCAGCCAACCATATATGCCATTAAAAATCCTTGCGGAAATTACAAAACCGAAATCATGCTCAAGATTGAGGAAAACAAAATGGCTGACGCACTCGCTGCGTTAAAAGCGCAGTGGCCTCAAATTAATCCGAAAGATGGAGAAGATTTCAGATACGATTTTCTGGATGAATTGTATAGTCGCTTATTCAAAAAACAGGAGCAATTGCAATCTGTATTTTTTGCAGCCGCTTTGCTTACCATCTTCATTGCTGTTTTAGGCCTGTTTGCTTTTGCAAAATACATCACCAATGGTAGAATAAAGGAAATTGCCGTTCGTAAAATATTAGGTGCAAGCGATATTCAGATTTTCAAATTGATTAATTCATCGTTTTTTGTAATGGTGCTTATCGCCAATATAATTTCTTGGCCCATAGCCTACATCTTAACTAAAAAATGGCTCGAAACCTTTGCTTACCGAATTGATTTGCCGATGCTTCCGTTTTTATTGAGCGGAATGGCTACCATTTTATTAACGGTAGTTACGGTTAGTTTACAAGCCCGGAAAGCCGTAAAAGCAAATCCGGTTGATGCACTTAAATATGAATAAGGCAGAAAGACTAAAGCAAAAAGCCTAAAGCCATTTGCTATATCTTGATACTTGATAATAAATACCTGATACTACAATGTTCAAATTAAACTTAAAAATCGCTTTGCGAAACCTTTGGAAGAACAAAACTTCTTCTTTTATTAATGTAATCGGTTTAGCAATTGGTCTTGCAGCATGCTTAATGCTGTTGCTCTATGTTTCTTACCAATGGAATTTTGATAAGCAAGCTAAAGACTGGCGCAATGTATATGTTGCCATGACGAACGTACCTGGAGAGGGGAACAAGATTTCTGCGACGTTTAATGGCTCAACAACCGCTTTAGGACCGCTTTTAAAACAGCATTTACCTGAAGCAAAATACGTTGCAAGAATGGATTATGGTAAAAAAAGCCTAATTGCCAATGGAGAAAATAGTTATAAGAAGGACTCCAAATTCGCTGAACCAGATATTCTTAAAATGTACGATTATCAGTTTATTTCTGGCGATGCTAAAACGGCACTTAAAAATCCTCTTTCAGTAATTTTAACGGAAAGTACGGCTAAAACTTTGTTCGGTACAACTGACGTTTTGAATAAGTCTGTCCGTTATCAGGATAAAGAAAATTTAACCATTACTGGTATTATTAGAGATTTACCTGAAAACAGTTCCAATCGTTTCGATTTTTTAATGCCCTGGTCGTTTTATGAAATTGTAGATGGAAGCGCAAAAGATTTAAACTGGACCAACTACAGTTTTGTAACTATGGTTACGCTTAATCCTGATGCAAATATTGATTTGGTTAACCGAAAAGTTGAAGATTTGGTTAAGGCGAATTCACCTCAAGATGCACATTCGCAGCCACATTTTTTATATCAGGCAAGCCAAATGCATTTGTACGACAAGTTTGAAAACGGTAAAAACGTTGGCGGTGATATTGAACAAATTTGGCTATTTACTGGTCTTGCTTTCGGAATTTTGCTAATTGCCTGCATTAATTTTATGAACATGGCTACAGCCAAATCAGAAAAACGTGCAAAGGAAGTGGGCATCAAAAAAACGATTGGTGCGAATCGCAGTTCGTTAATTTTACAGTTTTTAACTGAATCGATGGTATTAACTGTTGTAGCAGTTGTAATTGCTATTGCGCTGTTAGAAATCTGTCTGCCAACTTTTAGCAAACTTTTGGAGATTAATTTGGGTATCTCATATTTTAATGCGGGTAGTTGGATTGGCATTTTAGGAATTGTTATCGCCACAGGATTAATTGCCGGAAGCTATCCTGCATTTTATCTTTCCGCATTTAATCCAATTCAAACGTTAAAAAGAAAAGTTACATCTAAAGGATTTTTTGCGGTTAATTTAAGACAGGTTCTTGTTGTAGGTCAGTTTTGTTTTGCAATAATCCTGATAATTTCCACATTGGTTATCTATCGCCAAATACAATATATCAAAAATAGACCAGTAGGTTTTGATGTAAATGCGTTGGTCGAAATTCCCCAGGATGGGGAACTAAAAACCAAATTTGACTTGTTTAAGGCAGAGATACTAAAATCGGGCGCTGTAACTTCGATGTACCAATCTTCTGTTGGTCTTTCTCACCGTGGGCGCAATTTTATGGATATTAAATGGGAAGGCATGACAAAGCCTGAAAATACTGTTACTTTTAATCAGGTAGCCACCACATATGATTTTATAAAAACCAATGGCATTAAGTTATTGCAAGGAAGAGATTTTTCAAAGCAATTCGCATCTGATACCAGCGCATTAATTGTAAGTGCATCGGCTGTAAAGGTATTTGGTTATAAAAATCCGATTGGTAAAAAAGTAAATCTTTACGGCACGAATGCTTATATAATTGGGGTATTTGATGATTATGTGTGGGATTCGCCTTACAAATCAAATAATCCACAAGTTATTTTTCTAAATCCGGCACAAACGGGCACAATCACCATGCGCCTTAATCGTGCAAATACGCTACAAAGTAATGTAGAAACCATCAGTAGTTTAATTAAAGCAATGAACCCTGCATATCCTGTAGAGGTTAATTTTATAGATGCCATATATCAGGCTAAATATAAATCGGAGAAAACTTTGGGTATTCTTTCTAATCTGTTTGGCGGACTGGCAATTTTTGTTTCGTGCCTCGGTTTGTTTGGTTTGGTAACTTATAGTGCAGAGCAACGTACAAAAGAATTTGGAGTAAGAAAAGTGCTTGGTGCCTCCGTTGCTAATTTAATGCGATTGCTATCTGCGTCATTTATCAAGATGATTATTACGGCAATTGCGATTGCTGCACCGATAAGTTATTTACTTATGGGCAAATGGTTAAGCAAATTTGAATTTCATACCGAAATCAGCTGGTGGATTATTCCAGTTGCTGCTTTAGCTACTTTAACTATTGCACTGTTAACAGTAAGTTTTCAGGCTTACAAAACCGCAAAAGCTAATCCGGTTGATGCGCTTAAATACGAATAAGGCAGAAAAGCTAAAAGACTAAAGCTTAAAGCTCATGTCTTGATACTTGATACTAAATACCTGATACTACAATGTTCAAATTAAACTTAAAAATCGCGTGGCGAAACCTTTGGAAAAACAAGGGCTATACGTTCATCAATGTACTTGGCTTATCAGTTGGTATGGCGAGTTGCATTTTGATATTCATCTTTATCCGTTATCAAATGAGTTTTGATGAGGGCTTTAAAAATGAGGATAAAATCTATCGGGTAGTTTCTACTTTCGATTATGCGGATGGAAATAAATTCTATTCGCAAGGTGTTCCCTTGCCACTTACGCCTGCTATTCGCAACGATTTTTCTCCATATATTGAAAAAGTTGCCGCCATTGAAAACAGTGCCGGGATGATAAAAATTCTGGATGCTGCCGGAAAGGAAAAGTTGAAAACCATTGAAAATGTATTTTACATCGAGCCTGATTTTTTCGAAGTATTTAACTACAACTGGCTATCCGGAAACTATAATTCACTTGCAGACCCAAATCATGTTGTACTTTCAAAGGAAATGGCGAATAAGTTTTTTGGAGATTGGAAGACAGCTTTAGGCAAAAGTTTAAGTTTTGATGATAAGGTTAATTATACCGTTAGCGGTGTAATTGATGATGTTGCCGAAAATAATTCGGTACCATTAAAAATTATGCTTGCTTACAAATCTTTCAAAAACAGGAATCTAACCAACTGGGGTTCGGTAAGTTCAAGTTCTGAAACATATTTTAAGTTAAAGCCGAATGTGGCTATTGAAACCTTGGATGGTCCACTCAAATCGTTTGTGAAAAAGTATTACGTAGAAAATGCGCCGGGTAAAGAAAGCCATCTTTTTCAGTCTTTAGCAGACATTCATTATAATGAAAAATTTGGTAACTTTTCAGGGCGGATTATGCCTAAAAAGCAGCTTTACGGTCTGGTAATTATCGGCTTTTTTCTGATGGTTACTGCATCCATCAACTTTATAAACCTGGCAACAGCTCAGGCGGTAAGCCGCTCGAAAGAGGTTGGCGTTAGAAAAGTTATGGGCAGTCAGCGTGGTCAGTTAGTTGTACAGTTTTTAACAGAAACCTTAACCATTGTATTTATATCGCTGTTAATCGGAAGCGTGTTAACAGAAATTGCTTTGCCGGGTATGCAAAATCTGTTCGATTCAAAAATATCTTTCAGTATTTTTCAGCACCCGATTATTCTATTATTTATGGTCGTGCTGGTGGTTTTTGTAAGCTTGCTTGCAGGTTTTTACCCGTCGATGGTGATGTCTGGTTTTAATCCGGCTTTAGCCATTAAAAATAAGATTTCAGCTAATACGGGCGGATTGGGATTGAGGAAAATCTTGGTTGTAGTGCAGTTCACCTTGACGGTGAGTTTAATTATCGGCACACTGGTCATTTTGCAACAAATGAAATACATCAGGGAGCAACCACTCGGTTTTAATCCAACGGCAGTTGCAATTGTTGATTTGCCAAATGATAGTGCTACGGTATCTCGCTTTGCGACATTTAAAGCTCAATTGCAACAGATTGCGGGTGTTGAAGCGGTTAGTTTTTGCCGTACTGCGCCATCTTCACAAAATAATAATGGTAATACTTTTTCGTACAATGGAAATAAGGATGCCGATTTTCAGGTGAATACCAAAAATGCCGATGAAGATTATCTGAAAACCTTCGATTTAAAGTTGGTTGCGGGAAGGAATCTGGTTAAGTCGGATACCATAAATGAATATCTGGTTAATGAAACCTTGCTCAAGAAACTTAACGTCAGAAATCCGAATGAAGCCATTGGTAAGATGATTTCGATGGGTGGCATGAAAGCGCCAATTGTAGGTGTCATCAAGGATTTTAAAAACAAAAGCTTACACGAAAACATCGACCCGATTTTGGTCGCCTCGCTTCGGGCAAGGCATTATTATGCGGCAATAAAATTAAATGCTCAGCAAATTTTGCCAACTATGAAATCGGTTTCTAAAATCTGGCAGCAAACTTTTCCAGAGTCTGTTTATAACGAGTCGTTTTTAGATGATCAAATCAGGAATTATTATGAGGGGGAGCGTATAATGGGTACATTATTTAAAGTTTTTGCTGGCGTAATTATCTTTATCTCATTTATTGGTTTATTCGGTTTGATATCATTTGTAGCCGCACAAAGAATTAAAGAAGTTGCCATTCGCAAAGTGCTGGGCGCATCCACAATAGAATTGGTTAAAATGTTAAATGGTTCGTTTCTGATTATGGTTTTTATTGCCAATTTAGTTGCCTGGCCGCTTGCTTATCTATTCGTTTCGAAATGGCTTTCGGGTTTTGCCTACCGGATAGACATCAGTTTTTGGCCATTCCTTTTAGCAATGGTTATTTCGATGGCCATCACTTTAATTACGGTTTCCATACGTTCTTATAAAGCCGCGGTTGCGAATACTATTGATGCACTTAAATATGAATAAGGCAGAAAAGCTAAAGGACTAAAGACTAAAGCTCATGTCTTGATACTTGATACTAAATACTTGATACTACCATGTTCAAACTTAACCTAAAAATCGCCTGGCGAAACCTTTGGAAAAATAAGACTTATACGTTAATCAATGTTCTTGGTTTATCAATTGGGATGGCAAGTTGTATCTTGATTTTTATCTTCATTCGTTACCAAATGAGTTTCGATGAGGGTTTTAAAAACCAAGATAGGATTTACAGGGTTGTTACCGATTGGAAATACAACGCTTACGATGATTTTTCGGCTGGCGTTCCAGTTCCTTTCACTGCTGCTGCAAAGAATGAAATAGTAGGTTTTGAAAAAGTAGGCTCGATAATTAAGCGGGGCGCTACTATTAGAATAAATGGAACAGATGGAAGCAATAAATTAAAAAGCCAGGAAGCAGTATATTATGCTCAGTCTGAGTTTTTTGACGTTTTTAGCGATATTGAATGGATTTACAGTGCGCCAGATTTAGCACTTTCAGAACCTAATACAGTCGTATTATCGAAGCAAAAAGCCATTAAGTTTTTTGGGAGTATTAAAAATGCAATCGGAAAAACAATCACCTTAGGAACGAAAACTGATTTAAAGGTTTCGGGCATTATTCAAGATATGCCGCAGAATAGTAGCATCCCTTTGGGTATTGTGATCAGTTATGACACTTATGCAGGCCGATTTAATACCAATTGGGATTCTGTAAATTCAAGTACCTCAAGCTATGTGCTTTTAAAAGAGGGTTTAAAACTTGCAGATTTGGACGGGCAAATGCACAAATTCAACCAAAAATATTATCCTATTGATAAAATTGCGGGCAATCAAACCAATAGACTTCAACCTTTACGCGACATTCATTTTAGTGATAAGTATGATAATTTTGCAAACTCGACCATAAATCGCAGCGAAATTTATGGATTGGCAATTATTGGCTTATTCTTAATGATTACTGCCTGCATCAATTTTATTAATTTGAGTACGGCACAATCTGTAACCCGTTCTAAAGAAATTGGTGTTCGTAAAGTAATGGGTGGAAAACGCAACCAACTTATTGTACAATTTCTTACCGAAACTTTAGTGGTGAGTTTAATTGCACTATTGATTGCCTGTGTAATTGCCGAGCTAGCAATACCATTTATGCAAAATCTATTTAGAGGAGAAATTGAATTTAGCTTATTTAATCACTCCGAGATTTTTGTATTTATACCGTTCCTCGTAATTTTTGTAGCTTTTCTTGCAGGATTTTATCCGGCATTAATTTTATCGGGGTTTAAACCAGCATTAGCGATAAAAAATAAGGTGGCCATTAATTCTAACGGATTGAGTTTTAGAAAAATATTAGTTGTGGTTCAGTTTTCGATAACTGGAATTCTAATCATCGGAACCTTGATAATTATCAGACAAATGCAATATGTTCAGGATAAATCCTTAGGGTTTAACCCAGCCGAAATTGCAATGGTGGGTATTCCTACCGATAGTGTTTCTAAGTCTAAATATGAAGTTTTTAAAACGCAGATATTGCAAATTTCTGGTGTTAAAGACGTGAGTTTCTGTCAGACGGAGCCGTTATCTAGTGATATTAATTCAAGCGATTTTTCTTACAATGGTGTGAAAAATAAAGATTTTGAGTTAAGGAATATGCGGGCTGATGAGCATTATTTCGAGCTTTTTGATTTAAAACTTATCGCCGGAAAAGTTTTTAAGAAAAGTGATACTGCAAATGCTTGCGTAGTAAACGAAACTTTTTTAAAGAAAATTGGTGTTTCAAATCCAGAACAAGCCATTGGTAAGGTCATCGCCGCAAGTGGAAACACAATTCCAATAGCTGGAGTTGTGCAAGATTTTAATGATCTATCGCTTAGAGAAAATATTTCCGGCCTGGCAATCTTCCCTGGAAAGAGTGATTATTGGAGCATGGCCATTAAAATGAATGGCGCTCAGATTTCATCAACCACAAAAGATATCGAGAGGATTTGGAATTCGAGTTTTCCAGCTAGTGTATTTAATATAGAATTTGTTAATGATTCCATTAAAAATCACTACGAAACCGAACGGATTATGGGAACGCTATTTAAAGTCTTCGCAGGTGTAATTATCTTTATTTCATTTATTGGTTTATTCGGTTTGATATCATTTGTCGCTGCACAAAGAACTAAAGAGGTTGCCATTCGCAAAGTGTTGGGCGCATCTACAATAGAATTGGTTAAAATGTTAAATGGCTCGTTCCTGATTATGGTTTTTATTGCCAATTTGGTTGCATGGCCACTTGCTTATCTCTTTGTTTCGAAATGGCTTTCGGGTTTTGCCTACCGGATAGATATTAGCTTTTGGCCGTTTCTTTTGGCAATGCTAATTTCGATGGCTATAACTTTAATAACGGTTTCCATTCGCTCTTACAAAGCTGCAGTTGCGAATACGATTGATGCACTTAAATATGAATAAAGCTGTAAGCTAAAAGACTAAAGCTTAAAGCTAACGTCTTGATACTTGATACTAAATACTTGATACTACAAAAATGATAGAACTAAAAAATATAGAAAAATACTACTCGAGCAAAGGCATTAAGCATTATGTATTGCGCCATGTAACAACAACTATTAAGCAAGGCGAATTTGTTTCGATAATGGGGCCATCCGGTGCTGGTAAATCTACACTTTTAAATATTTTAGGGATGTTAGAAGAGCCCACCTACGGCAGTTACGAGTTTTTGGGAGAAGATGTAACGAGTTTAAGTGAGCGTAAACGCATCGAGTTATATCGCAATCATATTGGTTTTGTTTTTCAGGCTTACCATTTAATTGATGAAATGACGGTTTACGAAAACATTGAAGCGCCTTTGCTTTACAAGAAAATTGGTAGCTCAGAGAGGGCAAGCCGCATAGCCAACTTGCTCGATAAATTTAACATCGTTGCAAAAAAGGATTTGTTTCCAAATCAACTTTCTGGCGGTCAGCAGCAGTTGGTAGGTATTGCAAGAGCTTTAGCTGCCCAACCATCCATTATTCTTGCTGATGAACCGACAGGAAATCTCCAATCTGCACAGGCTGAAGAAATTATGCAGCTTTTTCAAAAGCTAAATAGGGAGGAAGGCATAACGATTATTCAGGTAACACACTCTGAAAAAAATGCTGATTACGGCAGCAGAATCTTACATATTGCCGACGGGGTGATAAAGGAAGATTTGAAGATTTAGTTTTATGGTTGTTTTGATGTTTAGTTTTTTGGAAAAAAATATAACTCTGGCTAAACTATTAATCCGATAGGTTTTCAAATCTAACCAACTAACCAACTATATTTGCTTCATGCAAAAATCTTTTACAGATGGAATGGGGCGGGAGGTCGTTATTAATTTTCCGCCTAAGCGGATTGTTTCTATTGTACCTTCTCAAACCGAGCTTTTATTTGATTTAGGTTTGGATAGTGAGCTTATCGGATTAACGAAATTTTGTATTCATCCGATAGAAAAATTTGCCGAACGGACTAAAGTTGGCGGTACTAAAAAACTAAATATCGACTTAATAAAGGATTTAAAGCCTGATTTAATTATTGGCAATAAAGAAGAGAATACACAAAGCGATATAGAGGAGCTTGAATCGCATTTTCCAGTTTGGATGAGTGATATTTTCACGCTCGATGATGCAGTGAAAACCATCACAGATATTGGAGAATTGGTTGATAGAGCTCCGGAAGCATCCTATCTAAATCATTTAATTGCTGCAGGGTTTAAAGATTTAAAAGCACTTGCACTTCAAAATAATATAGATAAAAAGGTGGCTTATTTAATCTGGCGTAAACCCTTTATGGCCGCAGGCAAAAATACCTTTATTAATGATATACTGATTTCGAATGGAATGGTAAATGTTATCAAGCAGGAGCGTTATCCAGAAATTAAAATTGCTGAATTAGCAAAGCTAGGCCCTGAACTCATACTGCTTTCGTCAGAACCTTATCCATTTGGTGAAAAACATATTGAAGAAATTGAAAAGGAATTGCCTGATGCTAAGATTATCCTTGTTGATGGTGAAATGTTTAGCTGGTATGGAAGTCGTTTAGTAAAAGCGGTACAATACTTTTTTGAATTTCAGAAACAACTTTATTAATCATTTGCTGTTATTTCTCCTAAATTTGTTCATTACGAATTAATCAAACCTATACATTATCATGAAAAAAGTAATATTAATTTTATCGCTGGTTGCAACTGTATTATTCGGTTGTACATCCTTTAAAGATTCAAATACTAAAACGCATGTTACCGCAACCGGAACTATACAGAAATTGGGCATGTCTACCTTTCAGTATGGCACGCATGTATTAAAAACTGCTGATAAAACTTACGCTCTAAAAAGCACATTCAGCTTAGATCCGTATCTTGATAAAACGGTTACGATTAAAGGTAAAAAGGTTAAGGGCTATCCATTAGAAGGCGGACCAGAACTTGTTGATGTAACTTTGGTAAAATTGTAAGAAATTATTCTTGCTTATCCTTAGCTACTTAGCGTTTATCAAAGGAAATAATTAAGAAATTATTTGAATTACTTTTTGAAAATTGATTCTAATTTCTATCTTTGCAGTCCTTAATAAATCCTAACTGCGGAAGTGGCGTAATTGGTAGCCGCACCAGACTTAGGATCTGGCGCTTCACGGCGTGGGGGTTCGAGTCCCTTCTTCCGCACAATAAGATAAAGGCCGTTTCGATTTAAACATCGGAACGGTTTTGTTTTTTAAAACATTGATTAAATAAAAATTGATGTGGCATTAAGGCGCTGAAAAGGTCTTGTATCTCACATCACAATACTCATATCTCACAAAAAATGAATATTACACAGGAAAAAACCGGCAACTTAAATGCTGTTGTAAAAATCAAAATTGCACCTGCAGATTACACCGGTAAAGTAGATAAAGCAATTAAGGAGCAAGCTAAGAAAGCGCAATTACCAGGTTTCCGTAAAGGAATGGTTCCTGCTGCACACATTAAAAGAATGTATGGTAAAAGCATCTTGGTTGAAGAAATTAACAACTTGTTAAACGATACACTTTCAAACTACATTGCTGAGCAAAAGTTAGAAATTTTAGGTCAGCCTTTACCTGCTGTTAATGATGAGAAAGAATTCAAATGGGATAACACGGACGAGTTCGAATTTGATTACGAGTTAGGTTTAGCTCCTGCTTTTGATGTAGCAATTTCATCTAAAGATAAATACACCCTTTATAATGTTAAAGCTGATGATGAAACATTAGAAAGCCGTGTTAAAAACATTCGTCGTAGCTACGGAAAAATGACTAACCCTGAGGTTTCTGAAGAAGGTGATGTTTTATATGCAGAATTAGTACAGTTAGGTGCTGATGGTTCTGTTTTTGAAGGTGGAATTACAAATACTGCCACACTTCGTTTAGATCAAATCAGTGATAAAAAAATCCTTAAATCGTTAGTAGGTTTAAAAAAGGATGATGTTGTAACCATCGATATTCAAAAAGCATTAGGTGATGCTGCTGCGATTGCAAAAGCATTAAATATTTCTGAAGAAGACGCTGCTGAATTAAAATCCAACTTCCAATTAACTGTTAAAAATGTTAACCGTTTAGAAGAATCAGATTTAAACCAGGAGTTTTTTGATAAATTATTTGGTGAAGGTACTGTAACTGACGAAGCTAGTTTCAGAACAAAAATTACTGAAGAAGTAGAAGGCATGTTCAAACAAGATGCTGAACGTCAATTATCAAATGATATTTACGAAGATTTATTAAAGAAACATACTTTAGAATTACCTGATGAATTTTTACGTCGTTGGTTAAAAGCAACAAACGAAAAATTAACTGATGAAGAATTGGCAGAAGGTTATGATGATTTCGCTAAAAACCTTAAATGGACTTTAATCGAAAATAAAATCATTAAAGATAACAGCATTGAGATTAAATATGAAGATGTTGTTGCAGCTGCTAAAGCGAAATTAGATGCTCAATTCAAAATGTATAGTCCTAGTCCGCTTCCAGAAGATCAATTGGCACAATATGCTGTTCAATTTTTACAGGATAAAGAAAATGCTAACCGTACTTTCGAAGAAGTAAAAGCTTTAAAAACATTCGAGCAAATTAAATCGATTGTAACTTTAGAGGAAAAAGACATCGAGTATAACAAGTTCACTGAGCTTAGTAGGTAGTAAGCATGGGGCATGGAGCAGGGTGCTTCCATGTTTAGTGTAGAATCAATTTAAAATCTTATTTTGCTTAATGGCAAAATTTAGATTTCAGGACTTACTAATTTGGCAAAGAGCCATTGTTGTAGGTAATAAATTGATAGATATTTCTGAAAAGTTAGAAGAACTAAAAAAGTTTAGATTTGCAGAGCAGCTTCGAGGAGCTGCTCTTAGCGTATCCAATAATATCGCCGAAGGTTCGGGCTCTAATTCAACTCCTGATTTTCGTCGATTCCTTAATTTTGCGCATCGGTCGATTTTTGAGAATGCAAATATTCTACTGGTATTAAATTTAAGGTCACTGGTATCTGACAAAGATTTGGCAGATTTATTAGAAGATTTGGATATTTTAGCAAGGATGATTTCTAGTTTCTCCAAAAGTTTGAAATAGCTAATGCTAAATTGTCAGTTTTTCTTTCATGGTATACTCTTTGAACTAATCGATATTAATTAAAATATTATTTATATTTTGGTTAATATTATCGAAATAATTATGAGGGAAAAGAACTTCAAGCTCTAGGCCCTCTGCTAAAAAACTCCGGAACCATGAACATAGATTCACAAGAATTCAGAAAATTTGCCGTTAAACATCAGGGAATTGGCGGTTTACACGTAGATAAATTTATTGCACAGGCTAATCTGAACCCTCAGAACATGACGCCTTATATTATAGAAGAACGCCAGTTGAACGTTGCTCAAATGGATGTTTTTTCTAGGTTGATGATGGATCGTATTATCTTTTTAGGTGATGCGATTTACGATCAGAATGCAAATATTATTCAGGCTCAGTTGTTGTTTTTACAATCAACAGATGCAGATAGAGATATTCAAATTTACATAAACTCTCCAGGTGGTTCAGTTTATGCAGGTTTAGGTATTTATGATACCATGCAATATATTCAACCTGATGTAGCTACAATTTGTACTGGTATGGCGGCATCAATGGGTGCAGTTTTATTAGTTGCAGGTGCAGAAGGTAAGCGTTCGGCTTTACCGCACTCAAGAGTAATGATTCACCAACCATCAGGAGGCGCACAAGGTGTTGCATCTGATATGGAAATCAACTTGAGAGAAATGTTAAAATTGAAAAAAGAATTATACGATATTATTGCAGAGCACTCTGGTCAAACTTATGATTGGGTAGAGAAAGCATCAGATCGTGATTACTGGATGAGTGCTGAAGAAGCAAAAGGATTTGGTATGATTGATGAAGTATTATCGAGAAACGCAAGAAAAAATGGCGAAACAAAATAAAGAGTCCCGTTGCTCATTCTGCCACTCTGGCAAGCATGAAACTTTAATGTTAATTGAGGGCATGGATGCATTTATCTGCGATAAATGTGTTACTCAAGCCAATCAGTTACTTGCGCAAGAGTTAGGTACAAAGAGCAGTAAAGGCATTCAATCGGCGCTTACTTTGTTAAAGCCGTTAGAGATTAAGCAACATTTGGATCAATATGTTATCGGTCAGGATGATGCAAAAAAAGTTTTATCTGTTGCGGTTTACAATCACTACAAACGTTTAAATCAAAAAATTGATAAAGACGAAATAGAGATTGAAAAATCGAACATTATGTTGGTTGGTGAAACTGGAACGGGTAAAACCTTACTGGCTAAAACAATCGCAAAGATTTTGCACGTACCTTTCTGTATCTGCGATGCAACTGTATTAACCGAAGCAGGTTATGTTGGTGAAGATGTTGAAAGTATTTTAACTCGTTTACTTCAGGCTGCTGATTACGATGTTGCTGCTGCAGAACGTGGTATTGTTTATATTGATGAAGTAGATAAAGTTGCCCGTAAAAGCGACAATCCGTCGATTACCCGTGACGTATCGGGTGAGGGTGTACAACAAGCGTTACTGAAAATTTTAGAGGGTACAATTGTAAATGTTCCACCACAAGGCGGACGTAAACATCCAGATCAGAAAATGATCCCGGTTAACACCAATAATATTTTATTTATTTGTGGTGGCGCTTTTGATGGTATTGAACGTAAAATAGCAAATCGTTTGCGTACGCAAGCTGTAGGTTTTAAAACCAAGAAGGATGACACCATTTTAGATTTGAAAAATCTTTACAAGTACATCACGCCTCAAGATTTGAAATCATTTGGATTGATTCCAGAATTAATCGGGCGTATTCCGGTTCTTTCACATTTAAATCCGTTGGATAAAGAAACGCTTAGAAATATTCTTACCGCACCTAAAAATGCGTTAACCAAGCAATATGAAAAGCTTTTTGATTACGAAGATGTTAAATTGATTTTTGATGATGAAGTTTTAGACTTTATTGTTGACAAGGCGATGGAATACAAGCTTGGCGCCCGTGGTTTAAGGTCGATTTGTGAAGCCATTATGCTCGATGCGATGTTTGACACGCCAACGCAAAAAGATGTAAAGGAGCTGCACATCAATCTCGATTATGCGATAGAGAAATTTGAAAAGGCCGACTTTAAAAAGTTGCAAGCCGCATAAAATTCAAATCCTTCCCGAGCAAACGGGAAGGATTTTTTTTAACAATAAGATTTTCCTAATGAATTCATTTTATGCCTAGTTAACGCAGCGCTTAAATTGATTTGTTATTTTGAAGGAGATTTCTTATATTATTTAAAGAATAAAAATATATGAACGAAGAAAAAGACGTAAAAAAAGATGAAAAGATTGTAGAAAAATCTAAAAAAGTTAAAGAAGTAGAAACACCAGTTAAAGCTGGTTTAAAATCTAAAGATGAAATCGTAAAGAATTGGTTGCCGCGTTATACGGGCAGACCTTTAGACCAATTTGGCGATTATATTCTATTAACCAATTTCAGTAAATATGTAACCATGTTTTCTGAATGGAATGATAATGCACCGATTATGGGCTTAGATAAGCCAATGCAAAGTGTAACTGCTAATGGTATTACCATTATCAATTTTGGTATGGGTAGTCCTTTAGCTGCTACGATGATGGATTTGTTAACTGCGATTAAACCAAAATCGGTATTGTTTTTAGGTAAATGTGGTGGTTTAAAAAAGAAAAATCAATTAGGTGATTTAATTTTACCAATCGCTGCAATTAGGGGTGAAGGTACATCGAACGATTATCTGCCTGCTGAAGTTCCGGCGTTACCAGCCTTCGCACTGCAAAAAGCTATTTCTACTACCATTCGCGATCACGGTCGTGATTATTGGACTGGAACCTGCTACACTACAAACAGACGTGTGTGGGAACATGACAAGGATTTTAAGAAGTATTTGAAAACTTTAAGAGCAATGGCTGTTGATATGGAAACTGCGACGATTTTCACAACTGGTTTTGCAAATAAAATTCCAACAGGTGCATTATTATTGGTTTCAGACCAACCGATGATACCAGAAGGTGTTAAAACGGCAGAAAGCGACAGCAGTGTAACGGAAAAATACGTAGAAACACATTTGAGAATTGGAATCGATTCTCTTAAACAATTAATTAATAATGGTTTAACTGTTAAACACCTGTTATTTTAGTCGCAGTTGATTAGTAAAAACCAAATATTTGCAGCAAGAATCTCAGTATTAAACTGAAACTCTTGTTGCTCAAAACCCATCAATTGAATTTTTATAGATGAATGCAGATGTTGATGCTTTTATAAGTGAGCAGAAAAAATGGCTTCCTGAAATTATTAAACTTAGGGAAATTGCCCTTTCTTGTGATTTAGATGAAAGTTTGAAGTGGGGAAATCCATGTTATTCCATCAATAACGCTAATGTTGTACTAATTCATGTGTTTAAAGAATATGCTGCACTTTTATTTTTTAAAGGTGCGTTAATAGACGATACAGATGGGATTTTAATTCAGCAGTCTAAAAATGTTCAAGCGGCCAGGCAAATTCGTTTTACGGATGTCAGACAGATTTATGACTTAGAAACTGTACTAAAAAACTATATCAAAGCTGCTATTGAAATTGAAAAGTCAGGCTTAAAAGTTACTCTAAAAGAAACTTCAGAATTTGAACTTGTAGAAGAATTTCAGCAGCGATTAAATAGTTTTCCTCAACTTAATGAGGCTTTTTATAATTTAACCCCTGGAAGACAAAGAGCTTACATGTTGTTTTTCTCAGGTGCAAAGCAATCTAAAACCAGGACCGAACGAGTGGAGAAGTGTATTCCACAAATTTTAAGTGGCAAAGGCTTAAAAGATTAAATTCGTATCAGATCGGTTTTGCCGATCTTTTTTATGTTTTTTGAGTTGGTAGATAGCCGTGTAAAATTAAATCGTCAACGGTGTTAATATTGTAATTGCAGCCGTTGTGAAGCAGAATAGTTCTGTCAGCAATATCAATTATTGATTGATAATCATGATCGGTTATTATAAATCCTTTTTGCCTTTTCATTTGATTAATGCGTTGCTTTAATTCATCAACAAATAGGGGTGCTAATTGAGAAAAAGGCTCATCTAATAAAATAAAATCATGGTCGCTGTAAATCATGAGCAAACATTCCAAAAACCGATATGCTCCTCCAGATAAATCTCTGAATTTTGTTTGCAGATTATCGTTTACAAATTCAATTTTAAGCAATTCTGGAGCGTGTTTTTTGCAGAAGATATCGATTGCCCCAGCGATAGTAATTTTACCTGGAATGAAATTATCTTGTGGAAGATAGGAGAGATTTTGGGAAAGATATCCTCTGTCAATTAGCGTTTCATGGATTTTCAGGAATTTAAAATCAGCTTTCACACTCCCGAATATAATTTTTAGTAAAGTTGATTTGCCACTTCCGTTTCTGCCTAATAAGCCAACAACTTCTCCAATTTTGCAATTTATATAAACGCTGCTTAATATTTTGCGTTTACCAAACCAATGATTTACACTGTCTATATAAAGTTCAGGCATAAAAAGGTCACAAATAATATTATTGAAAGTAGAACTATGTCAAAGTTTATTATGGTTGTCATGCTCCTTTTAAGACTTATGCCTTGATTCATGAAAAAGTAATTCGCTTTAGAAAAAAATAGGTGCTGAAAGGCAATTGATGATGACCAGCCGATTATTTTTAAGAAAACTGAGGCTATGTAGACGAATGATTCGTTAAAACCAATCTTAATGAATAATGCTGCAATAAATACACTAATCAAAATGTTGTAAAGCATGATTGGCTTATAAACCAGTATAAATCTTTTGAGAAGCTTTAGAGACATTCTTAAATATACAATAAAAAATTGCACATAAAAAAAAGGACCGACTAGCGGTCCTTTCCTGTAATATCTTAAAGATTTTATTAACCTAAATAAGATTTTAAAATCTTGCTTCTTGATGTATGACGCAAACGTTGTAATGCCTTATCTTTAATCTGACGAACACGTTCACGAGTTAAGTTAAATTTTTCTCCAATTTCTTCTAAAGATAAAGGATGATTAGAACCTAAGCCGAAGAATAAAACGATGATTTCTCTTTCTCTTTCTGTTAAAGTAGATAAAGAACGTTTAATTTCTTCTGATAATGATTCGTTAATTAATGAGCTATCCGTGTTTGGTTCGTGGTTTTCCAATACATCTAATAATGTATTTTCTTCACCTTGAACAAACGGAGCGTCCATTGATACGTGACGGCCAGAGTTACTTAAGGTATCAGAGATTTTATCAACTGTGGTTTCTAAAATGTCTGCTAATTCTTCTGGAGATGGTTCACGCTCATATTCTTGCTCTAACTTAGAAAAGGCTTTGCTGATTTTGCTTAATGAACCTACCTGATTTAAAGGTAAACGTACAATACGGCTTTGCTCAGCAATCGCTTGCAAAATTGATTGACGAATCCACCATACAGCATAAGAAATGAATTTAAAACCTTTAGTTTCATCAAAGCGTTTTGCTGCTTTAATTAAACCTAAGTTTCCTTCATTAATTAAATCTCCTAAAGTTAAACCTTGATTTTGGTATTGTTTTGCAACAGATACAACGAAACGTAAGTTGGTTTTAGTTAATCGCTCTAATGCAGCTTGATCGCCTTCACGAATCTTTCTTGCTAAAATTACCTCTTCCTCTGCTGTTATTAAATCTACTTTACCAATTTCGTGTAAGTATTTATCTAACGACTGACTTTCACGGTTGGTAATGGATTGCGTTATCTTGAGTTGTCTCATTTATACGTTTTGTGTGCTCTTTAATTATTGAAGTGTGCAAAGTTACGAAATTGTATGCCAATCCGAAAGGATAAAATGCTGAAAATGTAGGAGTTTGCACAAGTATTTTACAGTTTTACTTACAACAAAAATCATTCCAATTTAGTTTTAATGAATATTTGTCGGTATTTCGCCCTTATAGTTGATTTACAAATAGTATTTATTGTAAAACAATAAATATATTTTGATTTGTAGTAATTAATTTTTTATGTTTGTTATGCTAATTATTTAAAATGCATAAACTTATTACATATTAACTACGAGAATAGATTATGAAAACATACAATCAATTAATGCTGATTAAGGTGGGGTACATTTTAATGCTAGCTGTAATAATTTTATTGGGTTTGGAAGATGGGATAAGAGGATTTAACGATGGTTTGAAGGATGTTCCGTCGTTATCGATTCATTCTGAAGATGCTACACCGCGTGTTTGGTATTTTGAATTTCTGTTTGGCAGTATAGTATTTGTAACAGCTTATCTTGGCTTTATGATCATTGTACATTTATATGCGTTTATTAACTCTGCAAATTCTAAAGATGTCTTTATTGAAAGGAATTACGTTCGGTTACACAAAATTGGTATTTACGCAGTACTTACGTCTTTTTTGTTCTATTTCTTCAACGTGTTGAAAATAACAAAATCTATAAATGTTAAT
This sequence comes from Pedobacter aquatilis, assembly GCF_032678425.1. Lineage (GTDB taxonomy): Bacteria > Bacteroidota > Bacteroidia > Sphingobacteriales > Sphingobacteriaceae > Pedobacter > Pedobacter aquatilis_B. The sequence continues at coordinate 189,038 of NZ_JAVTSG010000006.1, read as the reverse complement.
GTTGGGATTTTAAAAAATGCAGAATTTAATGTCTGGTTGCTGATTTTTGGAATTACGATGCTAGCCGTTGCATTCGTTTTTAAGAAAGGAATTGTGCTGCAAGAACAAAACGATTTAACTATTTAAACGTTACATTAAAATCACATCCTATGCCAATCATAATAAATTTAGATGTAATGCTTGCCCGTCGCAAAATGTCGCTCACCGAATTAAGCGAAAGGGTAGGGATTACCATGTCTAATTTATCTATTTTGAAAACTGGCAAGGCTAAGGCAATTCGGTTAGAAACCTTAGAATCTATTTGTAATGTTTTAGATTGTCAGCCTGGCGATATTCTGGAGTTTCGCCCGGAAATTTGACCGAAGAACAATTTAATTAACTAAAATAAACCTGATAGAACGAATGCCGATTTTTTCTATCGGCAGAAGGGATAGCAGGACTTTCGGAACCGAAGCAGGTAGGAACCTGATTTTCTACATATTTTATAGTTTAAGGTAACCATCACGTCATTGCGAGGCACGAAGCAATCTTTCTGTATTAAAGTTATTTTTAAATAGATTGCTTCGTGCCTCGCAATGACGGTGTTGTGCATAAAAAAAAACCTTTCAGCTTACACTGAAAGGTTTTTATATATTATAGTACTTCCGCTTTAAGCTTTAGTCTTTCTGTTTTAAGCTAACTATGCTTGCTCAGCTAAAACTTTAGTTACTAAATCAGCAGCTTCTTTTAAAGCGATTGCTGAGTAAACTTTAAGTCCAGACTCATCGATTAATTTCTTAGCCTCTTCTGCATTTGTACCTTGTAAACGGCAGATAATTGGCACAGGAATATTTCCAATTTCCTGGTAAGCATCGATAACACCTTGAGCAACACGGTCGCAACGAACAATACCACCAAAAATGTTAATTAAAATTGCTTTCACGTTAGGGTCTTTCAAAATAATGTTGAAAGCCGCTTTAACCGTTTGCGCATTTGCAGTTCCACCAACGTCTAAGAAGTTAGCAGGCTCACCACCAGCTAATTTAATAATATCCATAGTTGCCATTGCTAAACCAGCACCGTTAACCATACAACCTACGTTTCCATCAAGGTTTACGAAGTTTAAGTTACTTGCACTTGCTTCAACCTCCATTGGATCTTCTTCAGCAGTATCACGCATTGCTGCATAATCTGCATGACGGAATAATGCGTTTTCATCGATATCAACTTTCGCATCAACCGCGATAACTTTATCGTCAGAAGTTTTTAATACCGGGTTAATTTCGAACATTGAAGAATCGGTAACATCATAAGCTTTGTACAAAGCAGTAACAAATTTTACCATTTCTTTAAAAGCTCCACCGCTAACACCTAAGTTGAAAGCAATTTTACGAGCCTGGAAACCTTGTAAACCAACTTTCGGGTCGATTTCTTCTTTGAAGATTAAGTGTGGCGTGTGCTCAGCAACTTCTTCGATATCCATACCACCTTCGGTACTATACATAATAATGTTACGACCTTTTGCACGATCTAACAATACTGAGATGTAATATTCTTTAGTTTCAGATGCACCTGGATAATAAACATCCTGAGCAACTAAAATTTTGTTCACTTTTTTACCTTCCGGACCGGTTTGAGGTGTAACTAATTGCATACCAATAATATCGGTAGCACGTTGCTTCACTTCATCAAGGTTTTTGGCTAATTTAACACCACCACCTTTACCGCGACCACCAGCGTGAATTTGCGCTTTAATTACAACCCAATCAGAATTGTAATCGATTTTTAATTGCTTAGCAGCCTCAACAGCTTGCTCAGGCGTATCGGCAACGATTCCTTCTTGAACGTTAACACCGAAACTTTTTAATATTTGTTTACCCTGGTATTCGTGAATATTCATCTGTTTATATTTTTGTGTTTACTTGTCAGATGGAGCCTTCACTATTAAAATAAATATTTTAATAGTATTCGGGTTCATTTGCTACAAAATTTGCCCAAAGCTACAATTCTAAAGCCTTTAAACAAATAGTAATTGCCGATTTTTTCTAGAAAATGAACGTTTTATGTTAATCGGGAATTTCAGTCCCGCTTTCGTTACAATCCCCGAAGAAAAATCGGGGTATTTCCACTCTAATCGGGTTTATTTAACTACGATTGTAGCTCTTGGTAAATCAGCCAATGCAATTTTCAAATTTCTAGGTTCATAATTTCTAACTTCCGGCAATTGGAGACCCAAAAATACCAACTGCTAATTCTGCCCAAATTAAAAATAGCGCTAAAAGAATAATGAAAAATAAAATTGCCCTTGCTCTAGGCGTTTTTACATTTCTAATTACAAGCTCTATGGCTAGGCCGGTGGTCAAAAGCAAAGTGCCAGCTACCACAAAATCCAATAAGCCCCATTTTACTTCATTATTAAATTGCATAGCAATTAATGGAATGCTTAAAATTGTAGCGATAACAACTAAGATAATTGTAACTCTTTGTTTTGTTGGGTTTAATGTTTCTTGATTTTTCATGATGTTTTAAAATTAGTGTTTTGTTGTTAAGTGTTTTATTGATTTTTTTTAACTTTTCTTACATAAGAAGTACGAAGCAATGTCATATTGAATTCATCATTTAAATTGCTCCTAACTCGTGATGAACACAGCTGGCAATCACTATTACTGGTTTACTTTATTCCAAAATATTCTGCCGTTTTCCAATCTTGAAAATTCCATGATAACCAGCTTACTTCTTCGTAACGTTCTTTAAAAAATCCAATGCGTTGGTCTAGTTGTTTTTGATAAAATTCTGCTGTTTCAGGGCTAGGATAAGTGCGGTAGGATAAATCAGTTCCTGGCGTAAAGTGTAATTTGGCTCGGTTCTTATCTAAAACGGGTAAAGTTTTATCCGATAAGGAAAGCAAGTATTGAGCATCAATAGAGATTACATCGCTTTTAGCTAAATTGTATTTTGCAATAAAAACATCCCAATTTATTAAGCTGAAAGTTAGTAATAATACGAACCAAATATTTCCATTCGTTTTTAACAGATAAAATAGCGTTTTCTGATTGGCTATTTTTATGTATACTGTAATTAAACCAATTGAACAGAGTAAAGCGAACACTAAAACCCCAATACGTTTATGCGTTAGGCCGTAAAACTCTATATAGTGCGCATCTCTTACGATTACTGAAATGATGAGTACGAAATTTTGAATCATCCAGGCAAAAGCCAATATTCTAATCAGTTTACCTTTGCTATAAAAATTTAGGTTTCCTCTAAAAAAGTACACGATAATAGCCATGGCCAGGATGATGCTAAAGATTAAAACGTTCGTTCCATCGTGCAACTCTGCTGAATAATTAGTTTCGGCTAAGTTTTTTCCATTGCCTAACCAAAGCCACCAAATGTCAATTCCATTTAAAAATAGCAAGAGTAAGTTTAATGCTCCGAAAGATATTATTGCAGTTATGTATTCCGTTTTTAGTGCTAGTTTTTTTGTTAATAAACTGCCAGTAAAAGCACTGGCAAGTTCATTTAAAACAGAAGTTTGCTTTAAGTTTCTTCTAATTCTAATTAGTTTTTCTTTGCATTCAAGCTCAATTTTGATAAAGCTTTTATCAAAAAAGGTAAATATTAAACTTGCAGTAATGACTAATCCAAAGCAGAAATGTATAAATCGTTCGATACTTAAATCCTCAAATAAGAAGCCGAATATGTTTTTGAAAAAGTCGGCGATATTGGTTAAAATAAGTTCGGTATAATGGTCGAAAACGCTGCTTGCAGCCGAATATAATGTGGTAAATATTATAACAATTATAAGCGGTATAAAAACGTATTTTATGATTTTGAATACTGGCTTTAAATTAAAGTTTCCTATCGATACTTCACTAAGGGCCTTAATTGCGTTAAAAGGAACGGTTATCATTTGCAGCGCTGTGGCAAAAAAGGCCATAAAAACAGTTCTAAGTTGCTGGTGGTGACCAAAACCAATGAACATAATCATACTGATGTAGTAACTCACCAAAGTTAAATCTGAGTTGTTTACCACTACCAGAATTGCAGTAAAAAGATGCACAGACCCATAAATGTGAAGTTTTGTGCTTTTGATTACTTCAGGGTTTAAGTAGGTTATCGTTAAAAGATATACGCTGTATATCAATAGATTCAGCGCTAGTCTTTCTTCCCAAAACAGGAAACTAAACAACAAGCCGCCCAAAAGAGCAGATAGTAATAAGAGGTTGGATTTATTTTTCATTTTTATAGTTATTAAAAGTGCTTTGTATTTCAAAGTGATTAGTCAAAAAAAATATTTTAAAGCTTCTTAATCATTTTTTCAAGCGCATCTAAATGTGCCTTGAATGATTGTTTTCCTAATTCGGTAATAGAGTAGGTGGTACTGGTTTTACGTCCGATAAAACCTTTATGTACCTTAATAAATTCGGCTTGTTCTAAGGTATTTAAATGCGAAGCTAAATTTCCATCGGTTAACTCGAGCATTTGTTTTAAATCGTTAAAACCAATTTCATCGTTAACGACCAGAACAGACATTACACCCAATCTAATCCGGCTATCGAAAATCTTATTTAAATCTGCTATGGGGTTTTTCATCCTATTTGCCTTTCTCGTATTTGAAATACATTAAAAGCCCATAAACAATGTGTAATACACCGAAGCCAAATGCCCAAAAAAATAAGCCGTAACCAACATAAAACATAGAAATTAAACCTAAAATGATTTCGCAGAAGCCTAAATACCTAATATCACTATAGGTAAACTTACTGGCGTTAACGAGCGCTAATCCGTAGAAAATTAAACAAGTTGGTGCAATAATAATGTAGCTATTTGGATGATTTAATAAAAGTGCAATTATAAATAAGCCACCGGCTGCTAAGGGCACAAAAAGATTAACAAGTAATGATTTTGAGGTTTTGTCCCAGATTGGCAAGTTATTACGTTGACTTTTTCTATAAGTAAATAACACGCCACCTGCCAAGGCCACTATTAAAATAATAATCGCAAGTTTTATTAGGTTATTTTTTAAATCGATTTCACCTTGAATTCCTGCACTGTAACCTCTGTAATTAAAGAATTTCTCAATCTCATTATAGGCAAAATACGAACCAATTAAAGCAATAAAACCAGCAAAAACACCAGATAATCCACTTAATGAAATAAATCTAGACGACCTATCCATCATTTGTCTGATGTCTTTTAACGCGTTCAGTTGTTCTTCTGGTGTACTCATTTTAAAAGTGCTTTGTTTTTCAAAGTTAAATAAGAAATTGATAATTGCAAATTTTATTTTGGAAAAGTGATGGGTTTAAAGTGAAAATAGAAAGGTTAAATAAACCTACAACCTAAAACGTAAAACTTTTAACTATTTTTACGCCATGCTGAAAGCCACAGGGATAAGAAAATCGTATGGAAATTTACAAATATTAAAAGGTGTAAATTTTGAAGTGCAAAAGGGGGAAATCGTTAGTATTATTGGTCCGTCGGGAGCGGGAAAAAGTACGCTATTACATATTTTAGGTACTTTAGATAAACCCGATGATGGAACAGTTGAACTTAAAGGAACTGAAATAAGTAAACTGAGCGGAGAATTGCTTAGTGCTTTTCGTAATCAAAATATTGGTTTCGTTTTCCAATTTCATCATCTCTTACCAGAATTTAGTGCAATAGAAAATATTTGCATTCCTGCATTCATCGCCAAAAAGAATAAAAAGCAAGCAGAAGCCAGGGCGCTGGAGTTGTTAGATATGTTCGGGTTAAAGGATAGGGCACATCATAAGCCAAATCAGTTATCAGGCGGAGAACAACAGCGTGTTGCTATTGCAAGGGCTTTAATTAATGAGCCGTCAATTATTCTTGCAGATGAACCTTCTGGGAATCTCGACTCAGAAAATGCTACAGCTTTACATCAGCTTTTCGTGAGTTTGAGAGATAATTTTCAGCAAACTTTTGTAATTGTAACGCATAACGAAGATTTAGCAAAAACCAGTGATAGGGTAGTGACTATGAAGGACGGGTTAATTGTATAGAACATGATTTTGAGGATTTTAAGGTAAAGCATTTTAGCAGCAATCATTCATCCTAAATTCTCTAATTCACTCATTCAAAATTCAAAGCTAACTCATTAAAAATTATTTAACTTGAAAATATTAATTACGGGCGGCAATAATGCAAAGGCATTAAAGTTATTGAAGGCTTTCCCAAATCATTTTGTTTTATTAGCCGATTACGGCGATGTTCCGGGCTTGACCACAGAAAATTATGCGTTTAAATCTTTAGGTGCGCCTAACAAAGATAGCATTGCCCATATTTTACTCAATTTTTGCATCACCGAATCTATTGATGCTGTAATTCCTTTAAATGAATATGAGGTTGAGCCCTTAGCTAAATCTGCTGTATTATTTAACGAATATGGTATCGAAGTTTTAACGCCTCACGCAGATTCTTTGTTAGAATATTTGATAAATGATGCTAGGCAATTTCAAAGTTTTGCTGTATTTATAAAAGGCGAATGCATTTTTGCGAGCGGACAGGAAATTTTCATCAAAAGAGAAGAAAATTTAAGCGGCATATTTGGTTATAATACGCCAGATGATGATTTAAAACTTTTTACATTATAAAAATGGATATCAATCAATTTGTTAAAGATAAGCAACTGGTAATTTTTGAGCTTGATAATGTGCTTTTTCCATCCAAAGATTACTTATTACAGGTTTATTATTTGTTTGCCCAATTTATTGAATATTCAGAGCAGAAAAATGCGCAACAAATTTTAGATTTTATGCGCAGTGAATATGAATCGGCCGGGGCTGAAAATTTATTTGAAAAAACAGCTGCTAAATTTGAAATATCAGAAACCTTTAAACATAATTTTGATTTATTGCATGAAAATGCCCGTTTGCCGCTAAAATTATTGCTTTATAAAAATATGCTCGATTTTATGCAAGACCTGGTTGTGGATAGAAAAACCATATACATCGTTACTTCAGGAAATCCGTTACAACAGCTTAATAAAATAAAGCAAACGGAATGGAATGGGTTGGAAAAATACCTTACAGTTTTCTTTACGGAAGAGCTGAATCTGCCGAAATCAGAAATTTTTAATAACATACTTACCACCAACAATTTATCTGCAAAAGAAGCGTTAGTTGTTGGTGCAAATAATTTTGATGAGGAGCAATCTAAATTAATTAATTTGCCGTATATTGTGTCACTAGAAATTTACAATAAACTATGATTAAAAACTTTACTGCACAAAAAATCTTGATGTGCGCTTTAATGTCAGTTGTGGTATTTGCAACTTCATGCAAGAAAAGTTCTAATGCTCCTGCAACAGAAACAGCCTCAAATGAAACCAATGTACTACAAACCAGTACAACCAATCGCGATTTTTTAACAAAAGATTCTATTTTCCTTTACGCAAAACAAACCTATTTGTGGAATGTAGGCATGCCAAGTTATGATAATTTCAATCCGCGTCAGTATTCATCAAACGATGCTGTACTTGCAGCACTTAGAGCCTTACCAAGCAGTGGCGGAAAAGATAAATATTCATTTATTGATGATGGTACTGTTGCAGGCCAGTTGGGTGGAGTAAGTGGTGATTTTGGTTTCTCTGTATTTTTTAATCCAGGTTCAAATACAGATTTAAGAATTAAGTATGTTTACGCTACTTCGCCAGCAGCTACACAGGGCTTAAAGCGAGGTTACCAAATCACAAAAATTAACGGCAATTCAAATATTAGTACGAGCGCTACAAATATCACTTTCATTCAGGAAGCTATCTTTGGCTCAAATCCAACTGTTGCTTTAACCGTTTTAAAACCAGATGGGAGTACTCAGGATGTAGTCGTTACGCGTGCAACTTATAACATTAATCCAATTTTAGCAACCAATACTTTTACAGTAGGTACTAAAAAAGTTGGTTACATAAATTTCAATAGTTTCACCACAAACTCTGTTAGCTTATTAGATGCTGCATTTGCCAAATTTGCAACTGATGGTATTACGGAGTTGGTTGTAGATTTACGTTATAACGGCGGTGGTTCTGTCGCAACATCAGAAGCTTTTACCAATTTAATTGCACCTTCTTCTCAAAATGGTAAAGTGATGTACACTACATATTGGACTCAAACTATGCAGGATGGAAAAGCGACAATTCTTCAAAATCAAAAGTTTTATGCAAAAGGAACAGATGGTGTAACCCGCTTGTATTCGATGTTTGACTACTCTTGGTTGCCTACAGCCGCTGCCGGAAATCAGGAAGTGTTTGTTAAAAGAGGTTCTGTAAATAATCTAACCAGGGTATATTTTCTGGTAACAGTTTCTACCGCATCAGCAAGTGAATTACTGATTAACAATTTAAAACCAGTGATGGATGTTAAACTAATCGGTTCTAAAACTTATGGTAAACCTGTGGGCTTTTTTGCAATAAAAATTAATAAGAGTGATTTGTATATCCCTCAATTTCAAACAAAAAATCAATTAAATCAAGGAGATTATTTTGACGGTATGGCTGTTGATAAATCTTTGGTTGATGATGTATCAAAAGATTTTGGTGATACTTCGGAAAAACTGCTTGCCCAGGCTTTAAATTATTCTGCAACCGGTTCATTTACTTCTATATCAAAAGATAATACAATAAGTAGCACATCTGCTATGGGTAACGCTGAATTGATAGATGTAAACGCAAAGTTAGATCATGGATTTAAAGGTATGATTGAAACCCGAAAATTGAAATTCTAGATATTAAAACAAACAACTATTTGAAGCCGGTATTTTTAAAATATCGGCTTTTTTTATTCTAATTATTATACTAAAAGCATTTTAAACCTTGTTTTTGTTCTAAAATTTTAATATGCTTGTTTAAGATTAATCGTTAAAAAGATATTATGCCAATAGAGACCGTTGAGAAAGAACAAATAGGATACTTAAATATTATAAATGCCACAGAAGATAATTCAGGAAGCTTGCAAAAGAAACTGGATGAAGCACAGCGTCTTGGAAATGAATTTAAAGCCAAGGCCGTAATTACATTTAATACAACCATTGGTCCGAAAAGGGTAGATACAACCGTTTGGTCTGTTACCGAAAAATATATTCAATTAAAAAATAACATACACATCCCTCTTAAAAGCCTTATCGATATTGATTTCTAATCATTTAAGTATTAAGGAAATAAATCATCCCGCATTTATTCACCTTAACGTTTAATGATGAGTACGCTTCACAAAATTGCCTTAACTTTTATTAAATCTATTGGCCCTGTAAACGCCAAAAATTTGCTTGCTTATTGTGGGAGCGCAGAAGCCGTATTTTTAGCGAGTAGAAAACAACTGCTCCAAATTCCGGGGATTGGTGAGAAAACAGTTGAGGCAATTTTAAAAACAGATGCGTTGGAACGGGCGCAAGAAGAATTAAATTTCATAGAAAAACATGGCATTGAAGTTTTGTTTTTCTCTGATGAAAACTACCCTAAACGCTTAAAAAACTGTGCTGATGGTCCAATACTGCTTTATTTTAAAGGCAAAGCTGATTTAAATCACCCCCGGATTATAAGTATTGTAGGCACAAGGAATGCTACAGACTATGGCAAGGCACTTTGTAAGCAATTGTGTGAAGTACTCTCCGCTTACGATGTTTTAATTGTAAGTGGTTTGGCCTACGGAATTGACGTTGCAGCACATAAAGAATGTATCGCTAACAATATTTCCACAGTTGGGGTTTTAGGTCATGGTTTAGATAGATTGTACCCTCAAGTACATAAACCTGTTACGCAGAAAATGGTGTTAAATGGAGGCTTACTGTCAGAGTTTCCAACCAAAACCGATCCAGACAGGCAGAATTTTCCACAACGCAATAGAATTATTGCCGGCATAGCCGATGCAACAATCGTTATCGAAGCCTCAATTAAAGGTGGGGCTTTAATCACTGCTGAAATTGCAAATTCGTACAATAAGGATGTTTATGCTTTCCCGGGTAGAACTACTGATGTTTACTCTGAAGGTTGCAATTTTTTAATTAAAACCAATCGGGCAGGGCTTATCAATAATGCTAACGACTTGATTTATTATTTGGGTTGGGACGATGAAGTGAGGAAAAAGAAAATTGAAACACAGACCACTCTGCAACTTAATTTAACAGCAAACGAGCAAAAAATTGTAGATGTTCTTAAAGACAATCAGCTAACCATTGATGAATTATCAATTACCGCAGGCATACAACAAAGTAAACTTGCCATCATTCTGCTTACTTTAGAAATGCAGGGTGCTATTATTTCCCTACCGGGAAAGATATATAAGTTGGCTTAGTAAATCAAAACCGTTACCAATAATTTATGGATTTGTAGTTTCTTTTTTTAGTTCTGAAAGTAGGCCATTCATGATAAACCCGGTAGAGCCAAATAGCCCACAATGAAGCGCAGCGAAATGAGGATTATAGGCGATAACGGGACTAAAGTATCTATGAAAAAACCGAACCATTGATTTTCAAATGAAATTAGCGGTACATAAAATTACATTACTAGAACCAAACTTACTCAAATCAATAAAACCATAATTGCGATGCGCCCAATAATCAATCTATAATACCTATAATATTTATAGATTATGCAATTAAATTCTATTAAAATTTAATATTCGAAATTATGTTTCAAATAAAATATTGTTTATAAAATACTTAATGCCTTTGTTTAATTTTGCTAAATGTGGTATAACAATATTTTAGAAACCATTGGTAACACGCCTTTGGTAAAATTAAATACGATAACGAAAAACGTTCCTGGAACAATCCTGGCGAAAATAGAAACAACCAATCCTGGCAACTCGATTAAAGATCGTATGGCGGTTAAAATGATTGAAGATGCTGAAAAAAGTGGTAAGTTGAAACCCGGTGGAACCATTATTGAAGGTACTTCTGGAAATACCGGAATGGGTTTGGCGATGGCTGCAATTATTAAAGGATACAAATGTATTTTTACCACAACCGATAAACAGTCTAAAGAAAAAGTTGATGCTTTACGTGCTTTTGGTGCCGAAGTTATTGTTTGCCCTACCAACGTAGAACCTGAAGACCCACGTTCTTATTATTCGGTTTCATCGCGTTTAGAGCGTGAAGTGCCAAATTCATGGAAGCCAAACCAGTACGATAATTTAGCAAATTCTGCTGCGCATTACGAGCAAACCGGACCTGAAATTTGGGAACAGACAGAAGGTAAAATAACGCACTTAGTGGTTGGCGTTGGTACTGGTGGTACCATTTCGGGCACTGGTAAATATTTGAAAGAGAAAAACCCTAATATTAAAATCTGGGGAATTGATACTTACGGTTCTGTTTTTAAGAAATATAAGGAAACTGGTATTTTTGATAAGGATGAAATTTATCCATACATCACAGAAGGTATTGGTGAAGACTTTTTACCGCAAAACGTAAATTTTGATGTTATCGATTTATTTGAGAAAGTAACTGATAAAGATGCCGCCTTAATGACTCGTGATATTGCCCGTAAGGAAGGTATTTTCGTTGGTAATTCGGCTGGTGCGGCGATTGGCGGACTAATTCAATTAAAAGATAAATTAAAACCAGAAGATGTTGTTGTCGTTATTTTCCACGACCACGGAAGCCGTTACATGGGTAAAATGTATAATGAAGATTGGTTACGAGAACGTGGATTTTTACAAGATGAAAAGTTAACAGCAAAATCAATCTTGGCTAAAAAAGAAGCCACAGAAATTGTAACGCTTGATGCGGATAAATCTGTTTTAGAAGCCATCAATACGATAAAATCGATGAATATTTCTCAAATTCCGGTTACGCAACAGGGTATGATTGTTGGTAAAATTGCCGAGAGTGATATTTTATCGGCATTGTTAGAAAATCCGGGATTAAAGTCTGCACCAATTTCTGAAATCATGACTTCAACCTTCCCGTTTGTTGATTTGAATACTTCAATTGATAAAATTTCATCGTTAATTAATAAAGAAAACTCTGCAGTTTTAGTTGAAGATGAGGCCGGAAAAATAGAAATTATTACCCAATACGATATTATAAACGCGATATCGGGGTAAGGATTTATTCACAAAGTCGTCATTGCGAGGCACGAAGCAATCTTAAAGCTTTGTGCTTCCAAAATGTAACTGTTATAAAAGATTGCTTCGTGCCTCGCAATGACGAGATTCCATAAAAAACGCCCGAGTAAGAAATTACTCGGGCGTTTTGCGTTATGCTATTTAAGCTTTCGGCTTTCACCTTTTCGCTTTCATCTATAATCTTTCAGCTCAAAGCCTAATGGCTCGGTGCATCGGCATTTACACGCTTAATCTGTGCACCTAAAGCACGTAAACGCGTATCAATATCCTGGTAACCACGTTCAATCTGTTCGATGTTATAAATGGTCGATTTACCTTCGGCAGATAAAGCAGCAATTAACAACGAAACTCCAGCCCTGATATCAGGAGAAGTCATGCTGATGCCACGAAGTTTGTATTTTTTATCAATACCATTAACTGTAGCACGATGTGGGTCGCAAAGGATAATTTGAGCACCCATATCAATCAGTTTATCTACGAAGAATAAACGGCTTTCGAACATTTTTTGATGGATTAAGACATTGCCTTTAGCTTGTGTGGCTACAACTAAAACGATGCTCAATAAATCTGGCGTAAAGCCAGGCCAAGGTGAATCGGCAATGGTTAAAATCGAACCATCTATAAAGGTATCAATTTCATAATGCTTTTGCGATGGTACGTAAATATCGTCGCCCCTGCGCTCTAGTTTAATACCTAATTTTTTAAAAACTTCAGGAATTACGCCAAGCTCGTCATAAGAAACATTTTTAATCGTAATTTCCGATTCTGTCATAGCGGCCATACCAATGAAAGAACCAATTTCAATCATATCTGGCAACATTCTGTGTTTAGTACCGCCTAAAACCTTAACACCTTCAATGGTTAATAGGTTAGAGCCAATTCCAGAAATTTTAGCGCCCATGCGATTAAGCATTTTACAAAGTTGTTGTAAATATGGTTCGCAAGCCGCGTTATAGATAGTTGTAGTGCCTTTTGCTAAAACAGCAGCCATCACAATATTTGCTGTTCCGGTTACCGAAGCTTCATCCAATAAAATATAAGCACCTTTTAAATCGGTTGCATCAACATTAAAGAAAGCTTTTTTGCTATCGTAAACAAACTTTGCACCTAACTTTTCAAAACCGATAAAGTGCGTATCTAACCTTCTTCTGCCGATTTTATCGCCACCTGGTTTAGGTATTGCAGCTCTACCGAAACGAGCCAATAATGGGCCAACAATCATAATCGAACCGCGTAAACCACCGCCTTTAGCTTTAAAAGTTTCTGACTCAAAGAAATTCAAATCGATGTTTTTAGCCTCAAAAGTGTAAGTGTCTTTGTCAATACGCTCAACAATTACACCTAAATCGCCCAATAATTCAATCAGCTTATTCACATCCTTAATATCTGGAATGTTGCTAATCGTAACTTTCTTTTCGGTAAGCAAAACAGCCGATAAAATCTGTAAAGCCTCGTTTTTGGCGCCTTGTGGAGTGATTTCGCCCTTTAATTTAATTCCGCCTGTTATTTCAAATGCGTTCATATTTCTTTAAGTATTTAGTAATGAGTAAGTGGTATTAAGTATTTAGTATCAAGTATCAAGATTGGGTGCATAGTTAAATTCTGACGCAAACTTGTACTTTTTAGTCTTTTACCTTTCGCCTTTTACCTTTCCTTTTAATATTTAGGTTTATTATTGTTGTTTCGTCCGCGATTATTATTGTTGTTATTATTCTGACGGTTTTTACCGTTGTTATTGTTATTATTATTGTTGCGTCCGCGGTTGTTATTGTTATTCTGACGAGGATTTTGAGCCCTAAACTCAACCTTAGCCAAATTCACACCTTCATCAAGAGAAAGTAATCCGCCAGATAGATATTTCAAATCCTTAATAATGGTATCGTCGCTCACATTATCCTTATTCCAGGTAACATATGCCATTTTCATAAAGTTTGCAATGCCTTGCACCATTACCTTTTTATGTTCCGGATTTTCCTCACGCATTGCCTTTTCAATCAAATTCTCAACTGTTTTACCATAATGTTTATAGGTAATTCTTTGCTGAGGATAAGGTAACGGCTCCGGCTTTTTAAAAGCATTTTCTGGTAAAGGCTTCGGGTACGGACTTTCTACATCAATCTGGTAGCCCGAAATAATGTGTAAATGATCCCAAAGTTTATGCTTAAAATCGGCAACATCACGCAAATGCGGTTGTAAAAAACCCATCAGGTCAATAACCGCCTGGGCATATTTATTACGTTCTTCTATGGTTGGTAATTCGCAAATATATTTTACCATGTTTTGAACGTTGCGGCCATATTCCGATAAAATCAAATGGCTACGCGTAGTATTATAGTCAAAACTCATGTTCAGATAATTTAGTGGATAAATCTTCCGGCGATACGAATTATGAAATAACCAAAAGAAGTTAGGTTAAGAATTCACCGAAATGTCTATTGCCGGACTTTTCGTTATTATATGCTCAAAGATAATTAAAATTACGATTTAAGGGTTACGATTTTAGATTTTTTTTGGAAATGTACGTTCAGTAATTCTTTTGATTTTGCAGCCCCGCTATCACTTCAAGTCCTCGCTCGTTCCTCGCTTGCGGGCTTTCCGTTTTATCGGGTTTATTTAACAGAGAACTGAGCTTTTTGGAACTGACAGTACCAGGTTCGCGTTAAATTATATTTTAAATATTTCGATAGTTGCAAGGAAAAAATGTAGTTTAAATTACTCAGATTTCTCCACTTCGGTCGAAATGATGATGTTAAACGTGTTCCGTGTTTCCGTGGCAAAAACTATACCTCATCACTATTCTTCGGATAATCAAAAAACACCAAATCGCCAGTTCCCTTACTTATCATTTTCCATGATACAAAAGGAAAAGAAATCAGTACCATACCCGCAGTAGGGATATTGTAAATATCAGCGTCACTTAAATCATTGGCTAAATCAGTAAAACCGGGGTTATGCCCAAACATAATCACAGTTTCAGCATCATCATTAAAGCCATTAATAACTTTCAAAAGCGTAGCTGAAGAAGCCTCATAGATAGATTCTTCGTAATTAATATTATCTGTTTTATAAGCTTCTGCGAAAAATTTGGCGGTAGATTTTGCCCTTTTTGCCGGGCTACTTACAATTGCATCGAACTTGAAACCACGATTAATTAATCGGTCTGCCATTTCTGGCGCATTCTCTTTACCACGTTTATTTAACGGTCTGTCAAAATCTTTCAACTCGGGGTTTCCCCAGTCTGATTTGCCATGACGAACTAATAGTAATTGCTTAGCCATTTAGTTTTTCTTTAATTTTGTTTAAAACTGTATCCGGATGAATTAAATCCATACAGCTTTCAACACCGCAAATACACGGTTTGTTTCCGTAAATTGAATTTGGTCTGGCAGGATTTTCGATTTGAATACAATCACTTTCATCTTGTCCATAACCTAAAAAACCTGCATATGGATGTGTTGGCCCCCATATAGAAACCACTGGAACGCCAACTAAAGAAGCCATATGCATTCCTGATGAATCCATGCTCAGCATCAAATCTAAATTAGAGATAATCGCTAATTCCTCACTTAAATTAAAATTACCAATTAAATTGTGGGTGTTTGAATAACTCATACTCCACTTTTCTGCAATGGCTTGTTCCGTTTTTCCGCCACCGAAAATAAAAAGCTCATAGCCAATTAAACTTAAAGCCGAAACAACCTTCTCCATTTTCTCCAATGGATAAATTTTATAAATATGCTGGGCAAAAGGGGAGATGCCTACTTTCTTTTGCTCGCTATCCTTAAATAAGCTTTTGGCTTTTGAAGGGATTTCTTGCGGAGCTGAAACTAATTTATGGCTTAATGAAATACGATATCCCAAAGCTCTGAAAACATCGGCGTAGCGTTCTACAGTAAGTTTAAGTTTTTTAAATATTTTATTAGTCGAACGGGTTAAAGCTTTTTTCTCCGCTCGCCCTTTATCTAACCGCTTTATTTGTACTCCGCTTAATCGAAAAAATGTAGAAATTGCCCGGCTACGTAAATTATCGTGCAAATCTGCAATTGCAATTGGTTTATATTTCCTTAATTCCTGATAAAGTTTGTACAATCCATCAATACCTTTATGAATGGTTTTAGGCAGTATAGCATGAAAAATTACATTAGGAATTCCATCAAAAAATGGTTTAAAAGCCTCACGGCTAACCATTATAATTTCAGTTGATGGATTTTGGGCTGAAAATTCCTTTAAAACAGAAGCCACCATTGCAACATCGCCCATGGCCGAAAAACGTAAAACGATAATTTTTTTGGGTATGGCCATGTTGATAAATCGTTCACCATTGCGAGGTACGAAGCAATCTCTACAACAAACAGATTGCTATATACCTTGCAATGGTGAATTTGGAACTAAACTTTATTATACAACACCGGATTTAAACTTGGGTCGTTGTACATTTTCATTTGTTTATACACTTTCATGTACTTTTTACCTGCCTCAATATCTGCCAACAATTCATCAATACTTGCCGATAAATCATCACGTTGAGCAAGTAAAACATTAAGTTTCGTTTGGCACGCTTCGCGATGTTCTGCCGATGCACTTTCACGTTCAGCCTCCTCCCGCATATGGTAAATTTTCAAAGCCAAAATCGAAAGCCTGTCAATTGCCCATGCCGGACTCTCCGTATTCACCTTTGCATCCGGCGAAGCCGAAATACCTTTGTAAAGATTTAAGAAATAACCATCAATAAACTCAACCATGTCGGTACGAACCTGGTTTTGCGCATCAATACGTCTTTTCCAGCTTAAACCTTCAACCGGGTCTATCTGTGGATTACGCACCACATCTTCCATGTGCCATTGGGCAGTATCAATCCAGTTTTTAATGTAAAAAAGATGCTCTAAGCTTTCAGCATCGTATGGGTTTTCAACCGGATGGTCAATATCATCAAACTTGTGGTAGTCTGTAATAACCTGATTAAATACGCGGTTGGCAATTTCACTTATCATGGGGGCAAAGATATTATATTGATTTTGGATTTATGAGTTACGATTTTAGATTTCTTGCTTAAGCATTAATGTCAGAGCGTCTTTCCGTCAAAGTTTTAAGCTTGTAATGATTTTGATTCAAATAATTCCGAGTCTTCTGTTTTTCCGTGGCAAGAGGTTAATAGCCTTAAAACACCTAGCCAATTGCATTAAGATTTCCAACTAAATTGGAAATGACGACAACGAACCAGTTAACCCACTCACCAACTATCTACGCCTTCTTTCTATCAAAATACTCTGTTATTTCTTCCAAAGAGAATGCATTTAAACATTTACCTGCACTTAAGCCACCTTTGCGGGCAACTAAAATTCCATATTTCATGTCGTGAAAACCTTCAGTACGATGCGCATCTGGATTTACAGATAGCAAAACGCCTTTCTCCAAAGCATATCTGTGCCAGCGCCAATCTAAATCTAAACGCAATGGATTTGCATTAATCTCAATCACCACATGATTTGCGGCACAAGCATCAATAATCTTTTTATAATCAATAGGGTAGCCTGCACGACTTAGCAATAACCTTCCGGTCGGATGCCCCAAAATAGTAGTATATGGGTTTTCAATTGCTTTTAGTAAACGTGTAGTTGCTTTTAATTCATCCATACGCAAATTACTGTGTATCGAAGCAACCACAAAATCGAAAGTTTTTAAAACATCATCCGAATAATCTAAAGAGCCATCGCTTAAAATATCACTCTCAATCCCTTTAAAAATTTTAAAAGGTGCTAGCTTTTTATTTAGCTCATCAATTTCCTGGTGCTGTTCAAAAACACGCTGCTCATTCAAACCTTTGGCATAAACAGCAGTTTTTGAGTGGTCGCAAATACCTAAATATTCAAGGTTTAGCACATTCTTACAATAAACTGCCATTTGCTCTAAAGTATGCACCCCATCGCTCCAGGTAGAGTGGTTGTGCAAACTGCCTTTCAAATCATCATATTTTATTAATGTTGGAAGATTATTTTCTTTCGCCAATTCAATTTCGTCGAAATCTTCACGCAATTCGGGTTCAATAAAGGCTAATCCGGCATTGCTGTAAATTTCCTGCTCATTTGCAAAAGGGCCATCGCCAGCCAGGCTTAAAACCTTCTGTACATGCTCAGCGTTACCGGTAAGTTTAAACCATTCGAGGTAGAAGTTTGCTTTCTCAACTACTAAAATTTTGATTCTTAAACCTGTTTCCGTTGTGGTGATAAAAAACTCTTCTCCAACTATTAAGGATAACTTTTCGAAATTTGGCAACCCTAGAATTACATTTTCTAAGTGCTCTGCACCAATTACAATTTCAAGTTCATCAATTATCTCACATGCTCTTCGGTATTGACCAGCAAAAGCGATAGAAGAATGGTGATCTACACTGATTAACCATCTCGAAAGTTCGTCTAAAATAGACTCTGCAAAACCTTCAACCTGCGCATATAAAAATCTGCCGTTAGCAGCCAGTTTAAATTCGATAGCTTTTTTAATTTCCTCCTGCGTTTTTAAGCCGAAGCCTTTTGCCTCAATCAATCGGTTTTCGTTGCAGGCATAGTACAATTCGCCAATGCTTTCGATACCTAATGTTCGCCAGATGATTAAAATTTTCTTCGGACCAATGCCCTTAATGCCAAGCATTTCAATAATGCCTTCGGGTGTCTGTTGAACAATATCATTTAATTCTTTTAGCTCACCTGTTTCGAGCAATTCGATAATTTTTGCAGCAAGACTTTTTCCAATACCTTCAATCTTATCAATTTCATCAACAGGTTTATCTTTTAAAGCAAATGGTAATTTATCCACCTTAAAATAAGCATTGGCAACTGATTTAATTTTGAAAGGATTCTCCTCATGCAATTCCATTAACTGTGAAAGCAAGCGTAAAGTAAGAGCGATGGTTTTGTTTTCCATAAGCCGTAAAATTAGGAAATAGTTTTTCGATGTTACATCGTTATGCGCTAAAAATTTATATTTTCACTTCACTAAATAACGTAAACTATGTCAGCTATAAAGGGAATTGATGGAATGAGCGCAATTGTAATTAATCAGGAAATAGAACAAGGTGCTAAATTTGTAATGTACCAATACACAATTTCAATCTTAATAATGACTTTTCGGAGAAGCTCTGATATTCATTTTATAAAATCGGGAGAAAATGCCATTACAAAAGGCTTGGGTTGGACAGCATTATCTTTTGTACTCGGTTGGTGGGGTATTCCTTGGGGACCAATTTATACAATCGGTTCTATCGCTACCAATTTTAAAGGTGGCAAAAATGTAACACAGGAAGTGCTTAATCATATGAACCAGTATTCGTAAGTCCGGTTCATCAATTTTTAAAATGAATGTAAGATGAAAGATAGTTTTTTGCCATCACTCATCTTACATCATCGATTTCCTGTTATTTTATAACGGCCTCAAAAGGCATTCTCATTTGAATACCAGAACTTGCCATTACTTTTTTCATTTGCTGATAAAGCATGTAATTATCGCCAAGTTCTTGTTTGGTATAATAGGTTTTTATTCTGTCTGTACCTTGTTCAAGAAAAGATTTCAATGGGTCAATCACATCTGGATATTCTACAACTTTAAAGTCTTTTACTTTAGCTTTTTTAGCTGCTGAATTAATCGCATCATTAAAACTTCCGATTTTGTCAGCTAATCCAATTTGAACGGCATCAGTTCCAATCCAAACATGTCCGCCGCCAATGCTATCGATGTAAGTTTTGCTTTTCTTTCTGCCATCCGCAACGCGACTAACAAAACCGCTGTAAATTCTATTCAATTCGTTTTGAATGATAAATCTTTCACCTTCCGTCATTGGTCGGTTGGTGGCCATGATATCGGCATATTTACCAGTCTTAACACCGTCGAAAGTAATGCCCAGTTTATTCGTCATTAAGTTTTGGAAGTTTGGTATCAAGCCGAATACACCAATAGAACCTGTAATGGTATTTGGTTGAACAAAAATACTATCAGCAGCACAGCCAATGTAATATCCGCCAGATGCGGCAACATCACCAAAGGATGCGATTACTGGTTTCTCCTTTTTGGTCAGCACGATTTCTCTCCAGATTACATCAGAAGCTAAAGCACTTCCACCCGGAGAATTTACACGGATAACGATAGCTTTTACATCATCGTCCAAACGGGCCTTTCTAATTGCCCTTGAAATTCTTTCAGAACCAATTTGTGCATCCGAACCTTCGCCTCCAGTTATTTCGCCATTAGCGTAAACAACAGCTATTTTATTTTTGCTGCTACCAGATGAGCTTACGTTTTTAGCATAATCATTTATCGAAACTGAAGTAATATCTTGTTTTTTGGTTTTACCTGAAATGGCTTTCAGTTCTTCTAAAATTTCATCTTTGTATTTCAATGCATCAATCATTTTATAGTCCAATGCATCTTTTGGTGCTCTGATTTTGTAGTTATCAGCTATGCTATATAAACTGTCTTTTTGTATGCTTCTGGTTTTTGAAATATCTGTTAAAAAAGTATTGTACAATCCGCCAACGTAAGCGGTAACTTGCTTGCGGTTGTAATCACTCATCTTATCCAAAATAAATGGCTCAACAGCACTCTTGTAGTTCCCCACTCGAATGACCTGCATTTCTACACCAACTTTTTCTAAAGTGCCCTTAAAGAAAGTAAGTTCTGAACTGAAACCTTTAAACTCCAAAGCACCTTCCGGATTTAAATACACTTTATCTGCCGCAGATGCGATATAATATGCACCTTGAGTATAAACTTCGCTATAGGCAATTATTTTTTTATGCGATTTCTTGAAATCAACCAAAGCATTTCTAACCTCACGCATGGTAGCAAAACCAGCATTCGGACTGCTGACATTTAAATAAATACATTTAATATTATCATCGCTTTTTGCCTTCTTAATTGATTTTAGAATATCATTTAGCCCGATACCATCACTTTCATCCGAACCAATGATTGGTAGATTGCCAAAACTTCTTCTAGGTGTACGTTCGGTAATGGGTTGGTCTAAGTTTAAGTATAAAACTGAATTGTTACCCACGGTTACGGTTTTATCGTCATCTATTGATGAAATGGCTGCAACAATAACAACAAAGCATACAACAAATACAATAATAACTGAAAGGAAAAAACCTAACATCGAGGCAAATAAATACTTGAAAAAATCTCTCATTTAAATGTTTTAATTTTGTGGCGTAAAGATATAAAATACACATTGCATATATGGCATTAGAGCAAACAACTGCTTATTTGTTACTGGGTGGTAATTTAGGAGATAGAAAACGAAACCTTGAAGACGCAATTGAGCTATTGGATAGGGAAGTGGGTGAAGTTTTTATTCAGTCATCTATTTACGAAACAGCCGCCTGGGGGAAAACCGACCAGCCTTCTTTTTTAAATCAAGCCGTTGGGTTATACACTAATTTTAACGCCGTTGATGTACTGGAAAAAGCGCTCGGAATTGAGGCGAAATTAGGAAGGATAAGAAAGGAAAAGTGGGGCGAAAGATTAATTGATATCGATTTGATTTTATTTGGAGATGAAGTGGTAGATATTGAGGGAAAACTTCAGATTCCGCACCCACAGATGCAATACAGAAAGTTTGTGATGCAACCTTTGGTCGAAATTGCGCCCGATGTTGAGCATCCGATATTAAAGAAAAGTATTTTTCAAATAGCCCTAAATATTTCGGACGATTTGGAAGTAAAGAAAATCTAATTGCTTATGTTTGGTTTATGGAAGAGAACTATGATAATCATCCCTTAGATTTATCATATCTTGTTGAAATGGTTGGTCATGACCCAGAATTCATGATTGAAATTTTTAACACGTTTATTGAGCAGACGCCTTTTTACATGGCTGAGCTTGAAGATGCACTTGACCAGAAAAACTGGAAAAGAGTGGCCGATTGTGCCCACAAGATAAAACCAACCTTTACCTATGTTGGCAGAACAGATGTAAAGGAATTCGTGCACACCATAGAGCGTAGCGCCCGCGAGCTTATAGAATTGGATACTTTACCTGAAAGAGTTAAACAATTACATCAACATCTTCAAGGTATTTATAACCAAATAGAACTTTCAGTTGTGGATGTTAAAACTAAATACAATATAATTTAGCAGGTTTATGGTGCTGTAGTCGTTCCTCTGAAATGTAAAATCGATAAACCAATATAAAGTACCAGCACAAATGGTATTGCCGCAAATTGCAACACTGCAATTAAAACAGCAGATAAAATCAGGAATATAAATTTGATTTTATTCTTCGCCCAACTCAAATTGCTGAATTTTAAAGAGAATATTTTTATTTCGCTAACCAATAAAAAGCTAGTTATTGCGGTTATGGAAACAAGTAAAATTGTAGAACCAATTACTTGCGGATAATCTGTCGCGATAAAGGGTAAGGAACAAATGAAAAGCGTATTCATCGGGGTGTTAAGCCCAATAAAGTCTTCAGTTTGCCTTTCATCATTATTAAATTTAGCCAACCGCAAGGCCGAAAAAACGGTTATGAAAAAGCCCAGATAGGGTAAATATTCTGAAGAAAAATCACTTGCTTTTAATAAGTGGAACATAATAACACCCGGTAAAAAACCAAAACTTACCATGTCTGCCAACGAATCCAAATCTTTCCCAATCGCCGATTTTACATTCAACAACCTGGCCACCATTCCATCAAAAAAATCAAAAATGCCCGAAAGAATTACGAAATATGCTGCAGTTTGTAAGTCGCCTTTAAATGCAAAAACGATTCCAATACAACCAGAAAAAAGGTTTGCACAGGTAATCGCGTTAGGTATATGCCTTTTCATAGAGTAAAAATGGAAGATGGAAAATGGAAGATGGAAAGGTATACCTCAACCATCATCCGTTTTCCATCTTACTTTATTTTAGCTGTTCATCGAAATTAGAAACTCTTCGTTGCTTTTTGTGCCTTTAATTTGGGCTTGTACAAATTCCATTGCTTCCTGACTATTCATATCGGCAAGGTGGTTACGTAAAATCCAAACGCGTTGTAAAATATCTCTGTCTAATAATAAATCATCTCTACGCGTGCTCGATGCCGTAATATCAATAGCAGGGAAAATACGTTTGTTAGATAACTTACGATCCAATTGTAATTCCATGTTACCAGTACCTTTAAATTCTTCGAAGATTACCTCGTCCATTTTAGAACCGGTATCAGTTAAAGCTGTAGCCAAAATGGTTAATGAGCCACCATTTTCGATGTTACGAGCCGCACCAAAGAAACGTTTTGGCTTGTGTAGTGCGTTTGCATCAACACCACCCGATAAAATTTTACCAGATGCAGGAGCAGTTGTATTGTAAGCCCTTGCCAAACGCGTAATCGAATCCAAAAGAATAACAACATCATGTCCGCTTTCTACCAAACGCTTAGATTTTTCTAAAACGATGTTGGCAATTTTAACGTGGCGTTCAGCAGGTTCATCAAAAGTTGAAGCAACCACCTCAGCTCTAACACTGCGAGCCATATCGGTAACCTCTTCCGGACGCTCATCAATTAAAAGAATAATTAAATAAACTTCCGGGTGATTTTTAGCAATTGCGTTTGCAACTTCTTTCAATAAATTGGTTTTACCCGTTTTCGGTTGCGCCACGATTAAACCACGTTGACCTTTACCAATTGGGGTAAATAAATCCATAATACGGGTAGAATAGTTATTATTATCCGTAAATAAATTTAATTTTTCTGTTGGGAAAAGTGGCGTTAAATAATCAAAAGGAACACGGTCGCGAACTTCTGCAGGGATTCTGCCATTGATAGTTTCTACACGAACCAATGGGAAATATTTTTCGCCTTCCTTCGGAGGGCGGATGCTACCTTTAACGGTATCCCCGGTTTTTAAACCGAAAAGTTTTATTTGCGATTGAGATACGTAAATATCATCGGGAGAGGTAAGGTAATTGTAATCAGCAGAGCGTAAGAAACCATAACCATCTGGCATAATTTCCAAAACACCTTCATTGGTAATAACATTATCAAAATCTAAGTTTGAATAACTGTTTTCGTTTTTGTGATGATTACCACCGCCTGGTTGTTTTTGCTGACGATTATCATCGCGTTGCGGCTTATCTTGTTTTTCTCTTTGTTCTTGTCTTTGTCTTTGAGCAGGTGCCGGAGTTGGTAAAACTTCAGCAGATTCTTCAATTAGTGCAGAAATTGGTTTAACACTTTCTTCCGATTCTACAATTCTGTCTGGCTGTGTTTCTTCTTGTTGATGCTGAGGCTCGTCAAACAAGGTAACCGATTCTCTCTTTTGCTCAACCGAACCAGCCGTATTTTCCTTTGGTAGCCTCGTTCTTTTTTTAACAGGTTTATCTGTAGTTGAAATTTCAGCCTCAGCTTTAGGTGCTTTGTCGGCTTTAACTGCCTTTGTTTTTGGTGCTGGTGCAACCGCTGCAGGCTCCTCGTCGCTATATGGATCTGCACCAGATTTTGCTGCAGTTATCATTTCTTGCTGGTGCAAAAGTACTTCAACAAGGTCAATTTTTCTTAGGGATTCAGCACCTTCAATGCCATAGGTTTTAGCAAGCTCACGTAATTCGGGAGTAAGCTTCTCATTTAATTCTGTTTTGCTAAACATTCTAAATATATATGTTTCAAGAAATTTTTCATTTGTTTATAACGGATGTTTCCTGTTATAAATCTGCTTGGGCTAAAATATTTGTGTTAGTTTAAAAGCCAAGCGGTTTCATTGTGTATAAAATCTTAATGCTGTAAAACCGAAAATGAGTGGTTTTTGGGTAACTCAAAATGGTTTCAAAGTTGTTTACGTGCTGAACAAAAACGATAAATCGTTCTTAGAAAATGGTAATAAAAACAAGTTTAGATTAATTTTTTCTGGGATATTCAGATAAACGGTTGAGATATTATGTTGCAATTGTATGTATTTGAAACGAAATCCGCAAGAAAAAGTTTAAAATGTTTATAAAAATAATTAATTAGTGGATGTTTTAATTGTTCAAAAAACTTAAAAAACCTCATATTTGCAGCAAACAAGCCCATATATGACTAAGCAACAACTTTTTGAGCAAATCCAGAAAAAACGTTCTTTTTTGTGCGTTGGATTAGATTCTTCGCTTGATAAAATTCCGCAACACCTTTTAAAATACGAAAACCCAATTCTGGAATTTAACAAGCAAATTATCGATGCAACTAAGGATTTATGCGTGGCTTATAAACCTAATACCGCCTTTTACGAATGTTATGGCAAAAAAGGTTGGGAAACATTAATCGAAACCTGGAAGTATATTCCTCAAGATATTTTTAGCATAGCTGATGCCAAGCGTGGCGATATTGGAAATACTTCTGCCATGTATGCCGAAACTTTTTTTAATGAAAAATCGTCAGAAATGAGCTTTGATTCGGTAACTGTTGCTCCTTATATGGGCAGCGATTCTGTTACGCCCTTTTTAACTTTTAAAGATAAATGGGTAATTCTTTTAGCATTAACCTCAAATTCTGGTCATGCAGATTTTCAATTACAGGAAATAGGAGCAGATAAACTTTTTGAGAAAGTTCTTAAAACCTCGCAACAATGGGCAACTGAAGAGCAAATGATGTACGTTGTTGGCGCAACACGAGGTTCTGCATTTGCAGATGTTCGTAAACTCGCCCCAAACCATTTCCTTTTAGTTCCAGGCGTTGGTGCCCAAGGCGGCGATTTACAAGAAGTTTGTAAATATGGGTTGAACTCGCAATGCGGATTACTGATAAATTCATCAAGAGGCATTATTTATGCTAGCCAAGGCGAAGATTTTGCAGAAAAGGCAAGGGCCGAAGCTTTGAAATTACAACAAGAAATGGAGCAGATTTTAGTTGGAGCAAATTTGGTTTAGCCATATATTCATTTGTTATCACGGAAACACTCAAAACATGGAAAATGAGTGAAATTTTCACTTCTTAAAAATAACACGAATACTAAAGCCTTGAAATAAGATTAAAAAATTCCGTGTAAATCTGTGTTTTCGGGGCAACTCTTTTTCTTTGCCTAAAGTTTTGCGTTCCTTTCGGTTAATCTCAATATATACATGAAATCTAAAGTAGATTTAAAACTTATACTAGCTTTATCTGGTGTTGCCCTAATTTGGGGAACAACCTATTTAGGCATCCGTGTTGCTGTAGAAAGTATTCCGGCGTGGTATGTTACTGCCATCCGTCAAACCATCGCTTCGCTGATAATTTTAATTATCCTTATCAAGCAAAAGGAATTGAAGTGGATTGGCTGGCCAGGTTTTAGGCGACAAATTTTGTTATCAATCTTAATGGTTGTAATTGCCAACGGAATGACAACCGTTGCCGAAAAGACAATTCCTAGCGGATTAACTTCACTCATCAATGCAACATCACCACTATTGGTTTTTGTGGGTTGCGTGTTCTTAGGAATTCAGAAATCGAGTTTAAAAGGATTTATTGGCGTATTTATTGGTTTTCTGGGCATCGTTTTTATTTTTAGAGATGGAATAAGCGATTTACTAGAACCTGGCTATCGTAATGGGATTTTATCTTTGGTTGTTGCCGTTTCAGGGTGGACAATCGGAACCATATATTCTAAAAAACACAGTGGTAAACCACAATACATATTCCTGAACCTATTTTATCAGTTTGTGTTTTCGGCCATTGTTCAATTTGGTCTGGCATTAATATTCTCAGGCAAAGCCGATGTAAACGCCTGGAAAACAGAAAGTATTTTTGCCGCAGTTTATTTGGCCGTGTTTGGTTCTGTACTTGGTTATTTCTGTTATCATTACGCCCTAAAAAAAGTATCAGCCTCAGAGGTTTCTATACTTACCTATTTTAATACTGTTATCGCCATATTTTTAGGTTGGTTAATTCTAAACGAAAAAGTGGATGTGGATTTAATTGTGGCTACAGTTTTAATTATTGCCGGCGTTTTCATCACGAATTATAAGAAGAAAGTGGAAGTCTCTTAGTTTCAACAAATCTTCATGCTGAATTATTCATTTCAGCATCTCTTATCCAAGACCCTGAAATGAATTCAGGGTGACGTCAAAAATGTTTTAAAACATTTAGGAATATTCTTTATCTTGAATAATGAATTTTCCAGAAGATTTCCTTCACTATGTTTGGCAGTTTAGGTCGTTCGATAATAACGATTTGAGAATCTCTTCTGGAGAATGTTTAAAGATTATTCATCAAGGTTTTCTAAACAAAAATGCTGGTCCTGATTTTAACAATGCTAAAATACAGATTGGCGAAACCGTTTGGGCAGGCAATATCGAAATTCACCTTAAATCGTCTGATTGGTTAAGGCATAACCATCAAAATGATTCAAGCTATGAAAATGTGATTCTTCATGTAGTTTTTGATAACGATATTGAGATTAAAAGGCTTGATAGAACAGTTTTACCTGTTCTGGAACTTAAAAATCGCATATCAAAAACATTGATTCAGAAATATGAATATTTGTTTTTAAATCTAAACGATTTTCCTTGCAATGCTAAAATTCACATCGTAGATAAAATGATAATTGATTCCTTTCTATCCAGAACTGTAATCGAAAGATTTGAGCAAAAGACAGTGCATGTTATTGAAACTTTAAATGAATTGAACGGAAACTGGGATGAAACATTCTATCGTTTTATTGCCCGGAATTTCGGATTTAAGGTAAATGCGTTACCTTTTGAGCTCTTTGCTAAAGCCATACCACAACAAATTTATGCTAAACACAAAGATAACGCTATGCAAATTGAAGCATTGGTTTTTGGTGCAGCAGGCTTTTTAAACAGTAATTTTGAGGATGATTATCCGGCAAAGCTGAAACGTGAATTTCAATTCTTAAAAAAGAAATATTCGATTAAACCTGTAGAAGTTTCGCTTTGGAAATTTATGCGAATGCGACCGCAAAATTTTCCAACCATTCGGTTAGCTCAATTTGCAGCTTTAATTATCAAGGCCAATCATCTTTTTTCAAAAATAATGGAAATAAGTAGCGTAGTTCAGCTTCGTGCATTGTTTGAAAATTTGCCGGTAAACGATTTCTGGAAAAGCCATTACCATTTTAATAAAGAAACAGAAGGCGTAAATATTCAGATTGGTAAATCATCAAAAGATAATATTCTATTGAATACGGTTTCCTTGTTACTTTTCGCTTATGGCAAACATACAGGAACGCAGTTTTACATCAGCAGAGCAATAAAATTACTGGAAAGCTTACCTGCCGAAGAAAATGCAATAACCGATAAGTTTGTATCGGCAGGGGTGATTATGGAAAACGCATTTGCATCTCAAGGAATTTTGCAATTAAAAAAGCATTACTGTGAGCATAAAAAGTGTTTATCTTGTGGTATTGGAATTAAAATTTTAAAGCAAATTTAACACAACGTTTAGTTTAAAACATTCTACCACCAAATCCGTTTAGTCAATATGGAATTTCCACACGAACTGAAAGAACTTTATCCCGATAAAATTATAGAAGTTAGAGGCAATGCAGATGCTTTAACGGTAATTTTAAATGCTGAGGTTGATATTGAAAAATTCAAGAATGAATTGAAGAAAAAGTATTCTGGTATAGACGACCATCAGATACTTTTTATAAAACACGAAGACAGGCAGGATTTCGAAAAACTAATTCTCTAATAAAACTTTACGATTTTCTTTATTAAAGCTTTTTGCAAAATTTTATTTAAATTAGATATTGAATTTAATTCAGGCTAAAAATGTTTCAAAGAATTATTACCTATTTCGAGCAACAAAGTTTTGGAGTATCTACGTATTTGGCTAATAAATTAAATATGAGTACGGCCAAAGTACGCTTGTTTTTTATTTACTCATCATTCCTTGCTGTCGGATTTCCAATACTCTTTTACCTTTTAGCCGCTGTAGTACTCGATATCAGAACTTACATGAAGAAAATGCGTTTAAGAATTTGGGAGTAAAGGTTAGGTTTTAGGTTATTTGTTTTAAGTTGTACGTAACCTAAAACGTAAACATATAACGTAAAACGTACTACTTATCACTTAAAACGTAAAACCTATTCTAATCTTCCCTTAAAATCTCTGCAATTTCATTAAAACCTTTTTCTGCGGCTAAATCTGCTGGTAATTTTCCGCCTTCCATGCGTAAGCCAACTTCGGCTCCATGTTCCAAAAGCAAAATGATTAGTTCGATATTTCCCAATTGTGCGGCAGTGTGTAGTGGCGCTAAGCCTGCTTTCTGACAAACATTAGGATAAGCACCTGCATCTAATAATACTTTGGAAATATTAATATTATTCGCGGCAACAGCGGAATGAATTGGAAAAACATTAAAGCCATTTTTAGAAGCTAAGTTAACATCAGCACCCTTCAAAACCAGAAACTTGGCTAATTCTTCATGCCCGAAATAACAAGCGAGCCCAAGGGGCGTAAAACCATCTTCAGAGAATTGGTTAACACTATCAGGGTTTTGAAAAATTAACATTGTTGCTGCATCGTATTTGCCAACTGCACAAGCTTCAAATAAAGTCAGATTGTCTGTAAATTCTGCTATCAGATTGGCAATATCTTGCTTTCTATAGTAGCAAGCCAATAATAACGGCGATATATTATGTGAGGTATTCGCATTAGCCAACGACGGATTCTGAACTAATATGTCTTTAACAGCTTGTAAATCTCCGGCCTCAATTTGTGCTTCAAGTTGACCTGTACTCATATAGATAGTAATTAATATGGATTTAAATTAACAAAAAATTAATAAAGTGTAGAATTTTAGCTTAAATAAGGAAAGTTGATCGAAGGTACGATAGTTTGCGTATTCATTAATTGCAGAGTGAATTATTAACCGCGTGGTGGTTTTTATTTGTAGCAAAGACTTAAGTTTCTTAAACCTGATAGTAATGGAAATACTTTTTGTTGCAGGTCTTCAACAAGCTCAGGCTAACAGAAACAAAAAGATTGTAATGAATAGTAGGACTACAGTACCTATGAAACACAAAACCTTGATTTTCTGAATAAATAAAAATCCCGCTTAACCTCTCCAGGACCAAACGGGATTAAAACCTAAAACAAAATCCGTTTCATTTTGACAAAACGTGCAACTTGTGTGTTGTAAAATAATAGACAGATTTTTCTGTTTAAGGTTTAATGCCTCATCGAATAATTTTATTTAATTTGAAGCATCATGTAAAACTCGTAACAGATATTTTATATTTGTTCTTTATAATTATTACGATAGAAAATGGCGGTAAGGGGAAACCAATTTAAAACCAACACATTCAGAGATAAAGGTGTCGAAAATGCATCAGGCAGGTCATCATCTGGTCGCCAGCCAAAAGAAAAAAGAGAATATTTGCCAAATTTCGACTTGCAGGATGGACGTGCAGTAAAAATTGTAGGCTTATTTTTCGTTATACTTTCATTATACTTTTTAATTGCATTTACATCTTATTTATTTACCTGGCAAGACGACCAGAGTTACGTAATCGATGCAAATGGGGGTTGGAGTAATTTGTTTAAAACTTCTGAAGAATTAAAAGATGCAGGTGTAAATATTCCAATTGTACAAAACTGGTTAGGTAAATTTGGGGCCTTACTTTCGCACCAATTTATATACGAATGGTTTGGGGTAGCATCTTTCTTATTCGTTTTAGCATTTTTCATCATCGGTTACCGCTTGTTGTTTAAGGTTAAAATATTATCCATTTCAAAAACTTTAGGTTACAGCTTTTTCTTTCTGCTGTTCCTTTCATTAACCTTTGGCTTTGCACATAGTTTCTGGTCAACATCGCCGCATTTTGTAGAGGGCGAATTTGGTTATTGGAGCAACAAGCTACTTGCAGCGCAGATTGGTGCTGCCGGTGTTGCCGGCTTAATTGCTTTTGCAGGATTAACCATTCTAATTATTGCTTATAACATCGATTTTAAACTACCAGAGCGTAAGCAAAAGGAAGTTTATTTAGATAATGAGACGCCAGATTATGTTAATGAGGTTAGAGAAAAGTTCTCAAATAACAGAGAAGTTGAAGAAACTTCTGAACCAATAGAATTTCCGGTTCGTGAAAAAACAAATCTAAATAATGAGCGCAGGCAACAAAATGTAGTATTGCAACCGAATAGATTTGAGCAAAAACAAGAGGAAGAAGAATTTGTAAAACCTGTTGTTTTATCTCCTTCGGCAGTAAATTTACCTTTAACAACTGCGGCCGCTTCGGCAATGCCACTAACGGTAGAGCCGACAATTGAAGAAGAAAAAGAGCCAACTTTTACGGTAGAAAAAACCGAAGAAGAAAAGAAATCAGACGATTTAGTAGAACAGTTTGGTAATTACGATGAAAAGTTAGATTTATCAGGTTATAAATATCCAACGGTTGACTTACTAGAGAATTATGGTACCAATAAAATATCTGTTAATGCCGAAGAATTAGAAGCCAACAAGAATAAAATTGTCGAAACGCTTAATCATTACAATATCGAAATTGATAAGATTAAAGCCACAATCGGTCCTACGGTTACTTTATATGAGATTATTCCTGCTCCGGGTGTAAGAATTTCAAAAATTAAAAACCTTGAAGATGATATTGCCCTTTCATTAGCGGCTTTAGGCATCCGTATCATTGCGCCAATGCCTGGTAAAGGAACGATTGGTATCGAAGTACCTAATCAACATCCTGAAATGGTGCCGATGCGCAGCATTTTAAATACCGAAAAGTGGACTTCAAACACTATGGATTTGCCAATTGCTTTGGGTAAAACCATTAGTAATGAAGTATTTATTGCCGATTTAGCCAAAATGCCACACTTATTGGTTGCGGGTGCTACTGGTCAGGGTAAATCGGTTGGTATTAATTCAATTCTGGTTTCCTTATTATTTAAAAAACACCCTGCGCAGTTAAAATTTGTACTGGTCGATCCGAAAAAGGTAGAGCTAACTTTATTCAATAGAATTGAACGCCACTTTTTAGCTAAACTTCCGGGTGAGGCAGATGCGATTATCACCGATACTAAGAAAGTGGTCAACACCCTGAATTCGCTTTGTATAGAAATGGATCAGCGTTACGATTTATTAAAAGATGCACAGGTTCGAAATTTAAAGGAATACAACGATAAATTCATCAAGCGTAAGCTTAACCCAAATAACGGACATAGATTTTTACCATTCATTGTTTTGGTGGTTGATGAGTTCGCCGATTTAATGATGACGGCTGGTAAGGAAGTTGAAGCGCCAATTGCCCGTTTAGCGCAGTTGGCCCGTGCAATCGGTATTCACCTGGTTTTGGCTACACAGCGTCCATCAGTTAATATTATTACTGGTACTATCAAAGCCAACTTCCCGGCGAGGCTGGCATTCAGGGTACTGTCGAAAATCGATTCACGTACAATTTTAGATAGCGGTGGTGCAGACCAGTTAATCGGTCGCGGAGATATGCTTTTATCTACAGGAAGCGACTTAATCAGGCTACAGTGTGCTTTCGTTGATACACCAGAGGTTGATAGAATTTCTGAATACATCGGTAATCAAAGAGGTTATTCTGATGCTTATCAATTACCGGAATATATTGATGAGGCAGGAGAGGGCAGCAAGGCAGATTTCGATCCGAACGAGCGTGATAAGTTTTTTGAAGATGCTGCAAGGTTGATTGTATTACATCAACAAGGTTCTACATCACTAATTCAGCGTAAATTAAAGTTAGGTTATAACCGTGCCGGACGAATTATCGACCAGTTGGAAGCTGCCGGAATTGTTGGCCCATTTGAGGGAAGTAAGGCCCGCGAAGTTTTATATCCAGACGAATATTCTTTGGAACAATTCTTGAATAGTATAGATAGCAAGGATTAGATTAAACCAATTGGCGATAATCTATTCTAATGTTTCAACAGAAAATTTAATAAACACAAAAATGAAAAGAATAATTTCGGTATTAATGGTTGTAGCTGCGTTTGCAACATCAACTTATGCGCAGACTGATGCAAAAGCTAAAGCAATTTTAGCAGAGGTAAGTAAAAAATATAAATCGTATAACATTGTAAAAACCGATTTCTCATTCACTTTAGACAACCCTAAAGCGAAAGTTAAGGAAACACAACAAGGTACTTTATATGTTAAAGCCAATTCAAATAAATATAAAGTGGCCATGACGAACCAAGAGTTGTTTAGCGATGGTAAAAGTCAGTGGACGTATTTGAAAAAAGATAAAGAGGTGCAAGTGAGCAATGTAGACAATAGCGGTGATGCAATTAATCCGGCTAAAATATTTACAGTTTATGAAAAAGGCTTTAAATATGTGTACACTGGCGAAGAAAAAGCAGGTGCTAAAACTTATCAAATGATCGACTTAACGCCTGTTGATGCAAAGAAATCAATCTTCAAAGTTCGTTTAAGTATTGATAAAGCTGCAAAACAAATTGCTAATGTTGTGTTGTTCGATAAGAACGGAAATAAATACACATACAATGTGAAAACCTTTTCACCAAATGTAAACGTACCAGAAACTACTTTTGCTTTCGATGCAAAGAAATATCCAGGTGTTGAAGTGGTAGATTTAAGATAATTTCCTTTCCGCTTTGTGGGATAAGATTTTGAAAGGTTTAGTTGGAAACAGCTAAACCTTTTTTGTTTTGTTTTTTGCGACGGAAACACAGAATTCACGGAAGTTTTCTTTGATTTAATGAGTCCGTGGTCATTCTTTGTAAAATAAACCCGATAGAACGAAAAGCCCGGAGCGAGGCACGAGTGAGGACTTGCAGTGATGGCGGGGCTGCAAAATCAAAAGTATTACTGAATTTACGTTTCCAAAAATCGCAAAACATAAGTATTGTAATTTGTAAAAATTATTTTGCCACGGAAACATAGAATTTACGGAAGTCTTTGTTCCTTGAGTCACCATTCTCGCCAATGCGGGAACCACGAAGTACCCAACGAAGCTAATCTTTAAGCCTTAGAAAATAATATTAACTAAGTGTATACAATTGCCATTTCGCAATAATCACCAGCCTTTGTAAAATAAACCCGATAGAACGAAAAGCCCGGAGCGAGGCACGAGTGAGGACTTGCAGTGATAGCGGGGCTGCAAAATCCAAAGTATTAATGAACTTGCGTTTCTAAAAAATCGTAAAACATAAATGTTGTAGTCTCTTAAATTATTTTGCCACGGAAACATAGAATTTACGGAAGTCTTGTTAATTAAGTCGTCATTTCGAGCGAAGCCGAGAAATCTTTGATTTTGCATATAGTTCAGCAACTTTAAAAGTTCTCTCCATTGCGCTGCGCTTCAGTCGAGATGACGGATATAAATCATTATTGTTAAACTTTTCTTATTTTAAAATTCTTTTTCTGATAAAAAGTTTATTTGAATGCTGCTTAGATTTCTCTAAGTTTGTTCTAATGTCTTTGCCACTAACAAACCATACCTTAGAAAAATTAGAGCAATTGCTATTGGCAATGGGTTTTAAGGTTCGTTATGAAAAAGGAAACTTTAAAACAGGCTCATGCTTGCTCGAACACAATAAAATTATTGTGGTTAATAAATTTTCTAACCTTGAAGGAAAAATTGCAGCACTTGTTACACTTGTTAAGCAAACCAATCCTGCCGAAAATCTGTTAGATGAAAAGCAACGTCAGTTTTTTCATTCACTACAGCAAACCGAATTATTTTAATGCAGCTACCTAAAGAATATCGTAAAATGGAAAGGTTTTTTGGATGAAAGTTACTTTTTTAGGCACAGGCACATCACAAGGCGTTCCTGTTATTGCCTGTAATTGCGAAGTCTGCACCTCTACAGATAAACATAACAACCGTTTAAGAACGTCTATACTCATCGAGCTTGGTGATAAAACTATTGTGGTAGATAGTGGACCAGATTTTCGTTACCAGCTGTTGAGAGAAAAGGTAAAAGATTTAGATGCGGTGCTTTTTACCCATGAGCATAAAGACCATATTGCAGGTTTGGATGATATCCGTCCTTTTAATTACTTACTAAAAAAAGTGATTGATGTTTACGCCACTGAAAGGGTTCAGGCGGCTTTAAAAAGAGAATTTTACTATATTTTTGCTGAAACAAAATACCACGGTTTACCTCAAATTAACCTTCACACGGTAAATAATGGCGAAGATTTTAATATAGGGTCACACAACATAACGCCTTTTGAAGTGATGCATCACCTATTGCCAATTACAGGTTATCGAATCGGCGATTTCACCTATATTACTGACGCGAAAACCATATCAGATGAAACACTCGAAAAAATAAAGGGCACCAAAATCCTGGTTATTAATGCCTTACAGAAGGAATCACATATTTCTCATTTTACTTTAACCGAGGCAATTGAATTTGCAAAACTTGTGGGTGCAGAAACAACCTATCTAACGCATATTAGTCATAATTTAGGCCTACATGATGTAGTAGAAAAAGACTTGCCGCCAAATATCAGATTGGCTTACGATGGTCTCAAAATAGAGTTGTAGCGGTAACAATTAAAAACAATTAAACGATTCGGCAATTTATCGATTCAAATGATATATTTGCAGCATAAACCCAGGTGGCGAAATTGGTAGACGCACCATCTTGAGGGGGTGGCGCTGGCAACGGCGTGGCAGTTCGAATCTGCTTCTGGGTACTTGAAATTTGATAAAAGCCTTGTAAGTTAAACACTTATAAGGCTTTATTTTTTTGTGCCTGACCCTAACTGATTTATTGTTCGCAATTTCAGTGGTCTATAAAATCTAAAATTGAAGAAAGACTTTTTCTGGAAATGTATCACCTGCAAAGTGATAACAAGATAATGCGATAAATTGCTTATTCATTGAAGGAATTGCCGAAATCTATATTTCTATTTTTAGAATGATGTGTATACTTCTGGAGTCAAAAGCCTTGGGCTTTAATTTTTATTTAACCATTCTACAATAGAAAAACACATCAAGTTGAAGCAAAAAAATATGATTATTGTTTTAATCCACCAACAAGCTAATCAACTGATGTTAAAAAGAATATACATTAATAATTGAATTAGGTTTTGTGATGAGCACCTGAAGATAGCTCAACCAGGGTTTCATTTCCGGGCATTTGTTTGAGGTGTTGGTTTGAAACGGCATTAAAATTGTAAAGATGCTGCTTTTAAAAACACAAATCGAAATGATTAAAAAATTATCTACAATCTTAACATGCGTAGCTTTATCTTTAGCTACCTTAACCGTAAAAGCACAAAGTTACAAGACAGGCCTGGGTTTAGGTCTTGATTTCGGAAATGGTGCAACCTTAGTTGGACCATCGCTCAGAACACATTTTAACCGAAATACTGCATTTCAAGCTGAAGCATTATTTGGCAGAAGTACAACAACATTGCAAGCTTTCTTACAATACAATGCACCCATCAGAGGAGCGAGAGGTTTAGACTGGTATATCGGTGGCGGACCAAAAGTGCAGATTTACGACAGGAAAAGATATTTCTTCAATGAAAACCATACGGCATTTTACCTGGTTCCGATGGCGGGATTGGATTACAAAATTGCGGGTGCTCCTCTTGCAATTGCATTTGATTGGAGACCTAGTATTTATGTTGGCGATAATCCTTTTTTAGGTAGTGAAGCTGGTCGTTTTGGAATGGCTTTCCGTTTTACGTTCTAAGTTGGTATTTAGCCACTAGAAAAAAAATCCCTCAGCAATTGCTGAGGGATTTTTTTTTCTGCTAATAGCGATTTATTAAACCATTAAGTTATGAGTTAGCGGCTCATCAAAATTTAACAAAAAAGTGCCTCCGATTTACCAGAGACACTTCACTAAACCAAATTTAACTTCCCTCCGCTAATTAAGGGGGGATGCTTGTTGGAGCTTAGTTTAAACAACTGTTAATATCCCGGATTTTGCTTTAGTTTAGGATTGGCATTTAAAATATCTCGTCCTAAAGGGAAAATCTCGGTATGTTTATCTGCATCAGGTTTTTTATCCCACCAGGTACCTTTACTAAATACATCCCAGCGAATCAAATCCGTTCTGCGGCGGTTTTCTCCAATAAATTCACGGCCCCATTCATCAAGCATTTCCTGATCGGTAAGTTGTGCGCCACCAGCAGCATAAAGACTTGGAGAACCCGCAGGGTAGTTGCGTTGGCGAACCTGATTTAACAAAGTAGCAGCTGCGGCTTTATCGCCGGCTCTGTATCTGCATTCTGCAAGCGTGTAATATACTTCGCTTAAACGAATCTCAGCGTAGGCAGATGTAATCCGGTTCGGATCAGGAGTTGGGTACATCGGATATTTAACCATGAATACACCAGAGTTATGATCTGCATGGTTCATGTTAGATTCTTTATCTGCTATTTTTATGCCTGGCTTAGTACCCAGAAAATAGCCCACCTGATCTCTGATAAAAAGCGCATAAGGGCCTTTATTGCCTCTAACTGTATCTACCTTTGCTACTCCGTTCACTGTGGTTGTATAAGGCAGATAGCCGTAAAGGAACATGCCTTCGCGTTTACTGTCGCCTAAGTTTTTGTATTTTTTCAAACGAAGGTCATCCGGATATTTCTGGAATTTTACAAAAGGTTTGCCGAGTGTATGGGTATATTCTACGCTGTCTACATCTCTCCCCGGTTGCAAGGCAAAACGTGGGTTAGATTTTCCAAAATCGGTGAATCCGCAATATAAAGTAGCTGCATCATATGTCATGCCCCAAAAGAACATACCACTATCATATTGCCAATGTGTTCTGGCCAAGGTTCCAGGGAAACCATAAATTACTTCAGATGCTAAGGTTTTGTTGGTATAATCAAAAGGTGCATCCCAACGTGAATCCAAAACATAGCTACCATATTTTCCGCCTATGATATCACGGCAAACTGCTTCGCATTCGGTAAATTTATCTGTCCCTATGTAAACCTTTGCATTCAGGTATAGTCTGGCGAGCAAAGTGGCCGCTGCGGCTTTTGTCCACCTGCCGATACCGTTTGCGCCAAGCTGCTCACGAAGTGGCAAAGCTGGTATTGCCGCTTTCAGTTCCGACTCAATATAGTTGAAAGTTTCCTGCGGTGTGGCTTGCGTACCACCTTGCGTTGTATTTTTTACATCTGTAACGATTTCAATATTACGATAAAAGTCGAAAGCACGCAGGTAAAACCAAGCCCTTAACGTTCTGAGTTCAGCTTTAAAATCATTAAGTTCATCTGTAGTTACACTTAGTCTGGCCGGGTCGGTAATGCCCTCCATATCCTGCAGCGAGTTTGTAGAAAGGACTATACCCTGGTAAAAATTTCTCCATGCCCCATTG
Organism: Pedobacter aquatilis; assembly: GCF_032678425.1. Classification (GTDB taxonomy): domain Bacteria; phylum Bacteroidota; class Bacteroidia; order Sphingobacteriales; family Sphingobacteriaceae; genus Pedobacter; species Pedobacter aquatilis_B. The sequence continues at coordinate 150,751 of NZ_JAVTSG010000006.1, read as the reverse complement.
GTAAAACCATCTTGCGGTGTCCAGGTATGGTAGTGCATACGTTGGTAATAACCGCCATCCTGCCAGTCGCCCTGACGGTTGTAAGTGCCCATTTCATCGCTGCTGTCTTCACCAACGGCATAAACATCATTTCCCTGGATGCTCCAGTAAGCATGTTCAAATGGTCTTAAAAAATCCCTTATCACATCGTCTCTTCTGGTGAGGAAGTTCGCGGCATCAACCTGATCATAAACCTCTTCATCAAGTTTTGTACATCCGGCAATGGCTGCCAAAAAGCTCACCACAATACCGGTATAGATTATATATTTTTTCATTTGTCAGATATTAAAAAGTTGCCTGTAATCCAAAAATTAGCTGTAGGGTAGAAGGATAATAATTTAGCGAGGTATTTACGCCCGGTGTAAGCCCGTTAACCTGAACCGATTCAGGATCGCCGCCCGTGTACTTTGTAAAAGTGTGTAGATTTCTGCCTGCAGCATATAACCTGACAGACTTAATGTACTTAACATTTAGCGGTTGCTTATAACCAAGCGATACGTTATCTATTTTCACAAAAGAGCCATTTTCTAAAAAGTAATCAGAAGCGATTGAAGTGGTAGCGGTACTTTTCAGCAAGGAGTATTTGCTGCCTGGATCATAAGCTGATTGAAGCACGTTTGCATCACTCTGACTGGAAGGCGTACCAATATAGAATGCGCTCGTATTGAAAATTTTATAACCAAAAGTACCCCTTAAGAAAATACCCAGGTCAAAACGCTTGTATCTGAAAGTATTCCCTAACGATGTGATAAACTTAGGTAATCCATTGCCTACAAACTGTTTATCGTCATTATTCGCCTGGTTAGCCTGTACAACTGAACCATCTTTCTTGTAAACCAATAATGCGCCTGCATCATTTACGCCTGCTGAACGCAGTGTATAAAATTCGCCGATACTGTGCCCTTCCTGTATTCTTTGAATATTTCCTGGAGAACCTGGAGCTGGCAAACCGGCAACATCCTGAAAAGTTCCACCCTTATAAATCTCATTAGAAAAGGAGATAAATTTATTTTTGTTGTAGGCCAGTGCCAGATTTACCTCATAATTAAAATCATTCCCTTTTACTACCTGAGCACTCAAAGCGGCCTCGATACCGTAGTTCTTCATCGTACCAACGTTTGTAAATGTTGTAGATTGGGTATTTGGCGGAACAGGAACGTTATAGTTTCCTAAAAGGTCTTTATTGGTTCTGATGTAGTAATCGAGTGAGCCACTGATTCTGCTGTTCAACACAGAAAAATCCAGACCCACATTGAAATTGATGGATTTTTCCCAACTTAAATCTGGGTTTACGTTTGATGAGGGGCCATAAACCTGATAGTATTGACCATTGAACGGAAAATAACCCGCTCCACCATATAATAGCAACGACAGGTAATTTCCAAAGTCCTGATTTCCGGTAATTCCATAATCAGCACGTAGTTTTAATTCATTAACCCAAGGTAAAGCAGATTTAACAAAACTTTCTTCAGAGGCACGCCATGCCGCCGAAACTGCAGGAAAATTTCCCCACTTGTTATTTGCTCCGAATTTAGATGAACCTTCTCTTCTCAAACTTGCCGTAACGATGTATTTGCTATCGTAATCATAGTTTAACCTCCCGAAGAAAGAAATGAGTGTTGAGCCATTTTGCGTTGATGCAACAGCAGACTGACCCTGACCTGCGGCACCACCATTATAAAGCCCAGAACCCAGATTATTCCATAAGTAAGTGTCAAATGGAAAATCATAATTTTGAGCATACATTCTTTTGTAATTGTAAAGGGAATAAGAGTATCCACCCAATAATTTAAAATGATGTTTTTGGATATCTTCCGAATAATTCGCGGTCCATTCCATGTTTTTCTGATCGTATTCCTGCTGTTCCTGAGAAGCGAAATTTGTCTGCGTAATTTTATTCGCCTGAACTACAGAGGATAGCGTAGACGGAGTGAAATACAGATTTTTAACCGAGCGGCTGATTTCCGATACCGTAACCATCGTGCTTAAATTCGAAAGGATATTCATCTTCAACGAGCCGTTAATGTCCAGTTCCTTAATTTCGGCGCCAGATTTAATTACATTGGCATTTTCTACCGGATTGTTTGAGAAAAAGCCCGTATTGATGTAGTTGTATTTTCCAGCCGGATTAAAAATTGAATAGGTTGGGTTTAACGTTAAGGCATTATTAAAGTTACCCTGGTCAGAATTACTGGTTTTCATATACCTGGGCGCAGCCGTAAGTGTTGCCACAAACATGTTGTTATCCGTTGCATGGTTGATGTTTAACCTCGCTCCATATTCCCTTTTATGCGCACGTAAATCTACACCATCCGCATCCCGATAATCGCCAGAAGCAAAGTAATTGGTTTTTGCAGAACCACCTGAAAACTGAACCGTATGTTTCTGTGCAAAGGCAGGCGAATTGGTCACTTCTTTTAACCAATCTGTTCTGCCCTTATAATCCTGACCTTGTTTATTTGCCACTCTGTTGGCAATAAATTCATCAACCGATAGGTTTTTAAGTGTGTTGGTTAGGTAATCGAAACTGGCATAACCATCGTAAAACATACGGCTTTGTGATGTGCCCTTTTTTGTGGTGATGATGATAACCCCGTTACTACCCCTCGTACCATAAATGGCAGATGCTGCACCACCTTTAAGTACATCAATGCTTTCAATATCATTTTGATTGATGTTATCGATGTTTCCACCTGGTACACCGTTAATCACATACAATGGTCCTAATCCGGCACTACGGGAAGATACCCCCCTAAGCTGTATGCTTGGACTTGAATTTGGATCTGCTCCGGCAGTATTGGTAATGTTAAGCCCGGGAACCTTTCCCTGAAGAGACATCAGCGGATTATTGGCTGCAACGGTTAGCAAATCTTCTCCAGAAATGTGCGTAATGGCACTTGATACCTCCCGTTTATCCAGCGTACCATAACCCACACTTACCACCACTACATCATCCAAAGTATTTGATGAGGAGGTTAACACCGCATTAATCACGTTTGAGCTACCGATAGCCACTGTTTTGGCTTCATAGCCGATAAAAGAAAATGTAATGCTTTTTGCGTTGGCTGCTACACTTAAAGTGTACTTTCCTTGTGCATTGGTTGATGTTGTAGAGGTCTTTGTGTTGTCAGCAACAGTAACGCCAGCCAGGGTCGTACCATCAGTGGCATCTGTAACCGTTCCGCTAATTACCTTATTTTGCGCATCGGCATATAAGGTTTGAATACATAGCATTAATCCAACGAATAATAATCGTAGAAATTTTAGATACATAGTTTAGAATTTAAAAATGTTTTTTGTTAGTTGATTGGTTCATTTAAGGAGATACTGAATCTTAAATGCTAAAGTGTTTTGTTCGCACCCAATGTGCGGATTCAGGCAATCGGTTTTAAGGGGATTTGTTTTGGCTCATAAGACATTTCGTTTCCCTTATTCGTGCCTGATAAAAGGATTTACTAAAAATCCGGCAGGTAAGCATTTAAGGGATGGTTATATATTTGGTTCAGTTTGGCTTTAGGCTAAGGGTATTTAGTATAAAACCATTCTCTAATTTAGAACTGCTGATTAAGGAAAATAGCCTGCAAATGGTGAAGTGTTAAAAAATATAAACAAAATCTAGCTTTTATAAATTTATGATGTTGTTAATCAGTATCTTATGGAATTTAATAGCTTGATATGTATAATGTCTTTTTAGCTTTAAATCCTTAATTCAAAGCTTTTATTTGATTTTTTGGACAGCATCCGGCTACAATACATTTACAAAACCAGTAAAATTCAGTTGTATTAATAGCTTTGCTTTGGGTTTAAAAAAAATATAATTTTGGTTATCCTTATTCTATCCAATGAAATCTCTTTTCTGTGTACTTCTATTTAGCCTGCTATTAAGCAACCTTTCTGCCCGGCAACGTGCGGAATTGATAGATAGCTTAAAGAAGGAAATCACACAAAAGGGTAAGTACGAGCAGCAGAAACTCAGCAGAATACACCTGTTCCAAAATGATTTAAAAAGAAATAGAAATAAATTCCCTGTACTGTTGCGGTTATTTGAGGAATATGAATATTATCAATTCGATTCGGCTTACCATTATGGCAAAAAGCTACTTGAATTTAGTTCCAGGCTACGCGATAAAGAAAAGATTAACATCAGTCGGGTAAAAATTGCTTCACTACTGCTACACGCAGGTTTATTTAAGGAAACATTCGATTTGCTAACCGAAATCAATCCATCAATACTGAGCCAAAGTTATCGCTATGATTATTACTGCTTAAAATCAGGCGCATATTCTAACCTGGCCATATACAACGATAATCCGAATTTTACCGAAACCTATAACCGCAAAGCAGTTGAGTTTTTAGACTCTGCCATCCAATCAACCCCAATAAATTCGTTCGAAAGACTATTTAGTATGGGCAACCGGCAGGTTGTTTCCGGAGCCACAGGTAAGCCGCCAATCTATTTCTTAAAACTATTAAAGGATTATAAGTTATCAGACCATCAACGGGCAAGGGTGCTCACCGGAATGGCGGCCTTTTATCAGCAAGCCGAACAAAATGATGTACGGGTAAGTTTGCTGGCGCAATCTGCAATTTATGACATTCGTTCATCCGTTCGTGAAACATTGGCAACATTGCTTCTGGCAGAAGATCTGTACCATCATGGCCACCTGGAAGATGCCTATATTTTTATCCAGCAATCCAGAGATGATGCAGCGTTTTACGGGAACAGGCTGCGCAAGCTTAAAATAGAGTCCGTATTTCCGGATATCGCTGCCCAGATAAATATCGTTGCCCAAAAAGACAAAAACCGTTTCCTGATATATTTACTTTCCATTGCATCCCTTACCGTTCTTATCGGTTTAATAGGCTTTATGATTTTTGTTCAACTGAAAAAGCTCAGGGCGAAAGAACATATTATCGAAGAGAAAAATAAGGAACTGGAGGCATTCAATAATCAACTGGTATTCATTAATGATAAATTAAGGGAATATGCTACCGTAAATGAAAAATACATTGGTTATTTCTTCGAAATGGTATCGGGTTATATCCTTAAGCTCGACAGGCTGAAAAGAAATGTTGAACGTAAAATGCTGGCCAAACGATATGTCGAAGTGCTTCCTGCCTTGCAGGAAATCGACATCAAAAAAGAACGTACCGAGCTGTACCATACCTTTGACAGGGTTTTTATCAGCATTTTCCCAAATTTTACAGAAACGATAAATTCTATGCTAAAGCCTGAAGACCAAATTTGGCCGAAAGCGCCCGAATTGCTTAATACAGAGCTAAGAATTTTTGCACTCATCAGGCTTGGCATTCAGGATGTAAGAACCATTGCCGCAATATTGGAGTACTCTGAGAATACGATATATGTTTACAAAATGCGCATTAAGGCGAAAGCGATTGTATCGGCAGAACAATTTGATTCTACGGTAATGGAAATTAAGGCGGTGTAGGTGTTGATGGTGTTTTTCAAAGAAAGAAAACATCATATTAAAAATCGATACTCACGTTTCAGATTAAAACAAAATTAGAATACTTATTTATCCTTTCGAAAAGCATCTATTAACTATTTTCGCATCAACTATAACAAACTATTTTCTTGATGAATGATTTCGATGTGGTAACATTTGTTATCATTCCAGGTTTAGCCTGGGCAGGCATCATCTACCTAAACTATGATGTAGTCAAGAGAAACAAGAGGAGGAGAGGGAGATAAGAAGCATTGAGCTTTTAAAATAAAAAGCTACTTGAAATTAATTCAGGTGGCTTTTTTAAACAAACAATTTCTTATATCCGTCCAGATATAATGAGATAGTAACCTGATAACATTAAATATTAAGATTTGTTTTAAAAAATAAAGCCTTTGATTGCTCAAAGCCTTTAAAACGAACCAGATATAGTAGAACCAAATACGACCCACAATTGGTTTATTGTTCGCAATTTCAGCGGTCAATAAAATCTAAAAAAGGCTTTGTTTGGAAATGCACCATCGAGGGCTGAATTATTGTAACTCTACAATCAGATTTTTAATTATATAGATTTGATTTTCAATAAATCGATGAATTTTTAGCCTCCTCGCGTGAGAACAGCCATGCTCACCAATAGTTTTTAAAGTCGTACAACCGCTGGCTTTTATTCACGCTTTGGCGTTGTCGTTATTCCATAAAAATTAAAATCTTTTGTTCTGCTATTAACGTTTATTAATCAAACGACGGGTAAAACCGGAACAGAAGCAGCTGAAAATCTATAACAGAGTAGGCAAAAACAAAACTTGAATATTATGAAAATGCAAGAATTGAATTTAAACGAAATGAAAGAAATTAACGGTGGCGGTATCTTTGGTAACAATGACTCTGCAAGCTCTGGTGGTCTGGGCGGTGCGCTGAATATCGGCAACCTTTTATCATTCTCTAATACCACTACGGATGGAGATGAATCCAGTTCAACCTCGTTCTCATTGGGTAATAACATCGGTGGCAGCTTAGCTGGCATCTTTGATAGCCTGAGATCATAACCAAAACGGAAATGATCAATGAAAAAGGGAGCAGATTAAATTCTGCTCCCTTTTTTGTTTAAAAGGATTGCCCAAAATTTCGGCCCGGAAACCTGTATTTTCCCTTCTAGTTTAAGTCTTCCGCAGGGCGACTTAAATTTCTTTTATAAGAACAAGGACTTAGTCCATATTATTATCTGAAAATGGCCTAGAGATCTGTGTTTTCAAAAGGTTTTATTAATCTGTTATAACAATAAACCAGAGGAAGTTGGACTTTATATCCATTTCACTTGGTGTTGGTTTTCTCACAACCCTCCTCATTTTTAGCTGATCTGTTTTGTATTTAATCATTTTCCAGATATTGAAAACATCCATCATATAATGAAAATCCTCCATTTTCTAGATTTGATCATCTTAACATCTTTGCTTTAAGGAAAGATTAAGTTAAAAAGTAAAACAATATAGAAAATGTCTGTTTCTGATTTATTTAAGCCGCTCACATTGCTACATGGCCCGGCAATGCGAAACCGTTTTATGATGGCGCCATTAACCAGCCAGCAAAGTGAGCATGATGGAACTGCCTCTGAATTTGATCAAATTTGGATTGAGCAATTGGCAATGAGCGGATATGCGCTGATACAAACAAGTGCTTCCACAGTTGAGGCCGGAGGCATTGCCTTTGAACGTCAGCTCGGTATTCACAGTGATGAACATTTGCCAGGCCTCGCTAAAATCGCGGATACCATTAAAGCAGGAGGTGCATTATCAGCGGTGCAGTTACATCACGCCGGCCACCGTGCAACTCCCGAGTGGGGTGGGATAAAGTCACCTGCTTCGGATAAAACTGTGCGTGGCGTAAAAGCGATTACAACTGATGAAGTAGAGCGGATTCGGGATAGCTTCATTTCAGCGGCTAGAAGGGCACAGCTAGCTGGTTTTGATGGTGTTTCGGTTCATGGGGCATTTGGATGGATACTTTCGGAGTTCCTTTCACCCAACTTAAACGACCGAACAGACAAATATGGAGGAAACACCGAGGATAGGGCAAGATTTACCATGGAAGTTATCGAAGGTATTCGTAAAGCCTGTGGCCCTGATTTCCAAATTGGCTGGCGTTTATCGGTTGAGCGTTATGGCTTACAGATAGAGGAAATGCGTGACATAACAGCAGCTATATTTGATAGAGAGCTGATTGATTATCTGGATCTCGCACTATGGGATTCTGCTCAGTTGGTCAGAGAAGGCACGTTTCAGGGAAAAACCATGCTCAGTGTATTTACAGACATCCCTCGAAAGGGTGTAAGGTTGGGAGTGGCCGGCAAGATTTACAGTGCACAGCGTGCTGGAGAATTACTCGATGAAGGATGTGATTTTGTGCTCATTGCCCGGGCAGGTATTTTGAAACGGGATTTTCCGCTTCAGGTACAGGAGAATCCACTTTATGAAAGTCCGAAGATGCCGGTTACAGCTGATTATCTGCGTGAAGGTGGGCTTAGTGAGCGCTTCATCGAAACGATGAGGGGTTGGCAAACATTTGTTAAGCCTGGTACATAGTATTTGGTTGTGTGATTAGCGTGTTGGTTGACAAGTTATAATAGGGTAGACTTCTAATAAAGGTCTACCTTTTTTATGCCCATACTGTTCGTAATACCTTACGCTTGATAGCAATGATTCGATTGAAAAATCTCCATTACATAGTAAGATTTATCCATTCTTTAAGAACCGTTACTGCCGCATCTTTGGCTTATAAATTAAATTGTTTAAAATGAAAAAAACAGCAATAATTATTCTTTCTGATCCCAAGGCTGGTTCAGAAGAAGCACTTGGACGCGTATTTAATGCACTAGCATCAGCTTATGAATTTAAACATGCAGGTGAAGATGTTAAAATTATTTTTCAGGGAGCAGGGGTGAGATGGCCTGAACATTTAGAGAAACCCGATCACCCGGTTTATGGACTTTATAAAGAAGTGAAAGATCATGTTCATGGTCTTTCAAAAGGTTGCGTAGCAGTATTCGGCACGGAAGTTTCTGGCTATGATTTATTGAGCGATAACGATGTTCCGGGAACCCCAGGTTTGCCAAGTTCGCTGAACTTAAGAAATGAAGGTTACGATATTCTAATCTTCTAAATTAGAATTAAACCGCCTTCATTTTTAATGAGGGCGGTTTTAGGTTTTTTCTTCATACACAACTCAGCTCCATTAAACAAATTCCCATACATCGGCATTTTGTTAGGTTCAATTATTTTTTAAGTATTTTAGCTAGCTGCTTATCAAAATAGAGCTCTACCATTTATTAAGATAATATTATTTATGAATAAAGATTATTCGCATTACATGCACCAATGTCTGCAGCTTGCCAAATTAGCTTTGGCAGCGGGCGATCCCCCGGTGGGCGTGTTAATCGTTTTTGAAGATAGTATTCTGGGTAAGGGCATAGAATCCGGCAAATCAACAGGCGATATTACCAATCATGCCGAGATACTGGCCGTGCGGGATGTGATTAAAAATGGCCATTTGGATAAGCTTAGCCGGTCAACGATGTACACCACTCACGAGCCTTGTATTATGTGTTCTTATGTGCTTCGCCATCATCAAATCCCAAAAATAGTTTACGGAACTTCCGTACCTTTTGTCGGCGGTTTTAGTTCAAAGTTCAATGTGCTCTCTACATCCGATGTGCCCAAATGGGGAGAAGGGCCTGAGATCGTAAGTGGAATCTGTATCAATGAGTGTGTTCAGCTTAATGAGGATTTTAAGAAAGCGCTGGCTAAATCATAAGAATTATGTTATCACAATCCGTACATACACTCATCAATCAACAAAATGGAAATCTGGCATTCAAGCTTTTTGAGTTTGATAATAACAGTTATTTCGACCATATTCAGCGAAACAATTACTTCACGCTTATTTTGATTACTTCAGGGGAGGGAGTTGCTACTGTTGACCTTTCAGATTACACTTTTAAAGAAGATACCCTATTTGCATTCTACCCTTATCAGCCGTTTATGTTAAGTTCGAAAAAGTCCTTGATGGGTATTGCCATTCAGTTTCACCACGATTTTTTCTGCATATATCGCCATCATCAGGAAATTGCAGCCAATGGAATCTTGTTTAATAACGTCTACCAGCAACCCTTTGTCAATCTCAATGAAAACTGTAAAAGCACCATTTTGAATCTGATCCAGGGAATAGCAAGCGAACTAAAAACTGATGCATTTAGAAAAGATGAAGTGCTGGTCTCTTATTTAAAGGTGCTTCTTGTAATGGCCACCAGGATAAAACTCGAACAGCAGTCCCTTCAGGATTCAGAAACAATTGGAGGAAAACAGCAATTTCTCATCCAGAATCTGAAAAATGCGATAGAGAACAATTTCCGCATTAAGCACTCGGCAAGTGAATATGCAGAGATGCTACACCTTACACCTGCATCGCTTTCGAGAATCACCAAAAATCATTTTGACAAAACACTATCAGACCTTATTACCGAACGAATCATCATAGAAGCGAAGAGAGAATTGTATTTAACGGATAAGACGATCAAAGAAATTGCCTACGAGTTGGGTTATGACGACGAATATTATTTTAGTCGGGTATTCAAGAGCAAAACAGATATATCACCCCAGTTCTATAGAAATAACATCGGGTTTGGTCGGGGCGAGTCATAGTTTAGTCCTTTATATGTAGAAATTACGATTAAGTAATAATTGTCCCAACGTGTTCATTGTTCGCAATTTCAGCGGTCAATAAAATCGCAACTAAAACTTTGTCTGGAAATGTATCACCTGCAAGGCAATAAAAAGGTAATGCTATAAATTGCTCGTTCTTTGGAAGAATTTTAATGTAGAAACCTATTTCGGTCAGGAGACCTTTGTTTTTAGAAGGATTAACGGTACAATAGAGCTCGTAAGAGATGAAAATGGAAAAAGAAGGAACTTATTTTAATACAGAGGCGGAAGTTCAACTTCCAAAAGCTTTAGTTAAATCATTCTCTGTTGAGAAAAAAAGATCATAAAAAAGTTGACAAAATCAGCCAAAACCTATAATTATGCTTTGCGCTGCTTCCCTAAGGCATAATTATAAGCAATTTTATAAATTCCTTTATACTTTAAATCCTCAATGATGTGCTTTAAAATAGTACATAACTTGTCTAGCTCTGTAAAGTAATCTTTCTTCGGGGTACATCGAAAAGACTAATATCTAATTCTATAGGCTTGCTTATAAAAGTTAGCCTTTTTAATTGATTTATAGTGGGTTGTATTTTAAGGTTGAATTGATGTAATGTGTTTGGACTATCCCATTACTTTAGACCAACGAATCTTTGAATATAGTACATAAATTTACAATAGGCTTTTATTCTAATCCTTTCAGTATTTAAGGTCAAGTTAATGTTATAGATTCTATGACAGAATTTTTCAAAATGTCGGGCTATTTATTATCTTTAAACTGTTTAAATTAATTCTTTTCTTATAATGACTGTATTTGGTCAGCTGCTTTTCTTTTTTAGTGCATTAGGAGCTTTTAATGGTTTTTTGCTATCCATCTATTTTGCTTTGTATGCGAAAAAAAAGAAACTTGCAAACTATTTTTTATCTCTGTTATTTTTAGTTTTAAGTGTTAGGATTTTAAAATCAGTTTTTTTTTATTTTAACCCAAATCTCTCAAATTTATTTATCCAAATTGGGCTTTCAGCATGTGCGTTAATTGGTCCATTTCTTTTTTTATACCTCAAATCTTACACAATCGAGAGTAGAGTTAGCTGGGCAAAACATGTAATTCCTTACGTCTTAATTATAACTTTTTTGGGCGTTTTGTATCCTTATCCCGAAAATAATAACCTCTGGATTAGATTTATTGTGAACGTAATTTATGCTCAATGGTTTATCTACATTGCTTTTTCTTTTAAGTATATCAGGCCAATTGTTGTTAAGTTAAAGAATCAGGTTAATTTAACACAAACAGATGTTTGGTTTATCAGCATTTATTTAGGCATAACCTTTATATGGTTAGCTTATGCTATAGCAACCTACACATCTTACATTGTTGGTGCTTTATCATTTACCTTTATTTTGTACTTGATTATTCTGCTGCTGATTTTTAAGCATAGTAAAACCTCAACTTTTTTAAATGAAAAGGCACGCTATAAAAACAAGGAATTGGATAAGAAAACATTGCTTCTAATTGAGCAAAAGTTGGATATAATTATTGATAAAGAATTATTTCTAAATCCGAACTTTAGTCTTGATGATGCTGCTAAGGAACTAAAAATTACCAGACACATACTCTCCCAATATGTAAACGAAGTGTTGGGGAAATCATTCTCAAATCTAATTAAAACATACAGAATAGATAAAGCCAAAAAGCTATTAGAAACTCAAAAAAACTATACTATTGAGAGTTTGGGTTATGATAGTGGTTTTAATTCAAAATCTACCTTTTTTACTGCCTTTAAGAAAAATACCGGCCTTACACCAGCAGAATATCAAAAAGTGCATGTCCAATAAGTTCAATTCTATAAAATAGAACTTCTAGTTTATCAATCTGTAACGCTTTAAATATCGACACCTGGATATTTGTCCTCATTATTAAAAAGATAAATTTTAAAATGAGAAAGGTATTTTTATTTATGGTGTTTTTTGTATTTGTTTTCCATAATACATCAAAGGCACAATTCAAAATCAAAGGGAAAGTTGTTACAAAGCAAAATAGCCCTTTAGCCTATGGAGAAGTAATTCTTTTTTCGCAAGAATCTGTTCAATTGAAAACTATACTTACCGATGAAATGGGTGAATTTTCTATAGAAACAATTAGAGGCGAGTATAAACTAGAAATCAACCAGTTTAAGCAAGTATTATTTACAAAAAACTTAGAATTAAGTGCTGACATTAATCTTGGAATAGTTGAAGTGGCTGCAGTAAACGATTTGGGAATCGTAAACATTTCAAAAAGAAGACCAATAGTTGAAAGAAAGATAGACCGCTTGGTTTTTAATGTTGAAAATACTATTAATTCAGTTGGTGGAGATGCTTTGGAAGCCTTAAAAATTACGCCTGGAATATCGGTACGAAATGAAACCGTAACTATAATTGGTAAACAATCCGTTAGGGTTTTAGTAGATGATAAGGTGATTGAACTAGCAACGGAAGATTTGGCTAGTTTTTTAAGGTCTATACCTGCTGATAATATTAAGAGTATCGAGGTGATTACTAATCCACCCGCCAGATATGATGCAGCAGGTGGTAGTGGATTAATTAATATCAGACTGAAAAAAGCACAAGCAGATACATGGAATCTCTCTTTGGGAACAAGCTATTTACTCCGACAAGAAAAGGGAGAAGGAGGGGTAACTGGCAATTTCATGTATAATAAAAATAAATTAAGCCTTTCTTCATCATTAAATTATCGAAATGGTGGCGAATCCTATAATTACCAGGATTATATGACCTTTCCTTCAGAACTGTGGAATACAAAACAGGTATTTAGAAGAGACTACAAAAGGCTTAATGGCGTATTAGGCGCACAGGTTGTGGCTATGCCTAAGTGGGTGATTGGGTTTCAATATATAGCAAATATTAATCGAACAAATGCTACGCGAAATACGAAATCATTGGTTTATGTTGCTAATAATAATAAAGCTTTTAATGAAATTTTAGCCTTAAATACGGCGGTTCAAAAGCCAGAATTTAATTCACTAAATCTGTATAATGAAATTAAGATTGATACCGCTGGGAAGAAAATAATTTTGAATCTGGATTACTTTAAATACAATAACAATGATACCCGACCATATATTGGCACATCGGTAATAGATAATCCCTATTCTATTCAATATTTTAGAGGAATAAATGATAATGCCCAGGTAACTAATAATTACGCAGGAAAGATTGATGTGGAACTTCCTTCAAAATGGGCGAATTGGAGTGCCGGCACAAAGATTTCGATATCTGAAACAGATAACAAAATTTTAGCTTTCAATAGTGGATTAGTTAATGCTTCGATAAAAGATATGCCACAAATTGGATATCGATTTAATTATAAAGAGGATGTTCAGGCATTGTACTTTTCTGGAAATAAAAAGTTTAATTCTAAATTCGATGCTCAAATTGGTTTGAGGATGGAAGCTACGCAAACAAAATCCTTTAACGCACATTCGAATCAATATTTAGCTTACAACTACACGAAGCTATTTCCAACAATTAATCTGGCTTATGTTTCGTCAGAAAATTCAACTTATAGATTTAGTTATGGCAGAAGGTTAGCAAGGCCTAATTACGCGGAGTTGAACCCCAATGTTACCTACATTACACCTTTTTTAACAGTCCGCGGAAATCAATTATTAAGACCATATTTTGTAGATAATTTTGAGTTGATTTACTCTTATAAAAAGCTTGAAAGTAATTTTTTTTACAGTGCAGAAAAAGATGTTTTTAACCAAATAGCTTTGCCAGATTTGAATAATAACGATATTAGTCTCGTCTATCAGAATATCTATAATTTTAAACGATATGGCTTTATTGAAACTTATACTTTTGATAAAATTGGCTGGTGGAGCAGCAATAACCTGCTCAATATAAATTACCTGACAACTAAAACTATTGCACTATCTGCTAATGATATTAATGGCTTAAACGCATATTTTAGAAGTAATAACGACTTTAATCTCACTAAAGCCAAAACCTTTTTATTTAATTTAAGCTTCGATTATTTTATAGCGGGGAATTATGGAATTGATAAAATAAAGCCCTTTACGATTACATCATTTGCCATTCAATACCTTCTACTTGGTAAAGATTTGAGAATAAACTTTAGGGCTAATGATATTTTTAAAACTGATAAGTATCGGTTTGCATCAACAATCAATGGCGTACATCGAAATTCTAACTATTATTTTGATAGCAGACAATTTCAATTATCAATTAATTACAAGTTTGGTAGCAATAAAGTTAATATTAAAAAGAGACAGACCGCAAATGAAGATGAAAGGGCAAGAACAGGTAATTAACCGTCATTCGATAGATCCTTTACATCTTAAATCCTAAATAATGGGCTCTGGAACTATATAAAGCTCATCTAATTGTGCAAAGTAATCTTAATCTAGGTATTTAAACTTCGGTAATTGTTGGTATTACCGAAGTTTTTCATTTTAACAAATAGATTAGTTCAACAGTAACCAAGTCAGAATTCGCATCCACTAAAGCTAAGCGCAGAGCGTTGATTTATAAACTCTTAGATATTTTAACTAAATTCAAATTATCTAAATCTTAAATCATGAAAAAAGTAATTTTGCTAAGCTCAGTTGCCCTGGCATGTGGAGTTTTATTCGCAAATATTTTTAACTCTCTGGTTATTGCGAATGCCACCGCAAGTGATATACCTAGTTCCGTCTTAGCCGCGAAAGTTTTTTTTAAGACCATAAACCCTGGAAACTTCTTTGCAATATTTTCTCCTGCAACTCAAGTTTTAACATTACTATCATTAATCTTATGCTGGAAAAAATCAAAATATATAAGGGTCTATCTTGGGATAGCTTTAATTTGTTATGTGTTGGGAGACGTATTCGCTTTCACTTACTTCCATCCTAGAACGGACTTGATGATGTCTGAACCGACACCAGATGCGGAAACCTTAAAGATATTATCCTCAGAATGGAGCAACATGAATTGGGTAAGGTCGCTTGTTCTTTTTATCGGGATAGTATGCTCTTTCGCGGCGGTTGATAAATTTTATTTGCTCAAAACTCAAAGTGAATAGATAGAAGCAGAACGTCGGTTAGGGAGTGTGGCTTTTCGAGATGTTGCACAGCGCATCTCGAAATTTAAATAAAATAGGATTTGTAATCCGTTAAGCAAGTTCAGTTAAAAGAGTAGCCAAATATAATTTCCTGTAAAATATTGCCTGCCTTCCAACATATTTATAATCATGTTCTCACAGATTTGCAATTAACCGACATTTCCTTATCGAAAAAAAAAATATATTTGATCCATGTAATCCAATATGATCAGCAAACACGAAAGACACGATTTATTTGGCAAAACGTTTCTGGAAGTACTCGTTTTGAAACCACCTTTTATTTTCGATATGCCGGCAATGGACAATGCCTGTTTCCATTATTTACTGGAAAATGATGCTCGTTATAACTTTCAAGGTAAAGAAATTAATGTTGCTGGTCAGGAATCTGTACTGCTAAATTGCCGCACAGTAGGAAACAACGTAAGCAGCAACAACATCAGCAAAGAAAACAAGCTGGTTATCGTACATTTCCATCCCGATATACTCAAAAATGTCTACCAAAGAGAATTACCTTCACTGTTAAAAAAACCAAAAAATGCCGTTTCCAATAAGATTATAGAACGAATCAACAACGACTTTCTGATTCAAAAGTATATTGAAGGACTTTTGTTTTATTTCGAAAACCCTACATTGGTAAATGAGGATAAATTAGTATTGAAGTTGAAGGAAATCATCATATTGCTATCACAAACCAAGAATGCTGATGCCATTCAAATGATTTTGTCGCAACTGTTTTCCCAACAATATATACTTTCAGACAGGTTATCGATGCCCACATATATTCCAATATAACCATTGAAGAATTAGCAGATCACTGCAACTTAAGTTTATCCTCCTTTAAACGTGAGTTTGCCAAAAACTATAATGAAACACCCGCAAACTACATCAAAAACAGGCGATTGGAGAAATTAGCTGAATTGTTAACCGCATCAAATAATCGGATTAACACCATTGCTTTTGAATGCGGATTTAATGATTTAGCCAACTTCACCAGAAGTTTCCATATAAAATATGGTGTTACACCCAGCCAGTACCGATTGGACCAAATTTCCAAATAATTGAACGGATTTGCAAAAACGTATTTGTGTATCAATTCAATCTTTGTAGTGTCAATAATGACAATACATTTTAAATATTGAAAACATAAAACGTACTGCAAAAGCACAATGGAATGGAAACCTTAAAGAAGGCAAAGGGGCATTAACTACACCAAGTGGAATACTTACAAATACCAATTACAGTTTTAAAACCCGTTTTACCGGGGAAGAGACCGGAACAAATCCTGAAGAATTATTAGCCGCAGCCCATGCCGGATGTTTTACAATGGCTGTGAGTGCTGCGCTGACACAGAGTGGATTAACGGACATCGTATTGAATACAGAAGCCACGGTATCAATGGAAGGTCTTTCAATAAAATCAGTCCACCTGGCCATCAGCGCAACGGTAGAGGGTATTACAGCAGCCGAGTTTGAAGCAATTACCAAAGAGGCCGAACAAACTTGTTTAATATCAAAAGTATTGAACATACCAATTAGTTCAGAAGCAAATTTTATTGCTAAACCTTAAAACACCTAGAACTTATGGCACTATCATCATTAGGAATTTTCCACACCGTAATCGGTGTTGTCGCAATCATTGCGGCTTTTGTATCCTACATAAAGCATGGTAAAATCCATCTATCCCTAACATCCGGAAAAGTTTACGCATACTTCACAATAGTCACCTCGCTCACTGCGTTGGGTATTTCGAAACATGGAGGCTTTAATCCTGGTCATATATTCTCCTTATTCATCCTCTTTTTGGTTGTAATTGCATTTTTTCTACATTCTAAAAAGACTGGACTAAATTCTTTCAGGTACATAGAAAATTTCCTGTTAACGCTCAGTTTTTTTCTATCGTGGGTGCCAACTATCAATGAGAGTTTTACCCGACTCCCAACTGCACATCCCTTAGCATCCGGACCAGGCGATCCTGTAATTGCTAAAACCCTACTCTTAATATTTGTTCTGTTTATCATTGGATCAATTTTGCAGTTCTTAAAACAAAAGAAAGCAAATCATCTACCTGAACAGAAATAATATCGATTTGTATTACAGTAATTTAGCTTTTCGAGATGTTGTAAAAACGCATCTCGAAATTTTAATAAAATGAGATTTGTAATAACTAGGGATTATTTTTTCGGCTACAACAATTAAGCTTTTGGATACAAAATCAAAAATCAAATGCTCGAAATTTGTAAGACCAAAAAGATAAAGACATGAAAATATTTGTAACTGGAGCAACTGGCTTCATTGGTACAGCAGTAGTGCAGGAATTATTAAAAGCCGGACACCAGGTTCTTGGTCTGGCCCGTTCAGAGGAATCTCAAAATAAATTGTTTGATGCTGGCGCTGAAGTTCATCGCGGAGACCTGACTGATTTTGAAAGTCTGAAAGCTGGCGCATCAATTTCAGATGCCGTCATCCACCTAGGTTTTATTCACGACTTTTCCCGCTTTGCCGAAATGTGCGAACTCGATGGAAAAGTGATTAATGCCATTGGTGAAGCACTCGAGGGCACCAATAAACCTTTCCTCATTACTTCAGGTACGGCACTTTTTTCGAAGAAAGGTATAACCACTGAAAGCGATACCACTGCCGAAAATCCTCATCCAAGAATAGCAACTGAAAATGCAGCAGACCTGGCAGCCTCAAAAGGCGTTAAAGTCGCAGTAATCAGGCTATCTCCATCTGTGCATGGCGAGGGCGATAAAATTGGATTTGTTCCTTTGCTGATTAGTATAGCAAAAGAAAAGAAAATCTCTGTTATAGTTGGCGAAGGGAATAACCATTGGCCTGCGGTGCATAGAATGGATGCAGCAAAGCTATATTTGGCCGCACTTGAAACTGATTTTGAAAATGGAACTAGGTACCATGCTGTAGCAGAGCAAGGCATCCCATTCAAGAACATCGCATCTGAAATTGCAAACAGACTGGACATTCCACTGATTTCTATGGAAGTTGGGCAAGCAGCTGAACATTTTACATGGTTCGCCCATTTTGCAAAACTTGATAACCAGACCTCGTCCGAAAAAACTAAAGAGGCGCTGAACTGGATACCACAATATCCAACATTACTCGAAGATATGAAAACGGATATCTATTTCCAGGAACAATAATGCTTACATTTGATATCGCCACCAGCACGAAAAAATGAGTGAAAGTCAGACAATTAGAATCAAAACGATTTCTCAATTCCACAGCTTACGTGGTCTTCCTGCTCCAAAGCATCCGCTAATTAGTGTAATTAACTTTAGCGACATGGCCAAAAGCCCCAAAATAGGGCAGGAGAACCTGATTTTCGACTTTTATTCCATATCAGTTAAGCGTGATATGGCACACAGCTACCGCTATGGACAAAAAGACTATGATTTTGATGAGGGGATTATGTTCTGCATGGCCCCACATCAGGTCCTTAGTGTAATAAGGGAAGAAAACGGAAACAGCGCAACAGGTTGGATGTTGATGATTCACCCCGATTTTCTCTATGGTACCCAAATGGCAACCGCTATTAAAAATTATGAGTTTTTTGATTACAGTGTAAATGAAGCATTGTTTCTGTCGGAGGATGAGGAAGACAGAATCAAACACATTATGCTCAGCATCATCGATGAATACCAGACTGGCACAGATAAATTCAGCCAGAACATTATGGTTTCTCAACTGGAAACCTTGCTGAACTATACCCAGCGTTTTTACCAACGTCAGTTTATCACCCGCGGTAAGGCCAGCCATCAGTTTCTACAGCAATTGGATCAGCTTCTTGAAACCTATTTTTCAAGCTCAGATTTTAGGTCAGATGGGCTACCCAGTGTAAAGTTTCTTTCAGGCGAACTGAATATGTCGCCACAATATATGCGCAGCCTGCTTAAGTCATTAACGGGACTAAACACACAACAGCACATCCATGAAAAGCTGATTGAAAAGGCTAAGGAACGATTGTCAACCACAGAACTATCAGTAAGTGAAATTGCCTATGAACTGGGTTTTGAGCATTCCCAGTCCTTTAGTAAACTGTTCAAAAGCAAAACAAACATTTCTCCCTTAGAATTTAGAAAATCCTTCAATTAGTTGCCTACTTCCCAACAATAACCTTACGGTGTTCCTTACCCCAATCCGATAGGTTATCGATAATGGTTTGCAGCGTTTTACCGTATTCAGTTAATTGGTACTGCACGGTAATTGGTTGTGTATCTAAAACTTCTCTCTTTATCAATTGATTCACTTCTAAATCCTTAAGCTCCTTGCTTAGCATTTTATTGGATATGCCCGATACATCAGATAGTATATCCGAAAACCTGCGCTTGTTGTAATAACAAACGGATGAAATAATCGAAATTTTCCATTTACCACTCAATACATCCATGGCATCATGTACAGCCATAATCTCTCTTTTATGTCCGGGTTGACAAGTATTTTCCATAATAAGTTACCTGGTTACTCTTTTGTTACTGTTACTTTTAGTTACAAAGTAACGAAAATAAATAAACCTATGCTAGATTTGCCCTGTAAATAAAAAATATATACAATGAATTTCAACAATAAAAATGTAGTAATAACCGGAGGAAGTACCGGTATAGGTTTCGCAACTGCCAAAGCATTTATCGACGCTGGGGCAACCGTATGGATTACCAGTCGTAGTGAAAAAAACTTGGCTGAAGCCAGTGCTGAAATCAACAGCCCTAATTTAAAAACAGTGGTTTCTGATACCTCAACCTTACAAGGTATCGAGGTTTTAGCTAAGGTAATTGCAGAAAGTAAGGTAAAACTAGATGCCTTGTTTCTGAATGCAGGCATCGCCGTATTTGCACCGATAGAATCGGCAACAGAGGCCGATTTTGATGCGCAATTTAATACCAATGTGAAAGGCTATTATTTTACCCTTCAAAAACTAATTCCGCATTTAAATGATGGTAGTGCTGTGGTGTTAACTTCTTCAACCGTTGCCACCGCTACAAACGTAGGCACCAGTATTTATTCGGCTACTAAGGGTGCGGTAAATAAAATTGCGCAAATAGCTGCAAATGAATTGGCACCAAGAAAAATACGCGTAAATATTGTAAGCCCTGGTCCGGTTCAAACGCCCGGACTTGAAGGAGCAGTACCTGCGGAAGGTAAGGCACAGCTTGCAGCGGCTACCGCCTTGCAAAGATTAGGTGTAGCCAGTGAAATTGCGGACACGGTATTATTTTTAAGTTCTGATGCGGCAAGTTTCATCAACGGAACAGAATTGTTGGTAGATGGTGGTTACATCAACTATGCGCTAAAATAAATAGGCGTAAAAGCATGTAGATTTGTTCTTGAGGCAGTTAACCAGAGGGTTGCTGCCTTTTTAATAATGTTATTTTTCAGAAACAATTTTGCTTAACATGCCCTTGAAGATGAAGTAATGAAAGGGGAGCATGGCAATCCAATATAACCTTCCGCTAATGCCTAAAGGGCGAAAGGTTGCCGTTTGGTGCACAACATTGTCTTTGTCGATGTAAAATTCCAACCAGGCCTCACCCGGCAGCCTCATCTCTGCATAAAGTAATAAGCGTTTTTGTTCCTTCGAGGATAGAATAACCCGCCAGAAATCCAATGCTTCGCCTGCGGAAGTTTTAGCTGCATTCTTACGCCCCCGCCTTAAGCCCACACCGCCAAATAAACGATCTAAAAATCCCCTGAAATCCCAAAGCCAATCGGCATAGTACCAGCCGTTTTTCCCGCCAATAGAAAATATTCGGCTTAAGGCCTGCTCCGGATTTTTTGCAGGCATTTTTTGTATATCGCTAAACACCCCAAATTTTGGAATTTCGATATGACTGGCCAGCCCTTTTAAAAAAATGCGATTATTTCCGGCATCATTCCAACTGGAAAGAACCAGATTTTGTTCTATTTTTTCAAAAGCCATATCAATCGCATTTTTGTATGGAATAAGCTCAATATTCAATTGCTGGGCTAAATTATTTTGCTGCGGCACAACATCAATTTTCATGCTATCGACCAGATTTTTAGCCAGAGGATAAGAAGTAGAGGTTACAAAATAAAGCCAGTAGGAGGATAGTTTTGGGGTAAACACCGGAACAATAATGATTTTTCTTTTCAGCTTACGCACTTCAGCAAACTGTTCCAGCATTTGCTTGTAGGTAAGCAAATCAGGTCCGTAAATGTCATAATGTTGTTTATAGGTTGCTGTATTATTTAATACGCCTGTTAAAAACTGAATCACATTACGGATAGCAATCGGCTGGCATTTAGTTTTGAGCCACTTAGGTGCAACCATTACAGGCAGTTTCTCCACTAAATCCCTAATGATTTCAAAGGAAGCACTTCCAGAACCTATAATGATTCCGGCACGCAACACCGTTAATGGAATTTTTCCGCTGTTTAAAGTTTCTTCTACTGCCTTTCGACTTTCGAGATGCTTGCTCAGCTCTTCTTCATTTATAATACCCGAAAGGTAAATCAATTGTTTGGCGGCAGTACCATCAAGATAACTTACAAAATGTTCTGCCGATTTTAACTCGCTTTTGCTAAAATCGCCATTCGTACTCATAGAATGTACCAGATAGTATGCCGCATCAATATCTTTAGGTAAGTCGGTCAACAATTCAGGCTTCATTAAGTCGGCCTCTAAAACGGTAATTTGCCCGGTATCATAAATACTAATATCTAATCTGACTTTATCTCTAACCGGGCAAATCACCTCATGGCCCATTTCCAACAATACAGGTAAAAGGCGTCTTCCAATATATCCGGTTGCTCCTGTTAAAAGAATTTTCATGTTTATCAGCGCTTAGGTATTAATATTCGCTAATCAAACATCCATAACCATCAAACTGTTTTTATCATTCCTATCGGATAACGGATATTTTGGGTGCAACATCCGCAGAAATAAAAGCACTTACAGAATTAACTTAAGCACATTTTCCAATACTGGATTATGATCATCGGCACGCCAGTTTACATACAACGCGGTTTGAATGGGAAGTTTAATATATCGCAATCCCGGGCTCTCGTGATAGGCATAAGAATCGGGTAATACGGCAATACCCAAACCCTTTCTAACCAAAGCAATAATAGTTGAGCCAAATTCCGAATGAAGATAGACATCTGGCTCAAAACCCAAAGAACTAAACAATTGCCTGATGATTTGCCCGTAGCTGCTCCCTTCATCAATAGTGGGCAATATAAATTTTTGTTGGATAAGCGTTTCTTTTGTTAAGTCTTTAAAGGTTTTATACGGATGGTTTTCAGGTACAACCAAAGCTAAATGGTCTGTAAATATTTTTTTGAATTTAATGTCTGCTCTTCTGTTAACATCACGGGTTATGGCTAAATCAATCTTATAGTTTCTTAAAAAATCTTGTTGGTTTTTATAGAGCACCTGCATCAATTCGATTTGTATTTGAGGATATTCCTTTGAAATACTGGCTAAAATATCGGGTAAAACAGATGCCGAAATGGAATCGGGGTAGGCAATTTTTATCGTTCCGCTTTCCCCTGAATGAATTTGTCTTGCAAATTTGTGGATGTAATCAAGCTCATTAAGTTCAACTTCCCATTTATCTTTTAAAAACTGACCCGCAGGCGTGAGCTTTACATTTCTTTTATTTCGCTCAAATAGTAAAAGCCCTAATTCATTTTCCAGAGACTGAATCTGTCGGGTTAATGCCGATTGTGTGATGTTTACTTTTTCAGCCGTTTTCCAATAATGAAGCTCGTTGGCAAGGGCCAAAAAATATTTCATTTGCTGTAAATCCATTAATGCAATTTATGCATTAATAAATGATAAAATAGCATTTTATTGCATTTATTAGCGATGTACATTTGCCATATGAATAACCTGGAATTACAGCTGGCAACACCTGATGATGTACTTAAGCTTAAAAATATAAGCAGAGCAACTTTTTCTACAACCTTTGCTGATATCAATACTAAGGAAAATATGGATAAGTATCTAAACGAAAGTTTCTCCATCGAACAGCTGGATACAGAATTACGAAACCAGTCTTCACAGTTTTATTTTGCATCGCTAAACAATGAAGTGATAGGTTACATGAAATTGAATACGGGTAAGGCGCAAAAGGAAAATCAAAATGATAACGCATTGGAAATAGAGCGGATTTATGTGCTAAAGGATTTTCATGGGCACAAAGTGGGGCAGTTCTTATACAACAAAGCGATTGAGCTTGCCAAAAACCTGAATGTAGATTACGTTTGGTTGGGGGTTTGGGAAAAAAATGCAAGGGCGATTGCCTTTTACACAAAGAACGGTTTCATAAAGTATAGCGAGCATGTATTTATGTTAGGCGATGATAAGCAGACCGATAATTTAATGAAACTCAACTTAATCAGCTAGCTAATAGTTAATTAGAGAACTTTTTAAAGATGGAAAGAAAAAATCTATTATTGTTGTTGTTAATATTCGGAACTGCATTTTGGGGCATTTCTTTCTCTGTAACGAAATTGGCTATCGGCTCAGAATCTCCGTCAACATTCTTGTTTTACCGATTTTTTCTGGCAACAATTGTGTTATCTGTTGTTTTTTGGAAACACCTCATAAAAACCCAGTTAAGCGATGTTAAAACAGGTGTAATCTTGGCTATCCCTTTGTTTTTTGGTATTCACCTACAAACCTTAGGTATTAAAACTTCTCCTGCATCACAATGCGCTTTTATTGCAGGAATGACAGTTGTAATTGTACCTATACTTAAATTGTTGTTTTACAGAAAAGCCACCGCCTTAAAAATCTGGGTTGCTGCATTGTTTGCATTAGCTGGGCTTTTTGTAATATCCTTAAACGGGCAGTTAAAAATTGGCAATGGCGATTTATATACCTTGAGCGGGGCAGTGGCGTTTGCTCTTTACTTAATTGCAGTAGAAAAACAGGCATCCCTTAAAAACCTGGTGCCTACCATCATTCCTATGTTTGCCACTTGTATGGTATTTACTTTTTTTGTGGCGTTAAATGATGCCAAAGCGGAATGGATGCCGCAAACCAATACCTTCTGGATGGGGATTGTTTTCTGTGCCTTATTTTCTACCGCCTATATGTACTCTATTTCCAATATTGCACAAAAATACATAAGCGCAGAAAGAGTTGCCATTATATACCTTTTTGAGCCTGTTTTTGGAGCAATAGCCGCCTTTTTCATTCTGGATGAAAACCTCTCTATTCGTTTGCTCATTGGTGGAGGCTTAATTTTCCTGGCAACAATTATTTCTGAAGCGAATTTTAAGAGATTAGTTAAGGTTAGTCGATAGTTTTATTGGAAGGTAGATAATCAGGCTAAACATATAACAGGTGATTGAAAAGCTCGTATGAACGAGTATCAAAATACCTTCTGCGATACTAATACATGTTTCAAACAAAAAAAGCAGGCACAACTAGTGTAACCTGCTTTCATCTAAATTAACGCTCTCAAAACAATAAACGTTAAAAGGTGTAGAATGGTTTTCAGAAATAAAAATATTTTTCAACTCCGTTAAATCCTCGAATTTTATTATCTTTAATTCAATAAAATCTTTCACCCGATTCGGGCAATAATCTTTAAAATTTTCTGGTTAAAATCTTGCCTTTATAGCGAGGTTATAGCGATATTACAGCGACCTTATAGCGACTTTTCGCCTAATCATATCCGCAACTCCTGCGCAACTGCTTCGAAGCAACTTGCAAACCGATGTCCAAATCGTCACAACCGATTTGCAAAATCAGGTATCATTTGCGAACAAGGTCCAAAGTAAGTACCTACAAGAACCAAGGAAGCCTTCAAAATGAAACTGTTTAGCCATCCTTAAATTTTGAAAATTGCAACTATATTTATCCCATGGAAAACACGGTACTGATTATAGATGATGAACCAAAAATACTAGGCCTTTTATCAAGGATTATAGAACTTGAAGGCTTTAAGGTATTGCAGGCCGATACAGGAAAGGCAGGGCTAAAAATCATCAGGACTAAAGAAGTGCATGTGGTAATCAGTGATGTGAAATTACCCGATTATAATGGTGTAGAACTGGTTTCAGCAATTAAAGAAATTAAGCCATATGTAGAAATCATCAATCTAACTGCTTTTGGAACAATTCCGGATGGCGTTCAGTCGATGCGAAATGGTGCCTTCGATTATATTGTCAAGGGTGATGATAATGATAAAATCATTCCATTGTTATATAAGGCGATGGAAAAAGTTAAGCTTCAAATCAGGCTTTTAAACCTTGAACAGCGAATAGAACAAAAATATAGCTTTGATGGACTAATCGGCACAGCTCCGGCTATTTTGGATGCTGTGGCAATGGCTAGAAAGGTTGCACTTACCGATGCTACGGTATTGCTGCTTGGCGAAACGGGTACAGGAAAAGAGGTTTTTGCCCAAGCCATACATCAGGAAAGTTTGCGTAAAACCAAACCATTTGTGGCGTTAAACTGCAGCGGTTTTAATCCAGAGCTTTTAGAAAGTGAGTTGTTTGGCTATCGCGAAGGCGCATTTACAGGTGCATCAAAAGATAAAAAAGGTTTACTTGAAGAAGCCAATGAAGGCACACTTTTTTTGGATGAAATTGGTGAGATGAATGTCGATTTACAGGCTAAACTGTTACGTGTACTCGAAAGTCAGACTTTTATAAAGGTTGGCGATACCAAAACCAGTAAGGTAAACGTAAGGATTATTGCCGCCACCAATAGGGATTTAAAGCAAGAAGCTGAAAGCGGTCGTTTTCGTTCTGATTTATTCTATCGCTTGTCGGTATTCTCGATTCAGCTACCACCGCTTGCTCAAAGAAAGGCAGATATTGTGCCACTGGCTATGCATTACCTGGAAGAGTTTTCCATTAAGGTTAACCGCCCTGAAATGCTGTTGGATAAGGAAACCATCAATCTGTTAACAAATTATACCTGGAAGGGTAACATCCGTGAATTAAAGAATGTTATCGAACGGGCAGTAATTCTTGCTGATGATAATACCATCACCGCAAATCTGTTGCCTTTCGAATTTCAGCAAAGTTCTGAAGAACAAGGTGGCTTAACTATGGATGCAGTAGAAAAATTGCACATTAAAAAAGTGCTAGCTTATACCGGGGGAAACAAAACAGAAACCTCCAGGTTATTGGGCATCGGCTTAACAACGCTTTATCGAAAAATAGAAGAATACGGCATCAGCTAGATTATCATTATGAAAAGAAACCCTTCCAAAATGGAAGGGTTTTTTTATGCGCTTATTTTTTAAAACGTCTCATTATTTAATTAAGCATTTGATTATTAGTCGTTTGTATTGTCACTCGGTTTTTGTGGTATAGGGCTTGACTCATGGCATGAAAAAACAACACAATTATGATGTTACTACTCTTCATTCTCCTAATCGTGCTCTGGTGGGCATCGTACAAATCAATTAACTGGTTCGATAAAATTTAAGTTATGATCGCATTATTCCTTATCGTAATAGCCGTATTCATCTACATGATTTACGTGCTGATTAAACCCGAAAAATTTTAAACATCCTGCTAAGGTTACTCTTTAAAAAATAAATAAAATGAATACTGAATTACTTGGAATAATTGCAACCTACCTGCTTACGTTGGTTATTGCTATTCCCCTTGGCCGCTATCTGGCAAAGGTTTTTGCCGGAGAAAAAGTCTGGACAGATTTCCTTAAGCCGCTCGAATCAGGCATTTATAAACTATCCGGAATCAATCCAAAAGAAGAAATGGATTGGAAACAGCATTTAAAAGCCCTGATGCTGATTAACCTGATTTGGTTGGTCTACGGCTTCTTTGTATTAATATTTCAGGATAAGCTTCCATGGAATCCGGATGGAAACCCCGGAATGTCACCCGACCTTTCATTCAACACCATCATCAGTTTTGTGGTAAATTGTAACCTGCAACACTATTCAGGTGAAACGGGCGTGAGCTATTTTACGCAGCATTACGTATTGATGTTTTTGCAGTTTGTAAGCTGTGCTACTGGTATTGCCGCTGCCGTTGTACTTTTCAAGGCTTTCAGGGATAAAACAGCCACCAAACTTGGCAACTTCTGGGCGTTCTTTGTGAAATCAATTACGCGGCTATTATTGCCTTTATCCATTGTAATGGCACTTATACTGGCTTTCAACGGCACACCTGCTAGTTATGATGGTAAAGACCAGTTTATTTCAGTTCAGGGTGATACTGTACATGTTTCCAGAGGTCCGGCAGCACAATTCATTGCCATTAAACATTTAGGTACCAATGGCGGTGGTTGGTTTGGTGCCAATTCCGCACACCCTTTTGAAAACCCAAACTACATCACCAATACGGTTGAACTGATTGCACAGGTTATCATTCCTATTGCAATGGTTATCGCATTCGGTATTTTTATTAGAAGAAGAAAACTTGCCTGGACAATTTTTGGTGTAATGACCATCGGTATGTTGCTCTTGCTGATTCCAACAGTAAGTTCTGAACTAGGTGGAAACCCGGCACTTGCAAAGATGGGCATTTCCCAAAGTACTGGTGCTATGGAAGGTAAGGAGGTGAGGTTTGGTCCGGCAATTTCTGCTTATTGGAGTACCATAACAACTATTATTTCAACTGGTTCGGTAAATAGTATGCACGATTCTACCATGCCGCTTACGGGCTTATGGCAATTGCTTGCGATGATGATTAACTCCTTTTATGGTGGCTGTGGCGTTGGTTTACTAAACTATTTCGTTTACTTAATAATCGCTGTATTTATATCTGGTTTGATGGTTGGAAGAACCCCAGAATTTTTAGGACACAAGGTTGAGGCCAGAGAGATTAAGATTGCTGCCATCATTACTTTACTAAGCCCCTTTTTAATTCTTGCCGGAACCGCAATTGCAGGTTTTGTATTTAATAATTATGGCGATGCAACTTGGGCAGTTCAACCTAAAAACTGGCTCAATAATCCTGGCTTTCACGGTTTTTCAGAGATGCTTTATGAGGTAACCTCATCAAATGCAAACAACGGTTCGGGTTTTGAAGGTTTGGGTGATAATAATATCTTCTGGAACGTATTAACTGGTGTAATATTGATGTTTGGGCGTTTCCTTCCAATAATTGGCCCGATTGCAATAGCTGGTTTACTTGGAGCCAAGAAATTCATTCCTGAATCTGCCGGAACGTTAAAAACCGATACCAAGACTTTTGCCCTGATGACCTTTGCGGTTATACTGGTGCTGAATGCACTCTCTTATTTTCCCGCCTTGGCTTTAGGTCCTATTGCTGAATATTTTACCATGCTTAAATAAATGGCAGATTTTCCCTTCGTCCATATTCCATCTTCCCTTATACATCTTACATCTTTAAAATAAAAATATGAAACCCAATAATAAATTGTTTGAGGCTGCCTTAATGCAAACCGCACTTAAACAATCTTTCATTAAACTAGACCCAAGGGTGATGGTTCGTAATCCGGTGATGTTTACCGTAGAGATTGGTACGGTTATCATGGCATATGTAACCATTTACTCGATGCGTAATCCCGGTCAGGGCGCTGCGCTTTATAACTTTGTTATTTTCCTGATTCTGTTGTTAACGGTACTTTTTGCAAACTTTGCCGAAGCCATTGCAGAGGCTAGAGGAAAAGCACAGGCAGATAGTCTTCGTAAAACGAGAGAAGAAACCCCTGCAAAAGTGCTTTCATCTAACGGAGCAATAGAAATCAAATCGTCGAACCAATTGCAAAAGGGCGATATATTTGTTTGCGAGCCTGGTGATATCATTCCAACCGATGGAGAAATTGTTGAAGGTATTGCTACCATTGATGAATCGGCGATTACGGGCGAATCTGCCCCGGTGATACGCGAATCGGGTGGCGATAAATCATCAGTGACGGGCGGTACAAAAGTGCTTTCAGATGAAATTAAGGTTCAGGTAAGCACAGCACCCGGCGAAAGTTTTTTGGATAAAATGATTGCTTTGGTTGAAGGTGCATCACGCCAGAAAACACCAAACGAAATTGCCTTAACCATTTTACTGGCAAGTTTTACCTTAGTTTTTATCATTGTTTGCGTAACCTTAAAACCTTTTGCCGATTACGCGAATACACCAATTACTATTGCGGCCTTAATTTCACTATTCGTTTGTTTAATTCCAACCACTATCGGTGGGTTACTTTCTGCCATAGGCATAGCCGGAATGGACAGGGCATTAAGGGCAAATGTAATAACCAAATCTGGTAAGGCAGTAGAAACCGCAGGTGATATTGATGTTTTACTGCTGGATAAAACCGGAACCATAACCATTGGTAATCGTAAAGCGACTAATTTTTATCCTACCGCATGTATAATGGCTAAAGATTTTACAGATGCCTGCATACTAAGTTCATTGGCTGATGAAACGCCCGAAGGAAAATCTATTATCGAACTTGCCGCCGAACAAGGCTATAAATCTTCGGGTACTCCGGCAGGTTCAACCTTTATCAAATTCACGGCAGAAACTCGTTCAAGTGGATTAGACACAGCCGATGGAAGACGTATTAGAAAAGGGGCTTTTGATTCCATCAGAAATATTGTAGAAAAAGCTGGAAATATCTTTCCATCTGATATTGAAAACCATGTTAAAACAATTGCCACCAACGGTGGAACACCTTTAGTGGTTTGCGAGAACGAGAAAGCCATGGGGGTTATTGAACTTCAGGATATTATTAAACCCGGAATCAGCGAACGTTTTGAACGCTTAAGAAAAATGGGTGTAAAAACCGTAATGGTTACGGGCGATAATCCATTAACGGCAAAATACATCGCTGAAAAAGCCGGGGTAGATGATTTTATCGCGGAAGCCAAACCTGAAGATAAGATGAATTACATTAAGGATGAACAGGCTTTGGGTAAACTGGTAGCGATGATGGGCGATGGTACAAATGATGCGCCTGCTCTTGCCCAGGCAGATGTAGGTGTTGCCATGAATAGCGGTACCCAGGCCGCAAAAGAGGCTGGAAATATGGTGGATTTGGATAACGACCCAACCAAACTGATTGAGATTGTAGAAATCGGTAAACAGCTGTTGATAACCAGAGGAACACTGACTACTTTTTCAATTGCGAATGACGTGGCAAAATATTTTGCTATTGTTCCGGCACTGTTTATCGCTTCCATTCCAGCGCTCCAAAGTTTAAATATTATGGGCTTGCATACACCAGAATCTGCAATTCTTTCGGCTGTGATTTTTAACGCCATTATCATTCCGATACTGATTCCGCTTGCCTTAAAAGGCGTGGCTTATAAACCAATTGGTGCAACCGCATTGCTTCGCAGAAATCTGTTCATTTATGGAATAGGCGGTGTTATAGCGCCATTTATTGGCATTAAAATAATTGATTTATTGGTTGGCTTATTTGTATAAGCTTTAAGAAAAATGTTATGAAAAAATATATTATTCAATCGATTCGCCTAACCTTAGTGCTCATCGTGTTATTGTGTGTAGTTTATCCAATTAGTGTAGCTTTTGTGGCTAAGTTTTCAGAAGGAAAGGGTGGAGGAGAAAAAATCTTGAAAGATGGTAAAACAGTCGGTTATGCACTGTTGGGTCAGTCTTTTACCAAACCCGAGTATTTCTGGGGCCGCCCATCGGCTGTAGGTTATAATGCGGCTGGTTCGGCCGGTTCAAATAAAGGTCCCTCAAACCCTGATTATTTGAAGGATGTTCAATCCCGGATTGATACCCTATTGAAATACGATCCGGCAATAAAAAAATCTGACATCCCTGCTGATATGGTTACGGCATCAGGGAGTGGCCTCGACCCAAATATTTCTGAACAAGGCGCAGCCATTCAGGTTGCCCGCGTTGCCGCTGCAAGAAAAATCAGTACGCAAAAAGTTAAGGCGCTTGTAGCCATGAATACGCAAAAGCCGCTTTTAGGTTTGTTTGGTCCTTCATCAGTTGATGTGCTTAAGTTAAACCTGGCACTTGATAAGCTTTAGCAAATATTTAGATCATAGGGCGATGCCCGACAATATAATTGATAATGAAAAGAATTTTAACAGTAGCCGCTATTTTAGCTACAACATCATGCCTTAAGGCTCAAGAACAACCAAAAATCAAAGTTTCAGGTTACCTTGAAACGTATTACGGTTACGATTTTAATAAACCGGCAGATCACAATCGTCCGGGTTTTATTTACTCGCACAACCGGGCAAATGAAGTCAACTTGAACCTTGGTTTTATAAAAGCCGCTTACGATAGCGGTAATATCCGGGCAAACCTGGCTTTAATGGCAGGAACCTACACCAATGCCAACCTTGCGGCAGAACCAGGTGTGCTTAAAAATATCTTTGAAGCTAACGCTGGAGTTAAACTTTCAAAAACCGCTAACCTTTGGCTTGATGCAGGTGTCTTCTTTTCTCACATCGGTTTTGAGGGTGCGATTTCAAAAGATTGTTGGGTGTTGACCAGAAATATCGCATCAGAAAATACGCCTTATTATGAATCTGGAGCTAAGTTAACTTATGGTACAAATGATGGCAAATTCACGGCTGCGGCTCTATATTTAAACGGATGGCAACGCATCAGCCGACAAAATGGAAACAATAAGCCTGCTGGTGGTTTGCAATTAACCTGGAAACCTACAGATAAAATAACCATTAATTACAGCAATTATCTGGGCAGTGAGGGCGTGGATTCAGTACGAGTAAATCGCTTTTACCATAATGTGTACGGTATATTTCAGTTAACCAATGCATTAGGCTTAACATTAGGCTTCGATTATGGAACGCAGCAAACGGAGAAAGGAAGTGATGATAAAAATGAAGTGATTGCGCCTGTTGCCATTGTGCAGTATAAGTTTGCGCCGAAATGGGCTTTAGCTGGCAGGTTCGAATATTATGAAGATAAGAATGGCATCTTCATCGCTACAGAAACACCTAATGGATTTAAAACTAAAGGCTATTCTCTTAATCTGGATTATTCACCGGTTTCAAATGCGCTAATCAGATTGGAGGGTAAGGCTTTTGACAGTAAGGATAAAATATTCATGAGAAACCTGGCTGCGGTTAATGCCAATGCAAGCATCACTGCTAGTATTGCCGTTTCATTTTAGCACTCTTAAAATTAACCTGGCTGGTGATGGTGCCATTCAGGTAAAATTGTAATTATTAGGACCTATGGAAGAAAAAGATTCGGTTAAACATTTCCTCAACCTGGTTAGAAAATCAAGAAAGGGAAAGCTGAAGATTTACATCGGCATGAGTGCGGGCGTGGGCAAAACTTATCGTATGTTACAGGAAGCCCATGCTTTGTTTCGCGGAGGTATCGACATTTGCATCGGTTACATCGAAACACACAAAAGGGCAGAAACTCATGCTTTGCTGGAAGGTATCCCCATCATCCAGAGGAGAAAATTATTTTACCGGGGAAAAGAAGTGGAAGAGATGGACTTAAAAGCCATCATCAGTCGCCACCCTGAAATTGTTATTGTTGATGAATTGGCACACACCAATATCGAGGGCAGCAAAAATGCAAAACGCTGGCAAGATGTTTTCGATTTACTCGAAGCTGGCATCAGTGTAATTTCGGCGGTAAACATTCAACACCTCGAAAGCATTAACGAGGAGGTTGAGCAAATTACCGGAGTAGCTGTAACCGAGCGCATACCGGATAAAATATTGGAAATCGCTGATGAAATTGTAAACATCGACCTTACTGCTGATGAATTGGTTGCCCGTTTAAAGGAAGGCAAAATTTACGAACAGAGTAAAATTGCCATAGCTTTAGAAAACTTCTTTCAATCGGGTAAGATTTTACAGCTTCGGGAACTTGCTTTAAAAGAAGTTGTGCACCAGGTAGAACGGAAAATCCAGACGGAAATACCAAAAACGATTAAACTTCGCTCCGAACGCTTTCTTGCTTGCATTTCATCTAATGCGGAAACGGCTGCTGTGGTGATTAGAAAAACTGCAAGATTAGCCTCTTACTACCGTTCGCCGTGGATAGTATTGTATGTGCAAAGCGATAATGAAAGCCTGGAACGCATCAAACTTGATAAGCAACGCCATTTGATAAATCATTTCAAACTGGCAACTGAGCTTGGTGCAGAAGTTATCAAAGTGAAAAGTAATTTAATAACCCAAACCATTATCGATACAGCAACCGAAAAAGAGGTGACCACAATTTGTATTGGAAAGCCACACTTGAATATTTTTCAGGTAATTTTGCGAACGGCAGTGTTTAACGGTTTACTTAAAAATCTGGCAAGCAAAGATATCGACCTTGTCATACTATCTTAATCATCCATGCATATTTAAAATAAAGGCACAATGAAAATTAAAACTAAACTCCGCCTTGGCTTCGGCTTCCTGTTCCTGATTGTACTTTCATTCGGTTTAATTGCATTATTTTTCTTAAATGAACTCAGCGATAAATCGAAGGTAATTTTAAAGGATAATTACGAAAGCTTAAAATATGTTGCCGAAATGCGTAGCGTACTGGATGAACATAATCTACAGTTTTCAAAACAAGCTGAAGACACGTTTGCGGGAAGTCTAAGGTTCGAAAGCAAAAACATTACCGAACAAGGGGAAGCAACTGAGGTAAAACAGCTGACCAGTAACTTTGAAAAGTTTCTTGCCGCCCAATCAGCTGAAGAGAAAATTCAATACCTCAAGGCATTACGTTTAAGCTTGCAGAAAATTGAAACACTAAATATGCAAGCCATATTTAATAAAAATGAAAAGGCAAATCAAACTTCTGCAAGGGCAAATATTTACATTGCGGTAGCTGCTTCAGTTTGTTTTCTGGTACTGTTTACTTTCATCGTAAATTTTCCGGGTTTCGTAGCAAATCCGCTGGCGGAGTTCAGCGCCGCCATTCGGCAGATTGCTAATAAAAATTATAAACAGCGTTTGCATTTCGATAATGATGATGAGTTTTCTGAACTGGCATTATCATTTAACGGCATGGCGACTAAATTAAATGAGTGGGAAAACAGCAATCTCTCTAAACTAAAAAGTGAAAAGCTGCGTATTGAAACCATTATTTCGCAGATGCAAGATGCCATTATCGGGCTTAATGAAAAAGGTGAGGTATTATTTTTAAATGCCCAGGCTTCGAAATTAATTAATCTGGATGCTGATAAAACGGTAGGTAAAAATGTGGCTGAATTGGAAGAAAAAAACGAACTGTTATACCGCATTATGCATCCTGTGGATAATAAACCTTTGAAAATTTATGCTGATGAACAGGAATCTTATTTTCAGCTCGACCAAAGGGAAATCATCATTCCAAATTTTCAAAATACCGGTAACGATACGCTAGTTGAGTCTTCAAAATCTGCAGGAAATGTATATGTTTTAAAGAACATTACGCAATTTAAGGAATTGGATGAAGCCAAAACAAATTTCATCGCTACGGTATCACACGAACTTAAAACGCCACTTTCTTCAATAAAAATGAGTTTAAAATTATTGAAGGATGAAAGGGTAGGTGATATAAATGCAGAGCAAAAAGAACTGATAGCGCACATCGCCGAGGATTCCGAAAGGCTTTTAAAAATTACCAGCGAATTGTTGGACTTATCTCAGGCTGAAACGGGAAATCTTAAACTCAGTTTTGCACTTACTAAACCAATTGATATCGTTAATTACGCTGTAGATGCGGTCCGTTTCCAGGCAGAACAAAAAAATATAAAACTGGAAGTTAACTGTAATGATAACTTACCGGAGGTATTGGCTGATGTGCAAAAAACGGCTTGGGTACTGGTTAATTTTCTATCCAATGCACTCCGTTACAGTTCAGAGAAATCATCGGTTATTGTTGATGTTATCGTTGTTAACAATGAAGTTCGGTTTTCGGTAAAGGATTTCGGCAAAGGAATAGATGAACGTTACCAGAATAAACTTTTCGATAGGTATTTTCAGGTACCCACAGATGGACAAAATAAATCTGGTTCTGGTTTGGGACTCGCCATTTCTAAAGATTTTATCGAGGCAGAGAAAGGAAAAATCTGGCTCGAAAGTGCAATTGGAGAAGGTAGTACTTTTTATTTTCAATTACCAAAGGCGGTGGGTTAGTATTAAGTCGTCAGTAATCAGCATTAAGTTGTCAGTCATTGGTATCAAGTCTTCAGTTGTTGGAGCTACTCTGGATGTTAGCAAGGCGCATTTGGAACCTGTGATAGCTAACAATTGCAAATACTTTATTAAACTGAACTAATATTTAGGTTGCAAATATTTCCAAACAATTATTGCTTTGGCAGCGTTAAGCCTGTATGACATTTAAAGCATTAATATTCGTTGGCGTTACCATTGGTGTAGTATCTTTTTTCGGAATCAGGAAACTGGTTAATGATAACCGAAGAATTGAGGCCTAACTTACTCTAATTCCCTTAGCAGCGCAGAAGCCATGGAAAAACTCATCAATATCTTAAAACAGCAATTGTTGGCGCATCATGTTACCGATATTATTCAGGTTGGGGAAAGAGAATTAAATCTTGTGGTTACTACTCGCGAGGATGTTAAATCCATTAAAAGAATGGCAGAGTTGATTCATGATGATAGTGAGGTGCAAATAAAAGGCATTAAAATCAACTTTGTTGACCAATACGGCGCAAATTTCGAGCAACTATAGCCAAAGACCTCTTTTTACTTAACAAAATGCAAGGCACAAAGAAAGCCAACTTACCGAGTAAAATTTGCCCCGTTTGTAACCGACCTTTTTTTTGGCGAAAAAAATGGGAACGAGATTGGGCAAATGTAATTTACTGCAGTAAAAAGTGTAGTGGTAACGCTCAAAAAATCAAAATCACATCATAAAATAAGTAACAATTACCACGATTTTTTGATTTTATGGCTCATTTGCCTAGTTTTGTGGCGTTGAAAAGATTGATTCACATATTGCTTCTTTGCTTTTACTTGTTTTCTACTACAGAATTACAAGAAATTGCCAGGCTTCCGGTATTGTTTCAACATTTCTTCGAACACAAGGGAATAGATAATAATATAACCTTTCTGTCTTATGTCGAAAGTCATTACAATGGTGTGCCACATACCGATAATGATGAAGAACGAGACAATCAATTACCTTTCAAAACGCATAGCCTTTGTGCAGCCAATGTGTTAAGTCCGGCTTTGCCACCATCTTTTGGCTTAACCCTTAAAAAAGAATATCAGCTTTTACGAGAGCAAAAAGTAATCTTAAATAACGATGCGGTTGTTTATTCGGCTTATGCCGGAAAAATCTGGCAACCGCCCAAAGCATTAATCCTTTCTTAAATTTCAGCGGAAACGCTACGAACTTTTTATTAGAAACGATTAAGTCTTAATTTTTCATGTTAAATCGAATTATTGAGTTTTCCATCAGGAATAAACTCATTATCGGGCTATTTACTTTTAGTCTGATTATTTATGGTTGTTTCGAATTATCGAAATTACCCATTGATGCTGTGCCAGACATCACAAACAATCAGGTACAAATTATTACAACGGCTCCCTCTTATGGGGCAACCGATATCGAACGATTGGTTACATTTCCTGTAGAACAAGCCAACAGCAATATTGCAGGGATAAAGGAAATCAGAAGTTACAGTCGTTTCGGTTTATCATTAGTAACCCTCGTTTTTAACGATGATGTTGATGTTTATTGGGCTCGTCAACAAGTGGCTGAAAGGCTATTGGTTGTGCAAGAGCAGATTCCACAAGGTATTGGTAAGCCAGAAATGGGGCCTATTTCAACGGGATTGGGTGAGGTTTATCAATATGCTGTAAAACCTAAAAAAGGTTACGAACATCGTTACAATATTACAGAACTCCGTACCATTCAAGATTGGATTGTAAGGCGACAGCTTTTAGGTGTTAAAGGTGTTGCGGAGGTAAGTAGTTTTGGCGGTAAGCTAAAGCAATATCAGGTAACGGTTAATCCGAATAAGCTTTTAGCGCACAAAGTAACCATTAGCGATATTTTTAATGCGCTGGAAAGCAACAATCAAAATACCGGAGGTGCTTATATTGAGAAGCAGGCAACAGTACAATACATCCGAACGGAGGGTTTGATTGGCAATAAAGAAGATATTGAAAATATTGTTGTTAAGAATAATCCTGAAGGTACACCTTTGCTTATCCGCGATGTTGCTAATGTAGAAATTGGTTTTGCAACCCGATATGGCGCATTAACTTTTAATAATGAAGGAGAAGTTTCCGGAGCAATTGTGATGATGCTAAAAGGCGCCAATAGTAATGTGGTAGTTAAAGATATCAAAACCAAGATCAAACAAATCAGCGAAACTTTGCCTGAAGGAGTAGAAATTATACCATTCTTAGATCGAACAAGCATGGTTAATAATGCCATTAGTACAGTTGAAACCAACCTTTTAGAAGGTGCTTTAATCGTAGTATTTGTATTGGTTGTTTTCCTTGGGAACTTAAGAGCAGGTTTAATTGTAGCTTCGGTTATTCCACTATCTATGCTTTTTGCCATCATTATGATGAATATTTTTGGCGTAAGTGGAAACCTGATGAGTTTAGGCGCATTGGATTTTGGCTTAATTGTAGATGGTGCGGTCATCATTGTCGAGGCAGTCATGCATCAGCTTGCGCACAGCAAAAAATTCGGTAGTATATCTGTTCTTAAGCAAAATGAGATGGATTCGGAGGTGAAAAGTGCCTCATCAAAAATGATGAATAGTGCAGTTTTCGGACAGATTATTATCCTCATTGTGTATTTGCCAATTTTCAGTTTACAAGGGATAGAGGGGAAAATGTTTAAGCCAATGGCGCAAACGGTGGCTTTTGCTTTATTGGGTGCTTTCATCTTATCGCTAACATATATCCCAATGATAAGCAGCGTTTTGTTGAGTAAAAAAATCAAAACCAAAGCTAATCTCGCCGATAAGGGAATGGAGAAAATCGAAAACAGGTACAGCATCTGGCTAAATAAGATTTTAGCTTTTCCTAAAACGGTGATTACTACTGTTGTGGTGCTGTTTACAATTGCCGTTTTTATCTTAACTAATTTGGGTGGCGAATTTATTCCATCTATCGAAGAGGGTGACTATGCCGTAGAAACGCGGGTTTTATCAGGCAGTAATCTAAATACATCAATAGAAAATATTCAGAAAGTTGCAGGGATTTTGAAATCGCGTTTCCCCGAAGTAAAAAATATCGTTACTAAAATTGGAAGCAGTGAAGTACCAACAGAACCTTTGCCGATGGATATGGGCGATATGATTATCAACCTAAAACCTAAAAAAGAATGGACAACAGCCGATAATTTTAAGGATTTAACGGAGAAAATGGGTAAAGCTGCCAGTGAAGTTCCTGGTGTTACCACCAGTTTTCAGTTCCCGGTACAAATGAGATTTAATGAATTAATGACAGGTGCGAGGCAAGATGTCGTTTGTAAAATCTACGGTGAAGATTTTGATACGCTTGCACATTATTCAAAACAAGTTGGTAATCTTTTGAGGGATGTTGATGGCACAGCCGATATTTATGTCGAGCAGATTTCGGGAACGCCGCAAATTGTAATTCAATATAATAGGGCAGTTATTGCACAATACGGTTTAAATATTTCTGATATCAACAGAAATGTTAATACGGCTTTCGCCGGACAAAGCACGGGGTTGGTTTTTGAAGGCGAGAAACGTTTTGATTTGGTTGTAAAACTTCAAAACGACCAGCGAAGAAGTATACAAGATGTGCAGCGTTTGCTAATTCCAACACCAAAAGGTAACCAAGTTCCATTGAGCCAGCTAGCGCAGGTATCTTTGGTTAACAGTCCTAGTCAAATTCAAAGGGAAGATACTAAACGCCGTATTTTGGTAGGTTTTAATGTTAACGGTCGCGATGTGGAGAGTATCGTAAACGAATTACAAGAGAAGGTTAAGCAGAAAATCAAACTGCCAACGGGTTACACGATAAGCTATGGCGGTTCTTTTCAAAACTTAAACGAAGCTAAATCGCGTTTATCTATCGCAGTTCCGGTATCACTTGTTCTAATTTTCCTATTGCTTTATTTCGCTTTCGGTTCAATAAAGTATGGCTTATTAATCTATACCGCCATTCCATTATCAGCAATCGGCGGAATTTTCTTATTGGCATTAAGAGGAATGCCTTTCAGTATCAGTGCAGGTGTTGGTTTTATCGCTTTATTCGGAATTGCCGTACTCAATGGGATTGTGCTGGTCGCTGAATTCAATAACATCAAAAAATCAGGAGAAAAGGATATGAAAAAAGTGGTTCTAAAAGGTACGAAAACACGTTTGCGACCAGTTTTAATGACGGCATTTGTGGCTTCATTGGGCTTTTTGCCAATGGCACTTAGTAATGGAGCAGGAGCAGCGGTGCAAAGACCTTTGGCAACAGTTGTTATCGGGGGCTTAATTATTGCCACGTTCCTTACCCTTTTTGTGTTGCCGATATTATATGTAGCTTTTGAAAAGGGCATTAGAATTAGCAAAAAGAGCATTCAGGTTTCATCGATAATTGCCATTTGTTTGGGCTCTTTATCAGCCCATTCGCAACAATCAATTACATTGCCACAGGCTCTGGATAGTCTTTATCAACATAATCTAAGCTTAAAGAGCAGCCGATTAAGGGCTACCCATAGTCAGGCGCTAAGTAAAACGGCAACCACAATTGCACCTTTAAGCCTTAATGGCGAGTACGGGAAATATAATAGTGATTTTACCGATAATAAAATTAGTGTTATCCAAGGATTTAATTTGCCAAGCGTTTATGCCAGACAAAAGGATAAATTATTGTCTGAATGGAAGAGCACTGTTTTACAACAAGATTTAAACAAGGTTGAATTAACCCGTTTATGTTCGCGAATTTTTTATGATTTACTGGTGCTTAAGGAAGTTCAAAAAACGTACAAACAAGCGGACAGTAATTACAGCAAATTGCAGCAATTGGCAACGTTGCGACTAAAAAGTGGTGAAAGCAATTTGTTAGAAAAAGCTAATGCAGATAATCAATTGATGCAAATTTCGACCAAACTTAAGCAGCTTAGTATCGAAGAAAATTTATTACAGCAGCAGTTTTCATTCTTGTTAAATTCAAACAATATTTTTTCGCCAAAGGCGGATGATTTGAAATCAGCTTTAAAATTTTCTGATACACTTACACTTAAAAATCACCCGGAAATTAAGCTTCGCTTGCAAGATGAGCAAACGGCTAGCGTGGCTACCAAGGTGGAGCAATCGAAACTTCTACCCGAAATAAATCTCGGTTACAACTCCACAACTTTACAGGATGGGATAAAATACGGGACAGATAATCGCTTCCAATCGGTGCAAGTTGGCTTAAGTATTCCATTGCTAGGAGGTGCACAACGCAATCGGGTAAAATCGGCAAAGGTTTACGAAGAATTTGCAAAGGCAGAAACCGATTTGAAAAGTAAACAGCTATCAAGCCATTTAAAAGCCACATATCAGCAATATCAGCAACAATTGCTTTTGATTGATGAATTGGAAAACAAAGGCTTAAAAACAGCGGCTGATATCAATAAAACTTTAGCCAGTCAGTTAAGAAATGGTGCAATTAACTATTTGGAATACACTTTACTGAATAATGAAACCATTAGCATCAAGGAGAAATATTTTGATGCAATTAAGCAACTGAACACAACAATTATTGAATTAAATTATCTCTTAGCACAATAAAATGAAATTCCAAAAATACATAGTAATGCTAGCCATTTGTGCTACATATGCCTGTACAAATAAGCCCGAAAACGAAGAAGTAAAGAAACCGATTTCTGAAGATGAAGTTAGTTTAACAGCCGCACAATTTGCAAATATTAAGCTTGAGGTGGCTGAGCCTAGATGGGGCGAAACCAGCGAGGTTTTAAAATTACAGGGTAAGATTGATGTACCGCCTCAAAACCTGATTTCGATTA
Source organism: Pedobacter aquatilis (assembly GCF_032678425.1). Taxonomy (GTDB): domain Bacteria; phylum Bacteroidota; class Bacteroidia; order Sphingobacteriales; family Sphingobacteriaceae; genus Pedobacter; species Pedobacter aquatilis_B. The sequence goes on along the minus strand of NZ_JAVTSG010000006.1, from coordinate 109,584 downwards.
GTGTGCCATTGGGTGGATATTTAAAACATACCAAGCTATTGCCCGGAATGCATGTTTCAAAAGGGCAGGTAATTGCCGTCATGGAAGACCCTCAGTACATTCAGTTGCAGCAAGATTTTTTAAGCATTACGAATAAACTTTATTATGCTGAAAAAGAATTAACGCGACAAAAAGACCTGAATGTAAATAAGGCAAATAGCGATAAAACCTTACAAGGTGCTGAAATTGAGTATAAAAACTTAAAGGTAGAGCACAATGCCTTGCTCGAAAAACTAAAGTTGATAAACCTCAGCGGCAGTGCTTTAAATAATGGGAAAATATCGAAATCTATCAATTTATATTCTCCAATTGATGGTTACGTAAGCAAAGTGAATGTAAATATTGGAAAATACGTTACGCCTTCCGACGTGCTTTTCGAACTCATTAACCCAACAGATATTCATTTAAACCTTACTGTTTTTGAAAAAGACCTAAATAAAATTAGCATGGGGCAGCGTGTTATCACGTATAATAATGTTAAACCAGATGTTAAGTATGAGGCGGAAGTGATTTTAATCGGTCATAATGTTGAAGATGGCGGAAGTAGTGAAGTTCATTGCCACTTTGAAAAATATGATAAAAGCCTTGTTCCGGGAATGTATATGAATGCAGAACTAAAGTTTAAGAATCAAAAAGTACAGTTATTGCCTGAAGAATCTGTTGTTAGCTTCGAAAATAAGGATTTTGTTTTTGAGCAATTGGCAAAAGATAAATATAAAATGATTTCAGTTACAACAGGCGAGGCGGCTGATGGTAAAATATCAGTTCATAATGATTTAACGGGTAAAAAAATAGTGTCGAAAGGCGCTTATTCTTTATTAATGAAGCTAAAAAATACTAGCGACGAAGAATAATTGTCTTAATTAAAAGAATGCTTTCTAATCTTATTTTAATGTTTGAGTTGAATAAGCTTAGAAAGCATTTAATTTTTTACATTTTCTGTATATTCAGGTGAAATATCTGATATTCAAATGATAAAAGCATTATTTTAATAACAATTATGTGATTTTTTGTCATAATGAGCCATTTCTGCACTATATTTGTAATCTCTAATGATGCAAAGGTTAAGGAATAGGTTCTTGAAGAGTACTTTTGGTTTTATGCTTTTAAGCATATTAGCCATCAAAGTTATAGCCTTTTCAATTTCTTGCTTTGCAACCAGCGGAAATTCTTTCGCCATCGAAAAATCAACCGAAGAAAATAAGGATAAAGAAGAAGAAGCTTGCGAAAAAAACAAGAAGAAATTGGTTTTATACGAGTTTTCGTCCATTGTTCCGCAATGCCTTCTGGTCACTAATTTTCTACCACTTAAAATTTATACCCATCGGGTAAAAATTGGTGTCGAACCGCTTAAAACCGTTCCTACACCGCCCCCTAACACGGTTAGCTAATCTAATCAATTAGATTTAGCATGATGCTTAAAAATATCTGCAATGATAGATTTTTAACATCACAGTACTCATTAAACTATTTAACCTTAATTATTAAGGTTGAAAATCAAAACATTGTTTAACAATTTTTTTAAATGAAAAATCATCAGATTGCCGGTGCGCCAACGCCTTGGCAAAGATTGGTACGTATGCTTCACCTGGAGCGTAAAACCATTAATTACATTTTAATATACGCCATGTTAATTGGTTTAATTGGCTTATCGCTGCCTTTGGGTACGAGTGCCGTTTTTAACCTTTTATCAAATGGGGCTATGTATAGCTCAACCTATATACTCATTGCTGTAATTTTAGCTGGTATTGTTATTGGCGGTATATTGCTTATCGGGCAGCTTACTTTAGTCGAATTTCTGGAACAAAAAATATTTACCAAAGCCGCTTTAGAGTTCGCCTTTCGCTTACCGCGTATAAAGAAGAAAGCACTGGAAGGTGAAAATCCATCCGAATTGATTAACCGCTTTTTTGATATTTTAACCATTCAAAAAGGCTTAACTAAACTATTGGTAGATATTGTTGCTGCTGCAGTTCAAATATTTTTTAGTGTGATTTTACTTTCGTTCTATCACCCAGTATTTATGGTTTTTGGAACTTTTGTACTGGCGGTTATTATCTTTATTTTGTTTTTGTACTATCGTCAAGGTGTGCAAACGAGCATCGAAGAATCTGGTTATAAATATGAAGTTGTTGGGTACTTGGAGGAAATCGCGGCCGATTTAGAAACCTACCGTCAAAGCAGTGCGAAAAGAAAGGAAATTATCAATCGTACCGATGAAATTACCGCAAATTATATCGAAGCCCGTAATCAGCACTTTGGTGTGCTAAAGAAATTTTTTGTTACAGCTGTAGCGATGAGAACTGTTTTAATGGGTTCTTTGTTGCTTCTAGGTTCTTATTTTGTTTTTGAACGTCAAATGACATTTGGACAATTTGTTGCTGCAGAGGTAATTATTGTGCAAATCAGTTATGCTATTGAGAAGTTAATGACCAATTTAAATACAGTGTTTGATATGGTAACTGGTAGCGAAAAACTTGCCGTTGTTACCGATCTTGAGTTAGAGGAAGGAGATACTAATCATGGGTAGAATTAGTAACAATCTGGCTCAGATTAAAAATTGGGAAGAACTTTCTGTTCATGCCAACAGCAAAATTATCGATGCTAAAGGGCCGATGAGGCTAGGCAGAATATTGCTTTTTATCTTCGGATTTTTTGTGATATTGCTTTTTGTACCATACCGCCAAACGATTCCAGGTAGGGGGTCGGTTACGGCTTTACGTCCGGAGGATAGGCCTCAAACGGTACAAAATCAAATTGGAGGAAGAATAGAGCATTGGGCAGTAAGAGAAGGTCAGGAAGTGAAAAAAGGTGACACCATACTTGTAATTTCTGAGACCAGTCAGTCTTATTTTGACCCAGAATTACCCGTACGTTTAAACGAGCAATTGGATGCAAAACGTGGAAGTGAAACCGCTGCAGTTCAAAAAATTGACGCTACAAAAGCACAAATGAGCGCCATGACAAATGGTCTTCATTTACAAATTAAAGCAGCCGAGAATAAAGTTCGCCAGGCAAAAAATTATGTAAGCATTGATAGTGCTGAATTACTTGCCGTTCAAAAATTCTATGAAACTACAAAAGTGCGTTTAGAACGTTATGAAACAGGTTATAAAAATGGCTTGTTCTCGTTAACAGATATTGAAACCCGCCGATTGAAATTGCAGGAAGATAATGCAAAGGTTATCAGTCAGCAAAATAAGCTGAGTAACTCGACACAAAACCTTTTAAATTCAACCATCGAATTGGATAACATCAGGGCAAAATATCAGGAATCCATATCTAAAGCACAATCAGATATGAGTTCGGCCGTTTCGAGTAGGGCAAGTGCACAAGGTGATATCGCAAAATTGCGGAATGATATTTCAAACATCAGCATTAGAAGAGGCTTATATATTGTAAGAGCACCACAAAGTGGATTTGTTGTTAAAACGCTTAAAGCGGGTATTGGAGAAAACATAAAAGAAGGCGAATCGGTAGCTACATTACAGCCAAAATCGCCTATGGTTGCCGCAGAATTATATGTTAGCGCGATGGATGTACCTTTAATTTTAGATACAAGTGATGTCCGTTTGCAGTTTGAAGGTTGGCCTTCGGTACAGTTTTCAGGTTGGCCATCAGTTGCCGTGGGTACTTTCGCTGGTAAAGTATTTTCTATAGATAAGGTGAGTAGTGCGAGCGGTAATTATCGACTACTGATAAGCCAAACCAACCCGGTGCCAACTAATGATGACCCTTGGCCGCCACAACTAAGACAAGGTTCTGGTGTTTATGGTCGAATTATTTTAAGATCGGTTCCGCTTTGGTACGAAATCTGGCGGCAGCTTAATGGTTTCCCACCAAATTTAGAAAGAGAACCAAGTGAGAGTAAGGAAAAGAAATAATGCGGGAGGTTATCAAATGAAAATGTATTTAAAAAAATTTTTATTAGCGACCACGCTATTGTTTTTTATCGCTGTAAATTCAAGTTTTTCACAAATTAAAACAATAGCCAATGTAGATACCGCTAAAGTTTTTGCTTTAGATGATTTGCAATTGTTGGTTTTCAGGTATCATCCAATAATAAAACAGGCTGCTCTGCTTAGCGATGCTGCAAGGGCAAATGTTTTGCAATCGTTGGGTTATTTCGATCCGGCACTTAAAGCAGGTTTCGGAAATAAACTTTTTGGCAATACCAATTACTACAATAAATGGAATGGCGAACTTAAAATTCCGCTCTGGTTGGCCGGAGCAGATTTAAAAGTTGGTTATGACCGCAATGTTGGTACATATGTAAATCCGGAAAGCAGAACCAATAACGATGGTTTGTCTGCAATTGGTTTAAGTATTCCGTTAGGGCAAGGTTTAATTATTGATGCCCGCCGTAGCACTTTAAGGCAGTCGAAAATAATGGTTCAATATGCAGAAGCAGAGCAATTAAAACAGATTAATAGCATTTGGTATGCAATTGTAAAAGATTATTGGAGCTGGTATTATGCGTACAAACAATATGAGTTGGTAAATGAGGGCGTAGATTTAGCCGAACGTAGATTCAAGGCTTTGAGTGCGCAAACTTTAATAGGGGATAAGCCGGCGATTGACTCTGTAGAGGCTTACATTACTGTACAAGAACGGATTATTCAAAAGGAGAAAACAGCGATAGAATTGCAAAATGCAAGGCTTGTTTTGTCGAATCATTTATGGAATGAAGATGGAAATCCGTTAGAACTTCCGACTGATGCCTTACCAGAAATTTTATCTGAGGCCATTCCCCGACCAAATCCGTTAATTTTAGATACCCTAATTGGTCAGGCTGCAAACCTACATCCTGAATTGGTTAAACTGAGGAGTAAAGGTGCACAACTTGCCATTGAGAAAAGTTATCGGCAAGAATTACTTAAGCCTAAGCTTAACATTATGGGTAATTTAATTTCTAGCCGAACAAATTTTAACCAAAATATACCAGGTTATTACGATTTCAACTGGAACAATTATAAGTTTGGTGTAGAATTTGCCTTTCCATTATTCTTACGTTCGGAAAGAGGAAAATTGCGTGAGGTTAAAATAAAACAGCAAGAACTGAATTACGATTTACAACAATCGGGTAGGGAGATTAGAAATAATATTCTGGCTTCTTACAATGATTTATCAGCCTATTCGGCACAGTTAAATGTTCAGGTGCAAAGCATTAAAAATCAGCAGACTTTGGTTAATGGCGAAAATCAAAAATTCAATCTTGGAGAAAGTACACTGTTTTTAATCAACAGCAGGGAAACCAAATTAATTGATATGAAAATTAAGCAAGAAAGTATGGTAGCCGGCTACCAAAAAACACTTGCAGAGTTATATTATAAAGCCGGAACAAGGCAGTTTGTGTTGGAAAACTAATCAAAAACATAAAATCCCCTCCAAAAAAAACCGAGGGGATTTTTATTTTACAATTGATTAATTTGAGGATATTGTTCGACTTGCAAATTATATCTATGGTTGAGGTATCTTCGTTATAGATTTTAGTTTGTTGAGCAGTCCCTTTTTAGCAGGTTGTGTTTCCTTTTTCGGTACTTCATTTTCTTTGGTCGTCGGATTTGCAATTTTTTCATTAGCAGGCATACTCATCGCATGTTGACCAATTTTAACACCCTCATTTAGCCAGTCTTTGCAAAAAGCAGTTGCAACACTATTCACCTCTTTGCCGGCTCTGTAAATCGCTTTCCATTTCAGGCTTTTCTTTTCAAAAGCTGCGTTGTCAAACTTTTTCCTTCTTCCGGATGCTGTTGTTGTGGCACTAAAATCTACCGAGCCAGCTAATGTTAAATATTCTTGTAGTCTCGCCTTAACTGCATCAGCAGGGTTTGCCGGATACAGCTTATTCCATTTGCTATTGTTTGGTGTTGGGTCATTTTGCTCGGCTATAGTCTTTTTTAAACTTGCAATTCCTTCCTCCATTTTTTGCAAATGAACGGCAGCCATTTTAGCACTTTTCATTTTAACTAAATTGGCTTCGGCTTCTTTTAAACTAGCTTTAAGCGATGCAATTGCCGAGGCATCCATTCGGTAAGGTTCGGTTGTAGGTTTAGCCGCCGCTCTTTTCTCAGCATAAGCAGTTACAAAGTCAGTACTTTCTACATATTCTTTAATATAAGCACAAACACCATTGGTAATAGCAACTTTATCGCCAGCTACTATATCTGGCAACATGCTTAAACGCGGCAACTTAAACGATTTTAGTTGCTGATCGAGGTTTGGTGCTGCGCCTCCATTATCTTCTTGTTCTGAATCCACAGGCTTGTTTGTAAAATCACCAACTACATTTTGTAAAATATAATTTTGCGCAGTTTTTTCTTGTAAACCTATCTGTTCCAGAATGTCATTTGCAACTTTCCAGGAAACAGTTAAGAACATTATACTAATGAATACGTAAATGAGATGCTTTTTCATGTTTAATGAGGTTAATTCGTTCATTTAAAATTAGTTAAAGTTAATACGTATACAAGTATTTTATATCCCCCAAAAGAATGATTTTTTGAAGCGCAATGCTTTCTGCTTTTCGGTTTCAGCAGTCCCGCCATCGCTGCAAGTCCTCATTACGCTGCGCTTCATTGTGGGCTTTTCGCTTTGTCGGGGCTAGCTTAATTAGGTTTGCCTAAGTAATTTAAACCCGATTGCAGCGGAAATAATTTTTATTGCAGCAAGCCAGAAAATGCACGACAGAAATTTAAAAATGATTGTAGCAAAAAGCGGGACTTTCGCGGCCGATGAAAAACCGAGCCTTGCTTTTCAAAAAAATACCTTACATAAAGCTTATTTATTATAATTATTAGCTTGTATTTTTATTTGTTAAATTTTTGCAAAATAAAAAAGGTGCTGTAGTAATACAGCACCTTCATTTTTTATTATAGATATTTCTGATTATTTCAAATCAAACCTATCTAAATTCATTACTTTATTCCAAACCTTTACAAAATCTGCAACAAATTTTCCTTTAGCATCAGTGCTTCCGTAAACTTCTGCAATTGCTCTAAGCTCAGAGTTTGAACCGAACACTAAATCAGCTCGGGTTGCGGTCCATTTTGGTTGGCCAGTCTTACGGTTTGTTCCAATATATAATTCTTTATCATCTGATGTCGATTTCCATTGCGTGTTCATATCAAGCAAATTAATAAAGAAATCGTTTGTAAGCTGACCAGGATTTTCAGTAAAAACACCGTTTTTAGAACCATCGGCATTGATATCTAACACTCTCAATCCACCCAAAAGTACTGTTAATTCTGGAGCAGTTAATGTTAATAGTTGGGCTTTATCAACCAATAATTCTTCTGTAGATACCTGATATTTTACATTTCTGTAGTTTCTGAAACCATCTGCAAGCGGTTCTAAATAACCAAATGATTCGATATCGGTCTGCTCTTGCGATGCATCCATTCGACCAGCACTAAAAGGGACATTCACCGAACTTCCTGTATTGTTTGCAGCTTGTTCCACACCAACCGTTCCGGCTAAAACAATTAAATCGGCAAGCGAAATCTTTTTACCATCAACAGCCGCATTATTAAATTCTTGTTGTATGCTTTCTAGTTTAGCTAATACAGTTTGTAGCTGTGCAGGATTATTAACTTTCCAATCTTTTTGAGGCAGTAAACGAACTCTTGCTCCATTAGCACCACCACGTTTATCAGAACCGCGGAATGTTGAGGCTGAAGCCCAGGCTGTGGAAACCAATTGACTTATGCTCAAGCCTGATTGTGCAATTTTTGCTTTTAAAGCGTAAATATCGTTTTCATCAACCAGTGGATGGTTTACAGCAGGGATAACATCTTGCCATAATAAATCCTCTTGTGGAACATCCGGCCCCTGGTAACGAGCTTTTGGTCCCATATCGCGATGCGTTAATTTGAACCAGGCTCTTGCGAAAGCATCAGCAAAGGCATCAGGGTTTTCTAAAAAGCGACGTGATATTTTTTCATATGCCGGGTCAAATCTTAGTGAAAGATCTGTGGTAAGCATGGTAGGTTTGTGTTTTTTATTACTATCGAATGCGTCAGGGATAATTGAATCTGCATCTTTTGCTACCCATTGGTGGGCACCAGCAGGGCTTTTGGTTAATTCCCAATCGAAAGCAAAAAGGTTTTCGAAAAAGTTGTTGCTCCACTGCGTTGGCGTGGTTGTCCAGATTACTTCTAATCCGCTGGTTATGGCATCAGCACCTACCCCAGAGCCATATTTATTGTTCCAGCCAAAACCTTGCGACGCAATATCAGCTGCTTCGGGTTCTTTGCCAACATTATCTGCCGAAGCAGCGCCATGTGTTTTGCCGAAAGTATGTCCGCCGGCAATTAAAGCAACGGTTTCTTCATCATCCATTGCCATTCTGCCAAAAGTATCGCGAATATCTTTAGCCGCTAAAATCGGGTCAGGATTGCCATCTGGTCCTTCAGGATTTACATAAATTAAGCCCATTTGTACGGCTGCAAGTGGTTTTTCTAAATTGCGGGAATGTACATCGCCATCGGCATCATCATCAGTAACTACAACACCGTGTTCTTTAGGCGCACCATCAGAGCCATGTGCGTAACGAATATCGCCACCTAACCAGGTTTTTTCCGAACCCCAGTAAACAGACTCATCTGCTTCCCAAACATCGGCTCTGCCACCTGCAAATCCAAAGGTTTTAAAACCCATTGATTCCAAAGCAATATTTCCAGCTAAAATCATTAAATCAGCCCAGGAAATTTTCTGACCATATTTCTGTTTGATTGGCCAAAGTAACCTGCGTGCTTTATCTAAACTAACGTTATCAGGCCAGCTATTTAATGGAGCAAAGCGTTGTAAACCTGCGCCTGCGCCACCGCGTCCATCACCAACTCGATATGTACCTGCGCTGTGCCAGGCCATGCGAATGAATAATCCTCCGTAATGACCAAAATCTGCAGGCCACCAATCTTGAGAATCGGTCATTAACACATGTAAATCACTCTTTACAGCTTCCAAATCCAAACTGTTAAAAGCTTCAGCATAATTGAAATCTTCATTCATCGGATTTGATAAAGAAGATTGCTGACGAAGGATATTTAGCTTTAACTGATTTGGCCACCAGTTATGATTTCTGGTGCCGCCACCGCCAACGTTTTGTTTCATTGAGCCATTGTGAAATGGGCATTTGCTGATGTCGTTAGAATCTTTTTCCATATTATATATTTATGTTTTGATAAGTTAGGTTGATTGAACATTTAATCAACTTTTATAAAATTAGGTTATTGGATGGATTAATCACAATCATTTAATTCTATACATTAATAGTTAAAAGCTATTAATTGTTCACAAATTTTAAAGATTATCGGATAAACTAAATTCCTTTGAGCCATTTGCTAATGCAATAATCCGCTCTATAAAAATCTTGGCTTTAACTTCCTTTAATGCTGCATATTTCTTTCTGTCGTTTTTTGCTTCATCAGCAATAATATATTTCAGCTGCTGATATTCCAAACTTTCAAATTTGTTGTTTCGCAGATAATCCCTAAACAAAAGATGTTTCTTCGATTCATCACTGTCTTGCGGGCATATATACAAATGATGCGCAATCACATCTAAAACTTCATGGTTTAGCGTATTTGTTCTTTTAAATACCTCTCTATTAATGATACCTTGATTGCCATTATGGTAATATCCGATTTTCTCCAACCGCCCTTTTATTTGTTCGAGTTTTACGGTTTTGTTAAAAACGATATCAATATCTATTATGGGTTTTGCTGCTAAATTGGGTACGGCTGTGCTTCCTATATGCTCTATTGTGATTTCTAAACCTGATAAAGCTTGTAGCAGTTCATTTTCAATTTTTGAAAAATCTAATGGCCAACTTTTTCGATACGCTACAATTAACATTTTTTATTACTCAGGATTTTCTTAGTTCAGTAAGGTTCATCAACTTCATTATAACTTCATAAATCTGTACTTATTTCGTACCAGTATTAAATCAATAGGGTACATTAATTTATAAGTCGATTTTAATTCTTCATAGAAATTGTCTTGCAAATTGAATGCTCTTGAATTTAATCATAAAAAATTAAATCAGATAAACTATTCGACAAAAAGATGAAAAGAAGTGTTATGTGTTTAGGCATTTGTGCCCTACTTTACGTTACCGGTTGCACATCAAAAAAAGAAGAAAAAGAGGAAGCTGTAAATTATACGGCAACATCTCCAGTTACAATGGATACATCCTTTACAAAGGAATATGTCTCTCAAATCAGGTCAGTTAGAAATATCGAAATTCGAGCCCAAGAAAAGGGTTATCTGCAAAATATTTATGTTGATGAAGGTCAGCATGTAAAAGCTGGGCAGATATTGTTTAAAATTATGCCTAGAATGGCTCAAGCTGAATTGCTGAAAGCACAGGCAGAAACCAAAGCTGCTGAAATTGAACTGGAAAATACTAAGTTACTTTCTGATAAAAACGTTGTATCTAAAAATGAACTGGCAATGGCAAAGGCTAAATTACAACAAGCCAATGCTCAAACTTCTGTTGCTAAATTTCACTTATCAAATACCGAAATACGAGCACCATTTGATGGTACAATCGATAGAATTCCTTTAAAGTTAGGAAGTTTGGTTGATGAAGGCGCTCTACTAACCAGTTTATCTGATAACAGTAATATTTATGCATATTTCAATGTATCTGAGCCTGAATATCTTAATTACCAAAGCACTGCTAAAGGCAAAGAACAACAAGAAGTGAGTTTGATGTTGGCAAATGGTCAGCTACTGAGTTCGAAAGGAAAAGTAGAAGTTATCGAAAGTGAGTTTGATTCTGAAACCGGAAACATTGCTTTTAGGGCTAAATTTCCAAATCCAAATCAATTGCTAAGAAACGGCGAAACGGGCAAAATTCAAATGGTTGTGCCATTAAAAAATGCTTTAATTATTCCACAAAAAGCAACTTACGAATTACAGGATAAAAAATTCGTATTTGTAATCGACAGCAAAAATGTTGTACGATCTAGAGAAATCGGCATCGGCGGCGAACTTCCGGATATTTATATTGTATCAAAAGGTCTTTCTGCGGGTGATAAAATCTTATTGGAAGGCGTTCAGAAAGTGAAAGATGATGATAAAATCAAATTCACTTTTGTTGCACCAAAAGAGGCTTTAAAACAATTGCAATTAAGTGCTGAATAAACGCTCAAAACAAGATCATCATGTTTAGTAAATTCATTAAAAGACCGGTATTATCAATTGTAATATCGTTAGTCATCATATTTATAGGGGTTTTAGCTCTAGTTGGCTTACCTGTAACACAACTTCCAAATATTTCGCCACCAATGGTAAACATTACGGCAGAATATCCTGGAGCAAACAACGAACTGTTAATTAAAGCTGTAGTTATTCCTTTGGAAAGAGCCTTAAATGGTATTCCGGGGATGAAATACATGACTTCTGACGCTGGTAATGATGGAGAAGCATCTGTACAATTGGTTTTTAATCTGGGAACCGACCCGGACCAGGCGACTATCAACGTACAAAATCGCGTGGCTGCGGTTACCAATAAATTACCGCCTTTAGTTATTCGAGAGGGAATTAAAATCAGCCGTCAGCAACCAAATATGTTAATGTACATTAACGTATTTAGTAAAGACCCGCACATGAACGAAAACTTCCTTTACAATTACTCGGATATTAATTTACTTCCGGAATTAAAAAGGGTAGATGGTGTAGGTTTTGCCGATATTTTGGGAAATAGGGAGTACGCCATGCGTATTTGGTTGAAACCAGATAAAATGCTGGCCTACAAAATTTCTTCTGAGGAAGTTTTAGAAGCTTTAAATAATCAAAGTTTAGAAGCATCGCCAGGTAAAACGGGTGAGAGTTCTGGTAAACGTTCTGAGTCTTTTGAGTACGTACTTAAATATTCTGGCCGTTTTACCACAGAAGATGGTTACAAGAACATCATTTTGAGGGCAAGTCCGAATGGTGAATTATTAAGGTTAAAAGATGTTGCCGATGTAGAATTTGGAAGTTCGATGTACGATTTATACTCGCACATTAACGGTAAACCTTCAGCAGCCATTGTTTTAAAGCAATCTTACGGCAGTAACGCACAAGAAGTAATCAAGAATGTAAAAGCCCGAATGGAAGAGATTAAAGCATCTTCTTTCCCTAAAGGTATGGATTACGAAATCAGTTACGATGTTTCTAAATTCTTAGATGCATCGATTGAAAAAGTTGTGCACACGCTTGTGGAGGCCTTTATATTAGTGGGTTTAGTGGTTTTCATTTTCTTAGGCGATTGGAGGTCGACATTAATCCCGGCGATAGCCGTTCCGGTTTCTTTAATCGGTTCGTTTATCTTCATGCAGTTTTTTGGCATCACCTTAAACTTAATAACACTATTTGCTTTGGTTTTAGCCATCGGTATTGTGGTGGATGATGCCATCGTGGTAATAGAAGCGGTCCATGCGAAAATGGAAGCCGACAGGCGACTCTCTGTTCTGAAGGCAACTCAATTAGCATTAGGCGAAATTGGTGGGGCAATTGTGGCAATTACATTCTTAATGGCATCGGTGTTCATTCCAGTAGCATTTATGTCTGGTCCGGTAGGTGTCTTTTATCGTCAGTTTTCAATAACAATGGCTACCGCAATTATTTTATCGGGTATTGTGGCTTTAACACTAACACCAGCATTATGTGCCATCATGCTTAAGAAACATAGTGGTCATCCGAAGAAAAAATTATTAATTGACAAAGGTTTAGATGCATTTAATGCTTGGTTCTTTAGATTAACTGGTCGTTATCAAAAGGTAATGGATAAGGTTGTAACCCGTAGATTACTTTTGTTTGGGATTTTAGGTGCATTCTGTGTGGGAACATATTTCTTGAGTAATAGCGTTCCATCGGGATTTATCCCCAACGAAGACCAGGGAATGATTTATGCGATAATTCAAACGCCTCCGGGTTCCACTTTAGAACGTACCAACCAGGTTTCAGAGAAACTGGAGAAAATTTGCGAAGAAATTGAAGGTGTTAAATCTGTATCAGCTTTAGCTGGATATGAAGTGTTAACAGAAGGTACGGGCTCAAACTCAGGTACCTGTTTAATTAACCTCAAAGATTGGAAAGACCGTAAAAATTCTGCGCAGGATGTAATTAGGGAATTGGAAGAAAAATCGAAAGATTTACCAGGTGCGACTGTAGAGTTTTTCCAACCGCCTGCAGTGCCAGGTTATGGAGCTGCCGGAGGTTTTGAACTTCGTTTGGTTGATAAAGCAGGTAACAACGATTATGTGCAGATGGAAAAAGTGAGCAAGGATTTTGTTAAAGAACTGAATAAACGTCCGGAGTTACAATCTGTATTTACCTTCTATAGTGCAAGTTTTCCGCAGTACATGGTCAATATCGATAATGATAAAGCACAGCAAAAAGGGGTTACACCTGAAAAAGCGTTGGAAACTTTATCAGATTTAATCGGTAGTAACTACGAAACCAACTTTATCAAATTCGGCAGACAGTATAAGGTAATTGTTCAAGCGTTGCCTCAATATCGTGCACTACCTCAGGATGTTATGAAGTTGTATGTGAAAAATGATAAAGACCAAATGGTTCCGTTTTCATCATTTATGACAATGGATAAAGTTTACGGGCTTTCGGAAATTACCCGCCATAATATGTATAATTCGGCAGAGATAAATGGTTCTCAGGCGGTTGGATATAGTTCAGGTGAAGCCTTAAAAGCTGTTGAAGAAGTAGCAAAGAAAACTTTGCCTAGAGGCTACGGTATAGATTGGGCTGGTATTTCAAAAGATCAGGCAACCAGAGGTAATGAGGCGATTTATATTTTCTTAATCTGTTTAGGCTTTGTTTATCTGGTATTATCTGCTCAATACGAAAGTTTCATTTTACCGTTAGCGGTTATCGTTTCGCTGCCTGCGGGTATTTTCGGTGCATTTTTATTCTTGCAGCTTTTTGGTTTGGAGAATAACATTTACGCCCAAGTATCAATGGTGATGTTGATTGGCTTACTTGGTAAAAATGCGGTACTGATTGTAGAATTTGCAGCATTGAAACATGCAGAAGGGAAAACAATTCTGGCATCAGCAATGGAAGGTGCAGTAGTAAGGTTCCGTCCAATTTTAATGACATCATTCGCGTTTATTGCAGGTTTAATTCCTTTGGTTTTTGCAACCGGACCTGGTGCCGTTGGAAACAGAACGATTGGTACTGCTGCTGCTGGTGGTATGTTGTTCGGAACTGTATTTGGGGTAATTGTAATCCCTGGATTGTACTACGTGTTTGGCACAATTGCCGATAAACGCAAGCTTATCAAAATTGAAGAAGAATATCCGTTAACCGAAGATTTAGAAAACAATGTTGAATAATAGATATAAAATGGTTGGGTTGGCTTTTATGTGCGCTATTTATAGCGCATGTAAGGTGCCAGAATTTGCTCAACGCGATGAAAATAAAAATGTTCCTTTAAGCTTTAGCACTTCGCAAGATACTTTAAGTAGCGGCAAGGTACAATGGCGCCAGTTTTTTACCGACCCAAATTTGGTGAGTTTAATTGATACGGCTTTAAAAAACAATCAGGAACTGAATATCACACTTCAGGAGATTGAAATTGCCAAAAACGAAATCAAAGCGAAAAAAGGCGAACTTTTACCGAGTGTAGGTTATCGGGTTGGAGCAGGGATTGATAAAGTTGGTCGCTACACTAGTTCTGGTGCCGGAGATGCATCAACAGATATTACACCGGGCAAAGGCGTTCCAGAAATACTGCCTGATTATGCATTTGGCTTACAGGCAAATTGGGAAGCTGATATTTGGCACAAACTTCGCAATTCTAAAAAGGCTGCTTTAACAAGGTATTTATCAACAGTTGAAGGGAAAAACTTTGTGGTAACAAACCTGGTTGCAGAAATTGCGAATACTTACTATGAGTTGCTGGCGCAAGATAATCAATTGGAAATTGTAAAACAGAATATTGCTTTGCAAAGTAATGCGCTTGAGCTGATGAAAATTCAAAAACAGGCTACAAGGGTTACAGAATTGGCGGTTCGTAAATTTGAAGCCGAGGTTTTAAGTTCAAAAAGTTTAGAATTTGAAATACAGCAGCAGATTACAGAATCAGAGAATAAAATTAATTTCTTGTTGGGTCGATTCCCACAGCCAATTATCCGTGATAAAAGTAGCTTCAATACACTTGTTCCAACAAATATTCAAGCTGGTCTTCCATCACAATTGTTGGCAAACCGTCCGGATATTAAACAGGCAGAATATGATTTGGCTGCGGCTAAATTAGATGTTAAAGTGGCTAAAGCACAATTTTATCCATCATTGGGTATTTCTGCAACTTTGGGTTACCAGGCTTTTAATCCTTCCTATCTGTTAAAAACTCCGGAATCGTTAATTTATTCTTTAGCTGGAGATTTAGCCGGACCGCTTATCAACAGAAATGCAATTAAGGCAGAATATTTAACAGCCAATGCAAAGCAATTACAAGCGGTTTTTAATTACGAAAAAACCATTTTGAATGGTTATATCGATGTTGCCAATCAGTTATCAAACATTGGTAATCTGCAAAAAAGCTACGATTTGAAATCAAAACAAGTGCTGGCACTTACGCAGTCAATCGATATTTCAAATGATTTGTTTAGAGCAGCCAGAGCTGATTATTTCGAGGTTTTAATGACTCAAAGAGATGCTTTGCAATCTAAATTAGAACTTATTGAAACTAAAAAACAGCAGCTTAATGCAGTGGTAAACGTCTATCACGCTTTAGGTGGCGGTTGGAATTAGAAAAACAATAACACACATAATAGTTTAAAGGCTTCCACATTTGGAAGCCTTTTGCTTTTTAAAACTTTGTAAGTTTTAAACTCAATATTCTTGATAGTTTTAATTATTTTAATTTCAGAAAATCCGTTTCATTACTTAAAAACTTTTATAAATTCGTGTACAATAGAAACTAATCATTTTCCCTGTAGCCCTTTTTAAATGGAAATTTTTCATTTAAAAAGTAATCCTTTACTATGCATAGAGCCAAATCTTTCCTATCCAATTTAGTGTATAACAAATTTTTCTGGCAGTTTTTTTTAGCCACTTTTATGTTGGGAATGGCTATTTACTTTGTAAGGGCGCAACATGTTGAGGTTGTACAAATAAAGGAACAGCTCAATACATCTATTCCATTATATGTTTTTATAGGCATTGTTTTAACCGTGGTTTACATAATAGCCCAAGGTAAAATGTATGTGCATAGTTTTAAGGCATTAAATGTTAACCTAAAACTTTGGGATGCGATTAAATTATTTCTTAAACGCAATTTAATCAGTATTTTTCTTCCTGCCGGAGGATTTTCATCCTTGATATTTTTCACTAAAGAAATAGAGGAGGAAGGTATTTCCAAATCGAAAATCCACCTTTCCTCAACGCTATTTGCCTTTTGTGGTATTTTATCTGTGGTTGTTGTAGCCATACCAGTTTTGGGTATTGCCCTGCTTTCTACAAAATTGGGCAATACAGAACTGATCAGTTTCGGTTTCTTGATTCTGCTCACTGTTTTATTGTTCGTTGCAATATTTTCCATCTCGAAAAAGGGTTGGGCTTATCGTTATTTATCCAAAATCAGACCATCACTTTCGGCCATTTTAGATGATATGATTGAGCAACAAATCAGTCGCAAACAATTCTGGATAACCTTGCTTATTTCTATCTTAATCGAATTTATTGGCATAGTACATTTGTATATCTGTATGTTGGCCTTAGGTTTTGAAGCGAGTATCCCTGCGGCTATTGTTGGTTACATTGTAATGGTTATTTTGCTTATTGCCTCCCCATTTTTACGCGGATTAGGAACAATCGAAGTATCATTGACATTTATATTAGGTCAATTCGGTTTTCCATTGGTTGCAGCTGCCACAATAACTTTAATGTTTCGCTTTTTCGAATTTTGGTTACCCTTAATTGGAGGGATAATCAGTTTTATACTTAAAAAGGATAGTATTATCCTGAGAGTTTTACCTGCATTTATTATCCTGATTCTCGGTGTCGTAAATATTATTTCATCCATCAGTCCGGCTATACCAACCAGGTTAAGACTTGTTAAAGATATTTTACCTGAAGATTTAATAGTAACCAGTAATGCCTTGGTATTAATCTTCGGTTTGATTTTGGTCATGATTAGCATTTTCCTTTTGCAAGGTTCTAAAAGGGCTTGGTACGTTGCGCTTGCTTTAACACTGTTTTCAATTTTAGGCCATTTGCTAAAAGCAGCAGATTATGAAGAGGCCATCTTAGCCCTAATTGCAGGCTCGTCTTTATTTTACACCCGTGATAATTACAAGTTGAAACCTCACCCAAAATTTGTAAAAATAAGCTACACGGTATTTATTTACGCCATTTCGGCCGTTTTTGCTTATGGTGTGCTTGGTTTTTATTTTATGGAGAAGAGGCACTTTGGCGTAAACTTCAAATTTATCGATTCTGTTAAAGCGGTACTAAAAGTTATCTTTTTTATTGATGATAAGGCTTTACGTCCTTTAACCAATTTTGGTGTGCATTTCGAACAATCCATTTATGCCGCAAGTGGAATCGTGATACTTTTCATCATCTTCAGTTTATTAAAACCATACTTTTCTACTCCTTATAATAAGCCGGAGGACTTTACCGAAGCTGATGAATTGATGAAAAAACACGGCAATTCTGCGCTAGATTACTTTAAAACTTATCCCGATAAATTTATTTATTTCAACGAAAACAGAACCGCATTCATCAGCTTTAAAATTACCCGTCATTTTGCTTTGGTTTTAGAAGATCCGGTTGCTGAAAATCAGGAAGATAAGGTTGCGATGATAAAGAAGTTTGAAGAACGTTGTCAGGAAAATGGTTTTATTGCTGCTTATTATCGTGTACCAGAAGAATCCTTGGGCTTTTATAAATCAATAGGGAAAAAATTTATCCCAATCGGAGAAGAAGCTGTGTTAAACTTGACCGCCTTTACCATTGAAGGTGGAAAAATGAAAACGACAAGAAGTGCCATAAATCGACTTTCAGGCGAGGGATTTACTTTTAAAGTATACGAAGGGCCTCAAAAGGAAGGGTTTTTACAAAAGTTACAAACCGTTTCTGATAATTGGTTGAGAGATTTAAATCAAAAAGAAGTGGCTTTTACACAAGGTATTTTTGATAAATCGATATTAAAAAACCAAACGATACTAACCATAGAAGATGAGGAAGAAAAAGTTTACGCTTTCCTAAATATTGTTCCTGATTATGCACCAGGAGAAGCTACATACGATTTAATCAGAAAAGAAACTGATGCACCAAATGGTGTTTTAGATATGCTTTTGGCTAAAACGTTTCTCTATTTGAAAGAGGAAGGCTACACCAGTGTTAATATGGGTTTAGCTCCACTTTCAGGCATTGATGGAATCGATTTAACGCAGAAAACCATTAAATACGCTTACGAGAATCTAAAGGCTTTTGCTCAGTTTAAAGGTCTAAGAAAATATAAGGAAAAGTTTTATCCGTCGTGGAACAAAAAGTATTTAATTTACAGTCACAACTATCACTTGTTGCAAGTTCCAAATGCGTTAAAGAGAATTTCTGAAGGAAGTTAATTCAAACCCAATAAAACCGTTGAAACTACTTTCTTAATATCGTTATTAAACTTATGCGAGCCGGGTATTAATGCTTTTGTAATGTTTTTTCTATCGGGAATGGATTTGAAAAAATCGCTTTCCTCATCTTTACCGAAGATAAAATATTGAGGAATTGACGTTTTGTTTAATTCTGGTAGCGTTTTGTATTTCGCTTCTTTGCTGCCAAAACCGATCATATCTGTAAGTTTAATTACAAAATCTGTTGAGGTAGATGGAGATAGAAAAACAGTCGATTTAACTTTTTGCTGAGGTTCCTTATTAAGTCTTGGCGTTAAAAATATGGCCGCGTCAGCACCGAATGAGTAACCAAGAATAGAAAATTCATCTATATCCCAAAGTTTTAAGTAATGCACAATTATCTGATTAAAATCTTGCGCCATTTTTTCTGGCGTTTTTTGTTCCCAGAAATATTTTCGGCTATCCAAGCTTACTATAGCATAATTCTTGTCCGCTAAGCCTTGCGTTAAACTTTGCGAAAAACTATTCATGCCACCATCGCCACTTATATAAAAAATTAGGTGTTGTGCACTTGGTTTAGCAATAGTTTGCAATGGGAACTTTGAAATATCCTGTGCTTTACAAAAAGCTATAGTAAATAAGAAGGAAATTATTAAGGATAATTTGTACATGTTTTATTTTTTAGCGGCAAAAACCGAAACAATTTTTTCGTATTCTGATTCTTCGTAATGGTGGTCGCCAGATAATGATATCAAATGGAAATTCTTTTGATTTATGGTTTGTAACGCTTTTTCATTCTCATCATTGCCATAAAAGCAATAAATAGGCACAACCAAAAGTTTCTTTACTTCCTCATTAACCTTATGCGGATAATTATCAGAAGAAGTGTTGGTTAAATCAGAAAAGTGAACCATAAAATCTGTTGTGGCAAAGGGAGATAACAAACCTAAAGCTTGAACATGTCTTTTCGCCCTAAACGGTAATCGTTTGTAAATAAATGGAAGTACATCCGCCCCGAAAGAATAACCACAAAGATAAATTTCATTAGTTTTATATTCAAGTGCATACTTTCTAATGAGCTGTGCTACATCATTTTCGGCTTCTTCAGGTGTTTTCTGTTTCCAAAAGTAACTTCTTGAATTAATGCCAATCGTATTGAAACCTTTGTCGGCAAATTGTAGCGATAAATCGTCTTCAAACTTTATCCAGCCACCATCGCCAGATAAAAAAATAAGCAGTTTTTTAGAGTTTGCTATTTTAGATTTATAAATAAAAATGGGCAGATTAAACTCAGTTCGCTCTATTCCATTATGTTGCGAAACCCTGTTTTTTTTGAATAAGGCACAGCCACTTAATGCAAATAGACCAAAGCATAAAATGATTACTGCTAATTTTTTCATCTAATAAAAACTAAAACCTAACATAAATGATAAGCCATGAGGGTTAATGTCTAAATCGTTTGTACTCATTTTATAACCTTTAAAGCCAATGCTCAGAAAAGTTTTAAGCTTAGGTGTTAAGCTATACTTTGCGCCAAAACCTGTGTAAACAAAAAAACCTTGCTCGCTTACTTTCGATTTATCGTTTGGTGTTGGGTCTTCCGCAATATCATAATTGTTAAAAGAAACACCTAGCGATGTTTCTGCATATGGTCTAATTTTGCCCTTGCCTTTAAAGTTGTATTTTAAGTTGCCATACACAGGCAAAAACCTCAATTTATATAATACAAAACCATTATCATGGTGTATCGGAGTTGTAGCGTATTCTATGCCCACTCCAGGTTCTAAACCATTTTCAAATTCATAATTTGCCTTGATGGATGGCGCATAAAAAAAATTACTGTGCGTTGAACGCAAAAGTTCGAAAGCTGGCGATACTGAAAATTTATTTTGACCGTTATTATTATTCTGAGCAAGCAAAGCAATCGGACATACTAACACCAACAGGAATAAATTTATTTTTTTGGGAATCATTTGGTTAAAATAATAAATAATTTTCGAAATAAGTTTTGTGTTTTAGTTAAAGATTGTTAACCAAACATTTAATTGCTGTTAATAAAACATTAATTGTAATTTATTGTTGCTTAGATAGATAAAGGAGAGGATTGTCATGATAAATATTTCGAAATATACGAAAGCATCTGTTCTGGATCGGGTCAAGAAAGGCGATATTATAAGCTTCGATAAAAAATTTGGCGAAGTAATCGCTATTCAGGTACTAAAACACAGTACACAAAACGAATATTACTACAAAATAAAAAATGATGGTGTAGTATTGGTTATCAAGTAAAACATTCCAAAAATCTGATATATAGAAAAACTACCTTACGTAATCTACGCAGGTATTCAATCGTTTCATTTTCAGCTGAAACGCATTCTACAATTTTTCGTAATCTCTTGGCATTGGTTCTGCAGAATAATAACTGTAAACCGTTGAAAAAAGTGAAACCACGTAGAAGGAACCAATAATTAGAAGAAATGTGCTCATAATTAAGATAATTATCTGGTTGAAATAACTATAACGTTAAGATAAGAACAATTATTTTATTATTTAGATTTATTTTTAATTGTATTGTTTTGTTTACACAAAATCGAGCTGTTTGATGATCTAGATCATCAAAATTACCTGACCTGAAATTTATCTCGATATTGCGTTGGTGTCATACCAACTGTCTTCCTAAATATTTTTCTGAATGCCTTGGGGTCGTTATAGCCAGAGTTGTAAATTACTTCTGTCATCTGCTGGGCAGTTTGTTCCAGTAATTTTTTTGCAGCCTCAATACGCGTCTGTTGCAAATATTCGATGGGTGTGATGCCAATAACCTGCTTAAATCTTCTAACAATATTTCTTCTGCTCGATGGAATATCTTTAATCATTTCTTCAATTGTAGCCACATCCTGGTAATTGCTTTCAATTTTATCTTGCGCCGATGCCACAATGTCATCATTATGGTGCCTTGAGGGTTGGAAAGAACTAAAATAAGATTGGTTCGATCTGTCCATATCTATAGCAAAAATTTTAGCCGTCTTTATGGCAAGCTCTTTTCCACAATTTATTTGAAGCAAGTATAGAAGCAAGTGAAAGGTAGAGGTAGCGCCACCGCTAGTATAAAGTTGCCCATCCTGAGTCACCGTTTTATCAGGCTTTAACCGAACCTCCGGAAAAGCGGCCGCAAAAGCCGGGCAAGCATCAACATGAGTAGTTGCCGCTTTACCATCTAGCAAACCTCTTGCAGCAAGTAAAAAAGCACCAGTACAAAATGTAGCTATCTCAGTTTTTTTATTGTATTGTTTTATAAGCCAGGGAATAAATGCGCTGTTTAAGGATATCGTATTCCTAATATTATCTGAAGTAAATGATGGGATTAAAACTAAATCATACTTTGAATTTGCAGAAATATTTTCGCTTTGATAAGTTTTGAAGAAGCCATCAACGCTGTTATCCAAGGTAATTAAAGTAATGTCAAAAGCTTTTTTCGAAGCCTTATCTACCTGAAATTTATTGGCAGTTTCCAAAACTTCTAAAATTGCAGCTATGCTTAACAATTTGTATTCCTCTGGAAGTAAAATAGCGATTTTATTCATTTTTGGATAGGGTTAGCTCAATAGTAAATATATGAAATTTGTCTTGAATGCACCCTAAAATTGACTTTTATAGGAATTGATTAACGCATTAGATAGCTGTAACTTTATTATTGTTAAATCAATAAATATATACCTATGAAAACGAAACCGAATAGCGAAAGAACCTATGGATTAATTGTGTTGTATGAAATGCATACCGATTTTTTAAAAAGAGCTTTAGAAGGCATCGCGGAAGAAGATGCACAAAAGCGACTGGATACTAAAGCTAATCATATTGCATGGATAACCGGAAGCATTGTTGACGGAAGGTACTACCTGGCGAAATCTTTAGGCCTAAATTTAGATTCATCAACATTAGAACTTTTTAAAGATAATCACAGTATTATTGATGATGCCAAATATCCAAGTTTAAAAGATTTTTTAAAAGATTGGGATTATGTTGCTGCCGAATTGCAAACTGCCTTAATCAATGCTGATGATGAAAAACTAAATGCGGAAATTGAAATGCCGGGCATGAAAATGACTTTGTACGATATGGTATCCTTTACAATTTATCGCGAAGCAAATTGTATCGGTCAGATTGCGCTTTGGCGTAGATTACTTGGTTATCCCGGGATGAATTATATGTAGTATTCAAAATTCTTAAAACAAAATATTGACTTGAAGTCTTTTGTTTTAAAGTGTTTATTATGAAAGAGTTAAATTCATTTATAGGTCGATGGATAACTACAGGCAAAACTGTCGACGGGAAGAAAGTTATTGGTTATGATACTTACGAATGGATGCAGGGTTCGAAATTTGTAATTCATACAGTTGATGTGACGATTGATGGGGAACCGGTAAAATCGATGGAGATAATAGGTCAGGGTGAGCATCAAAATGAATTTACGAGCCATTCTTTTGATAATAATGGCAGTATTAACATTTCAATTATGCACTTTAAAAACAATCAAATAACCATTGTTTCTGAACGAGAACGCTTTAAGGGCGAAATTACTGCGATGGGGAAAACTATTGAAGGCAAGTGGGAGCAACCAACCAGTAACGCCTGGACGGCTTTAATGGATATAAAGTTGGAGAAAGAAGATTGAATACTTCATCAACATCATTAATATTTTATTATTTTTAATAAACTAAAACTAAAAACTATATGAAAATTGCAGTAATTATTATTCGGGTACTTTTAGGTGCTATGTACCTATTCGCTTCGGTGAGTTATTTTTTTAAATTGATGCCAGAAGCTCCTCAAATGTCGGCCGACCAAACAACTTTTATGGCTGGTGTTATGGTTACAGGATATTTAATGCCATTAATAAAAGTTACAGAACTTGTTGGTGGTATCTTACTTATTTTCGGCAGAACTGCGCCATTGGCAGCAATTATTCTATTCCCGATTACTTTAAATATTTTTCTTTACCATGCTTATCTGGGTCCGAAAGAATTGCCTATGGTAGCCGTAATGCTTTTATTTAACCTATTCTTGTTTTTTGCTTATCGCCAGAAATATTTACCCATCGTTTCAAAGTAATTTATCTTAAATAAAACTTTCTCATTATTTTTTGCTTTATTATTTGTTTGGATCAAAAGGTCAAATTATTATCTTTAAAAACACTAAATAGAAATCGATTATGAGAAAGTTCCCTATTTTAATGCTGCTTTTGGTAGCATTGGCTTCAACTACGTTTGCACAAAACAAGGATGCAATTGTTGGTAAATGGTTAAATCCATCTGGCGAAGGACAAATTGAAATTTACAAAAAAGGCGATAAATATTTCGGAAAGTTAGCTTGGTTAAAAGAGCCAAACATAAACGGAAAACCAAAAGTGGATGGAAAAAATCCTAACGCAAGCTTGCAAAGTAGACCGCTCTTAAACTTAGAGATTTTAAAGGATTTCGTTTATAATGATGGCAAATGGACCGATGGTACCATCTATGACCCTAAAAGTGGAAAAACCTACAGTTGTAATATCTCTCTGAAAGGCAATGATGTTATGACGGTTAGAGGTTACATTGGAATATCTTTACTTGGCCGTTCGGAAAGTTTTAAACGTGTTAAATAAGTTGATAAATGAAAAAATTACTATGGTGCCTAATATTGGCACCTTTTTTTTGCGCTGCGCAGAACTACTCGATGAAGCCTTTAAATGAAAATACCAAAACCAGTATTCGTGGCTTAAGTGTTGTTAATGATAAAGTGATTTGGGTAAGCGGAAGTAATGGCACAGTTGGCAAAAGCTTAGATGGCGGGTTAAGCTGGAAATGGATTAAACCCAGTGGCTACGAGAACCTCGATTTTAGAGATATTGAAGCTTTTAATGAATTGGAAGCAATTATTGTTAATGCGGGTAGCCCGGCTTATGTCTTAAAAACTATCGATGGCGGTGAAACGTGGCTTGAAACTTATAAAAATACAGACACCGCAATTTTTTTAGATGGTTTGGGTTTTTGGGATAAAAAGAAAGCTATAATTTTCGGCGACCCAATTGATAACAGAATGCAGTTGTTAAAATCATCAAATGGAGGTAAATCCTGGAAAAACATATCTTCAAAAATGAATCCGTTGCTTGTTAAAGGCGAAGCAGGATTTGCAGCCAGTGGCACAACAATAAAAACACTTCCTGATGGAAAGGTATGGATTGCAACTGGTGGTTCGATTGCTCATATTTATCACTCCAAAAATTATGGCTCAGACTGGGAAGTTTTTAATTGCCCAATTTGGCAAGGGGAATCTACAACCGGACCATTTTCTATCGATTTTTATAATTCAAATAAAGGTATTGCCGTAGGAGGGAATTATGTGAAAGATAAAGATAACAGCAACAATGTTGTTTTAACTGATGATGGAGGAAAAAGCTGGAGGAAGCCAAAATCACCTGTCTTCGGTTATCGCTCGGCGGTTACTTACATAAATGCTGAAACGCTTATCGCTACCGGAACATCTGGAACAGATATATCTACAGATGGGGGCGAAACCTGGACGCATATTTCTGATGTAAGTTTTAATTCTGTACAAAAAGCTAAGACCGGAAATGTGGTTATTTTAGCAGGTAATAAAGGATTTATTTACCGTTTGCTCTACTAAGAAATTATTTTCGATTAACTCAGGTATTTTGCGCTGAGTTAATCGAAAAAATATTATTATAGTTTTTCTACAAAGATTGGCGTTTCTGTAACTTCTACAGATAACTTTCCGTTTGTAACACTCACAGTTCTGTGTGCCATTTCATTTTTGCCAACTTGCAAAGTATGTATAATTGCTTGTGTAGCAGTGCCCAAATCCAGCTGATAATTAGCAACCCTACCTTTCTGGTCTGGAATAGTTAAAACATAAATTTCTTTCTTATCCAATCTGTATAAATCCACAATTGGGTCGTTATTTAATGTTGCCGAATAAGCGTAATTACCAATCAGATTTTTAGTTTGTAACATATAATCGGCAGATGGCCTTGGTTTAAAGTCGTCATGGAACCCAGATGAACTATACTGAATTTTATTCTGTAGACCGCCGGCATCATCAAGCATGTAAAACATACATCTTGAAATTCCATGTCTGGCGTAAAGTAATGATGTTCTTAAATTCCAATCTGCCTGAGTAATGAAAGTCGATTTTGAACCAATTGCGATAGCACCTTGTGGCGTATTACCAACATCATAACCAGTTTCAGTAACCCAAATTTCTACTCCAGGAGCGCTAGTCTTAGCCATTTTAACAAAGCTATCTGCAACTGTGCCAAGTTCTGAGCGTTCTGGCGCAACACCTTTTGTAGCTGTTCCTCCATTTTGAAATGCATCATTAGCATATAAATGGTAATTAATTACATCGAAACATAAATCTACTGTTCCATCAGCCCTAACACCACGGTTTTTGCGGCACCACTCAACCATTTTTGCAACATACTCTGGATTTGCACCGCCCAAACCAGCCATTACTACAATCATATTCGGATCAGCATTTTTTACACCAACATTTTTACCCATTTTTCCCTTGTTTCCATCATAAAATGCAGATAAGTTGGCTGCATACTCTTCTGCACTTTGTTGTGCTTTCGTACCAGCCCACCATTTATCAGGTTCATTATTACATTCGATGTATTTGACTAAACCAAGTCCGGTTTTTAATGTATTAGGCTCATCGGCAGTCCACCTGGGTTTTGTATTAACGCTTACCAAACTGGCATCAATATTCTTGTTAGAGCCATACCTGGCAGCAAACTGAAAAGCCATCTTGGCTTGTTTAAGGTAAGAATCTGGGTTGCTCTTGCTTGCACCGTAGTTTACAGGCGTATTATCTGTGCCTCTTTGGTCGCTAGGATAAGTATTCATCAGCCATGCTGGAATATTTTTCATGCAAACGAGCAAGTCTATATTGTCGTTTTTTAACCTGGTATAAATTACGTCAAGATACGCACCCCCCGAATGTGCGGGGTTGTAGGTATATTGCCCCTCGGTTGATTCCATTTTTTCCCAATCCAAATAATGTCTGATTCCACCGAAAGATTTGATGAGAGACATTCTGGTCTCGCTTGTTACACTTGATTGATTAGGTTCTACAAAATCCCACTCAAATGCATTTACGCCAAGATAGTTTTTAAAAGGACTATTTGAGCTTGTAATTGGCCCACCAGGTGTTGGTGTGGTAATTTCGACTTCATCTATTTTAGCCGGGCCTTTTGAGCAGGCGAATAAAAATATTATTGCTGTAATGCAACCTAATATGAATTTCATTGGGCGGATTTTCATTTTAAATTTTTTATACCAATTTACTTTTAAACAATTCTATGGTTCTCTGCCAAGCTAATTGCGCAGCAGCTTCATTGTAGCGTGTTGGCGATGTGTTATTATTGAAAGCATGATTTACATTATCATAAATGTAAATTTTGTAATCTATGTTATGCTCTTTAAGTGCATTTTCGTATGCTGGAATTCCGGCATTAATGCGTTCATCTAAACCACCGTAATGCATCATAACGCTGGCTTTTATTTTAGAAACATCGGCCGTATTTGGTTGAGCTCCATAATAAGCAACAGCAGCCTGTAATTTTGGGTCATTTACGGCCAGTTTATTTGCCATTCCACCGCCCCAGCAAAAGCCTACGCAACCAACTTTGCCATTGCCGTCTTTACTCTTTCTGAGATAATCTAATCCGTTTAAATAGTTCTGTAGATTTTTAACGGGATCAAGTTTTCCGATAAGTTCGCGTCCTTTATCTTCATCCGTCGGCGTTCCGCCAAAGGGAGAGAGTGCATCTACACCTAATGCAATAAAGCCCTCAGCAGCAACACGTTTAGTTACATCAATTATATGCGGATTTAAACCTCTGTTTTCATGTATAACCAATACCGAACCTAATTTTTTCTTTCCTTTTGGCTTGGCTAAAATGGCTTTCATTTGACCATCAACACCCTGGAAATTTACTTCTTCTGAAGTGATGTCATCACTTTCAAAGCCAGCAGCCGAAACATAATTATTCTCCAACAGCGGTAAAACAGTTAGTGCCAAAGCTGTACTTCCTGTTAGGATAGCTAGCTTTTTCATAAATTCCTTACGGCTTAATTGGCTATGTGTAAATTTATCGTAAAGGGTGATGATTTTCTGATCCATAAGTAATTATTTAAGGGGTTTAGCTAAGTTAACATTCTGATATTGAATATTAAAGCTTTATTTTGTTTCTTTATAGGTTTAGAAATTACAATACATCACTACCCATTTCTTTATCAAATCTACACGGTGTTTAACGTATCTTGGTGTTAAAAATGTATTAGACCAATCATCATAATTATCATAAAAGAACTTTAAAAAGAAAATGTGGAAGGTGATGCCTAAATATGGAATGGCTTCGAGTTCATCATTTGTTAAGTTTTTTACGGTTTGATAGGCAGCTAAAAATAGATCAAAGTCTTTAGTTGCTTGTTCAGCAGTGATTAAATTATTTAACCTATGGAAGAAAAAATGGTTTAAAAAAGTCATTAAATCGTTTACCAGATAGCCCTCTCCAGCAAAGTCAAAATCAAAGAAAGTTATCTTTCCTGTTTGATTAATATGGAAGTTTTTAGGAAAGAAATCATAGTGGCAAATTCCAATACTGAAGTTTTCAGTATCAAAGTCGTTGAATTTGTTTATCACCTTAGCCGCTATTTCTTCAAGATATGAATATTCTTCAGGCATACTTGTCAGGTGAATTTTCAAAGTTGCTAATGGCTCTAAAAGTGTTGTATTAAAATTAAATTCCTGACGATTGTTTAAGCTGATATTGCTTGTAGTTTGGTGCATTTTCGCAATTGCAATCCCCAGGTTTTGTAACTCATCACTATCTAAATCCTGGACAACTTTTCCTTCTGCGTAACTTAATAAAATACCATTTCTTACACCTTCAATGGCATTAAATTGCTGAATATAATTTCCTGCATTGTCTTTAATTGGATAAGAAACAGAGTGCCCTTCATTCTTTAAAATATTGAGCAGTTTTACTTCTTCTTCAATTTCTTTAAGTTTTCTATGCGCATCTCGATAAACTTTAAAGATAAATTTCTGGGCACCGTTTTCTAAAATATAAGTATCACTCACATTTCTAATCAATAGTCTGCAACTAAAATCTTGCAAATTATAGAAGCTAGCAATGTGCTTATTCAGCGCTGCTGACGATAAAGTAGAATACTGTGCCGGAAAAAAATCTTTCATTTGAAATAGAGCGTTCTTTCAAAATTAAAATATATTTAATTTCAAAGCTAATTTGATTAAATTTTTACTGGCGAACCGTCGTGTATTTCTTCATTTGGTTCGGTTATCAATTTATCTCCCTCTTTTAAATCTCCAAAAATCTCAACTTTATCATCCGTTTCGCGACCTTTTTTCACAGCAACTCTTATGGCTTTGTTTTCCTCAACCTTTAAAACAAATAAGCCTTCACTTGTATCTAACAATGAGTTTTTCGGAATGATGAATGTACTTGAATTTGCAGGAAGCGGAATATTAATTTCTGCAACCATTCCAGGTAACAACGCTTTATCTTGGTTCGCAACATCCATTTCTATTCTTTCAGCCCGTAACCTTAAATCCAAAGCCCCTGATAATCTTTTAACTTTAGCCGTAAATGTTTTACTTGGGATAGATTTGACCGTAAAATTTACCTCATCGCCTTGCTTTAAGTAACCAGTGTAAACTTCAGGAATGGAAACAGCCAAACGTAAATTTTTCTGGTTTTGTAAGGTGAAAAGCGGCAATTCTGAACCTCTGCCAGAAGGACCAACGTATGCACCTAAATTCACATTTCTTGCAGATATAATTCCATTGAAGGGCGCTCTGATTTCCAGGTAGTTTTGAATTGTGCCCACCTCTTTGTACGCAGCTTTTGCAGCTTCAAGCTGTGCTAAATCGGCATTTCTTCTGGCTAAAGCCTGGTCCAAATCATTAGTGGAAATGGTTCCGGGTGTTTTGCTGGTTTCGTACAAACGATTATAATTTGCTTTACTGGCGGTATAAACAGCTTCCTGAGCCTTTAACCTGGATTGTGCCGCAGAAAGCTGGGCATTCATTTCAGGTGCTTCCAAAGTCATTAACAATTGCCCCTTTGTAACTTCCGATCCAATGTCGGCCTTTAAGGTTTTTACAAAACTGCTTACTTTCGCATACAAATCAACCTGTTGCAATGCGATTAATTCACCCGGTAAATTTATCTGGGTTGATAGTTTTTCTTTGGTTAAGTTAAATGTTGCAATTTTTACCTCTACTTGCTTTTTTTCTGCCTTTTTTTCATTGCTATTGCAGGCAGAAACTATGGTTGTTAAACCCATCGCCAAGCCAAAAAATACCTTTGAATATATATGTTTTTTCATTTTTTCTATGTTATGCGTTTTCTTTTAAACTTTTGATGTAATGCGTACTTTCTTCATCCTCAGGGTCTAAAGAAATGGAATCTGTGGTTTCTTTACCTTGAACCCAAGCAAAAACAAGCGGTAATACAATTAATACAGCAAAGGTAGAAGCCAATAAACCTCCAATTACCGCCCTGCCTAGTGGAGAAACTGCGCCGCCACCTTCTCCATGCCCGATAGCCATTGGCAGCATACCTGCAATCATGGCAATACTGGTCATAATAATTGGGCGTAACCTTAAAGCAGCAGCTTCTCTGGCCGAATGCATTGCGTTTCCATTCTGCTTTCGCAATTCTTCAGCATTGGTAATCAGCAATACCGCATTTGCAATGGAAACCCCAACCGACATAATTATACCCATGTA
This sequence comes from Pedobacter aquatilis, assembly GCF_032678425.1. Lineage (GTDB taxonomy): Bacteria > Bacteroidota > Bacteroidia > Sphingobacteriales > Sphingobacteriaceae > Pedobacter > Pedobacter aquatilis_B. Next base: position 79,138 of record NZ_JAVTSG010000006.1, on the reverse strand, counting down.
AGATTGTAGGTTCAATGTTGAACCGGTAATGGTTAGCAATAGGAGCGAACCCAAAATTACCGCAGGTACGGTTGCCAAAATAACCAAAGGAACTTTAAATGACTGAAAGTTGGCAGCAAGCATCAAAAAGATAACCACAATTGCAACCAACAAGCCCGATTGTAAACTATCTAAAGTTTCGGTTAATACTTTGCTTAAACCTATTGTTGCAACATTTAATCCCCGAGGCAAATCTCCTAAATCTTTAATGGCTAACTCTACATCTTTTGATGCTGTTCCTAAATCGGTTTGGTACAGATTTGCAGTAACCGATAAGAAAGGCATTGCACCAACATTGTCGTTCTCTCCATAAGTAGTATCAGGTGTGATTTTTGCAACATCGCTTAAAACAGGTCTGGCCGCATTTTTTAATAAAGGAATTTCACCGATATCATCCTTGTCATTCATTTGGTTTAAAGGCACTTGAACCTGAACACTGTAAGGAAGCGACGCCTTTTCATCAAGCCAAATGTTTTTATCCGTATAACGGGATGAAGAGGTTGATGCGATTAGCGACCTGGAAATATCGGCCATATCTACACCAATCTGTGCGGCTCTGGTTCTATCAATATCAATATTTAATGAAGGATACTTTATCGGTTGTGCAATTTGAACATCCCTCATGTAAGGAATTTCCTTTAATTCGGCTAGTATTTTATTTGCATACTTTTCATTTAGTTTTTTATTTTTTCCGGTGATGCGAACTTCTATTGGCGTTGGCGAACCCTGACTTAAAACTTTATCTGTTAGCTCAATTGGCTCAAAGGATAGCTTAACATCTGGTAAAACAGTTTTAATTTTTGCACGGAAATCATCTTTAAAATCATCCATGTCTTCTTCAAAATCTTTTAAGTTTACCTGAAAAACGGCCTCATGCGGACCAGTCATGAACAAATAAATTGGATTTACTGAGAATTGAGCCGGGTGTTGTCCAACATAAACCGATGAAATACCAACGTGTTCTTCTCCAACCATTTTTTTCAATTCAGCTAAAACGATATTGGCCTTTTCTTCTGTGCGTTCTAAGCGTGTACCATCGGCCGCTCGTAGCCTTAATTGAAATTGGCTCGAGTTTACACGAGGCAATACATCGCGACCAATATTGGCTAGTAATAATGCGGCAGAGCCGATAATCAATACCAAATAAACTAAAACAACCGATTTCCGATAAGGCAATATTCTATCTAAAAATCGCATAAATCGATTTCTGAATCTATCAAAAAAACTGATTTTGGTGGCTTTATCTTTATGAGTTATTTTCTGCTGATTTAACGTGTTCTTCTCAGATTCAACTGGTATTCCAGATTCTATAAAGTCAGCTTCATCCTGCGTAATTCCAGGATGATGTGTAGCACCTTTCGCCGGGTGTGCAACCATTAACCAGTTCGCCATTATCGGAACAAAGGTTTGCGACAGTAAAAACGACACAACCATTGAAAAACCAATGGCCAAAGCCAAAGGCAGAAACAGTGCTCCAGGTATTCCGGTCATGGTAAATGCCGGTGCAAAAACCGCTAAAATACAGAATAAAATAAGCAGTTTCGGGAAAGCGATTTCCTTACAGGCATCCCAAATGGCAAGTGCTTTCGGTTTACCCATATCAAAATGCTGGTGGATATTTTCTATTGTAACTGTAGATTCATCAACCAAAATACCTATTGCTAAAGCCAAACCGCTTAAAGTCATAATGTTTATGGTTTGACCAAACAATTTTAAGAATAAAACCCCCGCAATGATTGATGTTGGAATGGTTAAGATTACAATTAAAGCTGCTCTTTTATCTCCAAGGAAAAGTAAAACCATTAATCCGGTTAAAATTGCACCAATAGCACCCTCGCTGATTAAACTTTTTACTGCATTGATAACGTAAACAGATTGGTCAAATTCGTAAGAAAGCTGAACATCTTCGGGCAGTGAACTCTGTATATTGGGTAGGTTTTTCTTTAGGTTTTTCACCACATCCCAGGTTGATGCATCACCAGATTTAGCGATACTTAAATAAACAGAGCGTTTTCCATTAATTAAGGCGTAACCTGCAACTAAATCGGCACCATCTTTTATAGTAGCAACATCACGTAATTGCAAATTTTGAACACTGCCTTTAAATAATGGAATGCTTTCAAAATCTTTAACTTTTTTAATGGTATAATTTGTAGGGGTGATGTAGTTTTTGTCGCCAATTCTGATATTCCCAGATGGGGCCGTTTGATTGTTTAATCGAATGGCTTCTACAACCTGATCAACAGTTAAGTTATGCGAACGTAATAAGGATGGGTTCACATTTATTTCGATGGTTCTCGGACTACCACCAAACGGGGCAGGGGAAAGCAAACCCGGAATAGCAGAAAAACTCGGACGAACATACGTATTTGCCAAATCCTGCAACTCGTTATTTGAACGCTTTGGGCTGCTTAATACAAGTTGACCAACGGGAAGAGAAGATGCATCGAACCTGATTACAAACGGTGGTTGAGAGCCAGGTGGAAATATGGCCTGCGCCCGGGTAGAGAGCGCACTTAATTCGGCTGCGGCCTGTGCCATATTTGTGCCTTCGTAATAGGTTAATTTCATCAGCATTAAACCTTGGGTATTCTTAGTTTCGATGCTTTTTATACCATTTGCGAATAGTAAAATGTTAACATACTGCTTTCCAAAATAAGCTTCCATTTGGTTTGGCGTGTAACCACCAAAGGGATGCGCAATGTAAATTACGGGCAAGTTCATTTGGGGCAGAATATCTACCTTAATTTGATTAATTGCACCAATACCAAAAAAGAATAAACCAGCGACTAGAACGAGTATCGAAATGGGTTTTCTTAATGCGAAACGGATTAAATTCATTTATTTGTCTGGTTAAAATTCATTTAGGAATAACTCATAATTGCCAAGCGCAGCAGATTTTAAAAGTAAAGCCTGCCAAACATTCGTATAAGCAATGTCGCGGTCAGTTTCAGCTCTGTTTAAGGTAAATAGCGCTTGTGTTAAATCAACAATTGTGGTTAAGCCATTTTTGTACAATACGCTTCGCTGTAGATAAGCATCAGATGCAGCCTTGACTTGAACAGGCGCTTCGTTATAATTGTCTAATGCATTTTTTAGCTTCGCCTCAGCTAAAGTTAATTGTGCATGTAGTTGTTGGTCAATAAGTTCGTATTCATTTTGAAGCCCTTGAGTTGTGAATTGTTGCGCCTTAACTTGTGGTCGGTTTTTTAATAAGGTGCTTAAATTCCAGGTTACGCCAATACCGAATAAATAATTTGCTCTTGTTGGGTTAATGCCATCAACATAACTTCTGCTAAATGCAGTTTGGTCTAAAAGATAGTTTGAGCTAAAACCCGAACCTCTGCCTTGCATCACCCCAAAAAATGAAAATGTTGGATAATACAATCGTTTAAAATAATTTACTTGTTGTTGGCTAACCTCAATTCTATTTTGGTAAAATCTTAATATCGGGTGATTATCCTTTAACGTATCGGCTAACATATTTGCTGGAATTCGGGTTATTGCAGCGGTATCTAATGTAAAGTTAATAGCAGTTATACCCAATAAAACACCTAAACGATTGGCTTGTTCCTGCTCAACATCTTTAGCTTTGGTTAAGGCTATCTTAGCGTTAGATACTTCTGCCTTTGCAAATGACGAATCCACTCCGGCAATTAATCCATTTTTTGCCCGAATGGCAGCCGTATTTTTAAAGGTGACTGCCCTCGATAAATTTTTCTCTTGAGATTTTGTTAAGCGTTGTGCCGCCAACAGATTAAGATATGCAGCGGTTACCCTGATTTCGTGCTGAAATTTTTCCTGTTCCAAATCATTTTTGTCGCGTTGATAAGCTGCATCTGCAACAGCAATTCTCTGTTTAATTCTACCAAAGGTGAAAAAATCCCAATTTACATTTGCGAGGTAAAGAGAACCAAAGGCCGCATTCCAGTTTTGGCGCTCCAAAGCAGGTCCAGAAGACGCTGTACCTAAACCTAAACCGTATAATGGACCATTCTGTCCGTTTACAGTTCCGTAATCTTGCTGCGCAAGTAAAGTTAAATTTGGTAAGTATTCTCTTTTAGCTTGTTGGATGGTTGATTTCGAAGCATCAGCATAATTATTTTTAGCCTTGATGGTTCCATAATTCGTTAAGGCTGTATTTATCGCCTCTTTTAGCGTAAGGATTTGAGCATCTGCTTTAACAACTCCTAAAAAAAACGAAAATAATGATAGATATAAAAGAGATATACGAGGCATAGTGTATAATTTACACACAAATGTAAATTATGAAAGCAATTTTCAAGTATTTAAGAGTAGCCAAATCTCATTAAAATCGAATAATAATCGAATTGTTACTTAAACAGGCTTTAGATTTCGAGTTAAAAGATTCTTAATGCTTCAAAAAGAATCTTTTAACTCGATGTAGATTAAATTTCTTCGGTATATTTTTTAAAATTATCTAAAATAGATTGCCATCCACCGCGTTGCATTTCGATAGAATTTTGTGTTTCAGGATCGAATGTTTCAACGATTTTGGTTGTATCATCAATGGCTTCAAAAGTTATTTGAACTGTTCTTCCATCGCCCAGGGCATATTCAATTTTCTTATGCTTTTCAACATTTGTATAAATGCCTTCAAAATCAAAACTGAAGCTGCCGTCTTTCGCAGCCATTGTAGTTTTAAATTTTCCGTCAGTTTTTAAATCGTTTTCCGCGTAAGGTGCATGCCAATCGCTGGAAGCAAATGTCCATTCTTTAATGCGTTCAGGTTCGCTCCAATAAGTCCAAACTTTATCAACTGGTGCATTAACCAGGGTTTCTACAGTTATCTTTTCCATATAAGTAAATTATTTATGGTATAAAGTTATACTAAGATTTGAAATTTGAAAAAGGTTAAACCAGACAAATTTAGGGCAATCGAGAATTAACTAATTTGATTTAAGGGAATTTCAAAATAGAAGGTAGAGCCTTTTCCGATTTCACTTCTCACGCCAATTTTACCACTATGGCGCTCAATAATTTCCGAACTGAGGTATAAGCCGATTCCAAAACCCGAAATAGTATGGTGTGTTCCAACCCTGTAATATCGGTTAAAAAGTTTATCGATGTCTTCCTTTTCAATGCCAATGCCATCATCAGTAATACTAACCAAGGCATTATCATCCAAAATTTCACACCTCACATCAACATCAGTTCCCGATGGAGAATATTTCACTGCATTGCTCAAAAGGTTCGCAATTACACTACCAATTTTATCTCTATCTGCATTAACGGTTATAGGCTCCGAAACGGATAAGTTAATTTTATGTGAAAATTGAATTAGGTCGCTTTCTTCCACCAATTCTTTCAAAAGTTCATCCAGTTGGAATTCGCTTTTAACAATTAAAAGTTTACCCGATTCCAAACGAGAAACATTCAGGAAGCCGTTAATCATAACCGTCATCTTTTTAACCTGGTTGTAAGCCCTGGTTAACGCAGTTAAAGCATAAGCATCGTCATTTTTCTTTGCTCTCGATTCTAAAACCTGAACAAAACCACTAATTGCAGTCAAAGGCGTTTTAAGTTCGTGGCTAACCATACCGATAAAATCATTTTTCCTGATTTCATCTTTCTTCAATTCGGAAATATCTACGCTAGAACTTATATAGCCGGCAAATTCTCCGTTTTTATTAAATCGCGGACTGCCTTTCGCCAATAGCCAACTATAATTTCCATCCTTGTCTAAAATTCTAAACTCACCAGTAAAAGGCGCTGCGTTTTTGAATGCTTCAAGATAAATGGCAAGGTATCTATCTCTATCCTCCGGATGAACCAAATCTACCCATCCAAACTCAAGCAAATCTTCCATGCTTCGCCCAGTCAGTCTGCTCCACGAAGAATTAAAATAGGTTGCATTACTGGTATCATCGCCTACGGCAATAAAAACATCAGTTGCTTCAGCCATGTTTCTAAACCTGGATTCGCTCTCCTCTAAGGTATGGCGATATTCAATTTCAGGTGTGATATCTAAAATTACGCCTAAAAAACGGGCTGGTTTATTATTAGTTTGAGGGATGCTCTTACCTACAACCCGAACCCATTTTATAGTATTTGTTATACTTTGTAGAATAGGGTATTGAACATCAAAGGGTTGTTTATTTGCTATAGCATTCTCACGGGCTTTTTCTATTACCGATAAATATTCCGGAACAACTGTATTAGTTACATCTGCCCAGGTAATTCTTCCTTTTTCGGGTAATCCGTAAAATTCTCTGGCTTTTGCAGAAATATCAAATTTTCCGGTCTCCGGTTCGATACTGTAAATGCCTAAATTGCCCGAAGCTAAGGCTAAACGTAAACTTTCTTCAGTTTCTGATAGTTCTTCATTCTTTAAAAATAAAGTTTCTTGTGCTTCTTGAAGTTCCTCATTGGTAGCGGCTAATTCTTCATTTGTTGCCGTCAGTTCTTCGTTAGATGCTGCAAGTTCTTCGGTTGTTGATTGCAGTTCAGCTTCACTTTCCTCTAAGTTTTTTCTGCTTTGAACAATATCGGTAATGTCGTTAACCGTAGCCAAAATATATTCTACATTACCATCTTTATCAAAAATCGGATCGTAAGAGAAATTAACGTAAATTAATTCTAGCCTTCCATCTTCATAAGATATATCAACCGGAACCTCAGGCATGGCAATCCTTTTTCCCGTATCAAACACTTCTGCCAGTAGTTTAGGAAAACGCTGTTGCTCCAGTTCAGGGAAAACATCCGTTATCTTTTTGCCGATAACATTTTCAGGTTTTCGCTGCCAAATGTTAATCATCGGCGGATTCGGTTGCTCGATAATTAAATCCCTACCTTTTAGCAAGGTCATGGCAATATTTGTAGTTTGAATAATGTTTTGTAATAGCAAACGGCTCGATTGAAGGTCGGCTGTTCGCCTTCCAATTCGCTCTTCCAACTCATCATTTAAGGTTTGTAGTTCTTTTCTTGATGAAGTTAGCTCTTCGTTTGTGCTGAGTAAATCCTCCAGATTAGCCTGAAGTTCTTCGTTCGATGCGGCTAGTTCTTCATGGGTATCTGCAAGTGCTCTGCTTAACTTACTTTCGCGTTCTTTCGATTCTTCCAGCGCATTTACGCCTAAAATTTTATCGGTAACATTATGTGTTGAAACGATTAAGTATTTCACTTCATCATCTTCAAAAACAGGTACAATTTCCGATTGCCACCAACTCAATTCTGTCGAGTTTAAATCTGCCGAAGGTATATCATATTGAAATGAAGGAAGATTAACGGTTTGCTTGGTTTCGATAGCCGAAATTAATCCATTTAATAAAGTTCTGCTGTCTTGGTTATCCTCATCAAGGGGAAATGCCTCAATAAGTGTGAGGCCTTTTATATCTCTGGTTGCCGTGTAAGTAGCTTTTTTAAATTCTTCGTTATAATCTAGAATAGAAAAATCAGGAGCATCAGCTGCAAGTATTATTCTAGGGATAGCATTATTAAAAATTGCTTTAAAAAGTGGAGAATTTAATTGATTCATTAAGGGATGATTCAGCTTCTTGTTTGCACGAATATAACAGGTTGCAGGAATATTTGTTTGTATCTGCTAATTTTTAATTTTTTTGAGGTCAGATGAAATCAGTAATGTAAATAGCGGCTAACAAAAAAAGCTCTGGAAATTTACATCCAGAGCTTTTCAAATAGGATTACTTTTTAAATCGCAGTATAACCACCATCTGCAATGATATAGCTTCCAGTAGTAAATGATGACTTGTCTGAACTTAGAAAGGCTACTAAATCTCCAATTTCCTGTGGTGTACCTAATCTATTGGCCGGACTTTTAGCGGCGATTGCATTCTGTGTTGCTTTATCTAGATTGGCAGAAAGGAGAGGGGTATCAATATAACCTGGTCCAACAGCATTACAGCGTATATTTTTTGTAGCGTACTCTGCGGCAATGTTTTTTGTTAAACCAACTACACCATGTTTGGAAGCAGTATAAGCAGGGCTATTTGGTGCTGCAACTTGCCCGTGAATGGAAGCAATATTAATTATGGAGCCACCACCGTTCTTTTCCATCTGGTTTAATTGATATTTACAAGCATAAAAAACGCCATTTAAATTTAATGCAATAACGCGATCCCATTCTTCTGGCTCGTAATCACCTGTTGATTTTGCCGGTCCGCCCATACCCGCATTGTTGCAAGCAATATCCAAACGACCGTATTTTTCAACCACTGCTTCTACCAAATTTTTGTTATCTTCTGCTTTCGATGAATCTGCTTTAACAAAGAAAGCTGTTCCACCTTCTTCTGTAATTAATTTAACTGTTTCTTCAGCATGTTTTTCATTAATATCGGCAACTACAACTTTAGCGCCTTCTTTTGCATAGGTTAATGCAATTGCACGACCAATACCTGAACCTGCGCCAGAAACAACGGCTACTTTATCTTTTAATATCATAATGGAATAATTTTAATAATTGATGAAATAACGGTAAATAAAAAGGATTGTTTGTCAGCGAAAAGTGTTTTAACAAAGATTTAATCTGCGTAATAATAACGTTATATAAAGAGTGAACTTAATAAAAAAAGCCATCATTGCTGATGGCTTAGATTTCTGTTAAAATTTATATTGCTTAGCAACCACCTTTACTAGCAACACGCTTATAGATTAGCATATTGTTTTTCTCAACAAAGTCACCCGATAGGATTGGATATGAATACTTTGGCGCATATGATACGCCACGGCTTTTAATGGTAATTTTATCGTTAACTTTTAGACTACGCAATTTTTGAAATTCATCAGGTTTATTTGCTCCAAAACTCAGGATATAATCCTCATCATTAATCTTAACCATAACTCCGAAACCCAATAATGAGCCGGTTGGGAGAGAAAGAGAGGTTATAGTAGCCTCCATATTAGAGTAATCTTTTATATTCTTCCTTATTTTTGCGGCACTTACATATACCTTTTTTCCTTTAGGAGATGCCTCCCAGATTTTGAACCTGATGCCGTCAGGGCTGGTTTCCCAAATTTTTAATGCCGCCTTTCTTTCAGCGTCTGAGATGGGTTTTGACGATGATTTTTCTGGACTTTCATCTTTAATTCTACGATTAGCAAATACTAATCCGCTTACCACAATCAGCGATAAGATAAGCGCATAAACAAGTTTTCTCATATTTTTTGTAGGTTTAATAAATGGTTTATACCCTTTTAAGTTTACTCAACAAAATTGCCTCTAAATATTTAAACTAGAGCAACTTAAATTGTAAATAATATTGTAAACTTTGTAAATAAAAACTTGACATAATGCGTGACCGTCAAAATTTCTACCTAACCAAAGCTAAATACCTTTACGGAGTAATGCTGCTGCTGTTTATTTCGGTAATCTGCGTAGCTTTCAATATTAATGCTGGAGATGATTTTACGCTCGCAAGAAGAGAAATAATACTTCGCAGAATTGGGCATGAATTACTTTTACAAGCTGGCGATAGTACATCAAGGGTACTTCCGGTAAAAAAGATTGCTGAAAATGAATATCAAATCAGTTTCGAAAGTGCCTTTACTTTTCAGGCAGATTCTTTAGTAAAGATTTCGCAACGCCTTTTGGCTAAAGATCCACTTGCGGCTGATTACGTAGTGACAGTGCTGAATAGCGGAAAACCCGGCGTAGTCTACGGATTTGCAATCTCCAAAAATGAAAAAAATGATATTGTAGCCTGCAGGGGAAGAAAGCAACCCGAAGCACTTTATTTGGTCATCATCAAATTTAAACCAACCACCGTAAACAAAGTAAAGATTGAATTGCTCTTGGGCGGCTTGCCTTTCTTAGCACTTGTTGGTTTTTTCTTCTTGAAGTCTGTAAAGACACAACCTGTGGTAAACGATAGTCTGGAAAGGGATTTCTTATCCTTGGGTTCAGCACTATTTGATGTAAAGAACCGGAAAATTATTATTAATGAAGAAACAATGGAATTGACCGGAACGGAAACCCGGATATTGCACATTTTCGCATCTTACCCTAACGATATAATAGAACGAAGCAGGTTGCAAAAAGAAATATGGGAAGATGAAGGCGTTATTGTAGGGCGAAGCCTGGATATGTTTATCTCAAAACTTAGAAAAAAATTACAGCCCATTCCTAATATCAACATAGTTGTCGTAAGGGGAAAAGGATATAAGCTGGAGATAAATAGTTAATAGTAAAACTTAATTACCAGTCGAAGTCAACTCACACTAAAAGTATAGAACCTCTTTAAACAATAAAACCTTCCGTATTGGAAGGTTTCTGTTCGATTTTTTTTGAAGTACTCGGGGCGGGAATCGAACCCGCACGCCTTTGAAAGCACAGGATTTTAAGTCCTGCGTGTCTACCAGTTCCACCACCCGAGCATTAGTCAATCCCGATAATTCGGAATGATTAATGTTTTAAATAAATACTTTCTGGTAAGGAAAATATTTAGAGCGAAAGACGAGATTCGAACTCGCGACCCCGACCTTGGCAAGGTCGTGCTCTACCAACTGAGCTACTTTCGCATAATTAATACAATCGCTGTATTCCCTTTGGGGTTGCAAATATAGAAATATAATTTTTGTATTAAAATAAATATTTAAAATATTTTGAAATTCTTTTTTGGAGCATCAATCTAAAACATAAATTTGCTAATAAATAGTTAGTAGGAAACTAAAGATTAGTTAAAAAAATGGCAGGCTCAAATAAACACACATCAGCAGATTGTACACAAAGGTTAAGTTCAATTGGTGATGCACTATATGTAATAGGAGGTAAGTGGAAGCTGAGGTTAATTGTAGCGCTTCGAGATGGTGACAAGCGTTTTAATGAAATACAGCGAACGGTTGAAGGTATCTCTGCCCGTGTTTTATCTGGCGAATTGAAAGATTTGGAATTAAACGGTTTTGTAAGCAGAGTGATTCATAATCAAAAACCAGTTGTAATAGAATACCAATTAACGGCCTATGCCGACACACTAGGCAATGTACTTCAGTCATTATCCGAATGGGGTACAATGCATCGCGATAAATTACGAAACGAAAGTAAACAGTAACATCATCGTTTCTCTGAGTTTTAAAGTATGTGAATTAAATTGATTAGAAATATAATACTCCTAATGAATTTATATAAATAAAGTATTTAGAACGTGTATCATGAATTTCAAGGCAAAAAAAAACCTTCCGATTTGGAAGGTTTTTAATTTCGATTTTTTTGAAGTACTCGGGGCGGGAATCGAACCCGCACGCCTTTGAAAGCACAGGATTTTAAGTCCTGCGTGTCTACCAGTTCCACCACCCGAGCATTAGTCAATTCCGACAAGTCGGAACGATTAATCTTTTAAAATAAATGCCCTCTGGTAGGAAGGCATTTGGAGCGAAAGACGAGATTCGAACTCGCGACCCCGACCTTGGCAAGGTCGTGCTCTACCAACTGAGCTACTTTCGCATGAACAAAACCGATATGCTGTTTCGTTTTGGTGATGCAAATATAGAGAGATTTATATTTCTGTCAAGAGATTTTTTATTAAAAATTTAATATTTAGTTTAAATTGCTGGCTTTCAGTGCTAGTAAAATTAAATCATTTTCAAATCCTCTTCCTTGAAGATAGGTCATAAGCTTAATTTTTCTTTTTAATGGGTTAGATTCATGGATAGTTTCTGCTTTTTTTATGGCTAAATTTTCCAGCGTTTGCATATAATCATCATCATCCAAACTGTACAAAGCCTTTTGCAAAATTTTATCAGGCACACCTTTTAACTTCAGACCTTGCTTTATTTTAATGCGCCCCCACTTTTTTATATTAAATTTTCCCGATGCGTAATGTTTCGCAAAGCGCTCTTCGTTCAAAAAATTATTAACGATTAGTTCTGATAAGATTTCTTCAAGTTCATCGCCTCTAATTCCCCATTCTACCAATTTATAGCGAACTTCCTTTTGCGAACGTTCCTGATAAACGCAAAAATTTTCGGCTTTAGCCAAAGCTTGCTTTTTATCTAATATTCTTGGTTCCTGGTTACTACTTTTCATAATTAATTACTGAAATTCGTAAAAATAAAAACCATTACCGTATTTTTCTGAAACTAAAAAGAATGTTAAGTCCGATATATACCATTTCAAAAATTGCCGAAATTATAGATGCTGATGCTAAATTAGTTGATGACCAGAACTTTATTCATTACCTAATTATAGATAGTCGTTCGGTTTTAGTACCAGAAAATTCTGTGTTTTTTGCTTTGGCATCACATCGTGATGGACATGAATTTATTGAAGATGCCTACTCGAAGGAAATCAGAAATTTTGTTATATCTGATGAAAAGTATGTTTCTAAATATCCCGATTGTAATTTTCTCATTGTTGATAATACTTTAATTGCTTTGCAGAAACTCGCACAGTTTCATCGCCAACAATTTAATTTAAAAACAATTGGTATTACCGGAAGCAATGGGAAAACAATTGTCAAAGAATGGCTTTATCAGCTTCTTGCTATTGATTTTAACATTGTCCGAAGTCCTAAAAGTTACAATTCGCAAATTGGTGTGCCGCTTTCTGTTTGGCAAATCGATAACGAAAATACTTTAGGCATTTTTGAAGCTGGTATTTCAGCGGAACACGAAATGGAAAGCATTGCCGAAATTATCCAACCTCAAATCGGTATTTTAACCAACATTGGTGAGGCACATGCTGAAGGATTTGCCTCAAAGAGAGATAAATTAACCGAAAAGTTAAAGCTGTTTGCCGCTGCTGAATTGCTTATTTATTCTCCAGATTATGTAAATGAAGTTAATTTTAAAGATTTGCCAGGCAAAATCAAATTTAGCTGGAGCACCAATCAAGCAGCAGATTTGAGGATTATCGCAGTTGAACCTATTGAAAATAACTGCTATTTACGGGCAATTTTCCAAGATAGAGAAATTGAATGTCTGCTTCCTTTTAAAGATAAGGCTTCAATAGAAAATGGTATGATTTGTTGGGCAACGATGCTTGCAATGGGTTATACTCCTGCCGAAGCTGATTCACGACTGGAAAAACTCAGTCATGTAAGCATGCGTTTGGAGCTTAAGAATGGAATTAATCAATGCTCTATAATTGATGATTCTTACAGTGCAGATATTTCTTCTCTGGCCATAGCACTCGATTTTCTAAACCAACAAAATCAGCACGAGAAAAAAACGGTAATTCTTTCTGATTTATTTGAAACCGGGAAAGATGAGCTGGATTTATACACCGAAATTGCTGATCTATTAACGCAAAAAAAGGTTACTAGAGTAATAGGTATTGGTACCCAAATTGTAAAATATAAATCACTATATAAGTTCGAAACCCAGTTTTTTGAAGACACTAATGCTTTTTTTGATGCTTTTCCGGGCTTGCTTTTTAGCCATGAAACCATCTTGGTAAAGGGTGCAAGGCGTTTTGAATTTGGACGGATTAGTAAATTGCTTACGCAGAAAATTCACGATACGGTTTTGGAAATTGATTTAAACGCGATGGTTGGAAATCTTCAGTTTTATCGTTCTAAAATTAAGCCAGGCATAAAAATCATGGCAATGGTTAAGGCGTTTTCTTATGGTAGTGGAAGTTTTGAGATAGCCAATTTACTTCAGTTTCATAAAGTTGATTATTTGGCTGTTGCTTACGCGGATGAAGGCATCGCCTTGCGCAAGGCCGGAATAACTTTGCCAATAATGGTTATGAGCCCTGAAGTTTCCGCTTTTGAAGCCATTATAAAGCATAAGCTCGAGCCCGAAATTTATAGTCTCGAAATCTTTAAAAGCTTTTTAAATGCGCTTTCCGATTACGATTTCAATTATCCAATCCACATTAAAATTGATAGTGGAATGCATCGCTTGGGATTTGATACCACAGAAATTGAAGCGATATCAACTTTGTTAAAGGATAATCAACGGGTTAAAGTGGAGAGTATATTTTCTCATTTAGTGGCTAGCGGCGAAGCAGAACACGATGGTTTTACCCAGCAGCAGATAGATAAATTTAAAATTACCTCTGCAGAATTAGTGAATATTTTGGGCTACAAACCATTGCTGCATATTGCAAATACTTCGGGAATTAGCAGATGGCCCGATGCGCAAATGGATATGGTACGCTTAGGTATTGGTTTGTATGGTTTTGATGGAGGACTGCAAAATAATAAAGGTTTACAAACGGTAATGGTACTTCGAACTACCGTAACGCAGATAAAAACATTAGCGGCAGGCGAAACAGTTGGTTACAGTAGGCGAGGCGTAATGCCAAACGGAGGTAAAATTGCCACCGTAAAAATTGGTTATGCCGATGGATACAACCGTGCTTTTGGTAACGGTGTAGGTAAAATGCTTATCAACGGAAAAATCGTGCCCACAATTGGCTCAATTTGTATGGATATGACAATGCTTGATGTTACAAGCTTGGACGTAAAGGCTGGCGATGAAGCGATAGTTTTTAATAAGGAGCACACCATTATGCAGCTCGCAGAAGACATAAATACCATCCCTTATGAAATTTTAACCAATATCTCACAGCGCGTGAAAAGAGTTTATTTTTATGAATAGATATGATTGTTTAATTGCTTAATTGATAAATTGTATAATTGATCATTGAGTAATTATTTGTTGTTTAATCAAACAATTTAACAATTCAATCAATTAATCCTTTTTTTCATAAGTTTGCAGCATGAATAAAGTCGGGAAAGCTATTTTAAACTATTTAATTAAAGGTTTATTAATTGTTGTGCCCATTGCTGTGAGTATTTTTATTGTCGTTTGGGCGGTAACAACGGTAGATAGCTGGTTGAATGTCAATAATATACTTGGTGTAAATCCTCGTACTGGCGAGAGTAGGAATATTCCTGGTTTAGGTTTGTTAACGGTTTTAACCATTATTTTACTAGCCGGTATTTTCGTAACCAATTTGGTAACCGAACCAATGTATAATTGGTTCCACAGAATGATGCATCGATTGCCGTTGCTCAATTTCATATATTCTTCTATTAAAGATTTAACCGAAGCATTTGTTGGTGATGAAAAGAAATTTAATCATCCGGTATTAGTTGAGGTAGAAGGCAATTTGAAAAAGATAGGCTTTTTAACACAAAACGATTTAAAGAAACTTGATTTGGCCGACGAAGTTGCGGTATATTTTCCACTTTCTTATTCTTTTGCAGGTCAGCTTTGTATTGTTAAAAGAGATAAGGTAAAAGATTTAAATATGACTGCCGCTGATGCAATGAAATTGGTGGTGAGTGGTGGAGTAAGTGGTTTATAGACTATAATATGATTCAGATTTATCACAATAACAGATGTACTAAAAGCCGTCAGGCTTTGCAAGAGTTGGAAAATAGTGGTAAGCCATTTGAAGTGATTTACTATTTGGAAACGCCTCCAACTAAAGGCCTACTTGAAGAATTGCTCGCAAAACTTAACATCAAACCTTTGGAATTGATTCGCAAGGGAGAGAAGATTTTTATTGAAAATTACAAAGGAAAATCGCTTAGCGATGATGAGTGGATTCTTGCCATGGTTGAAAACCCAATTCTTATCGAAAGACCAATTATAGTTTCAGGAGATAAGGCAATTATAGCAAGACCAACAGATAAGATTAATGAGATTTTGGGATAGATTACAATTTTTTTAAGCGTTCGTCATTGCGAGAAACGAAGCAATCTATTTTATATTTACTAAACTATTACCTTTTTTGTAGGATATTTCGATAGGATTTATCGCTAATCTTGAATTACTGGGCGTAAATAAATTAGAAACAAAGTTTTACGCTGTTAAACTTAAAAAAAACTCCTCACAGTCGACATAAAAATCACAAAGAGAATCAAACCATAAAGAATTCTTGAATAATATTCGCGTATAAACAATCCCGTAAATAGTAATAAATCCTCATCTACATTGCTATGGATTAAGCCACTATTTGTAGTAGAGTTGAAGATTACCTGTTTATCCTGGTGGTTATTAATGCTCCAACGGCTTAACCAACTATTTTGAAAACTCCAATCAAATTGCTCACCTGTTGAAACCGCAACCTTTGCTTTAAATGCAAACCAATCATAACGTATTACCGCTAAAACCTCATTTTTATTATTCAGGATTTTAGTTTCAGGAACCGAATATCCTTCACTTTTCAATAAATAAATGCCACCCTGTGTAGTGGCTACAGCCGTATTCTTTAAGGAACTAAAATTTAACGAAAATTTTAAAAGCCCATGCTCAAATACTTGATAATTGCTATCAAATAATCCTTTTCTCCAATTTAACATTTTCTCCATCTATAACAGATTTTTCTTTTGACTCCCGAATAAACCAATCGTTACAAATATTGTTTCATTAATAAAAAAAGTGCTTGCGGTAACAAGCACTTTTTCTTAATTATTGAATTTTGATGGATTGAATTTCTTTCAAAATCCTTTTCATCTGGAAAATCCTATCAATCCTGATCTAGAAGTTAGGTTTAAGCACATACTTATCATAGAATCTGAAAATATGTTCAGCTGCTTCTTCAGCAGTATCAACCAATCTAAAAAGATTCAAATCTTCTTCGTGGATGTTGTGCTCTTTTTCAAGCATGGTGCCTTTAATCCAGTCAATTAAACCACCCCAATAATCTTTACCAACCAACACAATCGGGAAGCGGGCAATTTTACCAGTTTGAATTAATGTCAAAGCCTCAAAAAGCTCATCCATTGTGCCAAAACCGCCAGGTAAAACCACAAAACCTTGACTGTATTTCATAAACATTACCTTGCGAACGAAGAAATAATCGAACTGTAAAAGTTTATTATGGTCAATATATTTATTATGAAATTGCTCAAAAGGTAATTCGATATTTAAACCAACTGATTTACCGCCATTTGTGTAGGCGCCTTTATTACCAGCCTCCATAATACCCGGACCGCCGCCTGTAATTACACCATAACCACGGTCGGTTAGTAATTTACCGCATTGTTCAGCTAGTTGATAATAGCGGTTGCTTTCTGCTGTACGTGCAGAGCCGTAAATGGTAACGCAAGGACCGATTTTTGCCAGTTTCTCAAAACCATCAACAAACTCGGCCATTATTTTAAAAATCTGCCAGGAGTCGGTTACTTTGATTTCCTGCCAATCTTTATTTTCAAAAGCACTTCTAATTTTTTCTTCACTCGTCATATATTCTGTATTGTATATTAAAATCTGGTTTGTGCATCAGTTTTTTTGCTGATGAAAAGCAAACCTATAAATGTGATTAAACCGTTAATTAAAATCAGTTCTACACTAAAAACATAACCGCCCAACAATTGGGTTGAATAGGTTGAAAGCAAGTAACATAAAAAAGGTGATATAATGCAAACTATCGGAACTAATTTATCGTGTAAACCGCGTTTTTTGACAAATAAACCAAAGCTGTAAAGCCCTAGAAGTGGTCCATAAGTATATGAAGCGATTAAGAAAATTAAACTCACAACCGATGAACTGTTTAAAGCGTTGATTACAATAATCACTAAAAACATCAAAATTGAGAAAACAATATGAACGGTATGGCGCTTTTTTACAGCATTTGCCGCATTAATATTTTCTTTCTTTGCCATGCCTAAAAAATCTACGCAAAACGATGTGGTTAAAGCAGTAAGTGCCGAATCTGTAGTTGCAAATGTTGCAGCAGTTAAGCCTAACATGAAAATAATTGCTGGTACTGCACCTAAATTATTTAAGGCAATTTCAGGGAATAATAAATCTGTTCTTGGTTTACCTGTAACGTGGTCTAAAGGAATATCGATGCCATTTTTCGCTGCATAGATGTATAATAATGCACCAACACTCAAGAAAAATACGTTTAGAATTACAAATACTCCTGTAAAGGTGAACATATTTTTCTGCGCTTCCTTTATAGTGCCCATGCTCAGGTTTTTCTGCATTAAATCCTGGTCTAAACCAGTCATGGCGATGGTTACGAAAATACCACCGATAAACTGCTTACTAAAGTAAAACTTGTTGGTTAAGAAATCATCCAGGAAGAAGATTTTAGAATAGCTGCTGCTTTTTATGGTTTCAAAAGCTTGTGGAATACTATAATTTAAGCTGTTACAAATGAAATAAATGGTTAAGAAAACTGATAGTACCAGGAAAAACGTTTGTAAAGTATCGGTAATGATAATTGTTTTTAAGCCGCCTTTAAAAGTATACGACCAAATTAAAGCCAATGAAATCAACACAGTCAACCAAAAAGGAATACCGTAATTATCAAATATAAAACGTTGTAAAACAATCACAACCAAATACAACCTTGTAGCAGAACCAAGCGTACGGCTAAGTAAAAATATAGATGCTGCGGTTTTATAACTGTAGTAGCCTAAACGTTGTTCAATGTAACTATAAATCGATGTGAGTTTCATCCGATAATAGAGTGGAAGCAAAACGGTACATATAATAATAAAGCCAACTGCATTGCCTAAAACGAACTGAAAATACTGAAACTGATTACCAGCTGGAGCGCCAACTTCTCCGGGTACGGAGATAAATGTTACACCCGAAAGAGCCGTTCCAATCATTCCAAAGGCTACTAAATACCATTTCGAATTTCTGTTAGCTACGAAAAATGAGTTGTTATCGGACGAATCTTTTGAGGTGACGAATGAAATAATAATCAGCAATAAAAAGTAGCCGATTAGGAAACATAGTAGAATGGTTGGTGACATAATTTGGTTTTAAGCTGATAAATGTAAGAAATTAATATTAGTTGTTTGGTTGGTTAGATTGTTAGTTTTTTCGTCCTAGCACAAAATAACTAAAAAACCAAAGCACTAAAAAACCAAACAACTATTTCATATTTTTGTACCATGAATTTTTCATCCAAACTGCTGGAAGATGCGGTAAACGAATTCTCTAAATTACCTGGTGTGGGACAAAAAACGGCTCTTCGTTTAGTGCTTCATCTTTTAAATAAGGAGCAGGAAGAAGTTAATCAGTTTGGCAATACCTTTATTAAGTTAAAGCAACAAATAAAGCATTGTTCTACTTGCCACAATATTTCCGATTATGTGGTTTGTGAAATCTGTACATCTAATAAAAGGGATAAGGAAACCATTTGTGTGGTAGAAGACACTCGAGATGTGATGGCAATCGAAAATACCGGGCAATATTTTGGTGTTTATCATGTTTTAGGTGGATTAATTTCTCCAATGGATGGAATTGGTCCGGCAGACTTATATATCGACGGCTTGGTTCAACGCGTTGCATCTGGTGGTATTAAAGAAATTATCCTGGCCTTAAGCCCAAATATGGAAGGTGATACAACCCTATTTTATCTTTATAAACGACTGAAAGAATTTAATGTTCCGGTAACAACCATTGCCAGAGGAATTGCTTTTGGCGGCGAATTGGAATATACAGATGAAATTACCCTAGGCCGTTCTATTGTGACACGTGTTCCCTATGAAACGGCGATGATGAAGTAGTTGCTTCGGTGGTTGGTTGTTTTGTTGATTAGAATGCAACTACAAAACCAGAAAGCTAACATACCAGAAAATCAAAAATCCAATGCACAAGTAACCAAAAAACTAACAAACCAAACAACAAACAAACTAATGAAAGATAAAGTCGTAATCATTACTGGAGCATCTAGCGGAATTGGAAAAGCTTGCGCAGAAGAATTTGCAAAACGTGGCGCAAATTTGGTTTTGGCTGCTCGTCAATATGTTACCCTTTGCGAAATAACTGCCGATTTAGAAAAGAAATATGGAATAAGAGCAGTTGCTGTTCAAGCCGATGTGAGCAAGGAAGCCGACTGTGAGTTGATTATCAAACAAACCTTAGTTTCTTTTCAAAGAATTGATATTCTGGTGAATAACGCTGGTTTATCTATGCGTGCTTTATTTAACGATTTAGATCTATCAGTACTCAAAAACCTGATGGATGTAAATTTCTGGGGAACGGTTTATTGTACAAAATATGCTCTACCAGAGATTTTAAAAACAAAAGGTACTGTTGTTGGGGTTTCATCAATTGCTGGTTTCAGAGGTTTACCCGGTAGAACGGGTTATTCTGCATCGAAGTTTGCAATGAATGGTTTTATCGAATCTTTGCGCACAGAACTTTTAAAAACAGGTGTAAATGTTCTGCTTGCCTGTCCTGGCTTTACGGCTTCAAATATTCGGGTAACCGCATTATCAAAAGATGGTGCGGCACATGGCGAAACCAGTATGGATGAAGGTAAAATGATGACTTCGGAAGAAGTGGCAAGCATTATTGCTGATGGAATTGAAAAACGTAAACGTACATTGATTATGACTGGTCAGGGGAAATTAGCGGTTTGGATGAATAAATTATTCCCTGCGTTTGTAGATAAAAAGGTTTTCGATTTGTTTGCGAAGGAAAAGAATCCACTAATAAAAGCGTAGATATATTCTTTACGTCATTACTGTAAAGGTTTAGTAATATGGTAACAGAGTATGGACATTGTATCTGTTTGAGCATTGTTTAAATTTCTAGCACAAGCTTAAATTAAATAGCCCCGACATAGCGTAAAGCCCGGAATGGTAGCGCAGCGAAATGAGGACTTGGAGCGGTGGCGGGACTGTTGTAACCGATGAGCACAGGTTTCGCGCTTCAAAAAAAAGTTTTTACAATTTGTTTAGTTTAGCGACACGAAGCAATCTCTACAATCAGGTTGCTTTCCCGAATGGTCAGGATAAACTATGCCTCGCAATGATGACTTTTTAAAACAGTTCTGTTGTTCCTAAATAACCGTTAACTAATCTCAAAATATCTTTACCAATCTCTACGGCGTTACCCACTCCAACGCCTTTAATGGCAGCAAGCTGCTCCGTTGTTTTTGGCAATTTCGCAGCAATTACTTGTAAAGTTTGGTCAGAAAGCACGTTATGTTCTTGTACATTTCTTTTTTCGCTAATCTTTTTCCTTAAAGAAATAAGTTCGTTGTAGAGTTGCTGATTAACGATTTCTTTTGGCAGTTCTACAGCTTTTTTAACTCTTCCGGTTTGAATATGTTCGTATTTGCTGCCTGCCTTATGGTAAACTTTTGCAAATTCATCCGCAGAAAAATTAGTCCAGGAGATTTTAAAAAGTTCTGTTTTTATGGTTAAGTCGTTTACAAAATCACTTATGCGACTTAATATTTTTTCGGCCCGTTCATCCCGATAAACATTCATGTCGTTAAATTTATCTGCAACATCAAGCATTGATTTTAGCTTAGGTTTAAAATATTGCGCAGCTTTTGTTAACCTTTCTACGATGGTTTGATTTTCTTTTACAATTGTAGATTTTGGCTGTTCAGATAATTCTTTTTTGATAAACCTCTCTCCAATTGCGATAATTTCATTTTCAAGCGGTTTAGATATTTCCCCAATAATGGTATGAAAAGCCTGATTTTCGTGATGATTGGGAAAGTTAGATTTTTTTAGCAATTGCCAGTTTTTCGACAAAGCGCTAAAATCAAGCAAATCGTGAATGAGATTCCATTCGTAATCAATTGATGATTTTGCCAAAGTTTCTGCACTAGGCGTAGTTAGAATAGCATCGTTCGTGAAACGGATTACTTTATCATCAGTTATTATATTTTCCGGTTTTACCGGAGATTTTAAAATTAGTCCATCCAAACTTCTGCAACGACTTAACGCCACGTAAGCTTGCCCGTGCGTAAAAGATGAACTTACATCAATATTCGCTTTATCAAAGGTTAATCCCTGGCTTTTGTGAACGGTAATTGCCCAAGCCAGCTTAAATGGAAATTGCGTAAACGAACCTGTATTTACTTCACTAATTTTATTTTCTCCATCAAGATTATACTTTACATTTTGCCATTCCTCGCGATTAATTTCTAGCGCTGCAGTATCATTATCAAACGAAACTTTTATTACATCACCATCAACAGCTATAACAATAGCAGCTTTTCCATTGTAGTAAAGTTTTTTGCCTGATGAATCATTTTTGATAAACATTACCCTTGCACCAATTTTTAACTCTAAAACCTCATCAATCGGATAGGCATCTTTCGGGAAATCGCCAGTTACTTTTGCCGTAAATTGGAAAGTTTCACCATCTAATTTTTCCAGATATTCTTGGTTGATTTGCGTAACCTGGTTGTTGTGCGTGGTAAGCGTAATGTATTCTTCCTTGCGGATATCGCTTAAGCTTTCATCATAACGCTCATTAAGTTTTGCCAGCAATTCGCTGCTTAATGTATTTTCCCTTATTCCGTTTAAAATATTTAGAAAAGTTGGGTCCGATTGGCGGTAAACTTTATCAAGCTGAAAAGTAATGAGCTGGTTTGAAATTATCGCTTTGCTATCAAAAAAATAAGGGCTTGCATAATAATTCCTCAAAATGTGCCAGGCATCGTGTGCAATTGGCGAAAGCTGGTAAAGGTCGCCAATCAATAAAACCTGCACGCCACCAAAAGGTCGGTTTATGGCTTTTGTTTTACGCAAAGCGATGTCAATATAATCGAGCACATCTGCCCGAACCATACTTATTTCATCAATAATTAATAATTCGAGGCACTTCAATAACTTTATTTTCTCGACAGAATATTTTACATCATCACTAACTTCTTTGTCTGGAATAATCGGTCCGAAAGGGATTTGAAAAAAGGAGTGAAGCGTAACACCACCAGCATTTATGGCGGCAACTGCAGTTGGCGCAACAATCGCATAGTTTTTTTCGGTGGTTTCCTTAATGTGCTTTAGCAAAGTGGTTTTCCCTGTTCCGGCTTTTCCGGTTAAAAAAACTGGTTGGTTTGTACTTTTAAGAAAATCGAGAATAAGCTGATGTTGGTGCGCCAAAGTATTGAAGTTAAATCTGTATCAAAGAAAAAAGTGCTTTACAATGCCAAAAATACGTTTTTAAGCTTGTTTGTACTAATAATGTTAGTATTTAATCAGTAATTCTCAAACTTCAATATCTATTATGGTAAGCCTAATAATTTATTGAAACAACGATGTGGTTTTTTGTTTTTATTAGAATTTATCAAACTAATTGTCTGAATTTAAGTTTGATAATTATCAGCTTTATCGAAAACTAAAGCTCAATTGATTAAAAATCATCCTCAAAATAAAATCCAGTTATGAGAAAGTTATTAAGTATTTCCTATTTAGCAGCTACGCTGATTATAGTGCAAGCTTGCGGTAATGGTTCAAAACCCGAAAGCACCAAAATTGCCGATAGCGCAAACAATGCAAAAATAGATACAACCAAAAATAATCCGGATACGATAGCCATTGATGTAGATAAAAATGACGCAGAATTTGTGGTTAAAGCTGCAAACGGTGGTATTGCCGAAGTTGATCTAGCCATAATTGCGCAGCAAAAAACTAAAGATGGTGATGTTAATGAATTTGCTGCTATGATGATTGCAGACCATACGCTTGCAAATGAAGAACTGAAAGCTTTAGCCACGAAGAAGAACATTACTTTGCCATCATCAGTTGGTAAAGATGAGCTTAAACTTAAGGAGGAATTAACCAGACAAGAAGCTAAAGATTTCGATAAAGCATATGTTGATGCAATGGTTAAAGACCATAAAAATGATGTTAAGCTTTTTGAAGATGGAAGTAAAAAACTTAAAGATAATGAGCTAAAAGCTTTTGTGGATAAAACATTACCTACCTTAAAAAGGCATCTCGCTGAGATTGAAAATCTTCAGAAAAAAATACAATAATTTAGCGCTATTTGCAAGCCGCACCGCTATTATAGTGGGTGTGGCTATTTGGCGATAGAAAAGGAATGCCAAATTCTGATGCTCTTAAAATTAGGAGTGTCCCTACCAAAAGCATAAACCAAGGCACCAGTTTTTTGGTGTTAAAACGAATGTATTTCTTCAAATAAATTCCGCCCAATGAAATCATCATTAGTAGAGGAACTGTACCCAAGCCAAAGAGGAGCATAAATTGTGCACCTTCACTCGGGCTTGAGGAGTTAATAGCTGTAGCGATAGCCAAATAAACCATTCCGCATGGAATAATGCCGTTTAAAACTCCTGCAAAAAACTCCCAAAAAGGTAACCTAAAAACCTTTGATGTTAATTTACTAATCGGTTTTACCAAGCTAAATTGTAAGTTATTTAGTAATGAACTGTATTTGCTGCTGAATTGAATAGTTGTGATGCAAACCAGCAAGATACCGATGCTTATACTCAGTGTTTTTTGGTTTGCAATTAAACTGAAAGTTTCGCCAAACCAACCGGCCAAAAGACCCAATAAAGTGTATGTTAAAACCCTTCCGGTTTGATATAAAAGCAAGCTAAAACCATCTTTCAAAAAGCTTCTTTTTTTTAAAGGCAAGGAAAGCATAATTGGTCCGCACATTACAGCACAATGCAGGGAGCCAAACAAACCCATTAAAAATGCCAGTGGAAGAAAATTTATCAAAGCGTAATGTTTTGTTTAAAACGGTAATTTTTATTGTTGATTTTCCATTCTAAATCTAAAAACCACAAACCTTTATCTTGAGCAGTTCTTGGTATCAAAATCAAGTGGTTTTCGCCAATAGTTTTACCTTTCATTTTTTTGTCTGATTTAGCATCAGAAGGACGAATTAAGCGCAGTTCATAGTTGCAACAGTCTTTCATTTGTATTACGATTTGGCTTTCGTTAACCTTAATTATTGGCGTTAAGCCATCATCAACTGTGTTTTTTTTCGATTGATATTCATCATCATAATTCAAGCCCTTTTCATAATAATTACTTTCAACTAGAGCATCATTTCCTTGTTTGCTAAGCATATAAGCACCCATTGCTAAAATAAAAGCCATGAAAATTAACATGGTTAAAATCAGTTTTCCTCCCCAGTTCATATTAATTTGGATTTGCAAAAAAGCTTGTCTTTGCTGTGCTTACAATTGAATTATTGGTGATTACCTTAAACTCAACTTCGTTTTTATAACCTTTAATGGTTGTCGCTTTTTTAACAAGAAAAAACGTTAAGCGAACTGTTCCTTCTTTAGGTAAAATCTTTTCACTTTGGATAAAAATTATGCTGTCAGTTTTTTCTAAAGATTTAAAAGTAAAGGGAATATCCTTGTTGGTTTTGTTTATCAATTCGGCATTGTATAAATTACTTATCGTTCCATCTGGTCGCTCTTGAAAAAGTGTTCCACTTGCCCGTAAAACAGTAGTTTGTACATTTTCTCTTTTATAAATTAGTGATGAAAAAAGTAAAACTGTTATGGCAAGAACTGCTGCGTAACCATAAGCTTTTAAACCCGCTTTAAATGTTCTTCTGAGTTTGATGTAATCGTTGTTGTAAAAACCAATTAAGCGCTTAGGCTTATTAATTTTTAGCATCACTTCATCGCAGGCATCTATACAAGCGGTACAGTTAATACACTCTAATTGGGTTCCTTTTCTAATATCAATTCCGGTAGGGCAAACCTGCACACATAAACCACAATCAACACAATCGCCTTTAACATCTAACAGGCTTTTTGAGAGTTTTCCTCTTGGCTCGCCACGTTGTTCATCATAAGCAACAATTAAACTTTGGTTGTCTAATAAAACGCCTTGTAATCTACCGTATGGACAAATAACAGTACAAACAACTTCTCGAACATAAGCGAAAACACTATAAAATATTGCTGTAAAAACCCATATCGAAATAAAACCTGAAATATGTAATTCTACTTGTTCAGTAATTATTTTATACAATACTTCAGAACCAATTAAGTAGGCTAAAAAAGTATTCGCAATGGCGAAAGACAAAGCGATATAAATGAAATGTTTGCTGCCTTTCTTTAAAATTTTCTCGCTGTTCCAAGGCTGTTTATCTAATTTTTTCTGGCGGATGGAATCACCTTCAATCCAATATTCTATCCTGCGGAAAACCATTTCCATAAAAATGGTTTGAGGACAAGCCCAACCGCACCAAAGCCTACCCAAAATAACCGTAAAGCAGATTACAAAAAGTATAGAAATGAGCATTGCAAATGCAAAGAGGTAAAAATCCTGCGGTGTAAAAATCAATCCGAAGAACACAAATTTTCGTTCCAGAAAATTTAACAAAATCAATTGCTCACCGCTAAATTTCAAAAAAGGAAAACTGAACAAACAAAGCAGTAAAACGTAACTTACCCATTTACGATAATTGTAAAGTTTGCCCGAAGGTTTTTTTGGGTAAAGAAAGTTTCTGCCTTTCTTTTGCTCGGCTTTATTTCTCTGAAGCATCTTCTTTCATTTCATTATCTGCCGAATTTTTCTCGTCATATTTCTCGCCTTGCGGTGCTTTTGCACCTGCCGGATTTGTACCATGTAACGATAAAATGTAATTGGTTACATCGCTGATTTGCTTTGGCGAAAGTTGTTTCTCCCAGCTCACCATTCCTTTTTCAGGTACGCCATATTTAATGGTTTTAAATACGTTGTTCACACCGCCTCCATGTAGCCAAAAATCGTCGGTAAGGTTTGGGCCTATGATGCCACCACCAGTTGGTGCATGGCAAACTGCACAGTTGCCACTAAAAATAGTTTTACCTGATTCTAGAACAGCTGTTGAATTATCAAACTTTACAGAATTTTCATCAACCGTATTTGCCGATTTTTCTAAATAAATAGCTTTTTCTTCAATCGATTTCGCCATTTCAGCTTCATATAATTCGTCTTGATTTAAGCCATAACCGCCAATGTAATAATAGAATAAATATCCTATTCCGAATAATATTGTTCCGTAAAATAGAAAGTTAAACCAGCCAGGAACAGGATTGTTCAATTCATGAATTCCATCATAAGCATGTTCAATTACCAGGTTTTTTTCTTCTTCAATCGGTTTTAAGCCTAAAACTTTATTCCAAACAGATGGCTTTGATTTTTTGGTTTTTAGCCAGCTATCGTAGTCCAAAGCCTCATCTTTAACAGGCGATTGATATGGTGTTGGATTTAATTGCTCGCGATACATAACCTTAAATGCATTTAGCAAGGTTATCGATACGAAAAGAAGTACGGCGGCGAAAATCAGTAAGATTAAAATCAATAAATCGGGTTGGTTTAAACCTAATAATTTCGGATCTGATTTTGGCAATTCTGCAACCGGATTTTCATCAGCAGCAAATACCACAGCAGATATTAAGCTTAAAAATAATGTTAGTTTAATCTTCTTCATGTTTGGTATCGTTATCGGTTAATGGTAACTCACTCATTATCTGTATATGGTTTTTATTCAATTTGATTAGGTAAATACTTACTAGAATAAAAAACACAAGAAATAGTATTAATGAACTGATTAAATAATATTCTCTACCAGCCAGGTTTTTTAATTGTTCGAACATGAGGTTTATTGATTAGATGGAATACTTTCTTTATTGGTTTTGATATCGGTCCCTAAGCGTTGCAGATAAGCTATCATGGCAATAATTTCCCTATCGCTGTTCACTTTAATGTTATTCTGTTTCAGCTCAGTAGATATTTTTTCTGATTGTTGTTTTAAATCATCATTAGCGATACGGTCAAACCCATCTGGATAAGGTACACCAAGCGTTTGCATCGCCCTGATTTTTGATGGAGTTGTAGAGATATCCAATGTTTGATTTACCAACCAAGGGTAAGGCGGCATAATACTTCCCGGCGACATGGATGTTGGGTCAACCAAATGGTTGAAATGCCACGCATCAGAGTATTTGCCACCTAAACGATGTAAATCAGGCCCGGTACGTTTACTTCCCCATAAAAACGGGTGGTCGTAAACAAATTCTCCGGCTTTGCTGTATTCGCCATAACGTTCGGTTTCAGAACGGAATGGCCTAACCATTTGCGAGTGGCAGTTTACGCATCCCTCACGGATGTATAAATCTCTTCCTTGCAGTTCTAAAGCGGTGTAAGGTTTTACACTTTTAATGGTTGGTACATTCGATTGAATGGTAAATGTTGGCATCATTTCTACCATACCACCGATTAAAATGATGATTAGAGAAAGCACCATAAATTTCATTGGTTTGCGCTCTAAAACACGATGCCAGGTTTTATCCATCGGGTTAGTTTCTACAATAACTTTTTCCAAAGCCATTGCTTCTGCGTTTTCGTTTGCAACCAATTTGCCTTTTAACATTGTTTTGGCAAGATTGTAGGCCATCACAATTGCTCCTGTTAAGTAAAATGCACCTCCAACAGCTCTGAAAACATGCATTGGGATAATTTGTAAGGTTACAGCTAAAAAGTTTGGGTACTTTAGTAAACCTTCAGCTGTAAACTCTTTCCACATTAAACCTTGTGTAAAACCTGCCCAGTACATCGGCACAGCATAAAATAAGATACCCAAAGTGCCAATCCAGAAATGGAAGCCAGCCATTTTTTTAGAATACAATTCGGTTTTATAAATACGAGGAATTAACCAATATAAAACCCCAAATGTTAAAAATCCATTCCAGCCTAATGCACCTACGTGTACGTGTGCAACTATCCAATCGGTAAAGTGTGCAACTCCATTAATTTGTTTTATAGATAGTAAAGGTCCTTCGAAGGTTGCCATGCCATAACAGGTAAGTGCAACCACCATAAATTTAAGAGTAACATCCTCTCTTACTTTATCCCACGCACCTCTAAGTGTGAGCAAACCATTAATCATACCGCCCCAACTTGGTGCAATCAGCATAATTGAAAATACTACACCTAAAGACTGTGCCCATCCCGGTAAGGAAGAATATAACAAATGGTGCGGGCCGGCCCAGATGTAAATAAATATTAACGACCAAAAGTGCAGAATACTCAATTTATATGAATAAACAGGTCGATTTGCCATTTTTGGAAGAAAGTAATACATCATTCCTAAATATGGAGTAGTTAAGAAAAATGCTACGGCGTTGTGCCCATACCACCATTGCACAAGTGCATCCTGAACGCCAGCATACACGTAGTAACTTTTCATAAAAGAGATTGGTAACTCGAAAGAGTTTACAATATGCAATACCGCAATGGTTACAAATGTTGCAATGTAAAACCAAATGGCTACGTATAAATGGCGCTCTCGTCTTTTAAAAATTGTACCAAACATATTAATGCCAAACACCACCCAAATTAGGGTAATGGCAATGTCAATTGGCCATTCGAGTTCGGCATATTCATGCGATGTTGTAAAACCTAAAGGAAGTGTAAT
This sequence comes from Pedobacter aquatilis, assembly GCF_032678425.1. Classification (GTDB taxonomy): domain Bacteria; phylum Bacteroidota; class Bacteroidia; order Sphingobacteriales; family Sphingobacteriaceae; genus Pedobacter; species Pedobacter aquatilis_B. The sequence continues at coordinate 50,056 of NZ_JAVTSG010000006.1, read as the reverse complement.
TACTGCAGAAAGAATTACAAGCTGCCATCCCCAGAAATGAATTTTGCTTAATGCATCGCTAAACATACGGGCTTTTAGTAAACGTTGAAGCGAATAATAAACGCCCATGAATATTGCATTTCCAACGAAGGCAAAAATTACGGCATTTGTATGTAGGGGTCTGATTCTACCGAAAGTGGTGTACTGATTGCCCAAATTCATGCTTGGCATAAACAGCTGAATGGCAACGATAAGACCAACTGTCATACCGATAACGCCCCAAGCAATGGTTGCAATGCCAAAATCGCGGACAATCTTATTGTCGTAAGTAAATTTCTCTAACTGCATAATGGATTAAGAAAGGTTTGTTAGTATTTGTATAGCAAATGTATTGGAGTTGTTTACCACGAATTATGATGATGATTGCTTAGAAATATGATGCTCGTCACTTTTATCTTCATCATCAAAAAGGATTCTTACACCTGGTGTGTAAACATCATCGTGTTGACCAGTTTTTGATGCCCAGAAAAATGCAGCCAGAAAGATTAACGCCATAAGCACGCTACAGCCAACCAAAAAGTATAAAATGTTCATAGTTTGTTTTTACGGGCGAAAAAATGCGTGGCTATTGAGGTAAAAGAAATAATAGTGATGGTACTAATTGGCATCAAAACCGCAGCGATTAAAGGATATAGAGTTCCTTGCACAGCATAATAAATACCAATGCAGTTGTACAGAACGGCGATTGCAAAACTGATTTTAACCACCTTTAAGCCATCTTTACTTAGTGCTGCGAAGTTTGGCAACATTCCGATACTTTTTCCTGTTAAAATGGCATCACAGCCGGGGGTAAAGTTGTTAACATTATCCGTAATCGCGATGCCGAAATCGCTTTGTTTCAAAGCGCCGGAGTCATTTAATCCATCACCAAGCATTATAACCTTATTGTTTTTTTGTTGTTCTAATAAAACATATTCAAGCTTTTGATGCGGACTCTGTTTAAAATTGATTTTTGTTTCTTTAGGGAATATATTTTTTAATGCAGCATATTCCTGATTGGTATCGCCAGACAAAACATGAAAGCTGAATTTCTTAGAAAGCCTATTTATAAGTTGAGGCAAATCTGGTCTCCATTGCTGAACGCTTTGAAAGCAGCCTTTGTATTGATTATCTATAACTACATGAACACCATTAATTTCTGTAATGTTGATATTTTTGGGTAGGATGGAAGCGTTCCCTAAATATATTTTACGATTGTGAATGATCCCTGAAATTCCCTTTCCAGCAATTTCAGAATAATTGGAAACTGGCATATAATTATTGCAGTGTAAATTCCTTAAAATTTGCCTGCTTAATGGATGTGATGAATTTCTAACCAAAGAGGCTACTAACATTTGCTCATGAAAATCGAGCATACCAATGAAATTTATATCATTATTTTCTGAGCTGGTGAGCGTTCCAGTTTTATCGAAAATTATAGTGTTACATGCTGCAAAGGCCTCAATTGCATCCGTATTTTTAACATAAAAGCCTTTCTTGTCAAAAATTGATAAAATTGCAGACAGTGTAAAAGGTGTACTTAAAGATAAAACGCAAGGGCAGGCCACTATGATTACGGCTGTAAATGCTGCCCATGCTTTTTGTGTATCACTTTGTAAAAGCCAATAACCTGTTGCAATAAATGCAATTATAAAAACACCAAGACTGAAATATTTGGCAACACTATCGTTAAAATTTTGCTTTTTTCGATTCGCCTGATAGTTTTCGTTGTTCCATAAACCTGTTAAATAACTTTGAGAAACAGGTTTAATCACTTCAAGTTCGATTGCTTCGGCCGTTTGACGGCCGCCTGCGTAAATAATTTCGCCTAAAACTTTGTGTATAGGGTCAGATTCTCCGGTTACGAAACTCATGTCCATCCAGGCATCGCCCTTCATTAAAATTGCATCAGCAGGAACAATTTCTCCGTTTCTTATCCATAATCTATCGCCAATAGCCACATCTTCAATTGCTACCGGAATTTCCTTGCCGTTTTTTATTTTAGTTACCGCAATTGGGAAATAAGAACGGTAATCTCTATCGAATGAAATGTGATGATAAGTGCGTTGCTTAACCCATTTTCCCATTAATAATAGAAATACCAATCCGGTAAGGGTATCTGCAAAACCTGGGCCTGCATCGAAAATAATATCAAAAGCTGTGCGGAGAAACAATACTGCAATAATTAATGCAAGCGATGTATCGAGGTTAATTTGCCTGTGCTTTAAACTTGTAATGGCCGATACGAAATAATCTTTGCCGCAATAAAATGCTGCAGGAATACAAAATGTTAAATTTAGCCAGCCAAAAAGTTTTTGAAATTGTGCTTCAAATCCATTTAAACCAAAATACTCCGGGAAGCTGAAAAGCATCACATTTCCCATTAAAAAACCGGCAACAGCAATTTTTTGAATCAGCGTTTTATTTATCGATTTGCTGTTTTCTTTAACAACATCTTGCAAACTGATTAAAGGTTCGTAACCAATATCGGCCAGTGTTTCAACCAGTTTTCTTAATGATATTTCTTCATGTTTGAAACTAATGGTGACCTGACGCTTTAGAAAGTCGATTCTCGATGAAAAAATAGCTTCATTTATTTTGTAGAGATGTTCTAAAAGCCAAATACAAGAACTACAATGAATTGCAGGAATGTAAAAGGTTACAATGCTTGCCTTTTCATGCTGATAATCCAATAGTTGTGTAATTATTGAAGGTTCTTCGAGGTATTCGAAATGGCTGTTGTTTTGAATACGTTTGCCAGGACTATCATTGTAATTATAGTAATTGCAAAGATTATTATCCGATAAAATTTTATAAACACTTTTACATCCGGCGCAGCAAAAATCATGGCTATCCAAGCTGTGTTTAACGTTATCAAGTGTATCTCCACAATGGTAACATAGTGTTTCGGCGGTAATTTTATTTGAATTTTCCATAACCGATTAATTAGATGATGGTTTTAAAAACTACTAAATGGAATAACTGAACATCTGAAATGATGGCTTCTTCTCCCATAAACGTTCATCAAAAGCCATACAGATATTCCTCAAAAACGGCTTGCCAATATTTTTTACCACCAATTTATTTTCATTTAAATCAATCAACCCATCATCAATTAGCGGCACAAGTTTATGGTGTGCGGATTTCGGAATTCCGCTAGTAAAATCACTTTTGCCACTACACATAATTTCGGTAATCTGTTCCCGTATTTTTGAATCTCTGGGCGTTAAAATGTGTCCTTTCTCTATTGCGAAATGGCCATTATTTATGCTTTGCAGATAAGATTCGACTGTTTTAGCGTTTTGTGCAAAAGCATTTAAACTATCGCTGATGGATGAAACGCCCAACCCAATAAGCAAGCTAGTATGTTGATGTGTGTAACCCATAAAATTTCGGTGCAAGCGATTTTGCTGTTGGGCGATAAATAAGTTATCGCTTTCTTTTGCAAAATGATCCATTCCAATTTCTCTAAAACCAGTTTGCAGCAGCATACTTTTACCCAAATTGTACAACTCAAATTTCATTTCGCTGTTAGGCAAATCTTGCTCGGTGTAATGTCGTTGACCAGGTTTTAACCAAGGCACATGCGCATAACTGTAAAAGGCAATCCTATCGGGATTTATTTTCATTACCTGATTTAGCGTGTTTTCCAATCCCGCTAAAGTTTGAAACGGAAGCCCATAAATTAAATCGAAGTTTACAGATTGATAACCGATTTTGCGGGCAAGGTTAGTGATGTGTTCTACTTGCAGAGGTGTTTGATAACGATTAATCATCAGCTGCACTTGCTCGTCAAAATCCTGAATGCCTAAACTCAAACGGCGAAAACCCAAATTGTATAAAGCTTGCAAATGTGCTTCGCTCGTATTATCCGGATGTGCTTCGAAAGAAAATTCAGCATCGGCAGTTGCTTCGCCATTCTGCAAAATGCTTTCGATTAGGCGTGTTAAATTTTCTGCACTAAAGAATGTAGGTGTTCCGCCACCTAAATGAATTTCTTTAATTTTAGGTTTTGTGCCCAAAATATTAAGATACAGTTGCCATTCTTTTATCAAAGCATCAATGTATGGCATTTCTACCTTGTGGTTTTTCGTTATACGCGTGTTGCAACCACAATAAGTACACAAACTTTCGCAAAAAGGCAGGTGAATGTAAAGGCTAATACCTTCTTCCTTATTATTATCAAAGTTATGTTTAACCGAAAAAAGCCATTGGTTTAGGTCGAAATTATCTACATCCCAAAACGGAACCGTAGGATAACTGGTATAACGAGGTGCGGCAACATTATACTTTTTTAGCAGGTGTAAAGTATCCGTCATTTTTGGTTTAATGATTTGACCACACCGCAATTATTCTGGCAACAACATGCGCTTCCAACACATTTTCCTGCCGCCCAATTATCAAGGTTTTTGATAACACGGTTCATCCTGTCTAAAGGATTTTGCCCATCCTTTAAAGGAACATTTGCAATTTTTAAACCTGCTTTTGCTGCTGATTTTAAATCAAGATGGCTGGTTTCAAAAGAAGAAGTTGCGATGTATTTTACACCGAGTTCTTTCAGTTTATTTACGATTTGATCATCAACAATATCATTGTTAAAAACAAGCAGCGTTTCTTTTCCTGCCGCGAAAGCAATCGTTTCAAAAGACAGACTATTGGCAATAATGGTTATATCATGTTTTTTATGGTTGGCGAGTACCAAACATTCTTTTTCATGGGGCTTAATGTTGTACGCAATGGCTTTCATAAACAAATTTTTAGTCCTCAAAACTATAATTTGTCAATGCTAGGAGGGGTGAGGTCAGTCAGCTTAAAAAATGATATTCATCAGAAAATGAGCATTTCTTGAAATCTAAATTATATCATTAAGTTATAGAATAACGTAAATATTCATCATATTTCCACTTTTCCATCTGCTTTTATGTTTTTGTAAAGCAAGACTGTAAGCATTTATTTACGTTCGCCCCGTTTTTCGCTTAATCTTTTTTGCCAAAGTTGGTGTTTGTTTATCGTGTGGTAAACAAAAAAGGATATCGCTGCAACCGGGTTTATAAAACTTCTGTCGTGCTAATATTTCAACATTTATGCTGCGTCAAGATTACTTCCCAGAAGTATCTGAATAGGCTGTGCTTCAAAACGATGCTCCAATTTTTGTCATTGTGAGTAGGAAGAAAGAAGCAATCTTATTCTTTTTGTTTGAAAGAGAACGAGATTTTAAAGGAAATTTATTGCTTAATACTTCTCAATTTGCTTAAAGAGAGAATTTTTATCGCATTACCACTTTTTTCAATCAGTTTTTCTTCCTTAAAATCTGCAAGCATTCTGCTTACGGTTTCGCTTGCTGTGCCAACAATTGCCGCCAAATCATCTCTCGAAATTTTAATGGTTGCTTTATCATCCACAATCGAATCGAATTTTTCTGCAACCTGAACCAAGGCATCGGCAACACGTTTTCGAACCGAAAAATAGGCGAGTTGCAGCATTTGATTTTCCTTATCGCGAATGTTACCCGAAAGTAAGCGTATAAATGCCGCCGACATGGGCTGATGCTGGTATAAATAATCAGTAAACTCGGTTTTCGGAATCAAAATGATTTCACTATCGGCAAGTGTTGCAGCATTATCTTCGTAAGCAGTTTCGGTAAATAAACTTTCGTAACCAAAAAAATCACCAGGCTGGTAAAGTGCCGAAGAAAGTTCACGGCCATCTTTAAATCTTTTATAAGTTTTAACCTGACCTTTCTTTACATAGTAAACGTGTGTAGGCTGGTCTTCCTCAATATAAATTATCTGTTTATTGGCTAACGTTCGGTTTTTCCCCTTTTTAATTAAATCGGCAAAAAGCGTTTGGGTATCGCTATTTTGCTGATTGAAATTAACACTCGTTGTCGATTTTTTTAATCGACCTTCAATGGCATTTAGTAATTCAATATCATCAAATGGTTTGGTTAAATAATCATCAGCGCCCATTTCCATTCCTTTTCGCATATCGGCTCTTTCGCTTTTTGCGGTAATAAAAATAAATGGGATAGAGGCTGTCCGTGGATTTTTATGCAAAAGATATAGTACGCCATAACCATCCAATTCGGGCATCATAATATCACATAAAATAATATCTGGATGGTTCTTAGTGGCCAATTCTACACCAATTTTCCCGTTAATTGCCGTAAAAGTATTATAACCAGCTAACGCTAAAATTTCGGCAGTGCTTTCACGGATATCATCGTTATCTTCAATTATTAGAACTTTTTTACTCATGGTTAACTGCAAAAATTAATGGTTTTTAAAAGGAATTTTTAAGCGGATTGTAGTGCCGATATTTTGTGCGCTTTCTAAAGAAACTTCGCCTTGCATTAATGAAACATAACGTTTTACAATGTTTAAGCCTAATCCAGTTCCTGGTATACTTCCAGTATTGTGGGCCCTGAAAAAAGGTTCGAACAGGTTTTGCTGGTCAACTTCTGGAATGCCAATGCCGTTATCTTTTATTTCGATTAGCAGTTCATTATCCAATAAAATACTGTTAAACTGAATCATGGTGTTTTCTCCAGAATATTTTACAGCATTTGAGATTAGATTGATAATGCAGTTTTTTAACAAGTTATTATCTAGGTTTACCTCGGCCGAAGTTCCTTTGTGCTCATAAATAATGTGTTGATCTTGCTTACTAATTAACTGCATTTCTTCAACAATTTCTTCCGCAAAACCAACAATATTAAACCGAATAGGATTTACCTCAACTCTTCCGGCTTCGAGTTTTTCCAGCGATAGGAAATCGTTTAAAATGGTAGTAAGATTGCCAACTGCATTTTTAATTTTTCCGGTATGTTTCTCTATATTTTCAGTATCGAGTTTCGGAATGTATTTATCAATTAACGTTGCCGATAATTGAATTGAACTCAATGGTGTACGAAACTCGTGAGAAGCCATTGAAACAAACCTGGTTTTTAACTGATTTAGTTCTTTTTCCTTCTCGAAAAGTGCATTAACATGTTCTTTCGCAGATTGAAGTTCGGAAACCAGTTTCACCAAATCTTGCGTTCGATCCCTGATTTTATCCTCCAATTCTTCAGTATAACTTAAAATACGAGCTTCGTTTTCTTTAAGTTTGCTCAAATCGTGAATAAATCCGGTGTAGATTTTTCTATCGCTAAATTTAACCTCGCTAACGCCTAAACGAAAGGGAAATGTAGAGCCATCTTTGCGCTGTCCGGTTACTTCTCTGCCAATACCAATAATTCGTTTCTGTCCGGTATCGTTATAGTGTTTTATGTAAGAATCGTGTTTTTCCTTATCGGGAGCTGGCATTAAAGCCGAAACATTTTTACCAATTAATTCAGCATTGCTGAAACCAAAAAGCTTAAGTGCTGCGGGATTAACATGTTCAATAATTCCTTTATCATCAATTGTTATAATGCCATCGATGGCGTTTTCTATTATCGCACTTAGTAACCTGGCTCTATCCATATCAATTTTTTGTGGCTTATTTTTAATCTTCAGCTTTGCACAAATTTAATAATTGAGGTGTTAAATTACTCATTTGCATTACAGCTTTTTCGAAAAGCAGCACTTGTTCTTTGCTCCATAATTTTAAATCTGCGTCTGCTTTTTGTATGCTGCCGCGATAATAATCAATCCCTTGCATAAGCTGATTGTGGAATTTTTTTAGATAATCTACTTTTTTGTTGGTTTGTATAGCCGTTGAAATATTGCTGGCGAAATTTTCAAACTCTTTGTTTAAATAATCGATGTATAATTTTAATTCCTTCGTAAATAAATTCGGTCGGTTAATACCATCGAGCAAATTTACCCTTCCATAAATATTATCAACCATTTCCTTTAATGTATATTTTTTTGAGAAATAGGCGAGGTTTGGCCCCGGGCAAATACTTACAGCTTTACTTTCTTTAGGCTTTAATAAATCGTATTTTATGTAGGTTGAGCTACATAATCCTTCACACAAGCAAATTTTTTCTGTTACTTCATTTCTTTTTTTTGATAATTCCACAGCAGATAAATTAGCCGATTTTAGCGATTTAATTTTAAGGTTTTGATATTTTCTAGATGCTGTACAAATCGGTTCGATAGTAAATTCTGTATTACTGCATAAATACTTTTTGGTACAAGGGCTACCTGGTCGGTTTTTAGCAATTCTATCTAGCCTTTCGGTTTCGGCTGTACTTTTTCTAAAATTATTAAATGGTACACCAAGAGGTGAAGAATTGCTAAGGTAAAAATCATTTTCTGTAGCATTAATTAGTTGATTTAAAGTTTCATCGTCAACCGTTGTCGCTTCATCAACCAATAAAAATGGACTTCCCCAACCGGTAGCATCTAGATTGTAGTTCGTTATTAAATGCTTTTGTTCATCGCTAGTTCCAATTCCACCTTGTGCAGTTATTCTTTGCTCAAGAATGTTATCTATGTTATAGCCTTTTAAATTTAATGCCGTTTGATAAATGATTTGAAGCTCGTTATAAATTGTTTTTCTTGAGTTCTTGAATTCTTGTAAAATTGGTCCCAGTAACAATCCTTCTGTAGCAAAAGCATGTCCGCCGCAGTTTAAACCCGATTCTATTCTAAATTCGGTAACCCATAAGCCTTTTTTGGCCAGCATTTTTGCTTGCACATTTGCCGACCTAAAATCGCTAACCTTTAAGATAATTTCCTTGTTAAACTTTCCGTTTTCATCTGGATAAAAATCATTAAATGTTTCAATATAGCTGTACAATTTTGGGTTTAACCCTGCAGAAATAACAACCGAAGATTGTAAGTTACTATTTGCATAACCTCTTAACGCAGCCAAAGCATCACTGTTTTCAGTCCCTAAACTAATGCCGTTTATAAAATTGATTTTATCAACCTTCGCCATAATGTTTACATCAATTCTACCAGCTTTAATTTCGTTACGAAGCTGTTTTTGCATTGCTGTTTTTTTCTCCAAATGATTTTCTAAAAGCATCGCAACGTAAAATAATTTAATTGCAGCCTTGGGCGGTTGCAGTTCGAAGTATTTTGTAATTTCTGTGCCTGGTTCGAAGTTTTGCTGCTTGATACTTTCTATTTGATTGTCAACCAGTTTGCTGATTAAATTTAAATAAGCCGTAATTCGTTTTGCCCGGTAATCATCTTCTGATTTTGAAATCGCAACATAATTTTCATTATTCTGCTTAGCATGATGCTGCCTCATTCTTTCGCAAAGTTCATCATCAACAATCGATAAAACCGAAGAAATACCAAATTTTGCAACCTTAAGTGGTGTATCGATAGAGTAGGCTAGTCCGAGTACTGGTATATGAAAAGTATGTGCCATTATTGTTTTGATTGCAAAGAAAATTGATTTTGCTTTTCAATATTATGACAGAAGTCATTTTTTGAATTGATGTAGATTATATTCTATGTAAAATCTATTAGCTCCTATAAAATGAACGTTTACAACTTATAATTGTAGTATTTGTAATACTTTTTAAGAACTTTTAGAAAAGTTTATTGTTTGAATATTCAATGAAAAACTCTGAATTATATCATTGCGTTCTTGTAGACGATGATAATACGTTTTTAGACCTTATGAAAGGTTACATTAGCCAAATACCTAAACTTAATTTGATAAAAAGTTACGATTCGGCATTATTGGCAATTCAAGAAATTAAAAGCCAGCAAGAAATCGATTTTCTATTTTTAGATATAAGAATGGATGTTTCGGGTATCGATGTTGCTCGGATTTTAAGAGATAAGGTTAAATTTATCGTTTTTATGACTTCTTACGATGAATTTGCATTAAATGCATTTCAAGTAGGTGGCGACCAATATTTAACAAAACCAATTCACTTTCCGAAGTTTTTAGAAACTGTAAATCAAGTTTTAAGGAGAAATAATGCCGAAGTGGTTTAGTGGATATTAATCGGATATTGAATAACGTAATTAATACTGATTTCAATAAATATCTCATTCTAATTGATATCCGGTCAGCTTTCTAAGCTGGTAAAAGAATCGTTCGATTAATCTTAAATCCTGCGTTACAATTTCTGCATTGCCTTTCAGTTCTTTATCAAATGGCAAAATTTTTTGATACGATGTTTTCAATCCCTTTGGAAGTATTATATCCACATAATAATTACCTTTTTCATCTGGATTAAAAGATATATTTTGAACCTTTCCTTCAATTATTCCATATTCTTGAAAACGAAAATTATCTAATTTTACCAAAACTTTTTCTCCCTTAGATATCTTTCCGGAATTGGTTGCAGCAACCAACATTTTCCCAAAAAGTGTTTTGGTATCGTTTGGCAAAACAGATAGGATGGGCTCTCCTCGTTTTACGAATTGATTTTCTGACCAAAACTGCTGAAAACTTGCAATACCATTAGTTGATGAAATAACCAAGTAGCTCTGTTCCCAAGCCCTTAACGAACGTCTTAATTGTTCAAAAAGTTGCATAGTTTGAGAAGCTAAATTCATTTTATCTTTTTCTGCACTTATGCTTGTACCACTTTTAGCTTTATTAAGATTGGAAATGGCTTCTTCTGATTGAGATAGGGATATATCAATATCTTCTAAACTCTGCTGCGCTTGTAGAAACTTAATTTTCTCTGTTTCAAATTCAAAAGTAGAAATCACCTTTTGATTGAGGAGTTGTTGTGCTCTTTGATAATTTTTTTTAACCAAATCAAACTTAGATTGTTCGAGAAATTTTTGCCTTTTCAACGTTGCAATTCGTTTTTTATTTACCTGTATGTTTTGTTCGGTAGCAATGTTTTCCGGATGGTAAGGTTTAAGTTTAGCAAATAACTTTTCATCTTGAAAAGCCTTTGCGAAGGCATTATAGTCATTTTGAAGTTCACCTAATTTATACCTCGAAATCTGTTCAATCGGAAATGAATTTAAATGATTTGTTGAAATAGAATCGATAACGTTTTTAAGCATTAATACGTCCTGGTAATTCGCCGTTGACTGCAGCACCATCAGTAGCTCATCTTTTTTTACTATTTGATGGTCGGTTATAAATATTTTTTCAATTTTGGAATCTGTTCTAAATTGTAATTTTTCAGGTGGGTTTTGTGAAGTGATAACAATTGTTGCGGGTACAAACTCAGGGTATTTGATGAAATAGCTCATCAAAAAAATCATTATTAAAATGGCAAGTATAACCATATTTCCCCAGCGAAACATCCAATGTGGTGGTTCTGATAGAACATCTTGCACAGCTTCCGAACGAAGTTGCACTTCATCCAATTTATCACGTTTAGTTTCCAAGTTCCAGCTGATTTTTAATTAAATTATAATATTCTCCTTTTATAGCAACCAGTTCATCATGGCTTCCTTCTTCTATAACTTTTCCCTTAGCCAGCACAATAATTTTATCAGCATGTTTAACAGTTGATAATCTGTGCGCAATCACTACAGCATTTTTACCTCTAAAAAAATGCTCCAGGTTTTGGACAATTACGCTTTCATTATTTGCATCTAAAGCACTTGTTGCTTCATCAAAAAAAATATAATCTGGAGATTTATATACTGCTCTGGCAATAAATAACCTTTGCTTTTGTCCGCCACTTATGCCTAAACCTTCGTTACCAATTTTGGTATTATAGTTTAGTGGCAATTCCTCAATAAAATTTTGAATGTTTGCAATTTCAATTGCTTTTCTCAGCTTCGTTTTATCTACAACATCTTCGCCAATGGCAATATTATTGGCAATCGTATCATTAAATAAATAGCTTTCCTGCATCACGACACCACAAAGATTTCTCCAGTGTCGTGGAGCGATATTTTTCATATCCGTATTACCGATTTTAATGTCGCCGCTATTTGGTTCGTAGAATTTGGTTAACAATTTTAGTAATGTGGTTTTGCCACTACCACTTGCACCAACAATGGCTGTTGTTTTTTGATGAGGAATGTTCAGGTTTAAGTTCTGAAACACAAAATAATCTGAGCCGGTATATCTGAAAGAAACATCATTCAACTCAATATCTTTCTGAGCTATTTCCGTAACATATTGATTTTGGGCATTTTCTTCATCCTCTTTATTATGAATTTCACCTAATCTTTCGAGCGAAATTTTAGCATCCTGCGTTTGCCTGATGAAATCAATTAATTGATATAAAGGATTATTAAGCTGCCCGATGATGTATTGAACAGAAAGCATCATCCCCAAGGTAAGATTACCGCTTAATACTAATTTTGCAGCCAGAAAACTGACTAAAATATCTTTTATCTGATTAATAAAGCCACCACCAACAGATTGCCATTGCTCTAGCGAAAGCGACCTGATTTTTATTTTAAATAACTTTACCTGCAAAAATTCCCAATTCCAACGTTTTTGCTTTTCGGCGTTATGCATTTTAATTTCCTGCATGCCATTTATCAATTCTATCACGGTGCTTTGCTCTTGCGCCACCTGAGAAAACATTTTATAATCTAGGGCTTTTCTTTTCTTAAGAAAAAAGCTAATCCATCCAATGTAAAGTATTGCGCCAAATAGATAAACGAGAAATAACCTGTAATCGTAAAGTAGTAGTACAATGCTGAAAATTAACAGATTAACCATCGAAAATAATGTATTTAATGATGAATTGGTTAATAGCTGTTCTATTCTGTGATGGTCGTTAATTCTTTGCATAATATCTCCAGTCATTCTCGTATCGAAGAAACTAATGGGTAAACGCATTAACTTGATGAAGAAATCAGATATTATGGAGATGTTTATACGAGTGGAGAGGTGTAGTAAAATCCAGCTTCTGATGATTTCGATGCCCATCTTTCCGACAAAAAGCATTACCTGGGCTAGTAAAACCAAATAAATGAAGTTAATGTCTTGATTCTGTATACCAACATCAACAATACTTTGCGTTAGAAAAGGGAATATGAGCGATAATAAACTGCCAGCTAATAACCCAACTGCTAATTGTATTACAAGCGATTTATACTTTAACAGATACCTTGATAGAAAGGAAAAACTTGTTTTACTTTCCGTTTCATCAAACTCATTTTTGTAAAAGGCCGGACTTGTTTCCAAAATAAGGGCAACACCTTCTTCCGTATTGTCGCCAGCATTTTCACCAATCCAATGTTTTATAAATTCAGCCTTTTGGTACTTAATCAAGCCATAACCCGGGTCGGATAGATATACATTTTCCGCACTATCAATTTTATAAACAACTACAAAATGATTTTTATTCCAATGTACAATACAAGGCAACGGCGCATCTGCAACTAATGTGTTAAAATCGATTTTTACCCCTAGACTTCTGAAACCCAAGCTTTCTGCTGCATTACTTAACCCAAGCATACCACTACCTTCCCTTGTCGTTTCAGAAAGTGCCCTTACATGCTGTAGAGAAACAGTTTTATTGTAATGCTTAGCTATTATACGTAAGCAAGTTGGGCCACAATCTTTGGCGTCGGGCTGTTTGTAAAAAGGAAATTTTTTAAGCGCCATTAACTAATCGATTGTAAAATTCCATAATGGTTAATCATTGTTCTTTTTAAAGGATTTTTACTCCAATCTTGCCATTCATTTGTGTATGGATTGTAACCACATTTTAAAGGTTTTGAAATATCCAAACCATTTAAATTCAGATGACTTTGCTCCGTGTAAGCTCTACAATCGGTGCATACATTTCTAAATTCACAGTCTCTACAAACTTCAATATCATTTTTAGTTAAGTTCCAATATTGTTTAAAGCCATTTTGCTCTAATGCTTCTTCTAAAGTTATGTCGTTTATATTTCCAAAACTTTGCATCATCGCCGGACAGTTTTTAATGTTACCGTTTATGTCGATGCCGATTTTTTTATGCAAACATGAATTGTGGTTTATGGCTTCTAAAATTTTCGATTGATTAGTATTGAAATATTTTAAATCAACTTTTCCACAGAAATTTAACTTTATCTGCTCTTCGCAAAAATTGATATTTATCCTTAAAGATTCCGTTGAAGGATACGTTTTGGATAAGCAATTGTAGAATATCACATTCGTAATTCGGGCTGTAATATTGTCGAGTTCGATTAAAAAATTATTATTTAAAAATTCTGGAACTGGGGTGTAAATCTCAATAGTTTGTAAAAGAGAATCAGCATAACAATTTTCAATTTCTTTATAATCATTGATTGATAAAGGCTGATTACATAACAGAACCATATGTTTTATACCTAAATTATCTACAGAAAAAACGAGCTTTTGAAGCATATCAATATTTTCCATTTCGATAAAAATGTTCGATATTTCTGTATAATCATTATAATTTAGGGAAAGTGGAATGAAATTTTTATCCCACGTATCAGCAGTTATGAAGGCGTATTCTTTTTGAAGGAGAAACTCAATATATTCGTTTATAAATTTGATGGATTCAGCATCATAATTTGAGATGAGTTCATCTATAGATTGAGTTTTAAATGTTTCAATCAAATCAAATAACTCTAAAGGCAAAATTTCTGATGTATTTTTCTGTAAATCAGAAATTAAAATTCTTTTTGCGCCTTTAGTTATGAATACATTACTGTATAGATTTAAATACCTCATAAAATTCTAACAAGTTGCTTAAAGGGTGGTAATTGATTTAAGAAGTTTGATTGAATTTTGCCGCATTTGACGTAATTTATGTTTTTAACAAACTTGTCTTGAATATGCCTATCTCTATAAACTTCCATATACTTATAGGTTAAGGGTAGTTTTTTTACCTCATCAAATGCTATTTTCATAAAAACTCAGCTATCTCTTTTTCTAATGAATAATTACAAATAGCAGAAAGTCCTAAAAATTGGCCCAATGGGTTAATTTCAAGAAAATAGAATTTGCCATCTTTCCCCTTAATGAAATCGGCAGAACCACAATTCACATCCAAAGTCATAAAAAGATTATTTAATTTGTTTTCAGTTTCTACAGGTAGTTTGTAGGGTATATTTCGGTTTGGGTTATGCTCATTGTATTTTCTATGATCTATAGTGGTTTGCATATCATTTTGCGATATAATAGCCGTAGACCATATTATACCGTTTAAATAAAAGCTCCTGATTTCGTATTCTTTTTCAATTTTTTGCTGAAAAAAGGTAGGAAAAAATGAATCCTTTTCAGGTTTAGAAATTACAGCAGTGTATAAAATGCCATCGTATCTTTCATCAACGGCATCCAAAATTATATTCTCGGTAAAAGACTTTGTTATCATTTTATTTATGATAACATCATCAGTATTTTCTGCTAAAAAATATTCTGGTACATTAAGGCCTGCATTTTTAGCTTCCTCTAATACCAATAATTTATTTAAGTTGCTGTTGCTTTGCTTGTTAATGTGTTTTTTCGATTCTAGTTTTTTAATTACGTAGTCTTCCAACCAATAGAATGCTTCATTCATATTTCTATCAATAGCTTCGTTATTATATCTTTCACGATTAAACTTTAATCCTCCACCACGTCGATACCAAATACTGGAGATATCATCTAAATAAAAGCTATTGATGTTACTTTCTAAAAAGAACTTCTTTTTAATAATCTTTATTTCAAAAATCTCCTCTTCATTCACTCTGATGTAGCTCTTTTTCATTTTATTCAGCCACATGACAACTTCATTCGTTGTTGGCTCCAAATGTGATGATAGGATTAATATCATTCTTGATTTTTTTTAAATTGAATCAATATCCTTTTTTAAAAGCGATGGGTTAAATAAGTTTAAACGGTTACTTCAAATAACCTGAAATAACCGTTTAAACTTTTAGCTAGCACGGTTCTAGTTTCCTATATCCGAACTTGGACCTGCAACGGCTAATTGGCAACTTCTACCAATGTATTTGCCACCATTACTTTCGTAAGCGTCATATTCTACAGAGCCGCTTGGGTATTGACTTGGACAAGCAAAATTTGATCTAATTAAATATAAACCACCTTGAACTGCTTGCAAGTTTTCAAGCTTTTTGTTTTCAAAAGAAGAAAGGCTCTTCAATCCGTTTAATTTTTTCATTTCGTTTAATTTTTAAATTTGGAAATTGTTAGATTAACACACAGAATTGCATGGTGCACATGGTCCGGTACCTTGGCCAGCAACGCGGTGGTAAGTTCTACCTTGGTACGTACCCTGACCATTTGTTCCGCTGTAGTGGTCATATTCTACACAACCTTCACCAACATTAACGTTCGATCTAATTTCTGTGTAACCACCAGCTAAACCACCTTTAAGTGAATTTAGGTCTGTAAGCTTTTTGTTTTCTAATGCAGAAAGGCTTTTTTGCATTCCTTCTAAATTTTTCATTTTTGAAATTTTATAGATATTAATTAGCGCCAACTTTACCCTGGCGTTTGGGTTCTGTAAATCTAAAATCGCCATGTCGATTTTGGCTTACAACAGGTAGTTGATATGCGTGAGCTTCCAGTATTTTTTCGTAAATCTTTTAGGAATATTCGCGAAATTGCATTGCGAAGAAATATTTAGATTCCAGTCTGTTATGATTTAATAGACGCCGTGATTTGACAAGAGCATTCTTTTTAAATTTCCAGATAATCATCAAAAAGATGCAGATATAGATTGAAAGCCAGCAGATATTTGCTTAGTATTTTTTTTAGTCTTTACTATTTATATTTTAGGAAATAAACGAAAATGACATCTATCTATATTGGAAGATAAATGGCAGAATATTTTGAAAAATGAGTTTCAATAAAATAAAAATTTTAACCTTTCTGATTTTAATCTGTCTTTTGATTGTTGTTTCATGCAAGGATAAAAAGCATAATAAAAGTGCAGTAACTTCTCCCAGTCATCCTGCTGAAAGGAAAAAAGACTATGTGGGTTTAGTCATATCTTTCGATTCTGTACCATCAACATCAATAAAAAAAATAGTGCTTAAAGAAGATAGTCTTTTGAGCCAAATGGCTAATCATAAAGCAAATCCATATTATTACTATTTTAAGGCCAGACGATTTGTTTATGAGAAGAAAATCGATAGTGCAATTGCGACCTATCAATTAATCAAGCCTCGACATAACAATGAAGACCTTAATTTTTTAAAGCTAGTTAGCCTTCTAAACTTAAAAATGAGCAGTGGCGGGATGGTCGAGCCGAACATGATGGACACAATTTTTACGGCCTTAAAAGCATCTGAACAAGCCAAAAGTAGATTATCCTATCATTTTTATGATTTGCTGGCCCGAGCATATTTCCAGAATGGGGAAGACAAAAAATCATTGGAATACGCAGCCATTTACTTTAAAAACCATCCATTCAATCATCACTTGGCAATTAAACAACGTTATTACGATATCTCATTTTTATTGGCTTCGAGATTAGAGGACTTTAAAAAAATGTCGTTTTATAATAATAAAGCAAGGCAATTGGCATTGATAATTCACGACAGCCTTGCAATAGCCAGAACGTATGATAACGAATCTCAAATTTACAGCAAACAATTGCTTACAGCCAAGGCGGTAATCAGCAGTAAAATCTATTTTAGCTATCTTAAAAAAAGCAACAATCTTAATGATGTTGCCTATAATAATCTCGGAACTGCCTTTAGCCGGAATCAACAACCAGATTCTGCAATTAAGTATTATAAAGAAGGTATCGCTTTAGAGAAACAGGATGTATCGGGCAAAAGAAAAAATTACCACTTCAATGGATTAGTTGAAGCATATAAAATGAAAGGAGATTTTGCAAATGCACTTGATGCTGCAGACTCTGCTTACACAATTGAAATACGGAACCTTAAAGCAATTGAAGCGGGTAAAGTGGCAGAGATGCACGAAAAATATGCATCAGAAAAAAAGGATGTCAATATTGCTGAATTAAATGCCAGAAATAAGCTTAACGAAACTATTATTAAACAACAGCGTTGGACGATTTTTTTAACGTTGATTATTTTTATAGGCGTGCTCTCTTTTTTTTACATTATATATAGACAACAGCGACTAAGAGAAAAAAATAAGCTGCTTAAGTCCGAAAATCAGCGTTTAAACGTTGAACAAAAAATGCTTCAGGCGCAGCTAAATCCACATTTCATTTTTAACTCGATTGCTAATTTGCAGAGCCTTATTGCTTCTGGCGCAAACGGAGAATCGGTATTATACCTTAAGGCTTTTTCGGGCTTACTAAGAGGGATTTTAGAACAAAACCGGAAAGATTTTATCGAAGTTGACGAAGAAATCGGCTCATTAAATAATTACCTACAATTACAAAAAATGCGTTATTTTGACGTATTTGATTATAGAATTACAGTAAGCGATGATTTGGACACATGTGAAACATTAATACCGCCAATGCTTCTGCAGCCTTTCGTAGAAAACGCAATTGAGCATGGTTTCAGAAATATTTCTTACAAGGGTTTATTGGTGATATCCTTTAGTGTAAAGGGAGCATTTTTGATGATTGAAATTGATGATAATGGGATAGGCTTACATAAAAATAATAATGAAAATAGAAGTAAACAGTCTCTGGCTCAAATTATATTAAGGGAAAGAATCGAATTAATATATACGGCTAATGGCCAAAAAGCTCAGTTCGAAGTAAAAAATAAAGTTGGCGCAGCCCAAAGCGGTGTGCTCGTTGCGATACAAATACCATTAACGAAAGATTAACCACTATGAAACTATATATTTTAGAAGATGAAGTTCGGATTTTACAACACATTCTTCAAATCGTTAAAAAGATAGATTATCTTGAAGTTGTGGGTTCGGCAGGTGAAATCGCAATTGCCCAACAGGAAATCCCGGCATTAAAACCCGATATGGTTTTGGCTGATATAAGACTCAAAGACGGTGATAGTTTTCATTTATTTGATATAATCGGCACAGCCGATTTTCAGGTTGTTTTTCTAACTGCATATGACCAATACGCGATTCAAGCCCTTAATTTGGGCGCATTTGGTTATCTGCTTAAACCGATTGATGAAGTTTCATTAGTTACACATTTAAACAAATGTTACCATCATCGCAACCAGGAAGCAATAGGGCAGCAACAACTTTCTATTGCAAAAGAGCACTACCTTGCTCAAGGTTTGGCAGCAACAAAACGTATTGCTTTAAAAAGCCTGGAATATATAGAAGTTGTGGCAATTGAAAATATTTTATTCTGTAAAAGTGATAAAGGATACACCACATTTTATTTAAATAATGGAAATGAGATTTTGGTTTCGAAAGGATTAAAGGAATATGAAAGTTTACTAACACCATTTGGGTTTTTAAGATGCCATCAATCCTATCTGGTTAATTTTAAATATGTTAAGAAATATTATCGTGAGGGCTATTTACAAATGGAGAATAAAGAAAATATTCTTGTTTCAAGTAGAAAGAAAGAGGAAGTTCTAAGGTATCTGGAAAATATCGCTTAATATTTATCAGCTTAAAAACTCAAAACACCTTAGCGTTGTACCTTTTTTTAAACCATACCGAAAATCATACGTTTAATTAGTGTGTTACCTACACTAAGCCTATGAAAAACTTGATAAGAACAGAAACAAGAATTATTAATTTTAATGGAACAATTATTGTTTTAACTGGTGAAAAATTAAACTCAAAGCGTTATGCGGTAAGGATTGACGGCGTTTTTAGCGGTCATCTTGAACAAAAGGAAGATGCTTTTATCCCGTCTTTAGGAAGCCAAATAAAGCCAGTTTTAATTAAAAAGATATGCGAAGTATTAGAGGTTGGTAAGAGCGTTAATGTAAATTAAGCTTAAGCGCTTTGAGCAGTTCCTATCTTTTCGGTTATTCTAAATAACAATTCATCGTTTATAGAATGATCTTCCGATAACTGCCAATCGCCAGATATATGTTCTACATATCCTCTAAAAGCACTATCGATTAATATTCGAAACCTCATCGGATTTTCTTTTTCTCTGTTGATGACGATGGTCTGATCTCCTAAAATCAAAATTCTGGTTTCTGTACTTTTACTACTGAACATAATTGTTAGTTGTTTAATTCGCTGTGTAAGGTGAACAACAAGCATGTTAAATTAATGTTTCTAATATTTTTGTTACAAAATATTGCATTTAATACTTTTAAATAAACTTTTTAAACCCGGTAGGTACAAAACGTACAAATTAATTATTGATTCTTTGAAGAAGGAAATTATTAAATGCAATTTTTATTGCGATTTGAAACCAAAGGAAATTTCATTGACCATCTTTACTGCAAAAGTTCTTTCACCATTATTTTTGTTGGTATTGTGTTGTATGAAGGGCTGTTCAGCGTTTTAATCATCTCACTCAGTGAAACATAAGCATGTTTTACCTTGCCTTTTACAACATTCCAGAAGGAAAATTATGAATTGATATTAAGCCATAGTGAATGTCAGAAGTTAATTAAAATAGTATCTGTAAAGAACTTCTTTTAGTTGAAATGTCGATTTAACTGAAAAAGTAATAATAGCATTTTTAAAACTTTTTTGATTGATTCTGGTTGTGTGATATATAATTCCTCTAGAAATGTCAAAACGTAACTCACAATTGTCAAAACTTACTTTTGATACACCAAAAGATAAGCTATCTTTCATTTGGCCAGTAAGTTTAGTTATTTTACTAATTACTTTAACTTATATTTTCGGACCAGATAATTATTCGTTTTGGTTAGCGCAGTAAGTTGATTGAATCAATATTTAAATGGTTTTGATTAGTTTGCAATTCAATCGCCGGTTTTTTCTTCATAAATCCTAAATCCTTGCCATACTAATTATGGTTTCTTTACATTATTGTAAAGATTAGTGATGTTTATATTCGTATTTTTGCAGCCATAAAATCACTATTTTTGAATTCTAACCAATCCCGTTCATTCGGTCTTAACATCATTTATTTCTTTTTGGGCGAATATTTTTCTGATGCACTCAGAAATACAATTACCATTGTTTTACCCATAATTTTATTCTTTTGGCTAAAACAACCGGAACTTGCTTCAGGAATAGGAGTGGGCGCTTTGCTGGTTAGTTTAACAGACTTTCCAGATAACAAATTCAACAAGTTTAGAACTGCGCTTTATGGAATTATTGTCTTCTTTCTAACTACAATAATTATCTCACTGTCGCTATCTTCTTTTTTATTACTCGCCGTAGTGATGACATTTGCCGCCTTCGGTTTTTCCATGTTTGCGGTTTATGGCAATCGCATGAGCATTATTGGTACAATGGCGCTAATTGTTTGCTGTTTCGTGATGGGGCTTCACCCGAAAAACCCATTCCATTTTAGCTTTTACATGCTTATTGGCGGTGTTTGGTATTATTTGATAAGCTTATTGCAGATTTTTATTTTTCCGTATCGCTCCTTAAACCATGCTATTTTTGAGTGCATAATGAGTAGTGCGGTTTTTCTAAAAGCAAAGGCAAATAATTATGATGTTCATAAGCCATTTGATTCAGCTCAGCGGGAAATTATTAAGCTTCACATTAAGGTAAATCAAAAACATGAGCTTATTCGCAATTTGTTACTAACGGATAAACAAGCCATGAATCCGGATAATAAAAACGGACAGATTTTATTAGGTAGAGCCTTATTACTGATTGATTTGTACGAGCAACTAAATGCGGTTCATTACGATTATGCAAAGGTTAGAACGGTTTTAAAAGAATCATCGCTCGGATTAATGACCCAGCTTTTAAATTTATTAGCCTTTGAATTGGAAGATTTAGCTAGAAACGTAGAGGTTAAAAAAACAGTGGCTGAAAATTCTACCAATCAGCATTATAATAATTTAATAAAACTGCTAAATGCCGAAAAGGAAAATGCAACACCAAGCCAAACGGATTTTCTTACGCAGTTTATGGTGAACACAGATGCCGTTGTTAGAATTTTGAAGCTAATCAGAACACACGCAACAGCTCAGAATTTACAATCAGAAATTGTTGGAAATGTACCAGATTATCCGGCATTCGTTACCGCTGATAAATCCACACTAAGGCATCATTTATCCTTTAAATCGCCATTTTTTAGGTTTTCTATTCGGTTAGCACTTTGTTTTCTTTTTGGCTTTTTATTGATAAGTCAACTCTCTTTGAGTAAATACAGCTATTGGTTATTTTTAACTTTGGTTATCGTTGCACGACCAAAATTTACGGTTACCTGGCGTAGAAATTTACAGCGTTTGGCCGGGAGTTTAGGTGGCATTATTATTGGGCTTGTACTCATTTATTTAATTAAAAGTCCGGCGGTGTTATTATCGTTTTCGGTATTTTTCCTATTAGGCTTTTTCTCCTTCAACCGAATAAATTATACCGTTAGCGTTTTGTTCATTACGCCTGCGGTAATTTTAACTCTGGGCAGTTACCATGGCCATTTCGATCACATTATTCAAGAGCGTATTTTGTTTACAATTTTGGGTTGTTTAATAGCGGTTGTGGCCTCTATTTTATTCCCGATTTGGGATAGTAAGCAACTTCGAGAAAAGATAAATCAAGCGATTAATTATACAAAGGTTTATTTATTAAGCACAGCTGATGCAGGAAGAAATCGCGATAGCGAAACCTTGTTGAGGATGTCGAGGAAGGACGCAAATATTAGTCTTTCGGCACTATCTGAAGGGATTGATTCGGCTAGTCAGGAGCCATTTAGAAAGCGTGGCGATTTAAATCCTTTTTACAACGCACAGTTAATGATTTACCAGATGAATGCCCTGATCACTTCTTTGAACATTTTCGATAGTGGCGTTACGGTGCTAGAACAAGAAATTATCGAGCAGATTTTGAAAAATCTAAATTCTGAAATTGTTGATAATGAAATTTTTACTGTTGATGAGCCAAATTTTGAAAAGCATTTACCACACAAAAAACTGGAGCAAATTCTTTTCTTATCAGATAATTTTAAATCAAACTTCCGGGCAATGAATAACGCTTAGCTGGATTAGATTAATCGGCTACACCAATTTTCTGTAACAATAAAAATCTTGCTCTGGTTGTATCTTGCTCGGTTTCCGCTTTGCTGTTTACACCAATTTTCATAAACCTGGCCGTATTTCCACTTTGTACTATTGGCCAGTTGGCTAAAGTTGTTCCGCTTTGTAAAACTCCGTTAGGGTTAGAATTTTTAATGAAATTTACAAAGTAACCTTGCATCTGGTTTGATACGAGATGGTCTTCGGGTTTCCAATCGTAATTATCCTGAACTTCCAGATTTCCTAAAGCATATTCAATTTCTGCAGCATGGAAAGCCGAACCTGTAATGGCTTTATTAATCAGTCTTTTTAAGATTTTTTCTAAGAAACTGCCCTCATTTATTTCTCTCGATGTTAAACCTGGATGCGGTTGGGCAAATAGATACCGATAAACGGGAGCGGTTTTATTGTTTGCATGTAAATCGGCCAAGCGCCAAGAACCATAATTGATTAGCCAATCGCTACCCAGTTTTGCACCAGCAATCTTTGCTTCTGCTTTTGTGCTTACCGGGTAATATGCGAGAATCTGGTCGGCATTTTCTCCATAAATTCTTTTTACTCTTCTTTTAAAGTTTTCTGGCGTTGCCCGTTTCAATCTATAAAAGGCTAGCGATGGCACTTCATCTGCATTCCACCCAACTAAAAGCGGTACATTGGCTTGTCTGCCATCTTCAAATGTTTTTAACGGAAATTCGGTAAGGAAATAACCGTCAACAGTAGGTTTAAAACGCCGAGGGTCATCTTTAGAAGCAATTTTTAGTAACTTTTTGGCGCTGATTTTACGCATCTCATTAACTGATGATGCTTTTGTGAGCGTTGTAAATTCGGTACCTAATTTTTCTGCTGATTGTTTTGATTTTATCAATCCTCTGGAATCTAAAAGCGAACTGCTTTGCGCAATCGCTGCATTAAAGAGTCCTTTGGAAAGGGGCGAAGTCATGTGTGCGCTAATGGATTGTGCGCCGACAGATTCACCGCCAATGGTAATTTTATTTGGATCGCCACCAAAGGCTGCAATATTATTTTTAACCCATTTAAAGGCTGCAACCTGGTCTAATAAACCGTAATTTCCTGATGCGCCATGTTCAGATTCTTTACATAATTCCGGGTGTGCCATAAATCCGAAAATACCTAATCTGTAATTGATGGAAACGTAAACAATGCCTTGTTTGGCCATGCTCTCGCCATCATAGGCAGGCTGCGAACCATCTCCATGAATAAAAGAACCTCCGTGAATGAAAATGTAAACCGGTCTGCCCTCTGCTGATGAATTTGCCGCCGTCCAAATATTCAGGTACAAACAATCTTCGTTCATCTCCTCAGACCTAAATTCGTATAAGATACCTGATTTTTGTACCGGACGTGGACCAAAGTTTATAGCTTTTTTTACGCCCGTCCACTTTTCCTGAACTTGTGGTGCTTTCCATCTTAAATCCCCAACCGGAGGTTTAGCATATGGAACACCTTTGAATACATGAACACCACTCTTTAGCGTTCTTCCCTCCAATTTCCCATCCAATGTAGTTGCAATAACGCCATTTATTTTGGCCTTTGAGGTTTGGGCAGCAGCAGTAAAGGAAATGAAATAGGACAGGAGGATGGTGGTGAGTGCGTTGCGGAGCATATTTTTTAGGGATAAGTAGTCAGTTATCAGTCAGTGTATTTTTATTGTAAAATACTTTTTATATAGATGATGAAGATGGGGTTTTGTATGTTTCACCCATCTTAAATAATAACTCCAAATTTTTAAGTTTAGTACGATTACGGTACGCTATTTATACTTAATGTTGTCAGTAGATAGTGGTCAGTTGTCAGTATTAAGTATTTGATTTGGTAACTGAATTTTTAAAGCCTAGTTGCAAACGCGTTTTGTATTTTTAGTAATCACATCGTAAATCTCCTTTGCAATGTCGCTTTCGGCTAATTTGGTAATAATCGCATAAACCGGATTGATGATTATCGAAACCAAATTTTCATTTTCCGTTTCGATATTTAAAGTTTTTCTATCGGCACTAAAAACAGTTCTAACGTGAAATAAACCGGTGGAAATTACTTCCATTTCGTGTAAATAATTGTTAACGGACTTGTTGAACGGGATGTAAATGTATTCTTTGCTTATCATAATTATTTGAGGTAAATAGGAGAAACATTTATATACCGAAAAGGTTAGCGATTATTCTTCAATAGTTTATTTATATAAATTTTATTACGATTATATGATTTTTCATATCTATCGCCCTTGCTGAACATTACCCATTTGGTGCTTTGTTAAAATTTTCATTTCTTTAGTTAATTAAACCACTTATTCCTAGCCGAATATTTTTGATTTATTGAAATACTATTCGAAACGATTCAGCATTCAAGCCCTATTTAAAATGTCAGTACAGAACGAAACCTTAACGCATAACAAAGCCATAACAGATTCAGAAAACAAACAAAAAACCTTTTTTGAAAAAATTACTGAAGATTGGTGGGCCTTAATTTTAGGGGCTATAATTATTGGTGCAGTCTTGTTACTGAATAATTCGGGCATTAATATTAACTTACCAGTTTACAAATGGCAAACATCAGCAGACCTATTTGATAAAATTCTTTCGCCGGGTAATTTATTGTTGATTGTAAAAACCGGGGTTATTTTTTTAATTCTTGCGGGAACAGCTATTTACCTGTCTGGCGGGCATGTTGGGCGTTTTGCAACTGGTTTTCTATTCATTTACCTTTTGGCAACGATTTCTTTTATCATAGGAGGAAATAAAGGTGTAGGTTATTACGGGCTAGAATATGTTGTTTTTGCGTTAATCATCGGCATTTTAATCGGTAATCTTTTTAAGCTGCCACAATGGTTAAAGGAGGCCGTTCGGTCGGAGTTTTACATTAAAACCGGACTGGTTATTTTAGGTACGACTATACTTTCTGCTGATTTGGTTAAGGCTGGTTTACCGGGAATTATTCAAGCTATTATAGTAGTAAGCGCTGTATGGTTTTTTTCGCTATGGCTAAGCCGAAAGTTAAAAGTTGATGATGAATTTGGTATTATTTTAGCTTCTGCAGTATCAATTTGCGGCGTTTCGGCTGCAATAGTTGCCGCCGGAGCGATAAACGGAGATAAGCGAAAACTATCTTATGTGACTACTCTGGTGCTGATAATGGCCATACCCATGATGATTATACTGCCGTGGATGGTTAAATATTTTAATATCCCTGAGGTTGTTGGTGGTGCGTGGTTGGGTGGTACGTTAGATACAACGGCAACTGTAACGGCAGCCGGAGATTTGGTTGGCCCAATCGCTGTAAAGGCTGGTGTTATTGCTAAATTCTCTCAAAATGTTTTTATCGGCGTTGCCGCATTTTTTATAGCGATTTGGTGGGCTTATAAAAAACCTAAAACAGGTGCAAATGAAACTACTGTTGTAAAAGTTGAGCGTCCGGGTTTAAAAATTGTTTGGGAACGTTTTCCAAAGTTTGTTTTAGGCTTTATTGCTGCATCGCTTGTTTTTTCATTTTTGCTGTCCGCAGAAACTTCAAAAAGTGTTGCGCCTGCATTAAATGGAATCAGAACTACCTGGTTTGCACTGGCCTTTGTTGCGATTGGTATGGAGGCGAAGTTCTCTTCATTGGTTAAACTTCAGGGCGGAAAACCTGCGCTTACCTTTGTTACCGCTCAAATTTTTAACATCATCTGGACACTTTTATGGGCTTATATTCTATTTGGCGGCTATTTATTTCCAGTTCCAGATTTTAAATAAACTTCAAAGCGGTGAAAATTATGGCGCAACACATTCAGCAAGAATTTGGTAATATAGATATTTACCTTTTCGACCAGCTTTTAAAGGGGACTTATGCTGATTGCACAGCCATACTTGATGCAGGTTGCGGCGCCGGGCGCAACATCGAATTCTTTTTAAAGAATGGCTATGAGGTATATGGAGTTGATAGTAAGCCCGAATCCATTGAAGCTGTAAAGCAGTTGGCATCAAGCTTATCGCTAAAATCCGTAGCGGATAATTTTTTTGTAGGTGATGTGGAAAATCTGCCATTTGAAGATGAATATTTTGATTTGGTAATTAGCAGTGCAGTTTTGCATTTTGCAAATGATTTAGCACATTTCGAAGCAATGCTCAATTCTATGTGGCGGGTATTAAAACCAGGTGGATATTTGTTTGCCCGTCTTGCTTCTGATATTGGCATTGAATCGGCTGTTAAATTTATTGGAAACGGCAGATACATTTTACCAGATAAATCTGAACGCTTCCTGATAAATGAACAAATGTTATTAGATTTTACGCAGCGTTTGGGCGGTCTACTTCACGAACCGATAAAAACAACTAATGTGCAAGGTTTAAGGTGCATGACTACCTGGTGTGTCAGGAAGTAGGCGTTCATCTCATTCATTAGTTTTACTAGGTAGTTTTAATTATTATCTATGTGTATATTTGTACCGTAGGAGTTGAGATACCTACATCATTTAATTCATAAATGAGAGCGTTAATTTAGATGAAGCACTTACATTAATTTGTAGGTGCTTTTTTATTTAGTGGTAGTAGTTGTTTGAAACGGCTGTAAATCAATAAAATACCAAGTTTTAAGTATGGTTAAGTCATTTTAATCACGTAAATTGCCTTGTCTACTTGCAGTGTTGCTGATGTACTGTTGTCGGGATGTTGGTAGTATTAAACCAAACCTTTAAATTAAAATTATTCATTATGCACGCCCTCCGCACCAGCTTCAGACAAAAGCTATCGATTTTTGGCTTACTCCTGATTTTGTTTTGCGCCTCTTGCAGTTCTGTAAAACTTATTGCAGATTATGATGAGGTTAGCTACACCACCATCAACACCATACAGCAAGACATCACTACATTTTTTGTAGATATGGATGCAAATATTGGCACCCCTAAGGCAAAGTATGCTGCTCATACTAATTTCTACCGCGACCTTAAGATTAAAACAGAGGTTTTAAAGCTTAGGGCAAATGCAATTGATAAGAATGAGATTGTGATTAAACAGGTTGAATTATTGCAAACCATAATCTCCACGCTCGAAAATCTGGATAAATCGGGCATTAATTCTAAAGCGGAGCTTATTCCAATTAGAAATGGCTTTAATTCAGCCATGACGGCGATGCTCAAACTGCAAATTGCGCTCAAAAGAGGCAAGGGTTAATATTTTACCTTAACACAATTCTTATGGAAAAACTAGATTTTGCCACGCTTGGCAAACAAATGCTCGATGCTCTAAAGGGAAGTTTTAAAAAAGACTGGGCTGAGGTAAAGCCTTACGCAGAAAAGGAAACCAGGGCCTTTGCCGAAAACCTAAAGCTTATTGCATTGCTCAAGCTGGAAGGGAAGATAGACGAGGAAAGGGCGAGGCTGCACATTGATATTCAGAAAAACTCCATGCGTATCGTTTTCCTCACCATTGAGGGGCTTGGTATTTTAGCGGTTGAAAATGCAATAAATGCTGCAATTGATGTTGTTCGTAACACAGTGAATACTGCACTTGGTTGGGCTATTCTTTAGTAGATGTACAGCCAATTAATCTATATTTAGCGAGAGCGGATTTCCTAGTTCCGAATTAAAATCAATGGGTTTAACTCCATAGGTTTCTGTTCTCTTTTTAATCTCCTTTGTGCTATCACCCTCATCAACTAAATTACAAGCACAATTTCCCCAATACTCAAAAAAATCATTTATTGTTGGGTAATCGAAATCATCATCAGGTATTTCCATTTGCAATAACGTAAACCATAAATTATCTGAAAGGCATAATGCCTTATCTATTTCGACGTCATGGACGGAATCGAACCGCCGTTATAGGTTTTGCAGACCTTTACCTAACCCCTCGGCCACATGACTATAATATATAGATGCTCAAGATTTTCAGTAAATCATGAACATTAATATGGTACAAATATAATAATATTATATAAAGTCTATAGGTTTTGTAGATTTTATTTTTTATGTTTGTGGCATGAGGAAATTTCCTCACATACTTATCCAGAAAGACTGAGGGAATTGGCCCGATGATGTCTTAGCAACCTGTTGCCAAATAAGGTGCTAAATCCTTCCCGAAAGGGAGAGATAAGAAAAGATTTCCTTCGGGATTCTGAATAAGCATGACCATTTAAAAATTCTGAAATGTGTATTTATTTAGCCAATGCTACAATTAGCCGATTATCGAAAGAAACCATTATCCACAAGGAAATTTTCTTGTCTCGATTTTAAAATTAATTAATGAACCATCAAACCAAACCATTAACATGAAGAAAACAATTACCCTATTTTGTATCAACCTTCTCTATTCACTTTCGCTTTTGGCGCAGCATAAATCCCTGCCGGGATTTAATGTTGCGCATGGAAATGAACAACAAAGTATAGAGCAGCAATTTGATAAAAACATAAGTGCTGCAAACATTGGGGCAAATATTAAGGAGTTATCAGCAAACCCACATCATTTGGGTTCGGCGGGCAGTAAAGCAGTTGCCGCATCCGTTTTACAAAAATTTAAATCTTACGGATGGGATGCAAAAATTGAAACCTATTATGTTCTGTTTCCAACACCTAAAAGTCGTTCGCTAAGCTTAGAAAATGGTTCAGGTTTTAAGGCTTCTCTTTCAGAGCAAGCATTAAACGGCGATTTATCTTCTGCTCAGCAGGGGCAATTGCCGCCATATAATGCCTGGAGTGCCGATGGGAATGTTACTGCCGGACTAATTTTTGTTAACTATGGACTTCCGGCAGATTATGAAAAACTTGAACGCATGGGCATAAGTGTAAAAGGGAAGATAGTAATTGCAAAGTATGGTAAATCGTGGCGTGGAACCAAACCTAAAATTGCTTGGGAACATGGGGCCGTTGGCTGCATCATTTATTCGGACCCTAAGGATGATGGTTTTGCCAAGGGCGATGTTTACCCGACAGGTGCATTTAAACCAGAATATGCGGTGCAAAGAGGTTCGGTTATGGATATGGTTATTTATCCAGGTGACCCGTTAACGCCTGATATCGGGGCAACAAAAAATGCCAAACGATTAGCACAATCCGAAGCGAAAACAATTCTTAAGATACCTGTACAGCCCATTAGTTACCATGATGCCTTGCCATTGCTTTCGGCCTTAAAAGGCAATGTTGCACCTGCAGATTGGAATGGGGGATTGCCAATAACTTACCACATTGGCGATGGTACTACCCAGGTTAAACTCAGTTTGGCCTTTAATTGGGATATTGTACCTGCCTACAATGTAATTGCGAAGTTAAAAGGGAGTTTGTATAAAGACGAGTGGATAGTTCGTGGCAACCATCACGATGCCTGGGTAAATGGTGCCGCTGACCCAATTAGTGGTTTGGCATCCTTACTTGAAGAAGCAAAGGCTATTGGCATTTTAGCGAAAAATGGTATCAAATCAAAAAGAACTTTGGTTTACGCTGCATGGGATGGAGAAGAACAATCTTTGCTTGGCTCGACTGAATGGGTAGAAGACCATAAGGAAGAACTGAAAAGCAAGGTTGTGGCTTACATCAATTCGGATGGAAATGGTCGTGGTTTTTTGGAAGCAGGGGGTTCACATGCACTTGAAAGCTTCGTAACTGAAATCGCAAAAGATGTAACTGACCCACAGGTAGGGAAAAGCATTTTCGAAAGATGGAAAGCAAATAAAATCCTTTCGGCAAATGCATTAAGTGATAAAAATAAGTTCTTGGAACAACAAAGCTTCGACCTGGCTGCACTTGGTACGGGCTCGGATTATTCTGCCTTCTTGCAGCATTTAGGTATTCCAACGCTTAATTTTGGTTTTGGTGGAGAAGATGATGGCGGTGAATACCATACCAATTTTGACAGTTATGAAAACTTCATCAAATTCAAAGATCCGGATTTTAAATATGGTGTTGCCCTATCCCAAACCGCCGGAAGAGCTGTTCTTCGCTTGGCAAATGCCGATATATTACCCTTTGATTTCTCGAGCTTACAAACTAAAATCTCAACCTATGTTAAGGAAGTTACGGCACTCTCTAAAAACCTAAAAGAAACGGTAAGCTTAGATAATAAACTGATTTCTAATGGCTATTATCAAATCGCTGCCGACCCAACAGATAATCTTGCTGCTCCTGTGGCTAAAAAGGAATTATCTGAATTAAATTTCGGCGATATTAACCTGGTACTTGATAGTTTAAAGGCCGCTACCGCCAAACTTAACGAGTCGCTTAAGCAGCAGCTTGATAAAGGTGAAAGTTTCTATGAATTGAACAAAGCCCTTTATCAGGCTGAAAAACAATTGCTTACCGACACCGGACTGCCGGGAAGACCCTGGTACAAGCATACCATTTATGCGCCCGGGCTTTACACAGGTTATGGTGTTAAAACCTTGCCAGGCGTAAGAGAAGCCATCGAACAATATAATGGCGACGAAGCGAAAGCACAAGTTGCGGTATTGCTCCAAACCCTCAAAAACCTCACCCAAAACCTCAATCAAATTCACTTATCCCTAAAAACCATCAGATAACATGAAACTTCTTCTTAATGGGTTGCTCTTCTGCCTTGTTTTTCTTGGCAGCATAGACAGTTATGCCCAAACTATTCGCGGTAAAGTAACCGACAGTAAAGATAAATTACCCGTTGCCGGGGCAACCATACGCTCAAAAAAGACTAATAAAGCCACCATTACCAATACCCGCGGCGAATTTGGTTTGCCATCCGTAGCCACACAAGATACTGTGATAATTTCCTATCAAGGCTATCTACAACAGGTTATTCCAGCTTCAACTGCTACAGAAATTAATGTAGAACTTAAAGAGGATGTTCACCAACTCACGGATGTGGTGGTTACAGGTGTTGCCGAGGGTACAAGCCGTAAAAAGTTGACCTTTGCCCTGACTAAAGTTAGCACCGAGCAAATTAATACTGTTCCGGCTACCGATGCTTCACAAACCCTTAGGGGTAAGGTGGCGGGTATTCAAATTAGTCAATCTTCCGGTAATAGTCCTGCCACAGTTTATTTGCGTGGAGCAAAATCGGTTTCGGGAAATATTGCGCCATTGCTGGTTGTTGATGGATTTGTGACTGCCCTGAATTTAGCTGATTTGAATCCACAAGATATCGAATCGATTGAGGTGGTTAAAGGTGCTGCGGCCTCAGCGCTATATGGTACAAGGGGAGAGGGCGGTATTATTCAGGTGCTCACCAAAAAAGGAAAAGGTTCTGGTAAGGTAAATATTGTAATTGATAATGAATTCGGTTTCAGCAATGTTCAGAATACGCCGCCAACCTCACAATATCACCATTTTAAAGTTAATGCTGATGGTTCATTTGTTTTAAACGGCAATGCTCGAACCATAGATGTTCAGCAGAATGGCTATTCCTTAAATCTGCATCCTTATCAAAATACCTTTGATAATGTGGCAAACATGCTGAATAATAATCCTTACTTCACCAATTTTGTTTCTGCATCCACCGCCGGCGATAAATATAATTTATATGTTTCTTTTCAAAACCAGTATAAAGGCGGCGTAGCCGAGCCTGTTGGCGCAGATAAAAGGCAGTCGGCCGTATTTAATTTTGGTTATAAGCCCATTAAGAATTTAAGCTTTGATTTCACGTTTCAATATTTCAATAATAAAACGCCTTCTTCTTCTATATCTTCGAGCGGAAGCGGCTCTTTATTGTATGCCACGTCGCTTTACGAGCCCTTTATCAATCTTCAGGAGCGCGATGCATCTGGCAAATATGCTTTTAAACCTTACGGATTTGACATTCAGAACTTTAATGTGAATAATCCATTTTATCAGTTAAGTTATCGCGAATACGAAAACAATAGTGATAATTTATTGGCGGGATTAAAGGTGAAGTACAATTTCAGTCCGAAACTAAATGCAGAATTATACAGTTCCATCCAGGATAATAACTATAATGAGAACGATTATTACCCTATTGGTTTTCAAACCATCTCTGCTGATATTACCCGAAATAACGGATATTACGGAGAGTCGACCAGTAAAACAACTTCCAAAAATGGTCAGCTTCAGTTAAACTACAACGACCGCTCTGGCGATTTTGAATACGGTGCAACCTTAAAAGCCGTTTATGAAGAGAACAAAATTACCTCACTTTCTGCATCAGGTTACAACCTTAGTGCGCCTGTAAAAAGCTTGGCTGCTGCTTCGGCAGATACGCGAAGTATTGGCTCGAGTTGGCAGCAAACCGTTAATTATGGTTATTTCTTGAACCTTAAAACGGCCTGGAAAGAAAAAGTATTTGTTGATGTTTTGGGGCGTTTGGATAACAGTTCGAGATTCGGGGCTGATGTTGGGACAGCATTTTTCCCAAGGGCATCAGTTGCCTATCGCTTAACTGAGGATGTAAAATTAGGAGCCTTGAATGAATTAAAGCTGAGGGTGGCTTATGGTAAGGCAGGTAGCTTACCTCCGTTTGGTGCAAAAGAAAGTCTGGTTTCCCTATCCAGTTCGGGTGGTGTAAGTTATAACCAACGCGAAAATACCGATTTAAAACGTGCCATAACCTCTGAACTTGAATTGGGATTTGATGCTCAAATATTAGGTCGGATAAATGTTCAGGCCAATTATGCATTTTCAAATAGCGTGAATGATTTCATACTTGCACCTGCTTTTCCGCCAACTACAGGTTCGGCAAGGATATACGGCAACCTTGGTGCGGTAAAATCAAACTCATTGGAACTGGAAGTTAATGGAAACGTTATCGTTAAAAATTCATTTACCTGGAATGCAGGCGTTACTTTTAGCCGTATCAGAAGTAAAATTACTTCTTTAGGCGATGTACCTGAGTTTACGGACGGCGATTTCAGAAAGGCGACCGGTGTGAGTCCGTTTGCTTTTTACGGTTACAGTGTTTTGACCAGTTTAGACCAGCTTGAAACCAATGCCCAGGGTATTGTGACCAATGCTGCGGGAGGTGTGTTGCCTTTAAGCGATTTTACCCAGAATGGATTGGGTTTTGTGGTGCTTAAAAGCCAGATTGGTACTGCTGCGGAAACGCCACTTTTATACCAGAATGCCGCAACAGGCAACTCAAAAATTATTGGTGATGCACAACCCGATTTTGTAGTTGGCTTTTCTAATACCTTTAACCTTGGTCCATTATCACTTTACGCCGTTTTAGATTGGAAGCAAGGCGGGCAAAAATATAATGAAACACAACAGTATCTAACTTATCAATACCGCTCGCCCTTCTCGGATGAAGCTGCGCAAGCCGGGTTACCCTTAGCTTTCACCACCGCAGTATTTAATGCGCAACAAACCACAGATTACTGGCTTCAAAATAGCAGCTACGTTTCCTTGAGAGAACTTTCGCTCAGCTATAGGTTACCACTGAAATCAATTGGGATTAACCGGGTGCTCAGTAATGCCCGACTTGCACTTGTTGCCCGCAATTTATACACATGGACCTCATTTACAGGAGTTACCCCGGAAGGCAATCAGGATTTTTACGATTATCCAACCTATCGGATCTACAGTGCAAAGCTCACCCTAAATTTTTAAAACTACCACGATGAAAAAGATATTATACTTTCTGATAACTGCCCTTATTTTGGGTGCCTGCAAGAAAACAGATTTTGATAACCCGACCACTCTTACAAACCAGGAAGCGATTGAGCTGATCAAAGATTTAGGTCTTAAGTTGACCACTAGCAGCGTTCAAACTGTTTTTACAGCTTCAACAAGTTCGGCCGGTACGCATTTTAGTCTTTTTGCCGACCAAACCACCAATACAAATGGTAATTCTTCCTGGTGGGATTTTGCAAATGAGCCACGCTTGCGTCTGAATAATAACACTTCCTACAGGGGAGCCGTAACCTGGAATACCTTTTACAACAGTTTTTACCAGGCCAATCTTGATGCTACGCTTGCGCTTGATATTATTGAGAAACAAGGCAAGAAAATCTACGATACGCAAGGCAATGACCGAACCCAGGATTGTTTAGTGGCGGCCTACTATGCCAAAGGTATTGCCCAAGGTTATTTAGGGGTAATTTTTGACAGAGGTATTATTGTAGATGATGTTAACCTGACGACCAAAGACTTTCCTGATTCATATAAAGCACTTATAACCAATGGAATTAAACATCTTGACAAAGCCATTGCTTTAGCTGAATCCAATACTCAATTTAAATTTGATTTCTTAAGCGGGAAATCCTTTAGCAAGGCTGAATTTATAAAGCTGGCAAATTCTATGGCGGCGAGAATATTATCTTCGGAAGCAAGAGATAGAACAGAAGCCGAGAAACTTGGCGATGCCCAATGGCAAAGGGTTTTGGCCTATGCTGAAAAAGGATTTACCACAGATTTTGTGATTACCACGGTAACGGGCGGTTATTATAATCAATTGTTGACCAATTTGCTGCAAAGGAATGCAGATGGTTCGGGTTGGTTGCCGCCCGACCAAAAGATTGCTTATCTGGCTGATAAAACAGGTGCATCACCTAAATTTTATCCGCTTAGCGGGATTCTAGCCCCAATCAGCAGTAATGACAAACGTTTTGATACCTATTTCGGCTATTCAGCCAGCTTCGGCATATTCATTGAATCCCGTGGGAGAGGTTTATTTACCAATTATTTTAGAAAAAGGTGGTACAATGCGGCAAATACACTCAATTTCCCCGGCGCAGTAAACCCATATTTCCTTGCAGAAGAGTTAAGGTTGCTTAAAGCAGAATCGAAATTCTGGTTAAAGGATTATAGCGGTGCGGCTGCCTTATTAAATGAAGCTACAGCGACCAGAAAGTTGGTGGGTGCCTTACCAGATGTAGCAGCCACGCAAAGTGACATCAGAAATCAACTTCATTATGAATATTCTATAGAAATAGACGGGGCAGCAGGCGCATTTTTGCCTTTTACCTTCATGCGTAGAAATAACCTGCTGGTAGGCGGAACACCTACTGAATATCCTTTGCCACAACTACAATTAGATTTAGTAAAACAGCCTGTATATACCTTCGGTGGAAACGCCTTTTTTGGTGAAAAGGGTAAATACGGAGAGGTTGTAACGGCCACAAATGAAGGCTGGAAACCCGCAGAAAAATAAACAGAAAATATAAACAATTCACTCAAAATTTAAATCCAATGAAAATTAGAAATTTGACCATTGCAGCGCTATTTTGTACCGCAGGTGCATTTGCGCAAGAAAAGAAATTTGAAAACCCGAATGCCGATGCAAGGGGTTATATTGTAAAAGTTGGCGATAAGGCACCAGATAATTTTGAGCTGGTGTTGAGCGACGGAACGAAGACAAACCTCAAAAAGTTAAAGG
This sequence comes from Pedobacter aquatilis, assembly GCF_032678425.1. Classification (GTDB taxonomy): domain Bacteria; phylum Bacteroidota; class Bacteroidia; order Sphingobacteriales; family Sphingobacteriaceae; genus Pedobacter; species Pedobacter aquatilis_B. The sequence continues at coordinate 13,924 of NZ_JAVTSG010000006.1, read as the reverse complement.
GTAAAACCGTTATACTGCAATTTACGGCTTCATGGTGTAAGGTGTGCAGGGAAGAAATGCCTTATCTGGAAAAAGATGTTTGGCAGGCTTATAAGGATAAAAATGTAGTGCTCATCGGTGTAGACCGCGACGAACCAATAGAAGTGGTTCAAAAGTTTCAAAAAGACTTAAACATCAGCTACCCATTGGCTTTGGACCCTGGTGCGAAAATATTTCAGCAGTTTGCAGACAAAAAAGCCGGTGTTACCCGAAATGTGGTGATTGATAAGGATGGCTATATCCGGTTTTTAACCCGGTTATACGATAAAGATGAATTTAAAACCTTTGTTGCTAAAGTGGGCGAGTTAAGTGTAAATAATAGCAAATAATCTTTTAAAATTCAGTAGGTTAAGTTATTTATATTAATAATTTATTTATACTAAAAAAGGCAGTTAAACTAAATGGTTGCTGCCTTTTTTTATTTGCTATCTATATTAAACTCCAGTTGGTTAATTAAATGATTTCCTGAATGCTACTGGAGAAAGGTTTGTTTTACTTTTAAAGAGCTTACTGAAAGATTGTGGATGTTCAAAACCAAGGTCATAAGCGATTTCGCTAATCGTTAAATTGCTGGTTAAAAGTTTCTCTTTGGCTTTATCAATTAATTTAAGGTGGATATACTGTTGTGCATTTTGACCAATTAAGGAACGTAAGAGGTCACTCAGATAACCAGGAGAAATATTTAATTTATCTGCAAGGAATTTTACTGAAGGTATTCCAATCTGTAGCGATTTAGTGTCCTTAAAATACTCATCTAATATAGATTCAGACTTTTGAAGGATATCGTTGTTGACTACTTTACGCGTAATGAATTGGCGTTTATAGAATCGGTTTACATAACTCAGCATCAGTTCTACCTGAGCAATCAGCACTTCCTGGCTAAATTCATCTACCCGGCTATTTAGTTCGTTTGAAATAATCTGAAAGATAGATATAATGACTTCCCTTTCTGTTTCTGATAAATGCAAAGCTTCATTAGATTGATAAGAGAAATAACCATACTGTTTAATCTTTGTAGCGAGGGGATATCCCAGGAAAAAGTCTGGATGAATGAGTAATAGATAACAATAGGTTTTACTGTTGTAATCTGTGCTTCCCACTAATTGATTGGGGGCTAAAAAAAGCATACTTCCTTCATTGTAGTCATAATAGCTTTGCCCATATTTAAGCCGCCCATTGTTTTGGGTAATCAGAGTTATTTTGTAAAAGTCAAGTACATCATAAATAGGGGCCATGTCTGGATTGAATGGATTGTCTTCATTAAAATGTACCAGGCTTATCAGTGGGTGTTGTGGTTTTGGTAAACCAAAGGCCTGATGACTTTCAGAAATAGAAATAAATCTTATCAGTTTTTGCTCCTTACTATTCATAATATAAAAATATGGAAAACCCTGTGATATCAGGTACGTCACAGGGTTATATTTATAAGTTTACCAAGGTATTATGTTGTCATTACCGCTGTAATTTTCTGGACCTGTAAAGCTACCAGTTGGAAGATTTTCTGCCAGCGATACCCTTATTGGTTCAATAGAACCTTCTTCAACTGTATCCGTTCCCTGAAAATTATTGAGCGCAGTGGCTGTAAAGCCCGGGCTTACCAGGTGTACTTTGATGTTGGTGTTTTCCAGTTCAATTGCAAGCGATAGAAAAACACCATTAAGTGCCGTTTTAGATGCGCCATAAACGGCATCGAATCCATAACGAAAGGTGTTTTCAGGATTGGACATGATACCCAGAGAACCAAAAGCACTGGAAACGGTTACGATGCGGGCTGAAGGAGCATTTCTCAATAGCGGTATAAAAGCTTGAGTAATGGCAAGTGTGCCAAATACGTTGGTTTCCCAAACTGTCTTCATTTCATTTATTGAGGTTACGCTTGGCAGCTGAGCCGCTAATACCTCTTCCATTGTTCTATCAGGTTTGCCGGCATTAGAGATGGCCGCGTTATTTACCAACAATGTCAGGAATCCAGATTCATCCTCGATCTGCTTAACGGCCTTATTAATTAATTCAGTATTTGTGATATCCAGTTGAATGGCTATTGCGTTGCCGCCTATTTCTGATGCCGCTGCCTCACCTTTTTCAAGGTTACGTGAACCTAAGTACACTGTATAATCATTTTCTGCAAGCGCTTTTGCAATTTGAAAACCAACGCCTGTATTCCCGCCCGTTACCAGGGCAACTTTCTTTTTAATTTCCATTATATTTCTATTTAAATTGATAACCAAAATTCCGAATAGCGCTTAGGATTGGCGTAGCCAAAATGGGCGAAGCCGTAGCCAAATTGAGGAAGTTTAGTCTGATTATGGTTTAACCATTCTTCGGTTTAATTAATTTCGATAGCCGGTTTTCTGATTTTACCTTGGGATTTTCCGGGCCTATTAAGAACTCATAAGGTTTAAGTTCAGGAACTTTATCACAAATAATCTTTATAATACCGAGTAAAGGAATTGCTAAAATCATGCCTGCTACGCCCCAGACAAATTCGCCAAGAATGATTGATAAAATGGTAAATAAGGGATTTATATTAACCTGTTCACCAACAATGAGTGGTTCCAGAATGTAAGTTTGTAAAAATTGCACCAAACCATAAACAATTAGAACACCTATCAACATCTTCGAATCACCACCCTGAGCAAGTACGGCAAGCAGGGTTAAGCATGTGCCAGTTAAATTGCCAACGAATGGGATGATTTCCAGCAAGCCGCAAAGTACAGCGAAAAAGATAGCACTCTCTACGCCTACAACACTAAAGCCAATACCATACAATACCCACAATAAGCCAATCATTGCCGCAAGACCACTTAAATAATGCTAAGCAACTTTCCCAGACTCATGAACAATGACAGAAGCCTAGTGTTCAGCACTGTCGGGCACTAGCTTGAGGATAAATTTTTTGATGTGTGAGCGGTAGCTGCCAAACGTATTATTCACCCAAATCTTCTGCTGTAAACGGTAGTCGACCTAATTCTTTTTTCAGTTATTTGAAGAAAGATATCCGGGCTACAAATCTTTAACCAGTTTGGGCCGAAATGGATAGCACACTTTCAGCGCAATATGCACCTAGTGTAAGCCATGAATATTTCTTTCAATACCTGATGAAAAAACTAGCTATTCGATTTAAAATCAATGCCTAAAAAGTGAATAAAAAATGTATTTTCGCTTACCAAACAAAAATGAAAAAAACGCTCCTCTTATTTTTTATGGCATTGCTTTGCAATGTGGTCAAAGCCCAATTTCCTTACAACGAGAATGAGCGACTGAGATTCGGTATTCAGATTGGCGCTGATTATGATGTGCCTTTAGGAAAACTCCGTTTCCTATATCAGCCGGCAATCGTGCCAAATATCAATCCATTACGGTTTTCAAAAACAAGCTTCCATGAATCGTAGCAGCAGAGGCCTACACCTCCGATAATGATCGACTACATCCCAATGTGAACTAATTTTCCCTTAATATAAACTTAAATTCAATGACATTTAAATTAAAACTCTGCACTTTATTAGCACTGCTCATCACCTCATTTAATCTTTATGCTCAGGTTAGAATACTTGATCCAAAAAAACTAAGCAAAATCAAAGAAGGCAAAACATATATTATGGTGCAAAGCACTAAATTTCCGGGTGCCGAACAATTTCTTGAACAAGCCAAACAAAACTGGACTTTATCAAAAGGGATAGATTATATCGCTGCAGATCATCAGAGCACCTTAAACCCTAACGATAGTTTTTTAAGCCTACAGGCGCTAACTGAGACAAGAGGTGGTATGATTAGTGTTTACTATGCACTATCGCTTTGGACATGCAAGGAAAAGTACTTTAGCAGTAACAGGTCACTCCGGAATTCTGATCACGAACCTGTAGCTGAAATTGCAATATCAGTAGATCCAAAGGCGATGGATGCCCATGTTTTTTTCAAAAGGTATGATTTTGATGGCGGTGGTTTATTGTATAACTGGAGCCCTGGGATGCTTAAAAACTATCTTGGTCAAATGACCAGGTTACTGAATACCGGAAAAAAGGTGCAAATACAAGACGATATTGTAAACAAAGCTGAATTGGCTAAACTTAGTGCGCAAACACTTTATGTTCCGGATTTCAATTTAATCAGGTTTCACCCCTTTGTGCTTGGAACAAAGAAAGTTGCTGATGAAGAGAATTTGTTTGAGGATTACAAATATCCTTACAAAGTAGTAAGCAAGGCTGATTTAGATAAAATCATAATTGAAGGCGATCAGCCTGCATATTATTTAGTTTTCATTAAAGATAGTTCTAGTAAGATTGTTTGTGTAATTAACTCCAAAACTGGAGAAACCATTTATTCAACGGCTAAAGCGATAGCTTACAACCTTAAATCCGGTGATTTGAAAGATCTATACAAGGAAATCATAAAAAGCAGTAAGTAGTCTGTAAGAAATTTTACAATTTCAGGTTTTAATACTGTTTTCCCCCTCTAGTTTAAGTCTTCCGCAGGGCGAATAAATCAGAAAGGGGCAGCAGATTGCAAATCTGCATTTATTAATCCTTGAGATGCGCTACGCTCAACATCTCGAGGAGCAGCGTTGGACCGAAACGGATGGTACAGTTTGTTCGTAATATGCACCGTCTATCCCCAACCATTTAATTGTTCGTTATTTCAGCGGTCGATAAAATCTAAAATGGGAGAAGACATAGCCTGGAAATGTATCTTATGCAAAGCGATAACGAGATAAAATTGCTAAACCAGAGGGAGCGGTTTCCAGTTCAAAAATGATACAGTTTTTTTGCGGTAAAAAAGATATTTGTGAAATAAGTTAATAATTTAGGATCTGAAAAAATAAATCTTCCACAACATTTGCAGACATTATGAGATATCAAACTTTAATCATCCTGCTATTATGCTCATTTGTAAGTTCCGCTCAAAACAATTTAAAACTTTGGTATCAGCAGCCAGCAAAAGAATGGACCCAGGCCATTCCAATTGGTAATGGACAAATTGGCGCAATGGTATTTGGCGGCATCGAAGCGGAAGTTTTTCAACTAAATGAAAGTACTTTATACAGCGGCGGACCGGTTAAAAAAGTTATCAATCCAACGGCTAAATCTTATCTTTCGGAAATTAGAAAAGCACTTATCGATGAGGAAGATTTTACCAGGGCAAATTTGCTGGCAAAGAAAATGCAGGGTTTCTATACCGAATCATATATGCCGCTGGGTAATCTTTTAATTAATCAATCTTTTAAGGGCAAATCGTCCAGTAATTATATCAGGGAGTTGGATATATCCCATGCCATATCAATAACAAGTTTTGCTGTAGATGGCGTAGTATTTACCCGGGAAGCTTTTACTTCTTTAAATAAAAATGTGCTCGTCATTCGGCTTACCTCATCAAAGGCAGGAGCATTAACATTTGATGTAATGGCAAATAGTTTATTAAAAAACGCATTGATGGTTGAAGAAAACAGTTTGGTTTTGTCTGGCAAAGCACCGGCGCATGTAGATCCCAATTATTATAATGTTAAAAGCCGCCAACCGATAATTCAGGATGATACTTCTGGTTGTAATGGCATGCGATTTCAATATCGCATAAGCCCACGTTTGAAAGATGGAACATTGAAGATTGATAGTTTGGGTATTCATGTTTCGGATGCGACTGAGGTTATGCTCCTGGTTGCTGCGGCAACAAGTTTTAACGGTTTTGATAAATGTCCTGATGCGGATGGTAAAGATGAAAATGCTATCGCTTCAAAGCTGATATCCAACAGTATTAATCAAACATTTACATCTTTAAAAGAGGAGCATATAAAAGATTATCAGAAATTTTTTAACAGGGTAGATTTTAATTTAAATAACAAAGTTGATAATCCAAATGCAAAACTGCCTTCGGATGAACGTTTAAGGGCTTACAGTAAAGGTGCAAAAGACAGCGGACTGGAATCGCTGTATTTTCAATTCGGCCGATACCTTTTGATATCCTCTTCCAAGCCTGGAAGTCCGCCGGCAAATCTCCAGGGTATCTGGAATAAAGATTTACGTGCGCCTTGGAGCGCTAACTACACCATAAATATCAACACCCAAATGAATTATTGGCCTTCGGAGCTTACGAATTTATCTGAGTTAACCATTCCATTACTCGATTTCATTAAAGATTTATCGGTTACAGGAAAGCAGACGGCAAAAGAATTTTACGGCACCAGGGGCTGGGTAGCCCATCATAATTCAGAAATATGGGCAACTGCTAATCCGGTTGGCGACCGTGGTAATGGCGAACCGGTTTGGGCCAACTGGTATATGGGCGGCAATTGGTTAACCCGGCATTTGTGGGAGCATTATTTATTTACTGGCGACAAAAATTTCTTAAAGCAACAAGCTTATCCCTTAATGAAAGGTGCTGCCGAATTTTCTATCGATTGGCTTGTTGAGCATAAACAAGGTCTTTTAATTACCGCACCATCAACCTCTCCGGAAAATAAATTTTACGATAAAAACGGTGAAGAACAAGGCTTATCAATGGCAACCACTATGGATATGTCTATCATTAGAGATTTGTTTTCAAACACAATAGCCGCTGCCAATATATTAGGCATTGACAAGTCTTTTCGCGATACTTTAATTGCAAAGCAAGCTAAGCTTTATCCATTAAAAATTGGTCAGAATGGAGGGATACAAGAATGGTTCAAAGATTTTAAAGAAACCGAACCGCTTCACAGGCATGCCTCACATCTGTACGGGCTTTATCCCGGTTATGAAATATCTGAGAAAACGCCGGAATTTTTCAATGCTGCTAAAAAGTCGCTCGAACTCAGGACTGATCTTGGTACCGGTTGGAGTAAAGGATGGAAAATTAACTGGTGGGCAAGGTTAAAAGATGGCAATCATGCGTATAAACTGATACGTGGTTTACTTAACTATGTTGATGATACAAAAGGCAATGGAGGGCAGGGTGGAACCTATCCTAACTTTTTTGATGCGCATCCGCCTTTTCAAATCGATGGTAATTTTGCCGGAACCGCAGGCATGGCAGAAATGCTTTTGCAAAGTCATTTGAATTATATCCAATTGCTGCCGGCATTGCCGAATGAATGGAATGATGGCGCTATACGCGGGCTGCGGGCTAGAGGAGGCTTTGAAGTAAACATGGCTTGGGAAAATGGTGTATTGTTTAACGCTGAAATTATTTCTCTATTAGGTAATAGTTGCGAAATTCATTCATCTGTACCATTTGCAATTAAGGGCGTAAATGCCAAACTCGAAAAAATAGTTGATGGCTACCTTATGAAATTTAACACCAGCAAAGGGAAAAAATATATCTTAACTAGAGGGGAAGTTAAGGCGCTATAGCCTGGATGCGATCAAAATCTTATCATACATCAATTCACCTAAATCAATATTCCCCTACATTTGGCTCAATTATTGAAACTGAGCGTTCAGAAATATAAACTAAAGATTATGAAAACAAGATTTTTATTAGCGTTGCCAGCGCTGTTTCTAATGGCTTCCTGCGGTGGTTCTGGTTCCGACAATGCAAAAACTACGGCAGAACAGACTGCAGCTGAACAGAAAGGCGATCAGTTGAACATTGACACCACTGCAACTTTGGTAAGCTGGAAGGCAACTCACAAGGGTGGCTTTGCACCAAGATGGGGTAAAATCAAAATCACTTCTGGAACGGTATCGGTGCAAAGTGACTCGCTAACCGGTGGTGAATTCATTGTGGATATGAACAGTTTGCTTACTGATCCCGCATCTGTGACCGAGAAAGATAAAAAGTCAACAGACCTTGACGGACACCTTAAAAGTGCCGATTTTTTTGACACCGCAAAAGCACCAACTGCAAAGTTTGTGATAAATAAGGTTGAAGCTTTTCATGGTGATGCAAAAACCAGTTTGGTCGCAGATCCAAATTATTTAATCAGTGGTAACCTGACACTAAAAGACAGTACGCTGAATGTGACATTCCCGGCGAAGGTGTCAGTTAGCACAGGCAACGTTTCCGCGGACGCCAAATTCATCATTGACCGGACTGCCTGGGGAATAAATTACAAGGCAGAAGGAAGCCCTGAAAACTGGATGATCTCAAAAGACGTAGAAATTGGCCTGACCCTTGTAGCTAAAAAGTAATGACATCCTTATCTGAAATGATACTATTTTCAGTATTTTAATGTAAAAATCAAAGGCTCAGAATGGCGCAAAATTTTAATTTTGCGCCATTCTTGTTTCAATCCCGCTGAACCACAGTTTCTTGTACCTCGATGGATTAATTGATATTAGCCATCTATGATTGGTGTTGAGAATTTAAGTTTACATGCAACACGCATGCGCCAGCGAGGGGGGAACAAGATATCGCCATAAAATTGCTCGTTCTATGACAAATTTTTAATCTAGAAAGCGATTTATGTCTGGAGACCCGTGTTGTCAAATAGGGTTTATTAATACGTTGGAACGATAATCAGAGGGGTTTTCAAAAAGGTTTTATTGACCATTCGGAACAATAAACGAGAGTGGGTAGCAGATTGCAAATCTGCATTTATTAATCCTCGAAATGCGCTATGCTTAACATCTCGAGGAGCGGAGTTCTTTGCATTATCAAAGTTCCTGCAAAATTTCCAACTGCTTCTCCTTCCAACAGCTCCTATGCCAGATAGCAAAGCGCCGAACCCGTTCCCCAATTCCGTCATTGCGAAGCTGGAGATGAGCGAGCTGAAGCAATCTTAATTTATTGAAAGCCACTCATCTAGTTTAAGTCTTCCGTAGGGTGACTTAAATTTTTTATATAAGAATAAGGACTTAGTCCGTAATATTATCAGAAAATGGTCTGGAGACCTATGTTTTCAAAAAAGGTTATTGAACCGTTGTAATGATAAACCAGAAAGGGTAGCAGATTTCAAATCTGCATTTATTTGTCCTCGAGATGCGCTATGCTTAACATCTCGAGGAGCGGAGATTAGAACCCAACGCTAAGATTTCAATATTATCTGAATTTAACAAAACAATCCCGTCAAAGGCCATGTTTAAAAGGTAATCTATCTAATAATAAAAAACATGGAAAATCAACAAAAGACAGTAGAGGTTTTAAACGACCTGATTGAAATTAATAACGATCGTGCAGATGGTTTTGATAAAGCCGTAAAAGACATTAGCCCGGAAAACATCGACCTGAAAGCAACATTTGAGCAGTTATCTGAACAGAGCCGTAAAAATGTAACTGCTCTTGCCGGACTGGTTGGCAAGCATGGTGAAAATCCGGATACCGGCAATACCATTTTGGGCAGCATACACAGGGCCTGGATTGATTTAAAATCTAGTTTTGGTGGCGATGATCGTAAAAGCATTTTAGAAGAATGCGAAAGAGGAGAAGATGCAATTAAAAAAGCCTACAAAGAAGCGTTGCAGGAAAATGAGTTGGGTGAGGAAGTGCGTAATGTTCTGCTTGAACAACAACAAGGCATTAATGCTAGCCATGATACAATTAAGGCGTTAAGAGATGCCCACAAAGCACTGTAATCGTTATTGTTAAAAACATTAAGGGATGCGAGCTGTATCCCTTTTTTGTTTCTAAATTTTTCAACTTGGCAGATAAGTGCTAAGCTAACATCGTCTTAAAGCTAATCCTCAAGTAATTCATTACTGATAAAATCAACATCGCTGAATCACCCACTGTTCGAGCGGTTAGCTTCTCAGCGCATCGAACCAGGAATAAAAGGATTTGCAATCCTAGAATCTTTTGTTATTTGGTGCTATTTTTTTAGTGGTTAGAAAGCGGTTTGATGAAAACTAAGCTAGTTTTACAGCATAAAAAAGCCCTCCAGTAATACTGAAGGGTTTGTGGGCCCAGCTGGGCTCGAACCAGCGACCAAAAGATTGTGAGTGTGATTTTTTTAGTTTAATTAATTATATGTCAGCATTTTATATTTTATGTTTGGTTTCTTATTAAGTATTTATTAAGCGTGATTGTAATATGAAATTTACATTTTAATAAGAAAATCTCAAATGAGGAAAGAGTTGAAGACTAAAACTATTTACAATTTCGGCGACCTCAATAATACTAAAATAAAGAAGAAACTTAGCTTTCTTAGATACAATGAGTTTGAGGCCGCTTCTGGCCTAATATCCCTGGGCTTTTCTCATATGGTAAGACCATTGTTGGTTTATATAGCCCTTACTCTCTTTTAATTTGCCACTTTTACTAGTTTTGGGCATCTGGGGAAAATGGATATCGTATGTATGGTCATCAAGTTGGTTAACATTTGCCTCGGATATCAATGCGGAATAGTTATTGAGTAGTTTGTCACTTGATATCAGCGTTGCCCCTAAATTTTTAGATTTGGCAATTATCAGCAGGTCATTCCAACAATTCCGGAAGTCCTTTTTTAAGCTATGTTTTTGACAAATGCATCCAGCAGGTTGTACCCAAGTTCAATATCCTGCTGATCTACAGGTAGACAAGTCATACGATGTTTAAGAAGAAATGAAAATTTAGCCCTGACTTCTTTATTTTTCTTTTTGTTCAATACCTGTGTGCAGGCATCGAAAACCATTGTGTTGCCGGTATTGATAAGTCCAGCGATTGAAAGGTTATTATATAGTATATAACTTTCGTAACTGTTGCCAAAATCAAATTGAACGGCATCTGACAACGACGCGAAATCCCTTTTTGCGGATGCTGGTTTAATAAAGGTATCAAACCCCGGCCATATTGGTCAGATTTCGATAATAGCGGAAGATAATAATTGGCCCTATTTGGATGTCTTTTTTCAATATTTCGCAGAAACTTCAAGGCATTGATGGAGGTAATATAGGCATCGTTTAATTCAGTCGGGTATCTATTATTGGCAAATTTATAATACAGGATATTAGTATCTACAATTCTCATAAAAAAAAATATTAAATCTGTTAGAATGTAAAAATAAACTCTCATAATGAGAGAAATTTATTTAACTTTGTTTTTTAAACTTATCATTTTTACGATGGTTCGGATAGTAACTATAAACGTAATTCATGAATACATCGCTGCGAACCCATCTTCTGGGGTGGCTTTATCCAGTTTTGTTGCGATTTTGAAACAAGCGAATTGGACTAAACCTCAGGATATCGTGGATACATTTGGTTCTAAGGCTGTGGATATTCTAGGGAAAAAGTCAGATCGGCAAGCTTCACCAGAGCGTGCGGTTATTGATGTGAAAGGAAATCATATCCGAGTCATCATCAAATACCAGTTTCACGAAAAACTTAAGGTTCCGGTCGCTTATATTGTCTGGATTGGGACCCATTCCGAATATGATAAGATCAATAAGAAACGACAACAGTTTGACATTAATCTCTTTAAATAGCATGGACATTAGAATAAAATTAATCAAAACACCTGAAGATCATAATGCCGCAGTTGCTTTGCTTCAGGCCATGGGTGAGGATGAAAATTTTGGAACAAGCGAAGCACAGATTGATGACTTTGAATTACTGGCTCAGCTTATAGAAGACTATGAAAGTAAAAACTTTCACATTCCTACACCTGACCCCATAGCGGTCATAAAACTAAAAATGGACTACATGGGGCTTAAACGTAAAGATCTCTCACATATCGCCAGTAGCGGGGTGCTCTCTGATTTGTTCTCAGGAAAGCGGTCATTGAGTAAAACAATGATTAGGAAGTTCTCCGAATTACTCAATGTATCCCAAGACCTGCTTAACCCCTTGGATAGTATACCCGCGGGCCTGGATAAAAAAGTTGAAACTATACCGCCAGCAAAGGTGAAAATAAAGTCTATATTTAAATTTCTTGAGGAGACTACTCAGCAAATCAAACCCTTTAAGGAACGCACTTTTAGGGAAGGTTTGTTTAGTATCGGTCAATACGCATGATCATGAAAACGATAACATTTTACTCTTATAAGGGCGGTGTAGGGCGTTCGCTCGCTTTGGCTAATGTTGCCAACAGATTATCTGAATTCGGAAAGAAAGTCTGTATTATTGATTTTGATCTGGAAGCCCCCGGACTTCACCTTAAATTCGCTCAGCACATAAAAAAAAGAAAAGTGAACAAAGGTATTGTGGATTACATCTCTGAATTTACAGAACATAAGAAGGTACCCTCTAAGATAAAGGATTTTGTTACCCAAGTACAGTTTGATGACATAGGGCGTCAGGATATTTCCTTAATTGGTGCCGGGGACACCACATCAAGGGCTTACTGGAGGAAACTTTCTTGTCTGGATTGGAAGCAGCTTTTTTACGAGCAGGATAGTGTTGGTGTTGAATTTTTCTCAAATCTCAAGCAGCAGATACGCAAACAGCTTGCCCCGGATGTCTTATTAATTGATTCAAGGACAGGTATTACAGATATTGCTGGACTGACTATGTCTATATTTGCTGACGAGGTTGTATTGCTTGCTGCCAACAACCGTGAGAACCTGGAAGGAATCGCAGAGGTTATCAAAACTCTTTCCGACCCCAGAAACTCCTTGAGTCAGAGGACACCTAAAATGCATTTCGTTTTATCCAGGATTCCTTACTTTTCAAATGCCAAAGATAAGCCTAAAGAGGTAAATGCTAAGCATATGGCTCTTAGGACAGTGAATCAGCAACTGGAGAAGGAAATGCAGCTAGACAAGGTAATGGTCATCCACTCTGATCCCGATCTTGAATACGAAGAGAAGTTCAAGATAAGCTATAAAGGAGAATTTTCAACTGAACAGAGTAGCTCTCCCATTGGACTGGATTATCTGGAGTTATTTGAATCCCTTACCCAAGACATTATCAGCGAAAAGGATAAAAGAAATTTTTACGATTTCATCCATATTGAGTCTTTAATTGAAAAAGCGTTCAATCAGACCGATTTGCCCAACAGAATACGGATACTTAAAACAGCGCTTCAACTCAATCCTTTATCTGCAAATGCCATTTATTATTTAGGGATGGCTTATTTGGAGCTTAATGATTTGCACCAGGGGATTGATTATCTCAATAAGGTACTCGAATTACGTCCGGCTCCGGATGATAATACTAAAATTGCACTTGCCCATGCCTACATCAGGCTTCAACAGGTACCCCAGGCTTTAAAGATGTTGGAAGAGTACCTAAAGCAGTTTCCGACTTCAATGGAGGCAGTAGGGCTTTTATCGCACACAAAATATTTGATGAAGGACTTTGATGCTTCTATACGGGGTTGGAGACAGGCCACCGTGCTTGCGCCAGAGTCCTCGGAGGCATTCAATGGACTTGGAAATGTACTACGCGCAAGCGGGGATTATGAGGCTGCATATGAGGCGTTATTCAGAGCCCTTGAAATTGACCCTCAGGATCCTATTGCCAACGGTAGCCTCGCTGAGCTCTACGCGGCTATGGGCAATGATAGGGAGTTTTTCAAAAACCTTGAATTGTCATTTTCGCTTGGAATGGATAAAGAAAACTTTCAAAGAATACTCGAAGAAGAACGCATTTATAAAAAGTACTACTTGGAGCCCAAATTTCTCGGCCTACTGGATAAATACCAGATAGAAATCGATTGGCCAGCAGTACACCGTTCGATATACTTGGAGGAAAATTAAGCCTTCGGGAGGTAGCATTTGTTGAGTCGTAATTGATCAGCGCTTTGAGGGATTCTGCAGTAGGTGTAAGACAAGACAGCATCTGGCGCCACAGCACCGGTATATCTCAGAATGGACCCCTAAGAACTTTATACGGCAGGCAGAAGAAATCCATAGTGATGTTGCCAGTTATATATCAAAGGTACTTGAGTATAAGGGACATCCGGAGCAAGCCCATAAATCCTGCTCGGGCATATTGAACTTTGCACGTCGTGTTGGAACGGTCCAGCTAAGAAATGCCTGCCGTTGGGCAGATAATCTTGGACAGTACAACTACCGCATAATTGAGGAAATCCTGCGAAGACAGCTTGATCAGCTATCTGC
>NZ_JAVTSG010000005.1:0-377036 GCF_032678425.1 Pedobacter aquatilis | reverse complement strand
TTATCAGGAATCTGCAGGCTGAAATCAATTAATTCATTGCAAATTTAAGGCAACTGTATGTTTAAATACGAAGAGTATGATGTCGAAAAAAAACTATCCTGTTTTATTAAAAAACTCTGGATACTCGATAATTCGGCTAGTGCTAGTGATGTATCGGGGAAATCAGTTTTGCCAAACGGATGTTTCAATATTGCTGTGATACAGGGAAACGGATTGACGGTTGAGCATCAGGGCCGGGAACAACATCTAACACAAGGGACTTATTTCTGCGGGCAGATGACCGAAGCCATCAGCGTGACCGTCAGAAGTGGGGCAAAAGCTACGATGATCCAACTCCATGCATGGACACCAGTACACTTCAGTTCAGTTGATATGTACCAATTTCATGACCAGATATTGCCTTTTGAATCAACTGGAATAGACTTAGACGTAATGGGTAAACTGCAAGGACAAAGCAATCAAAAAATCTGTCAAAATATCTTCTTAATATTTAAACCACATCTGGTTACGAATGTTAGCGCCAGACTAATATACCTGGCCACCACGATCTTATTAAACAATAAGGGTTATTACGCTATAGAGAAATTGGCGCAAGATTTAAAATGCTCTTCGAGATACCTTCAAAAGATGTTTAAGAAACATGTCGGTTTAACACCAAAACAGTTTGCGTTGATATTGAAATTACGTTCTACGGTAGACGAGATTGCGTATCCACAGCAAGATCAATCCTCATTTGTTAATCTTGCTGTGGATAATCATTTTTACGATCAGGCTCATTTTAACAATGCATTTAAATCCATAGTAAAAACATCGCCAAAAAATTTTAAAGTACTGGATTATTTTCTTTCTCTGAAGAGGTAATATTTGCAGTATGATCAGCTTAAATAGTTTTTTTTACTCCTGATCACAATCTATTTCAATAGCACACCGTTAATTTTCAACCTGGTCCAGTTGCCTGGATACCCCTGTCCTTTGATGTAGGTGTTGATGTAAGGATGCCCTTTTAGATTGATGTGGTAGATGTAGTCAAAAGAAAAGCTCATTTTGTTATCAGTCTTTTCCGTGACGGTTACCTGCTGGTCAGTATCGTTGCCCGTTCCGTTGGTGAAAAACTGATCACCGAGCTTTGCACTGAAATCTCCTCTTATAACTCTGGTGTCTGGATGGTTCGGATCGCTGGAAATAAGTTTACCGTTTTCATCGATGCGCAGGTAGCTGACCGCATAAGCATCGCCTCCGATAAGTGAGACAAATTTATAATAGCGCTTTCCGCTGATGAGCACGCTGTCTTTGATTTCCGTGTAATTCTGATCATTCATGTACCAGAGGTTTCCAACCTGCATTGGCAAATAAGCGTCAGAAATTTTAGGTTGAGGGGTTGCTAATGGTTTTTTGCAGCTACTGAGGATGGCGAGGCTTAATAGCAGGATACTGGTTTTGAGCTTCAGGTTTTTCATGGGTCTGGTTTTTAAGGTTTATTCAGAAAACGGGAAGGTTGCTGCAAACGCTACATGGGGATGAAATAATAGTATGATTGAAAAGGCCAATCTGATTAACCCCTTACCGCCAAATTGCTGATAATTGACTAATAGCAGTTTATCTAAAATTAATTTCTGGTTAGACGGGGCAATATCCGCTGCATTATCAAGTCTTTTACAATGAATGCCATTTAATTACGAAAAACAAAAACATATTATTTATCCGATATTGCATCATAAAATGCTTCGCGGTACACCTCGCCTAGTGCAATTGTTTTTTCTCCAATACTTATTCGGTTTCGTTCCACACTGTCAATCTTATCGATAGCCACAATAAAGGATTTGTGGATGCGTATAAACTGATCAGCGGGTAACTGCTCTTCGGTTTTTTTCATGGTTTGTAAGCTGATAATCTTTTCTGTAGCCGTGCAAATCGTCACATAGTTTTGTAAACCTTCTATATATAGAATATCTGCTACATCAACCCTAATCAATTTGTATTCGGTTTTCACGAAAATATGGCTAACCACTTTCTCCTTTGCTTGAAGTTTCCTATTCAATTTAGTCGTTTCTGACAAGCCATTTAAAATCAATTGTGCTTTTTCAACTGCTTTATAAAAGCGTTCGAAAGATACAGGCTTTAACAGATAATCAACCGCATCATGCTCGAAACCTTCAAGGGCGTACTCCGCATAGGCCGTTGTTAAAACCACGAGGCATTTTCCTTTTACAATTTTCATAAATTGCAGGCCGCTGAGCTCAGGCATCTGTATGTCGAGGAAAACCAGGTCTGCCTCACCTTCAATAACCTTATTTATGGCTTCTAAAGGATTAACCGTACTAAAACTTAAAGTGAGTGCCGGAACTTTGGAAATGTAGTGTTTTAAAATGTCAATGGCTAAGGGCTTATCGTCTACAATGATGCATCTAATCATAAAGGTCAATTTTTAAATCAACAATAAAGGTATCGGTTTGTTGGTCAATCAAAAGCTCATATCGATTTGGATAGATCAATTCCAAACGTCTCTGCACATTCACCAGGCCAATTCCTCCGGTTCTGTCTTTTTTGGCAATGTTGATTCGGTTGCGAAGATGCAGATGAAAGGCCTGTTGTTCAATCGTAATTAAAATCTCGATGGGGTGTTCATGATTTTTAAAAACCCCATGTTTAAAGGCATTTTCTATGAAATTGATCAGGATCAATGGGGCGATCTTTTGTTGTTCTATTCTGCCGATTAATTTAAAATTAATATGCGAATTTCCTTTTTGCCCAATTTTTTGAAGGTCGATTACATTTTTTAGATAGTCTATTTCGTTAGTCAATGGCACGTAAGCGTCATCGCTTTCCCTCAACATGTATCGTAACAGTTCAGAGAGCTTCAATAGTGCATCCGGTGCCTCTTCAGATTGCTGTTGGGTCAGCGCATAAATATCGTTGATGGTGTTGAACAGGTAGTGTGGGTTTACTTGTGATTTTAAAAAGGCCAGTTCTGTTTTAAGCTGCTCTTTTTCTATCACTTCTTTCTCGGCACGGACTCTGCGCCAATCCATCAGATAACTCAGCAATAAACCCAAAAATATATTCAGAAAATTAGCACTCAAGGTGACAAAGAAAGCAAAAAGGAAGTCTAGGTCTAAACTATAGCTTTTCCAGCCAATCCTTGGATAGACAATTTGCTCCATCAGGTAATAAAGTGGACTAAATAAAAGAATACAGCCCAGCAGTGAAAAAATATAGTTAATAATGTTTCTCTTTTTGAGCACATATGGAACTAACAAAAGGTAGTTCGCATAAAAAAATAAAACAGAACAGGCAATTTGTAGAACTTTAACTGGCAGTACAATAGAAAGGAACAACCGCCAATCGAATTGTGTGCCCAAAACCCCGGTACCTATAGATACCAATAAAACTTGCATCAGCACCAATAACCAATAGCCAATATGCAGGTATACAAATAGTCGTTTCTTCATGATTTAAAGGTATGTTAAATTGGGAATGCCGGGAAAAAGAATACACGAAACGGCAAATTTTATTGACAGGATGGCTAAATGACTACACGATATTGATTTATGCCTTGTTTTGATCTTGTCAACGAAAGTGTGGCGTTGGTCAATCGCTTTTTTTAAAAAACTTTTTGAGATAGACATTTGAGCAGCAAACAAAATTAATATCACATGAAAACAATTAAATATAACTTGATGGCACTTTTGGCATTCCTAATACTTGCCATGCCGAAGGTAAAAGCTCAGCAGTCTAATCATAAACCTGAAAATGAGCGGATTAAGCAGTTTATACAAATATGGGGTCTGGTTAAATATAAATCCCAAAAAAGCATAACTGGTAAATTCGATGCAGATAAATCTTTTTTAGGACTAATCGATTCGGTTAAAAATGCAGATCAAAAACAATTCAACCAACTGATGTCAACACTGATCGGATCGGTTGACCCTTCGTTTACCGCAACAGCTCATGGCTATAAACGAGCTACATTGAATAGCCATCAGCATTTGCTAAAAAATATTGATTACAGCTGGATGAAAAGTAAAAGTTTTACGGTAGAATTGAGACAGCAACTAACAGATTTATCTAATCAGGTTAATCTAAGCAACAGGCATCAATATATTCCATCGGTTTGGTATGAAGGTGATTTGCCAAACGAAGATGCATATGCCAATTATATTTTTAGTGAAGAAGATATGAATTTGCTAGCCTTGGCCAAGGCCTGGAATGCTGTGGAATATCTTTCTCCCTATAAATACGTGATGGATAAAGATTGGAGGAAGGTTTTAGTAGAAATGATCCCTGTTTTTAGAGCGGTCAACGATAAGACCAGCTATGAGAAAAGCATTTTGATGTTGGCTGTTTCTATCAATGATACCCATAGTTTAGAATTGTTGGAGAGTGGAAATTTGAAAATGATCAGTGCTCTCTTCAATGTGCGGTATTATCCACCCTTTGATTATAAGGCAGAGCCGAAAAGTATAATCATTAAAAAATTCTTAACGGATTCTCTAGCCAAAATTAGTCCATTAAAAGCTGGCGATGAGCTGATAGCCATAAACGGAATTAAGGTAGCGCGCTGGCTAAAAGAAAGGGCTGCGTTAATTCCTGCATCTAACGATGCAGTTAAATATAGAGAATTGAGTACTTCTGATAATGACAGGGGGGACACCTTTGCCTTCAGTAATTTGGAAAGTGGAACGTTAAACGTAAAAGTCAAAAGAAATGGAGCTTACCATAATTTAAAGCTCCTGATGTTGGACCGTTATGAGAAACAGAGTGTGAAATTAATCGAGCATGATATCGTAAAGAAAAGGATTGATGAAAAAAAGATTAAAGGTCAGGAAAATATCGCTGAAGATATTGTGTTATTCAGAGCAGGCAATTTTTTTGATAAGGATTTGCCTAAAGAAAAAGACCTTGCTGGGCTATCAATAGAATTGAAAAGTAAAAAAGCTATCATTTTTGATATGAGAAAATACCCACAGTCCCCAGGGTTGTTTGGTTACTATTTACCACTGCTATTAGGTAAGGCTCCATTTGCTTTTGCACGTTATTATGCAGTAGATCTTAAAGACCCGGGAGCATTTATACTTAGGGAAGGAATCGAAAATTATATGTATGTTGCTAAGGATGGTTCACAACCTATAAGAGAATTACACAAAGGCAAAATTGTAATTTTGACTGATGAAAATACCCAAAGTATGGGCGAGTGGTTTGCTATGCTGTTGCGACAATTAAATGGCAATACAACAATTATAGGCAGTCAGACTGCGGGTGCTGATGGTGACGTAAAGAGAATAATACTGCCAGGGTCTTATCGCTTTAGTTTTACGGGCAATGGTATTTTTTATCCGGATGGAAGAGAAACACAGCGCATTGGCATTAAACCAGACATTTATTTTAAACCATCTGCGCAAGATTTGAGCGGATTGGAAGATGCACATCTGCAACGAGCAGTCAAATACATCAGAGAAGGAAAATGAGTTTCTTTGATTGAAGCTGAGATTTCGGCTTCATTCACGAAGCGATTTCGCGTCAAATTGAGAACTTTGAGATAAAACCCAATTTATCTATAATACATTATTTGAGTAAGTGGGGTGGTCAATGTAACCCGATACACTTACTCAAAATTTTGATATAAATTGGTCACCCTTAGCCAAATATCTATGACAAGGCGGGTAGGCTACGTATGGCAACAATATTTGCTAAAACTTCTCCTGTAATGCCGGCAAATACTCTTCAAAATAAAGCCTCTTGTCCTTGAACTTGATAAGGTTCACCATCACAACCGGCCCATGACTTTCCACTTCAGGAAATTGAATCTCATTCGTTGTATTTTTCATAAAGCGAAATTATCCATTACAATGCCGAAAAATGTTTAAGTAGTTGAAGAATTTAAAATTTTTACACGCTAAATTTTGAATACAATTGAACTTGCTTCACCAAGACTAATCGGGAAGCGGTTTGTTTATAACAATACTGAGCGGCCCATTGAATACAATTTAGGCTATTATAAAGCTGATAGTTTCATCTACACTGTTGAGAGTAAAAGGGAATGAGCTAATTAACAGATATACATTTGTATGCAAATGTATTATAGTTGTAATATAGAATAGCTAAACACAAGCTTGCCTCAGCCAACTTATCGAAAGCAACTCCGGAGCGAATATCACTTTCTCCCGGATTCCAATTTTGCCAATAATAGGTAATTCAACTATTTTCAGTCAGCGGATCGCATGAAAAGTTTTATGAATTCAATTTCATTTATCCTATTCTTTGATTTACATTACCGCTGTCATTAGCAATTAGGAATGCGATGGCCAAGTAAGGTTTGTCTCAGGCTATTATTGAATGCAATAGGACGGTGAGTATACTTGTTTTCTTTAACGACAAAGATGAGTGCCGGGCTTACCGCACCAGGCAAATCCCTCAGAATGAGTTGCAGCCACAAATCTACGCTCGGTAGCGCAGGCCCGATTTTGCGTATCGTAATCCGGCCATGCCGGTAAGTAACCATTTCCTCAGTTAAAGTTCGCTGTAAAGCATAGCCCAAGTCAGCCTGATTTTCCCTACCTATTAATGCAATTTTGTTCAGATTCGTTTTCATCATTCTTGAAAGCCATTACCATATATATGAACCCTCGCCGAAAAAATAAGTTCTTAAAATTAAACTCCTTTTAGTGGTACATCGAGTTATTTCAATGCATTCTGCTTAATTAATGTTTACGGAATTTGCTATGCGCATCCTAAATTGCTGAAGGAAAAATTAATATATTTATAAACTAAAATAATGCTTAATTGTATATTTATATATAAATTCAATCTTATGTTGTACAATTTGGTTCAGGATTTGCTAATGCAGGTAAGGGATTATGAGGAAACTGCCGCAAAGCCGGCTGATGATCTCTTGGCATTTTTGGAATGGCAGCGCAGTCGTTATCCACTGCCACCCAATCCAGGTCGTGGCGCCGAACAGGCAGAAGGGCGTTCAATGGATAGTATAATTAACACCGCGATTGTGCACTTATATCGTTATGCAAAAAATGAGGCGAAACAAGCCATTGCCGACACACCTTTTTCGACCATAGATGAATTCATTTACCTGATTGTGCTTATGGTTCATGGACAGATGAGCAAAACGGCATTGATTAAAAGCAATATCCATGATAAGCCTTCCGGAACACTAATCATCAACAGGTTGATTGCAAAAAACTGGGTTTCGCAGCTGCCGGCACTTTCAGATAAACGGATTATGCTTGTCGAGCTCTCGGATTACGGCCGTGAAACCTTGTCTCATCATATGCAACGCATCCGGGAAGTATCAGCGCGTGTAACAGCCCCCCTTTCCGAAAGTGAAAAAAGCACCCTTGCAGCGCTTTTAATTAAACTCGAAAACTTCCACCAAAAACAAAATATATAAGCACTTTCCCCTCCATTGACACTATGAAATCTATTTTCGACGAAGTTTCCATTCGATGCAGTGAAATGATCACCAGGCGGTACAGTACCAGTTTTTCCCTGGGCATCAAGTTTCTGGATAAACAGCATCACAAACCCGTTTACGCGATTTATGGTTTTGTGCGTCTCGCGGATGAGATTGTTGATAGCTTCCATGATTATAATAAAGAGGTGCTGCTGGACAGGTTTAAAAGGGATACCTATTTGGCAATCAGGGAAAAAATCAGTCTCAATCCAGTATTGAATGCCTTCCAAGAGGTTGTTAACGCGTACAAGATCCCGCTGGATTTATTGGAAAGTTTCCTGCAGAGCATGGAAATGGACTTAGCGGACGAGCAATATAACCGTTCTAGATATGAGCAGTACATCCTGGGCTCAGCAGAATCTGTGGGTTTGATGTGCCTGCAGGTTTTTGTCGATGGCAATCCCGGCGCTTATGAGCAGCTCAAGGGACCAGCGATGAAACTGGGTGCAGCTTTTCAGAAGGTTAATTTTTTAAGGGATATCCGTGCAGACTATTACAGCCTTCAGAGAAGCTATTTTCCAGGGCTCAATCCCGAAAATTTTCTGGACGTGGATAAAAAGAGGATAGAACTTGAAATTGAATCCGACTTCAATGCAGCGCTCTCAGGGATAAAAGCATTACCTGCATCGGTAAGAAAAGGGGTATACCTGGCTTATTATTATTACCTGGATCTGTTCCGGAAAATCAAAAACGCAAGCTCTTCGGACCTGATGAGTAAAAGAATCAGAATTTCAAATGGCCGCAAAATCTACTTAATGCTGCAATCCATCACCACCAGGCGCATCGGTTAACCAGGCGTGGTCTTTCTTAACCTTGATACTTTCTCGGGGATTTTACCGGCCATAAAAAGTGGGGAAATATTAGCGTCCTATAGAATCTCATACCGATAGGAATTTCCTTTCCTGCAAAAGGCTATCTGGTCCATGAGCAATTGCATTATACTTTTTGTCCTTCTTTGAAACAAATTATACAGTTCATCCTGGCTCATTTCCAGCGCATCGCGCACCAGGTTCTCCGGCGGGTTAAGCGTTAGGGTTGCCTGTTTTAAGTTATAGGACAGCGCAAAGCCCTTTCCGCCTGAAAAATGAAAGGCGCGGATGATATGTTTGGGAACGGTATTTTGACCATCTATAGCTTGCAGCGCCCCGCTTAGCATTAGGTGCAGTCTCAGGATTTGCCCACCTGCGAAATAAAACTGAAGGATTTTGACTGATAAACTGACCGCTGACAGTTTATATTTGCGAGCGCGGTCCTCAAGTGTGACCTACCTACGTCTAGCTAGGTAATGTTTAATTTCCAGTTCCTGGACCCGTATGCATTTAAATTTCCTGGTCAGCATAGCGGCAAAGCGCTCAAGTCTGTTACTCTGTAACAACTAAATGCTCAGGTATTTTTTAATTGCACGGACCGAGGTACCTTTGAGGGCGACTGCATCATGCAGCTGACTTTCACTTATCTGGAACTGCTGGGTCCAGTAGGCCATTTCAGCCGGGTCTTCCGGATTGATTTCCCTAGATTCCTGCTTATCATCAAAGGGTTCGAGGGTATCGGCATCATTTTCTATAGGGTAGCAGTGCCTGATTTCCTCAGGGTCCGGACTAAATGCTTCGTTATCGGGATTGGGGTTACGGTTTGTCATTTTAAGCTACTTCTTTTTAGATTTATAATTACTATATTCCAATGCGCACAAAATCGCCGTCATTTTCTTTTCGAAAGATAAGTTCAAGATGTGCTTTGGATCCTTCCAGGTTCAACACCTTATCTCTTAGGGACGAAACAAACTTTCAGGGACCAGTTAGCGTTCATCATTAATTCAAAGGCTTTCTGGATTTCCATTGTGTAGCCCGAATTCATCTGTGGCGCCCATAAGAGTGGACGGATTTCTTACCATATCATTTTCATCGTTAAGTGCTGCACTAAAATATAACAACAGGTTTAGCTAAAAAGTTCACCATTAGTTTTGATAAAAAATTGAGATTTGGACTGCTAAGCTTTTAATATAGTCCCATAGTTGTATTTGTTCGTGAATAGGAGGAGGTAGAAATTTCGAAAGAGAATACGGAATGCGCTAGCGTTGAATATAATTCGACCCGGGTGCTACAAGATATCGACAATATATTTTATCAGGCTACCACTAGTAAATACCTTTACCTCATTGTAACTACCCAAATATTGATGAATCATATCATTTATCTGTGAGCTGATACCATGCTCAAATGGTTGAATTTCCAACGCATTGCCCTCTGAAGACTTCCATAATCTCAGCCTCAGAATTGTCTGCCCCTCATTGGTCAGTACAGCATTGAACTTATTGACAATCTCGAGATCAATTCCCTTCGCAGCACTAAAGGGGTCGGCCAGTTCCATTATAATTTCGATTTCATGCGGGGCAATTTCCAACTCCAGATTTTTTATAGCCAAATCGTATGACTCTCTTCTTTCTATATCCCTATGCGAGGTGATTTTGAGGTAACTTCCG
This sequence comes from Pedobacter aquatilis, assembly GCF_032678425.1. Taxonomy (GTDB): domain Bacteria; phylum Bacteroidota; class Bacteroidia; order Sphingobacteriales; family Sphingobacteriaceae; genus Pedobacter; species Pedobacter aquatilis_B. Next base: position 367,092 of record NZ_JAVTSG010000005.1, on the reverse strand, counting down.
TAAAATTTCATTGACATCACTTCCTTCCCCAACTCATCCTGAATTTTAAGTGTTTGTTTGCGGAGGGTATAGTTCAAACCGGAAATACTTAACCGCATAATTTCGCAGACCATTTCTGGTGTATAGTTTCTGCTATTAACGAAGATCCCCATAAACTTCTGGATTTTCACAATCTTATATGCATTTTCAACAACCGGCATCTATATTATGTTTTAACCTGTTTCGCAAACATCACTTTAAGATTGCGAAATCCCATTATAAGGGTACTACTAGAATTTTAAATATCCGCACGTTCTCTTCTATATGAAGTAATGTTAGACAGCACTGAAGGAATCGGAATTGGTAATCTCATGAATCGTTGGCTTGATGTAAGGGCCGTCTGACTGCTGCCCTATTAGTTTAGCTTTATTTGAAGTACAAGAATTGGGAATATGGGCAACAATAAATTACATAAATCGTTTTAGCTCACAATAGTTGTCCATTAAGCAAAACTAATCATACACATTTTGAATAATTTTTTTTCTAACACCGGAATTGTATTATCTTTCAATAAACTAGCAGGTATGGGCATTCTACAGGATAGTCATAATCAGACTTTAAAGTTTTATAGTGAACAGAAAAGGAATACATTTCAACGCGGTGACCGTGTGAGTTTTGATACAGAACTGCTGAACAAGTGTGTTATCGCTAAGAATCTGAAGTTATTGAATGCGATTGAAACCGCCAAAGACTAGACTTTGCTTTCATAATAATTAGGCGCTACTACTGGGTACGGCGTACTCTGCTGTTCGGGATATAGAATAGTCTGATAAATAACCGCTTTTTCAATTCACATGCACAGCCCGGGATTTCTTCGACAATTGTTTTTAAGGATTCTATCTGGAACAACATCTCAAATATTACGTCTTTTATTGTTAATATAATGCTGGGTTTTGATGTTCTCCCACATGATAAGCTTATCATCAATTTTACAGAATGCCCGAATCTCACCATCCTGAGAAATTACGAATCCTAAGGATTCGGGATGTTTCCAACAATAGGCTATCATCGAACGGTGACGTGTACCGTAGTGTCCTGGATCATGCATACTGAGTGATTTTGGTGTCGCTGTGGCAGTTGATGAAACATAAATTTTAGAAGGCATTTTTTTTGACTTCAGTACGGCACCAAAACCGTTTGCCACCATACTTTTGTTGAACAGCACCACGCCATCCACACAACTTTGAGAGGCGATGAAACTAATAGCCCCGCTGATTTCGTCTGCGGTTCCTTCTTTCAGATGCGTTGAGGCAACCTCCCGAAGGTATGTGTTTTTTCCAAGCGTCTTCTTTCCCAGTACAAAATTGTTCTTAATAGCGCTTGCACCCACTGAATTATCAATAACTGCTTTTGCATAAGAAACCATTGCAAGTGTAAGCCTTTCATAATGTATGCGGTATTTAATGTCCAGATCTCCGCTAACTTCCGACAACAAAAGTGCGCCACCATGTTGGTAATTTTGTATCTTGAGCAGCAGCCGTGAAAAAGTTTGAATCCAAAGCCCATCTAAAAAATCCTCCCATTCACTAAAATCCTCTTGAGGGTAAACATTCTTTAAATAATCCTGTACTGTCGTTTTCAAAAACTCCGCATTTTTACGAAGTATTTTCGAAATAGGCCCAATTGTTAATACATCCAAATACCTCTTGACCAAAACATTTTGCTTTAGTGTTGCCAAAAGTTCATAATCAAACAGCACGTTCAGGGTTCCGATATCATTGATTGAAACCTGAAAGCGTCCGGGTTGTTCGGAATGGTTATCAGATTCATAGTTGAGGAAATTTTGATAATGCATTGCCTGATCAATCATACCCCAGATAAATAAATCTCCACGCTCATCGAAATAGATTGCCAGCGAAGAACTCTGAGGATCCGCAGCCTTCGATAGTTTCGCAAGCGATTTGGTGGATAATGGGATACTGGTTTCAAAAGGTATCCAACTCCAACGTTCAGGTACTAAATGTTTGGGTGGAGAAGGGTCAGGATTGGATGGGTCAATAAACGTAATCGTCACACGAACCAATTCACTTTCCTCTTTGCACATACTGGAAAAAAACAGGCATTCAAAGAGCTTCTCCAAGATGTAAAGCTCAGGGGTGGGTAATCCGCTTTTATTAAATTTCAGTTTGTTGAATACTAAATTGGCTAGGTCCTGAGGCTTGGAGTATTGGAACATAAAGATATTTGACAGATTATGAAGAATACTAACGATCTTCAGCAGGATTTGGTTTCAGAATTTGCATTATTTAATCAATGTTATTCATCCCCAAAAGTGGAATTCATTTCGAAGTCTGATGCTTTTATTTAATTGTAAATAATCTATTCACTTCTCTCATCAAGCTGTGGATAGTCTGCACGTAATAAGTTTTTTTTTGTCTATACTAATTCTATGCAGAAATATTACAAAAAAGAAGGTCCATGTTTTTTAGTCATTCCACTTTATCTGCGGATGGCGGTCGAAACGTCCGGGTGCACCGTAGAAATACTTAATAAGTAGCTATTAACTACGGGATCTAGCCCATATAACAGATTGATGTGGTCCGTTTCAAACTTAACGCCCTGAAGCTTGGTTGTATAAGCGCAAGTAAAATTATGAATATCGGAATAATAGCACATTTAAAACACCCAATCCGCAAACCTTATATGGGCGGACTGGAGGCCTTCACTTTTGAAATCACGCGAAGACTCATTGCCCGCGGTCATGATGTCACGCTGTATGCCAGCGAACTATCTGACCCGGCACTAAATGTAAAAGTGATTCTCAGCGACCTGGATTATGACAGGGAAACCTTTTCGAGATTCCGGAGCCATGAACTTAGTGAGGACTTCATATCTACCCATCATGCTTATCTGGAACTCATGCAGGATATTGACGGTCAGGGCCATGATATTATCTTTAATAACAGCTTAAATTATGTCCCGGTAACCATGTCAAGTATCCTGGAAACACCTATGGTTACTGTATTGCATACCCCTCCTATTTTCGAGATGAAAAGAGCGATGGCATATGAGCGTAAGCTCGGTAAAATGCATTACGTAAGTGTATCTGAACCCAACGCAAGGGCTTGGAAACCTTATCTTAATGCTTGCGAGGTCATAGGTAACGGCATAGATTTAACGAACTGACAGTATCATCCCCAGGCGGATGGTGATTACCTGGTCTGGTTCGGAAGGATACATCCCGATAAAGGAACCCATATTGCCATTCAGGCGGCAAAGTTAGCCGGAATGAAGCTTAAAGTTGCAGGTAGTATTGCTGATTCCCATTATTATCAAACCTATGTGGAACCCTTATTGGATGAGGATATAGATCTTTTGGGCAACTGCTCCCATGAAGAACTCAATGAATTGATCGGCAATGCGTGCTGCTCCATCATCACCCCCTGCTGGGAGGAACCTTTTGGTTTAGTGGTGGCTGAGAGTCTTGCATGTGGTACACCAGTAGCGGGTATTTCTAAAGGCTCACTGCCCTACCTGGTAGATGACAAAACAGGCGTGCTGACACAAAGCTGTGAACCCGACGAACTTGCCAGCTGCATCAGGAAAGCAATTCGTTTGAACCGCGAGAATTGCAGGAAGCTTGCTGAGCGCCGTATGGGCATAGAAAGTATGATTGATGCATATGAAACACTGTTTATAGATATGATTTCAAAGACGGTCCCTCGTGCTGTATAATTTTGGTTTTTACATCCACCATCATGGTGCCGGACACCTGATGAGGGCGATTGCCATCGCCCGGGAGCTTAGAGACTGTTCAGTCACGTTCATTGGTACTTTCCCAAGAGAAAGGCGGCATATGATTCCAGACTGGGTGTCGGTTATTGATTTGCCACCTGACGTTGCCGGAAGCGCAGACAAAGCTTTGGACACTTCGCTGGCCGGGCTGCACTATGCCCCGTTGAACATTTGCGGACAACGAAAAAGAGTGGCTATGATCAGTGATTTTTTTGTTCGCAGCTTTCCGATGCTGTTCATCGTTGATGTCTCGGCTGAGGTGTCAATGGTGGCCAGACTTTGTGGCGTGCCCTATCTGGTGATGCGCCAGCATGGTCAGCGCGATGACCTGGCTCATCATTTAGCCTTTCATAATGCGTATGGATTGATTGCTCCCTATTCCCCATTACTTCAAGCGAGCGAAGAACAGTGGCTGAGCGAGAAAACTTTTTTTACAGGTGGGCTTTGCAGGTTTCATCCTGAAGAAGATGAAAGTGAGTTTTGGGATAGAAAGGTAGGCGTTTTAATCGGTTCCGGTGGGACAAGTATTGATTTATCGTTTTTAAATCATATAGCCGAACAATGTCCTTCATGGAATTTTGAAGTTTTCGGAAAGATGAACCTTAATTCTCTGCCAGCATCAAATTTGAGGTTCTATGGGGCTTTACCTGACCCCAGAGCGGGCTTGAGAAAATGCAGCATGGTGATAAGCAATGCCGGGCATAATTCGGTAATGGAAATGGCTGCGTTGAATAAACGCATGATTTTAATTCCTGAAACGCGCCCCTTTTTTGAACAGCAGCAAAAAGCATCATTGCTGGAAAAGCTCGGATTTGCATGCTTAGTCAATCCCGCCGACATATACCGTATTGACTGGAATGCCCTTTTTATAAGCACATCATACCATCGGCCCGAATTGGGCAAACTTATCGAGCCTAGAGCAGCTGAATATGCGGCCGGGTATATGAAAATTTGCTATGAAAAGCTCTTTATTGAGTCTTAAGGGCGAGATTAATTTCTTCACTTGATGGCATACGTAGAAGTTCTATTTCATGCGCGGTCCACTTGATTAGTCCGAGGCTTTGAAATTTGGCCAGCCAGCCCGACATCGGCCACTGCTGCCATTTTTGTTTGAATCGCAATGCATTTGAAACGATATCCTTGAGGTGATTAATCGGGGGATCATAGCTCGGATGGTATTGGTGAAAAGCAAAAGCGTCAATGGTTACAAGGGGCACCTGGGCTTTTCTTGCCAGAAATGCAAAATCGGTATCTTCCGCACCGTAACCAGTAAAACCTTCGTCATAGCCTCCTATTTTCTTATATATCGATTTTGAACATCCGAAATTCAATGACCAGAACTGTTCGTAAGGATATTGGCCCTTTTCGCTGCGAACGGGGTCAGGATGGGATAAATCTTCAAGGTGGGCGAAGATTTCTCCGCATTGCATAGCATCTATTGGTAGATACCTCGTCCTTCCGCTAAGCAGCGCTTGCCTGCTAAAAGCTTCCGAATATTTTGATAACAGATCTTTCGCAGGGATACAATCTGCATCCAGAAATACAATGTTTTCAAACCTGGCATTTTGAACAGCAAAATTCCTCGCTGCTGCCAATGGCAATCCGGGAATGTCGAGCACTACCTGGCGAATTTTCAAACCGCCATCCTCGAGTGAATAAGGTTTCTCACTCATATGTACAATCACCATCTCGTCTGGAATCCAGCTTCCTATAAGGACTCCCTTAATCATATTTTGCAGTGCAACCTGTCTGTTTTTCACCAGCGTGACAAGCGAAATCCTACTCATGACTGGCTATTTGAATTGATTTATTATGTTTTTTCAGCATTTGATAAGAAATTGTCGCAGATACAGCGAATATGAGGTGTGCAGGTATACGCTGTAGATAAAACCGCCTGTAGTTCATTAATGGACTTAAAGGATGTATGCTGAAGGTTGCTTTCCAAATGCATATCCCGATGAGGCTGCTCAGACAACCCAATATGATTCCGTTAAGCATGGAGGGTTTAATTTTGTATTTTTCCCAGAGGGTTACGTAAAGTAGGCAAAATAAGCAACCCATTGAATAGTGTGCAAGCCATCCGCCGGCAGTTCCTGTAGATTTTGACACGAAAGGCAAAAGTTTTCGCAGCAGCCCCCGCAAATGTTTAGGTTCCCGGAATTCCTGCCCCTTTAAAGACATTAGTGCGCTGGACAGGGTCATTACAGCTGTTCCGGCTAATGCGCTAAGCATTATTCTAGCTACCTTATTTATCATAACATTATAAAAAATTTCAGCTCTAACCTTACCCCCTTTGACGCGAAGGGAAGCTGTAAAAAGGCTATTTAATATGCAATCCAGTGCTGCGTGAAATTCATTTAGCAAATTGATTTGCAGGCAACGCTGCTCAGTAATTTTGTAAGCCTAAAATAAAAAACACAATCCTGAGATTGCTCAAGCTCATGGCATCAGATTATTTAATGCAACAAAAGCTGATTAGTTATAACCAATAATCTTATCAATTCGGCTTTTATTTTATGAAAAATCACCAAGTCACTTTCGTGGATCTTAACTTAATCATCCTTTACAAAAGGTACTCAAAGCCATGCAAAAAGAGAACATTAAGCGTAAGGATAAGTTTTAATTATTTATTCAAGCCAGAGATGTGGACCCAAAGTACAAGCGCGTCGTAATTTTGATTTAATCACCCGTATAGCCGATTCGATTGATACCGTATCATTTGGTGCGTAAGTAGATTCTGGGCGATTGACAAATATGGTTTGCTTATTATTTGCTATTGGGTTCAACATTGCCATCGGCGGCGCAATGCTGTCTTAGTTGCTTTGGACCCTGGGGCCAGATATAGGCTGTAGTCTGTTTTTTCCATCCCAAGGATTTATAAAACCTACCTGCACCTGGCGCAGCTGTCAGCGTGACAAAATGATAATCTATTAACTGGGCATTTAAGAAGTCTACGATATATTTTCCTAATCCCTGCTTACGGTAGGCTGGGTCGACAACAATATCTGCTAGTACTGCGTGGAAGCGTCCATCACCAATTACCCTTCCAAAAGCGATAATCACCTCATTATCAAAAATGAATAAAGTATGCGAACTCTTCCTAAAGGCATCTGCAACTTCGTGCTCCAGCCGCTGACGCCAGTTAATTTTCCTGAAGAGCACTAAAATGCACTGCCAATCAATCTCCTTTAAGTCAGAATTCAACCTGTAATCATATTTCTGATTTGGTTTTTTCATATTAAAAAACTATGCGCCAAAAATTAACTTAGATAACATGAGAACTTGATCGATAAAGCCATGTTTGGAACTATATCTTCTGGCTAGCACGATTTGAAGAGCGTTTATTTATCTCTATAACTTTAAAATATGAACCGTCAAGCTTTTTAATTAGCAAATCCAAATGCTGTTGAAAACCAATCTGTGGTTTAACCTCACGCTCTATTGTGGAGATAAAATCATCAATACTTTCTGATGGAGACAAACTTATTTCAAGCGTCTCACCGCTTTTCCAAGTATGCTCAGCAATTTGAGTATATTTTTCAGCGAGTAGATCGCCAAAATTCATTCTGGAATTATATTTCAATTGAGCAACTGTGTACGGCATATTACCTGCAGAACCACTATTGCCCTTTTCGGCGTCAGAACGGGCTTCTTCGGCGCCAAAATCACCCTCTCCCACTTCGGTTCCCAAATGACCTGCTTCGCTTTTCATTTGACCCTGTGCGGCATTTAAATTACTTCTAAACTTTGGAATTTGATTTTGCGGCAAATTACTAGTATTTGCTGAATCCGTTGTGCTGGTATCAGGTTCCTTGGGAGATGTTTTGTGATTATTAATCATAACTAGACTCGGTTTATTATATATCTTAACATCCCAAAAAACCAATGGTTTTTTCGAAGGTGATTACAAGTACTTTTTTAATTCCGATGGTGATTTATACTGGACAAACGGATAAATACCCAATAAATAAGGGAAAAGAATAAGCATCCTTTAATAAATTGTGATGCTTTGACCATCAATATCTAAGTGCCCCGCCTTATGCTACAGGCTGGGATGCGAAGTGGTTTAAATTTCAGATACCATTTTTCAAGTTACAATACTGCTGATTACAATAGACCTTTGATTCCATTTCGAGGCCAAAAAACTGTCAAAATTTTGATTTCTCCGCAAATACTTGTTTGAAGCTTAGGTGCATTAATTTGATTCACGGGCTTGATTGGGGAAGTTTTAAGTCTTTTTCTGCTACCAATAGAAGGGGACGAACTTCTAATGAGAGTGACTGGTTCATCATCGATTCTTCGGCATCCGCTTATGGAATTACCGACTACTTTGGGTAATCTTTTCATCTTTCCCATGTTGAATTCTTACTTGCCAAAACATTATTGCCCGCCGCTAAGTTTTACGAATCTTTTTTGGGTTAATTATTTAAAGCGATTGAGAAACCTTTAAAAAAATTATACTTAGGGAGAAGCAACCAAAGGATAAGAATTAGTTTGCACGGAGCACCTTGGGTTAACCAACCTCAGGCTACAATGAAAATATCATGCTCTTCTCAAAATAAGGGTCAAAATATAACTAGGTAATGTCCATGTCATGAGAGACTGTTTGCAGCGGTGAATACGCTTTTAATGAAAAAAAAAGCTCAAAATTTAACCTTTAGGAATTGAAATAAAAAAAGTTGTACCAACATTTTCTTCACTAACGAACCAAATTTTACCGCCATGTAGGTCAACAATATTTTTAATTATGCTCATACCAAGACCGCCGGATTCTTCTCCATTAAGTCCATTTCTCAACACCTCCTGGCTGGAATTAAAAAGCTCAGTGCGCATCGCGGGAGGAATACCGATTCCATTATCGCTGACCGAGATTAATACATCATCGGTGCGGTCCTCGGCATATACTTCAATTTTTCCACCATCTACAGTGAACTTAATTGCATTGGAGATTAGATTATTAATAACCTGCAAGAACTTCATGCTGTCCAGATTTAAAAAGATTTTTTCCTGAGCACTGGAAAAAATAAAATTTCTGGCATGCTGTAGGTGAGAGCGGTTATAGAAGCGTACAACATCTTTTAGTTCCCATACCAGGTCCGCCCGTTCTTTTTTGATGGCAACGACGGAAGATTTTAGGAATTCGTGGTTGACCATACTCCGCACCAATTTCAAATTCCGCTCGCACATATCTTTTATGAAATGCAAAGCGCTAGCTAAGTCCTTTACCGCCAAACGATCAAGATCATTTTCTAAAGAACTCACTGTCATTCTTATCATTCCCATGGGCTCCTTTAAATCGTGCGCAAGCACTTCTAATGTCACATTTTTACGGGCATTTATTTGTTCAATATGGATTTTATTTTCCTGTTCGATTGTGAAATCTTCAATTATTCCATAAATGTGGCTTTTATCTTCAGAACGTACGAGCGAAGCCTTTAGGTATTTTTCTTGAGTCCCAATATTAAGCCTAAATAAATATTTTTTTTCGCCGCCATCAATCACCAGTTCATCATAGCAACTCAGGATATGCTCTAAATCTTCGGGATAAATTTTGTGAATCAAAGTATCTGGCAAATCATTTAACGCTGATTCTTCAATGGATAGAATCCTGCAGAATGCAGGGTTTGCATACTCTATCTCTGATTTGCTACTATTGAAAACAAAATAGCCGTCACGAGATACTGCGCCCATCTCGTAAAATATCTGTTGATTATTTATATGTACCATGTATACTGAATATTCTTTGAAAAATTAATAAAGAATGCCATTGATGTAAGCATGACGAATCAATTCGGCGGTATTCTTTGCACCGGTTTTGTCAATAAGGCTTTGTCTATGTCCTTCGACTGTGCGCCTGGAAATAAAAAGTTTTTCAGCCATTTCGGCATTAGTTAAACCTTGTCCTATAAGGTTTAAAACTTCTATCTCTCTCGAAGAAAATTCACTTTCCGAAATTTTATTGGAACAGGTGATTTTGGAATCTATCGCGGCATCAGCAATCCTGAGCGCTAATGATGAGCAGATATAACGTTCTCCGGCAACAATCCTTGATAAGCAAAAGAACAGTTCTTGGGAATCTACTGATTTACTTAAAAAGCCTCTTGCGCCTGAATGCATTGCCTTGTAAAAATGTATATCGTCATCAAGCATGGACATGATTAAAACCGGCACATGACAATCAATTTGTTTCAGCGCAGCGATCATTTCCACACCATTTAGAACGGGCATAATAATATCTGCGAGGATAAAATCTGGTTGTATTCCGCTGCGAAAGGCATCTAGCACCTCCTGTCCGTTACAGGCCTCATATATAATGTTGTATTCGTTTGTTGATTCGATGAGCATTTTAAGCCCTTTCCTCACCGCTGTGTGATCTTCTGCTAAAATGATATTTATCATGACGTTTATGCGTGACCAGAGTATAAGATGTTTTACTTTACTTATTGTTCTAGCATATGCACAACAGCACATATTCCAAAAAGTTTTAGATAAATTTCAAACACCGCCAGCGGAAAGCTTGGAGTTAATAAAAAAATCCAGATGTTTTTCTAACACCTGGATTTCAAGGAAATGACCTTATATAACTAAGCTTTTCCGTAGTTGCTCCATTGCGCTGTACCGTTAGGTTCTGAGTTTTTTACTTCTTCACTTTTTTCGGCACTCATTTTTTTATTCATCGATTCAGTTTCTTTTAATTCTTTTTCTTTTGAATCTTCCAGAGTTGTTAATCCCTCGGTTTGTTTAACAAATTCAACAGGCTCTTCTATTAATTCCCATTCCTTGGCCATACCTGGCATTTCTCCTGTATTCCAAGGACCTGTAAAGGAATTATCCGGAGACAGGTTAAAGTATTGTTGCGTAAACCTCGGGTCGGCTTGCAATACCCCTGGCGGAAAGTTCGGCTGAATGCTTTCCAATGCTGCCTCAAACATTTTATAGTGGGCAACTTCCCTGGTCATCAAAAATGAAAGTGTTTCTTTTACGTAAGGGTCTTCTGTAAATTTCATCAAGTGTTCATAAACCAGCTTAGCTCTTGATTCCGATGCTAGGTTAGATCTTAAATCAACCGTGAGGTCGCCATTGGAGTGGATATAGGATGCGCACCATGGAATCCCCTGACTGTTTGCAAGTCTTGGTCCACCGCTACTAAGCGTTACAAAATGAGGGTTTGCGGTAAGGGCAGCATGAATAATATCTTCGTTAGCCGCTTTACCTTCAAGCACCTGCATAATTTCAGACGAATCTGCAGCGCTTTTAAGCTCGCCATTAACACCTTTTAGCAACATTTGAATAGTTGCACCAACTATTTCTAAATGTGAGAATTCTTCGGTGGCAATATCCATCAACATATCATATTTATCCGGATGGGGTTGTTTAGCTCCAAAGGCTTGTGTAAAGTATTGCATGGCAGCCGCCAGTTCACCGTTTTCTCCGCCAAACTGTTCTAATAAAATATTTGCGAATACCGGATCTGGCCTGGAAACCCTTGCATTGAACTGTAAATCTTTTGAATGATGAAACATAATATATTGGTTTAATAATTAAGTATTATTGAGTTAGATTTACTCTACCACATTTTAAAACACCAGCTGGTTTTTAGAATATTCAAAACACGTAGTAGCCCACGAAATACGTAGTAACAACAGCGCACCTAAAATATCCAGCTTAATAATATTGAATATTTTTTCATGTACTACTGAGAAAAGAGGTTTCCACATCCGTATACGATTAGCATAGATAATCAACAAATACGTAGTCGGTTAAATATATACGTGTTCTTAATCTTTTGCAAACCATTTTTATTTAGTTAAAGTTTTTATGCTGATTATAATATAAACCAAAACTTATGGCAACTACAAAGAAAACTACGGCTAATGCCAAAACTAAAACGACTGATAACAAACAGGGTAAAAGATCTGGCAAAATTGAACCTTCTGAGTTCCACGAATTTTTTGTGGATGAGCTAAAGGATATTTACTGGGCTGAAAAACATTTGGTTAAAGCATTGCCAAAAATGAAAAAAGCGGCTACAAGTCCAGAACTGGCAGCAGCATTCGAGAAACACACCCAGGAAACGCAAACTCACATAGAAACGCTGGAAGAGATTTTTGGTTTACTTGATGAGAAAGCAACAGCCAAAAAATGTGATGCTATGGCTGGATTATTGGATGAAGCGAACGGCATAATTGAGGAAACAGATGAAGGGACAATGATCAGAGATGCCGGATTGATACTAGCTGCACAAAAAGTAGAACATTATGAAATTGCTACCTATGGGACATTAAAGGTATTTGCGGAAAATATGGATAGAAGCGATGTTGCATCACTTTTAGAGCAAACATTAGAGAATGAAAAATCTACTGATGTGGCGCTTACAGAAATTGCAGTTTCGGCAATAAATAGCGAGGCGGCCGCGGAATAAATGCCGTTGAAAAGAATTTATCACTATGCTTCATGGATTCACAATAATCCACAACAACAGGCGACATTAGAGGGTGTCGCCTGTTGTTATTTTAAATCGACATTTTGACATTTTAAGTGCTACGATATTAAAAGTTGAAATTACGGGGTCACTGGAAATCCCCGAACAAAAAAATGGAATAGCCCGAAATGATATTACATAAACCGATTTAGTTTATCGTAAAATAATCTTTCATTCTCAACGCCCGGGAATCCAAGAAAAATCATCATCTAAAAGACATTCAAACGCATTTTTCCTTTGAGAAAAACTATTTTTTTAAGATATTCGTATATGTAGATAATACTGTAAGAAAATATAAATAGCTTTTTATTCGAACAGTATCCTGTACTAGTCGTCCGATAATTTTACGCTCAATAAAATGGATAATAGAACTTTGCTGAACCAACTCCGAGGACTTATTCTATCAAAAAATAATCATCAAGCTATTGATCCGGACAAGTCCAAAACAATTTCCGAGGAGATATTTTACCTAACCAATAATTATGTCTCGACCGCCACGGTCCAAAGGTTTTTTGAAATTCAGGAAATGGGTGCCCTCCCCAGCAGATTTGTATTAAATGCCATGTGTCAATATATTGGTTATCTGGACTGGAATGATTTTGTAAAATATACCAGTCAAAGCTCTAAAAGTTAACTGCAGTAAAAACTATTGATGTACGAGCTTTTGTATTTATTCAAATTACCTGTGGGAATAAAAGATATTAATCCTAATAAATACCGCACTTATACACTGCTGATTTTCAGCTGTTTTACGTACTTTAGCATTTTAAAACAATTTTAGAATTCAGTGTTTAAAAAATGGAAACGCGTGAAAAGATAATTATCCGTACAGAAAAGCTCATTAATTATCTTTTGAAAACGACAGATACCAAGCTTTACCTTTATGAGTATCAGAATTCCAATCCGCATGAAAATATTGAAGAAACCTCAACATATCCGATACTGGATACATCTGGTGAAAAGGTAGGGCAACTGAATCTGGATATTTTATCAGAGGATGACAGGGCTGCGGTTGGATTATTGCTCTCGGGCATGCTGTCCCATATTGAGTGTGTTGACACGATAACACAATTGAATGAGAATAAAACCTATCTGGATAAGCAGTTGGGATGGAAGTCCAGCGAGCTTTCGGATTTATATGAAGATTTAAATCTTGCGCACGAGGAATTAAATGCATTATTCAATTCCAAAATAGAACTCAAAGAATCGATGACCGAGCTTAAGGAACAGATGGCAGGATTTCTTCAAGATGCCCCGATTGCATTTGGTATATTGAGGGGAAAAAAATTAGTCATTGAAGTTGCCAACCGCCTGATTCTGCGAGTTTGGGGAAAAAATGAATCGGTACTGGGCATCCCCTTAGAGGATGCCATCCCTGAGCTAAGGGGGCAGCCGTACCTTCAGATTCTCGAGGATGTTTACAATAGTGGCGAAAGATATATCGGTAAGCAAGCCCGCGTCCTTCTTGAGCGCAACGGTTCGAATGACATCACCTATTTTAATTTCATTTACGAACCTATCAAATCTACTGGTGGCGAAGTTCACGGAATTATGATTTTCGCCAATGAAGTAACAGAACTGATTTTAGCGCAAAATGGTTAGCATTTCAGCTTGACCTTAGCCTATTGATGCCCATTTTAGTCGGCTAATGGAAGTTCGAAATGAAAAACTGAACCTTTTCCGGGTTCACTTTCTGCCCAGATTTTTCCTCCGTGACGGTTGATTATCTCTGAACAGAGATACAGCCCAATTCCAAAACCCGAAACATTTGTATTTTCTTCAACTCTATAATATCGTTCAAACAGTTTTTCCAGATCATGTGACTGGATTCCTATGCCCTGATCGGCAATAGATACGAGCGCGACAGCATCTTTAAGGGCACAAGTGATGGTTATGGTACATCCACTTTTAGAGTATTTAGCTGCATTACTTACCAGGTTATTAACGACCTGACCAATCTTATTGCTATCCCCGATAACCAATAGCTTATCGTTTCCTTTAAATAAAATATTATGGCTGTTAAAAAGGGGCACATTTTCTCTGTAAATTTCTGCTGTGAGCGAAGTGAGGTCAAATACCGATTTTTCAATATGGATTTTACCCGCATCCAGCCTGGAGACGTTTAAAAAGCCATTGATCAAATCGGCCATATGCTTGGCCTGTTTAAGCGGTTGGGCAAACATTTCTACAGATAATTGTTGTTCTTTTTCTACCTTCCTTTGTAATAGCTGGAGGTAACCGTTGAGGGAAGTTAAAGGCGTTTTTAATTCGTGGCTCACCATTCCAATGAAATCATTTTTTCTGATCTCATCCTGCCTTTGATCGGTAATGTCCATCACCACCCCGGAAAAAATATCAGGTTCCTGCCCTTTTTCTCCATTCATTCTGCCAAATGCGCGCAGCCATCGTTTATTACCGTCCATGGCGCCATTTACCAAATAACTGATATCGTAACTTCCGCCAGTGGCAATCACTTCCTCCATTTGCGCTACTGCGCTCGGCCGGAATTCCGGATCGATGGTCTCCACCAAATCACTGACACTAACCGTTGCATCTCCATGAAAACCAAACAACTCTTTCAACCTCGGGGATGCTACGATATCCATTGTCCGGGTATCGATACTCCATGTCCCTACGTTTGCCCCTTCCACCGCTAATCTGGTTTCGAGCTCTGCCCGCTCAACCCGAAGCCGCGAATTTACCTGCTGGGTAACATCCACGGCAACAATGAGAATATCGGATACCAATCCTGAAATACCTTTCACAGGCTGGTAAACTAAATTGAAGAATATTTCTTTGAGTTCCCCATTATGTTCAAGCATTGCCCTGATTTCGTTTGCAAAAAATGGATTACCCGAGTGATATACGTCGGCAAGAATTCCCAGGAAGGGTTGGTCTGCAATCTCCGGTAGTGCATCTGCCAAGGGAAGGCCAAGAATGACAGCTTGTTTTCCCCATACTTCAAGTAGTTTCGCATTTGCCGTTTCTACAATCAACCGATTTCCATGCAATACGCCGATTGCAACAGGCGCTTCCTGAATTAAGAATTTAAACCGCTGCTGGCTTTTGAAAAGGTCATCGTTGGTAATCTTTAGTTTTTCATTAATGGTTGCAAGTTCATGTGCATAATTTTCGAGCTGACGCTTGGCAAGAACGCGATCCGTAATTTCAAATGACATGACCAATACACCCGTTCGCTCACCAGACAAATCTGACAATGGCTGATAGGTGTAGTCTACATAAGTTTCGCGGATTTTACCGTTGCCTGCATCGAATAGTACAGGACTTTCTTTAACATCAATTATTGCCCCGGTGGACATCACATGGCGAAGCTGGCTTGCAAAAGGCTGGTCAGCAAGGTCAGGTAAAATTTCAAGGAAGGGCTTTCCCAGCACTTCTTCCTTGGTTTTTTTCCAATAATCGAGGTTACTATTGTTGATCATTTCAACAATTAAGTCGTATCCGCGGATAATGACTACGGAAGCGGGCAGCATGTTAAGTATTTGCTCCAGATTGCTATTGGCCTCGCCGAGGCTATCACGCGAACGGGCCAGCTCTTCATTTGCCGCTGACATTTCTTCATTAATGGCCTGCAATTTTTCACTATAACTTGCATGTTCCATATTTTCAGTTTCGTGCTGGGAACGATCCAAGAGGGCGGCATAACGTAGTTCTATCAAATCCATAACGGCCTGGGCAAGCTTTTCGAGCATTTCCCTTTCAAGAACTGAAAATTCGCGGGCCTGCCTGTCAATAACACAAAAGGTACCAATCAAGAAACCATCCGAGGTAACCAGCGGTGCACCCGCATAAAATCGCAAGCCAAATGCCCCAGCGACATTTGGATTTGCAGCCAGGCAGGGTTCTTTCAGCGCATCTTCATATACGGTCACCAACGGATCCAGGACTGCAAGGGCACAAAGGCTCTTCCCCCGGTTGGCCTCTTTCGCGTTTCCCATACCCATATTGGATTTGAAGTACACTCTATCCGCATCAACAAGTGAAATAAGGGCAATAGGTACAGAAAAGATTTCCCTTGCCAATCTGGCTAAATTATCAAAGCAATCTTCAGGTGGTGAATCCATGACCTTATAGCGGTGGAGTGCTTCAAGTCTTTCAGTATCGTTTTGGGGAATAATGTCTTTTCCGAATGTGTTTTCGATCATAACTAAGTGCATAAATATACGTCATCTCCAAGAACTACAAAAGCAAAGCGCAACAGCAATTACCTATAGCTGAACGATAACAAAAAATGCAGAAAAATGTTGGCAAAAGTTTGAAAACTTTTATCCTGTGTAAGTATGATATTTTACAAATAATTTGGGAATGATAACCGAAGAATTATCGACTGAATACAGGAATCTGTTTTTTTGCGTATCATTATCATTTGCAAAGGATTTATTATCATTAAAAAATCATTCACCACTCTAATTTAGAATACATACAAATCTGATTTAACTTTTCTTGTAAATTGTATTTACACACAAAATGATGATTATGAATAAAAGAATTTTCTTGCTGGAAGATGATCCAGGAGTGAGAGATGTTTTGCAGTTGATTCTTGAATTAGAGGACTATGAGGTCACAAGTTTTGAAACAGTGGAGAAGTTTATGTCCCACCTTCCGGAAGTAAAGCCGGATTTGTTTATTCTTGACGTCATGCTTCCGGACGGCAATGGCTTCGAAGTGTGCAAAGAGCTAAAGGAATCAACAATGCAAACTCCGGTATTGATGATGAGCGCTCATGCAACTGCCAAAAATAGTCAGGAAGCATGCACAGCAGATGCTTTTATTTCCAAACCTTTTGATATGAATAATTTATTGCAAACTGTCGGAACTTTAGTTAAGAGAAATTGAGTAAAAGTATCCTTATATCAGGGGTTGAAGGCTACCCCTCTAATGGCAGTTGCGCCCTAATTCTATCCGTCAAACTTTGGATATCGAATGGTTTTTCTATGAAATCGTTGGGCACGCAGGTTTTGCTAATCGTTTGTAAAGTTGCATGAGCGCTCATTATTATGATTGGCGTTTGTTCAACTGACATTATGGCTTCGCAAACTTCAATTCCGGAACCATCAGGTAACTTAACATCCAATAGAAAAAGGTCAGCTTTAATATCCTTTCCGCGATTGGAAAATTCCTTAATGCTACTAAAGGCAATGACCTGATAGTTTTCCTCTTCAAGAATTATTTTTACTAATTCCCTTATGTCGTAGTCGTCTTCAAGGAGTATAATTGTTTGCATAGTTTTAGATTACAAATATAATACACCCTTTGGTTACATATAGTTTCAGAAAAGAAAATTTATATTTTGCGATTTGTCAACTGGTTTAAAAGCGATATACATTTATCTGTATTAAAAGGTTTTTCGACAAAACCATCCGCTCCGGCAAGCTTATCTCTTTCGCGAAGAAAGCCCGCAGTCATCAGTATTACAGGAATATTTTTAAAGACCGGATGTTGCTTGATCGCCTGACAAATTTTTGTTCCGTCATGCACCCCTAAGACAACATCAAGCATAATGACATCTGGCTTGAAGTTTTCAATTAGATGTAAAATATTATTACAATCGTCACTGGCAAACACGTCAAACTCTTCGAATAAAAGCGGCGCAATCTCGAGCAATGAAGGTTCATCATCTAAAAAAAGTAGTTTTTCGATATCGGTATCATTTAGTTTTGTCGCAATGTAGACATAACATTTATACGGTATAACTACCTGCTCGAAAAAGCCCCTTACATAATGGGGATTTTTAATTTAATGTTAATTAGGCGGCAAAGTGTTTGTGGAAGAATCCACATTTGAGGTGTCCCGCATTTCCTGCGAACCTGTGGCCGTTGTATCAATGGTATCAGTATTGACCTCTGATTCACGATTTTTTTCCTCGGTATTGTTATTACATGCGCCCAGAAGCAAGAATGTTCCGACTACAGCCAATAATTTTAATGTTTTCATAGTTTTCCTTGTTGATGTCATTTAAGAACATAATTGATTATTAAAAGGTTCTAACTTTTTGCAATAGGCTTCTGAGATAGCTAACAGGATGGGTTAACAATTGTCGAATGAAAAAAAATTTTTTTCTTCCTTATTGTTTCAACTAATAAAATAGTTATATTAGAGATGTGATAATTATAAGATTATGAAAACCCATTTAAGTTTAACCATTGCAAGTTGCATACTTTTTTGCTGGATCACATCAGGGAGTAAACCTTCTCTTGCCAATGGGCATTACTCGGTAGGAGTTACATCTACAGTGACCAGTATTGCAGATACACTGAAGGTAAAAAGCGTTATCGAAGGAATCAACACATCAGAGCGCGGCAGGATTACGCTACATTACCGATTGGACACATCGTCTGGGAAAGGAGTTCAAATTTCAAAGAAACTGATTATTGCGAATGGAAAGATTTTTGAGCCCGGTAAAATTGGTGGAATTGAAAATGCTGATTATTTTTTGTTGCTTGATGGCGCTGAGGCAGTAAAAAAATATGGACTCAAAGGCGAGAATGGGGTTATTGAGGCATTAGGTGTGAATTTAAAAATTTTAAATCTACCAACACCCCCTCCAGATGGGCCACCGCCTTCAGATATGTAGATTTAAGTAAGAGCTACAGTTAAAAATTAAGTAAGCAATATTGGTGAATGGCCAGTTATTCAATAGCCCTGTGGCATACCATAGATTTTATTAAGTTGGCCAAAATGCGTAAATGCAAATAGCCACTTATATGATATTTCCCATTTAAAATCTAAATTCCGAACCGATTTTAGGTCTCTATATTGTGCTACATTTTTTTAAAAATGTTGTAAACTCGCATATTGGGGACCATTCCAAAAGTGTCCACTGATTTCTACACAAAGTGGTCACTTATTTCCGGACCAAAATGTGCACAGATACCCCCTAAAGCATGAAGTCGACTGATTTTAGCTTTTTTAAGCGTTGGTTTTAAGTATCTGGATCATCGGTTGTTTTCCGCTTTCAAAGTTACCTGGTGAGATTTAAAAGGCTTTAAAAATGAAAATGCTCAGTTGATTCATCCTATATATTTAAATTACAATTTTTAGCGGGCAAGGAGCTTTGTAATTGGCTTTGAGGAGCTACTCGAAGCGAAATTCAGTCTTCAATGGGCTGGAGCGGTTACAGGTTAGCCATTTTCTGATCTGGCAACATGAACTGGAATTATTTATCTTTGGTGAAGAACAATGCTCACTAGATCTCTACCCTGGAGACAAAATCCGGCTGCACACTTTGAACCGGAATCCGGTATCTACTATCCCTGAAATCCCCACCTGAAAAATTTCCAATTAGACAGAGCACTATTTAGTTTAAATAGTAAAATGCAGATTATGTGTAGGGATTGACGTAATCCAAATGTTCAAATTGGTGAGGTAAATTTATATTACTAAATTTCAAACTTAACTAATCATTTACCTATGAAAAAAACATCATTATTTTTAGGACTCATAGTCCTGCTCCTTTCTGCATGTAAAAAGGATAATCCAGTTGTGGCTGAATCTAATCCGGGTCTCATAACCAAATCAAATACTAATCCTCAGCAGAGGGGCCTTCCGGTCAACTACAGCTATATTGTGGATAATGGCAACGGTACATTTTCAGGAACATGGGCCGTGGCGGATTTATTATTCGGTGCAATACAATATGTTGGTGGAACTTTTGTGGAAGGTGAACGCGCTATCCCTTCATCTGTTTATACGCCATCTGGTGCAACCACGGCCGAGGTGGATCAGTATGGAGTTGTTGTGATAACAACCCAACTTACGAATATGAGCATAAATCCCGAGTTCATTGAAGATATGTCTAGATTCCGTGCTGCATACAGCGATTATATTAATGCGGTTTCTAGTGGTGAAAATCCTACGAACTCACCTGCATTACGCGATTATCTCAAGGATAGCTATGGAGGGCATTTAACCAAAACCTTCGTAGCCCAGACAATTAGGACTTATCGAACACCTTCTACGTTCGCATTAGTAGATGCTACCTTCAAAGTGATAGACAGGGTGCCAGACTAAGATATCGAAGATTTACCTTCAAGCGGAATTTGCTTGAGTCTAAATATTTTAATTTTAGGATGTTCGATATTTTTTTTTTATAAAATTCATTTCCTGGCTAATGGCCGGGATTTTTTTTGGGTTACTATCGTCAAATTGAATTGCTAATGTTTCAAAATAAAAATTGCAGATACAGACTACTTCACCAAAATTCATACACGTCAGCTCATACTTAATAACGCGCACATTTCAGCAAAGATGGCCCACCTATACCCTCCTGATTTATTTGTCGTGTGGATTGGAGAGACCAAAATCACCGAAGATTACATGCAAATTAAATCAGAATTATCGTATGATAATTAATCTGGCGGAACGGGTTAAATAAATCGGCTTGTCCATCTGGATTGCCACCTCCGATGGAAAAAAAATCCAAAGTATGAAATCATGAAAGCGGGGGGCTATTCAGTTCTTCTCATTCAGCAACTTGTGTAAAAGGCAAAATATAAATTATTGATAATAACCTATCGTGTCAATTTGCCATTTGCCATCATTACGAGATAATGTAAAAATCATCTTATTATTGTAAGCTTTTATTCTGTACTGTATTATAGCTTTATTACTGATTACAGCCCACTCTTCAAACACACCATCTTCATAGTAGTCATATATGGCTTCTGGTTCATCTCTTTGTAAGGTTATACTTCCATCCAACCCGTCGATTTTAATGATTGCATTTTTTGGAAGCTTTGGTTCACCTTCCAGTGTTTTTCCAATATCGTAGAAATATTGCCTCAAATTATTAATATAATATTCTGAAAACAAGCCTGATTTCCTGAATCTGTTTAAAAAAATCTCAACACCTGCTTTGTCAATCGATCTTTTTTTCAAATTCCCTACAGGTGTCTCTTTAACAATAACAAATCGCTTTTCCTTTGATACCGGTGTATCTTCATCAAACTTAAAAAATTTGAAAAGCGTAATTTTTATAGATTCGAACGAATCTTTCGGACTTGTTTGTGCTGTAACTACATGGCACGAACACATCATTAAAATTAGCAGAATTTGCTTTTTCATAAGCTATTTGAGGATACTTTTTCGCACTTGGGTTAATACGAAATCATGATGACCTTGAATTGAACCGTATTGGCTCATTGTCTTGCCTGATATCCTTCCTGTATTCGAATTGTAATATAATTTGTTTTCTTTACTAGCGCCATATATTGGCCAATTAGTTGAACTATTATAAAATGAGAAATATCTACCTTTTGAATCTGTTCCCATCCCAACAATTACAATAAAATGATCCGTGGTGTTATCCTCATTTGGACTACCGCTTCGAACATCAACCCCAGCGAGTACTGGAACGCCAGCGCTAAGCTTAGTTATCAAATAGGTGACTGCCCTTTTAGTCTGATTCATATCAGTTCCTGAGCTAGCAGTATAAGTTTGAAATATTTGAGACAGTTGATACCCGCCTGCCGTGTAACCATTTTTTCCTAGCTGTTCCTTTGCTAAAACAAAGCATTTTTCCACTTTTGTTGTTCCTGGTTTAAACCGATTGGGAACAAAATTTTTGTACGATATAACGCTATTTACATTAGGCCAGGTTTGCGCATCTTGGTAGGGCTGGTAAACTGTTAAATAATCGGGATCATACAAAACTTCATCGTCCGGATCTGTCCAGTCTAAATCAACTGGTAATAATGAACTATTTTCATTGAAATCCATATCACTGTTGTTCATACCGTAATTCACTGCTTCTACAAGATAATCTTTTTGCGCTGTTTCATCACCATAAGAAACCAAATATTCTGCCAATTGCTTATCAAGACCTGGTTTGGACATCAAATATCTGGATTGTGCCGGGTTTAATCCCAGACTGGCCGTAACAAATTCAAGGTTACTAAGGAGATATGGACTAGCATCACAGGGAGGGGGTAATAATTGCAGGCGAGAACCTTTGGCGAAATTTGCAGTTGAATTCCCTCCATTCCCCGCACATGGATCGAAATCCCCGGGTGTACTCGGTGTCGTACCACCCTCTCCACCGCCGCCACCACCACCAGGTATTCCACCATTTCCTTGGTAAGTAATACATGCATAATTCGTTGTACCAACAAGTGTTACACCCGGTCTTTCTCCTCAAGTTAACTGGCATTGCAATCTATCTGCAAAGCTATGTAGTCCAGATGCGCACGAATATTCATAATAGTTATAAACAGTGAACTCATAACAAAACTCAGCTAGCGATATTTTAGTGGGAACAGAACTTAACAACAACTTATCTTTAACGATAGAGTTGATGTTTCGAGTGCTTATCGCACTAGAACTATCATATAATAAAGTATGACTTATATCACCGTCAAAAGCTTGGTTCTTTTTTAATTTCCAATTTGCTATCCAATTTTTTGATGGAGTATATGTTGTCACAAAAATAGTTGTTCTTTCTTTACTTTCATCAATCGTTAGATTTTGAAATGATGTGGCATGTTTACTTGATAATTCAATCTGAAAAATATAGCTCGTATGGTCTCTATAAGTTAATGTTACTACGCTGTCCTTATTTATCTTAAGGCCACTATAGCTTTCCGGGACAGAAAGCGACATAATTTTTTCACTCATACCAGCTGGCTTTATAAACTGACTTTTGAAACTCCCTAAGTTCGAAATGTTTACCTTATTAGCAAATTCCGAATAATTTAGTATCTGAGTTTTAGGACCGCTGAGGTATTCTAAAGTTTTGGATTGTAATTTAAGGTCGATATTTTCTGTTGATTTAAGTGTTTCTTTTTTACAAGAATACAAGAAGAAAAAACAACACAAAATTAGAAATGGCTTTAACCATTTGATTGAGGGCATTAAAGTTTTCATTTTGAGAGAGGTTAGATTTATCGAATATATTTTTATTTTATCAATTTAACAAATCCAATTATCATTTTTACAGCATTATCCAAATTGACAATTACACCATACATTAATCATGGAAAATTGATATATCAAGTTAATTGTATAACATTTTATCTAACCCACGATATGTTTTTATAAAACCGCTATGACATCGCAATTTTACAAGATTCGTAATTAGTCAATCAACTAAAATAAAGAACTTTTTGACTAGGGGTGTCATGAAAGGTGTATTTAACCTAAGCAAAAAATTATATAAGAAAAATTCAGAAAATCTTTGGTAATAACTAACTTGATTACCAAAGATTGTACCCTACTACGAGTTTCAAACGAACCAATTTTTTGAAGATTTAAAGGTTTTATCAGAATTGGGGCTGCTTAAACGCAAATTGTCGGCGGGACATTAACGAACCCTTTATGAAAAGTAAATCCGGGACAACACAGAGATTGACCAGAGCGCTTGAAGAACGACAAGTAAATTCAGACGATAAAATTTTAATATACGTCCGTAACAGTTACATTATTTTGGGGCTCAATCATTTCGCCATCTCTCCATTTAATCTTAGTTGCAAACTTGCCCGAATTCCATGTGTAACTTAAAATTAGGTCATGATCTTGCGAATAACGAACCAGATCTCGTGGATTATTTTTCAACCATCCTGAATTTGTTTTTGAGGATACTTTATATATGATAATCTGATATGTATATAAATTTTTGAGTTGAGGCTCCGATTTAGCTATTGCCTTTGCAAAGCTATCAACGGTAGCATAGTTTTTTTCAGAATTTTTAAAGCCTTTTACTGTATATAACTTTAATCTAACGTTGTGAATTGAATCATTTTGACCGCGAACTGTATCACGGTAATTTGTCTGGTCTAGAGGAGCGAAGGTTAGTTTCGATTCAGTTGTATTGCAAGCGACAACTGAAATCAATAACAAAACGAAGATATAATAAGACTTTTTCATAATTTATAGGTCACCCTCAATCCTTTGTTTTAAATTAATGACAGTTCTGAATGGCTTATAGCCTCTTACGTGTTGTAGTGTCCACCATGCAGCAAACCCTTCATGCTTATACTGGTACAGTATAACATCATGTTTATCAAGGCCGAAATGATCTACTATTTCTACATTTATTATTGCTGACCAATGATTACCATTTTTCGAATAATCTTCAAGGGTAATCTTATTACTTTCTGTGTCATTTATTAAAATTTGCAAACCATTATATCGATGTAATAGTTCATCAAATTTTAATCGATTATTTATTGTTATTGACTGCACATTATTAATGTCCCCATTTACTTGCTGAAGATTAGTATTTAACAAAGATGTAAATCTCTTTACCCAGTTTTTATATACACTGCTCGCCTGAACTTTCCTTGAGAGATTTATATGACCAAATGTGTTTACATTACTTTGATTAAATGCATGAATGAAATCATGTGCAGCAACCGCCATGTCTGCATCCAAGATAGTAGTTAAATTAAATAATACTCTCATTTTATTAAACAATTGAGCGTCGCTGTATTGAAATATGGATGGCATCACACCATTAGTGTTTCCATTTGTGCCGTAGGTGAGATCTTCTCCCGTGTCTGTCCTCGGTGGAGTTGCTCCTATTAATCTACCTCCCAAAGATGGAGCATCACCTAGATCCGCTAGTATTGTTCCGTTATCAATTACAGGCCCTTCAATTACTGTGCCTGGTGGATTTGCTAAATCTGAAAATATATTTGGGACTATGTAATCATTAATGAATTTTGCAGGTGTGAAATCAGGGCTGGCTTCAGCATTATTTAAATACCATTTACAAAATGCTTTTGAATCTTGAGAATAGAGATTTTGCGATAAAAATGATAGCATAGGATCAACAAATCCAGGATTACGCACTAGAATCCTCTTTTCTTCTGGATTCAAACCTATATTTGCAACTAGAAATTCTACTGGTGCAAGTGTAACTGGCCCCCCATTATCACATGGGGGAGGAACTAATTGCAATCTAGTCCCTCTTTCGAATGAGGCACCAGCACCACCCATCAATCCATCACAGGGATCAAAATCTTCATTAGGGTCTGGTGTAGTCCCAGGATTTCCACCACTACCTCCGCCAGTTCCTCCTCCGCCACCATTAATAAATTCGCATTCTGTAGTTGTTGTAAGAACTGTTGTGTATCCGGCTGCAAGTGCTGTTCCTGCATAATCACATGCCTCGCCTGGTAAATGCATGCCTGAATAGCAAGGAAAACTAACATGTGAATACACCGAATAAGTTGTACAAACCTGAGTCAATGAAATTTTTTCTGGTGGTCCCAGCGATGCTTGTTTGTGGCTTTTAAGAGTAGATGCTAAACTTATCGATTCAGAGACTGCTTTTCCATCAATGCTAAGCATGGTATGTTCCACCTCGCCATCGTAAACTTGTTCTTGGTGTGCTCTCCATTTAGCTACCCAACTCTTACTAGGAGTATATGTTGATACAAAGATGAATGTTGAATCTTCACTCTGATCAATTGTTAAATTCTGGAATGATACAGCGTGAGGGCTAGATAACTGAACTTGAAATATAAAGCTGGTACGATTGCCATGAACGATCATTTTTACGCTATCGGTATTAATCGTCAGGCCTTTATAGCTTTGCGGTATAGAAAGGCTCATCAATTTTTCTTTGGAACGATTTTTTACAAATTGATCTTTAAATTCACCAAGCGCTCCAAGATCAACTTTATTAAGAAAATCAATATATCTAATTTGTTGAACCTTGGGTCTTTTCTGATATTCGAGATTGAGAAGTTCTTGTTTTGGATCAATTTTTTCACCTATAAGGTGACTATCTTTTTTGCAAGAAAAAATAATTAAGATAAATAAAAAAGGCAATTTTTTATAAATACTGCTAAAAGAAATCATAAGAATTTGAGATTGAGTTAATTTATGATGCAATCTAAAGAAATTTTTAAATCAAAATTTTGTCTATTGAAAGATTCCTTTTTTTTTACACGAAATCCTTTTTTTTTTATAATTGACAATGAAGGTTGTGATTCAAAACCTTTTTTTTACATAACTAATTAAGAAAACCATACAGTTATATTCTGTTTGCACTAAAATCTGCATATTTCGATAAAAGTGGTCCTTCATCACATTTGGTGAAGAACTCTGATTTGATAAATATTTTTTAGCAAATGTGTTTTCAAAACAGCAGATGGAGGAAGGCTTACGAACCCTTGCATTAAAAAAATTGCGTTTTCACCAAAAGTGACGAAGAGCTATAAAAGTGTACCGTCCATTTCGGTCCAAACTGACCAAAGATTTCTTGACCGGATTTTCTCACTAGCATCTCTTTCCCTTCCGACACTGGTGGGGTCGGCAGTCATGAAAGGTGTATTTAATAAGCAAAAAATTATATAAGAAAAATTCAGAAATTCGTTGGTAATCACTAACGTGATTACCAACGAATGTACCGATGAATGGGTGTATTTTCAACATTTGAAGTCCTTTTTGTTACTTATTGAGCCAATAGTCGATGATTTGAAGCTGAAAGGTTTAATCGAATAATGCAATTATTGTCATCAACCGTCGAAGGCGATTTCCCTAGTAAGTACAAAGGGCGGGAAGTTTTGAACCGAGAGTCTTGCTTTTGAATTATTTTTTACCATAGACAAAATTTGGTTGAGAAATTACTAAACTGCTTGGACTGAAACAGGTAGGTCACCTTCACTGAAATGTGCAGAGTTACTACTAGGATAAATCGAAACGTTCAATTCAGACTCTAATTTATTTTCTGCCTAACTGTTTATTTGGAATTCAATTTACAGATAGCTGCAGTTGGTAAATGCCAACTGTAGCTCTGCACAAAATTTACCGCAAGCTGCTATTAATGCTGCTATAACAGCTCCTCCATACCGAAAATTGCAAGTCCTTTTCCAAACTGCTCTGCCACTGCCCTGTTTGCTGCTTCGATATATTTTCCAGTTATGGGGTCTACAACAGTTCTCAAAGCTCGTTGTCCTTTTTCTGTTTCGATCAGCTTGATGATCGCATCGGCAACATCCTGTGGATTGGGATTTTTGCTCTGCATTTCACCAGTGATTGCGCCCAGCATTTTGCCCGGTAGATCAGCTATTGCACTGTAGCCCTCGAACACAGTCTGATCTGAAGCATACTGGGTTTTTTGGGACATCTCGGTCGGAAATGCACCAGGTTCGACAATCGCAACATCAATGCCAAGACGTTTGACCTCATAATGCAAGCCTTCGCTTATTCCCTCCAGGCCGAATTTTGAACCTGAATAAATAGCGGCAAATGGGAATGATACCCGTCCAAAACCACTGGTCACGTTAATGATTAGCCCATCTGCCTGTTTGCGCATAACGGGTAGCACCTGTTTGATGAATCTCCATGGCGCAAATACATTAATATCGAACAATGCCTGCACGTCAGCGGTTGTAAAACTTTCTGCGACACCATTCATAGAAAAGCCCGCATTGTTGATGAGTACATCAATAGTTTTTTCATTTGTGGTAATGGTTTCAATGGCCTGCCTAACGCTAGCATCATCAGTCAAGGTAACATCCAGCACGGTTACATTTTCCAGCGCAGAAAGTGCTTTTGCTTTTTCGGCGTTTTTACCATCAACCTCTCTCATGGTGGCGTAAACCCGATGACCCAAGGCAGCTAAACTGTGTGCGGTCAGCCAGCCGAATCCACTATTTGTTCCTGTTATCAATACGATTTTTTTGTTCATAACTCTATATTTAAATGAATAGAACAAAACTCCAAAATCGAGGCCCCATAACTTTTACCATTTGGTAAAAAGGATCATGCGCATATAAAACAGACAATTACCGGACATTTCGCCGTATCCGGCTCAGAGACTGTTGGGTGATGCCCAGGTAAGAGGCGACGCGCGAGAGTGGCACACGATTGACCAGGCCAGGGAAATGATTCAGGAACATAAAATAACGGTTGGTAGCATCTTCAGAGACCAAAGGGCTTCTGCGTTCGATTGCTTTTAACAGGCAATTTTTTTGTATTAGATTTTCAATCTCTTTCCAGCGTACAATGGTATTGCCTAT
This sequence comes from Pedobacter aquatilis, assembly GCF_032678425.1. Taxonomy (GTDB): domain Bacteria; phylum Bacteroidota; class Bacteroidia; order Sphingobacteriales; family Sphingobacteriaceae; genus Pedobacter; species Pedobacter aquatilis_B. The sequence goes on along the minus strand of NZ_JAVTSG010000005.1, from coordinate 338,850 downwards.
CTCATCCCAGTCTCTTTTCGAGAAGACAATCAGCTCGCAGTCTGTCTCTGCCTGGATATATTCGGAAGAAATAATTTGTGCTTCGAACCTCTGCTGATCAGAAACAAAGTTGTTTTCCTCCACGAAGGAATGTGTAATATCTTCTCCCTTGTTATTATAGTAGCAAAAGCGAACCACCCCTTTTAAAAGAAACCCGACATATCTGGGAATCTTCCCAGCTTCTGAAAAATAATCTTCTTTGCGGAGATTAATTTTTTGTGCTTTAGCTGTGATGAGATCGATCTGTTGCCTGTTCAGGTCACCGAACTGAAGAATGTAGTTAACAAACGCTTCCATCCTTCAAAGTTCGGAAATCCCTTCGTGGATTTTTTTACCATTTGGTAAATATGAAATATGCCAAACAATTTTCATCAGCAGAATCAGTTGGCCAGCCTCCATCTTTTAAATACCGCCAATATGTTCGGTGCGCCAATAAAAAACCAGCAGGCCAGTATTGGATCGCAAACAGCACAACCAGCAGATGAGGAAGGTTCAATCGGCACAATAGGCGTTCCATAAAGATGATGCAGGATGTCCCATGCCGTATGCAGCAACCAGCCAATGCCAATAAAGTAATAATGTTTTAGCCCCTGAAAGGCGACAAAGAGCATTACCGAGCCAAAGACAAATTCCCAAATGCCCAGTCCCCCGTTCCAGTATACGCCGCCTGCACCGGCAATTATTATGGCGTTTAATTTTTGTCTTTCAGGCTCTTTTACCAGGGACATGATGGTAATAAATAATATCGCAATGCCCACTGCAGCCAATGCATTTATAAAGCTGAAATCAGGAATTTGATTTACCATATTCATTTAGTTATTTATTTGTTAATGGTTTAATGATTTATTATTCTGCTTTTGACCCCAATTTTCGGAGAATATGCCGATCGATATAGAATGTGCCCAAAGGAATCAGGCAGGCAAGGAGTACTTTCCAGGTTGTGTCTTTGAATTTCCATCCTTGTTGTACAGCTACACTGAAAGTGCTGAATACAAACCATAGAAACAGTGCGCCATGGACTGGCCCTATTGCTTTGACCAGAGCAGGGTTATTCCAGTAATATTTCAAAGGGACTGCTACCAATAGTAAAATAAGCAGCGAAATGCCCTCGAGGTAACTAATTATGCGCAGGCGCCCCAGGGAAGAATTGAAGAGATTTATCATATGTGTTTAAATTAAAATGTGCGGGAGTAAGGCCGGGCAGCGAAAGGAGAAAATGGCCAGGGTATTGCAACGATAATTATCAGTAGCGCAAGAAGGAACCAGATTAACATGGTCCGATACTTCCCGACATCAGAATGCATCCGCTTGGCCTTTGCCGATCCGAAAGTGATAAAAACTACCGATAACAACATCAGCGAAATGTGGATAAACTTAAAAAAGTTATGGTCATTAAAGATTTGACCATTGCTATCCGTCACTGGATATTTTACTACCGTGCTTTGAAAATATAGGATTATTCCAACCATCAGCTGAAGGTGAGCAGATGTTGCCGTCCAGTGCCTGATTTGGTTGGCGAATGCCGTGAAGACCAAGCCCCTTCGAAAACCCCGGTAAGAAATAACTATACTCAATAGTAACATGACCAATACTGCCCAGCGAAACCAAGAGTGCAATGATAGAAGAAAAGGATACATAATCATAAAAGATACTAATTGGTATGTTTTTTATTAAATTTTTTTTATGTTAAGCTGCATAAATAAATTTTGAACTGTCTGAGGAATTCTTCGTAAGCCCCTCTGCCGAAAATCTTACCCACGTTTCGAGCCCCGCTATAACTGGCAGAGATGAATAAAGCAATCTGTTTCGCATCATGGTTTTTACTAATTTTTCCTTTGTTCTGCGCAGTGGATATTGTTTCCTGCATAGCTTTTTGCCATTCCACCATTAGCCGCATCAGGGCTTTGCGGAATGTTTCGCTGATTGGGGCCATTTCATCCACCAAGTTTACTGCCGGACAACCATATTTAACTTTGAAGAAAGGATTGGTTAGCAGCAGACCTTTTAACATATTGTAAATATCCGCAGCAACATCATCGGTCTTACCCAATACTTCTACCATATAGGGCATCATGCCCGGATACATGATTTCATTGATCACGGCCAGTCCCATCTCCTCTTTATTTTTGAAGTGATAAAAAAAAGCGCCTTTAGTAACCTCTGTTGTTGCTATAATGACATCAATACTTGTTGCCTGATAACCGTTCTGATAGATAAGTTCAAAAGCCTTTTGCAGGATATTGTGACGAGTGGATTCAGCCTTGGACATAAGATACTAACTGGTATGTTCTACAAACATAGCTGAATATTTTTAGTAGGTAAAATATCAAGAGTCAGGTTTAGGTCATAAGGTGCATACGGCCCAACTGGCAAGTAAATACGTTTTTGGAAGAGGGGTCTTATTCGTCTATAACTTTACAGTTCTAAGTATTCCTAAAACCTCCTTATTTTATTCTTAATCGATTCAATTTTCTATTTGACAAAGAAAAAGAAAAAATGCATCTTGAGATCTCAATTCAAACCAAAAAAACTCTCTCTATGACCATCACGATAAAAGATGAAACCTTTGCCGGAAAAATCTTAAATGAAATCCAACTGCAATTTCAATCCAGCAGTGTCACTGTATCAGACATCATTTCCAGCCGCGTAAAAAAAGAGGTAGAAACTTACAACAATAAGCTACCCGAATACTTTACTGGTCTCGTTGAGCCCACAGAGGCGGAAAAAACACTAAATGGTTATAAGCTTAAAAACAGAAAATTAATTGATGCCGAAAAGCAAGTTTACGTCGCTTTAGATGCCTTCCAAAAGAATGGTTTTTTCGTACTCATCGATAACCAACAATCAGAAAGCTTAACACAACAAGTCGAGCTTCACCCCCACACCACCATCAGCTTTATTAAACTTACTCCTTTAGTTGGCGGATAGCGATGAAAATATTTGATAAAATTAAACAAGCCATCACAGACGCTACTGAAAAAGTAACCAGTAGCTTCAATGATGCGGTAACGAGCGAAAATCCGGAATTCAAAAAAATCATCACGGACACCAGAAACGAATGCTTAAAAATAAACGAATATTTTTATGACGTCAAATTCAGCACCATTGATACCTACCAAACTATTGTGCAGCACTGGGACAATGAAAAAAAATTAGACTTCTTATTTTATTGCCTTAAAGAAATTGATGTCTACGCCAGATCAGAAAATCTAGGCAGTCGAACCCTAGCTTCCAATGACCATACCGTTAGAGATGGCTATCTAACCCAATTATTTAGAACTAAATTGCATTTTGAAGAGCGCATCATCATAAAATTCATTAACGAATTCTTTACCAAAAAACGCTATGGTCAGTGGTCCAACGTAACCCGATGGCCAATTGCGCTCTTCCTCAATCAACTCCTTAATCAATACAAAACTGAACAACCGAGTGAGCAGGTAAAAATTAGCCTTAAAAAACTAAAAGATGCCTTCAACTCAAGCGATCAAGCCAATCTAAAAGAGAACGTTAAAATCGTTGCTAAAATCGACGAGCTGCTTTTCGAGCGTGCTATCGACGCAGTCAAGCCCATTCTTTTTCTAGGTGAAGATGCTTTTGCTGCATTTGCAAACCCTATGGTATTATCCATGGAAAATCAAGAAAAGCTCATCTGGTTTGAATTAATTGCCAAAGCGCAGAAAGCCACTGGCTCCAAGCCGAGCAAAAAATACCTCGATGAATCCCTTGCACTAATTAAAACCTTGGGAACCGATAAATTCAAAAAAGTGATTACCAGTTGGATAGATTTCGCTATCGCCCATAAAGAAATCACTACTGAGCACAGTTACGGCACCGGCAGCCAGCGCTATACCTACACTACCGCAGAGTTTTTAAGCAGCATTAACTTAGATGCCATCAAAGGCTTCATTTGGATTTGCGCCCATTTCCACGACCAAAATACCCTAAACCTAATTGCTAAACTAGCAGAACGCTGCTTCAAAAAAATACCTGGGAAAGGTCCGGCAGCGGCAGGTCTAGGTAACGCCTGTTTATATACCCTCTATAAATCCAAAGGCCTAGACGGCATCGGTCACTTATCGAGACTAAAACTGCGCATTAAACAATCCAGCACACAAGTGCTCATCGAAAAATACATCGCAGAAGCCGCTGCGATTCAAAAAGTATCTACCCATGATATAGAAGATATGGCGGTAGAAGATTTCAAGCTTAGTGGCGGAAAAAGAATGTACAGTTTTGAAGACTACACCTGCACCCTAAAAATTATCGGTGTTGGTAAATCCGAACTCACTTGGACCAAACCAGACGGCAGTCCTCAAAAAACTGTCCCAAGCTTTATCAAAGAAAAACATGCTGCGAAACTCAAAAAAATAAAAGACACGCAGAAACAAGTTGATCAAAATACCGCAGCACAAAGAGACCGCATCGATAGGCTGTTTCGTACTGGAAGAATCTGGCCCTACGAAAACTTTGAAAAATACTTCCTTCACCATGGCCTAGTCGGCACCCTAGCAGAAAAAATCATTTGGACGTTTACTAGCCCTTTAAACAGTGACCAACAAACTTTGATTCAAATTAATCAGGAATGGCAAGACAATAAAGGCAATAAAGCAGCACCAAAAAACGACTGTACCGTATCCTTATGGCATCCAGCCTTAGCCAGTACCCAAGAAACAACTGATTGGAGAACATTTTTAAGCGAGCATAAAATACAGCAACCCATTAAGCAGGCTTTTAGGGAAGTTTACCTACTGACTGATGCCGAGATCAATACCCGTACCTATAGCAACCGAATGGCCTCCCACATTTTAAAGCAGCATCAATTCAACATGCTGGCCAAAACCCGCGGCTGGAAATATTCCCTACTCGGGGCTTACGATGATGGACGATACAACCAATCGGCTCAAGTGAACCTACCAGAATATAACCTGCGTGCAGAATACTGGGTAAATGAAGTGGCCGCAGATGATGCTTTCAACGATACAGGCATCTGGAACTACATTTCCACCGATCAAGTACGCTTCGTAAACAGCACCAACGACCAGGTCATGAACCTAATTGACATCCCAGCTTTGCCCCTTTCAGAAGTCTTAAGAGATGTTGATTTATTTGTTGGCGTAGCGAGCGTGGGTAACGATCCCACCTGGCAAGATTCAGGAGGCCTTCCTGCCTACCGGGATTACTGGACCGCTTTCTCTTTTGGGGAACTCTCTGAAGTAGCTAAAAACAGAAAAGACATCATCACTGGCCTCTTGCCAAGATTAAAAATCAGTAAAGTTGCCCACATTAAAGATAAGTTTCTTGTGGTACAAGGCACTTTGCGTACCTATAAAATCCACCTGGGCAGTACCAACATTTTGATGGAACCAAACGACCAATACCTTTGTATCGTACCCGATAGAAGTCAAAAAAGCCACACCGAAAACCTCTTCATCCCATTTGAAGGCGACGCAGGCCTATCAGTCATCTTATCAAAAGCTTTTTTATTGGCCCAGGACGATAAAATCACCGACAGCACGATAACCTCTCAAATCAACCGAAGTTGATGCAGCGCTACCAACAACAAATCTTAGTACCAGAAGTACTAAAAAGTGGCCAAGAAAAACTAGCAAAAGCGAGAGTGCTAATTATTGGTGCAGGTGGACTGGGCGTTCCTCTAGCCACTTATCTTGCTTCCGCTGGTGTTGGACATATCGGCATCATCGATCAAGATACCATATCCATTAGTAACCTGCACCGACAGTTCCTATACACGATAACAGACCTAAATAAACCAAAAGTAGAGATCCTAAAAACAAGACTAAACCAAATCAACCCTGAGGTTGAAATAACCAGCTATAAGGAAAACCTTAACCAAAACAATGCAGAAAAAATTATCCAAGACTATGACATCATTTGCGACTGTACCGATGACACAGAAACAAGAATCCTTATTGGCCAAATCAGCGCAGCACACGAAAAACCACTCGTCTATGCTGCCGTTTTAGAATGGACCGCTTACCTCACTGTCCTTAACCATAAACAAAAGATCAGGCTTGAAGACATCTTTTCCAGCCAATCTTTGCGCGAAAATGCTAGTAACACCTGCAGCACAGCCGGTATCATCAACACCACTTGCGGCATCACAGGAACCATGCAAGCCTCAGAAGTACTAAAAATCATCCTTAACTTAGATAGTAATCTAGACGGAAACCTCCTTTGTATTGATACCTTGAGCAATATTTTTAGAACGTTTAAAATAAAATAATCTCATAATAATCTGAGCAGCTAAGACAAATCCAATTCATGTGCTATCAACTCGAAATGGCATAATATATCTTCCGATAAGGTATTTTAATTTCGAAGAAGAACGGAATAGCATGAGTTATTTACTTCGGTCGATTCTGTCACTACCAAAAAACTGATGCCTACTCAAAAAAGATATTAAGAATTTTGTGATCTTTTCGAATCCTTTAGATGACAATCAAAGTCGCTGACCTTTTCAAGTTTATTCATTAAAGATAATCTGTTATTTACCTGCGCTTTGTCGTAAATATTTTGCACATGTCGAGAAACTGTAGATATAGCTATAAATAATTTATCACTGACCTGCTTTTTGGTATAACCGAGTTTTAGAAGACGTATAACTTGCTTTTCACGCAGACTGAAGCCATAATTAAGAAGGTTTTCTTCAAAAACCTCCTCTGTTGGAAAATGGAAATTTTCAACTACTGTACTATTCTTATGCCATCTTCTCACGGAATAAGAAATAAATACTGGGGTAATCACTGCAAATTCCAAATTAATAAACAATATTTCAATCCACTTGGAAACATTAAAATAAATAAATAGGTCCATAACTCCCCAAGGAATTACTGCCATGCAAATCGAAATTGTCCCCCATTTACTTAAAGTAAGGCACGCCATTTTAGGCTTGAAAAATGAACGCCTTATTAGGCGAATGATTGCAATGAGCATGAAAATCAATAAGGAGTTAAACTAAATCACCCCGCCTTAATGCCAAGCGAAAATATTCGATGAAACCATAAAAAATATTTAATCTAATAATGCTGAATATTCTAAAATTTCTGGCCTTCTTTCACTGTATACCTACAACCTATTAACTAAATTTCCAATATTTTAAGTGTGCTATCGCGTAACCCTTTAAATTCAGCCAAAAAAACTGAAAAACAGATAGGAACAAAAACTTAATTTGGTATCCGAACTAGGTCTCCTTTATAAGACGTATATAGGCAACAAACATTTTTACTAAATTTATATTATAATTTAAAAAGCACTAGAAAGAGATAGATACCAAACAACTAATCAAATAAATTAACTCTCAATGAATAAAACAACCCTAAAGATTGCGAGATATCTTCAGATTTGGCTATACAAAAAAATTAAGCAATCCCAAGCTAAAAGCACATCTATCAATGACCAGGAAAATCCGAATTATCATTCCCTATCGCCAATCGGCGATGCCAATGTTGACAAATACATTGAAGCACTACAATGGGCGATTGACAATAGCAAGGAAAAAGACATCTATAATATTGCCTTAACAGGTCCGTATGGGTCCGGAAAAAGCAGTATCCTGAAAACCTTTAAAAACATATACTCACATCAAAAAGATACCTTTCTAGATATATCTCTAGCCACCTTCAAGGAAGAACTTTCTGAAGAGGAAAATACAAATACCCAATCTGCAGGCGAGAAGAAGACAAAATCAAACGATGAAATTCTGCGCTTGATAGAGCTAAGTATACTACAACAAATATTCTACCATGAAGAAGACAGCAAAATCCCAGACAGCCGATTTAAAAAGATTAAATCATTCAATCGAAAATCACTCTATTACATCACCAGTGGATTAATACTAGCCATTATTTTCGGGCTGAACATATTCTACACAGAAGAATTCAACAAACAGCTCAGACTAAACCTGACAAGCATTGGTGAAAGTATTTTGCACTGGACAAGTCTAATCGGATTCATAGTCGCAAGTACGGTTGCACTGTACCGTTCTGTTAAAGTACTATACAGTCTTAGAATAAGCAAAATCACCATACAGCAAACCGAAATTGAAATCGACAAAAACATCAGCAAATCCATCCTCAATAACCACATTGATGAAATACTATACTTTTTTGAAGTAACCCCTTACAGCATTGTTCTTATTGAAGATCTTGATAGATTCCGTCAAGCAGAGATATTCACCAAGTTACGAGAACTTAATCTACTGATAAACAATTCGAAAAAACTAAAGCATAAACACGTAATCTTTATATATGCAGTGAGAGATGAAATGTTTCAAAATAAAGATCGAACCAAATTCTTCGACTTTATCATACCAGTTATACCAGTAATAAACAGCTCCAACTCTAAAGACAAACTATCATCAATTATTCAAAACCAACATAGTGGTATAACTGATGACTTAATAGATGAGATTTCCCTATTTGTAGATGACATGCGTTTATTATATAATATCAATAATGAATACGCAATTTACAGCGGTATACTAGACAAAGCGCTTAATAGAGGAAAACTACTCGCTATATTAGTTTACAAAAATATTTATCCAGATGATTTCGTACTACTAGCGAATAATGAAGGCATGTTATATAGCCTACTGAACAAACGAGCTGAATTCATAAAGGCACAGGCGACCCACTTAGACCAACAAATAAAAGAAAATAAAAAAGAGATCGAAAGATTAGGAGAGACAATGCTCAAATCATCAGATGAATTGAGGCAATTATACACCTCAAAATACGCATCACAAACTCAGAATTTTGGCAAATTTAGATTCAAGGACACAGATTATAGCATAATTGAAGCTGCAAGCGAAGAAGGCTTTGAATACTTTTCCTCAGGTGAATTCAACTACATCACTTACATATTCTACAATTACAACCAATGGACGCGAACTGAGGTTACAGAAAATTTAGATTTCGAAGAATTCCAATACCTACTGGACCCAGATCAAAGTTACCAAGAACGATTGGCATTGATAGAAGAAAAATTCGAAGGAAAGCAAGAGATGCTAAAAAAGGAAAATGCAACATACGAAAGAGAGAAGATTTCCAACCGTAGTTTAAAACTTAAAGAGATTCTCTCCAAAACAGAAAATCAACACCTCAGCGACACATCCACGAAGCAAGGTCAACTATTAGGCTTACTATTAAGAAATGGATATATAGATGAAGAATACTTAGACTATATCTCCTTATTTTACGAAGGCAGTCTAACCAAGCAAGACAGAGCATTTATCCTAAATGTCAAAAACCAAACTGAATCCGACCATGAAACAAAGTTGACAAAAATAGAGAACATCATTAAAAAACTCCGTGCAACAGAATTTAGAGAAGTCTACATACTCAATTATAATTTAGTTGACTACCTACTTGAAAATAAAAAGCATGAAAATTATCTAATAAATCTAATGAGCCAATTCAGCAAGCTTACTGATCAGACATTTAGATTCATAGACAGTTTCATGGCCATTGGAGCGTACACAATCGAATTCATGAGAAGACTAGTGCACCAAACACCAGATCTATGGCTACAGTTAAACCATCGGGATGAGCTAACGACAGAAAGTAAAGCAATTTATTTTAAAGAAATACTGAGTGCAGCAGATGTAGAAGATTTAAAATTACCAGATATCATCAAACACTATAGAAAAGAAATACTGTCTAACAAAACCTTTCTCAATTTTTTAGAGGACAAAGAAAAAATCGCCAAAATCATTACCGAGCTAGAAATCATCTTTACAGATATAGAAATCAAAGGGGCAAGCATGGACCTCATTCATCTAATTATCGATGAAAGTCATTATGAGATCAACAATACGATGCTCAAACGAATCCTTCAGCAAGAAGACCAATTCCAACTCCCAAGATACGAACGACAAAACTACAGCGCGATACTCAGCTCTAAAGATGAAAGACTGAAAAGCAGAATCGAATTAGATATAAATAAATATATTGAAAACATTTACCTCACCCAAACAGCAAATAACATTGAGCAAGAAAACGAACTAATAAAACTTTACAACAATAGCAAAATTAGCCTTGGTAATCGCATCAACATTATCCAAAAAACAACGACTAAAATATCCAATCTATCAGCAATAAAACAACAAGAACTCGATAGCAATTTCTTCTCAGATCAAAAAATTGAACACAAATGGGAAAACCTAATAGAATACTTCCATCGTCACGCAGTATTAGACAATCCAATCGTCGATTACTTAAACAATAAGGAAACAGCCGAAGGCCTCTCAAAATTGAAGATAAACATATCCACCCCATACATTGACAAAGATACAACCAAACGATTTATACTCCAATTAATTAATACAGAAGATATTAGCAATAATTTCTATGAACAATACATCAAACAAATCCCCTATGACTACAGTATAGAAAATTTACACGTAAATGAAGAGAAAATGCGAATACTAATCGCCTTGACAATTCTTGAACCTAAGCCAGAAAACTTCATTAAACTAAAAATTGATTATTCTGGACTTCAATACGACTTTCTGGATGTATTTTCAGGAGATGCCCTTTCTGAAGCAGATGCATATGAGCTAGACATCGAAGATGTTGGCCATATTTTTGAATCTAAAGCAATTAATGAGTCATTAAAAATCAGCGCATTACAAAGCGTAAACTCATCGATTATCACTGGTAGCCATAAAGCATTAATAACAATTAAAAACTTAATGTTCAGCCTACATCCGCTACAAATATCAAAAGAAATCATGATTGCTGTTCTACAACAAAATTTCCGCGTGGAGGAGCGCGTAAAGCTTTTTAATATGTATTACAAAAACTTTGATTCTCACGATACCACATCAATATTTAAAAACTTCCCAACACCATACAATAAGATTGGGGAAAAGCATACAAGTCCTATTGTCGAAGACACCATTGAAAACCAATTCCTAGCAAATAATCTGAAGGAAAATAACATGATTTCAAACAGTAAACCATATAAAAAAGGAATTAAAATCATAAACTTCAAATGGAAATAAGTAATGTCAACAGAATATATCAAAACACAAAACAACAGAAAACGTATGCTTATCGATAGAAAATTTAAATCCAGACATAAAATACTTCAGACCCTGAGGGCACAAGCAATACCATATGATCACCTGGAAAATTTTAATCTATATGACATGCAGCTTAGCATCAATGAGCTGTCTAGGCTTGCTAAATTAAGTAAAGCCAGAATTCTTGAACAAATCGACTATCTCAATTCAGTGAGAGAAATTGATATTCAATGGATAGACAATGAGGCTTATTATCATATTACGCCAAGTGGAACAATAGCCTTATATGATGATAAGTACATTGAAATGGGTAAAAACAAACGCTTTTCCAAATTTAAAGAAACCATCACATTAGTTTCAGCTATAATAGTGACTAGCATTGCACTATTTACATTTATTGACAACTATCTAAGTACCAAAAAAAACAATAAAGCTATTGAAGATATCCAGCGACAAGTCCAAGACTTAAGTCGAAAAACTGTTCAGAAACAAAAAGAAAGCCTAAAATTAAAATGGAAACAATAGGCTACGATACTACAATCAGCCGACTAGATACCAAAAGATTAGATTCAAAAAGTGCTTAATATGGCATAACTCTATCATGAACTATCAGAGCCTCGATTTCAAATTATGCCTTGGAATGCATCAAGCGTGCAAACATGGATAAACCTGTAGCAAATGACCCCTTCTCGCCAAAAATCGTTTTCGCGTAATACTCTATTTATCAATAAATTTAGAAATGACAGAAAATTGATCCAAGGGAGTCAAATTAATTGGTTTTTCCATACATCTTTAGTACATATGTTTTAAATGTTTATTTCGAAAGATTTAATACCTTTAAAAATTTCGTTCTTATTCTAAATACAAATTAAACCATGCTTACTAGACTCATAATACTTAAAGTGTCAAATAGCATTTTTCAAAACAATCTCATTTTTATCTTTTAAACCTTCTCAACATGGAATTAAAATTTATCGGTCAAGGATTAAACCCTCTAATAAATGATAGTACAGGGCTTATACTTATCGAGTCACTTGAAGACACTAACTTTGATACTTTCAACGCTTTTGTAGCTTTTTTAAGCTCTGGCGGAATCAAAAATTTACTCGATCAATTGAATGCCTTCACTCTACGTGGCGGTAAAATCAAGTTATTCGTTGGTGTCGACCTGAACGGAACTTCGAAGGAAGCACTCGAAAAAATACTGGAATTAGGCATTGAATGTTATATCACGTATTCTCCGAATAACATAATTTATCATCCAAAAATTTACACTTTTGAAGGTCCTCTGTTATATCGAGCTATCATTGGCTCTTCAAACATGACTGAGCGAGGTTTATTCCAGAGCGTTGAAGCCTCAACTTCGATTACTTTTGAAAAAGCGAATGATATCCAAGGTATGGCTTATGTTTCGAGCTTATTAGATTATTACAAGCCAATAATTACGAACACTCATGAGAGCACAGCTCGATTAACTCAAGAGTTACTTGCTATCTTAATCGATGCAAAGGTTGTAGTTGAAGAAAAGGTCGCTCGCGCAAAACATAATAAAATCAACAAGGTTTTCCAGACCAAAGACGTTGCTGCTAACGCGAGGCTGAATGAAGTTTTCGCTAAACTTAAGGTTCAAAGGGCACCAAAAGGCTATAGTTCAGTAGTTGCAAAATCGGAGGTCAATCTGTTAGTAAATCACCAGATTGAGGTTGTCTCTCAAACAATTGAACTCCAAAATGGCTCTATGTGGATTCAGACAGGTAGAATGACCGGAGGTTCAAAGAATCAACTCGACATGTCGAAGAGTGGTCAGAATGTACATGGATTAATTCAAGGTAGTGTTAGCCATTTTGGAATAGACGCGAACGATCCCAATGAAGGTAAAAGTATAAATATCACACTTGGCGATACACAATATATCGGAAATCCAATCCTTTTCACGCCTGATAATGGCAACTGGCGCATTCAATTCAAGGGTGTAAGCCTAAATGGGGATAAGCTAACAGACATCACACGGGAGAATGCTGGTCATGACGGTGGTTTTGTTAATAAAATCCTATTATTTACGCCAATTCAAGGTGATGATTACAGGTTAGAGATATTAGAAATCGAGGAACGCGACCGATTGATAGAACACTCGAATCTATGGGGTACAATGGGTAGAGTTGGTACTGGTAGAGCTTATGGCTTTATCCAAATTTAATCCATTTAGATTCTCTATAAACCAATTTAAGTCCTCTTTTCCATAGATTTTTTCAAAAGAAGAGAGGACTAACTCTACCTCAATTGATGTCAACTTATAAGCATACATGAACAGCAGGTCTAATAATTTTATTAAAAAGCTTATGTCTTTATAGCCAGAATAATTCACTTCAGATATAGTATCAACAAGTACAGCTAATCGCTTATCACTTTTCAAAAGCTCTAGAACTATAGCTCTAATATGTACAACTAAATGAGCTTCTTGCCCCAGGAACATAATACAATTGTGAATTACTTCCTGCCCAGGAACAGGCATTTGATTAATCACAGACTGAGTGAGATCTATTCCACTTAGCTTCTTTTTCAGTATGTAATCGAATGTAACCGAGTTAAAAAGGCCGCATAAATAAATCAAATCGTTAACCTCACCTGTCAGAAACTGTACTGATTGCGATGCAGGTATGAACGGTAAAACTGTAGCAATGCAAGTCCTATTATTCGTGGCAGAAGTCAAACTTCTCCAAGCCAGCATACATGGACCAGCGTGATTTTTAGAAAGCTGAAGCCATTTATCCTTCTCAATGAAAAACCGAGCATAAGGGTTTACACCTTGAGCCTTTTCTAAATCCGTCAGTACTCTGGAAGATGACTTAGCATTATACTTAAGCTCAGCTGGCATATCATTGAATCCGGAATATTGCCCATCAAACTGATGAAAAAATTTACCCTCATAAATAGGTAAATAGTCTTTATAATAATCTTTAACAATGAAATCTGCATGTGCCGTAAAATGAACTATTCTTCCAAACTTAGCATTCCCGAAAACTTCCAAAAAATGCGGGAAATCTGTAGCCATACGAAGTAGAAAGTGCAACTCTTCATTATTAGAAAAATTTGGTACCATTTTCGTCAATGGATTTATCAACTTCAAATCTGAATTATCTACTAAAACCTCATGACCCATTTCAGAAATTTGAATAGGCTCAGTCATATTCATTCTTAGCGAAAATTTCTTTCGTTTATTGTCTCCTAAAATTAATACACAAAATCTTTCTCGGCTATCGATTTGAAATATCTTTTTTCTATTTATAAAATCATACGCTGCTATAATTTTATATCCTTCACTCCATGACCCGAACAGTTTTTTATTTACCTGACTTGTGATTATTCCACTTTTTAAAATCAGTGCTATTATTCCATTATTCGCTTTGAGTTTTACGGCAGCTTCTGCAAAAAGAGCATAGGTATTCAATTCACCCACACTCGAGAGGCTAAAAAAAGATGATTTTTTTATTGATTTTTTAGCTTTTTCTATCTCTGAATTGAAAGCGTTTGCAAAGCTAGCTAGGCCGGACATTTCGCTGGCTAGTTTTTCAATTCCAGCTGTCCTATTTGCTTTAAAGTGATCTTTCGAAACTAAACTAGAATAAAGTCCATAAAATTTCTTTTCTTCGAAACGGATTTTTTCCCATGGCGGATTGCCAAGAATCACATCGTATTTCAGTAATTTATCAGCTTGTAAGCCAAGTACTTCATGATAAACAAATCCACTAGCAAAAGTCTCTATTTTTTCTTCACTACTAAACTCACTATCAGTATGTAATAAGAAATTGGCATGCGTAAAGTTGTTACTGATTACCCTGTAAAGGTCTATATCATTTAAATCTGAAATAATGTTAAACTTGGCAAGCTCTAATGCAATACAATCGACATCAATTCCATATATGTTTTCTGCAGCCTTGAGCAAATTCAGATGTATTTCTTCAGCGTCAATACCGGCAGATTGCATTTTTCTTCTTAATATCTGCAAGCTTTGGACTAGAAAAGCTCCACCACCGCACGAAAAATCTACAAACTTGAGATCACAACAGTCTAAGATGGCCTTTTTAGGGTCAGACTTTCCATTTGACACCAGATTCTCAGTATAAATTTCTATTGCTTTCTTTGTGGTCTCTTCAGCCAGCTTTACCGGAGTATAATAACTTCCCAGTTTATTCCGATAATTATTTGATTTTATTGAGCTAATATCACTATTCTCATTTGATGACTCGACACCCAGCATAAGCTCGTATACAAAAGCAGGATCTACTCCATTCAAGTCTTTTAGCTCACAGACAGAAGACTCTATTATCTCCCTCAGCCTATCGCTACTCTCAGTATATATCTTTGTAAATAAGGTATCCTTTCCAATTTTTTCTTCCAACCACTCGCCAATCGATTTAGTCTTTAAACCATCCGGTTCAAATTTTAAAAAAATTATATAGCAAATAAAAAGTCCACGAACTTCAAAACGCTTTTTATTTAACTCCAGCGGATTTACTTGATCATGTCCAGTAAATACATGCCCCAAATATTTTACAAGTACACTTGAAAAAAGTGATAATAATTTATCCATATAATGCTCCTACTCTCACTTTATCTCCATCAATCAGCACCAGTGGGCAATTAAGGAAGCTATTTTTATGGTGAACTAAAATTATAGTACTTAGATATTCACTACTGAACTTCAACTGGTTTAAAAATGGATATTTACTCAAAAGCTGCATTGTTAGTTCTTCTAATTTTAACACCTTGCTAGTAAAGTCATTTATACTCTTCACCTCTAGTTCAAATAATATTAATTTATGTATCAAATCAGCTAGGTACTTTTGTTTAGTCTCCTTAAGGTTTGCTATGTTATTCTTTAAAAAATTAAATATTTTTTTTGGGTCCACATCAAGTCGATGAGAAATATTTTCAATCACACTCTCACTTCCGACTGAATAGCCATTAAGCGTTTTACTGTTTATCTGACAGTTAACATCTATTGACGAGGCCACAAGCTTATCTATTTGACGACATTCTAATAACTGATTATTTTTCTTATTATATAAAGTAGATTCTCCTACAATCTGTTTAACCTCGCTAAGTTCGGCATCTGTAAAGCTGTAGGCATTTCGTATCTCCTTTTCAATTTCAAACTCCATTACAAGACGCTGGAAATCACTATTGATATCAGCAAGTATCAACTCCTGGATGTAGCTCTCCAGATCCCCCATCTCGCTATAATTATTATGACTAAACTCTAGATTAGGTAATTTAGTCTTTAAATATGATTCTTTTAGTTTTAAACATTTTTTACTATTACTAGCTATTGTAGACGAAAACAAAATATCTCTAGAAACTGGGATTCTAGAAATATATCCGGCACTTATTGTAAATTTTGGATTAAGGATTTTAAGTAGAAATGTTGATATTTTAGAATTCAAAAATGCAATATGGGCATGGACGTCACCATCTAAAACTTGTATACCCGGTCCGGATGCGATGAATACCTGTCCAGGCTTCAATACTCTAACATTAAGACCTAGGCTGCCTGTATCACTAAATACCAATTGCGTAACATCCATTTTATTGACATTTCGCAAGGCACTCCCTTGATTTTTTTTAATCGCATCGCCATCTCTTCCCCAAAGCACTTTATAGTAATTCAAACCCATCCACTTGCTAAATCCCCCTCCTTTACTAACCATCTTCCAATCAGGATTTTCGTTTACCTCCCAGGCATATTTTACAAATCTAGATGAATCGCCGGTTGATGATCCTTGCATAGGTTTTCCGAAATCAGAATACTTCGGTAGCGTATTGAGGCTAGTAAAGCGTTCTTCAAAATGATAGCTGAATTCAAAATTTTCATTTTTAAAGAACTCTATTTGATTTACGCGGAAAACATGACTTGGTTCGAAATCATTCGTCTCCAAGATTGTTTTTTTCTCTGCTCTAGATTTGTATTTTAGACTGTAAAAGGTAGACTTTTCATCCTCAGATTTACCAATAATAAAAAGTCCAACATTCGTTTTCTCCCCATTAATGTCTTGAAATGCATTACTTCCAAGATCAACGAAGGTTTGTAATTGCTGGTTCCTGAGAAAAAAACTTCTAAAATCTTTCAGAGAAGATAAGTAAGTCCAGCTATTCTGAGCCACTACTCCTATAATATCGTAAGGTCGCATAAGCTCGATCATACGCTGCATGAATGATACGCACAAATCACCTTTAGACTGTGGGTAATTAGCTACCAGAAAATTCCTCAACCGTACATCCATATCTCTTTTCCCCATAAAAGGCGGATTCGTTAGAAACACTCTAGCAATATCTTCCGGAGTCGATTCCAGCAGCCCATGAAAAGACTGCTCATTGATAAAATTTGAATTGATCCGAGGGGCTAAAAAGCCGAATTGATCGTCTTTAATACCACCAAATATTCTAATTATCCCTTTCTTGCTCGGTATTGCTTTCTCGCAGGCTTTGACATATAATGATAATGTGGCAATCCTAGATAATGAGCCATCAAGGTCGTAACCGACCAATGCCTCAGATAATATCTTGTCTACAATTTTTTGATCCGACCATGCGCTATATTGTTTCTTATACAGACCATATAAACAATCAAATCCATAGATTAAGAAGTTGCCCCCCCCTGATGCTGGATCTATTATGATTAATTTATCAAGCTCCCTATTTTGCTTCTTTATCGACTCCTCGACCAGATATCGAACCATATAACGGTCAGTGAAAAACTGGGTCGTAAAAAGCAAATCTTGAGCCTCTATTTTTTTATTATTTGCTCCAACACTTGCAAAGGCTTTCTTTTCAAGCCCACGTTTGCTGAACTGATATGCCCAAGATATGATATCATCACGGTCTTCATCAGCTTCTTTAAAGGCATTTAGCAATTTCGAGTATGCATGTTCTAAAGTTGCCGGTGATATCTTTTTATGAACCTCTAAAAAGCTAGCAGCTAACTCTCCAAATCTATTTGTTAACTGTTTAATCTCATGGGAAAAATCTTGGTTAAAACCTTTGGAGCTGCGATTCGAGATTTGCATCTCTTGATAATCTTTTTTCATTTTAACACATGCAACCCAGAATGCGATAAATATGCTCAATTCATGAAAAGTGATATCAGCTCCCTTCTCCGCCTCAACACTATTTACTAAGTAGGTAACAAAAGATCTTATTTTCTGCTTCACGTATTTCTCTTCCTTTTTAAAGTAATTAGGTTGGCTTAGGAATGCCTAGCATTAACTAACAAAGTTATCTATTTCAGAGAAATTAATGCTATTTGTGAATATCTTTTTAAGCCTTGGATATACGTTCATGATAAGTAAATAGAAGCGAGTATCTATATTAAAATAAATCAACCATTTAACTACAAGACTACTAGGTATTTTCTAGAACTGTGAAGACAACCTCTATACCTTAAACAGCTTCTCTGTTTTTATTACGAATTTCGACAATAATGAAATGCAGGTTATAATCAGGCATATCGTTATAAAAGTACCTCTATTTTCCTCAAATAATCCGAGTAACTGGAGGTAGCTGTCCTTTGGACATAAAGCGTTTTGTGAGCAAAACCTCTTTGTTTAACCATTCCGCTGCTATGATAGTACCGATTAACCATATGCTAATGCAGCAAGATAAGTTACTGTACCTTAAATTACGCTTTGAATATCTGCCAACAATTGACAATTAATTTGACGACCCCAAATGATTTCCAAAGATGGTAGCATCAAATTCCAACAATAGTTCAGGACGGAAATAATCTATGTGAAACTTTTTAGAAACAAAAAAGTATTTTAGCCTAAAATGATTATTAATGGCTAAACACATTAAGGTACCAGAAGATAGGGTTGCCACCCAAATTACAGATTATCTTTACAAGGATGCTAATTCTGCACTGATGCTCACTGCTACATGGGGTGCTGGTAAAACTTATTATCTAAAAAATCACTATTTCCCTAGTTTAAAAGATACTGGATTTGTACCTATACTTGTTTCTCTATTTGGCATTAACGCTATTGATGATATCAAAGATAGAATTCAAGCAGAACTTTATCCTCTCATCACAAACAAATATCTAAGGATGGGCGGTGCGGTTATTAAGGCATTGGTTAAATCAGCAGATCTAACTGCTATTCTTGGGAAAGGACTATTAAATAATGTTGTGGACAATGCTGAAGCCTTAATAAAAGAGGGTAAACATCAACATAAAAACAATATTGATTTCTCCAATTTATTGATCTGTTTCGATGATTTAGAACGCATAAGCGAACACATGCTAACCAGTAATCAACTACTTGGATACATTAACACTTTAACTGAGGGGCATAACATCAAAATACTGCTAGTTGCAAATTATGACAAAATCAAAAATAAAAGATTCAAAAGCGTTAAAGAAAAAACCATTAGCAGTACTGTACACTTTCAGCAAAACGAATTTTCTATTTTTCAAAGTGTAGTAAGCAGCACCGAAAACAAAGACGAGCTATATTTTAAACACATCGAGAATCAGCAGGAAATTATTGAGCAACTCCTGAGCATTAAGAGAACAGAACAGATGAACTTAAGAACGCTTAAGTATTTTCTAAACTACTATTATGATATCGCCCATTTCATAATGTCTGGAACTGGCTCAAAAGAACTAGACAAGATGAAAAATGAGTTGTTAACTCGTCTAATGAAGTTCTCTCTTTTTATTTGCATTGAGTTTAAAAGAGGAACAATTAGCTTTGAAAGCAAATCGGAGCTGGAAAAAGGGCATGACTATCAAATGCGTAAATATTTCCGCAAGGAGGGGGATATGAAAACTTTAATTGAAGAGCTCCTTGATTTCTATTTTGAAAACGATGACTTTACTTTTTATGAGAGTATCCACGACTATCTTACTGGAGGAAACATATTTGATAAGCAAAAGCTAGTCGATGAATTGAAGATCCAATTCCGAATACAAGATGACCGTATTTCAGAGAGCTATAAAATCTATCATAAACTCTCAAGCACAAATTATCTTGAGCTTTCTGATAAAGAAATCAAAGCACATATAAAACAGTTAAGATCGTTTGCCCTTCGGGGGCAGTTTTTATATCGGGACTACCTAACCGTCTTCTATTATATTCTCCGGGATGGAAACATCTTAAATTTAAGTGAAGAAAAACTTTGTCGAGATTTCATTCGAGTACTCAAAACCCATGCTGCAAATCATCAGTATGACTCGATACTCGACCGTTATTTAAATCCTGAAAAGGAAAGTCCATTCTACGAATTCTATCAAAAACTGAAAACAACAATTTTAGAAATCAACAAAAATAGGTTAAACAAAGATTTCGCTCAAATGGGTTTGAGTTTAGAAAAAAAGCTGATGGTCGATTTTGAAGGTTTAGTTCAGGAAATCATGCTTGAAATTAAAAAGCCATTTAATAAAATTACACTATCTGCAGTAAGACCTGCAATTTTTTTTAGAATTTTTAAATCATCTGATAACAAGAGAAAAATGGAAATTATAAATTTATACACGATCATCTGCAACGGAAATCTTAGTAATTTTACTAGTAAAGATCGTCTTTTCTCAAAAGCGCTTTTGGATCTTATTAAAAAACATGTATTAAAAAACCCTCCGAAGAATGCTAGTGGCACCCTTATGAAGCAGCTTCAAGAAGAGGTAGCTAAACATATTGCCCAATGCTTAAGGTTTGAGGATATATATTAATCCGGTCTAGAGGATAAAAGAGTTTTTGAGACTATCTCGCTAATCTATCTAATGAACGAAGACTATGATGGTACGCACTAAGCTTAAACCTGTCAACATTTTACATCTTCACCATACACCTAGCTTTATAAATTAGCTGATGAAACGATATATTGTTGCGTATGGAGCTAATGCCACAATAGAGAAAGTCCAAACCTTATGAAGTTGAAATATTTTATCATACACAAACTCTTGGAAGCAAGACATTTTGATTAGAATATCAAACCAAATAAAAAAAGAAAGGAGATGTGCTTGCCCATCTCCCAGTATCTAAAAATACTTAAACCATCTCATAGACTAAAATCTAATTTTAAGTCTAAAACTTCTGAAGCTTATCTCAATACGAAATTTCTTCCATAAGAAAATAAGCAATAGCATCGATATCATAACATCAATAATTATCGTAAAAAAATAATTATCTAATTTTTATAAAGTATCTGTTTTTTATAATGATCTAATGCAAAGATAGCGAATTACGATTATCAGATATTATTATACTTTTTTTCTAAAAAAATCAAGTTCATCAAATAATGACCGACGCAATATTGAGTTGCTTTAACGTTAGGGCGCTATTGAGTATTGCCCGCGCTTCAGTCGCGGCATGCGGAACCCGCCCCATCATGTCAATAAATTGCGCATTTAAGAAAAAGGACAAGGTTTTGTATAGCAGGAATAATAAATAGACGGAAAATTGCAGAATTAAAAATTTCGGTTGGTACATTTACTGCTTAATTTATTGTTTACATATAACCATCATTTCTCTGATTTACGGCAAAGAATATCCCCTAATGGTCAGTGACAGGGTGGCTATAAAAGCATAGATAGCAAAAATGACGAACGGAGATAATATTATATACCATTACATACAAAAAACCCTACTTGCCGAAGATACAAGTGATGAATTTGCTAAGGAGCTAATTGAAAGACTGATTATCGACCTGTCCATCTGGCTCCCTACACATCTTTATCAGAAGATCCCGGTATTACTACCTTATGTCGTTCGGGACCATTCCTGCAGAACCAAAAAGCCCGGCCAATTAAAGCATGAATGGGGAAATGCGAACCAGTCTGGGTATTTGAGGGATGACAACTCACTTATAAAAGGGATTATAAAGCCTTTATTCGTGGATAGTCGGCGCATCATTGATTATAATAACAAAAAACTTGCAAATGGATTTGTAGCATGCCATATTTGGCAAAAACTTGAACTCACTCAGGATAAACTGGCGTCCCGACATCCAGCAACCAATTCCTTTATCCCCAATCTTGTTTGGCTACCTAGGCAAATTGCAAAACTAACCGACCGCGAGGGAAGTTTCGCGCAAAATTTGTTAAAAACGATTTCGTATAAAATTTACGGAGCATTTACTTCTCCTCTGACAGATAACATATGGCCTGAACTTTTCAACCCGCAGATTCAGACCAAATATCCGGTTGATATTAGCCGTTTGAATTATTTTAGGGTAAACGAAGCTTGGACAAAAAAACGCCGTGAGATTACGTTAGATGAGATTGAGCAGATAAAAACCATTCATTCAACAAATGTACTTGGTATTGAAATAGTTAAATGCTCTTCATACCTTCCGACTCTACTAACAAACTCTGATAAAGTCAGTAGAAAAGATTTTATAGCTTGGCTGGATGAAAACGTAAAACATTTAAGCCGCTCACCAATTTAGATTAACTCAATGTCTTCCGGCAAACGCTTCTTAGATTGCTTAACATCATGAGCATCGATTACATCTTATTATCTCTCATCTTCAGTAATATTCACCGAGCGTCATCAATATTGCTCAGGATCTGGTATTAGGCCCTGCTTACCCGATTCGATATATAGCAAAACCTGGTTCACACATTTGTTAAGCTCTGATTTTATTTGATGCTCCCAGAATCGCATAACCGTGAAACCTTTTTCAGCAAGAAAAATATTCACCTGATTATCACGCTGCATATTGCCCTCAATTTTCGCTATCCAGAAATCCTTATTACTTTTTAGGCGTTTTCTGGATTCCTCCCAATTATATCCATGCCAGAAGTCACCATCAATAAATATGACGAGCCTGTATTTGGCAATAAGAATATCTGGATTGCCCATAACTTTATGCGGATGTATCCTAAAACGAATGTTCTTTGCCCACAACGCCCTTCTGAAAAGCATTTCGACCCTCGTATTTTTTGACCGGATACGAGACATATTGTAACTCCTCGCTGGTGAGGTCACATTTTTGTTTTTCTTGGCTATGGCAGCTGTCGGAACGGATTTATTTTGAACATCCATAACAGGAAAACATTTATTGGAGCTTATAGTTTCACTATAACCAGCCAAAAGGCAGCCTAGGGTAGAAAAATAGTTAAAGGAAAAGAAATTTACTCTATTGCTGGCAGAAATCCAGGGCTGTTATTATATTTGGAAATAACCGGGCATTTTGAAAAATTCGGGTGGCATCTTTCTAATGTTTAGAAAGACTGGCCCATCACCGGCTTATTATTTTATTCAACATTTTGACAGATTAACGCTCACATGGCAATCCCTATTATAGATATTTTTGCAGGCCCGGGTGGATTAGGGGAAGGTTTTTCAGCGTTAAAAAACAATGAAGGTGAAAACATTTTTAAAATAGCCCTTTCTATAGAAAAAGATCCACTGGCGCACTTAACACTAACGCTCAGAAGCTTTTACAGGCAATTCAACAACAATGACCTGCCGCAGGATTATTACGAACTGCTGAAAGGGAATATTGACGCAAAGGAACTTTACAGTCGCTGGCCAGAGCAGGCCGCACATGCCCATGCAGAAGCCTGGTGCGGAACGCTGGGCGACCCGGATGAAAAAGATGCAAACGCTGTATCCGATGAGCAGGTAGACGCTAAAATTAGGTCTGTACTAGCTGGAAGGAACGATTGGCTGTTGATAGGCGGACCACCCTGCCAGGCCTATTCTATAGTTGGACGCTCAAGAAGGAAGGAAAAAATCCTGAATGAAGACACTGACAAACGCGTTGGGCTATATAAGCAGTATTTACGTATTCTCGCTAAACATAGCCCTGCAGTATTCGTAATGGAAAACGTTAAAGGTATTCTATCTGCAGAAACCTCGCATGATAGGATATTTTCCCGCATCTTGCAGGATCTTTCCGATCCGCAGGGCTATTATCCGGCTCTTGATGGGGATGTTATATGTCCGGGCTACCGGATATATTCGCTTGTGGCGCCTCCGGAAAGATTAGATGAAAAGGGAAGGCCGGTATATAAACCTGGTAAATTCGTTATACAGGCAGAAAAATACGGCATTCCGCAGACCCGCCACCGGGTAATTCTCCTTGGGGTGAGAAATGATATCGACATCCAACCTTCAGTGCTGCAAGAGCATGAAGAAGTGCCCATAAAATCAGTAATCGGGAAACTTCCAAGACTTAGGAGCGGTCTGTCCAAAAGGCAGGATAGCTATCAAGCCTGGAAATCGCTTCTGGAGGAATTAAGTCAAAAAGTTTCCTTAGGTGTTACCAGTCCTATTGACCTTACAATATCAGAAACATTAAAAAAAATAAGCGATACCCCTTATGGCAAAGGTAAAGATTATCTTAGGACTGAAAACCAAGAGATAGATTATAAAAGCGACTGGTACTTAGACGACCGGTTGGAAGGGGTCGTAAACCATGCATCTCGGTCTCACATGGACAGCGATATTCACCGCTATTTATTCGTTTCGAGTTTTGGCAAAGCTAAACAGCACTCTCCAAAGCTTTCTGATTTCCCGCACAATCTACTGCCTGCTCACAACAATGTAAAAGAAGGAATAGACGATAAGAAATTTGCGGACCGCTTCCGCGTGCAGCTTGAAGGAAAAGCAAGCAAAACCATTACCAGCCATATCTCAAAAGATGGACATTACTATATACATCCTGACCCCAGCCAATGCAGGAGTCTGAGTGTTAGGGAAGCTGCAAGAATACAGACCTTTCCGGATAACTATTTTTTCTGCGGACCAAGAACCTCGCAGTTCCATCAGGTGGGCAATGCTGTACCCCCACTCCTCGCCTACCAGATTGCCGGTAGCGTGGGAGAAATTTTCAGGCAGGCAGGAATACAGCAGCTCGCCGAATTATAATCATCAACATTAACGCACTCAAAATAATGCAGGACAATCAAAACCAAAAACAATACGAAGAACATTACGAAGAAGTTAGCCCACATCCGGAACACCTGATTAAATCCATCGCTGAACAGGGTTACAGCCTAGAAACTGCCCTCGCCGATTTGATGGACAACTCCATATCGGCCTCAGCTGATAAAATTGAAGTTCTCATAAGAATGGACAAAGAGCCATTCACACTTTATTTGGCCGACAATGGCCTTGGAATGGATGAGGATTGTCTGCGAACAAATATGCGCTTTCCGAGCAATTCCCCAGATTCTACCAGAGCAGAAATCGATTTGGGTCGTTTTGGACTGGGGATGAAAACTGCCTCTTTTTCCCAAAGCAGATGCTTTACCGTAATTAGCCGTAAAAAGGGCACAGCGCTTTATGCCGCCAGAACCTGGGACGTGGAACATCTTCGCAATACCGGCAAATGGCAGCTTAAAATCAATAGCCCAGAGGAAATCGAGGTAATGCTTGAGGACTATCAGCGCCTGAGCGAAGGCCATCTGAATGCCCATGAGAATTTCCAGCCTAATACGATAGTTGTCTGGAGGGGACTCTATAAGTTTGAAAATTATCTGGAAAACGAGAACCGTCAGAGTGCACTTAAAAAGGAAATCACTGAAGTGACCTCTGATTACTTATCGCTTGTTTTCCACAGATTCATGGAACGTAAAGAAAATGCGCTTCATATACGCATTAACAACAGCCGTATCCATCCTTTTAATCCTTTCCCGACCCATGAGCCAGACTTTAGGCCGATGGAATTTCGTCAACGGCAGTTCAGCACCGATTTGATCCGTATGGAGGGCTTCATTTTGCCCTCCCGGAGCATAAGCGAAAGCCGCCAGCAGCAATCGATATGGACGACCAAGAACAGAGGTCTGATGGATATGGAGGGAATCTATATTTACCGTGCCGACAGGATAATTCTTTTTGGAGGCTGGAATGGACTCATCAAGAAAGGACCAAGACTACAACTCGCTAGGCTCCGGGTCGATGTGGGCAATAGCGTGGATCATCTTTTGCACCTAAACGTAGCTAAATCGCATATTGTCATTCCCCATGACCTGAAAAATGCTTTTGAACAATACATCGATGAACTAAGGATTGAAGCAGAAAGGGAATACTATAATCGTGGGTTAAAGAAATTTGCAGGAAGCAAAAAACAGAATAATGCCCAGCTCTTTGAAAGAGTATCCACAAATAAAGGCGCCGTTTTGAAACTAAACCCTGCTTTTACACTAATTAGCAGGCTCAGTGAAACTATGGATAAAGAGCAGGCCATGCTCTTTAGACTAATTTCCAGGATGATAGAAACTACCCTCAATAGCATGAAACATGCCCATCAGGAAAAAGAATATACGGGAGTGGCAGAAGCCGATGGTCTGGGCTATGCAGATCTTGAAGCCTGCCTGAAGGCCTTCAAAAATACGGGGCTTTCTAATGAAACCATAATGGATGACATCTTGCCATCTCTGGGATTTTCTGTTGGCTCCCTGCCTGAATCTATAATTAAGCTCTTAAAATAAATGAACCACAACAATTACATTGAGGTCATAAAAAACCTCATTGCCAGCAAGGCAAAAGAACATGCCTCTAGCGCAAGGCTAGATGCCTCATTTTTTGAAGGTCTGCCTGAAAAAATCAGGGAGAGTGTACTCACCGTTTTTAAGCTAATGGGCTTCCCCGAACTCGATGAGGTAACACTTAAGGATTATTTTGCTACAGCCCTGAAAGAATATCTATCAGTAAATCCCATAGTGATAGAACCAAGCCATGCCTTAACGAAAAAAGATTTCCAGACATGGCTTACCCCTGAATATCTAGGGCCTGATTTTGTATGGAACTATACCAAGCGGTATCTCACCCAACTCTCAAAAACAGGGAGAAGTGAAAAGGTCATAAGCGAGGTAGAAGCCTCAAGTCTGTCCATTGTAGAAAAAATGGGAAATCCTCGCTCAGGTAGCTCTTTCTATACGAGGGGTTTAGTTGTGGGCAGCGTGCAATCGGGTAAAACCGGTAACTTCAATGCTGTCATCAACCGCTCAATAGACTTAGGCTATGGCCTCATTATTATCCTCTCCGGCATCATGGAAGACCTGCGAAGCCAGACCCAGCTTCGAATTGAAAGTGACGTGGTGGGTGAAGGGCTTAATATTGAAACCAAAAGAAACCAGGTAAAGGGCGTTGGCAATATCAACAGATTCGGCAAACTTGGTGAAAGTGATGTGGAGCAGGTGATATCCATCACCTCTTCAAAATCTGATTTTAATAACAATCTTGTAAAAGCTGATTTTTCGCTAAACCACACCAATATTTTAGTCTGCAAAAAGAATGTAAGCGTCCTTAAAAACCTGCTCATCTGGTTGCACGACTATATGGGAGAAGACAGGAAGCGGCACGACATACCTTTTCTAATAATCGACGATGAGGCGGATAACGCTTCACTAAACAACGAAGGAAAAAAGGGCCGTGAGTATGCATCAAAAATAAACGGACACATCCGCGCGCTGCTGAGCCTGTTTAATAAAAAAACTTATCTCGGTTACACTGCTACCCCATTCGCCAACGTTCTACAAGACCGAAATCCGGCAGGCGAGGCGAAATGGATAATCAACACCAAAATCACAAACGAAGACGGCGTCTTGGAAAAGAAGATCCTGGAACTGGAAGACTATCTTTTCCCTGATGATTTTATTGTTCTGCTAAATCCGCCTTCAAACTACATTGGTGCAAAGCAGATTTTTCAGACTACCATCGAAGACTACGAGCGTGAAAAAATTCCTTTAGTGGAAGTGGTATCTGGTCACCGCCGCTCTTTTCCTTCCAGGGTGATGCCTCTGGAAGATGGATCACTGGAAGTTGTAAAATTCTATGAAAACAAAAAAGCGTTCGAAGATGGGGATGGTTATGCGAATTTTGAAGATTACAACAGCTATAGGAAAAGTACCAGGGCGCCTAAATCATCCGATGATTTTCCACAAGTTTTGCCTTCCAGCCTTAAAGAGAGTATTATCTGCTTCATCCTTGCCTCTGCAATACGCGAAAGTCGCAAAAAAACCATGATTCAGTCTGCACTCTACAACCCGCACAATACGATGCTTATCCACATCTCGCGGTTCACCTCATGGCAGAATAGGACACTCAAACTGGTAAGCAAATACTTGGGAGACCTGCAGTCAGATCTAGCCTCTGACCTGCCAAGTGACCCGGATTCCATGTATGCTGAACTGGAAAAGCTCTGGTACAAATACTATGCAGCTATCACCGAATCCATTCAGAATTATCTACCTGTAAATTACGATGACCGTTTCATGGCACCTGTTAGCTTTGAGGCGATTAAAAAATATATACCCGACGTGATAAAGGAAACTGAAGTGCGGGCAATAAACAATGAAACCAAGGATAAGCTCGAATATAGCAACGCCTCCCCGAGGAAAATCATTGCCATTGGTGGCAACCGCCTTTCTAGGGGTTTTACCCTTGAGGGACTAACCATCAATTACTTCATTCGCTCAACCAATTACTCCGATACCCTTCTTCAGATGGGACGCTGGTTCGGATACCGCCCGGGCTATTTAGATTGCTGCAAACTCTTCATCACTCAAGATTCTGTGGATAAATTCAATTCAACCACCAGGGCAATTGAAGAACTGGAGATAGAATTCAAGAAAATGGAGCTTAAGGGCAAAACACCTTCCAACTTTGTACTGAGGGTGAGAAAACACCCAGGAACATTAAAAATTACCAGGCCATCGATTCTAACCGGGACAAAAGAAGTCAAATGGTCCTATCAGGACAAACTTGAACAGACCACTGAATTTAATCTAAAGCCAGAAAAAACAGCGCATATCTGGTCATTTTTCAGAAATGAAATTGTGGCAAAATTCCAATGGGAAGATAATGGAAAAGGTTTTCTTATCGCCACGGCGACACCTGAGGATATTATAAGGATACTTGAAACCGAAGGAACACATTTTTCCACTGAAGATTCTTTGAGTATGGCAAAGTTCATTCAGCTTTGCAATGAAAAAAATCTGCTGGAAAAATGGACTATCGCCATAAAAAACCAAGGCCAGGCTAAGGCCGAGAGTGGAAAGGGTTTTTTAACAAAAGCAGAGACGGGACTTGATTCTCAGATTGGCTTAAGTATCAGAAGAGGGCCAATAATGCCAAAAGATGGGACCACTAATATTTACCGCAGCCAGTTCTTAGATGGGCTTAAGTTTACCGCATCCGGCCGTTCTGCCAATATCATATCCTCAGGAGCTGATCTGGGTATACTGTTAAAAGATACAGAGAAGGCTGAGGCTGTCGAGAAATTCAGGGAAGAGCGCGCTCAGTCGCTCCAGAGAGAAAATAAAAACTGGACACCTGAAAAGGCAAGGGCTGAAGCAGAGAAAAAAACCGTACCCGAACGGGTTTACCGTGAGAAAATGTCTCCAAACGAAGGGCTCATGATAATATATCTCTTCGACGCTTGGTACACTTTCCTGCAGGAGCAGGGTAAAAAAGATGATGATTTTACCGACCTGGTGAAAAAACACAACATCGATTTAAATATTCCCATAATCGGAACTGCAATTGGCTTCCCTCCCATTGAGCCGGATCCGGGCGGTGATTATCTTCACGGTGACTATGGTTTTGATGAGGAAGAAGACCTTGACTATTTAGACGAAACCGATTTGGCCATTCCAAACGATTAAGCTATGAACGCAGAACAACT
Source organism: Pedobacter aquatilis (assembly GCF_032678425.1). Taxonomy (GTDB): domain Bacteria; phylum Bacteroidota; class Bacteroidia; order Sphingobacteriales; family Sphingobacteriaceae; genus Pedobacter; species Pedobacter aquatilis_B. Next base: position 309,134 of record NZ_JAVTSG010000005.1, on the reverse strand, counting down.
TGAACAGCAGTGGCTGAAAATTTCCGCCGATGTGCCCACAAGCGGGCTGAATTCTATTAGGATATCCTCCACCTGTATACCCGACTTATTTCTGGGTATAGATACCGAGGGCTTCAGAAACCTAATCCTTTCTGTTCCTAAAGACTATAAACTAAGCTTTAAGGCGATTGTTAAAGAAAATCTCTCTATTGATTTTTTTAGGGAAACTCATCACATAGTCCTCAGGCTCATAAACCATCCCTTCATGGATCTTTTCAACGATCTTGTTCTATCGCTTTACTCCAAGATTGGGCAGATGGTGTCACCTGATGAATATGTTCCAGAATTCATCAGGGCATTTCACCGTTGGAACGGTTTTTTTAGCGGCAGAAGTACCCAAACCCTGAGTGATGAAGCCGTGAAAGGTCTCTTCGGTGAAATGATTGTACTCAAACAAGAACTCGAAACAGCCGAGCCTCATTTAACTGATAGTATCCTGGAAAGCTGGAAGGGGCCTTATGATGGCCGGCATGACTTCGAGACTGATGTAAATTGCACGGAGGTAAAGACTATGGAGCTGCGTACAACGCAAATCAGGATTTCCAGTGAATTTCAGCTGGAAAATGTTCCCGACAAGGCGCTTAGGCTTTGTACAGTAGCGATTGAAAATGACATCGAAAACGGTAAAACCTTATCTGATCTCATAACTGCTATCCGTGAAATTATATACAATCAGGGGGGTGACTTGGCAATTTTCGTTGCTGCACTCTCCCGAAAAGGTATCTTCGGAACAGTGCTTTCTGAATACGAGCACCTAAGGTTTACCCCTATTCGACTATGTCTTTATGACTGCTCAGGAGAACTATTCCCAAAATTGACCCCTAAAAATCTTGCAGATGGTATTACGGAGGTTATCTACAGTATCCTCCTAAGTCAGCTGGAACCTTATAAAATATCTGAAAACGCACTCACATGGAAATAAAAGAATTACTAAAATACAGGGAGAACCTGATAAACGGTAGCTTGGACAGCAACCGTTTTACTGACCAGCATACTTTTTTAACGCAGGTACTTCCGCTGATGTATGATGCCAAACTAATTGACAGCGAGGATTACAATGAAAGCTACTACATCTATGCCCAGGACAACCTTAAAATTAACGGCTATGCTGTAAATGAATCAGGAGAAAGACTACAGCTTTTTATCGCGGATGAGACCAAACTGGATTTCTCAGTGAAAGCTGATGAACTTCTTGTATCCACTAGGTCCAGTTATGAAAATCAGTTTAAAAGGGCTACAAAATTTGTAAATAAGGCCATCAAGGGCCATATTGGGGATGAGCTGCAGTTATCGAGCCCTGTGGGCGCACTAACATCAAAACTATCTTCTTCTGAGGGCGCTGACCAATTTGACGTTGTTGAGATATTTCTGATTTCTGCTTCTGCGACTGTGGAAACCCGCGGAAGCGAACCACAACCTAAAAAGTTTGAATTCGAGGACGAGGAAATCAGCATCAGCTACAATAAAAACAGGGATAAGCACAGCAAAAAAATACTTGTGATAAAAAGGTTAATTGATCTCAATTTCCTGTATTCCGTGGAAATCTCAAGAGGCGCGAGAGAAGCATTAGTAATAGATTTCCAAAAAGACTTTTCTTATAAAATTGAGGCCATAAAGGCTGCTGATGAAGAAAACTACGAATCTTACCTCTGCGTGCTGCCTGCTACGATCCTTGCTGATTTATACAAAAGATACAGCACCAGGCTTCTTGAAAAAAATGTGAGGTCATTTTTACAGTTCAAGGGCGTAAATGCTGGAATTAGAGAGACCATTAGAATAAGTCCTGAAAAATTCATTGCCTTCAACAATGGCATCACGATTACTTCAACCGGAAAATCGATTTCTGAGGAGAATGGAAAAGTCTACATAAGCTCCCTAACCGACTTTCAGATTGTGAACGGTGGACAGACCACGGCCAGTATTTTCTTTACAAGGAAGGATGGTTTTTCGGTTGATAAAGTTAGGGTAATGGCTAAAATCAATATAGCCAAAAACGTTTCCGAGGAAGGTCTCGACGAGCTTATATCCAAAATCAGTCGTTTCTCCAATTCACAGACCAAAGTATCAACCGTAGATCTGGGCTCAAGAAATCCGCAATTGACCAAAATCAAATCACTGTCGGACAGCGTGATGATGCCTAGTGGAAAAAAATGGTTCTTCGAAAAATCAAAAGGGGAATTCAGCACTCTTGTTCGTATGGGCGGGAAGGCAGAAAAAGATTTTCCAAAAGAAGTCCGTTTTTCTAAAGAGCAGCTCGGAAAATACTATACAGCATGGGGTGACCAGCCCTATGTCGTTAAAAAAGGTGGCGACAAGGTATTCAAATACTTTATAGAAGCCATCTCAGGGGATGAAAATGGTAAGGGCAAGGCGGAAATTGACAGAAATTTTTACGAGATGTTAATTGCCAGGGTAATACTTTTCCGCAAACTTGAAGATTTGTATGGTGCCGGGAAAAATGCCATTGGCCAGATTAGATCTGCGGTCGTACCTTACAGTATTTCTGTACTCTATGACTGGATAGACGGTAGCAGAACCGGTAAGGTTTTTGATTTTGGAAAACTCTGGTTAAAGGAAAGCCTTGAGGATGACTTGGCGACTTTCATGGAGCAGCTGATGAAGCTTATGAACGACCTTATCAAAAAGTATGCGACAAGTGATGATTACGGCGAATACTCAAAACGCAAGGATCTCTGGGATAATATTTCTTCAAGCAAAGAGATAGAGAACTATATGTCCGGAGGCGATGCCAGCAAAATTTTGGACAAGTATAGTATCGGAAAAGATGAGCTGAAAGCGAAACTCGCGAAAAAATCGAAACAAAAATTCGCTGACCTTGGTGCCTTGCAGCAGAATGTGATGATCTTTACAAGGACTGCGGAGTATTACAAAAAACTTGGACTGATTGTATCAGAGGAAATTAGTAGCTCCCAGCGTGGAAAAATGGATCACATCATAAACTGTATTGTAAATAAAAATGACATCAGCCAGGAGCATCTCGATTTTGAGCGGGAAACTGTTCATCATGTGCAGTCTTCGAAGCCTGAAGTCTTTGATACTATAAATATTGAATCAGACCAGGGATGGCAGGATGCTTTCGACCTTGTTAGCAAGATATATAACCGCAGTCTCGAAGAATCAGGCAATGTGCAGTCTGCATTCCAGCGCCAGCGGGAAATAGCAAAGATGAAAGGTGCTAAATTCTATTCTGTTTATGATGAGATCGGGAAACTTCTAGCTGAGGGTAAATCGCCGACGATGAGGCAACTCTATAGCGTGAAAACAACTATCTCACAGGGATAGATTTCTGTCTCTTAGGCATTGTTATAAACTCTGGATATGAAAATGCAGCCCTGCAAAGCATTTTGGGGCTGCATGTTTTTTAATTCTTTAAAAGCACATCCTTTGATTTTATTCATCAATTAGCCATTCGAAAGTATTTCGATTGAATATAGCATACTGGGTAAATAGTTTACGTTTAGTCGCGACCATAAGGCATTTAGCTCATCCATTGATAGCGTTTTTGGCGTTAGTAGAAAACGTTTCACCTCTTCTATTCCATCTAGCGGGCCTGTGCTTTTAAATCTTGGATTGGATTCATAATAATTAATAAGGAAGCTTAAAATCTATAGATAGCGCTTAAGGCCCGCTAACTTTCAGTAAACTCTGCTGCTTTTAACTCCTTTACCTCTATAGGCTTTAAATTTGCACAAGCCAAAATAAAGGGTATCACATCCTCGATAAGATTATTGCAACTGAACCGATATTCTCTATTTTTTAAAGCCTCTAAGTTAAAAAGTTCTCTAAATTCTAAAAATCCTTCCATATTTTCACCATCATGAAGCACCCAAGAGTGATTGGCTTGTGAAAGGGATAGACCATTATTAAGTCTCAGGCGGGCGTAGTTAGAATATTGTGCATAACTCATGGGCATATTGAGTAAACCAGTAAGCTCTTCTCTCTCTCTAAGTTCCAAAACAAATGGATTGCAATGGTAGCCAATCAATGCGGTAACATCAAATGCTTCAATCGTTGGTACTTCCCATTCTGCATTAGCTATTGTGAAAATTGCCTTCTTTGTCATTACTGGATATTCAAGCAAGTACCAATTCAGACTGTTCTTAGGCAAGCCCTTCTGTATATTTTTCCAATAACTATTACAGAAATCCTGAACGTTTGCATTACGATCTCTGGTTATGAATAACTCGAAAAGCTTGGCTAATGATTCCCGAATTTCTCCGTCAGGAGAAGCCATTACTCTATGCCATCTATCAGATCTGCCCCATAATCTCATCTCTCCAATACTAGTATCCGCAATATGTGTCCCTGTATATCCCAGAGAAATCAGCAGACGTATCAAACCCTCTGTATCATTTGCATCCATTAGGGCTAAAAAGTCTGGCACTATGAGCGATAACTCAGCCGCGGAATATTGTTTTAGCTCAATATTGAAAAGCAATCCCCTGAATACCCAGTTATCTTCTAAACGTTGAACCAGTAATTTTAATTCTGAATCTGCCTGGAAATACTCATATTTTGTTTGCTCATAGCCAATATATCTTTCTGAGCTAGCACTTGATTTTTCCAAGGCTCCGTAAATATCTTCTGGATGGTAAACTTTGGCAAGGACTGCCAGAATCTTTCCGAAATCTTCAAAACGGATCTCGCTAGTGAGGCTAAATGTCCTGCGGTTCTTTTGATTGATGTTATTGAGGTAATTTCGGCAAACACGTAGGTAGTCCCGTAAGTTCTCACTAACCTCATCGCTACCTTTCTCTTTGCAATAGATCAGCCATGCAAAAAAAAGCAGCCTATCAGTAGCATCTACAGATGCACCTTCTAATACCGCGCCAATAACATTCATAGTCCCTCCATGTCGAACCCGGCCCGCAGTGCTTTGATGCTTTGCGTAAATCTCACTAAAATAATCGTCATAACTATCCAGTTCTCTAGCGCAGATATGCTCCATCGACTCAATCAGAAAAGCAATATTATCTCTATTGCTATAAAGCTGTATCATAAGCTCCTCAGAAAAGTTGAAGTTTTTCTCTAAAGTATTCGCCTTATGAAAAAGCAACTCAGTAATAGATGTTATTAAGGCCAATAAGTACTCTCCAGAGGCTTTACTTCTATCTTTTGTGTTGTTCAAATTACTACTAAGCGTCCAGACCTTATCTAACCAAGCTCTATCTATTGCCTGTGAAAACCGCTCATGCATTTCTAAATCCACCGCATGTATTGCGCCTTCCAGTATTGCCTTAAGGTTTTCAAAGTCTGTTAGTCCTTTTCCTCGAGCATTCATTTTTATATATAGGCTATCTCCTTTACCATTTTCAGGGATGTCGATAAGGTAAAATCCTACTGAATTCTTTTCAAGCAATGTCTCTGCTTTGATATTGCCAAACTTTGAGGCAATATCTTCTAACATGACCATTACGGACTGTATCGTGGGATCCTGCATCCAGCGCTCATGGAACCAGCTTTGGTCTTTTATTACTGATGCTAAGCTCCAACTATCACCCTGTTTCTTTTTTATCTCAATTTGCTCATAAAGGCTCCTCACATGACTTTGCTGATTGAGGCATTCAAAGAATTCACTCGAAGATACTCGAGAGCGATAAGAGATTCGACCAAAGGTTTCTAGATTTTCTAGAAGTTTTCCTTGATTGAAGAACAAATACCAGTGAACCAGGTATAAGGTAGTTAAGCGCTGCTGTCCGTCTAAGGGAATGAATCTATTATTAGCTAAATAACCATAGACGAAGTCTAACTCTAGCGGCTCCACATTTTCAATTCCATTTTGAACAGATAGGAGCTGCATGTAAATTGCGTCTAGGAAATTCTTTCGAATTTTTTTCGCTCGTACATCTTCACGCCCTTGTGCATAATCACGCTGAATCATCGGCACCTCAATCCCTAGAGGTATCTTGTTATCAAATATCTCAACTGTATTCTGTAGTAAATCCCAAAGGGTATATATTTTGCTATTTGCCATTATAATTTTTCTGCTTTTAATGAATCAATAAGATTTTCGATTTTTGACATGTATGTTTTACGGTCGGAAATAGTCCAATTAACAAGCTTATTTGGATAGTCACTATAGTATTTTAGAAATACGTTTTTCGTAGCTTGTGGTATAAATGCACCGGCTCGTTCTTTATCCAAAATTTTCTTCCTTTTTACCGCAAATACACTATTACCTAGAGATGAATTACTTCGTGCATCCAAAAGTGCCATATTCGAAATATGATCTACATCTATCCACGGATCACGCTCTTTACTGTCATCCTTTTTGACCGTTTTATGCTCTGAAAGAAATTCAATGATTCTTAATGCTAACTCTTCAAATTCACTCTTAAGGTCAGCTGGTTTGGCTGAAGGCAGGATCTCTATTTGGAAATGCCTGATGCGCTCTTCTAATTCAACCGCACCTTCAAAACCTGAACGGGCGACCTCTGCCAGGTGTTCGCTGAGCCAGTCCATGTAGTCTTTCTGAACAATATCTTCTGCATTCTGGGCATGGATATGTTCTAAACTCCACTTATTTTTTTTACTTTTTAAAAGCCCGAAAGGAAAACGCTGTGAGGCGTCTTTGCTGCTATTGGCGCTTAACACATTAAAGAGTACCATTATTTTTTGCAGCTCATAATGATTCTTATCATAATAAAGGTCGTTTATTGCTGTTTTACCTACTGTAGCATATGCAAGGCTGGCAAGTCTCTCTCTAAACCGGGTCTTATTATCTTCTCTGTAATACTCAAATAGTGTTAGCAAATCAATTCCATCATAAATCAGATAACCAATCAGGTGATGAAGCTCTTTATCTGCGTGCCATTCCTCTAGAATCGAATAACATGTTTTAACTGCTTTCCACTCAGCAGCCAGTAGCATACCTGACTCAATTGGGTTATTTTTTAATTTATTAAAGCGTTCATAGAAGAACCTAAAAGCGCTATGTTCATCTATCATATCGGCACCATTCTCTCGGGCAATCAAATCAAAGATAAAGTCGATTCGGGTAGCTGTATCATTTTCTCTATGATTAATAAAATCCCAAAGACTACCCCTCTGTAGACCATATTCAATCTGGTTCCAATCACTAGCAAGCTCAACCTGTTTAAAATACTGATCGCCTAATTTTAGATCTTCTCTCGAGGATTGCACATTTAGATTATCACTGCTTAAGAAAATTGCTTTAATTAATTCCGCGCCTGTGAGTGCGATTTTGCCTACATTTAAGCGTGTAAATATTTTAACTGAGTCTTTGCGATCCTCTTCAGGATCATTTTTTGGCTGGAGTTCATACCATATGATCTTTAACAGTCCAGCGAGATAAAACAAATACTTCTGCCTCTTTACCGGTGTATGCAAATCTTTCTTATCTGCCCAATCATTAATAAGCTCATAAGCTTCGCTTATATGAGCATAATCAGGATTTTCATAATTCGATTCTTTTTCCTTCAAGGCGAGTAAAAAGCCTGTACATCCACTCCTAGTTTCGTATTCCATAGAAAACAAAGTGCTAGGATCAGTGGACAAGCGTAATAAGATTAGGTAAAGGGTTGTCAGTCGCTGCTGCCCGTCTATCAATTCGAAACGCGCGTCTTTTTTAAGTGTTTTAACAACTATCGGTTGCAAACAATAGCCTTCAACTCCACTCGCCTCTGCTTCATCGATATCAGATAGTAACTCCGATACCTGCTTTGTATCCCATCGATAGCCTCGCTGGTATGATGGCACATAGAAAGTGTATTCTGGATTAATTATCTCCTCGAGTTTAATCCTGTCAATAGTATTGGTCTGGGTCATATATGGAAAGCGATCTCATTTGAGATCAATTAATTTATAACTTATAATGCATTCGAAAAAGACACCAAGGGAAATTGATGCCTACCTAAATCTGTTATAGATTTAGCTCTCAAGAAATTCTTCTTTAAACCTCACAGATAAATTGGCTCGAGCGATTTTTCTTGAACAAAAAATTTGAAGTTTTGGATATTTTGCTTGCTGAGATTTCGGTCAATAACCGATTGGAGAAAGTTCATTTGATGTTAATTTAGAGTATTAGCGTTTAGCTCAAAAATTAGAATAATTATTAATATTTCAATAAAATATGAATATTTTTTTTCAAAAAAGTTTTTGCTCAAATCCTGTAATAATAACTTCTAGTTACTACTGTGTCGCTTAAGCCAGGTTTCAATCTGAGACCATCGTAACTTAATCCTTCAAAAAGGCTGAGCGAATTAGGTCCTTGATTTATGGTCGCCTGATGAAATAGTAAGGAGGCTGATTGAAAACTCTTGATTTGCTTTTCGAAAGAAAAAACTAATCCCATCTCCCTCTCTTCAAAACATATCTCTCGGAGCCTATCTGAAAGCTCAATTTTGCGCTCCCGAACATTAAATAGGGGGAATAGCAGTCCTTCCATTGCAACTTCATTAATTCTAGTTTTATGAATTTTCTTACCTCCAAACCATATTTCAATTCTATTTTGGTAAGTATTAAGAAGTCCCTGAACTATTATTAGGTCATTCATTCTATTACGAAGTGCATAGTCATTAAGATAGGCATTTAAATCTTCATCACTTTGCTCGGCAATGCTGGCATAAACCTCATTCAGCTTACTCAAGCGAAAGCCCTCTCCAAAGAAATTAACTTTTAGTTTTTTAAGCATCTCGAGATTATTCATCTAATTAACTGAATTAACGCGAGTATACCCGACTCTATATTTTTTATTTTTGCTACATAATGATAAGCTTCAGATATGACCATTTTTTCTTTGATTAGCTTTAGAGTGGATAGTTGATTCTCTAGCTCTGAGATTGTACTCTGCCGAAGCACTTTCTCACTTTTCAAATCTATGATATCCAAATCGAACTCTTTTAACAGACCGGACAACTGCTCCTGAAATTCGTTCACTCTCTTGAGCTGACCAAAATCTTTAAGCAAAAGTAAGTTAGATTTATACTCTCCTAGCCTACAGCGAATAAGCAATAAACTAAAAGCAACATCTTTTAGCATAACATCTATAATTGACTCTAATGGCTTCATCTTAATTAAACCCGCGCCATTAATTTCCAAATCAAGCAGACTCTGCCGAATTACCCAGGCTCCAAATCTTTGATAGCGAAATTCCGAATGTTGGCCAACCTTCTTCAAGGCGAAATCCTTTAAGGCTTCAAAGGCATAACTAAAGCGTATATCAAGGGGAAACCGGCTCTCTCTTTGATTTAACATAACCTTATATATCAAACTTTCCGATGCTACCATTATCTCCCCTATTACCTCTTTATCTCCCAAACGAAGTTTGGTTAAAAGGCTTTCCATGGAAGCATCATCTATGTCTTTCTCCAAAGCCTTCGCTAAACGAGCCATTAATTCATCTTCACGGCTGCCTTTGCTTTCGGTATTTTTTAACGACATTTTTTTCAATGGTTTTATCTTTCAAGTTAATTGTATCGCAAAACTAAACAGACACTACGTCAAACTATGGCGTAGTTAAAAATTAAAATCTGAGAGACTAAATTAAATTCACTAGGTCATAAAATGTCGCAGTAATTCGGCATCTTTAAAAAAAAGAAAATGTCGAAACGTGAAATTACTTTGAGGCAGACTGCCATCATCAATAGACTAAAAAAGAGCCCTGCAACTCTAGCAGAGATTTTCGATTATCTATCTAGGGAATCAGAACTCTTGGACTATAAGCTGAGCACGTCTAGACGAACCTTTCAGCGGGATTGCCAGGATATTCTATCTCTGTATAATATTTCAATTGCCTGCAACAAGGCAAAAAATGAGTATTATCTATCTGAGCAAGAGGATAATTCTTTAAGTAATCGTATGCTGGATGCTTTTAACATCTTCAATGCCTTAAACTCGAGTAAGGGTATGAGCGAATATTTAGACTTTGAACATCTCGCGGACCGCGGTGCAGAACATTTTTATGCTTTGCTGCATGCGGTAAAAAATAACTTACAAACAACTATCCAGTACCAGAGCTACTGGGATGATCAGCCAAAAGAGCGGATTATAGAACCTTATTTTTTTAAAGAGTTTAAAAACCGATGGTATTTGATTGCAAATGATAAACACAAACAACAAATCCGCACTTTCGCCTTTGACCGGATAAAGGCGCTGGATATCAGCAAAAAAAGATTTAGTTCAGTTGCAGCAAAAAAATCACGAAACTATTTTGAGCACAGCTTTGGTATTATCTCTCAGGATTTAAATGAGCCGCTGGAAGCAGTTCTGCTTTCCTTTAACGCCTTTCAAGGTCAATACATTAAATCTCTCCCCTTACATTCAAGCCAAAGGATTATAAAGGATAATGAAGATGAGCTCTTGATTGAGCTCCTAATTCATCCCACATTTGATCTTGAAATGCAAATATTGTCTTATGCAGAAAACGTGAAAGTCTTAGCTCCCGAAAGTTTGAAGAAATCGATTCGCAAAAGAATCAAGGATTGCTACGAACAGTATAAGGAGGACTAAGCATCATTCTAAAATTTTCAATGCCGTTTGTATAACTATCCTTGATTATATTATGAGGTTATTCCCTATGAAAGCTCTATTTGAATGGATAAGTGCTTGTCGATAGCATGCAATAAGAAATTCTTCCCGAAGATTGCTCAACCTGGTTTTCTGTAAGGGGGTATGATCTATAACTTCAACATTGTGAATTTCTTGGTAAAAATCCTCATGATATGTCTGTACATAGGCCTCAAACATTGGCAAGCGCTGTGCATTCCAATAAATCCCTCTAGTTTTTGGTGTTGGTAAAAAGAATAAATCGAATACCCGACTTTTGCCATTTTCCAGTGTAATATTTGCCGTTCTATGCCATACGCGACCAAATGCTAAATGCTCCGCTACAATCTGCAAATTTTGTCCGAAGATTTGGGCAAACCAGCCATAAGGACTTTTAGCATTAATCATTGTTGAGGTGAAATATATTGCCGAGATCCCTTCGTTTTCACTCAGCAATGCGGGGATTTGGTGATTGAGCATTATATTCTCATTTACCCAATCGTCTTCGCTTTGAACCATTAGATGTTTGTCTTCCGAGCTAGTAAGGATTCTGTTTGTCCTACTCAGCGCGTCACTTATAAGAAAATTATTATCATAAAGCATCTGTGCGCAGCGCTCAACTGCGATATTTGGCGGCAAATACGCTCCGTTTTCTTTTCTTGGATCTAAGCCTGCGATCGCCTGCCCAGTGTATTTCCAGAACTGGCTCATTAGACTTCCGTAAAAAAAGCGCATACTTGCCTCCTGACCGAATCTCTGTTCAGGGACTGCTACATTCTGGTTTATGGTATTCGTTACTGCATATATTGGGAAAGACCCCACTATCAATCCCTTGTAATGTCCGGAAGGATAAGGGAACTGCTGATGATAATTTAAATAGGGATGTTCTTCGAGTTCGTTAACTGGCATGGCGTTTTTAAAATTGGCTTTATAATAATTTGCTTAATCATTCGGAAGTATCTGTATTGAATACACTAGGCTCGGTAAATAGTTTACGCCCAGGCGTGACCATAACCCATTTAGCTCATCCATTGATAGCGTTTTTGGTACCATGAGAAAACTTTGCATCTCATCTACTCCGTCTGGCGGGCCTGTGATTTTAAATCTTGGATTGGATCCATAATAATCTATAAGCAGGTCTAAGATCTCTAGGGATTCAAGATATGCATTGGCATTAGACATGGCTGAAACCAAGACTGTATATTCGAAATACGTCTTACGTTTAACCCTATCACCTCTCTCGACTAAATCCCGGTTACGCATCTGGGCGCTGATATCGTGTATATCGATTAGAGTGAGTACGATTTTATTAGAGCCAAGCGCTATGGCAGATCCATCGAGATTTTCTAATGGGGCAACAATTGTTAAGTCTTCTGTCCTGTTTAACTTATCTTTTAAGAAATTATTCGAAGCCAAACAGAGCTGGGAAAGCATTGCATGTATCATAAAGTAAGTTAAGATTTTTTATGGTGTTTTATTTGGCTATGGGTATTTTTTTGTGAGAAACTATGTAGAGTGGTGGTTACTTGAGTCTTTTCTATCAAATACGATGAAAAAAATGGGTTTAAGACTCAGTGAAGCACAAAGTTATCACTAAGCCCTCTAACTGCAAACAACGTTTCCTATACGTAAAATAAATTTAATAGTGTATGGGCTTCTCCACGATTGCGGCTTGCGGACCCCGCCCCCTCTTGTCACCATATTCTTTTGCATCTAGGGTTTGAAAAAGGTTGAACATTTTCCTTGAGGGAATGAAGGATGGGCTAGGCGTCGTGGATTGAAAGCTTATTTCCTCTTATTGACCTCTTAAAAAACAGCCGGCAGCAAGCGCTTTATCTGATGAGTAAGGAATGTTTTCTATACAATCTGAAAGCTAGGTCGTCCATCATTTATCTACCGCTTTGGCTTTAAGGCTAACTGGACTAGATAACTTGAAAACCAAAACTCTTTTCGCTCAAACTAAAGAACAAAATACTTAAAATTAAGTATTTCATTTTGAATTGATTAGCATTAGATTAGTTATAACCAAACAGGAAGATATATATCTTATTAACGAAAGCGCTACTCTCAATACATCAAGCTACAAAACAGCGAAGATCAGATATCCTCCATCGAAAAGATGAAAAAATTTTTGCTTAGCCTAAGCTTATGCTTGGTCTTTTATACGAGTAAATGCCAAGAAGATTGGACGTATACACCCTATATATCTTTCGGGGTAAACATATATCCCACCTTTGGATCAAAACAATTCTTTCCAGGTATTAATCTTTACGGTGGATTCGCGGTAAGCGCGGTCTACAGAGAACGATTCATTGCCAACTATGGTGGGAATATTTCCTTTTACAAAAAGACCATTGGAACGAACCTCAATCCATTGATTGATAAACTGGAGATCGATTTCACCAACTCTTTCTCAGCTGGGATTGGGGGCAATAACCTTAGTTATCCAAAGTTCATTCGGACGCTTCACAACTCCGCCTTTTACAATATACAATTGAAAAACAATTATTTTGCTTTGCTTTCGACGCACGTTATTTTTAATAACCATAAGCGAAATCAAACCGTGGGGGCATTAACGCTATCTGGCCCAGGCGTGAGCTTTAACTACTATAACGACGGTGCTATCCCGATAAAATTATTTGCTGGTGGCGATGGATTTGATAGATGGTGGACGGGAGGTGGTGCTTTCTATCTGCATTCCAGGCGATCATTTAATTATGCAGAACTCGGATTCGACCAGTTTACCGGCTACCAGCCATTTTTATATGAACTCTCGGATATCCTAGGTATAAACTTACCGCCTTATTCAAGAGATGAAACGATCATTGACCGAGCAAATATCCATTCGAATTACAATAGCGCGCAATATCACTTGAGAATAGGCTTAAACCGAAATTTCAGTATCGATGCCGGCGTAATGGGATCCCTTAGATATGGAAAAGGGGTTATTTATTCTTTTCAAGATCTCATTCATATCCTCGGGAAAATGCCCATGCATCCCAACAATGACCAAAACAAAGTATTTATAGGGGGATCATTTAATCAGATCAAATATGTACAATAAATATACACTGATTTCGCTGATCGGCTTTTGTCTAGCTTTTAGCTCATGCAAAACGAAATACTATCCTTTTGATTTCAATACACACCTAACACCGAAAATCCTATCTGAAACCTTCGCTACTCAAGACAATAATAAATCTGCGAGGGAAAAAGCCAGTCAGGTAGCTTCCAGTAGTCTGGAGCAGAAAACTGTTCATATTTACAAAACCAAATTTATCGAGGGCTGGTTAGAGCAAGACAACTTTTTAGACTGGGCGGTACTCAATGAAAATAGACAGCGCGAATTTGCTAGCTACGATGGTGGGCAGAAACATCTTTACAACTGTTATATCTTGCTTGCTAAAACGCCAAACGAGCCCTCTGCATCTTTCATTTTATTCACCGTGCAATCCGAATCTGGAGAGGACGGAGCCACTGGTTTTGGGAAAATCTATTATGGTAAGCTAATCACAAATGGGAAAGCAGACTATTTAAATGCAACCAGGATATTAAAACTAAAATTTGATGCTGCCACAAATCAATACACTTTCAAAGGGGACAAAAACACCCACCTGCGCTTCATTTTAAAAGAAAGCCCATCCTGGAGCAATCCATCGGACGAGCTGACCATCACAAAAGTAACCTTCGGTGATAAGAATGAACTCAGTGGCAGCAAAGTAATTGAAATACCTGTAGACAAAGTAATGGGTAGCGCCGGCTCTTTGAAATACACAAAAAGAAATCAAATCAGCATACCTTAAAAATAAATCCAATGGGAAAATTTAAGCGATCAAGAGCAAGGCTAAGGGCTCAAAAGAGAATGGGCAGGAGGAAAAACGTAAGCGGGGCGGCGGCGGCTGTAGCTGCACCTGGACCCGAACGCAAATGTTTCCAAAGGCCAAATGGCTTTGTTGTATGCGAGCGGGTGCCTGGTGGTGGCTGGACGGAAGTTTCAGGAATGCGCTTCGACACCTGTGAAGAGTGCAAAGTAGCTACCAACACAGATAAGTGTTATGAATAAGCCCGACAGTAAATAAATAATTCAAAGCCAACCCTAAATTAAACCTCTATGCAATACTTCGACTTACACTGCCATCCGGGCCTAAAAACCTTATTTCAGCCTCAAAACGGCACTCAAAAAAGCCCTTGGGAAAACCTAGAACCTCACGATGGCATCATCGGAAATATACTAGAATCACAATCATCTTTAAAGATGCTTACTCAGACCAATGGCTTTAGCCTGGTATGTATCACGCTTCATCCACCGGAAGTGGGCATGATAGACCAGGTGATAATAAGCCTCGCCTCCCTACTTGGTTTCCCCAGATTATTAAGCAGAAAAAGATTAGACCAAATGATATCTCAAGAATGCCTTTATCAGCAGGTGTTTTATGAGGAACTAAAAAACCTGACCAACTTACCCCTAGACCAGTATGGAAAACCGATTCCTAAAAACATAAGATTTTTAAAAAGAGGCGAAAAAATCGATAACAACAGCCCGAATACCCTTCAAGTTATTTTCAATATAGAAGGTGGACATAGCCTCTACGACCAGAAAAATAAGGTTAAAGATATACAGGCCGTCAAGCAGAACTTAACAAACTTTTTGGACAATGAAAATTACAAAACACTTTACATAACCCCAACCCACCTCACTCCAAACCAATTTATTACCCATTGCTATGGAAACAAAATACTAAGCAAAGGAAGGCTACTCCCAAAAGGAATTGGCATTACCCAGTACGGAAAGGAGTTGATAGACCATGCTTACCGGAAAGATATACTGATTGATGTCAAACACATGAGCCTGGTATCAAGACAAATTTTTTACCAGTACCGAAAAAAATATCACCCGGATAAACCAATTATTGCCAGCCATGTTGGGATGACCGGGAAATACTGGAAATTTTTTAGGGATTACTATCCTTTTAATAAAGAAAAGAGTTATGGCTTTAAGGCAACAACAAGCGCCATTAAAGGCTGCCTAGCCAATACACAATATTACCCATTGAGCATTAATCTATATTTTGAAGATCTAAGGGAAATACTAAATAGCAAAGGACTTATAGGCATCTCGCTTGATGTCAGGATTCTTGGCGGGCAAATCCCCTTTAATAATGAGATTAAGGAGTTTTTTAGCCTGGAAGAATTCAAATTACTCTCGAGTAGCAACTCCGAAGCGCAGATTGAAAGCCTGACTCAAAAGCTAATAAATAATAATATTAAAAACGGGAATACGACTATTGATGCCACAGATGAAGAGGGACAGGAAAATGAAGAAGTAAATGAAGCTACGCAAGAACTTGAGGAAATGGCAATAGCGAATATCGCATCTGCTATTCCAGAGGATCGCCAGCATTACAAGCGCCACCTATATCTAGTCTTGAACCATATCCTGGGCATTTATAAATTTACTAAAGATGAAGGACTGGCAGCACCATGGAATAATATCTGTATTGGGTCAGACTTCGACGGGCTCGTTGAGGCGGTTGATTGTTGCAGGAATGCGGCAGAGCTGCCTCAGTTTGCTCAAAGCTTGATAGCTGAACTAAAAACAATAGAAGCCGCTAAGTCTTTTGAATACCCGCTCGACCTAAGTCCTGAAGAAATTATAAATAAAATTATGTTTGCCAATGCGAGAGATTTTATAAACACTTACTGCAAGTAAAGCCCAGCACTGAATTTGGTAATCATTTTTTTTATGGTAGACCTAATGGTAAGCGATGTGGAAAAGTTTCTGAGTAGTAAAAAACAATGTGGTTAATTTTCAAGAACGCTATATTAATCCAATGAAATGGTTTTTTCCTCGCACTGATTACCCCATGCGAATCCAAACTCTTATGTTGATAATTTCAGCATTTAAAGCGCAATGAGGACTAGCTCTTTATAGATCAAACATATTATGCTAGTAGCAACAGCGAGAGGGCTGTTAGCCTTATCTAGAATCTTTTTGCTGATTCTAAAGAAACCGATGCCCCTTGCTACCTGGCATAAAATATACAAGCTTTCAGAAAAACTTGGGTATACAGTTTCGTATACATACACAAATGTATTCACATAGTAGTACTTGATTATTGGTTACAGAACGAGCACTTATGTTGCCAGGTTAGTTAGATTAATACACCAACTGAATCTCCATTTGGGACATTATGTTTCAGTCAAATTTCATGTTAGCTTATTTTAGAATTTTTAATACTTTAGACCAGTAAGTCACTTATAACAAGTAAGTAACATTAAAAAACATTTAAACAATGTATAAAAATTGCGCGTATATAATTTTAGGAGTCCTCCAACTAAATGGACTAAACATCAAAGCCCAGAAGCCAGAAATCCGGGATAGTATTCGGGCAGGTATCCATAAAATCATGATTCAGGCCGACAGCACATGCAGTTACTGGATAGGAGAAAAGACCATTTCACCGTTATATCGTATGCCAACCTCGACTTATAACGGGGGGTCAATACAAGGTTCTATAGGGCCTAATAGAGATCATAAAATCAATTACAAGAGTGATAAGGTTTCACTCACTGTTTGGGGCGGAGAAAAGTCGAGCTACATCATAACCAATCAGAGGCCGAAACCTATAGATCTACATATTTCGGCGTATATGGATAATTTAGATATTAAGTATGGCAATTTTAAATCAATAAATTACATGCGGGCAATGACGGGATCTCCCATCAACAATTTTTCAATTGAGCGGGTATCAGCAGATACAATAACGAACTACATCGGGATCAAAACTTGGATTCACAGCAGTAACATAAAGACTTTAAATTTAGGCTTTCCAAGCATGGATTTCATCAAAACCAAACTTGAGATCATAAATAGCAGAATTGACAGCCTAAAATTCACTTCAGATCTACCAGATACTATTTTATTGCAAGGTATCGATTTTAGCGGGGTTAAATCTTTCCTAGATTTATCAGCACCAAGAAAGGGTGCAGGAAGGACTGTATTAGCTGTTCGGGAAGTAGACATGAGTAAATTGAAATTCAACCTCGGGGATGTCTGGGTTTACACATTTCAAGATGCGAGTTATGATGATAAAATTGCTGTCCTTCAGCAAATGGTCAAGCTTTGCAGGGATAAAGGATATAGTGATGATGCAGCTCGTTATGACAAGGCTTACCAATCTGAAAAATACCTCCATGACGGACATTGGCTTCTAGATTACATCAGCTGGATTTGGTGGGATTACGGTTATGATAAAGGCCGGGTATTTTACATTAGTCTATTGCTCTTTACCATGTTTGCAATCGTAAACGTGATTCTCTCTCACAAAATACGGGAAGTTTATTGGCCGGATCGTTTCACTATGTTTTATGATCGCACCAATTTGCAATACAGTAATCAAAATATGCGAAAAAAAATGAAGCATTCCATGGGTATGATATTATTCACCGCCTATATATTCTGGGGTGTTAAACTTGACCTCAAGGAACTTGAAATCCGGAATAAATGGATATTGCTATTGATCATAGCTCAGTACATAACGGGAATCATTTGTATCGCTTATCTGGCAAACTTTATAATCTCCAGATAGCTTCAATATGGGCAAAGCAATGCTTTGAAATACGAAAAAATCCTTGAATCCTTTCAAGGGTAGTCTATCAATTTCGTCAAATGAAGGGATATTTTTAATCTTTTTTACAATCGATTAGCTCCAACCTTGCAGCAAACTCATGAAAATCACAATTGATAACTATATGCATACTAATACATAATAAGTTTAAAAGTCAAATTATAAACATTTGCATATGAAACTGTTTCTGTATTAGATATAAAATCTATACGGTTTAAATGCAACCATCGTGATCCAATAAGCGAGATACACAGCTATTCTTGGGTTAAATTAGCTTAACATTTGATGCTGACATTTTACATATCATACTTTCTGTATAGATATTCCGGAAGATAATAAATATTCAATCGACTCCTATTCCACTTAATAATCTGTAACCTGAATGGCTTATCTTCTAAGTTTTCCGCATCCAGCTGTCTAAAGTATAAATCTCTATTTAAAGCTAGATGAAGCAGGAATGGAAACCAATATGCATCTCTTAGCAATTCGAAGGCATTTAGTTGTGGGTTATTAGCCGAAACCTCAGCGCCAGAAGAAAATACGATTTTTGAGAATCCTTCGAGCCCCTCTTTATCAGGAAAAACTCTGTAAAAATCTGTTAACAACCCCAAATACCTGCTTTGAAACACATCTTTTGGCACCTTGTAAAGATTATCGAAGTGCAATGAGAGCAAATATGTCATTCCATAAAATGCAATACCTCTGTCGTATAGATTGATACCTATACCAAACTCACCTCTTCCCTCCCTTTCCTTTCTAGTAAGACTAATCTGGCGTTCTAACATTTTCTTCACCAATTGGATATCTTCATCATTTACTCCCGCCTGTCTAAAATTTTTCTGAAGCAGTTTTAGATTACTCAAAGTATGGGTGATATCATCTGCTAGAAAGCTCACGTTCGCGTGACCCATTTCCCCCGTATCTGATACGTTAAAACCGGATGAACCTCCGCGCTCGATAAATTTACCTGCTTTAGCATTGTAATTACTCCGCATCAACCATAAGGCA
Organism: Pedobacter aquatilis; assembly: GCF_032678425.1. GTDB lineage: Bacteria > Bacteroidota > Bacteroidia > Sphingobacteriales > Sphingobacteriaceae > Pedobacter > Pedobacter aquatilis_B. Next base: position 289,932 of record NZ_JAVTSG010000005.1, on the reverse strand, counting down.
TATGAGAATGTATCCTTTTGTATATTTTCAAGAGCACTTATCATATCACGTAAATGGTTATCCAATAATCTACTGATCTCGACCAAATCTAAATTTGAAATAGGTTTCTGGCTTTCTGACTCGCTTGGATATCTAAGGACATCAGAAAACACATGATCAAAATCAGCGCTATTTAAATATAACTCTGTGATGGTATTTGATAATGTTCTAAATGGCGTTAACGCTGCAGATATAATCTCATTATAAGACTTATTATCTTCCCGCGCTTTTTCTTTTTCAATCAAAAGTGTGGAAATCCGAGCAAGCTTAATGGCTACTAGCGCACCTGCGAAAGAAACTGCAACGCCTAGTGTACCTTGGATAACATCAGAAATCGAGGCTAGCTCAGTAAAAGAAAAGCTACCATTTCGATGCTGAAAAAACAGGGTGAAAATTAAAATGAAAACAAAAATCCCAAAAATTAATAAGACAAAAGCAAACTGGGGCCTAGATTTCAACATATTGAGCGTAAGCAATTAAGACCCTGAAAGGTAAGTAATTAATTCTATGGAGAGGAATTCTATTTTTCATTTTTTACAAATGATACACAACTTAGCGTCATTAAGCAATTACATGAATCAAAATTTAAGTATTTTATTTTTTCCTAAGCGTACCAAGAAAGATTTTAACCTGGTAACGATTTACTGCAGAATAACATTAGATGGTATACGGGAAGAAATATCCACTGGCTGCCAATGCCCTAAGAACGAATGGGACAGGCCTACGAAACGAATTATTGGTACAACCAAGCACACCCAATCTTGTAATAAAATCTTGGAAGATCTCGAATCCAAAATCCAGCAGGTTTATAAGAAATGTTTGCGACTGAAGAAAAATCTGCTTCCGCATGAGTTTAAAGACGAAGTGCTTGGCAGAAAGAGGAGCAAGCCCACTTTGATTTCAGTTTTCAAGGAACATAACCTGAGAATGGAAACCTTGCTCGAAACCGAATATGTCAAAGGTACGCTCTCCAGATACCAGACGACCTTATCGCATATCCAAGCTTTTCTGCTCAAGAACTATAAATCGAAGGACATTAGCCTTAACAGAATAGGCTATGGTTTTCTGAGCGACTTTGATTATTTCCTTAGAACAGAAAAAAAATGCAATAAGAATACGACTAATAAATACCTCAAGAATTTGGGGAAGATAGTAAGAATCTGCCTTGGCAATGGCTGGATGCAGATAGATCCATTTATAAATTACAAACTTAGCAATAAGGCTGTTCATCGTACTGCATTGACCCTTGAGGAAATGAAACTATTGATTGGTAAATCCTTTGATAGCAAAACATTGAGCCTGGTTAGGGATGTGTTTATCTTCTGCTGTTATACGGGCCTATCCTACATTGATTTAAAAAATTTAAAAACTGAAAATTTAATTACCGGCGTAGATGGTAGACGCTGGATAAGTATTGTAAGAAGTAAAACCGGTGTGGTTTCTAAGATCCCTATTCTTCCCATAGCCCTTGATATTTTAATGGCGTATGAAAGTAAGCAGATGGATTCAATTTATCAGTATGCTTTCCCTGTCATCAGTAATCAGAAAATGAATATTTACCTCAAAGAAATCGCTGGCATTTGTAATATCCACAAGTCATTAACTTTTCACATCTCCCGCCACACTTTTGCAACTACCGTAACTTTGAACAATGGCGTTCCGATTGAGACCGTTTGTAAAATGCTCGGGCATAGCACGGTAAAAACGACTGAAATTTATGCAAAGGTTCTCGATAGTAAGATTAGCGAAGATATGGAGCAGCTTTTTCATAAACCGATTTAAGCTGGGCCTCTATTTCAAATTTACAGCCTGAAATAACCAATTATCAAATCAGCTTCAACAATGTACATAGATGCACACCATATCATCACCTTAAATCCCCTTAGGCTTGCAACCAAGCATTCGATTCGACAGGATACCAACGAAACAATATTTCGTATGATAGCTTGCAATCAGGTTATTTAACTTAAAGTAAATGAGCCGAATAGGTTTCAAATTGTTAATATCTAATTTTCATGCGACAATATTTAATCAAGGAATAGCCGCGAATAGTACTTCATTTGGGCTTGCAAGCTTTGATACTTATGATCACATTTTCCTTTAAAAATTTATTATGGAACCATTTAGTTTTGAAAAAATGCCTGAAGTCCTGCGTCAACTGTTTGAAAAAGTTGAACGCATTGAAGAACTTCTATTGGCAATGAGCCCTGCGCAGCAAAGGGAAGATGAGCTTCTGAATGTAAAAGAAGCAGCAGATTTTCTCAAAGTTACCGTTCAGTCATTATATGCCAAGGTTAACAGAATGGAAATACCTGTATGTAAACCAGGCAAAAGGTTATATTTCAGCAAGTCTGAACTCATCGCCTGGGTAGAGGGTTCAAGAAGAAAAACTGCAAGCGAGCTTATTGCTGAGCTCAAAGCAGATAAATCAAGAAACAAACATCGTTATTTTTAATTGGGCGGGACGTTATCCAGGAAAGATATAAATTCACCAGGTAAATAAATCGTATTTAAAGGGAATTAGCAAAAACACAAATCAAAAAAACACCCAGTCAGAATGACTGTCTAATCCCCAATGAGCACCGTCATACAACCCAGCGCAATATTGCCTCCATGCGACGTTGCATCACCCATCCTAGCTGCAGGCTTTCCGCCAATAAAAACTGTTGCGGAACCCTCGACAATTTCATCCGGTGGCCCCATACAAAGCGCCATATCCCCCACCGTTGCAGCCGCCACCCCACCAATGAGCACTGTTGGAACACCGGGCCCGATAACGGGTCCACCAACATGCGGAATAACTGGAATTCCCTCAACCTTCGGACAAAGATGCATATCATTTATTCTTGCAGCAGGCTTACCCATAACGATTAATTAATTTTAACAATAGCACCCTGAATACTCAGCTGTGCAGCAGCACTAAGTTTAGTTTCCATTCCCGAATCGGCACTAAAGCTCACTTGAGCAGCATTTTCAATATGTAAAGCTTTTAGGCTAATCTTTCCTTGCTCGCTTATCGCAGTAATCCCTTGCGCAGCAGAGAGGCTAATTCCCTTGGTACTTGTGATGGAAATACCCTCTCGTCCCAAGATAAACTGATTTCCATTTTGATCGGCAAATTTAAGGATAGCCTTCTCATCATTCATCTCAACCTTTGCACCCCCAGGCGTAGAGAGCGAAATAACTTTTTGCGCGTCGTTAAAACTTAAGGCAAGGCCAGAACGAGTAGAAATCAATTTGATATCATTATGTTTATTCTGGCTTACAGGCGCCGGATGAGCAGCACTGTAAAGCGAACCCAGGACCACAGGTGAAGCAAAATCTTCACCCAAAAAACCAACAAGTACCTCATCATCCACCTCCGGCATAAAAAATGCACCCGAACCTCGACTAGCATAAAATCCTGAAACCCTAGCCCAAAGCATCTCCAAGCCTAGGCCTGGCAGTTGCACTTGAATCCGGAAGGCTCCATCCGGATCGCTAGAAACTTCCAGCACCTTTGCGATACGCAATGTCTGCACCGAGGAAGCTTGCAAATTGGTAGCTTCGGACAATCTGTTTTGTAGCTCAGTCTCCGCAGACTTTGCCTGCTCCAAGCCAAAGCGGGCAGTTGTAATCCAATCACCTCCACCAAACTCCTGATAAACACCCGATACAAAAGCCTTACCGCTATATAGAGAGCCCAGTCCTCGAAGCGCAATGAGATCACCAGGGAGCAGTGAGGCCTCCCCGTAAAACTGAACTTCGCCCCTTAAAGCGCAAAGCCGCATCCGCAGTAACTCACTATCCGCCCTCTGCGCGGCATCCTGCACTTCGCTAATCGCAGCACTGAAGGCATTCCCGTTTTCAGAAAAAATGTTGTTTAAATTTTCTTGGTTCGGCCCAGCAAATCCACTGAGCACCGGCTCTGCAGCCGCCTCACTAAACTCCTCCTGATTGCTACTATCCCAGCCCGAAACGGATAATCCAGGTAGCTGCCCAGAGGCATCATAATGCGCTTTGAAATCAAGTATTGTCTCACCATAAGATAAACTTAGTCGCTCAGAAATATTTAAGTCAGCTGGCGTTATGCGAAGGCCGCCATCCGCCTCGCAAATGACATCAAAGCCCAGCCGCTGTGCCCGCTGGACGATAAAGTCCCAATCCGAACAATCATGCTGAACCAAACTTTCATGCAATAACGAGCTCGGTGAAACCTTTGCCTCAAGACCTGCAGCTGAGATTAGTGTCGCCCAGATTTCAGAATCTTTCACATCAGAAAACACGCGTGATTTATGCGGCAGGCTCATCAGTACTGCCTTATGCTTGCAGATTATTTTAAACTGAACGCCATTGCCACGACCCATGTCCATTGACTGTGCGGTAACAATGCCCGAAAAGATAAGGTCAGCCTGTGCTGTAGAATATCCGCACCGAACTTCTACCAAGCTTCCAACTTTAAAAATCCCGCTGTCACTAATCGCAAAAGGATCTCTTGCAGCGTCCGCTAAGAATAACAGCTGCGCTTCAGAAATTTTATTCAGCTCATGCTGAACACCCACTGATAAGAGATTAAAATCTACAGGAATCGCTGCGCCATCAATACTAATGTTTAAGAATGCTGTTGCCATCGTTGACCTTTTATGTTTTCAGCTACAATATCGCAGAATTTATGCAGAACGAAAAACTGAGTTTGATTTCCTTTGCATCACCCACTTGGGATAACCTTGCAATGCAATAGCCTTTATCTGGTTTTCTCGGCCTAGCTTACGGGGTCCAGTCCGCAAGAATAACTAAACTTTAATTCGGATAGCTGTCAACATTGTATTTCTTTGATGAAATAAAGTCGCCAATGTTAAAAATTTATCACCTGAAATTCCTTCCACTATGAAAAGCTCCTTTGGAAGCCTTATCTATTTCCTCACGAACCTGAGAACGTTTATCCTGGGCTGGATATGGCGCAGACGTTTCGTCCGCACGTGACAAGGTCATCACTGGCAACTCATCTAATTCCCGCTGAACCAATTTACCTAGCATTTTCGTCAAATCAACACATTTACTCACAATCACATGCACTACGCGGCCTTCCCGCTGCAGCCGACCTTCTACCATAAGAAGCCGTGAGTGCAAAATCTCCTTGCGGTAAGTTTCAAAAAGTTTTTCAAAGACCACAAGATTGGAATAACCCGTTTCATCTTCTATAGTGATAAAACAAACCCCTCCCGCGGTTCCCGGACGTTGCCGAACCAATACCAGTCCCGCCACTTTAACCAATTGCCCGGCGTTAGCCACCTCATTAATATGTTTTGCACTTTTAATGTTAAGCATATCGAGCTGGGCACGCACAAAACTTACGGGATGCGCCTTTAGTGATAATCCTGTTGTCTGGTAATCCTGCACCACATGTTCACCTTTGCTCATAAAGGGAAGCTCCACCTGAGTTTCCAGCTGGCTTTCTGAGACCTGCCCTTTGAAAATTTCTACCGGCATATCTGCAAGCGCAGTAACCTCCCATAGTGCTTTTCTCCTGTCGAGTCCTATCGAGCGGAAAGCATCTGCATCTGCCATGAGCTGCAAGGCAGCAAGCGAAACCCCTGCATCGCGTATAGCTGTGATGCCTTTATATCCAGCATTCCGCCCGCTAGTCAAAGCCTCCACATCATCTTCTCTAATACCTTTCACCTGCCTAAATCCAAGCCGGATAGCATAATAGTTGCCATTTTTTGCTTCCAAAAGGTTATCCCATTTAGAAAAGTTTACATCTACTTCGAGTACTTTTACCCCATGTTTTTTAGCATCAATCACAATCTGGGCGGGCTGATAAAATCCCATCGGCATACTATTGAGCAAAGCAGCCGCAAACGCATCAGGATAATAATGTTTTAGCCAGCAGGACACATAGACTAAGAGCGCGAAACTAGCGGCATGGCTTTCAGGAAAACCATAGCTACCAAAACCTTCCAACTGGCGAAAAATCCTTTTCGCAAATTCTACCGTGTAGCCTTTTGCCACCATGCCATTGATAAGCTTTTCTTCCCACTGATTTACCATCCCTTTAAACTTAAAAGTCGCCATACTACGGCGCAGTCCATCTGCCTCGGCTGGTGTAAACCCAGCAGCTACGATGGCAATCTTCATGGCCTGCTCTTGGAATAGCGGCACACCAAGCGTTCGTCCTAGGATTTCTTCAAGTTCTTTGGAAGGGTAACTCACATCCTCCTCCCCATTTCTTCTGCGTAAATATGGATGCACCATATCCCCCTGTATTGGACCCGGACGAACAATAGCCACTTCAATCACCAAATCATAAAAGTTTTTAGGTTTCAGTCTTGGCAGCATCTGCATCTGCGCACGGCTTTCAATCTGGAATACGCCAAGGGTATCCGCCAGCTGAATCATTGCATAAACCTGCTCATCATCCTGCGGAATATTTGCTAACGTTAAATCCTTGCCATAATGGTCCCGGCATAAATCAAAAGCTTTTCGTATACAGGTCAGCATGCCTAGAGCCAAGACATCTACCTTTAAAAAACCCAGCGCATCAATATCATCCTTATTCCACTCAATATTGGTTCTATCCGCCATCCTTGCATTCAGTATTGGGCAAAGATCTGTAAGCTTTCCATTAGTCACCACAAATCCCCCAGTGTGCTGGCCAAGCTGGCGTGGAAAGCCCATCATCTGCGATGTTAAGGAGAGCACCTTTTTTAAATGAGGGTCGGCGGGATTAAGGCCTGATTCTGTTACCCTTGCCCCTTCAAACCATTCATCCGTAAATTCCCAAAGAGAGCCGGATAATTTATTTATGGTATCTAAAGATATTCCCATTGCCTTGCCTACATCCCGGATAGCCCCCTTTTGATGAAGCTGGGTCACCGTAGCTACAATAGCTGCCCGGTCACGGCCATACTTTTGATAAATATACTGGATGATTTCCTCCCGCCTTTCGTGCTCAAAGTCTACATCTATATCTGGCGGCTCATTGCGGGCAGAAGAAATAAAGCGCTCAAAAAGCAAATCAAACTTCATTGGATTTACTGAAGTAATCCCTAAACAAAAGCAGACGGCTGAATTCGCGGCAGAACCTCTTCCCTGACACAAAATGCCTCTTCTTCTAGCTTCGCTAACAATATCCTCTACAAATAAAAAATAGTTCGCATAATCCATGCGGCGTACAAAATCCATCTCATGGTGAATCATATTCACTACCTTTTCCGGTACCTCTTCCCCATAAAATGCTCGGGCGCCTTTCCATGTTAGGTATTCTAGCTCTTCTAATGGAGCTCGTCCACTTTTATTAATTTCAATAGGATATTCATAGCGCAATTCATCCAGAGAAAACTGGCAGGCTTTAGAAATTTCAAGAACTGAGGATAATGCCTGCGGATATTTCTTGAACAGCCGGTGTATCTCTTCCACCGGCTTTAAATATCTTTCTGCATTTGCATGAAGGCGAAACCCGGCATCCGTAATAGTGCACTTTTCCCGCACGCAGGTTAGCACATCCTGCAGTTCCCGACGTTCCGCAGTATGGTAATATACATTACCTGTAGCCACCATTTTTACATTAAACCTATCACATAACTGCTGGGTACGGAAAAGCAATTTTTCATCATAGCCACTATAAGTCCTCGAAGCGGACAGATAGAGCTGCCCGGGCAGCTTAGCAGCATAATCCTCCACAGCGGAAATAAATGAAGGCTCATACTCAAAGCGCCTATTTAGGACATCAGGCATAACCAGAATGAAAATCATGCCCTGACGATGTGCAAACACATCAGACCTAGACAAATGGCATTCGCCTTTCTCCGCTCGCATATTCCCTAATGTTAATAAAGCAGAAAGTTGTCCATAAGCTTCCCGGTCTCTGGGAAATGCAAGTAAACTTGGCCCATCCAATAAATCCAGGCGGCAAGCGGGAATGAACCCCAAACCATGTTCTTTACAAGCTGCATGAGCACGGACTATTCCGGCCAGCGTATTGCGATCGGTTACTGCTATTTTATCATAACCCAATTCAGCTGCTGTTTTTACCAGCTCATGCGCATGTGAAGCCCCACGCAGAAAGCTAAAATTAGAGGTTATCTGTAACTCAGTATATTTAAATTCCATATCAAATCTCAATCCTTTTAAGCAAAATAACCGTGTATAAACCACTGAAAACCCGAAGACTGGCCGTAGTGTCCAGAGCGGTAAATCCAGAACCTACCACCCTTTTCATCCTCCACCCGATAATAATCTCTATGTTCCCCGGCATCTAGCCACCATTCCCGCTCAATCCGCTCCGGTCCATCTGCCCGAATTACCCGGTGCTGCTCGCCATTATGAATAAAAAACCTAGGTGGATGATCCGGTACCAATGCCATCACCTTCACAGCCTCAGGCTCAGCCAGCAGATGTGTTGGCCGTGGCTTATCAAGATTCCAGTCCAACACTTTTTCCTCAGCAATCGAATGTGTTAAAGCTATACTTCGCTCTGGCCAGTAGCGGGATACCGGTACATAACGGTGCACCACCCCAGGCCCAATTTTCCCCGTTACCCTATCAATTAACTGCAAGACGCTTTTATGATTTATTCCTGAATTTAGTGCCCATAGCGATTCCTGCGGAAGCGCAACACTATCCACCTTAACCGCCTCTAGCTCAAAAAGCTCAATCCCAAGTCCTGGCCGAATACTGTCAATCTTTAACGCAAATAACTTGAATAAATGCGCTACATCATTCGAAGCGCTACTGGTTCCAACAGATACCTGCAAAAGTTTTCCATCAACCCTATATGCATTCAAAGTGACAAAGCGCACCCCTTTACCCTCTGCTGCCAGGCGTTTACATAAAACTAAAAGTAACTTTTCAATCGCTTGCTCAATACCTACACGGGTCCGGATAGGTTCCATGCAGGCCAGTCTTTCTCTGAAATCTACGGGCAATTGTAAAGGCACTAGCTGCTCTTCAACATTACCCAGCGCCTGGGCAAGGCGGAGCAAAAAAGCTTCACCGAAACGTCGCCTGAGCACTGACCTTTGCATATTTAAAAAACTTTTGATTTTATAAAAACCGAGCTTCTCTAATTTTATGAGCGTCGTATTTTCCAGCCTTAATGCAATAGGACTTAATTCGCCCAGCACATTAACCATCGTCCCGGATGGCACGATTTGGCTACGTGTTCCGTATCTGGAAACCGCCCAAGCTGCTCCAGGGCTATCTGCAATAGCGCATCTTAGCGAATAACCTTTACTTTTTAAGCGGAAATTTATGTCTATCAAATAATTTCGTTCACCTTCCCAGAGGTGCGTACATCCGCTAACATCAAGCATCAAACCATCCATCGAAAAGCTGTCGATAGATACAATCGGCGAATAGCGGATGCACCATCGTCCGAGTCCTCGAAGCAACTTCTCTGCACGTCCAGGCTTATCGTCCAATACTTCAAGACCTGGGCAAATTGCCCTGGCATCTGCTGCCGGCATGCCAACCTTTATGCCTGCTTTTGCTGCCAAAGTGCTTACTGCCGTAACGATCATTCGGCCATGCACGGGCAATACGAAAACAAAAGGCGTCGCATTAAGCTCTGGCCTGCGGATAACTTGCCAGTCAGAGAGCAAATGATAAAACCATATCGATACAAAGCGGTGGCCCATGATTAACCAATATTTTCAAAAGGTAAATAAATGGGCTGAGCACTCTCAGGTTTAGCAAGCTGCGAAAAAATATCACCCGCCCATTCGAGAAAAAATATTCCCGGCTTCCCGCTACGTACCTTCAGCAATTCCACTTGCCAGCGAGGAAAACCAAGACCCGGAAGGGCACTTTCATCAGCAGAGGGAATTGGCGAAATGCGCCAACGTGCAGTCGACACGGTACTGGCCATTCGCCTGATGTCTTTACGGATAACAAAGCCAGGTATGCCGTTTTTCTCTACCGCAAGCTGTAGGCGCCTGGAATCAATAAGTGATAAGGCATCCACTTCGGCCACAACAGCCGCCAATCCTTCGCAAGCCAAGGCCTCTTCCATCACCCACAACGCTTCCCGCTCTGAGCTTACATCAATAAAAATAATCCGATCCGCCTCTACCCCAAAGGCTGCCAGCGAGGCCGGAAAAAGTCGTCGCTGCGTTGATACCCAGACGCAAGCCTTGCCATCTATCATCAAGGCAGAAAGTAGACCTCCGATAAAACCATCTGTTGCCGCTATCTCTTCAACAGAGTGACAAACGAATTCATGTATTGCCCTTCTTGGAAAGGCGCCACTAGGAAAAGCCTCTTCAAGCTCTCCCATCCCAATGCGCTCTATTTTTGCGGCTTGCGAAGGCTTGTAGCCCTGCATAGCCAGCAAATCCTGACGCAGACGCCCAATAACTTCCTGCTTACCTTCCATGATTCTTTATACATTAATTACTATTATTTTTAGCGAATAATAAGATTAACAAAATAAAGCTAATTTTGTTAGTAAATAAAATGTTGTGGAAAACATGAGCTATTTTGTGGATTAAAGGGAAAGCTCAATTAATATCTAAATGAATAAGAATCTATTATCTATAAACTTTATGAAAAAAGTTTATATAACATAATTAGTTCTACACAACATTATACGACATTTTTTGTTATATTTGATAAAAATGTCGTAAAATGAAATTTACATCTCATAAGAATTATCCAGATTTACATGATATTCTCGGTGGAAATCAGCTGAATCAAGATAATTTCAAATCTTATTATGATTTGGTTTTACTATCCATCGCTGGGGTCAGTAAAGCTACAGCTGAATCTGTGATTTCATTCTCCGGGATGACTAAAAAGAACTTTGTAGAGGATGTATTAAATCTTTCGATTAAAACATTAGAGCGAAAAAAATCTGAAGACAAACTTGACAAACGATCATCTTCAATAATTATTGAAGTTGCTAAAGTACTCGAGCATACCTATCAAGTCTTTGATCATAAGGAAAAAGTTGAACGCTGGTTATCTAAGCCAAATAAAGCGCTTCATGGGAATCCTCCATTGGCATTGTTATCCACTCCAACTGGCATTGGGATGGTTGAGGATGTACTTTATAGAATTGAAGAAGGTGTGTATAGCTAATGCGGGTTTATAGGATTGTCAAAAATTTAGCGCGAACGAGGGATTTAAGTGGTAATGGTGCATTTCGAGCTGGGGGAAGATGGAATGATAAGGGTAGTTATGTGTTATATACTTCTGAAACTTCTTCACTTGCGCTTCTGGAAAATGTAGTACATTTTGATAATGAGGAGCTTCCAGAGCAGCTTTATATTATGGAAATTGAAATTGACGATTCTAATGGTAAAATATTTACGCTTCCGCAATTAGGCTACCCTGAAGACTGGAAGGATCTCGATAATTTGAATAGCAAAAGTCTGGGGGATGATTTTTTTAAAGCACATAATTATTTAGGCCTGAAAGTGAGATCTGCATTAAACCCACTGGAGAGCAATATCTTATTGGATCCGCTATTTGCAGGCTATCATGAACTGGTTCAGGTAGTACTCATCACTGAAATTAAAGTTGATACTAGGTTTGGCAAGGCCTAAGGCTGCCCCCTCAGCTCACCCGCAATAATAGAAGCATCTATCTAATTTATTTTGCAGCGGGGATTCAAAGGGGAAGCAGTGAATTGAAAAACATGATGGCCTGAAAAATATTTAATCAATTTGCGCCAGCACATAGGTAGTACTTTGGTAATATTTATATTAGCTGAAAGATTACATCCATGAAGTCTAGAACGCTACTTACGCTATTCATCTTTATCAACTTGGCCACCGCCATATATGGGCAATCTAAAATAAAGCATACACCTGCCTCTGCTAATTTTTTAGTCCCTTATAGGATAAAAGATCTCTGGGGTTTTTCTGATCAGTATGGGAATATAGTTATTAAACCAATGTATTCGACTGTAGGAAAAATTTGCTTTTACTGGACCGATGGAAAAGCTTTTAAAAGTCTGATGGAGGTCGCTAAAGGCAATCGTAAATTCGTCATAAACCACCTCAATGAAACTATTGTTCCGATTGAAAAAGAATTCGATGCCTTCAGTTTTGATTCTTATAGTTATGAAACCGTTATAGCCTGCAAAAAAGGTAAAAAGGCGCTCTATTATGATAGTAAGGAACTATTGCCTGCTTTATATGATAATATAGAACGCATGCGGAACCTGAGCTTTAAAATAAGTAAAGGAAATCTCAACGGCCTCGTCAATAGTAAGGCAGAGCTCGTAGTGCCTCAAAGGTTTTATTTTGTTTTTCTGGAAAAAACTGGAGATCGGGAGGTCACCTGGGGAGCTAGTAGGGGTGCAAAGGAAGGGAAAGAAACATTCAGTGACAAAAAGGTTCTAGACACCTTACCAACCATTCATGACATGGGTTCGATAAGCCTAAATTCGACCTTATCTCTGGAGGGCGCTGGCAATATGCTCAATATTGATAGTGCAAAAAACGCTTTGTCTATTTCCTATCAGGATGTTAAAACAGATGACTATTATCCCTTTTTGATCCATATCTCTAAAAATGGAAAAAAAGGGCTCTATAATGCCATCACTAAAAAGATAATTATTCCGGCTGAATATGAGCTTGTAAAAATAGACCATGGGCTAAATCCTGAAATAATCATTCTAGTTAAAAATGGGACTTACGGTTTTTTCAATGACTTTGGAAAAATGATTGTTCCACCTATAATAGAGACTATTTACGATACCCGGCTACCCCTCACCCTAGTCAAAGGCAATCTAGTTGGCATGCTTACCGAAACTGCTCATTATATTAAGCCGAAGTACAAGAAAATAAACTATCTCACCTCTATTAGGGACTTTAAGGCTGGGCAGGTTTTTACATTATATGAAGTCGAAACCATGAATGGAAAGAAAGGATTCGTTAGTAATAGCGGAACTGAGTATTTTAAGGACTAATGACACGCCCCTATTCCAAATTTAGCTAACCCTGCACTATTGGATTAAATGCCGATGCTGGCTTTCGTATCAATATTATTTAAAGGCGTTTCTTTAGGCTTCTATCAAAGTCTAGTTAATCATGATCCTAGTTACAGGCTAAAAAACTAAAATACCTAAAATTAAGTATTTCAATTTGAATTGATTATCAGCTTCTGCAATTGCAAAGTCAGTGAAATTCCTTCGGATTAATGCTTCATCATGAGTCCACTCATACCTCTGACGGTGAAGCTCAATCATATCCTTGAGGTTATATTTATCCTGCACCATATGCAAATCGCAAAAGTCTTTTTTTCTATCAGCTTTTGACCATATCTTAAAACCCTTTCAAATGAGCCGCGAGCTACTGGCCAAATGGTTTATTGATCAGCTTTACGACGAAACTTATTACTTTAAAGCACCCATGCTCTCTGAGCTGAAATAAACTATTTGAAATGGAAAATTCAAGCCGATTGAAAAACCTTAAAGATATTGCCCAACCCTAGTTATTAAAATTAAGTACCTAGCTCAAAACTCTGGAAGCAATTCTTCTTTTAGAGCGGTCGTAAGGTATTTTATAATCACCGTTATAATAGCCCTCAAAAGCATCGATTAAACCAGGGATACTCAAATCCCCATCCCAAATAAAGCTATCTCTCGTTATTTTTAGGGCTGGACTTTTTTTCAACAATACTTCTTTATTCAAAAAATCATCTTCTATCGCAACCTTCTCATCCTCAATCTGTTTACTCAAAAGCTTTAATCTAGCCTCTGCATCAATCACCTCAGATGATCCACTCATCATTTTTTGTTCAGCTTTATAAACCGGATCGATAAAGACCAACTGTTGGCTATACAAACTTTTATATTTTTTATTAAACCTACCTAAGCTAAACCAGCTTCTTAAGCTATTTCCATTCCTACTTAACCTGTATGCGGAGTCTTCTAGAAATACATCATCAAAAGCTGGCTCAGGCCCAGCCTCGTCCATCATCATATTATATATTTTATCACAACCCAAGCCTTTAAGGATAAAGGGTAAATTAAAACTATAATGATCCTTAAAACAAACAATATGATCTGATATGCTAAAGGCAGGTGCAAAACTCAATTTTCTTTCTTTTGGCACCTTAAACTCTCCATAATCATCAAATTCCATAGCCTCAATATCCTCGATTATTCCACAAGCTATCTGATTAATTAACATACCTTGAAAAGGGAGCCTATCATTATAAATTGAATTTCTATCCAGAGAAAGCATAATCGCTGAATCCTTATCCTCAACATAAACGTTTGGCAAATACCATGAATATTTGCTAAGTGGCATATCATATCCACCCTTTATCTCAAAGCCATTATGAACCAGGCGCCCATTAACCCTATACGGTGCGGCGTCATCAATAATACCATAATTGAAATATACATCCACACCATTAGCCCTAAAGGATTTCCATCCCGCTCCTTCCCTGATTGCCGGTATTATTTTACTTTCCTCAAGAAAATCAAACGCTGGCTTCAATTCCTCAGCAATATTCGTATGGATATGATCGTTTTTGAGCACGTAGGATTTAAACCAAGAAAGGCGCTCAACTGGTGCATTGTCTAGGGCAGCGAAAATTTTAGTCTGAACCTCCGGTTTGATTTTAATACTTATTGAAGTGCCAACCTCCAATGTATAATCTTTATTTATGATAACCGAATCTTCGAAAGGGCGCATCGTAAAACTTAAACCATATGGGGCATTCATTGCCCTAGTACTGATCTTAACCTCATTACCCAATAAAAAACTTGACAAGGCACCTATACCAAACCGCCCAGTCCTTAAAACTTCAGAACCTTTACTGCCGCTATATAACTTAGCCCATTCACTACTATTCCGATACGATTTTCCAGAATTAAAATAATAATTTGTTAGTGTAGCCAAATCCATACCCACCCCATTATCTTCAATTCTAAAGTAAATCCCATCCACAGCCCCTTTTAAACTGATTTGGATTTTTTGCATATAAGAACTGTCCCCTTTCTCAAGGTACACTCTTTCCAGGCAAGCATCCAGTGCATTCTGTAATAGCTCCCTCACCCCAACACCCGGCTCATTATTATAGAGGGGTGCTATCAGCAAACCTAGTAATGATGGATCCGTTTTGAACCTTAGCGGAAAAGGGATATAATCTACCCCTTTGGCAAAGGTATCGGTATCCTGGATATTGGAAGCCAGGCGCCTATATTTCATCTTAAAAAGTGCACCGTAAACCTCTCCTAATACCGCCCATGTGGTATCGAGTTCTTTCTGTATATCTTTTAAAAGGCCATCGAGCTTCTGGAACTGGATGGGATCCTTTGGGGAGGCATGTACATTGAGTAGCTCCGGGTCATCTGTCTCTGGATCCACAAAATCTATACAATTATGCAGCTCCCACTCAGCCTTTGAAAATGGGCTTGAAAAAGATTTGATATTAAGCAATATTTTCGGTGCACGCTCACTCTCAATCTGTATGTAGTCGGCGATCCTTAGCACCGCCATCCAGAAAATTATCTTAACGCCGAAGGGCTTTTTCCAGCTCGCTGCATATTTACTTTTTAAAGGCTCATAACTGGCCCGGATATTCATTCCATGCGATCGAGCCACTAGGCCGCTTAACTCGCAAATATTTTTATCTATACCTGCATTCAGCTCATTATCACCTCCTTCGGAATAAGGATAACCGTTTATAGCGATCTCATGGGCCAACCTAGGATGGTGCCTTCTTATAAACTCGCCTATAAGTTTTCTATCGGCCTCATCTAGATTATTAAGGTTCGGTTCTTTGACTATTGCATTGCTGTCTCCCCAGATGTTTATTTTTTGCTGTTCGGTATATCTCTTTGCGTCCTTTAGAAAGTCTTGCCATTCCTCTGCCCAGGTTTTCTTATCAAAAGCCACAATCCTTTTGCTATCCCAAACACCATTTAATAAGCTTTTAAAACCTTCTGGTGAGAGGTGCAGTCCTATATCATGAAGCAATACAGAGAAAATGCCAACCAGGATATCTTTCGCATCAAGCAAATTAAATGTCTCCGGGCAGATTAAATTATCTGAGGACCTTAACACCCCGTTGATATGTTCTATGCCGTGGTCGGTGTAGTCCCGAAAAAAATACACATCATTTCGTTCTAAGAGCACTTGGTAATTTTGTATAATCCTTGCACCATCAGCTTGCAGTTTTTTATCTGCCTTATCTAATACAGCCTGGAATCGAGCGGGTAAGCGTATCATTTAAATAATTTGTTAAAATTTAGATCTGCTAAATATAATTAATTACATCCATATCCCTTGATGGCAACAATCGCTTTTTAATGCAGACTCTAAGAGCTCTATCTTCCTTTCTAATTTTCTCGGCATTATTTCAAAGATATTTCCAGATGAAGATTTTATCTTCTGGGTATCATTTTAGGGTTATATTCAAGAAAACTTAAAAAGTCAATATGATAGCGCGTTCGATATGAACGGGCTATTTCTTCCTGAAGCGGTCATTGCTCTACGAGATTGCGGCATGCGGATCCCGCCCCCCTCTAATTCTATAGTTGGTATTTACGGAGAAAATGATTGGAGTCTCGAAGTGTTTTTTTGCAATGCTTGGATCATAGCTGAAGCTTGTAGTTAGTTTTATGCGAATGTTTTTTGGCCTAAGATTATTGCGGTGTGTTTTGAAGATTGGCCCTAAATTGACCTGGGCTTTTCCCTTTGTAAAGGCGAAAGTATTGGGTAAAGTGGGATTGCTGGGCAAAGCCTAGCGAGTAGCTTATTTCTTTGATTTGCATGCTGCTGTCCGCCAAAAGGTGCTCGGCTTCTCTGAGGATGCGCCTGAGTAAATATGCAGATGGGCTAAGACCGCTGTTTTGTTTGCATAGCCTTTCAAGCTTTGAGGGGCTGATGTTTAACTTATCGGTATAGAATATCTTTCTCCGCTGTTCCTTGAAATGATTTTCAATAAGGTTTTCAAAACGGAGCCAAATGCACCGGTTAGTTCTGGAGACATCTGGCGATTCAGGTTCCAAGGCTGCATAGATAATATAATTTCGCCCCTCGTGTGTTAATTTCCCAATTCGCTTCATTTTTAGAGTTTTGGTTTTTTTCAGCCTTTTGCAAAGATGATCATGTACCAAAAAATTAAAAAGCAATACTTAACATTCAGTCAATTGGCCTGAAATAAGTGTGTAAAACAGAATTATATTTTACTACCACGCCTATTCCACCTGATTGTCTTTTCAGTTGGATTTTCGTGCTAATGGAGTAGCGTTCTTTGTTTGTATTGATTATTATCTTACACAAGCTTAATATAACCTTTGCAAAGTCTGAGCATAGCTTTACTAGACGACCATCCACTATTAAAATCGCGGCCTGCGGACCCCGCCCCCTCATTTTTTCAATTTTGGTATTTACGGAGTTTTGAAGGATTGATGTCTGTGTTTTAGAACTTTTTTAATTCTATAGATTAGGCTTTAATTTATTTGAATTGGCTAAAGCAATTTATATGTTAAATATGATGGCTCGCTGGGCTCAAAGCATTAGCCAATGCACTTCTAATGTGCTGTTGTTGGGAAATTATGCCTAGACTGAAAGGAAGTATTTACGTGCTTTGATAAAGCTACTAGCCTGGCTGATGGAGGAAAATCTGATTAAATAATTAATTTATTTTTATTATGTGTAAAGTCTGATGGTGAGTTGCTATACTATAATCTAAGCGCGGATTGTTTTGCGGACCTGGCGGTGACATGTTTAATTGCTCGGAGCAGTGTTTTAAAATCAACTGGCTTTACCAAATAGGCGTCGCCATTTTCGAATGCTTCGAGCGCGAATTCTTTGTAACCGGTTACGAAAACGATGAAGCGGGCTTTGTCTCTGAACATTCTGGCGATGTCTAGCCCTGATACTTCCATTTGTATATCCAGAAATAAAAAGTCAACCATCTCATAATCCAGGAAAGCGGCTGCTGCTTCAACAGGCTCGGTAAAACTTGCTGTCAATTCCATCGTCTCAATCCTGGAGATGTATTGCTTGAGGATTTCCACACTCATTGCATCATCGTCTAGGATGACGCAGCTATATTTTGCAGCGGTGGCTTTTTTCACGGGGCGCTAGTTTTAGATTAAACAAACATAACATTTCGCACGCACCATGGATCAGGGAAAACAGGAATGAGCAAAATGGCTTAGACCGGGTGTTGGTTTTATAAATAAGGAATAATCTGGGATGATTTATATTAGTAAGCCATTTCGTAATGCATATGCAATGAGATGCGCGGTATTTTTTGTTTTTGTTAAATTTATTAATCCCTTCCTTACCCCTTCAATTGTCCTTGGGCTTTTGAAAACTTTATTTCCGATTTCTTCACTTGTATATCCTTCTGATATCAATCTGAGGATCTTCTCTTGGTAAACTGTTAAAACACACATCATCGTTTTAATTTTAGGTTTAGCAATAAAACATCAACCTTCGCCTATTCATTTTGTAGCTCATTATTTTAATCTAGTAGAGCTAGATAAAAACTTATACGCTTTGCTTGTGACATTCTTTGCCTACATCCAAAACTTGCTCAAGTATCACGGTCGTTTATAATACAACCATGATACTCAGAACTTACAGGGACAGCTAAGATTCTAATCCGATTCCCAAGGCATTCGTATATTGAAAATTAAGTAGCGAATAAACCACTATATAAATTTAGCATCAGATGAAAAAACATCGCTAAATGTCTGCTGTTTTATCAATGGGATAATTGGCCGTTAGTACCTCAATTTTTAATTTTTCTTTACCTGCTTTTGCATTGACTGATACTCGCTGCTCAATTGACCAGGTAGACCAAGCATATTCCTTTGTGTATTCAGTAAGTAGCGGGGATGGATATGAGGAAAGCAGAAATTTACCTTTAATCTTAGAGAGCAGAAAAAGCAAAGCTTCAAAGTCTGCCTGGGAATAGCCATCGTAATGGCCGCAGTTGGAATTATAATACGGCGGGTCGCAATAGAAAAAGCTATTTTCTGTATCGCGGCTACCGATAATATACAAGGCGTCGGCACATTCAATTTGGCAGTTCTGGAGCCTAATGGCCAACTCTTCAACAAAACCTTCTTTTTTAGACTGGATTTTCTTGGTAGTCGTATTTGATTTCTTATCATATCCCCAATTACTATCCAGCTGGGAAGAAAAACTCTGGGAACTGCTTAGCCACACTGCCCAGGCGCGTTTGATATCTGAAAACATATCCGGGTTATTATAAATAACCGATGCCTTCCGATGCAGGTCGCGGCTATGCAGGCTAATCCTAATTTCCTTTTCCAAAGAAACAAAATCATCTTTTGCAACCCTGTAGAAGTTAATAAGCTCGCCATTGGTATCGTTAATGACCTCCACATTTGATTTTTCTTTAGCAAAAAACACTGCTGCTCCTCCGATAAATGGTTCGCAGTATAATGTATGTTCCGGTATGAGGGAAATAATCTTTTTAGCCAGTTTTTGCTTTCCTCCATAATAGCTTATGGGTGTTTTTATTCCAATTTTACTCATAAAAATATATTTAATAAACCTGGTCGATGGTAAAATCAATCTCCTTTCCGGCG
Source organism: Pedobacter aquatilis (assembly GCF_032678425.1). Lineage (GTDB taxonomy): Bacteria > Bacteroidota > Bacteroidia > Sphingobacteriales > Sphingobacteriaceae > Pedobacter > Pedobacter aquatilis_B. Next base: position 270,380 of record NZ_JAVTSG010000005.1, on the reverse strand, counting down.
ATGATTAATGTTATCCTGCACTTAATATCCGGAATACCCATGCTGGAAACCTTAAACCGCTGATCATTTAAATGTGCATGGGGATTTTCCTCATCGACCTTTAAAGACACGTATCCGCTCTCGCGGATACGGTCTATCTTTTGAAATAGCTTTCTCATTGGATTACCTGCCCATCCCTTGCTGCTGCTGGTTAGCATCTCTATCCTGCTCCCAAGGCATTCGCTCATTAGCGGCCTCAGCTGCGCTTTCTGCTTTTTGCTGAGGACTGTTCTTCTTTGAATAGTCTTTATCAGGAAATATAAGCTCATCACGGATGGGGAGCATTTTTTCCGAAAACACATCAAGCGCCTTTATTTTTGGATTTGCTGAGACGTATACCGGTATGATACGCTTTTCAACTGTCATCGCCAGAAGGGCTGGTGTACCATGTGACATCTGCTCCATCGCCTTTTCTTTTTCAGCTGCATTAAGGTTCGCCAAGGGGTATTTATCCATAGCTTTTTCTAAATTAAACTGATATTCTGGATAAAAGCGGTTTAAGGGATGATTGCCATAAGCATCAGTGATATCCTGCTGAAGCTTTAACCATATCTTGATTTTTTCAGGCTGAGCCTCGGTTTTCTCTCCTGAAGATTTAGCGTAAATTTCTTTTTGCAGCGCGTAGCCTGACAATAACTTATAGGCCTGATAAGCTGTTATGCGATGATCTCTTTCTAAATCAAAAGTATGGCGGCGCAGATTTGGGTCATTGTAGCGCTTCAAGGCCACCTGATAATCATTTAGAAAATAGGTGTCATTTTCTTTAGCCTTATTAAAATTAAGCTGATAATTCATAAAATCTGTACCCTTTGCCGGATCCGCTTTGAATTCTATCGGGGTAAATCGCTGGGTGACGCCAAGGGTAAACTTTGGAATCTCTTTTCTGATGGCAGATTCCAGAATGTCGTTAAGGCGGGTGCCAAAACCTAGGTAATCTAAACTCTTTTTCAAGTACTCTAAATTTTGTTCATTCATTTCGATAATAAATTATAAGTGATTTAAAATAAACTAAGCTGATTGGTAGGCTCGGGTGGTTTGTAGCCATTTTCTTTAGCGATGTACTCAGCTGCAGCAAGCGCAAATTCCTCGATGGTTTTATAATCCCCATTTTCAAGAATTTTGGAATGGAAAAAGTAGGAATAGTAGCCGGTCTCGCTAATAGGGCCGGGGCTTGCTCTAAATTCAATATGGCAAATTAAAGGATCCTCTTGCTGCCCTACCCTTTTTTCAGGCCAGTAGAAGCGGTAGTCGACCTGGACCGGCTTGTGAAATGGGCTGATTTCGAAACTGATGTTTTGTTTAAACTCTTCAGGAATCATGTTTTATTGCTGATGTTTCCCGTATCAAGTTATCTGGATAGCTGCTCCCCAAATTTGCCGGACTCAAAATCTAGCCATTGTGCAGCCCTGGTAAAGCCGTTTGTTCGGAAGGGTTTCTGCTCTTCCCCGCTTCCAGGCATATTTGCTATCCCTTCAAAAAGTATATGCGAAGCACCGTCCCTGCCGTCATAAAAGAAATAAAGCTTTTCCCGGTTTGATGCGATGCCTAATCGCTCAGTTGCCCGATGCTGCACGATAGTTCCATCGCTAAGCTCGATTGCCATCCCTCTTCTAAAATCCTCTTTCCGCTCTGGGCTTAAGTAATCGGCATTGATGATGCTCGGTGCCTGTACGTTTTCAGGGCTGTAGCTAATAAATTCTTTTGTCTGGGCATCGTATTCCACTACGAGCGCTTTACCTTCTCTATCCGGATCTTCAATGGTAACATTGGCAATCGATGGTTTAAGTAAATGCTGCTCATATCTTTCGGTCAAAAAAGACAAACGTCGTGGCAGATTATATACAGGATGAACCAGTAAAGCCGCCTTACCAGATTCTTCTCTCTGTAACGAAATTTTAGCTTCCATTGCGGCAATTTCAAAACTACCGAAATCAAGGTTTTTAATTAAAATAAGGCCACTTCTTCTGCCCAGGCGCATGGACATGATATCAGCGTCCTCGAGTAGCAGCGCACCCTGCTTTGCCAAGCCTAATTTCCCAAGGTCATCGACCGGGAATTCATTCTGATGAAATAAGGTTTCCATATGATTATCTATTTAACTGATTGTTTTTAATGTAGTTAAGGGATGGATGAATTTATATTAGGCTCGAGATTGAGCTACCAATGATTATTGGACTCCAGCGCATAAAGAAACCTGATGGGATTGATATAGACTCCCCCAAGGCTGATGGCAAAATGCAAATGTGCTCCTGTTGTTCTACCGCTTTCTCCTGAAATGCCAATGAGGAAACCTGCAGGTATTTTCAGGCTCGCCTCCACCAATACCAAAGAAAGGTGTCCATAAATGCTAACTAGATCCCCATGTTGCATTTTAACGTAATTTCCCAAAATAGGCTGATACCCACAGGCTATGACCCTGCCCGGTAAAATGGCAAATACCGGCTCGGATTTCGCCCGCAGGTCAACACCTCTATGAAAATCTCTTATGCCTGTAACTGGATGTATCCGGAATCCAAAACCGGAAGTAATGTGTAAGCTGTTAAGAGGCAAGGCCATTTTGATCTGGGCTCTAGCCTGAAAGACTAGAAGGATAGAAAAGAGGATTGCAAAGCATGTTTTCATCTTCCCACATCCAATCTATTGCCTTGCCCTAGAGCTGCATCCCTAGACTCCTCTAGGCCTAGTTTGTCTTCCAGACTCAATAGGCTATAGGACATAAGCTCGGGTGAATTTTTGGATAGAGAAAGTGCGTTTGCCATTCTACTGACATTGCCGCTTTCCTGATCCATACTCATGCGAAGTAAGGAACCAAATGTCTCTGAACTCATTTCTTTAACCTTAGTCAAGGCTAACTTTAATAGCTCATTATGGTCTTTTAACACCATTAGCGCATCTGCACTATACATCCCTAGTTTAGCATTCCCAAAACTAACGGCGATTCTATCTGAGGCTACGTCCGCGCTCATGATAACCCCTACTTGGCCTTGTTTGTTAACCGGGTCGCTCGTGAGCTCCGGATGTACCAATACCAGATTTCCAGTAATATTTTCCATAAAATTTAAATTGTAGAATAAGACTTATTTACTTCTTTGAGCCTTCATCGAAGCCTTAGGCTGGCTAGGCACCTGCTCTGTCTTAGTGGTAAAAGCTTTCACTAGCTGCGATACTTCAAGATTAATTCTTTTGAAATTTTCTTTAAGTATCTCTTCCTTCTTTCCACCGAAATCATAAAATACGGGCATCAGGGGGTAATTCGCTTCCTCCTTTTTTAGTGCCTGCATATCCAGATTCACCCGGCAGTTTATAGCAGAGGTTTGGTATTCACCTGAAAAATCAGCACTGACATCGCTTGCCAACATCCCTACCAGTTCTCCTGCTTTCAGAGAAGCAATTTTTCCAGCAGGAATTAGCGGCTCTAACCGCTCGCTCAATGAAAGCGATGTTTTTGATCTGTCTATAGAAAGGCTCTCTGATTCTTGCTTTACCTTACCAAATAATCGCTCTAGCCATTCCAGGGTTTCTTTATTTCGTACTGAACCAGAAAGAATGTTTCCAATAACTGCGCATATGGTACTGGCGGTATCTTTCCCATATTGCTGCTGGAACTGTGGCAATTCCTGCAAACCCATAAGAACGGCTACCTTATTACTTCTTGCTGTTGCAATAAGGTTTTCAATGCGGTGGACAAAAAGCGTTGGGAGCTCATCGATAATTAGCGCTGAGGGCAAATTGCCTTTGGAATTAAGCAGCCTGGTAAGCCGGTTTAAAATCAATGAATAGCAGGCAGAATTAATGTTCTGCGTATTGGGATCATTTGCCAATATCAATAAAGCCGGACTGTATTCTGATGAGATTTTTAAATTAAAATCATCACCCGAGAAAATCCAATAGGTCTCTTTTGTTGCAAGCCTTGAAATAAAAATTTTTAGTGTTCCGATTTGCCCCTCAAGCTGATTGTAAGCTTGGGCCTTATATGCTGTCATAAATGGCGAGAGCAATGAAGTGAGCTCCTCATTTTTGGTAAGCACCCCAAATATTTCCTCATAGGAACAATTCAGAAAAGAAAGGATGTGGGCGAATGTAGAATATTTGCCTTCCTGGTGGCTTGCAAAGAAATAAATGCAAGCCGCTAAAAAGTTGACCGCACTCTGGGTGAAAAACTGGTCACTGCCGCCAGATTTATCACCTTTTTTCAAAGCTTCCACTAAAGCTTCAGCCGTCTCAGATGCATCTGCTAAACTTGTGATGTAATCTTTTCTCAAGACATTTATCCTTCTACTCTTCTCAACCTCGGTAAGGTTGATGACATGGAATTCATGTTTTAAGCATTTACCATTTTGCTTAGCAAGCAGGTAATGGTAATAAGCTACTTTTGCTAAATCAGGGTTTTTAAAATCATACAGGCAAATACAAAATTCTTTTGCGATAAGCTCCCGGAGAAATGGCAATACTACGCCAAAGGATTTTCCCGAACCCGGTGTGCCGATTAACATCGTTCCCCGGAAGATATTCTCTAGATTGATATATCCTTTATGAACTTTTTTCTGATAATAAAAGAGTGAAGGGATGGCAACTGAATACGGTCCAGTGACCGGCTTTTTCGCCTGCATAAAAGATTCCCCCTCAACATTCCATTTATCCTCTCCAAGTTTTGCGGAGATAATTTTGGAGATATTATCAAGCGAAACATGAAGCAGCACCGTCCCTAAGATGAGCGTAATCAGATACCCAATATCACCACCATTCAAATGAAATAAGATTACTGTTCCTTTGTCCTGATATAACCAAAAGCCAATTCCATAACAGAGTAAAGCCATTAGCAAGGGATAGAGAATTTCTGTTTTGGAATTTAAGTTTCTTTTCTTTTTAGCTAAAGTCCCGAGCGCAGTCAATACGATAAGCGAAAGGGTAAAACATCTGCTATAAACCGGATGCCCGTAAATAATTATCCGGTTCATTTTGTGAAAAATTCTCTCAAGCCCATATTGATGAACCCAGATGAGGAAACTTAATTTATGCTGATAAATAAACATCAGGATATCCAGTGCTAGCGATAGGTAGATAAAAAACTGGAAGAACCTATGGAGGCTTTGCTGTTCTTTTGATTCTTCCATGGTAGAATATTTGGATATAAAAAAACCACCTCGAAGGGTGGTTTATATTTTAATTAAAGAATATCGAGATTTATCCTGAACTGCTTGGGAGCTACACTCATTGAAATTTTTGAGATTAAATTGCAGCGATGCTCAACGGACAAATTTTTGAGATTAAGGCAGCTGAGCTAATGCACCATCGATTTCAGTCTTTATCAGGGAAATAAAACGTTCGGCAAGAATATGAACCTCTGTACAGGATGCAACATTGATATCCGTAAAATTCTTTTTAGCATATTCAATTGCCGTCTGAATAAATATTGGATGTTTGGATAGATGGAATCCACCATTTATTAGCTTCGCTAGTTCAGGCTTCCAGTTTGATGATTGCTCGTGTCCGCTGAAACTTGGACTAACATCATAAAAATGATAGTACAACCAAACTTCAAAGCAGGGATTACTCTGAGCCACCTGCCAGTTAAAATTAGCAGCATCTGCCCTAAGCTTATCAATCTTCGCTCCCCATTGGTCAGTATCGATAACAAACCAAACTTCGTCCTCAGCATTAAGCTCGTATTCTGGATTGGGATTATCTTTCGATTTAACAATTGCCAGCATTGCTGAATCCATTAAGCCAGATGGCGAGTTATTTCCCTGACTATCCGCAGGAACTGCCTCAATCCTGATCCTAGAATTTAAAAGATTAAAATAATTGAAATACTTTGGTTCTGTTTTACTCCCTTCGCAAAAAATCAAGAATAGTTTCGCATCCTTGTCCGGATCTTGCCGAACGTATGTTCTACTCCTGCTCAGCATATTTATGCCAATTTAAGTCCTGGAGATTTGCAATAAATGGAATTGCCCCATATCTACCATTCAGGTACCCTTTACGTATATCAATTGTACTATGTTCTTTGTAACTACTCAAAGAATATATCTGGGTAGCACCTTGATTATTTTTCTGAGCAAACCAAATCTCATCTGTCCGAAGAATATACTGATCTAAAAGATTAGACTCATGTGTACTGAACATCAACTGGCCTTTAGTCTGCCTATCAAGTGAAAACTTAGTCAATAACTCTTTAATTATGATTGGATGTACACTCCGCTCTATCTCATCTATCAAATATGTTTTCGGTGAATTGACCAAATCATACCAAGCGGGAATATATTCTATTAAACGGCGTGTTCCATCTGATTCTTCATGAAAGTTAAACGCAATTTTTTCATTGTTTTCTGAAATATGATTGAAACAAAGCCTTTTTGCAATTATCTCACCATCTTTATTAACAACATGAACTTCCTCCCCTGTCGTATCATTTACAACCTTTGCCACAGTTTCAGGGTTTTCTGTCAACTTATCGGTAATCCTTTTAATCCTTTCATGCTCATTATCTCCGAAATACTCTTTCGCAGACATATCTAAAATAAAAAAATCAGAAATCCCAGTTCCAAAAGAACACATCATATCAGAAGCGAAAGCCTTAAAGCTTGTATCCTCATCAAAGAGCACAGGCAATGATGTTACCCGGGTTTCTGGAAAAATGATAACAAGGAATTCATCAAACCATTCAAAAGCCTCCCTGGATAGTCCAAATGCTTCGTGAGATAAACCATTGAGTAAAAAGAGCAATGATTTATTAGCTTTCAGCAAATCCTTTGTAATAAGATTAGCGTAAACCGAATTATCCCTTTCATCCATAAATCCTTCATGGAAAAGGACCTTAGTCTCAGCTCCTTGAAGCGTCCTATTAAAAATAACATTGTCAATATTATCTTTCCCTTCAACATTACAAAGATACTCCTCTACGACCTTTCCTTCATTTATAGCAATCGAATAATAAAAAAGCTTGTGCTTAAAATAAAATTCAATTCCCAGTTCTACCGGCAAAGAAAGATTTTCTACAGCTAGCTTATATTTTTGCTCCCTTAATTTGAAATGAATATTTCCTGTGGTTACAAACTCTCTGAGTAAGGCGACTGATTTGATAAGATTGGATTTACCTGAGCCGTTAGCGCCATACATTGCAGACAACTTTAGCACCTCTTTATCGCCTAAAGCGTATCTATGAAATTTTAGCCTTGAAGCTTGGCTTGGAAGAAAGTTAAATTCCGTTTCATCGTTAAATGAATAAATATTTTTTACAATTACTCGAACTATCATTATCGTGATATTTTCACAAAAATAACATATATTATTTAATTATTACGAATTAAATATCTTTATTGATAATATTATCGTGAAATTATCACGATAAATTAATTATCTAAAAAGTTTCTGCCTGCATCACATCCTTATATTTTATCGGTAAAACAACACTCCTCCCCGATATCTGCCTCTCATTTAAATAAACATTAAGCACCTTACTCTCCGGAAAGGACGCCTTTTTTATTGCATAGATATTCCGATAGGCCTTTCTAAATTCTTTTAAGGGATAGAGCTGGAATACTGGTTTCACTTCAATAGACTGAACATTTGTAGCATTATTGATTTTTCTATCTTCAATCTTAAGCCTAAGTTCATCCACACTATAAGATAAATTTGTACTGTTGCTAAACCCCAAATCAAGAAAGACATAATCTCCGACAGTATATATCTGATTGAGGGCCAGACCAATTCCATTTCTTTTTTCTTCTATCAAAGGCTTTTTACTGCGATTTTTTAATATAGAGAGTGCATTTCGCCTTAACTCATTTCTAGAAAGTTCGACAGCAGATATATCCAAGGGCTTCATATATTCTGGCAGGATATCAATCTGCGAGCTAATAAATTCAATCTTATCTGTAGGCAGATAACAAAGGCGGTACTGGGCAATATACTTTTCTCCGACAATTGTAACTGTTCCTCCATCTTTTGAATCAAGTAGCTTGCCCACAGAATCCTTTAAGACCTGTAACCTCAGGATATTATCAACTGGCAAATCGCCTTTGATAGCCGGACTGGACAGATCCACATATTGAATCGGTTCAGGAGAGATAAAATGCAAAGAAACTGACTTTGATATCCCGATAACAGGTAAGTCAATTAGCTGTGTAGCGCCAAATGATTGCGCCTTAGCAGAAAAGAAGGCGATTAAAAGAATTATAAAAAGATAATTTTTCATAATGATTAATAAGAATTTTGTTTTTTCTGTAACTGTTCAGGGTCTATAAGTAGCACCTGGGTATTGTATTTGATTTTAGCTTTATTGGACCGTATTAGCTTTCCAACAGCCGAAGTTGTGGACTGAAACATTTTCTGTAGCATACCCATCACCAGCTGATTATTATTCTCAGCCATTTGCTGTAAACTTATCCCCTGGCTGCTGCCTGCCCCCAGGTCTCGTGAAAATTCCCGGAATGCAGATGCAGGGACGTAAATTCCTTTTAACCCATCCTTATCATAGAGTTCTAAATTGACAGGGATAATATTATCCGACAGCATAATTGAGCTAACATTGAGCAAAGCTCTCTGACCGGTAAAGCCAGTAATGACCGCATATAAATAATTACCTTTTGGAATTAGTATTTGACCAGCCATCATATCATCGAGCAGACGTATCCTGAGCCTTGAGCCAGAAAAACCTGTTATATCTTCATCGATAACAGCTGAAAGAAAAGCACTTTCGCTCTGATTCTTTACCATGTTAAATCCATGATACTTAAGCGCCTTTGTAGCCGGGACGGTGACTTTCGTAGCGAGTTTTGCCTCGGCTTCTTTTTTATTTTTTTCCTCGATAAGTTTTTTTCTGTACTCCGGATCATTCGCCTTACCCATACTATCTACTAAAGCCATCTGGGCTCTGAATATTTCCATAGCTCCGGGCTCGTTTTTTGGAAGTCTGGAGGGTTGTGCGGCCGGTTTATTGATTTTTGAAAGGGCTTCTGCTAGCGCCCTATCCTGGGCATAACTATCCTTTTGCCTCTTATCTGATAGGGCTGCTGGAAAATTTGTCTTGGTAGAGGCTGGACTAGCCTCCCCATACCTTCGTTTCATCACCTTATCAATGGAATCCAGCATTCTTTTTTCGCGCTCATTATAGAGGCTGCCGGCACTACCTCTTTTCTCTTCTTCATCATTCAATCCAGTAACCGCTGTGTATCCATCGGCATTTTTATATTCTGAACGGTAAGCCTCGAGCTTATCTGATAAGTGGCTGGATTTAACCTGTCTGGACACCCCTGCGACCTCCACCTGCAGAGAATCCTTGCCAACAATTTCCTTTTTTTCTTTAGCAAAACTATCCTGATAGACATAGAACAAAATGAAAAGAAACGGAAATATGAGGAGGGGTATTACGTACCGGGGCTTTTTAAAATTAATTTTCGTTTTCATATTTTATTTAGACTTTAAGGCGGACAGCTCTTGGAGAATTTTTCTAAAGGCTACACTGTCAGCAACGGTTAGTGAATCCCTTTTTAAGATTGCATCGAGTGAGTTTTGGGCAGCAATAACTCTATCTATCCTGTAAAACGTATGACTAAAACTCTCACCTGCCATTGTTAACGGCTTTGATACTGATGTATTTTGCAATGGTTTAGATGGTTTAACCGGACGGATAAATAAACATATTCCCAATGAAGCCATCATAAGCACCAGCATTAAAACGAAGATTGCTTCGGGCTGGGCTTTAATACCGGCTTTTAATATTTCAATCGGCTTATCTAAACTTTTATGAAATTCCCTTTTGATTTCTAAAATCAAATCAGGGCCTTTAGATTTAAAAAGCATTTTTATCCTTCGTTTCCAAATCTTTATTCTCTAAAGTTTTCCATCTGGTAATCAGCACCGCATGGGGATTATTATCAGAGCGAAGCTCTAAATCCTTTAAATATCCTTCTGTAATCAAGGACCGGATGATGGTGGAACTCCGCCTATCAATCTTTTGATGCCCATAGTAGCGGAAGTATTTTCTTTCCTTATCCAGGTAAATTGAATCCATCCGAATGCTAAGCACCGCAGAACTGGAGAGAATGCTGTTAAAAAAGCCTTTTTCTTTAAGGTTATTATACTGGGCTGCCCCACTCTCATCCACCAGATACATCGCTTGCTTCATCTGATACTCAATAAATTTATCATCTGGAGTGAGTGAAAAAAATAGCGAGTGAAACCTTGCTATATCTGCCCGGTATTCCGCTTCTCTATTGGTTTCGACCTCAACCCTTGAGGCGAGCAATGGCAAGTTTCCGGCACCCAATATGTATATGTTTTTCCTGGCATCACTCACCTGCCTATAAGCAAAAAAGCTTGTGACTGCGATAATAGCAAAGGATAGCAGTAGACTTCCGACCGCTAGCACAGTAGCCAGGCGGATTTTCGATTCAATTGATTTTATGATCATTCTTTTATCCTCCTAAAACACTTGCAGCCATACGTCCCATATTCGATGCATTCCTTCCCATTGATGAAGCGGCTGAACTCACTCCCGATGTAGACACTATCCAGGTAGAGATACTCGGAACTGTTAGCATGGTAAGCGCACCAATAATGAATGTTACTATCACCATGCCAAATGAAAGAATGCCATTTCCAGCAAACCAGCTTAATTTTTCCATTGAGGCTCCGGCCTCTCCAACCAATTCCTGGTATCGGGTTATTTCTGCCTCTAGGGCATAATGCTGAAACAGTGAAGCCACATACATTACCAGATAGGCAATACCTGAGTATAAATTAACTGAAATGAACCTTGCAATCCATGTAGAAAAAGAATCCCTAAAAGCAGGCAGGATACTGACGGCAACTGAAAATGGCCCAAGGATAATTAATATGGTAGAAAATATAATCTGAACAATGAAGATAATATAAACGCATATTCTAAGCAACCATATCGCAAGGGTTTCAAGCAGTGAAGTTGCCAGGAGCTGTAATCCGACCTGGAGCCTGTTTCTCATTTCCACAATTGGATTCCAGACCTCTGAAAAACCATCTTTAACTGAAGATTTGACTGAATCCCAGGCTTTCTCATACCAGGTATCCGCTTCTGCTTTTGCATTCTCTGTTTCTGCCTGCATGGTGAGAAGCTGATCTGAGACCTCGACCATAAGCTTTGCCCTCTGAAGCCTTAAGTTATTGATCTCCACCTGACTACCATCAAACATTGCTTCGGTTTTTGCTGCCACCACATCTGTTGGATAAGCAACAACCCTGGTAAATATTCCCCACCAAAGAATTATCATAGTAAGGGCAAATGGCCTCAAAAGCGGCATCACTTCCAATCCCTTATCTCCTGAAATCATCTCATAGGATTTGATAGCAAAATATATCAGCATAAAAATAGCTGCCAGCGCCTGGGCATCGCCAATAAACGCATCATAATGTGTCCAGATGGTATTTTTCATCTGTTTAAGAAAATGCATCATTCCTTCTTCATATACTCCATTCCCCTGCAGGAAATTGAAAGTATCTTTAAAAGAATCCGGCACAGAAACCGGGGCAGCCTGAAGAATAATCCCTAAAGGCTTAAATAAATTAAGATATGCCATAGCTATAATTTTGATTTTTTTAAGATTTCATCAGCAATAGCGATATCGCTTTTAGATCTGGATGAGCCGCCAATCTTTGATGCCCTTGATTTCACACTCTCCGCCTTCTTTTTTGCAGCTAGGTATCGCCGGGCTTTTTTTTTATTATCTTCCCAGAGCGCATCGAGTTTGCGCATCTCCGCTAACATGCGATGATAAGACATTATGCGGCTTCCTTTCTCTAGGTTTGTTTTCCTTGCGAGCTCCAGCCGCTGAGCAAGACTGGCGCGTTCGGTTAAATACCAGTCCAGTAGACCAGCGTCTTTGAGATAATCCTTTTCTTCTCTAGAAAGCCCCGAGAGGGGATTTACCTGTTCTGGATTTATCAGCCGCTCAAACTCATTTTTATAGTACAGCTGCCATAAGGGGTCTAAATCGCTAAGGTAGCCTAGGTATATTGACCCCTCTGATATAGCCGTATTAGAAACCGTATCCGCCTCCTTTTTATAAGCGTTATCCACCGTTTGCATTGCTGCAGCTAAAACTAGCCGCTGGCTTTGTGGTCCGACAGGTCCTAATGGCCGCAAGTCCGTTTTTGGATAATTAGGGTGCAATCCCCAGGTCAGCCAGTACTCTGGATTAAGCCCAAGGAAACCAGATGTAGGCGTAAATTTATCCTGGTCCCATTGTTTAAAAACCATCCTCTCCTGCTGATGGGTAATATGTTTATCCCTGATTTTCTTTTGCGCTATTAACTGCGTGGAAAGCACAAGGGAAAAGAGTGCAATAAATATTTTCATTATTTTTTTGGATTAAGTAAATGATATTGATTGATGATGTTATTGATGAGCTGCTCATCCCTATTGATAAAATTTTGATAAGGATTCAGGCTTCTGAAGATTCCTTTGAGCCGCGCCCAGTACATGGATTTTTCCATACTAAAGACCAGTGCACGAATAACCTTGAGTTCTAAGCTGATTTTTTTAAGTAGTGCATCCCGCTTTTCGAAATCCATTAGTAGGTTATCTCCTTCTTTTAGCACTAGCGTGGACACTTCTAAAAGCAGGTCATATCCCCTTCGCTTAGCATCAGCCGCTACACTTTCAGCAAAGAGCAATAAAGCTGGATTAGATTTAGCCAGCTCAACAACTTTAGCTGTACTAGCGGTTATTTCTATACATAAACCACCTATCTGCTGAACGGCGATGGCGGATTTCAAACCATCGTCAACTTCGCTCAAAGAGCGGAATATGATATCCTGAACCAGGACCACGGCTGATAAATTAAGCTGGATATCCGATAAGCGGCTGTTTATGGTATTGAGCAGACTATTATGAGTAAGCTCTGAACCCAGGCGGACGGCACCATTTTCATTTACGATATTAAAATGATCTCTATCAAAAACTACCCGCTGCGCTTTAGCTATAATGGGCAAAAGCGATAGCATGATTATTAGCCTTAACACTTTATGGAATAATTATATTTTCCCTTCGGATGATATTATCAATTAATGCCTTATCCCGGTTGATAAAATCTGGAAAGGGATTGAGCCTCTCGCTAGTCTTTTTAGATTTAGCATAAGCCATACTCATCAAAAGACCTTTTGAAGCTCCCGCAATTTGCCTAAGCTCAATTATGACCTGCCCGAAAAGTAGCTTTCTATCCGAGGACTTGATCTGGTGGATATCGCTGATGCTAAGCATTAGCGCATAGAGATAATTCAGCAGGTCATAAGCCCGCTCGCCCATATCAATTTCAGCATCATAGGCCAGCAGTAATAGCAGCGGGTCACTGGACACCAGGCTAAGCATTTTTTGCTGGTTTGAAATAATCTCCTCGACTAATGGGCTGGCTTCAAAACCAACCTTTAAGGCATCGACCGCGGTACCGATTATTTTAAACCTGGACATATTTTGCCGGTACTTTGATTTAAAGCTGCCCATTTCAGATTTATTGAGCTCTTCGTTTAACATCGCTGTAAGCTGCTTATCCCTTGCCTGATTTTGGCGCTCATTTTCCTGCTTACTCTCTTCAACCAACTGGTGCAGGAGCTGCACATTAAGCTGGGCTGGACTTGAAAAAGATATTCCAAGCAGCAAGGCCAATACTAATATTAGCATGATGTATTTTTTCATTTCTTAATTAATTTGGAATTGTTTAAGATGTCTTCTGCGATACGGTTATCGATATTGATGAAGCCCGAATAAGGATTTAAGGCGTTTAGCAAGCCCCGCTGCTTTGCCCAGTACATGCTTCTATACATACCATAAGCAACTCCCCTTAATATACTAAGCTCAGAGACTATACGGTTAAGCAATTTTGCCCGCTCGCCTGAATCCATAAGATTGGATTTACCACCTTGCAGTACAAAACTACTAACCTCAGTAGCTAGGGAAACTGACCTGTTTTTGAATTCTCTTGCGCCCGATTCAGCAAAAAGCAATAGTAAGGGATTATCTCGGGCGAGCAGCGTGGCTTTATTGATATCGATCACAATATCGTCAGAAATTTCGTAAATATCTTTTACGGCTAGCAGTGAACGCATAACAAAAGAGACCTCGGAGAGCCCTTTATAAATAGCCGCCTGCAAGTCGTTTGCCACCAGTAACTGGCCCGTGACCGCCATCTGCCCTCTCTGTATCAGCGTCAGGTTATCGTTAGTCTTATTCAGCTGGTTATTGATGACCCCTGAATGGGCGGCCATGGCACCAGCGGTCGCTGGATCAACATAAATCTGGGCATAAGAGTAGCTGCCCATGCTAAAAAGCAAGGATAATAAAACAATTGTTTTCATGATTATTTAGCTAATATTTTTTTAAGTAGTGGTATTATTAATAGCCGTTACGAATGCATTTAGTGAAAGTCCAGAAGCCCTGAAATCCTGAACAAAGGCTTTCACAGCCATCTCGAAATCGCCAAGCTTGTCGGCATATTTCTCTAGGGCCATTTTTTCAGGTTTTTCTGTGGTGTAGCATATATACTGCTCTAAAGACACTTCCACCCCATAAACCTCTCCATAAGCTCCGCGCTTGATGTATACTTCTTTGAATTTCCCTCTGCCCTTTTTATTATCAAGACCGTTGATGGTGAATATCTTTTTTTGTTCGACCTCGCTAAGCGAAAGCAATTTGGCGACTTCTGAATAATTGTCCTTGAATTTGGATTGATCCAATAAGCAGACTGTATCTGAATTATTGAGGATGCTATCCTTAACTACGGCGTTTCCCAATATATCTCCTAGTTCCTGGGTAACGACAATAGCCTCTCCCCAGAATTTCCGGACTGTTTTATAGAGGTATAGCAGATAACCACTCATCAGTGGCGATGCAATTGCCTTCCATGCCTCCTCGCATATCAAAGCTTTACGCTGGCTGCTTCGGTGTCTCATTTTTTGTAAAAAGACATCCATGATAATTAGGGTGACTATTGGGAAAAGTATTTTATTTTCTTTGATCGCATCAATTTCATAAACAATAAATCGCTGCTGGAAGAGTGAACTATCACTCTGCTCATTTAATAAGCTTCCAAACTCGCCACCCCTGCAAAACTTCCTTAGAACATAGCGGTATTCATCCAAATCAAAGCGGATACCATCCTGCTGCTTTATCTCAGCAATTTTATGAATGGAGAAATTGTAAAAGCTATCAAAATCTAGACGCAGTAATCCTCGTTTGTTCCCCCCGGTGAAATAATCTGCGTAGAAAGCTGTTATCACATTAGAAAATACCGCATCCTCAACCTGGGAGATTTCTCCATCCACCCCTTTTAAAAGTAAGCCTAAAAGTGTTTTTAAAAAATCCTTCTTTTCGACATTATACTCTTCTTCGCTTATCACAAAAGGGTTCATGGTAATGGGCTCTTTTTCCGAATATGTTTTATAAATACCTTTGAAATATTCGCATAAACCAGAATAGGAATGCCCTGTATCAATAATGACCACATCCATATTATAGCCCATCATCTGCTCTATCAGGGCATTCATGAAAAAACTTTTTCCAGAACCCGATGGGCCGAGCACAAATTTATTTCGGTTATTTATCCTGCCCGTGGTCATGGGTAAATCCGCGGGGTCTATGCCGATAGGTATGCCCTGCCTATCTGTGAAATGGATAAGAAAATCTGAACGTTCGGTCTTTTTAAGGCTCTCTTTAAAGAAATAGCACAAAGCCGCATCACATGTGGTAAGGAACCAATCATATTTTTTAAGTTCTGTAGCATTTCCGGGCAAGCAGCACCTGAAGAGCTCTAGCTGATTATAGGCATTTCTTGATGGAATGATGCCCAGTAGGAAAAGCTCTGATTCAATAAAGTTTGAAGCCTTGGAAATTTCATCCGCTTTTGCGCAGACTAGTAAGCTATAATGAACATTTACCAAAAGCTGATTTTCTCTAGCTACATCAACCATCAACCTGTCGATATCCTCCACGCACATTTTATTAGCGGGATCTGGAATTCCGGAATGCCTTTTGCGCTTAAGCTCGAGCTTATTGAGGATAATGGCCTGACTAGGAATTTCAATAAGCTGGTTATAAACCATGCAATCATAATTTTCCAGCCTATGCAGGAATGATAGATTATCCTGTGGAAAGTCTTTAAAAACCTGTCCGTCATTTCGGTTCTTAAAAGTTTGTATCTGCTCTGGGAGCTCAACTACATCTGTATCGACCAATGAAATTACCCTGCAAACCCGCTCCCCAATATTTAACTGCTTATCTGTAACCCTGAAATTATCCAGGCAAAGCTTACCAGATGAAAAATCCATACACAGCAGGCGGTGAATATATCTATCGATTTGCTGCTCATTTAGTACTTCTGGAGATAAGCCACCGCCCTTTAGTAAATCCAGCACTTTGTGAATAAACTCTAGATAATCCGCTAATATTTTAGCATCGTAAACATAAAAAGCTCCTTTTTTAACCTGGCGCGTGATGACTAGGTAACTTGAAATTTCGGTATAGGCTCGGTCTCTAAAATGCTGCTGAAAACTATTTGCAAGAAAAGAATGCTGGGAGGAAGGCTGAAACTTTTTTCTAGCAAACACATCCTGCTTTTGGATAATGTATCCTTCTCCTAAAACTTTTATAATATTGAGCAGCAAATGATGGTAACTTTCATAACGCTCGATACTAGCACTATACTCCTCTACTGGGTTTTCGATTTTTACGATGCAGGAAAACTCTCCATTCTGGCCATATAATAATGGGATATCTTTTTGCCGGGATATGCCAATATAGGGCAGGTTAAACTCCTTCCTTTTTTCCTTTTTCATAATGAATTTTTAATTTAATCGGATGAACGATTAGCCCTTTGCTTATGGATTTTGCATGCAATCCACCTTTCTGAGACTGGAATGTAATGGATAAGCCGGCTATGATGGAGATAATGGTAAAAAGCCCGCCCAGATACATATTGATTAGCGCACCTACAAGGCCTCCTGCAACTAATCCAACTGCTAAAGAAGCTATTGCCCAGAAAATGAACTTTCCCTTAAAACCGCGGTATACAAGGGGCTTTTGCAAGCCCTTGTATACTGAAAATGATTTCGCCATTTAGATTCCAAAAAATGCTTTAATGACCACTGATACCAATACAAGAAACAGGCAGGAGCCACCCCAACCCATAACCTCTTTATTGATGTCCTGATCGCCATTATTCCATTTAATATAAACCCTAACGCCACCGATAATCCCTACTACCGCCCCGATGGCCAGCGTTAATGAGGAGACTGGGTCGACATAGGCGCTTAAAGATGATGTCGCCGCGTTAATGCCCGTTGTACCGCCCGCTGTCTGGGCTTGAACGCCGCTGCTAAATAGCAATAGCAGGGCTAGGGCGTAAAGTTTGTTTCTTCTGCCTGTCATAACATTAAAAATTAATTTGAATAAATATTGATTTTCGGATTTAAGCCGAGGGCGTTTTGATGGTTGGCTGATTTCATTTAAGCTGGCATGCGGACTGATATTACAGTCCAAATAAACTTTTTAGAAAGGCACTGATTAAGGAAAGAAAAATGCAGGAGAAAAACCAGGCCATAACCTGGGCATCGATATGGGATTTTCCCATCTGCCAGTTTGAATAAACGCGAAGGCCTCCAATGATACCCGCTATAGCGCCAATGACCAGAATAAGATCTGAAAGGCTATAATACCATCCTTTGACCTGAGCGCCTGCTGCATAAAACTCAGCAATTCCGGGCTGGGAAAAGCCGTAAACGGGTAAGCTCAAAGCAAAAATTACAATGCATCTCTTGAGCATATTAATAAGGAATGGCTTTTGTAAATTCAAATGCATTTGCTTTAGCCAGGCCAATCATCTCTTTCATGGAAACGCCGCCTGATGCTTGGATTGGGCCTGAAGAAAAGCCTGGGATAGCGACACTTTCTCCGTTTGAGATATTTGCTGGATTATCTGATTCTGCTTCTGATGCCTTATCTTCGGACGGGAGGATTAACTCTGGCGGGATGTGCTCTGTAAAATATAGAGCCTCATCTCCTAGGGCTTTTTCTTCCGCTGTGGGAGTGCAGAGTAAATCATAAATAATGTTCATGGTGTAATACACCAAATAAAAAGCAGCTATAGCTACCAGAAATTCTCTCCAAGTCATATTTTCTTATTTTTTATTTCTTCTTTTATATACTCGACCACCCATGGATTATCTTCGATGTAGGCTCTCAATGAAAATACAATAAGCCTGGTCATCTCTATTCCGCTGACCATTTTGAAAGCCCGAATGATGTCCAGCGTTGACTGGTCTAACCTGATCATTATCTTTTGTTCTCCAGTAATCTCACAAGCCCGGATGGTATTTAATTTTTTCTCTATTTTACTGCTAATGGGCGTTTTGGCCTCCGCGCCGATTTTAGCTATTTTTTGAGGACTAGCACCTTCCCTTTCTTTAATGTTCTGGCGCAGCTCATCTGCCAGGGATTTGATGCTATCCATCTGCTGCTGGGTTAATATATTCCTTATAAACGCGTTCCAAAACTCTCTCGACTAATGGCCGGAGTATTAGGGGCGTTTGAATTGTACTTACCCTTTGGAAGTCAATTCGATCTGGAATCTCTGGAAAGACTACTCCAAGATTTTCCAAAGCTTTATCTACTTGAGCGCGGGTCTCATACCTTACTGTTGTCTTTATCCGGTTAGGCAGGAATATAATTTTAGCACAGCAATTTATCCGGGCACATACCATGGCAAAAATCAGCGAAGAATCAACTGAAAATTCATCATAATTAAACGGGCAGATAATAAGATCGCCTGATAGGATTACCGGGATTAAGGCATCATCATCCATCTTGCCTGGTAAATCGATTATGACCAATTGGTTATGGTATCGCTCTAAGGTTTTAAGCATTTCGGGATAACTAGCGAGCTCCCCATGTATCACCTCATACGGTGCAGGATTTTCCAGCAGCTTTGCTTTCTCGGATTTTACTGATATCGAGGCCTGGTAATCTAAATCTAATACCAGCACTTCTTTTCTTTTTTCAATGGCCAGGTAATTGGCGAGCAGCAAAGTGAGTGTGGATTTACCAGCACCGCCTTTCTGATTTCCGATAAGTATTCTCATAATTTTTACCTTCTGTTTTTATCCATACCTTTTTGTTTCTTTCTCTTCTGGCCATAAACCTGTTCATCATCAACATCGCTTGCGATATCGATATCCATCCGAAGGGTGCCTGTCCAATCAAGCTCTTCACTCTCTTCAGAATTGGTGAGCGAAGGGAATATTCCTGACGCTAAAATTTCTTTCAACCGTTCTGCAGTTTTGGAGGCTGCTGATATTGATTCTATTTGGCTGATTTCTATTCCGGTTACGAGCTGATTAAGCTTCATAATTTCTGAACCTTTGTACACCTGTTTTTTTGCTTCATCAATTAATGTATATCCATAAGGAGGTCTTGAGCCAGAAAAATGGAATATGAATTTTAAACCAAACTTCTCTCCCAGCATGTCGGTAAGCGCAGAGTGGTACCCGGTAAGCTTTCCGTTGACCGCGCCGGGTAGCTTTTCATGGACTGGATTAAGCTCCCTGTTAAATGTTTCTTTGTATTTCTCGATTATAGACTTGATTTGTAATTGCCTTTTTTTATCAATTATTCTATTTTCAGCATGTATTAGGAGCTTTTCCTTTGATATTTCAAACTGCAAGAGGCCATATTTAGAAAATCTGATGTGTTCATTCTTTTCTGCCGTGGAATAACCTTTAAGCTCTAAAAGCAGCCTAGCCTGGGCGATGGTAGAAAAGCCGTAATCAAAAATCTTGTTCCTATCTTTTATGGCAACATCTTGGTCTTTTACCTTTTCGATGGATTTTAACACTTCATATGCCCTGATGCGCTCGAAAGAATCTTTAATTTTTCTTCCATCTATGTCAACGCGGGTACTAACCATATGGATATGGTTATTGGCTGTATCGGAATGAAATATCAGTAGGTAAGGCTGCCTTGCATAGCCCATGCCCTCGAGCCATTTCTCGGCCATTTCGGTAAGTTCTACTTTATCCATACTCCTTCCCTTGCAAGAAAGTGCTGCATGGAACTGGGGCAATTTAATTCTGGTATTTTTAGATGAATAGGCTTTCAGGTAATTGATATAATCTGCTGGCTTTGGATTTGACAGGCCTTGCACTAAACTAAAATTTACGGCTTTGATAAGCTCGCCTTTTTTCTTTTCTATTTTGTTGTAGTTATAACTAACCCCTTTGAAGCTAGCTGCATTCCGAAGGATTTTAACTATCATTTAGCTTAATTTTTGACGGTCTTCAGCAAGCCGCGCAAGGCCTTCTCTAATTCAACCCTTAGCCTATAATGTTTGGTAAGCAGCTTTATGAAGTATTCATGATCGAAGCTTTTTATCTCACCCCTTTTGAATAAGACATTCGTATGCCTGGATAACTGGTTGATATTATTTCCACTTCTGCCGAGCTCAGCCCCTATTTTATTCAAGGAATCCAGTAACTCAGAGGAGTCAATAAGCAATTGTTTAGACTGAGAAAAAAGCCTGAACCTGATTAAATCCGACCGGTTCATCCCAAGTTTATCCTCGATTTTTTGCAGCTCAATAAGCTCATCTCCTGTAAGTTTTGCTTTAATAATATGCACTCTTTTTTCTTCTCCTAAACCTGGTCTACCTTGTTTTTTCATTAGCTTAGCGTTTTGGCTTATCTAGATATCCGGACTCATAAGAAGGTTTATAGCATTGTTTAAAGCTGCTTTCTGGAACAGCAATTATGCGCTTTGCATCCTGCAAGTTGTGTTTTTGGGTACCCCAAAAACATTCAACTTGCCAAACCTGGCGGCCTTTGATAGCCTGCCTGTTTGGATGAAAAAATCGTCGCAACTAGATTTTTTTCTTTCGGTGGAAATTTGGCTTATCTAGATAGTTAGATATCGGAATATGTAGATATCCCGCATGACCTGACTTAAAGCTTAAATTAATTATGGCAAGAAATTTCTAGAATAATTATTTTCTTTGGGGATAAACAAATTGCCCCTGCACTAGTCTAAATAGCTAGCTATTTGGATATATAGCTATCTAAATAGTTGAATAGATGAATATCTATCATGATAGCTATTAAACTATCTAAAGGCGGTTTAAATTAAATCCACCCCCCGTTATTTTTTTTATGCTGCTCATGAGCATTTCATTGTAATTATTGTAACCTCTATATTCTAAGGAACAGTCTTTTGCGCTGGGGTAAATTCCGGTAACTTTAAGGCTAGCCTCTTTTCCACTCACATCATTAGAAAAATAAATTTCTATTTCTGCGTAAGCTTTACACCGCTTGATAGCGGCACCTAGCAGAGATAAACTGTTTAAAACAATAATATCAGCAGGCTCGTCTTCATGATAAAATCTCCAGGTCAAATAATCAAAATAGTCTTCGAATAATAGTAATCTTGAGCTATTTGATGCAATAAATGTTAGCCCCCTGGTGCCCAGGCAGCCTTTAAAATACTTATTTCTAATCTCCCAGCCTCCATTTTCATTTTGCCATCCAGCGGCATAAAAACTCTTATTTGATTGAGCCAATCCTGCTACCTGGTAGTGTATTTCCTTTAAGCATTCATCTGCAACAGTCCATACACCCCGGCATAGTAGAAAGCTAAATATTGATGGGTTCCGCGTAATCTCTTTAATCTCCCGTATAACATATCTCCTATTCAAGACGGGTAATTTTTTCCGGTGTCTGGATTTGACTTTTTTTAGCGTAATATCAGCCATTGTCTCTTTTATTTTTTGAATTGCAATCTCCAGGGAAACCGGATACCAATAGGCTAAAGCTATATCTATTATTGTCCCTCCCCTTATCCCGGAGGCATTGCGCCCGCCCCGGTCAAACCAGACTTCAAGTTCTTCATTGACTACCAAAGAATCTGTATGCTCATTCCTGAAAATACTTTTGAAATAATGTTCTTTGCCTATCTGTTTAACTGGTTTATGACCTAAATTTTTCAAAAAGCTTAGGATAGATATCTGGTCTTTAATTTCTCTTATAGTATTTTCAATATTCATAGTTAGCCAGATTAGAACCTCTATAAAACAGAAAAGGGGCAATTGCCCCTTTCTATAGATTGACCTGCCAAAATGCTTATGCAGGTAATCTTTATAATTTCCGGAAATACTCAAGTAAGATCCTACGATCCTGGCGCTTTGGCCTGCCCATGCGTTTTCACCTTTTTGACGTTATCTCAAGGCTTCGCATAATTTCCACCTCTCGATGGATAATAATTCTTTCCTGTATGTCAAAGACCTTTAGCGATTTGCTACAGGTCAAAATTCCATAGATGCAGAAATCTTATTTCACAAAGTGAAACCATTGTGAGCGTTTTTTAGGAAAAGCATGCTCTGAGTATGGCAAGAATGAATATTGGCTGTGATTTGGGATATAGGAAGCTGAAATACTTGAAAGCTATCTTTGAGCATGATTCAAGGACTGAAATATTTAAATATCATCCCAAAAAAATTAGCTCGACAACCGTTTTAATGTATTAAATGTCAAGATTAAATTTTGAGCACCAAAACCCTTAAAAACCGCAAGGCTCGGTGCATTTCTTGATGCATCGAGCCTTGAAACTCAAAATCTCCTATTCTGGAAGGATGAGCTGAGATAAAGATAAGGTTTCTTTGATATCCTATCAACAATATTGCTGATATCCGAAAATATTATTTCACCTTCTGGCCACTTCCATACCGGCTATTATTATCAATAAACTCTTCCACCGCATCTCTTAAGGATTCAATATAATTGGCCTTTCGAGTGAGTTTTCGCCTAGAGATGTCGATAAACTTTCTATTATAATCATCTAAGCTAATGTTTAACGATTGCTCGAGCCAGGCCACTATATCACAAAGGTCCGCTTTCCCGTCATTTATACTGCCACTTAAATACAGGGCATATACCAACTCAACCAAATGGACTTTGGAGTCTGTCCACTGTAATATCTTAACCTCAGAAGCGCGGATAAGTGGCGCTTGCAATTCAATATCAATAGATTTTAATTTTCGAAGGATAACTGCCCGCAGGTTTTCAAAAGCAATAAACTTTGAAAATGCATAATCTTCTCTTGTAGAAAACTCCCTATCTGCAATTCCGGTAGCCAAATCAAATATGCTGTTAAAAGCTCTGGTAAAGTATTTTAAATCCATAGACGTCTCTCCCCTTTTGAAATATCCATACAGAAAAGACTGCTGCTCAAAATGGCGATGGATATATTCTAGCTCTTTCTGGTAATAATCCCTTTGGACTTTTAAGGTATCCTGGGGTAATGCGTTTATGATATTATGTTCTTCATTGTAATATATAGACAGGGAATAAAATTTTGGTTTAAGCTCTTTGAAGAATAGGATTTCTTCTTCTTCGGACTCAAATCCTTTTTCCAAAATATGGGATTTTATTTGGCCTAAAGCTTCTGCAACTGCTGAAAGTATTTCTGCCAGTATACTTTGGCTGGATTTTGTACTTGGTGATTTAACGATTTCAATCTTTTTCTCCAATTTTCTGTAGAGGTCATTTATATAACTTAGCTTCATCTTCTCTAAATTTAAAGCATAAAAAAACCGGGCCCCGAAGGGCTCCGGTAACCAAACAAACATCTTTCAACTCTTTGCAGCGCTCCAGGCCCAATCCAGTATCTGACCGATAGTTCTGATAAAATCATTACGGTCTTCTTCCCTTTTGATATCCACTCCGCAAACCACACTTTTATTTTTATCTGAATGCAGTATGATGTAATAGCTGCCGCCGAGGATAATAGCCATCAGGCACTGGAAATTAATGCCCGTCCCTTTAAATATCGGGTCTGTCAAGGCCATAAGTTTTGCTCCAGCTTCTTCTCTTTGGTCTGAGATTTCTTTCAAAACTTTATTCTCTTCTGAAATCTGCCAACGTATGATACTCTGCATCTCCTCATCCCTGCCAAAAATCTCAAAGTTTTCCTGCATCATGGATATAAACAAATCTTTAAGCTCTAAAGAACCAAGGTTTGGTTGATTGAAATTTTCAAAGAGCTTAGACCAATAATCTTTGTCCTTAATAAAGTCTTTGACTAGACCATTAACCCCATCGAAATGATGCGAGAGTAATCTTTTATCCTTTTCAATCTCTTTAGCTATTTTATTGTTCTTAATATAGGGGAAGCCTTTGGTTCTAAGCATTCTCGATACTGCATCTTTGAAATCTTCTTTGGTTTTAAGCTTATTTCTTTTTGAAGGTTCCTTCATCTAATGTTTATGTTTTTCGTTTAGGTAGATGTATCTTATTTATTTAGCGGTATCTCTTTCTTCGAGATCACCCACTCCCATGCATTAAGTACTTTGTTTAGCTGACTATGGTCATGGCTGGCCATTACGCTCATTCTAATCCTTGCATCTTTTTTGGATACTGCCGGGTAATTGATTTGATTTGTGTAAACCCCAGCTTCAAGTAGCATTGAGCATATCTCTGAGTTAAGCACATGGTTTCCAATCTTAACTGGTATTATAGCAGATTCTGTTGGCCCAATCTCTAGTCCTAGGGAACTTAGTCCTGTTTTTAGGTAATCGATATTGTCCCATAACTTATCCATCCATTGCGGCTCTTCATCGATAAGCTCTATGGCTTTGCTGATGCAGGCTGATGCCGGTGATGCTGTAGCTGAGAAGATATGCTGGCGGGACTGGAATTTAAGGTAATGCACGAGCTCTGGGCTTGCGACCAGGTATCCACCAACATGGGCGAAGGTCTTCGAAAATGTACCGGTAATGATATCCACTTCCTTATACAGGTCGTGCATTTCTATCACCCCTCTTCCTGTCTTACCCACCACTCCTGTTCCATGAGCATCATCGACCATTAAATAGGCGCCATACATTTTACAGAGTACATTGATTTCTTTCAAGGGTGCTAAATCACCATCCTGGGAATAAACGCCGTCGATAACGACCATTCGTGTTCTGTATTTGTCTTTTGATGATTTAAGTACATGTTCCAGGGCTTCTAAGTTGTTATGTGGGAATGTTTTAACGTTTGTAAGCTGGCAACCTTCATAAACGCTGGTATGTACTGCCATATCTAAAATAGCCAAGTCTTCTTTTTTGAGCATGCACTGAAGCGATGCGCTATTAGCGGTATATCCTGTGGTAAAGGTTATGGCTGCATCGCGTTTAAAAAAGCTTGCGATCTTCTGCTCCAGGTTTTCATGGTAGGAGAAATGTCCTCCGATGGCTGGTGATGCGCCAGCGCCTGATCCATATTTCTCGATACTCGCCAATGCTGCCTGTTTAACTTTTGGATGCTGGGTAAATCCTAGATAGTCGTTTGATACCAGGGAGACAAAGCTCTTGTGTTTATTGCCCAATAAATCCATTTCCATCTCTGGTCCGCATCCGCTTAGGGCTTTGAAGCGGTAGTTGAGCTGTCCGCGTTGTCTTTTAAATCTTGAGTAGTTGTCAAATAGTTTGGCCCTTTCGAAAGGATCCATGCCGGCGATGTTTTCAAATTCTTTGAATGTCGCGGTCTCGAAATTAATCTCCATAGTTTGTTTTTATTTATTTGAAGCAAAGCTATGGCAGATATATTTCACAAGTGGGGAATTAGCTGGGGGCTAAAATTGGACAGGCTTGTTTCAGGTTGTTGACATTTGTCAAAAACATTACTGAATTGTATTTAGAGACTGCTTTTACCTAAAAGCAAGTAGCTGGTGTATTCTCGGTGTATATTGCGAACTTTTGTTTCTCTAGGCCAAAGATTTGTATATTTGCATCGACCAATATTAAAATATGGCATAAAAAAGAAATTTAAATACATATAAAGTACCTGTAGTGGTAGCTATTTAACTTGTCACCTGAAATCGCTAAATCAAAAATGACAAATGAGATAAATATGCTAACCGCTCCTCGCAATAGCGTGTGGGCGTTAGTTTATCTTGTTTGTCGGGCTTTAGCGAGCCTCAGGTGACGGATGGCTAATTGCCCCGCGCTATTTTTGCATGATTGAAACCTTCAGTAACGGGGCGCTGAACAAATGAAAACTAATATGCCCTGTAATATCCAATCAACCACAAATTTTATCATCTGCGAAGAAGAAAGCTTTTCTTTAGAATTTAAATCGCTTTGTAACGGGCTTATGCTCATCACCACCTCTCAACTTTTAGCCCTAAACGGCAGGCAAATCCTAAACCTTGAAGGATTTAACCACCGAATGCTTTATGAATACGTAAACTTTATGACCGATAGGGGCATGGGGAAATATGTCAGACCGTAATTCTCGGTCTGACGATAAATTTCTTGTTGTCAAGAAATATAGGTGTTATTTCTTATAGGAACTGTAGGGTATGAGCTCGTTTCTAAATCTTTTGATAATTGCGAGCATAGGTTTCATCAGTTGTAAACTATTTCAATTAAATAATTTAAAAGGGCCTGTGCAATCCTGCAACTAGGCCCCTTCATTTTCATTATAACGGTACCAAAAACTCAAGTTTAATTAAGCTCGTTATGAGCCAACGTCATAGGCAGTAATTATTTCAAGAAACTCATCTGCACGATACTCTTTGTCGGTAATCTAATTATTAGCTCTCCGTCTTTCTTCTTGAAGTCTGTAAACGTTATCAATTTAACAGCCTCTGCTTTACCGAATTCATTCATTGAAGTGAAACTGTTACCAGTAAGTAATTTGGCACTGACCTTGGATTCTCCAACTGGTACTGCAATTTCAATGGAATGTTCTGGATCAGCATTTACAAGGGTAATATTCAATATACCCTCTTTTAAT
The DNA here is from genome assembly GCF_032678425.1 of Pedobacter aquatilis. Taxonomy (GTDB): domain Bacteria; phylum Bacteroidota; class Bacteroidia; order Sphingobacteriales; family Sphingobacteriaceae; genus Pedobacter; species Pedobacter aquatilis_B. The sequence goes on along the minus strand of NZ_JAVTSG010000005.1, from coordinate 243,554 downwards.
GATGCGGAGGCATTCACCGCATCCATGGATTTCCCATTAAATGCATATTTCGGACTTGAAATTTTCAATGGCACTAGTTTGGCATCCTGATGTACCTTCATCAGGTTGAATACATAATATGTAGGGGTCTTTAACGTCTTATCCCCCTCGGTCAAGATCACCGAGTGGAGCACATTAACTGTCTGTGCGAGATTGGCCATCCTCACTCTATCCGAATTATTATTGAACACATTCAACATGGTGGCCGCACAAAGTGCATCACGCAGGGCCCCGTATTGAAACACGTTGCCATGTTTCGCCATCGCCAATGAGTCCTTCACTCTCACACCCCATTCACCTATCACCAGTGCAACTTTTTTATCGGGATCATATACATCCATGATATTGGTGTGCTGTTTGATTAATGAATCCATACCGAGGCTCTGCGATATGGCACTAAAATACTCCTGTTCATCAAAATCCGAGGAAGATTTGGCATACTTGCCGCTAGCATCCATTGGAAAAACATAGTGGTGGAACGATAATCCCCAGACCTCATTTAGGGGCAGCCTTATCATCATCGCTTTCGTCCATTTCACATTATCACGCCCGGGACCAACAGCAATTAATTTCAGCTTCTTTCCACCTACCATATTCCTAGAGGCCTTAGCGTATTCTACAAACTTTGACACATAGCCCAGTGAATCAGTATATGCCCAACTCTGGTTTCCTATATGCCAATAAGCAGTTCGCCCTTTAAGGTATCTTAGCCATTCCACCATCTCTTTAGTAGTTCCGGTCTGTACGTTAGCCACAATGATTGGCTCGGATCCAACTTTCTTGCAGAATTCTAGATACTCTTCGGTTCCGAAACGGTTACTCTCAAATACATTGCCCCAATGCTTATTGACGCGTATTGGACGCGACGAAATATTACCAATTCCATCCCTCCAGTGATAGTCTTCTGCAAACCTGCCACCAGGCCAGCGTATATTGGCTGGAGTAATCTTTGATAGAGCATCTACAACATCTTTCCTTGCCCCTTCTCTGCCATAAAAGCCATCATATACCCCTCGACCGATGTGCTCTGTGAAAAATCCATAGATATGCCGATTGATTACAGGTGCATCAGCATCAGCAAAAATTTCTATTTTGGCGGTCTGAGCAAAAGCTCCCAGCCCTAGCGCACAAAGAAAAGTGCTTAATATACTTCTCATATCAATCCTTCAATCGTTTAAGTTTTTCGCTCAATGGAATCTTTGAATATTCGTCGATCAATTTCTGTTCTACATCACTGACTAAGGGACTCTTACCAGGGGTTCGTCCAAGTGTGCCGAGTTCAAGCCCGGTCTTTTTTCCTCTATCTTTGAATGGGATGCCGTCAAGCATCCATAAGGGTGCGGGAGCACCTTTTAGGTAATGATCAAAAAACTGAGTAACTCTAGTTGTGAAATCAAGCTTAGTTTCTTCATTACCACCCTGATTTAAAATGTGCCCAGTTCCCTCATATTGTAACAGCCACGCTGGCTTACCCAAACGATACAATCCAGAGAACATTTCTAACCCTTGAGAAAAAGGAACTGCATTATCTTTATCATTATGCATCATAAGGACCGGGGTAGTCACCTTATCCAGGTTGAAAATCGCCGAATTCTCGATAAACTGCTCAGGTCTGTCCCATAGTGTGGTCCCGATACCACCTTGCGACCACTCCACAGTCTGAGAACCAGATTCGCTTCCCAATCCTCCCGATGGATTATTATATCTAGCTATAACATCAGTGATTGCTGCGCTTACTAAAGCGGCTTTATAGCGCGTTGTATGGGTAACAAAATACGCGGATTCGAAACCTCCGAAAGAATGTCCTGCGATGCCAATATGTTTTTTGTCAATGTAAGGCCTTGTACAAAGTTCGTCCGTACCTGATTCAAGTGCTTCCAGAGCGCTCTTCCCTGCCTCACCAAGCCTAAACTTCATATCGGGCAGAAAAACTAGGTATCCCCTACTCACCAGCCATGGAATGTCAATATCAGCAAAAATGTATCCCGGCTTATGGAATTCGTGTAAAAGATCGGATTTCATCTCATAGAAGTTGATAATCATAGGATACTTTTTGTTGGCGTCAAAATCTTCCGGTTTATACAAAATCCCTTGAAGAGGAAAACCGTTTTCTGATTTCCAGTTGATCAATTCTGAAGTCATCCAGTTATAATTTTTCTCTGGGCATACATCACTGATCTGCTGTTCAATTTTTCCATCAGTAATAAACCAGTTCACAGATTTATTTGCATAAGATTTCGCATATAGCAGCACATTCGCATTACTTGCCTTTACAGGATGAATAGGCCCTGTCGCCATCGAAATCATTGCATGATCATAAACAATCATTTCAGGTGTCATTGACTTTTCCAAGGATAACGCAAAAAAACCATCTTCTTTAGTTAAAGAATTAAAACCTCTGAATAAAATCTTATCGCCCCATTTAATAATCTTTCCGGTTAATCCTTCAAGGGTAATTCGAAACACAATATTATTTTTTCTTCCATAGTGATTGGTTAAGCAGATCGGAGCATTTTTTCCGGAAGGATCCAGTTTCCAGAAGTCATAGCCATCACTAATAACATAACGGCTCCTATCATTAGCCGTGATCGTAGAAATACCAGATACTGGATCAGGGTCATGGAAGTTAATGTCATGTGAAGGACGGGAATTATAGGTATCAACGCCTGCTTTAGATCTAAACCCTAAAAGGCCTTGAGTAAGGTTAATTGTTTTCCGGTTACGAACATCATAGCTGTAATAGTTCCCTACAGTATAGTTGAAGTAAACCAAATATCTACTATTTGACGAGATCATATAAAACTCTTTATGAGCTGTAGAATCTAAATTACTGAGCTCGATCTTCTTACCGTCACTAAAAACTAGGTGACTATAGTAGTGTATCCGTTCTCTGAAGGGGTTAGTGGAAATGTTTTCGATGTTACGCTTATCATAAACTAACCAGCCTACCCCACTAATATCTTTACAGCCAAACCTTTCATCTTCAACCTGCACAATTTCACCACTTTTGCGTAGCATGAATGCTTGATAGATTTTTGGCTTTTCGACATAGCTTTTCTCCTGCTGTGCCTGAAAATTTCGGTCGGTGTAACTCCATAGAGTCAGTTTCACTTTGCTACCACTTTGTTTCTGCGATTCTGAAATAAGATCTTTAGAAACCCTAGATAGCGTTAGATTCAATGCGCCGGATGGTAGGATTCCATTCACCGCATTTATTTTTAACCCCTTAGTTGCCTGAAGTGTTCTGTCGTCACCTGTCTTTATAAGGTTTCCACTTTTATCACTTATCCACACAGAATTTATTCCCTGAGCATTCGTTTTTAATAATAAATCTTCGTCTCTTCGGATTGCGTTAGCCACTTGTCTACGGATCCCGGTTTTTAAGTCTAGAATAACCGTCTCGTTTGTTCCATTCGCTGAAATTTCCCGCAATCTTACCTCATAAGTGTTACCAAATTGTCGTTCTACACTGCCGGTCAACAACGTAAGGTACTTTATTGAAAATGTTCTAAGGTCTAGAACAAATAGGGAGTCTTGTTTTTTGAACAGAAAATATTCATCCCCCACGAACATGCAAGGTTGGTAAATAGAACCATTCATTGATTTCACTTGATCATTCTTAATTGACTTTGTGATAAGCTCAGATTGAAATTTTGAGCGGACAACATAGGATACATATTTACCTCTAGCGCTGATAAAAACCTCATCTTTTGAGACCTCTGGCCAAATTTTAATTGCTTGCACATCAATGATTGGCTTTCTTTGTGCAAATGAAACAGAACAATTTAGAAGAATGAATGCCATAAAAAGCATAAATGAGAAAATCCTACCGTTCATTACCATGTCCTCTCACCTTTTTGCATTTTTTTTAGGTTGGCATTAAATTCCTTTTCATTGCCATTTGTATACCTAACAGCTTTCTTTTGCCATTTGATAGCTTGTTTCAGATTACCTGCCTTGTACAAGAGGTTTGCATAGGTATCAATATTGTTTGCTGAATATTGTTCACTTGGTTCTCCTGGCTTGACTGAATTCGGATTATCAACAATTTTTCTTGATTGCGTAGCACTACGGAGCAGCAGTTTTTTCTTGCTTACATTTTTGAAAATACTATATAACGTATTATTTACGGACCAACTTAGCTGTCTATGGCTGACCATTTTGTTAACCTGTTCATATTTCTCAAGATTAGTTAAATAAGCATCCGCAAATTGATCCCAGTTATTTTTGATTTTGTAGAATCTTATTTTGCTACCATTTATTACCTTTACTGCATCAATATCCTTGTATTTTTTGGAAATACTTTTCTGTAATTTTTTCCAATTTGGCTCAACCGACAAAGGTTGTTTGAGTGAAGTATCAGTATAAATTAGTGGGTTGATTTCCTCATTTATAATCTTTTGCTCATTTGTTATCACTTTTTGTGCAAAAATCATTACCGGAAGTAAAACCAACAGCATTATTAGTTTTAGTGTTCTCATTTCACGCTTCATTTATGTGTTTATCTTTTTTCAAAGAAGTAGCTAAAGCAGGTCAGAAAACCTGCTTCAGCATGCCTCAGTTATTATTAATAATGTGGTACGCCCAATACGGCTAATGCATCAGTGCCCGTTCCGCCTATCATTCCGCGAATGACCAATGTGATATTCCTATGTCTGGATGAAGTTGGACTTACAGCGCCGCCGAGTACATAGGTAAATAGTAAAGCGTCATTAGAATCACGAATTTGAAATCTATCTGTGCCAAATGGCACTGTTATAGGAAGAGGTAGAGTTATAAAATCTGTTACATTCTTGTAACTTATGTTACTAAAAATTTTTACGGTAGGTGCTGATACGAGAGTTACATTGACCGGTCCAGTATTTGACGAAAGGTTAACGATACGCACATTTACCACATCCTGTTTTGGATACGGAGGAATATTGTCCTTTACAAATACTGCTTCTGGAGCGATGTGTGTACCAGTCAGGTAGAGGGAATAAATCCCTCCGCTGACAACATTCGGGCTTTGTTCAAAATATGGCGTATTAGGAGAGCTACTTGCATAAGCTTTTATCTGTGATGAACTACCCGCTAATAGCGTAAATATTTTATAGCTGTTCAGAGCGCAACTATCCATCACATTGTTGTTCAGGCGCACAAATTTTCCTTGGGAAATGGCATTGGTAATGGTTAGCGCGGCGAGTGGTTTGACCGGAATGTCATTGGGACTATTTTTCTTGCATCCAGCCATTCCAGCCACAACTAGGAAGAATAGCAATAATTTTTTGTATTTTCTCATGATTTAAATCTAATTTGAGTGTTAATATCCAGGTGTTTGGGCTACATTCTGGTTAAGGTTCAACTGTGTGGGCATTATTGGATAATACGCCTGATATGGTTGCCACTCGCCTCCATCTTTTAGCGGCATAGCAATTCGCATCACCTCATCTACCTTACCCGTACGCTTCAAATCAAACCAGCGATGTCCGAATTCAGAAAACAATTCTACTCGTCTTTCAGCTAGGATTGCATCTAAAAGTTTTTCCTTCGTATCAGCTGGCGTGTCACTAAGTCCAGCACGGTGACGTACAGCATTCAACATAACCTGTGCTTCCGAAATTTTATTTTGTTTAGCTAGCGCTTCAGAGCAGATCAGATATTGCTCAGCTAAACGCAAGACAGTAGAATATTCTTCAACGGCGGCATTCAAGTTGGCAATCTTGTACTTATATGGATAATAATAGGTGGTTGTTCCGATGACTCTCGTATTAATCCAAGAAGTTCGACGTTTATCTCCACTCTCGAATGCCGAAAGTAATAATGGATTTATACGAAATGGATAATTATCTGGACTTGGTCCACTAGTCGGAATTATAAATGCTCTCGCCTCCTGCGTATTCCATCCAAGGGACACTGGTTGTAATTGCCAGATTGCCTCGAAGCTACCTGCCTTAAAAATTTCGCCAAGGTTAGATAGTCCATATAAGTTCGTATTTCCTATTACAGCTTTAGATTCTCGTTCAGCATCTGCATCACTATTTCCAATGTACAAATATACCCTAGCTAAAAGTGCTTTGGCGGCCCATTTTACAGGTCTAATTCTGGGTGTATCACCATGCGATGTTATGACATCGGCCTCAACATAGGAATTTGAAAGATTGTTTTCTGCCTCTTTTAAATCACGTACAATCTGCTGATAAACAAAATCTTTATTTGTCCTGCCAGCGGTGGAGTTCGTTTCGTAATTACTAGTAGTCAACAAAGGTACATCACCGTACATTTGTATCAAATAGAAATATGAAAATGCCCTTATAAACAGAGCTTCCCCCATTAGTTGTCGCTTTACCGCTGCACTAAGTCTTGAGCTCGGATCCTCTTCTGAGGATTTCTGAGCTTGCAACCCCTCAATAATGCGATTGCTACGGTAAATATATTTACCGTATAAATCGACCCAGAACTGGTGCGCTGAACTGGTACTTGCTATTGCAGAGAGAGTATTTCGGTTATAATTCGTTAAGTGCTGGCCAGTCGAGCCTGCGCCTCGAAAATTAAGTAACTCATCTGAGCTCAGCCCAGGAATTCCAGAAAGCCCCAAGAAGCTAGCCTGAGTGATATTTGAGCTTGACGCTTGCGCATACAATTGGGTCATTGCTGAAATAGCTGTTTCATTGCTAGAAAAAACAGCTTCTGCTGATAACGAAGTTTGAGGTGGAGGTATCTCCAGTAACTTTTTACAGCTGAATTGAGAGGAAATAATTAATACTGATAAAATGGAATATATTTTTTTCATTTCTTTCTATTTATTAAAAACTTGCAGTGAGATTCATAACGATGGTTCTAGTAGGTGGAATAGCCGCTGCTCCTGTAATAGGACTCGGGCCGGAGTACCTAGAAAATGTGTAAATGTTCTGCGCGTTAAGACCTACACTCGCCCGTTTCAAACCTAGTTTGGTCGCCCAACCTGTAGGAACACTCCAAGAAAGCGCTGCGTTATTAAGTCTGATATAGCTAGCATCTTCATAGTTTTGCCTTGTGCCTATAAGCACACCACTGGTGTGCGCAGTCGAATATTTCTGAATCACTGCGATGTCACCTGGAAACTGCCATCGGTCTGCCGAATAGGCAAAATTAGGTTGATTGTAAGCCTCTGAACCAGGGCGACTAACTTCATAAAAATAACGTGGCTGTAAACCTTTGAAAAAATCGAAAGATAGGTTGAGACTGAAGCTTCCAAATATAAAACCAGTTTGTATGCCGCCATAATATGGCAAGGCATTAATGATACGGCTGGTAGCTATTTGCGATTTATTACCGTCCCTATCAACAGGGTTCCCGTTAATATCCTCTAATACTTCCAATCCAGTTAACGGATTAACACCAAGATAATTCCTTACCACTGGAGCACGTAATGGTTCACCAATTTTATAATCGGCTCCGAAACCGATGCGATTTGAGTTAGACAGTGATATCAGTTTGTTTTTTGGGATGGTAAGGTTGCCAGTAAGTGTCCATTGGAAATTCTTGGTTTTAACCGGAATACCCGTCAGTACTAATTCCCATCCAGTATTTTGTACCACAGCATCAAAATTAACCAGTACTGTTCCAGCCGTCCCACTAGTCACAGGCAAAGATAAAAACTCCAAAAGGTTAGAACTCCTGTTCCTATTGTAATTCATAGTAAAGCCCACTCTATCGTTAAGGAAGCTGGATTCAAGACCCACATTTAAAGATTTCTTCTCTTCCCATTGTAATCCTGCATTGAATAGTCCCCCACCCGCGAGTCCAACAATTCCTTGGTAGGGAACACCAACTGGAGCTGAAGTAAACAAGTCCATAAAACTATAATCACCAATTCCATCACTACCAGTTATACCGAAACTTGATCTAATCTTTAAAAAATTAATCCATTTAGCTTTGTCTTTTAGCCACTTCTCCTCTGAAACTATCCACCCGGCGGCAATTGATCCAAAATTACCGAATCGGTTTTCTGGCCCAAAGCGAGTACTACCATCTCTGCTTGCCGAAAGATTAATAAGGTACTTGTCTCTATAGCTGTATTCTACCCTACCTAGGATTGAATTACTCCTATATTCCTGGTAAAATGCTCCAGTTTGGCTGAAACTGGACGCAGCAGCCAAATTTTTTATCTGCGCATCACTATTCTGCCCTTCACCCATAATTCCGGATGTTTCACCTTGTCGACGAATATAAGTGGCTACCAAAATGGCGTTTATTCGATGTGCACCAAATTGGTATCGATATGATATTTTCGGCTCAACGTTAATCGAGTTTGATTGGGTATAACGATATGAGCCACTTCGCTGAACATCAATCTGTTGAGAAGGTGGGTAGGCAGCAAGTAAACTCCCGGAAAACTCTTGTTGTTGGTTTCGATTATAACCTACACTGGTAGATAAGTTCAAACCAGCCAGAATGTTATAGGAAAGGTTAAGGTTGCTGGTCAGATTGTTGGTTTTAACTTCAAACGGATTAGTAAGATACCACGCTAATGGGTTTGTGAAAGTCGCATTCCCACTTTGGTCCAACTCCCAATTTAGAGATCCATCAGCTTTATAGAGACTTGGTGCATTAGGTGTTAGAATTGGAATAAAGCCGCCGCCAGCCAAAGCTGTTCCCAAAGAAGGGAGGTTATTGTGTCCATTTAGATAATTGGCTACTAGTGCCATTTTAAATTTTTGATTGGAGGAAGCTGAATTCAATGAAGTACTCAAGGCAATATTATCATTTCTAAAATCCCTGCCATAGGGGCTTCCTTGACGATTTGCAGTCAAAGCTACCCTATAATTTGAAGTGATTGTTCCTCCAGATACCGAGAGATTGGCATTACTGTAATTCTGCGTTCGAATTAATTCCTTTTGCCAATCGGTATACTTATTCTGATCCCAAGTCCCGTCAAGATCATAAATACCTGGAGTAATTGCCTGGTTGGCATTTGCAAACGCCTCTCGTCTTAACTCCAGATATTGCGTTGTATTCACGAATTCAGTAACCTGAGGCACTTTATCCCAACCGCTTTGAGCGGTGAAATCAACTGTTAATGCGCCTGGCTTACCTTTCTTTGTAGTAATGATAATCGCACCGTTCGCTGCTCTGGATCCGTAAATCGCGGTTGCGTCAGCATCTTTCAAGACCTCGATGCTTTCAATGTCGCTAGGGTTAAGATAGGTCAACGGATTTCCGCTAGATTCTGCCTGCAAAGAAATATTTGTTGGATTACCCCAGACTTGGGAATTTCCAGTACCGGGCATTGTTGATCCAGGGTACGGAACACCGTCAACTACATAAAACGGAGTTGAGGATCCCTTCAAACTACTTAACCCCTGAATGTTTACATCTATTGACGCACCAATGTTTCCGTTGGATTGTTGAATTCTCAATCCCGGCACCCGGCCCTGTAATGCCAATATAGGATTGCTAATCACTTGATTTTCTATGTCTTTTGCTTTTACAGAAGTAATATTTGCAAGGCTTAAACGTCTACTAGTTGTTCCGTAACCTTGTATCTGGACGGCATCCAAATCATTTGTTGCAACGCTCAATCTTATTAACCCCAATTCCCTCGATGCTTTAAGTTCCTTTTGGTTAAATCCAATGTACATCACGACCAAAAATGCTCCGTCTTCAATTCCCTTTAATATAAAGGTTCCGTCAGCAGCAGTTATGATACCCTTTCCGTTGGATTTTAATACAACACTAGCCCCTCCGAGGGGCGCCCCATTCTCATCCACCACCTTTCCCTTTACTTCAATAACATCAATTATATTTGTGATGACAGAGGTTTGCACTTCTTCTTTAGGTTTTACTGTTACCACTTTATCTTCAATCGAATAAGTCAGTGGCTGGTTCCTAAAAATCATTTTTAGGGCTTCACTGAGCTCAACGTTTTTGATGTCGATACTTACAGGAGTGGTCGCTTTCAGGATATCACTATTGAACCAGAAGTCATAGCCGGTTTGCTTGCTGATTTTGATGAATACCTTGGATAGTGGCGTCTGCTTTTCCTTAAGGGAGACTTTCTGTCCGAAGGTAGCGGCAGTCACATGCATGACACTAATGATTAGGAATAAGGTAGTTATCCTCATGATTCTCCATAGTTGTCGGTAATGGTGGTTTGGCCATTGCCTTTGTTTGGTAATTTGTTTGATCATTACATCTAGTTTGCGACAAGACCTAGCGGCAGATGAAGCCGTTCAATATTGTTTTCTGTCACAATATTGCCTAAGTTTGCTTGTCTGGTTTATTTTGTTTGTTTGTTCACTACTAATAAACATGATCCGACATCCGGCCAGTTAGTGTCCCACCACTACTGGCCTTCTTCATTTTTGGACCATGGACTATTTTTTGTTTGAGTTATTTATCTGACCATGATCCTCCTTCCCTGAAATGTTAAGTTGACATCTTTATAAGATTGCACAATCTGCAATACTTTACTGATGTTTCTGTATTTAGAGATGCGTCCTGTAAAGGTCTTTTTTGTAGTTGGGCCTTCGAAGCTGACATCGACATCATACCATCTGGATAACTGTCTCATCACTTCATGGATATCAGCGTCGACAAATTCGAAGTAGCCCTCTTTCCAGGCTATGGCCTGCTCGGGATCTACTTCATGAATACTGATCGAACTGTTCTTAAGCTCTGCTTGTTCGCCGGGACGAATGACTTTTCTTGCTGATCTGGTTGCCACCGCTACGGAGCCTTGAAGTAAAGTAGTTTTGATGCTGCTTTCGTTATCGTAAGCATTGATATTAAAGTGTGTTCCTAATACCTCGACCGTCTGGTCTTTGGTTTTTACCCTAAAAGGTTGCTTGGCGTTATGTGCAACTTCGAAATAGGCTTCGCCACTGATTTCTACTTCTCTTGCAGATCCAGTGAAGGTAGAAGGATAGGTAATGCTGGAGGCCGCATTGAGCCATACCTTGGTACCATCTGCTAATTCAAGCGAATATTCCCCTCCTCTGGGTATATTAATGGTATTAATGGTGGCTTCCGCTTGTGTATTATTTTGATAGGTCACATTCCCATCTGTTTTGGTGATGACCGCCCCTCCCTCAGAAGCTAGCTGCCCATTTTGGGCATTATCTAATATGATTTTTTTACCATCGGCGAGTATCAGTGTAGCTTTATTGCTTCCAGGTTTGAAGTCTTCTTTAAGTACTTTGGTAATTTCAATAGTTTCTGTATCTCTTGTCCAGAAATATCCTCCAACAGTAGCTAATAACAATATGCTAATACTAGCTGCGACCATCCACTTCTTCCAAAGATTGCTGCGAATGCTTGGGGTATATATAGCATTATCTTGTCTTTCTGATACTTCAGTAGTGATCCTGTTCAACATCGCAGATTTTCTTCCCATCTTTTGCATTGGGGTGAGTCCGGCTAGGATGTCCGGATTATTTTCAAAAGACAGGTACCATTGCTCCAGCTCAGAAAGCTCCTGGGGAGTTGCCTGGCCTTGCTCATATTTGTCTAATAAGCGGAGTATATGTTGGCTTTGGTTCATAATACTGCTGATATATATGACAGTACCCTAACTCGGCTGTAGGTGTTACTCTAAGTGATATAAAAATGCAATTATTTTATAAATAACTGATTATCAGATATAAAAAATAATTTTATTTTCCAAAAAGGAGGAAAATGCCGACTACAATCAGCTCAAGCTTATGCTCTCTAAGCTCGCTATGCAATATGCTAGTTGCTTTATTGATGTGGCGTTTAACTGTATTGATGGATATCCCTAACTTATCTGCGATATCTTTTTGGGAAAGTTGTTCAAAGCGGCTGAGCATGAAGACTTCGCGGCATTTCTCTGGCATCTTTTGCGCAACGTTGTAGATCTGCTCTCTAAGTTCCTTGGCTTCTATCAATGCATCTGGAAGATGTGGCTGCAAGGGTTCTATAAACTGCTGGCTATCTACGTATTTTTCACGGATCTTGAGTGAACGGTAGGCTTTAAAAACTTGGTGCTTGAGGGCAGACATTAAGTAGCCTTCGACAGTTTGGCTGAGCTGGATTTCATGTCGACGTATGAAAAAGCTTAGAAAAATATCTTGGACAAGCTCTTCGGCAGTCTCCAGATCGGGAAGGCGTTTTCCGGCAGCGGTAACTAGTTTTTCCCAATAGCGGTTATAGATTTCTGTAAATGCTGCATAGTCGTCCCGCTTGAGCAGGTCGACCAGTTCGAAATCCGATAATGCATTAGAGGTAGCCATGATGCTGATTTTCCCTTCTGTTAGTTTATTTTGGAAGGCTTGTTGTTCTCTTTAAATTTAAGAAAATCATGTGACAATATTAAATATTCCATCTCGGATTCTAAATTAATTTATGGAGATATTTATTTTGACAGAAGCCTAACTGGCTGTGCTCCTATTGTGGTAGTAACCTTTTTACGATTAAAACTGATTTATCGGCTTTTTCTGGCAAGAACTGGAATTTATTAACGCTTGATTTCGGATTAATCAAATCCTTCACTGAAGAACTCTTCAACAGTAATACCAAAAGCCTTGATAATTTTCAAGAGACTTGAATATCTCAAATCTTCTCCTCTTTCATATCTTCCAAACTGGGAACGAGGAATTTCATGAGCATATGCAAAATATTCGTAATTGCTATATCCGGCTTTTATTCTAAGTTGAGGCAAATCTTAAACCTTGAAGGCTTTAACTATAGGATGCTTTATGAATACGTTAACTTTATGACTGATAAAGGTTTGGGGAAGTATGTCAGACCATAGGCTGGCCTGACAATAAACTTCTCCTTGGGACGACTTGAATATCACTATTTCTTACTAGAACGATAGAGTGCTAACTCATCTCTAAATCTTTTAATAATTGCAAGTGCTGGTTCCATCACTTCCAGAAATTTATCTATCGGTTTGAGGATTGGATTGATAAGCTTTTGATTCATCGTATACATTTTCTTTTTGAATGTATTTGGTTTAATGTCTTGCTGGGTACTTGAAGAGCAATTCGCACTTAGCTGTTCATGCAGGTCATCATTCTTATCAACCCTCAGGATATCCATATCGACCAATGATTTGAAGAAATATCCAATCTGCTCTGCATTCCATTTATGAAAATGAAATTTCCATTTGTTTTTGAATGTGTTAAGGGCGGACTCTTCTGCAAAGCTGTCCTGATAATGTAAACGGAATTCCTTTTCTTCTGTTAGCCAGTTTTGCAAACTAGTATTGCAATCCTGGGCGTAGGGATAGAAGGGTTCGATGCTGATTTTGGATAGCTGTGCGATTTTCTTGGAGAGTTTGGCAATCATATAAACTTGTTCTTCTCTTGTATCGAAACTGCCGAGGTATTCTTTGAAGAGCTGTATACAGTAGCCATTGAAGCTGAGCATATTAAAATCCATCTGGATTAATAGCTCTGCTAGCGGCAACTCTGGGATTTTATGCTCTTTGCTTTCAGAGAAGTCCAATTTTCTTAAATACTGTAGATATCGCTTTATCCAACTAAAGTGATACCAGCTTAGCTCATCTGCACTTTCATAAAATTCATTAAGTGGTGCCTCTGCCATGTAGTATGCTTTTTCTGAAAGCTTATGGGATTTCCAGCTATCGCGGATTTGGGCGAATTCGATTTTGTAATGCTTTCCATAAATTTTACGGAGTGCTACCGGAAACCTGGTATCGGCATCGACAAGGGTTTTATAGGTTTGGCGCAGGTTAGTTAAGATTTCTAGGAGCAGCAGCACGTTTTTATTTTCACTATCTTCTTCGAAATAGTTGAATAACGAGTCACACATGATGGTTAGCTCTTGCATACTAAAATCAAAGAATGCTTTTATCTGCGTGCTATTAGTGATGGAGAGCACGTGAAAACTGATTTTCTTTTGAATGGCTATCGCTTCAATCTGAAAATCTTTATCAAAATTTGAATACTCATCTTTAGATGATCGTATCCTGTTGTTACACAACTCTTGGAGCTGGTTAAATACTGTGTTCATTTGAGAGAATGGGTTTTAAATTAGAAATTTATCGAAAGAGTCCATAGGCGGATTTTCAGTTATCTGCCAGCTTACCTTTAAAAATTTAGAGACACTAATTTGGGTAGCGCATTCAAAAAATGAAACAGATTTTAGATTTTATTTTCTATCTGAGGTTTAAGTCTTCACTGGAGGTATTAAAACAGTAATCTTCATTAGCCTGAATGTTACCACTATCCTCTTCGCTATATAAAGATGGGTGAATGATAGGCCGGATATGTTCGCAGTACCCAATCAAATACTGGTTCTCGAATTTTTCATAAAAGCTATTCAGCGCTGCCTCAGTCCCCATCTTTTGAATAAGAATACTATCTGCTGTACATTCAATGATAACTCCACCCTGCTGAAGAATTTCTTGAATAAGTTCTCCTTTTATAATCTCTGGATGGAAAGCATAATATCCTAAACGGATAAAGTCTCCAAAGCTGATGCTTATCTCTGCTACACCGATTATCTTTCGGATACGCTTAGTATATAACTCGGCCTTTTCAGCAGGTATCTCAACCTCTATCGACAAGATTGACATATCGTTTATATCTGTCTGAGACTGGATAAGTGTTGCTATCTCGTATCCCGATTTTTCGAACAATGCTATCGCTCTCTGGCTTATCCTGTAGCTGTTATAGTAAAGGATGGTAAATGTCTTTGTTGTGAGTTTTTGTTTTTTCATATTGTTTGGAAATAAAAAAAGCCTTCTGGAATCCAGAAGGCTTATACACTTAACTAAATAAATAAATATTATCAGCTATCATAATCCCTCCGACGAAGAGTGATAATGACAATGACAAATACAACAATAGCAGATACTGGCAAAAGTACCTTGCAATTGATTAATCTCGATTGATTTGTATTGGTCATGACACTAACTTGGGACTTAATCTCTTGAAATGAAAAAAATAACTTATTTTTTTTCATTTTTCTATTCTCCCTACCAATTTAGGCTAAGGGATTAGAGCCCCCTGAAAATTAAATATTGTTTTTAGGGTAAGTATGCAAATGTATGCTTACCCTTTATCATAAGTAAGCAAAGATTGGGGCAAATTATGATCAAAGCTTTATCTTCCACAATAATATCCTCTAGTTTATTTATAGTTAAAATTATATTACAAAACCTCAAACCAAAATAATGGAACTGAATACAGAAGAAGTGCAAAAAATAAGGGCTGAAACTACCGGATGCTCAAAAATTATTCATTTTAATAATGCTGGTGCTTCCCTTCCGGCAGATGTGGTAAACCGCACTGTTATAGATTATCTTTTGGAAGAAGCTAGTTTTGGTGGCTATGAAACCGAAGCTAAACATGCAGCCTGCTTAAGTGCCGTGTATACCTCGGTTGCGAAGCTATTAAATGCATCTCAAGAAGAGATTGCTTTATTTGAAAATGCAAGCGCGGCATGGGCAACGGCCTTTAATGGAATTGAATTCAGCCCCGGCGATGAAGTACTGATCTCTGAAATGGAATATGTAACCAATTTAATTGGCTTTTCGAGTCTCAAGGAAAAAGGCGTGCTATTAAAAGTTATTCCAAATGATAAAGATGGCAATTTCTCGGTATCAGAGCTGAAAGCTGCGATCAACGAAAAAACCAAACTAATAGCAGTTACCCATATCTCATCTTCTGGTGGGGCTGTAGTGCCAATTGAGGCTATTGGGAATATCGCTGAAGAACATAACATCATGTATCTCGTGGACGCCTGCCAGAGTGCAGGGCAAATGCCGCTGGACGTAAAGAAAATCA
This sequence comes from Pedobacter aquatilis, assembly GCF_032678425.1. Taxonomy (GTDB): domain Bacteria; phylum Bacteroidota; class Bacteroidia; order Sphingobacteriales; family Sphingobacteriaceae; genus Pedobacter; species Pedobacter aquatilis_B. The sequence continues at coordinate 227,778 of NZ_JAVTSG010000005.1, read as the reverse complement.
AGTGTAATATTTTATCTGCTACGGGTAGAAAATATCTTAGGGCTCCAAGGGGAACAGGTTTTCTATTCGTTAAGAAAGATTCGCTGAATAAAATCAAGCCTTACTTGCTGGATTTCTTAGCTGCAGGGAACGTAAGCATGTCTGGATTTACGCTTAGAGAAGATGCGAGACGGTTTGAGCTATACGAAAAAAGCAGGGCATTGACTCTAGGTCTTGGCAAGGCAGTGGATTATGCGCTGGAAATTGGGCTTGAAAATATCTGGGCTCGGATAAGCACACTCTCAAAGTATTTGAGGGTAGAGTTGATTAAAATTCCTGGTTTAATACTTCACGATAAAGGAGAGGATTTAAGTGGAATTGTGACTTTTTTTATTGCTGGGGAGGATAGTCTTCAGATTAAGTCCTTATTGCTGGAAAAGAACATGAATGTTTCCACCGGTGGCCAGCAGGCTACTCCTTTGTACATGAATAACCAGAACTTAAAAGTGATACTTAGGGCATCTGTTCATTACTATAACACAAAAAAGGAGATTGAAGAATTTTGTATGGCTTTGTCGAGGATTGTGAAGGACATTTGATCAAGGTGTTATAAGAATAAATCTATCGGAGTCTTAACAGACGAATAAGCCCGGCTCGCGTTTTGCAAGCTGGGCTTATTTTATCTTTTTTGCCTTATTGTTATTTGTTGTTGCTGTATTCTAAAGCTAACTTAACTGCAGCATCTGCATTTACGATTCCACCCGTAACGCAAAGGCTGCTAAAATCGATACTTTCCTTTTTATCTCCATGGGCTGGAGACACTTTATGATCGACCTTCGTTGCAGATTTGAGTAGAATATCTTTTACTTCTACCGCTGTAAGCTTTGGAAAATATGAGCGGATTAAAGCTGCTACACCTGCAACTACTGGAGCCGCCATACTTGTGCCATTGAACTTTTCATATTTTGAGCCTGGGGTTGAAGAATAAATCTGTACACCAGGTGCGAAAATATCAACGCTCGTTTTTCCGAAGTTGGAAAAGTTTGCGGTTAAGCTTTCGTCGTCACTTGGTCCGGATGCGCCAACAACAATCCAATTTTGGGCGATATTTCCGTCTTCAAATTTTCTGGTTGGAAAGTTTGGAACCTCGTCAATATTCTCGCCGCTATTCCCTGCAGCTTGGATGAGTAATACATCTTTGGATGCTGCATATTCTACTGCTTCATCGACCGCTGTTTTGTCCCAGCTGTAAGCTTTTCCAAAACTCATATTAATAACTTTGGCGCCGTTGTCAACTGCATAACGAATTCCGTTTGCGATATCTTTATCTCTTTCATCTCCATCAGGCACTGCTCGTATTGCCATTATTTTTACGTTGTCGGCTATACCTTCCAGGCCAAGGTTATTGCCTCTCTTAGCGGCTACGATTCCTGCAACATATGTTCCATGCCCTGCATGCTCGCCTGTTACATTGGCATTTCCGTAACCTTTTTCTCTGCTATTACTGTAATCATCTCCGACGATATTTCTAGGATCGAAGTTTAAGTTGTAATTAAAATCAAGCTGTTCTTTAAAATAATTTAGCGGACCGTTTACTCTTCCTTCTGTGAAGTCTTTGATATTAGTGTTGACTAGGCTTTGGGAAAGGACATCCTTGACCCTTTTCTGTAATGGGCTTTTGGCTTCGAAGCTATTGATGTCGGCTACGTTGATATCTGACTTTCCAATTGCTTTGATAACGGTATCTAAAGTATTTTTGAATGCTAAGGTGCCATTATAATTAGCTTCCAATCTGCCTTTTTCTTTATCAAACTTTACTTGAAGCTCTAGGTTGGTTTTTCCATCTCCCCTTCTGATAAGGCGGGTGATTTCGAGGTTGTCTTTATTGACGTTCCCTGACTTGCCCCCTATGAAACCCCAGCCATGAATATCGTCTATGTAGCCATTTTTATCATCATCTTTTCCGTTACCTTTTTTCTCTTTCTTATTCACCCAAAGCACCTCTTTAAGGTCTTCATGATCTGTATCTACACCGGAATCAAGGATGGCAACTGTTACCGGTTTTGATTTTTTTCCTTTTAACTGCTGATAAGCACCATCAAGGCTGATTCCGAAAATACCATCTTTTTTTAAATCCTTTAACTGCCAGTTTATCTCCTGGGATTTGAGGCTTGACGATGCGGTAAATAAAAGTGTGATGGCTAATATCTTAGCCAGGTAATTTTGATTTTTCATTCTTGTATTTAGTATTCGATAAATTATAATTCAATTTCTATTTCGATAAATAAAGATGATACCCAAAGAGCGGACGCTATTTCTGCTATTCTATCCGTTTTTTGCTTGTAAAAGTTTAAGGAGCATAAAAATTAAAAGGGAAAAACGCATCCACGTCTTTCCCCCTAATGCTTATTATCTCTTAAAGTCACATACTATTTGTAAAAATGCTAAGGAGCTAATAGGAAGACTAAGCTTTAGGAAATAATAGTTAAAATAACTGAAAGGGGCTTCGTGAGAGAAATAATATTTTGTGGCCAACTTACTTCATCTACTAGCGGTTTGTACCTAGAACCATTTACACCTGAATTGTGACTGCCTAATTACCAAATTTTATTTTTCTCTTATCGCCTATTGGAGCTTAATTAACTGAAATCCGCTGAAGCTTCTAAGCTGCATTCTTTTTTTAAGATTTTTGGATCTGATGAACTTTCCATGTTCAAAAATTTCTAGTCATGCTTTAGCACAGCCTATGGATATGGGCTGCTGCTTAAAGCAAAAAGATTAATCCATGATAACGAACACAACCGGCATATCGGTACATAAATTTTCTTCTCTTAGTGAAAAACTCAAAGTCAGGGGTTTTTACTGTGATGTAATGCTTTTGATTGTTGAACGCGGTACCGCGGTGGTGACTTTAGAAGATAGCCTTTTCAAATGTAATTCCTCAATTATTCTGATAGATGCTTTTCAGACTTTTAGCGTTATGGGGGATATTAAAGGCTGGTGTATCCGCTTTCCATTGAAGCTTTTAGAGGATTTTAAATTGCTTCACCCGGAACTATCTGCTTCCGGTATACTTCAATTTAAGGATTTGCCGTTTTGTGAAATCTCGAGCTGTCTTTTATCCAAAATAAGACAGTTGAAGTTTTATGTGATGGATGATAAAAATATGGTCGAAGAATTCGCGATTAGCAACACCATTACTTTTTTACTGTTGCACGGCTGTAGTGATGCAGGTTTTTCGAAAGACGAAAGTTATAGCAAGAAAGCCAAGGCCACTACTAAACAATTTAAAATTGTTGTGGCAAGGGATGGTAAATATCCGAGATCCCTTAATTCTTATTGCGCTGAACTTAAAATAAAGCTTAAGTATTTGAATTATGCCTGTAGGCTGGTTGCTAATAAAAATGCCAGGCACTTTATGCAGGATATTCAAATGGAACATATTGACTCTTTGATTTTGAATCCTAAACTAAGTATTTATGAGGTTATGAGGGAATGTGGTTTTTCCCAGACTCAGGCCTTTAGCACTCATTTTAAAAGATTAAAAGGTTGCACGCCCGCAGCTTTTCGCAAGTCCGTTGGACTGGAGCCATTTCGGGGCCGCAGGAGGTTTATTTAATTTTTTCTTTAAAGGGAAAAAACGCAGGGTAGAACGCTACCCTGCTGGTTTTTTGAGCGCAGATTAAATCTGAATTTCTTTCATGCTTTCTGTAAATAACTCGATTATCTTTCCGATATGCTCGAGCTCGTATAATAAATGATTATGCTCATTTCGTGTTTTATGTATCCCGATGATTTTTAAGCTTGCCTCCTTTTGTTCTGTAAGCAGCGAGATGATTTTGTCTATCTGGTCGCCATTTGACAGTGGTTTTAATGGGCCGTTCACATTGCAGGTATTTGCCCAGGCGCCTGTTCCTCCTGCTGTCCAGAGTTCTCTCGAGCAGAATAGGAACATAAAATTATCGAATGCATTGATGAGGGCTACCTCTCTAATGAAGTAGGTATGGTGGGCAGATTGCCTTCTAGTTGGTTCAGTTTTCCAGAATCGATCGAATACCATCCTTAATGAACGCGCTTTATATGCACGTTCAAGTAATTCAGCATGTATATTTTCACTTGTCTTCATATCTCTCCCTGAAAATTTAGAGTTATGACGAAGTTGGGGAAATTGAGAAAAATATGAAGCTTTATTATGCAGTTCCTATCATTTGCTATACAAAGTGGCAACTTTTGGGGAAATAGTTTTGAAAAAAGTACATCATCCGGCTTGTTCGTTATGCAAGCCGGATGCAGTTTGTAAAGCTGAGCGGGGAATGCTTATCCTTGTGTGGAATACTTCACCATCTGAATTAAATGTGCATTCAGCCTGATTTTCATAGGCGAAATTCAAGCGTTCTCTGACATTTTTTAATCCTGCCCTAGATGAATCTTTTCTTGGGTTACTATTTAGTGCATTTAAAGTTTCGATGATAAGCTTATCTGATTCTAACCCAACAAATACCTGTATGCCGATATCAGCATTTGCTATATTGCCATGTTTGAAAATATTTTCAACAAGCGTCATGAGCACCAGTGGTACAAAACGTAAATCTGCGGCCTCTGGGTCAAAATCTAAAATGATATTCAACGTTTCATTTTTTCTAAGCTGGTATAAATGGATGAGTTTCTCGACTTGTTCCATCTCTTCTCTTAAGACAATGAATTCTTCCTGTTCACTGGAGTCGACTGCATATCGCATCATATCTGAGAGTGTCATGACGGCATCTGCGGCTTCTGGTGAATGCTCGCTAATGTTATGGTAGACAAAGTCTAGGGTATTGAATAGGAAGTGTGGGTTTATCTGTGCTTTGAGGAAGTCGTTATGGGCTTTGGATAAGGCGCGTTTGGTCCGCTCTTCTTCGACCATCATCTGAAGTTTTTGCTTTTCGAGCTCCAGGCTTATGTTTTTCTGTTTGATGAAGTTCTTAACGAAGTAATAGGCCATTGCTATGCCCAACAGGTTTATAAAGCGGAAAGATATTCTGTATACGTAATTCTCGTTTAAGGCCACCTCCGTTTTCCTCCCAAGTAAATCAAAGTATACCAGAAGGTAGTCCACTCCAAAATTCAATAGGGTAAAAACTGTAAATAACAAAGCTAAGGCTACAGGGAATTTCCAAATGGAGGAGACCAGATTTGAAAATGCCCATTTGAGGATGGTATTACCTGCAAAGTAGAACCAAAGGATTATAATAACATAGTGGGAGAAATAATTGCTAAAACTACTAAGGGTGCCTTGCAAGACGAATACAAGCAACATTTCATAGCCAATGAAGATAGACCAGCATATGATATGCACCCAATAAGCCTTAAACCATGCTGAAATACTTTTATTCATAAAAATCAAATCTTCTATATAGAAAACATAAAGCACTGTATAACAAACTTTTAAGCGGCAATAGGCACGGCTAATTTTCATAAAAAAACAATTATGAAACAGCCATTATTATCACTAAAAAAGAAAACAGTATTTATCTACAAATCAATTAAAAATACTGAAAACCGTCTTACTACCGATCCAACTGATCCAGTTACTACACTAGCTACAATGACTGTAAGCAGTACCGTATGTATTGGAGTCGGAAGACATTAATTAATCATTAAAGCCGGGCATGCTTATTTGCGCCTGGCTTTAATTAATTTTGAATCTACGAAATCATTGAAATACTTCTTATAGTAATCGCCGACGGTAATTCTTGTTCCATTCTGCATCTTGATAGCATTTCCTTCTATATACTCGATATATTCTGGTGCGATGATAAAACTTCTTTGAAACTGCATGAACCAATCAAACTGAGCGAGTTTCTTTGACATCTCAGATAATGACATATATGTGGTTACGCTTTTATCCAGGGTATGTACCTGGACGTAATTCAGCCTGCTCTCCACTGCTACAATATCTTTGTATCTTATCTTGATGAGGCGCAGGTTATCTTCTTTGCTTTTAATGAACATATAGTCATCGCTATCCACGCTCTCTGAGAGTTCCTGTTTCTGTGGAAATAGCTTATGAACAGTTTTAAGAAATTTCGCCAATGAATAGGGTTTCAAAAGAAAATCGTCTGCGTCTATCTGAAATGCCTCATAGGCGTACTTGCTATGGGCTGTGGTAAAAACCAGCTTGCCTGCCTTGGAGCGCAGGGACTCGCCTAACTCTATTCCTGTAATACCGGGCATATCCACATCTAGTAAAACTAAATCCACGCCTTCCCCTGTTGAAATTTCCATCATGGCTTTGACCGGGTCTGTATAGCTGCTTATAATCTCTATCGCTGGTATAGATGCAATATATCGTTTTAAGCCTTCAATGGCATGAGGCTCATCATCAACAATTATGCAACTTATCTTCTTTTCCTTTTTCATCACCGTTAAATATAGTAGCTTTCTTTTTCAGTCAATAGTTTTTAAGCATGATTTCCCGAAAATGCTGTTTTTCAAATAGAAAAAATATAGGCTCATCCCGAAATCCTTAGTATCTGTTAACTAATTTCGTCAAGAACAGGCTAATTTGAAAAATATTTTTTTTTAGCGTCTTCTAGCTTATTTCTTTTTTAGGTTCATTTTGTTTCAAATTTTTGCTTGTGTACTTAAATTAGATATCTAATATTTCCATGATGAAAAAATTACTTTTAGGGTTACTTGCCTTTTTGAGCCTTTCGGGCTTTGCACAAAACAAGACTGTGGTATTAACTTTTGATGATTCGCCTTCGAGCCATTATAGCTTTGTAGCTCCACTTCTGAAACAGTATGGCTTCGGTGCAACTTTTTATGTTTGCGAATTTCCGGGTATCTACCCTGATACCTCACTATCTTTAAGCTGGGGGCAGGTGAAGGCTATTTCTAAAATGGGTTTTGAAATTGGAAACCATACCTGGCACCACACGGGTGTTAAGGGTATAACTGAAGCGAAGCTGAATGCTGAACTTGCTTACGTGGAAGCTAAATGTGATTCTCTGGGCATTCCGAAGATGACTAGTTTCTGTTATCCGGGATATACTACTGATAGCCTGGCAACTATTGTTCTAAAAAAACGGGGTTACCTGAATGGCAGGACTGGAGGGGAACGCGCTTATGTCAAAGGAAAAGATGATCCTTTTTATATCCCGAGCTACACCATTTCTGATGGCAATAAAAATACATTTTATGATGCTTTGAAGCAGCCTAAAGATTCTGAAATTGTTGTGTTTTGTTTTCATGGCGTTCCTGATAGGCCTCATCCTTGGGTGAGCGTAAATGAAACCGATTTTAAGGCTTATATGGACTATCTGAAAGCTAACAATTACAGGGTAATTGCGATGAAGGACTTAAAGATTAAGTAAGTCTTGAAAATAAAATTGGCTTCAGCTAATAAATTGTTAATACAGAATACCTATTTTTAAGTATTGTCCGATGTAATTAGCTTACATACATTCGTTTAAACTTTAAGATGCTATATCCCTAAATTTTTAAAACAGAAATTTTCACTCTAAATATTCCTGCATTATTCATTATCAAATTACGCTCAAAATGAATGAATATCTTAAAATCTTTGATGATTTTCCAGGCTGGTTTTATCTACATGATGATATACCGGATTATGAGAAAATCTTTGACTCCCTGATCTCTTTTGAATATAGAAACAGATTAGCCCAGCATCCGGAGAAGCTCTTACCCATTGTTTATGTTTTCGATTTAAAGAAATTGGACTTTGTATTCCGGGACATCTCGCGTTTAAGCTTAATTCAATGGGAGGCTTTGAGAAAACTTGAATCGAGCTCAATTTCTATGCGTATGGCTAGCACCAGGCATATGGATAGCTGTTTTTCTCAAGTTGTATTCTTTTATAAAACGATTCTGGAGAACCCAGATGGCCTTCCTCATATGTTTTTGCATAAAGCAGGGCTCTGGGGTGAAAAAGGCAAACATCCTAGGCTCTGTTTTGGGATTCTTTTCCAGAAAGGCCAGACCCTTCCGATGGAATCTTCGATATCGCTTATCAAAACCAGTTTTTTTGATAAAGTGTTTCATCCGGAAAAGCCCTGTCTGTTTTCGCCCAGAGAGGCTGAAATATTATATTATATGTCAGAAGGCTTCAGCAGTAAGCAGATTGCGAGCATATTAAACTTAAGTGAATTCACGATTGTCAATCACCGGAAGAATATGCTCGAGAAATCTGGCAAGCCTAATGCGACCTCATTGGTGTCTCATGCGATTAGGGAAAAAATAATTTAATGTTTTTTGCTTTCATGTCAAACCTTTACATAAATACCAATTGCTCCTGAGATAAAATCACGCCTTTAGTCGTTTTAAGGATTAACATTACTACCGCATCTGCTGGCAAGTTTGCCGGCATCTGGTAACTAAATGTTATTTTAGTTGGGGTGACCATCATATCCACCGGCTGGTCGCCAATGGTTAAGATTAAATTCTCTTTGGCAAAATTTTCTCCGGTGATGGTCATTGATGTTGGTGCATTTGCATTCCTCAAAACAACCAATGGATTCACCCCAGTAACTTTTGGGTCACCGACTAGCTTATCTGACCTATCCTCCTTAGGTCTCAGTAGTACCTCGAATACCTCTTTAAGTTTTAAGGTCGTTCTATCTGCGAAAAGCCCGGATAGAATTGAAATTATCATCACGCCCACAATATTGATGTTGTTTGCGCTATTATTGATACTGAGAAAACCTCCGCATAAGGCGAAGTATACTGCAAGGGCTAAACCTGAAGCTACAAATGGTTTTGCGATGTACCAGAACCACCAGCTGCGTTTAAATTGGCCCGAGCCGATGTAGTTGGTTAAAGAGCTCGTAATATGAATTAGGTTTCCCAGGAATCCACCAAGAACAACGAGGGTTAAAAACAATAGGTTCAAGCTGCTTAAACGCTCAAACTCTTTCGGGTCAATAAGACCTGGTATAAACACCTTTTCATCTGCTTGAATAGTTGTAGCTCCGGCAGCTGTGGACTGATTGCAGCAGCAACAGTCTTTTTTAGCTGTGTTTGTACCTTGGGCTTTCATAGCAGCTTCAGCTTTAGCAACTGTTTCTGCTAACTCTTTAACTATTTGCTCTTTTGTTTTTTTGGATGCTGCACTGTCTTTCTGATTTTCTTTCTTTACGCTATCAGATTTCTTTTGAGCCTGGGTTTGTTTAACTTTAGCTGTATCTACCTGTTTGAGGTAAAGGGAAGATTGATTAACCTTATCGATGGCTGCATTTGGGATGGAGATAACCCGGACTTTGAATAACTCTATCTTGCAATAGCTCTGGTAATTTTCATTTGATGGCGGGATCCTATCGGGCCATAGGGCAATGATTAAAGTTATACATGCGCATATGAGTGGGATTAAAATCAATCCTGCGATTATCTTATGGCGGGACCGGATCTGGTTTCCATCCAAATCGGTATATTGCTCTTCTTTCTCTATCATAAACTGTATTTTTTATTGAGGTATACCGCCAAGCCATCTAGTCCCGGGAAAAGGGTGTAATAATTTATACCTGCCTGTTCCAGAAAACGATGCGCCATTGGGATGGCCTCTTTCGGTATATTTATTTTTTTTAGGAGTTTATCACTGGCCAACTGTTCTAAAGGCCTTGTGTCGTTTCCATGTATAGTGAAATACCCACCCTGGTTGCTTAATCTATCTCCTCTTCGCTGTGGATAAAGCGCTACCGGTAAGTCCCACTCAAAAGGATCAACATTTGAGATCTGTAGTAGAATTTCTGAATAGCTGCTCTGATTTTTAAGATTATAGCAGTCCAAATTCTCCGGACTCCACAGGTCTTCGCCATGGTCAAATTCTTCGTTGAGCTTATACGGATTGGTCATCCAGATACAAGGTTCATATTTTGCTCCCGGGCATTTGATGGTGTAGGTATCCAAGGCAAAAAAGAGTGCAACTCCAAATATTTCCGTCCAATCCAGCAGACGGGTTTTTACGCCATGATGCTGCATGTAAAATAGCACGTCCCAATCATTAAGCTTTTGCACATGGAGGTCACGGGCTCTTGATTGGAATTCATAGAACATATCCTGTTCCGCTTCCCAGGTTTTCTGGGATAACTCTGCGTTTTTTTCGTTACGCAATAAGCCTGGGGATAATTTATAATCACAATTGCTATGTCCACGGTAAAAGATTTCGGTCTGCCCATCATAACCGAGTGCAGTTTTAGCATCTTCGATTTCCTGCATGAAATCTATCCATGCCTCCAGTTCTAAAGACCTTACCATTACCTTGCTGTACCTAAGCCAAACACTACAGTAAGTGCTGCGATGAGATTGCCATCTTTGGTGACCGTCCCATCATAGTTTCTTCCGAATGTAAAAATGAGTTTCTGATTGGCAGCTATTTCATAATCTGCGTTTATAGCTAACCTCCAGGATGGTTTTACGGTTGAAGAGGATAATATACTTCTATAAATGGCTTCGGCTCCTGCGCCAAATTTACCTTTTAACAGTACATACTTTAAACCTGCATCAAAGGTTGAGATATCGCCCATAGTATTTGGCACGCCATTCAAAGCAAAGATTTCATCTGGATTGTAAAGATATCTTGCCAGTCCCAGTATTGAACTTCCATCTTTCCAGTTGTAGCCGAATGTCGCCCATACTCCAGAGTTGAATATTTTCGAGTTGTCGAAACGCTTTTGCCTGAACTCAGAACTTAGACCTCCGGCTATATCAACTGATAGTCCTTGTCTATTACCATCGAAGGACTTAGCCAAGTCTTCCAAATCTGCATAGAATTTGGGTTTATTATTCTCTATTTCCTTTTTCAACTCCTCTGGAAATTTATTTAACATGTCTTGCCTAGCTTTTATTGTTTGATAAAGCTCTGATTTCTTGTCGGCTTGCATAACCGATATGATTCCAACTTTATCTAATTCCGACAGGCTTTCGATCTTACGTATCGAGTCGAGAATTGTTTTCTCTCTTGCTTCTAACTTTTTGTAACGATCAGATTCTTCTACTCGCTTCTTAACTTCTTCACTATAAATACCTATAAGCATCTCTTGCTTGTCTCTTATTTTCTGAAGCTTCTTTTTAGAGTCTTCTGAATACTTAGGCCTTACAATTGAAAACTTAACACCTAATGCTCCATAAGTGCTTGTTGACTTGAAATTGTTGAAGCTAGAATCTGGGTTACGAAGACCTAATGAGACTACAAAACTTTGTCTAAAAACATCCCATGGATCTTCAGACTGCAAACCCTTTTTTCCTGTGGTGCTAAAGTCCGCTCCTTTTTTTCTGAATAGATAAAAGGGGGCTAAATCAACTGCATAATTAGATGGAAGTTTTGTATAAGATGAGCTTGCTGACTGAAGGGAGACCATAAAATCACTGACATCCGTTGGCTTTTCAATATCGGAAACCGCAAAACCCAACAAACTTGAGGCTGGTGAGCTCTGGGCTCTTAGCACATTTAGTTTTTCCTGTTTTAATTCACTATTATTCTCTTCTTTAGATTTTTCTTCCTTCTTCTCCTGGGCTTGGATGGAAAATACAGATATTGATAGTGCGAGGGTTAAATATAGATATTTCATGAGCAGTTAGAATTGATAAAAACTTATTATCACTGTATAGATTACAGTCTCTCCATCACGTTCTGTAGTTTTTTCCAGTTTGTAACCATTGGTTACAAAGCCTCCCTCCAACAACACCATCAAATCCGTATCATTGTGATTTGGAGAGGTATCTGTAACTGCTGTTATTACACGTAATTTTTTTCCGCCCAGGTTATTATTTTGTCCAATAACCTCGTGCATTAAATTTCCAGGATATGCTTTATATATGGATACATCATCAAGGGTTATCAGGCTTAAACCTGTCTGTTCAATTCCCCCGATGATTAGACTCAATTTCACATCTTCAGCGCTCCTGTTTAAAACATATGTCCTAACTAAGGATGTGCCTTCTTCTATTTCTTCTGGCATGATTAATTCACATTTATTTTTAACTGTCCATCAGCTAAAATTTAATGCAATTTATGCCGCCATATTTCATCTATAAATAGCTATTTCTAGTCATTTTAAGGACATGACAAAATTGGCTTACAATTATTTCGTTAGAAAAAATGTTGAACTTCTTAATCAGAAAAGGACTGTACTTATAGAATAGCAATTGCCCCTCTCCCGTTTTGAGCTTTTGTCTGAATTTAAGCGGAAGGATTTAGCAATTTTTGGGCATAAAAAAAGGAGATATTCCTATCTCCCTTTACCCCAAATCAGATTATTGATTATTTTGTGCTATTCTTTTTTTCTGTTACTTCTGCACGAACTTCTTGTGCTAAAGTTTTTAACTCTTGCATTGCCTTACGAACTCTGGTTCCAGCTGCACTATTGTTAGCATTATAAAACTTCTCGATATCTGCTTCGATAGCAGATACGGTTTCTTTGATTTTTGCAAATTTTTCCATTCTATTTTTTGTTTTAGTAAAGCGGGCAGAAATGCCCGTCTAAACAAAACTATAAATTTCTTTTAGATTCTCTTTACCAATTATTTATTCATTATCTGGGATTCCATTTTGAAAGGGATTTCAAGAATGAATAGGCTATCCGCCACAGTGCCAGTAAAAGGAACCTTCAGGTTATCCCATATTTTGTGGATTGCTAAATGCAAGATCACTCCATTCGTTATGAATTCCTTGATCTCAAGCACAGATGCTACTTCTTTGGGACTGATACTTATATTCCCGCCAAGTTCCTCGTATAGTAATATATTGAAACAGTACTCTCCTTTAGCGTCTTTGGTAAGTTCCACACCGCAGCTATAGTTTTTATGGTATTCTTCGAGGCTGTAGGCTAGCGTATGAATTTGTGCTATTGCTTTTTTGGCATAATCCAAAATCAATAGGTTTTTCCAAATTCATTATCAAGGGATAGGGATAATTTTGTAGGCTGGTAAAGACAGCTTTGGATTTGTAATCTTTTCATAGCCTGGGCATTGGGGTTGATGCCCTGCCCTGGCACGTAAGGCAATCGAAAGTATTATCGGGGAATGATTTAGGTAGGCTTGGGAATTGTTCTTATAAACCGTCAAAGGCTCAGGTGAAGAAAGTTATGAGGCATCCGGTGGCGTAGATGATTTTGAGTAATGAGTTGCTGGATTCTCATTCGAAGATGCTGGAGTATCATCATCTGGCGAAGGGTTGGATTGAAGAAGATAAGGTAGAGGATGCGTTGGCGCTGGTGTTTGTGGGGTGATATTGGGATAAAATTGGTTTAGGCTGAACTTATCTTAGGATTATCGCTAGTTATAAAAACTATGTAAATAATAAAGGGCGGTTATTATCTTTTTAATATTTGCATTCGTTATGAATAATCATATTTACAGTATCCGTAAGGTTGTCTGGATAAATGAGTCCTGCCTTATGATTAAATAAATAATTGAACTGTATGTCTCAAGATCGCACATGTGTATAGTGATTCGCTGTTATTGCATATTTTCAAAATACATTAACACAGATACTCTACCAGATCTGGCCTTGCTGCTTTTTGCAAACGACTAATGGCTTGCCTATTGAGCTGTCTTGCCCAGGTTGGGGTCTTCCCATATTTGGGTCCGATTTGCTCGAAATCCAGTGGGTATTCTTCTCCCAGTCCATATGTGGCTTTTACCACTTCGCGTTCTTTTCGGGGCAAGGTGGAAAGTAACCTGTTGATTTCAAGCTTTAGGTTTTCGATATTGATATCCTGTTCTGGGTCTTTGGCATTTTCATCCTTTGTGATGCTCCAAAGAGCTGCCTGGTATTCTTCGTTTATACAGGCATCTATGGAACTTACGGGCTTATCATAGCGGTTGCTTAATATGAGGGTTTCTAGCTTTATGTTTGCAAGTTCTGCGATTTCTTCTAATGTTGGCTCGCGGTGGAGGTTTTGCATGAGGATGTCTTCTTTTGATTTGAGCTCGGCTATGGCTTTGATCTGGTTCATGGGAATCCTTATCATTCTAAGCTGTTCTCCAAAGGCTGTAAATATTGCGGCTCTTATGTACCATACAGCATAGGATATAAACTTAAATCCTTTGGTCTCATCATATGAACGGGCGGCTTTGATGAGGCCTATATTTCCTTCATTGATCAGGTCGTTGAGTGGGAGTCCGATATGGGCGTATTTTTTGGCTACTGATACTACGAATTTTAGGTTTGCTCGTATGAGCCTATCTAATGCGCGTTCATCGCCTTCGCGGATTTGCTTTGCGAGCAGTACTTCTTCCTCTGGTTTTAGGGGTGGAGAAGTTGATAACTCATTTAAATACCGATATAGGGAGTCCTCTTTGCGCTGGGTGTGGCGCATTTCTATTTTTAAATCCCGCATGTCTTTTTTTATTTAAGATTGGCGGATATGGAATAATGGATTGGTGTGAGGGCTGTAGCTACGGCTAGCGCTTCTGATCGTGTGATTCTCATAATCTGGTTCAATTTTCTTATGTGGTTTACAAAGGCTAATTTCCAGGATTTGAGGGCTATGAGGGAATAATTGGATAAATTCAGTTAAAATAACTGTTTTTATAACGTTTAACTTGATTTATATTCTGTTAAGGTATTTTTAAGTGTGGGCTTTTGGTGTTTTATTGGGATGGATGTTGTGTGCTGTTCTGGATTTTTGGTATTGTGGTTTGGAGGATTGGTGATTTAAAAAAGCCAGGCTCCTTCGCGGAACCTGACTGATAAACCAAATACGAGAAAGTTTATCTACCCTTCTCTAAGAAATAATTTGAATCCAGACTATCTCTATGCCTAAGTTGGGTAAGGCGCGAGGGATATGAAAATTATTTTTGATTTTTTTTATTTAGGATGCTGGTGGTGCTTCTGGGCTGGATGGCTTTGCTTTGTTTTTTCATGTGCTCTCTATGGAAGCTTTTCATGGCTTTAAGGGATTCCATATCTATCTGCCAGACGCGGGCGGTGGTGAGGCCGACTTTGCTGGCGATATCTTCTATGCTCATTGGGAATTTGCGGCCTAGGCCGCGTAGCTCGATTATCACCTGGCGGTATTTTGGTTTGAGCTGGCTGAGGTAATACTGGAGTTCTTGTGTTTGCTCTTTTTGGGTGATTTGCTCTTCGATGTTTTGTTCTTCTGTTTCTAAGATATCAATGAATGTATCTGCCTCTCCTATGGATTGCGGCGCATCAAGATGGACTATTGGGGTCTGGGATTCTTTGTAGAGCTGGAGTATGGTTGCTGAGAATTCTCCTGTTTCGAGTATTTCCTGGTCTGTGGGTGTTCGCTCGAGTTTATGTTCGAGGTGTTGTATTGTTTTGCGGATGGCTGGTGCCTGGCGGTATTGCTGTCCTGAACGTCTGACTGTTTTTATGTTTTCGGATAGGTAGTCTAGCATGGCATTTCTTATCCAGAATACTGCATAGGAGATAAAGCGGAATCCTTTGCTCGGGTCGTGTCTTTTGGCTGCTGTGATAAGGCCTATGTTTCCTTCGTTGATGAGGTCTGATAGTGCTGCGCCGAGGTGGCTGTAGTGTTTGGCGCAGGTGATGACGAATTTTAGGTTGCATTGGACGAGCTTGTTTAGGGCTTGCTGGTCTCCTATCTGGATTCGTTTGCTAAGGAAGGCTTCTTCTTCCTTTTCTAGGGGTTTGTATCTATTGAGTTCTTTGAGGTATATACCCAGGCTATCTATATCTCTATGTGTTATAGATTTATCGAAATGGATTCCTTTCATCATGGCAGCTCCGAAGTTGGGAATTTTTGGGCTATTGGTTTGGATAGTGGTTGGGCTTCAGTTAAAATAACTGTTTGGGGCGCTTTTGGCGGATGAATATTTTATGGTGCTGGGGTGAATGTCGAACTGGCAGGTTAAGATTCCTAATTCTAATGCTGTAGATTTAAATTGCTTTTGAATCTATAATTTCCGGTTGTTAATTTTCGCGTACTGGTTTCTCCTGGAATCAGTACCTCTGCCTCTACCCCTTTTGGAATTTCGATATCTAAAATAATCTGCTTGGCTTTTAATCGCCAAGAAGAAACTATTTTACCGTTTGGAGTCAGATAATGTCCTTTCGCCCAGGTTAAGCCACCACCGATTTTGGGTTTATTGATATCTTTTTATAGCCTTGAAACGATTAGTTAATGGCTTATTTCTTTTGGTTTCTGAATTTACCTTCTTTTATCCAGTTGATGCAATCGTCTATCCATTGTTTTTCTGCGCCCTGGTTATGCACGCCATAACCATGCTCTCCTTTCTGGTAAAGAAAGAGTTCAGCAGGTACTCCTTTCTGGCGCAGGGCGGCAGCGAAGTGGAGGCTGTTTTCAACTTTAACTAGACTATCGTCGAGGCCTGAGGTGATGTAGGCTGGTGGGGTGTTCTCGCTAACTTGTTTCTCTAGGGAAAAGCGCTCGATTTTTGCTTTATCTAGCTCCGGTCCAATTAGGTTTTCGCGGGATCCTTCATGGGTAAGGCCGTCCTGAAAGCTGATGACTGGGTAAACGAGTACCATGAAATCCGGGCGAAGGGGTGTGTTCTTAGGATTGGATAATAGGGTGTTACTGAAGGCTGTTCCTGCTGTTGCGGCGAGGTGGCCGCCTGCGGAAAAGCCCATGATGCCAATTTGATTGGGGTCTATATTGTATTTTGATGCATTTTCTCTGGCGAATTGGATGGCGCGCTGGGCGTCCATTAATGGCACTTCCCATTTCTGCTCCATAAACTCTGCTTTTGGCACTCTGTAGTCTAATAGAAATGCTGTAATGCCGGCTTCATTTAATTTTTTGACTGCAGGGTCTCCTTCCCAGCCATTTGCCCTGCCGCCATAGGCACCGCCGGAGCAAACGATGACTGCAGCCCTGCTGGCCTGCTTTGTCGGCCTGTGCATGGTTATCGCTGGCTGCTCTCCTTTATTGTTTTTAGCTAGCGGTATGGGGCTTTCGCTGTACAGCGGTAGGCGCTGCGCAGATGCGTAATTTATTGTGGTTGCAATTAGGGCTAATGTGAATAGGTATTTTAGGGGACTAGCTTTCATGTAATGTTGTTTTTCTATGGCACAAGTTGTGCATATTGAAAAAATCTCTGGCTATAATGGTTTCTAATCCGTTAAAATAACGGATATAGAGGTGTTTAACCAATCTTAATTTTGTGTTTCTTTATTGTTTGGGTTTCCTTCTGATTGGTTGTTGTTTGTTGATGCCGATGTTTGGGATTGATTTTGGTTGCTGTTTTTGGATGTTAAACCGGAACCGCTGTTTCGTTCTTTGCCTGGGCAATCACTACAGAACTATTTACTGCACCCACATTTTGAAGCGTTCCGAGCTTGTGCCATAGGAAATGGTTATAGGTTTGCATATTATGGGTTACGATTTTTAAAAGGAAGTCGTAACCGCCTGTGGTATGGCTGCATTCCATCACTTCTTCGAAATCGCATACGCCCTGCTGGAATTCACTTAATGAATTTACCGAATGGTCTTTGAGCTGTACCTGTATGAAGGCCATCAGGCAGTCGCGCATTTTGCTATAATCTATGATTGCAACATAGGAGCGGATATAGCCGAGTTTCTCTAGTCTTTTAACACGGTCCTGTATTGGGCTTTGTGATCTATTGAGCTTATGGGCGAGTTCCTTAAAGGTCATTCTCGCGTCCTGCTGAAGATATTTTAAGATACCGTAATCGGTACTGTCGAGGATATATGTTTCCATTACAACTTTATTAGTTATTTAAAAAATACTCAGAACCGTTATAATGAAGACCAAATATAAATTACCTTTTTTAATTTCCAAAATCTGAAATGTTAAATTTTTCTTAAAAAAACAGATTATTGTATGGGTATTGGTTTTTTGGATTTGGTTTTCAAAATATTATTCTGTTCCGATGTTTGCTTTTAGGTTATTTATCTATAATTCTGGATGCCTGCTCTTCTTGTTAGAAAAGGTTTGATATTCGCATCACCAAACCTTAAACCCCTTTTCTTTTGTTAAATGGATATTTGCAATGTTTAGGAAACCTCCAATGGAGTAGAAGCTATTGGAATTAGGTTGTTTGATAAGTTAATTATTTAAAAGCCGGCTCGCCGGCTTTTTTTTTTTGGCGGTAGTTCATGGTTCTCTTGTTGCTATCCTTTCTATTTATTATGGTTTTTTATTATTGATTGAGCTCTAGCCTTGTTCTTCTGATTTTAACTGCTGATAATAAAGCAAGGCTAGTAAAAATAGCCATGGCGATATAGTCTGCTATCTCTGTGTATGGATTATACATATTCGACGAAGTCTGGGTTGGCTATTGATCTCATTTTTTTTATGGCTTCAAAGGATATCTGGCGTACCCTGTCGCGGCTGATGCTTAGGCGGCTGGAGAGTACTTCGGGGCTTTCTTCATGGGGGCTGTTTAGGCCGTATAAAGATTTGACGATTTGCTGCTCTCGGGGTGAAAGCTTGGCCAGAAGCCGCGAGAGGATGAAGGCCCGGTCTTCTGCTTTTAAGGCTTCGTCGGGTTTTTCGGTTTGCTTATCTTCGCAGGTTGCCCAGAGGCAGTCGTTTTCATCTTTCCCGACGAGTTTATCGAGCTGTGCTAGCGGTGGGTCGAGTGAGAGCTGTTCGCGCACGACTTTGACTGTTAGCTTGGTGTCTTTTGCGATTTCTTCGAGGGTTGGCGCTCGCTCCAGGGATTGCTCTAGCCTTGCGATTGATTTGCGCATTTCCCGGATATTACCTATCTGGTTCATAGGCAAGCGGATGGGCCTCATATGCTCGCCCAGGGCGGTTAGGATAGATTGCCATATCCACCATACGGCGAAGGAGATGAATTTAAAGCCTTTGGTCTCATCGAATGTTTTAGCGGCTTTGATTAGGCCTATGTTTCCCTCGGCGATGATATCGGAAAATGGGAGGCCCATGTTCTGGTATTTTTTGGCGACGGAGGCTACAAAACGCAGGTTGGAGCGCACGAGCTTATCCAGGGCTGCTTTATCGCCTTTTTTTATGGCGCGGGCGAGGCGGACTTCTTCTTCTGCGCTCAGGACTTCCTCCCGTCCGAGTTCACATAGGTATTTATTCAGGGAGTCTGCATCCCTATTGGTATAGGATGCTTCTATTTTTAGGGCACGAAGTCTCATTTGATTACGTCTTTGTATTGCTCTGATTTGAACTGCTCACTAAACACCTTTTCTGGAAATGCGGGCAGGAATTTAAACCATTCGCTGTTTATCTCTCGTCCTGCGCTAGCTGCTGCCATTATCTGGTATCTATCTGGGGCGGAAAAGCTAAAGGCGATATCCTGTTCGTTTTTGGCTAAATCAGAGAGCAGGGCTATCCATTGGTTATCGAAATATGTTGTGGCTTTCTCTGTTCTGCAATTTAGTTTGCTTAAGATTTGCTGCTGGTCGGGTATGCTGGTGGGATGGTTCTGCCAGTCTTTAGAGACCAGCTCGAACCATAGGCCGTCCATGCTAAACCCGATGTGCCCTTCTTTTATGGGGCGGTATGGGCCGCTCATCTGTCCGAAGCTGTATTGCTGGGATAGGCTTTCGAGTAGCTCGTCTCTTTGCTCTTCTGGACTGAAGCTTAGGCGGATGTGGCAACTCTGCATCTCGAGATCATAATAAGGTACGCACATGGCGGGTAGAAATCCTTTCTGGTTGTATGCTGTGGTGTCGATTTCTGAAAGGATGTAGGCGTAACCTATCCGGGAGAATGCCTGGCTTAGGTCTGCGATTTGGTTTTCGTCCTGTATTCTCCAGAGCCGCTGGCGGCCCTGGTAGTTATCAAAGCTTTGGATGTCTTCTTTTGTTAGTTTGATGCTCCCTAGCTGTGAGATGATTTCTGTGCTTGGGTAAAAGGCGCAAAGTGCTGGGCTGCTGCCGTTATGGCTTTGCTTTTGGTTGGGATTGCTAGATGGTGCATGAATGGCTTTCAGGAGGCTTTTGTTTTCCATGTCCTCTAGGTTTAGCACGCCGATAATAGCGGTTTGTGAGCTATCGGGCGCGCCGTATTCATAAACCCAGATGGTAGCTTTGTTTTCTGGGTTTTCTGCCTGGGTATTGATGCCGGGTATAAAGGGGTAGATATTAGCCATTCTGGATGCTTTCTATTTGCTTATTTGTTGCTTCTTTTTTTGCTGGAATGCACTCATGCAGTGGATGAGCTCCATTACAGATGATAAGGGCAGGGCATTGTATAGGGATACCCGGAACCCGCCCTGAGTTGGGAAGCATTTTATGCCGACCATGCCTTTATTTTCTGCATAGTCCAGGAATTCTTTTTCGAGTTCTTCGGTTTCCATTTTGAAGGTAACGTTCATATTGGAGCGGTGGGCGATATTGGCTGTTCCCTGGAATAGTGGATTTCTATCTATCTCTTCGTAGAGCATTTTAGCTTTCCTGGTATTTCTTTTTTCCATCTCTTCTACCCCGCCCTGTCCTTTTATCCAGGTAAGGTTTAACATGGTGGCGTATATGGAGAATACTGCTGGGGTATTGTATAGGCTTTTATGGTCTCTGTATATGCGGTAGTCCCACATGGCGGGTATATTCTGGCTTTGGTTATTTAGTAAGGCTTCGCTGATGATAACGATGGTAAGGCCTGCTGGGCCTAAGTTTTTCTGTGCGCCGGCGTATATTAAATCAAAATCCCTGATGTTTATTTTTCTTGAGCCTATATCTGATGACATGTCGCAGCATATGGGTATGGGGCTTTTGGGAAATTCTTTCATCTGTGTGCCTTCAATGGTGTTATTGGAGGTGCAGTGGAAGTAGGCGGCATCTTCTGGGATGCTGTAATGGTCTGGTATATACCGGTAGGATTTATCTTCGGATGTGGCGATGATCTCGACTTCTCCGAAATGCCTGGCTTCTTTGATGGCTTTCTGGGCGAAGAATCCGCTGTTTAGGTATATGGCGGGTTTATTCCATGCTAGGAAGTTTAGGGGTATCATGGAGAACTGTGTACTGGCTCCGCCTTGCATGAATAAGATATGGTAGTCTTTTGGTACCTGGAGTAGTTCTTTGATTAGGGTGCGGGTTTTATCCATGACCTTTTCAAATTCTTTGCTGCGATGTGAGACTTCTAGAATGGACAGGCCTGAGCCGTTCCAATTGATGACTGCTTCTGCAGCCTGGCGGGTGACCTCAACTGGCAGGATGCATGGGCCAGCTCCGAAGTTATGTTTTTTCTCCATTAGGTAAATAGGATTTAATCTGTAAAATTCTGTATTGTGTGATGGAGATTTAGCCTAGTGCTCTGCTTTTAGTTAATTTAACTAAAAGGGCTGTTTTGGGCAGTTATTTTAGCTGATGGTTTTGGTTTCTTTGGGCTGCTTCAGAATTATGTTGGCTGCCGGTTTATCTGGGCTCTGTTGCCTGTTCTGTTTCTGGAATTATATTTTTCAGAATGCGTTTTTTCTGCCCAATTTCGTGGGGACGATGTTCTGGGGCTGGTACATGCATCTCTGGGTTGATGGATTAAATAATTGCAGTTATTGGAATTTTCTTTTACTTAAAAGGGTCTGACCTTAAAATCAATGCCTTTTTAAAGTCAAAATATAGCATGTATTGAGCTTAGGTATATTTCAGCTAGATGATCTGCCTGCTTTTTATGGTTTTATCTGTATGTTTAATGATGATGCAAGATTGCTTTGCTTAACATATCATAAAACTTAAAGTAATTTCTGAGTTGATGCTTTGCTGCATGAGCTAATGGAAAATAATCTGGGCTGAAATCCTCAAATAAAATTTGATATTATTTTATGGTGAATTTTGTCTTTTCAAGATTACATCTTCATCGATTTTTATTATTTTAGACACGTAAAAAGCTCTTATCTAAAAACTTATGATGCGCTCTCGTCTTCTATCGCTTTTCATGGCATTTTGTTTCTTGCTGGGTCAAGCATTTGCACAAAGTCCGTCTAAAGAAATTTCGTCTCGGGAATTTAATGAGGCTACTAATCTGGCGAAAAAGGCTAAATCTGAATTTGATTCTGGAAATTTTAGCGGTGCGGATTTGCTGATAAATGAATCTATTAAAACTTATCCAACTCCTGAGGTGCTGCTATATGCCAGGGCTGTCGGGGAGCATGATGATATTAGCGGTGCAAATAGAATTATGGATTTGCTAATAGATGCGGTGAGGGTATCGCCTGGTTATAAAAAAGATATTATGGGTACGACTGTATTTTATGGCAAGCCGGGGAATCTAAAATTTAAAACCATCGATTATAGCCGGGAAAGATGTTTGTTTAACTTCATGTATGAGGCTTATAAGATTAATAATGTTTTAGGTGAGGTGAAGTGGATTCGCAGAAGTATGCAGCGTATGGCGGAGCCTAAGTTAGTCTCTTATAATGGTGAAAACGGTTATCTGGATGGGGAGCTGGAAAATCAGCTTGCGATGGCTATACAGCTGGAGATGTTCAATAATAATTTTGATAAAGCCCTTGCCATGGCTCAAGCCAAGCAGGTTAATAATACTTTTACGCAGGTCTTTAAAGATAAGCTTATCGGTAATATTGAACTCAGTAGATGTTATTATGAAAATACGCAGGAGAGCTATGCTAGGGCGATGGAGCTGTTGGCTAATCGGGAACCTAGGGATTTTGCCATTTTTGCGCTTCAGGCAATGACTGGTAAAAACGAAGAGGCCCGAAGGACTTTCAGCAGGATTCCGGTGGCTATATCTGCAAAGGCACCCTCTGAATTTTACTTTGCTCTAATAGATATAAATGAGGGAAGGCATAAAGATGCTATTGCTAAACTAAACAGTTTTAGAGAAAAAATAAAAAGTATTGATTCTAGGGAGGACTTTCTTGTCATTTCAAGAAATCTAATTTATAAGGCTTTAGGGGATGCTTATCTTGGTTTAAAGGATATGGAACGTGCGAGAGATTATTATAATTTATCTCTGTTATATTTCCCGGATTATAAACCAACAATTGAAGCACTTGGTAATCTTGAGCGTTTATCAAATAAGGCCTTTCTGACCGATAAGCAAGGACCACAGATTGTTATTAATGAGCCAACGAATATAAAAGCGGATGAAATTAAAACGAGCCTTGCTAGTATACAATTAAAGGGTGTAGCTCGGGATGTTTCCGGATTAAAGGAGATGCGGATTAATGGGCAGTTAGTCTATTCGCAAAAAGGCGGTGATTTCTGAGCGGAAATTCCATTGAAGCCCGGACTGAATAAGTTAACGCTTATAGCTGAAGATTTCGCTGGTAATAAAGGGAATCGGGTAATCAATATTACACGCAGTGTTTCGGCTGAATCTGATGGTGAAATTCTTGCGGTTGGTGAAAATAAGGGTAAGAACTATTGCCTGTTGATAGCTGCTCAGAACTATCAGGATCCGAAAATCAGTAGTCTTGATGGACCGATATCCGACGCGATAAAGCTTAAGCTGATACTCAAAAACGATTATAGTTTTTCGCAGGAAAACATTATATCCTTGTTCAACCCGGAGCTGGATGATTTTAAAAAAACATTGCTTGAAATTAGGAACAGTTTAAATCCAGAAGACAATCTGGTTATTTTTTATGCCGGCCATGGTATCTGGTCTGAAAAGGATAAGACTGGGTACTGGTTCATGACCGATTCGAGGTATACTGATAAAACAACCTGGCTCAACAATAAGGAGGTCTTGGAAATGATTGCTAAAATCCCGGCGAGGCACACGTTGCTTATCAGCGATGCCTGCTTTTCCGGATCTGTATTTAAAAGCCGTGCGGTAAGCTCCAAGGCACTTAACTATAAAAACTTTGAGAACAAGATGACTAGAGTAGCCATCACTTCAGGAAACGACTCGGAGGTTCCGGATAAGAGCGTGTTCATGAAGTATCTGGTTAAGGCATTGAAAGAAAACTCGGATAGTTCCATTACTGCGCAGAAAATATTTGTTAATAAAATAATGGAACTGGTGATGAGCGAAAGCAACACCGAGCCGCGTTATGGAACCCTTGAACTAGCTGGGCACATTGGGGGAGATTTTATATTCAGCAAAAAATAAATTTATAATTCCTCGAAATATGATTTACAAAATATTTGGTAAGGTTACTTTCTTTTTTTTCCTGTTTGTGTTCTGTTTTCTAGGAACCCGGTTAAATGCGCAGGTTACCATTTATCCAAACACGGTTGATGAAAATAGTAGAATTGGTATTGAACATCTTAAAAACAATGAATTAGATAAGGCGATAAATTACTTTTCGGCTGGATTGAAGATTAACGATAGAGTCTCTATGCTATGGAATAATCTCGGCTATGCCTATTATAGGAAGGGGGATAAACCTGAGGCCTTGAAGTGTTATGATAAAGCTGCAAGCCTTGATAGCCAAAACTTAAACGCATATGTGAATAGAGGGGATTTAAATTTTGATATTAAAAATTTTGATGCTGCTGTAAATGATTATTCTCAAGGCATTAGCATCACTCCAAAATCCCCTGATTTATATTACTACCGTGCCAATGCTCATGTTCAAAACAAAAATATGAAAGCTGCTTTGAGTGACTTTGATAAAGCGATAGGTCTAGATTATGCCCATGTCAATGCCCTCGTATCGAGGGCGGGGATTAAAGCCTTTCAAAAGGATTATGCCGGTGCACTGAAAGATTTAGACAGAGTTCTGGGGCTGCAGCCTGGCAATACCTATGGTTTGTATTTTAAAGGTGAGGTGCTAGCCTCGAAAAAAGATTTTTACAATGCCTTGAAATGTTTGAATGAGGCGATCGTGTTGAATGATAAAAATGCAGACTTCTATTTTACCAGGGCTAATATTTACCTATTCCGTCGCCAATATCAACTGGCTGAACAGGACTTTTTAACCTCGCTAAAATTAAATCCGGAAACTCCTGGTGCAGTAAATAATCTAGGCTTTATAGCTCTGCAAAAAGGCAACTATGAGAGGGCTATTGAATACTTTGAAAAAGCTATCGATCAGGACGGTTATATCGCTATATATTATATTAATCTTATCAATACATTAGGCCGGAACCGCGAATTTAAGGCCGCTGCCGTTGTGTATAATCGGTACAAAAGCAAAAACCTAAGTTTCCAAATCGAAGAAAAGGATATTCCCTCTTATAAGAATTTTTTAGAGGCCATAACCAGGAACATCCCTGAGGAGAACTACAAGAAAGCATTAGAAAACATAAATATTGCGATTAAGGGTTATGAGCAAATTTTCCCGACCGATGAATGGCGTCATGTCATGGAGATGAAAGGTTTTAAGGCTTATGTCTTGGAGCAGCTTGGACAAAATGATCTTGCCTTGAAACTTTATGAGGATGTGCTACTTACGCAGCCTGACCAGCCTGAAATTCAGGCAGGTATCGCTCGCCTTTATAAAAGGGCTAACGGAAACGGTGGTAGCAATGTTAGTCTTGATACAAAACAATCTTCGGATGAGATTATACCTGCGGATCTAAGCTTAACAAAATACCATGCTATTATTATAGCTGAGGAAAATTATGAGGATAAGACTATACCGTCGCTACCTGGGCCGACGAGAGATGCTGTGAAACTCCAGGATCTGCTAATCGGGTCTTATAATTTTTTACCTGAAAACGTGGCGTATCTGAAGGATAAGAGCAGGGAGATAATATTGGAGCAGATTCGCAGTAAATGTAAGGCCATAGGCCCCAATGATAATCTTCTTATATTTTTTGCGGGACATGGTGTTAAGGAAACAGATGAGCAGGGTGTAAATTATGTTTATCTGATTCCTTCATCTGCTAAAAAAGATGTTATTTCCAGCTATATCTCTTACAATGAAATATTTCCATCCTTACGCATGAGTAGATCGAAACATATACTCTTAATTGCTGACGCCTGTTCAAGCGGTGCGCAGAATAGAAGTTTAGGAAATGATGCCGGGGAGTTACTTAAAAATTTAGATGAGCGGCCAAGCAGGACCTTGATGACTAGTGGCGAAGAAGCTGTTCCGGATAACAGTATCTTTTTTAGTATTTTATTAAATCGCCTTCAAATTAACAAGGAAAAATATCTGAGGGCAAGAACTTTGTTTGACAGTCTGGAAGACACTGTATACCGGGAGACGAGGACAAAACCAAACTATGAGCAGATTATAGGTGTAGGTGATAAAGGGGGGGATTTCATTTTTACCAAAGCTAAGCAATGATGAGCAATGCGAAAAAGTGGTTTATAAGTTTGCTGCATAGCTTTCTGCTGCTGATTTTGACTGCTCTATGGATGAACTCTCCAAACATTTATGATAATGAGGCGAGTATTATCAAGTGGTCTTCCTTTGTAAAAAATCTTTTTTTCAAAACAGGCAAGAAGATTTCTCCAGATGAATTTATTTTTTTGGACTTAAGCCATGAAAAGACGGTCATTCCTGATGAGCATGGTACCTCTGTTATCACTGACCGCAAAAAACTTGCTGAATTATTCCAAATCATAAAGCCGCAGCAACATCAGGTTAAATACATTCTTTGCGATGTTGAATTAAGGGATAAATCTCCGGATGATGAGCTTTTGCAAAAGTCGGTATATGGCATTGACAATTTGATTTTTGCCAAAAGTTATAATGAGGATGAGCAGGTTGAAGAGCCTGGTTTCAAGGTAAACCAGGGCATAACCGATTATAAAATGTCTGATGGGCAATTCATTAAACTTAATCTTTTCCAGAAAGATAGCATTTCAACGCTACCCGTGCTTATGTATAGCTATTTAACTAAGAATTCGATTAGGACGGTAAAGCCTTTTCACATTCAGGATGGAACGCTGTGTTTTAACTATCTTATTACTGATTATAAAATCAGGCCTTATGAGCTTTTTAAGACTAAAACTTATCCGCTAATGCGCCTCTCAGATTTACTCTCTCTTAGGAATAATGGGATTATCAACAGCATTTTAAAAGGCAGGATTATAGTTATGGGTGATTTTGAAAATGATGTTCATGAAACGGTATTCGGCAGTGCGCCGGGTTCCCTGATTTTGTTAAATGTGTATCTCTCTATGCTAGATGGGAAGCATCTAGTGGATTACTGGTGGGTAGCTTATCTTATTCTAGTGTATACAATTTTTTCTAGGATTATGCTTTTTCATGTGAGTAATTATAAGAAAAAACGCATCAGCTGGATAGGCCCGCTCATCAAAAGTGCCGTTTTTTTAAGCCTATGCTCTATCCTCTCCTATCTGCTTTTTTCCCATCACCTTCAGGTTGCCTTTTTAACCATTTACATTAGCGGGATAACCTTTTTAATACAGCTTTATAAACGGCCTAAACACTGGAAGTATTATTTTAAAATGAAATTTAAAGAAATTAAAGAATCTATTTAGTTATGAAGATTTTAAATATTGTGATGGTGTTCTTATCGCTGGCTTTCAGCCGGGCGGAGGATGAATTTTATGTAACT
The DNA here is from genome assembly GCF_032678425.1 of Pedobacter aquatilis. GTDB lineage: Bacteria > Bacteroidota > Bacteroidia > Sphingobacteriales > Sphingobacteriaceae > Pedobacter > Pedobacter aquatilis_B. Next base: position 200,467 of record NZ_JAVTSG010000005.1, on the reverse strand, counting down.
TTTATCAATAAGCCGGGTGCGGTAACTTATGCTGCTAATGGTAAGGCTGTGAAAGTACGGGATTTGCTTTCTCCTCAAACTAGGCTTCACTTCGAGCCTTTTGCTAAAATGACTTGCCTAAGTCCAAAGAAAGGTACTTTTCAGTATTCTGCATCAGGCATTCCGAAATTGGAGAAACAAGGTATTATTGCCAGCCTTAAAGATATACTTGACCCGGGTCCTACTTTGGGGAGTTTTAAAACCAGGGCTTTGGATTTCCAAGGTTATGAGCCTAGTAATTATTTTAAATCTGCATCGGACATGGGCTATATCTTAATCATAAAAGATCAGCAGATTCCTATTGATATGGGTAATAAAGCTAAAGATGGAGATTTCTTTTTCTTGCAGTTTAAGGATAAAGATCAAACCGTTACCAGGAAAATTTCTTATAATGGTAAAGAGATGGATCTGCCGCAAGCTTTATTTTTGACCGCTGATGGAAAATTATCTCAAGAACCCTATTTACTCTGCATTCAAAGAAAATTACAGACGCGTAGTATTTCCGAAAAGTTAGCTGAATTCCGTCCTAAGTTTGCCGAACGCGTGGATATTAAAGCACAAATTGAAGTCTTTGAGCAATATGGGCCTCAAAAAGACAAGGAGGCTTTTAATAATCTTTTGCTGACGCATTTTTATAGTAATTATGGCAAAATCGGAATAGAGTTGCTGGAGCGATTGAAATAAGATATTCAGCTCTTTATGAATAAGGAAAGGTGCTGGTTTTAAAGATAATACTCTGGCTGGTTTTGCCTGTAATGATACATAAGTATTAGAAACAAAATGCCTAATTGTCCGAGGCATTTTGTTTGCACATATTTCTGATATTGTTCTTTTATTTTAGTGTCCCTTATGGTCTGCATATTCGAAGAACTCAGATAGCTCGGGGTTATTTGCCAGTTCCGTTAGGTTTTTGGTCAGGAATGGTTTTATGATGTAGGCTTTGACTTGTTTGTATTCTTTGGCTTTCTCTAGGTCTTTTTTTGATATGCTGGCGGAAACGATGACGATATTTATCCGGTTTTTAGCTGAATGGTTTTTGAGCCGTTCGAGCATGTCCCAACCTGATGTGCCTGGCATATAAATATCCAGGAATATCAAGAAGTGTAGCTCTTTACAGTTTTTTAGCTCGAGGTATCGAAGTGCTTCCTGGGCGCCGGGGAAGTAATCAGCATCCCAAGCCCTTTGCATATCTTCAATCATTATTCTAAACAGAAATAGCATGAGTTCATCATCATCTATTACTAGGGTTTTGGTGCGTTTCATTTCTTTTCTTATCGGTATGTTCTGCTCATAGGTAGATGAGCGTCAATTTATTTCTGAGGGCATGTTAATTATCCGTGGGTGTAAACCATATCGGGGAAATGGTATCCACTATCTCCCCGATAAAACTAACAATTTAAATTTCTTCAAAACGCCTCTTACGTTCGATTTAACACAAAGATGAAGGTTTTCTGACGCGGGATGAAGTCTCTGCGAGATTTCAGGTAAAATAACTTTAGGCTGGGGTGCCGGGAAGAATTATATTTTGTGAGGGGAAATTTGGTAGGTGAAAAAGCAGGTGTTTGCGGCTGCTCTACTGTTGGTTGTTGAGCTGGGTTGTGGTTTTGATTTGAGCTTTTTTGCTAGTATTCAAGGAAAATACCTGTTGATTGGAGGCGGTGGTTGGTGGCCTGTCTATTTTAGAATTTAATTTGCTGAAATATTGGTTTTTCAGTGAATTTAACTGCTTTTCTGAGTTTGCTTTTATTTTAGAATTTACTGGCTTAAATTTGGTTAACACACAAATGAGCCCTGTCATGCTTATATGTATTTGTTTTAGCAATCTTGATAAACGCTGGCCTTGGCCAGCTTTTATTGTTTTATGGGATCGAGGCTTTGCTTAGCTTTGGTTTCTAAGGCTTGGGGCTTTGTTAGCTTGAGCTGCTTTTTTATTTGGAGCTCGAAACTCATTTCAAGGCTTTTGTTTAGAGGACTGAACAAAGTGTTCTTTTCTACAACAAAGCCTAGCTTGTGGTAGTGCTTTAAATGTTCTTCTGTTGCTTTACTGAGGCAAACGACGATGCGTTTCTTTCCGATGTATCTGGCATAGCGCAGTGCTTTTTCAAATAAATCTTTTTTGATGGATAATAAATCATAATCAGGCTGGATGTATATCTCGCTTATTCTAGATACATCTGCTTTTGAGGCGATGACCGGATCTCCGGGCTTTGGGCTTGGAAAAAGGGTGATTATTCCAATGATTTCTGATTTAATGATGGCGATGTAGCTGATGCCGTGATCCAGCGCATCAATAGCTTTATTGATTAGGTAATTATCTTTAACGTTAATGTATGGTAATGATCCATCGATTTGATAAACACGGTTAAAGAAAGCGATTAAATCCTTTCTATTGTACTTTTTTGATTCGTATGGCTCTACCCTGTACTTCTCGGTTTTTGATTTTGCTGGCATGGCTGTTGGTTTAGTTGTCTGGTTTTTGTTGTATTTTCTGTAGATGTTATCCAATGATATTGATGTAATTGCTCTGATACTGGATTTGCTGTCTCTTGATGGGGCTATCGAGCAAGGTATGGTTGTAAATTTCTTTGTAGCTATCCAGCAGGATAAAGGACATGACGTAATCCTGTAATTTATCGTAATCTGGGGCGTTTGTTCTCTGGCGGTTGTAATCCATATCTCGGCTGTAAAGGCGGCTGAGGTCGATATCCCGGATGAAGCTATTTTGGCTCATTGGGAGTATAAGCAGGCTCCTACCGTCGGTTATGGTGTATTTATTGGACTGGCCGCTCAAGCCTCCGACCCTAAAATGTTCTTCGTGGGATAGCCAGGAATAAAAAATGGCGTCTATGAGTACCATTTTATGATCTATTTTTTTGATTTGGAGGGGCTGGGATAATAGCATGAGCCCTATCTGTGGTTCTGTCTCTGGCAGGAGGCTTTTATCGCGGTAGAAGTTTTCGTTGTTTTTTAGGGTGCCGTGTATCTCGCGGCTGATGTAACTTATTTTTAGGTATTTGTAGACAAAGAAATTGAAGTTGAGCTCAAAGAGTATTTCTGATGCACTTTCGATGCTCATGCCTGGTATCATGCTATATATGCTTTTACTAATTAGGTTTTTTTCCAGGTGATTTAGTATCCGGAAGTTTTTGAGCGCGAAATTTGTCATAAGCGGATAGGCTTTTCTTAAATTTACCTAATGTGCTCTTCTGTGTTGGGAGACTGCCATAACTTCAATTAAATTAACTGTATTTCAGGATTTTCGCTCTTCTGATTTGGAGGATTTGTTTTGATTTCAGAATATAATTCGGAAAGCTAGTATTAGGGAACAGATAAAGCCTGTTTAGCATAGAAGAATTAATAAAAATTCAACTGTTCGGGAATTCCGGACAGTTCAAACGGAGCGCATTATCGCTATTTGAGAAAGGATTGTTGCGGCTCATAAAAAGAAAAAGGGATATGCTATCGCATAATCCCTTTCTTCATAGTTATTGGTTGGTTTGGTTTGGTTTTTATTTTACAGCAAGCTGAACCACTGATTTAGCTGGCAGGCTAACCAGGAGTTTATCTCCCTGGAATTTTGCACCCTTGAATGCTGCTGGCAATACTGCCGGCTTCTTTCCAAAATCATTAAAGGCATCAAATTTTGGAGCGGTAAGTACCTGTCCTTCTATGCTTTTGCCTTTGATGTCTATGGTTATGGTGATTTCCTTATTTGGGTCAACATTTACGAGTGAAATATTGGTTGTGCCGCTAGCGTCTTTTGAAGCTGATGCGTTTACAGCTTTCATGCTTGTGCCCTGGAATTTATAATCCGGGGAGTTGATTTCCAGCGGGATTAGCTTTGCATCCTGGTGTACTTTATAAAAATCAAATACATGGTATGTTGGCGTGAGTACCATTTCATCTCCTTTGGTAAGCACTACCGAGTGGATAACGTTTACGGTTTGGGCGAGGTTGGCAACCTTTACCCTATCTGCATGGTTATTGAATACGTTCAAAGTGGATGCCGCAATAAGCGCATCTCTTAGACTGTTTTGCTGGAATAACCAGTCTTTGGGCTGCCCTGGTTCCTGGGCTGTCCATATCCCCCACTCATCCACTAGCAACGCTACGCGTTTCTCTTTATCGTATTTATCCATGATGGCGCTGTGCTTTGCTACGACTTCCTCCATTTTTAGGGCGTTGCGCATTGCCGATGCATACTCGTTTTCCTGGAAGCTGGTTGCTGAGCCTGATGGCGGCCAGTTGCCGGTGACCAGGGTATAGTAATGAAGGGATAATCCCCACATCTGCGAGAAGTGGATGTTTTTCATGCAGACTTCTGTCCAGTTGTAGTCTTCTGAGTTGGCTCCGGATACGATTTTTTTAATTTTTGGTGCGCCTGGATAGCTCTCGCAGAAGTTTGCATATTGTTTATACAGGTTGGCGTAGTAATCCGGGGTCATATCGCCTCCGCAGCCCCAGCTTTCATTTCCTACACCCCAGAAGCTTACGTTGTATGGTTTCGGGTGGCCATTTTTACGGCGTTCATTGGCGAGGTCTGATTTTGAATCTGAATTCAGGTATTCTATCCAGTTTGCCATCTCTTGCGGGGTTCCGGTGCCGACGTTGCCTGCAATGTATGGTTCGCAGCCTATGCGCTCGCAAAGGTCAAGGAATTCGTGGGTACCAAAGCTATTGTTTTCTTCGACCATGCCCCATGTTGTATTGATTCTTACGGGCCTTGAAGCTTTGGCACCGATGCCGTCTCTCCAATGGTATTCATCTGCGAAGCATCCGCCTGGCCAGCGAAGGTTTGGTACTTTGATTTTTTTAAGGGCCTCGACGATATCTGTTCTTATTTTCCCGTTTCTGTAAAAGCCGTCATATACTGAGCGGCCTAGGTGTTCTGCGAACTGGCCGTAGATATGGCGGGAGATTACCGGGGCATCGCTTTTGCTGATGAGCTTGATGCTTGCCTCCTGTGCATTGGAATAGCAGGCGGCAAGCAGCAAAAGCGATGATGCGATTGCTTTTATCTTCATTTTCTTTTTATTGTTTTACGGAAATGAATTACTGTTTATTGTAAATACCCTTGATGGTATATTTCATGCCATTTGATTGTGCAACATCGCGGAACAGGATTAAGGTCTTACCACCATCTTCCAAGCTGAATGTTTCCTTCACGCTATTGCTTACCTGTCCTTCGCCATCAAATGCTTTTTTATCTACATTGAATGTTTTTTTATCTGCTGCCCATTTTAAAGCTGATGTTGCTTTTACGCCATCTGGCAAAGTTCTGTTTAAAATAGAACCATCAAATTTAAGCTCTTCCGTACCTAGGATTTTAGCGTCCTTGTCTTGTCTTACTATTGTTGTTTGTGCTTTCTCTTGTTTCACATTGATTGTAGCTGGTAATACGCCATGTGGCGCATCACCGAATACGGTTTTGTTTAAGTCGATAGCGTAATTTCCTGAAAAGTTTACAGTCTGTGCCGATGCTACAGCTGATACTAAGATAAATAATACTGCTAATAAATTTTTCATTGTCTTTTGATTTTGTGTGTGATTAAATATTTGGTTAATTTTCTTTTGTAAGTTTCTTTATCAGTCTGGTTTCTTGTTGTTCGTAGGGGCTTCCATCTTTCCTGAGGATATCATGAAACCAGAGCTTGGGCTCTGAGCCGTCTTTGAGCGGTTCGTCCCAAGCATATTTGGTTTGGGTTTTGCCGTCTACGAGTCCCCAATTGATGGCTCCGATGTTTTCTTTCTTTAGCATTGGGAGTATGGACTGGAAGGTGCTTTTGCGCTTTCTGGCCATATATTCTGTGCAGAGCAGCGGGCGATTGCCGCTGGCTGATTTTAAGGAATCTATTCTTCTTTTATGAACGGTTAAGGAATCGTAGCTATGGTATGTGATAATATCCGAGTTTGCTATCTGGAATGCGGTTATTTTTTTTTCATTATCATCATGTACGCCTGAGGATAGCGGCTGGCTTGGGTTGATTTCTCTCGCCCATATGAAAACCTTTTCTAAAAGAGGCAAGCTTTTATCGTGCTGGGAGAACTGCCCGGGTTCGTTGTATAAATCCCACAGGATAATGCGTTTATCGTCTTTGTAGGTTTTTAGGATGTCTTTTACGTATTGCTCGAGGGTATCCAGCAACGGTCCGCCGTTTTGGATTTTGTTTCCTGGGTCTTTTAGCCATCCGGAGTTATGGATGCCGGGCTTTGGGCTGGGTTGTTTACCTGTATTGTAGGTATCTGTCCAGCAGTCGTCGAAGAAAACGAACATTATTTTGATGCGGTGGTTGTTTGCTGTTTGGAGGAAGGTATTGATTCTAGCTTTAAAGCCATCTTTGTCCTGTTTCCACAAGGCGTGGTGCAGGTAAACGCGCATGCAGTTCATGCCGATTTTATTTGCCCATTTAAGCTCTTTGTTTATTTCTTTGATGTTGAAGGTATCTTCCTGCCAGAATTCGAGTTGGTTTATGGCATATGCTGGGGTATAATTGGCGCCGATAAGCCAGCCTTGAGTGTTTTGCCAGGTATTTGCTTTATCGATGGTCCATTGCTGGGCATTTGCGCTGATGGCAAAGCCTAACAGGGCTGTGATGATTGCTATAGTCTTACATTTCATATTCCGGATATCTGGCTACCAGGATGCCCTGCCTCCGAAAAAAAAATGAGATTTCTTCGGGGCAGCTCTATCCTGTAATATTGCAGCTATCAAATTAAAGGGGAATATATGCTGGGATCAAGTGATTGAGTTCTTTCAGTTATTTTATCGGATTATGGATGGCTGGACAGAAGATTATTCGCTTGCCGGGGCTATTGATTGCTATTTGCTATGATCGATGGAGGATCTGTTTCAAGATATCATAAAGATTTACTTTTTCTTATGATGAACAGAAGTACTTTAATTTCAATCAATATAGCAAAACCGCAAGCGTTATAAGTTGTCAGTCTCTCCGAAGATTTAAACCGGATTCATTTTACCCCGGATATTGAGTATGGTTTTCTATTGTCCTGGGATAATAATGCCTATAGATTTAAGATAATACTTGCATTCGTCACTTACTCCCGGACAGTTTGCAAGATAAACCTTTTTTAATTTCTTGAAATCTTTCAGAAAATAGAGGTATTCCCCGCGTAGGTTTTTGCAACTATCGAAATTAAGAACTGCCAGCGTGTCTTTGAAAACCAGGTACTTTTCTAATGATCTGCCTGTAAATTGATTCCCTGAAAGAATTAGATTTTTAATGTATGGAAAAACTGAAACAATTACGAGATTTTCATCATCAATGCCGCAATCTGCTAATCTGAGGTCTTGAAGCGTTGAAGCGCTACTTCGAAGGTATTGCTCATATACAACTGCTGCATCTGCTGACTTAATTCCAAAATCCACCCACTTCACATCTGATCTGAAATATCTCAAATAATCAAGTGACCTAGTTTCCGTCAAATTACCGTTTGCAACAAATCTATTCATTCTGCGCGCTGATTCCTTGAGATATTCCATAACTCTTGAATCGATTTGATTGTAAGGAAAGCCGAAATAGCTGATATTTTTGAAATGTTTAAAGAACCTAAAACTCTCTGTGGTCAATTTATTATTTGGCACTACTAGACAGTTTAGCTCCGTTGAATACTGGAAGTACTGTAAGCAGTCTCCTCTTAAATCGCAACTGGCTACGTGTAGAACAGTGATATTTCTTGCGCCAGTAAAATAGTATAAGGATTCTCCACTATCTAAATCACCATCAACAATTTCAATAGCACTCACAAAGTTTTTAAAAAAGCCGAAGGCAATAGCCATCTCTTGATCTGCCACACCATTTACGAGAAAATTCTCATTTATTACCCCAAGGTTTTCCAAAGCGACGAATGTGCCTCTATAGTCCTTGTCAACATTTTCAAGCTCTGCACATAGGTCGGTTAGGAGCAATATCTTCACCGCTCTAAATGGACTTATTCTTTCTATATATTGCTGCCACTTACGCATTACTGCTCTGCTGGGATTATTGACGTGCACAGGAAATTCTGCTCTTGGATTAATTCGGTGAGCGTCCGGCCTCAAATCTGGTCGACTTTTCAAATCATACCAGCCCCAGTTGATGAGCATTTCTAATGTGAATTCCATGTTTGGTTTGCTGAGCCTTTTCTCGATAGCATCGAATGTTGTTTGAACAGATATCGATTCAGGCTGCCTAGCAAATCTGGCAAAAAAATATTCCAAGAAAGTTGAATGGACGAAGCTAACATTTTGTTCTCTGCCAATACGCTCAATTTTCAGCAGAGAGCGATTAGAGAAATGGCTTATAAAGCCCGAATTTAGGGTTTTGTTTATTTGCTTAAAAAAAATCTTTTCAAGCTGGTAAAAACGTTCACTACTGATAGAGAATCCGTCGGATGAGCAGCAGATTTTAAATGCAATCTCAGCCATAAAGGATAAACTCTGGGTGAGCTCGTCTGATTTGACATGCTTTTCATCCCTTTCCCGGGCAAGCCACTTATTAACGATTACGGAGTAGACGTCATAGCGATCGATAAAAGATTTATTGCGTGAGGAGGCCTCTTTTAGTAAATCTTGTTCGCTTAGGCGGTCAATGTAATTTAAGATTAAAGGTATGCTTAGTAGCGGTAAGCCCTCAATTTTTAGTGCAGAATTGCGATTTAGAAGCTTTGCCGTATTTAAAACTTTGGAGAGCTGCTGGGTATGGGCAAAACGTTTTCTGATATAGCTATCAATCTGGGAAGAGGTAAACGGTTTTAGGTATATGTAATGAGGCGGGTTGCCATCAATTGCAACACCTTTCAATCCTTCGGAAGAGAGATTTGCCTGTTGGAAAAACTGCTCACGAACTGATATTATTACCTTTCCAAAAACCGCTAGCTCTCCCCTCCTTGCGGACCACTCTTTGTCAAATGCTTCCCAGAACTGTGTTTCTGTAAGTACATCGTCATTTGAATATTCATCGAGTCCATCCAAAAGCATGATTGCTGTTTTGTTTCCTTTTATCTTAAGCTTGAAGATGTCCAAATACTCGTCACTCCGTTTAGGCTCCATCGATTTTATTTCTGCTTTGGTGCTACTTTTATGAATGTGCCCGAAGAGCAAAGGCGGTAAAAACCGAAACCTACTTTTTTTATAATAGCGCAGGTAGAAATTGCTAAGAAAAGTTGTCTTGCCTATACCCGTTGGAGCAATCAGAATATAATATTTCTTGCTACTATGTAATATGTGATGGATAAGGGCATCAAGTTCATCCTTTCCTTCCGGGCGGTCTATTGGGATTAGCTGTCCATTCTGATCCCTTATCTCTATTCCATTCGGAACAAAATACTTTGAGCCTTCTTCTATGGTTTGCTTAACGTGATCTTCTAATTTCGCTGATGACCTAATCCAGGTCAAAATAGTAAATAAAGCCAGTCCTAGGAAGGCAATAAAAATAACTGACAAGGCATCGTCAATAACAGAGTCTCCAGTTTGAAAGGCGAAGGCAATTGTGAATTCAAAAAGCATGAAAGAGAGCGTATTAAGTTCTCAGGAAAGATAATTTATTATTCACAAAATCTCAAAATTGTTTCATTTTTTTAGCTCATTTTTTTTAAAAATATTGGTTTTCGATGAAATAATTTTGTTGCTATTTAAATGGCAACCTCGACATGCAGATATCAACTTTTCGGCCACTGGCGAGATTCTTTTGCTCGATATGGTAGTTAAAGGCGGCTGCCCATTCATCTGCCCGTTCTACTTTTGGCCCAAGGGTGATTTTATGGAGGACAGGGACTGCACTTATCAGCTCGATGTATACCCTTGGGAATTCGGTGTCTGAGATAATATTTTTGCTAAAACCAATGCCTTGTACGACCAGTCGGACTTCATTTTCGTACTGGTATTCGGAGCTTTTGAATAGATAAGCTATGTCGTTTAGGATTTTGGTTATGGCTTGCATTTGGGGCGGTGTCAGCGCTTTTATCTGCTGCAATAGCGTCTTCATGTACTGGTTAAGCCTTGCATTCTTCTGGCTTGAATAGCCCGGTACTGCAAATGCATTTTGGGTGCGGTAAGCGACACGGAAGAAGGTGAAATTCTTCTCTTTATCAATGCGGCCGAGGGAATCATCTCCGCTGGTAACCATAGTCTCAAGGGCTTTGACAAAATCTTCGCGGTGTATGGTTATGGCGCATCCCTTGGCCTCGGCCTGGGCTTCTTTGCCATACATACGCCAAAGCGTAAGGTCATCGTGTTTGGTATCTGAAACAAAACTGCCGATAAAAGGCCTGACGGTGAAGGTTTCTGCAAATGTACCGTTTTTTCCAACGTTCATAGGCGTGAAAGAAAGGTAATTGAAGAGTTCTTTTCCCTCGGAGGTATCATTTAGGAAATTGCCTTCGGAAAGCCGGAAGGGGCTGTTTTCCAATATCATTTTTTTTGTGCTGGATAAACTGGTGAAGTGTGTGATGCATTTATCCTTGAACTGAAGTAAGCTCTGTATTTTATCGACGAGTATATCGATTTCGTTATACCAGAGGTTATCAATTTTTTGCTGCAGTTCTTTTATTCTTCCCAAAGATAGCTGTGAGCGGTACTCTTCGGGATTACCGCTAAGGTTGATGTATTGCTGGTAGTCTGCTTTGGCTGCTTCATAGTCTTCTAGCTTTTCAAGGGCAGCTGCCCTTTCGTAATATGCAAGCTGGTATTTAGGATTGATATCTAGTGATCTATTGTAGGATTCAACCGCTAAGTCATATTTGCCCTTCATGAAAAGTGCGAGCCCTTTGTTGAAATGGGCGTTTTCTTTCTCGAAGGTGCTGTATTGAATGGCTAGCTCAAACTCTTTGAGGGCTTTATCGTACGCTTTTTTTTGATAAAAGATAACACCGCGCATATTGTAAGAAATGCCGATATCGGGGTCTTTGAATGCAATCGCCTGATCGAAGTCTGCCATCGCGTCATCCAAAAGCTCGAGATACCAATGTGCATATCCTCTTCTTCTATGGTAAGTTGGGCTCTGGGGTTTGATGGTCAAGGCTTGATTATAACAAGCGATGGCTTCCTGATACCTTTTCAAATTGGTTAATGCTTTTCCTTTCCCTTCGTATGCACCAGCATAATTTGGGTCGATGGATAAAACAAAATCATATTGTTCGATGGCTTTCTCGTAGTCTCCAGTATTGCACATCAGGTCTGCCTTGAGGGCATAACCGTAGGTATCGCTTGGATTTATCGCTTGCGCCAAATCTAAGTATTGGCTGACCAGGCTGAACTGTCCCTGGCTCATCAGCGCTGCTGCTTTGAAGTTGTAGAGGATGGCACTACTGTACTGGGCGAGCAGGCTGTCGGAAAGCATTTCCATTACCTGATTAAACTGTAGGTTTTGGATCATTTCCAGAACCAGCTTTTCCAGGTCTTCTTTAGTCATATCATCTGCCATGGTCTTTGAGTTCATATAAGGTTTTCGTTTATTTAGGATTTCTGAATGCCGAAAGCACTAACTAGGGCGTTGCTAACCTCTGCGACTGATATTTCTGAATGCCCGAAAATGAATTCATCAGATTCGAGGTTGTAAACTTTTCCTGGCTTAAAGCTGTATGGCTTGTTTGCAGCATTAAGTTTTAGCTGTTCGACTTCTGGGGTAACCTGTGCGCCATTGCCGCCGAGCCCACCATATGGATCGTTTTTACCTCCTATACCACTGGCGATTTGGCGAGCGAGCCTTGAAGCCACAGCATAGGCAATTCCTACTGCCTTATCTTTTCTACTATGGGTAATAATGAAAGCGCCTTTGACAAGCTGTTTAGCTACCACAGGGCGGAAAAGCCCATCTAAGCTTCTTTTATATTCTTTGGCAAAAGCATAATGGGAGAATGCGGCTTGGAGCAGGGATAGCGAATCTACTTTTATCTGGTTTGCTATCTCTTCACCTAATATTGCGGAACTCACCAGGCGCGCGCCAAAGCTATGGCCAACCAGGTGAATTTTAAGGGTTGGGTAAGCTTTAATAAGTTTTGCGAGCACTGGATTGAGGCCTTTTCGTCCGACCAGACCTGAACGGTCTTTCATCATGTAATAGGTTGTAAGGTTGAGCAGGTTCTGCATGCTATCTTTGATACCTGAGAAAAGTGACATGGAATAGCCGTAGCCTGGTGGAGGAAGGCTGACACTGCCGCCTGTGTCTGCAGGTGGAAGACCGTCGTCCCAATAACCACTATCGGTTAGCATGGCCTGGATTTCAGGCACCGTGAAATCTGGAAACTTTTCTTCATTCTCTTTTGGTTTAGTATCTCCGTTCTTAAAGGTTTCAAAGAGGTCGGTAAAAGCTTCTGCGAGGCGCGGGGCTTTTGCGTTGGCGGAGATAAGCTTTGCTATTTCTGTAAGCTGTTTAGCTGTGGCAGGTGTCTGGGCTATATCGGATAGGCTGTTTGCCTGTTTTGCAAGTTCGGTATTTCCAGATGTGCTGGTTGTGGATGCTGCGCCGCCGGCTGTGTTTGAGTTACTTGTATCTGGGTCTCCGAATTTTTTGGATGGCCAGATGACGCCTAGGGCAAGAAACTTTTTTCCTGAGGCTGGCCTTGAGGCGATTTCTTTTTCGCTTAGGCGGAGCAGGCGATTGTACAAAGATTTGGCTTCATTATCATTGTTGTTCCATCCGTGGGACAGGACGAGAAGGTCAGTGAAGTTGCCTGTGTTAAGGGATGTTTTTAGCGCTATTAACTGGTCCGGATGGACAAGCTTTGCGTCTTTATCAAATTCGAGTAGTAATAAGTCTATTGTTTCCATTTTTATATAGATTGGATGGCACGCATTAAGTCAATTAAGCCGTTTCCCTGGAAGTAGCGGTCTCGTTTGAGGTCTGTGGCGGTGTTGTTGAAAATCTCTTTGACCTGTTCTGGCTGTCCGATATATTCCCTTCGGATGGATAGAAAGGCTGCGATGGCGCCTGATACATGTGGGGCTGCCATACTGGTTCCGCTATCCTGCATGTACTGAAAATCGCCTAGGTGCCCTTCGGCGATAAGTGCCTGGCGCTTGGGTGCAGAGGTGCAGGAAATGATTTTTTCTCCTGGGGCAACCATATCGGGCTTGAGCCTGCCATCTCCAGTAGGTCCTTTGGATGAGAAATAGGATATTCCAAAAGTATGTGGCATGTCGCGATGTGTGGAGCCGACAGTAATTGCGAGTTCTGCGTTACCTGGGTCGTTGATGCTTAAAGGAATACCCATTGCCATCCGGTTGTTGAATGCTGTGGATACGAATCCGTATCCGGTATTGCCTGCTGCTGCGACAACGACAACGCCTGATTTGACCAGGCGGTTGACTTCTACGCAGAGCGGGGATTGTCCGCAGGCAAACCACTCGGGTTCAAACACATAACCTAGGCTTAAGTTCAAGCCATGTATCTTGATGTCGCGCCCGTAGTTGTTTATTTTTTGGATATGGCCGATAGCAGCAATAAGTGCACTGGCATCTCCTTTTCCCTCGCTATTGAGGACTTTTATGCTGACCAACTTGCATTTTGGTGCGATGCCGGATATTTTATCAAGCTGCTGTGATTCATAGACGGTTCTATCGTTGCTGTTTTTCATGCTGATGAGCGCCTGGATATCCGGTTTGTAGGTTATGGATGTCTTTCCATTTTTTTCTTTTTTGCTTGTTTTAACTGGGGCGACCTCTCCTGCTATGATGCCTGCAACATGGGTACCATGTCCGAATTCATCCAAAAATGGATCTAGATCATCCACCATATCTTTATGGTAATGTTCGTGTGGGTCTTTATTCTCATGCATTTTGAAATGGATATGTTCGAAATCAATCCCCGAGTCTGCTACTGCCCAGCTTATGTATTCCCCGAAGGCGGAAAAAGAAGATCTCGCTGCATCTGCCTTTATTGTTGAAATGGATTTAACCGTTTGGGCTGTGACCTCGAAATCGGGCCATATTTTATAAATAGCTGCTGGGGCGTCTTCGGCATCTGCAGATATTAGAACCGTTATGAGCGCAGCAGGTAGTAAGGCAAAGACATACTGAGCACTGTACTCTGTTTTATTTCGAAAGACGCGTATCTGCCCAAGGCTCGCGTTTTTTTTATCATCGGAAAGGGTGTCAATTAGCTTTATGATCTTTTCTTTTGCATTATCTCTTCCCAGGGGATAGTTGAAATTTAAATCAATTATCACCTTTATCGATGAGCCGGGTTGTTTGGTCATCTGCTCTTGGAGTGGTTTTGCAATTATAACCTTATCTAGGCTATCGGCATCGAAGTGCAGGGTCTGCCTTTCGCTGTGTCTTGTGGCGCCAGCGGGCAGGTAGTCAACCATTTGATTATTTAGGAGTAGTGCAGGCTCTGGTTTTTGTGATTCGGTTCCGTCTAGGTTTGCTGCCAATCCGCCATCTTTAACTGGTTTAAAAGCCAGGTATTTACCTTCTTCATAGATTAATTGAATGGCTTTGAAGCCAAATACCAGTTCGGTAGATCCTTCAAAGCTTATTGCCGACGTGCCGGATGATGAGGCGTTCACGCCTACCTTTGGCCCCAAGATTTCCTTTACTGCAGTAGCGTCGATGTTAAGTTTTGCGCCTTTGCTATCTTGGGCTTCGGTTGAAAATTTACGGCTTTTTATAACCGAGCTGATGATGTAAATTTCTCCATCATTGAGCAGTTTAAGGATGTGTTTGGAGAAAGGATCGGGCCCGGCATCGGTTAAAAATTTATCGAGCTGGATGATTGGTACCGAATCGGTAAGTACGTCTTCGAACTGAAATACGATTTTGGAGGCCTTATTATATTGCGCCTCAAGGCCAATTTTACCGCCACCCATTGCGCCGATTAGATTTGAGAGGATGCTAAGCCCTACCCCCGCATCTAAGTTGCCTGTACGCTGGCCGGAGATATTTGCTGTAGGTTCATTAACTTTTACGGATGGAAGGGAGATATTTCCGCCGCTGATAAGTAAATCGGCTAATTCGCCAATAGGTTCAAGGATTTTTCCTTTTTTCATGAACAGTTGCAGGGGCTGGATATCGGCCCTTGGTAGGCGGACTACATTGTAGCCAAATTCTTTTAGATACTTTAGGGATTGATCTGAGCAGGTCATATTTAGTATGTTTATTTTTTAGATAATGAGTTTTTAGCTTAGCTGCGCTTAAGGCGTAAAGGGTTATGTAGTTTTATAGGATATTTCTTCATTGGCGTTCTATTAAAATTCGTGGAGAATCCGAGCTTACAGATTGCAGATTAGACTGCGATATTAAAATAGGGCTAAAGTTGTTGCACAAGTGGACACAGCAGTTGATTTTACTCGTGCCAATAGTTTTCCAGAGGCTTATTTTTTGTGTTCCTGCAGCGAACATCGACTTTAATGTCAGATGAATATGAAAGTCAAAATAGGGCATATCTATGGATGATTAATAAAGAGGATTAATCGTCTGCACAGCCCTTGGCTACTGTAAATTCCAAAGGGCATTCCAACTTGCCAAACCTGGTACCAGGAAAACTATGGATCGGAAATTTGAGAATGAGATTGCGTTATTTTTATGTTTGGCTTATGCAAGTTAAAGCTAAGTATTCCGATTAAAAATACTTAAAATTAAGTATTTTTAATTAGCCTTTGAGTTCGTCTTTTAATCGAAAAAAGTTATTCAAGCGAGGTCAGTGTGATAAGAAAGATTAGTTATAAGAAGCAATAAAGACTAATGATAAAACGTGGTCAATAATAGAATTTCCAGTTTGAAAGGCGGCGGCAATTGTGAATTATAAAAGGATGATAGGCAGGTCATTAAGTTTTCAGAAAAGATAATTTATTATTCACAAAATCTGAAAATTGTTCCGATTTTGAACCTATTTTTTTATAAAAATTTTGCTGTAAAGTAAAAGACGGAGGGCTTACACCTTCCATCTCATTTATTTTTGCTCTAATTGTTTACAAAATAGCTTAGACTGATTTTGCTTCACTTCGGAATGATTGCAATCGATGCCTTCGCTAAAATATAGATTTTAATGAAATGAGTAGGGATATTAAGCCTAGGCAAACTGCTCCAATAGATAGTGTGACTAAAAGATTTATTCTGTTACCCATTAAATCTATTTTACGCTCCAAGCTATTTGATAAGTTATCCAATTTTGAACTCATTTGTTTCTCCAAATTTTCAGTTGCCTCCAAGAAATCTTTTTGCAAGTTTGACAGGGTTGATTGTGTCTTAATTAGGTGATCATTGAGTGAAAGCAACGTACCATTCATGCTGTTTAGGGAAGAAAAGATATCTGAAAGCTTTTTATCGTGCTTAAAGAAGTGCTCTTCAAGATCTATAGACTTTAACTTAGTGATTTCGGTTCTGAAGTTATCTCCGAGTTTCTCAAACTCTTTATAAAGGCTTTGTAGATTTTTGAATCTTGTATCGAAAAGCTTATTGAGGCTATCTGAGAAGGCGTCATTTGCGTCTTTAAAAGCTGATTTCAAGTCTAGATTATCTAATTTTTCAATTTTACTATCAAGCTTATTTATCTTATCTGCAAACTCTGTGTAAAGGTTTTTAAGATCTGTAAATCTATCGTCGAATTGGCTGTCGAGGGAGCTCATAAATGATTCATTCGCGATTTCGAATACAGTCTTGAGATCAAGGTTATTCAACTCGGCAATCTTTGTGTCCAAGTTATCTAATTTATCTTCAAATGACAGGATTTCTCCTTTAAGTAAACTCGCGTTAGCCTCTAAAAAGGAGGAGGATTTCTCCACGATTTCAGTACCAAGCCCTGAAAATTTTTCTTGAATTACTTTACCACTTTTAAGCACCTCAGCAACATCAGCGCGCATTTTATCTATTCTCTCTAGCTGGGCCTTAAGGGCCAAAACATTTTCTAATGAAGAGTCTAGGATTTCTTTCGTATTATATTTGCTCATAATTAGGCTTCTTGGTGGTAAAATTTATTTAATAAATCCTCAACTGCTTTGAGTTGCAGGCTTTGTAAGATTTTGTTTTTTATAAGGTCGATATCCATCATCACCTGATTATCATGATCTAGGTTTTCTACTAGGCTTTCAAAATAACTGGTGAAAATATTTTGGATATGATTATAATTCCCCGAGTGGTAATAATCATCCTCAAAAAGCTTGTGAAAGCCAATCTCAACAATCTTATTTGCATCGCTGCGATAGGATATATTATTTGATGAATATAATGCGAATGCATTTAGCAGCCTTAATACCCAATCTTTCTGAAGGTCTGCCTCTGTAAGTGAGAAAAGAATTTTTTTACAAGAGCCGATTAAATGCTTGTAATTATTTTGCTCTGTGCCTCTTTTAAGCAGCTCTTTATCCAAAAATTTAAAAAGTAAATCTTCAGGGTTTTTTGTCCCACTCTGATACCTCTTGTAATCGTCGAGTAACGAGCATTCCATATCGTTTTCGAAATATGCGGGGCGGGCATACTTTGCGTTAAAATAGTAGTAAATTTCTTCTTTAAGATAAATGTTTTTTTCAAATTCGGTTAGGCCTTTCTCATCTGCAAGAATGCTTTCAAGAATTCCTTTGATTTCCGTAGTTGCCCTTTTTCTTTTTGTTGCGATCTCCAGATAAGAAAACTCTGCAATATACCAGAGTAAATGGATGATATCATCTACTAGCCTACTGGGCTGATGGTGTAACCTAGATTCGATTTCCGAAAGGCTGCTCTTAACCGTTTGCTCTGACTGGTATCTCCGAAGAAATTTTTCTAAGGCTAGCAGGTATTCGTTGATGGAATTATACTTATTGAAGACGCATGTATATATTTTTTTATTGTAATCCTTGGTGTAGGACTTCAGAAAACCAACGGAATGGAGCCGGTAAATCATTCTCCCTGTCTCAATATCTCCTCTGTTTCTCAAAAAAGCCTTTTCAAGCTGCTTTTTTATCTTTTCATCTAAAGTAGAATAGACCACATAGCGATCGCCATCCATCTTAAACCAGAACTCATCAAGATTTGTAGCGTATTTGAAGACATTATCAATGCCGATAAGAATATCCTGCGAACTTTTTTTCAGCTGATTTGCCAGAAGATTTAAGTTCAAATATTGCCTCACGATATCGAGATGCTGATTTCCATAGTTATTGGAGAATTTTAAGTGATATGTGAATTCGGTAGCCTTCGCGTTCTCAAATTCCTCTTTGAGGCTAAGCTGTTCATAATCATTTTTCTCAAACTCGGCCTTGTAGAAAAGATTAAAAGCATGGGAATGTTCAAAGTCCATTCCCTTGTAATTCATATTGTAGAAAAAGTCATGAATGTCTCGGTCTTCGGATTTGAATTGTAGAATTGTATCAATATTTTCAACAAGGAGTTTATGCATCTGGACAACTTTATCTGGGCTCAGCGTGAACTGTTTTCCATTCTTTGCGGTAAAGCTATACTCAATGCTAAGTGCGAATTTCAAGGCCTCTTCGCTACTCTTAAACTCGCGGGCAACATATCTATCGCTTTCGTTTTTATACTGTACCAGGCTATATGTGATGATAACAATTTCAAAGGGTGTGAAAATATTATTTTTCGCACGGTCGATATCCTTTATTCGGATGATATCGAAAACGCAATAGGTGCGGTTACTGGCCAATATCGTTGCCACTGCAACTTTTTTATCACGCCCTCCTCTTCCACACTCTTGGACGAGGCTTTCAAGTGAGCTAGAGTAATTGACGTGGAATGTTGCACGAATATCTTCTTTATCGATACCCATTCCAAAAGCCTTCGTGCAGACCATATGATCTATTTTCCCTGTTGTAAATCCGATAAAACTCTCCTGGATGGCTACTTTTTCCTTCTCCAGATCGGAACCGAAATAGTAGCCTGCAGATTTTCGATGGGTAGTTAAGGCATTATGAATGTATTTAACTCCTTTATTATTGTAATAGCCCCCCTGCTCGTTCTGCATTTCTCCTTTTATGGCGCAAAATATGACCGACGAAAAGTTTGGTTTGAGTTTCTCCTGAAGCATCCCGGGGTTAT
The DNA here is from genome assembly GCF_032678425.1 of Pedobacter aquatilis. GTDB lineage: Bacteria > Bacteroidota > Bacteroidia > Sphingobacteriales > Sphingobacteriaceae > Pedobacter > Pedobacter aquatilis_B. The sequence continues at coordinate 181,464 of NZ_JAVTSG010000005.1, read as the reverse complement.
ATTCAAAGATAAGGCGCTGATCCTTTTTGATGATTTTTCCGCCCTCATCTTTCTTACAAAAATCTCTTTCATCAAAATTAGTAAAATGATGTCTCTGGGATTGCTCGAGCAATTCGGCACTATTATAATAACTGTAGGTCTGCTCAAAATTATTTAGCTCTGCGAGAAGCGGATTTGAACGGTCAGCGATATTTGTTACGTCTACAACCCGAAAAAAAAGCTCCGGACGAACCGTATTTTCAATCATAATAATAGCTTCAGAAACTTCGTCACTATCTATCTTCAATTCCCTTTCGATATCGGCAAGTACATCGAAAGAGGCTGTGGCTGTAAGTCCAATTAAACTCACTCTGCCGTCTTTGCTTTTCGCAAAGGTCTGGGCGTTCTCGCCGAGCATCAGGTAATCATACCTAAAGTCATGACCCCACTCTGATACGCAATGTACCTCGTCTATCACGCAATAGCCAATACTTTGTCCCAGGCCGTAATAATCGATTTTACTAATTTTATTTCTGAACTCTTCGATTACAAATCTCTCAGGGGAAACAAACAGAAACTGGCTGCCGGCCAGTAGGAAGTCAACAATATTTCGGTTCTTCTGTGCATTTGTCAGGGAGGAATTTGCATATTTTGCACTATCAATCCAATTTTCCCTTAGTACCCTGACTTGATCTTCCATTAGTGATTTTATCGGGTCTACAACGATCGTTAAGCTCGGCTGTAGGAATGCTGGGATTTGAAAGGTAAGCGATTTTCCTCCACCAGTTGGTAGTAGTCCAATAACTGGTAGTTTTTGTAATGCTCTTGAAATAATTGGTAGCTGACCTTCTCTAAACTCTTTTTTCCTGAAAATTTGCTGCAAAAAGTATGTGATAGGCCCAGTGAGTTCCTCTATATTTGAATAGGATGTATCGTCATTTCTGCTAACTAACGGCCGATATTTCAAAGACTGTGAACAGTAGACTATTCTAGATGCTGCTATTGTTGTATCAATATAATGACTGCTTGTTATTGTAAAATAATTTTCTAGATCATGATATTGATTCTTTACGATTCCTTCTCGTAGCAAAATAGAATGGTCTATTACGAAATCATATTCATGGGGATGGAAATCGGCAAAAGCTATAGTCTCATAACCCAAATTAACCCGCTCGTCTAATATCCACTGTTCCTGCTGAATCAGTACAAGCCTCATCTCAGGTAAATTAAACCGGTCATCGGGATCGACTAGCGCATTCAAATTGCTGAACATATTTTCCAAATCTGCCAGCGCGATAGCTGCGCCTGGCAAATCACGCTCTACGGCTGCTATACGAATAACAGAAAGATCATTTAAAGACTTTCTGCGTATAAAAATCTCAAGTAGTGCTTTCTGTATACGGGCAATAACAAAAGGTAATAGAACCAGGTAATATTTCTTTAAATCTTGCTGAATATCTCTGCTGAAATTAGCGGAGAAAACATTAAAAATCTCTCTATCAAATTCATCCGCAATATTTTTGATATTCCTATCAATTTCAAAACTCGAGAACCGAATGATATCCGCATTGACTTCTTTGACCAATTCATCTCTAATGGTATCGTAAAGTACATATTCTTTCAGCAAATGATGACTGCCGTCAACCTCGTAGACTATGGTCTTTTGCTCATAACGATCATTTTTCTCAGAGTAAAAGAAGTAAGGAATCGTGTAGGTGAAATCAAAACGACGATTTCCTTTTACGCTTTCATTCAGCGTATGGAATTCTCTTTGACTTTGTAAAATTTGTTTAAAAACCGGATGTTTTTCAATAAAACGCCATTCTAGGTTAGAATCTATTTGCCCACCATACTCTGATCTCGGTATATCATATCCAGGCTTGATGAGATGTAAAAGTTCATAGATCTCTTGGTATTCAACTATGTTCTCAGCCAGATGATAGCGGTATTCGGACTTTTTGCCTTTACTTATATTTAAACCTAGCTCTACAAATAATTCCTCGAGCATTAACGGAGCCCTTGTTGGCAGTCCTCTTGTCAGAATATTGTTTATGGTTGCCAGAACTGGATGTATATCGCTGTAGTTTATATCGAAATCCCTAGCGACATCTATATTGAAACAGGATATTGACTTCAATAAACCTTTAATTCTGTTGATTTTGGGATCAGAAGATGTATCATTGAAAAAACTCTCCTCTTTGAAGCGCTCATCGATGATTTCTGATATACCGTCGAGAATAAAACCAGCTTGAAATCTCATGTTCTAATATCTTATTTTCTCCTTTGGCAATTTATTTTGTTTTGAAAATGCCTATTTACAAATAGCATGATTCAGTTTTTTTTTGTCGGCAAAAGCTAGTGTTTTTAACTCGAAGTTCCTAGCTGTTTTGTTTCTGCACTTTTTTCACTTAAGTAAATAAGCGTCTAATTATTAAAGTCATCTTCGGATATGCTGTTCGAGTTAAAACTGTTATCAGCTCTCCCAGACTGTACGTCCAAGCTTAAACGATAATTCTGTATTTGATAGCCATCGACAGTAAATTGTTTATTAAAATCGAGTATCTCTTCGCCTTTCTGATAAAGTGCACCTGATGTAAACTTACCCAGGCATTGCCTTCCTGAGGTCTTAGATACCCAATTTTTTCCATAAGCGATTTTAAGGTAATATTCACCTTCTGGTATATTTCTAATGGAATAAACTGCTCCACTATTGATATACACATACCTTACGCATTGATTGCTGAAGGTAGACATCACTTTTATCACCACATCAGTTCCGCCTCCTACGCTAACTTGTAGCTCATTTTCTATGCTTCCGTAGCTCGGTGAGTAATTATAGCAGTCAGGCATAACGCCATTCGAAAAATTTTGCCCAACCCATCCTTCCTCTCTTAGAATCTCTTCCTGTGTTTTCTCTCTCTCAGGTACATACGCTGATGCGACTGGTGCTGGCGCGGGGCTTTGTGGTACAAATTCACTCTGCATCTCGCCTTGATCTGGTTTGGGCTTGGAATCTCCGAATTTACAACCTGCAGCCATTAGTAAACAAAATCCCAAAGTTGTGTATAATGATATCTTCATTTTGTTAATTAAATTTTATTTTTATTAATGCCCTCTTTTTCTGTTTCTTTTTGGGTTTCTTTAAGAGTCATTAGATTTAATCTTCATTGTCAATAATTGCATTTTCAACTAAACTTTCAGCTAAGCTATGTTTCGTCTTAAGTCCTAAGTTTTTGAGTTTGGTCGCCTGTGCAACCAAATTATCTGGCCCGATTGTCAACTGGTTAAAAGCCACACCATATTTTCCATGGGCTTTGTTTAAATGGTTTCCGACGTCTTCAAGATTTTTTACAAAATGGTAAAACTTATCGTACAATTTTGCTCCTCTCGCCGCAATAAGTGCGGCATTCTGATTTTGATAATCTCTTTTCCATAAATCCACTATCAATTTCAATGAAGTAATCAAATTTGTGGGGCTTAACAAGAGGATCCTTTTGTCATAAGCAAAATTCCACAGATCAGGGTCATGCTGCATCGCTGCAATATAGGCCGGTTCGCTGGGTACAAATAGCATTACAAAATCAAGCGATTTATTATAATCATCATATCCTTTTAGACTTAAAGTGCTGATATGGCTTTTTATAGCTGCGACGTGTGAGATGAGTTCTGCCTTCTGAACCTCCACATCACTTGCTCCAATCATACGCGTAAAGGCGTTTAATGATACTTTCGAGTCTATGATTACATTACGATTATCTGGATATTTTATAACTGCATCAGGGCGCATCTTCTTGCCCTCTGAATCTGATTTTAAAGGTCGCCCATCATTATCCATCAATTCATGCTCCATGAAATACTCACGATTCTTCACCAGACCAGAACGCTCAAGTATACTCTCAAGAATCATCTCCCCCCAACGGCCTTGGGTCTTGCTTTCACCTTTTAGAGCTTTAGTTAAGTTATTCGCCTCCTCACTAATCACTTTATTCAGTTCAGATAATTCCTTTACCCGCTCGCCAAGTGAAAATCTTTCTTTTGATTCAGCTTTGTACACTTCATCAACCTGCTTCTTAAAATCAGTAATATTCTGTCCAAGTGGCTCAAGGATATTTTTAAGATTATCGCTGTTAAGTTTGGTGAATTTTTCTGTCTTATTGTCTAAAATTTTATTTGCAATATTTTCAAATTCAAGCGTGAATTTTTTTCCAAGTGCTTCAATTTCGGTCTTCTGTACTTCCAGATTCTCTCTCAATGATTTATTTTCCGCTGTGGAATTTGCTAGTTTTTCGCTTACATTGAGAAATGTTGACTGCCCTTCTTTCAATTCTGCATTCAGAGATTCAAGATCGGTTATTCTTTTAAGATTCGATTTGCTATCAGCCTCTGATACTGCCAATTTGCTCTCGGTCTCGGATAGCTGATTTTGAGTGAATTTGAGTGATGTTTTAAAATCATTAAGCTCTTTTAAGATATTTGATAGCGAATCATTTTCCGCTCTTGCTGTAGCCAAAAGCTTCTGATTTTCATGGAATGACTTATCAACATTCTCTTTAGCCAAGACTAATGCCTCATAGCTTTCCTTTTTTTCTTCAATCGTTCTGCTCGCTGAAGTAAGATTTGCATTAGCAATCGAGATTTGATCCCGAAACCCCTGAAGGATTGCCTCTTTACTAACATCGGAGTCCTTAAGTGCTGCAATCTCTGCATCCCTCTCTTTTAAACTATTTTCCAAAGTAATCGTTCGAAGCTCTGCTGTTGATTTATAGCTAACAAATTCCATCTCGAGCGTAGTGAATCTATCTCTGCCCTGGTCCTTTTCAAACTGGACAGATTTTTGATGCCTCAACTTCGAAATCAAAAGTCCAAGAAATATCCCTAGTAAACACCCTAAGGCAGCGTAAATAATTAATTCCATATTTGCGTTAATTAAAATTTTATACTAAAATTGAGATCACTTGTAATATTTCCCATAATGCCTTCTACAGCAATGGGACTGTGGATTTTCAGCATTTCACAGGTTATTTCCGTTACAATCCATTCAAAATTCCTAAACTTCGATAAACAACTTTTGTTATTCAAGATGTCTAACTACATCCTAAGAATTTGTTAATTTATAGTCTCTGGTGTAAGTTGAACGTATTTTTGAGATTCGAAATCGCTTGGGTAGTTTGGATTTCTTTCGTACATCGAACTGATTTCTGAGGAGAAAAAAGGCAGTGCAATACCCCGAGGGATATATAATTGATATTAGACATAGAGCGTATTTTATGATTATTGCAATATGCTAAAAAAAAATCATTCTTAAAACTCACGATATCTGTATAACCGAATAGCGTGACCTAGGTCATAATATTGTTTGCACGAAATCCAGATCTGCAGTTAATTTAACTGTTTTTATTCCTGTATTTCTGATTCACCTCAACTAATAATCATCTTAGTATCCGCTGAACACTTAGCGTGAAACATTTCATAGGATCATAGGGCTGGCGGATGCTAGTCCTATGTATTTTAAGCAGAATTTTGTTCTGCTGGTTATGCTTTTATAAGGTAATTTAACCAAAGTGTGGACAGTCTTCGACGGAGCGGATGTTTTCTTGGATATTTGAGCTCATAAACAGAAATAGTTAAGTTTAGTAAGGGTGTAGTTAACCCGTTAGTAATGATTAGTTAAAAGGAAAAGCCGGTGGATGCCGGCTTTTGTCTTTATCTGATTTCTTGCATTTGGTCTTTAGGCTATGTTAAGCTCTGGTGAGGGAATATTGACTTCAACTTTTTCTTTGTAATCGAGCACTCTGGCACCCTGGCTTATTTTAACTTTTATGCATTGGGGTTTGAACCCATAGATTTTCTCATACTCTGCCCTTACCTTTTCGATTGTGGCATCGCTGGTTATGGATTTCTTAATTAGGTTTATGGTGCAGCCTCCAAAGCCTCCTCCCATTATGCGGGCGCCTAAGATGGATTTGTATTTGATGGCAATGCTTTGAAGTGAGTCTAATTCTGGGCAGCTTACTTTGTATTGCTTTGAAAGTCCCTCGTGGCTGCTATTCAGGAGCTGCCCGAGTTGGCTGTAGTCTTTACTTTCAAGGCATTGGACTGCTGTAATTACCCGCTGGTTTTCTTCTATTACGAATTTTGCTCTTGTATAGGCTGTGGTGTCTGTTAGCAAAACTGAGTAGAGGTGTTCGATAGTGGCCTGTTGTAAATTTTCGATTTCTTTGAAATTTTCTTTAAGTAGTTTCAATGCCCGCTGGCATTCTTCTCTACGGGTATTGTATTCTGTGGATGCGAGCTGGTGTTTAACTCCCGTATCTAGGAGGATTAGCTCGTGGCCTTTCAGCTTGGACAGGATTGGTTGAATATTTAGTGTATTGAAATCTATTTTAAGGAAGGTATCTGCGCTGCCATAAATGCTGGCGATCTGGTCCATGAGACCGCACTGAACACCTGCGAATTTATGTTCGGAACCCTGCGCAATTATGGCGAGTTCCTTCTTTGGGATATTAAGCTCAAAACATTCTGATATGGCGAGGGCAGCTCCGCAGCATAAAGCGGCAGATGAGGATAGTCCGGCGCCTGATGGTATATTTCCGCAAACGTACATGTTAAATCCTTTGATCCTGTATCGTTTGCTTATCATATGGACTACACCCTGGATATAGGTATGCCATTTGCCATACTGTGGTTGGTTGTTGAAAAGGTCGGTTACATAAGCCTCAAATGCATTGGAATGCAGGTGGATTTCGTTGTCTTTTTGTTTTGATATGGCGATGTTGAAATTTTTGTCTATGGCTGCTGGTAGGGATAAACCAAGGTTATAATCTGTATGTTCTCCGATTAGGTTAATTCGGCCCGGTGCTGATATGATAATGGGTTCTTCTGCGAAAGTTTTTTCGAATAATGTGAATAGTTTCATAGAGGGAAATGAGATAAGGATCCCGGCCTACAATTTGAGAGAAAAGCTTTATGGGATCCTTATTTGTTATTAAATGAAAGGGTTAATTCTCTGCGAATTTGGGGATTCTTGGGATTTGGTGACGAGGGTTGGCCTGATTTCAGTTTTTTTAGCTCATTTTTGCTATTGTTCCGAAATAAAAATGGGCGCATGATAACAATTTGCCAATTCAATTATGGAGAACTAGTATAAGAACAGTAGCATTGAGTAAAGGTTATCATATAAATGACTAATCGGATGATTGTTCCGAATCATTATAATCGGCCAAAAACGCAAAAAAACCTCTCTCTTTTAATTTATCGATTGTAGCCTGCTCGTTATGGTTCTCCTTAATGTTTTTATTAAGATTGGCAATCCTTATCATTTTATCCTCTGGTATCAACTTTTCTCGCACCATTAGATCCGATAAGTAATTAATGCAATCCTGGTAAGCATCGTAGGCTTCGTATGCCTGGTCACCGAGGATATAACTCATTCCATTGTGAACAATTTGATTTCGCAACTTATAAAGTGTGTTAAACCACTTCGATATGATTGGATTGGTATCAAAACCTAAATTTTCTTTGAGTCCTTTTGAAATCAGGTGTTCTATAGTATTGCGTAAAGGCATATTAAGCTTGATCTCGATTTCATTCTCAGCAATTCCCTGACTATCGAGAATAATGTGCTGACATAGCCGAATATAGGATTCGAATGATGTCTGAAGTTCAACAATAGCAAAAACGAATTCTTCAGTATAAAAATGATGAATAGCCTTACTATGAAAGCGATCGATGATTTCCAGAGGCCTATGCATTCTCCATGTGACAAACTTCTCAACTGCAGCTGTGGCCATATCCATTGAACCTTCAGTAGATCCAATTGTTGAGAATTGAGGTAACATGTATGCATATTCCTCTTTTTCTGTACTAATTGTTATTACTGGGGGAAGGTCTAATAGGTTAAAATTTTTGATATATGGAACATTATTAGCCAAACGATATGCATCAATATAGTTGTTCATGAAAATCAAGCAGTTCATAAATGCTCCGCTTGCAATCTCACTTCTTTCGCTCAACAGTTCTCTTTGATAAATATATTCCATCATTATTGTGGTAGTAGTCACCTCTGGATTTAATTCATCGCCAGTCTGTTTTATTTCGTGCACAAACCTATACTTGAATGTGGCAAAATCTGGCATAATGTGCACCGAAGTTTTTTCGCCAGAAATAGGGAGATGGAAACTGAGTTCAAAATTGAGTTTTACAATTTGATTCTCTTCTGTTTTCGAATTTATTCCATTTTCCATAGCTTATCTGGTTAAATTAAAAGTTGGTAACTTCACAGCAAATGCACCTAGTCAATTCTAGCGAACTAAATGCTGAAGGATTTTGTTTATCTTCCATTAGCAATTGAAGCATATTTACTTTCAGGCGGTTTTCACTAAATCGTAAAAAATAGCTGGCATAAAAAAGCCCCGCAAGTTGCGCATGAGACAGAGGCGTGCAGGGCATTGTTACTCGAAAGGTACCGATTATTAACCTAAACATCAATATCGTTAGTAAATAATTCATTAACTTTATTGATAGATAACTAGTTCAGTTCTTTAGATGTTCCATCTTTGTCAAACACTATGCATTTATTGTCCTTGATAAACATCCCTGATAATACGCCTCTATGATGATTGACATCAAGGCCAACGACTTTTTTATTATAATAAAATCCTATGTTACTTTCCAATATAGTATGTCCGACAAGGATTTGTTTAGCATTGAATGTTTTTAATATATCATCAATTGCTGTTTCTTCGGTTTGAGGTTGCATAAAATATCCTCTGTACCAGAACGGACCCATAGAGCCGATAAGGAAGTTTTCCTCTTCGCTAAGCGATTCTCTAGACTTTCCATATGCTTTTCTGCATGTGCTGTTGATTTCATCTAGGCTTTTGCCTTTTTTAGCAAGTGCTGGAGATATCCCTGCATGCAGAAATAGTCGGTCACCGATTTTTTCGATTGCATTTTTGGAGCGTAACCAGGCGCCGAGTTCTGTCTTTTCACTAAGCTGGCTAAGGTAATCTGTGCCGATTAACTTTGCCGAGGCTATATATTTTGGGCTTAGGTAACGTAGGTCTCCGGACATATTCATGATGTCGTGGTTTCCTAAAATAACGTGTAGATAGCCTCCTTGTTTTTTGGCTTCTTCTTCTAATTTATAAAGTAACCAGATTGACGGCAGTACATCTTCCCCCCTATCAAATAAATCTCCGCAGATTACCATGTGACCATTTCCGAATGTCCAGTTGTAGTCTTTATCAATTATCTTATTGTTGATTAGTAGGTTTCTGAAATCCTCAAATTCTCCTTCGATATCAGAAAGGGCGAAAATTTTATCGGGCACTTTGAATTCTGTAGGTTGGACTTGGATTGGATGTAGCTTGAATTTGAAGTTTAGCTCAGGTTTATGGTAAAAGCTGACTTCAATTGGATCGCTTTCTTTGAGCGTCTTTATTATCGCTTGGTTGTTGGTGACCTGAACGACTTCTATATTTTGTTCTTTTCGCTGGATGTAAGGGCCATCCTGATTTACCTGGGCAAATAATGATGATAATCCAAGGCAGCAGTTTAGGTATGTTACCGAAAAGAAGAATTTTGAGGATAGTGACATATGGTTTCTGTTTGAGTATGAATCACCTTAATGGTTAAATGGTTAGGAAATATTTAGTTTCTTTTTCAATGCTTTTGGAAGGGCGTCTTTATGTACCATGATGCAGGTAGTCATCATCGATACATATGGAAATGAGGCGTAGAAATACTCGCCTGCGGCTATTCCTGTTCCCCAGGAATTTTTCACTTTGAAGAATTCTTTTCCTGAGTTATCTTTCGCAAGGCCAACGATGAGCATGGCATGATCATCCTGGGTTTCGTAGTTGTCAAAACTCTGCTGGCGCATTTCAGGACTCACTTCCAATTCCTTTCCATCTTTGATTTGCAGCTGTTGCAATGGTAAATGTGCATTAAATGTTCCTGTCACGTCTGCTCCCCATGCAACCGGAAAACCTTTTTCTACTGCTGATTTTGCAATCTCGGTGATTTCCGCTAATGGTACATTATAGACCTGCTCCCAATTCCAGTTGTCAGGAACTTCCAATACATGCTTTTGATAATATGGATGGTGGGTAAAAGAGCTTATCATCACATAATCATTTGCTTTTAGGCCTGTGGCTTCAGCAAAGCTTTTTGGGCTGTATGTTTTGCCTTCATAGCTGAAGGTTTCCGGGGTATCGCCCAAGCTTTGGCTTAAGGTTTTATTGAACTCTGTTTTCCATTTTGTGTCTAGCGTTCCATTTGATTTAGCTGCAGTGGTGACAATAGAATCCAGTTTTTTGACCATTTTCTCATGGTTATAATTTAGACCTTGTAAGCCGCTATAAGCTGACTGTGGAACCAGACCAAACTGCCTTAGGCAAAGCAGGTCATCTGTAAACTCGCCGCCTTCTCCGAAATTAGCTTTGCCATGCATGCGCACGTAGTTCTCCCCTTTTAATGGGTAGATATTACGGACTACGAACATTTCGCTCAAATTTAAGTCTTTGAATTTCCCCATTCGGTTAAGCTCTGCCTGGAAGAAGGCCATGCCTGAAAAGGACCAGCAAGTGCCTGTCATCTGCTGATTTTCGCAAACACCCGATTCCAGGAATTTGGTATCCTTTGGAATTTCGATTTTTGACTGTGAAAATGCGCTGGATGATAGCACTGCAGCGAGTGCTAGGGTTGATAAAAGTTTTGACTGTAGTTTCATTTCTGTGTTTTATGTTGTGTGTTGTTCTTCTGCTTTTATTATCGCTTCGAGATAATGATTCTGTTGAGTCCTGTTTTGAGCGGCCGTGTTCCTTCGTTTATAAAGCTGGCTGTTGTGTTTTCTGGGATATTGATGTCTACGATAATTTTATTATCTGCCCTTTTCCAATGGACTTTTATTGTGCCCTGTTTTACTTTGTGTTCAACTGTTATCTCTTTTAAATCTTCCGGAAAAACAGGTTGGATATTGAACTGACTGAATCCAGGTTTATGGTCTGCGATTTTAATGCCGCCTAGGTATTCAAAGAACCATGCGGCATAATCGCCTGAATAAACATGGTTTCGGGAGGTGGTCCCTGGCCATTCTTCCCATAATGTTGTAGAACCACCTGCTATCCATTCAGCCCAGCCGGATTTTGAATTGGTAAGGAGTTTGTATGCGGTGTTTACATAACCGTTATCGCTTAGGGCGCGAAGGACATATTTGGTTCCGAAAATGCCGAAGTCTATCTTGTATTGTTTCTTTTTTATGAGCTCATATAAATCTGAGGCAATGGTTTTCTCTGCGCCTTTTGGGTAGAGTTTATAGTAGAGCGCTGCGCTGAGTGCCGTTACTGTCTTTATTTTATAGCCGCTTTCTGCGTTGCTAAAGAAAGTATTATTGAAAGCATTTTTTGTTTTTTTGGCGAGTTGGTTAAATCTAGTGGCATCGGTTTGCGCGCCGACAAGATTGGCTATTTTCTCGGCAATTAGCAGATTTTGATAGTACATGGCTGTGGAGGTAAAGGTTTTTGGTGTTTGCTCGATTGCCTGCCAGTCTGCTATACCAGTAGTGTAAAGGCTACCTGTTTTCTCTGCTCTTTGAATTAGGTATTCAAGGTAGGATTTTATAGCTGGGTAGTTTTCTTTTAGTAATTTGATATCTCCTTCTCTTCTGTATGCTGACCAGGTAATCAGTGGTAATGCTGAGCCCCAGTTAGGGCCAAAGTCCCGGTCTTCGGGGTCTATCCATGAAAAACCAATGCCGCTAGTCGGGGCAATTCCTGGCAGCTTGCCTTCACTGTTCTGAACGTCGCGGATGTCTCTGAGGTATGCGCGGTAGCCGCTGTAGCTATCAAAGTTCCATAGGCCTAGCTCAGCGCCAAAATGTGCGTCGGCAAGCCAGCCCATTTTTTCTCTCTGTGGGCAGTCTGTTGGGATTCCTATGAAATTACTCCTGTAAGACTGTATGGCGGCTGCGTAAAGTTTGTTAAGCATTTCATCGCTGCTTTTAAAGCTTCCGACTGGTCTGAAGTCTGTGCTGTAGAAAAGGCCTTGCAAGCTGTTCTTTGTTATTTTTATGCCTTTGGAAACAGCAAGCTCTACGTATTGAAAGCCATGGTAGCTGAACCTTGGTGTAAATGTTTCTTCCCCCTTGCCTTTAAGTATGTAAATATCGGTTTGGAATCCAGGGTCGCTGGGCTCTCCTATCATCTGTCCGCTGTTTTGCACGGTGTTTAATGTTCCATCTGAATTTAGCAATTCGTCGCTCGTTATTTTAACGGTGTCCCCGGCCTTTCCCCTAACTTTGATTCTGGGTACTCCGGAAAAATTTTCGCCCATATCAAAAATGTATTGTTGGGATGATAGCGCTTTGAGCGATTTTGGTTTTATTGTTTTGATTACCGCTACGTTGGGCTGGCTATTTTCTTCGAGTTTTCCTCCGGGATTGATAGCCAGCTTTGCATTTTGCCAGCTGTTATCATCGTATGCTGGTTTATTCCATCCTGGCAATTCTTTTCTTGCATCGTAGATTTCTCCAACGTGCATGGAGTTGAAGCGTGATGGGCCTGTGTTTGTTTTCCAGCTTTCATCGGTGCTTATGTTATGCTTTTCACCGTTGCTGTATTCGATTTCTAGGCTTAATAGTAATCGTGGGGACTTGCGCCAGCTGATTTTATCGAAATTCCAGATGGTAAGGCTTTGCATGTTGTACCATCCATTTCCGAGTTCTACGGCGATGGCATTGTGTCCTTTTTGAATAGCTTTTGTAACATCATAGGTTTGGAAGAGGATACGGCTATCGTATTTGGTTATACCTTGTTCTATAGTAGTTTGGTTTAGCGTCTTTCCATTTAAGCTTAAATCATAGAAACCAAGTCCGCTGATTTTAAGTATTGCTGTTTTTACGGATTTACTGCTGCTGAAGCTTTTCCTAAAAAACGGAGCTTGTGTATCAGCCTTGTCTTCGTTTCTGCATATCCATTTTGCGGATGAGGGGAAATCCTGTGCCTGTAAGGCCGCTGATGTAATTAGTAACAGGCTTAGGATGAAAATTATCCTTAAATATTTTATGTTCATTGATTTCATTGTTGTTCTCACTAATTTAGGTAGGATTGAAAGAAATTGAAAAAATGGGTTTTGCTTCATCCGTCACGCTGCCCATTTTCATCAAATTAACTTAAATCATAATGGATAAATAGCAGGTCCCAGAACCAGTGGGACCTGCAAAAAATAACCACCTAGGGAACTTCCCTTTGAAAATGAAATGTACCAGCACGAGCTTTACTACATTCTAAAACTAAGTTGTATGATTATTGGAGAAAATGAAAAATATTTTATGAATTTATTTTTTGACTCAAGATTTTAACATTAATAATACACTGATTTAAAAGGCTTTATTACTAAAAATATCTGCAATCTAATTTTGATTAGCGTATATTGAGTTTATAATTAGCTGATACCCATTCGTTATGAGAACTTTCCTATTACTTGCCTTTGGCTGTTTTATCAGCTCGGGTGCTCTGCTTGCCAGCACCACTATGAAAAATCCTTTCATTGGTTTCGCTATCGCCGGATTTATCTGGTTATTGATTTTAAAGAAGCTTAACTCGAGGGGTTGATGATATATCTACTCATTGAATCGTAACTATAAAAAAACAACCGATTTTAAGGTTTGGGATTTCTTAAAACCGGTTGTTATTATTTTCAATTTTTGATTGATCTTATTTGAATACTGCTGTTGGTTTTTTCCCTTTGATAAACCTAAACGGTGCCTCAAGGCTAAATACACGTTTGCCAAGTTCCATGGCAGCGAGAATGGCGCTGGATTTTGCCAATCCCATACCTAAGAATTTTGCGAGTTCTTTATGCGATAGCTTGCTTATTTTGCGCAGGTCTTTCTGGTTTGCATCGAGGATTTTCTGGGCAAGATCTACGGCTGTAACTTCAGGTGTCCCTGAACCGATGAGCATGGCGATTAACTCTGCATCGCTTAAAATACCTGGTCCATATTTCAGAAATTTTTCCCTTGGTCGCATTTCCGGTTGCATGGCTTTAATACCTTTGGCATCTTTATCCGCTTTGCGTTCTTCAAAAAGATTAAGTACTGATTTCTCACCTTCTTTTGCATAGGCTGCGACATGGAAGAGTGATGAGAAAGCAGATATCATAAATTCAAAATCTTCCTGAAATATGATAATAGATTTTCTTCGATAACTTCCATCCGCCTGTTCGTCGCTACGGGCGATTGAAATGTAGTCTGTTTTGTTCTTTGCAATTTTGAAATCTAAAAAGAAGTTTCTTTTTCCTGACGAAAAGCTTTCGGCTGCTATTGTTCTGTTTTGCATGATATTGTGATTTTGTTAAACCAAAATTCGATTGCAGGCTTAATATGATTCGGAAAATAAACGGTTTTAAACGATTAAAATCGGATAATCTTTGTTCTTGTGATATTTTGGCCTTTTCACAATTATCAAAAAATTCTTAAATTAGTATATAACCATAAAGTTATGTATGAAGAAAAATTGACTGCATCAAAAAGTTGTCTCCAGTGTGGCATTGCGTTACTTGGAAGAATTGATAAGCGGTTCTGTGATGATTACTGCAGAACGACTTTCAATAATAGAAAACGACATGAGGCTTCTGTAGATGAGCCTTATTTTCTAAAAGAAATACCGCGTGTTCTATTATCTAATTATAAAATTTTAAAGAAGCTTAATCACTCGCAGTCTACAACTGTTCCCCGTCAGGTGTTAGAGAGATTAAAGTTTAACTTTCATTTCATAACAAGTTATTACAAAACCAGGGATGGCGAAATTTATTCTTTCTGTTTTGATCAAGGGTATTTGCCTATTAAAGGAGGAGACCGGGTATTACTTGTTACTCAGGCTTCACAGGTATTGATTTAATTGGTGTACTCCGTTTGCGATATGCTTCCAATTATTTAATTGATATTTTAATTTTATAAGACGGCTCTTTATCTCATTATTTGAATGTGATAATTGCACCAAATTAAAACAGTAAGCAAAATAGACTTTTGTATTAAGAATCTTGGTTATAAAAATTGAATGTAGCTAAAGCTTATTTGCGCTTATCGAAACCAATCGCTGTGGTGAAGCATTCTGATATTTGAAATTATTTATGGCGCTAAGCGCTTATTTGAATTGGAGAGCAATTAAACTGAAGATGGTGTATAGTTTCCCCTTCGCTATCTTGAAAGAATAAGTCCAATGGGTGATTGAAATCCACTAGTGCACCAAGTTTTGGCATCAGACTGCTCAGAAAGATACTTTTATCAATGTCTATTGATACTTCCAGGAATACGAGATTGCTGTTTATTATCCTTGAGGAATCGATTGCTTCAGGCCATTCGAGGTTTATTTTTCCAATGAGTTCTTTAGTGTAATGTTGGGCGATGATAGCGGTCATGATGATATTAATTTAGCAATCGCAAAATTAGATGGTGGTCTATATCAATACCCTATCCATATGTATCATTTATCCTGCTGTTGACAACTTAGCGTTGATAATTATCAACAAAAAGACTTACCTTCCTGATAAAAACAAATAAAGCAACTGATAATCAATATATTATATTTTTTAGTGAGTAACTATTGCTTTTGAAGTAAAAATTTGTTTGATTTGCTACAGAGAGCGTTAAATTAGAATTGGGGAGAATAGCTTAGGCTGTTCTTCCCTTTCGTTTTTCTAGGGTACTTTTTTGAAAATCCGGCTTAGGCTTTTATTTATCATCAATTTCTTTGATAGATTACATGGCAGCCAATAATTAGTCTCTTTATAAAGATTTACTTTTAGGTTTATGTGTCGGAAATGGCAAATCACCGTTTCGAAGTTTGACTACATCTATTGGATAAAATTCTGGCTGTAGAAAGCATTCGTTGCGCTGGAATGGCAACGTAAATATAGCCTGAGTTTCTCGGTCGTTTTTTTGCCATTTACTCCGAAAGCAAGTGATTTAAAGTTTAGGGAGGCTGTCTGATATGAAGGAATATTTAAATCATATGGGTATCTATCCCCCACTTAGGCGGATATCCATATTCTATCTCTTGTTTAGATTTTCTATAGATCTGTTTTATTCTTTTTCTCTCGGAAAGGCCAGTAATATCTGGATGCGCAATCCTGGCATATTTATCCGTTTCGCAGAAAAGATTTTGGCAATCAATTAGCTGCAGGGATCTCCCCCACAAAGATTCAAATTCAATTCCTAGCCGTTCAAACTCTGCGTGTTGTTTATCTGTAACGTATCGGATAATATCTTCCTCTGAATAGTCACCTGTATCGATGAAGCATTTTTTTATACCATCCCTGGCACCAGGACCGGCTTTGACAAAATCCATTTCGCTAAAATCTATGAGCTCACTATAATTCAAATCGATTGCATACTGGTAGGCCAGAAATGTACCAATTGTAGGAAATCCTAATAAAAGCTCATAAACAGACTTTAGGGAGTTTGCTGATTGAATTTTATCTGTTAGTCCTGATGATAACATTTGCTCAATAACCTTTAAATGATTTTCATGCTTTTTATCAAATCCAAAAGTACTTTTACCGGAGGCCATAATATAAGCACCGGAATAAATAGATTCTTTAGCTCTTAAAGCTTCATGCAGCACCCTATTGTAGTTCTTAAATGAATAGTCTCTCCAGCTTACTTCTCCAAACTCATGCTTAAAGAGCTCCCATGTTTCAATCTTGTTGAATATTTTAAAGAGCAGTATCCTAAATAAAATTTCACTAGGCTCAGTATCTCCTTTGTAGATGATGTTATTGATAAGGTATTGACTTACTCTATCTGAGGCTCGGTAAACATTGGTAAATTTATGTTTAAGTAGAATAGGATCAAGTGTCAAAACATCTTTATTCTTTATTCTATTATAGAAGATCTGTTGTCTTTCAGCTGCAAATTTCCAATAAGTATCTAGTACAATACTAGCTTTTGGTGGTGTTTTCTTTGTTAAAATCAATGGGTTGAATAAAATATAAAAGTAAACAATTAAGATTTACCAAGATAAGTTAACCTTCGATTTTTGATACTGACCATTACTCTGCCCCCATTGTTTAATTTCAATTCGTCATAAACTTTATATGAATTGATAATTGCGGTCTCCCATTGTTTTTGAGTGCAGTTTTTAACTTCAATGCCGCTGACTAGCTTCTGAACTGTTTTGAGTACTTCGGTATCTACACTATTGCTGTATTTGAATAGCTGATGGTCCATGCCATAACTATATATGTAGAGACTTATTAGCTCTTCAGTGATAGCTGCCCTTGCTCCATCCTCTATTTCATCGGTTACGCTATCGCTTTTACGCTTTATTCCCATAAGCTTCCTGACCACTGGAGACCAACCAAGGAAAGCTACATATCCAAAATGAAAGATATCATGAAATCGATATCCATCATCTTTATGTGAATTATCAGTAATCTCATTTCCAATCTGCATATTGCTGGAATTGTTCATCACTCTAACTTTCTCCTTGCCGCCCTCGTTCACCACATCAAACTGTATCTCGAATTCCCTTGGAAACTGTTCATCTTCTGGGTAATCAGCATCATAGATAATAAAGCTTTCGGATTGCTCAAGGTCAAACCTATCTTTGATTTTGTGGAGATTCAACGCTGCAATATCCTCAAGTTCAATTTTATTCTCGGTAGCAATTGTCGCAATATACCATAGCAAATCACCCAATTCCTCTTTAAGCTTGTTATTGTAATTTGTGTAAGCCTTACCATCGCGAAGATTTTTTTTTAGCTCCGTGATAACCGAACCTGCTTCTCCAATGAGCCCTAAAAATGGCACGAGTTTATTCGCTTCTTTTCCTTGGATATATTCCTGAATCGTTTTTTTGGCTTCTAATTGATATACTGAGAACTCCATATTTATAATTTAAAGCTTAATTATTTTGCATTTATATTGATTTCAGACCTTTCATCATCAGATAGACGATTTCGTGAATATTTTTTGATCCAAAAAGCACTTCATTTTCTTCAATCGATAGCTTATTGAGTTTTGAGAGTTTTTTAACGTTGTATTTTTTCAACTTTTTTCGAAGCTTATCAAAATCGCTGTATTCATATTTTTCTTCCGATACCTCTTTAAATTTCTTCAAGAAGGTATTATTGTACTGGAAGTCATTTGATAATTCTTCTACTTCCTCTCCCTTAATTAGCCTAATGAGTTTTTGAGTAGCTCCACCAAAACCACCAATCAGAAATATCGGCTTATCATTTTCCAAACAATATAATGCCTCCTCAATAACCCCTGGTATATAGCCAAGGAAATTCGTAAACTTCCCTCCTACTAAAACCCTTGCATCACAATCTTTTGCCATTTTAAGCCTCATTACTCTGAAACACTCGCTAAGAAATAACCTATCTTGCACATCATCGGCTGGCTGATACTTTTTATTGTTATCTGGGACGAGACCGTTTGGCAATCGAACCTCATTGATCTCAATCTGTTTGGACTTAAAGTCAATCCTGACATCCTTTGTCAGCAATTTTGTTGTCGGAAAAACGAAATAATTCGTAAACCTGAAAGATTTATCATCTTCTTTTTTATACTGATTTGATAACTCAGAAAAATAGTAGGTAAACCCTCCAACTCTCAAATCACCACCATACATCGCTACCCCTTCATTAGCAATAATATATCGGGCGATTTCAATTGATATATCATTAAGATGCTGTTCAGAGAGGCCCAATGCTAGCAAATCTTCATTTAAGGATACTGATATAGCTACTTTCTTTCCAAACAGTTTACCTTTCCTTGATGGTTTTAATTCATCTGCAACTAAGTCTGTCTCAGTCCCAGTAATATTTATTTTTTCAATAGGTTTTGCCATATTAATTTAAATTGATTGGCGTTGTAAATTCTACATCTTCATCAAGTTGGTTTAAAATATCAATTTCCTCTATTCCAAGTGGTGGGTCAGGATATAGCATAATTAGTTTTTTATCTAGTCCTTTCTGATAGGTTTTTATTGCGAGAAAATTTAGGAGTTCAGGTGGTGAGGTAATTATTTTGATCTCATTGATATCAGGGCTATGAATTGCTTTGTAACCCTCTAATAGTCCATTTTGATATAGGTTATTGAGCACCTGATACAATGTTCGATTGACTATTCTATAAAATGCCTGTGTTTCATTTCTGCTAATCACTATCGTTGGCATATTTCCCAGGTAAGGGAATGCCCTTCTCTCACCTTTCTTTATATCATGGACTACTACTATAGGTGATTTATGCTTCTTGGCAATCAACACTTCTCTCCTACACCACTCACGATTTGAATATTCATCTGTATGAAATACTACTAAAGCCGAATGTTTGATCTCATCGTTAAACTGTTCTGCGAAGTCATATCCATTAGCTATATCAACCGTATCGAAAAAGACATCAAGCTTTAAATTATCTTCTATAAATTTTTTAAATCTGATCGCTATGCTCTCTCCATCTCTCTTGGCATGGCTTAGGAAGAGTTTTACCGGTGATCCGATTCTATGCTTTTGCTTATCATCCTGAACTGGATGAAACCTCAGCAGCAGCCTTGAACAATCATGCAATATTTCAGTTTGGATCTTTCTGATTGCTTTTTTTAAATGTTTAGCTTTTTCTAAATTCAGTTTTTCTCCGAAGAATTTTGTCGCATCAGTAAATTGGAGTTTACTAAGTCCCCTGCCAATTGAATATGCATCCTTGAACAGTGCGATTGGAAATAGCCTATTATTATCGTCTATTTTAGCTACAAGCTGCTCTGTGTAAGCTCCATAATTACTATCCAGGTAGTAATCTTCGTCTATGAGTAATATAACTGCATTTTTCTCTGCTTCATTAAAATCAATATCCAAGGGCATTGCATCCTCCAAAGGAACACTTCGAAAATATACCGGAATACCTATCCCTCTAGACAAGGGATTTTTGTAATCTCTACAGAATCTAGAATAGATGCCTTCAGCAATAGTTTGGCTTACTGTGGAATCTGGATGCCATACGACATAGATATTTAAAGGATATTTGATTCTATTCATTTGTATTTTTTGTCATCTGTAATCTTGAGTTATCTATATTATCAGCATTTGTGCTACGCTTCTTCTGGGCAAGCTCGATGTATTCCTGCATCTTTATTCTATCATCCGTCCAGTTCCTGAGAATGGCATAGCCGCTTTTAAGGTTGTCAGCTAATCTTCCTGGAAGTAAACTTGAAGTATAGTGATCGGTTGAATAGTTTGGGTGATTAGGCAATAAGAGTCCTAAAATGCCTGCATATTTATCTCCAACCTTATGATTAAGTGCACCTGAGATTTCCCAATCTATGTGTTTTCGATGGCGGGTATTGGGACCAATCAGAACAATCAGTACCGTCGTATCTGAAAGGTAGCCCTTCTGGATCAGCTGCTTTACATAGTCATCACTATTCTCCTCGTTGATATCTCCATCCTCCACTGATTTATTGATGACCAAATCCCCGAATAAGTTTTCAAAAAACTTCTTATACACTTGGTCATCTGAATGATAATAGCTCTTAAAAATTTTTCTCTTCGTCAGATTTTTTGGTATCAGGTGCCAACTAAAAAGAAAATTATTGTAAGTGAAATTGCCAATTAGATTCCAATTGCCATGAATGTTTTTTTTGATGCTGCAAAAGGTTTTACCCTGCTCAACCTGCCTTACCATCCAGGCTCTCGTCCCTTCGATTTCGTGACCTAAGGATTCTCCAAAATCCTGGTAATAAATTATGCTCTCAATGAAGCCTCTATCATCCAGCGTAAGTTTACTTACACAGTAATCTGCCCATTTCATTGCGTATCATTCAATATTAATTTATCCATAACATCGCTAAGTGGATTTTGATCACTGGCAAAGTCGTTTATCAAGTTTGCTTTTATCAAAATATCAGCATTCGCCCCTACCATTCTTCCTGTAAGCAAATTGAGATCATAAATATCTCTTATTATTGTTGCTGACTTAACATACTCAGGAAGGGTTCCAGGCTCGATACCTTTAAGACACAACACGTATAATGCAGTTTTATCGTAGCCATAACCAACCTCAAAAGGTACCCATGTTGAACTCATTGTATTTGGCGAAATCAGAACAAGCATATGTGAACTGTTATTGATTCCAACTCTAATAGAATTTGTTACCGCAGCTGCATTTTTTGACTGATGATGAATTTTAAGGTCATTATCATACTCATCAAAATATACATTTATACCAGCACGGATTAGATAATCAGCAATTTTCTGGGCGGCTATCTTATCTCTTTGCTGATGTGAGATGAAGAGGCAGGTCACGCCAAGGGCCATAAAATTTTCCCTTGAATTATATTTGGTAGTGTTATAGCGATTGAAGGCCATTATAGAAGTTGCAATTGTTCATGTTCTTTCCAATTAATCGGCTGCCCTTTTAATCCCGGTTTGAAACGTTGGTACATATTTTCAATAAATTGCGCAGCCAAGGCTTCATTTCGGATCGTTATATAATCCCTATGCCTTGCTGTTGGGCATATATCTTTAAATTTGTCTGGAACAAGCAAAGCATTATCACCCAGATAGAGAAAATTGTTAGAAACTAGCACATACTGGCCACTTAAATCTTGCCGTAAATTTTTCTCATTTAATTCTCCTTCAAGCAGACTATGATGTGAATCCGATTGACACCAATTATCTCCATTTTTATGATAGATATTATCACCATACATCTGTTTCAAGCTGCCATTCAAAACTGGTTTTTTATAAGAAAAACGCTTATCGTCCCAATATTCCTGGAAGGTAATTTTCTCTGTAACCTGCATAAGGAAGATTAGATTATAAAGTAGATTATTTTCAATAGCTCCAGTACCGATTATCCAATCCCCAGGTTCCGCTTTCCTCCTTACATGTGGCTTGCAGCAGGCTAGGCTGCAATATTCTCCAAAAGGATTTGGCGCGAAGCCATAGTCCCTGGTAATTTTATATCCGTAAAAACTCATATTATTGACAGATCACTCGCTTAACATTATTAACTGGACTTCGTTGCTCACCACCCGATGTACACCAGCCAACATCCTCTCCTTCCAATCCTGCGATGATCTTTCCTGAATTCCAACCAACTAAGCCATCTCCAAATTTTTCCAGGTTTTCAGGAATATCAGCATCTTTTCCTCCTTTCATGAACACTCCCAAGATTCTTTTTCCCTGTTCAGCAGCCTGCTTAATTTCCCAATTCACCCATTTTCTTGAATGTGTTTGATCACCAATTAATACCACTACCGTTCCTGCCCATCGCATCTTCATGCTTAATAGGCGCTCAAGTGTTGCTCTTGGTATCTGCTTATTGTCTAATCTGGCCTGATTTTCTGGTTTGACTCTTATAGAGCTGTTTCTTATGTTATAATCTTTTCCAGAAAGCAAACTGATAAAGTCAGATACTGACTTATCATCTTTATGGTGATGGCTTATAAATATGTTTTTGGTATTCGACATAACTCACTATTAAATTATTTGAACAGAAGCTTCTGTCAGTTAACCTTATTTTTTAAGATTATTTGCTAGGAAAAATGTGGATCGCTACCTTCCAGTAATAGCAGTCCAATTGATTTTTCCTACATCGACAGATTCACCTGTATTGGTTTGGTTGTCTTTGCGAAATGATATTAAAACTCGGTAGTTTGAGATATCAGCGCATAGTTTATCTGAAATATAAAACCGTCAATTCTATTATAATAATTTTCTATATAGTTAGGTTTAATTTCAGGTTAGAAGGTCAGATTTTCAGGAAAGAGTAATGAATACAATTCGAGCAGAACACACTCGACTCGTAATCGAAAACATACACATTAACTACATTTTTGCTTTAAAGTAGAACCTGATTAGCTCCGAATCATAGTATTAAGAGAAATGAGGTAAATCGCGAGGCGGTCTATTTATGTTTGTGTGGAAGTCGCTACAAAATCTCCACGTTTTTGTTTATCAAGATTATGGCCTAATTTGCTCTTCTAATTAAAGCGCTCTATGGATAATGAATTAAGGATTAAACTTATTGACTTAGCAAGGGAAAGACGGCTAATTGGCTACGGGAATATCATGTTTAGTTACGATTTGAAGTCAGATGATCGTAAGGATGTCGATCTTTTTGCAGAATGGATAGGTGAAATCTCGGAATGGGAACATGAGCATGGACGACCGATGTTAAGTTCTCTAGTTATGCATTCGGATCTTCAGTCTATTGGAGCTGGGTTTTATGGGCTGGCTGAAAAGCTGTCTTTCGGCGAAATGGAGGACCTAAGAAAAGCTCATTTTGAAAAGGTGATGCATAGGCTTTGCTATGAGTGCTGGTCGGATGATGAATTGTATTTTAAAGAAACTGGGAAAAAACCGAAGAAAATCGTTCAGCCATATCCGCTCTACCCAGACGACACTTATCCAGAAGGTATAACTGAGGTGAGCGAAGATATGCCAGACTTCTCTGGCTCAGAGGTTGATTGGTTTGAGAAATATCAGCAAAATATCTTTATTGGAAGCTTGGGTGAGGAGCTAGTGATAGAATATGAGCAGCGAGTTCTTATCGACAATGGCTTTGATAAACTGGCTTCTAAAGTTAGAAAGGTATTAGATGGAGAAGGTTTTGATGTACTCTCTTTTGATATGGATGGGACTGAAAAATATATCGAGGTAAAAACCACGTGTGGCGCGAAGGGTTCGCCATTTCATATTTCCAGAAATGAGGTGTTTTTTTCTCAATATCACAAAGAGAAATTCTATCTATACCGTCTTTTTAATCTTGATGTTGAAGCTCGAAAGGCCAGTTTTAATTGCTATTCAGGCGATCTTCGAGATCATTTTCATTTAGATCCTGGCATTTTTATAGCATACAATAAGAAAAAAGATTTTAGTTAGTAATGCTTCATAGGTCTTAATGGTAGGGAGTTTAACGAACCCCATCTCTTTTTAAATACTTTTTTTTCCACAAAATCGATTTCAGGAAAATAATTCTATCAAAATTTTTATTTTTGATATAACTGATTATCGATCAAAGATATAAGTGTTTATATCCTTCGATTGGTGACATCTGAATTAATTGTATGTTTCGCGCGCTCCTCTTGAATATTTCTTTTCTGAAAAAGGAATTGATCCGCATGGCAAAGTGTTTTGGTTATGCGATCATAACCCTTATTGCGATGTGGTTCTGGATGAATTCTAGCTATTCACTCTCAGCAGAATCAGTCTTTATCAGGCTGCTGTCGATTGCGAGGGTATCATTTTTTAAAGAGGCTAAACACGAAAATGAATATCTAAAAAGTAAAACGCTGTTTGTTAACGCTGAAAGTGAGGGCGTTCAGGTAAAAAATCTTCTGGGCAATGAGCGGATTGTAGATAGAACTAAAATTGACACTTTAATACAGTTATTAAATCTTTATCCCAGCAGACACCGTACACTTCTATGTGATCTAATATTCGACATCCCCCAACCTGTGGATTCGGCTTTTGCTAAAACGCTTTCAAAGACTCCAAATTTTTATTGGCCTACGCCTGCTGAAGGCACTTCTGAGCTGCTTAAAAAAGCAGTTCCTGAGCGGAACTCTGGTTATGCCTCTTATTCCAGCTCCAATGAATGGCTAATGCTTAGCGATGGCTTCAATAAGTTTCCGCTGATAAACGGTGATAAAAAAAGTCTTGTTCTACGTATGTATGAGGCAAGCGTTGGTGATACAAGTGTTTTTAAATATGGTGGTATGATTGCTCTCCATGGAAAGCGTTACTCGAACATGGTTATTGTCGATGAAAGCCTGAGGAGTTATGATATTCAAAATGATGAAATTTCTATGGTCTATCCTATCCAGCAAGCAATCGATCTCCTGAAGGGAGACGATGAATTCTCTAGGTCGCTTCTCAAAAAGGAATATGTTGTCATCGGAGATTTCGAAAATGATATCCATAAGACGAGTATGGGTGATGTGGCAGGTCCGTTGATTAATATGAATCTCTATTTTTCACTGCTTAAGGAGGAAGGCCGCATTAGCTTAAGCTGGATTGTTTTTGTGTTGATTAGCCTGACAGCGATTATACATTATTCACTATATGCGCCGACACCAGTATGGATGAATAAACTGCAAACCTTTGTTGCGAACTTTACAGGTGGTCCAATTGAAAATTTAATTGGGATTAGTATACTAATGCTGAGCGTTTCAATTATTTCATTTTTGAGCTTTAGTATTAAGTTTGAAACAGTGCCTTGTGCCATGGTCATCAATTTGATTTTTACCATCAGAAGACTTTGGGCTAATATCAAAAATCTGCCAAAGGGTTTAAAAGGATGGCCACAGCGAGTTAACTTTATTTTATTCAATCACCCATATAAATCCAGTTTATAGATATGAGAGTTTTCTTTGTTTTTTTTCTGTTGGTTTTTTCTCATGAACTCTACGCTCAACCTGCAAAGGTCATTTATAATAGTGCAGGACTTGTTAACCTGAAGAGTGGTAAACGTATTTCAAAAGGCATGGTTATGGACTATCAGGATCCTATACGCTTCAATAAGGGGAATGATACGCTAGTACTAATGGTTCTCGACAAGGGGCTTGCCTTGCGAAAGGCTGAATTAGCTAGAAACGGAAAAACGTCTGAACTTTTAGCCACCGTTCGCAGCATTATCTGGTTGAAGAATAGTGATAAAAATCTATATGGCCGCCCAGGTCCAATAAACAGTTTTGAAGACCTTGGCAATTATTTCCGATTGATTTATGGAAAACAATCTGTACTTATATTAGATTCTTTGGAGATCAAGCTTAATCGAAATTTCACGAAAAAACTCCCAAAGGGCTTTTTTTATTTACAATATCGGGATGGAAAAGATACAATCAACAAACCTCTCCGCATCGATTCACCAGGCAATGGGACTTTCTCTTTTTTGAAGTTAGATTCTAGTCTATTATACATCGATGGTATCCCTGCAAGAAAAAGCCTTATCTCTCCAGTGGAGTTACTTTATTTTGAGGAGGAGCAGGAAATCAGTAGCCCCATCAGTCAGTTTAATATTTCTTATCTAAACGGTAATGAGCTCAAACCAGTAATTTGTATGATTGATCTACCGGCAGCACAATGGCCTCAAGCTGCAATTGATTATCTGGAATTTATTTATGGTAAGGCTGATCCTATGCAACTAAAAGCCAATCTTCTCAAGTTAAAGTGTAAAAATCAATAAATCTCTCAAAAAATGAAAAAAACTCTACTTTTCTTAAGTGCTCTACTGTGTACCTGGGTAACTAATGCGCAGTTAAAACCAAAGACTATAATTCCCACTGGTAATTACATTGGGGTAAAGTATTTAGATATAAGTCCGGATGAGAAATACATGATCACCTTATGTGGCAGTGAGGTGAATCTTTGGGAAATTGCTTCTGGAACACCAATTACAACCTTTCAAAGCAAAGAAAGCAATATGGATGTGACTAGATTCTCTCCAGATGGGAAGCATGTCATAACTGGCGCTATCTCACCTTCTGGCATTGGAACTGTTTTGGAATTATGGGATCTAGAGACGCAGAAACTTGTACGAGATTTCCGTGCGGAGGATGGCTACGGAAGTTCATTTTGCTTTTCTCCGGATAGTAAATTAATTGCCTGTTCAGGTGCGAACGGTAAAGTCTTTATTTACGACCTTCAAACTGGAACTCTAAAAAGCTCCTTTAAAGGTAAAGGATCAGCGAAAACGATACAGTTCTTCCCCGATGGAAATCATATGCTGATGTCGGGCATTGGCGGTGGATATGTTTTTGACATCAAGTCTGGTAATATGGTAACTGAATTAGATGTTGAGCAAACGAGCTCTGGGGAAGATATAGCGATCTCTTCTGACGGGAAGTGGATTTTATTAGCTGCAGGAGAAGACATCGTGCTCTTTGATGCAAAGACATTTGATCAAAGCCGGGTATTTAAAGGTCATCTAGAGAATGTAAGGTCCGTAAATTTCTCTCCAGATCTTCAAAGCTTTGTATCAACTAGCTATGACGGTACTGTCAAAGTCTGGGATTTAAGGTCAGGAGAACAAAAAGTCTCGATGTCTAGCGGAATAAAGGTTGGAGAAGTGCGTGCTGAAATAAATAAATTTTATGACGGTGTTAGTGGGATTACTGAATATGCAAA
Organism: Pedobacter aquatilis; assembly: GCF_032678425.1. Taxonomy (GTDB): domain Bacteria; phylum Bacteroidota; class Bacteroidia; order Sphingobacteriales; family Sphingobacteriaceae; genus Pedobacter; species Pedobacter aquatilis_B. The sequence continues at coordinate 154,350 of NZ_JAVTSG010000005.1, read as the reverse complement.
ATACTCACCTGATGGAAAACGAATCTATGTAGGTGTGGGTGATGGCTCTATTCAGGTTTTTAATAGTCTAACTGGTGCTCGCGAACGTACCTTTAAAAGTCCAGTAGTTAGTTTTGACCACTTGTTTTATGACGACAAGGCCAAGAATCTCTATACCAGATTGCGTAAAAGTAATCAGGCAAAATCTTTTAATATCCTTAGTGGCAAAATTGAGTCTGTTGGTGTAAGGGATGACCTACGCTGGGATAAGCTAAAGGTCACCACCGGAACAACTGATATGATGGTTAGTTATTACAAGAACTCGGTGTATTTCTACGAAAACCAAAAGTTTGCAGGCAAGCTATTCTTCATAGGAGAAAAAGACTGGGTATTTTTTAGAGATGAATTTTATGATGGCAGCCCTGTTGGAATTTCGACTTGCTTTAAACTAAACGGACTAACTACAACTAAATTAAATAGCAAATCTGACCCACAGTATAAGCCTGGTCTACTTAAGCAAATCTTCAAACTATAATTTCATGTTTAGGCATATTATATCCATCTTCATTCTTGCTTTTCTCTCTTTCTATGCTCTAGCTCAGAGACCAGACATGATCATTCCAACAGGTCATTCTGGGGCTATCGAGGCCATGGCATTTGACGGCACAGAATCTCGCCTTTTTACCATAGGTCGGGACGGTCAACTAAAATGCTGGGATGTATCAAGCCATAAAGAGCTTCGATCACTCCAGGTATTTAATGGTGAAAATAAAAGTATTGAGCATTATTCAATCGCTATATCACCAGATAATGCATTTGCATTGGTGAGCAAAAGCATTTTAGGAGGGGTCTGGTTGGTGGATTTAAGAACTTTCAAAACTGTTAGAAAACTCGAGGGCTCTTATATTGGCATTTCTGGACTTTGCTTTTCTAAAGATGGTAAAAGTGCATTTATTGGATGTGACAACGGCGTTTTCCAGTTAAATTTAGAGGGAAAGGAATTAAAAAGTTATTTTAAATTTTCTACAGATCAGATTTTACAGGGTAAAAATTATGTGCAGCTTGTGAAGTTTTCATCTGATCGTTCTTTAATTGCTATTGGCCTTGGTAATACTTTAAAAAGAACCTCTCCGCCTGAAGTTGTTATTTTAGATGCCGTCACAGGTGGGGTTAGAAAAAAATTTGAAACCGAAGACCATCTTATAAGCGATATTGATTTTTCTGCTGATAAGAGTCAGTTATTACTACTTGATGATGGAGCAATCAGTTTACTCGATATGAGGTCAGGGGAGCGCAAAAAATTATTCGACCCTTACTCCAGAGGAAATGTGCTTTTTGGTCCCGACGGGCGAACAATAATTCACATCTCTCCGAAAGGAGATTTGAATGTAGTTGATATTAAAACTCTAAAGTCGTCAATCCGAAAAGGTAGTTCATTCGTTTCCAATGAAGAAAGCGAATGTGTTTTATTGCATAGAAGATCCGCAACAATTTTTCAAGGTATGGGCAAGCATTCCTCTGAACAAACTGAATCTGGTTTTGCGAGAATTCTTGACCCGCAGACCTTGGAGATCCTTGGAGAATTCAGATCTGAAAGTAGCGCTGTTTACGACGCTGCATTCCATCCAGATAAACAACTTCTTATTACCACCTCTGGGGATGGGCTGGCTAGGATTTGGAATCTTGCCATCGGTGGAATCACTAAGGTATTTGGAAAAGGAACAGGAACCCTAGGATTTGAAGGGATTGATTATTATCGTAATGCCGCATTCTCTCCAGATGGCCACTCGCTTATGCTAAATTCTGCACGAGGGGTTCTCATTTACGACCGAAATTTTGCTGATTCTTTGAAAATTCAATATTACATGGCTAATGCTGTGGCTTTCGCAAATAATGGTGACTTGATTTCCTCGGGAAGCTATGAAAAGGTCTCTCGTATGGCCATCAGTAATGATCCAGTATTAAAAGCGACTGAGCTAAATTCTGCAACATCGGAGGAAAAGAGTTTTGCTGTCTTAGGGCTGGATGAAGGAAAAATCCTAATGGCTCAAGAACATCAAATTAGCATCAGTGGGGCTGGGAAGCTGGAAAATGTATTTAAACTTCCAACTCAAGACTTTTTAAAATCTGCTGCCCTACTCCCGCAACAAGACCTAATGGTCTATTGCGGAGGCTTTACTACAGGTGTTGTAAGTATTTTAAATTACAAAACTGGTGAAAATCTGTTTAGCTCCTCGCTTCATAAACTCAAGATACTTGACATCGCTGTATCAAGTTCATCAGGTAAGATGGCAACTGCTAGTGCAGATAAAACACTTCGAATTTGGGACATAAGGAATCCAAATAATCCTGCCGTAGATTTTGTATTACGCGGGCACAAGGATGCGGTTCTCTCTTGTAATTTTACCGCTGATGGAAAAATGCTTGTTAGTACCAGCGCTGACAAGACTACAAAAATTTGGGATGTACACACTGGAATGGAGATTGCTACCCTTGTATCCATAGGCGATGAATGGATAATAGTCACACCTGAAGGTTACTATTTTGCCTCCGCAAAGGGTGCAAGACTATTGCATTTTCTAAAAGATGGAAAACTGCGCTATTTCGACCAGTATGATCTAATATACAATCGTCCTGATTTAGTTCTAGAGAAAATTGGTCAGGCCACAAAAGAGACTATCGAAACTTATTTTAAAGCTTACCAGACTAGGATTTCTAAGACTAAACTCTCGCCGAACCAACTTGGGAATGACTTTGGAGATGTACCTACGTTATCTGTGGAAAATGCTGCACAAATCCCACCGAGTACGAAATCTTCTCAAATAATCTTATCTCTACATGCTAGCGAGCCCACCTCGAAGCTGGAAAGACTTCATGTGAAAATCAACGGAGTACCCATTTACGGCAAAGCAGGCAGAAAACTATCCTCTTCTTCAAGTGTACTAGATGAGAAGCTTCAGCTTGAACTCACCCAGGGTAACAATCAAATAGACATTAGTGTGTTAAGCAGTAAGGGTATTTTAAGTCAGGATGCCAGCGTAAATATCTACCTAACGAATCAAAACTTTAAGCCTGATCTTTATGTAATGAGCGTAGGATTGTCAGACTATAAGAATAAAGATTTCAACTTAAACTATGCTGCTAAAGACGCTCGAGATGTTGCCAAATATTTTGGTTCCAATAAGGACAATTTCGGAAAAGTCATCATTGATACCATACTTAATTCAAGTGCGTCCAAATCGGCAATATTAGCCCTGAAAAAACGATTGCAGCAAACAAGGCCTGGTGACCAGGTGATTCTTTTTTTTGCTGGTCATGGCCAAATTTTCAATAGCGATTACTATCTGAGCGCTTTTGACCAGGATTTTTCTGACCCGAAGCGCGAAGGTTTATTATATGATGATTTTGAAAATTTACTTGATGGCATTCCGGCTAGACAAAAGATTCTTTTCATTGATGCCTGCCACTCTGGTGAATTTGATAAGACTACTTCTATCCAGACCAGCGCCAATGCACCGAGAAAGGGTAATGTAAAAAAGAGGGGTTCTACAAGTGGGGGAACTACTGCCGCAACCAATAGTTCTTTTGAATTAATGAAAGTTTTGTTTTCTGACTTAAGAGAATCAAATGGCGCATCTATTATTTCTTCTGCATCTTCGACGGAGTTTGCATGGGAAGATGATCGCTGGAGTAATGGGGTATTTACCTACTCAATGCTGGCGGGACTTAAAGATAAGTCAGCTGATCTGAACCGGGATGGAAAGATTATGCTATCCGAGCTGCTTCGATTCGTTCAGCACAAGGTATCAATCTTAACCGATGAGATACAGATGCCAACCTCAAGGAGGGAGAATATAATCTCGGATTTTAGACTTTATTGATTTTTTGGGATTTTAAAGATCGGTAAAAGGATGATTTAGCCCACCTTTTATTGTTGAACTTGGGAATTAGACAAAATGTTCTTTTTTTAATATTATTTCATTATTTCCATAGAATTTTAATATTTTTAAGTATCTGAATTACTATTAAAGCACTACAAATCAATATGTTTATAAAACCGCTCTTATCCTTTTTATTTACATTGGCCACGCTTGGAACCCTCGCTCAGGATTCTACTGGTTTATCGCTGATAAAGGTATTTCCCAATGGCATTAAATCTAAAGTATTCGGTAAAGTTACCAATGAAGATGGTTTAGCATTGCCAGCGGTGTCCATCAAAATTAAAAATAAAGCAGTTGGAACCATTACTGATAGTAATGGCAATTATAGCTTAGAAATTGATGCTAATGATAAACTAACATTTTCATTTATAGGTTTCAATCAGACTGAAATATCTGCCTTGGATTCCGCTTATAGCTCAGATCTATTCAAAGTGACACAGGAGTTTACAAATAGGTCAGTAGCAAATCTGTCTGCAAATTATCTACCTGTTTTTCCTGATAAAGTACCTCCAGCTTCAGCAGCAATGAATATCCCGGTTAAAAATTTTAAAAATGCCAGAACAATTAAGGATATCAATGAAAAGCTGATCACTGCCCTGGATGGATGTGGCTATGTATCTCGGAGATACTATGCTTACGATAATGGCTTTGCACTTGTAACCCAAATGGAGCAAACCGATAACAGGGGCTATTCTCTTACTCTTCCCGATAGATGGACAAGTAGAATTCAAAGCGATCTTAACAGCCCTTGGTCATATTTGAAGGCATTAATAAATGCTCCAGTAGGTTACTTTCGCGTCATCGTCTTTTTAGTTGCTGATGCAAACCCAAATCTAACCGGCCCTACCTCTGATCTTGCAAAAGCGCAGCAATGGCTATCTTCTGGTGCCTTAAGTGTCCCTTCCTACATACTTTCCAGGTCCTTAACTTCTGACTCGAAGGTGAGCTTGCTTATTTATCAATATAAGAAAACTCCTGGAGAGACAGCGGTTTTTATGAATCCTAGTGAAATCACACCAAAGGACCATTATAATAATTCTAAAATTGCAGCAAAAATAAGATAATAATGATCAAAGTAGATAAATACAAAGCCCAAAAGCAAATTGCTTTAACCTGGATGATAGGTAGTTGTATTTTTATAATCGCATTTCTAGTGATAACTATGACACGCCCTGATGCAGAAATGGGAGAATGGAAATGGCTGATTGGAAGTTTAAGTCCAGGATTGACGCTGATAACTACATCCTTTATATATGCCTCCCTAAAACCTGAAATAATTAAATCGCAAAAGATCGATCGCTACTTTATGCGTCTTGTTAACGGCTCTTCACTATTTTATTTGTTTGTTTTATTGATAATTATTATAACTATCCCAATCTCCGAATCAGATGATAAAACCATGATAACGCATATTAACAAATATTCGATATTGATAGGTTTTATACAGGCTATTGTATTAGGATTATTAGGTATATTTTTTAGTAAAAATGATGGGTAATCTTTATGACATCCACTTGCACGTATAATTTGAGTTTGTATATGAACGAGCACATTATTCGATATAACTAGTAACTTTAGGGCTGAACAGATTATATCTGAAATCTATTGAGGTGCTTTTGGTTTGATAGATTATGCTAATTTAAACAGGCTTCTCTCCTCTCCAATGCATTCGTTCTCCAAAGAATAAAGCCTAACCTTGCGCATCGCTCTGCCACAAAATATTCGATGTCAGATGGAACATCGTTAACGATTCTAAATCTAATCTTATACTTTGAATTATAGCTTAGGTATATAATCAAATCTTCTTCGGAAAAACCATGTCCATAAAGAGATTTTAGATGGACATCCTGCAATTCTTTGGCAATCCGTAAAAGGCGTTCATTCATTATTTTAGCTAATGATTTAGCAGGTTTGAATTCAGTCTCTAAGATTGCTAAAACGGTCACGGTCATTCTGCAAAAATATTCCTATAAACTATATATGCAAATCAAATCTCTTAACTGTTTAAAAATGAGTTAATTTAATTTTAGCCTGACAGTCTTCCAAAATAGAAATCCTTGACAACACTCTGAAATTGTGAAAAATACATTTCCTTCTTGAATAAATTCAATTCAAAGAAGTTATATGAAAGAAAAAAATAAGCGTGAAGATAATCCTATAGAGATTGTTGATGCTGAAAATAATACTCTGGGATTGCCTTTGTTACCTAAGCCTATGAAGGTTTTGCTTGTTGTTGAAAATCTTGACAGCTCTTTTGGAAAAAAACGGAAGTATATCTCGAAATCTCCTAAGGAAATTAGTAATGAAGAAAAAATCTTGCTAACTTCAGTAGCACATATAATTGTTGAAATACTTTTAAAGGAAGATTTATGAACGCAATAGGTTACATGAGATTGAGTACGAAAGACCAATCTAAATCACTTGAATATCAGGAATCCGCAATAAAGGAATACTGCAGAAGAAATAATCTTAATATCATCGGATTATTTAAGGATAATGGCGAATCAAGCTATACTTTTGATAGGCCCGATTACAGGGCTCTGGAACTTTATCTGAAGAATTATAAAGGTCAATGTAAATATTTGATTGTACTGGACCATGATAGATTCAGTAGGAACCTGCCGGAGGCTTTAATGAAAATTAATGAACTTGAAACCAAGTATGGCGTTAAGGTACTCTCTACTAGTGAGCGGATAGATTTAGATACTTCTGACCCTGATGTTTTCATGAAACGTGCTTTCGACTACATGATGGCGAATAAGGAACTATTCAATATTCGCAAGAGAACTACACAGGGGATACGGAATGCTAAAGAAAGTGGTCGTTACCTAGGTAGGGCACCTTACGGCTATAGGAATATTATTGATGGCACCAGAAAAAACCTGATTGAAATTCATCCTATGGAAGCCTTGATTGTTGAACGGATTTTTAAGGAATATATACAGGGTATTCCTCAATATGTAATATATAAGAATGCTAAAGCAACTGGTTTTAAACGTACAAGTAAGTGCTGCATTCAGGAAATACTTTCCAACTGTGTTTATGCGGGGCTAATTAGGGTGCCTGCATTTCAGGAGCTGCCTGAGAAATATGCTAAGTCTATCCACAAACCCATCATCTCACAGGCGGAGTTCTGGTTAGTTCAAAGTATGCTTAATAGCTTGAAAAGAAAGACAAGGGTTCAACCTGCTGAAGATTTCCCTCTAAGAGGCTTACTTAAATGCTGGTGTGGCAAGAGTATGACTGCCGGATATACCAAAGGCAGGAAAAACTACTATATGTACTACAGGTGCACAGAACACACAAATTATAACCTACCTGGACCTAAACTACATGAGGCCTTTGAGGATATATTAAAAGGCTTGAGTTTTTCTACGCACCAGGTAAAGTTTATAAAGGAAACTTCGAAAGCACTTTTAATTGAGCCGCTGAAATTAAAAAAGGAGCAACATCAACAGAAGGTTAAAAATCTACATGAGATAAATGAAAAGATATTTAAGCTGGAAGAGCGTCTGATGAATAATGAAATTGAAAGCTCAACTTATAAAAACTGGTTTCAAAAATTTAAAGAAGATAAGGCAAAAATTGAATATGATCTGAAGGGTAATCAGCCATCAAAGATTAGAACTGAAGATGACTTAGTTGAGCGACTTTTACCAAATTTATCTAACATCCTTGAGTTATACCAAAAATGCAACATAACTCAGAAGCATACCTTAATTAGGGGGGTGTTCAAAGATAATCTGGTATGGGGGGAGGGTATATTTAGAACCGCTTATATCGACCCTATCTTTTACGATAACTTGCTGAAAATCAACAAAAAAGGATTGCTTTTTAACGAGCAATCCTTTCAAAATTCGGGTGTGACCCCGGTTAGTACCCAGCGCCGGAGTCGAACCGGCACGGTTTCCCACAGGTGTTTGAGACCAGCGCGTCTACCAATTCCGCCAGCTGGGCATGTGTTGGACGGGGTTGCAAATGTATGTAACGCTTGGCTAAATCACAAAATTATTTTAAAATAGATTTCAACCAATTGTTATTCAACTACAAAGCCCTTTCGTCTTTTAATTTTCTATCCACAATGAATGGTGCAAAGGGTAAAAGAGAGGCCAGGAAAATCAAAACCGCTTTACCAAACTTCCACTTTTGCTCTTGCCAGGCTAAAACCAAGGTTGCTGCATAAAGCACAAATAACAGTCCGTGCGCCCAACCTGTGTATTTAACATACATAGGCAAGTTAGCCCAGTATTTTAAAGGCATGGCAATAAATAATAAAAGCAAATATGAAATACCCTCTAAAACGGCTACTTTTCTAAAAATGGAAAGAGAACTCATGTATCTGATTGTTTGCTTCGAAAGTAAGGCAAACTAATTCATCCGCAAAAAGTAAATTATGATTTTACAATCGGGTGTTATTAAAACTTAAATCTGGCTTAGTCAATTATCGCTAAACAAGCTTGCATCCCCAAGGCAGGATAAAGGCATGTAATAGGCATAATATATGCATGCATAATACAGCGATTAAGGCTTAGGTAATTTCTCCCGGATTCTGGCAATGTATTTCTGACGGTAAAAGACATCCTTAATATCTTTCAACAAACTTTCAGATTCAGCCGAGGCCTCATCAAATTGATTGGTAAGTTTTGACAACTCCGCATCCAGTTCATTTTCAATCAAATTAACATCATCATTTACCTGTTGCAACTTTTCAGCATCAGGCTCAAATTCCAAATCCATCAATGCTTCGTTTACATCCATCATCTCCATAAGGAAAGATTGAGGCAACTGATAAGCTTCTTCAGCAACGACTACGCCTTTCAGTTCTAAAACATATTGTAAAGTTCTTTTGCTATTACTTAGAATTTGATAGGCTTTGTTATTTAGCGTAGATAAATCTAAAACCTCCTGCTGCTTTGCTTCACTTTCGTTCGCATAAAAATCTGGATGAAACTTTTTGCTCAACGCGTAAAACTTAGCTTTAACCACGTTCAAATCAGGCTTAAAGGAAACGGGTGATTCGTAAAACTCGAAATAATCAGGTTGTTTTTTTTGTTCGCTCATGTGTTATAAACTAAAAAGCCGCAGCAGTTAAAACTTAATGCTAACGGCTACGGCAATATTATAAAATTGATTTTACTTACCGAATATTTTTAAAATATCATTACCAAAAGCAAACACCATTAAACTAATCAGAATTACAAAACCTGCAATCTGTGCTTTTTCAAGCACCTTCTCGCTAACCGGCTTGCGTTGTATCATTTCGATTAAAAGAAACACGACGTGACCGCCATCTAAACCCGGAATTGGCAATAAATTCATGAAAGCTAAAGCCATAGAGATTAAACCGGTTAAAGTCCAGAATTTAACCCAGTCGAAAGTACTACCATAAACTTTTGCAATACCAATCGGACTGCTAATGTTACGGGCACTAACTTTACCAGTAATCATTTTACCAATGCCTTTCGCATTATCCATAAATGTACTCCAGGCCATATTTGCACCAATAGGTAGAGCAGCCATGAAGCTATAATTAATGGTTTTACGCTTAATCTCATTGAAATTTCCATAAAAGCCAATTGCTCCGGCGGTATCTACTGCTACATTGAGTTGCATTGGTGTACCAGCTCTATCAATATCAACAGCAACAGTTTTACCTTTCTTCTTTAATGTAATTGGCTTTATTTCATCCTGATAAGTAACTGAAATTCCATCAACAGCTGTAATTTTATCGCCAACTTTCATTCCCGCTTTTACAGCACCGTAGCCTGGTAATAAACTATCAGCAATACTTTTTAAGCGAGGCTCAGCAAATAAGCTTTTACCATCAGCAACCTTATTTAGAAAATCATCAGGCACTTTTATTTCGATGGTTTTATCGCCACGGATAACCGTTAAAAGCGTATTACCCATTAAAACTTTAGAGCTTTTCAGCTCTTCAAAACGGATAACTTTGTTGCCATTTATAGCGAGAATTTTATCTCCATTTTTCAAACCGATATCTGAAGCCACTTTACCAACCTGAATACCGTTTACCACGGCACTATTTGGCGTAAAAGTTTCACCGTATTTAAAGGTAAGCATCCAGAAAATGATGATACCCACAATAACGTTGACGATGATACCACCCAACATCACAATTAAACGCTGCCAAGCTGGTTTAGAACGAAATTCCCATGGTTGTGCAGGCTGAGCCATTTGCTCGGTATCCATACTCTCGTCAATCATTCCGGCAATTTTTACATAACCGCCTAATGGCAACCACCCAACTCCATACTCTACATCTCCTTTTTTAAAGCTGAAGAGTTTAAAACCCCATGCATCAAAAAACAGATAAAATTTTTCTACTTTGATTCCAAACGCCCTTGCGGCCAAGAAATGCCCTAATTCGTGTAATATAACCAATATAGACAATCCAAGCAGCAGCTGTCCCGCCATTATCAATCCATTCATATGCTATTATAAAGTTTTTATGTTAGATGTTAGAATTTACTTTTTGTTACTAATTCAGCCGCTAAGATACGGCTATGTTTGTCAGTTCCTAAATAATCGTTCAATTGTGGTTTTTCAATAAAATTGATTTCTTCCATACATCGTTCAATTACATCACTCATTTCAAGGAAACCAATTTTATCATTCAAAAATGCTTCCACAACAATTTCATTTGCAGCATTCAAAATGCAAGGCATGTTCCCCCCTTTTTTCAAAGAAGCAAACGCCAAACCTAAATTCCTGAAAGTTTCCATATCAGCCTGCTGAAAGCTAAAATTTGGATAATCCAGAAAGTTAAAACGCTTAAAATTGTTTTTTAGCCTATCGGGATAATTTATGGCGTATTGAATAGGTAATTTCATATCCGGCACCCCCATTTGTGCTTTCATAGAACCATCTGTAAACTGCACAATAGAATGAATAATGGATTGTGGATGAACGATAACGTCAACTTGTTCAGCATTTAAATTAAAAAGCCATCTTGCCTCAATTACTTCAAGGCCCTTATTCATTAACGAAGCAGAATCGATGGTGATTTTAGCACCCATCACCCAGTTGGGATGTTTTAATGCTTGTTCCTTTTTAACGGATGCCAGGAAGTCCTTATTTTTCCCTAAAAACGGACCGCCGGAAGCTGTAAGGTAAATTTTTTCAATTTCATTTTGCTCCTCACCTACCAAACATTGAAATATTGCAGAGTGCTCAGAATCAACAGGAAGAATTTTAACCTGATGTTTGGCGGCCAATTGTGTTACCAATTCTCCTGCAACTACTAATGTTTCTTTGTTGGCTAGTGCAATATTTTTACCGGCTTCAATAGCTGCAATAGTTGGTTTTAACCCTACTGAGCCCATTAAGGCAGTTAATACGATTTCACCTTTCGGATAAACCGCTGCCTCGGTTAAGGCTGCTTCACCAGCTAAAACTTTTATATTGAAAGAAGATAGTGCATTTTTAACTTCCAGATATTTAGTTTCATCACAAATAACAACAACTTCGGGTTTAAATTCTTTGGCCTGCTGAATCAACAGTTCAGCATTTTTTAGTGCAGATAAAACAGAAACTTTAAAGATTGCAGGATTATCCCGAATAACTTCGAGCGCTTGCGTCCCTATACTTCCTGTAGAGCCTAATATGATTATGTTTTTTACTGATTGCTGTATTGCTGTATTGCTCAATTGTTTATTCATTCTATAGTTTCAAACATTCTTTATTAGCATATAAGAAACTTATGTTTTTAATTTGTCGTTGGTAAATTTTATTAGTTGATGAATTTCTCTAGGCAAAGTTTCTAATGTTGCAAAAATATTCTTGTATTCTTCATCACTTATTAACTTTCTAATTTTTGCCTTTTCATTCCAATCAAAACATTCTTTTACACTTCCATAGCTATAATAATAAAATTTGATCTTGTCCTTTTTGTGATATCTTCCAAAACCCTCGGCAATATTTGCTGAAATAGAGTCTATCGCATTGACAAATTGTTTACCCAAAGTGTGTTTTGCAAACGCATCCCAATTTGAAATAATCTCCCAAACGTGATTACTAAGATGAAAGGCCTTTTTATAGGCTGTTATTTGATTCAATTGCAAGTATTTCTGTTCCATGTTTATTGGCTTAAAATGCATTAGGGAATCATGCAACAATATAGCAATAAAACAATTTAAACAATATACTTCCCTAACTCATCTGCCAACTTCCTATCGTTACTTAACCTCGGCACTTTATTCTGTCCACCCAATTTCCCTTCACTTTTCATATAATTCACAAAAGCATCCTTCTGTAGCGAACGAATCACTAAAGGTTGCAAAATCTTACCTTCAATCAGGTCAAAATAGTAAATATTTTTCTTCTGCAAAGCTTCATCTACTTTCTTACTAAATGCTGTCATATCTTTTGGCGGAGTAGAAAATTCTACAAACCACTCATGATAAGGCAGTTCGCTTGCTTGCGGATTTACCTGCGGTGCAACAGTAAATTCTGTTATTTCAACATTTTCCTCATTTGCAATGCTTAAAAGTGCGTGTTCCACTTCTTCACCAATAACATGTTCGCCAAAGGCAGAAATAAAATGCTTAATGCGTCCAGTTACTACAATTTTGTAAGGATTTTTTGAGACAAATTTCACAGTATCGCCAATACTGTAACCCCATAACCCGGCATTTGTATTTAAAATCAAAGCGTAATTGGTATTCAACTCAACTTCGCCAAGCGATAATCTGGTTGGGTTTTCATTGTAGTATTCATCAGCAGGAGTAAACTCGTAAAAGATGCCGGCATCTGCCAATAACAATAAACCCTTATCTTTTTGTGAATCCTGATAGGCAATAAATCCTTCAGATGCAGGATAGGTTTCAATAGAATCTATTTTCTTGCCAATGCTTTGCTCAATCTTCGCTCTGTAAGGCTCAAAGTTTACGCCGCCATAGATAAATAAGCTAAAATTTTTAAATATATCCTTGATTTTCTTGCCCTTCGCTTTTTCACTTAGCTTATCAAAATACATTTGAACCCAAGGTGGAATACCAGAAATTAAGGTCATATCCTCTTGCAAGGTCTCCTCAACAATAGCCTCAACTTTTTGTTCCCAATCCTCGATACAGTTGGTTTCGTAAGATGGAAGACGGTTCTTTTGGAGATAGGCCGGGACATGGTGCGCAACAATGCCAGAAAGTCGCCCAACATTTACGCCGTGCTTTAGCGTCAATATCGGACTTCCTTGCAAAAAAATCATCTTTCCGTTAACGAAATCGGTTTTACCTGTCTCATTAATGTAAGTTAAGATGGCATTTCGAGCCGCTTTAATATGCTCGGGCATTGATTCTTTAGAAAGCGGAATATATTTTACACCAGAAGTTGTACCAGAAGTTTTTGCAAAATACAGCGGCTTACCGGGCCATAGCACATTTTCTGCACCGGCAACAACCTTATCAACATAAGGTTTTAGTGCTTCGTAATCTCTTACAGGTACTTGCTTCTTAAAATCAGAATGGTTTTTAATAGATGAAAATTGGTGGTCTTTTCCAAAATCTGTTGCTGCAGCATTGGCAATCAGCTTTAAAAGTATTTTGTTCTGAGCTTCAACGGCATTATTTTTCCATTTGCTTATCTGCCAAACTGCAAAGGCTGCAAAAGGTTTACTTAATGCTGCTTTTAATCCCATATTTTAATGATTGACTTTTTGGATGAGTAAATGATAGAATGACTTTAATGCTCTTAAACAAGATTGTGCAAAATATCTGGGTGCTCATCTCCTTTATATTCGCTGGAGATTTTACGATAAGCAACTGTAAGTGCAACACTAGAAAGCGGCACGATAATAAATGAACTCAGTATGTTAACAATGAAAGCAACAATTGGCCACTGTAAATAGTTTAGCAACAGATAAATTAAATATCCACCACCTAAAATAATCAAAAGCAATAATATTTTAGTGAAATTGCCTTTAGTAGTTGCCAAACTCAATTTTATCGATTCAAAAGGCTTAGCATTTTTATCAATGATAAAAAATGGAAAGAAAGAAATTCTTAACCAGGTAATAAAAATTGCAACAATACCTACTGATATGGCTACATTCTTTACAATTTCAATATTGATTCCGGTGTAAATAAACGGAAAAGCGACTAAGATTACCACCAAATAAACGCCTAAAATACAGCCTACAAAATATAGTGTTGCAACTAAAAAACGAATAATTTGTTGCCTTGTGGGAATGGTATCCACAATTTTCACATCATTCAATTCATCATCCATCAAATGAAAAATATATTTAAACAATGAAAGATTGATTGTAAAATATAACATGATGAAAATACAGACCATTAAAAAGCTGAGCACCTTACTTACATCCTTTATAAAAAATGCCATTAAGCTTGATGCACTCGCCGTAATAAACATCAAAAAGCATAATGTAGCAATAGAAAAATAATGCTTCCTGGTGATGTTCCACGCTTTTTGAATTACATCATTAACAGCGAATGTGCTTTCTTTAAGATAATTAATCATTTTAGGTTTTTAGTTGTTTCGTTGGTTTGTTATTTCGTTTTACAGATACTCTTCCCCAAACCCGATACTTTTTAACTTTCCACTTTTTACTTTCCACTAAATATCACTCTCTTAAACAGATCCTGAATAAAGCCTAAACCATAGGCGGTTAGTTGGATAAAGGAAGAGATAATGCTCAAAAATGCAACTTTTAAAGATTTATTTACTGACCATGAATGAAAAAATATCAACATAAAGTAAATCAGAATGAAGAAATTACAAACATATGCCAATGGCAGGTAAATAAAATTACATAAAACACTGAAAATAAAGCCAACAGTAAATACCGCGGGAAAGAAATGAACTAATTTAAGCTCTTTCGGAAAATGTTTATAAATGTTGATTCTTGCCCTTCCGAAAAAGTGTAATTGCTTATAAAACTGACTAAAACTGGTTCTACGCTTGTGGTAAACTTTTGCTTCGGGAATTAAACCAATTTTAAAACCGTTCTCGTGTATGCGGATGCTGTATTCGATATCTTCACCTAATCTGGTTAAAATAAAACCACCAACTTTCTCCCAAACATCCCTGGAAACGCCCATGTTAAAGCTACGTGGATGAAACTGGCCAACATGCTTTTTGTTGCCACGAATGCCTCCAGTGGTGAAAGGTGATGTCATGGCATAACTAATCGCCTTTTGAACCGGGGTAAAACTGTCGTGTGCTGCGTCTGGTCCGCCAAAAGCATCTAAATTATGTTCGTATAGATAATTTTTAACAATCTCCAGGTAATTTGAAGGGATTAAACAATCCGAATCGAAGATGATAAAATAATCGCCTTTAGCTTTTTCAAAACCGAAGTTACGAGCAAAACCTTGCCCGGCATTTTCTTTGTAATAATAACTGATGTCCAGTTTATTCGAATAACTTTCGACAATTGCCTTTGCATCATCTTTCGAACCATCTTCAATAACCAAAACCTCAAACTGTAAATAAGTTTGTTTGGTTAGGGTATATAAAAGTTCGTTAATTTCTTGGGGACGATTATAAAGTGGAATTATGATGGAGAAAAACATGTCTTTAAGATGAAAGCAGAAAGACTAAAGATCAAAGCACTTTTTGCTTAAAGCTTTAGTCTTTCTGCTTATTTTAATTCTTTTTCAATTAAATATTGATTTCGTTCCGGCGCATTTCTGGTAACCAATTCTGCAACGAAACCCGTTAAAAACATTTGAGAACCGACCACAATGGCGATTAATGCTATATAAAACAAGGGTTGATCGGTGATTTCCCTTTTGTATGGAATATGAGCAGCAATGTGATAAAGCTTTTCGCCAATCATCCAAAGTGCCATAAAAGTTCCGATAACAAAACTTAAAACACCTAATGAACCGAAAAAGTGCATTGGGCGTTTGCCAAATTTGCCTACGAAGAAAATCGAAAGTAAATCTAAGAAACCATTAATAAACCTGCTGAAACCAAATTTGGTAGTCCCATATTTACGGGCACGATGTTCTACAACCTGTTCTTTAATTTTACTAAAACCCGCCCATTTAGCGATTACAGGAATGTAACGATGCATTTCGCCATAAACTTCGATGGTTTTAACAACATCGCTCCTGTAAACTTTTAAACCACAGTTAAAATCGTTTAATTCGATGCCGCTCATTTTACGTGTTGCAGCATTAAATAACTTTGTTGGAATGGTTTTAGTAATCGGATCGTAACGTTTCTTTTTCCAGCCCGAAATTAAATCAAGCTTTTCTTCTTTTATTCTTCGGTAAAGTTCTGGAATTTCATCTGGGCTATCTTGTAAATCAGCATCCATGGTAATAATTACATCACCTTGTGTAGCTTCAAAACCAACATTTAGTGCTGCAGATTTACCGTAATTTCTTCTGAATTTAATGCCTTTAATTGCATCATTTTGTAGCTTTAAAGATTCTATAACCTCCCACGATTTATCGGTGCTGCCATCGTCAATCAAAATAATTTCGTAACTGAAATTATTTTCAGCCATTACTTTAGCAATCCACGCCGTTAATTCGGGTAAAGATTCGTCTTCATTATATAAGGGTACTACAACTGATATATCCATTTAAGTAGAAAGTAAAAAGTAGAAAGTAAAAAGACAAGTCTTTAAACTAATTACTCTTAAAATAAAACGTGCAAATTTCATCAAATTAAATGATAAAACTTGCACGTTAGAATTTTTTTATAACGAATGAAATTATTATGATCGGTCTCTTTTAATTACTGCGGCTGTTATCAAACTTACAAACAAACCAAAAACAGTATAGCTTATTGCAGCAGTAAAAGTCGCAAAAATCCACATATATGGTTTCATCATTTCGACTCGTTTTATTTGCTGTTCATTATCTCCTGCCTTTTCTATAGCGACATCAGCAATTTTCTCTAACGCGGATGGATCTAAAACTTTAAAATACAAAGCGTATAAAATCCCTATAAAAAGGCCTGCATATGCCGCAACTTTAAAGCCTGTGGAAAATGCTCTCCCATATGTTATATAGTTTCCAAGTTCTTTTTTGTGCGTGGTTTGAGTATAATAGATCGTCATTATAAAAATGCCATAGGACAAGAGAAAAGTTATTGCTTTATTAATTAAAGGAATGTCAGCACTAGTAGTATCTATCCCAATAAGTTTAAAAACGTAAATCATTGCCAATGTGTATATGGCAAATATTACAGCAACTTGAAATGCCAATTTATTAGGCTTCTTTTCTTCTTGAATAATTTGTTGTTCCATAATGAGATTGAATTTAGTTGTTAATGGTTGTAATTAATATATATGTAGCAGAATCGAACGATTTGTTACTACTAAATTTATTTATTTCCTGCACAGTTGTTGCACTTCCCTCTGTATCAAGGAAAAAGACCATAAAAGAAACAAATAATTCTTTCATTTCTTCGCTGATATTTAACTTGCCCGAAGCTTTGCAAATTGCTTCAACACTGCTTTCTGCAAGTTGCTGGTTGCTGATAAGTTCTTCATAAATTTCAAATTCATCCTGAAACTCATCATCCTCTACTAATAGAAATTCTTTTAGAAAATCGCCAAGTTCAGGTTCTAAATCTTCATCCTTACATTCTTTAATGTATAGCAAAAGGTTTAAAAGCTCTGTTCCTCTATCAATCGTTTCTTCTTCGATGTTTGCCCATTCTTCGCTTTCCAGGTAATCTTCTTCAAGCTTTTGCACATCGCTACTAAAGAAATTTACCATCAACAAATCGAAAAAAACTTCTCTTAACTCCTCAAAGTCGGGGTTTGAATCGAAAACGGCATCAAAAGCCGTTACTTTATCTAAAAAATTAACTTCTAATTCAAAAGCAGCCACCAATTCTGTTTCGAAATTACCAACATTAGCTGCAGCTACTTCAGCGTATTTATTTAATGAGGCTGTAAGTGCCTGTTTTACTCTGTTATCCATGTTTTTAATATTAAGTATCGAGTATTTAGTATCAAGTATCAAGACTTGCCCCCGAATTGTGCATCCATTTTTAAGCTTTAGTCTTTCCGCCTTTAGCTTGTATAATATTGATTGTTATTATAAACCAGCTTAACTTTTCCTGTCAGCTCTGTTCCAATTAATGGACTATTTGCTGATTTTGAATAATTTGAAGCTGAATTATACAGCCATTTTTCATCAACAGCGAAAACTGTAAAGTTTGCTGCTGCGCCTTCTTCAATTACCGGAATATTTAAATTTAGCAATTTCCTTGGGTTGATGCTTAACTTCTCTGCAATTTGATTTGCATCGAAACCTGCCTTTAGCAATAATGGCAAAACTGTTTGCAAAGCAATAATACCGTAATGCGCAATTTCGAACTCTACATTCTTAAATTCGATTTCTTCTGGGCGATGCTGAGAAGTAATGGCATCAATGATACCATCTTTCAGTCCGGCAATTAATGCCTTAACATCAGCTTTGCTACGCAATGGTGGTTTAACTTTGTAATTGCTATCAAAATCAGCAAGTAATTCTTCGGTAAATACCAAGTGGTGTGCCGTAACATCGCAGGTAATTTTTACACCATCTTTTTTAGCTTTTCGGATTAATGCAACCGAACCAGCTGTAGAAATATTGCTAATGTGAATTTTAGTTTCGTTATAAGTTGCCAGGAAAATATCTCTGGCAATGTGCATTTCTTCAGCCAATGGGGGTAAACCTTTCATTCCTAAAAGAACAGAATTTTTACTTTCGTTAATCTGAGATTTCCCTGCGATTGACTTATTCTCTGGATAAACCATCAGCAAGGCATCAAAACCTTTGGCATATTGTAGAGCACGACTCATAAAACCATCGTCTTGGATAGCCTTATCACCATCAGAAAAGGCAACTGCACCAGCTTGCTGCATATCAAAAAGTTCAGAAAGTTCTTTAGCTTCTCGGTTCTGACTAATTGAGCCAACAGGCAAAACATCAACCAAATTACCTTTTGATTTATTTACAATATATTCTACCTGAGATTTTGACTGCACAACCGGACTGGTTTGCGGCAATAATGCTAATCCAGTAAAGCCTCCGGCCTCCGCAGTTGCTGTTAAGGTTTGTATATCTTCTTTAGTTTCAAATCCCGGGTCGCCGGCTGCACAATTTAAATCGAAAAAACCTGGCGTTAAATAAGCACCATTAGCTTCAAAAACCGTTTCGTCTTTTTCGGCAGATAGCTTACCAATACGTTCAATTTTACCATCAGTAATCCTAACATCGCATAGTTGGTTATTAAATTTACTTTGTGGGTCGGCAATGGTAACCTGCTTTACAAGGAGATTCATATTGTTTTTTTAGGGTTGTTAAAAAATCGGATGAGCAGAATTTCTGCTGCAATAAAAATCAGCGACAAAATTAGACAAAGTTTCCATAATGTTTGCCCGATTTGGTTATCGCCAGAAATTAATTTTACTGCATCTTTATCCGTATCGTATATTTTTAAGTTGCTTCTATTTGCAAGATTGGCCAGGTCTGTTTTGCTCAAATAATGCATATCAGATTCTGAACGGCTGCTATTAAAACTGTAAACGGCAATTAAAGAATCGGCTAGAGATAAATTGTAAAATCCTGGATTCTTAATCTGGTCTGCAGTATAAATTAATGTTTTTCCGTTAGCAAACCTTACTTCTGGAATAGTCTCAAATTGTTTTGCAGATAATTTCAAAGTCTGGTTTTTGCCTATGGTTATATTCTTAATGTTCAGCACATTTTCATTACCAATGGTTGAATATAATGCATCTTCGCTTCCACCACTTAAACTCAACCGATACATTAAAGGCACGAAAATCGGATGTCGGGCGAAATTGCCGTCCGTTTGATTTAAACCAGATGCCGATAAATAGATATTTCCTCTACCGATTGCATATTTAGCAAAGAATAATTTGCCTCCCGGAAGCTGCAAAATATTTTCCTTAGTGGCGTTATTTTTTTCAATAAAAGAGAAATACCGGTTGACTGTTGGCAAATTCAGATTTTTAGGCACTTCTTCAAATACACTCTTGAAAACAGGATTCTGCAAATCAATTTTATCAACCTTAGTTACCGAAGTATTTAAAGCTTGAACAGCAGGAAGTGACAGTGCGTTTAGAAATGAATTATAGGTTTGCAAATCAGCATCTAAATCTGGAAATAGAACAATTGTTCCACCGCCATTAGCGTAAGTTTTTAACTGCTGAGCCAACCCGGTTGAAGGTGTTTTAATTCCATTCAATACAATTAAGCCGTACTTAGAAAAATCGCTATAGTTAATATTTGTTTCGGAATTATTCGTTAGCTTATAATATTTATCGGCTGCAAAAAGTGCCTGAATATAATTCTGAGCCAAATTCCCATTAATGCTTAAAACCTGAAAATTTTGATCAACATTAAAGCTAAACGCCAGACTATCATCAAAAGTTAAAGGAAAATCTTTTATGGTAATGATGCCCTTTTGCCAGCCAGAATTTAATCCTGAAAAATTTAAGGTATCCTTTGCCGTTTTACCTGCCGGAATATTAATAGAACCAATTGCTTTTTGCTGATTATTTATACTGAGTTTTAAAGGAATATTCTTAGCATCCTCATCAGAATAATTTTTTAGCTGAACCACTAATCTTTCATTTGCTAAAGGCTGATGATTTGGAGACAAAGTCCAAACGCTATCAACTGCGATGTTAGGCAAAGTAGTTGCGTTTAATTTTAAGAAAGAATATTGAATATCGTTTTTTGTATCAAGCTTTGCTAGATTAGATATGTTTTTTTGAAAATCGGAAATGATAATACTGCATTTATTAGCCGAGCCAGTTAAGATGTTACCTTGTCGGTTTAAAATTTGTTGTAAAGTTTTGTTAGCGGATGAAATTTTAACATCATCCAAAGCTTTAAAAAATTCTTCTTTGTTTATTAAACGTTGATGCTTGCCTTCAAAATCATTCGTTAATAACTGAAATTTATCATTTAGGCCAAAGCCTTTAACGATCTGCTGCGCATTCCTTTTGGCTTCATCCAGCAGACTACCGTTTTTATTTACGGCATCCATACTGTAAGAATTATCAATATAGATGCTTACAGAATTATTTAAAATGGTTGCTTTTTGTTTATTAAGCGGAATATAAGGTTGTGCAAAAGCCAATACCAGGAAGATAATTGCCAGTATTCTAGACAATAAAATAAGTAGATTCTTTAGCTTTTCTCTCGATGAATTTTGCTGTTCTACCTCTTTTAAAAGCTGAACGTTAGAGAAATAAACCTTTTTAAACTTTCGGAAATTGAATAAATGAATGATAACCGGAATTGCAACCGATACTAGTGCGAAAAGAAAGCCCGGATAAAGGAAATTCATTAAAAACCAAAGATAGAAAAATTATGCAGAGTGGCGAATTACAATTGTAATAAACAAATGCTAATAGGCAAACCCAGGAAACTCTATATTAACAATCTTCCAGCTCCCACTTTGCAAAGCGAAATATAATTTAAACGGTCCGCTAACAATTTTAGATTGCTTTTTAACCACAGCCCTATAGCCTGCCACCCCCTCTACAAAGCCCATGCCCTTACCTTCATCCAGCAGTTGGAAATGCACATCGATGATATCAAATCTACCGCCAACATATTCAT
Organism: Pedobacter aquatilis; assembly: GCF_032678425.1. Lineage (GTDB taxonomy): Bacteria > Bacteroidota > Bacteroidia > Sphingobacteriales > Sphingobacteriaceae > Pedobacter > Pedobacter aquatilis_B. The sequence goes on along the minus strand of NZ_JAVTSG010000005.1, from coordinate 132,848 downwards.
CAGCCTGGCCAAAAATCCCTTTTAACCTGGCAATAATAACATCATTGCCAATTACTTTATTTCCTGGCAGAATAAAAAAATCACTTAATTCGGCTGTTATAGACTTTGATTGCTTAAACCATGCATTAATGAATCGGATTGCAGTATTAACAATATCAGCCTGGTAATTAAAATTAGGATTTTCTTGCATTCGGCAAATCTACAGCTTCTATCTAAACTTTTTCATAGCTGCCCAAAGTTTATCGTCCATGTCGTAAACATCTGGTCTGTATTGTATTTTACCATTTTGAGGCCATGCAGTGAAATATGTGATCAAAAGTGGAACTGCTTTTTTAGGCCCGAACCAAGCTGGTTTTAATTGAAAAGCTTTTGTAGTATCTGCTTTTGCGGCCATTCGTTTTTTATACCATTTGTTGTGTGTACTATCAACTGGTGGTAAATCAACTTCCGCTCGTAATTTATCGTAAGTATAAGTATCGCCCACCAATTTTTCTGCAAACTCTAGAGGTTTTTCGATTCGAACGCAACCGTGGCTTATTGCTCGATTACTTAGATTGAATCCGTTTTTATTATTGGTATCGTGCAGGTAAATACTCGAACTGTTATCAAAAATAAACTTGAATTTTCCCAATGCATTTCCGCCACCAGAACCTTGTTTAAATTTGAAAGGTAATTTATCTCTCGAATATCTGTTCCAGTTAATGGTGTCAGGCTCACCAATTAATTTATCTTTATAGTATACTTTAATATTGCTGTTAGATAAATAGTAGCGATCTTTTCTAGCCATCCAGTATATCTCACTTTGTGCAATACTTACCGGAATATTCCAAACTGGATTTGCTTGTATAGAATTGATTTTACTAAATAAGAGTGGGGTTTCGTGGTTCTTTGGTTTATCATCCAAATTGCCAGATTTTGCAAATGCTTTAAGCTTTTCTTCATAGCCATTTTCGCGTTTGCCACCAACACAAACTTTCATGGTAATAACGGTATCCTGATTATCAAACCATGTCAATTTAAAATCTGCAATATTTACTTCTACATAGTTAGTTCCGGTTTCAGGCATCTGCCAACGGAAACGTTCCATGTTTAAAAGTAGAATGCGTTTTTCATTATCGCCTTTGGCACTTAAATATGCACTTTGCAAACCTTTATATTGAGCAGACTTTGGTTGTATATTTTTCAGTGTATCAACTAAACTTTCAGAACCCAAAAGCTTCGTCATGTTCAGGCTATCTGGACGTTTAACTTTAATATAATATCTTGAGAATATATTACGAGGATTTACTATACCAAATTTTAAATAGTTATTATAGTTTAGATAAGCATTTGCGGTAAGTAATTCAATTTTTGCGATAACGGGATAACTTTCATCTACGCTTTTGAATTTATTAGATGTAAGTTCGGCAAGCAGAGATTTAATTTCATCCGTTTTAAAGATTTTTGGATTAAAACCATGAATATTACTATTCTGAAGGTAATTTACAAGTGTATCCAATTCCCCATTTATGTAGAATTTAGTAACCATTGTAGGTTCGTTCGCATTTGACGTATAGAAAGCTTTAATGGTTTTGGGATTTATGAAAGACTGGGATAAATCATCCATAGTTTTAACGAAAACACTATCGTAGGCTACAGTATCAAAATCTTTATAAATTTTATTTTTGAAATGCTCAGATAGTATTTTACCAATTTCGGGAGGCTGTTTGAACCATCCACAGGCTGAGATACTTAATACAATAGGAATAATTAGAAAGCGAAAATTCTTCAACACAATAAAATTTAATGCAAAAATAAGGTAATCACAAATTAAAACACCATTATGGCAAATTAAGTGCCATTATTTTTTGATTTACGGTTTCAAACACTATATTTGCCATCGCTAATCAGCTAAAGCATTGATATTGGCAGAAATAAAGATATGAAATTAACTTTGAACCATCACTTACATTTACATCATCGCCGATAGGCGATATGATATGTTTGTTTTGTACTTCAAAACTTTTTTCCGTATAATAATTTCTTGTTCACTCTATATTCAATACTTTGAAAACACTTAAAATTGCTATCCAAAAGTCGGGTAGGTTAAACGAAAAATCTGTAGAAATATTAAAAAATTGTGGTCTTTCTTTCGAAAACTACAAGAGTTCTTTAATTGCAACTGTTGCAAATTTTCCATTAGAAATTCTTTTTCTTCGTGATGATGATATTCCAGAATATGTGCAAGATGGCATTGCAGATTTGGGTATTGTTGGCGAAAATGTAATTACAGAAACCAAGGCCGATGTTGAATATTTACAACGTTTAGGATTTGGAAAATGCACCTTAAAAATCGCGGTTCAATCGGGTAGTGAAATCCAAAAATTAGAAGACCTAAATGGTAAAGCAATTGCTACTTCTTACCCTGTAATTCTCGAAAAATTCTTAACAGAAAAAGGAATAAAATCAGACATCAGAACTATCTCAGGTTCGGTAGAAATTGGACCAGGTTTAGGTTTAAGTGATGCAATTTTCGACATCGTTTCAACAGGCGGAACTTTAAAAAGCAACGGACTAAAACCGTTTGCAGATGTGATGAATTCTGAGGCCGTTTTAATCGGAAATAAATCGATAATTGACAACCCAGAAGTTGCAGAATTGTTGCAGAGAATTCGCTCGGTACTAAGTGCAAAATCAAATAAATATGTGGTGCTTAACGTATCAAAAGATAACCTACAAAAAGTTGTTGATTTATTGCCAGGTGTTAAAAGTCCGACCGTAGTTCCGTTGTTCGAACCTAACTGGGTTGCGGTACATTCTGTAATTGCCGAGGAAGATTTTTGGGATAAAATTAACAGCTTAAAAGCCGCGGGCGCAGAAGGTATTTTAGTGATGCCAATTGAGAAAATAATCACTTAAAACAGGGTAAAAACATTAAAAATATCATTAACTATTGGTTAATTTAAAATCATAAAACATTGAAAGTCTACAATTATACAGATTTATCTAAATCAAAAATTGAGGAATTATGTTCCAGACAAATTGAAGACGATAAATTGGTTGAAGAACGCGTTACCGACATCATCAAAACAGTAAAAAATGATGGCGATAAAGCACTGTTTAATTTCGCTAAAACATTCGATAAAGTTGAACTGGAAAAACTTTTTTTAGATGCTGAGGAATTAAAAAGCATTGCAGCAACTATTCCTGCTGACGAAAAAAATGCGATTGAAACTGCTTATGCGAACATCAAAACTTTTCACGAATCTCAAATAAAAAAGGAAGAGAAAGTAGAAACCATGCCTGGTGTGGTTTGCTGGCGAGAATCAAGAGCAATTGAAAAAGTTGGCCTTTATATTCCAGGCGGCACAGCCGTTTTGCCAAGCACATTTTTGATGCTTGCTACACCGGCAATTATTGCGGGCTGCAAAGAAATTGTAGTCTGTTCGCCACCACAAAGTGATGGTAAAACCAACTGCTACCTTGCCTACTGTGCTATACTTTTAGGTATCGAAAAAATTTACCTGATTGGTGGTGCACAAGCTGTAGCGGCCATGGCTTTCGGAACTGAAATCGTACCTCAGGTTTACAAGATATTTGGTCCAGGTAATCGTTATGTAACCACGGCCAAAACAATGATTCAAAATAAGGTTGCTATAGATATGCCTGCTGGTCCATCGGAGGTTTTAGTGATTGCTGATGAGACTGCCAATCCGTCATTTGTAGCTGCAGATTTACTTGCACAAGCAGAGCATGGAACTGATAGTCAGGCAATTTTAGTCACTACTTCAAATAAAATATTAAGCAAAACGATTAAGGAAATTGAAAATCAGTTAAATAATCTTCCAAGAAAAGATATTGCAGCAAAAGCTATAGGCAATTCTTATGCTATTTTAGTTGACGATTTAGATGCTGCAATGGATTTCTCGAATGAATATGCTCCAGAGCATTTGATTTTAGCAACTGATAATTTTGAGAATCTTATCCCGCTGATTATCAATGCCGGTTCAGTGTTCTTAGGAAATTTAACTCCAGAAAGCGCAGGCGATTACGCATCAGGAACCAACCATACTTTACCTACAAGTGGTTTTGCAAAGGCATATTCAGGCGTTTCTACTGATGCTTTTTTAAAGAAAATCACTTTTCAGCATCTTTCTGTTACAGGTTTGACTAATATTGGCTCAACAGTAGAAGTACTTGCATCAGCAGAAGGACTAGAAGCACATAAGAATGCAGTAACAATTAGACTGGAGGAACAAAGATTAAAGAACAAAGATTAATGAGCAAAGATTACTGAGCAAAGAGTAGCAAATAAGGTGATACAAGTCTTTCATCTTTGTTCCTTGTTCTTTCATCACAAAAAAAATAAAATGGACATTAACGAATTAGTACGAGAAAATATAAAGAATCTAAAACCTTATTCTACGGCAAGAGATGAGTTTAAAGGGCAGGCATCGATATTTTTAGATGCAAACGAAAATAGCTACGGCTCTCCCCTACCTGCAAATTACAACCGCTATCCTGATCCTTTACAATTGGATTTAAAGGATGCCATTAGCAAAATTAAGGGTGTTCCGATTGAAAATACCTTCTTAGGAAATGGTAGCGATGAAGCAATTGATTTATTATTTCGGGCCTTTTGCAATCCTGGAAAAGATAACGTAATTATACTACCGCCAACATATGGAATGTATGAAGTTTCGGCGAACATAAATGATGTAGAAATTCGCAAAGTAAACCTGCTTCCGAACTTCCAATTAGACCTTGAAAAAATTGCAGAAACAATTGATAAAAATACGAAAATAATTTTCATTTGTTCGCCAAATAATCCGACAGGAAATTCAATAAATCGAACAGATATTGAAACCATTTTAGCCAACTTTAAAGGCATCGTTGTGATTGATGAAGCGTATATAAATTATGCAAAACAAAAGACCTTTATTCAGGAGTTAACCGAGTACGCAAACCTTGTAATTTTGCAAACTTTTTCGAAGGCATGGGGGCTTGCTGCTTTGCGTTTGGGAATGGCATTTTCATCAACAAAAGTGATTGATGTTTTAAACAAAATTAAACCACCATATAACATCAATCAGGCAACGCAAGATTTAGCTTTTGAAGCACTAAAAAACATCGCCCAAGTAAACGATTGGATTAGAGCATCTGTTACCGAAAGACAAAGACTTTCTATCGAATTAAACAACTTAAATATTGTTACAAAAGTTTACCCTTCTGATGCGAATTTTATTTTAGTTGAAGTTACTGATGCGACTAAAGTTTACGACGATTTAGTGGAAGATGGAATCATTGTTCGCGACCGTTCGAAAGTGATTTTATGTGAAGGTTGTTTAAGAATTACCGTAGGCACAAAAGAGGAAAATGATAAACTATTAACCATTCTTAAAAATTTTTAGAAAATGAAGAAAGTATTATTTATCGACCGCGACGGAACTTTAAATATTGAACCCGATGATGAGCAAGTAGACAGTTTTGCAAAGCTGAAATTCTATCCTCGTTCGCTTTATTACCTTTCGAAAATTGCCAGCGAAATGGACTACGAATTGGTAATGGTTACGAATCAGGATGGACTGGGAACACCATCAAATTCTGAAGAAAATTTCTGGCCGATTCATAATTTCATGCTGGATACTTTTGCTGGTGAAGGTGTAAATTTTAGTGAAATTGTTATCGACAGAACTTTTGCAAAAGATAATGCGCCTACCCGTAAGCCTGGGACAGCGTTATTGACTAAATATTTTGGTGGCGACTACGATTTGAAAAACTCATATGTTATTGGAGATAGGTTAAATGATGTAGTCTTGGCGAAAAATTTGGGTGCAAAGGCAATTTTTCTTCGTCAGAATGATGCGTTGGGCTCTGCAGAGGCACTAGATAAGCATGAAACATTATTAGATATTATTATTTTAGAAACGAAGAAATGGGAAGACATCTACAACTTACTTAAAGCTGGAAGTAGAAAAATTAACCATGTGCGCAAAACTAATGAAACCGATATCACCATTAATTTAGATTTAGATGGAACTGGAAAAGCAAAAATTGAAACAGGTTTAAACTTTTTCGACCATATGCTAGACCAAATTGCAAGACATGGAAGTGTAGATTTGGAAATTATTACCAAAGGCGATTTACATATTGATGAACACCACACCATTGAGGACACCGGAATTGCACTTGGAGAAGCTTTTGCGAAAGGTTTAGGAAACAAGCTAGGCATAGAACGTTATGGTTTTTGCTTACCGATGGATGATTGCTTAGCACAAGTTGCGATTGATTTTGGTGGCAGAAACTGGATTGTATGGGATGCTGAATTTAAACGTGAAAAAGTTGGCGATATGCCTACAGAAATGTTTTATCATTTCTTTAAATCGTTTAGCGATGCTGCAAAATGCAATCTAAATGTTAAAGCTGAAGGCGATAACGAACATCATAAAATTGAAGCTGTATTTAAAGCTTTTGCGAAAGCAATTAAAATGGCGATAAAACGTGATGCGGAGAAAATGGTTTTACCGAGTACCAAGGGACTTTTATAAACAAACAAAGACAAATGAGCAAAGATTAAAGACTAATTATCTTTATTCCTTGCTCTTTAAGCTTTAATCCTAAAAAAAAATGATTGGAATAGTAAATTACGGCGCTGGCAATATTTTCTCTTTAACTGCAGCGTTGGAGCGTCTAAGCCTGGAATATGGTATGGTTAACACCGAAAACGACTTGGAGAAATACACACACATCATCATTCCTGGGGTTGGCCATGCAGGCACTGCTATGGAAAAATTGAAAAACACAGGTTTAATTGAGGCACTAAAAAAGCTTACTAGACCAGTTTTAGGGATTTGTGTAGGCATGCAATTGATTACCGAGCATTCGGAAGAGGGCAATGCTTCACTTTTGAACATCGTACCTGTTAAGACTAAAAAATTTGACAAGTCGTTGAATATCAAAATACCACACATGGGTTGGAATGCAATTAACCCGAAAAACAATTCGCTATTTGATGGTGTTGAAGATAATACACAATTTTACTTTGTGCATTCTTACTTTATTGAATATAACCCTACTTTTGACATCGCTTCGGCTGATTACGGATTGAAGTTTTCGGCAGCGGTGCAGAAAGATAATTTTTACGGTGTTCAGTTCCATCCTGAAAAATCGGGCAAAGCTGGCGAACAGATATTAAAGAATTTTTCGAACTTGAAGCGTAACTAAGAACCATATAAACTTTTTAATTCAACTTTAAATTTTAACTAAGAAATGTACATAATTCCTGCTATTGATATTTTGGATGGAAAAGTTGTTCGTCTGCGTGAAGGCGATTACAACCAAAAAACTGAGTACGATGTTTCTATTGCTGAAATGATAGAAAAATACCGTTCAAACGGAACAGATTTCATTCATATTATTGATTTAAATGGTGCAAAAGGCGATTTTAGCAATCAAAAATCGCTTTTCGAAATTATTAAAAAAACCGAGATGAAAGTGCAATATGGTGGTGGAATCCGCACCATTGAGCAGGTAACTAACTTGCTCGATGCAGGTATTCACCGTGTTATTGTAGGCACGCAGGCCATTACAAATCCAGATTTTTTACAACAATTAAGCGAGGCATTTGCTAAAAAAGATAATTATGCAAATCGAATCGTTATTGCCATTGATGTTTTGGACGAAGTGATTAAATATTCGGGTTGGATGGAAAGTTCTCCAATTAAATTAATGGATTACGTTGATAAATGTTTGGCTTTAGGTTTCTTCCGCTTTTTGTGTACGGATATCAGCAAAGATGGGAAATTAGGTGGTGCAGCTATTGATTTGTACAAAAAACTGTTAGAACATTCGCCAATGATTAAACTAATCGCATCTGGCGGTGTAAGCTCGATGGATGATATTTATGAATTAGCAAAATACCCAATTAGAAGCGTAGTTGTCGGAAAAGCAATTTATGAAGATAGAATTTCTGTTGAACAAGTGAAGGATTGGAATTTGAAGATGTTGAGTTCGATATAAGGAGAAAATTTTTAACACACTCGTCATTGCGAGGCACGAAGCAATCTTACTACGATAGCTTGACGCTTTAAGATTGCTTCGTGCCTTGCATGACGAAAACCCAAACAAATGCTGAGCAAAAGAATAATCCCCTGCCTGGATGTTAAAGATGGTCGCACCGTAAAAGGTGTAAACTTTGTTGATTTACGCGATGCGGGCGACCCAGTTGAATTAGCAGCTCAATATGCACAACAGGGTGCCGATGAGTTGGTTTTTTTAGATATTACCGCCACTCACGAACGCAGAAAAACGATGATTGAAATGGTGAAATCTGTTGCTCGGCAATTGAATATTCCTTTTACCATTGGTGGCGGAATCACTGAACTTGCTGATGCAGAAGCTTTGTTAAATGCTGGCGCAGATAAAATCAGCATCAATTCGGCGGCTGTGCGTAATCCTAAACTGATTGAAGAATTAGCGAAAGCCTTTGGCGTTCAGTTTGTGGTTTTGGCTGTTGATACAAAATATGTTGATGGCAAAAACATGGTGCATTTAAACGGTGGTCGATTAATTACCGAATTGGAAACCGAAAATTGGATCAAACAAGCTGAAGATTTAGGTGCAGGAGAAATCCTGCTTACCTCAATGGACCACGATGGTACAAAAGCAGGTTTCGATTGTGGTTTATTAAGCAAAGTGAATCACATGATAAACATTCCGATTATTGCGTCGGGTGGCGCAGGTAGCACGCAACATTTTACAGAGGTTTTCCAAAAAGCCAATGTTGATGCCGCTTTAGCTGCATCCGTTTTTCATTACGGCGAAATTTTGATACCTGATTTAAAACAGGAGTTGAAAAAAAATAATATTCCAGTAAGGATATAGAACAATAATACACTCGTCGTTGCGAAGCACGAAGCAATCTAATTTACAAAGAGATTGCTTCGTGCCTCGCAATGACGGCAACACTATAAAAATGAATATTGATATACAATCTCTTGATTGGGAAAAAACTGGAGGTTTACTTCCAGTAGTTATTCAGGACGAACAAACTTTAGAAGTTTTAATGCTAGGTTATATGAATGCTGAAGCATTTGAAAAAACAAAAACTGAAAATAAAGTAACCTTCTTTTCTCGCACCAAAAACCGTTTATGGACCAAAGGTGAAGAAAGTGGAAATTTCCTTCTGGTTAAATCTATGCATATTGATTGCGATAATGATACCATCTTGATTAAAGCTAATCCTGTTGGCCCTACTTGCCATACAGGTAGCCGCAGCTGTTTTAAAACCGAATTCAATCAAAATTTTATTTTTGAGCTAGAAAATATCATTACCGATAGATATGAAAATCCTGTTGAGGGTTCTTACATCAACAAAATGCGCAAAAAAGGTTTAAACAAAATTGCTCAAAAAGTTGGTGAAGAAGGTGTAGAAACGGTAATTGCAGCACTTGCTGAAACTGAAGAAGAGTTAATTGGAGAAGCTTCAGATTTACTTTTTCACTTAATGTTTTTATTGAAAGAGAAAGGTTTATCTATTCAGGATATTGCAAAAAATTTAGAAAAGAGACATAAGTAAGGTGAAAGACTAAAGCTGAAAGCAAAAAGTCTTAAAAACATTAAACACAACTAAAATGCTTAAATACCTTAGTTACCTCAACCTATTTTTAGGTATAATATTCATCGCAATCTTGAAAAGCAGTAATAATTATCTCGACTTAGCGCTCATCATACCATCTATTTTTTTCAACTGGGTTACATTATTTCATTTTATAAAAAACAGCCAAAAGTTTGAAAAGTGGCATTTGTACCTAGGGTTTTTGAGCGTGTTTTTCTCAGCTATTTCTATTTTGCTTACACTTCAAATATTTTTTGAAACCAGTTTATCGAAAGAAATAATCTATTTTGGTGTAATTAAGCTAATTTTTGATATTCTTATTATTCTGCAATTTCTTACTGCTTTTAGAGCGAACCGAGCAAGCCAACTGATATAGGAATATAATTACTCATTCGTTAAATTATCTGCTTAACGCTTTAACTGTAAACCGATAACAGAAAACTCATAACTGATATGCTGAAACACCATAAAACCCTTTCTGGTCACCAAAATCCTGTTTATGCTTTAGCTAATTCAGATGAGAATAATACCTTTTTTAGTGCAGGAAACGACAAAGGTGTTGTAGAATGGTCGCTTGAAAAGATGGCTTTTGTTAAGGTTAAAATGCCGGTACAAAGTTCCGTTTACTATCTTCATCATTACAATAATCAATTATTTATTGGCGAAAGAAGTGGGGCTTTTAGTGTTTACGATTTTGGCGAGGAAAAAGTAGTTGGAAGAATTAATGCGCACACTAAACCAATTTTTAATATCCAAATCATTAAAACTAAAAATGAGCTTTTAACTACTGGCGAAGATGGAACAGTTGCGGTTTGGTCATTAAATGATTTTGCAGAAATTTATCGCTTTCAAGCCGCTTACGATACGGTTCGGGCAATTGCTATTGCTCCTGATGAAACAGAAGTTGCTTTCGGTTGCAAAGACCACCTGATTAAAATTTACAACTTATCTGATTATAGCTTAAAACAGAATTTAGACAGTCATACCTTACCCGTTACATCGTTAGCTTATCATCCCGAAGAAAAATATTTAATTTCTGGAAGTAGAGATGCGCAATTAAAAATCTGGAATTTGCCCAATTATGAACTGCTGCAAACTATCCCTGCGCACATGTTTACCGTTTACGATATTGCTTTCCATCCAACCCTGCCCTATTTTGCAACAAGCAGTCAGGATAAAAGCATTAAAATTTGGGATGCGGAGAACTTCAAACTCTACAAAATTTTAAGTTTAGAGAAAGCTGGAATTGGCCACACACATTCCGTAAATAAAATTTTATGGAGTAATGATGGCAAATACCTAATTTCTACTGGCGATGATAGGCAAATTATGGTTTGGGAGATGGAAGATTAATTATTCCACAAAACGTTTAATAATTCTAAGTTTATGGCTATAAACGCCTAACTCTCTATTAAAAATTCCTTGGTCGTCGATTGGGTCTATTTTAACTTTTGCTGATGCATGAATAATTTCATTCGGACTAAGCATAATCCCAACGTGCGTAATTTTACCTTCGGCGTTATCAAAAAAAGCAACATCGCCAGGTTTACATTCTGCTAAAAAACCGACCAATTCGCCTTGTTCTGCTTGTTGAGAAGCATCTCTGTTCAATTTAATATTTAGCATTTTGAATACCGTTTGCACAAAACCAGAGCAATCTAAGCCGAACAAATGCCTTCCTCCCCACAAATATGGAATGTTTTGAAAAAACTTCGCTGTTGATTCAATTTCTGTTTTAAAATTAGATTTTAAACTATTGTGTTCATCAAAGGCTAACTTAAATTTTTCTGTACCTGCATAACAATAACCATCAGCCAAATACGGCAAATTACTCCCCGGACTCAAATGATACAGACTACCATCAGCAGCGGTTAAAACATTGTTAAAATTTAATGGTGCAAGTGATTTACAATCGTGGATTTCTACAAACTGTTCCTGAGAAATTGCTGCCAATTGCCTAAAATCTATCCAACCTTGGTAACCATCGTAACCATTTTGAATAAGCCACCAACGTTCCTCTTTCTGAATAATTTCTACATGCTCGCCAAATAATAATTGCGAAACAATTTCTGCCTTATCAGATGGTTCTGCCCTTAACGGAGCAACTGCAATTCTACAAATACCGTATTGATTTTCCATTTAACTATCGTATTGAAAGATAGAGTAAAACTAATAAATAACATTGAGCCACTAACATTTTGCCATCAAATTTGTTATTTTTATGATGATAACATTTAAATCTGCTCACCATGAACTTTAAGAAAATATTAATAGCCGTAGATAATAGCACCTGTTCAGAGAAAGCTGCAAAGGCAGGTTACGAAATTGCTGAGAAATTTGGAGCCAATGTTGCGCTCGTAAATATTATAGAACCAATTCCGGCAAATGTAAATCCTGATTTAACTTTGGCCCCGGTGTTTTTAGAAACTTACGATAACAGTGAAGAAAATAGCCACATTTTATTGAAAGAAATTGAAGCAAAATATGGTAACGGAATTAAAACAGACTATTTAAGTGTGGTAGATACTGCAGCACATGGTATTATCCAGCAATCTGATGAGTGGGGTTCTGATTTAATCGTAATCGGTACGTATGGCAGAACGGGTTTGTATCATTTTTTAATGGGAAGTGTTGCCGAGCATGTTGCCAGAAAGTCTGCTTGTCCGGTTTTAATTATTCCAAATAAAGCGGAGATTGAATAGTTGGTTAGTAAAATTCGCTATAACTTTAATTGTTTTGATAGCTATAAAACGAATAGATTTTAAACAAAAAAAAGCGCTTAATAATTAAGCGCTTTTTTGTAAATCAAAAATCTTAAATCTATAAATCTTAATTCTCTTGGTGTAACCAAGCTTTTTTAGCTAATAATTCTTCTTCAGTTTCGCGGATATCTTCATCATCAACACAACAATCTACCGGGCAAACTGCCGCACATTGTGGCTCATCGTGGAAACCCTTACATTCTGTACACTTATCAGAAACGATATAATAAACCTCATCAGAAACTGCTTCCTGAGTTTCGCCAGCATCAATTTGCTGATTACCAAAATCAATAATACCGTCTAAACTTGTTCCGTCAGAAAAACGCCATGCAGTACCGGCATCGTAAATTGCATTATTTGGACATTCTGGTTCGCAAGCCCCACAGTTTATGCACTCATCTGTTATTTTAATTGCCATGTCTTCGTCTAATTCTTTTGCTTAGTTTACCTTTGCGCTTGCAAATATAACACATAATCAATTAATAATAATTCTAAATATGTCAGCATTAACTCAGGAAAAGGTAATAATCGCATTTAAAAAATTGGGGGAAATGCTTAATAATCCAATTGACATTCTAGAAAGTTCGATTTATGCTGCCGAGGCGAGTAACCCGTGGTTTACTTTAGAAAATGTAAAGAAATCTATTTTATCATTTTCTGAAATGTTAAACGAACAAGATATTGACAAATGGTTTGAAACGGCAAACTTTGCGGCTAATCCGAAGAAAGTAGGTTTAATACTTGCCGGAAACATCCCAATGGTTGGTTTTCATGATGTTTTAGCGGTTTTGGCTACCGGAAATATTGCCCTGATTAAGCTTTCATCATCCGATGATAAATTAATTAAAGCGGTAATAAAATTGCTTATTGATGTAGAACCAGCTTTTCAGAACAAAATCGAATATGTTGAAAGATTAAAAGATTTTGATGCTGTTATTGCAACCGGAAGTAATAATTCTTCTCGTTATTTTGATTATTATTTTAGCAAGGTTCCAAACATCATCAGAAAAAACAGAAATAGTGTTGCCGTTCTAACTGGAAAAGAAACTAAAGAACAAATCGCCAATCTTGGTTATGATATTTTTGATTATTTCGGCTTAGGCTGTAGAAATGTTTCTAAATTATATTTCCCAAAGGGATATGATATTGCCAATTTTTATCAAGGAATTGAACATTTCTTACCGGTAATTAATCACTTCAAATACCAGAATAATTACGATTACAACAAATCTATCTATTTAGTTAATGCAGCAAAGCACTTCGATAACGGCTTTTTGTTATTGAAAGAAGACGAAAACCTTACATCGCCTTTGGCTGTATTATTTTATGAAGAATATGATAGTTTACAAGATGTAGAAACTAAACTTACGGCACAAGAGGAAAACATTCAATGCGTGATTACTGAAGCCAATTTGCAGTTAAAACATTTCAATTTTGGCGAAAGTCAACATCCAAAACTTTGGGATTATGCGGATAATGTAAATACAATTGAATTCCTAAATGCTATATAAACTTTACCTAGTAAACAGTATCCAATCGAAATTTTATTAGGATATTGCGGTAAATTGCGCTGAATTAATGCTGAAATCTCTCAAATCATTCCTGTTTTTTTTCTTTCTAGTAATTTCTTCAACGGTTTATGCTCAAGAAGTTTGTAGAGGAACACTTGGCGACCCCGTAATCAACATAACTTTTGGTACCGGTCCTAATTTCGGTCCGCCTGTTCCTTCAAGTAAATATGACTATGTAGCGGGCATACCGTACGATGGCCAATACACTGTGGCTAGTACTACAAAAGGACTCATAGATACCTGGTTTTTAATTGATGACCATACTCCAGGAGATACCGACGGATACATGATGGTTATAAATGCTGATAATAAACGTGGCGTTTTTTACGAAACAATCATTACAGAGTTGTGCCCAAATACTACTTACGAATTTGCCGCCTGGATTGTAAATCTTTTGACGTATACATCAAATGACACAAAGGCAAATGTAACTTTCACTATTGAAAATCGCGCAGGAGTAATCTTAAAAAGATATGATACTGGAATTATCCCTGAAACCAGAACACCGGAATGGAAACAATTTTCAACTTTATTTACAACTGGTACAGAAAGTGAAATTATTTTAAAAATTACAAATAGTGGGAACGAAGGAAATGGAAATGACATTGCATTGGATGATATCACATTTAGACCCTGCGGCCCGGTTATTACATCAAATATTGATGGTGCCGAAAATAAAATTTCTATTTGCGAGGGTAGTACAGGAATTTATAAACTAGGCGCAACCGTTTCTGATGGCTACACAAATCCGGCGTTTAGATGGCAAAGGCTTGATGGGACGACCTGGTCAGATATCCCAGGAGAAAATGCTAAAGAGATGAGTTTAAGTTTAGCCAATGCAGCTATTGGAGTTTATCAGTATCGTTTACTAGTTGCAGAACAACAAAATATTAACGCTATAAACTGCCGCATCGCCTCGCAACCACTAACAATAACAGTTACCCCAAAACTTACTACAGTTGCCACTAACAGTGGCAAAGTTTGTGTAGGAGGAACTGTTCAACTTTTTGCTACTGATGGAGAAACATTTGCGTGGACTGGCCCGAATGGTTTCACATCGACAGAAAAAAATCCGATTTTAACGAATATTCAATCCTCTTCGGCAGGTATTTACTCGGTTACCGCCACAGGAAATGGCTGTACTGCCATTTCTACAACAGAAGTTACATTGGAAGCAGCAATTATTCCGGAAAATGTAAATTCGGTTACGAAATGTGAGGATGAATCTGTTCAATTGTTTGTGGGAGGCGGAACTAGTTATAAGTGGTCGCCAGCTGAAGGGTTATCGAGTACTGAAATTCCAGACCCAGTAACCACAACGAAAAAAAACACCACATACACAATTATCATTTCTAATGGTATTTGCTCAACCACAACCAGCATAACCGTTAACGTACTAAAAAATGCAGTTGCAGATGCTGGTAAAGACTTAAAAACCGTAAGCGGACAAGGTGTAGCCTTAAATGGAAAAGTTAGCGGCGATAACGTTCGATATTATTGGTCGCCAACTGATTACCTTGATAATCCAAACCAGCTAAATACAATTGCAAGACCACCGACAGATATTACTTATACACTTTATGCAGAATCTGATGCTGGCTGTTTAGGCAGTTCGGACGAAGTTTTCATCAAAGTTCTTCCCAAGGTTGTTATTCCAAATTCATTTTCACCAAATGGCGATGGAATAAATGATGTTTGGGAAATTCCTGCCGCCGATGCTTTTCCAGATGCCAAAATTAAAGTGACCAATAGATACGGCACTTTAGTTTACGAAAATAATGGAACTTACACCTCTTGGGATGGAAAATCACAAGGAAAAGATTTACCATCGGCAACCTATTACTATACAATTTACCTGGATAAAGATTTACCGATATTCTCCGGATGGGTTTTCATTGTTAGATAAAAACAAGCTGCTTCCTTTCGCTTATCATTTTGAAATGCTACTTTTGAACATAATGTATATCCTAAAAGTAAAAGGCATCGCCAAAATTCCAGATTATGTACAGCTTAGAGATGATAAATTTACTTTGCTGGCATATTTTAGAGTGGATAGACCTGATAAATCGTTAGATAAATTAGGTTTGGGCGATAAACTAGAGTACATAATGGAAATGGTAAAAGATTTACCTTTTGGGCAGATGGCTAAATTAGAAATATAAAATGGCAGGTAACGCAGTAATTCATTTAAATAATGTTGATGTTTTTCAACAGAAACACTTAGTATTATCAAACGTAAATTTACATATAGAAAAAGATGAGTTTGTTTTCTTAATTGGGCAAACGGGTTCTGGAAAAAGTAGTTTATTAAAAATTTTATATGGCGATTTGCACATCGGTAATGGCAATGGAAACATTGCAGGTTTCGACCTTAAAAATTTAACCGAAAACCAGGTACCATTTTTACGCCGTAAATTGGGTGTTGTTTTTCAGGATTTCCAATTGCTTACCGATAGAACGATAGAAAAAAATCTGGAATTTGTTTTAAAAGCCACAGGCTGGAAAGATGAAAACCTAATTAACGAACGCATTAAAGATGTTTTAGATAAAGTAGGTCTTCGATCTAAAATTAAAAAAATGCCGCACGAAATTTCTGGTGGCGAGCAACAACGTATTGTAATTGCAAGAGCTTTACTTAACGACCCGGAAATTATTTTAGCCGACGAGCCAACCGGAAACTTAGACCCAGAAACATCAGAAGAAATTGTAACCCTTTTAAAGCAAATTAGCCAAAATGGTACTGCAGTTTTAATGGCAACCCACGATTATCACATCATCAGAACTTTTCCATCAAGAATTATTAAATGCGAAAATGGCGTTGTTTTAGAAGATGCTCAAATAGCCTAAATTGAATTTAGATTTTAGATTGACGAATTACGATTTATACAAATACCAATCTAAAATCGTAAATCTAAATTCTAAAATCCCTTGTCAGTCAATCAGCCAAACTGTTCAGATAATTTTCAATAAATCTGTCAGCTTGGCTGATTTGTGTTAATGGCAAAATAGTTGTGTATAACCAAAAAAAATTCAGCCTCAAATTATGTTTAATAAGAAGAAAAATAACGATACAGCAGAAAATATAATGAATACTGAAAATACATCAGAAAATACTACACCGGAAAACGTAGAAAACACTGATGCCCAAGAAAGCACAGAAGAAGTGGTGGAGCAAACAGCAGAAGAGAAACTTCAAGCTGAAGTTCAGCAACTTAACGATAAATATTTACGCTTATATGCTGAGTTCGACAATTACAAACGTCGTACTCAAAAAGAACGCGTAGAATTATTGCAAACAGCAGGTAAAGATGTAATTGTTTCACTTTTACCAGTATTAGATGATTTCGACCGTGCTTTAAAGGCTATGGAAACCGCATCGGAAGTTGCACCAGTTAAAGAAGGCATTTTATTGGTAAGCAATAAGTTAAAAAATACATTATCGCAAAAGGGACTTAAAGATGTAGAAAGCATCAATACAGATTTTAACACCGATTTTCACGAGGCAATTACCAATATTCCTGCACCTACTGAGGCTTTAAAAGGAAAGGTAATTGATGAAGTTGAAAAAGGTTATACTTTAAACGATTCGGTTATCCGTTTTGCAAAGGTTGTTGTTGGAGCGTAATTAATTTTGAATGATAGAATTTCGAATGATAGAATCTTAACCCATTCAGTCATTCAGTCATTTAATCATTCAATCATTAAAAAATAAAATGAGCAAAAGAGACTATTATGATGTACTTGGCGTATCCAAAAGCGCCTCAGCTGATGAGATAAAGAAAGCTTATCGTAAAATGGCTATTAAATATCACCCGGATAAAAATCCTGGAGATAAAGCTGCCGAAGATATGTTTAAAGAAGCTGCTGAAGCTTATGAAGTATTAAGCAACGCGGATAAAAAACAACGTTACGACCAATTTGGCCATGCGGGTGTAGGCAGTAGCGCATCTGGCGGCTACGGTGGTGGCAATATGAATATGGACGACATATTCAGTAACTTCGGCGATATTTTTGGCGGTCACAACCCTTTCGAAAGTTTTTTTGGAGGTGGTGGCGGAGGCCAACAACGTGGAGGACGCAGAGTAGCAAAAGGTTCAAATCTTCGTATTAAAGTAAAACTTACTTTAGAAGAAATTGCACACGGCGCTGAGAAAAAGATTAAAGTTAACAAACTGATTTCTTGTAAAACCTGCGATGGTACTGGCGCAAAAGATAAATCATCAGTAAGCACTTGCGGTACTTGCGGTGGTAGCGGACAAGTTCGTAGAGTAACCAATACCATTTTAGGGCAAATGCAAACAGCATCTACCTGCCCTACTTGTAATGGTAGCGGACAACAAATTACAGCGAAATGTAACGTTTGTCATGGAGATGGCGTTACACGCGGCGAAGAAACCATAACAATTAACATTCCGGCTGGTGTTAGCGAAGGTATGCAACTGAGCATGAGTGGAAAAGGTAATGCTGCGCCAAATGGCGGTATCCCTGGCGACTTAATCATTTTAATTGAAGAAACCCCGCACGAAACTTTAAAACGCGAAGGCAACAATATTGTTTACGATTTGCATTTAAGTTTTGTTGATGCGGCTTTAGGCATGAGCATTGAAGTACCTACAATTGATGGTAAAGCTAAAATTAAAATCGAGCCGGGTACGCAAAGCGGAAAATTATTGCGCCTTAAAGGTAAAGGCTTACCAGAAGTAAATTCTTATCACAGGGGTGATGAAATTATCCATATAAACGTTTGGACACCAAAAGCGCTAAGTAGTGAAGAACGTAGCATGTTAGAAAAACTAAGAGATTCGGCCAATTTCAAACCTCAACCGGGTAAAAATGAAAAAAGCTTTTTCGATAGAATGAAAGAATACTTCGAGTAATCTTAATCATAAAAAAATAAAGCCGATACTTTTGCAAGTATCGGCTTTTTCATTTCTCATATTGGCAATTAGCCATTTAATTTAGTTAGGTTGTTTTCGTTATCAAATTCTGCAAAAATTGTTTTTGCATTATGTGTTGCGGTTAAGTTATTTCCAATCTCCGTAACCTCGTAGCCTTTTTCCATTAAATAAAATTTAAGTGCAAATCTTTGGCTTACATCAAAATCATTAATTAGTTGATTAAATACAGTTTCTATTTTTTCGCAACCAATTTCTTCTTTTGTTAGTATTTCATCATTTTGAATTGTAAAAACCATTGCGCCAGTACCGTAATCAGCAATATAGTAACCAGTGGTTTTAAGAAAACCCGAAGCTGTTAATCCTATTAAATGTAAATCGATATTTGATGCTTCAAAACTATCAAGTTTTAAGAAATCAACATCATTTTCTTCTCCATACGCTTTTAATTTATTTGCATGAAGTAAGGATTCATCACTTTCCTCTACTGCTGTATTTGCCCATGCCCACAACCAAGTGCCAGTTGTACGAGAAAAAGAACCCAAAATTTTAAAAGAAAATTCAACAGCATCGCCAAAGTTTATTTTCTCATTAATCATATCCAAACTCCAGCTATTTGCTCCAATAGCATCTGCAATAGCTATTTGTTTATCAAACGCAATGCCACCAAACCTTTCAATTAATTCTTGCTCAGATTTATTAAATTTCGAATATTTCATCGAAACTATTTTAGCCGGCTGTTGGGTTTCATATGTTCGGGAGAAAAACATCTTTAATAAATTAATTCTACTTGGAATTAAATAACTAAGTAAACTACTACTTGTGCGCAGCGTAATTGAATTACCATAACTATTTTGCGCCGTGTTAGTTTCGTTAATATTTTTAAGCCGTTGTAACATACTCTTTAATAACTGTGATGAATTTTCAACATTTAGACATTATGATTGATTCAAAATACCATAATGAAAGTAATTCATATTCAACACTTTAAAAAGTTTATGTATTAAAAACATGACAAAACTCAACAACAATAAAACCTAAATAACTAAAAATCAATTAATTAACAATTATTAAGAATCATTTTATTACACAAACAGCTATTTATTGCGATACATTTATACAACCTTAAGTTTTAGAAATAAACTCATTTTCGCGAAAAATATTGTAATTATTGAGTTAAATCACACGGCATGTGTAACTTTTGAACGGTTTTAGCGACTAAATCATAACTAAAACATAATCGTAATGCTAGACGTAAAAAATATCGTTAAAAAATATTCGAATCACGTAGCGCTTGATGATGTGAGCCTAAAAGTTGAGCAGGGAAAGATTTTTGGCTTGCTCGGACCAAATGGTGCCGGAAAAACATCATTAATTAGAATTATCACCCAGATTACTGCACCAGATAGCGGAGAAGTAATTTTCAATGGACAAAAATTAAGTTCAAACCACATTAACCAAATAGGTTATTTACCCGAAGAACGTGGCTTGTACAAAAAGATGGAAATTGGCGAGCAAGTGCTTTATTTATCTAAACTTAAGGGTTTATCAACTGCTGAAGCTACAAAGCGCATCAAATTTTGGTTCGAAAAATTAGATATGGGCAGTTGGTGGAACAAAAAAGTTGAAGATTTAAGTAAAGGAATGCAGCAAAAAGTTCAATTTGTAGCAACCGTTTTGCATAATCCTGAACTTATAATTTTAGATGAACCTTTTTCTGGTTTCGACCCTGTTAATGCAGATTTAATCAAAAATGAAATTTTAGAACTAAACGCTAAAGGCACAACATTTATCTTTTCTACCCATCGAATGGAAAGCGTAGAAGAATTGTGTGATAACATCGCTTTGATTCATAAATCGAAAAAAATATTAGATGGTAGCGTTGATGAAATCAAATCATCATACAGAAATAATACTTATAATATCGAATTTAATGGTAGTGAAAACTTCGATAACACCGAACTATTTGAAGTTCAGGAAAAAATTGCAACAAATACCGGAATGCGTTTAAAGTTTAAATTAAAAGAGAATTATTCTGCAAACGATGTTTTAAAATTACTCCTTCCAAAAGTGGAAATTACACATTTAGAAGAAGTTGTACCGAGTATGAATGATATTTTTATTGAACGTGTAAAAACTAAATGATGAACAAAACATTACTGATAATAAAGCGCGAATATTTATCGAGGGTAAAAAAGAAGTCATTTATTATCATGACTTTTTTAACACCATTGATAATTGCCGGATTTTATGGCTTAATTATTTATTTTTCTATCAAAGGAATTAACGATAAATCGGATAAAATAGCTGTTATTAATCAAAACAAAATCTTAACAGAAAAGCTGGTTTCGAATAAAAATGTAACCTATGAATATGTTAACCAGCCATTTGAAAAACTTAAGCAGAACATAAATAAAAGCGGTTATGATTATATTTTGCTCCTACCCGATTTTGATATTGATGCGCCAAAAGGGATAGAACTTGTTGGTAAAAAACAAGCCGGACTAACTCTACACGGACGGATTTCTGACTCAATCGAAGATTTAATCCGCGATTATAAGCTTAAACGTTCTGGAATTTCGCAAAAGGATTTAGATAATCTGAAAAGCAACATCAACATTAGCACAAAAAAAATCGGCGATAAAGGCGAAGAAGAAAGTAGCAGTGCAGGCGCAAGCACCGTTATCGCATTTGTGGCCGGCGTACTCATGTTCATGTTTATTATGCTTTACGGCGTGCAGGTGATGCGTGGCGTTATCGAAGAGAAAACAAGCCGAATTATCGAAGTTATGATTTCTTCTGTTAAACCATTCCAACTAATGTTAGGAAAAATTATAGGTATTGCATTGGTTGGCTTAACTCAGTTTTTGCTATGGATAGTCCTTACATTTTCTATATCCGCTTTGGCAGTTGGTGTTTTTATAAATAAAGATGATGCAAAGAAAATTGTTGCAAGTGGCCAGGCCAGTGCTGTAAATCCTTCCGCACAGCAATTGCAAAAAGCAGCTTTAAGTGATGGCCCAATGGGAAATATTCAGGAGAGTATTCAAAATTTAGAATTAGGCAAAATTGTAACTGTATTCATATTTTATTTTTTGGGTGGATATCTTTTTTACAGCGCTCTCTATGCGGCTATAGGTTCAGCTGTTGATAGTGAAACGGAAACCCAACAATTTATGATGCCTGTAATGATGCCGCTTCTTGTTGGTTATGCCTTATCTTTAAGCGTAGTAACCAACGACCCATATGGAAGCATTGCTTTTTGGCTATCTATGATACCGTTTACCTCTCCCATTGCGATGGCAGTACGCTTACCTTATGGTGTTCCTGCCTGGGAATTAGGATTATCGATGTTTATTTTAGTTGTTGGGTTTATAGGTACCGTTTGGTTCGCAGCCCGAATTTACAGAGTAGGAATTTTAATGTATGGTAAAAAACCAAGCTTAAAAGAAATATTTAAATGGTTCTGGTACAAAAATTAATGTAATCTAAAACTGTCAATACATCTATTTAAATATACAGGAAAACACCAATTTCGTTTCTAACTTTGTCCTAACTAAAAACGATATTTTTGTGAAGAAGGTTATTATAATCGGTGCTACATCGGGTATTGGCGAACAATTGGCCAAGCAGATGGCAGCGCTAGATTATCAAGTTGGAATTACAGGTAAAAGGCAGTTCTTGTTAAACGACATTGAAAAAAGTAATCCCGATAGGATTTGTACTTCATGTTTTGATGTTAATGATGATGAAAACCTAATTGATAACCTGAATGAGTTAGTTGAAAGATTAGGTGGTTTGGATATATTTATTTACAGCGCAGGAATTGGCGATGTAAACGAAGAACTTAATAACGTTATTGAGCAAAATACGATAAGAACTAACGTAATGTCGTTTACAAACGTTATGAATTGGGCATTTGAATATATCTCTTCTCAAAAACACGGACAGATTGCAGCAATAACTTCGGTTGCAGGTTTAAGAGGCAATGATGTAGCTCCAGCTTATAATGCATCAAAAGCCTATCAAATCAATTACATAGAAGCACTGTACAGAAAAGCTTACCAAATGAAATTGCCTATCCAAATTTTAGATGTAAGACCTGGCTACGTTGATACCGCAATGGCTAAGGGCGACAAATTATTTTGGGTTACTCCGGTTTCAAAAGCCGCCAAGCAAATTATTGAAGGCGTAGAAAGCAAAGCTAATGTTATCTATGTGAGTAAAAGATGGCGCTTATTTGCATGGTTATTCAAGGCAATTCCACGATATTTATACAAAAAAATATAACATGCGTTTCGCCGTAATTGATTTAGGTACCAATACATTCCATTTGATAATTGCAGAAACTATCGATGAAAAATTCGAGGTGCTTTATAAAACTAATGTTCCGGTTAAGCTTGGCGAAGGCAGAATTAATGAAAACATTATTATTCCGGTTGCATTTAAAAGAGGAATTGATACCTTAAAAGATTTTCGCAAAACGATAGATAAATTTCAAGTTAATAAAATTAGAGCAACTGCAACTTCAGCCGTAAGAAGTGCCAGTAATGGACAAGATTTTGTATCGACTGCAAAAGATGAAGCCTTAATTGATATTGAAACCATTTCAGGTACAGAAGAAGCAGCGCTGATTTACGAAGGTGTTAAACTCAGCGGTGCCGTTACAGATTTATCGCTGATAATGGATATTGGAGGCGGAAGCGTAGAATTTATTTTATGCAATAAGGAATCCTTAATCTGGAAGAAAAGTTACAATATTGGCGCAGCCCGATTGATGCAACAATTTTTTAAATCAGACCCAATAGCTGATGAAGAAAAGCAAGCGATTCTATACCATGTCCAAAATCAACTGCAAGATTTATTTGATATTTGCGAAAAATATCAACCTAAAATATTAATTGGCTCTGCCGGTGCATTTGAAACCTTTGCAGAGTTGGTATTTAGAAAAAATAATCAAAATATAGTAATTGATGCACTTAAAACTTACGATTTTGATTATGATGATTACATCTCGACCACACTAAAGATTATTAATAGTACGCACTTGCAACGGGCTGAAATGCCTGGCATCATTCCACTACGAGTAGATATGATTGTAATTGCAGCGCTAATAACCAATTACGTTTTAGGTCGCCTACAAATCAATCAGCTAAAATTATCTACTTACGATTTGAAGATGGGTGTTTTAGCAACGATGGCTGGATTCTAAATAAACTTCAACAACTCTTTATACAATTTCTCTGTTGGTAAGCCCATTACATTCGTGTAAGAACCGTTTATACTTTCTACAACAACTAAACCCCACCAATCTTGAACACCGTAGCTACCGGCTTTATCATAAGGCTGATAATTATCAATGTAAAAATCTATTTCAGCCTCGCTAACCGCTCTACACTCAACCTCAGTTCTATCATAAAATGATAAAATCTTACTGCCCTTTGCAATAGTAACACCAGTATAAACCTCATGTTTATTTCCGGATAACTTAGCTAACATTTCTTGTGCGTGTGCTCTATCACGAGGCTTGCCTAAAATCTCGCCGTTCAACGCAACAATAGTATCAGCAGTTATTACCACTTCATCCTCAAATTTAAATGCTTTCGCCTTTTGCTCAGAAATATAAACGGCAATTTCTTCAGGCTTTAAACCATCGGGATAACTTTCATCAACTTCTTTTAATTCGACTTTAAAATTTAAGCCCATAAGCTTTAAAAGTTCTTGTCGGCGTGGCGATTTTGAGGCGAGTATAATTGATAAATCTTGAAGCATCTATATTTTTATATAAGAACCGCTAAAATAAGAAAAGCGGCTTAAAGCCGCTTTCTTATTCACATATTTTATTCGATTTATTATTGTCCACCACCTTGCTGACGGGCTTCCATTGCTTTTTTACGTTCATCAAGCCAAGCTTTAAACGCAGGTTTTTGTTCTGTTGTTAAAACCGCATCGATTTTAGTGTTGGTTTCCTCGTTCATCTTCATCATTTTCTCTCTCATACCCGACATATCGCCAGCAGCTGCTTCTCTTGCTTTGGTCATTTCGGCACCTTGAGCCGTGTAAATTGCCAAAACTTTAGTTTTTTGCTCGTCACTAAGTTTTAATTTTTCGGCAAGCATGTCCGTGCTTCTTTTTGCACGTTCTTCTGGTGTTCCACCCATACGACCGCCGCCTTGTTGAGCATTTGCATAAGTTATTACTGAAAATAACAAAGCACAAATCATCATTAATTTTTTCATCTTTTTTGTTTTTAGTTGAATTTTAGACTTGTTGGAGTAGTCCAGAAATCAAAAGTTTAACCAAATGATGTAACTTAATTGTTGCGATTAAAAAATATATTTCAGTTTGTGGAAACACAAACCCAAGGGAGTTTGAAATTCAAATCGGTAAAGGGGCAGAAATAATTATTTACCAGAATCGGCGGCAAGTGGATTTTCATCGTACCACTTACCTTGTACTTTCATTACTTTTTCAATAATATCGCGTACAGCTGTTTTACCTCCGTTGTAAGGGGAAATGAAGGTAGAAATTGCCTTTATTTCTTCAACTGCATCAGCAGGGCAAGTTGGCAAACCTACCAGTTTCATCACATGTAAATCGGGAATATCATCGCCCATGTATAAAACTTCTGATGCTGTAATATGATTATCGATAAGATATTTTTTAAAGATTTCAACCTTATCGCCAGCAGCTAAGAAAACATCTTTAATACCAAGGTTAAAAAAACGTTTACCCATTGCAATGCCATCGCCACCGGAAATTATGCAAAGGTTATAGCCCTTTTTTACAGCTAACTGCATCGCATAACCATCTTTAATATTGAAGGTTCTAAGCGATTGTCCGTTATCGGTTACCTGTACCGAACCATCAGTTAAAACCCCATCAACATCAAAAATAAATGTGGTAATTTCTTTTAGTTTTTGAAGAAACATCTGGCTATAGGTTGGAAAGTTAGGCGTTAAATATTGAAAATTAAGGCTCCATATTTAGGTTGCCTAAACTTGTAACAGGCACACGAAACCCATAACAAAAACTAATCTTGATTATCTCTCCACTCGTAAACCCAAGCAGATTGAATTTGCTCTAAATGACCTTCATTACTTTCTTCGCGGGTTCCTTTAAAGTTAGGCAATGATAAAACCCACTCTAATAAATCGGTAAAACGAATGCGGTAAATTTTAGTTTCGCCAAATTCATCGCCAAACTTTTCATATAAAGACATTGCAATATCTTCATAATCGTTCCAGTAAAATGGCAATGCAAATTTATCGTTATTCATGTTTTGTTGTTGTTAACTGTTGAAATGGTTAATTGTTTGAATTGTTAAATGGTTAATTGATTATCAATTGCCAGCCCATCTTGTTTACTAAATCTACGGACTCAAGACTAACGACTAATTAGTGCCCCATGAAACCAGATTGGTCAGGAATAGTAACTTCAATATCGCCATTAATTACAATACATTGGCAACCCAAACGAGAGGTAATTTTCGGACGAACAGCTCTATCGATGAAATCTTCTTCTTTATCAGAAATTTCTTCAATATTATCCATTCCTTTAGTTACATAAACATGGCAGGTACTACAGCCGCAAACACCACCGCAGTTGTGTTGAAGATCTATACCGTTATCAAGGCAAACATCTAAAACAGATTCTCCGGCTGCAATGGGCAGTTCTACCGGTTCATGATCTGCTTCTTCAAAATTTATTTTTAGTTTAAAAATGCTCATAATTATTTGCAAAAGTAATAAGCAAAAGCCGCAATTGTGCTATTTATGTGTTATTTTAATGCTGTTGCTTAAAGTTTGATAAATGTCCTGCAATTGAGGCAGGTTGTTAAGCATCTTTAAATGCTCGTTTATAGTATTTTGATCGTTACGAACTGCCGGTCCGGTTTGAACATCAATTGGCAAATTCGTCATTACCTTATCAGCTGTTTCAAAAATTAATGGCCTTAAAATATCAAATTCAAGGTTATTATCTTCCAAAATTTTTGCAGATAAAGCATATAAATGATTTGGAAAATTACAGGCAAACACGGCAGTTAAATGCAAAACTTTTCGCTTTTCGCCATCTAATTTATAAACCCGATTACTAATTTTATTTGCCAGATTTTCTAGTAGGTTTAAATCTGTCTCTTTTTCTGCCTCAATACAAAGCGGAATATTATCAAAAGAAACAGCTTTGTTTTTCGAAAAAGTTTGCAGGGGATAAAAAACCCCACTATTTAAACCATGTTTTGATAAAACCTTCACATCAGTAGTACCTGATGTATGCACAACCAAACCTTCAACATTTTTCAGTTGTGATGCAACTTCATCAATTGCATCATCTTTAACAGAAATAATGTATAAATCTGCATTATGCAGTAAATCAGCAAAGTTTGAAACTGCCCCTGCTCCTATTTCAGAAGCCAGTTGTTGAGCATTATTTAAATTCTGGCTGTACACTTGCACTATCTTTTCGCCTTTGGCAACTAATGCCTTAGCTAAATGAGTGGCTACATTTCCTGAACCTAATAATACAACATCCATATTTATGCGATTTTAGCTTCTTTTCTTCTTCTGAAAATCGATAACAAGAAACCAATAACCATCACAATTGTTCCGGCCCAATAAAGGTTAATATATGGGAATTCGATGGCTTTAAACACGATCCAATCTTTAGCTTGCTGAGGTTTCTCAAAAATCTGAAGCTCAACTTTTTTCTCATCAGGCAAAACCCTGGTAAAACGGAATTTCAAATCCAGTTCATCAACTTTGCGAGCAAAATCGAAAGTATTGTTTCCTTTGATTAAGAAAATCGGTTCTGTATTATAAATTTTTCCGCTTGAATTAATTTCCAAAGGCAAACCAACAGCAAAATCGCCCTTCGCCAAGGCCAAATCTTTAGCAGCTGGTTTATTATTTAAGCCTTTAACGGTAACAATTCCACTTGATGTGTGGATAGTATCGCCTTCTGAAACCTTAATAATTCTTGGCGCTTTATAATTCTCATCATCAGAATGACCTTCATGATCATCATGTGATTCTTTTTTAATCGCTGCACTTGTAATGTGCGTATACACATCATAAGTTAAATAATGTTTTGTATCAGGAGAAGCAATTAAACCCATCTTTTCATTATCCTGAACATGAGGATGCAAGTTGAAATCTTCCTTAACCTTGCCCTCTTTATCTATAACTTTAAAATTTAAAGTATAAGTTGTATTTGGTGCTACAACCGTGTCGCTAACATAAGTTATCGTGTACTTGCCCATTTGTTTAGGCTCGTTTTTGTATAACATGATGTTTTCACCAGGTTTTTCGGTTTTTTCAAAATCCTTAACCGGAATAAAGTTATTTGCATTAATTGATAAAGGCTTACTAGTAGCTGCCGAGATTAACGCCCCTAAAATTAAAAATGCAAAACCGATATGCGCAACTGCTGCTCCGGCCAATTTGGCTTTACCTGCAAAAGCCTGATATAAAATACTGGCATTTGAAAGAATTGCAAATGTACAGCTGAAGGTTATCAGTATGTACATAGTATTAGTGTATATGCTGGTAATGTAAACCATTGCAGCCGTTATAACCACTGAGAATAAAATTGCAGAAACTAAGCTGCTGTAAAACTTGCGTGGGTCTGTTCGTTTGTATTTCAAATACTGAGAAAAACCAGAAATCAATGTGATTAATACCGCAAATGGTGCTTGCCACTGATTATAATATTTTACGGCATCAATCGGTGGAGAGAAATTTGTTCCGAATGCTTTATTGAATACAGGTACAGATGTTGAAAATATAACCTGAATACAAGCAATTGTTACTACTAATGCACCAATGAACATCCAAAATTCGCGAGAATAGGTTTCTTCATCTTTAGTTGTAATCGGAAGTTCTTTCCAACGCTTAACAATTAAAAACACGGCTAAAGCTGCAAATACGACATTATACAAAATCAGGTGACCAAACATACCCATATCTGTAAATGAGTGTACAGATGTATCCCCTAAAATTCCGCTTCTGGTTAGGAAAGACGCATATAATACCAATAAGAAACTCAAAAACACCAATGCAATAGCCGTAAAATATGCGTGACCAGTATTTTTAAATGCAATCATTACGTGTACTGCACCAATTAAAGTTAACCACGGAATTAACGAAGCATTTTCTACCGGGTCCCATGCCCAAAAGCCGCCAAAGTTTAATGCTTCATAAGCCCAGAATGACCCCATAATAATGCCTGTTCCTAAAATCATCACAGCAAAAAGTGTCCATGGCATCGCTGGCTTAATCCATTCTTTATATCGTTTTTGCCATAAAGCCGCAATTGCATAAGCAAATGGAACAACCATACTGGCAAAACCTAAGAATAAGGTTGGGGGGTGAATAACCATCCAGTAATTTTGTAAAAGCGGATTTAGGCCCTTGCCATCTGTTATAAATTTAAGATAGTTGGCATAATTTTCAGGGTTTGCAAACAGAACTGGCGCAAATGGTTTTAAATCAACAGATTCTCTCAATAGAATAAATGGCGAACTTCCAATTCGTTCACCAAGTATTTCCACACCTAACATCATAGAGGTTAAAAACACTTGAGAGAATGCCACAACTGTCATAACCGGGCGCTCCCAGGTTTTAGCTTTCCAAATTAAAAGTGCTCCCAGCAAAGACTGCCAGAATGCCCACAGCCAAAAACTACCTTCTTGTCCTTCCCAAAAGGCAGAGACAATATAATAAATCGGAAGCTGTTTTGAAGAGTGGTCGTAAACGTAATTATACTCGTAATAATGACCAAGAATCAGGTAAAATAACACAACGCCAATACCTATAATACTGGCCCAATTAATAAAGAATCCAATTCTTCCAAGATTTCTCCAGGATTTATCTTCTAAATTTTTCTCGCGACTGGCATAAAAATATGCGATTGTTGAAAGTAACGATGCACTAAAAGCCAACACAATAAAAAACTGTCCGATTTTACCCGGCAACAGGTTTTCGCCTACAAATTGAATATCCATTAAATTAATTATATTTTTTCTCGCCGTATTTCCCTACAGTATCCACCTTGCCATCTTTATTAATTTCAACCAGGTTATCGTTGTATTTAGATGGGCATTTCATTAAAATTTTCGACGCGTAGAACTTATCGTTTTTCATTTCGCCGATAAGTACTAATTTTTCAGATTTTTCAAAATCCTGTGGCTTCGTTCCGTTATAAATTACTTCACGAATTTCTCCCTTTTCGTCTTTCATATGAAAACCGAAATGATTTGGATCTTTTAAAGCATCATAATAAGTGCCCTTAGATTTTTCCCAATAACCCATCACATGTTCTTCTTTACCAGAAGTTGATGCTTCTTTAAAATTTGAGTAGGTATCGGTATTTGCATTTAAGCTAAATAAGATTCCCACAGAAATTGCAATGGTAATCAATCCAATTATTGCACTTTTTTTCATTTTGTATGCTATTATAAAAGTTGGCAACAAAGATAGAAAAATAGCCTTAGCGAAGATTCTTTTACAGTTTTCTTGTCTTTATATTGACAATTAACTGATGATTTGTAGGATTAAAAATCAATTACTCTAATTATTTATAACAGTTCTAAAGAAATGTGGGGGTTTTAATTGAATTGCTCAAAAATCTACAGATAAATTTTTAAGTTTGATGGTCAAAAAATCACCCCAAATTAAAGTATATCCCACTAAGCAAATTTTATTTTATTATTGATGATTTAAATGAGGATCGCAATAATACAATATTTAAAAACTGGATTTTAACAAAAGATTTTTCAATATTTCAATACAAAACACAAACAATAACCTGCAAATGCTACACGATAACCTCATTCTCATTTTAGTTTTACTACTTGGCGTAACCCTATTGGTAATGATTGGTCAGAAAATAAAAATTTCTTACCCGATATTTCTGGTTTTAGCCGGGTTACTTATTGGCTTTATTCCTGGTATGCCACACTTAAAAATAGATCCAAATATTGTGTTTTTGCTGTTTCTACCGCCATTGTTATACGAGGCAGCCTGGTTCACTTCATGGAAAGATTTTTGGGAATACAAGGGCGCAATTTTTTTGATGGCCGTTGGATTAGTATTTATTACATCTGTTGCCGTTGCTTATGCATCAGTAGCTTTTATACCAGGTTTTACATTAGCATTGGGTTTTTTATTAGGCGGAATAATTTCTCCACCAGATGCCGTTGCCGCAGCAGCAGTATTGAAGGGTTTAAAAATCCCCAAACAAATAACTGCACTATTAGAAGGTGAAAGTTTAGTAAATGATGCGTCCAGTTTAATTGTTTTCAAATTTGCACTTGCAACCGTTGTTACCGGAAGTTTCGTTGTGCAAGATGCTGCTGTAAGTTTTATTTCTGTTGCAGGTTTAGGCATTATAATCGGCTTGGCTATTGGAGGTATTTTCTACGTTATTCATCGTTGGTTGCCAACAACAGAAAATATCGATACCGTTTTAACTTTACTAACCCCCTATTTCATGTATATTGTTGCAGAGCATTTTCATGCATCGGGAGTTATGGCGGTGGTATCTGGCGGCCTATTGCTTTCGAGCCAATCGCATGTTATCTTAACTTCAAATTCCAGAATAAAAACAGTTTCGGTTTGGTCTGCCTTGGTGTTTATGCTTAACGGTGTGGTTTTTATTTTAATCGGTTTGGCATTACCAGATATTGTGAGTGGCTTAGGCCCAGATTACCCGATTTTAAAAGCCATCGGCTATGGTATTGGAATAAGTATTTTAGCTTTAGTAGTTCGGTTAATCTGGTTGGTATCTACCGCAAGAATTACTCAATTGTTTAATAAAAAATCGAGAGAACGCTATAAGGACATGACCTGGCATTCGTTTGTGGTAATTATTTATGCAGGTATGAGGGGTGTAGTTTCCTTAGCAGCGGCACTTTCTATTCCGGTAATGATATCTGAACAAATTCCGTTCCCGCTAAGAAATTTGATTTTGTTTATCACATTCGTAGTAATTTTTATAACACTTGTAATCCAAGGCTTAACATTGCCTTTGGTGATTAAGCTTTTGAAAATCCCTGAAGCTAAAAGCAAGCTTTCTGAGCAAGAACAAACAAACCAAATTAAATTAAAACTAATCGACCTTTCCTTAGATAAACTAAACGCAGATTACCAACACCAATGTACCCATAATGAGTTGATGGTTAATTTAAAAGCTGAGCTTCAGCATTCTTTAATTGAGAAAAGAGATACTTTAAATGCGTTTAAAAAGGGTGAGATTGATACAAGAGATTTAAAGGCTTACCATGAAATTATGATTGATTTAATTTCTGTTCAAAGAGACGAGCTTCATCGCTTAAAGAGTAATAAAAACTATGATGATGAAATCATCAGGAAGGAAGAATGGAGATTGGATTTGGAAGAATTAGGCATCACTTCTTCAGAATAAATACACGTTTGGACGGTCAACCGACGGCATACCGACGGTATACGGACGGTGAAACAACGGCAAAACACTCATTTTTTAACGACAAACATGCCATTTTACGACAAATGCGACAAAATACCACTACCTAATTTGAATATCACTTCGTTATTAAACCCGATCGAAGTGTAAATACTTTTAAGATTGCAGCAACCTTGAATAAGCTGTTATGCTGAGGCACGAAGCATCTCCAACCGATGAAACACATACTTAGTGCCTCAGCACGGCAGAAGTATTAAAAGATTGTAACGGAAAACGGGACTGACGTTAAAATGAAACACAGTTTTTGCTTTTCAAATCATTTATAAATGACCAAATTTTCTATTTGATTATCGGTCGGGAAAAGCCTTTTAAAATTTGTACTTTTGCAGCCGAAATGATTTCAATAAACAATTTAACATTCCTTATTGGCTCCAGAGCCTTATACGATGATGCGAACTGGCACATTAAACCAGGTGATAGAGCCGGCTTAATTGGGGCTAACGGGACGGGAAAATCGACACTTTTAAAAATTATAGTGGGCGAGTATGCGCCTAGTGCGGGTACAGTTTCGATGTCGAAAGACTTAAAAATCGGTTATTTAAACCAGGATTTACTTTCTTACGATTCACACCATAGCATTTTGCATGTTGCAATGGAAGCTTTTGAGCGCCAAAATCAGCTGCATGATGAAATTGAAGAACTGTTAAAGAAAATTGAGACCGATTACAGTGAAGAGGTTTTAAATAAACTGAGCGACAAACAACAAGAGTTTGAAGCTTTAGATGGTTACAATATTGAGTACAGGGCAAATGAAATTTTAGCTGGTTTGGGTTTTAGTACGGCAGACCAACATCGTCCGCTAAATACCTTTTCCGGAGGATGGCGGATGCGGGTTATGCTTGCGAAGATTTTATTGCAAGACCCGGATATTTTATTGCTGGATGAGCCGACCAACCACATGGATTTACCCTCTATTAAGTGGCTGGAAAATTACTTGCAAGGCTTTGAAGGCGCAATTGTAATTGTTTCTCACGATAGGTATTTCCTAGATAAAATTGTAAACCGTACGGTAGAATCTCGTAAGGGAAAATTAACGGTTTATGCCGGAAATTATAGCTTCTATGTGGAAGAAAAAGCTTTGCGTGGTGAAATTCAAAAGGGAGAATTTAAAAATCAGCAGGCTAAAATTAAGCAAGAAGAGCGTTTAATTGAACGTTTTAAGGCAAAAGCATCTAAAGCGAAAATGGCGCAATCGCGTATGAAAGCTTTGGATAAAATGGAACGCATTGATGATGTGGATGATGATAACCCAACGGTTAATTTCAGTTTTAAATTCACCAAACCATCTGGTCGACATGTAGTTAGAATTGAGCATGCAACTAAACATTATCCGAACGTACACATTTTAGAAGATGCTGAAGCGGTAATTGAAAAAGGCGATAAAATTGCTTTGATTGGTGCGAACGGTAAGGGTAAATCTACTTTGTTAAGGATGATTGCCGGAACTGAAAAGTTTGAAGGTTTCTGCGAAACAGGACATAATGTAACCACCACCTTCTTTGCACAGCACCAGTTAGAATCTTTGCATCTTGATAACGCCATTCTTGAAGAATTACAGGCTTTTGCACCTAAACATTCTGATACAGAATTGCGTAGTATTTTAGGTTGTTTCTTATTTACTGGCGATGATGTTTTCAAGAAAATTAAAGTTCTATCTGGAGGAGAAAAATCGCGTGTGGCTTTAGCAAAATCACTTACAACCGATTCAAATTTCTTAATTCTGGATGAGCCCACCAACCACTTGGATATCCAGTCGGTTAATATTTTAATTCAGGCTTTACAGCAATTTGAAGGTACTTTTATTGCGGTCTCTCACGATAGATATTTTCTGGATAATGTTGCAAATAAAATTTGGTTTATCGAAGGGGAGCAAATTAAACAATACCCAGGAACATACGCAGAATACGAGGAATGGAATAGTAAACGAGAGATTCCGGTTTCTAAACCTATTCCGGTGAAAATGCCTGAGAGAGCTAAAGCAGAGCCTAAACAAGTTACTCCAAATACGGCTAGTCAGTTAAAAAAACTGAACGACGAATTAAAAAAAGTAGAAACTTTAATTTCCGAACAGGAAATTTTGGTTAAAAACATAGAAGCTGAATTGGCTGATGAAAATGTATATGGCAAGGCCGATAAACTGGCAGAAACCAATAAACGCTACATCGCCACTAAACAGGATTTAGATAATAGCCAGACTAAATGGGAAAGTTTAGCTGCTGAAATTATGGAATTGGAAGGTTAGTTTTAGCCGCAGATTCACAGAGTAAATTTAGCCACAGTATTTAGCTGTGGCTTTTTTTTTGCCACGGAAACACTGAATACACGGAAAATTTATGAGCTAAGTTTAGTCTGCTTCGTAAAAGAAAAAAAATTCCGTGGTTTCCGTGCTTCCGTGGCAATCTCTTGATTTCAATAGCCTTCAATGTCAACCTTTTAAAATTGTTTAATACTCCGTACTTTTAACTATGCAAAAACTAATCGCAGCACTTTTACTTTTCGTTTCTAACCTATCATTTGCACAAACTGAAAATTCGTTTACGAACGAGAATAAAATTTACCTTCCAAATATTAAAACGGTTTTATGCTACAACAGCAATAAGGAGCAAAGTATTCCAATTATCCTATTAAATTCAACAGAAACCATTTCCTTTTCTTTTGATGATTTACTGGGCGGGACGAAAAATTATTGGTGCACAATTGAGCATTGCACATCCGACTGGCAAACCTCAAAAATCTCTACGCTTGATTATTTAGATGGTTTCACAGAAGACAGGATATTCAACTACAAATATTCATCTAACACTACCAGAAAATACACGCATTACGAACTCAGTTTCCCAAATAGCCAGGTAAAACCTAAAATTAGTGGTAACTATATTTTAAAGGTTTACGAAGATAATGACAAAAAAAAACCTGTAATATCTCAACGGTTTTACGTTTTAGAGAATGTAATCGCAGTTGCCGCAGAAATAACAAATTCGCTTCAGGTTGCAGAACGAAACACCAAACAAAAGATAAATTTTGTTCTTAACCACAACATATCAATAGCAAATCCTTATCAGGATATTAAGGCCATTGTGATGCAGAATTTCAACTACAATACTATTCAAATAAATAAAAGCCCATCCTTTGTAAAGCCTAACCAACTTGTTTTTAATGATATTAATACCAATGATTTTTGGGCAGATAACGAATTCAGAAAATTTGATACCAGAAGCTTACGTTACAAAGCGGGTAATGTAAAAGATATTTATCGTGATAATGAATCTGTAAGTGTTATGATCTTTCAGGATTCGCCAAGAAATAAAGAGGCTTTTGCAAATCAGCTTGATGAAAATGGAAACTTCTTTATTAGAAATACAGATGGCCGTGATGATAAAACAGAAGCCGAATACATGAGTGTACTTTTCACGCTCAATGCTCCGGCACCGAGTACAAATGGTGACGCTTATGTTGTTGGCCGCTTTAACAATTATACCTTATCAAAAGAAAATAAATTACTTTACGATGAAGGCAGAAAACAATTTTACGCCAACATATTGTTAAAACAAGGTCTTTACGATTATGAATATGCGTGGTTAGATAAAGCATCAAATACCATTGATACCAAACCCTTTGAAGGCTCCTTTTTTCAGACTGAAAATACCTATCAGATATTTGTGTATTACAGGAAACCTGGTGCCAGATGGGATACATTACTAGGTTTTACAAATTTATCAAATCGGGTAACTGATAGAAGATAAATTGAAAACCTACCCTATTTGTTACAAGTTTTTTCTTCCTTTTAAAACATACTTGTTAAATTAGTAATACGATTTAGCGGTACGCAAATCACTACTAACCAACAATCATGTCTAGAAAAATAATTGCCCTTGCCTTTTTATGCTTGCCGCTAAGTTATATCCAAGCTCAAACCAAACCTTATACTCAAAATATCGAAGGAACAGCTTTACAGTTTGATATGGTTTCCATTCCTGCCGGAACTTTTGATATGGGCAATAACGCAGGGTCAGTCGATGAAAAACCCATGCACAAGGTAAAAATTGATGCATTTTGGATGGGCAAATATGAAGTTACCTGGAATATTTTCGAGCCATTTTTATATCGAGATTATGAGCTGAAAGCCAGTAACGGCAAAATCCCTGCAAATGTTGATGCGGTAACTCGCCCAACCAAACCATATCTAGATATGACATTTGGAATGGGCAAAGAAAACCAGCCTGCAATTGCAATGACCCAATATAATGCCATACAGTTTTGCAAATGGCTTTATGCCCGAACCGGAGTTTTTTATCGTTTACCAAGCGAAGCGGAATGGGAATATGCTTGCAGGGCTGGAAGTAAAACCAAATATGCTTTTGGCGATGATGAATCGAAGTTAAAAGAATATGCCTGGTATAAAGACAACAGCGAGAATAAAACACATCCCGTAGGTCAAAAAAAACCTAACGCTTGGGGACTTTACGATATGCATGGAAACGTAGCCGAATGGACTTACGACCAATATCTTGAAAACTTCTATGCTGTTTCTAAGGATAAAATTGTACAAAACCCGATTGCGAAACCAGAGAAACTTTATCCAAATAGCGTTCGTGGTGGTTCTTACGATGAAACACCCGATAAATTAACTTCTTCTGTAAGATTGGCATCAAGTCCAACATGGAAACAACTCGACCCTCAAATACCAAAAAGTAACTGGTGGTTTCCTGAAGCGCCATTTGTTGGATTGAGATTGGTGCGACCTGCTACACCACCATCAAAAGAGGAAATTGACGCTTATTACAACAAAAAACCGATTGCAGATTATTAACCTAAACCAAATAAAACCTCATGAAAAAATCTATTTCCTTACAAGAACGCCGAGAATTTTTAAAGGCATCGGCTTTACTTGCCGGAAGTGCAATGCTTAGTTCGTTTCCGCTTGCGGGTGCTTATGCGGCTGGTTCTGACACCATTAAAATTGCCTTAATTGGTTGTGGCGACCGTGGAACAGGAGCTGCTTTCCAAGCATTAAGCACAAAATACAACATTAAATTAGTGGCTATGGCTGATGCTTTTCAGGATAGAATTGACAAAAGCTATGAAGCCCTTGCTAGTAAGTTTGCAGCAAAAATGGATGTTCCGAAAGAACGCCAGTTTGTAGGATTTGACGCTTACAAACAAGCCATCCCGTTAGCTGATGTAGTATTATTGGTAACGCCTCCGGGCTTCAGACCAATTCATTTTGAGGAAGCTGTAAAACAAAACAAACAGATTTTTATGGAAAAACCAGTTGCGGTTGATGCACCTGGAATAAGAAAAGTTCTGGCAGCTGCCGAAGAAGCGAAAAAGAAAAAACTCAATGTTGTAGTTGGTTTACAAAGAAGATATCAAACTAATTATCGCGAAGCGATGAAACGCATTAATGATGGTGCAATTGGCGATATTATGTCTGGACAGGTGTATTGGAATAGTGGTGGCGTTTGGGTTAATCCGCGTAAAGCCGGACAAACCGAAATGGAATATCAGATGAGAAACTGGTACTATTTTAACTGGTTATGTGGCGATCATATTGTGGAGCAACATGTTCATAATATCGATATCGCAAACTGGATAAAAAATGCGCATCCCGTTTCGGTGCAGGGAACAGGTAGCAGAGCCTGGAGAACCGGAAAAGATTATGGAGAAATTTATGATAATCACTCTATCGAGTTGACATATGCTGATGGTGCTGTGATTCATAGCCAGTGCCGCCATTTCGAAGGCATCAGTAATCGTGTTGATGAATCGTTTATGGGCACAAAAGGT
Organism: Pedobacter aquatilis; assembly: GCF_032678425.1. Taxonomy (GTDB): domain Bacteria; phylum Bacteroidota; class Bacteroidia; order Sphingobacteriales; family Sphingobacteriaceae; genus Pedobacter; species Pedobacter aquatilis_B. Next base: position 94,738 of record NZ_JAVTSG010000005.1, on the reverse strand, counting down.
AAAATTTACTTATCAGGAAGTAACCAAGCCATAATGAAGGATTACAGCGGTAAAGAATTGTACAACCACAATACGAAAGGGAATGCAAATCCTTACCAAACAGAACACGATGAACTATTTGAAGCAATTTCCAAGGGCGAATATAAATTTAACAATGTTGAATATGCGGCAACTAGCACATTTACATCAATTATCGGGCGATATGCTACTTACTCTGGCGAAACCATAAAATGGGATGAAGCCTTGGCTGCAAACAATAGCTTAATGCCTGAAAAATTCGCCTGGGATGCGATGCCTAAAATATTGCCTGATGCTAATGGAATTTATCCATACGCAATGCCAGGAAAAACTAAAGTTGTATAAATGCGATTGCTCCTTTTATTCCTGTCGTTTATAATTTTAATATCGTTTTCTAAACCTAATGAAATTAGAAAATATGATTTATATGGTACAGCACAAGGAACAGAATATGCAATAACTTATTATGCAACTGATAGCTTAGTTAAGAAAAGCGACATTGATAGTTTATTAGCGATAATCGACTTATCAATGTCGCTTTACAAAAGCAATTCGCTTATTTCTCAATTTAATATGGGCAAAAGCCCTATTAAGGCTGATAAGTTTATATCAGCTGTGCTGAAAAGAAGTTTTGAAATAAATGCAGATACGAAAGGTGCATTTGATGTTACAGTTGCGCCATTGGTTCAGGCTTGGGGTTTTGGCCCTAAAGAAGAAAAACAACAGCCAAGTGAAGATGAAATCAAAAATATTTTAGCTTGTGTTGGAATGAAAAACATCAAGTTACAAAATGGAATATTAAGCAAAACAAAAGATTGTATTAAAATTGATTTAAACGGAATAGCACAGGGTTACAGTGTAGATTTAATCGCCACTTTAATCGAAAGCAAAGGTGTAAAAAAATATATTGCAGAGCTAGGTGGAGAAATTAGAGTTTCTGGTCCAAAACCTGATGGAGATAGTATTAAAATAGGTATTGAAGGACCTGACGAAAACGGCATTCCAATAATCAGACATATTGCAGCCATAAATTCGGGGGCGATTACAACATCAGGTAATTACCGAAAATTTCACCAATCAGGCTCAAAAACGATATCACATCTGATAAATCCGAAAACAGGTTATCCTTTAAATAATGAAATGATTAGCGTTACAGTTTATGCAAATGATGCCATTACAGCGGATGGTTACGATAATAGTTTAATGGCGATGCACATTAACGACGCTTTAAATTTTGTAGAGCAGCGGCAGAATTTAGAAGCTTACTTTGTTTATAGAAATAAAGAAGGCAAAATTACTGATATGCTGACCAGCGGATTTAAAAAACTTATTTCTACCGAAAATCAATCTAAAAACCAAACAGATGAAAAGAAGTGAATTTATTAAAAGCACTTTGCTAACCGCAGGTGCAATAACTACGGCAGGAGCAATTACAAACACATTTGCTTCAGGTACACAAAACAATCCATTAGCCGATAAAACCTTCAATCTAGATTACGCCCCGCATCAAGGTATGTTTCAGAGCCATGCGGGCAAAAGTTTTCTTGATCAGATTCAGTTTATGTATGATAAGGGTTTCCGTTCTATTGAAGATAATGGATATTTAGCTCGCTCGGTTGATGAACAGGAGAAAATTGGCAATTTATTAGCCAAACTTAATATGCGCATGGGCGTTTTTGTAGTTGATGGTGGCGATAACTGGAAAACATCCTTAACAACCGGAAAAAAAGAATTTAAAGATAAGTTCGTCGAAACCTGTAAAAAATCGGTTGAAGCAGCAAAACGTTGCAATGCTAAATGGTTAACCGTTGTACCTGGTTTTTACGAAAGAAATTTACCTTATGGAAATCAATTTGCTAATGTAATTGATGCCATGCGTGCAGGTGCCGAAATTTTTGAACCGCATGGTTTAATTATGGTTTTAGAAACTCTGAGCGATACACCAGAACTCTTCCTTCAAAAAACAAACGAAACCTACGCCGTTTGCAAAGCGGTTAAAAGTCCATCGTGCAAAATTTTGTATGATATTTACCATATGCAACGCACCGAGGGCGATTTAATAAAAACAATGGACAGATGTTGGGATGAAATTGCCTACATCCAAATTGGTGATAACCCGGGCAGAAAAGAACCCACAACTGGCGAAATAAACTATAAAAATCTATTTAAGCATTTACATACTAAAGGCTATAAAGGTGTTATGGGTATGGAACACGGAAATTCAAAACCTGATAAAGCTGGTGAGTTGGATGTGATTAAAGCCTATCGCGAAGTAGATAATTTTTTGAGTTAATAGTTTATTCAATAGATTTTCTGCGATGCTAAGACATATGAGGATACATAAGCTTACATTTCCTCATATGTCTTATATGGTAATTAATAAAAAACAAATCTACTCTGCTTTCAAAACCCAAACAGAAACACTACCGGCATTACAATGAAACTCTGCCCTACCGGTTTCGTTAATCATAACCTCACCTTCCCTATTTCCCAAGGCATCAACAAAAGTTTTTCCGGCAAACTTTTCACCGATTTCCATTTCTTTGAAACCTTCTTCGCCTGTACTCATTAAAACTGCCAAACCACTATTTTCATGTTCTTTATCACCCTCACGTGTAAAACCAACGCAACTAAAATGGTCGAAATAATCTCTTTGTAAACCATAAGCATGACTTGTACGCAGTTTACTCATCGTAGTAACCGAAGGAATTATTGCTAAATCAACGTGTACATCTTCACCAGCTCCGTTTTTATCATCATAAATTCCGCCGTAAATATCTGTAAAGAATAAACATGGAATTCCCTGTTCACGTAATAGAATAATAGCATAGGCTAATGGTCTGAACCAAAACTCTACATAAGATTCTAGCGCTTGTAAGGGTTGTGAATCATGGTTATCAACGAAAGTTACTGCTAATGCCGGGTTAACCTGAACCAATGTTTTATCGAAAATTGTGCTCATATCGAACTCATTTTCTTCGTGACTTGCCAAATAAAAATTATGATGCAACAACGAATCAAAAATCTGTGTTCTGCCAGCTGTTGTTTCAATATATTCTAGTTGACCTTCAATATCTACCACATTCCAATCTTCGGCAACCACAAAAAACTTTCGGTTGTACTTAGTGTTCAAATGATCTAACCATTGGATGATAAAATCCGGATTGATGTGTTTTACGGCATCTAGTCTAAAACCATCAACTTTAGTCGTTTCAACAAGCCATTCGCCCCAGTAATTTAATTCATCAATTACGGCCTGATTTCTATAATCAATATCGTTAAACATTAAGTAATCGTAGTTACCCAATTCAGTTGACGGTACTTTTTCAAATCCTTCGCCTAAATAATTCTGGATGGAATAAATGGCTGTTTCTTGCAAATCTTCAGCCCAATCTACTCCGCTGAAGCACATATGATCCCAAATAAATTCAGAATATTTGCCTTTTCTGCCAGGGAATGTGAATTTAGTCCAGGCTTCAATTTCAAAAACATCGCTGGTAAATTCTTCTCTGTTTTCTGGATTTACCGTCCTAACTTTAACCTTTTCCAATTCATCGCCACCTGCTTTGTGGTTAAATACAATATCTGCAAGTGCGCTAATCCCATTATCATGCAATGCATTTATCGCATTAATATATTCGTCTTTGTGACCATACTTTGTATTTATTGCACCTTTCTGGTCAAACTCTCCCAAATCGAATAAATCGTAAACGGCATATCCGACGTCATAAGCCGCATTATTCGATTTATAGGCTGGCGGTAGCCAAACCATTGTAACACCGATTTCTTTTAAATGAGCAGCTTCAGTTGCTACTTTTGTCCATAAATTTTGTTCTTCGTTATAATACCAATGGAAAAATTGGATAAGGGTTTGATTCTGCATTAATTTGAATTTTTATGCTAGGATAACATGATTTTATTCCAATTGTTTGTAAGAAATTGTCTGTAAAATTTAATTTTTAAACGATAAGCGAAATGGACATTCACAAATTTAATTCAGAATACAATTTTCCATTTGCTAAGCTTAATAGGAAATTAATTATTTTTTGAGCATGACGGATTAATTGGTGTTCGTCATTCCCGCGAAGGCGGGAATCGTAAAGCGTAGCAACTTACGATATAATTTGCATTAGGATGCCCAGTCAAGCTGAGCATGACGACTTTTCGAAATTTTATTTTGATAATAAATCATTAATTCTAAACCCGATTTAACGGAAATACTTTTAAGTTGCAATTCCATGGATTATTTAACTGCCAACAACTTAAAAGATTGGAGTGAGAGCGGGAGTAACATTAAATGTGGCGATTAACCTTGCTTTTCAAATAATGTTTAAAGCCATTTTAACTCAATTTTATTACTTTTGCGCTCGATATGAGTTTAAAAAAGAAATTTGCGAGAGAAAGCTTTACCATAATGAACGAATTGGTGTTGCCGAACGATACCAACACGCTGAATAATTTAATGGGCGGTCGTTTATTGCATTGGATGGACATAGCTGCAGCAATTTCGGCTCAAAAACATTGTAACCGAATCGTGGTTACGGCTTCTGTGGATAACGTTTCTTTCAAACATCCAATTAAACTTGGCGATGTGATTACGATTGAAGCCAAAGTTACACGGGCTTTTAACACATCTGTTGAGGTTCGTTTGGACGTGTGGGCGGAAAATATTCCGAGCGGCGCACGCCAAAAAAGTAACGAAGCTTACTATACTTTTGTAGCGGTTGACCAAAGCGCCCGTACTATTCCTGTACCAGAATTGATACCTGAAACGCCAGGAGAAATTGAACTTTTTGACGGAGCACTGCGCCGCAGACAGTTACGTTTAGTTTTAGGCGGAAAAATGAGTCCCGATGAAGCTAGCGAGCTTAAAGCTTTGTTTTTTAAACCGTAACTTTTACATAAAACTTCTTGGAGCTTAAGATGTTTGTTTTATTTTAGCGAATACCAAACGCTGTAAATATGACAACATATACCATCCTTATTATTTTAAGCGGATTAGTAATTTTTTCTTATCTGTTTGATTTAGTGGCCAGTAAAACCAAAATACCATCGGTTTTACTTTTGCTTTTATTAGGAATTGGTCTTCGTTTTTTAGTCGATTACCTTCAAATTCATACGTTTAATTTTTTATCTATTTTACCAACTTTGGGTACGGTCGGTTTAATTTTAATTGTTTTTGAAGGTTCGTTAGAATTGAAGTACGACAGGGAGAAAAATAAGATTATCAAAAGTGCTTTCCTCTCGGCATTAACGATTTTACTTGGTACAACAACCATTATAACGCTTATAATTTACCAGATTTCGCATCGCGATTTATATTCTTGCATATCAAATGCCATTCCTTTTAGTGTTATCAGCTCAGCAATCGCCATTCCATCGGCAGCGGCATTAAGCAAACAGGATAGGGAATTTGTGATTTATGAATCTTCCTTTTCTGATATCCTGGGGATTATAATCTTCAACTTTGCGATTACCAATCACTCTATTACCACTTCTGCATTTATTGGATTGGGTTTAAGCACATTTCTTATCATCTTACTTTCTGCTATTGCCTGTGTAGTTTTATTGTACATTATGGGAAAACTTGTACACCACATCAAATTTTTCCTGATTATTTCGATTCTGATATTAGTTTATGCAATCGGGCAATCGTACCACTTATCTTCTTTGGTGTTGATTTTAAGTACAGGTTTGTTTCTGAATAATGCGGATACCATCCAGAACGCATGGTTTAGAAGTGTTTTTTTGTATAAGAATTTAACGGCAGATTTATCTCAACTTTACCAGTTATCGGCAGAAAGTGCTTTTATTTTAAGAACGTTTTTCTTTGTAATATTTGGCTTTACGATGAATGTTAATGAGCTGAATAACTTGCCGGTTTTACTAAACGGATTATTTATTTTGATAGCGATTTACGTTATCAGAGTAGCATTTTTGAAGGTATTTAAAAACGGTAACGCAACACCGATTTTATACATTGCACCTCGTGGATTGATTAGCATATTACTGTACTTCAATCTTCCTGCATCTCTGAAAATGCCAGAGGTCGGCACTTCATTTTTATTTCTAGTGGTTTTAGGAACCAGTATTTTTATGACTTTAGGACTAATGCTGAGCAAAAGAAAAGCAGCAGAAACTGCTGCTTAAATTTTAGCTTCCCATTTCTAAGATTTTATCAAATTCTTCGGCTTTTAGCGGCATTACCGATAAACGCCCCTGACGAACCAGAGAAATATCTTTAAGGCTTTCTTCTGCTTTTATTTGCTCTAAGGAAACCGGATTTTTTAAAGATTCTACCGGAGATAAATCAACTACAACCCAATTTTTATCATCCGTTGTAGGGTCTTGATAAGATTCTTTAACAACTTTTGCTACTCCAACAACATTTTTCCCTTCGTTACTGTGGTAGAAAAGCACTAAGTCTCCTTCTTTCATATCTCTCAAATTATTTCTTGCCTGGTAATTGCGAACGCCATCCCAAAAGGTACGACCATCTTCATTAAATTTTTCCCAGCTATATTTGAATGGCTCTGATTTTACTAACCAATGTTGTGTTTTAGACATTTTTAAATATTTATGATACGTGGCAATGATTTACAAATTCAAATGTAATTCATCACCTAAAAAGGTTTTTTAAACTGCTTGTGCAAAAATAACAATCTAAAACAAACCATATCTTTTTTTTATATAGTATAAAATAAATTACCGCTGTGAACGAAAACAATATTTAACTTTTAGCGTTAACTAATTGTAAAGTCATTTAGTATTAAGGCTTTTCAAATTCCAAATCTAAATTTAACGTAATCTCCATAAATTCGTCAGTTAAAACTGGTATTAGAATGGGATTAAAATTGTAATTTTATGTATGAATAAGTCCCTGAAAGTTTTATTTGTGTGTATGCTAGCGGCATCAACACAATCTTTTTCGCAATCTGTACAGCCTGACTCTGTTAAGAAAATTGCCGCTGCCGATGCTGAAAAATTCAAAATTAGTGACGAAAACCTAAAGCGATTTAGAAACGAGCGAAGTAAGCATACATCAGATATTTTTAAGCCAACAGCAAATACAACAACTAATGTTTCGTTGCTTAACGATTCTGTTTATGTGAAAGCGTACAGACAGGCCGCACATCAAAACACAAAGGATAATACTAAGGTCGTAAAAAAACGTTCTACAATTGCAACAGTTGGTTATGTAGCCGGCGGACTTGCAATCGTTGCGTTGGCATTTGTTGGATTAAACGAAATGTAATATATAAAAAAAGGAGTTTCAAAATTGAAACTCCTTTTTTTATGCCTTCTGGAATATTATTTTTTGCTATCTAAAGCATTTTCTATTCTATCAGATAAATCTTGCAAATGATATTTGCTTAAACCAGTAGCAGCATTAGCACCAGTTTTAATTGTTGCATCAAGTTCTCTTAACTGTCCTTTTACAACTGAAGCTACATCACTTTGTGAAGCTGATAAACCACCTTGTGTAGTACCACCTCTACCAACTAAAATCGCATTTGTTGCCGTTGTAGCAGGCGTTGCAGGTTTAATAATCGAAATTAATTTATCTACATAAAGTTTTTGCAAGTTTCTTCTATAAACATCAATTGCTTGATTTGATTTTAATTCTGTAAAGATTGAAGCATTTAAATCTGTAAACAAATCGGTGATTTTATATGCAGATGCACCATCCAAAGCTTCAGCAGAAATAAGCTTAGTTAAAGTGCTTGTGCCTAACAATCTGTTGATAGTTGTATTTTGCAATCTGCCAACAACTTCTAATCCATCTTGAGAAATGTTATCTAAAATACCTTTGTTTAATAACCAGGTTGGCGTTTTAAACAGTTGAACATCTAAAAACGTCATTGCTTCTTTTTGCGTTGCAGCTGGCGTACGCTCATAAACTGAACCTTCTTGCTCTACAGTTTTCGGGTTTTCGTAAATACCACCAATGTTTTTAGCAACGTGTCCCATGTAACGACCGAATTGGGTTGTTAACTGACCATACATATTTGAAAGGTTATCATAACCATCAGCAGGCTCTTTTGTCCATTCAGGGAGGTTAGTTAAAATTACTTTTAGATTTTTGATACCGTAAGTACTTGCTTTCATTGCGTTATCCGATAAATCTTCATTTTGCGAATGCGGATCATCAGGATTTGTTTCTGTACCAAACCATAATCTGCGGTTTTTAGCCGATTCGATTACCATTTTATTTAAAATTGGTACTTCTTGTTGCGCATTTTTAGTTTCCGGGAAATATTTATAACCCCATTCAATTGCCCATTTATCGTAATCGCCAATGCGTGGATATAATCCTTTTGATGAAATTTTATCTTCTGGTTGTGCAACATAATTAAAACGGGCATAATCCATAATCGATGGTGTGTGACCATTAGCTTCAACCCATTTTTTATCTCTTAACAATTCAGTTGGAACAGTAGAACTTGAACCATAATTGTGGCGTAAACCTAACGTGTGACCAACTTCGTGAGAAGAAACGAAACGGATTAAATCGCCCATTAATTCATCGCTGAAAGTCATTTTACGAGCTCTAGAATCTACCGCAGCAGTTTGAATCATATACCAATCGTGAACCAATTTTTGAACGTTATGGAACCAGTTAATGTGGCTTTCCATAATTTCGCCACTACGTGGATCAGAAATACTTGGTCCGCTGGCATTAGCAATTTCTGATGGTTTGTAAACAATTGCAGAGTGACGTGCATCATCGATACTCCATGTAGAATCTTGTTTAAAACTTGGTGCCTCTTTAGCCATAACCGCATTTTTAAAACCAGCTTTTTCAAAAGCTTTCGCCCAATCGTTAACACCTGCGATTAAATATGGTACCCATTTTTTCGGCGTTGCCGGGTCGATATAGAAAACAATTGGTTTAATTGGTTCAACCAATTCTCCGCGTTTATATTTAGCAACATCTTGCGGTTTTGGTTCTAATCTCCATCTTTTAATCAGTTCAATTTCTTTTACGCCTTGCGGATTTAAGTCGAAATCGGTGTAACCAACTGCAAAATAACCAACACGAGGATCGAAATAACGAGCCTTCATTGGTACTTTAGGCAAAATCACTAAGGAAGTATTTAATTCTACTGTTGATGAACCTGCTGAAGCACCACCGCCCATTGCAGGCGCAGCTGCACCACCAAATGGATTTGGAGCTGCAGTTAAGCTGTATGTTTTAACCGTACTAATTTCAACATTAGTTGGGAAACTTCTTAAGCTTTGGATATAACTTCTATCTGCTTGTTGCGCACCTAATCTAAATCTCGTTTTCGATATCGGAGAACTGAAATAGAAAATATCATTATCGCTATTCAGATAATCAGTAATATCAATCACGCTACCGTTTTTCTCAGGCGTGTAAGCCGAAATATTAAAAGAAGCCGCAATTGCCTGAATGTTTGAATTTTTTAAAGATTGATACATTGAAGTTGTACTATCCGGTCCGTAAGTACGGAAACTTACTTTACGCATGAAAATGCGGTTATTCGGACCTTTTTCGAAACGAATTACAGCACTACCAATCTGGTCGCCTGCATAACCTTGAACCGCTCTAACTTCAGCACCTGATTTTGATATTCTGCTAACTACTAAAATATCTCTGCCTAAAGTTGTATCGGCAATTTCAAAATAGAATTTATCTTCAATTTTGTGGGTGGTAATCATCCCTTTTCTGGTAGATGCTTTGGCCGTAATTACTTGGTCGTATGGTTTTGGCTGAGCCCTCACACCCGAACCAAGAGCAGCTCCAGGCGCTCTTCTTGTTGTATCACCAGGTGCAGCACCAGCACCTTGCCTTACTTGCGCCGATGCGAAAGTAACAGCAGAAACAGCAAATAAAATGCTGAGTAAATTTTTCTTCATAACAAATTAGTTGATTTGACCGTAAATATAGGTCAGAACCGAGATTTCATATGATTTCGGCAATAACTTTTAAGTTACAATGCTCTTATTGTTAATTTTCAGAAAGAAAATGGTTTTTTAATTGAGGAGCTGGTGAATTGAGTAATTGTTTAATTGTTGGAATTGCAGAATTGCCCAGCAACTAAACAATTTTTACAGTTTATACAATTAACCTCGATATTAACAGTTAACGGTTAATGTACAATTTTAAACACTAATTCTTTCAGAAGTTCACCATCGCTTATATTACCAGAACTATCCAAGCCTTTACTTTTTAAATCGTATTCCCTAAGCAAACCAATAACCTGAAAAACTTTACCTGTGTTATAATTTCTTGCTGCAACCTCGTAATCTTTTACAAAAAATGGCGGAACGCCCAAAGCAGATGCGGCATCGGCTTTGTTTGGTATGTAATGATATTTCAAAAGTTTAGTAAAATAACCACCAAGGTTAGCCAAAACCATAACCGTTGGATTTGCTTTTGGATTGCTTGCAAAATAATTTATAATTTTATTACACTTCAATACATCGCGAATAGCCAAAGCTTTCTGTAATTCAAAAACATTATACTCTTTACTAATACCGATGTTTTTTTGCACCAAATCAGTGTTGATGGTAACATCCTTTGGAACATTGAGCATTAGTTTTTCAATCTCATTGGAAATTTTAGAAAGGTCAGTCCCTAAATATTCGGCCATTAATGCTGATGCTTGCTGGTCTATTTTATAACCTTTTTCTTTAATAAAATCCTCAATCCATGGAACTAATTTATAATCGCGAACCAAATCTGACTGAAAAATTAAACCGCTTTTGCTAATGGCTTTATAAACTTTTTTGCGCTTATCAAAGTTTGCGTATTTATAAGCGAGCACTAAGATTGTGCTTGGCAAAGGCTTTTCGAAGTAATTTAACACAAATTCGGCTTCTTTACTTCCCGCTTCTTCTTTACCCCATTTTAAATCTTGTGCTTCCTTAACAATAACTACCTGGTATTCAGACATCATCGGATAACGTTTTGCCGCACCTAAAACAGTTGCCATATCGGTATCCTTACCATATAAAACAGTTTGGTTGAAACCTTTTTCTGCCTCACTTAATAATTTATCCTCAATAAAATCCGTAAGCTGGTCGATATAGTAAGATTCTTCGCCATGTAAAAGGTACACAGGTTTAAATTTTCTTGCCTTAATATCTTTAATAATCTCAGAAGCAGTCATTGGTTGTAAAATTACAATTTAGCTTTTAGGATTTAGGTAAATGTTTATAAACAATTAACTTTGGCTCTTATTGATTAATTGTTCAATTGGTTAGTTGTTCAATTGATAATTGTGAATTCTGTAATTGCGTATCGAAACCTAAAATGTTTAATCCTACTCCGCTAAATCTTCCGCCCTATCCTTTCAAAATCACCAAAAAGGATAATGTGATTTTTATTTTTGATGAATTGAGAAAAAAGCATTTAGTTTTAACGCCAGAAGAATGGGTTCGTCAGCATTTTATTCAGGATTTAATTATATCAAAGAAGTTTCCAAAGACGCTCATTCAAATCGAGGGTGGTTTAGTGTTAAATCAGTTGCAAAAGCGCAGTGATATTTTAGTTTATAATACTACCGGAGAAAAATTAATGCTTATTGAGTGTAAAGCACCAAATGTGAAAATCACGGAAGCTGTGTTTGAACAAGCATCTCGATACAATTCAATTCATCAAGCTAAATGGATTGTACTTACTAATGGATTACAGCACGTTTTTGCTAAAATGGACTTGGCAAAAGCAAGTTTTGTTTTTACACCTGAAATGCCTGAATATGGCGATTTGTAATCGAAGTATTTGTCAGTCTGAATGAAAAGTTGTGAAATAAAAACTGACTTCAAAGATTTCTCTGTTCAGCTATGCTCCAATCGAAATGACGAGTACCATAGAAACTTAAAAAACCGTCATTTCGAGCGTAGCCGAGAAATCTTTGAACTTTATAACTAGGTGAAAAGGCAATACCAACAATGAAATACTTGAATAGACTAAATCTGTAATTAAAAATCAAAGACAAAGATTTCTCTATTCCGCTACGCTCCAATCGAAATGACGAGCGGGCGACTTAGCGAAAAGACTACACATTATACTCAGTTTTCCATACCTGTCTACTGCCCGAATAAATGGCTTCATTACAAAGTGCTACACAAATTGCAGCTTGCGTACCAGTTTTTACGTTCGATGCCGGAAATTTTCCTGAAATAACCGATTCGTAAAATTCATTCAATGCATAAGTAGTTCCATCTTTTGTCGGCGCATCTAAAATAGGGATTCCACCATCTTGGTTTACAACAATTTTCGTTGCTCCGGTTACACCATCTACAATACCTAACTCCTTTTTGGTTTGTTGCTCTGGATAGAAAATTCCTGTATCTGGCAATAAATTTACTGAACCTTTTGTGCCTTTTATTTTAAACAGATAGCCATCATGTGCATTTCCACAAGTTGCGCCAAAATTACCTATCATACCAGCTTTTTCGTACCTGAACATGGCTTGGATATTATCGTAGGTTTCCCTTCCGTCTTTAAAAACATCGATTCCACCTGTCCCAGTAACTACATTGGGTTGCGTTTCAAAGGCCCAGTTTATAAAATCGATTTGGTGAGAAAGTAATTCAGCGGCTAATCCGCCAGAATATTCTTTATACATGCGCCAATTAATCTGGCGTTCTAATTTTGGGTCGGTAACTTTTCTGCGCCAGTTTCCATTTCTATCCCAGCGGCAATCTACCGATGAAACATCGCCCAAGTACCCGCTTTTAATCATATCCTTTACTTTAAAATAAAGAGGAGAATAGCGGTATTGGTAACCGACCTGATAAACCTGTTTCGGATATCTTAAAACTAAACTCCTTAATTCCAAAGCCTGAGCAATGTTATAAGTCATGGTTTTTTCTACATAGACGTGTTTGCCTGCCAAAACAGCATCTTTGGCTATTTGAAAATGTTCGCTTAAAGGCGTTGCTATAAAAACGGCCTCGATATTTTTATTATCTAAAATTTGCTTGTAATTTTTAACTGCCTTTGCCGATTCTGGAACATATTTCTTGGTTTCATCAAGGCGAAAATCCAATACATCGCAATAAGCAAGAATATTGAATTTTGCAGGCATAGATTTAATGACAGACAAAACACCTTTGCCCCTATCGCCGCAGCCTATCATCGCGATATTGATTATTTTTTCACGATTTAAACTAAGGTTGGCAACGGCAGCATCAGCAACTAATAAACCCGAACTAAACAATGCTGATTTTTTTATAAACGAACGACGGTGCATGATAGAAATTTTAATCTGTTTTTGTTTTTAAGCTTATGGTAAAAATACGTTTTTGTGGCATAATGATTTGTAATTCTTGATTTTTTAGTCTTCCGTCATTGCGAGGTACGAAGCAATCTAACATTTATTGTCAGAGATTGCTTCGTACCTCGCAATGACGAAGTGTAGAGCAGGGCTTTAGCAAGAACTTTCATTATAAACTCGATAGCAGCCGAAATATTTTTTTAATTGCAGTATCCTCTATAAACTATCATGCTGAGATACGAAGCATGATAGCCATTTAAAAAAGATTGCCTGCCTGCGGTAGGCAGGCAGTGAATAGCGTGACTGATGCCTGCCATAAAAAGCAGGCGTTCATTTTCAAGAAAATAATCTTAAAATTGCCTCATTTATCCAATCAGATTTTAATAAGTCTTCGGTAAACTCAGACTGACAAGTTGCTAAAGTTATACTACTTTAATGTTTTGATTTTAATAGTTCTGAAATCTACTTTATTACCATGATCTTGAATTAAAATATGGCCTTTCGCTGCCTGACCAAAGTTTTCCCAGTTTTTGTATTTGCTAATGGCAACCAATTTTTTAAACTCTTCAGAACCGCGAACATATTCTAAAACCTTAACGCCATTTAAATAATGCTCAACTCTATTATCTGGATAAACGATTAAACGAGCATTGTTCCAGCTGCCGATTGGGCGAAGGTAACGTGGTTCTTTCTTAGCCGTCATTAAATCGTATAACGATGCCAAAGTACGGTTTCCATCTCTGCCAAGTTTCGCATCAGGATGTAAAACATCATCTAAAACCTGGTATTCTAAACCTATTGCAGAGCCTGCACTTTTCTCATTTAAGGTTACGAAATATTTTACACCACTGTTTGCACCAGGCGTAAGTTTAAATTCAAACGACATATCGAAAGCAGAAAACTCCTCTTTTGAAACGATATCGCCTCCATTTGTAGATTCTGCACCGCCTGATGGCTCAACACTGATTATACCATCGGCAATTTTCCAACCCTTTTCTGGGAATGTTGTTTTATGTGCGCCAACCCAACCGTTACTGGTTTTTCCATCGAAAAGCAATTTATAACCTTCAGATTTTTCGTAAGCCGATAAGGTATTTGGCGTTAAGTTAACCGTGTAAATACCTTTTGGAAATGCTTTTGGCTTTAAATTTTCAGTTTGAATATTGATGTTTTTGAAATAAACTTTTTTGCCATCATTTTCTAAGATATTACCAATTCCATGCACTTGCAAGCCGATAAAACCAGATTTATCTAATGTATCGATAACGTAAGCAACTGGTTTTCCATTAACCCATGTTTTAAGTTCGTTGCCGATGTTTTCGATGCGGTAATGATTATATTCGTTCTTTTTGTATAACGATTTTGCAGTTGGATTTAACTCTAATGGATAAAGCCACAATCTACGGGCTTCATCGTAAATACCACCTGTCCATGCTCTCGGTGCAGGGTCAATTTCCATTTGACGGCCGAAAACTAAACCTCTACCATTGTTTCCTTCAGGTTTTAAATGGCTACGTGTTTGAATACCAGAGTTGGTGCTTTCACCTTCTAATTTTACATCTAACTCGAGGATAAAATCGCCGTATTCCTTTTCGGTTATCAAGAAAGAATTTGGCGTTCCTTTAGTCATGGTACCAACAATTGCACCATCCTCAACTTTGTATGGTGCAGCACCAGCAACAGCTTTCCAACCGTTTAGGGTTTTACCATCGAAAAGTGGCTTTGATTTTTGCGCAAAGGCGGATAAACTTATTAATGAAAGGGTTAGAATACTGTATTTTTTTATGTTTAACATGTTCTTGATTTTGCCGTCATTGCGAGGTTCGAAGCAATCTTAATGCTTAGGATTTTACTGCAATCGTTGGAGGATTGCTTCGTTCATCGCAATGATGAATTGCTGTATATTAATATTTAAAAATTTTACCGTTAGCCATTACTTCTTGTTTAGCTTCATCGAAAACTGATTTTGCACCAGTACGAACCGCAGCATTAGTCATGATATTTGCAATTGAGTGCGAGTAACCTGCCTCTACGGGAGCATTTGGCGTTTTGCGGCTGCGAACACATTCCATCCAGTTTCTCATGTGACCAGAAGTTAAGGGGTCGCCGCCCATGTTTGCGCCAGTTGCAGCTTTAATTGCTGTTTTACTTAAATCAAGCTCTGGCAAAAGATTTGCTTTTAATCCCATCGCCGCAGCTTCTCTTTCTCTTAAACCACCTTTTGGCGATATTTTATTCGTAATTAAATTTAGCTCGCCACCGTTAGAATAGTAAACTTCTCCCGTATCGCCAACACTGTTTTGCATTCTTGAAGTAAAAGTTACCTGGAATCCATCTGTTGAATTTGGCTGACCGTAATCAAAAACTGCAACCATCGAATCCCAGTTTCTGCGACCATCTTTCCAGGTGTAAATTCCACCATTGGCAACCACACTTCTAGGATGTTTTAAATTGGTAAACCAGTGTACAGTATCAATTTGATGCGACATCCATTGTCCGGGCATGCCTGAAGAATATGGCCAGAACAATCTGTATTCTAAATATTTTCTAGGGTCGAAAGCTTCGTTCGGGCGATTTAACAAGAATCTCTTCCAATCTATATCTTCTTCTTTAAGTTTAGCAACCAAATCTGGTCTGCGCCAGCGGCCTGGTTGGTTTACATTCCAAACTAAATCTACAGCTGTAATCGGCCCAAATTTTCCTTCCTGAATAAATTTAGCTGCATTAGCATAATTTTCTCCGCTTCTGCGTTGCGAACCGATTTGCACAATTCTATCGGTAGCTTTTACTGCCTTTAGCGCAGCTTTTGCATCGTCCATTGTTTCGGCAAAAGGTTTTTCTACGTAAGCATCACAATTGGCTTTAACCGCTTCTATTGTATGCAAAGCGTGTTGAAAATCGGCTGTGCTGATAATTACGGCATCTAAATCTTTGGTTGCATAAAGTTCATCGTTATTTCTGCAAGCTTTAATATCATGTCCGAATTTCTCTTTTAGATGAGCAATTCCTAAATCTCTACGGTAATTCCACAAATCAGATAAGCCAACGACATCAAAATTTAGTTCTTTGTTATGATTTAAGAAACAAGGTAAGAGCGTGTCTTTAAAACGATCTGAAAAACCAACAACACCAACTCGAACTCGATCGTTTGCACCAATGATTCTGCCATAACTTTTGGCACTCATACCCATCGTGCCTGCGTAAGTTGCCGCAGCAAAAACGGCCGATTGTTTAATAAATTTTCTTCTGGAATTTTCCATTTTAGGATTTAGGTTAGAATTTAAAATGCAAAGCGATTTGGTAAACCGTTTTAACAAGAACTAAAATATGATTTTTGCATCACTAGATTAAAAACGGTAAGTAATTTTTTTGAAACCGTTAGAGCAGAAAAATCTCATAAAAACACCCAAAAACACCGTAAGAGCATTTAAAAGCACTTTTTCGAAAAAGAAAACAATATGAAAAGAATTACGGAAAACGTTTGAAATTTATTATTGCATTAGAAACATAGGTGGAAATTGATTTTCTAATTAAATATTTAATTTTAATAAATTTCCAGAATAGATAAAGTTTCAACCTACTTTTTTGTAAATCCTACCCTCAACTCTTGAAAAACCAAAGTATCTCGACTTTGAATCTCAGACGGAAAAGCTAGATTCCATATACCATACATAACACCGTTGTAATATCCCCTTCTATTATAAAGATTTAATTTATAAGTAATTACAGGCATTACTAATTGATTGTTTCTAAACCAGGTGAAATAACTTAATTCACATTTGTATATCGCTTTAATGTAATTATCAACTTGAGGAATCGCTCTCAAATTGCGATTAAATCTATTAAGTTTGTATGGTATAAGTGTACTTTCGAGTGCCGTTGAACTATATATATTTTTTAGCAATTGTACATCAGAACGCATAATGAAACGACCGCTATCGAGATTTTCAATTTTATAAATATCGGGCGCCAAATCTATCCTTGCTGAATCTTTAGATAAAAATTCGACCTGATACCGAGGTTGTGGTTTAAATTGTGCTAAACCTCCATGTCTTTTTAAAAAATCCGCGATGATTCCTTGGTCTCTGACGATGCCATGATCTGTATACATCCGAACAGCCTGTGAAGAAATGATTTCAGTCGCTTCCATAGTATAGGGATAAGAGATTCTTTCATCATCGCTTATCTCCTTTTTACATGAAGCTAGAAAAATGATTAGAATCAAGAGGTTAATTTTGCGAGACATAATTTAGAGATTTATTGCAATATAGAAAAAGCCTTTCAGAAATTATCCTGAAAGGCTTTAGAAAACGATAATGTCTGTCAGACCTTATCGTTAAGAACATTTTTGATTAGCCTAACATTGCTAAACTCTCTTTAATTATTTTGATTTTCGCTTCAGCATCTGCTTTTTTATTACGCTCATTGGAAATAATTTCTGGCTTTGCATTTTGAACAAAACGTTCGTTACCAAGTTTTGCATCAACTGATTTTAAGAAACCTTGCAGATAAACTAAATCAGCATTTAAACGAGTACGTTCTGCATCAACATCAATATTTTCGGTTAAAGGAATAAAGAATTCATCTTTACCAGCCATAAAAGCAGTTGCACCAGGAATTTTATCGTTAACAATCTCAGCTTCTGAAACATTAGCTAGTTTGAAAACAATATTTAACCATTTTTCGTAATCAATACCAGAATTTACTTTCAAACTTAAAGGCAAAGCTTCTTTCGGCGAAATTTGTTTCTGGTTACGAACATTTCTAATTTCTGCAACAACAGTTTTAATTACCTCCGCGTCTTTTAATAATTGCTCATCAATTGCGCCACCTTTCGGGTATTCGGCAACAATACAACAATCCAATTCACCACGCTCTGCAAACAAATCATCATGCCATAATTCCTCTGTTAGGAAAGGCATATTTGGATGCAACAATTTGATAATTTGCTCGAAAAAGCCAACCGTAGCTTTATAACTTTCAGCATCAATTGGTTGCTGATAAGCTGGTTTTACCATTTCTAAGTACCAGGCACAGAAATCATCCCAAACCAATTTGTAAGTGGTCATTAAAGCTTCTGATAAACGATATTGCTTAAAGTTAGCTTCAATTTCTACCAAAGCTTCGTTAAATCGGTTTTCAAACCAGGAAATCGCTTGCGTATTTGGATTTTCTAAATTTTTATCAACTTCCCAACCTTTAACCAAACGGAAAGCATTCCAGATTTTTGATGCAAAATTACGGCCTTGTTCGCAGTAACTTTCATCAAACATTAAATCATTTCCAGCTGGAGATGACATCAACATACCTACACGAACCGCATCAGCGCCGTATTTTTCAATTAGGCCAATCGGGTCGGGCGAGTTGCCTAATGATTTAGACATTTTACGTCCCAACTTATCACGAACAATACCAGTTAAATACACATTTGTGAACGGTTTTTTGCCCATAAACTCATGCCCGGCCATAATCATACGTGCCACCCAGAAAAACATAATTTCTGGTGCGGTCACCAAATCATTGGTTGGATAGTAATAATTCATGTCTTTGTTATCCGGATTTTTGAAACCATCGAAAACCGAAATCGGCCATAGCCACGATGAAAACCAGGTGTCCATCACATCTTCATCTTGCTTAACGAAAGGCTCTAATTGATGTTTAAATCCAGCTTTTTCACTTTCAGAACAACTTTCATCTAAATGCTTTTTCTTCCAGAATTCTTCTAAAGCTTCATCCTTAGTCTTGGCTACAACCCAATTTCCTTTATCATCGTACCAAGCCGGAATTTGTTGTCCCCACCAAAGCTGACGAGAAATGTTCCAATCGCGAACGTTTTCCATCCAATGGCGGTAAGTGTTTTCAAATTTATTCGGAATCAGGTTTACCTCACCATTCAAAACATCATCCAACGCAGGTTGCGCCAATTCTTTCATCTTTACAAACCATTGCATCGAAAGTTTAGGTTCAATCGCAGCATCTGTACGTTCAGAAAAACCCACTTGCGATTTATAATCTTCAACCTTTTCTAAATGACCGGCCTCATCTAATAATTTAGCGATTTTCTTACGGGCAACAAATCTGTCTTCGCCCACTAAAATTACGGCCAACTCGTTTAAAGTTCCATCATCATTTAAAATATCGGTAACGGGTAAATTGTGTTTAACACCCAACTCATAATCATTCAAATCATGCGCTGGCGTAACCTTTAAACAACCTGTACCAAATTCTATATCAACATATTCATCCTCAATTACCGGAATTTCATGATTAACCAACGGCACAAAAACCTTTTTACCTTTTAAATGTGTAAAACGTTCATCGTTCGGGTTAATACAGATTGCAGCATCAGCCATAATCGTTTCCGGACGCGTAGTCGCCACAGTCAAATATTCAGGCTCGTCTTGATTCTTGTTACTTGATACCTGATACTTAATATAATACAGTTTTTGATTTACCTCCTTACGGATAACTTCTTCATCAGAAACAGCAGTTTTACCAGCCGGGTCCCAATTTACCATTCGGATGCCACGATAAATCCATCCTTTTTTATACAAATGAATAAAAGAATCGATTACCGCTTCCGATAAATCATCTTCCATCGTAAAACGCGTACGATCCCAATCGCAACTTGCACCTAATTTCTTAAGCTGCTCTAAAATAATACCGCCATATTTTTCCTTCCATTCCCAGGCATATTTCAAAAATTCTTTACGAGAAAGGTCTTTTTTATTGATGCCTTGTTCCTTTAACATCGCCACAACCTTCGCTTCAGTAGCGATAGAGGCATGGTCAGTTCCAGGAACCCAGCAAGCATTTTTACCTTGCATACGGGCTTTACGAATCAAAACATCCTGAATCGTATTGTTTAACATATGCCCCATGTGCAGCACTCCGGTAACATTTGGTGGCGGAATTACGATTGTGTAAGGCTCACGCTCATCAGGCTCTGAGTGAAAAAATTTTTTCGATAGCCAATAGCTATACCATTTATCTTCTGTTTCTGCAGGGTTGTACTTGGTGGAAATGCTCATGTATTATATTAAAAGCCCAAAAATAGCTAATTAAGCTCAAAGCTGAAAGACCAAAGTGGAAAGCTGAAACACTAAGCAGAAGCAAGGTGCCTTTATATTTCCGAAAAGCAATTTCAGCATTTCATTTTAAGGTTAGTCCTGCCATCCGCTTTACTCTCCCGAGAAAAATCAGGATTCGTGCTCGCTCCTGTCAGGTTTAGTTTACTCAAAACAGTAAAATAAACTCAGTTTGCAACTTGCATGCACCCCATTCTTTTACATAAAATTATGTAGAGGCAATGTTAATCAATTTACAATTTAACAATTAACCTAATTACCATTTAAACAATTAACCCAATTTACTACCTTTGAAACCATGAATGCTTACCTGATAAAAGCCGCCACAATTGTAAACGAAGGCCAAAAAATTGTTGCCGATGTATTAATTAAAGATGGATTTATTGCCAAAATCGGTCAAAACCTTTCAGCACCTGGCGTGCAAGAAATTAATGCCGAAGGACAATATCTTTTACCAGGTATGATTGATGATCAGGTTCATTTTCGTGAACCGGGTTTAACGCATAAAGCAGATATTTTTACCGAAAGTATGGCTGCCGTAGCAGGTGGAATCACGTCGTTTATGGAAATGCCAAACACAGTTCCAAATACGTTAACGCAAGAATTACTAGCCGATAAATATGCAATCGCTGCAGAAACCTCATTAGCGAATTATTCATTTTACATGGGCGCAAGCAATGATAATATTGAAGAAGTTTTAAAAACTAATCCTAAAAACGTTTGCGGTATTAAAGTTTTCATGGGTTCATCAACAGGCAATATGTTGGTAGATAACGAAAAAACTTTAGAAAACATTTTCAGTAAAGCACCAATTTTAGTCGCAACTCACTGCGAAGATGAAGCAATTATTCGCCACAACCTTGCAGCCTTTAAAGAAAAATATGGTGATGATTTAAATATAGACATGCATCCCTTAATAAGAAGTGCAGAGGCTTGTTATAAATCATCATCTTTAGCGGTTGAATTAGCGAAACAATACCAAACCCGACTACATATTTTGCATATTTCTACTGCAAAAGAAATTGCACTTTTCGATAATTCAATTCCATTAAAAGATAAAAAAATTACAGCCGAAGCTTGTGTTCATCACCTTTGGTTTAATGATAAAGATTACGCAACAAAAGGTAATTTCATAAAATGGAATCCTGCTGTAAAAACTGAAGAAGACCAAAATGGAATTTTAGCAGGTGTTTTAAATGATAATATTGATGTTATCGCAACCGACCATGCACCACATACTTTAGAAGAAAAAAATCAGCCTTATGCCCAAGCTCCATCTGGCGGACCATTAGTACAACACGCTTTACCGGCTTTGTTAGAAATGCATTTGCAAGGCAAAATATCGCTAGAAAAAATAGTTGAAAAAACGGCGCATAACCTTGCCATATGTTTTGATATTGAAAAGCGTGGGTTTGTACGTGAAGGTTATTGGGCAGATTTAGTTTTGGTAGATTTAAAAGATTCGTGGAAAGTAACCAAGCTTAATAATTTTTATAAATGTGGCTGGAGTCCTTTTGATGGCGATACTTTTCAGGCAAGTGTTACTCATACATTTGTTTCCGGTAATTTAGCCTATCAAAAGGGCAGGTTCACAACAGACCAGATTGGCAAGCGATTAACTTTTGAAAGATAGATTTGTTATATTTGTTTATTAAGTATTATTAAAATGGAAACATTAATCGTACATCCAAAAAGCGAAGAACAAGCTACAGCCTTAAAAGCAGTAATGAAAGTTTTGAAAATTGATTTTGAAACTGAGGAAAATTCGTACAATCCTGAATTTGTTAAAGAGGTTTTCGATGGCGTAAGTGCCCGTAAATCGGGTAAACAAGGTAAAAAAATCGACATTGAAGATATCTGGAAATAAGATAGAGATCCTTACCCTATTTATTGCATCCCATTTAATCTGCTTTAGGTATGCAAATAGAATTACACGAAAAAGCAATTGTTGATTTTGAATATTGGAAAAAATCTGGCAATAGGGCAATTCAGAGAAGAATAGAACAATTGATATTCGCTATTAAAGAAAATCCTTACATCGGTATTGGGAAACCAGAAAAGTTAAAATATGATTTGTCTGGTCAATGGTCTAGAAGAATAAACGAAGAACACAGGATAATTTATGATATTGTTAACGATACACTACATATTTATTCATTAAAAGGGCATTACTAATTTGTTTAAGCATTCGATTTATAAAATATTTACCATTCTAATCAGCCTATCTTTACTGATTTTTCTTTTTGGCTTATTTCCTTCGGCTGTTCAAAAATATTATTCTATAGGAATCTACCCATATATTTCTTCAGCTTTAAGGTATATTTCTTCAATTTTTCCAATTGCCATTGGCGATATTATTTATGCGATATTAATCATCTTTTCCGTTTACAGAATCTACAAGTTCATTAAAAACAGAAAGAAACTTCTAAGGCAACATAGAATCACGGTTCCATTACAGATTTTAAATTTCTTTCTGGTTTTATACATAGTTTTCAAAATTGTTTGGGGTTTAAATTATAGTCGCCCAAGTATTAGCGAAGAGTTAGGAATTGGTAACGAAAAATACTCGGTGAAAGAGTTGGTTTTATTAGGTGACTACTTCGTAAGAAAGACAAATGATTTAAAGCTAAAACAGAAAGAAAATCCAAAATATAGTATTAAAGAATTAGAGGTTAATTCGGCAAAGGCTTATCAAATAATGGAAAGTAAAAATCAATTATTCAGATATTCAAACCCTTGTTTAAAAGCTGTATTAAATCCCTATTTGGTTAGCAAAGCTGGTATCGAAGGTTATTATGCGCCATTATCTGGCGAAGCCAACATAAATACAAATCTTCCTGAATTTATAAAACCTTACGTTTCTTGCCATGAAATTGCTCATCAATTAGGTATTGCTTACGAAGATGAGGCTAATTTATTGGGCTACTTAACCGCAAGTAATAGTCCGAATTTACCTTACCAATATTCTGGAAATTATGAAATGCTCAGGTATATTTTATTTGAAATCAAAATAAAATCTCCCGAAGATTATAAAATATTA
Source organism: Pedobacter aquatilis (assembly GCF_032678425.1). GTDB lineage: Bacteria > Bacteroidota > Bacteroidia > Sphingobacteriales > Sphingobacteriaceae > Pedobacter > Pedobacter aquatilis_B. The sequence goes on along the minus strand of NZ_JAVTSG010000005.1, from coordinate 71,342 downwards.
CATGATAAATTATCTATTGGAGTTTTGGCCGACTTTAAAACTGAAAAAGAATTTTGGCGTAAGTATAATGGCGAAATGTTTGGTTATATGGATGCCGCCTTTGATAGTTTCTTAAAACTTAACAATCAGAAAAAAGGCATTAATAGTTATCAGGATATTGTGATTTGGCTGTGGAATATTCATAAGCCAGAGGTCGGGAGACATAAGTCAGAAGATAAAAAATAGCATTTAAAGGCAAAAACTTCTGCCCTCGGACGTCCAACTTCAGACTACCCATGAATCGCCTCTTTTGTGCCGAAACTTTGGATTAAATTACCTTCAAAATCTAACCATTCTTTCCAGCGTTTATCAACATCAACATCTGTGCTGTATTTTCTCGCAAAATTTAAGAATGTGGTGTAATGTGTTGCTTCAGAAATCATTAATTCGTGATAAAACTTGGCTAATTCTTCATCCTTAATATTTTGAGAAAGCACGCGAAAACGCTCGCAGCTTCTGGCTTCAATCATGGCTGCAAACAATAACCTATCAATAAAAGCCTGGTTTCTACTCCCGTCTTTTTTGCTGAATTTAACCAAACGGCCAACGTAATCATCTTTCCGCTCGCGAGTTAAGGTGTAACCACGTTGTTTTATAATTTCAATTACCATTTTAAAATGCTGCATTTCTTCAATTGCAATCGCGGTTAATTCATCAACCAAATCCTGATGTTCTGAATTTTGAGTGATTAGTGTAATAGCATTTGAAGCCGCTTTTTGTTCGCACCAGGCATGGTCAGATAGGATTTCTTCTAAATTTGATTCAGCAATATTTGCCCAACGTGGGTCTGTTAATAATTTTAATCCTAACATGTGGTTATTCGTAATTGAGTTGCAAAAATAAGATTTTCCCGCAGATCGAAGCAGATTTAAAACCGCAGATTTAAATGGATTTTTAAATATTATTAACAATCTGCGATCATCTGCGACCCTAATCCTTCTTAAATCTGCGGGAAATTAATTCAACCCTAATAAAAAACCTTTATTTTGCAGAAATATTGAACCATGAAGGGAAAGAAATTATTGATAATTGGATTTGTTTGGCCGGAGCCTACTTCATCTGCAGCTGGTACTCGAATGATTCAATTAGTTGATTTATTTCTAGATAACGGCTACGATGTTACTTTCGCCTCGGCTGCATCAAAAAGCGATTTTAGTTATGATTTTAGCGATAAAAAAGTTGTTGAGCAAGAAATAAAGCTAAATGATAATAGCTTCAATTCATTTCTAAAAAATTTAATGCCAGATATTATTTTATTCGACCGGTTTATGGTTGAAGAACAATATGGATGGCGAGTGCAACAAGAATGTCCAAACGCACTTAGAATTTTAGATACTGAAGATTTACACTTTTTAAGAAACGCCAGACAGCAAAGCAATAAAAAAAGTAAAGGTTTAGATTTATTTAACGATGTTGCCAAAAGAGAAATTGCTTCGATTTTACGATGTGATATTTCTTTAATTATTTCAGAAACTGAGATAAATCTTCTCCAGGAGAAATTCAAAATTGATTCTGCTTTACTCTATTACCTGCCATTTCTAGAGCGAAAAATTACACCAAAAATTATCCAAAATTGGATTCCATTTGAAGAAAGAGCAGATTTCATATTCATTGGAAATTTTCTTCACGAGCCTAATTGGAATACGGTTCAGGTCTTGAAAACAAAAATTTGGCCTGTACTAAGAAAAAAACTTCCGCATGCGAGCATGAATATTTATGGTGCTTATGTTTCGCAAAAAGTTTTACAACTCGAAAATAAAAAGGAGAATTTTTTCATCCTCGGTAGAGCAAAAGATGCCAGGGAAGAAATATTAAAAAGTAGAATTTTGCTTGCTCCGATTCAGTTTGGTGCTGGCGTAAAAGGTAAATTTATTGATGCCATGCAAGTTGGAACGCCATCTGTAACCACAACAATTGGTGCAGAAGCGATGAAGGGTCCGTTTGACTGGAGTGGCATTATTGAGGATGATTTGGAGGTTTTTATTGAAAAGGCTGCTGAATTGTATAACGACAAAGAAGCTTGGATTTCAGCGCAGCAAAATGCTGTCCATATTATTAATGAACGATATGCTAATGCAGAAATTTCAGAGAACTTTATCTCAATATTAGACAGCTTAAACTTAGCTCAACACCGCCAAAATAACTTCATCGGCCAAATTTTAAATCACCATACCAATCAATCTACAAAGTATATGTCTCTATGGATTGAGGAAAAAAATAAGAAAATTTGATTTAAACAAATGCCGAAAAGCCTGTAATAGCCCTACCAACAATTAGCGTATTAATTTCTTTAGTGCCTTCGTAAGAGTAAATTGCCTCGGCATCGGCTACGAAACGAGCCACATTATACTCCAATAAAATTCCGTTTCCGCCCATAACTTCGCGAGCTTTACTTACAACATCTCGTGTACGCAAAGAGCAAAAAACCTTCGCTAATGATGCGTGTTCATCCTTTAACAGACCTTGATCTTGCAATTGAGATAACCTGAAACACAAAGTTTGCATTGCGGTTAAATTCGATAACATTTCGACCAAATGGTTTTGAATTAATTGAAATGACGCAATTGGTTTTCCAAACTGTTTTCTGGTTCGAGTATAATCCAAAGCATTTTCGTAAGCACCACGGGCACAACCCACAGCTTGCCAGGCAACGCCTGCTCTGGTCATTTGCAAAACTTTGGCAGTATCTTTAAAAGAATTGGCATTCTGAAGTCGGTCGCTTTCTTCAACTTCGCAGTTTGTTAGGGTTATAATTCCATTCTGTACAATTCGCAAAGCCATTTTATCTTGCATTTTTTCTACTGCAAAACCCGGATTATCTTTCTTAACAATAAAACCCTTTACATCGCTACTATCTTCATCTCTGGCCCAAATAATTAAAATATCGGCAAAAGTTGCGTTACCAATCCACTTTTTCTGCCCATTTAAAATCCACTTTCCGTTGATTTGCTTGCAAGTTGTAGTTAAACCGCCTGCTGCTGCAGAGCCAACTTCAGGCTCAGTTAAACCGAAAGCACCAATAATTTTAAACTTTTGCATTAACGGCAACCATTGTAGCTTTTGTTCTTCTGAGCCGCATAAATATATTGAACCCATTGCCAAACCACTTTGTACGCCGAAAAAAGTTGAAAGCGAAGTATCAATTCTAGCCATTTCCATCGCTAAAATCCCTTCCATCAAATTTGATTTTCCCGGACAGCCATAACCTTTATAGGTTAAACCGCAAATATTAAGTTCGGCTAGTTTTGGAATAATTTCATGAGGGAACTCGGCCTTATTCCAATAATGGTTTACGATTGGCTTCACTTCTTTCTCAAGAAAAGCCCTAACTTTTAGCTGTAATGCACGGTCCTCATCTTTCAATGCTTCATCACCTAATTGGTAAAAATCGCCATCTATTGGTGGGAGTTCTTTCTTTTTACCCGAGCCGCCCATCATTTTCATCATACCCGAGATTTGTTTATCATCGAGGCTTGAAATTGTTTCGACCATTTTAGGTAAATCTACTTTTTTAGAAAGCGCATCTAATTTGGCAAAATCTACATGCTTAAAAAGATTGTACGCGTTTTTGATTGAAGAGAATATGTTCGCCATTATTATTCGTTTTGAGAGTAACAAATAAAGGACGATTTTGTTGGAAATGATTGTTTACCACCTAAGAAATCTTCGAAAACCTTAGGTGGTAAAAAGTTTATTTTAAATCGAATAAATTATCTACACCTAACAATTTTCTGGAAGTGAAGCCTTCGCCGAAAGTTGCGCCAATACTTTTACCAAACTCTCTTGAACGGCCTACTACCGTTTCAAAAAATTCAGGAGATGAAATATAAGTTTGCAAACCATCAACATCAGGATTGTAAAATTGAGTTTTGAATGCTTTTATAGATTCGATTTTCTTATCCATATGTTCGGAAATATCTACAATGATATCTGGCTTCAAATATCTATCCTGAATGTATTGTAACAATAGTCTTGGGCGATGTGCAATTTGTTTCTGGCCATCAACTTCGGTTTCAATTTTTGGTAAACCAGATAAAAATACTGAATCGTAAACTAAATCTCCTGCTCTGCCGTGGTCAGGATGACGGTCTTCAAGTGCATTGCTTAAAATAATTTCCGGTTGATATTTTCTAATCGCTTTAATCACTTCCAGGCGATTAAATTCATCATTCTGAAAAAAACCATCACGCAATCTTAAATTCTCACGGGCATGTAAACCTAATATTTTTGCAGAATCTGCAGCTTCTTCATCGCGGGTTTCCGCTGTACCTCTTGTACCAAGTTCTCCTCTGGTTAAATCTACAATTCCAACTTTCTTACCTAAGGCAATGTGTTTTAATATCGTTCCCGAACAGCAAAGTTCTGCGTCGTCAGGATGAACAGCTATAACTAAAATATCTAATTTCATTATGATTTTGCATCCAGCAGGCGCTGGATTTTTTTCTTAATTTTTGAGCTTAAAGGTTTAGTAAATGGAAAAAAATAATCTTCCACTTCTCCTTTTTTATTGATAAGGTATTTATGAAAATTCCACCTTGGGGTTGAGGTTAGCTTAGTATTTTGCTTTTTATCACTTAAAAACTGATAAAGCGGGTGTGCGTGTGCACCACGAACCATTATTTTATCGTAAACCGGAAATTTAACGCCATGATTTATTTCGCAAAAATTGCTGATGTCATCACCATTCAATGGTTCTTGTTTGCCAAAATCATTTGTTGGAAAACCTAAAATTTCAAAATCTGGATTTCCAATCTCATCTCTAAGCTTTTGCAATTCGCCAAGTTGTGGTGTAAAACCACATTCTGAAGCAGTATTAACAATTAACAAAACTTTATTTCGGAAAGCTGAAAGCGGCTGCTCGTCGCCCGTTATCTTCTTCACCTTGAATGAATAGATATTAGGAGTATTTTCTTTCATTACGTATTATTGGTAGAATCCAGAAGCTCTGATTATTGATTCAATATCTCGCTCCTCATTAATGTTGTACTCGCTCTTTAAGTTATGGCCAACAACCCTGGCAATAACCTGATAGGAGAACGCTGCAAAGCCACCTTTTGTTTGCTTTACAATGTCATATGTTGTACGTCCCACCTCCCTATCAATAAGCTTCGTTAAAATTTGACCTTGAGTAATTGTTAAATCTTTTATCTCGCGGTTAAACATATCTTTAATTTCTTTATCGCATTGCTTAACCAACTCTTTCTGGCGTTTTTTCTCTGTAGTCGTCACCAAATCACGTTCTAACTGCTCGTATCTGCGTTTAGCAAATAAGGCATAAGGCATTACTTTTAAAACATTGTAACGCAACCTATTATAAGCAGCTTGTTCTGCCGGAGATTTAAAAATATGCGGCGCTGTAATTGTTACATCGTAAAGCTGCATCCAGGGAATCATAACACCGTTATCATTTGTAGAGGTAACTCTAATGGTATCTAATTTTCCCAATTTTGGAAAAACAGGCTCAACATTTTCCTGTGCTTGCAATGTTGCACTAAAAATGATGACAAAAAATAGAATGATAAGCCCTTTAAAATTCATAAATTTATACCTCAACAAAGTTAGGGGTTATTTCATATATTAGGAGTTTTATAAAACTAATATAAGTTTTATTGAATAATAAGACGCAATATTTTACGCAAAAAATACAAATGAAAACAGAGTTAGTGATTGATTTAGAGGCAGAGAAGAAAGAAATATTAAAAAGATATAGGGCATTACTCCGTGCAAGCAAATCCACATTGCAAAAAGGAGATAAAAAAGAAATCAGAAAAGCATTTGATATGGCACTTGAAAGCCATAAAGATATGCGGAGAAAATCTGGAGAACCATATATTTATCACCCAATTGCTGTAGCGCAAATTGCTGCCGAGGAAATTGGTTTGGGTACAACATCGATTGTTTGTGCTTTGCTACATGATGTTGTTGAAGATACAGATATTACGTTAGATGATATTGAACGTGAATTTGGTAAAAAAACCGCCAAAATTATTGATGGATTAACCAAAATATCTGGTGTTTTTGATACCAATAGCTCGCTGCAAGCAGAGAATTTCCGTAAAATGTTGTTAACCTTAGCTGATGATGTTAGGGTTATCTTAATAAAATTAGCAGACAGGTTGCACAACATGCGTACGATGGATTTTATGCCTCGTCATAAACAATTGAAAATCGCCTCGGAAACCATCTATTTATATGCGCCTTTGGCCCATCGTTTAGGTTTATATGCAATAAAATCAGAGCTTGAAGACCTTTCGATGAAATATCTTGAGCCTGAAACTTATAAATTTATCGCCAAAAAATTAAATGAGAAAAAAGCAGAGCGAAATCTATTCATCAAGAAGTTTGTTGAACCAATTGATGAAATTGTACATGAGCAAGGTTTAGTTGCCGCGGTTTACGGTCGCCCAAAATCTATTCATTCCATTTGGAATAAAATGAAGAAGAAAAATATTCCTTTTGAAGAGGTTTATGACCTTTTTGCCATCCGGATTATTTTAGATAGCCCATACGAAAACGAGAAAGCAGATTGTTGGAAGGCTTATTCGATTGTAACTGATTTATATCGTCCAAACCCTGATCGTTTAAGAGATTGGGTTTCATCCCCGAAGGGAAACGGTTATGAATCATTGCACACAACTGTAATGGGGCCTCGCGGACAATGGGTTGAAGTACAGATACGTACACAACGCATGAATGAAATTGCGGAGAAAGGTTTTGCAGCGCACTGGAAATATAAAGAATCGAGCAATGATAACGGCTTGGATCAGTGGATTCAGAAAGTTCGCGAAATGCTGAACAACCCTGAAGCTAATGCTTTGGATTTTCTGGATGATTTTAAAATGAATTTATTCTCTGATGAGATTTTCATTTTTACGCCAAAAGGTGCTTTAATTCAATTACCATTAGGCGCAACAGCTTTAGATTTTGCTTTTGAAATCCACACCGATGTTGGCGCAACTTGTATTGGCGCAAAGGTAAACCACAAACTTGTTCCGATTTCTTATAAGCTTCAAAACGGCGACCAGGTTGAAATCATTACTTCGAGCAAACAAGCGCCGAAAGAAGATTGGTTAAATGTTGTGGTTACGGCCAAGGCAAAATCTAAGATAAAATCATCCCTGAAGGAAGAAAAAAGAAAAATTGCCGAAACTGGAAAAGAGATTTTAGAACGTAAGTTAAAGTCGCTTAAAATCACTTATAACACTGATAATTTAAACAAAATCAGCTATTTCTTTAAGCTTTCTTCAACACAAGAGTTATTTATTCAGGTTGCGTTAGGTAAAATAGAACTTAAAGATATTAAGGAATATCTGGTAAGTGAGAAAGAAATTGAAACCCGCGGACCTGAGCGACCTGAAAATTTAAGTGTTGATGCTATAAAAGGTAAAATTAAAGGGCCAGAATCTGATATCTTACTTATTGGTGAAGACATGCAAAAGATAGATTATACGCTTGCTGCATGTTGCAATCCAATTCCTGGAGATGATGTTTTTGGTTTTATTACCGTGAGTGAAGGCATTAAAATTCACCGTACAAACTGCCCGAACGCAGCACAATTAATGTCGAATTATGGCTATCGGATTGTTAAGGCAAAATGGAACAAGCAAAAAGAACTAACTTTTTTAACTGGCTTGCGCATTATGGGTATCGATGATGTTGGTTTAATTAATAACATCACTAAAGTAATTTCTAACGATTTTAAGGTGAATATGCGTTCCATTACGGTTGATACAAATGAAGGTATTTTTGATGGTTCGATAATGATTTTTGTAAACGACACCGAGCATCTGGAAAAATTAATTAAGAATTTAATGGAAGTACGTGGCGTAACTGGTGTTACCAGATTTGATGCTTAAATAGTCGGAAGTCAGAAGTCTGAGGTCAAAAGTTTTTAAGTATTATTTCAGAAATTCTGACTTTGAGGATCATTTTCTTCGGACTGTGGTCTTTAAACCTCCTACTTATTACAACATTTCAACAATCAAAAGCTACAACAATCCAACAATTTAACTACCTTTGAACGGAGTTTAAAAACTATGTCAGAACAGAAAACAAATGAACTTGTTCGCAAGATTTTTGAAGCTTATTTAGAGAACAAAAATCTTCGTAAAACACCTGAGCGTTTCGCAATATTGGAAGAAATCTATTCAAGAAACGATCACTTTGATGTGGAAACACTCTACATCCACATGAAAAACCAAAAATATCGTGTAAGCCGCGCTACAGTATATAATACTTTAGAGCTTTTGGTTTCTTGTGATTTGGTTACCAAGCATCAGTTTGGTAAAAACATGGCACAATTCGAAAAATCTTATGGTTACCGCCAACACGACCATGTAATTTGTATCGAATGCGGTAAGGTTGTAGAATTTTGCGATCCTCGAATTCACCAAATCCAAACCATGGTTGGCGATCTTTTAAAATTCGATGTTAAACACCATTCGTTAAACCTTTATGGCTTTTGCTCAGATTGCAGCATGGCAAATAAAGTAAACGAACATGCAGCAGCAACTGCAAAAATTGAAGCAAATTAAATCAATCCAAAAAAATAAAACCAGCTTAATTTTTTAATAATGACGCAAGTAGATGTACTTCTCGGCCTGCAATGGGGCGATGAAGGAAAGGGAAAAATCGTTGACGTTCTAAGTCCGAAATATGATCTTATTGCCCGCTTTCAGGGTGGCCCAAACGCCGGACATACTTTGGAGTTCGATGGTAAAAAGTTTGTCTTAAATACTATCCCATCGGGTATTTTTAACGATAAAACCATGAATCTCATCGGTAACGGAGTAGTTATCGATCCAATTATTTTAAAAAGAGAGCTAGATAATTTGAAAAAAGCTGGCCATGATCCAGTTGCCGAAGGCAAATTAGTTATCGCCCGCAAAGCACACTTAATTTTACCAAGCCACCAATTATTAGATGCAGCTAACGAAGCTCGCATGGGCAAAAATAAAATCGGTTCTACCTTAAAAGGAATTGGTCCGACCTATATGGATAAAACTGGTCGTAATGGTTTACGCGTTGGCGACACAACACTTCCAGATTTCAAAGAGCGTTATCAAAAACTGGTAGAAAAACACACAGAAATTCTTTCTCATTACGAATTTGAATATGAATTGGCTGAAAAAGAAGCAGCGTTTTTTGAAGCAATCGAGTTTTTAAAATCAATTCCTCACGTAGATAGCGAACACTTTGTAAATGGTTATTTAAAAGAAGGAAAAGCAGTTTTAGCAGAAGGTGCTCAAGGAACTTTGTTAGATGTTGATTTTGGTTCATACCCTTTCGTAACCTCTAGCAACACAACTACTGCAGGTGCTTGTACCGGTTTAGGTATTGCGCCAAACAAAGTTGGTGCAGTTTACGGCATTTTCAAAGCCTATTGTACACGCGTTGGCGGCGGTCCTTTCCCTACTGAATTAGATAATGAAGTTGGCGAAAACTTACGTGCTTTAGGTCACGAATTTGGCGCTACAACTGGTCGTGCACGCCGTTGTGGATGGATTGACCTTCCAGCTTTGAAATACGCCATCATGTTAAACGGTGTTACCGAATTAATTATGATGAAAGCCGATGTTTTAGACACTTTCGACACAATTTACGCTTGTACGCACTACGAATATAATGGCGAAACAATTGATTATATGCCTTACGACATTATCTCGATTGAACCAAAACCAGTGTTAAAAGCGATTGATGGTTGGGCAACTGACGTTACTAAAATTACTTCTATTGATGAAATTCCAGCTAAATTGAACGATTACATTGCGTTCTTGGAGAAAGAATTAGAAGTACCAATTAAATTCTTATCGGTTGGTCCGGATAGAGCACAAACTTTGGAGTTACGTTAACACAATCATCATGCTGAATTTATTTCAGCATCTTAGTAACTTAAAAGCTTAATAACATACAAAGCAATCCTTATTTTAGGATTGCTTTTTTTATTTGGAAAGCAATATTAGTAAATCTATTTACGTTCAGTCCCGCCAATGTTTCAAGTTACGGTTTACGTTATAAGGAAATTAAAGATTCTGCAACCGTAAGCTTTCCACTTATGTCGGGTTTAGTTACCTTTGCCGCTGCTTGAAAACCACACAAAACATATCAGATTTTAAACAAAAAGCATTGCATTGGGCAAACCAATTTGATGTTTGCTGCTTTTTAGATTCTAATCAATATACAGATACATATTCTGCTTACGAATTTCTTATTGCTGCAGACGTTCAGGCTGAACTAAAAACAAATTCTGGGTATGCCCTTGAAAAGCTAAAATCATTTTATGAAAGCCATAAAACCTGGCTTTTCGGTTTCTTGAGTTACGATTTAAAAAATGAAACCGAAGATTTGCTTTCTGCAAATGCGGATAAGCTACAATTCCCTGATTTATATTTCTTTGCACCAAAACATTTAATCGGTTTTAAAGATGGGAAAGCCGAAGTTTTATTAGGAAATGATTCCATTTTAAACGAGATAAACAGTTTTAAAGTTTTAGAAGCAACATCATCGCCAAACCTAAAAATCAATCAAAAACTCTCTAAAAGTCAATATATAAATCAAGTTAGTGGTTTAAAGGAACATATTGTTCGCGGAGACATTTATGAAGTAAACTTTTGTCAGGAGTTTTTTGCAGAAAATGCAGCAATAAATCCTGTAGAAACTTTTGAATCGTTAAATAAAATCTCCCCTACTCCATTTGCAGGCTACTTTAAAATTCATCAACATTATATATTATCGGCTACGCCAGAACGTTTTTTGTGTAAGCGGAATTCAAAATTAATCTCTCAACCAATAAAAGGTACGGCAAAAAGAAGTACAGATTTAGCCGAAGATGAACAAATCAAAATCAACCTTAAAAATGATGTAAAAGAGCAGGCGGAAAATGTAATGATTGTTGATTTGGTTCGTCACGACTTAACTAAATCAGCAGTAAAAGGCTCTGTGAAAGTTGATGAATTGTTCGGTATTTATACGTTCCCGCAAGTTCATCAAATGATTTCTACAATTAGTTGTGAACTAAATCCAGAAACCCATTTTATTGATGCAATTAAAAATGCATTCCCAATGGGCTCAATGACCGGTGCTCCAAAGGTAAAAGCTATGCAATTAATAGAAGAATTTGAATTTTCTAAACGAGGCGTTTATTCAGGTTCCTTTGGTTGCATCAGTCCTAATGGAGATTTTGATTTCAATGTAATTATCCGCAGCATACTTTATAATCAGAATAATAAATATTTATCCTTTCAAGTTGGTGGAGCAATAACTTATCAAGCAGATGCCGAAAAAGAATATGATGAATGTTTACTGAAAGCAAGTGCAATTTTGAAGGTATTGGGGAAATAGTCATTAGTCGTTAGTCAAAACAATCACTTACAGAGGCTGTTTCAATAATTCATAAACACAAAGGGCATAAAAAAAGGTTGAAAGCATTAAACTTTCAACCTTCAACTTTTTACTTTTAACTTTACACTATTTCTTGTAATACTGTTGTGCTTCTGGCAAATATTTCTGAATTTGAGCAATTCGAGTCGCATCACTTGGGTGCGTACTTAAAAATTCTGCTGGTTTTTGTGCACCTGCAGAAGCTGCCGACATTCTATTCCAAAAAGCCGTGGCATTTTGAGGATTGTAACCAGCCATCGCCATAAAAATTAAACCCAATCTATCGGCTTCTAATTCTTGGTTTCTGCTAAATTTCAACATGGCAACTGGCGTTCCGACACCATAAAGTGTGTTAAAAATTGATTGCGTTTTAGGGTTTTTAGATAATGCAACACCCGCCGCAGCACCAACACCTTGCGCAACCATTTCATTTGACATTCTTTCGGCCGAGTGACCAGCAATTGCATGGGCAATTTCATGCCCCATTACAGTTGCTAATCCCGCATCATCTTGCGTTACTGGCAAAATCCCAGTGTAAACCACAATTTTGCCACCTGGCATACACCATGCATTTTTTTCATTGTTTTGAACAACATTAACTTCCCACTGGTAATCTGCAATTAAATTACCGTAGTTGTTGCTATTCATATAAGATTTTACAGCAGTAATAAGTTTAGCACCAATTGTTTTAACCTTTAAAGCTTGCGCATTTGACGCGGGTAAAACTGTAGTTTTATTTTCAGTTAAGAATGTATTATAAGCCTGAAAAGCCATTGGTAAAACCTGATCATTACTCACTAAGTCAAATCGGCTACGCCCGGTTAATGGAACTGTAGAACATGAGTTAAATAATAAAGCTCCAGCTACACCAGCTGTTAAAAATAACTTTTTCATATTGCGATTTTTAATAAGATTGGTAAAATATTGTAAGTGAAACAGAGCGCTTACAAATAAGTTTTGATGAATGTGTTTTTGTTAATTAATTAGTTTTTTTCTTAAACAAATACACTTTTGATTCTTTGCCTTTCAGCAACCTTTCGAGATTTTTTTGGTGTGTTACCAGTATTAAAACGCAAACCGCCATACCATAAAGCACTTCAGATTTAATGGAAACCTGAAACAGAAAAACAACACTTAATGGAAACGTAAATCCTGCACAGATAGAACTTAGCGATACATATTTTGTTAGCAATAACACAACCACGAAAACCAGAACACAAAGCATAGATGCGTGGAAGTTAACTGCCAAAATCATTCCAAAAAGTGTGGCCACACCTTTGCCACCCCTAAAACCTGCAAATATTGGAAACAAATGCCCCATTACAGCAGTAACGCCTAATGCAAGTTGGTAATTTACAAATACAACAGAATGTTGCGGACCTGTAACAGACATGCCTATCAGATAGGCAAGATTTGTTGCAGTGTAGCCTTTGGCAATGTCGATAATCATTACAGCAATACCGGCTTTTTTACCTAAAACGCGAAAAGTATTGGTTGCGCCTGCATTTCCACTTCCGTATTCTCTAACATCAACTCCATAAAAAGCCTGACCTAACCATACCGCCGTTGGAATAGACCCAAAAAGGTATGCAAATAACAGTGCAGAGAGAGAATAAACCGTGACCATAGCCTACAATGATACAAAAAATAAGCTTTTCTTTATATATGAAATTACAGATTAATATGCTTTTAAGCTCATATCTAAGCTTTTAACTGAATGCGTTAAAGCGCCCATAGAAATAAAATCGACTTCACAAGCCGCGTATTCTTCTACATTTTCTTCTGTTATGCCTCCTGAAGCTTCGGTTATAAATCTACCATCAATTAAATCTACAGCCTTTGTTAAGTTTTCGAAGCTAAAATTATCAAGCATAATTCTATCTGCACCACCAGCTTCAATAACCTGATTTAATTCCTCAATATTCCTCACCTCAATTTCAATTTGTAGATTTTTATGCTGCTCTTGAAGGTAGTTTCTTGCAGAATTTATAGCATTGGCAATTCCACCAGCATAATCAACATGATTATCTTTTATTAAAATCATATCGTATAAACCAATTCTGTGATTAACTCCACCACCAATTCTTACTGCCCATTTCTCTAAATAACGTAAACCTGGTGTTGTTTTTCTTGTATCAAGTAACTTAGTTTTTAATTTACTTAGCTTGGAAACAATTCTATTGGTTTTAGTTGCAATACCACTCATTCGTTGCATACAGTTTAAAACCAGACGTTCTGCAACAAGAATAGAATGCGTACTTCCAGAAACGGTTAATGCAATATCACCAACTTTAACAGGAGTTCCATCAGTTAATAATGTATCAACTTTTAGTTCAGCATCAACTTCCTCAAAAATTAAAGAGGCAAGTTCAATTCCGGCTAAGATGCCATCTTCCTTTATAATCAATTTGGCTTTGCCTTGTGTATTTACAGGAATTGTTGATAATGAGGTGTGATCGCCATCGCCAACATCTTCGGCAAGCGCATTTTTTATAAATTGTGATAGAAGTTCTTTATCCAAAATGATGGTTTTTAGACTTCAAAAATAACAATTATTTACGATTAGGCAATTTAAGCTGGAATTTGGAGCTTTAAAAAGACTTGATTAATCTTTTGAAGGTTCTATCCGGAGTTCAGTAATTAGAAAAACATTATTAAACTTTTTCATTGTTACAGAAACCCTGAAACTTTCTTTTGAGGTGCTAAGCATGATTACACCAAACCTATAATTCTGACTGTTATTTATCCGATGAAAAATACTGGTTTTGGTAGGTTGATGTTTGCTAAAAAAATCCTTCAAAATTTGTTCACCCTGTGCTTTTGAGTATACATCTTCTTCATCAATGATAATTAATTCAATTGTTGGTGCGAAATTTTTAGCAATTTCTTTTGAATTTCCTGATCTGAAATGTGATGATAAATCATCGATAATATCTGCCTGAAGGCCAATAGAACGATAAATCGGCGATATAGCAACTAAAAATAAAAATAAGCTTCGGATCATTTCTGTATTTTATACTGATCATGTAGCTAAAATTATGCCATTAGCTTATCAAAAAAAGGATTTCTTAATTTGTATAAGCTTCAATAAACTTATATTTGCTTTGTAAAGAATCATTAAAACATCATTTAAATTAGAATGTTTTAAAAATTGTATATATAATATTGCCGCTATAGCCAATATATCCTCAAAATTAATGAATGGATGCTAAAAGGCTTAAAACTTAAAACGAATGAAAAATAAAAAACTTGCTCTTATTATTCTTGATGGATGGGGTTACGGAAAACACGATAATTCTGATGCTGCATTTGCTGCCAATACTCCATTTTTCGACTCACTACTTCAGAAATATCCAAATTCAAAATTAGAAGCATCTGGTGAAGCTGTTGGTTTACCAGCCGGGCAGATGGGTAATTCGGAAGTTGGCCATATGAATTTAGGCGCCGGAAGAGTCGTTTATCAAGAACTTGGAAGAATTAATAAGGCAATTGCAGATAGAGAATTGCATAGCAATCCTATTTTGGTTAATGCTTTTGAATATGCAAAGGCAAATAATAAGGCGGTTCATTTTATTGGCTTGGTTTCAAACGGTGGTGTTCATGCGCATATAGAACATTTAAAGGCGCTTTGCGATGCCGCAAATGAAGCTCAAGTGCAAAATAGTTATGTACATGCTTTTTTAGATGGTAGAGATACCGACCCGAATTCTGGTTTAGGCTTTATTACCGATTTAGAAAATCACATTAAAAATTCATCAACAAAACTTGCATCTCTTATTGGCCGTTATTACGCAATGGATAGAGATAACCGTTGGGAGCGTGTTAAACAAGCTTACGATGTAATGGTTAATGGAGTTGGCGAGAAATCTCAAGATGCATTAGCAAGTATTAAAAAATCTTATGATGAAGGTGTAACGGACGAATTTATTAAACCAGTTGTTTTTACTTCTGCAAATGGTGAACCAATTGCAACCATTAAAAATGACGATGTTGTAATCTGCTTCAACTTTAGAACAGATAGAGGAAGGGAAATTACAACCGCATTAACCCAAAAAGATTTTCCAGAGCAACAAATGCATAAACTGCCATTGTATTATGTTACTATGACAACCTATGATGAAAGTTTTGAAAAAGTTAATGTAGTTTTTACCAAAGATGATTTAACAAAAACCATAGGCGAGGTTTTGGCTGAGCAGGGTAAAAATCAAATCCGTATTGCCGAAACTGAAAAATACCCACATGTAACATTTTTCTTTTCTGGCGGAAGAGAAACTGAATTTGAAAACGAGAAACGAATTTTAATTCCTTCACCAAAAGTTGCAACTTATGATTTGCAGCCAGAAATGAGCGCATCAGGAATTACCGATGCCATAACAAAAGAAATTGAAACAGGATGGGCAGATTTTATTTGCTTAAATTTTGCCAATCCGGATATGGTTGGGCATACAGGTGTTTTTGAGGCCGTAATTAAAGCGGTAGAAACCGCTGATAAATGCGCCGAAACTGTAGTTAGCAAAGGTTTGGAAAATGGATATTCATTTATATTACTTGCCGACCACGGTAATTCTGAATTTATGGTAAATGGAGATGGTTCTCCAAATACGGCTCACACCACCAATTTAGTTCCTTGTATTTTAATTGATAATGATTACAAGCAAATTGCCGATGGTAAATTGGGCGATATTGCACCAACGGTTTTAAAAATATTAGGTGTAAACATTCCTGAAGAAATGACAGGTAACGTTTTAGTATAATGATTAAAAAAATAATAGTATCTGTATTTGCCTTAGTTTTAATTTCCTGCAATCAGGAAAAAGAACTGAAAGCGAATGCAGATTTATTGTATTTTGATATTAAAGGGTATTTCAAAAATGAAAGTTTGAGGTTAAATCAATCAAACCCTAAAATATTAAAGGAAGTAAATATTGATGGTTCAACAGAAACTAAAAACTTAAACCTTAAAGATTGGGATAAAGAATTTTCAATTTTCACAAATGCAGACATAAACAAAGCATCTTGGAAAGGAAGTTTTAAAATCCAAAAAAGTAAGGATAAGATAGTCTATACATCATCAAACAGAAAGATTCCGGTTAAGAAGGTACAAATTGATTATCAAGCGGAAAAAGTAAGAAAGATTGAAATACTTATTGCGAACAAAAACATACTTTATACTTCATTAGATACACTTTTGTATTATCCCGATAGTTTATACTTAATAAATAAGCATCAAAAAATAAAACTCCTCAAAGAGAAAAAATATCAGGTAAAAGAAGTATTCTAAAACAAAAAAAGGGCGAACTGTTTAAACAATTCGCCCTTTCTTCTTACCAGTTAATTATTTTAAACTCGCAATTTGAGCTTTATCATAAGTTATCCAATCGATAATATCTTTTCTTAAAGGTTGCAAGGTTAAAACTTTCTGAAAATCAGCTATCGAATTGTTAAACAATGCAACACAAGCTTGTTTTTCTACATTTTTCTTTGCTTTAAACGATTTAAAAATTGCATAATCTTTGTACGCCAAGCCTCTGTTTTGAAGCATTTGAGTATCTTCCTCGCCACTTAATTCGCTTGCTTTAGTAAAATCTTTAATCGCCGCAAGATAGAAATTCTCCCTCATGGTATTTAAGGATTGTTTAGGATCATTGGCCACATTTAAGCGGGCTTTTCCTCTATAATAATATGCGGAAACTTCTGTTGGTTTTAAAACAATTAAGTTACTGTAAGTGGTTATCGAATTTTCATAGTCGCCGCTTTGATAATAAGAATAACCCAGCATTTTTAATACGTTAACATTATTTGGATCTTTTGTGCTTGCTTTTTCTAACTGCGCTACAGCTGCTTTGTAGTCGCCTTTTAGCATCGCATCCATAATCTTTTTATCAATACTACTTTGTGCGTAACTGCTTGTTGATGAGATAATAATTAACCCTAAAATGGCTTGTTTAATAAAGTTCATGTACTAATAATAAGTTGATAAATCTAAAATTTCGACAGAAAAAATAGAGTAATATTCACGCAATATAATTCAATTCTTAGAAAATAATGTGGTTTAATTTTTTTACATTGACTAAAAGCGTAAACAATACCTTTAACGTTAAAAATTAAATAATATGATACATGGTGAATAATTTATATTCTCTGCCGTTTTATCATAACATTATACCAATTTTAAGCTAACATTAATTTAAAACAACTTTGGCACAAGAGTTGAAATTAATATACCCAGAATAAATACACACAAATTACCAACGACTAAACTGCCAGTTTGTCGTTATAAAATATAAGAATGAGCAAACACGATATATTTGATTTTAATACAGCAATGCCGATTATTAATGAGGATACCGAATTTTTCCCGCTTATGTCTCAGCAGGATGAAGATGATATGAATAATGAAGAAACGCCAGAGGTTTTAGCAATTTTACCATTACGTAATACTGTTTTATTTCCAGGTGTTGTTATTCCTATCACGGTTGGGAGAGATAAATCAATAAAACTGATTAAAGAAGCTTACAAAGGCAACAAAATAATTGGCGTTGTTTCTCAGAAAGATGTTTCGATAGAAGACCCAACTTTTGAACAACTTAATACTGTTGGTACAGTTGCCAATATTATTAAATTACTTCAAATGCCTGATGGAAATACAACAGTTATTATCCAAGGTAAACAGCGTTTTAGCTTAATCGAAGAGGTTCAGAATGAGCCATATATTACCGCAACAATTAAGAAATTTGAAGAGCAGAAACATAAGGCAGACAAAGAATTTAAAACTTTAATTGCCTCGATAAGGGAAATGTCTGCTCAAATTATCCAGCTTTCGCCAAATATTCCTACAGAAGCCAGCATTGCGCTTAAAAACATAGAGAGCAATTCATTTTTGATAAATTTTATCTCATCAAATATGAATGCCGAAATGGCGGATAAGCAAAAAATCCTGGAAATGGATAATTTGCTTGGTAGGGCACAAAAAGTTATGGAGCTTTTAATGGTCGAATTGCAAATGCTTGAATTGAGAAATCAAATTCAATCTAAAGTTCGCACCGATTTAGATAAGCAACAAAGGGATTACTTTTTAAATCAGCAGTTAAAAACCATTCAGGAAGAGTTGGGCGGAAGCTCGGCAGATATTGAATTTGATGCTTTACAAGAAAGGGCAAAAAAGAAAAAATGGTCGAAACAGGTTGATGCGCACTTTGATAAAGAGTTAGATAAACTTGGCAGAATGAATCCTGCTGCGCCTGATTATTCTGTTCAGTTAAATTACCTAGAATTATTACTTGATTTGCCTTGGAGCGAATTAACAAAGGATAATTTCGACTTAAAAAGAGCGCAACGCATTTTAGATAAAGACCATTTCGGACTTGAAAAAGTTAAGCAACGCATAATTGAATATCTTGCAGTTTTAAAACTGAAAAGGGATATGAAAGCGCCAATACTTTGTTTGGTTGGCCCTCCGGGAGTTGGTAAAACCTCTTTAGGAAAATCAATCGCTAAGGCTTTAGGCCGTAATTATGTACGTATGGCGCTTGGTGGAATTAGAGATGAAGCAGAAGTTCGTGGTCACAGAAAAACATACATCGGTGCGATGCCGGGTAGAATAATTTCTTCAATTAAAAAAGCTGGTGCCGATAATCCTGTTTTTGTTTTAGATGAAATTGATAAAGTGGGTACCGACCACAGAGGCGACCCTTCATCAGCTTTGCTTGAAGTTTTAGACCCTGAGCAAAACAATGCTTTTTATGATCACTATGTGGAAGTTGATTACGACTTATCTAACATTTTATTCATAGCAACCGCAAATTCTTTAAGCACAATCCAGCCAGCTTTGCTTGATCGTATGGAGATTATCGAAGTAAATGGTTATACGATTGAAGAAAAAATCGAAATTGCGAAGAAATTCTTATTGCCGAAACAAAAAGAAAATCATGGTTTAAAGCTTAAAGATATTGTTCTTAAACCTAATTTAATTGAAAAGGTGATTGAAGATTATACCAGAGAAAGCGGTGTTCGTGGTTTAGAGAAAAAAATTGGTTCTTTGGTACGTGGCGTAGCTACAAAACTGGCAATGGAAGAAGAATACAATGTTACTTTAACCAATGAAGATGTAGAGCGTATTTTAGGTGCGCCAATTTACGATAAGGATTTGTATGAAGGTAATGAAGTTGCTGGTGTGGTTACAGGTTTAGCCTGGACAAGCGTTGGTGGCGATATTTTATTCATCGAATCGAGTTTAAGTCCGGGTAAGGGTAAACTTACTTTAACCGGTAATTTAGGCGATGTAATGAAAGAATCAGCTGTTATTGCTTTGGCTTATTTAAGAGCACATGCAGCAGAGTTTGGCATCGATTATACCTTATTTGATAATTGGGATGTTCACGTTCACGTTCCGGCTGGTGCAACTCCAAAAGATGGTCCTTCTGCAGGTGTTACCATGCTTACCGCATTAACATCGGCATTTACTCAACGTAAAGTAAAACAACATTTAGCTATGACGGGCGAAATCACTTTACGTGGAAAAGTTTTGCCAGTTGGTGGTATAAAGGAAAAGATTCTTGCGGCAAAAAGAGCCAACATTAAGGAAATTATCCTTTGCAAAAGCAACAGAAAGGACATTTTGGAGATTAAAGAAAGCTACATTAAAGATCTAAAATTTCATTATGTTACTGAAATGAGCGAGGTTATTGAACTTGCTTTACTGAAAAACAAAGTAAAGAAACCGATTGATTTAACTATTAAAACAGCTACAATCGTTAATTAAATATCAATAATTCATTTTTATTAAGATGAACAGATAATTAATTCAATTACATTAAATACTTTTATAGTCCCGATAATTCATCGGGACTTTTTTATGAAATCATTTTTACTTTCTTTAGTTGCAGTATTTTTTTTCTGCACAGCAAATGCACAAAGCTTTAAAAACGAGTTTGGTTTTAAAACTGAAAACGATGCTTATTTGGCAACCTTAAACGATAGATACTACACAAATGGTTTATTCATCTATTTCAGACGAGCCTTAAATCCGAGTAAATTATCTGAAAGTGTAGAAAAGAAAACTTATGAAATTTCTGTGGGTCAGAAAATATTTACACCGTATTGGGGGCAAGTTGCGAAAAAAGAAGATCAAGACAGACCATTTGCTGGTTATCTTTACGCAGGAGCAGCATATTCAATTTTCTATAAAAAAGAAAGCCTACTTAAAACCAGCGTAGAAATCGGAACAGTTGGTCCAAATTCATTAGCTCAAGATGCACAAGAATTTCTCCATAAAACAGTTGGCTTTTACACACCTGCGGGATGGGATTACCAAATTAAAAATGAAATTGCTGTTAATTTATCTGCTAATTACAGTAAGTTAATTATCCGCTCAAATGATAATATAGTAGATTTAAGTGGAAGCGGTTACGCAAATTTAGGTACTACTTTTAGCGGTGTTGGAGCTTCGGCAGTTTTTAGAGCCGGCAGACTAAATCAATTGTTTAACTCAGCTTATCATAATGCTGTAATTGGAGAAGCTAAAACCAAGAAACTAAATAATTCAGAATTTTTCGTCTATTTAAAACCACAATTAAATGTTGTTGCTTATGATGCAACCATTCAGGGAAGCCTTTTTAACAATAATAGCCCTCTAACTTTTGGAATTAAACCAATCGTTTTCGAGCAGCAATTTGGAGTAAACTATAGTTCGCAGAGATTTACAATTGATTTTAATGTGATTTTCAAAACCAAGGAAGTTAAAAGCGCCGCCAAAGCGCAAAACTATGGAGGATTAAGTTTATACTATAGATTTGGTAAAAGTTAATCTGCACTTGGTTTCCTTCTCGAATCTTTTTTAGACGCATTAATCGCTTTGTTTTTTAATCTATTTTCAATAACTGATTTTGGAATTTTAACGGCTTTACGCTTCTTTTGCACTAAAAGTGATTTCTTTATCAAGTCGATTAATTTAACGATTGTTTTTTCCTTATTTAGGAGTTGACTTCTATCCTCCTGACTAACAATGTGTAGCAAACCCTCACTATCTAATCGATTTGCTAATTTTTCTTGTATCAATATTTTTTCTTCTTCGGATAAAAAATCTGCATCACCAATATTAAAAATAAGCTCAACTTTGCTCGAAACCTTGTTAACGTTTTGTCCACCTTTGCCACCACTTCTAGAGGTTTTAAAAGCAACATTTTTAAGGATTTGTTCTTTATCAGGAATCATTGAATTGATATTTGTATACGAGCAAAGGTATGCGAAAAAATGCAAGCATTGTTTGTTAATTTAATCATTCAAAACATCAGTATTTTGTTTATTCGATGATAAATTTTAACTTCAAAAAATCATTCCAAACAAATTCGAGCTCTAAAACATGAAACTCAAAACTTTTATCGAGAAATTAGGCTATTTCTTGAGAACATTGTTATTCGTTATTATTTGCACTGTATTCGCATTTTTATTATTGTGGACTTTTTGCTATTCACTTCACGTTTTCTATTTATTTCTTGTAACTCTGATTTTCGCTCTGGTATCTTTCTTCAGAAAAAAGAGTAGAAAATTTATAACTATAACTTTATTATCCGGTATTGCACTATTTGTTATTTCTACACCTTATAACCTTCGCCAATATAACAACCACGCAGCAGCTTTTCAAGACCAGATAAATCGTGGTTATCATTTAAATTTTAAAGAAAAAAGTGCCATTTATGGAACATTATTAATGGTAACTGTTGGAGACATTATTCCATTTCCGGAAGCGAGTATCCAAAATTTTTACATGCTATTTCGTAAAGAAAACAAAACCAGAATTTTTTATAGCAATGACTATTTACAAGCGCCTGATATTCAAAAAATGATGCACTTAAAAGGTAAAAACAGTGTTGCATGGAATAAATGGGGTGAACGTTTTAATGGGAATTTCAGATTTGCAGCTGCATTTGATCCTTGCACATTAGAAATTACTGATGAAGGCGACCATAAAAAAGCTGTTCTAGTAACATATTTTAGTTATAGAAAAGATTACACAACTCACAACGCCAACCACGTTTTAAATGGATTGTTTGCATTTAGAATTGATGAAGGTCTATTTTGGTATTTACAACACGAAGAGTGGATACATCCTTACAATTCTGTTTGGATTGCAAAATTCAAAAAATAGATTGATGCGAACCTAAAGGTTCGCATTTTTTTTTGTGCTTAAGAATTAATATTCTGCTCCTATTTTATTTACCTTTGCCGCACAATGAAAAAGAATATTGTTGTTGCCATCGATGGCTATTCATCTTGTGGAAAAAGCACGCTTGCCAAAGCGCTTGCAAAAAAATTGGGATTTATTTACATTGACAGCGGTGCCATGTATCGTGCTGTTACTTTATATTTTTTAAGAAATAAGATTAACGTAAACGATGATGCGCAAGTTATAGACGCACTACAACACATCGAATTAAATTTTCACTCCCGTGATTATGAATCACATATCACTTTAAATGGTGAAGAAGTTTCAGATGAAATCCGCTTGATGCCAGTTTCTGAAAACGTAAGTGAAGTTTCTGCACATAAAATTGTTCGCCATGAAATGGTTAAGCAGCAACAAAGAATGGGCAAATCGAAAAACATTGTTATGGATGGTCGCGATATTGGTACAACGGTTTTCCCTAATGCTCCAGTAAAGTTTTTTATGACCGCCGACCCAAAAATCAGGGCTGAAAGACGTTTTAGAGAATTGGAAAGCAAAGGAAATAATACAACATCACTAGAAGACGTTTTCGAAAACCTAGCGCACAGAGATTATGCAGATACCACCAGAAAAGAAAGTCCGTTGGTTAGAGCTGATGATGCAATTATTTTGGACAATACTGATTTAACGCAAGATGAACAATTAGTTTTTGCTTTAGAAAAAGTTAATCCATTTTTAGCTGAAACCACATAAATTAATTTCTTAACGTATTGAATTAATTTAATTTCATATTTTTAGCAAAACCCTAAAATGCTACCTATGAAATTGAAACTTCTTTCAGCAATCATTCTATTATCCGGCTTTCTCTCGTCAAAATCTCAAGCCCAAAAAGGTTGGATTAATCTTTTTAATGGTAAAGACCTTAAAGATTGGACGATTAAAATTGCGAAACACGAATTAAATGAAAACTACGGCAATACCTTTCGTGTTGAAGATGGATTAATGAAAGTTCGTTACGATGGCTACACCGAATTCAATCAACAGTATGGTCACATCTATTATAAAAAACCATTTTCATCATATCTGTTAAGAATTACCTATCGCTTTGTTGGCGAGCAGGCAAATGGTGGCGAAGGCTGGGCTTTAAGAAATAGTGGTGTGATGTTGCATTGCCAGGCGCCGGAAACGATTTTAAAAGACCAGGACTTTCCAATTTCTATTGAGGGGCAAATTCTTGGTGGCGATGGAGAGCATGATAGACACACCAGCAATGTTTGTACTCCTGGTACGCAAATCACCTTTCAGGATAAATTATTTACTCAACATTGCCTTGATTCTAAATCAAAAACATATGCAGGCGACCAATGGGTAACTGCCGATTTTTTGGTTTTGGGCGATTCTGTTATCAAACATATCATTAACAAAGAAGTAGTTTTAGAATATACAAAACCACATATTGGCGGTGGCAGCGTTTTAAATTTCGACCCGAAGGTTAAAGTTGATGGCACACCACTTACCTCTGGTTATATTTCTTTACAAAGCGAAAGCCATCCTATCGAGTTTAAAACGGTAAAATTATTCGATTTACAATCTTACAGAAACAATAAAGAAAAACTGGATAAAGTTTTAGATAAAATTTTAAACGAATAGTAGATTGTTATTCGGCAAATAAACATCCAAAAAACTAGGTTATCAGCGTAACAAGAATTCTTTAGATGAGAAAATTACTATTTCTAATTCTACTTGCAGCGAGTTTTAATTGCTTTTCACAGAAAAAATATACGATTGATGAAATTCCCGATCCTAAAAGATTAGGACAAGATTATTTCGTTAGCGATCCGGATGGTATTTTATCTGATGTTGATTCTATTAATAGATTGATAACAAAACTTGAACTAAGAACTAAAACAGAAATCGCGGTTGTTATCGTAAAAGATTTTGATGAAAATCTCGATGAGTTCGATTTTGGGATTAAATTGTTTAGAAAGTGGGGCATTGGTAAAAAAGGGGTAGACAATGGTTTGCTTTTGTTTGCATCAATAGATAGAAGAAAATATCGTTTTATAACTGGTTATGGCTTGGAAGGCTTACTTCCCGATGTTAAATTAAAACACATCGCAGAGCGAAATTTGGTTCCAGCGTTTAAAACACAGAGTTATGATGAGGGTATAATAAACTCGCTAAACAATATCGCTGATTTTCTTACAAACCCAAATAATGAAGCAGAAATTCAATCGCTAATTGCCGAGAGCAGTAAAAGTAAAAACGAATGGAAAGACCCGACAATTTATTCAATTGCTGTACTTATTCTGTTTGCATTAGGTTTTATTTATCTCAAGAAAAAAGCATCGGTTGTACCAATTAAAAAGAATAATAAAAACTATAATACTTATGATAAAGCCTTATCGGGAGGATGTATAGGAATTGCATTGTTTGTTTTTATCTCGTTTTTTGTGTGGGCTTTCATATTCAGCTTTCAAATGCCTGATTTATCTTTAAGCAGCATTCCAATTATTCTTTATGTAATTCTTTCGCTCGTTATTTTCTCCAGATATATTTCAGGATTATCAACATTAAGAAAAAACCATACAGACGATGAAAATTTCTTCGAAGCAGCAAAAGAATTAAACAAAAAAATATTGCCTTTAACTTTGCTTTCCCCCCTACTTTTATTGGCTATCTGGAGAAATGTAAGCACCAGAAATAATTTAAAATCAAGATTTAGCCCGGTTTTGGATAGCAAAAACAAAGAAATGCATCGCATTGATAGAGATGTTAATGTTGAAGGTAAACCTTACTTAAACGCTGGACAAAGGAAAGAGGAAACCCTATTCGTTTACGATTACGACATTTGGGAAAGCACAGATAAAAAAGAACATCAAATTAAAATGTGGCCTGCAGAGAAATTTGATAGCTACAACGAATGCCCGGAATGTAATTTCAAAACACTTGCACAACCTAAAGTAATCACTGTAAAACGTGCTACATATAGCAGAACTGGAGAAGGTAAAGAGATTAAAAGGTGTGGTAATTGTAACCACGAAATTTTCATCAAATCTGTAGTGCTTGCAATGCTTGTAGAATCTTCATCATCTTCTAGCAGTTCTGGCTCAAGTAGTTCGTCATCTTCATCAAGCAGCGGTAGCTGGGGTGGCGGTAGTAGCGGCGGGGGCGGTTCTGGTGGTAGTTGGTAAGATAAATGAGTTTATTAATATTATTCGGAAGTTTTAAGGCCATGTTTGCTACCTTTGGCATATTTAATGTGCATAGTGCATTTATTAGCGAGCAAATTCTAAAGTGCCTTGCTTAAACTAAACAAATAATATAATGACTAAATTTCTTTTTACTTTTTTCGCTTTTGTTCTTTTTAACGTACAGCTTCAGGCACAAGATATGTATCGTGTGAAAGCAGATAATTTGAATGTAAGGTCAACTTCGGAAGCGAAAAGTAAGGTAATTGGCTCTTTAAATAGTGGAGAAAATGTTGCTGTTTTAGACGCTTCAAATGCTAAATATTTAAAAATTAAATTTAAAAATACAGAAGGTTGGGTAAGCAAAGATTTTTTAGAAAAAATTGCCCCGCCAACCACAACGCCTCAAAACAATGATAAACCAGAAGCTACAGCAGCACAAAACACACCACAAGCGGCTTCATCAACCGAAGATATTTACCGTGTAACCACAGATAATCTTCGCGTAAGAGAAAAGGCTGATCCTAAAAGCAAAGTAATTGGATATTTACCTGAAAATGAAAATGTTGCCGTTATCGATTCTACAGATACGAGTTATTTTAAAATTAAAGTAACGAATGGTGAGGGCTATGTTAGTAAAGAGTTTTTAGTTAGGATTTCGCCTGTTAAAAAAGCCGAATCAGCTGTTGTGGCTGCTTCAGTGCCACAAACGACACAAGATTATTCAAAAATTATTTTCCTTGCTGTTGTTGCGGTTTTATTAATTACTATTCTCTTCTTTATTTTTAAATATGTTAAAGGGAATAAAATTTTTATTTCTGTAGTTACATTAATTGTTTTGGTAATTGGCTATTTCTGCTACGTTACATTTTTGAAAGAGAAGACAATTTCTGGTCAATTTGCTACAACAGAGGATGTGCAGTACCAATCATTTGATTTTAAAAGTAAGGATTTGGTAACCGTTACGGATATTTATACAGGTGCTTCTTTCAGCTCGAAATATATTATTGAGGGCGATATGATTAAATTGTACGACCAACAAAATACAATCCTTCTGTTAATTAGAGATGATAATACTTTAATTGGCGAGGGATTTACCAGAGGTATTTTTACGAAGAAGTAGGTTTTTAATGTAAAAGCCAATCATAATAAACCCGGTAGAAGCGGCAGCCCGAGCTTTTTCTGCGAGGCTACAGCGGATAACGGGGCTGCCAAACCAAAAGGATTACAGAAAGTTCGTTTTCAAACGATAATTAAATGTGTAATAATTATCTATTGTTAATAATTATCTATTGTTAATAATTTGAATTGAGTTTTTCGATTAAAAATTTAGAAACCTCATTAAAATAACGTTTGCGGCCATAACCCATAACCCATTGTATGCCTTGGGTAGCATTGGTGATGAAAACTTCTTCTGCTTCGTTTAAAATTTCGGGGCTAATTTGCGCTTCTACCAAAATCATATCATTCATTTTTGCAATTTCCATGATAGCGGTTCGCATTACGCCACTTACGCAACCTTCAGTAAGTGCAGGCGTGTAAATTTGATTATCGTAAACTACAAAAACATTAGCACTGATACTTTCGCACAAAAAACCGTTTTGATTCAAAATTATGGCCTCATCAAGTCGGTTTTGACTTTTAAAAATGCCTGCCATAACATAAAGTAAAGCATTTGATGTTTTGAAATTTGCCAAACGGTTAATCGGCTTTGTCATTTCATCAAAAACATCGATAATTAAACCCTTTGCATTTAACTCGTAGTGATTACTTTTTAACGGAATCCCCTCTAAAATATATCCGGCCTTATTTATTTCAGGGGTGTACACACCAGCACCTTCACGATAAACGGACAACCTGAAACGTACGTTTCCGTTCCATTTATTACGCTTACAAAGCTCAGCCGTTTTCTGTCTGATAAAATAATCATCCATTAAAGCATGTCCGTCTATCTTTAGCGCTTTCATACCGGCAACCAACCTATCAGCATGTAATTCGGCAAATAAAAGTTTGTTGTTAATCATCCGCATGCTTTCAAATAAACCATCGCCAAATTTGAAACCTCTATTAGATGCGGTTAAAACTGGTACATCTGCTGCATGAAATTCATCATTAAATAGTACGTATTGTTGAGCCATATTTTAAGATGCCGCAATATAATTTTCCCACTTATTTAATGCTGCTTTAAAATCTGCTGGCAATGGCGATTCAAAGAGCATATATTCTTTTGTTGTTGGATGAATGAAGCCTAAACTTTGCGCATGTAAAGCTTGACGAGGCAGCAATTCGAAACAATTATCTACAAATTGCTTGTATTTATTGAACGTTGTGCCTTTCAAAATCTTATCGCCTCCATACATTGCATCGCTAAATAATGGATGCCCAATATGTTGCATATGTGCCCTAATTTGGTGCGTACGCCCAGTTTCTAATTCACAACTGATCAATGTAACATATCCCATCCGTTTTAAAACCGTGTAATGTGTTACCGACCATTTGCCTTTTTCTTCATCATCGTAAATATCCATCACTCTCCTATCCTTCACACTTCTGCCAATGTAACCAGTAACCGTGCCATTATTTTCTAAATCGCCCCAAACCAAAGCAATATATTTTCTGGTGATGCTGTGATCAAAAAACTGACGGGCTAAATGCGTTATCGATTTCTCGTTCTTACTAATTAACAATAAACCGCTGGTATCTTTATCAATTCTGTGCACTAAACCTGGTCGACCATCGTTGCCTGGCAATTGCGGAAGTTGTTCAAAATGAAAGGCTAAAGCATTGACTAAAGTGCCTGTATAGTTATTAAAACCTGGGTGAACCACCATTCCGGCAACTTTATTAACCACTAAAAGGTCGCTATCTTCATAAATAATATCTAATGGGATATCTTCGGGATAAACTTCAGTATCGCGTGGCGGATGAGGCAAAACAATAGAAATCTCATCAAAAGGCTTAACCTTGTAACTCGATTTTATTTGCTTTTTATTAACCAACACATTGCCCGCATCGATTGCATTTTGAATGCGATTGCGTGAAGCATTTTCTACACGAACCATTAAAAATTTATCAATTCGTAGCAGAGATTGCCCTTTATCAACAATAATTTTTAAATGCTCATATAATTCCTGCTCTTCTGATTCCTGCAATTCGGCAATATTTTCCATATCGCAAAAATATGCTTTTAACAGCAAAATTTTTTGGAATGATTTTAGTTGACGAAAAATGATATTCCGATTAGCTTTTTTTCATCATCCTTAAAAACCAAATAATGAAGAACATCTACTTTAGTAAACTGATTTTCAGCCTTATAATTTTGATAATTTCGGTGCAAGCAAATGCTCAGCAAGATGTTGGCGATTTGTTTAAATCTGGTCCGGCTGATGCGACAAAATTAATTAATGCTTATTTCGAACCACTTTATAAAGGTTTGGGTGTTGGTTTATCAGATGGATGGACGAATACAGCAAAATCTAAAGGCTTTCTTAAATTCGATGTTCGCGTTTCAGGTTCATTAGCTTTGGTACCACAATCAGATCGCAGTTATGATGTAAATACATTGGGATTAAGTAACATCAGACCAGCCGCTGGAGCATCGTCTTTAGGTCCAACTGCGTTTGGTAGCAGCCAACCCGGCGGTAGAATGCAGATTTATAGTAGCAACGGAATTCCAACTACAACATTTTTTAATCTGCCTCAAGGGTTGGGGTTTCATGGCGTTCCATCAGCACAAATACAAGCTACTTTAGGCTTGCCAAAGAACATCGATATTTCGGTTAGAGCAATGCCAAAGGTTAAACTAAGTTCTGATTTAGGAAGCTTATCCATGATTGGGGTTGGTGCAAAGGTTGAATTATTGCCACTATTTATGGGTAAATCGCAAAAATTAGTTCCAATTGATATTGCGATTGCAGGTGGTTTTACTCAATTTAGATATGAGCTACCATTAAATATAAATAATTCTACAAATTCTAATCAAAGAATTGATGCGAGATTTAACGGTGTAAATATTGATGCAATTGTTTCGAAGAAAATTTTGTTCTTTACCCCATTTGCGAGCGTTGGTTACCAGACTTCTACAACAAATTTAAAAGCTTTAGGCACTTATTCTTTTGATACTGGTAATGGCACATCTGTAAACTATACCGACCCGGTTAATGTTAAGCAAAGAGATATTGATGGCGCTAGAGCAAGTTTAGGCTTTCAATTGAAATTTGGATTTTTTAAATTTTATAGTTCTTATACTGCTGCGAAATACAATATGGTTAATGCTGGTATTGGCCTGGGAATAGGACAATAACCTAATGTTAAGACATTTATTCCACCTTTAGTTTATCCCTAAAAGGAATGCTTTTTTAATCATTTTATTATTCAAAGCCCTTACTAAATTTTTAGTTTCAATAAATCACGACTATATTTGTATAATTAATTAAACTCTCAATGAAAAAAACGCTCCAAATCTCGTCTATTAGGACAAATCGCACCATTCGACCAATCCTCCAAAAAACAAAATGCTAATTATTAGTGCAATCAATTAACTGCACAGATATAAGCTTGGTGCATAAAGCATTCAAACAGCATTAAATTTATATTAACAAATCAAAAACAATTTGCCACAATTAAATGTTTGGCTTATTATTTGCTCTTAAACAACTAGTAAAACAGAATCCTATGAAAAATTTTACCCAAAATGTAAAGATTGTTCT
The DNA here is from genome assembly GCF_032678425.1 of Pedobacter aquatilis. Lineage (GTDB taxonomy): Bacteria > Bacteroidota > Bacteroidia > Sphingobacteriales > Sphingobacteriaceae > Pedobacter > Pedobacter aquatilis_B. The sequence continues at coordinate 40,860 of NZ_JAVTSG010000005.1, read as the reverse complement.
AAATTTCTTCCCTTACCTTGTAAGGAAGATATATTTTAAATAATAATCTGCCTTAAAGAACAAAAGAAACACTTGCAATTCGCAGGTGTTTTTTATTTTTACACGTGTTTGAAAAAATATACAGTCCAGTACAGAAATTAAAAATCGAACCGTTTAATAATCTTTTTGTTAAACGTGATGATTTAATTGATCCCTTTATTTCGGGGAATAAATGGCGCAAATTAAAGTACATCCTTCAAAAAGCTAAATTAGAATACAAGAATCATTTAGTTACTTTTGGTGGTGCCTATTCTAACCATCTTTTGGCAACGGCTACCGCAGCAGCAAAGGCCGGGTTATCTTCTACTGCATTTGTTCGCGGCGAGCAAGTTCAAAATGAAATGCTTTTGCTTTGCAGTTTATTTGGCATGAATTTAATCTTCGTTGATCGGGAATCCTATAGAAGTAAAAAGCTTTTATTAGAAAAACACTTCGGAAATGAAGAAAATGCCTATTTTATTGATGAAGGTGGTGCATCTTTTGAAGCGACTCTAGGTTGCGCAGAAATTATTGATGAATTATTAGATACTTACACACACATATTCTGTGCAGCAGGAACCGGAACAACCGCAGCAGGTTTATTAAAAGGAATTCAAAACCTTAAGCTTAAAACAAAACTTAATGTAATTCCAGTTTTAAAAGGTGGCGATTTTATTTTCGATGAAATAGCAAACTATGTTTCCAAAACCGATAATTTAGTATTGCATACCGACTATCATTTCGGTGGATATGCCAAAACAACCCCAGAACTTATAAATTTTATTAAGGAATTTACGGCGCATACTGGTCTCTTAATAGACCCGGTTTACACGGCCAAAATGTTTTACGCAATTATTGATTTGCAAAAGAAAAAATATCTGAAAGATGATGATAAAATCCTTGCCATACACACCGGAGGATTGATGGGAATATTCGGGATGAAAGACAAGTTTTAGTTTAATGGTTGTAGCGATAATGCGCTACAACCATTAACACCATAGCTAAATATAGCGATTGATTAAATTTTCTAGATATTCTTGCTTGCCACTAATAACCTTGGGTTCTCCATTTTCAACAGCATAATTTCTCAAATCTTGCAAATTTAAGTTGCCCTTTTCAAACTCGGCTCCTTTACCATTATCAAAAGACGCGTATCTGTTTTTACGAATTTCTTTGTAATCTGATTTTTGTAAAATGGCATCAGCTGTTACTAAAGCCCTCGCGAAAATATCCATACCACCAATATGCGCATAAAACAAATCTTGCGGGTCAGTTGAATTTCTACGGATTTTGGCATCGAAGTTTACACCCCCACCTTTAAAACCACCACCTTCTAAAATAATAAGCATGGTTTCGGTCAATTCATTAATATCATTTGGAAATTGGTCGGTATCCCAACCATTTTGGTAATCGCCTCGGTTTGCATCAATTGAACCTAATAATCCACTATCAACAGCAACCTGAAGTTCATGCTGAAAGGTATGTCCGGCTAATGTTGCGTGGTTTACTTCGAGGTTTAGTTTAAAATCATCCAACAAATTATATTCTTGCAAAAAGCCTTTAACTGTTGCGGCATCATAATCATATTGATGTTTTGATGGCTCGCATGGTTTCGGTTCGATAAAAAATGTTCCTTTAAAACCTTGTTGGCGAGCATAATCTTTTGCCATATGCAAGAATTTCGCCAAATGCTCTTGCTCCCTTTTCATGTTTGTGTTTAGCAAGCTCATGTAGCCTTCTCTTCCACCCCAAAAAACATAATTTTCTCCACCAAGTGCAATTGTAGCATCTAAGGCAGCTTTAACTTGGGCAGCGCCATGAGCCAATACGTGAAAATCGGGATTAGTTGCCGCACCATTCATATAGCGTTTATGACTAAATAAATTCGCAGTTCCCCACAAAAGTTTAACACCGCTTTCGTTCTGTTTTTGCTTGGCGTACTCAACTAAAGTTGCTAAACGGTGCTCGTTTTCAGCAATGTCATTACCATAATCCACAACATCCACATCGTGGAAACAATAATATGGAATTTGCATTTTGGTTATGAATTCAAAAGCAGCATCCATTTTATCTTTAGCTCTTTCTATAACATCTTTTTTTTCATCCCAAGGGAAAACATGAGTTGGACCGCCAAAAGGATCGCTACCGTTGCCGTTGAAAGAATGCCAGTAGGCACAAGCAAATTTAAAATGCTCGTTCATGGTTTTGCCTGCTATAATTTTATTTGCATCATACCATCTAAATGCTAACGGATTATCGCTTTGCAAGCCTTCAAACTGGATTTGTTTAATACCTTTAAAAAATTCGGTTTTACCTGTTAATACTTTTGTCATCGTATTTATTTAATTCTTTTGCTAATAAATTATTCCATTCGTTGTAAACTACTTCATATTCGCTACTATCTTTTGGCTCAAGCAACGCTATTCTTTGTTGGTTAATAAATGCTTCTTGATGTGTTTTATAAATTCCCGCTCCTATTCCGGCACCCAAAGCAGCCCCTACACTTCCGTCGTTATCAAAGAGTTCGACAGGCACGCCAGTAACATCAACAAAAACTTGGGCAAATAAATCACTCAAAAATAAATTGGCTTTTCCTGCTCTGATAACAGTTGGTTTAACTCCAATTTCTCGCATAATATCTAAACCATAGCGGAAAGAAAAGGCTATTCCTTCCTGTATCGCTCTGAAAATATCTGGTTGGTTATGTTTATTTAAATCAATACCTGCAAACTGTGCGCCTGTAAAGCGATTGTTTAGCATTCTTTCGGCACCATTTCCAAAGGGTAAAACTTTTAAATTATTACTTCCGATTGGTGAGGCTTGAGATAGCTTATTGATTTCGGCGTAAGAAAGTGATGGCGCAAAATTATGCTTAGCCCATCGGTACATGCTACCTGTACCATTTATACACAACAAAACACCAGTATTCTTACTATCGGCTGCATAATTAACATGTGCAAAACTATTAACCCTCGATTGAGGATCAAAAGTTGCAGACGCACTCACACCATAAATTACGCCTGAAGTACCTGCTGTTGCGGCAACTTCGCCAGGTTGCAAAACATTAAGCGATAGCGCGTTATTTGGCTGGTCGCCAGATTTGTAAGAAACCGGAATCTGGGCTGTTAAACCCAAACTTTGGGCAACATCCGATTTTAGATAACCATGTTCTGAAAATAAAGGCTTTATTTCAGGAATTAATCCTTTATCGATTTCATAATAATTAAATACATCATTAGATAATTCGTTGTTTTTAAAATCCCAAAAAACACCTTCCGAAAGCGCCGGGATGCTTGTTGTAATTTTTCCGGTAAGTTTCATGGCAACAAAATCGCCCGGGAGCATAACCTTATCAATTTGCTCGTAAATGTGTGGTTCGTTTTGTTTAACCCAAGCCAGTTTTGAAGCTGTAAAATTACCTGGAGAATTAAGCAACCGCTGTAAAGATTCTTGATGACCAATTGCATCAAAAGCTTTAGCCCCAATTTCTACAGCTCTGCTATCACACCAAATAATACTATCTCTTAAAACCTTCTGGTTTTTATCAACCACAACTAAACCATGCATTTGATAAGAAATGCCAATGGCCTTAACATCTTTTGGATTGAATAAATTTTTGGCATTGAGTTTTAAAATACCTTGCTGAACATTGTGCCACCAATCTTCCGGGCATTGCTCTGCCCATCCGGTTTTTAAAGATTTAATTTCGGTTTCAGATTCGGGATATTGAACTGAAGCTATACATTTCTGTGATTCTACATCTACAGCAGCAATTTTTATGGATGATGTTCCAACATCTATACCTAGGAGCAACATAAAAATGATTTAAATATATCTGGCTATTTAGCGGTAGCTCAAAATAGCGTTTTTATTAGTAAATAACAATTTTATAAGAATGTTCAGGAGGTAAAATATTTAATATAAATCATTATTAATAAAAAAAGCCCATTGACACAATGGGCTTATATTTCGTGAGGATGAAGTAAATTTCTAAATTTTGTAAAGAAAAAAGCAGTCATCTTCACCATTATATTCAATAAACACAACCAAAGGCTATGGCTAAATAAAATCGACATTTATAAAAATGAAGTTTTACTTAAGACACTTCGGTTAGCATTTAATGGAGCAGCAGGCCTAAGCCAGCTGTTTAAAAAATTCTATTTCAAATGTATTGTAAATGGTAAATATTTGCAAATGATTTAGTTAATAAATCCATATAAATATTGTTTAATGTATTTTTTCTGGAGAGATCTTATTTTCAAAAAATGGTGCCAAAGCTTCGTTTGCTTTTAAAAGATTAAAATCATTGGTTTTAAAAGGTTTAGCCAAATGTGCCTTAACTTGCTTATATCTTGATGATTTAATTTTATCTTCTGCACTGTTAAATGCCGTAACCAATACCACAAACATTTGATTGTAGAAAGGATTTTTTTCCAATTCGTCAAGCATTTCCCAACCATTTAAACCAGGCATACTGATATCTAAGAAGATTATAAAATTAATTTCTTCCGATGACTGAGCATTAAGATAATCCAATGCCGATTGAGCATCTGGAAAATAATCAGTATCCCAAACCGGGCGACAATCTTCAATCATTATTTTATGGATAAACAAAACCAGTTTATCATCATCAACAACTATTGCCCTCGTGCGCTTCATAAAATATTAAAATAAATTGTGTTTGGTTTGATTTGGTACTAACTGGCTGCTAAGATAAAATCAATTTGTCAAATATCTACAGTCATTCTGTTCATTTTATTGAGAAAGAATTTCAAAACTTCCAAAATATCGGTAATATTGCCTTTACAACTTTTGGGAATATTTCTAAGAGCCGGAAATTCTAACTAACTATTTATTCATTCAAACTACAAAGCATGAAACTAAATGCGAAACAGAACGCTATGCATAAAACATGGCACCCCCCAAAACTATTACCTGCACTAAAATTAACAGTTATGTTATCATGCATAACACTAACTCAATTAAGCGCAAAGGCAACTAATGCAATTACAGGGAATAATAATTTTGATTACCTCGTTGAAAAACCTGTAATTGGAATTAAAAAATCAAATTTTGCAACTATTTTGAGGGGCGTTGTAAAGGATGAAACGGGTGCAACATTACCAGGCGTGAGTATGTCCTTAACTGGTGATGATTTCAAACAAACTGCATCGACAAATGATAAGGGTGAATATTCTTTTACGGTGCCTAAAGCAGGAAATTACACCCTGACAGCTAATTTTGTAGGCTACAATAAACTAAGCCAAAGCATAACAATTGGTAGTACTGCTGTAACTAAAAACTTTTCGCTTATACCTTCAAATCAAGAATTAGAAGAAGTTATGGTTGTTGCCTATGGTAAACAAACAAAGGCATCATTTACAGGTTCTGCAAAAGAATTAAAAGGCGCAGTTATCAGCGGCAGTTCGAGAGCAAGTGTGCAGGAAAGTTTACAGGGAAATGTTGCGGGTTTGGTATCTAGTAATGGTTCTGGTCAACCAGGAGCGGTTCCAAACATCCGTATTCGTGGTATTGGTTCGGTCAATGCTGGCAGCGGACCATTATATGTTGTGGATGGAATTCCATTAGATGCCAATCAAATTTCTGGATTAAACAGCTACGATGTTGAAAATGTAACGGTACTTAAAGATGCATCAGCGGCATCAATTTATGGTTCCAGAGCGGCAAATGGTGTAATTTTAATTACCACAAAGAGTGGCAAGGCAGGCAAAACTGTTATTTCTGCTTCAATTCAGGGCGGCGTAAATAACATCATTAATATAAAAGGAACAGAGGCATTAAATACCAATGAAATGCTTGAGTTGTTAAAAGAAGGTTGGGTAAATCGAGGTAACGACCCAACTCTATTTGCTCAGGAAATAACGCTGAATAATGTTAACCCAAATGTAAATACCGATTGGTTTGATTTATTAACCAGAACCGGAAATCACACACAAGCAGATTTATCGGTAAGTGGCGGAACAGAAAAAACTAAGTTTTACATATCGGGCAGCCACTACATTGCTAAAGCGCCAGTTTTAGGAAGTGATTTTACAAGAAGCACAGTTAACCTTAGAATAAGCAATCAAATTTCTGATAAATTATCAGTTTCTGGAGGTTTACAGATTAATGCAAGAGATAACCACACCCAAGCAGATGGCAGTACCTTTGGAAATCCTGTACGTATGTATTCGCAGTATCAACCTTGGTTAAGAGCTTACAATGATGATGGTACTTACGATTTTAGTTACTTTAACAGATACAACCCTGTAGCTCAGGTTACTGAAAGTTTTACAACTCGTAAAGCCTACGGTTTATTGGGAAATTTCTTAGCTAAATATCAAATCACTAATGATTTATCTATTGAAAACCAATCAAATATTAACTTTTTATATGGTGAAGATTTAGAGTATAACAAATCTGGTGTGGGTACTTCTCGTACTGATGGTGGAAGAGCTACATCAAGTACAGATAGAACAGTTAACTGGACAAATACATCAATTATCCGCTATAATAAAAATTTGGGTGATTTTGGATTGAAAACCTATTTAGGTTACGAAGCTCAAAAAGTTACAGAGGTTGGAAACTTCGTGCAAAAACGAAATTTCCTGCCAAATACATTCACTCTAGATAATGCTTCTATTTTAATGGATGGAGGTTCTGATGCAACTTCGAATACCTTAAATTCAGTATTTTTTAATGCTTCTACAGATTATAAATCGAAATATTATTTAAGTGCATCTTTCCGAAGAGACGGTTCTTCAAGATTCGGTTCTGAAAAACGTTATGGTAATTTCTGGTCTTTAGGTGCAAGCTGGCACATTTTCAAAGAAGAATTTTTGAAAGACCAAAACATTTTATCTGATTTACGTTTACGTACAAGTTATGGTGTTAACGGAAATCAGGATATTGGAAATTTTGCATCAAGAGCATTATATACCAGTACAAATTATGATAATGCACCAGCCTTAATTTTCTCAAATTATGGAAATAATTTACTAACCTGGGAGAAAAACAAACCATTTAATGTTGGTTTGGATTTTGGTTTCATTAAAAACCGCATAACTGGTACGTTCGAATATTACACAAGAGCAACTTCTGATTTATTACTTAACAGACCAATTTCTGCCACCAATGGATTAACATCCTTTACAGATAACATTGGTGCAATGAAGAATAGTGGTTTTGAATTAGAATTAAATAGTGTAAACCTTCAGGCAAAAGGAAATGGTTTAGGGTGGACAACTAGCTTTAATATTTCTACTATCAAAAACGAAATCACATCATTATCAAGTCCGATTATTTCTGGAGGATACAACCGTTTTGTTGGTGGAGATTTTTATCAGCTTTATTTATCTGGTTATGCTGGTGTAAATCCTGCGAATGGAGAAGCACTTTGGTTTACCGATGAAACCGAAACACAAACCACAAACAGTTTTGGTTCGGCAAAGCAATATAATCAGGGCAGTACTTTACCTGACGTTTTTGGCGGCTTAACAAATACAATTACGTACAAAGGTTTCTCATTAAGTTTTCAATTCTATTTTAACCTAGGAAATAAAATTTACGACAATTATGGTACAAATGTAAACTCTGATGGTTCGCTAGGTTTTGGTCCAACAAACAGAATGAGTAGATACTCTTATGATACAAGATGGCGCCAACCTGGAGATGTTACTTTAACGCCTAAAATGATGTACCTAGGCACTCAATCTGGCACATCAGGTCAAAACAGTTCTACCCGTTTTGTTTACAACGGTAATTACATCCGCTTACGTGATGTAACTTTTGGATACGATTTACCTTCAAAATGGATTAAAAACTTAAAATTATCAAGTGCAAAAATCTATTTCAGAGCAAACAATCTATTTACTTACATCAAAGATGATCGCATAACCTTCGACCCCGAAGTAGGTATCGATGGTTTTGCTGATAAAAACATACCAACATACAAAACTGCTCTTTTAGGTCTTGAAGTTAAATTTTAAGCTCAATTATTATGAAAAAATTATATAATCTATTATATGTATCAATGATAGCACTCTCTATCACATCATGTAAAAAAGAATTTTTAGAAATTAACCCTGAGCAGCAAACTGCTGTAAATGCTGTGGTTGTAGATTTGCCAACAACAAGAGCTGCCGTAATGGGAACTTATTCAATTTTACAAAGCGCAGCTTATTATGGTCGGAGTGCAGTCATTTTGCCTGATTTAATGGCCGACAATATGTACATCAGTCGTAGAAATTCAAGTAGATATACAAGTTACGACCAGTATATTACGATTCCTAATGATGGAACAGCTTCTGGTTCATGGAATGCAATGTACCGTACAATTGTAAACTCAAATATTATTATTTCAAAAGGCGAACAACTATCTGTTCCTTCAAGTGAGCAAGCAGAAGTTAGTCACTTGGTTGGAGAGGCTTACACCATGAGGGCATTGGCACATTTTGATTTATTAAGATTTTATGCTGCGCCATATAATTCTACAGTAAATGCCGCACACATCGGTATTCCGATTATTAGTAAAAGCGGCACAAGTAAGGAAGATGTTCTTAATCCAAAAAGAAATACAGTAAAAGAAGGTTACGATTTAATTGTATCTGATTTGAAGAAAGCAATAACATTAATGCCAGCAACGCCAGTTGGTTTTGCCGCAGCAAACAAAGGCCACATTAGCCAATTTGCTGCAAAAGCTTTACTTGCAAGAGTATATTTATATATGGAAGATTGGGTAAATGCCGAAGCAATTGCAACAGAAGTAATTGCAAGTAATAAGTTTACATTGTTATCAAATGCAAATTATCAAGGTGGGTCTACAAATTTTAGAACCCAAAATAATACGGAGGCTATTTTTGAAGTTGTTTACAATTCTACAAGTAATTTAGGTACCGACCGCTTAGCTGCTTTCTTATTTCAAAGTTCTAGTTATGGCGATGGTTTAGCAACTGATGATTTATTCAATCTTTATACTTCAACTGATGTTCGCAAAGCTTTTATGAGCCGAGCAAGCAGAACAAGTGCTGAAAATCCTGCAAATGTAATTACCAAATATAATAATACAACAACTTTTGAAGAAGGTGTTAAGGTGATTCGTTTATCAGAAGTATATTTAATTCGTGCCGAAGCAAGGGCTAAGCAAACTGGTAAAGATGCATTAGCTGCAGCAGATTTAGATGTTGTTGCGAAACGTGCTGATGCATCAGCAGCAACGACAACAGCAACTGGATTAGCCTTACAAAATCTAATTCTATTAGAAAACCGTAAGGAGTTTGCTTTTGAAGGTCACCGTTTATTTGATTTAACTCGTAATAAATTAGCCTTTACAAAATATCGTACAGGTGGACTCACTATCCCAATCGCAAATACTTCTTTAAAAACTGTTTTACCTATTCCTTTAGCAGAAATGAATGTGAATACGAACATGGAACAAAACGAAGGTTACAAGTAACCACATTCTAAATAATTCATAATACTTAAAGGCTTTTTTCAATTCAATGAAAAGAGCCTTTTATTTTATATACTTTTCTAATAGATAAATTTAAAAGTGCTATCCTGAACTTTTAGAACTTCCACACCATTCTCATTCTTTATAAATTCAGCAGATATTATTGCAGTTTTACGCTTTCCAGTTTTTTCATTCGATTCATGCGTGTGAAATACATAATTCAATTTTCCTGCTTTATCTACAAAAAAATCGCCATGCCCAGAACCATTCATTTTGGTGTTTTTCTGACTTAATATTGGACTTTCTTTATATTTAGACCATGGACCTACAGGATTTTTACTTGTTGCATACCCTACCGCATAATCCGGGTTACGGAAATCATTCGCAGAATAAAACAAATAGTACAATCCATTTCTTTTTAAAACCGTCGGACCTTCGGTAACTTTCCAATTTACCTTTTGCGTGTCTTCCCACGGTTCAGTTGCAGAAATGCACTCTTTAGCGGTTTCTTCTTTTATTGAGGATAAATCCGCATTCATTTCGGCAATAAATATTCTATTTCCATCATTTAGCCTTACATGATATAGGTAAATTTTGCCACTATCGAAATACACAAAAGGATCTATCATTCTTACTGGCGCATCGATTGATTTCTTAATTTTCTGCACAAACGGTCCAAGTGGGCTATTGCTTTCTGCAATTGCAATATTTTCATTGGCTACATAAGCCATATAAAACTTCCTTTTATATTCAAAAACTTGAGGCGCCCAGAATCCCTTAGTTCCAAATGCATCACCTTTTTTTAACACAATGCCTTTATCAACCCAATTTTTCTTATCTGTAGAAGTATAAACCTTAAAACCGCCATCCCAAGAGTTTTCTACCGTACCGTATAAATAATAGGTGTTTTTATGATAAAAAATTGTTGGGTCGGCTAATTTTAACGGCTGCCTGTTTTGAGCATTTAGTTTAAAACAGGTTGAAATTGTTAGAAGAAATATTAAGCTCAGTCTTAATTTGTGAGTATCCATCATAATAATTTAGAAAAGTATTTTATTGATTTTTAATTTTTGGCCAATTATCATCTGTCCAATCTAATTGAATGTTGGATAGATACCAGGATTTCCCATCTGCAGTATTATTTCCCTGATAGAATAGCCAATACTTGCTTCTATTGTCCTTAAAAATATCAGGGTGACCAGACTCCGCTGAATTCCAACTCCCTTTTTCGCCATTTGCTAAAAAGGGAGAATTACTTTTTCTTTCCCAGTTTATTCCATCAGTACTTCTGGCCACGCCAATTTGTTGCGGTTCATTATTGTAACCACCCGCATAAAACATATAGAGATATTTCCCTTTTTTGATACAGGATGCACCTTCAACACAAGCTTTCTCCCAAGGCAACTGAGGCGATAAAATTGAAGAGTCGGTTAATTGCTTCCAACTTTCTTTATTAAATGATGATGATAAAGTAGTTGCTGCTACACCTTGTTTTTGGATTTTGTAAGATTTATCGCGAGTTGCGAAGTACATAAAATATTTGCCATTAAATTCAATAACTTCTGCATCGATTGCTCTTCCGCAAGTCCAGTCGCCTGTTGGTTTAAATATTGGATTTGTAGCATTTCTCTTGAAATTTATGCCATCGGTAGACCATGCATGGCATATTGCATCATTTGCCGCATTACCGTAAGTTTGGTAGAAAAGATGAAGTGTATCATTTCTTAATAATACACCAGGTGCGCATAGGCCATTTTTTTCATAAACTGCTGCAGGCATTATTTCACCAGTTTTTTTCCAATCTTTAACATTAGAACTGTTCGCAATACCTATTTTCCAACCCTCACCATTTTTACCTGGAATGGAATAATACATCCAATATTTTCCTTTAAAAAAAGTTATTGTTGGGTCTTTTGCTACCGGATTTCCAGATGATGTATCAGTAAAATACATGCTCGGTTTTTCCTGTGATTTTATAGATTGCAAAAGACACATGCAAATCAAGACTGTTAATATCCTGCGCATAAATTTTAAATGGTTAGAAATGCTTTCAACAAAGAAAAGTATTTGAAAACACCTTAACCCACTAAAATTGTTCAACCTTTGGCTCATTTGTCTCAATTTTGTTCATTATGCTTAAAAGTTTATCGAACTAATTAACTTAGCTAAAACCTATGCTAACCAAATGACTTTGCTTTAATCAGCAGGTCTTGTAATCTACCTATGAAAAAACTTATCCTATTTTTAACCTTTTTTGGTGCTTTCAATGCAATGGCCCAAAAGTCAATTATCGATTTATCAGCCTTAAAAAAAAATGGAGCAGTAGCTACCGTTAATCAAAAAATACTTACTGTAAGCTGGCCTGCTGGCGAAAAAGGAACTGCAAGAATGCAGATAGATTTAGACGAAAAAAAACCCCTATTCAAAACTATTCAACTTGGAAAAGGAAATAATTTCAAAGAAATTATTTCAGGATTAGACCCTGCATTTGTTTTAACAATCGGTAAACGTACGCTTAGCCCATCAAGCGGCGGTTGGGATGTATTTTTCGATCGAGTGCCACGCAAACCTTATAAATCTTATGCAGTTAATATCAATAAAAAGAATGCAAAAGTCTCGACAAACGGGCAGCGTACAATCGTTACTATTTCTGGTGCAAACGCAGATAGATTTAAGGGCAACATCGAAATTACCTTATATAATGGCAGTCCCTTATTTAATGTTGCTGCTGTTCTATCTACAGAAATAGACTCTACAGCAATCCTTTATGATGCTGGTTTAGTGAATAAAGAATCTTTATGGAAATCAATGGCTTGGGCAGATGTATCTGATAAAATGCAATCGAGCAAACCAACCGTTAACGACACAAGCCGTAACCTCGAAGTAAAATACAGAACGATTATTGGAGAAAGTACGAACGGAAGTTTGGCATTATTTCCGGCACCACACCAATATTTTTATCCTTTGGATGAAGCCTTCAACTTAAAATTTACCTGGTATGGAAGCAATTTCCATAAACTTATACCAGATTTTGGAATGGGCATCAGACAAGACCCATTGGGCGATAAAAGATATGTGCCTTGGTTTAATGCACCACCAAAAACCGAACAGCGACTTAATTTTTTCTGTTTAATTGATACAGAAAGTGCAGCAAAAACGCTCGATGAGGTAAAACTATTTACACACGGTGATAAATTTAAACCAGTTAAAGGCTATAAAACTTTGGCAACACATTTTCATAACGAATTTATTAGCGATGTCGCCTTATCGGGTAAAGAAATTCCTGAAAAACCGGAATTTGTCGATGTACTTAAAAAACATGGTTTAGATATTGTTAAATTGGCTGAATTTCACGGCCCTGGCCATCCAAAAGGCCCTGAAAAGGAAAGATTAAAAGAATTAAAATCACTATTTGAACAAACCAAACGACTTTCTGATTCTACATTTCTTTTGTTGCCAGGCGAAGAAGCCAATAATTTTTACGGCGGACACTGGCTTGCATTTTTCCCAAAACCAATCTATTGGATCATGTCGCGTAAACCCGAAGAACCTTTCATAACAGATGTACCCTCAGTTGGAAAAGTTTATCGCATTGCGAATAAAGAAGAAATGCTGAAATTATTGGAATTGGAAAACGGCTTAGCGTGGACTGCTCATGCCAGAACAAAAGCTTCAACGGGTTATCCTGACAACTATAAGGAAGAAGCATTTTTCAAATCGGATACATATTTTGGGGCGGCTTGGAAAGCCATTCCTGCTGATTTATCAATTAAAACTTTAAGTCAGCGGGTACTCAAACTTTATGATGACATGGCAAACTGGGGTTTGAAAAAACATGTCTTATCAGAAGCTGATATTTTTACTATTACTCACCAAAATGAAATGTATGCTCATTTAAATGTGAATTATCTGGAACTGGATAAACTTCCAAATTATGAGCAAGGATGGCAACCCATTTTAGACGCCTTGCGAAAAGGCAAATTCTTTGTTTCGACTGGCGAAGTTGTGATTCCCAGTTTTAGCATTAATGATAAAAAATCTGGCGAAACACTAAAACTTGATAATACCGGAGCAGCTACCATAAAATTTAAATTAGACTGGACTTTCCCGATGAATTTTGCTGAAATTGTTTCTGGAGATGGAAAAAATGTTTTTAGAGAGCGCATGAACCTTAATGATACAAGAGCTTTTGGCCAGAAAGATTTTAACTGGAAGATAAACCTGAAAGGCAAAAAATGGGTAAGATTAGAAGCTTGGGATGTTGCAGCAAATGGAGCATTTACGCAGATGATTTGGCTAGAGTAGACAAATTTCAAGTCAAATTCATTAAAAAAGTTTTCCACATCTGTGAAGTCCGAAAGCTGAATTTGTCTATAATCATACTTTAAACAGTTTAAACCTATTTTTTAGCTAATGAGTACAAAAAGTGCCTAAATTTTGATTTTAGGCACATTTCACTAAATTTGGATTATACCAAAACCAAATTTATGTATCAATTAACAATACCTGCTGATAAAGTAAATGAAACATTAAGCAAGCATATTTTAGCCGATGGTTTCGATTTAACTTACGACATGGAAAAAAGCCACGGGGCTTATATTTACGATTCTAAATACAATAGAACATTACTTGATTTTTTCACATGTTTTGCATCCGTTCCACTGGGCTACAACCACCCAAAAATGATTAATGATGAAAACTTCAAGAAAAACTTATTGAACGCTGCAATTGCCAATCCATCAAATTCTGATGTTTACACCCAACAATATGCACAGTTTGTAGATACATTTTCAAAAGTTGGTATCCCACATTATTTGCCGCACGCATTTTTTATAGCCGGAGGTTCTTTAGCTGTAGAAAACGCTATTAAAGTTGCTATGGATTGGAAAGTGCAGAAGAATTTTGAAAAAGGTTGTACATCAGAAAAAGGCTTTAAAGTGCTGCATTTCGAGAAAGCATTTCATGGCAGAAGTGGCTATACATTAAGTTTAACCAATACATTACCTGATAAAACCAAATGGTTTGCAAAATTTGACTGGCCAAGAGTAAGCACGCCACAAGTTAAATTTCCTTTGCAAGGCGATAATTTGAACCAAGCTATACAAACAGAAGAAACATCCATTCAGCAAATTAAAAAGGCCTTTTCTGATTATAAGGATGAAATTTGTGCCATAATTATCGAACCAATCCAAAGCGAAGGTGGCGATAACCATTTACGGGAAGAATTTCTTATACAGTTAAAACAGCTCGCTGATGAAAATGAAGCCTTTTTAATTTATGATGAAGTACAAACCGGTGTTGGTTTAACTGGTAAATTCTGGTGCCACCAACATTTTAGTGAAGCTGCCCGACCAGATATCGTTGCTTTTGGCAAAAAAATGCAGGTTTGTGGCATTTTGGTTGGCGATAAAGTAAATCAGATAGAAAAAAATGTTTTTAAAGTGCCAAGCCGCATAAACTCTACATGGGGCGGAAATTTGGTTGATATGGTTCGTTCTACACAAATTTTGCAGATTGTAGAAGAAGATAAACTTTGCGAAAACGCTAGTAAACAAGGTTCATATTTAAAAAATGAATTGGCAAATCTGTCGCAGAAGTTTGATAAAATGAGCAATGTTCGGGGCAGAGGTTTATTGTGTTCTTTCGATTTTCCTGATAAGGATATGCGTAATGCTTTTATTGCCAAAGGCCTGGAAAACAATGTGATGTTTTTAGGTTGTGGCGATAAAACAATTCGTTTCCGCCCGGCGCTTTGTATAGAGCAAAAACATATTGACGAAGGCTTGACGGTTATGGAAAAAATATTGCCTTTATTGTAGGCATGAACAAAAAAACCTTATCCTACGTATTAACCATTGGCGTTTTAATTTTAGTAGGCTTTATTATAAAAGGAACTTTTAACCAGCCTGGCATAGAAGATATGAAGGCTGGTTTTAAGGAAATTGTTAAATACAGAAATGCAAATAATACTGGTCCGGTTCAGCGGATTTATGTTGTAACGGTTAAAGATTCTGTTTGGAAAGAAATGGAAGATTACGGCAATTTTATGCCACACACCAAATATGGCAATACAAAGGTTTATTTTTTTATGGATGGAACAAAAACGCCTACAACTTTGCAGCCGGGCGATGTAAATTTTGATTCTGAATTTAACAGTTCTTGCATTGCTTTATACGAAAAAAGCGCAATGAGTCAAGCTGCTTTTAATAAGCATCCGTTTAAATAGTCCAAGAATAAAAAGTTCTTATTTGCAGGCTTGCACGGTTTACAAGCTATTGTTCTTAAACCCGGTAGCAGCGGCAGCCCCCGATTTTTCTTCGGGGCTATAGCGGATAACGGGACTGCTGCAAACCAAGAATTACTGAACGCTCGTTTTCGAAAAATATTTACTGAGATAAATCATTCGCTTCGGTTAATGTTCTACAATATTGTAACTGTAAAACGCCCATTTATAAATCCAATCTTTACTCCCGTATCCTTACTTAGTAAACCCCCAATCTTGATACTTGATACTAAATACTAGATACTCTCTTTATAATAACCTAAAAATCAGCAACATTTATTAAAAAAATCTTTTCTATTAATTAAAAAAGTTTTACCTTTGCAGTCCCTAAATAGGGAAAAAAGGAGATAATTAATTAATGGCTAAAAAACAAGTAGCAGAAAAAGAATTAGCAGCTAAAACAGCTGAGCTTCAGGGAGAAGGCGGACGCCTGACTGAAAAAGAAACTATTGAGTCAGAAGCTGATTCAGTTTCGATCGAATCGATCAAATCATCATTAGCAACACCAACAGAAGATTTTGATTGGGATGCAGATGAAAAAGTTTTCGGTAATTACAATGATGCAGACCGTAAAAAGTTTGAAGATATGTATGCTGGAACATTCAATCAAATCACTAAAGGTGAAATCATTAGCGGTATTGTTGTTTCAATTAACAACAAAGATGTAGTATTAAACGTTGGTTTTAAATCTGACGGTTTAGTTTCTACTTCAGAATTCCGTGATACACCAGATTTAAAAATCGGCGATTCAGTTGACGTATTCGTTGAAGCACCAGAAGATGCTAACGGTCAATTGATCCTTTCTCGCAAAAGAGCAAAAACTCAAAGATCTTGGGAAGCTATTAACGAGGCGCTTGAAAATGATAGAATCATCAATGGTTTCGTTAAGAGCCGTACTAAAGGTGGTTTAATTGTTGATATTATGGGCGTTGAGGCTTTCTTACCAGGTTCTCAAATTGATATTAAACCTATCCGCGATTACGATGTATACGTGGGTAAAACAATGGAATTCAAAGTTGTTAAAATTAACCACGAGTTTAAAAACGTAGTTGTTTCTCATAAAGTGTTAATTGAAGACGATTTAGAATCACAAAAAGTAGAAATCGTTTCTAAATTAGAAAAAGGACAAGTATTAGAAGGTACTGTTAAAAACATTACTGATTTCGGTGTGTTCATCGATTTAGGTGGTGTTGATGGTTTACTTCACATTACTGATATTTCTTGGGGCCGCATAGAGCATCCGAAAGAAGTATTATCATTAGATGAAAAAATCAACGTGGTTGTTTTAGATTTCGATGATGAGAAAAAACGTATCGCTTTAGGCTTGAAACAATTAACTGCTCACCCTTGGGAAAACTTAAACGCTGACATTCAAGTTGGTTCTAAAGTAAAAGGAAAAATCGTAACTGTTGCAGATTACGGTGCTTTCTTAGAAATCATCCCAGGTGTAGAAGGTTTAATCCACGTTTCAGAAATGAGCTGGTCACAAAACTTAAGAAACCCACAAGAGTTCTTAAAAGTTGGTGACGAAATCGAAGCTGAAGTTTTAACTTTAGACAGAGATGAGCGCAAAATGAGCTTAGGTATTAAACAATTATCTAACGACCCATGGCAAGAAGTTGCTGCTAAATTCCCAGTTGGAAGCAAGCACAAAGCAACTGTTAAAAACATGACTAACTTCGGCGTTTTCGTTGAAATTGAAGAAGGAATTGATGGTTTAATCCACATTTCTGACTTATCATGGTCTAAAAAAATCAACCACCCTAACGAATTCACTAAAGTTGGTGATGTATTAGACGTTGTTGTTTTAGAATTAGATGTTGATAACCGTAAGTTAAGCTTAGGTCACAAACAATTAGAAGAAAACCCTTGGGATACTTTTGAAACTATCTTTACTTTAGATTCAGTACACCAAGGAACAGTAGTAAAAGTAACTGATAAAGGTGCTGTTATTGCTTTACCATACGGTGTAGAAGGCTTCGTACCAACTAAACACATGGTTAAAGAAGATGGTACTTCAGTTAAAGCTGAAGAAACTAACGACTTCAAAATCATCGAGTTTAACAAAGAAGCTAAACGCATCGTTGTTTCTCACGCTCGTATTTGGGAAGAAGTTAAAGCTGAAGCTGTAGCAGAAGAAAGAAATGCTAAGAAAAAAGAAGCTAAAGCTGCTGTAACTGCTGTTAAAAAAGTTAAAGATTCTGTAGAGAAATCTACTTTAGGAGATTTAGACGTATTAGCACAATTGAAATCGCAATTAGAAGGCGAAGAAAGCAAAGCTAAAAAAGGCTAGTTCTTTTTAACTGAATATATTAATCCCGATAGCGAAAGTTATCGGGATTTTTTTTTTATCTTTTTATGCCACGGAAATACAGAAAACACGGAATTTCATCAACAAATCGTCATTGCGAGGAGGCTTTTTAAACCAACGAAGCAATCTCCTTTTATTCATCATCTAAGAATTTAAGAACATTTAAGATTCTATACCCGAGCTTATATTTCCTTAAATGGCGTATATGCTTAAAAATAATTTGAAAAAGAAAGTAAGCAATAATCGCTCACTCCTGCCCCGCTGTTCGTTCAATCTTTTTGGCGATTGTCATGCTGAGCCTGTCGAAGCACAACCAAAAAGGATTTCACTCCCATCGGGTTTATGTAACATCAGCATTTCGTTCTTCCAAACCTTTTCCATTCATCCGCCTATTATTGCTATTTTTGAAATGAAATCGACTAACTATGAAAAACCTGTTAACTCTAATTGTATTAATAACATTCGGCTTAAAACTTTCAGCTCAGGAAGTAAATATTATTCCGCAACCTGCTTATCTACAAGTTGAAGCAAATAAAAAACCCTTCACCATTGATGCTAAAACACAAATCGTAGTTGTTGATTCGGCATTAATTAATTCTGCAAATTTTCTGAATGATTATCTTCAAAAATACTATAAAGTAAAATTGAATATTACCAACGTTACACCTACAAAAAATTTCATCAATTTAATTTTAAACACAAGAATTAGCGAATTTGATAATGCGTATATCTTAAATACTTTAGATAATGGAATCTCAATAGCAGGCTCTTCACAGGCAGGAATATTCTATGGTGTTCAGTCTTTAATCCAATTAATACCAACTAACAATTCAAACCCCTTAATTATCCCATCGGTTAACATTATCGACCATCCCCGTTTCGATTACCGCGGAATGCATCTTGATGTAAGTCGCCATTTTTTTGATGTAGAATTTATAAAACAATACATTGATTATTTAGCCTTGCATAAAATGAATTATTTTCATTGGCATTTAACAGATGACCATGGCTGGAGAATCGAAATCAAAAAATACCCAAAACTAACTGAAATTGGCGCTTGGCGAAATGGAAGTATTGTTGGTTTATGGCCAGGAAAAGGAAATGAAAATATAAAATATCAGGTTTTACCTACAGAAGTAAAAATAACGCCAAAAGATGCAGTCATCAAAACCGACGGAATTAAACATGGTGGATATTACACACAGGAACAGATTAAAGATGTAATCGATTATGCTGCAAAGCGTTACATCACCATCATTCCAGAAATTGAAATGCCTGCACACAGTATGGCATTACTCGCTGCCTACCCCGAATTAGGAACAGAACCAAATAAAAAATACGAAGTTGCTGAAACCTGGGGCATGATGAACAAATACAATAATGTGCTGCAAGCATCTGATACAACATTTAAATTCTTAGAAAATGTTTTAACTGAAGTAATGGATTTATTTCCATCGCAATACATTCACATTGGTGGCGATGAAGCTTCAAAAGTTTGGTGGAAACAATCTGCCGTTTCGCAGCAAATAATGAAAGCCAACGGACTTAAAAACGAAAGTGAATTGCAAAGTTATTTCATCCAAAGGATAGAAAAATTTGTAAACAGTAAAGGTAAAACCATTATCGGTTGGAACGAAATTCTACAAGGCGGTTTGGCCCCGAATGCTGTTGTAATGAGCTGGCAAGGCGAAAAAGGCGGTATTGAAGCAGCAAAGCAAAATCACAAAGCCATAATGACCCCTGAAAACAAGATGTATTTTAACCACGCTCAGTTTGCAAAAGAAGACAGCTTAACCGCAAAAAATCTCTCGCCATTAATTGATGTTTACAATTATGAACCAATTCCGGCAGAATTAACGGAAGCACAGGCTGCAAACATTTGGGGCGGACAAGGTTGTTTATGGAGCGAATACATTACAAACCCGGCAAAAGTTCAGTATTTGCTGTTTCCAAGATTGGATGCTTTGAGTGAAATTTTATGGAGCCCGAAAGATAAACGCAACTATCCTGATTTCCAAAAAAGGCTGAAAACGCAATTCAAACGGTATGATATGATGAATATCACCTATTCAAAAAATTATTTAGAAAATTAATTTGCATTGCTCGTAATATTTAAACGCTAGCACATACTAACTGTTTAAATTAATAACAAAAGCAATGGATAACAGAAACTCAAAATTTGGCATAATAGGTTTTTTATTAATAATGGCAAACCTTCAAACAACACCATCTCACTTTAAATATTTTTTTATAATCATGGCAATTGTATTTTCTATTAGAGAAATTGCCAAGTATCATAAAGAATTTAAAACCAATCGTTTTCAAAAATAATTAGAATGGTTGAAAATTCTTTTCTGCAAAAAGTAGAGGAACACAAAGGAATTATTTATAAAATGATAAACCTCTATGCGGATGATGATGAAGACCGCAAAGATTTATACCAGGAAATTATATACCAAAGTTGGAGCGCTTTTGCCCGCTTTAAGGGCGAGGCTAAATTCTCGACCTGGCTATATAAAATCAGCTTAAATGTATCCTTATCTTTTTTAAGCAAGCAGAAAAAACGAAATCATATTAATGAAGATGGCACACAGCATCTTTACTTCGAACCGCCAGAATTATCAGAAAGAGCAGATTGGCTTTACCGCTGTATAAGGAAGCTTACTGATGTAGACAGAAGTATAATTATGCTTCATTTAGATGGTTTTGACAATACAGAAATCAGCGAAATGACAGGTTTGTCTCGGAACAATACAAACGTTAAACTTCACCGAATTAAACAACAACTGGCTTCACTATTAACGGGGAAATAAAATGAATTTAGAACAAGAATGGCAAAATCTAAGTGTTGAGCTAAACACTAAAGCAGAAAAAATAGATATTACCAAAATTACCATCGACAAAGAAGCGCATTCCTTACTTCAGGATTTACTATTCAAACTAAAATGGAAACTGCGCTGGATTAGAATTATTGATATTCCCATTTTGGTTGCTGCATTTTTTGTTAAGGGTGATTTGAAATATCTATTAATAATTCTATTTATGAGTTATGAAATTTTTAGAACGTTGGGGGTAATCAAATTCAGGAAAATTAAAACCGGAATTGATTATAATTCGAATACCAAAAAAGTGCTTACAGAGAATTTCGCTGCTATTAAAAGTATTTTGAGAGGCGAAACAATTTATTGTTACATCTTTTTACCACTTGCTGGCCCAATTGGCTTACTTGCCTATAAATTATTCAAACATCAATCTTTTGCAGCGGTGATTGCTTTACCAAACTTTTTACCACAAACTTTAATGGTCGCCCTGATTGGTATTCCTTTTATATTTATTGCAAAAAAGATGAACGACAGTATTTTCAAAAAACCGTTAAACAATTTGAAAAATAAAATCGCAGAACTGTCTTAATCGTAAAATTTACTTTTGAGTTCGGGAGTAGGCACCCAGCAACTTTCTTGCTTGCCCCACCATTTATAGCGGTTTTTGGCGATAATATCATAAACCCAATCGCGAATAAACTTTGGGACAATAATAAAAACATAAAGCAATGGCAAAAAACCATTTAATTTTTTAGCAACCCTTAAAGCTGCTGAAGATTTGGTGTAAAGCTTACCATTTTCAACCAATAAAATTGAGTTTAAATGGCTTGGATTTATATTAAATTTTGGTAGAATTTCTTTTGCAAAATTACCCTGCAAAGCACTGTATTTAAAGTAATTTTCTTTATCGTGTTCAATTACAAATTGAACCGATGCATTACACAAATTACAAACACCATCGAAAAAAATTACCTGCGCCATTTCCATTCCTGTAAAGATATATATTCTCGCTGCGATCTAAAATAGTTAAAGATTCGCTTTCTATTGAAGTTTAAATCGTTTAATTTTAAGCAATATCAAAGCTTTTAAACATGTACATTTCCATAAATAACGAATTACTATCAGAAAGTGATGCAAACATCTCCGTTTCCGATTTATCTGTTCAACGAGGCTTCGGGATTTTTGATTTTTTGAAAACAATAAATAACCAACCCGTTTTTTTACATGATTACCTAAATCGCTTTTTTAATTCGGTTAAGGAAATGAATATGCAACCTTGTTTTACCAAAAACGAACTTAGTGATGCAATTTTTGCCTTGATTGATAAAAACAATATTCCTGACTCGGGCATCAAAATCATATTAACCGGCGGATTTTCGGAAGATGGTTATACCATGGCAAAACCTAACCTAATTATTATTCAAACACCGTTAAATATTATTGACAACCTAAAAAAGCCTATAAAATTGGTGAGTTATAATCATCAAAGACAGCTTCCACAAGTAAAAACCATTGATTACTTGCAGGCAATAAGGCTTCAAGGTTTTGTAAAGGAAAGTAAGGCTGATGATTTATTATACCACAGCAATGGATTGGTTCGGGAATGCCCGCGGGCAAATGTTTTCATGGTAACGGATACAGAAATTATTACCGCCAAGACAGAAATACTAGGCGGAATTACCAGAAGTAAAGTTTTAAAAATGAATATTGATGGTTATAAGATAATGGAAAGAGATTTTCAACTAACCGATATTTACAATGCAAAGGAGGTTTTTATAACCAGTTCTACCAAGAATGTATGGCCAGTTTCTGAAATTGATGGAAAGGAAATTGGTAGTGCAACGCATAAAATAGCAAAACAGATTAACGATAAATTATTACAACTAATTCAAGCAGATCAAAAAACGGCGGTGGAATATTAAGCGATTTCCAAACCGAAAATAAAACTGCAAAGTTGCCATCTAAACCGGATGGAAACGGCAGCCCCGAGTTTTAAGGGCCAAAAGCAAGGGCAAAACGAGGGCTACAGTGTACAGTCGGACAGAACGATAAACAGAGCCACAAATGTTGCTTTACAAAAAAACAGAATATAACTTTTTAATCATCAATGGATTGAATCGCCTTTATCAACTTTAAAACATTTCAACTTTCCAACCTTAAAACATTTTTATATATTTGCCCAATCCTTCTTCAATGCAAAAGAAAACACTTCTTGACGGACAAAAAATTCAGATTACAATTAAGAGGCTTTGCCATCAATTAATTGAAAACCACGACGATTTCTCGAATACCGTTTTAATTGGCATTCAGCCTAGAGGTCCATTTTTGGCTGACCGTATTCAGGATGAACTGCAAACCATTTTAAAAAACAAGAAAATTTTAAAAGGAAACCTTGATATTACATTCTTCAGGGATGATTTTAGAAGAAAAGATGGAATTGTTACAGCCAATAGTAATTCAATAGATTTTATAATTGAAGGCAAGAAAGTAATTTTAATTGATGATGTACTTTGGACAGGCAGGACAATTAGAGCTGCGCTTGATGCGTTATTGGCTTATGGTCGCCCGGAAAAAGTAGAATTACTTGTTTTAATTGACAGAAGATTTAGCAGGCACTTACCAATTGAACCCGATTATATTGGTTTACAAGTGGATAGCGCAAGCGCTCAACACGTTAAAGTTACTTGGGCAAGCGAAGGCGGAGAAGACAAAGTTTTATTATTATCAGATAAGCAATAGCAAAAAATGGCAGCAGACAAACTATCAACCCGACATCTTTTAGGTATTAAAGATATTAACCGGAATGATATCGAATTAATTTTCGAAACTGCAGATAATTTTAAAGAAGTGATTAACAGACCGATAAAAAAGGTTCCGTCGCTTCGCGATATTACTATTGCCAATATTTTCTTCGAAAATTCTACCCGAACAAAATTATCTTTCGAGCTTGCAGAGAAGAGACTTTCTGCAGATGTTGTAAATTTTGCAGCATCATCTTCATCGGTAAGTAAAGGCGAAACCTTAATCGATACGGTGAACAACATCTTATCGATGAAAGTTGATATGGTGGTGATGCGCCACCCGTATGCTGGAGCTGGTCAGTTTTTAAGTAAACACGTTAAAGCACAAATTGTAAATGCAGGCGATGGCGCACATGAGCACCCAACGCAGGCTTTATTAGATGCTTTCTCCATTCGTCAGAAACTTGGCGATGTTACCGGAAAAAAAGTGGTTATTGTTGGCGATATATTACATTCAAGAGTTGCCATATCTAATATATTATGTTTGCAGCGCTTGGGTGCAGAAGTTATGGTTTGCGGTCCGACAACGTTGATTCCGAAACATATCCATCAACTTGGCGTAAAGGTTGAGCATAATCTAATTAAAGCGCTAAATTGGTGTGATGTGGCAAACATGCTAAGAATCCAGCTCGAACGCCAGGATATTAAATACTTTCCTTCGCTTAGAGAATACGCCATGATGTATGGCTTAAACAAGCAGATTCTAGATAATTTAGATAAGGAAATTATCGTAATGCATCCAGGTCCGATAAACCGTGGCGTTGAAATTACGAGTGATGTTGCAGATAGCAAACAATCTATAATTCTGGATCAGGTAGAAAACGGAGTTGCCGTTAGAATGGCTGTGTTGTACTTGTTGGCTAGTCAAGGTTAATTTTATAAGTTCATTTGTCTATAGTTCATTAGGACTACAATAGAACAATTAATCAATTTAGCGGTTCAAAAATCAACCAATTCAAGCTTCAATCAGAATCTTTTTCCACATTCGTATTCACACCAATACCAAACAAAAATTCCTGTCGTTAATTTGTGTTATTAACAGATGTTAATTACTTCTGTTGATAAGCATGGATAGTATTTATAATTTAGTACCAACCATATTTGAAACCGATGCAACCATCGTAACCTTTGCTATAGTCAGATTAGTAAGATTATGATAGTTCATCCCCTTTGAAAAAAGATACACTAATGAAAAAAAAATACCTACTGGTTCCGCTTTTATTAGCAGGAAGTTTTAGCACATACGCACAAGTTAGCGCAGTGCAAAACCTCAATAAGAATTATCAAACAGGTTTAGAATTACTATACAACGAAAAATATACAGCAGCTTCTCAGCAATTTAAGCTTGTTGAACAGGTTCGTGTTAAGCCTTCATCACAATCTGAAAGTAATG
Organism: Pedobacter aquatilis; assembly: GCF_032678425.1. Classification (GTDB taxonomy): domain Bacteria; phylum Bacteroidota; class Bacteroidia; order Sphingobacteriales; family Sphingobacteriaceae; genus Pedobacter; species Pedobacter aquatilis_B. The sequence continues at coordinate 15,781 of NZ_JAVTSG010000005.1, read as the reverse complement.
CAGAACTAACCTTACTTAAGGAAAATGCTAAATTCTATGCCGCTGTTTGTGCTTTAGAATTAACCAATAGCGATGCAGAGAGTTTATTTCAATCTTTTATTCGCGATTATCCTTTAAATCCAAATACCAAGCTTGCCTATTTTTACGTTGGAAAAACTTATTTCAACCAGAAAAATTACGAGAAAGCATTAGAGTGGTTTGAAAAAACAGATCCTTCTACCCTTTCTGGCAAGCAAAGAAACGAGTACCAGTTTAAACAGGGTTATGCTTATTTCATGCTTAAAGACTATGAAAAAGCAGAACCACTTTTCGAAAAAGTAAAAAAAGAAGATGGTCAGTTTCAGGAAAGTGCAACTTATTATTTTGCCTATATAAACTACCTCAATAAAGAATACAAAACGGCTTTAGCAAATTTTGAAAAACTTAAAGGCTCGCCAACTTACGAAGCGAGTTATCCGTACTATATTACTTCTATGTATTATTTGGATGAGCGTTACGATGATGTAATCAGCTATGCTATTCCGGCAATGCAAAAAACTAAGCAACAGTTCGAACCTGAAATGTTGAGCTTGGTTGCCGCATCTTATTTCGCCAAAACAGATTTTAAAAACGCTGAAAAATACTTTGCTGATTTTTATTCGAAAGATAAAAACGATACCAAAAACAACCTTTTCATCTATCAATATGGCTACTCTTTATTTCAAAACAAGAAGTACAAAGAATCAGTTGCAGTATTAGAGAAATTGAATACGGATGATGTTTACTTGCAAAATGGTATGCACACTTTGGGTAAAGCTTTTATCCAATTAAATAATAAAGAAAAAGCGCAAAGTGCATTTTTCCGTGCATCTCGTTTAGATTTTGACAAAATTATTCAGGAAGAATCTTGGTTAAACTATGCTAAACTTAGTTATGAGCTAAACTTCCACCAACAAGCTTTAGAGGCTACGCAAGGCTTTTTAAAACAATTTCCAAAATCAAGAAAAATTAATGAAGCCAAAACTTTGCTGGGCGAGGTTTTATTAACAACCAAAAATTATCAGGCTGCAGTTGATATTTTAGAACCTATTCCGGATAAAAACCTCGAAGCTAAAGAAGCATATCAAAAGGTTACCTATTTCCGTGGCTTAGAGTTTTACAATGAAAGGGCTTTCCCTAATGCATTATCGATGTTCTTGCGTTCAGAGAAATTCCCTGAGGATAACGAGATTAATGCCCTAAATACGTATTGGAAAGCGGAATCGATGTACGAATTACGTAAATACGGTGAAGCAGTTTCTACTTTCGAGAAGTTTTTAAGAATGCCAGATGCCAATAAAACCGGCGTTTACAATTTCGCAAATTATGCGCTTGCCTATGCAGCTTTTGAAGATGAGAAATACAGCAAATCTGCAACATATTTCGAGCGTTTCTTGGCCGGTAATGATAAGGACCAAAAAACAATTGATGATGCAACCATCCGTTTAGCCGATTCATATTTTGTGAATAAAAGTTATGGCGATGCGATGAATAATTACAATAAAATTATCAGTCGCAAAACAAGTGCTGAAGATTATGCCCTTTTCCAAAAAGGTATGATTCAAGGTTTGGAAAATCAATACGACACCAAAATTGCGACGATGCAAGCTTTGTTAAAGCAGTTTCCTAATTCAAATTATGCTGATGATGCAGGTTTTGAAACCGCTTATACTTATTTCAACAAAGGTGATTTTGATAAATCTAAATCAGATTTGGTGGAATTGGTTGCAAAATATCCTCGCAGTAGTTATGTACCAAAAGCATTGGTCACAATTGGTTTGGTTCAGTACAATCAGGATCAGGATGATGCGGCTTTAGAATCTTTCAAAAAAGTAATTCGCGATTATCCAAGTGCTGATGAGGCTAAACAGGCTATGGAATCAATCAAAAACATCTATGTAGATAAAGGCGATGCAAATGGTTTCATGAGTTATGCAGGCACAACACCGCTAGGAAACTACTCTAACAGCGAGCAAGATAATATCGTTTTCTCGGCAGCTAACAATTTATACCTTAAAGGCGATGCAAATGGTGCTTTTCAGGCAATAAATGCGTATTTCGATAAGTTTCCAAAACCAATACATGATAAAGAAGGAAAGTTCATCAGAGCGGAATCTTTAGTAAAAATGGGTAGACCCGATGATGCAATTAAAGATTACGAATACATTTTAAATGATTGGACGAGTGACTACACAGAACGTTCATTATTGAGTATTTCTAAATTATTCCTTGATCAGAAAAAATACAACGAAGCTATCGTCTATTTAAAAAGGTTAGAAACCACAACAGATTACAAAGCGCATTATTCTTATGCAATTAACAATTTGTTAAAGGCTTATACCGCCTTAAATGCGCCAGATGATATGATTAAATATGCGCAGTTAACTAAGGAATCTGAAAAAGCATCTGAAGAAGAAAAAAATAGTTCGGGCTTATTTGCTGGCAAAGCATATTTATTAAAAGGCGATACAACTACCGCTGTAAAAGAATTCAAAAATGTGGTCGCCACAACTAAAACAATCGCGGCAGCAGAGGCAAAATATAACCTTGCATTTTTAGAATATAAAAAAGGAGATTATAAAACATCGAGCAAAACTTGTTTCGATTTGATAAACAATATGGCCTCTTACGATTATTGGGTAGCTAAATCATTTATTCTTTTATCAGATAACTATGTAGCGTTAAAAGATAATTTACAGGCAAAAAGTACGCTCTTGAGTATCATCGATAATTACGACAATAAAAACGATGATATTATACCAACAGCAAAGCAAAAATTAGAAAAAATAACCCCGAAGAAATAAAATTATGAAGTCGATTAAATATATATACAGCTCACTATTTTTTCTTTCTGCGGGATTAATGACAGTACAGGCGCAAGAGAAAAAACAAGAGGAAAAGGCAACCGTAAGCGAGGAAATTGAAGTTGTTCGTCCATATAAACCAATTCTGGCCGAAGCAGTTAAATTAAGAAGAAGCCCGAATTTGGACGATGTAAAAACCTATAAAGCCAGACTTAATTACAGCGTTACCGATAGAAAATTAGAAATCAACAGTGATATTCAAAAATTAAAAGCCCAAGCTTTAGTTGATGAAAAACAAACCGAACTAATTAACAATTATGTTAAAGGCGGTTTCGGTTCGCTTTCTACTTTACTAGGTGAAGTTTACATTAATAATGGCAGAGATGAAGGCTTGCAACTTGGCGGATATTTCAAACATTTCAGTCAGGAAGGAAAATTAAATAAACAAAATAGCAGCACTCAACAGCTAAGCTTATTTGGAAGAAGCATTTTACAAGATAATACGGTTAGCGGAAGATTAAATTTCGAACGCAATGGTGTTCACTTTTATGGCATCGATAACCTCCGCCCTACGTTAAATCCAAATCCGGAAAAACAAGCTTTCACTTTTATTGAGGCTGAAGGCGAACTGGTAAAAAACTACAAAGAGTCTGAAACGGATTTCAGCTATGCTTTAAAAGCAAATGCTTATTTATTAAATGATAGATTTGATGCGCAGGAAAGTTACCTTACTTTAAACGGATACCTGAACAAAAGAATCAGCTCTTTAAATTTAGGCTTGGCTGCTGCAACAGAGTTTGGTACAACTAAAGATGCTTTAACAAGTATTGGAAATAACTTATTACGCTTAAATCCTTACATCCGTTTACAGGTTAAGGGTGCCAAAGTTACTGCGGGAATCAACTTCGTACAGGAATTTGGAACAAATAGTCGCTCAAGAATTTTCCCTGCTGTAACTGCAGATTTTACGCTTATACCTGATTACTTACAGGTTTTTGGAGAAGTTAAAGGTGATGTTAACCGTAATTCGTTAAAAGGCTTTTCTGATGAAAACCCTTGGTTAAATACAAATGTTAACATCAAAAATACTGTAGAAAAATTAAGCATCAGTGCTGGTGTTAAAGGTACGGGCGGACCGGGTTTTGGCTACAAAGCACGTTTCTATATTAAACAACTAGAAGACATGCCATTGTTTATCAACAACTTTGGCGAGTTTAATAAATTTGATGTGATTTACGATTTCGGTACAGCTAAAATTACTGGTTTGGAAGGTGAAATTTCTGTACAAGTAAGCGATGCCTTAAAATGGACTGGTAAATTAAATATTGATGATTATAAACCTGCGCAAGAAACTTACAGCTGGTTTAAACCGGGCTTAAAAGTGAGTTCAAACTTGGTTTACAGTTACAATAAAAAATTAAGCTTCAACGCTGGTGTTGTAATGCAAGATGATGTAAAAGCAAAAGTTAACGTTCAACAACCTGTTCCACCAGCTTCTTATTTAATTCCTAACCCCTCAATCGAATCGATTGTAACGGTTAAAGGTTATGTAGATTTAGGTGTTGGTGCAGATTATCGCATAAATAACAAATTTGCTGTATTTGCAAAGGCAAACAACTTGCTTAACACCAACTACAGCAGATATTTATATTATCAGGTAAACGGTTTTAATATTTTTGGTGGCTTAACCTATTCTTTCTAACCCAATAATTATATTGTGTTGATTTAGAATAAAACGCTAATTTTACCCGAATGGACATCTTAATATACCTTTCAGAACTCCTCAGGCAACAAGACTCAGTTGGTATTACTGACTTGGGTACATTTTACAAGAAGAAATTTGCCGGAAGATACGACAAGGAGAAACAATCTTTTTTCCCGCCGGGATATACTTTGGAATTTACTGCGGTATTAAAAGAACAAGATTTGCTTTCGGATTACATCGCGGAGAAAAGAAATATTTCAAAAGATAGTGCAGTCTATTACATTTCTAAATTTGTTGAAGAAACCAATACAAAATTAGAACTCGAAAATGAAGCGGAACTCGAAAATATTGGTCGTTTATTTTTTACCGAACATGAAGGCTTAAGTTTTGAGCCATCGCAAAATATAACCTTGGGATCTAAATATTTTGGTCTGCCAAATGTTAAGGAAACTCAATCAACGGAAGATATTACGCCATCTGCGGATGCAAAGATTTCTGATGAAATTGTAAAACCTGAACATGAAGAAACTAATGATGATGAACAGGTTTATGATGAAATTGCTGAAGCGCCAACCCATCATCAAGAAGAAATAAAAGCTGAACAGCCTTTACCGGAAATTGAAAATATTGAATTAGATGAGGTTAAAGATGATTTAAAAAATACTTTAGCCAACTCACCTGATGTAGAAATTGTTGATGCTCCGGAATTTATTAAAGAGCAACACGAAGAGCATCCAAACCGTTTTGGGCATCAGCCGGAATCTGAAGAACCTAAAACATTTATAAATTTAGAAGAAGAACATACGCCGATAGAACATCACGTAATTGAAACGCCTGAGTTTATAAAGGAACAACATGCGGAGCGTCCTAATCGTTTTGGTCACGACCCAATGATTGAAGATGCGATTGTTGAAGACGAAAAATCAATTTGGTCTAAAATTTGGATATGCATAATTGTATTAATTGTAATTGCGGCAATTGCCTACTTTGTAAAACCGGAATGGTTTGGAAAGCAAAAGGCGGTAACTGCCGATTCTACATTGGTTAAAAAAGATACAACGGCATCTGTTGTTGCTGTGGATAGTACCAAGTTAAAGCAAGATTCAACTGCTAAAACGGATAGCATCTTAAAGGCAAATCAGGTAGGAAAATCGATTGATTCTGCAAAAAAAACACAGGCGGTTGGTATTAAGCCACCATCAGCTGTTAAAGCGGAAACTGCAACCGTTATTAATGCTGCGAATTCAACATTCGACGTAATTGCAGCTTCTTTTCAATCGGAAAGTAAAGCCAAGGTATTTATTAAGCAAATGGAGAAATATGGCTTAAAGGCTAAAATTGCAAATTTACCAGGCAGACTCAAGAAAGTAAGCATTGCATCTTTTAAAACAGAAGCTGAAGCACGTACACAAAGACCAGAATTGGCAAAAAAGATAAAAATTAAAGAACTAGATATAATTCAAGTAAACAACACACCATAAAATGATAACTTTATTAATTCAGGATACCACACAAGCATTACAAGATACAGCAAATGCGGTTAACCAGGCTTTAACGCAACCAGCTGAAGAGCTACACTTTATTGATTTATTATTTAAAGGCGGATGGGTAATGATTCCATTGGCATTTTTAGCTTTTTTAGCATTGGTAATTTTCGTTGAACGTTATTTAACCATCAAAAAAGCTACAAAAGATGAATCAAACTTAATGGTTCAGATTAGACAGTACATCCAATCGGGTAATTTAGATGGCGCTATGGCTTTGTTAAGAAACAACAATTCTCCGCTTTCTCGTATGTTGCAAAAAGGTTTGAGAAGAATCGGTCGCCCAATTAAAGATATTGAAGGTGCAATCGAAAACGTTGGTAAGCTTGAAGTTTCTAAACTTGAAAAAAACATCAGCATTTTAGGTATTGTTGCTGGTATTGCGCCAATGCTAGGTTTCGTAGGTACAATTGTTGGGGTAATTACCATTTTCCACCAGGTATCAATTAAAGGCGCTATCGAAATCGGCACAATTTCTGGCGGTTTATACACTAAAATGATTACATCTGCTACCGGATTAATTATCGGTATTATTGCTTACGTATTATACCACATCTTAAATATTATGGTTGAAAAAATTATCCTTAAAATGGAAACTGATGCCATCGATTTTATTGATTTATTAGAAGAACCAAGTAAATAATGAATTTAAGAAAGAGAACAAGAGGCTCAGTAGAAGTACATACATCGGCATTAAACGATATTATGTTCTTTTTGATGCTGTTTTTTCTGCTGGCTTCAGCGGTAGTGAATCCGCAGGTTGTAAAATTATTGCTTCCACAATCTTCTAGCGGACAACAATCTACAGCAAAAAAAGCAGTTACGGTAAGTATAGACGAAAAGTTTAATTATTTCGTTGATAAAAAACCAGTATCTGCTGATGGTTTACAAGCATCTATTGAAGCTTATCAAAAAGTTGCGCCAGATATGACCATCATTTTATATGTTGCAAAAAATGTTCCGGCAGAGAATATAATGGTTGCTTATGATGTAGCTAATAAATTAAGATTAAAGCTTGTTTTAGCAGTTGAGCCTAAAAAATAATGAATACCACAGAAGAAAATAATTATCCGAAAGCCATTGCCATATCTACCGGGATTATGGGAGTTTTGCTTGCAATTAGTTTTCTAATTGTGATAAACTCTTTTGAACCGCCTGAAGAATTTGGAATGGGTGGCATGGTTGTAAATTACGGAACTTCTGCAGAAGGTATGGGAGATGATTATACCAGCATTGAAGAACCATCTGCCGACCCAAATGCAAATAATAAAGCACCGGATAAAGTTGTACCCGAAGAAAAAGTTACAGATAATACAACTGTAGAAACTGGCGACAAGGAAATTCAGACGCAAAACACCGAGGATGCCATTAGTGTAAATACGAAACCAACTAAAACAGCTACAAAAACACCAACCACTGCAACAGAAGAAAAACCAAGTCAGCCGACAATTAACCAAAATGCTCTGTACAAAGGCAAAAAAAGTACCGGGCAAGGTGGTGGCGATGGTACAGGAAATACAGCGGGTAATCAGGGTTCAATAAATGGAGATCCCTTAGCAAATAATTACGGTGAAGGTGGTTCTGGTTTTGGCAACACGCCTATTCCTTTAAGACGTTTTTCTAACCTGGTTACACCACAAGATGATGGACAGAAAAGAGGGAAAATTGTTATCCGAATTTATTTTAATAAAGCCGGAAACATCACCAGTGCCAGACAAGAATTAAAAGGTTCTACAATTACCGATACAGAATTGGTTAACAAATGTATTCAGGCAATTATGAACTCAAGTTTAAGTAAATCTGATGTTGGTAACGATAACCAAACAGGCGTAGTCGTCTTCAACTTTAAAGTGAATTAATTCATTAACCTTTAAATTTATTAAATGGTCTGTGTTTCTACAGACCATTTTTCATTTATAATCTTCTCATTTCTTTTCATAATAAAAATAAGTCGGCATATATTTGACTACAATTATGAACTACCAGCAAACGCTTGATTTTTTATACAGTAAACTTCCAATGTTTACCAGAGTTGGTGCATCTGCATTTAAGAAAGATTTAACTAACACAATTGTTTTGTGTAAAGCGATTGGTAATCCTCAACATCAATTCAAAAGCTTGCACATTGCTGGCACAAACGGAAAAGGTTCAACATCGCATATGTTGGCTTCCATCTTACAAGCACAAGGCTACAAAACCGGACTTTACACCTCCCCTCATTTAAAAGATTTCCGCGAACGCATCCGTATTAATGGAAAAATGATGAGCAAAGCTGATGTAAAAAGTTTTGTTTCAAACAATAAAAAGTTAATTGAGCAAATAGAACCTTCTTTTTTCGAAGTTACAGTTGCAATGGCTTTCGAGCATTTTGCTAAACACGAAGTGGATGTTGCAGTTATTGAAGTAGGTTTAGGCGGTCGCCTAGATTCTACAAACATCATCACACCAGAAATTTCAGTTATCACAAATATCAGCTTGGATCATACCAATATGTTGGGCAACACGCTAGGCGAAATAGCAGGTGAAAAAGCGGGCATCATTAAAAAAAATATTCCGGCTGTTATCGGCGAAACGCAAAGCGAATCGAAATCGGTTTTCATCCGCAAAGCGGAAGAAGTTAATGCACCAATATACTTTGCTGATGAAATACTGAAAGCAAATGATATCAGTATTAAAAACAATAAGCTCTCGCTCACAATCACTACTGGTGATAAAATAAAATACCAGAATTTGCAGTGCGATTTAACTGGTCTTTATCAACCTAAAAATATATTGACGGTAGTAAAAGCTATTGAGATTTTAAATGAGCAATCTAAATTTTCGATAGCTGATGATGCACTTTACCAAGGATTGAGAAACGTAAAAAAATTCACTCAACTTCAAGGCAGGTGGCAAACCTTAAGCAAAAACCCATTGATAATTTGCGATACCGGACATAATGAAGCTGGTATTTCGGAGGTGGTGAAAAATATACAATCAACGCCCCATAAAAACCTCCACATCGTTTTCGGAATGGTCAAAGATAAAGACATCACTAAAGTTTTATCGCTCATGCCATCAAATGCAACTTACTATTTTTGCAAGCCAGATTTAGAAAGAGGCTTAGCCGCTGATGAACTGAAACAGCAAGCAAGCGCTTTTAATTTAATTGGTAATAATTTCAATTCTGTTGATGAAGCAAGAAAAGCGGCCATTTCTGCTGCCGAAAAAGATGACTTAATATTTATTGGCGGCAGCACTTTCGTTGTTGCCGAAGCGATATAAAAACTTTACAGAAAGTTCAAAAGTTCTTCATTTTAAAATCCTTAATTTAGGCCTTTAAACTAAAATATAATGAAGAAAATTTCGTACTTGTTTCTTTCCCTATCCCTACTCTCACACACTTTTACATCAGCCCAAACAAAAAAAGCACCTGCTTCAGCGGCTAAAGCATATCCTGCTGAAGTTGCCAGACCAAAATTGGTTGTTGGTTTAGTTGTAGACCAAATGCGTTGGGATTATTTGTACCGTTTTTACAATCGTTACTCAAACGGAGGTTTCAAAAGATTAATTAACGAAGGTTTTTCAGTTGAAAATACTTTAATTCCTTACACACCAACTTACACGGCGGTTGGGCATACAACAATTTACACAGGTTCTGTTCCTGCGGTTCATGGAATAATTGGAAACGATTGGTATGATTCTGAAACCAAGAAAAATGTGTATTGCACTGAAGATTCTACGGTTGTAACGGTTGGAAGTTCGCCATCATCAGAAGGTAACATGTCGCCAAAAAACATGCTTACCACAACCATTACTGATGAGTTAAGGTTAGCAACGAACTTTAAAGGTAAAGTAATAGGCATTTCACTAAAAGACAGGGGTTCTATCCTACCCGCTGGTCATGCAGCAAATGCAGCTTACTGGTATCAGGGCAGCACAGGCAACTGGATTACAAGCTCTTATTATATGAAAGAAGTTCCAATGTGGATTGCTGACTATAATAAAATGAAACTTGCCAATAAATTCTACGCCAAAAACTGGGAAACCTTATATCCAATTAATACCTATACGAGCAGCACAGCTGATGAAAAAGATTATGAAGGAAAAAATAGCACTTTCCCACATTTGCTAACTCAAAACATCGACAAGAATTTTGATGCAATCAGAAGCACACCTTACGGTAATACCATTACTTTAGATTTAGCTAAACTTGCAATTTTATCGGAAGATTTAGGTCAGGATAACATTACAGATTTTCTTGCGGTGAGTTGCTCATCAACGGATTATGTTGGTCACGCTTACGGACCAAATTCTGTAGAACTTGAAGATACTTATTTACGTTTAGACAAAGATTTTGAAGATTTCTTTAATTATTTAGATAAAAAGGTTGGTAAAGGAAACTACACTGTTTTCTTAAGTGCCGACCATGCTGTAGCACACGTACCGGGCTTTATGAAGGAAAACAAACTTCCGGCAGGTATTGTAAGCGATAGAGATATCGTTTTTAAATTGAATGCTTTCTTAAACGAAAAATTCAAAGTGAATAATGTGGTTTTAAAATCAATGAACAACCAGATTCATTTCGACCACGATAAAACTGATAATTTAAACGTAAGTTTTGATGTAATTAAAGCCGCTTCAATTGAATTTTTGAAAAGATTGGATGGTTTTGCAAACGTAGTGGATGTATCAAGAGTTTCATTAGCTACTTTGCCAGAAGTGCAGAAAAGAATGATTACCAATGGATATAATGCCCGCAGAAGTGGCGATTTGTATTACATCTTAAATCCAAATTGGTTTAACGGAAGTAGCACGGGCACTACGCATGGCAACTGGAATCCTTACGATGCACACATTCCATTAGTGTTTATGGGTTGGGGAATTAAACCTGGTGCAACCAATAAAACACATTACATGACAGATATTGCGCCAACACTTGCAGCACTGTTGCATATTCAAATGCCTAACGGTACAGTTGGAGAACCAATTACAGAAATCACTAACAAATAACAATAAAAAGCCAGTTTATAAACTGGCTTTTTTTATTTATAATGAGTATCAATTCTATTAATAAAATAACCACGTAATAAGTAATTCTTACATTTGCATACACCAGATATAATCAGAAAGAAAAGCAATCTTCTTTCTAAAAACACTGCAATATGCAACAAGTAGAAATATATAAACCCATTAATAAAATCCGTTTCGTTACCGCTGCTTCCCTTTTCGATGGCCATGATGCAACCATTAACATCATGCGCAGAATATTACAATCATCAGGGGCAGAAGTTATCCATTTAGGCCATAATCGTTCGGTTGAAGAGGTTGTTAACTGTGCCATTCAGGAAGATGTTCAAGGCATTGCAATGACTTCCTATCAGGGCGGACATATCGAATATTTCAAATATATGTTTGATTTACTTCAGGAAAGGGGTTCAGGCCACATTAAAATTTTTGCAGGTGGTGGTGGCGTAATTCTCCCTTCAGAAATTGAAGAACTAGAAGCGTATGGCATCTCCAAAATTTATTCTCCTGATGATGGTAGAAGAATGGGTTTACAAGGCATGATTAACGATATGTTGCAAAAAACTGATTTTATAACAAAATCTGAAATCACTACAGAACTAAAAACCATCCCTGAAAAAGATATTAAAGCAATTGCAGGCGCAATTACCGTTGCAGAAAATGATCCGGAAGGTGCTCAAACTTTTGTTGATGAATTAAAAAAACTTTCAAGCAATAATAGCGCACCAATCTTGGGCATTACAGGTACAGGTGGTGCAGGAAAATCATCATTGGTTGATGAATTGGTTAGACGCTTTTTAATCGAAGTAAAGGATAAAACCCTTGCCATTATTTCTGTTGATCCATCTAAAAGAAAAACTGGTGGCGCATTGTTGGGCGATAGAATCCGCATGAATGCGATTAATAACCCAAGAGTTTACATGAGATCGTTGGCCACCCGACAGGCTAATTTGGCGCTTTCTAAAAACGTTCAGGAAAGTATAGATATTTGTAAGGCTGCTGGTTACGATTTAATCATTGTCGAAACTTCTGGTATTGGTCAATCCGATACAGAGATAACAGAACATTGCGATGTTTCTCTTTATGTAATGACACCCGAATTTGGTGCGGCCACGCAATTAGAAAAAATTGACATGCTCGATTTTGCTGATTTAGTCGCTATAAATAAATTTGATAAACGTGGTGCCCTTGATGCACTACGTGATGTTCGCAAGCAATACAAACGCAATCATAATATCTTTGATGCAAAAGATGAGGAAATACCGGTTTTTGGAACAATGGCATCTCAATTTAATGATCCGGGAATGAATAATTTATTTGCTGCTTTAATGGAGCAAATTAAAAGTAAGACAGGAACGGATTTTCAAGCTAAAATGGAGCTTACAGCCGAGCAATCTGAAAAAATCTACATTATCCCACCTGATAGAATTCGTTATTTGGCAGAAATTGCAGAATCTAGTCAAACCTATAATGAATGGGTTGATAAACAAAGTAAGATTGCCAGAAAAATGTACCAGTTAAAAGGTGTAATTGATTTGGCCAATGAAAATAAAGACCTCGCAATTGGTTCAGGTTTAGCAGAAGCTTATACCTTTTTCGAAGAACAATTAGATGGAGAATGCAAAAGATTGCTTCGCCAATGGCCAGAAACTAAAAGAAGTTATAAGGAAGAATTTTTTATTTACAAGGTACGTGATAAAGAAATTAAGCAGCCACTTTACTACGAATCACTATCAAAACTAAATATTCCAAAAGTTTCTTTGCCAAGGTATGAAGACTGGGGAGATATTTTAAGATGGCTACTTACCGAAAATCTACCAGGAGAATTTCCTTATGCAGCAGGTGTTTTTCCACTTAAAAGAGATGGAGAAGACCCGACAAGAATGTTTGCCGGAGAAGGTGGTCCTGAGCGTACGAACAAAAGATTTCACTATGTATCTTTAGGTCAGCCCGCTCATCGCTTATCTACCGCATTCGATTCTGTAACCTTATATGGTGAAGACCCACACATTCGTCCAGATATTTATGGTAAAATCGGAAATTCTGGAGTGAGCATCGCAACGCTTGACGACGCTAAAAAACTGTATTCAGGCTTCGATTTATGCGCACCATCAACATCTGTTTCAATGACAATAAATGGGCCAGCGCCAATGCTGTTAGGTTTTTTTATGAATGCGGCTATTGACCAACAGTGCGAAAAGTATATTAAAGAAAATGGCTTGGAAGATGAGGTAAATAGTAAAATCGATTCTATATATAAATCTAAAAACTTAAGCCGACCAACCTATAACGGCAAACTGCCGGAAGGAAATAATGGATTAGGGTTAATGCTTTTAGGCACAACCGGAGATCAGGTTTTACCAGCTGACGTTTACTCGAAAATTAAGGCATTTGCCATCAGTTCTGTTCGTGGAACAGTACAGGCAGATATTTTGAAGGAAGACCAAGCGCAAAACACCTGTATTTTCTCTACTGAATTTGCTTTGAGAATGATGGGCGATATCCAGAAGTATTTTATTGATGAAAAAGTGAGAAACTTTTATTCGGTATCCATATCAGGCTACCACATTGCAGAAGCAGGCGCCAATCCAATTTCGCAGTTGGCTTTCACCCTAAGTAATGGATTTACATTTGTCGAATATTATTTAAGCAGAGGAATGAATATCGATGATTTCGCACCAAATCTTTCCTTCTTCTTCTCAAACGGAATCGATCCGGAGTATGCAGTTATTGGCCGCGTAGCACGAAGAATTTGGGCAAAAGCCATTAAGAATAAATACAAAGGAAACGACCGCTCTCAAAAACTAAAATATCACATTCAAACTTCTGGTCGTTCTTTACATGCACAAGAAATAGATTTCAACGATATTCGAACCACGCTCCAGGCGTTATACGCTATCTACGATAACTGTAACTCGCTCCATACCAATGCTTACGACGAAGCGATTACTACGCCCACAGAAGAATCTGTGCGTAGAGCAATGGCAATTCAACTTATAATCAACAGAGAATTAGGTTTAGCAAAAAATGAGAACCCACTTCAAGGTGCATTCATTATCGAAGAACTCACAGATTTAGTTGAAGAAGCAGTTTTGGCAGAATTTAAACGAATAAACGACCGAGGTGGTGTTTTAGGCGCAATGGAAACCATGTATCAACGGGGTAAAATCCAGGAAGAAAGTTTATATTATGAAACCTTAAAACATACCGGAGAATTCCCAATCGTAGGCGTAAATACATTCTTAAATAAAAACGGCTCACCGACAATTGTTCCCGGAGAAGTAATTCGTGCTACCGAAGAAGAAAAACAATATCAAATTGAAACCTTAAAGTCATTTCAAAAACGAAATGACGATAAATCAGAAATCACTTTAAAACATCTTCAGAAAGCTGCAATAGCCGGAGAAAACATTTTTGAGCACTTAATGGAAGTCTGCAAAGTTTGCTCATTAGGTCAAATCAGCAATGCACTCTACGAAGTTGGCGGACAGTACAGAAGAAATATGTAATACAAAAAAGGCCACGATTAAATCGTGGCCTTCAACAAATATTTTAGAGATTAGCCGGCAATCCAGCTAAATTTATAATCAATAGTTGGGTTTTTCATACGCTCTGCAACACGTAAAAGTCTTGCTGGTAAATTCATGATATAATCACGGGCCTTTTCACCAGCCTCATCCAAATCACGCATTCCATCAATCTTCCAATCAACAATTAATTGTTGCATAATATCAACATAATCAACAGCTGTGTAGACACCAAGTCTTTGTGCAGCATCAGTAAAATGACCGAACGTTTGTCCGATTTTTAAACCAACTTCACGAAGAAAATGTGCTGGCATCACAATTTTCTTACGCATCATATCTTCAAAAGCTACCATCGCTTCGTTTGGATCAACCTCAAAAATACGGTTCATAAAATCTTTGTACGCTTTTGCATGGCGGGCCTCATCTGATGCAATTGTACCGCACATTTTTGATAATAAAGTATCACCATCCTTTTTAGCTAAAGAAGCAACACGTCTGTGCGAAATATTAGTTGCCATCTCCTGGAAAGAAGTATAGATAAAGTTACGATATGGATCATGCCCTGTACCAATATCAAAACCATCAGCAATTAAATATTGAGTAGAAATTTCCATTTGGCGCATATCAACACGACCAGAAAGATATAAATACTTATTCAGTAAGTCACCATGACGGTTTTCTTCTGCAGTCCAATGTCTGTTCCACTTCATCCAACCACCATCTTCCTTCATACTCGGTCCTTCCACCATCGCCAACCACGATTCATAAGTAGGCAAAGCCTCTTCAGTAATCGTATCACCAATTAAAACCGCTACCAAATCGTAAGAAAGATCTTTAGCTTTCTCTCTTAAGTTTCTAATATCTTGATAAAATGTGTCACTTGTAGAATCAGGTAAGAAATCCGATGGCTGCCAGTTCGTATCAATTGGTTTTAGATAGGTATCCATAGATTCAAGCATATATTTTTCAATATGCGTCATTACTTCTCTCCTCTTATCTGCAAAAAAACTCATTCTTATTCTATATATTGTTGTTAACAAAGATAACCAAATATTACGGCAAACCTTACAATATTAACACAATTGACCATAATCAGTTTTAAATGTTACCATTATTACATTTATAGTTAGGAAATAATAGAGAAAAATACCTTAAAATTCAGTTATCTAGAATTCT
>NZ_JAVTSG010000004.1:0-382039 GCF_032678425.1 Pedobacter aquatilis | reverse complement strand
ATTTATTTTAAGTCCAGGGAAATGAACAACAATAGAACAATAAATCAATTCATCAGTTGTTCAACTAACCAACTAACCAACTAGTCATCCTGAGCGGAGTCGAAGGATAAAATCAAAAAGATTGAAGCAAAAAGTAGGGCTGCAGCTGATATGGAATGCTGATGTGGGTTTTCCTGATGATTTAGGCGATGTAGTTAAACGGGATTGGCTATTTGAAATGACTAATTTTTATTTCAAACTTATCGCTTATACTCAAGTTGATTTATAAGTATGAGCTTTTAATTGTATGGTGTAGTGGTGATATGTTACTAAGGCCTGGGCTTAGTTCTGACAGGCTTTCTCCAAACCCAAGGAGCAATAGGGTTTGCATCTTTCCATAAACCTATTCTTTCTATTTTGGCAGTAGATTCCAAGGCAGCATAGGTGTTGTCTTTCGAGTATTTTTTATAGTGCCATGCCATTCCTTGTTTAACCATTTCCTGATTTATATTCTGACCTTTTTTATTAAAAACAACGGCAATTAATCGTTTATAACGGTCGTAATTCTGGCTTTCTATTTTTACTGTTTCTCCAAAGCATAGGTCTGATAGCGCCTTTTTTGCATTATTGCCAAAAGGTTGACCATTTCTCTTCTCCGGGCAATCGATGTGGGCAAGACGAATTCTGATTGGTTGGCTTTGATAGAGCACTTCCATGGTATCGCCATCCATTATGCGAATGACTTTTGCGGAGAAGTTTCTTTGGTTCTGGGTGAACTGTAGGATTGGAGCGCTTTCAGAATGGCTAAGTACCGGATTAGTAGCTAAACATATAATAAACAGACTTATTTTTCCCAACCGCATAGTGTTTTCTCTTCCTTCTTCGCTTTATCTAAAGTGGTTTTTACAATCTTATATTGACAATTACTCAAGCCCCTGCAATTTGATTTTAAGTGATATTTGCTTGCCTTACCGCTGTTGCAAATGTAGACTTCTGAAGTGGTTTCCTTGCAAGCTATGTTCATTAAAATTAGGATAGATAGGGAGAGGGTTTTCATTATTCTTTTAAAAAATTGAGTACAGATTGTACGACTTCCATTTGTGAATTGGCACATGATTTTAATTGAAACCTTTTCACTCCTGAATTTCTTAACCAATCCGACCAAATAACTTTCATTATTTCCATATCAGTTGGTTGACTTCTTGCAGCTCCAGATTTAGATAGTGAGCGATCATACATTTCTAATACAATTAATTCTAGATTCTTTAGGTGTGCGTTTTGTGCAGGCTTGATTTTGAAGTTTTTATTCTCTGAAAGAAATACAGCCATATCTGATTCTTTCGATTTTAAAAATGCATTACGAAAAGCATTAATTTTGGCAGCACTTAGATCGTATCCCTTATGATATATGCCTGCTTCAATATACCCGTCAGTCATTAGGATCATAATATTCCGGAAGCGCTGAATTACTTTTCCGTTTGATTTAGATGGTAGAATAATTCGGTCATCAATTCCAGAATTGAAATATGACCATACATCAGCCCCATTATTCGAAATCGAAGCTTTTGAAATGATTTTTCGATATTCATTCATAAAAATGTTTATGTCTTTGTTTAATGTTTTGGTAACATTGTTTCTAGCCATAATATAGTTTATTCTGTCACTTTGTCTATCGAACCTTTGAAAATCCAGATTTAATAAATTGGTATTTATATTATAGAGATTTATAAGACCTTTATTTATAAAATCTACTCTATAGTGGTCCATCTGACCCTCACTTCTTTTATAGCGCATAAGGTTGGGTGACCATATTTCTTTTAAAATTCCCCTTACAATAGTAGTATCATTAATCGGTTTGGGATACATCTTCTCATTTAATCTATTTGATAAATCTGGAGCGAATATCAAGTTGAAATGAATCACCTCTTTTTGATGTTGAGCAAATAAAGAGGCTTTGGAGATAGTTATTAAAGCAATTACAATGATAAATTTATTTTTCATCTACAGTTTTATTCTATGGTCAATTTGAGTAGTTATGATTTTTTCTTTCTGCCATTCAACTGTTGTGTCGAATGCTTCTCTTGATTTTGTTGTGGCTATCGCAATTGAATATTGCTCGTGTAAGTAATCGTTCCAACCTTCGAGAAAAATATTAATTCTATCACGTAAAGAATCGACTGAAATCGGTAAATTATCATTTTCAATATGGCTCTTATATATTGTTGCAATATCTTGTATATGTTGTGTTCCAGTCACTAAATCTTTTTTGTTTATTTCCTTTAACTGATTGAGTTTATTAGGAAGAGAATTTAGTACAGTTTCTGTAATCTTAATTTGTGCGTCAATCGATATATTCGTGTTTTCCAATAAATGAATATCATTTTGTATTAATATTATTTTCTCGTCTTGAATTTGAATGTCTTCATAATGTTGACTAATCAATAAATCATTTTTCAATGTTGCGATGTCCGGATTTCTTTCTTCAAAAATGTTCATCAGCTTCTCGAAGGCAAATTTTAGCATTATCAATCCGAATGCTCCTAATAAGAAAACTAAATAGAAATTAGGATCAGTGAAAGCCATCTTTATCTTCCAAATTTCATTTGTTTCACCAGAATCATACTTCATTTGATACAGGGCAGACGAAACTTTATAAGCAATTGCTGTATCTATTAGAAAAATACCAACGATAAACATTGTAATAATTATCCACTGTTTTTTTGTAAATAGCTTTATTAATGCACAAAAAATTGGAATAGATACAAAAAGAAAAATAAAAAGAATGCCCGAACCTCCTTTTTCTATAGTTAGGCTCAAAGCCTTTGGATTAAATATCTCCATTGGCATTGCGTCTAAACCTAAATTTCTTGCTTCCTTAGAATCTTCAACTGCGAATAATAAAATATAACATGCTGAAGAGTAAAAAATAAATAAGTATACAGTCAAACAGATATTCGCAAAAATGACAGGTATAAATTCATACCATTTAAATTTTGGCTGAATAAACTCTCGCTGTGCTAAACGAATTTTGTCTTTTATTTCATTTATTAATTTTTCATGATAAACGATTTTGATATTTTTAAGTTCTTTACTTTTCTGATCGTTTTTTTCAGAATCAGATTTCAGCGAAATAATTTTGCTTTTAGAATTTAAAATATCATTTTCGGATGCAATTTGTAAGGTGTCCAATTGCAGGCTTAGATTTTCTCCTAATGAGTTGATACTTTTAACTTCTTGCTCATCTATTTTTGTTAAAAGTCTTTTCTTTTTATCATCAACAACATCAATATCATTGATAAATACTGAATACACTGTATCAAGTGCTTTAGTCAAGACTTGATGATCTCCATTATTAAACTTTGATCTTTCATACCCCTGCTTACGTAGTAAAGTGCGATCAAAATTCCCTATTTCGGCAGCAATCATAGAATCTAATACTTTAGTAAACTCTAAAATTGCATGCTCTTTGGCGTTATTTTTATCATTTGAAACTTCATGAAGCGAGAGTTCACCATCAGATTTTGCCTTGTCTGGTAATAAGGGATATATATTTTTATTGATGGTATCTTGTGTTTTTGTATTTAAATCATTTACATCAATTTGATGATCGATATTATATTTAAGCCTTTCAAATTCCGAATAAAACTGCTTATAGATGTTTAAATCATTAGATACATGAATGTTTTCTACATTGTTATTACTAGCATTATACGAGTAATTGTAGGAGCCGTTAATCGAAATGTTATTATCTATTAGACAAAATTTATGATGCATCATGCCGCGTTCATCCCCTGTTTCGAATGCATGTAAGCTAATGTTAGCCTCTCTAAACATTTTCTTCACCGTTTCATTCTGAATGTTAGATGAAAGAATAATGTCAATGACCAGATTTCTGTTTTTTGCTTCAATAAGAGCATTTGCTATATCTCTATCTGTAAACCAAGCCATAGCTAAATAAATGCTATGCTTTGCATTTTGAATCTCCGAGATTATTCTCTGTTTTATTTCGATGCCTGTTGTTAATATATCGTTCATTACCTTTTTTGTTTTTTCAAAACGAGGAATTGCCGGCTTCTGTCCCTAGAAGTTTATGGCAATCCCTACATTTTTTGAGAGCGGAGCGTTAAAAAATTTATTGTTTACTGAGGTGAGCAAGAGTCTGAATAAAAGGCATTACAAAAGCATTTTTTGTAGCTTCTTCGGTATTGATTTGATCCTTCAAACCATCTACTCTTTGATGCAGTTGTTCGAGCTTTAATTTTAGTTCCATAATCGGGGGATGAGTTAATCTATTGATTATGTGTAAAAATACACTACATAAAAACCTCATCCTTACGGGAAACCGTAAAGTGAAAGATTAAATTTTAAAGCGGGGATATTAAGTGAGACTAAAGATAATAAGGGCGTTTCGACAAGCTTAACGCGGCAGCAAAAGGTGTAATTTTAGCGATTAGATAATGTTTCTATCCTTGCAATATGCAATGAGCTGTTCATTATTAGATATGTTCAGGATGGTTTTTATTGTATTCAGGCGTTTCTCGATACTGCTTAGCCCTGATGGTTTGATGTTATTTTTTTGCAGGTAAAATGGAATGTCTTTTTGGGGTGTTCCTTTGGTCAACAGAGAAATAATGGTTTTATCAAATAGGGTAAATTCGAAAGGTGTTTCTTCTGTAGTGATTTTCTTAAGGTTTGGCGAAAGGTATTTGCGGTTTTGTGCAATGGTTTCTATTGCGAGTTTTAAATCTTTTGCATCGCCGCGGGCTTTGGGTACAAAGGCATCTATCCCCAGTTCGTTCATTATTTTTGATGCAACGGTGAATCTATTTTCGATAGAGAAAATTAAGACCTTAAGGTCCGGCTGAATAAGTTTTGCTGCTTTTATAAGTTCAGTACCACTGTTAATTTCCTGCGGTCTGTCGTTTTCAAATGATAAATCGGTGATGAGCAATTGATATGGTGTTGCTGTATTAAGTGCCCTTTTTATACGACCGAGTGCATCATCGCAATAATAAACATAGTTACTTGGCTCATGAATAATATTCAAGTCTGACAATGTTTTTTGAACAGAGATGCTTACACTTTCGTGGTCTTCGGCAATTAATACTTTTTCGAACATAGGCTTAGGTTATGAAATCGGAACGGTAATTATAATGTAGAGTCCGCGTTCAACATTTGTATCAAAGGTAATTTTGCCATTTATAAAATCTATACGGTTTCCCGTATTGGTTAGTCCGTTGTTAAATTTTATCGGGTTTTTTATGCCGATACCATTGTCGAGGTAATTAATTTTTAGATCGTTTTCTTCTAACTCAAAGCTTATATCTACCTGTGTAGCCTGGCTGTGCTTACTCATATTCACCATCAGCTCTTGCAAAATATGTTCTAATTCAAGCCGTATGGTTGGGCTGGTGCTTTGCCATAAATCATCGGTATTTCCTTTAACCGTGATGTTGGTTTCCTGTGTTTTAAATGAATCGAATAGTTCTGTAAAGGTTTGGTTCAGCTGTTCTGTTGCAGGTATTATTTCTTCTACTTCGTAGGATATATCCCTTGATTTCTGATACATGACATCGAGCCTGTCTAATATTTCTTCCTTTTCAATATTGTCTTGATTCTCAATTTCGGTGATTACGCGATATAAACCGTTGGCAACCACATCGTGTACTTTTTTCGAAGTTTTTAACCGACTTTCCTGAATACTTTTTCGGGCCTCTAGTTCAATTTTCTGTTTACGTTTTTTAAAGATTGTGTAGGACACAATTATGCCGGCGATTGTTAAAACGATTATCACATAGATGATTAAGTCTCGTTTAATGATTTCGTATTTCTTTTGAGTATTGTCTTGCTGTAATTTAAGGTTATCGGCTTTGTGCTTTTCTGATTCGTAACGGATGAGTGCAAACTGATTTTTTGCAGCATTTCTGGCTGTTTGTATACTATCTTCTAGTTTAGTAAAGCGTGTAAAGTAGACTTTGCTTTTATCAGCATTGCTGAGTTGAATTAACTTTTTCAAAGCTTCAATCTGGTCGTCGGGGCTGGAGATTGCCTTTGCGGTTGCAAACATTTTTTCTGAATACTGTAAGGCTGAATCTATATTACTATTCATATAGAAATCAGCAAGGTGTGCATAGCTGGCATTTTGCCCCCACAGATTTTGCTCCGTTAAGCGAATATTTAAAGCACGGTGATAATCTGGAACTGCATTATATTTAGGATTCTGCAGCCATTTTGCCCAGGTTAGATTATCGTAGGCTTGAGCAAACATTGCCTTATCTTTTCTAATGCGTTTGTTTTGCAAAATATTGTAGAGCAATGAAACCGCTTCGTCATACTTTTTTTGTTCTACAAGCGACACTGCAAGATTGTTTTGATAGATTAAACCATTCAGACTATCTGTTGCTGTGGTAATTGCTCTTTTATACCAGTTTGATGCATTGCTAAAATCTTTAAGGCTGTATTTGGCAATGCCGATAGAATTAAATACACCAGGCAAATATTCGCTGTTTGGTTTAAAATATAAAATTGCCTTTGCTGCTGATTCTTCGCTGCCGAAATAGTCGCCTTGATTGCCTTGAATAACCGCCATATGGGTAAAGGACTTTGCAATTAATAAGCTGTCGGTACTGAAACTGGCAACTTTAGAAAAATTAATAAATGCTTTTGTTTGGTCGTTTTGCTCCAGATAAAACCAGGCTTTATCATAGTATGGATTTCTGGGTTGGGCAGGGCTTATTACTTTTTCCTTTCTGCAGGAATATAATATAATGAGGAAAACGAGCGCCAGATACTTCTTCAACAGGGTAGATTTAGTTCTCTAAAGTAAGAAATATCTGTAAAAAGCAAACGGCTACTGAGTTTGCTCAGCAGCCGTTTAATTATTAAGGTTTTGGTGGAGGGGTTTGAGTGGTTTGACCGCCATTATCACCGCCATCATCTGGTGAGCTTTGCCTAACTTTCATTGAAAATATAAGTTAGCCAATAATGGCAAATCCAGCCCCGCTTTTGCCTATAGTCCCGATGATGTAGTGCAAAAAGCAACAGCACCTTTATTGTACATACAGAAGCTGAAATCGGGAGCTATTTGGCGCAATCGGGTTTATCATTATCGGTAGTTCGTCTAGCCAAAAAGTGTGCTTTGTTAAATAGCCCCGACATTCGCGGAAATACTTTTGGCAAAACTTACGAAGTTGTTGTTGCACTTCGTAAGTTTTAAGCCAAAAGATTGAAGCATTGGCGGGACTGCTGTGACCGAAAAGCAGTGAGCCGTGCGCTTCAAATATTAATGCCAACAAAAAAATCTGCTTAGAAAATTTAATTTATCTAGTAGCTTCCGAAATTTATCATCCACTGGATGCCGAATTTATCTTTAAAACTGCCGAAGTAATCGCCCCAAAACTGATCTTCCATTGGCATTTCAATCGTACCACCAACGGATAAACCATTGAATAACCTGTCTGCTTCTTCACGGCTTTTTGCCATAACATTAATGTACATGTTATTGCCTTGGTTTAGTACATGGCCTGCCGATGGAACACAATCTGAAGCCATTAAAATGGTGTGCTCGTTAATTGGCAAAGCAATGTGCATAATACGATTACGCTCATCATCTGCCAGTTGTTCGGCGCCAGGTGCATCGCCCATTTTTTTCAGGAATATAAATTCGCCACCGAAAACAGATTTGTAAAGATTGAAAGCTTCTTCGGCCTGGCCGTCGAAGTTTAAGTAAGGGTGCATGGTATTCATCTTTATTGATTTAGTTGAACTAAGTTATGGTGATTTACTGTGAAGTTAAGGGGTCAGAAACGACAAATTAGGGGTTGTATTGTTCATCCCTAAAAAGAATTAAATAACTTTTTTGATACTTATATTTAGAATATAATCTTTGTTTATATCTTAAAAAATTATTTCGCCCTGAAAACATGACCAAACTTTTGACCTGTTGTTTAATTCTATCACTATTTAGTATAAAACTAACTTATGCACAGGGTTTAAAAACCGACAGTATTTTACACACAAGCGCCGAACAAAACCTAATCACTTACTTTAATAAAGAAATTGGTACGCAATCCAGGCTTTCTAACGGTGCTTCGTATACCGGGTATAGGGCAAATATTGATGGCTCTGCCTATTTTCCCGAAGATAAAATAATGAGAAAGGGAACGGTTGTTTACGATGGCTATCGCTTTGAAAACGTATCGTTATTGTATGATATTTATAAGGATTTATTGGTAAGCACCACCGGCGATGGCTTTTTGCAGCTTAGTTTAATTTCTGAACGGGTAGCAGAATTTACAGTTGATAATCATCGCCACGTGTATATCGATACCAGCAGCGACAGTACGAATATTCCTTTCAAATCTGGCTTTTTGGAAATGGTTTACCAAGGTAAAACGGAGGTTTTGGTAAAACGAAGTGTAACTTTACAACAGGCATCGGGCACCAGAGATTTAAGCAAGTATTTCTTACTTAGAACTCAATTTTTTTACAAGAGAGATGGCAAATATTATAAAATCACCAATGAAGGTTCTTTTTTGAAATTGTACAAAGAGCGGAAATCTGAGCTTAAAAAGTTATTGAGAACCAACTCAATCCGATTTAATAAAGAGCAAATACCAGCACTAAAACTATTAGCCGCCCATATTGATAATACTTCTAACTAAACATGCGTAATCTCACCAAATTTTTAACTTTATTTTTATCGTTAATTGCTATACAATCAATTGCGCAGGATAATAAAAGGCTTATTTCTGTAGATTTTAATCAGGCAAAAATTGAAGAAGTTGCGAAAGATATCGAAGCAAAATCTGCCTTAAAGTTCTATTATGATTTAGCTACAATGGACAGCTTAAGAGTAACACTGAAAGCGGATAATAAATCGGTTTCGTTTGTACTGGAGCAAGCTTTTAAAGATTCTGACTATCATTTTGCCGTTAGTGGAACCAATGTTTTTTTAACTAAAACCAAACAGATTAGAACGCTTTTAGCTGATGGTTATTATCCAAATACAGGAAATACCAAGCCTACAACAGTGCAGGAAAAGGATTATTTTAACGATAATCAGGTAGAAAAGGTTGCCGAAGCTACGATTGAAAATAAGATTTATGCGGTTGGTGTTAAAACCAATTCAATAAAACCAGGCAAAGTAACCATGGCGGGTTATTTAAGAGATGTAAAATCTGGCGAGCCTATAGTTGGGGCCAGCATTTACTCGATTGATGCTAAAGTTGGTGCCATGTCTGATCAGTTCGGCTTTTATTCGATCACACTGCCAACGGGTAAGCATACGTTAAACATTAAATCGGTTGTTTCCAAAGATGCCCGTAGGCAGATTATGTTATACAGCGATGGAAAGTTAAATATTGAACTTCAGGAGCAGGTAATGTCGCTTAAGGAAGTTAAAATATCGGCTGATAAAATTGCAAACATTAAAAGTGTTGAAATGGGTGTAAACCGTTTGAATATTAAGGACATTAAGCAAGTGCCTTCGGTATTTGGTGAGCCTGATATTTTAAGGGTGGTGCTAACATTGCCAGGTGTGCAATCGGTTGGAGAGGCGAGTACAGGCTTTAGTGTTCGCGGTGGTTCGCAAGATCAGAACTTGATTTTGCTGAATGATGCAACCATTTATAATCCATCACACTTTTTTGGGTTTTTCTCTGCCTTTAATCCTGATTTAGTAAAAGATGTACAGCTTTACAAAAGCACCATTCCGGAGCGTTTTGGTGGAAGGTTATCATCCGTTTTAGAGGTTAATAACCGCGAAGGCAACAAAAAGAAAATTACGGGTACGGCAGGTATTGGTTTAATTACCAGTCGTTTTAACATAGAAGGACCAATTGACAGTAACAAAACGTCGTTTATTTTAGGTGGAAGAACAACTTATTCTAACTGGTTATTAAAGCTTTTGCCCGATGATTATAAACAAAGTAAGGCTTCGTTTACGGATATTAACCTTGGCATTAGTCACCAGTTTAATGAAAAAAATAACCTTTACTTTTCTGGTTATTTCAGTACCGATAAATTTAAGTTAAACAGTGATACTACTTATAGTTACAGCAACAAGAATATTGCTTTGAAATGGAAACACACTTTTAATAATAAAATTTATGGTGTTTTCTCTGCCGGAGCAGACAGATATGAATACAATATTAATAGTGAGGTAAATCCGGTAAATGCTTACAGTCTTGATTTTAATATCAATCAGCTAAATGTTAAGTCTGACTTTACCTACTATTTGAGCAATAACCATACGGTAAACTTTGGTTTATCGAGCATACATTATAAACTCAACCCGGGTAGCTATCAGCCATTGGGCGATGAATCGCTTACCCGACCTGATGTGATACCAGCAGAACAGGCTTTAGAAAGCGCACTTTACATTGGCGATAAATATGATATTGGTAATAACCTTTCGATAAGCGCCGGTGTACGTTATTCGTTGTTTAATTACTTAGGTCCGCAAACGATTAATAATTATGCACCGGGTTTGCCCAGAACAAGTGTAAACCAAATTGACAGCACGGCTTATGGTAAAAATAAATTGATTAAAACTTATCAAGGGCCGGAAATTAGACTTTCAGCAAGGTATAATGTTAATGATAATTTCTCGATAAAGGCGGCATACAATACTTTGAGGCAGTATATCCATTTATTATCAAATACTACGGCAATTGCACCAACTGATGTTTGGAAATTAAGTGATCCGAATATTAAGCCACAATTTGGTAGTCAGGTTTCTTTGGGATTGTACAAAAATTTCAACGCTCAAACGATAGAAACATCTGTAGAGGTTTACTACAAAAAACTAAAGGATTATTTAGATTACCGCAGTGGTGCAAACCTTGTGCTTAACCATCATATTGAAACCGATGTGTTAAATACTGAAGGCAAAGCTTACGGTATAGAATTTTTTGTAAAGAAAACCACCGGAAATTTAAACGGCTGGATGAGTTATGCCTATTCGAGAACCTTACTTAAAATGAACGACCCAACCGTTGCTGTGCCAATTAATGGTGGCGACTATTACCCTGCCAATTACGATAAGCCACATGCTTTTAACTTTACAGGCAATTACCGTTTTTCACATCGCTTTAGCATATCCTTAAATGCAACTTACAGCACTGGCAGGCCAATTACCTTACCAATTGCTAAATATTATTATGCCGGAAGCGAAAGGGTTTTTTATTCGGATAGAAATGCCTACCGGATACCTGATTACTTTAGAACGGATTTATCTATGAATATTGAAGGAAATCATAAAGTTCATCAGCGTACGCACAACAGCTGGACAATCGGCGTGTATAACCTAACGGGAAGACAAAATGCATATTCTGCATATTTTACGCAAGAAGGTGGTGTGATTAAAGGCTTTCAATTATCCATTTTTGCATCTGCCATACCTTTTGTTAACTATAACATAAGATTTTAACGAAATGAAAATATTTAAGAAATTATATATCGTATTCATCCTTTTGGTTTTGTTGTGTTGTAAAAAGGCATTTAATCCAAATGTTACGGCAACAAATTATAATTATTTGGTTGTTGAAGGCATAATAAATACGGGTGCAGATTCTACATTTATCCGTTTAAGCCGCACGGTTTTATTGGATAGCAAAACTACTTTAAAGGTTGAAAGTGGTGCAACAGTTACTGTAGAGAGTGATGCCAGTCAAGTTTATCGGTTGGTTGAAAAACCTTTAGGAACTTATGCTGCTGCGCCATTAAATTTGGATAACACCAGAAAATACCGGGTTAGAATTGTTACCAAGGGTTCTACTTATTTATCAGATTTTGTAGAGTCAAAAGTTTCACCGCAGATTGACAGCCTCAATTATAAAGTGGCAGAAACAGGCTTGCAAATTTATGCTAATACTCATGATGCGAGTAACAAAACCCGTTATTACAGATGGGAGTATAATGAAACCTGGCAATTCAATGCTAAATATTTTTCTGCGTTTAAGGCTGATGGAAAAGGAATTGTTTCGCGTGATATGAATACCGAAAACATTTTCAGCTGTTGGGGAAATAGTATTTCAAGCTCGATTGTATTAGGTTCTTCATTAAAACTGGTAAATGATGTTATCTTCCAGAATCCCGTAACGCTTGTTCCATCTGATTCAGAAAAAATAGGGATTAAATACAGTATTTTAGTTAAGCAATATGCTTTAACAAAAGATGCTTTTGAATTCTGGGAGCTACTTAAAAAGAATACTGAAAATCTAGGGTCTATTTTTGATGCACAACCCTCTCAACTTACCGGCAATATTCGCAATATTTCAAATGCCGCCGAACCTGTTATCGGTTACATCAGTGCGGGTACAGTTACTCAAAAAAGGATTTATGTAACAAAAGACAGGTTGCCGAATTGGCGATTAACCTATCCATTTTCTTGCAGCGAACCTGATACCGTTTTTACCAAAGATGGTGATATGTTATTTCAAAGTAAAGTGCTTATACCGCTTGATCAAGTTGCAAACGATTCAGGTGTTATTATTGGTCATACTGGTGCGGGTTCGGGATGTTCGGATTGTACGATAAGAGGCACAAATAAAAAACCGGCTTTCTGGCAATAAATTTTTACGATAATGATGCGCTTTTTTAAATTTAATATATTCTTCTCTTTATTGCTGATGCTTTCGGTAAGTAGCTATGCCCAATCATTAGCGACCATTGAGCAGGCATTTACCAAGTATTCTGAAAACAATTTCAGAGAGAAAATATATGTTCAAACCGACAATGATTTTTACCTAACCGGAGAGTTGCTTTGGTTTAAAATTTACTGCGTAAACGCTCAAGACAATAAGCCTGCAACAGTAAGTAAGTTGGCTTACTTTGAAGTGTTGGATGAAAAGAACAACCCAGTTTTACAAACTAAAATTGCATTGAAAGATGGCAAGGGAAATGGCTCGATATTTATTCCCGTTAATTTGAATAATGGCCATTACAAAATACGTTCGTATACCAACTGGATGAAGAATTTTGGTGCACAAACTTTCTTTGAGAAAAAAATTACAATCGTTAATACTTTAAATACGCCACAAACGGCAAAGGCAGAAGAGCAGAAATTTGATTTTCAGTTTTTTCCGGAGGGGGGCGATTTAGTTGAAGGTGTACAATCGAAAGTTGGGTTTAAAATTGTAGGAACAGACGGTAAAGGTTTGGATATTAATGGTGTAATTGTGAGCAGCAAAGGCGATACGGCTGCGAGGTTTCAATCTTTAAAATTCGGCATTGGCACATTTAACCTAACGCCAGCACCAAATACCACTTATAAAGCGGTTGCAAAATCTGGTGCAAAAGATGTTATTTTTCAGGAACTACCAATCGCCAAGAAAAACGGATTTGTGTTAAGTGTTAATGAGGCTAGTCATAATTTAACCGCTATGGTTAACTCTAACTTTAGCGATGCCCATGTTTATCTGATTGCCCATAACGGGAGCAAAATATCATATTCGGAAAGTGCAACATTAGCATTTGGACAGCGCAGTTTTACGATTAGTCAAAATCAACTTAGTGATGGTGCCAATTACATTACTGTTTTTAATAATGAAGGAAAAGCTGTGGCTGAGCGGCTGTATTTTAAAAAGCCAGAGAAAAAGCTTAACATTTTTACAACTACAGATTTAAATAGTTACAGCAACAGGCAAGCCGTAACCGTTGATGTTTCTGCCGCAATTAACTCGAAGTTAAATGAAACGGCAAGTGCATCAGTAAGTGTTTACAAAGTAGATTCTCTCGATGTAAAAAATGAAATCAACATAGAGAATTACTTTATGTTATTTTCAAATTTAAAGGGTAATGTAGAATCGCCTGGCTTTTATTTCCAAAATAATGGTTCGAGTATCAAGGAGGCGCTTGATAATTTAATGATAACCCAAGGTTGGCGAAGGTTTGATTGGGATAAGGTCTTATCAAATACTAAACCTAATTTCAAATATTTGCCAGAGTATAACGGTCATTTAATTGCCGGAAAAATACAGGATAAAAACAACAAGCCTGTAAAAAATATGTTTACCTACATGGGCGTTCCGGGTAAAAGAGTTCAGTTTTATGGTGCATCAAGTGATAGCACAGGTCATTTTCTATTTAATACCAGAGATTTTTACGGACAAAACGAAATTGTATTGCAGCCAAATTATGAACTGGATAGTACATTAAATATTTCTTTAGAAAATCCATTTTTCGAGAACTATTCGCCCTTCAAACCATCACCATTAAAAATTGGAGCCAGCCAACTAAAAGATTTGAATACCCGAAGTTTAAATATGCAGTTGCAAAATATTTACGCTGGCCAAAAATTAAGGCAATTTTATACACCTGATATCGATAGTTCTTCATTTTATTTAAAGCCTTACAAAACCTATAATTTGAATGATTATACTCGTTTCAGAACTATGGAGGAGGTTTTAAGGGAGTATGTAGCGCAGGTTTTTGTATATAGAAAACAAAAAAAATATCACTTTCATATTTTAGGCGAAACTACAATTCTTGATCAGGATGTTGATCCATTAGTATTATTAGACGGTGTGCCATATTTTAATTTGGATAGAGTTATGGCTATCGACCCGTTAAAGGTTGAAAAACTGGAGGTGATAAGAGAACGCTATTACTTTGGACCATTGAGTGTAGAAGGCATTTTAAGTTTCCGTACACCAAAAGGTGATTTGGGGGGTACAGAAATCGACCCTCATGCGGTGGTTTTAGATTATGAAGGGATGCAATTGCAACGAGAGTTTTATTCACCTAAATATGATACGGAACAGCTAAAGGCAAGCCGAATAGCAGACTTCCGAAATACGTTATATTGGTCGCCAGAGCTAAATTTAGATAAAAACGGGAAGGGTAAAATAAGCTTTTATACTTCAGATCAAACCGGCTTGTATATTGGCGTTATTCAAGGTATGAGCAATCTGGGTTTACCAGGAAGCGGAACGTTTAGTTTTGAGGTGAAGAAATAGTTATAAGCCTGATGTCGGTTAGCAATCTCAATTATTTTTATAGAGATTGCTTCGTTGTTCTTCCTCACAAGACGAAAAACAGTAACGTCATTGCGAAGAATGGAGCAATCTTGAGGCGTATTACTATCGGTATAGAACTGAATTAAAAGCATTCAACTTCCCAGAAACGTCTCCAGCTTTTTCCAGCCTCAAGTTTGATAATACCTTCTTTATCCGTAAGTTTTTGATTGTGTTCTACGCCATCGGCAACACCGCACCAAGGTTCTAAACATACAAAGGAAGCATCCTTTGCGGCCCAAATGCCAAAGTAAGGGAAATCATCGAAGTGAAAATGTAATCCGTAATCGTTCTTGTTATTTAGTAAGCTGATGCAATTGCTTTGCAGCGATTTGAATACCAAAGCATCATTATAAAAAAGATTATGCTTTAAGTTTAAACGATGCCTGCTCAGCTCGATGGTTTCGGTTTCGTTTGATACCAGGCCGTCTTCAAGTTTCCAATAGATTAGTTTTTCGTCTTCGTTAAAGGCCAAATAATAATCCTCATATTTTGTATCTGGCGTATTTGGAATAGCAAAAGCCGGATGTGCTCCTATCGAAAAGTAAATTTTCTTCGTATCAATGTTTTTAACCGAGTAATTTAAAACCAGTTTTCTTTCGATAAGCTGATAGGTTAACTTCAGTTCAAACTTAAAGGGATAATTCTTAAGTGTATCTTCGGTATAAATCAAGGTAAATGAGGCTTCCGAATCGCTAATTTTTTCGGAATTGAAATTATAATCCCTTGCAAAACCATGCCGCGGCAGTTCATATTCTTTATCCTTAAAAGTATAACGGTTATTTTTTAGTGAGCCAACAATTGGGAATAATACAGGACTATGCTTTGCCCAATAATTGGCATCACCGTTCCACATGTATTCAATGTTGGTTTCTTTACTGTATAAACTTTGCAATTCGGCACCTTTTAAAGCAATGGTCGCCTTTAAAAGGTCGTTTTCAAGTGTTATCATTTATCTTTTGAAATAAATTTCTGATTTTAAAGTGAATTTAACTATGTTCTTCCCAAATACAAGCAATATTTATAATTGTTTGTACTGCTTTTTCCATATCATGAACACTTACCCACTCTTGCTTGCTGTGAAATGCATGTTCTCCGGCAAAAATATTTGGACAAGGCAAACCCATGTACGATAATCGGGAGCCATCGGTTCCGCCGCGGATGCTTTGTTTTTTGGCTTTTACACCAGCTCTTTCAATGGCCATTATGCCATACTCAACAATTTTAGGGTGTTTATCCAACACCTGTTTCATATTTCTGTATTGTGCCTTTACCTCAAAATTATAAGTAGAATTCGGGTAGCTTTTTAAAACCAATTGAGTCGTTTCTTTAATTACTTGCGCATGTGCCTGTAATTTTTCATCAGTAAAATCGCGGATAATAAATTGCGCTTCGGCCTGCTCAACTTGGCCTTTAATACTTACCGGATGAACAAAACCCTCTTTCAATTCGGTTGTTTCCGGCGTTAAAGTATTTTTTGGAAGTTTATCTAAAATTTCTGCAAGAATTTTAATCGCACTTTCCATTTTTCCCTTTGCAAAACCAGGGTGACTGCTTACACCGTGAATGGTTAACGTTGCGCCATCGGCAGAGAAAGTTTCATCTTCAATAGAGCCTAAGGTTTCACCATCAATGGTGTAACCAAAATCTGCAGACAGCTTTTTAAGGTCGGCTTTATCAACACCTCTTCCAATTTCTTCATCAGGTGTAAACAATATTTTGATAACGCCGTGTTTGCTTTCTTTGTTTTTTGCAAAAAAAGCAGCTGCTTCCATTATTTCAGCAACACCAGCCTTATTATCTGCACCTAGCAAGGTTGTGCCGCTTGCCGTTATAATATCATGACCAATTTGATGTTGTAAATCTTTATGTTCAGCCAGTTTAATCACTATCGAATTATCATCAGGTAAAATAAGATCTTCACCAGTGTAATTTTTATGGATAATTGGTTTCACATTTTCGCCGCTGCAATCTGGAGAAGTATCCATGTGCGAACAAAAGCAAATTACCGGAACATCTTTATTAGTAGTTGAAGGAATGGTTGCATACACATAACCATTCTCGTCCATATGCGCATCTTCGATACCAAGTTCTAGCAATTCTTTCACTAATTCCGTTGCCAGATTTTTTTGTTTCATGGTTGATGGACATGTTGGCGATTCCGGATCAGATTGGGTATCAATTTTTGCGTATTTGATAAATCTGTTTTGTAAAGATTCGTTAAAATTATCGTAAGTGTTCATTTTCCAAAGTTAAAAGTTATGGATATTGAATAAACATATTATTTTTGTAAAAAAACGATATGATTTTCAAGCCGCTCAAAGTTACATCTCTATCTATTCTTTTTATATTTATTGCTAATATTTCGATTGCACAATCAAATTATTTTAAGTGGTCTTACGGCTTAGGAGCGGGCCCTAACTACTCTAAAACCGATGTTGTAGAGGGTAATTGGGGTTATACTATATATGGTAATCTCGACCATCATTTTACCCCATTTCTTACAGGCGGTTTAGAAGCTCAGTATGGTATGGTACAGGGCGGAGACATTGTTACTGACCCGCATAACAGGCAGTTCGTAAACAAGTATATGGGTGTAAATGCCAATGTTAAACTCATGCTTGGAGAACTTATTGATTTTAATCATACTAATTTTTTATACAACATTAAAGGCCTTTATGCCGGCATTGGTATTGGCGCAGTAAAAAATAACATCACTGATATTGTAAGGTACAAACCAGATTGGGCAGCCTTCGACGCTGGTTACGGACCTTTTCCTGGTAAAGATAAAGGTGTAGATCTTTGGGTGCCTATTAATTTTGGTATAAACTTTTACTTAAATGATGGTTATGGTTATACCCGTTATGTAATTAACATTAATGCCCAAGGAAATTTTACATTCGGAGAAGGATTGGATGGTTATAACGACCCATCAACAAAATTTAAAAACTACGATCCTGATACTTATAATGTGTACAGCGTTGGCTTCAAATATTATTTTGGTAACATTAAAGTTTACCGCAAAACATTATAATTCCTAAATCTTCATTCCTTTATAACATGAGAAATATTTTCGTGTTTTGGTTATTGCTGTTTGGTTTGCAAACTTTTGCACAGCTAACGCCATACGAAAATAGTGGCAAGAAAGAAACGACAACTTACAGGGCAGCCATTTCGTACTATCAAAGCTTAGCTAAAAATTACCCCGAGGCAAAACTACAAACTTACGGTAAAACCGATTTTGGGCTTCCGCTTCATTTACTAATCTTATCAAAAGATAAAATTTTCGACCCGATTGGAATCAGAAAGGCTAACAAGCGTATTCTGTTAATTAATAATGGCATTCATCCCGGCGAACCGGAAGGAATTGATGCTTCGATGATGCTAGCCCGTGATTTACTAAAAAGTAAGCAATTGCCAAAAGATGTGGTGATTTGCATCATCCCGGTTTACAATATCGACGGAAGCTTTAACCGTACAGGCACGTCGAGGGCAAATCAGAACGGACCAATAGCTTATGGCTTTAGAGGGAACAGTAAAAACCTTGACTTAAATCGGGATTTCATTAAAACAGATTCAAAAAACTCTGCTGCCTTTCAATCGATATTTAATATCTGGAAACCAGAGGTTTTTGTAGATACGCATACCAGTAATGGTTCTGATTATCAGTATGTGATGACGTTGATTCCGACGCAAAAAGATAAGCTAAATTCAATTTTATCAAATTACTTAACCAACACTTTGGTGCCCGATTTATATAAGGGAATGGAAAAACTCGGCTATCCGATGATTCCTTATGTAAATTCTGTTGGCGAAACACCAGAAAGTGGAATAACCGGATTCATTGAGTCGCCACGCTACTCTACAGGTTATGCTAATCTTCATAATTCAATCGGCTTTATGCCCGAAACACATATGTTGAAATCTTTCGATTTGCGTGTTGATGCGACATATAAACTCCTAAAGAACTACGTTGATATTGTACAACGCGATGCAAAAGTTATTGGCGAAAATAAACGCAAAGCGGATGCGTTTGTAGCGCAACAAAAAACTTTCCCCCTGGAGTGGAAGCTAAATCGTGATAAATTCGATAGCATCTCTTTCAAAGGTTTTGTAGGGGCGAAAAAACCAAGCAATATAAGCGAACTGGATAGGTTGTATTATGATAGGACCAAGCCTTACACCAAAATGATTAAGCAGTGGAACAATTTCGAGCCTGCTGTTAGTGTAGAAAAACCCATTGCTTATATTATTCCGAAAGCTTGGGGTAAAGTTATCGCTTTGCTTAAACTTAATAACATTGCTCTTAAGGAATTGAAAAACGATGTTAAGTTAGAGGTAGAAAGTTATTACATTTCTGATTTTAAAACTGGGGCACGCCCGTATGAAGGGCACTATTTACATAGTTTGGTAAAGTTGAATACCATAAAGCAGCAATTACAATATTATGCCGGAGATTTTGTGGTGTACGTAAATCAGCCTGAAAACCGTTATATTGTGGAAACGTTAGAGCCGCAAGCAACTGATTCGTTCTTTAACTGGAATTTCTTCGATTCGATTTTGGATATGAAAGAGCATTATTCAGCTTATATTTTTGAGGATACCGCTTCAGAAATTTTGAAAAATGACACTGCATTAAAAACAAAGCTCGACGAAAAAAAGTTAATCGATACAGCATTTGCAAAGAGTGGTTCGGCGCAACTAGATTTTATTTATAAAAATTCAGATTATTACGAGAAAACGCATAACAGATATCCCGTAGCACGGTTAATTAAAGATGTAAAACTCGATTTAAAATAATTTTATGGAGTATTTTAACATGGCTCCCGTGGCCTCATTAATTTTCGTTTTTACGGTTATAACGAGTTTATATGCATTTTACGATAACAGCGTGTATGGAAAATTTATGCTGCATCCGTATAGTGTATCAAAAGGCAAAAATATATTTACCTTAATTACAAGTGGCTTAATCCATACAGATTGGATGCACCTGGCATTTAATATGTTTACTTTTTATGCCTTCGCCTTTACACTCGAAACTTTGATGGGTAGTTGGAGATTTGGTATGCTTTATTTTTTAGCTTTGATTTTAAGCGATATTCCAACTGTATTTAGATATAAAGATAGTTTCAATTACAATAGTTTAGGTGCATCTGGAGCGATTAGTGCGGTATTGTTTAGCTATATATTGTATAACCCAATGTCTAAAATATACATCATGTTTATTCCTATCGGGATACCTGCCGTAGTTTTTGGATTTCTTTATTTGATATATTGCGCCTACGCATCTAAAAATTCAAGAGACGGTATAAACCATGATGCGCACTTTTACGGCGCTTTAACTGGATTAATATTCACCATAATTTTTGTGCCCGGTATTTTGCAAAACTTTATCGGTATTTTAATCGGCAACAGGTAAACAAGGGTTTTCAAAGAAACTCATCGGTGCTTCAGGGTTTTTGATGATTTCAAACTTAACATAACCCCAAGGTTTCCAGAAATTTTCGAGCACTTGTGCGTATACTTTATGCTGCCAAACATCAAACAAAGGCTTACTCATGTTTCCACGGAGTGGCATGGCTTCAATATATGTTGTACCTTCAACAGGCATAAAAGTATATTCTGGCAATCGGTTAAAAAGATAAGCCGAATAGTAAAATCTTGCGGTTAATTCTTCAAACTGCTCTGCCGATAATGCTTTGCCTTTAACTTCATTTAGAATTTCCTGATGGTAACGATTATTTGTGCCGTTATCTTGCAGACAGGCAATTATTCCAAAATCCTTAAATTTTAATGAAAACGTAAGGGTGTTAATTTCATCGCGGAAGCTAAATGGGGTTTCCTCTTTTTCTAGTTTAACCACATTAATAGACCAAGGCGTGAAGTCTTCAAACTCGATGCTGGTATAAAGATTTTGCATCATGAGATTCAAGTTGCCAAATTTCATCATTAAAGATTGAGACATATTTAGTCCATCGGCAGTCATTTCTTTACGCAAAGCGCCATGCATTTCGGTGTAAACAAAGCCATACAAAAACTTCCCAATCCAGTTGAATAAATCCAAATCGCGTAATGCCGAAACGGATTTGTAACCGCCTTCAAATGCTTTTTCAATTTTATTCTCCAGTGGATTTAAAAACTGCTCGTTAACCTCAGCATTTACCGGAATCGCGATGCTATTGTAAGAACGGATGCTTTCATCCAAAAACTGTATTTGTTCTTCGCCGCTTAAACCTGCCTGCTCCAATAACCATTTAGGGATTAAGGGAACCTGAATTACAGGAGAATTAAAAGTGTTACCACTAAGGAAGCAGTTTTTATAAAGGAAATCGAATTTTTGGAATGGATTGTATAAGCCGGTATTCATCGCTACAATATTAGCCATTATAATCTTATGGCTTAGCAGCGATGAATTATTTTAACGTTGGGATTACGAAGCCTAAGTTCTCCCGCAGATTTTCGCTGATAAGAATCGCAGATTTAAAAAGATTTTTTTCTTTAAGAATAGGTCGTCATTGCGAGGTACGAAGCAATCTAATTTCAAAGAGATTGCTTCGTGCCTCGCAATGACGTAATTGTTAATAATTATTATAAAAATAGCTAATCGAGTTTACCAAATCGCTGTAAATCGGCTTTGTAAATTCAAGAAACAACGCTTCAGGCGGTGGTGGCACAACTTCCCTTCTTCTGGTCATGGCCAATTGCTGTTTGCTTAAAGCTCTATCATCGCCTTTATAACTTGCCCAGCTATCGCTCCAAACATAAGTTCCCGGAAATTTTTGTTGGCGGACAATTTTCTTGCTCTGCCAGTCGCTAATGGTCATATCCAATAAACCTGATGAGGATATATTTTTCTCGAAAATGCTTAGTGTAGCTTTCACCGTCCCGTAAACAGGTTTTCTATCACGAGTTTCGCCAACCACAACACTATCACGTTTCAATTTTTCTACTCTTTCCTTAACATAGGTTTGGCCAACAATAAAATCGTCGAAGTTTAAACTTAACACCTGGTCTGGTACAATTTTTTGTTTTGTAGCTTGTTGTTCCGAATAAAAAAGGACGAATTTATTTCGCGAATAATTTCCCATAAACTCATCAATTTGCTGTTGGAAATAATCACCGCTTAACTTGTACAATCGGCTGTTAACAAAGATTGGTTGAACTACTACACGGGTTACCGCCATCCAGTAAGCATCGTCAATTTTCGTTTTAACATCCTTATAGTTTGCCTGTAGGTTTAACACTTTTTCAAATTCATAATAAGCTTTTTTCGCCGATTGGCGATTGTTTGCATTTAAATACTGAATGCCAGAGTTGTATCTTGCCGTTGCTGCATTATACTTGCTTTCATCAAGTTCTTTAATATATTTTGATGGGTTAGGCACAACTGTTAAACAAGCCGGACAACTATTAATTTCTTCAGCAAGCTGATTAATTTTTTGATAATCGTACATCACGGCTTCCCATCTGTACAAATCATTTGTTACTTTACTTTCCTCAATTTTCCTTAAATGATCTTGCAATGCATAGCTGTAAGCAGTTTGTAAAACGCTTAACGCCTCATTGTTTTTTGGTGAGTTTTGCAAACGACTTACTGCTTTTAAAACTGAAGCATCATAATCACCTTTTTGCAAGGCTTTTTTCCCTGTGGTACATCCTCCAATAAATATTAAGGATAAATAAATAAAATACCGTAATCTTGAAATGTTTTTCATGGCAGGAATGGTTTGCGTTAATAAAACAAATATACTTTTGTAGAGCTAATATCTCTAATAATATTATAGACGATTGATGATGAAAATAAGTTGCAAGCAATTTGAATTAGAATTAAAACATCCCTTTTCAATTTCGAAATTTACGCGTACAAGTACACCCTTAATGCTTTTAAAAATTGATTTCGAAGGCCATGTTGGTTATGGAGAAGCATCAATGGTACCTTACATGGGCGAAAGCTATGAGAGTGCAAATGCCTTTTTGAAACTCGTTGATTGGAGCAGAATTCAATATCCTTTTAACTTCGAAGAAATTATAGCTTATCTGGATAGTCTTGCTCCCGGTCAGCCGGCAATAAAAGCAGCCATTGATATTGCCTTGAACGACATAAATGGCAAAATTTTGAATAAACCTTGTTATGAGATTTACGGAGCAAACCCTGAAAAAATGCCTGTAACTTCTTATACTATCGGAATTGATACTCCGGAAGTTATCAGAGAGAAACTTAAAGATGCAGAAGCTTTTAAGGTGATTAAGGTTAAGCTTGGTCGCGATAACGATAGGGAAATTATAGAAACCATTCGCAGTATTACAAATGTGCCTTTATATGTCGATGCTAATCAAGGTTGGACAGACAAGATAAAAGCCATCGATTTAATTTACTGGTTGCATAATAAAGGCGTTGTTTTAATCGAGCAACCTATGGATAAAAATAACCCTGATGGAAATGCATGGTTAACCGAACGCAGTCCGATTCCTTTATTGGCCGATGAAGCCATGCAACGATTGGTTGATATGGATAAACTGAAAGGCGCTTACCACGGTATCAACATCAAGCTGATGAAAAGCTGCGGCATGTATGAAGGGCACCAAATGATTTTAAAAGCCCGTTCTTTTGGGATGAAAGTTTTAATTGGCTGTATGAGTGAAACGAGTTGCGCAACATTAGCAGCTGCGGCATTGGCACCACTTTGTAACTGGGCTGATTTGGATGGCCCGTGGTTGACTAAAAATAACCCTTTTAGCAATCCTGATTTTGAAAACGGAAAGTATATTTTGAAGAATTTACCAGGTTTAGGTTTGGAGGGCGTTACTCCTGATCTTTTCCCCGATACGTTTTCCTAATCTCTTTCATTAACTGAACCTTAAAGTACAGCAGGCAAGCAGCCACACCGACAAGAAAAGCACCCGGCAAGTATTTGTGGTTATTATAACACCAAACTACGCCTAAAACCGAAAGGATTATAGCTAAGTTGTAAAAGATATTTAAAGCAAATTTTTTACCCACGGGTGAAATGATTGAATTATTTAATGATAGTATGATTGAATGAATTTTGAATAATGATTGATATATTGATTGAATGAAGGAATGAGAAAACATACTATTTATATTCAATCATTCTTTCATTCCTTCCTTCAATCATTTCTAGTATACTGGCATATTCGGGTCGTAAGCTTCTTGCCAAGCCAAAATACCACCTTTTAAATTATATAAATTTTCGAAACCATATTGCGATTCTAATTGCATAACGGCTGCGGCACTTCTTTTACCACTACGGCATTGAATAATAACTGGTTTATCTTTAGAGATTTTATCAGCTTCAATTAAAATGCCACCCAAAGGGATGTTTTCTCCATCAAGGTTAGAAACCTCATATTCGAATGTTTCGCGGACATCAATTAATTGGAAATCTTCTTTATTATCGATTTTCTGTTTTAGTTCCTGTACTGATACTTCTTTCATGTGAAAATTATTTTTACAAACTTATATAAATAAGTTCATCACTACAATAATGCTTTCGCTTATAACATTTTAATTACGCTTGGCAGATATATCAATTGTGAAATATTTAGTTTAAAACTGTAACAACTTAAACCCTTGGGCGTTTAATTATAAAATATTCTTATGAACAAGCTTAACCGATTCTTTTGGTTTTGTTCCGGTGCGCACATTCCAACACTGGAGAAGTATTCTACTGAACAAAATAAATATACAGGCATTGGCGCCACCATTTTTTTTACAGGCTTATTCGCAGCCCTTTCTGGCGGGTATGCTATGTATTTCGTTTTTAAAGGCGATGATTTGGCGGTAATTTTTGCCTTGATTTTTGGATTTCTGTGGGGTGCTGCAATTTTTAATATGGATAGATACATCGTATCGAGCATAAATAAAAGCGCATCTACAAACAAGCAAATTTTACAAGCAACACCACGTATTTTACTGGCGATAATGATTGGTATTGTAATTTCCAGACCAATTGAATTAAAGATTTTCGATAAGGAGATTAAAGAACGACTTAA
This sequence comes from Pedobacter aquatilis, assembly GCF_032678425.1. Classification (GTDB taxonomy): domain Bacteria; phylum Bacteroidota; class Bacteroidia; order Sphingobacteriales; family Sphingobacteriaceae; genus Pedobacter; species Pedobacter aquatilis_B. The sequence continues at coordinate 357,029 of NZ_JAVTSG010000004.1, read as the reverse complement.
AGTAAGTTACCTAAATGGTCAGCGGAAAAAGATAGATACTTTGAATAAGGCTTTTGAAAAGAAATATGAGGTTGAGTTTGGTCGGTTAAATCAGCAGAAAGCAACTCGTGATAGCTTAGAAAAAGGTATAAAATCAGATAGACAAAAGCTTAATTTCGAAATTTTTGGAAATAAAACCAACGAAACTTCCGGTGTTATGGGTTACGGTCCTTATGCTAAGAGGAAGGAAACAGAAATTAAACAACGTACAGCAGAGCTGGATAGTTTAAAAGCAAACATTAATAAAGCTGAATCTTTTATTGATAAGCGAAAAGATTTCGATGGTTTGTTCACGGAGAAATTATATACCGCAAAGCAATTAGATAGCCTTTCGAATATTGCAGGTTTTGCAGATAGAAATTCGGCGCTCGGTCAGCTCTCTCTTAATGCCGATGGTACAAAAGATACTAATACGGCAATGGCCGTAACGTTTATCGGGTTGCTGTTTATTTTCTTCGAATGTTTACCTGTATTTGTAAAACTGATGAGTGCCCGCGGACCTTACGATTATGTAACCGCTGATGGCGACGAAGCTGATATTTATGAATCTAAAAAACATAAGGATTTTAGAATGGAAGTTGCAGATAATATTCACGAAACTAAAGTTGATTCAGAATCATCAAAGCAAAAAGAAATTTTAAAGGGCAGAGCTTATCGCGATTTAGAGAAATACGATTGGGATGGGGAATAGAAGATGTTAGATGGGTAATGGATGATGTGCGGTGTAAGATGGCAAATGTAATATGTAGGATGGAAGATGTGTAATTTGCATTTAGGTTTTTCCATAAACCATCTTCCATCCTACATATTACATTATCCATTTTCCATCAAACCTCCTCCATTTTTTGTATTTTAAGGCCATCAAATTATTCATATGAAAAAACTTATTGGAGCTGTTGCTACAACGCTCTTAACGTGCTCGTCTGTTGGTTTATTTGCGCAAAATGAAATTCGTTACAGTATTTCGTTTCCAAATGCAATCCATCACGAGGCGCAAATAGAGATGCAAATCCCTAACATCCCGACAGGAAAATTAAAGGTTAGAATGAGCCGCTCTTCGCCTGGCAGGTATGCTACGCATGAGTTTGGCAAAAACGTTTACAACTTTAAGGCTTTTGATGATAACGGTAAACGGTTAAAAATTAATCAGCCTGCAGGCGATGAATATGAAATTGCCGAGCATGGTAAAAACGTTAAAATTACCTACACACTTTTCGGTAACTGGATTGATGGAACTTATGCGGGTTTTGATGAAACACATGCGCACATGAATATCCCGGCGGTATTTGCATTTCCGGTAGGAATGGATGCAAGACCACGTTTGGTAAAATTTAACGCTGTCGAAAAGCAAAATTGGAAGATTGCTACGCAATTAAAACCAATGGGCAATGATATTTTTTACGCTGCCAATTTGCAGTATTTTATGGATAGCCCAACTGAAATAGCGAATTATAAAACCGCAAGCTGGCAGGTGAAAAATAAGGATGGAAAGTTGCAAACGATTCATTTGGTTTCACATTCAAAAGATGATCAAAAAGCCATAGATAATTATGCCGAAATGCTTAAAAAAATGGTTGATGAGCATTATGCTGTTTGGGGCGAATTTCCGGTTTACGATTATGGAAATTATTATTTCTTACATGATGTTTACCCGGATTATGCAGGCGATGGGATGGAACACAGAAACTCGACAACAATCGTTCAGCGTACGCCAAAAATTGAAGGTTATGAATCCAATCTGTTAGGCACATTTTCTCACGAATTTTTTCACAGCTGGAACGTAGAGCGTCTTCGTCCGAAAACTTTAGAACCCTTTGATTTTACCCATTCGGATATTAGTAATGAGTTGTGGCTTGCTGAAGGTTTTACACAATATTATGGTAATTTGCTATTAACCAGAGCTGGATTTAAATCGGTTGATAATGCCGCCCAAACTTTTAACGGCTTGGTAAATGCAGTTTTAAATTCGCCTGGTGCTAAAAATTTCTCACCTGTTGAGGCTAGTCGTTATGCAGTTTTTGCTGATGCAGGCGTTGCGATTGACCAAACCAATAAAAACAATATTTTCCTTTCATATTATACTTACGGAGCTGCAACAGCATTAGCGCTAGATTTAAAATTGCGTAGTGAATTTAAGCTTACACTTGATGATTATATGCGTGCACTTTGGAAAGCTTATGGTAAACCTGAAATTGCCTATACCATTCCTGATTTGGAAAAAACTTTAGGTGCCTTAACGAAAAATCAGGCTTTTGCTGCTGATTTCTTTAAGCGATACATCTACGGAACAGAAAAAAATGATTACGCTAAATTATTGTTAAATGCAGGCTATGTTTTGCGCAAAGCGAATGCTGGTAAAGCTTATAGTGGAATTGGTAGAATGACTTTTGAAGAAGGTAAAGCAATTGTTCCACAAACTTTGACGGGAACTTCGGCTTATGCCGCAGGTTTGGATTTTGGTGCAATTCTATTAACGATTGATGGTACAGAAATTAAAGACCAGGCCGCATTAAATAAAGTAACTGATGCGCATAAACCCGGTGATGCGGTTGATGTTACCTATTCTTATCACGGAGTAGATAAAACCACAAAATTAACCTTTACTGAAAATCCAATTTTAGAAATTGTATCCATTGAAAAAACTGGTGGCGGTTTAACAAAGGAAATGCAAAGTTTTAGAGATAATTGGTTAAACTCGCAGGTAAAATCTAAATAAATAAACTAAATACATAATAATGAAGAAAATTTTTCTTGTTGCGCTGGCCGGAATGGCAACTTTACAGTTAAGCGCTCAAAATATTGATAAAGTTATCACTCGTGAATACACCGACCATTTAATTAAAACTTTAAGTAGTGATGCAATGGAAGGTCGTGGTACTTTTACACCCGGCATTGATAAAGCGGCAACTTTTATCGAATCAGAATTTAAGAAAATCGGTTTAAAGCCGCTAAGCGGAGCAAACTCTTTCCGTCAGACTTTTTATAAAGTTAAGCTAACACCTGAGCCAACAAAATTGGTCATTGATGGTCAAACCATCTCGCAGGAAAATATTTTAGTGACTGGAAAATCTCCGGCAGTTTCGTTTAATCAAACAAATGGAGATGGTATTGTAAAGTTAGATACAACTAAAACTTTTGCGGCACAATACCGTACGTTAAGTCGTGCAGGCAAAAAGCAAATCGTTTTGGTTAATGAAAAATTTGCTGCTGATTTCAAACGATATAAGTCTTTCTTAGGTCGTGGTGCAATTTTGGATGAAAAAGATTTACAGTCGCCGACTCAGGATGCAATGATTTTCGTATTCGGATTAAATCATGCTAAAGAATTTACAGCTGAAGTAAAAAACAAAACGGAAAAACTTCCATTGTTCAATGTTGCCGGAATGATTCCAGGTAAATCAAAAGAAAAAGAATTGGTTGTGTTCTCTGGTCATTATGATCATTTAGGTATAACCAAATCGGTAGAAGGTGATAGTATTGCAAACGGAGCTGATGATGATGCATCTGGAACAACAGCAATGATTGCCTTGGCGAAATATTATAAGGCTCAAAAAAATAACGAACGTACTTTAATTTTTGTAGCCTTTACAGCTGAAGAAATTGGTGGTTTTGGGGCTAAATATTTTTCAGAGAAATTAAATCCTGATGATGTTGTGGCGATGTTTAATATCGAAATGATTGGTAAGGATTCTAAATTTGGTAAAAACTCTGCTTTTATAACTGGTTACGATAAATCTGATTTTGGCAAAATTTTACAAAAGAACTTAGCAGGAACGGAGTTTACTTTCCATCCAGATCCTTATACAGAACAAAATTTATTTTACAGAAGTGATAATGCTACTTTGGCTGCTTTAGGAGTTCCGGCACACACGATTAGTACCGATCAAATTGATGTTGACAAATTCTATCACACTGTGAAGGATGAATACAGCACTTTGGATGTAGAAAATATTTTATCAACGATTAAAGCTATTGCGAAAAGCGCAACTTCGATTGTAAACGGCACGGATGCGCCGACAAGGATTCCGAAGTTAAAATAATAATAGAATTGTTTTCTATAATTCGTCATTGCGAGGCACGAAGCAATCTTTTAAATTTAGATTGCTTCGTGCCTCGCAATGACGATCGTGTTAGATACTATATTAAAACTTATATTCCATCACGTAATCATCCATAAAATAACCATCGCCAATATCTAGTTTTACAGATTCTTTAATGGTAAAACCACCTTTTAAGTAAAAATCTTTTGCTTTATTACTCTTATTTACATTGAGTTGTAATGCCGATGCGCCTAAGTTTTTTACTTGATTAAATACTTCATTTATTAAAATTTTGCCAATGCCTTTGCCATGTGCCGATGGCAAAACATAAAGCTTATGCAGTTTGTAGGTTCTATCCTCGTGATTGATTATTGAGTAGCCAGCAAATCCATACTGTTTTTCACCATCTTCAGCAATTAAAAAAGTATGGCCATCCATAAGTTGTTTTATTAACTCGCCTCGGTTATACATTTTCGCTAACATAAAATCGATTTGTGCCTGACCAATTATTTCGAGGTATGCGCTTGGCCAGGTATTTTCAGCAATCGTTCTGATGATTTCAATATCTTCTTCTTTTGCTTTTCTTAATGTAATCATAACAAAGGCTCACTAATAAAAATTGGGCGACCAGAAAAAGTAAAATCAACAAAACCATCATTAACAACCACAAAAATTTCTTCTTCTGTTTGCATTAAGTTGGTTACTTCTAAGTAAGAATTTCCATGAATTAAAAATTCACTTCCGGCAGGTTTCCAAACTGAAAAGCCAGATTTTATTTGGTAGTGTTTAGCCCTCTCGGTGAAAACAACTAAATTTATTTCATCTTCAAAACCAGCAAACTTTTCTAAATCGAATTTTGCAGTAATTACATTTACGGCAGGATATTTCTCTCCCACAAGGTGATTCATGGCTACCATAAAAGCATCAGCCGGACCTTGAACAATCTTGGTGTCTTCCTGTACTTGCTGGTCATTTCCATTAACTAAAACATCAACCTTTAAGCCAAGAGAAATAATTTTGTCGTAATTATCTCCATTAACCAAAAGTGTTGGGCTCCATTCCAGAAGTTGACCCAAAAGTTCCTCATTGAAGTTACCTAGCTCATCAATATACAAGGCCGGTTCTTGTTTTTCTTTTACAATATGGTGTGAAGACATATTGCGAAGATAAACTAATTTCAGATTTTAGAATTACGATTTTTTATTTTTTAAAGCTTTGAACACTGTCGTAAAAATCCTGATAAGCTTCAATAAAATCATCGGCAAAATTAATTGCGCCAGATACTGCAATTCCATGAATGTTCGTTTCCATTAAGGCTTCAACATCATATAAAGTAATGCCGCCAACAGCTAGAACTGGAAGATTTATATTTAGATGATTTAGCTCAGCAACAGCTTTTTTATAATCATCTATACTGATGTTCGGATAATTGTTTGGTTTGGTTTTGCTTGTGGTGTATGGACCGAAACCGGCATAATCTGCTCCTTCTTTTGCTAAGCGAATTAGGTTTTCTATATTATTTGCTGAGCCACCTAAAGTTACATCATTGCCAACAAGTTTTCGTAAGGCAATGAAATCTGCATTCATGTTTTCGATGTGGAAACCTTGAATATCGGCTTTGCCATTTAAGTGAATGTGGTCGGCTACAATCAGCGTAGTACCCCAATCATCGCAAATTTCAGCAATGGCGTTTATGTCTGCTAAAAGTTCATCATCAGCTTTGTTTAAACAGCGATATTGAATCCATTTTGCACCAGCTTCGCAAGCTAGTTGTACTTGCTCTACATGAGAAAAATTTGGAATATCATGTGTGATGTATTGTAGCTTCTCTATGTATTTCATATCAGATTAAACAGGGTTTTTACTAAACTCGTCATTGCGAGGCACGAAGCAATCTTTCTCTCGTATGAGATTGCTTCGTGCCTCGCAATGACGAAATTTATGGTTTTTTCTTAAAACTTAACATTCAAATTTAACAAGAAATTAGTACCCGCTTGAGGGAAATAAAAGTTTTCTGTAGTTCTGCTTCCACCCAAAAGATAGCCGTAAGTGTAGCCGTTACTTTCGTATTTTTTATCTAGCAGATTATTCACTAATAAACCTAAGTTTACATTTTTAACACCAGCGAATTTAAAGTCGTAGCCTAAACGTGCATTACTAACCCAGTAGCCATTAATTGTTCTGTCGTTATTTTGCGTATTGTCTAAATATTGTTTGCTTACATATTTACTTTGTAAGGCAATTGCAAAACCTTTTACAGGCTTATAAACAAGTTCACCAAAAATTACAGCAGCTGGTGAAAATGAAATGTCAGTCAGTTGGTAATTGTTTACAACTTGCCCACCATTATCGTAATCATCATAATATTCAGTAAAGTTTTTAATCTTGTTTCTGCTGAAAGCGGCATTTGCGTTTAAAGCAAAATATTTATTGATGATGTAAGAGCCATCTAATTCGATACCTAAACGGTAACTTTTATCAACGTTTTGGCGAAAATTACCGCCAGTATCATTAATTTTTCCGGTTACAACCAACTGGTTTTTATAGAACATTCCGTAAGCATTTGCGCCTAAATTAAACTTGTTATTTTTGAAACGATAGCCTAATTCTAAATCGTTTAGTCGCTCTGCTTTAGGAAATGTGCCCACTGCGGCATCTGTATAATCGTTTCTGTTTGGCTCTTTATTGGCAACACTAAATGAGGCATATAAATTACTTTCTGTATTGATGAAATACGTAGCGCCAACTTTAGGGTTAAAGAAATTTAGTTTATCATTAATAGATAAAAAGTTTAATTTATTCTCCGTTCCTAAAATATCGTAGTACACGCGGCGGTATTGCAAATCGGCAAATAAACTCAAAGCCTCAACCGGACTATAATTTACTTTTCCATACATATTGAAATCGGTTTTAAAGCCCTCATTATCATAATAATGTCTGTCGATATTTCCATTTGATGCATATTGCGCCCAAATAATTTGTCCGAAATGCGCACCTTTATATTCGTTGTAAGCACCGCCAAGTGTAAAGTTTAGGTTTTTTTCTGGTACATAATTGAAGGAATAGGTTACGCCATAAAAGTCATTATCTAACCATCGGCGACGAACTAAATCGGTACGTGAAATTGTTGTGCCACCAATATTAACTGGATTTAAACCATAATCGCTTAACCTATTGTTTGCTCTGTATTCTTCGTAATAACCTTCGCCTTGTGTGTAATGCAAAGCACCGTTAAAAGAAAACTTATCGGTAAGTTGCCTTGCGTAAATTAATTGATAATGATTTTGCCAGTAATTATCGGTTTGATTATTATAAGTGAAGCTGTTATACGTTCTGCCAGAGTTTAAAAGATTGGCCGCATCTTCTGCATTCAATTCATTTCTAACAATGTAAGCCTGCATTCCGGCAACATCATTATTTAACCTCGATTCTGGAATACCATTCCACGATTGATACGTTTTCTCCGCACCAGCAAAAACATTAATTCGAAGTAAATCCTTATTTCCGTGGTAGGCTCCTGATAAAAAGTAAGATTTTAGTAAAGATGAACCTCTATCTACATAACCATCAGAACTGATTCTGGATAAGCGACCATCAAAACTGAAACGATTATTGATTAGACCAGTACCTACTTTAACGGTATTTTTCCAGGTGTCGAAGCTACCGTAAGTGGTATTAACTTCTGCATAAGGTTCCAACTCGCTGGCAGTAGTTTGAATGTTTAAACTTGCGCCAAAAGCACCGGCACCATTTGTAGATGTACCTACACCACGTTGAATCTGAATGTTATCTACAGAAGAAACGAAATCGGGCATGTTTACATAAAAGGTACCCTGGCTTTCGCTATCGTTTATTGGAATACCATTCACAGTAACATTTATTCGGCTGTTATCGCTACCGCGGATGCGAATTCCGGTATAGCCAACGCCGGCGCCCGCATCAGAATTTACCACAACACCCGGTGTGTTTTGCAAAATAAAAGGCAAATCTTGTCCGAAGTTATTTTCCTGAATTTCTGCTTTGCTTACGTTTTTGTAAGTAGTTGCCGATTTTTCATTCGCCCTAGTTGCTCTAACAATAACCTCATCAGCAAGAAAATTTTGAGCATTTAAAGTAAAGTTTAAATTTTGGTTCTGGTTTAAATCGATGGAATTTTCAATTGATTTATAACCAATGTAACTGGCACTAATTACATATTTGCCGTTGGATAAATTACCGATAGTGAAGTTTCCATTTTCATCACTCGAAACCGTAATCTTTGTGTTATTGACCTTGATTGTAGCGCCCGGCAAGGCCTTTTGATTGTTGTCTGTTACTTTTCCGGTAACAGAAAATTGTGCCCATGCAAAGAAAGGCAGCATTGCAGTTAAAACTGCAAAAAGTAGTTTTTTCAATGTTTTTGTTTTTAGTTAAACCCATCGGAAATAGGGGTACTCCCGATTTCAGTTAAACTTCCATAACTCCAATCCCTACGCCGGCATTACCCGGATCAGGTGCATTTAAAGCTAAAGGCTTAGAGCTTAAAGACCAAAGCTTGGTAATTAACCAGAGCTTTCAGCTTTTTGCTTTCCTCTTTCTGCTTCAAAATGGGTATGATCTCAGCCTGTTTTTGTGTTATTTAAAACAAGGCACCCCTAATGATGTGGCAAATGTAGAAAAATATGTTAATGATTGTTTAATATGCGCTTATCTTTTTTTTGAAAAGCAGTTGCAGTGGGTTTTAGGTTCAGGTAGTCCTGCTTTTTGCTTTAAACAGTGCTCCTATTTGGCCACCTAAACCCGACCATAGCGAGATGCCCCCAACTTTTTCGTTGGGGCAGAAGCGGGGGCGGGAAGAAATTGACCTATCTAATACAGGCTTAGCTTTCCGAAATCTATAAGTCTAAAAAATTATTAATGGCGGCGATAGCATTTTGTTCGCGTTGCTCGCCCAAGCCATTAATTACTTTGTAATTTGCGTTTAGAGCTTTTAATTCCTTATGCCAAATTTGCATAAAGTATTCTCGTTGGTGAGGGAAATCCCTTAATGGATCGTCTTGCCAAGGCAAATCGATATCCATCAAAAGATATAAATCATATGGTCTTTCTGGCAACGCATCCAAAACGATTTGAGGGGTTGCACCCAACATTTCATCACTCCAAATTTTTACGGTGATAAAGGTTGTATCGCAAATTATAAAATCATTTTTGGTTATATTCAGAATGGCATCTTCCAAGGCAATCTGCCCATAATACATATTCAACTCATCTTGCAATGTGTACGGAGCTTCGAGGTTGGCGCAATAATAGCGGGCATACTCAGGTACCCACGAAACGTTATAATGCCTTGCCAAATACTTCGACATGGTAGATTTTCCGGTACTTTCCGGTCCAACAATAGCTATCTTTTTAATTTGCTTGTTCACGATACGTTTTTCTCCAATCTAGATAACCTTTGTACGCAATAATGATTAATACAAAATATAATATTGTACTTAAATTTAAATGCTTGTATATAAAAAGCGGTACATAACAAATGTTTGCAAACACCCATAATAGCCAATTTTGTAATACTTTTCTGGTTAGCAAAATTTGTGCTACAAAACTTACCGAGGTACAAAATCCATCGGCATAAGGCACTGTACTATTGGTATAACTTGCCATAAACCAACCCAGTAAGCCGCTAAGTACAATTATGAATAAAATGGCTAGAAGCCAACCTTTGGTTTTTAGTAATGTTATCGGTTTTTGAACTTCTTCTTTTTTGCTGAACCAAAAATACCATCCGTAAAAAGCTGTAAATAAGAAATATATCTGCAAGGTCATGTCGCCATACATGGCTTCTTTGAAGAATAAAAAACCGTAACAGGTAACGCTAATTATCGAGATTGGCCAGTTCCAAATGCTTTCTTTTGCAGCTAAATAAATGCATAAAAAGCCGGTAATTACGGCAAACCACTCTAAAACCGAGGTGTGTAAAAACTGGTCAATCAAAAAATCGAAGAAAGGGATTGAAGCAATGGTCATGTGTTTCAAAAATAGAAACAAAAACGTATTAAAGAAAAAATCCGGTCGAGGAGGGCTCCTCTGACCGGATAATAAACCAAACAAACTATTTATGAAGAAATCCTCTGTGCGGGTAACTAAGCCGCTGAGGAAGCTTTAGATCGAACTCTAAAGTATTTACAAAACGCAAATACGATAGGCTTATTACAACATTGTTGCCAATAACATTCAATTCATTCATTCGTGACTTAAACATGACGTGAGCGTTAAAACCGGATTAAAATGTTTGGACTAGGATGAAAATCTTGGTCAAATTATCATTTAAGGACAGTTTTTTGTTGTATAAGAATTGGTACAGTGTGTAAATTACACTTCATTATTTAAAACTTTTTAGGTTTTTGCCCGTTTATATTTAACACTATTTAACTTTTGATAAATGGTAAAATTTAACCGATGATAGAATTATGAAAAAGCAAAATATATTTATTGTGGCATTATTGATGTTAACTGTTACAATTTTTGCCTTTACCAATATAAAACTTGGTGGGGTAACCGGAAAAATTACGCCTGCAGATGGCGTTGCAGCTGTAGCGCTTGTAGCCGGAACGGATACGCTAAAAGCCGACTTAAATCAAGGTGTTTTTACTTTTACTAACCTAAAAGAAGGCGTATACAAAGTTTGGATTAAGGGTAATGCACCTTATAAAGATGCCGCTATTGAAAACGTTGCCGTAAAAGATAGTTCTACAACTGATTTGGGCGAAATAAAATTACAGCAATAGCTGTTTTTGCAAAAGAAAAGTTTAAAAAGAGGGTTTATTAAATCCTCTTTTTTATTTTCAGAAAATTGGCTTAAAATAATTTCCAAAGGTGTATCTTTGCATCCCGACAGAACAGTTGGGATTTTCCTCCTTAAAAGCAAAAAACCTCCTTGCTTCTTCACCTGAAAAGGATTACAAACTTTAGAATTTTAATTATTGTATTAAGCTTATCATGCCTAAAGACACTTCCATACGCTCAGTATTAATTATCGGATCAGGCCCAATTATTATTGGTCAAGCCTGCGAATTTGATTACTCGGGTTCTCAATCGGCCCTATCTTTGAAAGAAGAAGGGATTACGGTTTCAATCATCAACTCTAATCCGGCTACGATTATGACGGATAAAGTTATCGGCGACCATGTTTACTTGCGTCCCTTAACTGTTGATTCGATTGAAGCTATTTTACAAGACCATATCGCGAATGAAGATTTGCCAAGAATTGATGCCGTATTACCTACAATGGGTGGTCAAACTGCATTAAATCTTTGTGTAGAGGCTTCAGAACGTGGTGTTTGGGAAAAGTATGGTGTTAAGGTTATAGGTGTTGATGTTGATGCAATCGAAAAAACCGAAAACCGCGAAGCTTTCCGCCAGTTAATGGTTGATATAGGTGTAGGCGTAGCACCATCGAAAATTGCCAACTCATTTTTAGAAGGCAAAGAGGCTGCTCAAGAAATCGGTTTTCCATTGGTAATCCGTCCTTCTTATACACTTGGTGGTTCGGGAGGTGGTTTCGTGCACAAAAAAGAAGAATTTGATGCGGCACTTAAACGCGGTTTAGAAGCTTCTCCAACTCACGAAGTTTTAGTAGAACAAGCTGTTTTAGGCTGGAAAGAATACGAATTGGAGTTGTTAAGAGATAGCAACGATAATGTTATCATTATTTGCTCTATCGAAAACTTCGATCCAATGGGTATTCATACAGGAGACTCTATCACGGTTGCTCCGGCTATGACATTGTCTGACCGTTGTTACCAAGAAATGCGTAATCAGGCAATTAAAATGATGCGTGCTATTGGAACTTTTGCTGGTGGTTGTAACGTTCAGTTCTCGGTTAACCCGGCTAACGATGATATTATTGCAATCGAAATTAACCCACGTGTTTCGCGTTCATCGGCATTAGCAAGTAAAGCTACAGGTTATCCAATTGCTAAAATTGCAGCCAAATTGGCGATCGGTTATAACTTAGATGAAATCGAAAATCAAATTACAAAAACAACTTCAGCATATTTCGAACCTACTTTAGATTACGTTATCGTTAAAGTTCCACGTTGGAATTTCGATAAATTTAAAGGCGCAAATAAAGAGCTTGGTTTACAAATGAAGTCTGTTGGTGAGGTTATGGCAATTGGTCGTACTTTCATCGAAGCTTTACAAAAAGCTTGTCAGAGTTTAGAAATTGGCCGTTCAGGCTTAGGTGCTGATGGCAGACAAGTACGCAATATCGAAGAAATTATGGACGGTTTGGAGCATGCTTCGTGGAACCGTTTATTCTTAATAAAAGATGCCATGACAATGGGCGTACCTTTAGAATCTATCCGTAAGGTAACTAAAATTGACAAATGGTTCTTAAATCAAATTCAGGATTTAGTTCTTTTAGAAACTGAATTAAAAAGATATTCATTAAACAATATTCCTCAAGACTTCTTCTTTAACTTGAAGCAAAAAGGTTTCTCTGATGTGCAGATTGCCTGGTTGCTAGGAAATGTTACTGAAGACGAAGTTTATGATAGACGTAAGGCTTTAGGCATCAACAGAGTATATAAAATGGTTGATACTTGTGCTGCGGAATTCCCAGCGCAAACCCCATATTACTATTCTTCATTCGACCAGGAAAACGAATCGATTCCATCTGATAAGAAAAAGGTAATCGTTTTGGGTTCTGGCCCGAACCGTATTGGTCAAGGTATCGAATTTGATTACTCTTGTGTACACGGTTTGTTAGCGGCAAAAGAATCGGGCATAGAAGCCATTATGGTTAACTGTAACCCTGAAACGGTTTCTACAGATTTTAACATGGCTGATAAATTATATTTCGAGCCTGTGTTTTGGGAGCATGTACGTGAGATTATCGATTTAGAAAAGCCAGAAGGAGTAATTGTTCAGTTAGGCGGACAAACCGCTTTGAAAATGGCTGAGAAATTAACGCAACACGGCATCAAAATTATCGGAACATCTTTCGAAAATATGGATATCGCTGAAGACCGTGGTCGTTTCTCTGATTTGTTAAAAGAATTAGATATTCCTTACCCGCGTTACGGTGTTGCCGAAAATGCTGAAGAAGCAATTGTTGTAGCAAACGAGGTTGGTTATCCGGTTTTGGTTCGCCCGAGTTACGTTTTAGGCGGACAAGGAATGAGCATTGTAATTAACGATGAAGACCTTGAAAAAGCTGTGGTTAAATTACTAGGTGATTTACCTGGAAACCGTGTGTTAATTGACCATTTCTTAGATAGAGCAGAAGAAGCAGAATCTGATTCGATTTCTGACGGTGATGATGTTCACATTGTTGGTATGATGGAACACATCGAGCCTGCAGGTATCCATTCTGGAGATTCATTTGCGGTATTACCAACTTTCAGTTTATCTGAAAAGGTAACTAAAGCAATGGAAGAATACTCTATTAAAATTGCAAAAGCTTTAGATGTACGTGGTTTGTTAAACATTCAGTTTGCAATCAAAGATGAGAAGGTTTACGTAATCGAAGCTAATCCAAGAGCTTCTAGAACAGTTCCATTCATCGCGAAAGCTTATGATGTTCCTTACATCAATATCGCTGCTAAAATTATGTTAGGTGTAGCAAAATTGAAAGATTTTACCATCGAACGTAAATTACAAGGTTATGCAATTAAGGAGCCTGTTTTCTCTTATGAGAAATTCCCTGAAGTTGCGAAGGAGTTAGGTCCTGAAATGAAATCTACAGGTGAGGCCATTCGCTTCATAAAAGATTTGGAAGACCCATACTTCCGCAAGCTTTACAAAGATAAATCAATGTATTTGAGTAAATAATAGCAAAGGGCGATGGAAACATCGCCCTTTTTCATATCCGTCATTTCGACTGAAACGCAGTGAAATGGAGAAATCTTTATGTGAATAATAATTACAATTTTCAAAGATTTCTCGGCTCCGCTCGAAATGACGGTTTAAATTAAGCCAATCTTAATTCTTCATCCTGCCTTGTTCGGCTTCTAAACCTGTGCTTCTGTTACGGGCTGGTTTAATTTCATTACTACCAAAACGATAGGTGAAACTTAAACTAACATATTGTCTGTCGTTATTGCCATTAAGTGAATAGGATAAGCCAGGGAAGGCACTTTTAATTCTGTTAATCTGTGTATTGAAAATATCGTTCGCAGCCAGTTTTAAACTTGCTTTTTTATTAAAAAGCGATTTACTAAAACCTGCATCAAAGCCATACCTGGTGCCGATTTCCATTACACCAAAGGTTACCGGACTGTCGTATCTAAACATCAGCTCTGCCGATAAACCGGGTTGAATGTTAAAGGTATGCTGCGATTTGAACTGAAAAGAGGTGCTTTTATTATCGAGTTTTTGGCCCGCTAAATCTGGCGCTTTAAAGCCGATGTGAAAAATGTTTAAGCTGTTATTGCTATTCCACCATTTTACAAATTTTACTGGCGCGTTTAACACTAGCGAATATGCATTTTGTGTGGCAATGTTTTCATTGGTTTGATACAAAGCTTGCTTTTCATTATCAGGAAGCAATACTTCAGTAATTACATCGGTTGTACGGCTATAATTCAAGGTAACAGAATATTTCTTTTTAAGTAGATAAGTAAATTCAAAATTATTGGTGTACTGTGGATTTAGAAATGGATTACCTTGGTTATAGGTATATTGGTCGAGAAAATAAATAAAAGGGTTCAAGGCATCGTAACTTGGTCTATCAATTCGGCGACTGTATGACAGGTTGATGTCGTTGTTTTTATCCAAAGTCTGGTTAATAAATACACTTGGGAAGAAATCCAAATATGTTCTGTCGATTACTTTGTTAGTCGTTATAGAGTTTCCTTTCGAGTTAGTTTGCTCAGCCCTTAAGCCTAACTGTATACTGGTTGCTTTAAACTGCTTGTTAAAGTTTACATAAGCCGCATTAACATTTTCATCATAAACAAATTGGTTGCTTAACAGCTGGTTGTTTTGCCAGCTATTATTTACAAATCGTTCTGCAATTAGATTATTGTCTGTAGTTACCCAACTGCTTTTCAATCCGGCTTCTAATTTCATTTGCTTTTTTAATGGCAAGGCATAATCAACCTTAAAAGCCTTAATGTTTATAATTGATGGTGTAATATTTCTGGTGATAACTGTTGGGCGAATCAAGCTTCCATTGTTAAAAAAATAGTCGCTTACATAATCAGCATTATCATCTCCTTTGTATCTGCCATAATCCAAATCAATTGTTAATTCTTGCCCTGCGGTATCCAAAACAGATTTATAATTGAGGTTGTATGAAATATTGCTGTATTTATTACGGATGATATTATTGGCTAAAACAGAAGAATCTCTTTGCGAAAAAGATGCGCCAATATTTGTTTTGTTTATAGAACCTTCATCGCTTGTTCCATTATAACCACTTATTAAAACACCAATTGTATTGTTTTTATTTAAGAAAAAATCTGCTCCGGCTTTATAATTATGTCCATCATTTTTTCTTTCGAATTCACTTAGTTGAGAGAAATACCTATCACCTGCGGAAGCATTAGCAATTCTATCAATTGTTAAATTGGTAAATCGAACATTATTATAATAGCTGTAATTGCCAAATAAGTTTACAGATTTTGTACGGTGATTAATGCTTCCGCCAGCACTTTTCCTAAAGCGCTGGCCTCTGCCAAAGGCTGCATTTACACTACCATTTGTACCGCCACCTTTATTTTTTTTGGTTTTGATATTTATAATACCCGAGTTACCTGCTGCATCATATTTAGCCGAGGGATTTGTAATTAATTCAATAGTTTCAATCTCCGAACTTTGCATACTTTTCAGCAAGGTAGCCACATCGGCATTGCTCATATAAGTTTGTTTGCCATCAATCTGAATCATTACCCCTTGTTTGCCAAGCATCGAAATATTATCGTTCTGATCTACATTTACGCCTGGTGCTTTTTGAAGCAACTCTAAAGCGGTTGAGCCAACAGCGGTTGAACTATTAGAAATATTCATAACCGTTCTATCCATTTTTCGCTCAATTAACGGAACCATTGCCGCAACTGTAACTTCTTTTAAATTCTGACTTGTAGAAACCAATTGAGCTGTTCCAAAATCTATTTTTTGCTCATCGCCAAGTGTAAGTGTTTTACTTTTTATTGCTGCATAACCCATGCTACTTGCTTTATAAAAGTAATTTCCCTTTGTATTTACTGTGAAATTAAATATGCCTGTTGGGTCGGTGAAGGCAGTTTTAACCACGCTAGAATCGGCTGCGGCATAAAGTACAACCGTTACATAATCGGCTGGCTTTTTATTTTCATCTATAATAATTCCGGTAACATTTGCCTTCGGATTTGTTTGAGCAAATCCCTGCATTGAAGCAAAAATTGACGCTAATAATATTGCTGTTTTGTATAGGTTTTTCATTTGGTTTTTGTGTTTGTTCAGTTTAAAAAAATGCAAAACAATTTCCATAACACCATTTTCATGGGTTTCAATCGCAAGCTTTATTTTAAAAGTTTAGTTCAGAAACTGAAAGGTTTCTTTTGCTCAGTTATAAGTAAGACGACCGTTTTTTTAAAAGGTTACAGAGATTTTAAAATTATTAGGAATATTAGAAAGTTGAAGCCAGTAGTTAATGGCAAAATCAGTCCTGCCATTCGCTGCAATCTTTTGGTTAAACTTACGAAGTATCTTCTCTAAGGTCCTTTTTAAACTTCGTAAGTACGGAGAACCAAAAGTATTTCCGCTACTGTCAGGCTTATTTAACAAAATTTACTGCATAAAAAAACCGCAGGTGTACAGTAAATAATCTGTAAAACCTGCGGCTTAAAAATTTATTTATGAGTATTATTTCACGCCAAGTACGTCAACGCCTTGCTCAAAAACAACATCAACCGGAATGTTTTTCTTCATCAATCTATCTAAATCATTTTGAAGTTCGGTTGAAATATTTGCCTTTTCCTTTTGTGCTTTTTCTACGGCTACTTTATCGCCATTACCTTGTAGCGTGATGATAAAGGCACTTAAGTCGTTCATTGCCGTTGCAAATTTATCGTAGTTTACGCGATAAGAACCTTTAGCCGAACGCTCAAAAGCCCCTTTTTCTTTAAAATAATTAAAGCATTGCATATTGGCTTTTCCGTGCGCACTTGCTGCCCCAAAACGAACCGAGCGTAAAATGCCCGCCATAAAAGTTGTGTAATAATCTTTAATATCGCCTTGCAGTTCGCTTTTCTTAAGCAGGCCTGTAACCATGTATAAGCCTAAAATATCAGCTTTGCCTTCTTCTAACCAACTATATTGTTCTTTTAACGCTTCGCGAACGAATCCTTTTCCAGTAATTGTTTTCTTAATGCCTAAACCATGTGCAACTTCGTGGAACATTACATTCGCAAAAAAGGCATCAAATTTTATGTATTTCTGCTGGTCTGCATCAATAAGTTCTTTTGAAATTGGCACTAAAATTTTATCAAACTTCGCTTGCATCGCATTCTTTAACTGCGAACGACGAGTACCTTTTTCTTGTTGAATTTTCTCGTCGTTTGGCAAATTAACAGCAATTGTTTTCGAACCTGAATTGCAATCGCCAGCGTAATAAACAACATCGTATGCATTTAATTCGGAATCGGTACCAGGTGTTTCCGCTTTGTATTTTGCTGGAACAGGTAAGTTCTTTTGTAATTCGGGAAGCAGTTTAACATATTTCGCCAATCGCTTACTCCATTCTTTATCTTTTACCAAAACATAAGCCTCATAACTGGTACGGGCATTAAAAAGTTTATCCTCGTAATTTTCAATCGGGCCAATAATAATATCCAATCCGTTGGTTTTCATGTCTAGCCAGGCATAATCGCTCGCGGTAAAATTATCAGATACCAAAGCATCCGCTCTAAGATTTAGGTATTTCTTTAAGCCTGCATCTTCTGCAATTAAAGCCGCCTGTTTCAGTAAAGATGAAGCTCTTTGTAGTTCTGAAGCAAATAATACATGGTACGGAATTGAGGTTAAGTTGCCTGTAGTATCTTTTCTAATTACCGAATACGCACCAAATTTATCTTTTAGGTTCGATTTTTCAATTGCTTCTTTGGTTATTCCTGCCGGATAAAACGAAGCGCCGTCCGGTTTAGCCCCAACACCATTTACGAAAGGTTTATCGTTGTTTAATCTATCCCAAGGCCCATAATTTATATTGAAGAAATCTCTGGTTTTTTCATCTTTAATTGTTGCCAGCAAACTATCTTTTTGAGGGTAAGTTTGCTTCCAAAAAAGTTCATCCATTATTTCTGCCGCCTGAATGAGCAATGGTAAAATCTTACGATCGCTGATGCTTAAGCTATTAATGTTGGTTGTAAGTTTTACCCGTTCGTAAATTGGTAAACGTTGTGCCACATAATTTGTTAAGCTATCTTTTTGAACAGCAGCTGGTTTCTCATTTTCCGCTGTATTATTTCCGGTGCATGCCGTAAAAATACTTGCTGCAACACATAATATAAGTATGTTCGATTTGTATAATTTCTTCATTTTAAATAGATAATGGTGCTAAATTAGTAATTTTTAAAAGCTTTGAATAATTTTGATGAATTGCCTGAAGTTTAGTATAACTTTGTTGCTTTACCATATTAACAAAAGCAAATATGTTTTCGTTTAAAATTTCAAAATTTTCTTCTTCTTTTTGTTTGGTTTCTACCATGCTTATAGCCTCTTGTACAACCAATAAATATGCCGCTACTGAAAAGGTATACAAGGAGAAAGCAAAAGGTTTTTCAGAAATTATTAAGGCAACTCCTCCTGCAGGTCAGTTATACGATTCTTTAGGTGCTCCAAATCAGCAATGGGTCGGATCGGTAAATTTTGGCATCAGAAAGCCGAATTTTGTAATCATTCACCACACCGCTCAAGATAGTTTAAACCAGACGATTAAAACATTTCACTCTACAAAAGCGGGTACAAGTGCGCATTATGTAATTAGTAGAGATGGAAAAGTTGTGCATATGGTTAACGATTATTTGCGTGCAAACCACGCCGGAATTAGTAAGTGGGGGAAAGATACCGATTTGAATTCTTCATCAATTGGTATTGAGTTAGATAATAATGGAGTTGGTGATGTTTGGCAAGATGCACAAATCAATAGCTTAATAAAACTTTTAGCAACCTTAAAGAAAACCTATAATATTCCAACTGCAAATTTTATCGGGCACGCAGATATTGCACCCGGACGCAAGAACGATCCTAAAAATTTCCCTTGGAAAAAGTTAGCCGATAAAGGTTTCGGTTTCTGGTACGATCAGATTTTGAAAAACCCACCTGCAGATTTAGATACAGAAAAAGCCTTGCGATACATCGGTTACAATACCACAAATTTACCCGCTGCAATCGAAGCTTTTAAAATTCATTTTATTCAAACGGATATCAGCAAAAAACTTACGCCTGTAGATATTTTGGTGCTTTATAATCTGTATTTAAAATATTAGGTTTTTAATGGTCGTCATTCTCGCGCAGGCGGAATCTTAAAGCGCCGCATTTTGTTGCATTAAGATTCCCAATTGAATTGGGAATGACGAGTGCATAAAAAAACACGGATAAATCTGTGTTTATCCGTGTTTCTAAAACAAAAGCAAGACTTTTAATTCGGTTTCTTAAATGTGTCTTTCAGCGTAACGGTTCTATTAAAAACCAATTTATCGGTTGTAGAATCTTTATCTAAGCAGAAATAACCTTTGCGGATAAACTGGTAGCGACTTTCTAGATTCGCATCAGCTAAAGCTGGTTCTATAAAAGCATTTGGTAGAATTGTTAAACTCTCCGGATTTAAATAATCCTTAAAGTCGCCTTCCTCTGCATCTGGAGTTTCAGAAGTAAATAACCTATCGTATAAACGAATTTCTGCAGTTTTAGCATGTTGTGCGCTCACCCAATGGATTGTGCCTTTTACGTTAATACCACTAGTATCACTTCCACTTTTAGATTCAGGAATGTAAGTACAATGAATTTCAGTTACATTTCCGTTTTCATCCTTAACAAAATCATTGCACTTAACAATGTATGCAAACTTTAACCGAACCATTGCACCAGGTGCTAAACGGAACCATTTTTTTGCAGGCACTTCCATGAAATCTTCACGTTCAATCCAAAGTTCTTTGCTAAATGGAATAATGCGGGTGCCGCCACCATCTTCTGCCTCCGGATTGTTCTCTCCAATTAAATCTTCCGTACCTTTTTCGTAGTTTGTGATAACTAATTTAATCGGATCTAAAACCGCCATAACTCTGTTAGCCGTTTTATTTAAATCTTCACGGATACAAAATTCTAATAAGCTTAACTCGATTAAATTTTCGCGTTTGGCAATACCAATACGCTCACAAAACTCGCGAACACTTTTTGGCGTAAAGCCTCTTCTGCGTAAACCAGAAATTGTAGGCATGCGTGGGTCGTCCCAACCGCTTACCAAATTTTCGTTCACCAATTGAAGCAACTTGCGCTTACTCATTACGGTAGAAGTAAGGTTTAAGCGGGCAAATTCATATTGTTTTGATGGAAAAATTTCTAGCTTTTCAATAAACCAATCGTACAATTCGCGGTGCGAAACATATTCTAAAGTACAAATAGAATGGGTGATGTTTTCAATACTATCGCTTTGTCCATGCGCAAAATCGTACATTGGGTAAATACACCATTTATTTCCTGTGCGGTGGTGTTCAGCATGTTTAATACGATAAATAATTGGATCACGCATTAACATATTCGGGCTTGCCATGTCGATTTTTGCCCTTAAAATGTAAGCGCCGTCAGCAAATTCGCCATTTTTCATTTTGGTGAAAATCTCCAAATTTTCTGCTGCACTGCGATTACGATATGGGCTATCCTTTCCAGGTTCAGTTGGTGTACCTTTTAAAGCTGCAATTTCATCAGCTGTGCTTTCATCAACATAAGCCAAACCTTTTTCGATTAATTTTACTGCAAACGAATACAATTCATCAAAATAATCTGATGCATATAACTCGTTTTTCCAGTTAAAACCCAACCATTTAATATCTTCTTGCTGGCTGTTTACATATTCTGTTTTCTCCGTAACCGGATTGGTATCGTCAAAACGCAAGTTGGTGTAACCGCCGTATTTTTGTGTTAGTCCGAAGTTTAAGCATATCGCTTTAGCATGGCCAATGTGTAAATAACCATTTGGCTCTGGCGGAAAACGCGTAACCAAAGTTTCATACTTGCCACTATTTAAGTCGTTCTCAACAATTTCTTCAATAAAGTTCAATGACTTTTCTTCACTCATAAAAACCTGTAAATTAGGAATGCAAATGTAAAAAGATTGATTGGATTTTAGTAATGAATATGGGTTTATTGGTTATTCGTTTATCGTTTTTCATTAATAGAAGATAAGACGGAAAGCGAGATACGAATATCTAACAAGGAAAAGCAAAAAACGAAGAACAAAAATCGATACATTTACATCAACTTAATATTCATTATGAGCAAAGTATTAAACAGGCCAATACGCGTTTTGGTGGCTAAAGTTGGGCTTGATGGACACGATAGGGGGGCAAAAGTAATTGCAACTTCGCTTCGCGATGCCGGGATGGAAGTTATTTATACAGGACTTAGGCAAACACCCGAAATGGTAGTTAATACCGCATTGCAAGAGGATGTTGATGCCATTGGAGTTTCAATATTGTCTGGCGCACACATGACGGTTTTTCCAAAAATTATTCATTTTATGAAAGAAAAACAACTTGATGATGTGCTTTTAACCGGCGGCGGAATCATTCCAGAACCAGACAGAAAAAAACTTGCGGAGTTAGGTGTTGGAGAATTATTTCCACCAGGAACAACTATGGCAAGCATTGTAGAATATATTCAAAATTGGGTTTCAGAAAATAGAAATTTTTAGACCATGGCATATCAAAATTTAATATCAGAAGTAAAAGAGAACATTTTATACGTTACGATTAATCGTGAAAAAGCACTAAATGCATTGAACAAAGATACATTAGCAGAACTTGCTGATGTTGTTGAGTTTGCAGGTAAAACTGATGAAGTTAGGGGTGTAATTATTACAGGAGCTGGCGAAAAGGCGTTTGTGGCTGGCGCTGATATAAAAGAGTTTTCTGATTATAACGGAAAGCAAGGCGAAGAATTGGCAAAGCAAGGACAAGAAAATGTTTTTAACGCGATTGAAAATTCTTCAAAACCATTTATTGCGGCGATAAACGGCTTTGCTTTAGGCGGGGGGTTAGAATTAGCGATGGCTTGTCACATCAGAATTGCTTCGGATAATGCCAAATTGGGTTTGCCCGAAGTTACGCTCGGTCTAATACCTGGTTACGGAGGTACACAGCGGCTTACCCAACTGGTCGGGAAAGGTAAAGCCATAGAAATGATTATCACAGCAAATATGATTACAGCTCAGGAAGCTGAAAAAATCGGCTTGGTGAATTATGTTACGCCACAAGCAGATTTGGTAAGCAAAGCAGAAGAAATATTTGGTTTCGTTAAAAAAAGAGCGCCACTTGCGGTGGCTGGTGCAATTAAAGCCACAAATGCATCGCTTAATCATACTGGCTATGCTATTGAAATTGAAACTTTCGGTCAATGTTTTGAAACTGAAGATTTTAAAGAAGGTGTTCAGGCTTTCGTTGAAAAAAGAGCTGCAGCATTTAAAGGGAAGTAAATGTCTTATTAGTTCGAATAGGATTCTCGTCATATTGTAGAGAAAATTTCCCAATATCATTTTTTTTAACTAATTATGTGCTACGATTCTCACATATGAAAAAGAAGATATTAATAATTGATGATGAGGTAAATATAGGCCTCTTATTATCGAAATTTCTAACTAGAAATGGCTTTGAGGTAGAACATGCAATTACGGGTAATGCTGCGATGGATATTCTAACGAGCAATACCTTCGATTTAGTTTTATGTGATTATCGATTGGATGACACCGATGGTAAAGAAATTTTAATCAAAATAAAGGAAAACTATCCAACAACAGGTGTTATAATTATTACTGGATACAGCGACATCAAGCTTGCCGTTGAATTAATTAAATTAGGTGCCTACGATTATATCACAAAGCCGCTGTATCCCGATGAGATTCTCAATACGATTAATAAAGCACTCGAAACTCAACGTGCTTTAAACGAAAACGTTGGTAAAAACAATACTAACAAGAACAATAAAAATGCTGAACAGGAGTACATCAATCATAGTGATTATATTGATGGAATGAGCGATGTTTCTAAAACGCTTCTCAAACAGATCCATTTAATTGCGCCAACATCTTACAGCATTATTTTAACCGGAAAAAGCGGTACAGGTAAAGAATATGTGGCTAAAACCATCCACTTAAATAGTTTAAGAAAAGATAAGCCATTTATTGCGATGGATTGCGGTTCTTTAACAAAAGAACTAGCCGGTAGCGAATTTTTTGGGCATGAAAAAGGTGCATTTACTGGCGCTTTATATACCAAAATTGGTCACTTTGAGCAGGCTAACGGCGGTACTTTGTTTTTAGATGAGATCGGGAATTTATCTTACGAAATTCAGGCTACGCTTTTAAGAACAGTACAAGAGCGTAAAGTTAAACGCATCGGCAGCACAAAGGAAATAGATTTAGATGTTCGGATAATTGTTGCAACCAATGAGAATTTGGTCGAAAATATTTCTAAAGGAACATTTAGGGAAGATTTGTACCATCGTTTTAATGAATTTTCAATTCATATTCCATCATTAAAAAAACGTGGTAAGGATATCTTGGTTTTTGCCGAAAACTTTTTAGCTGTTGCAAATGAAGAATTAGGAAAGAAAATCAAAGGTTTTTCTGCTGCTGTTAAAGAATGCTTTTTAAATTATAACTGGCCTGGAAACGTTCGTGAATTGAAAAACGTAATCAGACGTGTTGCTTTATTAACAGAAGGCAATGAAATTCAGGTTGATGTTTTGCCATTGGAATTATCAAACTATGTAAGGGATTACGATCGTGAAGAAGTTTTAACTCAAATTAAACTTAAGCAGAGTGATAAACCTAAAGATTTAAAAAATGCAGCACAAGAAGCAGAATATGATACCATATTGAGGGTTTTAAAAGAAGTAAATTTTAATAAAACCAAAGCCGCAAAAATCTTAAATATCGATCGAAAAACCCTGTATAATAAAATCAAAGCAATTAAGATTGACGACCAAGATTAAATCTTAAATCTGCAAAAACAATTAATGTGTTTTTTGCATTTAGAAAGTACCAAACAATACAGCCATGTCCGTATTTTCTTATAAGCAGCGCAATAATATAAACCTTGTTATTATAATAGCACTTGGGCTTTTAATTGCATATTCTCTGCAAGGCATTTTCAGTGCAATACTAAGTACGCTTGTACTTTACACCATTATGCGTCCGGGTTACATTTACCTGGCAGAAGTTAAAGGCTGGAATAAAAGATTTGTTGCCATACTTATTATTGCGGTTAGTGTGGTGTTGATAATTTTGCCGTTTTATGCCTTGAGCAGCATGGTGATAAGTAAAATATCTGAACTGAAAAACAACGAGATCTTCTTCAGAAATTTATTGGTAAAAATTCAGCATCTGATTCCCTTTAAGGTTAACGAAAGCTTAATTCAGGATGGAATGAATAGGTTGGGAAACTGGGCTACACAACTCTTTCCATCATTAATTTCGAGTGCAATAAATATTATACTGAGTTTGTTGGTGATGTACTTTTTACTGTACTTTATGCTTATCGAACGTAAAAAATTCGAATTATCTTTAATAAAATATGCTCCGCTTCGCGAACAAAATGCTTTGCGATTTGGCGACGAAATGCGAAACACAACTTATGCAAATGTTATCGGCCAAGGTTTAATTTGTTTGGTTCAAGGTTCGTTAGTTAGCTTATCCTTTTTTGTTTTAGGATACAAAGACCCGGTGTTTTGGGGCGTTATCACAACATTTATATCATTTGTACCGGTTTTAGGGCCGCCCGTTGTTTTTGTGCCCGCTGCAATATTTCAAATTGCAAACGGTAATAATTTTGCCGGTTGGGCGATGTTAATTTTCGGATTTGTAGTTATCATCAACATCGATAATGTATTAAGATTTATCATCGCAAAAAAAGTTGGGAACATACATCCAATAATAACGGTAATTGGCGTAATTATTGGTATCCCTTTATTCGGAATACTTGGGCTGGTATTTGGTCCATTGTTGTTGTCTTATTTTATATTGCTCGTTAAAATTTATGAAACCAGTACACTGGCATCAGAAAGATTAGAAAGAATTAAAACAAATAATGAGCAAAATGAGTTATAATTTATAGCTTAACGTAAAATAATATAGCGCAGTTATATTGTAATGTTAAACCCTTAAATAGATAATTATGAATGATAACTCAAAAGTTGTAGTTGCCCTTTTAGCAGGATTAGCTGCAGGAGCCGCGTTGGGAATTTTATTTGCACCAGAAAAAGGTGAAGAAACCCGTGATAAATTAAGCCAATCGTTAAAAGATTTAGGTGATTCTATCCGCGATAAAGCTGCCGATGAAATTAACAACCTTTCTAGCTTAAAAGAAAAAGTTGTAAGCTCAATTAAAACTAAATTGAGAAGTGTTGAAGAAGAATATAGCGACGACGTAGAGCACGCATAAAATTTTTTTAAGCCGGATGTTTCTTGCATCCGGTTCATTTACCCATCTAAACTATGCAAGAAAATAAAGAAAAAAGTATCGAAGATATTGTTGACGATGCCAAAGGCTATTTGGAGGCTAGAATAGAATTTACCAGGCTTTATCTGGTAGAAAAAGTATCCAAAATTTTTGCCGATTTAGTTACAAATACAGCCGTTATTGTTTGCTTTATTCTGGCGTTTTTATTTGGCTCAGTTACATTAGCACTCTTTCTGTCTGATGTGCTGGGAAGTTTTACCCGAGGTTTTGGGTGTGTATCATTAATTTATATTTTATTGGCAGTAATCGTTTACGCAACAAAGGATAAATATATCGAAAAGGCAATTATTAATGTTGCTGTTCGTAAGTATTTTGATAAGTTAGCAGATAAGGAGGAAGAAGATGAAAAGTTATAAAAACATCCGCACTCTAGAAGATTTGCAAGCTAAAAAGCTGGAACTGAAAGTTGAATATACTTTAAAAGAGAATTTGCTAAAAGCTGATGTAAAAGCATATGCACAACAATTTACATTAAGTGCTTTGATTAAAAAATATGCAACACCAAGTAATATTTTTAAAGTTGATGATAAGCTAAATTTAAGCGGAACTGCAATGTCTTTGCTTTTACCAATGTTTATGAATAAAACTCTTTTTAGAGGGGCAGGTTTCTTAACAAAAGCAGCTGTTGGATTAGTTTCCGGTAAAGTTGGTAAATCGCTTGATGCAGAACATATATCAGCAATTTTTAATTCTGTTAAAGGCTGGTTTGGTAAAAAGAAAGATAAAAAAGATAAGAAATTTGTCGATTATGGCATTCCGCCAGATAGCGAAACTTATTAGTTCATTGGTATCAATTGTTCATTAGTCATTGGTTCATTAGTTTTTAATGTGAACTAATAAAAAAAGCCACTTAACATCAGGGTAAGTGGCTTTTTTTATTATTAAGTTCTCGTCACCCTGAATTTATTTCAGGGTCTTTTTAGAGATGCTGAAACAAGTTCAGCATGACGATGTTACTACAAATCCGTTTTGATTTTAAGTTCTTTTAATTGTTTTTCGTCAATCGTGCTTGGACTATCAATCATCACATCTCTTCCAGAGTTATTTTTAGGGAATGCAATCACATCACGAATCGAATCTAAACCTGCAAAGATTGAGGTTAAACGGTCGAAACCGAAAGCGATACCACCATGTGGAGGTGCGCCAAATTCGAAAGCATCCATTAAGAAACCAAATTGTTTTTGAGCTTCTTCTGCACTAAAGCCTAAATGCTTAAACATTAATGCTTGTAACGCTCTATCATGAATACGAATAGAGCCACCGCCAATTTCAGTTCCGTTAATAACCATATCGTAAGCATTTGCACGAACATTTTTAGGATCGGTATCTAACAAGGCAATATCTTCCGGTTTAGGAGAAGTAAAAGGATGGTGCATCGCATGGTAACGTTCAGTATCTTCATCCCATTCTAAAAGTGGGAAATCCAATACCCAAAGTGCTGAGAACTTATTTTTATCGCGTAAGCCTAAACGGTTACCCATTTCTAAACGTAACTCATTTAATTGCTTGCGCACTTTATCTATTGTGCCTGCAAGAATCAAAACTAAATCGCCTTTTTCAGTTGCAAATGTTTCACTCCATTGTTTTAAATCTTCTTCGTTAAAAAATTTATCTACTGATGATTTAATTGTGCCGTCTTCATTATGGCGAGCATAAATTAAACCTGTTGCACCAATTTGCGGACGCTTAATAAAGTCTGTTAACTCATCCAGTTGCTTGCGGGTGTAATTTGCAGCACCTTTGGCGTTAATTCCAACAACCAACTCTGCATTATCAAAAACCGGGAAGCCTTTGCCTTTTACCAAGTCATTAAGTTCTACAAATTGCATGTCAAAACGCGTATCTGGTTTATCAGAACCATATAAACGCATTGCATCTGCATATTGCATACGTGGTACTTCAGGTAAATCGTAATTGCGAACTTCTTTAAATAAAGTACGGATTAAACCTTCAAAAGTGTTTAATATATCTTCTTGCTCGATGAATGACATCTCGCAGTCGATTTGTGTAAATTCCGGTTGACGGTCTGCTCTTAAATCTTCATCTCTGAAGCATTTAACAATTTGGAAATATCTGTCGAAACCAGAAACCATAAGCAATTGCTTAAAAGTTTGAGGCGATTGAGGTAAAGCATAAAATTCACCTTCGTTCATGCGGCTAGGCACAACAAAATCTCTTGCACCTTCTGGCGTAGATTTGATTAAAACCGGAGTTTCAACTTCGATAAAATCTAAAGCATCTAAATAACGGCGAACCGATTGTGCCATTTTATGACGTAAAACCAAATTATTGCGAACCGGATTACGACGTAAATCTAAATAGCGATATTTCATGCGCAATTCATCACCACCATCGGTTTCATCATCAATTAAAAATGGAGGTAATTTTGCCGCGTTAAGAATTTCTAATGCAGTAATTTTAATCTCTACATCGCCAGTTGCCATTTTTGGGTTTTTGTTGCTGCGTTCAACAACAGTTCCGGTTGCTTTAATTACAAACTCGCGACCAAGCGTACGTGCGGTTTCGCAAAGCGTACGATTATCGTCCATGTTAAAAACCAACTGTGTAATGCCATAACGATCGCGAATGTCTATAAAAGTCATGCCGCCTAAATCTCTTGATTTTTGTACCCATCCACATAGGGTTACACTTTCGCCTAAGTTATTAAGGGTTAGTGCACCACAAGTTACTGTTCTTAACATATATTGTAATCTAAATTGAGCGGCAAAAATACCGATTTTGTTTTAAAGTTTTGAATAGAAGATTTACTGATAATTTTGGTGTTGTTTTTTTGCCACGGAAGCACAGAAAACACGGAATCTGAATTGCAAAGCTTAATAGTTCTCTTCTAGTGTGATTTCAACCGATACGGCTTTCCATTCATTACCAAATTTTTTCCACTGATAAATTTCTTCTGTTTGAGTGGTTTTTCTTTTGGAGAAAAAAAGCAAATTGCTTTGTTGTACAACCGATTTTCTGGCAATTTTTTCGGTAAATGTGTCATCATCGAAAGATGATTTAATTCGATAGTGCGAAGTGCTTAATGATTTTAGGTTTTTAAAATATCTTTTAATTTCCTCCGTTAAATCGGCTTTGGTAAGTATGGTTCCGTCTGCTTTTTTGTAAGCGATTTCTTCATCAAAATTAAAAAGATAAATATTACTATCTTTTTGTTCCAATGCCTGGTCAATTCTCTTATGTATCGCGTCTATCTCCGAAATTATCAAATCAGTTTCCATAGTATGAAGTTAATTCTTTGTTTTAGTGATTTCAAATTTAAGATGAATTGGCGATTCCTTTTCCACAATACTTTTGATTTTGTAATGGGTTTTGACTTATTTGCGATTAACCTTTGTAAAATAAACCCGATTGTAGTGAAAATACTTTTTTGAAGGATTTCCGAGAAAGATTGCCACGTTGTGCCTCCTCGCAATGACGAAATTTTCGAGAATTGACAGAAGTTAAAAAAGATTGCAACGAAAAGCGGGGCTGCATAAACCTAAAAGCTACTGCAATTGCTTTTCTAAAAATAAAGAGCTAATAGGCATCGGTAAGTTTTTTATTTTTTTTCTACCTTGATGCAACGTTTTAAAATCTCATATGTCTTATAATCAGAATTAACAAAATTTTGGAGACGGTATACATCGATAAAAATCTTGAATTAGTAAAAGAATGCATGCAGGGTAGCCGGGCAGCGCAGTTTGAATTGTATAAACTGTATGCCAAGGCAATGTATAATGTGGCTCTGCGCATTTTAAATTACGAAGAGGAAGCAGAAGATGTTTTGCAAGAATCGTTTTTAGATGCTTTTACCAGAATTGTTGATTTTAGGCAAGAAACAACATTTGGTTTGTGGCTGAAGCAGATTGTAATTAACAAATCCATTAACTATTTGCGTAAACGCAAAATGGAATTTGTGAGTACAGATGAAATAAGTGAAGTGCCTGATGAAGTGAGTTTTGATGAGCATGAAACTTTATTACAAGCTGATGAAATTAGAAAAGCCATTACGCAGTTGCCTGATGGTTACAGAGTGGTGTTGAGTTTGTACCTGCTTGAAGGTTACGACCATGAAGAAATATCGCATATTTTAAAAATTAGTGAAAATACAAGTCGCACACAATATATGAGAGCGAAAAAGAAATTGAAGAGTATTTTAGAAATGAAAGGGATGAGAGATGAATAATAGATTAGAAACATTTGTTAAAGATAACCGAAAGGCTTTCGATGTAATGGAGCCATCGGCAGCACTTTGGGCAAAAATTGAAAAGCAATTAGATGAGCAGAAACCTGTAAAACAGGTAAAATCCAAAAGGTTGTATTTGTGGATGAGCACAGCGGCAGCAATTGTAGTTGTTTTCGGGTTAGTTTGGTTATATAGGGGTAAAACACAAAGCCTGGATGTTGAAATTGCTGATGTAAATGCAGCCGCCGCCAAAAGGGAAATTCAGTTTACCAGTTTAATTACCGAGAAGAGAGATAGTTTGGCGATTTTCGCTTCTGCAAATCCGGATTTGTACAAAAAATTTACTGCCGATTTAAAGAAACTTGATGAAGATTACGAACGTTTGAAAGCAGAATTGCCAACCACACCAAACCAACTATTTGTAGTTAAGGCAATGGTTAAAAACCGCGAGCTTCAGTTAAATTTATTGAAACAACAATTATCAATTATAAACCAGGTTGATGATTATAAAAGGGTTAACCAGATATAGGAATAGAGGTTAAAGCATAAAGATCAAAGCAAAAAGAAATAAATAAAAAAACATGCGCTCATAACATTAAAGCTTAAGCCAGCCGGCAGGTTTAAGTAATGGTGTTTTATAAAAATTAACAACATGAAAAAAGCAATACTTTTGGCCTTCGTGGCTTCAATCGCCGTAAAAACTTACGCTCAGCAAAACATATCTATTACAACTGCTAATTCAAATTATGCTGTTGTAAATACGAAAACAACATCAAATGTTTCATCTGTTATTAATATTAACACGAATGATCCGCAGGAAACCGGGGGCGATAGCGAACGCTCTAAATCTTTCAGCAAAAGTTTTAGTGTTGATAATGGTGATAAAGTTAACCTGAATAACCAATATGGTTCGATGGTGATTAAAACCTGGGACAAAAAAGAAGTAAAAGTTGATGTTGACATTAAAGCTTATAGTACATCAGATAGTGATGCCCAGAAATTAATTGACGAAGTAAGCATCGACGCCACTAAAAATGGCGATGTTGTTGCCTTTAAAACTAATGTAGGCGATAGAAGCGGTCGCTATGGCAGAAACGTAAAAAATGGTGTTACAACCTGGAGAAGAGAAGTAAAGGTAAATTATACCGTTTACATGCCAACAGTTAATGCTTTAACGGTTTTACAACAATATGGTAATGTAGATTTGGGCGATTTTTCTGGTCCAACTTCTTTAAAAGTACAATATGGAAATTTAACTGCCGGAAATTTATCAAATAACAATAATTACATCAATGTTCAATACGGAAAGGCAACAATTGAGGATTTGAACAATGCAATTGTAAAACACCAATATGGTAGTGGTGTAAGCATCGGTGCAATTAATACGATTGATTTAGATGCACAATATGTTGGCGTTAACATCAATACAATTCGTAAATCGGCCGATTTAAAGGTGCAATATGGTTCGGGTTTAACGGTTGGGAATATTGGAGGCAACTTATTACTAAACGCCGAATATGCAAAAGTTAAAATCAACAATGTAAAAGGAAACACCGTAATTAAACAAGCATATGGCAACTTAACCTTAGCCAGTGTTGGTAAACTTTCTTTACGAAGCGAATATACAGGTGTTTCGTTAGGTGCTTTAAACGGCGATGCTAATATTACAATGAGTTATAACAGTCTTAGTATTGCTGAAGTTACGCCAGCTTGTAAAACCTTAACTTTTGATGGCGAATATGTTGGTGTTGGCGTAGGTTTTAATGATAGGTATGCGGGCAATCTGAATGTGACTACAACTTATGCAGGCTTCAAGTATGGTTCAAACGTATCAGCAAGTAAAACCAGTGGCGATTACGACCAAACAAAAAGATATAGCGGGAAAGTTGGTGGCGGCGGAAATGCAAACATTTCTATAAAGTCTGAATATGGCTCAGTAGTATTTAAATAAATTTAGTAAAGTATATAGGGCCTTGTTTCTTAATTGAGACAAGGCTTTTTTTTAATCAAATTATGAAGTCTTTTCTTGCATTATTAATTTCCAGTTTATTAGCGATATCGGCGATAGCGCAGCAACCTAAACAAACCATTGTAACTACAGATATTGATAATTTTTGGCTAACCTTTGATGAACTTAAAACCACAACTGATAGTTTAAAGCAGTTAGATATTCTGCAAACAAAATATGTAGATAAGGGAACACCAGGATTGAAAGCATTTATGGAAGCCAAGGGATATACAACTGTTGCCTGGCTAGATTGTATTCGTAAATATCCAAAATATTGGGCATCTATTCGTGCGAAAACTTATAAGGTAAAAAGCTTAAGTACACAGTTTAATCCATACCTAAAAAAGTTTAAGAAGCTATATCCGGAGCTAAAACCAGCGAGTATTTATTTCTGTATAGGCGCAATGCGTTCTGGCGGTACAACGCAAGGCGATAAAGTTTTGATTGGTGCCGAACTTGCAACTGGTGATTTGGATGTAGACATTTCTGAATTGCCACAAAATACTAAAAACTGGCTCAATACCTATTTTGGAACAAATCCCTTTAAAGATATTGTGCTTTTAAATATGCATGAATACGTGCATACACAAGAAAAAAGAAACGGAAATACCTTATTAGCGCAATGTGTTTTTGAAGGAACGGCGGATTTTGTTGCCGAATTAATAACTGGAAAAGTTCCTTCAATGCCTTACATGTCTTATGGTAAAACCAACCATGATTTGCTAAAGAAAAAGTTTAAAGCCGAAATGTTTTTGCCAGAATTTAGCGGATGGCTTTATAATGGAAATTCTAATCAATTTGGAGTAGGAGATTTGGGTTATTACATGGGCTATTCTATTTGTAAAGATTATTACGATAAAGCGGAAAATAAACAAGCTGCAATAAAAGAATTAATAGAGTTGGATTATGGCAACGATGAGGTAGTTGAAAGTTTTCTAAAAAAGACCAATTACTTTGCCGAAGGATTTAACAAGGAAGAGATAGTAAACGCTTACCAAAAGCAAAAACCTGTAGTTACACACATTGGGCCTTTTAATAATGGTGATAACAATGTTGAATCGACCATAACCGAAATGACCATCTTTTTCTCTAAACCGATGGATAAAAATAGAATGTCGATTAGTTTTGGTGCAGGCGGTGAAAAAACTTTCCCGATTAAAAAATCTTTAGGTTTTGCTGAAGATAACAAGAGCTTGAAATTTAAAATAGAGCTTAAACCTAATCAGGCTTATGAAATGTTAATCACAGGCAGAGGTTTTAAATCCGTTGATGGCTACCCTTTGGCTGAATATCCTGTCAACTTCAAAACAAAATAGTTTAAGTTAGGGTTCAAATACTTATAAGGATGTAACTGCCTAAAAGCATGTTCTTTTTAATATCTTAGCACTATCATTTTAACAAACTATGGATTTTTTAAGTACGCCCGAGGCGTGGATTTCATTATTAACCTTAACAGTTCTCGAAATTGTTTTAGGTATAGATAATATCGTTTTCATTTCAATATTATCGGGCAAATTGCCAGTTAATCAACAGAAAAAAGCCAGACAACTTGGTTTAGGTTTGGCGATGATAACCAGGGTATTATTACTTTTGTCATTAAGCTGGATAATGACCTTAACTTCGCCATTATTTAATATTGGAAGTTGGATAGGCATAGCCGATGGAGAATGGTTTGAGAAATTGGCAATTTCGGGTCGTGATTTAATTCTGATTATTGGTGGTTTGTTTTTGATTTACAAGAGCACGCACGAAATCCACAATAAATTAGAGGGCGAAGAAGATGAAGAGGGAAATGTTAAAAAGCACTCGTTTTGGGCAACGATTATTCAGATTTTGATTTTGGATATTGTGTTCTCACTCGATTCAGTAATTACTGCAGTTGGTATGGCAGAGCATATAGAAATTATGATTGCTGCGGTTGTTATTGCGGTAATCATTATGATGTTTTCGGCTGGTGCAATCAGTAAATTCGTAAACAACCACCCAACGGTCAAAATGCTTGCACTTTCATTTTTACTGTTAATTGGCGTTTCATTATTGGCCGAAGGATTAGACCAACACATCCCGAAAGGATATGTTTATTTCGCAATGGCGTTTTCAGTTTTAGTAGAGATGCTGAACTTAAAAATGAAAAAAAATATAGGAAATAAAAAGCCAGTTAAACTCAGAAATACGCCAAAGGAATAAAAAACTTTATATATTAAAAATGCTTATCTTGTTTAGGGTAAGCATTTTTTTTGCCTTGTATTAAATTTTCCCTCAATATTTATTATGAAATCTCAAGGATTTGAAAAGGCTTATTTAGTAATTTCTGCACTAATTATCTGGTTAGCGATCGGTTTGCAATTTAAGCTGAGTTTGGATATGAAATCTGGCGATATAATAGCAACGATGGCAATATTTTTATCGTACTTTACAGTTTTAACCAATATACTGTGTGCGATTTGTCTAACTTCAATACTATTATTTAATAAAAGTATATTAGGTAAATTTTTCTCAAAACCTTCAACAATAACGGCAATAACCATTTACATATTGGTTGTTGGAATAATATATAATGTATCGCTTCGCGGATTAGTAGAGTTACACGGTTTGCATGCAACTGCTAACGAGCTTTTGCATGTAATAAATCCCTTGCTGTTTTTGGGTTTTTGGTTGTTGTTTGTGGATAAATCGGAGCTAAGGTATAAACAAGCCTTTGTATGGCTTATTTATCCTTTGTGTTACGTGCTAATGACTATTATTAGGGGGGCAATGATTCAAGAATATCCATACCCTTTTATCAATGTTGTAACATTGGGCTATCCTAAGGCAATCTTAAATACGCTGATTATTTTGGTTATATTTTGGATGCTTTCTTTAATATTCATCTTTATTGGTAAGAAACTTCAGCATAAAAATTAAAGAATATATTCATCATTAATCGGCTTCACCGGATCGGGAATGTTTTCTTCTTCAAGCATTTGCAATAGGTTAATTTCTATCGTTCTGGTTATAGAATTTAGTGGTACCCCAGCAGAATTATTTTCAAATGGATTTACTAAACTCATGCCGTTTATTTGTGTTGATACAAACACAAAGCCAATTAACCAGCCTAAAAATATAGAATAAACTCCCGCCGATTGACTGATAACTAAGGTAAATGTCATTACAAATAACCAGATAAATACTTTTGTTAAGTAGCTGTAAGTTGTTGGGAAAATGGTATTCTTTATACGCTCACTCATACCCATCGAATCAGAAAAGCGGACCAGCATTTCATTAATCTCGATAAACTTAAATCCATCTATGGTGTTAGATTTTGACAGTTTCTGCAAGTCTCTCGATTGAATGTTTAATAGCGCATTATGCATGTTTTTATGTTTCAGCATTTCTGTATGGTCAGCTTCATCAAGATATTTAATGTAGATTTCGTCAACAGTATCTCTTAAACTTGCCTTTAGCGCATAAAGAAAAGCGATATGTCTGTACACCATTCTTTTTACAATCACTTTGTCATCTTCGGCGTAGTTAATTAAATTTCTGGCAAAGGAGCGGGAATCGTTAACCAAAGCGCCCCAAATTTTTCTAGCTTCCCACCATCTATCGTAAGCCTGGTTATTATTAAAGCCGATAAAAAATGCAATCGCTGTACCCAAAACGGTTGGTATTATAGATGGAATTTCGAAGTGATGTGCAATTAGATACTCGCGAACCAGATACGCTCCGGTGCATGATGCAATCATTATCAAATCTACCTGCCAGGTGTTTCTTAATATTCTCGTTAATCTGATGTTTTGTATTAAAAGCATATATCTATTTTTCCGTATGAAAATACAAAAGTAAAGCTGAAATGTTTTATTTGTAACAATTTAAATCAATGATAAAGGGTTTTATTGTTTTGGAGCACAAATGTTTACCTTAGAAAACCAAATATCCATTTTTATGAGTGAAGTAATCCCGAAGAATAATATTTTCAAAGTTATTGGTGCATCCTCTCTAGGTACGCTAATAGAGTGGTACGATTTTTACATTTTTGGTAGTTTAGCGGTAATTATTGGTCACCAGCTTTTCCCTGAGGATGCTGGTGCTTCTGCGCTAATCAACACACTTGCAATTTTTGCTGCGGGTTTTATTGTTCGCCCTTTTGGTGCTTTAGTATTTGGCCGCTTAGGCGATTTAATTGGCCGGAAATATACTTTTTTGTTAACGCTTGTTTTAATGGGCGGTTCTACTTTTCTCATCGGATTAATTCCATCTTACAAAACGATTGGTTATGCCGCTCCAATTTTAGTTTTGATATTGCGCTTAATTCAAGGTTTGGCTTTGGGTGGAGAATACGGAGGTGCTGCCACATACGTAGCCGAACATGCGCCAAAAAATAAACGCGGGTTTTTTACTAGCTGGATTCAAACCACTGCAACCTTAGGTTTATTTCTTTCGCTTGGGGTAATTGTAATTACTAAAAATATTTTGGGGGCTGATGTATTTAGCGATTGGGGATGGCGCATTCCTTTTTTACTATCTATCCTTTTAGTTGTTGTTTCAATTTACATCAGGCTGAAGATGCACGAATCGCCGATGTTTTCTAAACTTAAATCTGAAGGTAAGGTTTCTAAAAATCCGCTGAAAGATAGTTTTAATAATAAGGCAAATTTTAAAATGGTTTTGCTTGCCTTGTTTGGTGCAACAATGGGGCAAGGCGTTATTTGGTACACCGGACAATTTTATGCACAGTCTTTCTTAGAAAACACTTGTAAGCTCGATTTTAACGACTCTAGGTATATTTTACTTTGGGGAATTGCTTTTGCAACACCATTCTTTGTTGTTTTTGGTGCATGGAGCGATAAAGTTGGACAGAAATGGATTATGCTCAGTGGAATGTTGCTTGGTATTATCTTCTACAGACCGATTTATCAAACTTTTTTAGATGATACTAGTGTTGAGCGTTATAAGGATGTTGCCGTGATTTCAAATACGAAGAACCCGGCTAAACTGACAGCACTTTCAAATTTGGGCGATAGTTTAAGAACGATTGAAACCAATGTAAAATTGGCCAATGGAATGCAATTTACAGAGGTTCAAACAGATACTGTTTCTGCCGAAAAGGGCATTTTACCAGCTGCTGATGTACTGAAAGTTAAGGTTTTGCCCACTCCGATATTTTGGAAATTTGTAGGGCTGATTTTCTTTCAGATATTATTGGTAACTATGGTTTACGGACCAATTGCAGCATTTTTGGTTGAGCTTTTTCCTACAAAAATTCGTTATACATCAATGTCGCTTCCATACCATATTGGCAATGGTGTATTTGGTGGTTTGGTCCCGTTTATAGCAACTCTAATCGCAAGTTTTGCCGGTTCAACACCACTTTCCGGGCTTTGGTATCCTATTGGGATAGCGACTTTGAGTTTAATTATTGGAACGGTTTATTTATCAAATAAAGCAGACGAAAACATTAACGATTAAAATATTTTTTATGAATACGTTGAAGAAATTTTTAGGTTTAATTTGGATGATTTTAGGCCCAGTTGCGATGACTTTTCTGTTTATTCAGGCAATTGATAAAGTTGGTTTAGCACATTCTGATATTGAAAGAACCAATACCATTTTGCAGTGGGCAATTATTCTGTTTATCTTTTTACCAATTAGCTTGGGATTAATGATTTTTGGTTACTATGCCTGGAAAGGCGAGTATGATAAATTTGAAAGTTCACAGAAGATTTAAAGATTTGACTTGCCGCGGAAACACGGATTAACACGGAATTTTTTTCCGTGCATTCTATATTCCCGTGGCATTTTTTCTTACAAAACCCTTACCAGCAACCCTTTCAAATACTCTCCTTCAGAAAAAGAAATACGAACAGGATGGTCTTCTGGTTGGCAAAACTGTTTTATAATTTGAACTTCCTTGCCTGCATCAAGCGCAGCCCAGGCAATAATTTGTTTAAAAGTTTCTATATCAACGGCGCCCGAGCAAGAAAAAGTTGCCAATAAACCGCCCTTTTCTAAAAGCAACATGCCTAAGCGATTTAAATCTTTATAGGCTCTTGCTGCCCGATCTAGTGCTGAACGAGATGGCGCATATTTCGGGGGGTCTAACACAATTACATCAAACAATTCACCGCTTTCCTTAAAGACTCTTAATTGTTTATTTACATCAGATTGAATGGCCATAACTTTGCTCTCATCGAACTTGTTTAAAGCGATATTCTGTTTCAAAGTTTCAATAGCTAAGGCAGAACTATCAACGCTGGTTACACTTTTTGCATTTTGAGCAAGACTATTTAGAGTAAAGCCTCCGCTATAACTAAAGCAATCTAAAACTTTTTTGCCTCCGGCGTAACTTGCTAAAATACTTCTATTGTCTCTTTGGTCGCAGTAGAAGCCTGATTTTTGTCCTTCGGCGATGTTAATATGGTACGAAATTCCGTTCTCTTTTACTTCTAAAAATTCTGGTGGATTTTCTCCCCAAAGCAAACCGTTTTCAATTGGCAAACCTTCATGTCCGCGGGCGGTTGCATCGCTTTTATCAAAAATTCCCTTTGGGTTAAGCTCTGCTTTTAAAATTTCAACCAAGTCGTTTTTTACATTTTCAATTCCAGAGCTTAATATTTGTAAGGAAAGAAAATCGGCGTATTTATCTACAATAAGACCAGGCAAAAAATCAGCTTCGCTGAAAACTAAACGGCAGGTATTGGTTTTTTCATTTAAGATAAACTGGCGTGATGCAATGGCTTGTTTTAAGCGATTTTGATACCATGCTTTGTCAATCGTTTGGTTTTCATCCCATTCTAAAAGGCGAACGGCAACACGAGAATTGCTATTAAAATAGCCATAACCTAGAAATTCATTATCGAAAGCAAAAACTTTGACAACACCACCATTTTCGGGCTTCCCCTTTACTTTTTCTAACGCTCCAGAAAATATCCAAGGATGTCTTTGAATTGCCGCTTTCTCTTTGCCTCTCTTTAAAATGATTTCTACCATTTTGCAAAGGTAAGTAAAAGAGTTTTAGGCTTTGAACTTTAATTGGTTTTATAGATTATAGGAAAGGATTGCCAACATTTTTCTGCATTCTAACTAATTCCGTATCCAAAACCTTCGTTTCAAATTCGGTAATTGGTCTCTTGGCTTCAATCATGGAGATTAATAATTCAGTTGCAACTTGTCCCATTTCAAAGGCAGGTTGTTTTACTGAGGTAAGCGACGGGCTAAATAGCTCGACCAAATTCGAGTTTGTAAAACCTGCAATCGCAATTTTATGTGCTATTTCAGGACTGCTTTTCTTTAAAGCCATAATACAACCAGTAGTTAACCTATCGCTTGAGATGAAAATTCCATCAGGTTTAAATGGCAATAATTCTTTTACGGCATCCTCTAATTCGGCACTGTGCATACCACCATGTTGGCAATATTTTACCAAATCGGGATTAAAATTTATGTGATATTTTGCAAGGGCAGCTTTGTATCCAGTCAATCTCTCTTTGGTAATCGAGAGTGTTTCTGAATTGGTAAGGTGTGCAACCGTTCGCTTTCCTGATAAAATTAAATGTTCAGTTGCATCAAAAGCGCCTTTGAAATTGTTGGCAATCACTTTGTGCGTTTCGAAATTATCGGGTACTCTATCAAAAAAAACTATTGGTAAACCTTTTTGGTACAAATCTTTTAAGTAGCTAACATCTTGCGTTTCTGACGATAATGCGATAAGCAAACCATCAATAGAACGAGATGCAAGGTGCTCAACGTTCAGCTTTTCTTGCTTAAAAGATTCGTGACTTTGAGAAATAATAACATGATAGTCCTTTGCGTAAGCGATTGACTCCATGCCATTTATCACCTGTGAGAAAAAATTATTTGCAATTTCACTAACAATAATTCCGATAGAATAACTTCTCCTTTCCTTTAAACTACGGGCAATTGGATTGGCCCGATAATTTACTTTTTCGGCATAGGCCAGAACTACTTTTTTTGTTTCTTCACTAATCTCGTAGCGGTCTCTCAAAGCTCTCGAAACTGTAGACGTAGAAAGTCCTAAAGCTTTGGCAATATCTTTTATAGTTGAAGTTTCAAATCTCATCTCTTGTACTTGCACACAAGTTACAAAAAATATCTCTTTTAGGATTTTACTAGGGATTTTTAATAAACGTCAAAAGTACGTTTTTGGGAACGTTTGCACACTTTTTTGGTTAAATCTGTTTTCAAGCCATTTTTAGTTTGTAAAATTGTTACACCAAAAAAACCAAATATTAATAAAGAATATCCCTGTAACTAGAAATAATATTCTATAAGCAAGCAATTGCGCAATCAATAAAACCAAATATCAAACAACTAACAATTATGAGCAGAATTTTACTCTTTTTTAGTGTATTTGCTTTTTGTTTCAGTGCTGCACTCGGTCAAACCAAATTGGTTACGGGCACAGTTACAGAAGCAGGAGGCGAAACTATTCCGGGTGTAAGTGTTTTAATTAAAGGCACAAAAACTGGTACGCAAACCGATAATAATGGAAAATTTTCAATCGCCGTAACGCAAGGAGCGGTTTTGGTATTTAATTACATCGGTTATAAAAGCAAAGAAATAACTGTAGGCAGTCAAAATACTTTACAGGTAAGCCTCGAATCGAATTCTACTGAACTTGATGAAGTTGTTGCGATTGGTTATGCAACTGTAAATCGCAGAGATTTAACCGGTTCGGTTTCATCTGTTGGTGCAAAACAATTAAAGGATATTCCGAATAATTCCCTTGCCGAATCAATTGCAGGTCGATTGGCTGGTGTTCAAATTACAGTTTCTGAAGGTACACCAAATGCTAGTGCACAAATCAGAATACGTGGCGGTGGCTCGATTACGCAAGACAATACACCTTTGTACGTTGTTGATGGAATTCAGGTAGAAAACGCATTGTCTGTTTTATCTCCGCAGGATATTGAAAGTATCGACGTTTTGAAAGATGCTTCAGCGACAGCTATTTATGGTTCTCGTGGTGCAAATGGTGTGGTTTTAATTACCACTAAAGGTGGAAGAGAAATGAAAACGACCATAACTTACAACGGTTTGGCTGGTATCAGACAATTGGCCAATAAGCTTGAAGTGATGAATCCTTACGATTTTGTTAAATATCAATATGAAGCAAGTCGTGGGAATGCAACAAGCGAAAGTTTGTATGCTGGTTATTATGGAACTTTTGCCGATTTGGAAAGTTTTAGAAACACACCTTTTGTTGATTGGCAAGATGAACTATTTGGCAGAAATGCTTTAATGCAAACACATAATGTTGCAGTAACTGGTGGTGATGCAAAATCAACATTTAATTTAAGTGTAACTTCTAACACCGAAGATGGTGTAATGCTTGCTTCAGATTTCGATAGAAAGTTAATCAACTTCAAATTCGACCATAAGTTTAATAATAAGCTTAAAGTTGGTTTTAATGTAAGATATAATAATACTGTTGTAAATGGCGCTGGGACAAGCAGCGAGGGATCTTCTTCACTTAACAGATTACGCCAGGCTGTAAAATACAGGCCGCTCTTGGTTAAAGGGCAAGATGTTTACGCTTATGACCCGGACTATGCCAGTGAAACAAATGGAAACAGCCTTTCATTGGTAAACCCACTTTTGTTAAATGATGCAGAATATAAGAAAGTTTTTACCAACGTTACCAATTTTAACAGCTACTTTAACTATACAATCTATAAAGGTTTATCATTCAAAAGTACTTTAGGTGTAGATTTTAGTAATAACCGCACAAATATTTTTAATGATATTATTACCAACGAATCCAGACTTGTTGGATCATCACAACCAATTGCTTCTATTGGAACATCGAACAGGCAAACCATCAATAATTCAAATGTAATTTCCTATACAAACTCTGGGTCAAAATCTGAATTTAGCAAGCACCACAGCATTGATGCATTAATTGGACAGGAACTTTACCAAGATAAAGTGCAAGCCTATTTTACTGAAAATAGATTGTTTCCTATCGGGATAACTGCCGAACGTGCTTTATCAAATATGGCTTTGGGTACAACTCCAGCTGGTGCAGCAACATCTAGCGATTTAACTGCAAGATTGTTTTCTGTTTTCAGTAGATTGAATTACTCATTCGATAAAAAATATCTATTAACCTTAAGCATGAGAGCCGATGGTTCTTCAAAATTTGCTGAAGGTAATAAATGGGGCTATTTCCCTTCAGGTTCATTGGCTTGGAGAATCTCTGATGAAAAATTTATGGAAAACTTTAAAACTGCAATTCGCATGAATGATTTAAAGTTTAGAGTGAGTTATGGCGAGGCAGGAAATAATAGAATTGCCGATTTCTTATATACCACTCAATTCAGACCTACAGCTTTTTACGATATCAATAATACTTTGGTTACAGCATTGGTTGCGCCAGAACTTGCAAATCCAAATTTAAAATGGGAAACTACAGTTTCTAGAAATATTGGTTTAGATGCTGGTTTTTTAAACAATAGGTTACAATTCTCACTTGATGTTTACAGCAACAAAACCAAAGGTTTACTGGTTAATAATCCATTCCCATCTACTAGTGGTTATGCTTTTCAACTTCAAAACATTGGTTCTACAAGCAACAAAGGTATCGAGTTTCAAATTAATGGAACACCTATCCAAACCAAAAATTTCTCATGGTCTACCAATTTCAATATTTCGTTTAACAAAAACAGAGTTGAAAGTCTTGGTTATATCCAAAAATCTTTCTTAATAAATTCTGGCTGGGCAGGTACAAACGTTCCGGCAGATTACCAAGTTGCCGTTGGACAAGCAGTTGGTAAAATGTACGGCTTAGTAAATGATGGTTTCTATAAAATCGAAGATTTTAACTATGCCAATGGTGTTTATACTTTGAAACCTGGCGTACCGAATAATTCAAGTGTTACGTCATTAACACCAAAACCTGGTGTAATCAAGTTTAAAGATTTAAATGGTGATGGAATTGTTGATATCACGAACGATAGAACTATTATTGGTGATGCAAATCCGAAATACACTGGTGGTTTTAATCAATCATTTACCTACAAAAACTGGGATTTGAATGTGTTCGTAAACTTCCAGGTTGGTAATGATATTTTAAATGCGAACAAATTAGAATTTACAAGCGGTTATACGCCAAACAGTAACCTGTTGGCAACAATGAATGGCAGATGGCGAAATGTTAACGACCAAGGTGTGGTGGTTACCGACCCTACCGAACTGGCTGCACTTAATGCAAATGCTACACTTTGGAGCCCTTTAACCAGTAATAGTTCTTTCTTCGTAAATTCTTATGCGGTTGAGGATGGCTCTTTCTTGAGAATTAACAATATCACGTTGGGTTATACAATGCCAAGTGATTTATTAAAGAAAATCAAAATCAACAGAATGCGTTTTTACGCAACGGTGAATAACCTTGCAGTAATCACAAACTATTCTGGTTACGACCCAGAGGTAAATACTCGACGTTCAAACGGTACAACTCCTGGTGTAGATTACTCAGCATATCCACGCAGCAGAGCATTTATTTTTGGTATAAACTTTACGCTTTAAACTGAGCAAAATGAAAACGAATTTAAAATTAATTATAGGTGGGATTTTTATCACCACAACACTTTTCACGGTTTCTTCTTGTAAAAAATTTTTAGAGGTAGAACCGATTTCTTCTTTCGGAAATGATTATGTTTTTAGCAGTGTAACTAACGCCCAAAAGGCTGTTCTTGGTGCATATTCTGCATTAGGCGGCGACCAAGGTTATGGTATACGTTTAAGCATGTATTATCCATACGATAACGATGAAATGATGGGGCAGGGTGGTACGCCTTATCCTGATAATGAACGCAGAGATATTGCACACTTTAACGTTCAGCCTGCAAATACACAACTTGCTGGGCCGTTTAATCAATTATATACAGGAATTGAACGGGCAAATATTTGCATCGATAATATTCCAAAAATGGATGCTTATAATAATGGTAGCGCATCTGATCAGAAAGAATTAAAAAGACTTTATGGTGAGGCTTTGGCCTTAAGAGCACAGTTTTATTTTGAAATTGTAAGAAACTGGGGCGATGTTCCTGCCCAGTTTACCTCATCAATTAATGTATCAGATCCATACAATGGTAGAACTGATAGAGATACCATTTACAACCGAATTATTCGTGATCTTGCTGTTGCTGCACCTTTAGTGCCTTGGCGTACAGAATCATCGGTAACGAGTGATAGATTAAGCCAGGGGGCGATTAGAGCTTTGCGAGCTCGTTATGCCTTGTTCAGAGGAGGTTATGCACTGCGCAGCGATAGGACTATGAAACGTAATGCCGATTACAAAACCTTCTATCAAATTGCTAAAGATGAGTGCACAATTATTATGGCAAGAGCCGACCATAAATTAAATGCAAGTTTTCAATCTGTATTTAAAGATGGTGTTAATGCACATAGGTTTGAGCCGAATGGCGAAGTACTTTGGGAAGTAGGTATGACGGGTGGAAGTTCAGGCGTTGGCGATAGCAAATTGGGTTACTACAATGGTCCTCGTCAGTTTACGGTTGCAACT
Source organism: Pedobacter aquatilis (assembly GCF_032678425.1). Lineage (GTDB taxonomy): Bacteria > Bacteroidota > Bacteroidia > Sphingobacteriales > Sphingobacteriaceae > Pedobacter > Pedobacter aquatilis_B. Next base: position 312,526 of record NZ_JAVTSG010000004.1, on the reverse strand, counting down.
CCCGGAACAACTGCTTTGGGCAACGCTGCATTAACTATTTTGCCAACTTATTTTTATGCTTTTGATGCTAATGATAAACGTAGAGATGTTACGTGTGCACCTTACGACAATAATTTAGAGTTAACGTTACGTCCACGTTCGATGGTTACCATGCTAGATGGTAAGTTTAGAAGAGATTGGCAAACACCATCTGTATTAACAAGTGCATCACAATATTTTGGTGTTAATTGGCCGGTTATTCGTTTTTCTGATGTATTGTTGATGTTTGCAGAAGCTGATAACGAATTAAGCGCTGGTCCAACTGCGGCCGCAAAAGCTGCTTTTGAGCAAGTAAGAGTACGTGGTTTTGGTGGCACAGCATCTTTAATTGGAACAACACCATCTGATTACACTGGCTTTTTCAATGCAATTGTTAGAGAACGTCAGTTTGAATTTGGTGGTGAGGGTATCCGTAAATATGATTTGATCAGATGGAATATGCTGGCTTCAAAAATTGCCGAAACCAAAGCAAATTTAGCATTGATGGCAGCAAAATCAGCACCTTATGCAAGTTTGCCTGCAACCATGTATTATACGCCAAATCAAGCAACGGTTGTATGGCTTAATTCATTTTATTCGCCATCGCCAACAACTGCTCCTACGGGTTCGGCAAATGTTGCATGGGTTAATCCAACAACTATTAATAGTACGTTATTGGCTTATTATGCCGTTGCATTTACACCAAATAAAAGCGAATTATTACCATTGCCTCAATCTGTAATTGACGCTAACCCAAAGTTGGGCGGACAATTATATGGTTACTAAAAATATTAACCAAACAATTTAACCGAAAAAAGGGCTATTTCATTAGCCCTTTTTTCGGTTAAATAAATTTATAATGTGTATTTTCAAAAGCAAGTTCTTAATAAAATGAAATTGATAAAAATTAGATTTATAGCCTTATTTTTTCTTCTGATTTCGGCAAGCAATTTATCAGCACAAAAAACATATCCTTCTAAAATTACCGTAGATAAAAGTGGAAATGGTAATTATAAAACCATTCAGGAAGCTGTAAATTCTATCCGGGATTTAGGAGAACAAGTAGTCGAAATCTTTGTCAAAAACGGAACTTATAACGAAAAGCTCGTGATTCCATCGTGGAAAACAAAAATCCTTTTAATCGGAGAAAGCAAGGGAAATACCATCATCAGCAATAATGATTATTCTGGTAAAACAGTTGAGGCTGGTAAAGACGAGTTCGGAAACAATAAGTATTCTACATTTACATCTTTCACCGTACAGGTATTGGCCAATGATGTCGTGTTTCAAAATTTAACGATTGCAAATACGGCGGGCAGAGTTGGGCAAGCAGTTGCTTTACATGTCGAGGGCGATAGATTTTCAGCAATAAATTGCAGTTTTTTAGGCAACCAGGATACCCTTTATTTGGCGACTGATAATAGCCGGCAATATTATTCTAATTGCTACATCGAAGGTACAACCGATTTTATTTTTGGCTCGGCTACTGTAGTTTTCGAAAACTGCACGATTAAGAATTTAACCAATTCTTTCATAACTGCAGCATCAACATTAAAAGCTCAAACATTTGGATTTGTGTTTTTACATTGTAAGTTGATTGCTGAAGCGAATGTCACGAAAGCTTATCTTGGCAGACCTTGGCGACCCTACGCGAAAACTGTATTTCTATTTTGTGATTTAGGTAAACATATTGCTATTGATGGATGGAATTCATGGAAAGGTGATGCAATGTTTCCTGAAAAAGAAAAAACTGCATTTTACGCAGAATATGCTAATACTGGTGAGGGTTCTGCGGTGAATCAAAGGGTAAGTTGGTCCAAACAATTAACAAAAAAAGAAGCAAAACCATATACAGTTCAAAATATTTTAAAAGGAAATGATGGCTGGAATCCTACAAAATAAAAAGATAAAATCTTTAAGCCTGGTTTTGATTAGTCTGGTTCTGCTGACGTCTTTTAAGTTTCAAACGCAAACTACAATTTACATAATTGGCGATTCAACTGCAGCAAATAAACAGGCAAAAGCTTATCCTGAAACGGGATGGGGCATGAAACTTCAATCTTTTTTTAAAGAATCGGTTTTTGTAGATAACAGAGCTTTAAATGGAAGAAGTACCAAATCCTTCTTGAATGAAAAGCAATGGCAGCCAATTGTAGATAGACTTCAGCCCGGCGATTATGTATTTATCGAATTTGGTCACAATGATGAAAAAGTGGATAAGCCGGCTACTGGAACATCACTTGTTGAGTTTAAGTTAAATCTTATCAACTATGTTTTACAAACAAGAGCCAAAAAAGCAATCCCGGTTTTGCTAACACCAATTTCCAGACGAAGTTTTAAGGATGGGAAATTGGTTGATACGCATGGGAATTATCCTGATGTTACCCGAAAAGTTGCCGATTCGCTTAAAGTCCCTTTAATTGATATGTTGGTTAAAACTGAAAAATTACTTAATAAACTCGGAGATAAACCATCAATTCAATTATTTAACTATGTTGATTCTGGTCATGTTAATTATCCTGCAGGAAAGAAAGATGATACACATTTAAGCCCGACTGGAGCAAAAGAAATTGCAGGTTTGGTAGTTGATGGGATTAAGGAACTGAAATTAAATTTGGTTAAGAGATTGAAATAAAAAAATTGTCATTGCGAGGCACGAAGCAATCTCTAAGCTATAGATTACTTCGTGCCTCGCAATGACGAGCGGCTTAACAATAAAAATATTCTAAAAAATATACTTCGTACTTAAAAAATTAGAATCATCACCGCTAACAATCTCATTCAATAACTTCTTATTATTATCGGTAAGTTTTGTTGCTACTAATGAACGAATTGAAAACGAACGCAGCGCATCAACAACCGAAAGTGTTCCTTCGGCACTGTCTTTTCTTCCTGTAAAAGGGAAAACATCTGGTCCGCGTTGGCATTGGCAATTCACATTTACTCGACTTACCTGATTGACCAGCGGATCGATAAGTGAAGAAATTACAGCGGCATTATTACTGAAAATACTAACTTGTTGCCCATGTGGCGAGCCAATTAAATATTCAATTGGTTCTTCCAAATCATCAAAAGGAACAACAGGAATTACCGGGCCAAATTGCTCTTCGCGATACAATTTCATGTTGCTGTTAACCGGATATACAATCGCTGGATAAACAAAAGTTTCCAACGTTTGTCCGCCGTTTTTGTTAACCACTTTGGCTCCATTTTTCACAGCATCATCAATGCATTCCTTTAAATATTCTGGCTTGTTTAGCTCAGGAAGTGGCGTTAAAGCAACTCCTTTTTCCCAAGGCATACCAAATTTTAGTTTTTCCACTTCTGATGATAAACGCTTTAAAAATTCTTGCGCCAAACTGCGGTGTACATAAACGATTTTAATTGCCGTACAACGCTGTCCGTTGAAAGATAATGAACCTAAAACCGTTTCTGAAACGGCTAAATCTAAATCTGCATCTTTAGTAATAACGGCTGCATTTTTAGCATCTAAGCCTAAAATTGCTCTTAATCTGTTTACTTTCGGATGTAGTTTTTTCAATTCATTTGCAACCTTACTCGAACCAATTAGCGTTAACACATTCACTTTTCCAGATTTCATTAAACCCGGAACAATTGTGTTTCCTCGTCCGTAAATTGTGTTTACAACACCTTTAGGGAAACTCGAACGGAAAGCCTCAAGCAGTGGATAATGTAATAAAGTACCATGTTTAGGTGGTTTAAAAAGGAGCGTGTTGCCCATTATCAATGCCGGGATTAAGGTTGTAAAAGTTTCGTTCAATGGATAATTAAACGGGCCCATACACAACACAACACCTAGAGGCGAACGACGCACCTGGGCAATAATTCCTTGTTCTTGTTCGAAACGAGAAGATTGTCTGTCGATATCTTTTAATGCATCAATTGTTGCATAAATATATTCTACAGTTCGGTCAAATTCTTTAATAGAATCGGCATATGATTTACCGATTTCCCACATAATCAGCTTTGCTACGATTTCCTTTTGCTCAATCATTTTATGAGTAAAGTTTTCTACGCAGCTAATGCGGTCGGCAACACTCATGGTTGGCCATTGTCCGCGACCGTTATCATAAGCTGCAACTGCTGCGTCAAGTGCTTCGGTAGATTCCTTTTCGGTACAAACCGGGAAACTCCCAATTCGTTTGCGCTTCAAGCCATCAGGTGTTTTAACGCATACTGGCGAAAAAACTTCATTAAATGGCCCGTTCCAGGTTTTCATTTCTCCATTAGAGAGAAACTCTTTCTGCTCTATTTCCTCATGAAGCCTAAATTCTTCCGGAATCTGGCTTTCATCGACGAAAATACTTTCGAGGTTTAAGTTTGTGCTCAATTTGGTTTAATTGTTAGGTTTATAATTCTGTAAATCTATAGTTTAAGTATAGATTCGTTATTTAGTTCACTTATTTAGTATTTATTCAGCTTTTTTAAAGGATGATGTTCTTGAAAACTAGATTGTTACAGTTCTACTAGTTTGTATTTTGGAACAAGGCTTTTCATTACAACCCAACCGATAAGATACGCAACTGCGCAAAACGAGAATACAATAAAATATCCTGCTTCTTTACCTTGAAATCCCATGAAACTCATTTGTGTATCGCCAGCAAAAGTGAATAATACACCCGAACCTTTGTTTATGAAAAATGAGCCTAAACCACCTGCCATTCCACCAATTCCGGTTACAGTTGCTATGGCTTGTTTAGGAAACATATCGCCAACGGTTGAAAAAATATTAGCCGACCAAGCTTGATGCGCTGCACCTGCGATACCGATAATAATTACTGGCAACCAATACCCATATTGCCCTAAAGGTTGAGCAAGCAAAGCCAATAGCGGAAAGAATGCAAAAATTAACATTGCTCTCATTCTTCCGTCATATGGGTTCATATTTTTCTTGGTTACAAAGTATGATGGCAACCAACCGCCAATGATTGATAATAAGGTAATAACGTACAAGATGAATAGTGGAAATGCACTTTCAGTTCCACTCATTTTATAAATATCTTTTAAATAAGCCGGCGACCAGAATAAATAAAACCACCAAACGCCATCAGTCATAAATTTACCGAAAGCAAAAGCCCAGGTTTGTTTAAATTTAAGACAATCTGAAAATGATAATTTTTTAACTGGTGATGCAGCTGTAACTGCTTCTGAAAGTTGTTCGTGTTCTACAATATCTTGTTGAATGTAAGCAAGCTCTTCTTTGCTTACGCGTTTGTGAGTTTCTGGTTTTCCATAAAGCAGTATCCAGAAAAACATCCAAATAAAACCCAAAGCGCCAATGATGATGAAAGACATTTCCCATCCATAAGCCTCGGCAATATATGGAATGGTTACTGGAGCTGCTAAAGCACCAACGGTTGCGCCAGCATTAAAAATACTCGTAGAAAAAGCCCTATCTTTTTTAGGGAAATATTCTGCAGTCGCTTTAATTGCCGCTGGGAAATTTCCAGCTTCGCCTAGTGCAAGTACAAAACGGGCAAAAATAAATAATGATAAACTTGTAGATAAAATTAAACTCGTGTTACCAACCGTTGAAAGTGATTCTTTTGCGCCTGAAAAACTTAAAGCCCAATCGCCAGTAATTAAGCCAGATGTTGCAATACCGCAAAATGCATGAATACAAGCACCAACCGACCAAATTCCAATTGCCCACAGGAAGCCCTTTTTCGTGTCCATCCAATCTACAAATCGCCCAGCAATCAGCATAGAAATCGCATAGAATAGAGAGAAAAGTGCGGTAATTGTACCGTAGTCGCTATCAGTCCAGTGAAATTCCGGAACAAAATAATCTTTCCATGTAAGCGACAGCACTTGTCTGTCTAAATAATTAATGGTAGTTGCGACAAATAAAAGCGCACAAATCGTCCATCTGTAATTTCCTTTAACTGCTTGGTTCATTTTGGTTAGGTATGTTTTTGTTTATTTGCTTTCTTTAATCAAATCAAGCGCTAATTTTGTGTTTTCGAATAAATCATCGTAAAGACCTTTGCTCATAACATCTTTACTAATTAATTTGCTGCCCATTCCAACGGCACAAACGCCAGATTTAAACCAGGTTTTCAGGTTTTCTAAATTAATTTCTACGCCGCCTGTTGGCATAAAAAGTTGTCCGGCAAATAAATCTTTTATAGAGGAAATAAACTCTGGACCAAGAATATTAGCCGGGAAAATTTTAATCAACATTGCTTTATGTTCTTGTGCAACGCTGATTTCAGTTGGTGTCATACAACCCGGAATCCAAAGCATTCCAATTTTATTGGCTATTTCTGCAACGGCAGGATTAACAATCGGTGCAACAATAAAATCTGTTCCGGCTTCGATAAATGCATTTGCATCGGCAGGAGTTTTAATCGTACCAATTCCTAAATATAAATCAGGCATTTCTGCATCGCGGATTTCCTTTAGCTTTTTAAAATTTGGCAATGCCGATTTACCACGATTTGTATATTCGAAAACACGAACGCCTGCGTTATATAACGTACGCAAAATTTCTACACTTCCAGCTTCGCTATCCTGATAAAAAAGGGGTAACATGCCCTGTTCTAAAATGGCATCTAAAATTTTATGCTTGTTGCTTATCATTTTGTATAATTCTTTTTTCTATGTCGGTTACCGTACTTGTTGTTGCATCGCTCGGAATGTATAATTTATCGTATGCCGCTGCGGTTGCAAAATCTAATATTTGCTGTGTGCTCAGGTTATTGTAAAAACCATAAATCAAACCGCCCATAAAGCAATCTCCACTACCAACTTTGTCTAAAATTTCATCAGAAACATATTCTGCTGAAACTGTAAGTTCATCCTCAGTGTAAATTGCTGTATAATATTTTATGCCTTTTCCATTATCAAACCTAAAAGTGTTTGCAACTGCTTTACAAGCCGGGAATTCTTTTATAATTTGTTTTGATGTATCAACAGCCTGTTGCAAAAGTGTTTCCTTCTCATAACCATCAGTTGGCTTTAAATCATCATGTAAATTTGTACCCAACATCTTATTTGCAGCCCAAACATTGCCCATAATTAACGTACAATATTTGGCAAGTTGTGGCAAAATCTCAATTGGTTCTTTACCGTATTTCCAAAGTTTTGCACGATAGTTTAAATCTAAAGAGATTATGATGCTTTTTGATTGAGCAACTTTTAACGCTTCAAGGCAAACATTAGCAATATCTTGATTAATAGCCGGGCAAATTGCACTGAAATGAAACCAAGTAATTCCATCAAAAACTTCGTCCCAATTAATTTGACCAGTTTTTAACATTGCATACGCAGAATTTGCCCTGTCGTAAATTACGCCTGCATTTTTTAAATCTTTACCTTTTGGCAAATAATATAAACCCAATCTTTCACCATGATAAACCATTGGCGTAGTGTCTATATTTTTGGTATTCAGGTAATCAACAATCTCATCAGTAACCGAATTTTTTGGCACAGCCGATAAATATGCAGAAGGCACATTCCATAACGCAAGTGCTGTGGCAACATTAAGCTCGGCACCACCAATATAAAAGGGCAGCTTATTTTCTTGAAGCCATTGTCCATCCATATCGGGGCAAATGCGCAAAAGCAGTTCGCCAAAACTTAAAACTTTTTCTCCTTTTTTTACTGAGGATGATATCGGGTTACTCATTTTTGTATTTAATCGGCGTAAATCAAGCAATTTGAATGGTTGTATTGAAAATTTAAGGAAAACGATTGAAACGATTTGAATCGGTTCATTTTCCTTAAAAAAGCCGGTTTTTGGTTAAAATTTAAAGTAATTTTTTGCGTTAAAATACGAAATATCCTGCACTATCTTGCCAATCCACTCAATGTCATTAGGTAATTCTCCGTTCTCAACATCAGTTCCGAAAAGGTTACAAACTATTCTTCTGAAATATTCGTGACGAGGGAAGGAAAGAAAGCTTCTAGAATCGGTTAACATACCAACTAAACGACTTAAAAGCCCCATGTTTGATAATGCATTAAGTTGTTTTATCATGCCATCTTTTTGGTCTAAAAACCACCATGCAGAACCAAACTGAACTTTACCAGCAATAGAACCATCATTAAAATTACCAATCATCGTTGCGATTAGTTCATTGTCGGCCGGATTTAAATTATAAATAATCGTTTTGGCCAATTTATCTTGCGTATCTAATCGGTTTAAAAACTTAGATAGCATCCTCGCCTGACTAAAATCGCCAATCGAATCCCAACCTGTATCCGGGCCAAGTTTGCTTAACATTCTGGCATTGTTGTTTCTTAAAGCGCCTAAATGATATTGCTGAACCCAACCTTTTTCATGATCCCACTCGGCAAAATAAACCAGCATAGCTGATTTGAATTTCAGGTTTTCCTGGTAAGAGATATTTTGCTTACTCCTAATTTTCTCAAAAATTGATGAAATTTCTAAATCAGTATAATCTTCGGCATAAATTTGTTCTAGGCCATGATCGGAAACCGAACAACCATTTTCATTGAAATAATCGTGACGGCTTTTTAAAGCGTCAATATAATTTTGGAATGTGCTGATATTTTTATCTACAACTTTTTCCAATTTGTCAATGTATTCATTTAAGCCTGATACATCATCGCTGTTCATTGCCTTGTCCGGGCGAAATGCCGGCAACATTTTAAGTTTTGCACCTTCATTTGCCAACTGTTGATGAAAGCTTAAACTATCTAAAGGATCATCAGTTGTACAAACGGCTTCAACATTCATTTTCGCTAGCAAACCACGAACAGAATATTCTGGGGTTTGTAGTTTAGCTGAACATTCATCATAAATCTTCTGAGCCGTTTTACCTGTTAGTAAATCATTAATGCCAAAATAGCGTTGAAGTTCTAAATGTGTCCAATGATATAATGGGTTTCTTAAAGTGTACGGAACGGTTTCAGCCCATTTCTCGAATTTTTCAAAATCAGAACCCGAGCCGGTAATAAATTTTTCATCCACCCCATTTGCCCGCATAGCCCGCCATTTGTAATGGTCGCCAGCAAGCCAAACCTGGCTCATATTCTCAAACTGAACATTATTTGCAATTTGCTCTGGTATTAAATGGTTATGGTAATCAATTATTGGTAAAGCTTTAGAATACTCGTGATATAGCGTTTTTGCTGTTTTGGTTTCTAAAAGAAAATCTTCATCTAAAAAAGGTTTCATGCTCGATATGTTTAAGAGGCTTTAACAATTAAATGTTTATTGCTAAAACCTATTATTTTAAAATTAAATATTGACTTTGTCTATAAGTTATAAACTTACACCTCTTTTCCAAGGGATAAAATCATCTTGATTTAGCAAAACTGCTTTCGGTATTACTTCGCCACTGGCGGCTTTAATGCAGTATTCTAAAATGTCTTCGCCCATTTGCTCTATGGTTTTTTCACCCTCTATAACTGGGCCGCAATTAATGTCGATAATATCAGCCATGCGTTTTGTTAGTGCATTATTTGTGGCAACTTTAATTGTTGGGCAAACCGGGTTTCCTGTTGGCGTGCCTAGACCTGTTGTGAATAAAATAAGCGTTGCGCCAGATGCAGCTTTTCCGGTTGTGGCTTCAACATCATTTCCTGGTGTACAAACCAAATTCAAACCTGGTTTCGTTGCAGGCTCTGTGTAATCTAAAACATCTTCAACTGGAGAAGTACCGCCTTTTTTGGCTGCTCCTGTACTCTTAATTGCATCAGTAATTAACCCATCTTTAATGTTTCCTGGAGATGGATTCATGAAAAAACCAGAACCAACATTTTCAGCAGCCTGGTTGTAATTAGTCATTAACTGGATAAACTTTCTAGCTGCAGTTTCATCTTTTGTTCTATCGATAAGTTGTTGCTCCGCACCGCACAATTCAGGGAATTCTGCCAAGAGCACTTTACCGCCAAGCGCCACTAATAAATCTGAAGTGTAGCCAACAGCCGGATTTGCGCTAATACCACTGAAACCATCGCTGCCGCCACATTTTACGCCAAGAACTAACTTGCTCAAAGGTGCAGGCTGACGCTCAAACTTATTAATTTCAGTTAAGCCGATAAAAGTCTTACGAATCGCCTCTTTAACCAATTGTTCTTCGCTTTGCGATTGTTGTTGCTCAAAAATAAATAGTGGTTTGTCGAAATTCGGACTGCGTAATTTCAAATCGTTTACAAAATCCTGAACTTGTAAATTCTGGCAGCCTAAACTTAAAACCGTTACACCCGCAACGTTTGGATGGTCGGCGTAAGCAGCTAAAAGTTTACTTAAAACAGCCGCATCCTGGCGAGTACCGCCACAACCACCCTGATGGTTTAGAAATTTTATTCCATCAACGTTTTTAAAAATTCTATTGGAAACATGGTTTGCCTGAGCGATTGAGTTATTGTCTGCTTCACTTAGGGTTTCGCCATTTTTATAGGCTTCAACAAGGTGATGAGTGTATGTTTTGTATTTATCGGTAACGGCATAGCCTAATTCGTTGTGTAAAGCTTCCCTTATCACATCTAGGTTACGGTTTTCGCAGAATACAGTTGGTATAAATAACCAATAATTTGCTGTTCCAACTCTGCCATCATTACGTACATAACCATTAAAAGTTCTACCCTCAAATTTTGAAACATCTGGCGCACGCCACTCGTAATGGTAAGGTCTAAATTCATAAGGATCAGATGCATGCTTCGTGTTTTCGGTATCCATCAAACCACCTTTTAAAATAAAATGTTGTGCTTTGCCAACCAATACGCCATACATGATAATGTGGTCGCCTTCATTCATATCTTGCATAAAAAATTTATGCTTTGCCTGAATATCATCCTGTAAAATATATTCGTGCCCATCGTGAATAATGGTTTCGCCTTTTGCAAGGTTTTGCAAAGCCACTAATACGTTATCATTCGGATGAATTTTTAAAATTCTTGTTACCATTTTTAAAGTGTTCTTTCTGAATGCAAATTACTTAAAGTTTCTTTTGCACCGTTATTTTGTAATAAGTTAACGTAGTTTTTAATGGCTGCGTTAAAACCTGGGTAATTGTTTAAATTTTTATCCCACAAACGTCTGTCGCCAAGAATATTGTCGATTGCCGTTTCAGGATTTTTCCAGTAATCGAATAGAATTTGTGCAAATTCATCATCGATAGCAAATCTTTTATCGTTTACATTTGCAGCAAATGTCTCACCATCTTTAACTGTATTCATAAAAATGATATAGGCTGCCAAACCAACTGCCATTAATGGTGGCACTTCGTTTTTCTGGCTATAATATTTTCTAATTAACGGCATATTGCGCATTTGCATTTTCGAGGTGAAATTCAAAGTAATCGCCTGCCATTTATGTTCTAAAAACGGATTACTAAACCTATCGATTACGCTCTTTGCAAAATCAACAGCATCGGCATAAGTGATGTCGTCGTTTTCTAAGGAATGTGCAATTTCATCTTGCATTAAATTAGAAACATAGTTTGCAAAAGTTTCATCAGCCATGGCTTCCTTAACAGTGTTGAAACCCGAAAGGATTGCTAAACCACAACTAAAAGTGTGTGTGCCATTTAATAAACGAAGTTTAAGCTCTTTAAATTTATTGATTGACGGAACAATGAAAATGCCCTTATCAGCCTTCGCAAAAGATAAAATTTCTTTAACCCTTTCGTTTGATGATTCTATTGCCCACAAACGGAAAGGCTCTGCCATTATCATCAACTCATCGGTATAACCTAATTCTTTTTCAATTGATTCTTGCGCTTCAGAAGGAAGTTTTCCCGGAACAATTCTATCTACTAAAGTTTTGCAAAAGTGGTTAGCCGTTTTTAACCACTGCTGAAAATCCCAGCTCAGTTTATTGTGGATGGCTAAATTCAATAAAATGTCTTTTAATTTATCGGCGTTATCGCTAATTAATTCTGTTGGTACGATAACCATTCCGTTTTCGGCAGAACCATTAAAAGCCTCAAATCTTTCGTGTAAAAATGCAAGTAATTTACCCGGAAAAGATTGTGGCGGTGTTTCACTAATTTTATCTTCACTAGCAACAATACCAACTTCTGTTGTGTTTGATATTACGATTTGCAAATCCGGATTATGAGCAGCTTTTAGAATTTCTGCCCAATCCTGCGAAGCAGATAAAACTCTGCTAATTGATGAATTAATGGTGTTTTCTTCAACATTTTTACCATCTTCAATTCCTTTTACACAAAGTGTGTATAAGTTGTCTTGTTTCGAAAAGGCATCAGCACCGCCTTTGGCCGTAGATTTTACAACCAAAACGCGACCATTAAAAATGCCGTTGCGATTTGCTTTATCAATAAAATAATCTGGTAAACCGCGTAGTAAAACGCCAGTGCCAAATTGAATAACTCTTTCTGGCAATTCTAAAAGTTCTGCCGCAGGAATGTTAACGTTTTCTGCGCTTATGTTTTTTAAATTTTCTTTGTTTAAAATCATTGTTTTCATTTTGCCGTCAACAGACGAGTTTACATTAATTTATTGCGTTGGCACTTAGCCATTTTGGATATTCTTTTTCTAATAGTTTTTGAGCGAAGTTTCCGTACCAGGCGTAACCATTTCTACGTTCTGTAGATAAATCTTCTAGCTTAAGTTTAATCGTATTGTCTCTGTCTCCAAAAATTGGGATATTCTTATCTAAATCGTAAAAACGAGCCCAAACTGTACTGTTATTATCAGCTACAAGTGCAGTTATTTTACCCTCCGCTTTTGAAGTATTTCGGTCAAATCTATAGCCCGAAATTTTATACTTTTCGAACCATTTAATCGCAGAAGAAATAGATGTTTTAATTTCTGCAGATGGATTTGGAAAACGCATTAAAAACCGAACAATACTAACAGATTCTGCCGTGCTTAAAGATGCAGGCTCAAAGTTTCTGGCTTTTGCTGGCAACATCGAATCTTTATCGTATTGTGCTGCCCAAATTGTTAAGGCGTCATTTTGTTTTACCTGAGTTTTTAAAATACAAGTTAAACCATTTTTTACGGCCAATTGGGCTTTGGGAATATATTTTGGATTAACTGCATCAAATCCATTAGCCTTTGTGATTATATCTTGAAGGATGTTCAGAATATTAACCATCGCATCATCATTATACGTTATTTGAGCACGATATAATGCTTTATCTGGGTAATATTGAGGCCAGCCACCGTTGGCATTTTGGGCAGATAACGTATAATCTAACCCTTTTTCTGCCGCTTTCAGATAAGCATCATTTTTAGTGGTTTTGTAGGCTTGTACTAGATGCACAATTTCTCTACTGGTTGCTTTATTATCAAAAGTGGCATGCAAAACCGTTGTTGCTTTAATTTTTGCAAGTAATTCGCCCGTTAATGGCAAGCTATAATTTACTACGCTCTTATCTTCGAGTTGCTTAGGCCAGCCACCATTTTCAAGTTGGTAAACTAACATTTTGTCGGCAACAGAATCTGTTGGTTTTTGCGCATAGCAAGAGATTAACAAAAAACTGCATAGGAGGGATGATAATATTTTGAATCTATTTATCATTATTTTGCCTGAGCTTGTTTAATTAACCAGTTTACTAAATCGTTAGTGGCTTTAAAATTTTCTAAATCTTTCGGAAGCTTTCTGCCATCGATATATTCATTGTAAAACCAAGGATCGCCCACGGCAAAAACGGTACCTTTTCCATACTTTGCTGTAGCGATGATTACATCGCCATTATCTGTTAAAGCCGAAACAGCAGGTTTACTAACTTTAATTGTCGAAATTTCTTTGATGTAGATTTTCTTAGCAGTTTTAAAAATTGAATTTCCTTCCGGGATTTTTATTGCGCCTTGCTCAAAGTTTAATCCCTGAACTTTATTGCGGCTATCCTCATTAAATTTTATTCCGAAAGTTTCTGGTAAGACATTGAATTTTGCTATTTCGCAATTGCCTGCATCATTTAAAAGCATCACTAAAACGCCACCAGCTTTTACCCATTCACTAATTTGTTTGGCGTGTGCTGCATTCATGTAATTTGGCGAGGCTGTTTCTTTTTCAGTATCCGGATCTACAATAATGTAAATATTTGTACCTTTTAAGTTAGCTGTTGTTGGTGCAGCTTTTAAAGTTGAAGTTTCAACGCCAGCATCATTAAATATCTTTCCGAATAGTGAAAAACCATTATTGTCGTCTTCATTCCACAAATAATGAAATGGAATTTTTTCGCCCGTAGGGCCAGTCATATATTCGTTGTTGAAGAAATTATCAACCGTAACTTTTAAGCTTTTGCCTGGTTTTGGTAAGGCAGCAATTTCCATTTCTGCAGATGCGCAAATAAATGAACCAACGCCTTTCGGATCGTTTGTAATTACCTTTTCGCTGATGTAATACTCAAAACTGCCATCACGATATTTTGGTTTTCCGCCTAAACCTGAAACAGAAACCGTTTTTGTTAGATTAACTCTCTCAGCACTTGCTACTTCAATAAATTCTTTCTTTAAGCCTGCATAACCTTTAATTGCGGCAGCTGTAAATGATTTTGGCAACCAACCTTTTCTTACGCCTTTAGCCAAGCCATAAACAAACATGCTCGATGCAGAAGATTCCAGATAGTTTCCTTCACGTTTTGGCATATCCAAAATATCGAACCAAACACCAGATTTTGCATCTTGATATTTAACTGTTACAGTAGCCGTACGATTTAAAATCGCAACCAATTCGTTATATTTTGGGTGTTTTTTTGGAAAGTAATCTAACACATCAACAAGTGCCATGATGTACCAACCCATCGCTCTGCCCCAAAAATTTGGAGATTTCCCAGTGGTTTTATCCGCCCATTTCTCCTCGCGACTTTCATCATAGCCATGATAAAGTAAGCCCGTTTTTGAATCTCTTGCATTTTTCTCCATCCAGATAAATTGGTTGGCAATGTCATCAAAAGCGGCATCTTTTTTCATCAGCGTTGCGTACTCCGCATAAAAAGGTTCGGCCATGTACAAACCATCGAGCCACATTTGGTTTGGATAGATTTTTTTGTGCCAAAAACCACCTTCTTTAGTACGAGGCTGCTGTTGTAATTGATTGTATAATTTCGTGGCAGCTAACAAATATTTCTGCTGTCCGGTAACTTTGTAAAGCAATAACAAAGCCCTGCCATTCTTAACATTATCGATGTTAAAATCTTCGGCTTTGTAGGTTGTTATATTCCCATCCTTATCCAAATATGCATCCATAGAATATTGGATGTATTTAAAATAATCGCCATTTCCGGTGTTTCTCCAAACTGCTGCAGCACCCTCCAAAACAACGCCCATATCGTAACTCCACCTTGGCCCTTTTGCTGTTTTCAAAACGGTTGTGTCTTGAAAAAGCTTTTCCATTGCGGTTAATATAAGCTGTTCAGAAAGCTTTTTTTGCGCAAAACCATTTACAGATAAAATGCTTAAGCCAATTGACGCAACCGTTGTATATAAAATGGATAGTCTCATCTTTAAATTATTTAGAAATTTCTAAAACCGATTTATTTACTTCTTCGCCAAAGGCTGATGCTTTTTTTGCTTTCGAAACATCTGTTCCGCTTACTTTAACACCTTTGGTTTTTTCTCCGTTGATGTTAAATAAAAGTTCAGAACCGTTTTTGTATTGTAAGCCATTGATGTTTATGTTACTTCCGTTTTGAACAAATACAATCGGATTGGTATCATCAGTGATTACATTTACGTTTTTCAGGAAAATGCCACTGGCCTCAATAATTTCGATTCCTTTTTTAGATTGAATGGTTACATTTTCCAAGTGAATATCTTTGATGTTCATCTCTGGTAATCCTCTAAAAAATATTGCTTTTTCAGCACCGTTTGCCACCACGTTTTTGATGTACATATTTTTAAATTGTGGAGTGGCTTCTGTTACCGGAACGGTTACGGTTTTAATGGCTTCACGCTTTTCTCCGGCAAGCACAATTGGATCTTGTGCAGCGTAATACATATCGAATAAAATTGCTTCTCCAGGAATATCAATCATGTTAATTCTATCAACATAAATGTTTTCCACAACACCACCACGACCACGAGTAGTTTTAAAACGTAAACCAATGTCTGTACCGATGAAAGAGCAATCGTAAACCCAGATGTTTTTAGCGCCGCCACTCATTTCACTACCGATTACAAAACCACCGTGTGCATGGTAAACAACATTATTTCTGATGATTACATTTTCAGTTGGCACACCACGTTTACGGCCAGCTTCATCACGACCAGATTTAATGCAGATTCCATCATCACCAACATCAAAGGTGCTACCTTCTATGAGTACATTTTTGCAAGATTCAACATCAACACCATCACCGTTTTGTGCGAACCAAGGGTTTTTAACCTGTAAGTTTCTTAAAGTCAAATCCTCGCAAAGTAAAGGATGAAGATTCCATGCCGGAGAATTTTGGAAGGTAACACCTTCTAAAAGAACCTTTTTGCAATTGGTTAACACCAATAAATTTGGGCGAAGAAAGTCTTTAATGTCTTCATAGTCTGCTGCCGTTTTTCCTGGAACAATTACGCCTGCATTTTTGGTTTTTGAACCCTTAACGGTTTTTTCTGAGGGATACCACAGCTTTCCATCCTCGCTTACTGAGCCGCCAGATGTTGTTAGATTTTTCCATTGAGATTCGGTTAATTTATCTTTTTTAACCATCCTCCAGGCACCCCCGTTTCCATCAATAATTCCGGTTCCGGTAATGGCTATGTTTTCTAGGTTGGTACCAGAAATCGGACTTTGGTTTCTCCAGGCTGGCTGTCCTTCCCAATTTCCTTGCACTAATTTATATTGGTTGAAATCTGCCGTAAACTGCAATATCGCATCACGTTTTATGTGTAAATTAACATTGCTTTTCAGTTCGATTGGGCCAGTTAACCATAAGCCTGAAGGGATTAGAACTACGCCTCCTCCTTTTTGGTTCATTGCTGAAATTGCTTTGTTAATCTGTTGCGTATTTAAGGTTACACCATCGCCTTTGGCACCAAAATTTAAAATGCTAATTGTATCTTTTTTAAACTTAACCTGCTGGATGGTTGGTAACTTTTGATTTTGAGCTCCTGCGATGCTTGCAGAAAACAAAATGGCTGAAAGTAATAGCCCTTTAAATTGGTTCAGACGACCAGAATTATGTTTCATTAGTTGCTCAGTTAAAATATACTTGGTTGTTAATAAACAAGTGTACGGTCTTTACAGCTAAAATAGAAGAGAAATCTATGCAATCGTTGCCAAAGAATGAGGCAAAATGCATTGCTTTGTTTTGGTTAATTAATTGATATATAGTGTTTTGTTGGTTTATTTAGCTTCCGGTAACCAGCCACGGAAAACGTTTTCCAAAGTATATTGCTCAAACTCTTGTTTTGTAAGCTTATGCGCCCATTTCACTCTGTAGGAAGGTTTAGAGCCCCCGCCTTTATTATTGTACTCTGCATAATAGGCCGTTTTTTCGTTGCTTTCTTTCCCCCAGTTATTCCAGCCTTCTGGTTTAATAATTGCAGATAATTCACAATTCAAAAATGCAACTTTGGCATATGGTCTCCACGGTCTACCTAAGTAAAAACTATTATTTGGCGCATCGCCAATTATCTTACAGTAATTAAAAACGTAGCCGAATTTTGTAGTATCAGCAGTAGATGCAGCAGAGATGTAACCTGATTTTTTGCAGAATAAAGTACAGTTTTCAAACCAGGCAGTAGCTGCGCCAAAAATAAAATCTACAGTTCCTTCAATGTAGCAGTTTTTATAATACTGACGATTATTACCGCCGTAAGTGTACAAAGTATCTTGAAAGCCTAAAAACCGACAATTTAGAAAGGTTGATTTATCGCCACCAACCCAAACCGCAACAGCTTGTCCAACAGGACCTGAGGAGTTTTCAAAAGTTAAATTTTCTGCAGAAAAACCTTCGGCATAAATATAAAAGCTAGATGAACCCGAAGTGCCTTTATCTTCACCAAATGCGTTCTTTTTTTGTGCAAAATCATCATAAGTAAGAATGGTTTCGTGCAAATCTTCTCCAATAAATTTGACATTTCTTTTCGAACCCGCCAAAATTAGTTTTTCCTTATAAATTCCTTTTTTTATAAAAATTGTGGTTGTTTTATTTCTAAAATCGGGCACAGCATTTATAGCTTCCTGTACGGTTTTAAAATTACCCGAACCATCTTGTGCGACAATAAAATCTGCTTTTATTTCAATGGCGTTGACATTCAAATAAAATATCGAAAGAAAAATTAAAAGGATTAGTTTCATGTAATTTGGTTAGGCAAAATTAAAATCGGCTGCATTTTTTGTTATCCTAAAAAGCAGCCGAATTCTAAAACTAAAATATGATGAACAATTTTAATCAATAAACTTAAAGCTAAAAAAGATTTGCCGAAATTTAAAAATGCAATCGATGTCGGGAACGTTTGCACAAATGAATTGGTTTCAAATTGAAATTCTATCTACCTTGTTTAACCAAATATATTCATACAATTTCCTTTCGAGCCAATGAAAAACCTATTAAATACTGTTTTCTGCATATTATTTAGCCTATCAAGCTTTGCGCAAAAAAGCGAATATATTTCTAAAGTTTGGGTGTCAGATTTAGGAAATGGAATGTATAAAAATCCTGTTCTAAATGCCGATTATTCCGACCCTGATGCAATTAGAGTTGGTGAAGATTATTATATGGTTGCCTCTAGCTTTGACGCGATTCCGGGGTTGCCAATTTTACACTCAACAGATTTAGTTAATTGGAAAATTGTAGCTCATGCGTTATTAAAGCAACCTCCATTCGAACATTTTGAAAAAACACAACATGGAAACGGCGTTTGGGCGCCTGCCATTAGGTATAGAAATGGCGAGTTTTACATTTATTATCCTGACCCAGATTTTGGAATTTATTTAACGAAGGCGAAAAGCGTAACCGGAGTTTGGTCTGAACCAAAATTAGTTGTAGCCGGAAAGGGTTTGATAGATCCGTGTCCGCTGTGGGATGAAGATGGAAAAGTATATCTTGCTTACGCTTATGCGGGCAGTCGGGCGGGAATAAAAAGCGTTTTGGCAATTATGCCATTAGATTCTGGAGGAACTAAAGCAATAGGCACAGGACAAATAGTTTATGATGGACATGAACTCGATCCAACTATCGAAGGACCAAAAGCGTATAAGCGTAATGGTTTTTATTATCTATTTGCTCCTGCCGGTGGAGTTTCTACAGGCTGGCAAGTCGTGCTGAGAAGTAAAAATATTTATGGGCCATACGAAAGAAAAGTTGTAATGCATCAAGGCAAATCGGCAGTGAATGGGCCGCATCAAGGCGCTTGGGTTAATACTGTTACTGGAGAAGATTGGTTTCTACACTTTCAAGATAAAGATGCTTATGGACGAGTGATGCATTTGCAGCCGATGAAATGGGTAAATAATTGGCCAGTAATTGGTTTAGATAATGATGGCGATGGAATTGGTGAACCCGTTCTAACGTACAAAAAGCCAAATGTAAAAAAGGTTTATCCAATAGAAACACCTATCGAAAGTGATGAATTTTCCACACAAAAACTAGGTTTACAGTGGCAGTGGCAAGCAAATCCAAAACCAACATGGTTATTTACAGATGCTGTAAAAGGTATACTAAAGTTATATACAGCGAAAATCCCTGATGATTCTAAAAATTTATGGGACGTTCCTAATATTTTGATGCAGAAATTTCCTGCTGATGAATTTCAGATAACGACAAAGTTGACTTTTAAGCCAAACATCAAGCTTGAAAATGAAAAAACAGGTTTAGTAATAATGGGTAGAAGTTATGCAAACTTATCTCTTGAAAATAAAAAGGGTACATTGTATTTAAGTTTTGGAATTTGCCAAAATGCTGATAAAGACAAAGAAGAACAGGAAACTGAAATTACTAAGCTAAATACATCAACAATTTATTTAAGGGTAAAAGTTTTTGCAGGTGCAAAGTGTAAGTTTAGTTATAGCGAAGATGGTGTTAGTTTCAATGAAATAGATAAAGATTTCCAAGCGGTTGCAGGTCAGTGGATTGGAGCAAAAGTTGGGATCTTTGCAATTCGGGATGCACAAACAAACGATTCGGGAGTCGCCGAGTACGATTGGTTTAGATTTGAAAAATTAGAGAAATAAATTTTTCCTGGAGGCGCCATCCAGTCAAAATCTAATTTTAAAATTAACCAACCATAGTTCTTGATGTTATTGCAATTCTATTCCAGGCATTTATAGTAACAATCGCCATAATAACTTGCGATAAATAATTTTCATCGAACAACTTCGCAGCTCTATCAAAGGTTGCATCAGAAACATGGTTGTTAATCAAAGTTACTTCTTCGGTTAAAGCCAATATTGCTTGCTCTTCTTCTGTATATAAATTTGTTTCTTTCCATGCGTTCAGAAGGTAAATGCGTTGTTCTGTTTCGCCCAATTTTCTTGCATCCACACTATGCATATTTAAACAAAATGCACAGCCATTAATTTGTGATGCACGCAGTTTAATTAATTCTTTGTGTGTTGCTGTTAGCTGACTTGCAGCTAGATATTTTTCTAATGCATACATAGCCTGATATGCAGCTGGTTCTGTTTTTTGAATGTCGATTCTACTTTCCATGATTTTTGTTTTTTTATGTTGATGTAAAGTTCAGAATCTTAATGTTTAAAAAACTTAATGTAGATTAAGAAATTCGCAGTATACTTTTTTACGGAAATTTTTGAAATGGAAGGCATTCGGATAGTTAAAATTTATATATTTGATTATATTAATTGTTTTTAACTATATGACTTTAGTTCAACTAGAATATATTGTTGCGGTAGATACCTACAGAAGTTTTGTTACAGCTGCTGAAAAATGCTTCGTTACACAACCAACATTAAGTATGCAGGTTCAAAAATTGGAAGAATTGCTTAGCGTTAAGATTTTTGACAGAAGTAAACAGCCTGTTAGTCCGACGGAGATTGGTGCGCAAATTATAGCACAAGCACGTATTATTTTGCAAGAAAGTGGTAAGGTTAAGGAATTAATTAATAGCCAGCAGCAAGATGTTTTAGGCGAGCTTAGAATAGGAGTTATTCCTACAGTAGCCCCATATTTACTGCCGGAGGTCATTTCAACAATGCTCGAAAAATATCCAGAATTGAAACTGCTTATTTGGGAATATACTACTGAAGATATTATTCATCACCTTAAAACAGGCGTTCTGGATTGCGGTATTTTAGCTACGCCGCTTACAGATGCCAATATTATCGAGATGCCTTTGTATTACGAAACGTTTGTGAGCTACATCAGCAAAAATAGTAAGTTGTTTAAAAAGAAAGCAGTTGATTCAGAGGATTTAAACGATGAAAATATCTGGCTTTTAAATGAAGGACATTGTATGCGAAATCAGGTGTTAAACATTTGTCGCTCTACTAAAAATAACCGATTACAGGGTTTGGAGTACAATACCGGGAGTGTAGAAACTTTAATCAGAATGGTTGATTTGAATGGAGGGGCAACCTTAGTTCCAGAGTTGGCAATAGCTGAATTAAGTGCTAAACAAAGTAGTAAAATCCGTCATTTTAAAAGCCCAGAGCCAGTGCGTGAAATTAGTTTGGTTACCCATAAAAACTTCATTAAAAAGAGAATGCTTAATGCATTAAGAGAGGAGATTTTAGAAGTTATTCCTAAAGGGATGAAGCAGAAAAAGAAAAAAGATGTAGTTGGGATTTAATCATTCAGCAATTTTTTCATCCCTATCCCTCACATGACTTGCTAATTTGTAACCTTCCGGGTTTGGGTTTTTATCCTCCAGAAAAATTAAAATAACCAGCGAAATTATCGGAATAAGAAAAGAAATAAAAAACCAAAACCAGAAATTTCTTCCGGTTCTTTTGGCTAAGAAACCTGCTAATAATTGTGGTGATAATAAAAGGCCGAGTACAACGGTTCCGACTAAAATTTCAGGCATTTATAAAAATACCTTAGTTCATTTTCTCAGGCTTGGCTAATAGAAGTCCGTTAATGTCGCCTTCTACTTCATCTTCGCCTTTTTTCTTCTTTTTACTAGATTTTCCGCTCAAACGCTCCTCAATAACCTTATCAAATTGCTTTTGTTGATCGCCTTTTAAAACATTGCGGATGTTTTTAGTGGTTTCGTTTTGCATTTTATAATACTTATCTGCGTCTTCTTCCCTTGATGTTCCTGCTTGTTGGCGTTTAATAAGTTCTGCCTGCTCTTTAGCTTGAGTAAACGTTAAACTGTAAATTATACTTTTTTGAGTATCGTTCAATTTTAGTTTTTTATCTAAATCTTCAACATTTTTCTTAGCAATTTCTGTTGGCGTAGGCATTTTATTTTGCTGAGCTTTTGCTAATGTGTTGATTCCTAAAACGATTAAAAATAAAAATATAAGCTTTTTCATATTCAAAAAATTTATGCGAAGTTATTAATTAATAAGAAAGCCTGCAAATTTGAGTTTGCAGGCTTTTAAAGTTTTTATAAAAAGCGATGATTAGATTGCTTTTTTGTAAAGTTCAGCAACCGCATCCCAGTTCACAGCATTCCAAATTGCAGCTAAATAATCAGGGCGCTTGTTTTGATATTTTAAATAATAAGCGTGCTCCCAAACATCTATACCAAAAATTGGTGTTCCTTTTACTTCAGCAACATCCA
Organism: Pedobacter aquatilis; assembly: GCF_032678425.1. Classification (GTDB taxonomy): domain Bacteria; phylum Bacteroidota; class Bacteroidia; order Sphingobacteriales; family Sphingobacteriaceae; genus Pedobacter; species Pedobacter aquatilis_B. The sequence continues at coordinate 289,912 of NZ_JAVTSG010000004.1, read as the reverse complement.
TTAAAGGATTATCTTGGTTTGGAGTTGATGAAACTTGAAGTTTTTTATCAGCACCAACTGATAACCAAGCCCAGCCAGAACCAAAGCGAGTAGCGCCAGCTTCTTGCATTTTAGTTTTTAAATCAGCAAATGAACCAAAAGCAGCAGTAATTGCTTTTGCTAATTCGCCAGTTGGCTCGCCACCTTTATTTGGACCTAAAACATTCCAAAATAAAGAGTGATTGTAGTGACCACCACCGTTGTTTCTAACTGCAGCAGGATATTTTGAAATGTTTTTGATAATATCTTCGATGCTAGAATTTGCCTCAGGCTTACCTTCTAAAGCTTTGTTTAAATTTGTAACGTAAGCTTGGTGGTGTTTATCATGGTGGATTTCCATGGTAGTTTTATCAATATGCGGTTCTAGTGCATCGGTTGCGTAATGTAACGCAGGTAATTCAAAAGCCATAATATTATATGTTTAAGTTTAAAAATGTTTCTTGAAGCAAATATAACATTCGAACATTAAGTTTTGTTCATGTTATTATCATCAAATGCTATTGTTTGAACGTAAAATGATAGTAAATTAGAAATGCAATTGCGTTTTTGTAAGCGAATTTATCTTTTCTTTTTAAAGAAATCTACCATTAATTTACTGCACTCATCGGCTAAAACGCCTCCTTTTAATTTAGTCTTTGGGTGCAACAGATTGACATCTTTGGAAATGAATCCTCTTTTTTCTTCACGTGCACCATACACAATGCGACTAATTTGTGTCCAATAACTTGCGCCGGCACACATTACACAAGGTTCAATAGTAACATATAAAGTGCAATCTGTTAAATACTTGCCACCAATGGTTTGCGATGCAGAAGTAAAGGCTTGCATTTCTGCATGTGCGGTAACATCATTAAACCGTTCTGTTAAGTTATAACCTCTGCCAATAACCCTGTTCTTGCTCACTACAATTGCACCAATCGGAATTTCATTTTCTGCCAAAGCTTTCTGCGCTTCAACTAATGCAAGTTTCATGTAATGTATGTCTTCTTCTTCTGGATTATTATCCTCAAAATTATAGAAACTCATAGCTGTTATCTAAATCAATTTACTTCCATTTGGAACATTTTGCTGTGTTGTGCTTAACACTATTTCGCCATTTTCGTTAGCAAAACCTGTTACTAAAAATTCTGACATAAATTTGCCGATTTGCTTTTTAGGGAAGTTGATAACACCAATAATTTGCTTGCCTGGTAATTCTTCTTTTTTATAGATCTTTGTAATTTGTGCACTACTCATTTTAATACCAAACGGGCCAAAATCAACGCTTAATTTGTAAGCTGGTTTTTTAGCTTCCGGAAATTCGAAAACCTCCACTATAGTTCCTGCTCTTAATTCTACTTTTTCAAAATCGCTCCAGCTAATGTCTTCCATTTGATTTTTTTATTAAATTATGATGGAATCAAATGTAATAAAAAAGGCCTTTTTTAAGGCCTGAAATTAATTTTGAATGAAATTATTGGGCACAAGGGCCGTCAGGAATTTCTTTGCTTATTTTAATTACTTTAGTAACCACTAATGTGGAATCAAAATCGGCAGCAACAGTTGCCGTGTCCGATTTAGTGAAATAACCTTCCAGTTCTACATAAACGGGTTCATAAGGTTTTTCAAAATTAAGGTTGCTGTAAGAAAGTTCGAGGTTTTTTACACTGTCTAAAACCCAATACTCACGATTATCTTCACACAATGTAAAAGATTTCATCTCCGGACCAAAGCTGTATAAACCCTTAACATTTTTAATATTACTTTCTTCGGTTTTTTCGGATCGGTTACAAGCGGTAATGGCCACACCTAAAAGCATAACAAATACAATTGCTTGTTTAAATAACTTCATTTTTTATATCGTTTGATTAATTTGATCTATCTTCTTAACACTTAAATTAGACGACAAAGCAGATGCCAAAAATGAGAAAATCCCTACAGTTACAAAAACTAAGATAAAATCTTTCCATTTAAGCCCTATCGGATAGGAACTTAAAAGTGTGTCGTTCCCTTCTCCCATCTTTATTAAGCCGAAATTGTGCTGCACCAGGTAAAAAATAACCCCAATTATCAAACCCAAAATACAGCCCGACATTGTAATCATCATTCCTTCGAAAAGGAAAATTCTTTTTATTAGCTTTTTGCTAGCGCCAAGGCTGCTTAATATTGCAATATCTTTAACCTTATCAATTACCAACATGGTTAATGAACCAATAATATTAAATATAGCAATAATTAATATGAATGTTAAAATAATGTAAACTGCCCATTTTTCGGTATTTAAAATGTGGTATACTGAGCGGTTTTGCTCTGCTTGATTACGGACTTCAAAAGCTGCTCCAACGTTTTCAGATAATTTACTTTTAAATTTCTCTACATCAACGCCGGGTTTTAAATTTATTTCTATTGATGAAACATTTTTTTCTTCTCCTAGCAATTCCCTGGCGAAATCAAGCGGAACAATTATGCCATTATCAAACTCTTGTTGGACTTCAAAAACGCCGCTCACCCTTATACTCTTAGTTGTAAAATCTTCTGTAGGATTCAAGCTGTTCACTTTTATATCCTTTTTTGGGGAGAAAATTTCGAGCTCGGTGAATGGATCTACTGTATTAACGGCAAGGTAACTTTGCAAGGCAGAACCAATAACCGAACTATATCCACTTCTATTGCTTAGGATAAAACGACCTTCTTTAATCGTACTGTCTAATTTTTGGTTTTTAAGGAAATCTGCTCCAACTCCTTTAACCATGCCAACAGCCTGCTTATTATTGTATTTTAGCAATGCATTTTCCTGCAAAACCTCTGTAAAGGAATAAATATCCTTATCTTTTTTAAGCGTGTTAAAATATTCCGTATCCGGATTAAATGTTTTGCCTTTTGCTGGTGTAATTGCAATTTCAGGTGTAAGCGTATTAAACATGTTTAAAATGGTTACTTCTAGGCCATTAAAAACAGAAAGAATAATAATTAATGCTGCACTCCCAACCATAACACCCACCATAGATATAGCCGAAATCAAGTTAATTGCGTTGGTTGATTTTTTGGCAAATAAATATCTTTTGGCGATATATAAGGGCGTATTCACAGATTAAATATAATTTTATTATGTTAAATTGTTTGCTTTTAGAAAGACACTTAGAAAAACGGATTGTTTTGTTTTTCAAAACCAATCGTTGTTGCAGAGCCGTGGCCTGGGTAAACTTTGCAGTCTTCTGGTAGTGTAAATAGTTTCGTTTTGATATTATCAATTAGCTGTTGATGATTTCCTCCTGGCAAATCGGTTCTGCCGATACTTTGATAAAATAAAACATCGCCACCAATTAAAAAACCATCAGCTTTGCTGTAAAAACATAAATGTGCCGGAGAATGACCTGGCGCAAAAATTAATTCTAAACTGCTATTTCCAAAAGTTACTGTACCCGTTTCGCCCAAAAATATTTCAGGTTCTGGAGATAATTCGTAATGTGTAAAGCCCATTTGTGGTGCATAACTCGGAACAGCTTGTAAAACCTGTAGTTCTCCTTTATTAAATTGAGGCTTCAATCCCCAGGTATCAAAAACAAACTTATTACCGAAAATATGATCTAAATGGCAATGTGTATTTAGCAGTAAAATCGGCTTTAAATTATTTTCTTTGATAAACGAAACCAGTTCATTTTGTTCGTAGCCTTCATACATTCCCGGATCGATGATTACGCATTCATTCGTTTCATCTGATAAAACGTAAGTATTTTCTCCGTAGGCGTTAAACGTAAATATTTTTATCTTAATCATAAATTATTTAATCTAATTTTTCCATTTAAAAGTTGTAATCATCTTATCGATGTCCTTTTTGATAAATTTCACAACAGGTTCAATAGAATCGTATTGCGGCCGCTCGTTAAAATAAAGCGCAGCCCTGAAATAGTGTTTCGCACTATCTGTTAAAAAAAATTGTACGGAAGAGGCTGTGTTACCTTCAATTGCATAATAAACTCCATAAACTTTCCTTTCAGGGTAATGAATAAGTTTTTGGTCGATTGCGCTGGCTTTTATCGTGTGTTTAAAAGCGAGTTTCCTTGCATCTTCAACCATTTCGTCATAAATGGTTTTATTTGCTACATCATAATATGTTAAATGCAAAAAGCCATTAAACTGAGTATAATGCAAATTATACCAGTATTTCTGCCCCTTTTTATCATCATTCTCCATTTTGGCGTAAACCGGGTATTCAAAACTGAAAGGTGCTTTGCCTTCAAAAAGTTGATATTTTTTTTCAGGATAAACAATGCGGAAATAACCCTTTGGTTTTGGGCTGTAATCATTGTTTTGGCAAGCAGTAATAAATAAAAGTAGAATTATGGGAAAAAATATTAGCTTTTTGATTTTCATATCCTGCTTTTAAAATATAAACGTTTCTTTAATCAATATTATTCCAAATATACCAAGCTTGCTCGGCTTGTTTGTACAACATTTCTAACCCGTTTTTTATTGTAGCACCTTTTTTGGCTGCTTTTTCTAAAAATTTGGTTTCTAATGGATTGTAAACTAAATCGTAAGCCAAATGCTCAGGTGTTAATAAATTATAGTCAATATCTGGATAGCCATCTAAATTTGGCGACATACCAAGTGGAGTTGTATTAATTAATAAGGTGTGAGATTGCAATAAATCTGGTGTAATTTCACTGTATAAAATTGCGCCAGAAACTGGTTTTCTTACAACACTTTTATAACTGATGTTTAGCTTTTCGAGTACATATTTAACGGCTTTAGCTGCGCCACCATCACCAAAAATTAAAGCATTTGTATGATGAGGTTTTAATAGTGGTTTAAGCGATTCTTCGAAGCCAAAAGCATCTGTGTTATATCCTTTTAGGTGATTTTTACCATTTATATTTTTTACCGAAATGCAATTTACTGCACCGATTTTATTTGCGGCTTCATCAATTTCATTTAAAAGAGATAATACAGAAACTTTGTGTGGTATGGTCACATTCAAACCACAAATGCTTTCATTATCATTTAATAATTCAATAACTGAAGAAACGTTTTCAATTGGAAAAAGCTCGTATTGATGGTTAGAAATTTTCTCACTTGAAAATTTTTCTGTAAAATATTTTTTTGAAAAGGAATGCGAAAGTGGGTAACCGATTAAGCCGTAGGTTTTCATTTTCTTTTGGTTTGCGCAGCGAGGTAACAAAATAATGGCTTTAGCCTGGTTTAGCTAAAGCCATTAATATTTTTAAAAAGCCATTAAAATAAATGGTTCAAATTTTATTTATTCAGGTTAAGGAAGTGATCGAAAGTATCGCCTCTTAATCCTAATCTTATCGTTTCTAATGGAATAACCTCTGCCGGCGCAATGTTTCCAAGGTTAACATTTGTGCCAATTAGCTTGATAAACCAAACCTGTTGTTCTTTCTGAGGTGCTTCCCAAATAATGGTGTCTTCGGGTATTTGCGTTAAAATTTCATCAACTAATCCCTCTCTCACTTCTCCGCTACCACGATAAATACCAACATTTCCACCCTCACGAGCTTCGGCAATAACTTTCCAAGAACCGGCAGCAATTTCAGCCTGCATTAATTTAATCCATTTATATGGAGCAAAAATTTTAGCAGCATCTTTACTTCCAACTTCCGAGATTACCGTAACCTGTTTCGCAAGTTCGCTGATGTAACCACATTTTAAATCGTGTTCTATTTCGATAGAGCCATCTGAAACTTCTGCATATTCCATTCCGTATTGGTCTAAAACACGTTGATAATCTGCAAACTGATTTCTGATGATAAATGCTTCAAATAATGTACCTCCAAAATAAGTTGGGATACCAGCACTTTTATATAACGCTAACTTTTCTTTAAGCTTTGGGGTAACGTGAGAGGTAGCCCAGCCTAATTTTACGATATCTGTATGTACGCCTGCAACATCTAGAAAATCTTCTACCTGACGTAGGCTTAATCCCTTATCCATAACCATTGTTAAGCCATTTTGGCGGGGTTTTTCCGGACGTTCGGGAACGTTTAATAATGGGTAATTCATATGTGTACAAAAGTGGAAAAAAAATTGAGAATAAAATGTCAAAATTTTCTCACACTCTTTTTACCTGATGTAACGGTTAATAACATTTATAATTGCACTATTATCTTGTAGTTGCGGCAAGTATTCAAATAAAATATAATGCTTTTCAGGATCGGTGCTTAAAGCGGTTTCTAAATAACCCAAAGCATCGGCATAATGGCCAAGTGCAAACAAATAAGCTACCATTCGGTAATATAATTCTGCCGCTTCCGGATTGTTCTTAATGGCTTCTGCCATCGTTTCCGAAGCTTCTAAAAGTTTGCCCTGCTCATATAAAACCGTACTGAAATCCAACCAGGCTTCAATATCTAATGGATTATATTCTAAAACTTTTTCGTAAGCATCTATGGATTCATCAATTTGATTGAGCTTATAATAAGCATCCGCCATTGCAAACCAGAAATCAGAATTTTCTCCTTCTAAATCAATTGCTTTTTTATAAAAATGCAACGATTCAAAATAACGCTCTTCGTGGTTTAAAGTAACACCAATCCCAAACCAGGCATCAGCCATTTTTGGGTCCATTTTTACCGATTTTTTGTAGTAAGAACGGGCTTCATCCATTTTTTCGAGCTTTTCGTAGCACTCGCCTATTGCGCAATAAGTATCTGCATTTGGTTGTTCGTACTCAAAAGTTTGCTTGTAAACCTCAATCGCTTCATCGTATTTATCAAGTTGAACTAAAGCATTTCCTTTGTTAAAATATGCCGAGCTAAAATCTTCCTTGATTAAAATAGCGTAATCGTAAGCATCAATCGCTTTTTCGAATAGATTTAACTTGTGAAAGCTATTGCCCAGATTATACCAGGCGGCATAAGAATAAGGGTCGGTATCGATATATTGCTGATAAAACTTTATACTTTCTTCCTGTTTATCTAAAACGTCGTAACAAAAAGCAAGTTCATACAAACCATCCTGATTTTCCATGTTTTGCTCCAAACTAAGTTTGATATAAACAATGGCATTTTCATAATCAGACATGCTTTGATAAACATAAGCCATCTGCAAAAGTATTTCATCGGTGCTTTCTGCTAAGCCCAAAGCCTTTTCATAATTTTCTAAAGCCTCGGCATAACGCTCGGTATTTTGATAAATATTTCCGCGGAGCAAATAAATATCCGGTTCAGAAGATTCTAAAAGTTCTGCTTTTTGCAGGGCGATGAAAGCACTATCGTAATTATTGGTAAGAATGTATAAATGTGCTTGTTTAATTAAGAAAACCGTTGCATAAGGATGTTGATTAATTGCATAATCTACAACCTGCAAAGCCTTAACCGGATCATTTTTTTCGATGTAAAAATCTACTATGTATTCAAAAGCCCCCGCATCAAAGAAATATTGGTCTTTATTGCGGATCATCTCTTCGTAACGTTCAACCGAACGTTGTGCATCTTCGTTTGATTCAAAAAAGAATTCTTCTTCCATATATTAAACTATTAAAGAACCGTGCCAATAAGCATTATAAGTTTACAATAATAAAAAATCAACTGTAAAAATAATTATCAACATTGTTTGTGTTGATGCTCGTAAATCGTTGAAAATAAATGATTTTACGTGTTTTGTGGTGTGTGTATTATCAACAATTTTTTCTGCTGCGCAGTTCCGTTTCCCTTCTTTCACAAAAATACTATAAATTTATTTAATAAAGCGTAACCAACACGTCATGAAAAAAGTAACCATATTAACTATAATCTGTATGTTTTTTGCTAATCTTTTATTAGCACAGAGTGATGAAGAACAAGCTGTAAAACAAACCGTAAACAATCTTTTTTTAGGGATGAAGAATGGCGATAGCGCTTTAACAGCATCCGCTTTTGCGAAAGAAAGTATTTTGCAAACGATTGTTAATAAGGATGGTAAAAATGTTGTTAAATCAGAATCAGTTTCTGGATTTTTAAAAATGATTGGAACGCCACGGAATCAAAAATATGATGAGCGAATAGTGTTCACAAAAATTTTAATTGATGGTCCGTTAGCTTCCGTTTGGACCGATTATAAATTCTATATTGACGACAGATTTAGCCATTGCGGAGTAAACTCTTTTCAATTGGTTAAAGGTGATAAGGGCTGGCAAATTGCTTATTTAATTGATACCCGAAGAAAAGAAAATTGTAAACCATAATATTGAAATAATAATTAGCAACAAATATATGAGCGCAAATATTCAATCCATTTTAGATAAACTTGGTATAGAAAATACTAATCCGGCGTTTAGTACGGGTAACACTTGGGGCGGAGCAGATAACAAGGAAAACATAGATAGTTTTTCTCCTGTTGATGGACAAAAAATCGCTTCGGTCAAAGTTTCTACAGAAAATGATTACGAAACCATAATAGCCAAAGCCCAAGATGCATTCGCGTTTTGGCGAACAGTACCTGCACCAAAAAGAGGTGAAATTGTTCGCCAGTTTGGCGATGCTTTACGTCAGAATAAAGAAGCCTTAGGAACATTGGTTTCATATGAAATGGGGAAAAGCTTGCAAGAAGGTTTTGGCGAAGTTCAAGAAATGATTGACATATGCGATTTTGCAGTTGGCTTGTCACGTCAGCTTTATGGATTAACCATGCACAGCGAACGCCCAGATCATAGAATGTATGAGCAATGGCATCCGCTTGGAATTGTAGGTATTATTTCTGCCTTTAATTTCCCTGTGGCCGTTTGGAGTTGGAATGCAGCGCTTGCCTGGGTTTGTGGTAATGTTTGCGTTTGGAAACCTTCAGAAAAAACACCACTTACAGGTATTGCCTGTCAAAAAATTATTGCTCAGGTTTTTAAGTCGAATGAAATTCCGGAAGGTGTATCTAGCTTAATAATCGGCGATAAGGTAATTGGCGAATTAATGACTAACGATGGGCGTGTTCCACTAATTTCGGCAACAGGTTCTACCAGAATGGGTAAGGCAGTAGGTGCTGCAGTCGGTGCTCGTTTGGGCAAAAGCTTACTGGAACTTGGAGGCAATAATGCCATCATCATTTCAGAACATGCAGATTTAGATATGAGTTTAATCGGTGCCGTTTTTGGCGCTGTTGGTACAGCCGGACAAAGGTGTACATCAACCAGAAGATTAATTATCCACGAAAGTGTTTACGATGCTTTTGCAGCAAAACTTGTAAAAGCTTACGGTCAGTTAAGAATCGGCGATCCGTTAGATCAAAACAATCATGTTGGTCCGCTGATAGATAAAGATGCTGTAAATGCTTATCTCCATTCGATAGAAAAATGTAAAGCCGAAGGTGGAAGTTTTATAGTAGAAGGTGGTGTTTTAGATGGGGATAAATATGAAAGCGGTTGCTATGTAAAACCTTGTATTGCCGAAGTTAAAAATGATTATAAAATCGTTCAGCATGAAACTTTTGCCCCAATTTTATATCTGATTAAATATAAAACGCTTGATGAGGCCATCGCATTGCAAAATGGTGTTCCACAAGGTTTATCATCAGCAATAATGACCCTTAATTTAAGAGAGGCAGAGCAATTCCTTTCTTATCAAGGTTCTGATTGTGGTATTGCAAATGTTAACATTGGAACTTCTGGAGCTGAAATTGGTGGCGCTTTTGGTGGCGAAAAAGAAACCGGTGGCGGCAGAGAAAGTGGTTCGGATGCGTGGCGAGCATATATGCGCAGACAAACTAACACCATTAATTATTCTAACACTTTGCCATTGGCACAAGGAATTAAATTTGATTTGTAAAACGATAATCTGTCGGTTTAGGCATTAAATGAACTTGCCTTAAATCGACAGCATAAAATTAATAATGGAAAATATATCAGGAAAAAATGCGCTGATTACAGGGGCAGGAAAAGGAATTGGCAAAGCGATAGCAATTGCATTGGCAAAAGAAGGTGTTAACGTTGCATTACTCGCCCGTACACAGAGTGATTTAGATAAATTGGCAAAAGAATTATCATCATATGGTGTAAAAATTAGTACGGTTACTGCTGATGTTAGTAATATAGCATCGGTTAATGAAGCGGTTTTAAAACTTCAATCTGAATTAGGGTTTATAGATATTCTGATAAATAACGCAGGCATTGGAAAGTTTGCAAAATTTTTAGAAATGGAACCACAATCGTGGGAGGAAATTATAAAAATTAACTTACTTGGCCCATATTACGTTACAAGAGCAGTTGTACCCCAAATGATTGAAAAGCAGACAGGAGATATCATCAATATTTCCAGTTCTTCAGCTTTAAGTCCGGCGGCGGTTACCAGTGCTTATTCGGCATCCAAAGCCGGATTAATTGCAATGTCTACATCGCTAATGCAAGAAATGAGGAAACATAACATCCGTGTAACTTCATTAACGCCAAGTACAACGGCAACAGATATGGCAATAGAGTTAAAACTTACCGATGGTAATCCGGATAAAGTAATGCAACCAGAAGATTTGGCCGAGCTTATCGTTTCTCAACTTAAACTTAGCAGAAGAGTTTTTGTTAAAGATGCAGGGCTTTGGTCTACAAATCCTTAAAAAATAAAACATCGGCAGGAATCGCTCCGGCCGATGTTTTCTATTAACTAAAACTAAACTATATATGATGGATTATTAGAAAAGTTTTTCTAATAAGTCGATTTTTAAATCTTCGTAACGGCTTAAATTATTCGCGTAAACCGCTTTTGGTGCAATACTGATATTTGTGTTTTCAGAAGCAAACTCGTTCATTTTTAATTTTGCTTCGTTACCTAAAACTGCCGTATGTGTTTCTGTAGTTCCTTCTAAATTCAGGTTTGTACCATCGTTTACTGTAGTGTAAAGGTTTACTGTATTTGCTTTAATCGTTGCCGAGGCTTTATCCTTTAAGATAACTTCAAGGTCTAATAAATTGAATTTTCCTGAAGTTGCTACGCTCGATGTGTTAGATGCTTCGATTGTTCTGATATTATTAACATGTGCAATAACGGTTAGCGCTTCCTTAGCAAATGAACTGATTCTAAGTTCCGAACCTTGTTGCTGCACCAAAGCATTATTCGCGTAATATTTATCGAAAACCTCGATGCTTTCTTTACTATCCTGAACCAGGATTAATTTTACATTTCCACTTACCGAAATTTTATTAATGTTTTTAACCTGGTTAATTGCAGTGTAATTACCGCTGATTTCTGTAGCATTCGCCACAACTGTTGCACCACTTAAAGTAACCATTACTAAAGCTGCTGCGAATAAGTTTTTAATAGAATTTTTCATGACCTGAATATTTTAAGTTTTATAAATCTGTTTTTTAATTCCCTAATTTTTAAGGGGTTTTGAATATAAGACGCTAACATTTCAGAAACGTTTCAAGAGAATTGGCTAGATTATACCATTACAAGTAATTTCTAGACGAACTGGCATTATCTCTATACCAACAAATTATTGCGTGCGCCATTTTTCAGACTAAATCGATTAAGCCGAAGTAATTTATATATAACATTATTGTTAAATAGTGTTAATGCGTATTTAAACTAAAATATTAGTTTTATATTAGTGATGAAAACCAAATCACATCTATGAAAAGAATGCTACTCGTTGTATGCTTTCTGGTTTTGACTTTTTTTAACGCAAAAGCTCAAACTCAGCATACCATTAAGGGCCGTGTTATCGATACGGCCGCAACCTCAATACTGGGCGGAACCTCAGTTTCAGTTTTAAATGCCAAAGACTCTACTTTGGTTAAATTTACCAGAGCTGCGGATAACGGCTCATTTGAACTTCCAAATATTCGAAATGGAAAGTACATCCTCCTGGTTTCTTATCCAAAATACGCCGATTTTGTTGATCACTTTGTGCTCGATTCTACAAAGAAGGATGTTGATTACGGAAAAATTAACCTTACGGGTAAGGCACAACTACTTGCGGATGTAATTATTAAAGGAAATCGCTCTGCGATTAAAATTAAAGGAGACACAACCGAATTTGACCCACAGGCTTATAATATTGAGCCAAACTCAAAGGTTGAAGATTTAATTAAACAGTTTCCTGGAATCGAGGTTGATAAGGACGGTAAAATTACTGCTCAGGGCCAAAAAAACGTAAAGGTTTTGGTTGATGGAGAAGAGTTTTTTGGTGATGACCCAACCCTGGTAACGAAAAATATCAGAGCTGATATGGTTGATAAAGTTCAGCTATATGATAAAAAAAGCGATCAGGCAACATTTACCGGTGTTGATGATGGGGAAAAGACAAAAACCCTAAACATTAAATTAAAGGAAAATGCCAAAAATGGTTATTTCGGAAAAGCAATTGCTGGCGTTGGAACGGATGATTTCTACCAGGGACAATTAATGTTTAACAAGTTTGCAGGTAAAAAGAAGTTTTCTGCATACGGCATATTAGGTAATAACGGTAGAGTTGGTTTAGGCTGGGAAGATAGCCAGAAATTGGGAACACAAAGCGGAGGAAATGTAAGTGATGATGGCGGTATTTACTTTACCAGCAGCGGAGATGAGTTTGAAGGTTGGGGCGGCCAGTATAATGGACAAGGTATTCCAGTTGCCAGAACAGGAGGTTTGCACTTCGACAACAAGTGGAACAGCGATAAAGAAACCTTAAACACAAATTACAAAATCGGTTCGTTAAGAGTTTTTGGTGATAGAAATACAATCAGCCAGAATAACTTATCTACAGGTATCATCAACAATAAATCCGATCAAAACTATGATAATGATGTTTTCAGGCAGAAGCTTGATGCAATGTATGAGATTAAGTTAGATACCACTTTAACGCTTAAAATTAATGTTGATGGTACATTGAAAAATAGCAATACTTTTCAGGATTATTCTACAGAGAGTACTCGTGGCGATAACAGCTTATTAAATAAAAGTTCGAGGGTTTTAACTAATGATGCGAAAGATCAGATATTTAACATCAATGCATTTCTAACAAAGAAATTGAAAAAAAAGGGACGTACTTTATCACTCAATTTAAGTCAGTCGGTTACAGATAATAAAACTGATGGTTACCTAAATTCCGAAAATAGTTTTTATAATCTGAATAGCGGGTTAGACAGTACAGTGAATGTTGATCAGTATAAGGTAAATAGCATTACGAATAGTGTGTTTAAATCTAATTTGGCCTACACGGAACCGCTGTCTAAAACTTTAACTGTAGTTCTAAATTACGGTTTAACTTTGTCTGGTGGCCGCTCTGATAGAAAATCATTTAACCAGTCTGTACAAGGAAGATACGACCTGTTGGATACTGAATTCAGTAATGATTATCAGTTAGACCAGATCATTAATTCTGGGGGTGCAATATTCAACTTCAAAAAAGGGAAAAGCGTTTTAAATGCAGGCTCCAAATTTAGCGGGGTTAATTTCAAGCAGGAAGATTTGTATAATAATGTGCGCTATGATAGAAAATTTGTGAATTATATGCCACAGGCTATGTATCAGTATAATTTTTCTCAACAGAAATCTTTTCGTATTAACTATAATGGTAACACGCAACAACCAAGCTTAGAGCAAATACAACCAATCAGGGTAAATACTGACCCTTTGAACATTACTTTAGGTAATCCTGATTTAAGACCATCTTTCAGGAGCAATATTAATGCGAATTATAATTCTTATAAAGTTTTGAGTAGCCAATCTATTTATATCAGTGGTTATTACAGTTTTACTAAAAACCCAATTGTAAGTGATGTAACAACAGATAATTCTACAGGTGCAAGTACCTTCAAGGCTATAAATTTATCAGATAAGACACCATCCAATTTTAGTATTTATTCAAGTATTGGTCGGAAAATTTTAGGTACAAACGTGGGCATTGGTTACAATATGAATGGTAATACCTCCTACAATTTGATCAACAGTGTATTAAACCAAACTAAATACATGGCTTATTCACCGCAGGTAAATATTAATAGATATAAAGATGGTAAGTACAATTTTTACGCCTATTTCGGCCCTCAATATACTACAACAGTAGCTTCGGTGCAGCAGGCATTTAACAGTAATGGATGGGGTGCTCAAGGTTATTTCTCAGGTTCAGTGCAATTGCCTGGAAAATTTGAAATTACATCAGATGGAGAATATACTTATCGTGGTAAAACACAAGCTTTTAACGAATCGTTTAAGCAGTTCTTGTGGAATGCAACCATTACCAAAAAGTTCTTCAAGGCACAGAATTTAAGAACATCGATTCAAGGTTTCGATTTGTTAAATCAGAACCAAGGATTTAGCCGCTCTGCAGCAAATGGAAATATTACACAGAGTAGTTATAGAACCATCAGAAGATATTTTATGTTTACCGTAAGCTGGGATTTTACTAAAATGGGTGGCGGCGCTGCTGCTGCACCAGCTCCTCAAAACTAATCGCCATGAAAACAATATTAAAACTTACAATAATTTTAGCGGTAATTTTTATCAGTAAAAATGGTATCGCACAAAATGTACATTTCGTTAAAAATGGTGTTATCGAATACGAAAAACGCTCAAACATGTATGCACTAATCAAGAAGCGTATAACGCCAAGAAACGAAAGTTACATGAATCAATCGTTTGACAATTACAAGAAGAACTTTCCTCAATTCAAATCGGCAAAAAGCACTTTGAAATTTAACAGCGAGAAAGCTTTATATAAATTTAATGAAGAAGCTGCACCAGCTTCTAATAATTGGTTAAACAACAACCCAATTGCCGATTTAAAGAATATAATAGGTACTGATTTTAAAACTGAAACCAATACCATTCAGAAAAGTGTTTACGAAGCCACGTATTTAGTGAAAGATAGTGTGCGTAAAATAAACTGGAAAATTACGGATGAAACCCGTGAAATTGCAGGATATGAATGTCGCCGAGCAAATGCAATTATAATGGATTCGGTTTACGTTGTGGCCTACTACGCCAATCAAATTGCGGTTTCAGGTGGTCCTGAATCATTTGCCGGTTTGCCTGGAATGATTTTAGGTTTGGCATTACCCCACGAAAATATAACCTGGTTTGCCACAAAAGTTACCGAAATAACCGTTCCAGAAAAAGAATTATTACCACCAACTAAAGGCAAGCCAGTAGATAATGCCGGATTAAAAAAGGTTTTAATGGCAGCAATGAAAGATTGGGGAGAATGGGCACAGCCAGATTTGAAAGCCTTTTCGCTGTAGCAGCTTTATAAAATTATGCTAAATTAGCATGGTTTTACTAGCCATAATGTATAGCTCACTTTTAAACCATATTAGTAGATTCATAGATTTGAATAATGATGAACAGCAAACGTTGAGCACATTACTCAAATCTATTTCTATTAAAAAGAAAGCTTTCTTGTTAGCGGAAGGACAAGTTTGCAAGGCCAATTATTTTGTGGTAAAAGGCTGCCTGCGATTATATTTTATCGACATAAAAGGTGCTGAACAAACCACACAGTTTGCCATAGAAAATTGGTGGATTACCGATTTAACAAGCTTTTTGTTTCAGAAATCTTCGGAGTTTTATATTCAGGCGGCAGAAAATACCGAGGTAATTGCAATTGAGCATTACAATTATGAATTGCTGTTTAACAAGTTGCCGAAGATTGAAAGATATTTCAGGCTTATCTTGCAAAAAAACCATCAGGCATCGCAAATGCGAATTAAGTTTTTATACAGCCAAACTGCAGAAGAAAGATACCATCATTTTAATAAATTATTTCCAGAGTTTGTGCAACGTGTACCACAATATATGTTGGCGTCTTACTTAGGTTTCACACCAGAATTTTTGAGTAAAATAAGGGCAAAAAAATAATTAATATCTGCTTAAGAAATCCTGATAAGCTAAGGCTATTCCCTCGCGGAGTTCTATTTTATGTTTCCAGCCTAGTGCGTGCAACTTGTTTACATCCATTAATTTACGAGGCGTTCCATCAGGTTTGCTTGCATCAAAAACTAAATCTCCATCATATTGCAAAACATCTTTAATCAGCAGCGCTAAATCTTTTATGGTTAAATCGTGCCCGACACCAATGTTGATTAGATTTGGCTCGTTATAATTTTCCATCAAGAAATAACAAGCATCAGCCAAATCATCAGCAAATAAAAACTCACGCATTGGCGAACCAGAACCCCAAACCGTTATTTGCTTTTCATTATTAATTTTAGCTTCATGCACTTTACGAATTAGTGCGGGTAAAACATGTGAATTTTGAGGGTGATAATTATCGTTATAACCGTATAAATTGGTCGGCATTACCGAAACAAAATTACAACCATATTGGTCGCGATAAGCATCACACATTTTAATTCCGGCAATTTTGGCAATGGCATATGGCTCATTAGTTTCTTCTAAAGTTCCTGTTAAAAGGTATTCTTCTTTTAAAGGCTGCGGCGCCATTTTTGGATATATACAGCTAGAGCCTAAAAACATCAATTTCTTAACTTGATTTAAGTAAGCACTGTGTATCACATTGTTTTGAATGGATAAATTTTCGAATAAAAAATCAGCTCTATAAGTGTTATTGGCAACAATGCCGCCAACTTTTGCAGCAGCTAAAAAGACATAGTCAGGTTTTTCAGCAGCGAAAAAATCGGTTACAGCTTGTTGATTTCTAAGATCTAATTCCTCAGAAGTTCTGGTAAGCAAATTTTTGTAACCTTCTTTTTCTAGCTTGCGGTAAATTGCCGAACCCACCATTCCGCGGTGTCCTGCTATGTAAATTTTAGATGATTTTTCCAATGTCGAATTTTAAAGATACTCGCAAAAATACAATAGATTGTGCACATAGATATTAAGATTATTTGGAAAAAAAATTTCCATGCGTGATTTAATCGTATTTTTGACGAAAAAAAAACTCTTGGGTAAAGATAAACTTAGACGATTTGCAGAAATCGAAACATTCGCAAACGTATTACAACTAGATGAAGGTAAGCCTCTAAAAGGCAAATGGGCAATGGAACATTTTAAAAATGAAAATCCTATTGTGCTCGAATTAGCCTGTGGCAAGGGTGAATATTCGGTAAATTTGGCCAAATTATTTCCTGATAAGAATTTTATCGGTGTAGATTACAAAGGAAACAGAATTTGGAGAGGTGCTAAAACTGCAATTGAAGAAGGAATAAATAACGTTTCGTTTTTAAGAATCCAGATTGAAAACTTGCTTGATTATTTTGAAGCTGGCGAAATAGATGAGATATGGATTACTTTTCCCGATCCTCAACCTCAGGAGAGCCGCGAAAAGAAACGACTTACTTTTCCTGGTTTCTTAAACAAGTATAAAGTTATTTTAAAGGATGGCGGCAAGGTCAATTTAAAAACTGATAACGACCAACTGTATCTTTACACGAATGAAAAGGTGCTGGAATTAAATTTGCCAATACATAAAAATACTGATCACCTTTACACATCAGAATTTGCTGATGAAGTGCTTTCGATAAAAACTTATTACGAGAAAAAATATTTATTACACGATAAAAACATCAACTATATTCAGTTTTCGTTCGAATAATGGATACAAATTTCTATGAGCAGGTTTATGAAGTTGCCCGATTAATTCCTAAAGGAAGGGTTACTTCTTACGGCGCAATTGCGAAAAGCCTGGGTGCTGCAAAATCATCCAGAATGGTTGGTCATGCCATGGCTTATGCAGGTACGGCGCATCCAAAAGTTCCGGCTCATCGCGTAGTAAATAGTAGTGGTTTATTAACTGGTAAATTTCATTTTAATCCACCAGAATTAATGGAAGATTTGCTTGCTCAAGAAGGTGTTGAAGTGAAGAATGATAAAGTTGTAAATTTTAAAAAAGTATTCTGGAATCCTTTGGAAGAGATTATATAATCGTTTTTGTAACGTTTCGGTAATCAGTTAGCACGAAAACAATTAAGATGAGCAAGCCTAAGCAAGCAAAATAAATCTCATCAATTATATTGCCCTTAAAAACGGTAAATGCTAATATTACCAAAACTATACTTACTACAAATTCGATTATACCGTGAAGTTTTATGGGGATGATTTTAAATATCCCACCACTAAATTTCGTTAATACAGTTAATAGAAAGTGAACACCACCCAATGCATATGTTAATATTGTAGCTGATTCAGATAATTGAAATAGATCCGAAGAAATGAATAAAAACATAACCATTATATAATCTATAACCGCATGAAATTTTGGAGAGATGATTTTCATAATTTTTGTGTTTAATAACCTAACAATCAACAGTAAAAAAAGATTTAACAATTTTAATCATGGGTAAATTAGTAGAAGAATTTAACGGCTATCGCGAAAAAATGAACGATAGAATTATGGAAACCGCAAATACCAATATTAAAAGGTTTTTTGCTTTAGATACAACCAGTTATGCTGATGGAGCTTTAGATGTAAAAACTAAAGAAATGTTGGGTTTAGTTGCGTCAATGGTTTTGCGTTGCGATGATTGCATTAAATATCACCTTGGAAAATGCTATGATGCCGGCGTGAACAGCGATGAAATGAATGAAATTTTTATGATTGCAAACCTTGTTGGCGGTAGCATTGTTATTCCGCATTACAGAAGAGCGGTTGAGTATTGGGATGAACTTTGTTTGAGTTAGTCAAAAGTCTTTAGTCAATAGTCCGAAGTCTTATACCAAAATGCTATATTAGAAAAACAATATGGTATGGGTAAATTCAGAGAACTAATTGTTTATAAAAAAGGATTTTCCTTACTATTGGAGATCCATAATTTAACAAAGACCTTTCCGAAAGCTGAACAGTTTAGTTTGGTAGATCAAATTCGGAGATCATCAAGATCGGTTTGTAGTAGTATAGGGGAAGCTTACAAAAAAAGAAGATACCCAAATCACTTTATAAGTAAATTAACGGATGCAGATATGGAAAATGGCGAAACTCAAGTTTGGTTAGATGTTTCTTTAGCTTGCAATTACATTTCCTTGGAAACTTATAATTTACTGGATGCCCAATGTGAGGAAATAAGTAAACTGCTTAATTTCATGATTAATAACCCTACTAAATTTTCGTGAAATGACTGAAGACTTAGGACTAAAGACTAAAGATTGCATTCGTTGCTCTTGGGCAGGTTCAGATCCGCTATACGTAAAGTACCACGATGAAGAATGGGGAAAGCCAGTTTACGATGATAAAACACTTTTTGAGTTTCTAATTTTAGAAGGTGCGCAAGCGGGTTTGAGTTGGATAACAATACTTAAAAGAAGAGAAAACTACCAAAAAGCCTTTGCTAACTTTGATGTTAAAAAGGTAGCCGCTTTCGGAGAAAAGGATGTCGAGCGTTTGATGAGTGACGTTGGGATAATCCGAAATAAGCTGAAAATAAATGGCGCAATAAAGAACGCCAAACTTTTCATAAAAATTCAAGAGGAATTTGGGAGTTTCTCTAACTATATATGGGGATTTCTACCCGATGGAAAACCAATCTCAAACCATACCGAAAAAATGAGCGATGTGCCTGCAAGAACAGAATTGTCTGACAAAATAAGTAAAGACATGAAAAAAAGAGGTTTCAAATTCTTCGGAACAACAATTTGTTATGCGCACATGCAAGCAACAGGAATGGTTAACGATCATTTAATAAATTGCTGCGCAAGATGATTGATGTTTTTCCCGAACTGATTACTAATAGATTGCGATTAAGGCAATTTGAAGACTCTGATTTAAAAAATGTCTATAAAGGCTTATCAAATCCTTTCGTTATTAAATACTATGGAGTAAATTATCAAACCTTAAACGAAACTCAAGAGCAATTAAAATGGTTTAAGACGATTCAAGTAGAGGGTACAGGAATATGGTGGGCAATTTCCAACATAGAAAATGGCGATTTTATGGGTGCTGTAGGCTTCAATAATTTTAATTACCTGCATAAAAAGGTCGAAATTGGGTTCTGGTTGCTACCCGAATATTGGAAAAAGGGTATTATAAATGAAGCGGTAACAGCAATTTGCGCCTATGCTTTCAATAGTTTAAATATCAATAGAATTGAGGCTTTTGTAGAGTCTGAAAATGCTGATAGTAAGAAAGCTTTACTAAAATTAGCTTTTGAGTTTGAAGGAACAATGAGAAACTGTGAGATAAAGAATGGCGTTGCTATCAGCTTATCTATTTTTGCAAAATTGAAAACATCATCTTAAAATCCTTAAATCCCAATAATCCTGTTCCTATTTTTTAACCTCGTTATACTCTCTAACTAAATCAATAACATCTTTACTGTTAAGTGTAGCACTAGCTTCAATCTTAGCTCTAATCGAAGGTTGGTCGGCGAGTTTTTGTAGTAAAATGCTTCGCACTTCAATCTTCCTTGCATCTTCAGTTATTGCTTTTATTGGAATTTCTTGAAGCGGTCCGGTACCTGGTTTTTCAATAAAGTAACGAACTACTGGTGCGCCAACTGGAGGTTCTGGTGCATTGTTACGGCCGCCGCCAATGCTAATGCCGCCGCCCATGCCCATTCCGCCAAAGCCACCTGTTCCGGTACCAATACCTACTGACGGTCTGAATCTAACATTTTTTTCTTTCTTAGCCGGAACTAAAGTTCCGCCACCAAAAGAGTAAAGGTTCACGGTGCCCATCTCAATAACTTTTACAAAACGGTATTCAAAGTTTTTCTTGTTGGCAAAACCTTTACTGATGTAACTATTCCCATTCCAAAAAAAGTTTTTTACATCTTTCGCCAATAGAATTACATCTGCTTCATCGTTGGCACTAATGTAAACAGAGAAATAATCTGTGCCTTTAATTGTGCCACGAATTACATCATCATTATTTTTAACAATAAAATCCTGGGCATTGGCAGAAAAAATACTGAATATAAATATTGCAGCGAAAAAGTTAAAAATCTTCATATGTTAGCAAATCTTTGGTAAAACGAATTTACACCTAAAAATATTTTAATTAATGCTCAAAACACTTTCAATGTATTGGAGATTCTTGCAAAATCCCAAACTCTTAAAACAAAGTAAAGATAATAAAACTCTTTGGAGCGAGTTCTTTTGGCTTTTGCTATTGAATCTACTTTTTGGCGGAATTGTTATCAGCACTTACTTAATCCTTCTTCATTTTAAAATCATTAACGAATACGAAGAAAATATTGATTTGCTCAAGCAGTATGGTGTCGTTTTAGGTTTCATCGTTATATGCATTTTGACACCCATCATCGAAGAGTATTTGTTTAGGTGGCATCTTAGGAAAAGGCATGGAACAATTTACTTCACGTGCTTTGTTCTCGCATCGATAACCTCATTTTTATTAGATAAAAGTTATTTAACCTGGGCTGTATTCGCATTTTTTATAATTCTGGCATTCATCTTACATGGGTATATTAATAGAATTAGTATGACTAAGCGGCAATTAGTTTGGGACAAAAGTTATTGGCTTATATTTTATCTAACAGCAATATTTTTTGGGTTAATCCACTTTAGTAACATTAAGGGACTTACCCTTTCAGATCCTTCTTTTTTAATTTTTACTTTGTCGCAAATGTTTGGTGGGCTCTCATTGGGGTATTTAAGAATAAAGTATGGAATTAGGTATTCTATTCTACTTCACGGGTGTTTCAACCTAATTTTACTGCTACTTGAGTTGGCTTTTGGTTAAATTAAATTCATTATCTTTTCTTAAACCTTAACTTTGGTTACTTTTATATGCTGGTGAAACATCAGTACAATCTTTAAATCCGTGGAATCACATGAATAAAAAACTCTTTCTTTTAGATGGCATGGCGCTAATGTACAGAGCGCATTTTGCTTTGAGTAAAAACCCTCGCTTTACATCAACGGGAATAAATACATCGGCAGTAATGGGTTTTACCAATACTTTGCTCGATGTTTTAAAGAAAGAAAAGCCAACACATATAGCCGTTGTTTTTGATACTGAAGCGCCAACCGAAAGACATACAACTTTCGAAGCATATAAAGCGCAACGCCAGGCAATGCCAGAAGATTTAGCTGCGGCAATGCCTTATGTTATTAAATTGATTACGGGTTTCAACATTCCGGTAATTACTTCTGATGGATACGAAGCTGACGATATTATTGGAACATTAGCTAAAAAAGCAGAATTAAAAGGATACCAGGTTTATTGTATGACACCCGATAAGGATTTTGCTCAACTCGTTTCTGAAAATATTTTCATTTATAAGCCTGCCAGAATGGGAAATGATATGGAAATTTTGGGCGTGAAAGAAGTTTTGGCTAAATGGGAAATCGATAATGTTTTACAGGTTATTGATATTTTAGGTTTGTGGGGAGATGCTGTAGATAACATTCCGGGTATTCCAGGAATTGGTGAAAAGACGGCTAAATCTTTAATCAAAACCTACGGCTCGATGGAAAATATTATTGCAAATTCGCATGAGTTAAAAGGGAAACAACGAGAAAATGTAGAAAATTTTGCTGAACAAGGATTGCTATCAAAAAAACTGGCAACCATTTTATTGGATGTTCCGGTTGAATTAGATGAAGCTAATTTAGAGCTTTGCGACCCAAGCAAAGATTTATTAGAGCCACTATTTACAGAGCTCGAATTTAGAACTTTAGGTAAAAGGGTTTTTGGCGATGGTTTCTCGGTTACAACAGCAAAATTTCAAGAAGGTACACAGACTGATTTGTTTGGAAGCCAACAAGGTGAAACCATTGCTTATACCAATACTTTAGAAGAAGAACCTGCTGAGCAACTGCCTGCCAAAAACATAGAAAATACCGAGCACAATTACCAATTAGTTGATACTGCTGAAAAAAGAGCAGAGCTAATAAAAATGTTGCTACAGCAAAAGAGAATTTCGTTTGATACAGAAACTACGGGAACGGATGCGAATATGGCTGAATTGGTGGGACTTTCGTTTTCAACAAAACCAGGTGAAGGTTATTATATCCCACTTTCTGCAAATGTTGAAGAAGTTCAGCCAATTCTTGATGAGTTTAAAATTGTGCTGGAAAACGAGGCAATTGAAAAAATCGGACAAAATACTAAGTACGATATTTTAGTGCTGAAGTGGTATGGTGTTGAAGTTAAGGGAAAGTTGTTCGATACCATGCTTGCACATTATTTAATTGATCCGGATACTCGCCATGGTATGGATGTTTTATCTGAGAATTACCTTGGTTATTCGCCGATTTCAATTACCAAACTAATTGGACCAAAAGGTAAAGGGCAAGGCAACATGCGTGATGTTCCGGTTGAGCAGGTTGTAGATTATGCGTCGGAAGATGCTGATATTACACTTCAATTGGCACATGTTTTCGAGCCAAAATTAACTGAGCTAAACGCGGCAAAACTTGCCGAAGAAGTAGAAAGCCCTTTGGTTTATGTACTGGCCGATATCGAAAAGGAAGGTGTACGTATAAATATTGAAACCCTTAAAAATTATTCAAAAGAGCTGGAAACTCAAATTATTAAGTTTGAGCAGAACGTTTATGAAAAAGCAGGCGTAAAGTTTAATCTTGCATCGCCAAAGCAACTGGGAGAAGTTTTGTTTGATAAATTGCAATTAGATCCAAAGGCAAAGAAAACGAAAACTGGTCAATATCAAACAGGAGAAGATGTGCTTTTAGCGTTAGCGAGTAAAAGCGATATTGTTCAGGATATTTTAGATTTCCGCCAATTGCAAAAATTAAAATCGACTTATGTGGATGCTTTGCCGTTGATGGTAAATCCAAAAACTGGTCGTGTGCATACTTCTTATAATCAAGCTGTAGCCGCAACTGGAAGATTAAGTTCTAACAATCCAAATCTTCAAAATATTCCGATTAGAACAGAACGGGGTAGGGAAGTAAGAAAGGCTTTTATAGCCAGAGATGAAAATCATATTCTTTTATCTGCCGATTATTCGCAAATTGAATTAAGAATTATTGCGGAAATCAGTAAAGAAGAAAATATGCTCGATGCTTTTACTAAAGGCATTGATATTCATACCGCAACAGCTGCAAAAGTTTATGGAATTACCATTGAGGAAGTTGATAGTACACAGAGAAGAAATGCTAAAGCCGTAAACTTTGGTATTATTTACGGTCAATCGGCATTTGGATTATCTCAAAACTTAGGTATTCCACGCAAAGAAGCTGCAGAAATTATTGAGCAGTATTTTACTCAATATCCTGGCATAAAGCGCTACATGAGCGACACCATGAATTTCGCCCGGGAAAATGGATTTGTGGAAACGATAATGGGCAGAAGACGCTATTTAAGGGATATTAACTCCGCAAACCAAACGGTAAGAGGTTTTGCGGAGCGAAATGCCATTAACGCACCGATTCAAGGTTCTGCTGCTGATATGATTAAGATTGCCATGATTAATATTCACAAAGAAATGAAAGCACAAAATCTCCAATCTACCATGACGATGCAAGTGCATGATGAGTTGGTTTTTGATGTAGTGAAATCTGAGAAGGATACTATGAAAGCCATCATTCAAGATAAAATGGCAAACGCAATCAAATTAACCGTTCCAATTGTCGTAGAAATTGGCGAGGGAGATAATTGGCTAGCCGCACATTAAAAATGAAAAAGATTTTATTCTTCGCTTTGAGTTTAATTTCCTTATCAACATTTGCTCAGCAAAGTGATACCTTATACAGCTATACAAATGTTTTAGGTAAAGATATTAAGGTTAGCAAAACCTCAAATATTTATCAAATTTATAAGTTAAGCGATTCAAGTTGGGTCAGAACAACTTCGAATCAAAATCTTGTGTTATTGAAAAGGGAAACCTTTAGCGATGAAAAATTAACAATTTTAAATGGCAACTATATTGAATATGAAAACGGCAAAGCTAAAATGAAAGGCTTTTATCGCAATGGCAAAAGAGATGGGGTTTGGAACATTTATAATAAGGACGGCCAGATTGAAGAATCTAAAACTTATCCTGATAACTAGCTTTTTAAAATTTTTGCGATTTACTTAGGTAATAATATTTATTCTTATCTTCATTAAAACTTCATCCCGATTTATCAATTTTATATCAACAAATTAACGAGTTAAAAAAATCGAAAGACATGAAAAAGTTATTAAGTTTAATCGCAATCGCAGCATTTGGTTTATCTACAGCATTTGCTCAAACACCAGCTACTGCAACTCAAACAAAAAAAGCAGTTAAAACTACTGCTGCTGCTACTAAAGCGGAAGCTAAAAAAGTTGATGCAAAAGCAACTACTACTGCCGCAAAAGTAAAGGCTGATGGCACGCCAGATATGCGTTTCAAAGAGAATAAAGGTAAGGCTGTAACTAAGGTTGCAGGCCCAACTAAAAAAGATGGCACAGCAGATATGCGTTACAAAGCAAATAAAGCTGCTGCTAAAAAGAACTAGGTTTAGGTTTTTAATTTTAGAAGGCTCCGATTGAAAAATTGGAGCCTTCTGTTTTTATAAGGTTACGGTTTCACCAATAGCTGGTAGCAAAAGATTTTTATTTTCTCGCTTGAATTTAGCTTCAGCATCATCTGTATCTATGCTAATTGGCGGAAAAGTATTGTAATGAACACCAATAATATTACCGCAATCGATGTATTTTGCTGCAATCACGGCATCATCCACACCCATTGTATAATGACCACCAATCGGTAAAATGGCATAGTCTAAATTGTGTAATTCTGCAAGTAACTTCATTTCAACGGTTAAAGCCGTATCACCTGCAAAATAAATCTGTTTACCTTCTAGGGTTAAAACAAACCCAGCCGGATTTCCACCATAGCTTCCGTCAGGATTTGAACTACTGTGAACAGCCCAAACCGTGCGTAAACTACCAAAAGGTAACTGTTGGGTGCCAAAGTTAATGTCAATAACATTTTCTACGCCTTGCTCTTTAACCCATTTAGCAACTTCTACCATTGCAATTACCGGCGCATTAGTTTGTTTTGCCAATTCTACTAAATCTGCCACATGGTCGCCGTGACCATGGCTTACCAAAATATAATCAGCTTCAATCTTAGTTGTATCAACATCCTTAGCTAAAGGATTATGTTTTATAAATGGGTCGAAAAGAAATTTTTTGCCGTCTGCCTCCAAAAGAAAGCAAGATTGACCATAGTATGTAAATTTCATATTATTTTAAGTTTTGTATTTATTTCAGGATGTGGTTATGAGAAATTTATTGACCAAACATACCGCCCAAACCACCAAGCATATCTTTCGCCGAGGCTTGCATTTCGGTATTGCTTACCTCTTCGGCATTCGCCAATGCTTTGTTAATCGCAATCTGCAAAAGCTCTTCTAATTCTTCTTTATCAGCATTTTTGAAGAATTCTTCATCAATCGCAATTCCTGTAATGGCTTTATTCGCTGTTGCAGTAACCTTAATTGCACCGTTTTCTACTTCGCCAAATACTGAAATAGTATCTAAACGTTTCTTTACTTCTTCGGCTTTTTGCTGTGCTGCAAATAATTTATCGAACATAATTTTATCGTTTTAGTTAAAAAGCAAAAATCGGCAAATTGTTTTAAGAATTTACTTTTTCGGTATTATTAAAGCATTATTTATTTGCAGTGAGGCAAGTAAAACACAAGAGAACTAAATTATTATGTAGAAGCACATTGTTCTGTATTTCATGGCAAAATCTGTCCCGCCAATGCTGCAATCTTTTGGTAGTTCCTGTCATGCTGAGGTACGAAGCATCTGTTTCATTTGCTGCAGATGCTTCGTGCCTCAGCATGACAGCGTATTTACGGTTTCTGCAAACCAAAAGTATTTCCGCGTTTGTCGGGGCTATTAAACTAAATTAATTGCTTTTCGGCGGGTTTGCAATGTGCCAAACTTTGTGCCTAAACCCGATAGCGCCAAATAGCGCCCGATTTTATAAAAGTATTTGCTTTGGCTTTGTACAAGCTTTATCGGGACTATTGGCAATAGCGGGGCTGCTGACCGCCATCAACTCCAAGCATTCATTTCCAAAAAATAAATCTAACTGATTTAATCCTCGTCACTTCCAGGCAAACTTCCGTTACCATGATAAGCACCTTTTCTAATTACAGGCATGTTGAAGTGTTTGTACAAATCATCCAAATGCATTAAACTGCCATTGGTTAAATTTCCTAAGAAAATAATTACAATATTTTTATCCAAATCTCGAACATAAATGTGACGGAAACCGTGCCACCAACCCGTATGGTAAACAACTTTGTCCATTTTTTCACCGTCAAACATTCTCCAGCCGTAACCATAATTAAAATGACCATTTACTGGTTTATTTCGGCCAACATAAGAAGAATCTAAACTTTTCTTTGTTAATAATCGTTCGTTTTTGAGGTATTTATCAAACAGAACCAAATCATGTACGGTGCTATAAATGCCTTTATCGCCAACTGGTCCATCGAGAAAGTTTTGCGCAACAGAATAACGCCAGGTCCTATCATGTCCTACTACATCTACAGGAATTTTTTCATATTCAGATGTACTGTAAACATGTGTATTTTTCAATCCGGCAGGTTTAAAAACGTGCTCCATCATATATTGCGAATATCGTTGACCTGTCACTTTTTCAATAATTGCACCCAATACCATAAAATTAGAATTGTTGTAATGAAAACGATTATCGGGCTTTGTGTAAGGATTTGGCTTGCGCTCAGCAATTACATTCATCACATCCTGATTGGTTACGCCCTTTTTCATTGGTCGCTTTTCCTTTCGCCAGATATCATCAATAAAATAAACGTAATTCATCATTCCGCTGCGGTGGCTTAAAAGTAGCTTTACGGTAATGCCATCGTACGGAAAGTTTGGAAAAAACTTTTTTACATCATCATTTAAAGAAAGTTTACCAGCTTCTACCAGTTGCATAATGGCAACACCAGTAAAGGTCTTGGTAATCGAGGCAAGCTCAAATTCGGAATTGATTTTTAAGCTGTCGCGATGAAGATAATCGGCCCATCCAATTGCTTTTTCGTAAAGAATTTTGCCATCCTTTGCAACAAGCATATTGCCATTGAAACCGTACTTTTTATGCAAGTTGGTTACAAAATCAGCAATCCACTTGTCGCCTTTTTCAGGGTTGTAGGCTAATAAGAGGCTATCTGCCTTATCATCTTCTTTAACTCTGATTTTCTTTTCAGCAGCTTTTTTTTCTTCTGCTTTTTTTGGGTTACAAGCGGTAAATATGGTTATAGAGATTGCAAATGCAGAGATTATATGCTTAAAATTCATTTATTCAGGTAGTGTAAAATTTAAAACCTGAAAATTAAAGAATTTTGAATGGTTATAGGCAAAGAGTTTTACACATTTTCGCAATTTTGGTTATACCAGCACTCAAATAAATGGCCTTTGCTGCCATAAACTGGGTCGTTATCTGGTTTTTCTACCTGGGCAATGTCTTCATCTGCTTGCGGGCGTTCATCTGCTTCACCATATTTTATATTATAATCTGCACCTTTTGGGTAAGCACCTACAACTTGAAAGTCATCACTCGATTTTAACTTTTTATGCGCAACACCAGCAGGAATAAGTACAACATCACCTTTATCAAGTTCGATACACACGCCATGTTCGCCACCAAATTGTACATCGGCTTTGCCACAATAAACACCCATAACTTCGTGTGTGTTGCTATGGTAATGGTGGTAATCAAAAATGCCATCTATCCACGCATTTGTATAGCCATTTTTAGCAAAAACCGTTTTAATTACCTCAATTTCATCATCCGGATGGATTAGAAATGCGCCTTTATATATCATCAAAGGATACATAGGGTTATTCGGAATATTTCCGTTTTCTTCTAATTTATGCGAAACTAAATAGGCTTCTTGTATCAACTTTTCTTTGTCCATGATTAGGGTGTTTTAATAATTAACAAAGTAAAGTGGTTTCGGTTTGCCACAGATTTACAGGTTATAGTGGAACATATCTAGCGATTACGTCATGCTGAATTTATTTCAGCATCTATTTTATCGATGAGACTCTGAAATAAATTCAGAGTGACGACAGTAATTAGCAAATCACTAAAACCAAAAAAGCCATTCCTTTTCAGAAATGGCTTTGATATTCTATTATCCAATTGAAAGCTTACGCTAATAATCTGATTGGCTCTTCTAATAAACCTTTTAATGTTTGTAAGAATTGTGCTCCGGTTGCACCATCAACCACACGGTGATCGCAACCCAAAGTTAACTTCATTACATTACCTGGAACTACAGCGCCATTTTTAACAACTGGCACAGCTTGAATAGCGCCAACTGATAAAATTGCACCATCAGGAGAGTTGATGATTGATGTAAACTCATCGATACCAAACATACCTAAGTTAGAAACCGTGAAAGTAGAACCTTCCCAATCTGCAGGCTGTAATTTTTTAGCTTTTGCTTTACCCCCGAAATCTTTAACCTCAGCAGAAATGTGAGATAATGATTTACCATCCGCAAAACGAACCACAGGTACTAATAAGCCATCTTCAACTGCCATAGCAACACCAATGTTAGTATGTTCGTTGAAACGGATTTTATCGCCACCCCATGATGAATTAACCGCAGGGTGTTTTTTCAATGCTACAGCAACTGCTTTTATCACTAAATCGTTGAAAGATACTTTAACAGGAGCCACTGCATTGATTGCCGTACGGGCAGCCATTGCATTATCCATGTCGATACTTACAGTTAAATAGAAGTGTGGAGCAGTAAATAAACTTTCCGCCAAACGTTTTGCAATAACTTTACGCATTTGCGAAACAGGTTGCTCAGTAAATTTAACTTCGCCAACAAATGTTGGAATTACCGGAGCAGCAGCAGCTGGACTACCAGCGCTTTCAGCTTTAGGCTTTCCACTTTCCGCTTGCGCAGCAGTTGGCTTAAAGTTTTCAATATCTTTTTTAATGATACGACCACCTTCTGCGCTACCTGCAACTTGCGATAAATCAATGCCTTTATCTTTAGCAATTTTCTTAGCCAAAGGCGATGCTTTCACACGGCTATCTGATGAACTTTCTGCAACAGGAGCAGATGAACTCGCATCAGCAGTAGAAGCTTGTTTTTCTTCTTTCGGAGCTTCTTCTTTGCTTTCGGCTTTTGCTGCAGGAGCAGAACCGCCAGCTAAAATACCACTAACATCAGTTCCTTCCGGACCAACGATAGCGATAATGCCGTTAACTTTAGCAGCAGAACCTTTTTCTACACCAATGTGCAATAAAGTCCCAGTGGCGTAACCCATAACTTCCATAGTTGCCTTATCGGTTTCTACATCAGCTAAAACATCATCATCCTTAACTTTATCGCCAACTTTTTTATGCCATTCGGCAATAACGCCTTCAGTCATGGTATCGCTTAACAAAGGCATACGTATTACTGTAACACCTTTTGCAGCTAATTCTTCTTCGCTTAAACCGCCACCTTGAGCAGGAGCAGCTTCTTCTTTCTTATCTTCAGCTTTAGGCGCTGCATCTTCAGACTTCGGACTTGCCGACTCCTGACTTCCTGATTCAGCCTCTAAAGCCGCTTTGTAATCTTCGCCTTCTTTACCAATAACGGCCATAATAGCATCAACCGGTACAGCAGTTCCTTCTTCTACACCTACGTATAAAAGAACACCATCCCAGTAAGATTCCATATCCATTGTTGCTTTGTCAGTTTCTACTTCTGCCAAAACATCGCCGCTTTTCACTTTATCGCCTACTTTTTTGTGCCACTTAGCCAAAACCCCTTCGGTCATGGTGTCGCTCATTTTGGGCATTTTAATTACATCAGCCATTATATCTAATTAATTGAAATCTTTTAAAAAATATTAGTCCATTACGTAAGGGTAGTTCTCAGTCATATATACATCTTTGTATAATTCAGATGCATCTGGCCAAGGAGATTCTTCGGCAAATTTCACAGCCTGATCTACAGTAGCTTTAACTTTAGCTTCTACTTCTTCAATCCATTTCTCATCTGCATACTTTTCTTTAAGAATAGTTTCTCTTGCTAACTCAACCGGATCTTTTGCTTTATAATCTTCTAACTCTTCTTTCGAACGGTATTTAGCAGGGTCAGACATTGAGTGACCACGGTAACGGTAAGTTCTCATTTCTAAGAAAGTTGGTCCTTCACCTTTACGAGCACGTTGAATCGCCTCGTCCATTGCATTATGTACAGCAACCGGGTCCATACCATCAACTGGTGCACAAGGCATATCGAAACCTAAACCAATTTTATAAATATCAGTCATGTTTGTAGTACGTTGTACCGAAGTACCCATTGCATAACCATTATTTTCGCAAACAAAAACAACAGGCAATTTCCAAAGCATAGCCATGTTAAAAGTTTCGTTTAATGCACCTTGGCGTACAGCGCCATCGCCCATATAACAAATATTAACGTTATCGGTTCCTTTGTATTTTTCTGCAAAAGCAACGCCAGCACCTAATGGAATTTGACCCCCAACAATTGCATGACCACCATAAAAGTTATGTTCTTTACTAAACATGTGCATAGAGCCACCTTTACCTTTAGAGCAACCAGTCGCTTTACCATACATTTCAGCCATAATGCTATCGGCAGTTACGCCTAAAGCTAAAGCATGTGCATGATCACGGTAAGTAGTAATCATTGAATCGCCTTTTTGCATTGCAGATATTGCTCCTGCAACTACAGCTTCTTGTCCAATGTATAAATGACAAAAGCCACGAATTTTTTGTTGTCCGTATAACTGGCCTGTTTTTTCTTCGAATTTGCGCATAAGCAACATCGACTCGAACCACTTCAACCAGGTATCTTTATTTATTTCTACTGCACTCATTTTAAGGTTATTTGTTTTTTGCGACAGCAAATCTAATTTTTTTATTGTAATTTTTGTCACTTTCTATTGTAAAAACATCATAATAATAGGGCTAAAATATCACTTAACAGTTGTTTTACAGTTAAGTAAACAAAATCTGAAGCATTTCTTTTGAGTAACCGATTTTATAGAAGTTAAACTTTGCAAGTTTTCACAATATACATTCTAAATTCTAATAAAATTTAATTCTGCAAAAGCTAAATTATTCCTAATTATAAATATTTTTAGAAAGGCAAATCACAGAAGCATTTAGGTTACAGTAGCCCCGCCATTCGCATTATCTTTTTTGTTAAAGTTTCTGCTTAATTTTCAACAATTAGGTCAAAAAAGTATAATTGCTGCTGTCGGGCTTAGTTAAATTAAGCCTGGAAGATATATTAACACTGAGATTTATTTTCCAAATTTTTAAGCAATAAACTCATAAAAAACCTGTTATAATTCGGAAATTGTTAATAACTTTCAGTTTTTAACAATAAACATTTGGATAACATTTGTATTATTAATAATTTTGAAGCTCGAACAATAAGCCCTAAGTGGTGTACGTTAATGTGTAAGTGAAGTACCCAAACATAACTGTATAACATGATTAAAAAATTTTTGTTTTCATCCTTAATCGCTATTTGCACGCTCTCCGCCGCATTTGCGCAAACAAAAACAAAAGAAACAGGCAAAGAATTAAATGATCCAGATAACCTAGCTTCACAGTATTTTTCTCAGGTTATGGGGGTAGCTGTAGATGCAACATCTAATTTAAAGCTATATAAATTTGTATACGAATGGATTGGAACTCCTTATAGTTTCGGTGGTAATACAAAAAAAGGCATCGATTGTTCTGCATTTACTAAAGCGATTTACGACAAAGTTTTCAACACAACCATCAGAAGAAATTCTAGAGATATTTTCAGCATGGTTGATCCATTATCAAAAGAAGATTTAAGAGAGGGTGACTTAGTTTTCTTCAAAATTAAAAGCAGAAGTATTTCTCACATTGGTATTTATTTGGGCGACAATAGATTTGCTCACGCATCTAGTTCTCGTGGTGTAGTTATCAGTAATTTAAATGAACCATATTACAGTCGTTATTTTTACAAGGGCGGACGTATTTTAGAATCATTTAAAAAAGATTTTACAGTTGAATAAGCCGTTCTACAATTGTAGATTAAAATATATAATCCTCCAGAAGTAATTTTGGAGGATTTTTTTATACATACGCCGCTCAACTATCGTTGTTATTCTGAATTTATTTCACAATCTTAAAGCAATAGGTATTTATTGGAAGCACATAACCTTAATTAACTATTTAATGAAATTAACCGCTAGCATAATTTTATCATTCCTCATTTTAATAGCAATTATCAGTTGTACAAGCAATAATGTTCAAGTTCTACCTATCGACAAGGCCGATACTGTTGTCAGAAAGATAAAAGATACAATCTCGATTACTGCTGTTGGTGACATCATGCTGGGTTCTGCTTTCCCTTCAAAAGTAAACCTTCCACCCGATGATGCGATAAATAGTTTTCAGGCTGTAGACAGTTTACTCAAAGGTGATATCGTTTTTGGAAATTTAGAAGGCTGTTTTTTAAACTCAGGTAATTCTACAAAATGTAATGGCATAAACCCTAATAATTGTTATGCATTTAGAATGCCCGAACGCTATGCGGGTATCTATAAAAAAGCCGGATTTAATGTTTTGAGTATAGCCAATAATCACGTTGGCGACTTTGACGCAAAAGGACGAAAAAATACAGCCAGAATATTAGATTCCCTACAAATTCATTATGCAGGGCAATTGAACAAGCCTTTTGATGTTTTTGAAAAAGATAGTATTAAATATGCTTTTTGCGCTTTTGCACCGAATGAAAATACAGTTTCAATAAATAAAATTGATAGTGCAAAAGCACTCGTTGCTAAGCTTAAAACTATGGCGGACATTGTGATTGTTTCTTTTCATGGTGGTGGCGAAGGTGCAAGATTTGAGCATGTGACCAGAAAAAATGAGATTTTTTATAACGAAAACCGTGGTAATGTTTATGCATTTGCCCATGCTGTAATTGATGCAGGTGCAGATGTTGTTCTAGGGCACGGCCCACATGTAAGCCGTGCGGTTGAGGTTTACAAGAACAAATTTATTGCTTACAGCTTGGGTAATTTCTGCACATACGGTATGTTTAGCCTGAAAGGTTCGAATGGTTTTGCCCCGCTTTTACAGCTAAAAGTTAATAGCAAAGGCGACTTTCTATACGCTGATATAATTTCTGTTAAGCAGGATAAAATTAACCGATTAACACTTGATGATAACTTTACAGCCTTTAAGAAGATAAAAACACTAACAGATATTGATTTTATTGGACACCAGTTAAAGTTCGAAAACAATAGAATTAGCCAAAAAGATTAAACTGTGCTTACATCAATATCATTGAAAATAAGAATATTTGCTTAATGAAAAATTTAATTTACGTACACTATATTATTTGCATTAGCGCCATAATTTTAGTCTT
The DNA here is from genome assembly GCF_032678425.1 of Pedobacter aquatilis. Taxonomy (GTDB): domain Bacteria; phylum Bacteroidota; class Bacteroidia; order Sphingobacteriales; family Sphingobacteriaceae; genus Pedobacter; species Pedobacter aquatilis_B. The sequence goes on along the minus strand of NZ_JAVTSG010000004.1, from coordinate 255,707 downwards.
CGCGGCAGCATTCTATATTAACCAAAATCCCAAAAATCTTTTATCTGCCGGAATTGTCATTCTCGCCGGATCACTTGTGGCCTACAGTCAATACCTGATTATCAAAAGCAAGAAGAAAGGTAAATAGTTTAAGGCACGAGTATCTCTTCAGCCGGTAAGTTTAATATTAAAGCAATATGAAAAAGTCTTTCTAATGGAATATCTTTTACCTGCTTTTCGTTCTTCGAATAAGTTCCGGTAGCGATGTTTAACAAAGCTGCCATTTTATTTTGAGTAATATTTAATTCCATTCTTCTCGAACGAATCTTTTCGCCTATAAGTTGATAGCGCATATCTGGTCCCATAATTTAAATTATCTAGTAAATTTTGGGATGATTTTAGATTGCAATAATACGAATATCAAAGCATCCTCACAACAAATTATAGGCGTTTGTGATGGTTAACTCTCGTCCTTCGTGTTTTTTACCAGGCCAATACCTGATAAAAAGAATATTAATCCGATTATACCATAAACCATTAGGCCTCGTGTATCTTGACTGTGGTTTACAAAACCATATCCTGCGTAAATTAATCCAATGATACCTAAGATGGTTAATACAGTTCCGAAAGTGCGCTTTACATTCATATTTTAGAATTTAATATGAATTAAGACAAACATTGCTGTCTTTTGTTTTCAACCACATAAAACAGATATCAATTAATAAAAAAAGCCACAGATTTGCAGATTATTTAATCTAAAAATCTGTGGCTCATTGAATTAGTGTGTTTTACTACCAAACACCTAATCTATTTTCTGGCGCAATATACATTTTAGCAGTTGCGGGTACATTAAATGCTTTATAAAAGGCTTCCATATTATAAACGGGTCCATTCACCCTGAACATTTCAGGGCTATGCGGATCAGTTTTTAAACGTACACGCATCGTTTCATCTCTGTTTTTAATTCTCCAAACCTGAGCAAAACTTAAGAAGAAGCGTTGGTCTGGTGTAAAACCATCAATTTTATCGTTTTCCTTACCTTGTTTAGTTAGTTTAAATGCATCGTATGCAATATTTAATCCACCTAAATCTGCAAGGTTTTCACCCATGGTCAATGAGCCATTAACGTGCTGATTATCTAACAAGGCAAAATTGCTGTAAAATGTACCAACTTTATCCGCTTTGGTTTTAAATTTAGCAGCATCTTCTTTAGTCCACCATTCTTTTAAATTACCCGTAGCATCGTATTGGCGACCTTGGTCATCAAATCCATGAGTCATTTCGTGGCCGATTACCGCACCAATTGCACCATAATTAATGGCATCATCAGCGTTAAATGCAAAGAATGGGAATTGTAAAATCCCGGCAGGGAAAACTATCTCGTTGTAAGCCGGATTATAATAAGCGTTTACCGTTGGTGGGGTCATAAACCATTCGCTTTTATCAACAGGTTTTCCAAGTTTATCCATCATCTCTTTGTACTGATTTTTTTCAGCAGATTGAAGGTTAGCAAAGAAAGTAGTTTTCGAAATTTCTACATCATCGTACTTTTTCCATTTATCGGTATAACCGATTTTTTTAACGAAGGCATTTAGTTTTTCAAGTGCTTTTTTCTTGGTTTCAGCACTCATCCAGTCCAGTTTTTTAATTCTATCCTCGTAAACTTTTTGCAAATTGTTTACCAGCTCAAGCATTCTTTTCTTAGCCTCTGGCTTGAAATATTGCTCAGCGTACAACTGACCTAATAAATCGCCTAAATTATTGTCTGTATTGTTAACCATCGATTTCCAACGCTCTTTTTGCGATTGGCGGCCTGCTAAAGTTTTATCAAAAAACTCAAATCTCGCATCTCTGAATTTTTGCGTTAAAGCATAAGCTTTATCATTTAGGGCATCGAATTTTAGCTTTTCTTTCCAAACCTCTATTGGTTGGGTTTTGATTAATGATGCTAATGCTTTATAATATTTTGGTTGACGAACAATCACAGTGTCTACATTTGCTCCAAGTTTTCCTAATATTGCCTTAAAATCTAAAGTTGGTACTTGCTTCTGGAAATCGGCAACTGCAAATTTATTATAGTTCTTAACCGGATCACGTAACTCGACAGGGGTAGAATGCGATTGCGCAATGGTTGTCTCTAACTTAAGAATATCATCAGCATATTTTTTAGCATTTGCCGAATCGCCTGCTAAAGCAAAAACTTTAGAAATATAGGCTAAGTATTGTGTTCTTATTTTTTTTGCTTTTTCATCCTGATCCAAATAATAACTTCTTTCAGGAAGATTTAAACCGGTTTGTGAAAATACCAAAGCATTTTTTGTGCTGATTTTATCATCAGGCTCAATACCAAAACCAAGTAAATCACCTTCTGCATTCTTAAAACCATCAGCAATAAAATTAACTAAATCTTTATCGTTCTTGATGGCATCAATTTTTGATAACAAAGGCTTAATCGGCTCGATTCCTAATTTTTCTATGGTTACAGAATCCATTCCGCTTGCATAAAAATCGCCAACTTTTTGTTCGGCAGTACCTTTTGATGCATTTCCTTTAGCGGCTTGTTCTAAAATACTCTTTAGATTTTTAAGGTTGTCGTTATACAAAGTATAAAAAGAACCCCAACCCGTTTCAGTTTTAGGGATTTCGGTATCTTTTATCCACTTCCCATTTGCATAAAGGAAAAAGTTATCACCTGGCTTAACGGTCGTATCCATGCCGGCCGTATCAAAGAATACTGTTCTTTGGTCGGCTTCAGTTGCCTGATGGCTTTTGTCATTTTGGCAAGCAGCTAAAATCAACAAAGCAGCTGCAGGCAGAATTATTTTTTTTTTCATACAGTTTTAAAAGTTAGTTAAGTAAATCTACGAAAATGCTTCAGGTAGTTTATATGAAATTTTTTCTAACTTCATAAAAAAAAATCTAATTATGGAATATACTATCTACATTCTCATTTTTCTTGCTGTTATTATTCTATTAAGTTCATTTGTAACAGTAAAGCAAGGTACAATAGCAGTTGTAACAGTTTTCGGTAAATATCAACGTCTGCTCAGACCGGGCTTAAACTTTAAAATACCGTTAATCGAGCAAATTTATTCTCGCATATCAATCCAGAACCGTTCAGTAGAACTTTCGTTTCAGGCGGTAACGCAAGATCAGGCAAATGTTTATTTTAAAGCAATGCTTTTATATTCTGTAATTAATCAGGATGAAGAAACCATAAAAAATGTAGCTTTTAAGTTTGTTGATGCAACCAATTTAATGCAGGCTTTAATCAGAACAATTGAAGGTTCAATTCGTGCTTATGTTGCTACACAAAAGCAGGCAAATGTATTGGCTCAAAGAAATGAGATCGTTCTACACGTAAAAGAACAAATAGACCAAGTGTTAGACGGTTGGGGCTACCACTTGCAAGATTTGCAACTAAATGATATTACTTTCGACGAAGAAATTATGCGCTCAATGAGTCGTGTAGTAGCTTCAAATAACCTTAAGGCTGCTGCAGAAAACGAAGGTCAGGCTTTGTTAATTACAAAAACAAAAGGTGCTGAAGCCGATGGTAATGCCATTAAAATTGCGGCAACTGCCGAGCGTGAGGCGGCACAACTTCGCGGTCAGGGTATCGCTTTGTTTAGGGAAGAGGTTGCAAAGGGTATGACAAATGCTGCCCACGAAATGCAACAAGCTAATTTAGATACATCAGTAATTTTATTTACGATGTGGACGGAAGCCATTAAACAATTTGCCGAGTATAGCGAGGGCAACGTAATTTTCCTTGATGGAAGCACCGAAGGTATGAATAATACAATGAAGCAAATGATGGCGATGCAGCAAAGCCAAGTAAATAACGCAAAGAAATAATATCAATTGAAAAGCAAAAGCTTTACTTGTCGGATGAATCAGTCAGGCTGTACGCTAAATCTTTTGTGTTTTACCTAGACTTACGAAGTTAGTAACTCGGATGTTTCGTAAAACTTCGTAAGTCTGGCCTGCCAGAGCAAAAAGGGATACCGTTTACATCCTGTTTATTAACAGAGTATCTGCAAAAAGTATGGAGCATAAAAAAGCCGATAGAAGTAAATTCTATCGGCTTTTTTGTATCTGAGTATTTCTTAAAACTTTGGAGTAGAGCCTAAGCCTAAATTCATAACATAACTTCCGGCTTGCTGCATAAAATCGCCCATTACATGCAACGATTCATCTTCGATAAAATCGTAAGCATCTTGTTTAGTCGATTTTTCACCTTTCTTCAAGGCCGGTAAACCTCTTGCTGTTCTTAATTCGTTAGCACGAGATAAAGCTTTAGTTTCTTGCGCATCACGTTCTGCTTTAAGCTTTGCTTCATTTAACGTAACCGAAGTTTCTGCATCACGTTTTTTCATTTCCGCAATATCTTCTTTCAAGTATTTAAAATCTAAAGAGTTCGAAACACGCTGCTCGCTGTTTTTAATCAGATTTGGTTTAACCGCAGTTAAATTAGCAACCGATTTAAAGTTTGAACTTGGAATCACATCCCAAGGCAAAGCAGATGGTTCTGTATCTTCGCCAATTTTATCCATTGGGTAAAGCGAAGGGAAAACAACATCAGGTACAACGCCTTTATGCTGTGTACTACTTCCCGCTACACGATAAAACTTAGCCATTGTTAAGTTAATCTGGCCAAGGTTAATGTCTGATGCAGCTGTGCCAGATGGAGCAGTACCAGTAGTTTTATTTTTGGTAATGATACCTGCAATTCTTTGCAACATACTTGGGTTAACCAATTTATTCAAATCAATTGAAGATTGCACAGTTCCTTTACCATAAGTTTGGCTACCCATAATAATTCCGCGACCATAATCCTGTATCGCTCCGGCGAAAATTTCAGATGCTGATGCACTTAATCTATCTACCATAACTCCAAGCGGCCCATCCCAGGCTACACCAGTTGCTTCATCTTCATCAACCTCAATTTTGCCACGTAAATCCTTAACCTGCACAACCGGACCTTTATCAATAAATAATCCTGTTAATGAGATGGCTTCAACCAAAGAACCACCGCCGTTACCACGCAAATCCATTACAATCGCATCAACTTTATCAAAAGTTTTTAAAGAATCGATTAACTTTCTTACATCACGGGTTGTACTTTTATAGTTTTTGTCGCCAGCATTTGCGGCTTTAAAATCGGCATAAAAAGCAGGTAACGAGATAATACCCATTTTATATTCTTTGCCATTTTGGTTAATGGTTTTAACCTTTTTCTTTGCCGAAGTTTCTTCTAAAACAATTTTATCGCGAACAAGCGAAATGATAACAGGTTTTGAAGACATTTCCTTGCCAGATGGAATCACTTTTAAGCGAACTTTAGTTCCTTTTGCACCTTTGATTTTCGCCACTGTCGCATCCAATCTCCAACCCACAACATCTACAAATTCACCATCGCCTTGCGCAACCGCAATAATTTTATCTCCGGGACTTAATTGTTTGTCTTTAAAAGCCGGGCCGCCTGCAATAATTTCAGAAATTTTAACTACTTCGTTTTCTAACTGTAAACGGGCGCCAATTCCTTCAAATGAACGCGACATATCTTCGTTGAAAGCAATTGCATTTACCGGGTTGAAATAATTAGTGTGCGGATCAATCGATTCTGTAAACGAATCCATCAAAATTTGAAAAACATCTTGATTGTTTGTTTTAGAAGTCTGCGATTGAAGGTTCTGATAACGTTTTGTTAAAGTTTCAATTCCTTTCGGACCTGTAGTTCCGGCTAAATTTAAATTAATCAACTCATATTTAACACGTTTTTTCCAGGTATCATTAAGAGCAGTTATAGAGGTTGCCCAAGGCATTTTCTCTCTATCGTACACATATGAATCGGTTTGGTTAAAATCGAACTTGTTTTTAATTTGCGCCAGAGAATAAGCGAAATATTCGTTTAAACGTTTTGCATAAACATTGTAAATGTAAAATGGGCCACTCAAATCGCCATTTTTAAAATCATCATCCAATGTATATCTGTATTTTTCAAACTCCTTGATATCAGAAGCAATAAAATAATTTTTACCCTGATCTAAGGCTTTAATATATTTATCTAAAATAATAGAAGATATAGAATCATTTATTTCAAGCTTTTTATAATTATAGCTTTCAATTAAATTAACGACTTCTCTAATCACAAGCTGCTGCTGTTCGTCAGGCTTAACATTAACTACACCATCAACCATAGGTTGAGATTTTGGAGCTGCCTGGCAGGCGAGCACTGCCGCAGTAAATAGTACAAAAAATATTCTCTTCAACATCTCTTTAAATAATTTAAAATCCATTTCAAATATTATATAGCCAATATGATACCATTTTATCAAATAAACAAAAAAGACAGAGTATTATTTCCGTCTCTTTTCAAAACGTATCAAATCTAGCTAAAAGCTTTTTATTTTTCAATCTTCTAAAAGAACGATAATGTACGTCTTTTGTTTTGAAATGAATACTTTAGCGCTTTTTGACATATGAAATTTACATCAAGATTATCACTATGTTAAATAGTGTTAAAATTGATTATAAGATTCTACTCTAAACTCTTAACCCTAAAATACCCCGCCCTTCGAGCCCCCTTGCAAGAATGGGAATTTTACAGCATTAAAAGCATACCAAAGCCACATTAGCATGACCATTACTTTACCTCTTGCAGGCTATTTGCTAAGGGTTTATTAACCCTTTATTAACCTTTTGGGTAAGCAGGGGGTTAACAAAGGGTTATGAATGGGTTAACAATGGGTAAAGAAAGGGTCAGCAATGGGTTAACAAAATGATACTTTAGGGATAACCTGTCTGCACCAAAGGGTTAACAATTCAGTTGCGGCCTCTGCGTCTGCTTTCTTCAAATGCCGCTAGCAAATCCCGTTTATTGTACCTATCGCTGCTTGGCATTTTGATGGGTTTTATAGTGCCGTCTTATACCCTGCGATTGTAGGCACCTTCACTAATTTCTACTTAATGTAAATTGTGCTTAAATTGGCTTTGAGGGAGGTAGATTTATTATTTTTTTGAAGAAGTTTTACTGGCAATAACTTCTCTGGCATCCCTTATCTGCGATTTGTATGTGGTGCTTTTAAGCGAACGAGAAAGAAGTTCAGCCTGGTTTAAATCGCGGTTTGCAAGTGTATAATCTTTTTTCTTGATTTTTACCTGTGCCAGGCCCAAAACAGATTCGATATAAGAATTATTGTTGCCTAGCTGCCTTGCTAAAATACCTTGTTGAGTGTAAAACCACATCGATTGCGTGTACTTGTTGCTAGCCAAATAAACCTTACCTAATAAACTATAGGTAGTCATTTGTCCGCTACGGCTACCCATTTTTGAATAGTTTTTTAGTACAACATTTAGCAATATTTGCTCAGCATCACTAAAACGACCCAGCTGATAATGCATGCTGCTCATTTTAGTTAAAGCTTGTACATAAAGATTGAGGTTTTTAACGGCATTGAATTCAAATGCGGCCTTACCGAAAAGGGTTAAAGCTTCGTTAAAATCGCCTTTGCGTTCAAGGCTTTCAGCATCTTCAAAATAGTTGTTTCCTTCAGCTAAATCGTACTTTGAAACGGCAATGTTTATCGCGCTTCCGCCCAAACCCGGTTCTTGGTTATCAGATTTATCTATGTTTTGTGCGCTAAGTTGTAAGGAGGCAAAAAGGCTTAAAAAAGCCACAACTATTTTAGTCATGCAACAAAAATAATACTTTAAATGATATTTTAGCTAAATACCTCTAAATTAACATCAAATGATGCCCAAACCATATAAGGATGTGAGTCGCAATGGTAAATTTCGCCACTGGCGGTAATACCGACAACCCCGGCAAAGCCATCAAATGCTTTCAGTTCTTTAAAACTTTTATCGGCAGCGTCTTTTAGCGAAAAGCCATCAGTTACCCGGGTTACAATTTTAGCCGCTAATGCACCACTTACGATATCTTCACCAACGCCCGTGCAAGAAATTCCTGCAAACTGGTTGGCATAATTACCTGCAACTGTAGCCGAATCACTTACACGGCAAGGTATTTCAAAACCCTTGCCCCCTGTCGAAGTTGCTGCAGCTAAGTTTCCATCTTTATCTAAAGCAACGCAACCAACTGTTCCCTTATTATTTTGTTGATTTAACTTGGTTTCGTATTCTGCTTGTCTTTGAGCGATGATTGGATCGAAAAAGTCAAATCCATTCTTTCTTGCAAAATCCTGAGCACCTGTTCCGCTTAAAACCCTATCATCATAATCCATCAATTTTAATGATACCTCGATTGGGTTTTTGATGTCTTCCACATTAATTACACCACTAAATTTTTCAGTTTTGCCATCCATTAAAGCGGAGCTTAAGCGAACTTTACCATCACTTTGAATTTGAGAACCAATTCCAGCGTTAAATAGCTCATTGTTTTCCAAAAGTGCAACGGTGTAAACTACTGTTTCTAGAGCAGTATGGTTTTGCAGATATTGGTGTCCGAGCGTTACAATTTCGGCTAGGGCATTTTGCTTCGCTTTTTTTGTTTCAAGATTTGTAGATGACTCACTAAAAAAGCCACCATGAATAATTAGTTTCATTTTGTTAGTTTCTAGCCCTTAGTATAAAGATATTAGTATCAGGTATCAAGATTAAGAGGTTTTAAGATTTGCTTTGTCCTTTTGCTTTAAGCTTGCTGAACTATCCTACCGGAACAACTTTTGGGTGATGAATCACTAAGCTATGATCTTTCAGATCATAAACATCGCCATCACACATCACGTGTACAACCATATTTTTTATGGAAACTGGTTGTCCCATTTCAACATCAGTTAAGTTAGTGTCTGCCATGTTTCTGCCGTCAACCAAAATTACCATTCCTGAACCGATAGCCTCCATAATATGGCCATCTGAGATAAACAATCCAGTATCTTCTCCTAAACCAATACCTAGATTGCCTGGGTTACTTGCTGCTGCATATAATAAACGCCCAATTCTACCACGCTGAACAAAGTGTGTATCCACAATAACATCATCAATAAAACCTAAGCCACCCGTTATTTTTACTTCGCCTTTAAGCAATGCATCTTTACTGCTTCCTTGGTAAATCATGTTTTTTGAACTTGCTGCAGCACCTGCAGATGTACCTGCAATTACTACTGGCTCATTCTTGTATTTTTCTAAAAGGATTTGATGGATTTTTGTGCCCCCAAAAATTGAGGATAACCTTAATTGATCACCTCCGGTAAAAATAATAACCTCTGCCGCTTTAATTCTTTCACAATTTTCTTCAGCATTTGCATCTTCACGGTTTGCAATATTTAATACGCCAAGATTATGAACGTCTAACTGAGCGTAAGCCTTTATGTATTCTTCGCCCACTTTTTCGGGCATTAATGATGCTGTGGTAATGATTTCAAATCGCGATTCAGCATCTTTTAAAGATTCTGTAGTAATTCTTTTTAAAATTCCACGCTCAAAAAAATTCATGTTTTCAGTCAGCCCAAATTGCGTTTCTGCAAAACTGCCTGTATTTATTGCACCACCTATTATGATGAGTTTACCTTTCGGAACCATTCTTTGTGTATTATTATTTAACGAAAAACTCAAATATATCAGCTTATGATAAAAAACACGACTTTTTTTGTCAATAATATTCAGGTTATTAACAAACGTTAATAGAATTTTTGCAAGCGTTAATCTTTTTTATAATCAAAATAAAACAAATACACTTTAAATTGATTTAGCTATTTGATCGTTACTAATTAAAAATAAATGTATAATTTACAGTCACCAAATTTCGTTCAAATAATAATTAAAACGGCCATTTCCACTCTTTATTAAACGAAGCAAAACATTACATGAAGATATTAAATATACAAGTATTAAGAGGGCCAAACATTTGGTCAATCAGTCGCAAAAAACTAATCCAAATGCGTTTAGATTTGGAAGATTTAGAGCAAAGGCCAACTAACACCATTGAAGGATTTAGTGAACGAATTGAGAAACTTTTACCAAGCATGTTTACCCATCGTTGTTCGAAAGGTGTTGAGGGAGGTTTTTTCACAAGGGTAAAAGAAGGAACATGGATGGGGCATGTTATTGAGCATATCGCACTCGAAATTCAAACCATTGCTGGTATGGATACTGGTTTCGGAAGAACTCGTCAAACCAAAACTGAAGGTATTTATAATGTTGTTTTTACCTATCTGGAAGAAAAAGTTGGTGTTTATGCTGCCGAAGCGGCTGTAAATATTGCGCAGGCTTTAATAGATGGAACTGAATACGATTTAGAGCACGACATCCGTCGGATGAAAGAGATTCGTGAGCTAGAGGCTTTAGGTCCTAGTACAGCTTCAATCGTACAAGAAGCCGTTAGCAGAAGTATTCCGTGGATTCGTTTAAATAAAAGTTCCCTTGTTCAATTAGGTTATGGTAAAAATCAGGTGCGTTTTCGTGCAACAATGACCGAAAAAACAAGCAGTATTGCGGTTGATATTGCTAGTAATAAGGAAGAAACGAAACGATTACTTACCGAAGCTGCAATTCCTGTAGCTAAAGGTGTTACCATTTCAAATCCTGACGATGTAGAAGCATCAGTGGAAAAGGTTGGCTTTCCGCTAGTTTTTAAGCCTTTGGATGGAAACCATGGTAAAGGCGCTACCATAAATGTGAAAACACTTGAAGATGCAAAAGCTGCTTTTGAATATGCCAAGACATATTCAAGAAGGGTTATTATTGAGAAGTTTATTACGGGTTATGACTTTAGAGTACTTGTAATTGATAATAAGGTTGTAGCAGCAGCACAACGCGATCCGGCCCATGTTAAAGGCAATGGAATGCATACCATTCAAGAGTTAATTGATAAAGAAAATGAAGATCCTCGTCGTGGTTATGGCCACGAAAATGTATTAACAGAAATTACTGTTGATAGAGATACTTTAGATTTACTTGCAAAAAAGGAATATACACTGGATACCATTCCTGAAAAAGGAGAAGTTGTTTATTTGAAATCGACAGCAAATTTAAGTACAGGCGGTACATCAATTGATGTGACAGATATTGTGCATCCTCAAAATATATTTATTTGCGAAAGAATATCAAGAGTTATTGGCTTAGATATTTGCGGAATTGATATCATGGCACAAAACCTAACACAACCGCTCACCGAAAATGGAGGTGTTGTTTTAGAAGTTAATGCTGCACCAGGATTTAGAATGCACCTTGCACCAAGTGAGGGCTTACCTAGAAACGTAGCAGCATCGGTTGTCGATATGCTTTATCCGCAAGGCAGATTATCTCAAATTCCGATTATAGCGGTAACGGGTACAAATGGTAAAACAACCACCACGCGTTTAATAGCGCATATTGTGCGAAGCAATGGAAAGCGTGTAGGTTTCACTACATCTGATGGAGTTTACGTTCATAACACGATGTTGATGAAAGGAGATACCACCGGGCCGGTTAGTGCAGAATTTATTTTAAAAGACCCAACGGTAGAATTTGCAGTGCTTGAAACGGCTCGCGGCGGAATTTTAAGAGCTGGTTTAGGCTTTAATGCTTGCGATATTGGTGTCGTAACCAATATTCAGGAAGATCATTTAGGAATTTCTGATATTCATACACTCGATGATTTAACAAGAGTTAAGGCTGTTGTAATTGGTGCAGTTAGAAGAAAAGGTTGGGCTGTTTTAAATGCAGACAACGGCTATTGTGTACGTATAGCAAAAGATGCCCGCTGTAATGTTGCTTACTTTAGTATGGATGAGAATAATCCGGTTATTAAAGAACATTGCAGAAAGGGTGGCGTTGCTGCCATTTACGAAAACGGATTTATCACCATTAAAACTGGAGATTGGAAGTTGAGAGTAGATAAGGCAACACATATTCCACTAACTTTTGGTGGTTCTGTGAATTTCATGATTCAAAATGTACTGGCAGCAACACTTGCAGCTTATTTATGGGGCTACAAACCAGAAGATATCCGTTTGTCTTTAGAAACCTTCATTCCCTCTGCAGCGCACACGCCTGGACGAATGAACGTTTTTAACTTTAAAGATTTTAAGGTTTTAGTTGATTTTGCACATAATCCTGATGGTTTTAATGGCGTAAAAGCTTTCTTACAGTCTGTTGAAGCCACAAAGCATGTTGGTATAATTTCTGGGACTGGTGATAGAAGAGATGAGGATATTATCGAAACTGCTAGAATTTCTGCTCAGATGTTTGATAAAATTTATGTTTGTCAGGAGAAATATCTACGTGGCCGCGACCAACAGGAACTTGTAGATTTGTTAGTGAAGGGTATTAAAGAGGTTGATCCTAATAAGGAAATCGTGATTAATAATAAAAGTACAGCTTGTCTTCAAGAAGCGATTGATACGGCTGAGAAAGGCTCTTATATAACTATTTTAAGTAATACGATTGATAATACAATTCAAAGGGTTACAGAGCATTTGGATAAAGAGCTGGAGGGTTAATCCTGAAAAAGCTATATAACAAGAAAGCCCCGAGATTTTCGGGGCTTTCTTGTTATATAAGAAATTTTAATTATAATTTTCTTGCTACTTCTACTTGTTCGTAAGCTTCTACAATATCTCCAACTTCAATATTATTAAAGTTTTGAATGTTTAAACCACACTCATAACCTTTAGAAACTTCTTTAACATCATCTTTAAAGCGTTTTAAAGATGCTAGTTCGCCAGTGTAAATTACAACACCATCTCTAACAATTCTGATTTTGCTATTACGTGTAATTTTACCATCCAATACCATACAACCTGCAATGGTACCAACTTTAGTAATTTTAAAAGTTTCGCGTATCTCAACGTTAGCCACAATTTTCTCTTCAAATTCTGGGTCTAACATACCCTCCATTGCCGATTTAATCTCGTTGATTGCATCGTAAATGATAGAATATAAACGGATATCAATTTGTTCTGCTTCTGCAAGTTTACGTGCACCTGTTGATGGACGAACCTGGAAACCGATAATAATCGCATCAGAAGCTGAAGCTAGCAATACATCAGATTCTGAAATCTGACCAACACCTTTACTAATGATATTGATTTGAATCTGTTCAGTAGAAAGTTTCAATAATGAATCGGCTAGGGCCTCAATCGAACCATCCACATCACCTTTAACAATGATGTTAAGTTCTTTAAAGTTACCAATCGCTAAACGACGGCCAATCTCATCAAGTGTAATGTGTTTCTGTGTACGTAAACCTTGCTCACGTTGTAACTGCATACGTTTGTTTGCAATATCACGAGCTTCACTTTCACTTTCCAGTGCATTAAATCTATCACCAGCTGTTGGTGCGCCTTGCATACCCAATACTTGTACTGGTTGTGATGGGCCTGCAGAATCTACTTTAGCACCACGTTCATTAGTTAACGCTTTAACACGTCCGCTATAACTACCAGCTAAAATTGGGTCTCCAACTTTTAGTGTACCAGCCTGAACCAATACTGTAGTTACAATACCGCGTCCTTTATCTAAGGCCGATTCGATAACTGTACCAGTCGCTCTTTTGCTAGGGTTAGCTTTAAGTTCTAATAATTCAGCTTCTAATAATACTTTATCTAAAAGCAAATCAACATTTAAACCACTTTTGCTCGAAATTTCCTGAGATTGGTATTTACCACCCCAATCTTCAACCAAAATGTTCATTACTGATAACTGTTCACGTACTTTATCTGCGTTAGCACCAGGTTTATCTACTTTCGTAAATGCAAAAACCAATGGTACACCTGCAGCTTGTGCGTGATTTATTGCTTCTTTAGTTTGAGGCATTACTGCATCATCCGCCGCAATAACAATAATTGCTATATCGGCAGCTTTAGCACCACGGGCACGCATCGCTGTAAAGGCTTCGTGACCAGGCGTATCTAAGAAGGTTACTTTTTTACCAGAAGGTGTTGTTACCATGTATGCACCAATGTGCTGTGTAATTCCACCCGCCTCACCAGCTACAACATTTGCTTTACGGATATAATCCAGCAATGATGTTTTACCGTGGTCAACGTGTCCCATAATCGTAACAACCGGAGCTCTTTCGATTAAATCTTCTTCGTTATCCTCTTCCTCAATTACGTTGTCTTCTTCTTCATCAGGTTTTACGAATTGAATTTCGTAGCCAAACTCATCAGCAACAATGGTTAAGGTTTCAGCATCTAAACGCTGGTTGATTGATACGAACATACCCAGACTCATACAAGTACCAATAATTTTGGTTACCTGAACATCCATCATGTTCGCCAACTCATTAGCCGTAACAAATTCTGTTACTTTTAATATTTTTGATTGCGATTCAAGTTCATTTGCTGCCTCTTCTGCCGATGAAGCCACATCATCACGTTTTTGACGACGTAATTTAGCACGTTGAGCAAATTTACCAGACTTACCTGCGCCGCTTAAACGAGCAAGAGTTGCCTTGATTTGATCTTGAATTTCTTTCTCAGTAGGTTCTTCTTTAGGTCCGCTTGGTGTAGCATTTCTGTTTTGGAAACCTGGTCTGTTATTATTTCTATTTCCTTGATATGGAGTTCCGCCTTGTCCTGCAGGTCTATTACCCTGGTATGGAGTTCCACCACCTGGTCTGTTACCTTGATATTGTTGACGTGGCTGTCCTGGCGCACCGCCCTGACCCTGACCAGCAGGATTTTGGCCTTGCGGTCCTTGACCACCATGTTGTCCTGGTGCCCCTGGAGTTTTTTTACGTTTACGTTTGCGTTTAGCAGCTTCACTATCACTAGATGATGCAACCGGACCATTTCTTCTGTCTGGAGTTGTAGGTAACTCAATTTTACCAATAATATTTGGTCCCGTAAGTTTAACAGTACGTGCCTTAATTACTTCCGGTTCAGAACTAGTTGCGGCAGGAGCAGGTTTTTGCTCAACTGGCTTTTGTTCTGCCTTAGGTTGTTCAACAACTGGTGAAGGTTTTTCTTCAGCTTTAGCAACAACAGGAGTTGGTGCTTCTTCTTTTTTAACCTCAACAGGTTTTTCTTCAACCTTTGGTGTTTCTACAACTGGTTTTGCAGCAGCTTCAACTTTAGGCGCCTCAACTGGTGCTTCTTCTTTTTTAGAAGGGCGAGTTTTTGAGTTTAAATCATTTAGATTGATTTTCCCAACAACTTTTACACCTGGTAAATTGCCATCTTCTGCTTTTTCTTCCTGTTTAGTTTCCTTAACAGGTTCGGCAGCAGCCGTGGCAGGCTGCTCTACTTTTGGTATCTCAACCTTTTCAGGCTCAGCTTTTGGCTTTTCTACCGGAGGCGTAAATGTTTGAGCATTTTTTATCAAAATCTCTTCATTTTTCTCGAAATCGGTATTCTTTTTAGGTGCTTCAGCTGGCTTTTCAGTCTCAGGCTCGTCACGACGTATTTTACCAATCACTATTTGTTTGGCTTCTTCTCTTACGATCTTATCTCCCTGATACTCTTTTAATAAGGCATTATACATATCGCCCGTAAGTTTAAACATAGGGCTTTTCTCGGCTGAGAATCCCTTTTTGTTTAAAAACTCAACGGCCGTACCCATGCCTATATTAAGTTCTTTAATAGCTTTAATTAAAATGATTGGTTTGTCGTCTGACATTTAGCTCCTGTTATTTTTTATTTAATACAAAAGTAGTGTTTATTTGGTAATTACACCACTTATTCAAATTCTGACTGTAAAATCTGAACCACTTCCTTAATGGTTTCTTCTTCTAAGTCGGTGCGTTTTACCAAATCTTCTACTGTAAGTGCTAATACACTCTTAGCAGTATCGCAACCGATAGCCTTTAATTCATCGATGATCCAGCTATCAATCTCATCTGAGAATTCTTCTAAATCAACATCTTCATCGTTTTCTTCACCTGCTTCGCGATAAACATCAATTTCATAACCGCTTAGTTTTCCGGCTAATTTAATGTTATGTCCACCACGGCCAATTGCTAATGAAACCTGATCTGGTTTTAAGTAAACCGATGCATGTTTAGTTTCATCATCTAGTTTAATAGAGGTAATTTTTGCCGGGCTTAAAGCACGGGTGATGTATAATGAAATATTATTTGTGAAGTTAATCACGTCGATATTTTCGTTTTTCAATTCGCGAACGATACCGTGAATACGAGAACCTTTCATACCCACACAAGCACCTACCGGATCGATACGGTCATCATAAGATTCTACCGCAACTTTAGCACGCTCTCCTGGTTCACGAACAATTTTCTTAATGGTAATTAAACCATCAAAAATCTCCGGAACTTCTTGCTCGAATAAACGTTGCAAAAATTCTGGTGCTGTTCTCGAAATGATAATTTTTGGATTAGCGTTAATCATTTCTACTTTAGAAATTACTGCTCTTACAGAATCTCCTTTTTTGAAATAATCAGCAGGAATTTGCTCTGTTTTAGGCATTAAAAGCTCATTGCCTTCATCATCCAAAACCAAAGTTTCTTTTTTCCAAACCTGATAAACTTCACCGGTTACGATTTCACCTACGCGGTCTTTATATTTTTTGAAAATTTCGTCTTTCTCTAATTCTAATACTTTAGAAACCAAAGTTTGGCGGGCAGCTAGGATAGCTCTACGTCCAAAGCTCTCTAAAGTAATTTGTTCGATGTAGTCATCGCCAACTTCTAAAGTACTGTCTAATTTAGAAACCTCAGCAAGTTCAATTTCTAAATCATCATCTTCAGAAAATCCATCCTCCATCACCTTTCTCGTTCTCCAGATTTCCAAATCCCCGTTGTCAGGATTCACGATAACATCACAGTTTTCGTCTGTTCCGTATTTTTTACGCAACATGCTACGAAAAACTTCTTCCAACACACTAATCACCGTAGGGCGATCTATATTTTTGAAATCTTTAAACTCCTGAAAAGAGTCAATTAAATTAATTGTTGTAGTACTCATTTTACTTAAATGAAATTAACACACTTGTTTCTATTATATCATTAAACGGAACAGTTGTTTCAACCAAAACCGCTTTTTTCCCTTTTTGTTTAACTGATTCTTCAATCAGCAAGTTATTTTCGGTAACTGATAAAAGTTTACCTTCTTTTTTTTGTCCTTCTTTTAGTTTTATACTAACTGTACGACCAATGTTTTTATTGTACTGGCGGATAAGTTTTAGCGGTTCGCCAACACCAGGAGAAGAAACCTCTAAATTATAAGCCTGCTCTATTGCATTTTCCTCTTCTAGATGAAAACCAACATGCCTGCTAATTGCCACACAATCCTGTATGCTTATACCTTCGTCGCCATCAACATGGATAATTAATTTGTTGTTTGGCAACATTTTTACTTCAACCAGGAATAACTCTGGTCTGTCTGCAATTTTTTCCTCTACGAGTGCTGTTACTCTCTTTTCTACCTGCATATTTTAACCTGATTTCATAGAAAAAGGGGACATGGTCCCCTTCTCTTTTCTTCGATTACGATGCAAATGTACAAATATTTTGCAAATAATCAAACTCTTATACAGTAATTTACACTTTGGATTATCTTTTTAACACCTGAACATAGGGTTGAAGATTGTGCGTAATTTTACCTTTAAATAACTTATTCTTATCTGCAAAGGATGTTCCTAAATAGGTTTCAACGATGTAGGTTTTGCCTTTGATAAAATTTTCTTCGGGTGTAAAAACTATAGAATCAGCAAGCAGCTTCAATGTTCCTGAAACTTTCTCTTCGTCTTGCAGACTATCGGTAACATTCGGTATCGACAGTATAGAAACCAAATTAGAAGAATCGAGACTTAGGTTGTTCTTGACTTGATACAGGCTTGTTTCATCGATCTTTTTGATGATAATTAAATTGCTATCAGCCGAAAACTTAATAACAGGATTCTTGTTTGTGTTAGAGCAAGAAGCTATATTTATTATCAAAGACAACAAAAACACAAATTTAACTGGTTTAAACATTTTACTAAATTAAACATTATGAGATTAATTATCGAAGTGCTGTTAATGGGGCTTGCCTTTTTTATCGGCGCAAAATTAGTGCCCGGCGTAAGTATCGATGGATTTGGAAACGCGATTATTGCAGCAGTTTTAATTGCATTAGCCAATGCAACTATTGGCTTTATTTTAAGGCTTTTAACCTTCCCCGTAAACTTTATAACATTGGGTTTAATGTCATTTATTATCACAGTATTGATGATTTTGCTTGTCGATAATATGATGACCACCTTCAGTACAAGCGGCTTTCTATCAGCAGCTTTCTTAGCAATTGTTGTCGCTTTAATCAAGGCAATATTTGGCGCAATTGCAGGGGAAAAAGAATAAATCTGAAAGTCGAAAGTCCATAGTCTCGAGTCGATTTAGACTCCGGACTATGGACTTCGGATTCAAGACTATCTGATTACTTCCCTCGAAATCACCATTTTTTGAATTTCTGATGTTCCCTCATAAATCTGAGTAATTTTTGCATCACGCATTAAGCGTTCAACATGGTATTCTTTTACAAAACCATAGCCACCATGCACCTGAACAGCTTCTACGGTAACATCCATAGCAACTTTTGAAGCATATAATTTAGCCATCGAACCTGCTTGTGTATAAGGTAATCCTTGGTCTTTTAACCAGGCGGCTTTGTAAACCAATAATCTGGCCGCCTCAATTTGTGTAGCCATATCAGCAAGTTTAAAAGCAATTGCCTGGTGTTCAGAAATCGGTTTACCAAAAGATTTCCGCTCTTTGGCATATTGCGTTGCTAACTCGAAAGCTCCCTGAGCAATGCCTAATGCTTGCGCAGCAATTCCGATTCTTCCGCCCTCGAGGGTTTTCATAGCAAACTTAAAACCAAATCCATCTTCTCCAATTCTGTTCTCCTTTGGGACTTTAACATCGTTGAACATTAAAGAATGTGTATCGGACCCTCGAATACCAAGTTTATTTTCTTTCGGGCCAATTGTAAAACCTTCCATGCCTTTTTCTACGATAAAAGCATTAATGCCCTTGTGTTTAAGTTCTGGATGGGTTTGCGCAATAACTAAATAAGTTGATGCCGTACTGCCATTGGTTATCCAATTTTTAGTTCCGTTTAGCAGATAGTAATCGCCTTTATCTTCTGCAGTTGTGCGTTGCGAAGTTGCATCTGAACCTGCCTCAGGCTCGGAAAGGCAAAAAGCACCAATTTTTTCACCCGAAGCCAAAGGTTTAAGGTATTTTTCTTTTTGATCTTCGCTTCCATAAGCTTCAAGTCCGTAACAAACTAAAGAGTTGTTTACCGAAACCACAACCGATGCAGATGCATCAATTTTAGAAAGTTCTTCCATAACGAGAACGTATGAAATTGCATCAAGGCCACTTCCATTATATTTTGGGTCAACCATCATTCCTAAAAAGCCCAGTTCTCCTAGTTTTTTAACCTGCTCTGTCGGGAATTTTTGGTGTTCATCTCGTTCTATAACGCCAGGCTTTAATTCTTCCTGCGCAAAATCACGGGCAGCCTGTTGTATCATTAATTGCTCTTCATTTAATTCGAAATGCATAACATTTATGTATAAAAGGTTAGTAAATCAAATGTAGGGTTTATAGATTGAAAATACTATGGTTGCATAGTATTATTTTTAATAGATGAGTCGTATCTTAAATACAAAGCACCATTATTTGTATAATAATTATCATCCTGTAATCATCCAGTTTATCTACGATTTATTCCCAGTCTCTATACGGAGTTGGATACCGAGATAATACCGATATATAATCGAGGAGATAGGGAGTATATTAACCTGCCGTGGCAGTCGGTTGTTTCTTAACCAAAACAACCAGCAGACTTAATCCGCCTAAAATCAAAATTACAAGTGCTTGTGATGAATGGATGATTGTGGCGTAAGCTAACCCATCATTGAAGGGAATATTGTAAAGAACCAATGATTTGGCAACCATCCAATGGAATACTCCAATGCCACCTTGAACAGGTGCTGCCATTGCAAAACCAGAAAATACTACTGCGGTAAATGCTGCGCTAATTGATAAGGCTGTAGTTTGTTCCATTGCAAAAAAGCATGTGTAGATTGAAATTAAATAACAAAGCCAAATTAACAAGGTATAAGTCAAGAACAATCCTTTTTGCTGGAGTTTGCCGAAGGAGCCAAATCCTTGTCGCAGGCCGACAAATATTTTCAAAAACTTTCTGTTAAATCGTTGTCTCAAAAAATAAATTAAAGCACTAAGAATAATCAATAATATTATTGTAAGTCCGATTAATAGGGAATAGTTAGCTGATGTGATTTTATTTAAAATAGCTTTGTAAATGATTTCCTGAAAGAAGTTAGAAACTAAACCGTATTGAAATATCAGCATGATTGAGGCACTGAAAAGCAACATTAGCACGTCAAATAGTCGTTCGGTAATCACCGTACCAATCGATAGAAACATCGGGATTTTCTCGGTTTTGTGCATCACCGAGCATCTGCCAATCTCTCCAAACCTTGGCAAAGCCAGATTAGCCAGGTAGCCAATCATAACAGCATGGTAAATATTCCAGAATTTAGGTTTGTATTGAATGGATTGATAAAGCATTTGCCACCTCAGTGCCCTGATAATGTTGGCAATAATAACGGCAAATGCTGAAATAAATATCCAAAAGAAGTTGGCGGCTTTAATTTCTAACCAGATTTTATATAAATCCTGATCCTTGAAAGCCAGGTATAGAACACTTGTACCTATTAAAAACAGGATGATATATTTTAACGCTGTTTTTAGGTCAAGTTTCAAAAGCTTTTATTTTAATAAATGGTTGTTATCATCAGGAAAAACAAGAATAGGGTTGTATTTCTTAGCTTCGTCAATTGGTAATGAACCGTAAGACATGATAATTAATACATCTCCAAGTTGTGCTAATCGGGCTGTTGCGCCATTTAAACAAATTGTACCAGTACCGCGTTCCCCTTTTATTACGTAAGTTTCGAAACGTGCTCCGTTGTTATTATTTACAATCTGCACCTTTTCATTCGCAATAATATTAGCTGCGTCCATTAAATCTTCATCAATCGTAATACTGCCTACATAGTTTAATTCGGCTTGTGTAACTCTAACACGGTGTATTTTTGATTTTAATATTGTGATAACCATTCGGCAAAGTTAGTAATAATGAATTATAGAATTAATGAAATGATAGAATTAGAGATTGATTGGATTTGTGAAGGGTGGGCAGAACAAAAATGATTAAATATTTGGGTGATTAAATTAGCTATTGAAATATACCATTCACTAATTCAATCAATCAAAACTCATTCATTATCTAATAATCATATTATCAATCAACCTGGTATTGCCAACTTTTGCAGCAACTAGTGCAATTTGATTTTTTTCTTCTTTTGAGGTAGCAGGTTCTAAAGTATCGCTGTTGGCAATTGTAAAATAGTCTAATTCTACGCCTTCAATTCCGTTATAAAAGTTTTTAGCTTTTTCCTGAAGTTCAGTTAGTGAAAACTTATCGTAATTATCTAGAACAAACTGAAGCGATTTGCTCAAAACTAAAGAGTGGATTCTGTCAGCTGATGATAAATGTATATTTCTACTGCTCATCGCTAAACCATCATCTTCGCGGATAATCGGGCAGGTAAAAATTGTAATGGGTAAGTTAAAATGCGCAAGCATATTTTTTATCATCAATACCTGTTGGAAATCTTTTTGCCCAAACATAGCGATATCTGGTTCTACCGCATCAAAAAGTTTTTTTACAATTTGAGTTACGCCCTGGTAATGTCCTTTTCTAAATTCACCTTCTAGTAAAAACTCGGCTTTGCCTAAATCAATGTGCCAGTTTTCATTTTCTCCAGAAGGATACATTTCATTTACATTTGGCATAAAAACACCATTGCAACCCGCTTCATCTAGCATGGCTAAATCATGCTCAATCGGTCGGGGGTATTTTTCCAAATCTTTTGGATCTGTAAATTGTGTTGGGTTAACGAAAATGCTGCAAATAATAATATCGGCGTTTTGTTGCGCTTGTTTAATTAGCGAAATATGGCCATTATGCAGTGCACCCATGGTTGGTACAAGTGCTATTTTTTTACCTGCTGCCTTTAAAGGTTTTAAGTATGCTTTAAGAGCATCTTTAGTTTTAAATATTTCCAATTCGGACAATCTAAATTAAAGGCGTAAAGGTGTAAATTAATCTAAAACTAAGCAAACAAATACTTGCTATATTGATAAATAGTATTATTATTCTTATCTTTGCAGCTCATTATCTTTTATTTAACTTAATATTTTCTTAAAATATGGAGATGGCAAAAACGAAGCTGCTGATTGTTACACACGAGATGTCGCCTTTCCTCGAGCTTACTAAAATTTCTGAAATCACCCGTCAATTACCACAAGCAATGCAAGAGAAAGGATTCGAAATCCGCATTCTTATGCCGAAATTTGGTAACATCAACGAAAGAAGAAATCGTTTACACGAAGTAATCCGCTTGTCTGGAATGAACATCATTATCGATGACAATGATAACCCTTTAATTATTAAGGTAGCTTCTATCCCTGCGGCTCGTATGCAGGTTTATTTCTTGGATAATGAAGAATATTTCCAACGCAAGCAAGTATTTAGAGATGCAAGCGGAAAATTCTTTGATGATAACGATGAGCGCACAATTTTCTTCTGCAAAGGTGCATTAGAAACCGTTAAGAAATTAGGATGGGCACCAGATATCGTTCATTGTCATGGCTGGATGAGTTCTTTAGTGCCTGCTTACATCAAAACAACGTATAAAAACGACCCGACTTTCAAAAATTCAAGAGTTGTTTATTCTGTTTATGAGGATGGCTTTACAGAGAAATTAAATGCTAATTTTTCTAAAAAAGCGGTTATGGCAAACATGACTGAAGATGATACCAAAGCTTACGAAGGTGCTGATGTTAACAGTTTGCATGTTGGTGCTATTACGCACTCTGATGCAGTTGTTTTAGCTGACGAAAACCTTGACGCTTCTTTGTTAAAATTTGTTAAAGATTCAAATAAGCCAACTTTAGCTTATAACTTAACCGAAAATTTTGAAAACTTCTATACTTTTTATGAAGAAGTTTCAAATGAAGAATTGGTTTCTGTAGCTTAATTAGGCATTATTATTTTTAAATATGAAATTTACAAAACAAGACTTATTAACCCTGTTGATAGGTCTTTTTCTTTTTGCGTCGTGTAAAAACCCTAATGGAGTTGGTTTAGATGTAGATCCAAATTCGGCTATACAAGGCACATTGGTTAACGACCAACTGGTTAGTTCACAAACGGTAAAAGAACCGGTTTTAACTACGTCTAGATTGGCTGCACTTCCTTTCGGATATATGGTTGATCCGATTTTCGGAAAAACTGAATCAAGTGTTGGGATGACTGTTCAGCTTCCTGGAACTGAAACTAGTCTTGATTTTACATCCGCGACATTAGACTCTGCAGTACTTGTTCTTAATTTAGGTACTCAGTTTTATGGTGATACTGCAACATCAAAATACAGTGTAGATGTATACCAACTTAGCAGTGCACTTACCAAGTATAAATCTTCGGATGTGATTGCGCACAATAGCACTTTGCTTGGTAATTTCAATAACAGAATATTTCCTAATACTAAAGTAAAGGTAACTGAGGTGGTAACAAGCGGGAAGGATACAGTTAGAACAATGACACCTCAAATCAGAATTCCTTTAAATAAGGCTTTTATACAAAGTACAATCTTAAGTTTGCCTACAACTGGTACTTCAAGTAATTCTAAGTTTATTGAATATTTCAAAGGTTTGTATGCGGAGATAAATAAGTCAACTTCTACCGGAACTGGCGGTGTTGCATTTTTAGATTTCGCAAGCTCAAATTCTTATCTGCAATTAGTGTATAGAAAACCCAATACTACAAGTGGTGTAGATACCCTATCAAAAAACTTTGTAATAGGAGCAGGAGCTGTTTCAGCTAATATTAAACACGATTACACTGGTACAGCTATACAAACACAATTAGATAATCCAGCAGTTCAATACGGTGTAACTTATTTACAAGGTTTGGCTGGTGTTCGAACTAAAATTAGTTTTCCAACGCTGAAAAACTTTACAAGTGTTTACGGCAAAGCGGTAATAAATAAAGCAGAATTGGTAGTCGATTTAAGTGCAGGGACTTATGCGCTTCCATTTGCGCCATCGCAAAGGTTATCGTTATACCGTTGGGATATTGCAGAGCAGGAGGTGAATGTTCCTGACCGCGACCAATCTACATCAAATTATGCAGGCGACCCAAGGGCTAAAGCCGATGCTGCTTTTGGAGGATATTACGATTCATTAAAAAACAGATATGTATTTAATGTAACGGCATATGTTCAGGATATCATAGATGGAACAAAAATTGATTACGGAACATTTATTGCCCCTGAATCTTTAACAGCAACATCATTTGATTTAGGTGCGGCCAGATCGACAACATCAGCATCAAGAGCCGTTATTGGTTCATTTGGAAATACAACAAATCGCCTTAAGCTTAATATTTATTATACTAAAATGAATTAAGTAAAGTTAAAACTTAGAAAAAGCCTCGTTTACAATCCGTATCCGAGGTTTTTTTTTGCTGTTTAATTGGCAAAAAGCCAACAGCGTATTGAAACAAACGTTTGTTTATTATATTTGCCGCATATATTTATAAAAACATGTGTGGAATAGTAGGTTACATTGGTTATAGAGAAGCTTGGCCAATCGTTTTAAAAGGTCTGAAAAGATTAGAATACCGTGGTTATGATAGCGCAGGTATTGCGTTAATGAATAACAGCGGCGAACATATTTATAAAAAAGTAGGTAAAGTAGCGGCTTTAGAAGAGTTTGCTGAAGACAAAGATAAATCTGGCAGTATTGCAATGGGTCACACAAGATGGGCTACACATGGTGTTCCATCAGACCGTAATTCACACCCCCACACATCCAACAATGGTCAGCTATCTATAATCCACAATGGTATTATCGAGAATTATGCAACCATCAAAGAAGAGCTTATTGGTCGAGGTCACGAATTTAATAGCGATACCGATACAGAAGTTTTAATTCATCTTATCGAAGAAATTCAAAAAATTGAGCAAATCGATTTATTTGAAGCCGTTAGATTGGCATTACATGAGGTAAGCGGTGCATATGCCATCGTAATTATGGATAAGGAAAATCCAGATCGTTTAATTGCAGCTAGAAAAGGTAGCCCAATGGTTATTGGCGTTGGCAAAGGCGAATATTTTATCGCATCTGATGCAACTCCAATTATAGAATATACTAAAAACGTAATTTACCTTAACGATAATGAAATTGCCTTAGTAACCAAGGATGATTTATTGGTAAAACATTTAGATAATGTTGTTCAAACGCCTTTGATTCAAGAACTTGAATTGAAACTTGAAATGCTTGAAAAAGGTGGTTTTGATCATTTTATGTTAAAGGAAATTTACGAACAACCTCGCTCTGTTAAAGATTGTATGCGTGGCCGTATTTATCCTGAAGAAGGAAAAGTACAGTTAGGTGGTATTAAAGAGTTTGTAGAGAAGCTAAAGAACGTTGACAGGATAATTATTGTTGCTTGTGGAACTTCTTGGCACGCTGGATTAGTTGGTGAGTATTTAATTGAGGAATATGCTCGTATTCCGGTTGAGGTTGAATATGCTTCGGAATTCAGATACAGAAATCCGATTATTACGGAGAAAGATGTGGTAATTGCAATTTCTCAATCAGGGGAAACAGCTGATACGATGGCCGCAATTGAAATGGCTAAAGAAAGAGGTGCAACCATTTTCGGAATATGTAACGTTGCCGGGGCTTCAATTCCAAGGTTATCTCATGCAGGTGTTTACACACACGCTGGTCCCGAAATCGGTGTAGCATCAACAAAAGCTTTTACAGCTCAGGTTACTGCACTTACTTTGATGGCATTCTATATGGCTCAGCAAAAAGGAACCATTACACAATCTAAAATGATTAGTTTGTTAACTGAGTTAGATACCGTTCCGGATAAAATTCAGATTGCGCTAGAATCAAATGAACTGATCAAAGAAGTTGCCGAGAAGATAAAAGACTCAAGAAACTGTTTGTTTTTAGGTAGAGGAAGTGGTTTTCCGGTTGCTTTAGAAGGCGCTTTGAAACTTAAAGAGATATCATATATTCATGCTGAAGGTTATCCTGCGGCAGAAATGAAACACGGTCCGATTGCTTTAATTGATGAAGAAATGCCAGTAGTTTTTATCGCAACTCAAAATTCATCTTACGAGAAAGTTATCAGCAATATTCAAGAGGTAAAAGCACGTAAGGGTAAAGTGATTGCAATTGTAACGCAGGGCGATACGGAAGTAAAAAAGATGGCCGATTATTGCATCGAAATTCCAGATGCAGATGAAGCATTTTTACCTTTATTGGCCACAATTCCACTTCAATTATTATCTTACCACATTGCTGTGATGCGTGGTTGTAATGTAGATCAGCCAAGAAACTTAGCTAAATCAGTTACAGTTGAATAATAATATATAGAAATAAAAAAGCTGCTCTTGAGAAATCAAGAGCAGCTTTTTTATTTTATGGGAACACTAAAACGGCAAATCTCCATTTTCATCGCCTGGTCTTATTGTAAATTCATCTTCTATTTTTGATTCGGTAGGTTGGGTATGATTTACAGGTTGTCCTGGTTCAAAATCACTTTTCCTACCTAGCATTGTGAAATTCTCGGCAACAATTTCGGTAACGTATTTTTTTACTTTTTCCTTGTCTTCAAAAGAACGGGTTCTTAATTTCCCTTCGATGTAAACTAATTTTCCTTTTTGCAGATATTTAGAAGCAACTTCAGCCAAACCTCTCCACAAAACAATATTATGCCATTCGGTTTGCTCTACTCGTTTACCATCTTTATTGTACGTTTCAGAAGTGGCCAACGGAAAGCTTGCTACCGTAACACCTCCATCCAAGTGGCGAACTTCAGGGTCTTTGCCTAAATGTCCCACTAAAATAACTTTGTTAATCCCAGACATAAAATATTTTTTTGGTTAGTTTTTCAATGTAGACGAATTTTTAAGCCAGTTAAAGAAGGTTAGTTAAGTCTTCAAAATGCTTTCAGAAAATTCTTCAACAAAATTTCTGATAACATTGGGTTTTGGTAATTCATCCAAGGTATTAAAAGAAACCCAATTAAGTTCCTTTTGTTTACTAAAGTTAAAGATATAATTATTTAAAGCAAAAAATTGCACATGGATTATTTGATGCGTTAAAACATG
This sequence comes from Pedobacter aquatilis, assembly GCF_032678425.1. Lineage (GTDB taxonomy): Bacteria > Bacteroidota > Bacteroidia > Sphingobacteriales > Sphingobacteriaceae > Pedobacter > Pedobacter aquatilis_B. The sequence goes on along the minus strand of NZ_JAVTSG010000004.1, from coordinate 228,554 downwards.
TTTTTTGTAACTCAAAAAAAATATTGAAGCATCTTTTCCAAATGTTTCATTAACTGTCGATTTAAAATTTTCATCATCAGTTTCTGGAATAATTGATGTTTCTATAGAAGGAAAATCATATAAATGTTGCCAAATATCACCTTTTTGTCGTTCGCGAACTAAGATTTTGTCTTGCTCAGCACAAACGAAATAATTTATAAAGCGATATTTTTTTTCGGCCTTTGGCAATTTCACCGGTAACTGGTTCACTGCATTTTTACTTAACGCGTAGCAATCTAAATTTAAAGGACAAACAGCACAATTTGGCGATTTAGGTTTGCATTGAATGGCGCCAAACTCCATAATTGCCTGATTATATAATGCCGGGTCTTGAGTGTAAAGCAAATCATTTGCAAGTTTGAAAAAGTCTTTTTTGCCTTTCGGAGTATTTATTGGGGTGTCAATTCCATAATATCTTGCCAAAACTCTAAATACATTTCCATCAACAACAGCTTTGGCTTCGCCAGATGAAAACGAAGAAATAGCCGCTGCGGTATATTCGCCAATGCCTTTTAACGTAATTAACTGTTGATAATCTGTAGGAAAAATGCCTTGGTAATTATTTACAACAGTTTGAGCAGTGGCATGCATATTTCTACCACGAGAATAGTAGCCTAAGCCTTGCCAAAGTTGCAAAACCTTAGCTTCGGTAGCATTCGCAAAATCAGTAACCGTAGGGAAATTTGTTAAGAATTTATTGAAATATGGTAAGCCTTGCTCAACTCGGGTTTGCTGCAAAATGATTTCAGAAAGCCAAATTGTGTAAGCATCATTCGTATGCCTCCAGGGTAAATCTCTCTTGTTGGCTAAATACCAGTTTATAATCTCATTTTGGAAAGTCATTAATGCAAATTACGGTCTAATTATCGGTTTTAAGAAAAAGTTGCAATACTCTGATAAGCGGGTAGATAAAAAAATCATCTTTTATTTCCCTATCTCATTAAAAAGCAATACTTTTGCAACCCCAAAACAGTGATAATATTAAAATACACAATACATAATAAATAATAAAATATGACTAAGGCAGATATTATTTCAGAAATATCAACAAAAACCGGAATTGAGAAGGTTGATGTGCAGGAAACAGTTGAGGCATTCTTCAAGGTTATCAAAACCAGCATGATTGGCGGTGAAAATGTTTATGTTAGAGGCTTCGGAAGCTTTGTTGTTAAAAAGAGAGCGCAAAAAACTGCTAGAAATATCTCTAAAAACACTGCAATAATTATCCCTGAACACTTCGTTCCAAGCTTTAAACCAGCAAAAGTATTTGTTGATAAAGTAAAAAGTAACTCGAAAAAAATTAAAGTAGAAGCCTAAGTCGAAATATCGTGAATAGTAGCATCAGATTAAAACAAACCATCATTATCGGAGCGATTTTATTGCTTGTTGCCTTTCTATTTACCAGAGACATTAAAGGTTTAGTTAAACCAACAGAAGAAAATGGTAAGCTGCCAAGCTCTGGTCAAATTGCTGAGCAAGGTGCACCATCAACCGCTGGTTTAACAATCGAACAAACCTCAGTTGCTGCTAAAAATGTAATAAACCAAAGCCTTGCTAAGGATATTACAGTTTTAGAAAACAGCTACATAGGTGCATCAGGTGCAGAAAAAGTAGAGCTTGCACAACAATTAGCTCAGAAATGGGATGATGTTGAACAAATTACGCCATCGGCACTTTATTTAGAAGTTGTTGCCGAAGCGAAACCATCTTCAACAAGTTGGTTAGCATCAGGTAATAAATTCTTAAAAGCTTTTGAAAGTACCCAGGATAGCTTGGCACAGCCAGCATTGTTGCAAAAAGCGAATACGTCTTTCAAAAAAGCATTAGATTTAGACAAAGAAAACATCGATGCTAAAACAGGATTAGGTGTAACGATAGTAAACGGTTTAGGCGCCCCAATGCAAGGTATTGCAATGTTGCTCGAAGTTGTTGCTAAAGAACCTAAGAATATTAAAGCAAACATGAATCTTGGTTTATTCTCAATTAAATCAGGTCAGTTTGACAAAGCAATTCCACGTTTTAATACTGTAATCGCCACTGCTCCAACACCTGAAGCCTATTTTTATTTAGCTACGGCTTTAGAAAATTTAGACAAAAACAAAGAAGCTGTAGAAGCTTATTTAAAAAGCAAAAAATTAGCGGCTGACCCAACTTTATCTTCGTTTATTGATAAAAAGGTTGCTGAACTAAAGAATAAAAGTTAATTAACGGATTAATAAAAACATTTAAAACTTAAAATTATGCCAAGCGGTAAAAAAAGAAAAAGACATAAAATGGCTACTCACAAACGTAAAAAACGTTTAAGAAAAAACAGACATAAGAAAAAATAGTTTCTTATTTTGATTTAGCCCGTTTAAACCTCATAGTTTTGCTGTGAGGTTTAAACGCTTATATAAGATTTTTCTTTCGTATAACGTTAGGGCTGTATCACTGTGTTCTTATTTACTATCCATTTGTTAATAGGCGAAAGCCTTAAATCTGTAGCTGTTGGTAAAAGAATTAATTATCAATTCGACTCCTGCCGGAGTTACCATAGCTTTGATTGAAGACAAACAACTTGTTGAGCTTCATAAAGAACAAATCAATAATAACTACGCTGTAGGCGATATTTATTTAGGCCGCATTAAAAAAATTATGCCTGGCCTGAATGCTGCTTTCGTGGATGTTGGTTATGAAAAAGATGCATTTTTGCATTACTTTGATTTGGGCCCACAGGTACAATCTTTAATTAAGCTAACTAAGATCAAGCGAAATGGCTCGGTTACAGGCACATTATTAGATAATTTAAAACTCGAAGCCGATATAAATAAGGCGGGTAAAATATCTGATGTGCTTAGTAAAAATATGCTTTTGCCAGTTCAAATTGCAAAAGAACCTATTTCTACTAAAGGACCGCGATTAAGTTCCGATCTTTCAATTGCCGGCAGATATGTGGTACTGGTGCCATTCTCCAATACCATATCAATATCAAAAAAAATAAAAAGTAATACCGAACGTAATCGTTTAAAAAAGATTATCGAAAGTATTAAACCTCAAAATTTTGGGGTAATTATCAGAACCGTTTCCGAAGGAAGAGGTGTTACCGAAATGCAAAAAGATCTTTTAGATCTGATTGCAAAGTGGGAAACATTTATTAAAAAACTTCCCACTGCCGAACCTGCTAAGCGTGTTTGGGGAGAAATGGACAGATCATCTACGTTAATTCGTGATATTCTGAACCCTGATTTTACAAACGTTTACGTGAGTACACCAGAATTGTACGATGATATTCGTTCTTATGTACACGATATTTCTCCAGAAATGGAAAAAATTGTGAAGTTGTACAAACAGAAGGAACCTATTTACGACCATTTTGGAGTTGAAAAGCAGATTAAAAATGCTTTCGGAAAAACTGTAAACTTACCGGGTGGCGCCTATTTAGTTGTAGAACACACCGAAGCACTTCACGTAATAGATGTGAATAGTGGAAACCGCACCGCCAGTAAAGAAAACCAAGAGGAAAATGCTTTACAGGTTAATAAAGAAGCGGCTAAAGAAATTGCCCGACAATTGCGCTTGCGTGATATGGGCGGTATTGTGGTAATCGATTTTATCGATATGCACAAACCAACAAACCGTAAAATACTATTCGATTATTTGCGTGAGCTGATGTTGTTGGATAGAGCGAAACACACCATTTTACCTCCAAGTAAATTTGGTTTGGTTCAAATTACCAGACAGCGTGTTCGTCCGGAAATGAATATTGTTACGGTAGAAAAATGTCCGACCTGCGACGGGACCGGAGAAATTAAGGCAAGTATTGTTTTAATGGATGATATTGAAAATAACCTGAACTATATTTTGCGTGAGCAAAATGAAAAGGGCATAACACTTTGTGTGCACCCATATATTGAAGCTTATATTACGAAAGGAATTTTCAATCTTCAACGCCGTTGGTTTTTTAAATACGGCCAATGGATAAAAGTCAAAGCACAGTCGGCATATCATTTAACCGAGTTTCATTTTATCTCTTCAAAAGATGAAGAAATAAAACTTTAACAAAAAATACAATTAACAAAAAGCCTGGTTTTAGTAAATCAGGCTTTTTGTTTTTATAGATTTTGATGCCAATATGTTTAAAAAAATTAAAGTATTTTAAAGGGTTAAAATCTAAATTCGTAAATCTAAAACCTTAAATAAATTGGCAAAATCTAAAACTGCATATTTCTGTCAAAGTTGTGGCTACGAATCGGCAAAGTGGCTTGGCAAATGTCCATCTTGTAGCCAATGGAATACTTTTGTAGAAGAAATTGTTGAAAAAACACCTGCATCAGTACCAACCTGGAAAAACGAAAATACTGCCCGAAAAGTTAATAAGCCAAGCAAAGTTGATGAAATTGAACAATCTGTAGAACGCAGAGTGTCTACAAATGATAAAGAACTGGACCGCGTTTTAGGAGGCGGCTTGGTAGAAGGCTCATTAATATTAATTGGTGGCGAACCCGGCATCGGGAAATCTACGTTGATGTTGCAACTTGCCTTGAATCTAAAAGGCAAAAAACTCTTATATGTTTCTGGCGAAGAGAGTGAACAGCAAATCAAGATGCGGGCAGAAAGGATAACAGAAAATCCTTCATCAAACTGCTACATTTTAACCGAAACCTCAACCCAAAATATATTTAAACAAATAGAAATTTTAGAGCCAGAAATTATCGTTGTAGATTCTATTCAAACCTTACATTCATCGCACATAGATTCTACTCCTGGAAGTGTGTCGCAGGTTAGAGAGTGTACGGCAGAACTCCTTCGTTTTGCTAAAGAAACCGGAACTCCAGTTTTTTTAATTGGCCACATTACAAAAGATGGGGCAATTGCCGGGCCGAAAATCCTGGAGCATATGGTTGATACAGTTTTGCAGTTTGAGGGCGACAGACATCACGTATACCGCATATTACGCTCGATAAAAAATCGTTTCGGTGCCGCAGCAGAACTTGGTATTTACGAGATGCAAGGAAGTGGCTTAAGAGAAGTTTCCAATCCATCTGAAATTCTGCTCTCGCAACGCGATGAAGAACTAAGTGGAATTGCTATAGCCGCTATGCTTGAGGGCGCAAGACCAATGTTAATCGAAACACAAGCTTTGGTTAGTCAGGCTGCATACGGAACACCACAACGCTCTGCTACTGGTTTTGATACCAAGAGAATGAACATGCTTTTGGCTGTGTTGGAAAAACGCTGCGGTTTTAGATTAAGCGCACAAGATGTTTTTCTGAATATTGCAGGCGGAATACGTGTTGAAGACCCGGCGATAGATTTGGCTGTTTTAATTGCAATCATTTCATCTCACCAGGATATTCCGGTATCTACAAAAAATTGTTTTGCAGCTGAAGTAGGTTTATCTGGAGAAATCAGGGCAGTTAACAGAATTGAGCAACGAATAGCAGAAGCCGATAAACTTGGCTTTGAAACCATCTACATATCAAAATATAATTTAAAAGGTATAGATGCCAAGAAATATAATTTAGAAATCAAAGCTGTGAGTAAGATTGAAGATGTTTTCGGCTTAATTTTCGGTTAGATAAATTCTAAAACGGGGAATTATGCTCCACACATTTCCACAGTTAATAGCGTGTTTTCCTCAAATCCACAACCCTAAAATTTTTCGGCACAACTTTTATGTTTATTTAAATTATTGATATACAGTTGTTTGAGTATTGTTTTGCTTGAGATTACCACTTTGGATTAACTATTGCCTAATACATTATGTTGTACATCATGGGATGTGATCTATAACAATAGGGATGATTTTCCTCGTTAGTGAGAGCTAGCGAGGATTTTTTTTGCGCTATGTTATTTAGAAAAATTTTAAATAACTTTGTAGCAGATAATTAACCGAATAACTTATTAATATAACCACTAAAAAATATTATGAAAAAGATTATCCTAAGTTTAAGTTTTTGCCTGTTTGCTGCAGCAACATTTGCTCAAGCTGATTTTAAAGGACAAAAATTTGGTGATGCTGTAGCACCAGGTGATGTTAAACCAGCTGCTAAAATGGAAGCTGCAATGGGCGACAAAAAAGTTGCTGATATGAAAATTGAAGGCAAAGTTGTTGATGTTTGCAAAAAGAAAGGTTGTTGGATGACATTAGAAATGCCAAATGGCGAACCAATGCGTGTAACGTTTAAAGATTATGCTTTCTTTATGCCAATGGATGTAGTTGGTAAAAATGTTGTTTTAGATGGTGTTGCTAAAAAACAAACCATTTCAGTTGAAACTTTACGCCATTACGCTGAGGACGCTAAGAAATCTCCGGAAGAAGTTGCAAAAATTACAGACCCTAAAAAAGAACTGGCATTTGAAGCTAAAGGTGTTGTTATTCTAGATAAATAAGAATTTACACTCAATAGAAAACAAAAAGGCTAACTTGTAAAAGTTAGCCTTTTTGTTTTTTAAAATTTTGATTTGCCCATAGCATATTTTATACCTCCGAGTAAATGATTGAGAAACTTATCTTCCGTCCAACACTCCCTAGTATGTCCCATTGAGGTGTAAAAAGCCCTGCCTCCATCGTAATTATGGTACCAGCTAAAAGGATGAAAGTTTCCATTTTTTCCGCCTTTATACGAAGTTTCATCAATGCTAATCAAAACCTTTATATCGGGGTTAATGTCTTTAAAATTATAAAGCTCATCTTTGTGCATCCAAACAGAATCTGTAAAGAATTTGGTTGATGGGTGGTTTTTATCCTTAATTACAAATCTGGCTTCCTGTACTTCCGGATGGCTAACAAAATAAGCGCCTGCAAGTTTACCGTACCAGGGCCAATCATATTCAGTATCTGTAGCGGCGTGTATGCCAACGTAACCTCCACCTGCTTTAATATATTTTTCGAAGGCAGTCTGTTGTTTGTCATTTAACACATCGCCAGTAGTGCTTAAAAAAACTACTGTGGCATATTTTTTTAAATTTCCTTCAACAAAGGCATCTGCATTTTCGGTTGTATCAACTTCAAAATTATTCTTTAGGCCGAGCTGTTGTATGGCTAATTTCCCGGTTTCTATTGAGTTGTGTCTAAAGCCTTTTGTTTTTGAGAAAACCAGAATTCTTGCTTTTTTACTTTGCTTGGTAAAACTTTGCAATAAAAAGATTGAACAAATAATAATGCTGAAAGCTAAAATTCTCTTCATAAGATTTTGGTTAGATGGACGAATTTTTAAATTTAAGAAAGTTGTTTGATAATTTGCTTACATCTTTCTTCAACTTGCTTACAAACGAGTGCAAATAAGTTGTTGTCCCAATACGGGTCAGTGACTTCGTCATTATCTAGAAATAGCTTAACCTTATTTCGCTCTTCGGCCGTTTTAGCCAGACTTTGAACGTCCGTTAAATTATTTCTATCCATTACGAAAATTAAATCGTATTGAGCAAACATGGTATGATTAAATTGCTGTGCTCTTTGCTGGCTTATATCGTAACCAAACGATTTTGCAGCGGCGATACTTCTAGAATCTGGCGCTTTACCAATATGCCAGTTTCCTGTACCCGCCGATGCGATTTTCCAGTTTAGATTTTCTTGATTGGATAAACGGCGCATAATGCCTTCTGCCAGTGGAGAGCGACAAATGTTGCCAAGGCAAACCATTAAAATTTTCAATATTATTTTGCTTTATAAACGTAGTTAAATGTGTAAACTATTCCGTTCTGTAATGAAATAGTTTTGGTTTGCGTAAGCTTATCTTTTTTTAAAGTAAATGGAAAACTTGGGTCAGTAGATAGAAATATCTGATCTCCATCTTTTTTCCAGGTTCTGATTTTGTTATCTACAAAAAGGTCACATAATGCACCGTTAGCTCCGGATGTAAAAGTACCATCTGTCGCAAAAGATAGCATCCAGGTTGCATCACAACTACTTGGACCCATTAACTCTATATAATTACTACTGGTTTTATTGCCAATAGTCATAGCTGGGCTAACATTTGTCGATTCGATAGCCCAGGTATTGCTGGTCAGGGTTTTATCTGCGTCTTTTTTGCACGCCAATGCAGTACATGCTAAAAGAATTAGAAGGAATTTTTTCATGATGGAGATTTTAGATGTATAAATGTAAAGATTTGGTTTTATTACTAAACGAAATCAAAAGCATTTATGCTACAGTAAACAAAAAGAGCTTCATAAAATGAAGCTCCTTTAAATATCAGTTATAAATTCTTAACCGTAAATATCGTTAAGCATTTTAGCTAATCGGATACCTCCTTTTAGCAATTGCTCGTTTAAAGTGTCAACCCAATCAAAATTGTAACGGTAACTTAATTTTGAATCGGGTTTTGTTTTATCGTAAATTTTTGAGCAAACCTGGTAAGATTCGTAAATGCAATCTTTTAAAGTTGTGTTTTGCCAATTATAAAGCTGAACTGCTGATGGATGGTTTATAGCTTTAGTGTATTCTGTGTAGCTTAATTGTTGGTACTCGATAAGCTGCTCATCCCATACACGATGAATGTTTGATTTTTCGTTAAACCAAAGCACAGATATTCTGTTTCCACCCAAATCTTCTTTTCTTGCTACGTGCATTGGTTGGCATAAATCTCCCGCCATATGAACAAGCATTCTTAGCGCCAATTTTTTCTCAGCTAAAGTAGCACCCGGTTTTTTCAGTACCGCAGTTAATTCTAGTATTTTGTTGTAAAGATTTGGGTCTTTCTCCGTTTCGAGAAAATTGTAAACCCCTTGCTTATCTAAATTTGCAGGCAGATTAACAAAATGCCAGTTATATAGGTAATTATAAGCCGAATCTGATTTAATAAAATCGCCCCAATTGGCAGACATAGCCAGGCTTTCTGAACCCAAAATTGCTTGAATTGCTTTACGTGTTTTAGATTTTAAGTAACTGTCAGCAATTTCGCCAACTACGCGGTGGCCGGTCATGCCCCAGGCGTTTACCTGCATCGGCAAATAGGTTAATAAACCAAGAATTGCAACTGTTGTAAGTTTCGTTTTGATTGATTTGAATATCATTTTATAATTCTTTTTGTACGCAGGTTAATTTTTGTTTTAGCGAAAGCACCAGCTCACGCCCATCGCTTAAATTCTCTAAAATTAAGCTGTCTGTAGTCTTTTTCTTAATGAGGAAGTTTTTATCGTAACGGCCAATACGGTAACAGCCCGATATTTTTTGCTTATAATTTGCGTGCGTAAAAGTAGCGCCAACAAATAAGGTATCGCCTTTTATAGCATAAACGCCTTTTGCGTATTCTTTCCAAACACCATTATTAAAACATGAATCTTCGTACAAGTTTAACTTGCTTTTAGTAACGAAATCTATGTAAATAGAATCGCAGGAAATTTTGAAATGGTGTTTTGTGTAATTGCTTAACTTATCACTAAAAGCAACAGAATCTTCGTTCCACACACCTTGCATAAAATCTTCACCTTTGCCTTGAATATTTGGGCGAGGGGAACAGGCAAGATGGAAGATGGAAAAGGTAATAAGGATGATGTAAATAGACCTGATGCTTACATTTTTTTGCATTGTATTCAGAGATAATGTTTTGTTAGCCTATGCTTTGATCGTTATTGATTGGAAACTGATGGGGTGCGATATTTTTTTTGTTTACGGTATTATAAATCAACAGAAATAAACCCGTTGCAAAACAGAGTCCGGCGATGAAGCTAATTACCCCCAAAATTGTATAATATCGGGTAACCTCAGAAACCGGCATGCCACTATTTTGTACCAGATACGGCATCACAACACTGTAAAAAACATTTAAAAGTAAGGCCACACCAGAGCCTATGAAAAGCAAAATGGCATCAACTTTTACGTTTTTCGAGATGTAATAGCAGGATGCAATAAACACAAAAAGTGGTGAGATTAAAGAAATTAAACTGAAAAATATTGAAGTTATTGAGCTATCCATTTTCTTAGTTTTAAGTTTTAATTATACGATTTGCAACCTAAGTTTTACTCCAGGAGCCTTAGTTAATTAAACCCGATTGAAGCGGCATTTTAAAACTGTCATTCTGAGCGTAGTCGAAGAACAGTTTTAAAATATAGCGAAAAGCGGGGCTACAGTAACCGAAGCACGAATAGCCCTGCTTTTTAAAAGCTTAAGCAAGCTTTATTTCAAACTGCCAACCATATCTTCCGGACGAACCCACTCATCGAATTGTTCGTTGGTTAATAAACCTAATTCTACAGCGGCCGCTTTTAAAGTTTTATTTTCTTTATGTGCTTTTTTAGCGATTTTAGCTGCGTTCTCATATCCAACATGCGGATTTAAAGCCGTAACCAACATTAACGAATTTTGTAAATGTTTCTCAATTTCAGGCAAATTTGCAGTGATGCCTTCAGCACATTTAACCGTGAATGAAACACAAGCATCGCCAATTAAACGAGCCGATTGCAATACATTTGCTGCGATTAATGGTTTGAAAACGTTTAGTTCGAAATGACCAGACATACCACCAACAGAAACGGCAACATCGTTACCAATAACCTGAGCGCAAACCATAGTTAAAGCTTCTGGTTGCGTTGGGTTAACTTTACCCGGCATAATTGAAGAGCCTGGCTCGTTATCTGGAATGACGATTTCGCCAATGCCACAACGCGGACCAGAACTTAACATACGTACATCGTTTGCAACTTTCATAAGTGCTACAGCTGTACGTTTTAAAGCGCCAGAAAGTTCAACCATTGCATCGTGAGCAGCTAATGCCTCAAATTTATTTGGAGCAGTTACAAAAGGTAAGCCTGTTAAATCGGCAATTTTTTTAGCCACTAAAACATCGTAACCCTTTGGTGTATTTAAACCAGTACCAACAGCAGTACCACCTAAAGCCAGTTCGGCAACCATAACCAAAGCATTTTTTATGGCTCTGATGCTGTTATCGATTTGTTGTACATAACCCGAAAATTCCTGTCCAAGCGTTAAAGGCGTAGCATCCATAAAGTGGGTACGACCGGTTTTAGTAATGCCAGAAAATTCTTCAACTTTTTTAGCTAAGGCATTGCGTAAAGTTTCTAAACCTGGAATGGTATTTTCTACCGTTAGTTTATAAGCTGCAATGTGCATTGCAGTTGGGTAGGTATCGTTTGATGATTGCGATTTGTTCACATCATCATTCGGGTGAAGCACTTTTTTATCATCAGCCAATGCGCCACCATTAATTACGTGCGCACGGTTTGCAATTACTTCGTTTCCGTTCATGTTACTTTGCGTACCAGAACCAGTTTGCCAAATTACCAATGGAAATTGATCGTCTAAATCGCCGGCAATAATCTCATCACAAGCTTTAGCAATTAATTCAGCTTTATCTGCAGCAAGTACACCAAGTTCGGTATTTGCCATTGCAGCCGCTTTTTTCAAATAACCAAAAGCATGAATAATTTCCTTCGGCATTGAACCTTCTGGTCCGATTTTAAAGTTATTGCGTGAGCGTTCGGTTTGTGCACCCCAGTATTTATCGGCAGGTACCTGAACCTCGCCCATGGTATCGTGTTCTATTCTGAAACTCATTATAATTTGATTTTTGTTGTCGCAAATTTAAGTTTTTTGCCTTTAAAGCAAGGTATTATCTTCGTTATTTCCTGCGGCTTGATTAAACAGATCTGAAGATTACAATGATTTTTATTTCGGAAAGGTGCTGAAGTGGTTCTTCGGAATGGTTCGGCCCCGCTGATTCGCGCTCCCGATGAAAAATCGGGATTCGCTGCCATCGGGTTTAAGAACAACGGAGGCTGCATTAAAATACAAATTTCAGTTCGGCTAAAGCCAACACTGCATTTAAATGTTCCGTTGGTTGAAACCAACGGCAGAGACAAACATCCAAAAAAATAATATGCCAGGCTGGCTAATGCAATTTCATTGCCGTTCAGCTTCAGCCAACGGCAAACTAGGCAACTAAGAATAAATATCTTCGAAATAGCGAACCACTAAAGATTTCATTAGCAGTTCTTGCTCCAGCATGGTATATGGCGGAATTGGTTTTATCAGTTTCCAATGCGGCCATCCATCTTGGTCCACACCTTCCAATTCGTAAAAATCCATTTCGCTTAAAAGCCTGCAGGTTGCAATGTGCATTAATTCTTCCTTTTGGCGCTTACTATATTTTTTTGGTCCTTTTCCTAATTCCTGAACGCCAATTAAGAAAAGCATTACCTTTAAATCAGGAAAATCTGAATCAAATTCTTGAGAAATCCTTTCCTGTAAAACTTTCCACTTAGCATTAATCTCTGATGGCTTCATAAGGACAAAGATAGTGTTTAACCTAAATAAGCTAAAAGCCGAGTGCAGAAAGCTAAAACTTTGACTTTAGAAAGTAAAACTTTTAATATGCAAGGGTTTCAATATCGCCTAAAAACTAATTTTAGTTACATTTATAGCCTATGAGTACAAATTCAAATAAAATAGTTACAGCTGGTTTATTAGCTTACGGCATGTCAGGAAAGGTTTTTCATGCCCCTTTTTTAAATGCACATAACGGTTTTAAATTAAAGGCAGTTGTAGAGCGTAATACAAAAAAGGCAGCTGCAGATTATCCTGAAATTTTAAGTTATAACAGTGTTGATGAGTTATTGAAAGACTCGGAAATCGAGTTGGTTGTAATTAATACGCCAAATAATCTGCATTACGAACATGCTGAAGCTGCTCTAAAAAACGGTAAACATATTTTAGTCGAAAAACCATTTACGGCAACATCAGCACAGGCTAAAATATTATTTGAATTGGCAGATTCGGTTGGAAAACAAATTTTCTTTTACCAAAACCGCCGTTGGGATAGTGACTTTGCTGCGGTAAAGAAAGTTTTAGCCAGCGGTAAGTTAGGCAAGTTAAATGAGTTTCACTTGCGTTACGATAGATATAGAAATGTAATCGGTCCAAAGGCTTTCAAAGAACAAGCAATTGAAGCCAGTGGTTTACTTTACGATTTAGGCCCACATCTTTTAGACCAGGTGATTAGCCTTTTCGGTAAGCCAATATCTTTCTATAAAACTTTAGGCAAAAACAGAAAAGATACTGCAGTTGATGATTATTTTACAATCCAGCTGAATTATGCAGACAGCATTAATGTTTTTGTGACTTCGAGTATGTTGGTTGTAAATCCGCAGGCTGCTTTTGTGTTGCATGGTGTAAGCGGAAGTTTTATAAAAGACCGTACCGATATCCAAGAAGAACAATTGCTTTCAGGTATGAAATTAACTGATGAAGGTTACGGAATTGAAGCGAAAGGTAAAGAAGGTTTATTAACGACTATAGATGGCGAAGGAAATAAAACTGAAGAAATTATCCCATCGGAAATTGGAAGTTATTTGCCGCTTTTTGAAGCAATTTATCAATCTCTAACAAGTAATATTCCCTATCCGGTTAAGCGTGAAGACGTTTTAATACAATTAGAAATTTTAGAAAGCTAAGCCTTTGTTCTAAATATGAATTCATTGCCATTTACTTACCTGATACCAATTTTTCTAATCGCTTTATATTTTATCCTTCGGAAGAAAAAGCCCAAAATCGAACCTTTAACTGTTATTGATAAACAGATTCTGAACGATTATGTGGCTTATTATCAAAAGTTAGATAAACCAAAAAAACTACGCTTTGAGCAAAAAATCGCCGAGTTTTTTGCTTCTGTTAGGATAGAGGGAATTGAATTAGAGTTAACTACTTTGGATGAACTGCTTATTGCCTCGAGCGCTGTTATTCCAATTTTTGGTTTTGATGATTGGCAATATAAAAACCTGAGTAGCGTTTTGTTATATCCCGACACTTTTAACAAAGATTTTCAGTTTGAAGGCGGCGAAAGAAATATTATGGGAATGGTTGGCAGCGGCTACATGAACGGACAAATGATTTTATCTCGCTCTGCGTTGAGACATGGATTTTCTAAAAGTGCGGGTAAAGAAAATACAGCCATCCACGAATTTGTGCATTTGCTCGATAAATCAGACGGTGCTACGGATGGTGTTCCAGAAAATTTAATGGCGCATGAATACACCTTGCCTTGGATAAAAATGATGCGTGAGGAAATTGAAAAAATCGAAGATAATAAATCAGATATTAATCCATATGCAATTACAAACGAGGCAGAATTTTTTGCCGTAGTTTCTGAATATTTTTTTGAAAAACCAGATTTGTTTAAGGATAAACACCCTGAACTTTATTTACAATTAACCAGAATTTTTGCCCAACAACCAGCAAAAAATTAGATCATCTATGAAACGCTTAACTACAGTAATCTTTTTTTTAATAGCTACGAGTGCTTTTGCTCAAAAAACTTATCTGCTTAAGCAAGCTTTTCCGGTAGGGAAAAAATATGCTTATACCATAAATTCCGATCAGATTATTGGTCAGAAGGCAGGCGGAAAAGAATCTAGTTTTATCCAGAATGTAGGTACGGATTATACTTTCGAAATTACCGAAGCCAAAGCTTTAGATAAAAATGTTAAGGTGGTTTATAACCGTATCAAGATAAAATCGGCAGGAATGGGCAATGAGCTTACCCTCGATTCAGAAATTGAGGAAGTTGGTAAACCTAATCCGTTTTCTGGATTGAAAAATGCAAGCTTTAATATGCTAATTGCACCGAATGGAACCATCAAGTCTGTTTCGGGTGTAGAGAAAATGGTTAGCGATATGGTAAGCAAAATGACAACTGATTCTGCACAAATTAAATCTTTAAAAGCCTCGCTCGCCAAGCAATTCAATGCTGAAGTGATTAAGCAAACAATGGAATCAGCTTTGAAAATTTTCCCCGACAAACCAGTTAAAGTTGGTGATAGTTGGACAATACTTTCGAAAATGAACATTACTATGCCAATTGAATCGACTATAAGCTACACCTTAAAAGAAATTAAAGGTAATGTTGCTATTTTAACGATTAAAGGAAACCTGATATCTAAAGGAGAATTTGAAGTTTTAGGTTCGAAAACACAAACCGATTTAAAAGGTATAAATATGGGCGATGCGCAGGTTGAGCTCACCACAGGCATGATTTTGAGTGCGCACACCAGATTAGAACTTTACGGTAAAATGAATTCCGCAGGTTCTGAATCTGATTTCGACTTGGAGGGCATTACCAAAATTACCGGAAAAGAAGTGAATTAGGGTTTACAAACTTCCGGTTAATGCAATTAGAAATTCAGTTGTAATTTCTATGTGTGGAATATGACCGCAGGCATCAAACTCTACAATTTTAGAACCTGGTATTTTCAAGGCAGTATTCTTACCTAAAAATCGATACAAACCATGTATAGCCTGTTGGTCGGCATTTAATAAACCTTTGCCAACAATGGTTTTATCATCTTTACCAATAAATAAAATGGTAGGTACTTTCAGGTTATGAAATTCATCTACAACAGGTTGATTGTAAATCATATTATAAGTTAATGCCGCAACTTTAGCGTATTTGGGAAAGTCGGCACTAAAGGTAACACCAGCACCAATGTTTACCAGGTACTCATAATCAGGTTTCCACACGGTGAAGTAAGAACTTCGGTAATATTGGCGAATGCTTTCTGCCGTATTTCTGAGCTCCCGCTGATATTGCTCATCTACTGTCGAAGCCGGAACAAAAGTCTTATAATCTTCAAGCCCGATAGGATTTTCCAAAAGCAATTTGTCCATTCTGTCAGGATACATTAATGCAAATCTGGTCGCAAGCATTCCGCCCATGCTATGCCCCAAAATTGATGTTTTTTGAATACCCAAAGTATCTAACAGCTTTTTATTCCAATTTACGAGTTGCTCAAATGTGTAATTTATTATCGGTTTAGATGAACGGCCAAAACCAATCTGGTCTGGAGCAATAACCCTGAAACCAACACCCGTTAATGCCCTAATCACATTTCCCCAGTAATACCCACCAAAATTCTTCCCATGAAAAAGCATAATCGTTCGGCCATTAGGCGTAATGGTTGGGGCAACATCCATGTATGCCATTTTGATATCTTGTCCATCAATATTCAAGGGTAAATATTTTAACGAATATGGATATTTTACATTTTCAAGGTTAATGGATAGTGTATCTATTTTTTGTGCGTATGTTGCTGATAGTGAAAGGATAGAAAGTGATATTAAAAGGAAAAGTCTTTTCATGTGTAAAATATTTTTGTACAATGTAATTTGCTAAGCGAGTTAATTTATACTTTTGAGCCAACCAGATAGACTAAAAACCATGCCCGTTTTCTACATAGGTGAGCAACCTTTAAGCATAAAAACCATTTCCGAGATAATTACAGGTAACTATGTATTAGCCATTGGCGATGCCGCTAAAGACAGAATTGAAAAATGTAGGGCTTACCTTGATGATAAGTTAAAGCTTAATAATGAGCCTGTTTACGGTATTAATACTGGCTTTGGTTATTTGCAAAATGTTAAAGTAGCGCAAGAACATTTGACCCGTTTACAACATAATTTACTGCTTTCTCACGCTTGTGGAACAGGTAATGAAGTACCGCTGGAAATTGTAAAGTTAATGTTGCTTTTAAAAATTCAGTCGCTTAGTTACGGTTTTTCGGCGGTTTCTTTAGAAACCGTACAGCGTTTAGTAGATTTTTATACACACAATATTTTTCCGGTTGTTTACACGCAGGGATCGTTAGGTGCATCAGGCGATTTAGCGCCACTTGCACATTTGGCTTTACCACTTATTGGCGAGGGAGAGGTAATCTACCAGGGAAGGAAAATTAAAACTGCTGAACTTTATAAAGAACTAGACTGGCAACCACTGGCTTTGCAATCTAAAGAAGGGTTGGCTTTAATAAATGGTACCCAGTTTATGAGTGCCTACGGAATTTATATCCTTAATAAAACAAATCAACTGGTAAATTGGGCTGATAAAATTGCTGCAATATCCATTGATGCTTTTGATTGCAGAATTGATCCTTTTGATGGTTTAAGTCACCAAATCAGACCACATAAAGGGCAAATTGATACCGCAGAATTTATAAGTAATTGTTTACTTGGAAGCGAAATTATGGCGCAAGAAGGTAAGCAAACCCAAGACCCATATTCGTTTAGGTGTGTGCCGCAGGTTCATGGTGCCAGTAAAGACAGCATCAATTACATCAGTTCGGTTTTTGAAACGGAAATTAATTCAGTAACCGATAACCCCAATGTTTTTCCTGATGAAGATAGAATCATTTCTGCCGGGAATTTCCACGGGCAACCACTAGCATTAAGCCTGGATTTTTTATGTATTGCTTTAGCAGAACTTGGCTCCATTTCAGAAAGAAGGGTTTTCCAATTGATTTCTGGTCAGCGGGGATTACCGCCTTTTTTGGTCAAGAACGCAGGTTTAAACTCGGGTTTAATGATAGCTCAATATACTGCGGCATCTATCGTTAGCGAAAATAAACAGCTTTGTACACCATCATCGGTAGACAGTATTGTAAGCAGCAACGGACAAGAAGACCATGTGAGCATGGGCGCAAACGGGGCTACTAAATGTTTGAGAGTGGTTAATAACCTTGAAAATATTTTAGCAATAGAACTAATAACCGCTTGCCAGGCTTTGGATTTGAGAAGGCCCTTAAAATCATCGCTTAAGATTGAAGAAATTTGGACGGCTTATCGCAACGTGGTAACTTTTAATGACGCAGATAGAATCTTGGCTGATGATATAAAAAACTCAGTAAGTTTTATGCGAAATTTTAGTGCATAAAACTTACTGAGCAAATAAGAACCGGTTTAATTTTGATAAGCTTATTTATTAAACATAGATTTTATAATGGACGCAGAAGCATTCACTTTTGTCGAATCGGATAAACTGCCCGAAGATTTATGTACCTGAATATCCTCAACAATCAACTCTGTCTTGCCAGTAGTTTTGATGCTAAGTTCATCGATTTCATATCTTGCTTTTTCTCTTACATCCCCTGATATTTCGATATTGGATTGACCTGTAGAATTAATAGTCAAAGATTGAAATGGAGATTTTAAAGTGCTAAAGTTTGAGTTGTTCAACTCAACATTAACAATGCCGTTTTTTGCATTATCAAATCTTAAATCCCCGACTTTATTCGTGATAATTTTTAAGTAATTTATATCCGTTAACTCCTGAAAATTTAAACGTTTAACATCTTTAGCATTAATATTAACCGAATCAGTTTTAATATCTAAAGTAAATCCGGCTGCTTTTGCAATATCAAAGGCCTTAACATTATTGGAATAAATGTAGACTGTTAAAGAATATTTCATTTTCTTGCCTGCATTTTTCAATGCAAACTGAAGGATGCCATTATTATCAACGTTAACATCATAAATTTCCATCAAATCAGTTGGTATTTTGATGCCGGATTTATCACTTTTGATAACTACAAAATTTACATAAGCATCGTTGCCATCGTTTAAATTTACGGCAGAAAATTGTGGTAATTCTTTTTTTGTGTAACCATCAAGGGGTGATTCAAGTTCTTTATTTCCTTTTAAGTTTTTATAAAATGCCTTTTCATTTTTGTAATTCATCTTAACATTTACCGCAATTACAATAATTGGTATAATGATAAGCGAAATGGCTAGTGCAATTAATAATTTATTACTTGTTTTCATAGTATTAAGCGTTAAAATTTTCTTTAACAAACGATTTGTATTTGGCCTCAAGTTCATCAAAACCAATATTTAGTAAATAGATGTTTCTAAAAACTACTGGCAATTCATCATCTATAAACTGTACTTTACGATAATTTTTCACATTATCAATCGCATGTTCATCAATAAAGAAACCTATGCCTCTTTTATTATTTATAATGCCTTTGTTTTGAAGCAGCTCGTAAGTGCGCATAACTGTATTAGGGTTTACTTCCATATCCACAGCCAGCTCTCTTACAGAAGGTACTTTCTCGTCGGCTTTCCATTTTCCTAACAAAATATGCTCGCAAACATAATCTGCTATTTGAAGGTATATCGCCTTATTATCTCTAAATTCCATATTTAAGCAATTAAAAATTAAACCTCTTTTTCTTTAAGGCGGATGTATGCAATCGCCCAAATTACGAAGGTTAAAAGAATTGTTATTATCAGAAAAATCGTGAGTTCATCACTTTTATCTTTATAATAAGTGTGATTCATCATAACCATGTTTTTAGTTAGAATATCAGCAACTTTAGCTACAATGTAAGTTGCTATGCCTGCGAAAACCATAACAGAAACGGCTGTTTTTATGTAATGAAAACGATCGAAATATATAGAGCCAAGTAAGAAAACACCCGTTAACAGAAAGGGCATTGCAATAAAATAATTAAATACCTTTTGCGATGGCGCTACTTCAGCCAGAAATGTTCTGGCACCTTTAACCTCCAAAACTGTCGAGCTACTCGCTTTTAAAGCATCAATTTGCGAGTTTATGTAAGCCGTATAGCTAACATCTGTTAGGTAAAAAATTAACAAGTAACTAAATAAACCAACAATTGCAGAGTAAAAAATACCGGCTAAAAATTTTTCGAAAATTGATGCGGGAATCATTAAATCTAAAATAGCCTTTGGTTTTTGGCCGAGATAGGCAAAGTAAGTGCTGGCCACAATACTTATAAAGAGCATTCCAACAATTACGAATACAGGTATTCTAAAAGTCATCATGAAATAGTTTTGTGCATCGGTATAGTGTATTCTCTTTGGCACATTGGTATTTAATGCATAAGCAGCAATAAGAACACCCGCCAGTACAACTAGGCTTATCAAATATATCTTTCCGAAATCAAGCCATTGTCTTTTTAGTAAAAGCCCAAAACGGTTAATGTTAAATGTATTATTCATCGCTTAATTAAATAATGGTTTAAACTTGGTTTTTTCTGAAAGGATGGCATTAAAAAGCAATTCCATATCCAGCCTGCTATCTTCATTGTGGTAATTTGGCATAACCGCATTATAGCCAGATAGTGAAGGCTCTGCATAGATAATGCTATCATCAATTTCCTTAATTTTTTTGAAGGTTAATTTTTCTGTGATTTCCTGTACCGATGCTTTTAAGGCAACATCATTATCATCAAGCATAATTACCGTATCAATAAGGTTATCTAAATCTCTAACCTGATGGGTAGAAATAATGATGCATTTATCTTCAGTTAAAGCAGAAGCCATTATTTTTCTAAACTGTGCTTTCGAAGGAATATCCAAACCGTTTGTTGGCTCATCCATTATAATCAGCTTTGCTTCGGTAGCCAGTCCAAAAGCAATAATGAATTTTTTCTTCTGTCCGTAGCTCATATCAATAAGTTTGTTACCTGCCGGGATATCAAACTCTTTAATTAATGAATCGAAATATTCCTGATTGAAATTTTTATAGAACGGTGCATTTGCTTTTAAGTACCCATCTATCTTAACAGCGGGTAAATACAGTTCTTCAGGGATGAAGCAAATTTGCTCCAAAAGCTGTGGCTGGCGTTTCGCAGGGTTGAAGCCCATTACGTCCAATGTTCCGCTTTGCGCATAAACCAAGCCAGCCAAATTTTTTAATAAGGTAGATTTACCAGCCCCGTTTTTTCCAAGCAAACCGTAAATATGACCATTGCTTAATTGCATACTCATATTTTTAAATAATGGTTTATGCTTGCTGTAACCAAAATTTAGATTGTTAATGTTAATCATATCTACTGTATTAGTTAAATAATACACTAAAGTATAATGTTAGTTTGAGACTTCCAAATTTTTGCTGATCTTTTTTAAATTGATGCTTTATAAACCTTATGTAAAATGTGGGTTTAATATTTGTTGCAATAAAACATCATCACTGTATGTTTGTATAATAACAGGTTTTATGGATAAAAAGTGGGCATATTTAATAGGTAGATTGGCAATTGGTCTGAGCTTTTTTGGCCATGGTTTAGTGCGTTTGCCTAAGCTTGAGGTTTTTAGCAATTGGATGATGGAACAATTTTCAAAGTCTTTTTTACCGGATGCTTTGGTTTTACCTTTCAGCTACGCATTACCGATTTTAGAGTTTGTGGCAGGCTTAATGATTTTAATAGGATTATTTACCCGAGAAGGATTATTACTCGCAGGAGCTGTTTCTTTAGCTTTAATTTTTGGCACAACCATGATAGAAAACTGGGATGCCTTACCATCACAACTTATTCATGTCGCATTTTTATCTGTATTATTGGCATACCTTCCGCATAATAGTTATGCAGTCGATAAATTTTTAAAGAAGTAAAATGGAATACAGAAAAATTGGAAATTCGGATTTAGAACTTTCGGTAATCACTTTTGGTGCATGGGCAGCTGGTGGATGGATGTGGGGAAGCACAGACAGAAATGGCGCAATTGAAGCAATTAAATCTTCTTATGATTTAGGCGTAACCTCTATCGATACTGCTCCAATTTATGGTCAGGGCGATAGCGAGGAGATTGTTGGTGATGCGATAAAAGGAATTTCAAGGGATAAACTGCAAATTGTTACCAAATTCGGCATGCGCTGGGATTTAGCCAAAGGCGATTTCGGGTTCAAGAGTAAAGACAATTCTGGAAATGAAATCGATATTTATAAATATGCAGGCAAAGAAAGCATCATTTACGAATGTGAGCAATCTTTAAAAAGGTTGGGAACGGATTACATCGATTTGTACCAGATTCATTGGCCAGATACAACAACACCAATCAGCGAAACCTTTGAAGCCGTAGGCCGATTAATTGAGCAGGGGAAAGTGCGTTATGCAGGTGTTTGTAATTACAATGTGGAGCAATTGAAAGAAGCAGACGAAACTTTAGAAATCGTATCCAATCAAATCCCTTTTAGTATGGTAAATCGTGGTATTGAAGATGAAACAGTTCCATATTGCATCGAAAAGAATAAAGCGGTTTTAGCTTATAGTCCAATGGAAAGAGGATTACTAACTGGTAAGTTATCAGCAAACCATAAATTCGAAGCAGGCGACCACCGTCAGGGAAATCCGTTTTTTACACCTGAAAGCATAGAAAAAACAAATGCTTTTCTGGCAAAAATTAAGCCTTTGGCTGATGAAAAGAATGCCACATTATCTCAATTGGTTTTACGCTGGACGGTTGAACGCCCGGGCATAACGATTGCTTTGGCTGGTGCAAGAAATGCTGAACAATCTAAACAAAATGCAGCGGCGATAAATGTGAAATTAAGCACAGATGAGATTCAGTTTATTAATACAGAACTTAAAAACGCAGGATTTTAAATAAATAACTCCGAAGAAGGCAAAGTGCAAAGTTTTCTTTGCAAAAAACTTTGCTTTCTTTGCGGTAAACCTTAAACAATATGTCTAAATTATTTTCTCCTTTAAAGCTAAAGGATATTACCTTAAAAAATAGAATTGTAATCTCACCCATGTGCCAATATTCAGCGGTAGATGGTTTTGCCAACGACTGGCATTTAGTCCACCTCGGAAGCAGAGCCGTTGGAGGGGCTTCGTTAATTATTCAGGAAGCTACTGCCGTTGTGCCTGAGGGTAGAATTACCCATGCCGATTTGGGTATTTGGAAAGATGAGCACATCGATAAACTAAAGCAAATCGTTTCGTTTATACACGAAAATGGTGCAATCGCTGGTATTCAATTGGCTCATGCCGGAAGAAAGGCAAGTTGCGATTTACCCTGGAATGGGGGAGAGCAAATCGCCGAAGGCGAAAACAGCTGGCAAACGGTTGGTCCATCGCCAATTCCTTTTAAAGCCGGGCAATTGCCACCACATGAATTAACAATTGAAGAAATTCAGGCTATTGTTTTTGCATTTAGAGCTGCGGCAAAGAGGGCTTTAGAAGCGGGTTATAAAGTTGTAGAAGTTCATGCCGCACATGGTTATCTTTTGCATGAGTTTTTTAGTCCGATAAGTAATAAACGAACAGATATTTACGGCGGTAGTTTTGAAAATAGAATCCGTTTGGTAATTGATGTGGTTGAAGCGGTACAGTCTGTTTGGCCACAAGAACTACCATTATTTGTGCGTATTTCTGCTACCGATTGGACGGAGGGTGGCTGGAATGAAAATGATTCCTTGCAACTGGCTGCGGTTTTAAAAGATAGAGGTGTCGATTTAATTGATACTTCATCGGGCGGTAATGTGCCTGATGCTTTTATCCCGGCAGGTCCAAATTATCAGGTTCCTTTTGCTGATAAAATCCGTAACGAAATTGGAATTTATACCGGTGCGGTTGGCGTTATTGTAGATGCGCATCAGGCAGAAGAAATATTGCAGGAAGAAAAGGCAGATTTAATTTTCATTGCCCGTGAATCGTTAAGAGATGCTTATTTCCCAACTCATGCGGCTCAGATTTTAGGCGATGATGTTGAATGGCCAAATCAATATATTAGAGCTAAAAGGGAAACTTTTAAGAAGTAGACCTAAAAGTAAATATTGCTACAAAAGCATGGAAACAGAACAAGCTATTCTCCTTATTCCGTGTCTTCTCTGCTTCCGTGGCAAATAATTGTGAAAATCTTAAAGCAAAAACGCTCCCCGAATAGTCTGGAGAGCGTTTTGCATTGAGTTAAATCGGGATAATTTTCCTCGTTATTTTGCCAAAGTAAATGGCACGAATAACCCGAAGGTTATATTTCTACCCGGGTTGTAAACACCAAGGCTTGGGTTTTCGTAGTCGAAACGACCAGGTTTGTATCTGCTTAAAGCATCATAATACCTTTGGTTTAATAAATTATTTGCAGAAACTGAGAAACGTACAGCTTGCTTACCTAAGTTAAATGTAGCACCAATTCCCGCATTTAAAAGGGTATAACCGCTTGTTGGGGTTTCAAAAACTTCATCCACACGATTTTGTCTAAATGCTGAATTAATTCCAACCGATAAATATGCATCATTTGTACCTTTAATTTTAGGCTCAAAACGTAACTCGTTTCTCAATGTTCCGGCAGGGATAAATGCCAACGGACGATTAAGCGTTGTATTTTGGGCATGTACATAACCAAAAGTGTTTTCGAAGTGGATAAATGAAACCGGATGAATGGTTAAAGTTGCCTCAGCGCCATACAGGTTTGCATTTACTTGTCCATAGCGGTAAACCGGATAATTATCGCCTTCGGCAACAATTGTTTCGCCGTTATTTGAAGCGTAGATAAAATTGTGTACATAGTTATTGTAAATACTTGCACTTGCGCTTACAATCTTGCCTTCATATTCTAAAGCCGCGTCAACCTGGTAGCTACGCTCCGGGCTTAAATTTGCATTTCCAATTTCATACCTGAAAGTTCCTTCATGTACACCGTTTGAACCTAATTCCGCAGGGTTTGGCGCACGGAATGCAGAACCAGCATTTGCTTTAAAGTTCAACTCATCATTAAATTGATGCGTAAAACCTAATGCACCGCTCACATTTGAAAATTTATTCTCGAAAGGTGCAAAAACTTCCTCGCCCTCGGCAATTAACTGTTTGCCATTGTTTTTGCGGAAATCGTAACGGGCACCAATACTAAAGGTGTTATTTTCCCAGTTCTTTTTAGCGTAAGCAAAGGCGCCGATTCCATAAGTGTTGTAATCTGGTACTAAAAACTCTTCACCTTTGTTTAAACTTTTACCTGCATCGGCACTTAAGCCAAAAACAGGTTGCCAACCATTAGTTTCGTGTATGTAGTATTTTAAATCGGCATTGTAAGTTTTAAGGTCGAAGAATAATGATGGATCAGGTCCGTCTTCCAACTCTCTGCGCTGGTTTTGCTGATAACCGAAATCTGCTTTTAGATTGCCGTTGCCTAAAACAAAGTTGTTATTTAAAGCAATTTTAAAATGTCTGATGTCTTGACGAGGATAATCCAAAGTTCTGTTTTTAAAATCACCATCTAAAAACGGGTCGCCACCCTCTTTCACAAAGTTTCCATTCGCATCTGTGTCGCCTTCAAAAAAACCAATATTATTTCTGAAATTCGAAACGTTTAGATGCGTGTATCCCCAGCTTTTATTTAAGCCAATCATTCCACTTAAAGCAGTTTCATTAAAACCTGAATTCGGAAAATAACCAGTTGGTGTATTAAACGAATGTGCGTTTTTATATGTTCCCCTTGCTCTCCAAACAAAACCATTCTGGTTTCCATTTAACATTAATGAGTTTGCGGTCAGGCCATTGTTTGTAGAATAATTGGTTACAAATTCGCCTTTTACTTGTCCTTCTGGTGCGGTGCTTGGCTCTAATAAATTAATTACTCCACCAAGGGCATCCGATCCATACATTAAGGAAGCAGCACCGCGTAAAATTTCTACCCTGTCCGATTTAAACTGGTCAATTTCGATACCATGCTCATCGCCCCATTGTTGTCCTTGTTGTTTAATTCCATCATCCAAAGTCACAATTCTATTGTAACCCAAACCTCTTATAATTGGTTTTGAAATTGATGGACCTGTAGTTATTTGCGAAACGCCAGGAACTTTAGCCAAGGCATCAATCAAATTAGTTGATGGCGCTAAAAGCTGGTCTTTACCTACAACTGCAGATGAAGCGCTATTTCTTTTGCTTGTACTGCTAATCAGTGTTCCGGTAATCACTACTTCACGGGTTTCAATCGCTGTAGATTTTAACGAAAATTCTATGGAAGTTGTTGTGCTAAAGTTTACCGTTTTAGCCTGTTCCTTGTAACCTAAATAATGAACTTCAACAAGGTAAGTTCCTCTTGATGGAAGATTTTTTAAAGTAAATTCTCCATCAGCATTAGTAACCGCGGTAACTTTTAAATCTGGAATAAAAATCGTTGCACCAGGCAAAGCTTGATTGGTTTCTGCATCGAAAACCTTTCCTGTAATATCTGTAAGTGTGTTTGCAAAAGCACTAATGCTAAATAATGTATATAGAATTACGAAGCCAAGAAGCTGTAATTTTTTCATGTCTGTAGTTTTAAAATAATAGAAATAGCAGAATATAAAGCAGCCAAATGAAATGCTCCTCTCTATTTCAGCATATAAAATAAATTGTAAGAAGGCATAAGAATGCCTAAGTAGAAAAAATTAAGCTAAAGGTGGGCCTCGTAAAGAGCTTCGCTTTATTTCAGTATAAAAGCTTTTTAGGGTTGCTTCGGTTCGTCCGAATATTTTTACTGATAAATAAATTTTATAAAGATGTGCGGTGTGCACATAATTTTTTTCAAAGCCGGCATTACAAATCAAACAGTTATCTGCATGCGCCTGTACATGGCTTAAATGTTTACAGTTAACTTCTTTAACAGTTATGGGCTCGGATTGGTGATGGTGGATGATGTTCCACGGAGTTAGCGCAATCGCAAAAACCATCAGCATAAATACCGATAGCAAATGGTTAATATTTTGCTTGTGCTTTTTCAACTCGCCAAAATTAGCAATTCATACGCAATTATATATCTTTGGAAAGTAACATTGCCTTTATAGTAATTATGACGACAAAGCTAACCAATGGTTTAAACCTAAGCCAAAAACAAACACCTACGGGTTCAGAATTAACCTGCAAAGGCTGGATACAAGAAGCGGCATTGCGCATGCTACTCAATAACCTAGATCCTGATGTTGCCGAACGCCCTGAAGATTTAATTGTTTACGGCGGAAGAGGAAAAGCAGCCAGAAATAAAGAGTCGTTAAGTCTTATTGTAAATGCGCTTAAGGATTTAGAAAACGATGAAACCCTTTTAATTCAATCTGGAAAACCCGTTGCAATATTACCTACACATAGTGATGCACCTCGAGTGTTAATTTCCAATTCACAGCTAGTTCCTAAGTGGGCGACACAAAAGCATTTTGATGAATTAGAAGATAAAGGCTTAATGATGTACGGACAAATGACTGCTGGTTCCTGGATTTACATTGGTTCGCAAGGTATTGTTCAAGGCACATATGAAACTTACGCAGCCTTGGCTAAGAAGCATTTCAATGCGAGTTTAAAAGGAAAACTAAACGTTACCGCTGGTTTGGGCGGGATGGGAGGTGCACAACCATTGGCCGTTACCATGAACGAAGGCGTTTGTTTAGCCGCTGAGGTAGAGGAATGGCGTATTCGAAAGCGTTTGGAAACCAGATATATCGACGAAATTATTTTTGATATTGATGAGGCAATTGATAAAGCATTACAATATCAAAAGGATGAAAAAGCAATATCAATCGGCGTAGTCTGTAATGCTGTCGAACTTTTGCAGAGGTTAATAGACAGAAATATTACGCCAGATACGTTAACCGATCAAACTTCTGCACACGATCCGTTAATTGGATATTTCCCACAAGATTTAACGGTTAATGAAGCCACAGATTTGCGTAAAAGCAATCCCGATGAATATGTAAAAAAGTCGTATGCTACAATGGCGAAACATGTACAGCAAATGCTCGAGTTGCAAAAACGTGGAGCCATTACTTTTGATTATGGAAACAATTTACGTGGACGCGCTTTAGAAGTTGGTGTAGAAAATGCTTTCGATTTCCCAGGCTTTGTTCCGGCCTATATTCGTCCGTTGTTTTGTGAGGGTAAAGGACCTTTTCGTTGGGCAGCATTAAGTGGCGACCCACAAGATATTTACGAAACAGACAAATTGATACTGGAGCTTTTCCCGGAAAACGAAAGTTTACACCGATGGATAAAAATGGCTCAGGAACGCATCGCTTTCCAAGGTTTACCGGCACGTATTTGTTGGCTGGGGCAAGGAGAACGTGAAAAAGCTGGTTTGGCATTTAACAAGCTTGTAGCCGATGGAAAAGTGAAAGCACCGATTGTTATTGGACGAGATCATCTGGATACCGGTTCTGTTGCATCGCCAAATCGTGAGACGGAAGCCATGCTTGATGGTTCTGATGCCGTTGCAGATTGGCCGGTTTTGAATGCTTTAATCAATACCGCAGGCGGCGCAAGTTGGGTTTCCTTGCATCATGGTGGCGGTGTGGGCATCGGTTATTCTATCCATGCAGGTATGGTAATTGTTGCTGATGGTACACCGGAAGCAAATAAAAGACTAAAACGCGTTCTGCATAACGACCCGGCAATGGGGGTTATTCGTCATGCCGATGCAGGTTATGATATTGCTAAAGATACCGCTCGAAAATTTAGATTGGGTTTAAAGGATTAGATTTACAATAATGAAATTCGTTAAGAAGAACTTTTTAAATGCCATTATTCTGGTTGCATTTTTACTGCTAATATTTGTGCCTGATGCAAAAGCTTTCGTTATTAAAGGTTTGATGGAAATTGGCCTTTACTCGCCAAAAATCGAAAAAACAGAAGCTTCTAAAATGGATTTGTCGGGTATAAAGTTTACTAATGCAAAAGGAGAAATAGTTGATTTACACAATTTAGAAGGCAAGGTGATTTTTTTAAACTTTTGGGCAACCTGGTGTCCGCCGTGTCGGGCAGAAATGCCCTCTATAAATAAGTTTTATAAACAATTTCAAAATGATAAAGATGTGGTTTTTCTATTTGTAGATGCCGATAGTGATTTACCTAAATCGGAGAAGTTTATGAAAGACAGAAAATACGAAATGCCTGTTTATATAGCGGCGAGCGAAATTCCTGAGCAAATTTTCGCAGGTTCTTTGCCAACAACCGTAATTTTTGATAAACAAGGTCGGTTATCTTTTAAACATGAAGGCATCGCAAATTACGCTGATAAAAAGTTTATTTCCTTTCTGAATGAATTAAAACAGCAGACTTAGCTTTCGTCATCTCGATTGAAGCGCAGTGGAACAGAGAGATCTTTTAAACTAAATTATACCTGTTCAAAGATTTAGCCTCGCTAAGCACTTCGTGGTTCTCGGCTTCGCTCGAAATGACGACTTAGCTTTCGTCATCTCGATTGAAGCGCAGCGGAACAGAGAGATCTTTTAAACTAAATTACACCTGTTCAAAGATTTAGCTTCGCTGAGCACTTCGTGGTTCTCGGCTTCGCTCGAAATGACGACACCTGATTTTCAAACCAAAAAAAATCCCGCTGCATTGCAACGGGATTGGATATATAATGACCTCATAGGTAGAGGGAATTTGCTTTTATTATCCTTGTTTTTGAGCAGTGTTTTTCAATGCATCGTTTGCAACAATTACAATTTCAACACGACGGTTAGCCGCACGACCAGCGTCAGTTTCGTTATCAGCAATTGGCTCTGCAAAACCTTTACCAATAGTTACCAATCTTGATGAAGGCACACCTTGAGAAACTGCATATGCTTTTACGGCTGCTGCTCTTCTTTCTGATAAGCCTTGGTTGTATTGCTCAGTACCACGACTATCTGTATGACCAATTACTTTAATATCAGTATCAGGATATTGATTTAATGAAGCCGCTAAACTCTGTACATTTGTTTTAGCTGCATCTTTTAAAGCCGTTTTATCAAAATCGAATAAAATACCGCTATCGAATTTCACAATAATACCTTCTCCCTCGCGGATAACTTCTGCATTAGGAATTGCCTTTTGGATTTCCGCCGCCTGTCTGTCCATTCTACGCCCGATAAAAGCACCAGCCGTACCACCAATAGCACCACCAATTAAAGCACCAACGGCGGTATTACCTGCTTTTTTACCAATTAAAGCACCAACTACACCACCAGCCGCAGCACCAATACCTGCACCTTTTTGTGTTTTAGTTAAACTATCACAACTTTGCAATGCCATTGAACCCACTGCCAACCCTATACTTAATGTCGCTATTCTTACTTTTGAAATACTCATAATAATCTTGATTTATAATTCTGACTTGCATTATTCAAACACAATGCCAAAAAATATCTAGCTAACGATTTAATTTTATTTAACTGTTTTAGAGCTTTAAAGAATAATTTACTACACAAAAAAAGGAGTACTCGGTTATCGAATACTCCTTTATGTATCATTATTAGTACAAATTAAGCAGAGAAATAACTTTCAAGCTCCTTAAGCGTATTTTCATCAGTTTTAAAATCTTTAATAACGATGCCTTTCTCCACAAGAATAATGCGGTTACACACATCAGTTACGTGATTTAAATCGTGACTGGAGATAAATGTCGTCATGCTTCCGGTTTGAAGTTTTAATAAATTCTTTAAACGGATTTGCGTGGTTGGGTCTAGGTTTGCGAAAGGCTCATCTAAAATTAATATCTCTGGTTTTTGCATCAAAGCTGCTGCAATACCAACTTTAACCTGGTTTCCTTTACTAAAATCGCGGATATATTTCCCACTATTTAAAATCTCACCATTAAAAAATTCCCCGTATTGTGTAAGGTACGCCGATACATCGGCAACACTTAAATTGTGCAAACTGCCAATAAAGATGAAATATTCTTCGGGCGTAAGGTAATCAATCAGAAAACCCTCATCTAAAAATGAAGCCGTGTAATTTTTCCAATTATCGTTTTGCATTACATTTTCGCCTTTAGACAATACTTCGCCACTACTTGGGCGAATTAAATCTAAAAGCATACGGAAGAATGTGGTTTTACCCGCACCATTGTTTCCTACTAAACCAACAGTTTCTCCGGCTTCGATGTGTAAATCCTGAATGTTTACAACGGTTTTGTCGCCATAAACTTTTTGTAAATTCTTAACTTCTAGTATCATAATTATTCTCTAAAGCCTTCGGCTATTTTATAACGTTGTAATTCTAATCTCTTAGCAATGTAGTTTACCCAAAAACCACGCATTAATAACATGGCAAGTCCGAAAATCGAAACTGCAATTAATCCCCAATAGGGTTTATCTAACATTCCAAAGGGAACATAAATTAAAATCGGTGTTAAGGCATATGGAAACATCAATAACCATTGGGTTGCGCCAGTACCTTGATAATTAAAACTCGCAGCTTTTGTAATATCTAAGCGTTTGTAGTTTAAGGTAGCCAGGTATAAAACCACTACGGTACCAAAACCAATGTTGTATAAATAGGCTGCAAGGTGCAACAATAATAACTTCGGACTTAAAAAGCCGTAAAAGCTGGCCAATAAAGTAATTATTGTACAGCCAATGGTAAAGAGTAAAAATTTGGCTCTGATGTAATCTTTAAAGTTGATTTTGTTTGCTAAAATTCCATCAAAGTGGGCACTTTGCCAGGCAAACATAAACTGCCCGTAAATGATGATGGATATTCCTGTCATAAAAATAGCCCCGAACATCATTTGTCCGAATGCATCTCTATCGATGGCTTTTTCTTTATAAAAGATAAATCCATAGAACAGAAAAAAGAAGCCCATTATAACCGAAGAACGAGGTCTTTTATGGCGCAGAATTAATTTTAATTCTAATGCAGCCAACTCGCCAACACGACCAAATCGGTTTAAGAAAGCATAATCTGTACTCGCTTTTTTCTCTTGTTTGCTGCTTAATTCTTCTGTATATAGGTTTTTACGTAAGAAATTTGAGTTGATATAGAAAATTGCAATTGCCGCCAATGTAAAGGCTAACCCGATAAGTGGCGTGCCTGTAATGGTTTTAAAAACATAATCGGACGCCGCCATTACAGAAATAACCTTATAATATTCTAAGGCCGCAAAAGCTGAGAAAATAATTAAGCCAACAAGTGTATAAAGGACATTACTTATCGATTTACGCTTGATGAAAAGCGCCAGATAATTATTAAAAACAGTTATTGAAAAGATGCTAATCACATACATTAATGCTACAAAAACACCGTAAGTAGAACCAATTTTTAAAATTATAAAAGGCAGAAATATAAAAATCGGCCACAAATTGAAAGCAGAAAACAATGCCTTTAAATTTAAAAAGCTGATGATTTTGCTTCTTGAAATTCTTAAATGTAAATAGGGGATAATACTTAACGTTGGCAACTCTTGCAATTGCAAACGCATGATAAAATCGAAAGCAAAGTAATAAAGAATTAACCCATTAAAGCTTTTGATAACATCCTGATTTAGGAAAACCTTTGGCAGTATAAATTGCATTCCAAAACCTGCAACAAGGGCAAGAACAAGAAAATAAAGCATAAAAAAGCCCAGAACAATTTGGCCGGCAATACTGCTGCCCCGGTTCCGCGAACGCCAGAATGATTTCCATTGATGGCTTAAAAAAGTATTCAGCATATAGTTTAGATATTAGTTTGCAATAGGTTTATGTATTAGTATGTAATAATCGTTAAATGTTACAGCTAATAATCGTATTTATCCTTCCAGTTCTGCTTTAATTTCTCCCTGAGTTTCTCCTCCGCCGGATTCTTACCCGGGTCGTAAAGTTTGGTGCCACTTAATTCATCTGGAAAATACTCCTGAGTTTCGAAATTGCCATCATAGCTATGAGAATACTTATAATCCTTTCCATAGCCGATGTTTTTCATCAACTTGGTTGGTGCGTTGCGAATATGCAACGGAACGGGCAGATTGCCCGTTTGTTTTACCAATGCTTGTGCGTGGTTTATCGCCATGTATGATGCATTGCTTTTTACCGAACTGGCCAGGTAGGTAACGCATTGCGATAAAATTATCCGCGCTTCCGGGTAACCGATAACATTTACAGCGGTAAAGCAATTATTAGCGAGTAGCAAGGCGTTAGGATTGGCGTTGCCGATGTCTTCAGAAGATAAAATGAGTAATCGCCTTGCGATGAATAATGGGTCTTCACCACCTTCAATCATTCTGGCCAACCAATAAACCGCTGCATTAGGATCGCTACCGCGGATTGATTTAATAAATGCCGAAATAATATCATAATGCTGTTCGCCTGCTTTATCGTATAAGGCTAAATTTTGTTGGGCGTGGGCAAGTACATTTTCATTGGTGAGCACGATTTTATCACCGCCAATTCCATTTAGGGCAATTTCTAAAACATTTAAAAGCTTTCTGGCATCGCCGCCCGATAAACGAATTAAAGCTTCATGTTCTTTAATCGTTATTTTTTTTTGAGCAAGAACAGTATCTTTTTCAATGGCAGTTTGTAATAAACCTGCTAATTCTGATTCTGTTAATGATTTTAAGATGTAAACCTGGCATCGCGATAACAAAGCGGATATGACCTCGAATGATGGATTTTCGGTAGTAGCGCCAATAAGTGTAACCAAACCCTGCTCTACTGCACCAAGCAAGCTATCTTGTTGCGATTTGCTGAAACGATGAATTTCATCAATAAATAAAATTGGCAAACCTAAAAAGCTGTCCTTTAGTTGAGCCGCCCTGTCGATCACTTCTCTGATATCCTTAACGCCACTATTTATAGCGCTCAGGTTAAAAAAGGGCCGATCTAAAGCTTGCGAAATAATATAAGCCAATGTTGTTTTACCTACACCTGGAGGTCCCCAGAAAATCATGGAGGGTAATTGATTACTTTCTATCGCTTTGCGTAAAACCGCGTTTTCGCCAACCAGATGTTGTTGCCCAACATACTCATTAAGGTTTTGAGGGCGCATACGTTCGGCTAAAGGTGGCAAATTTTGCATATTGGTAAATATATGAAAAATGATTTTGCCTGCGGATTTTTTGCTATAAATTTTAGCTAAGATTGATAGACGTTCTCGTATGGGTCAGATTTCAAAATAGAATAAGCAATGGGTTTATACCGGATAGTACCGCTTTTTTTGTTTAAACCTATATATTTGCCTTCAACAAATGGATAGAAACAAGCGAATTGCAATTATTGGATTAGGTTACGTTGGTTTGCCACTGGCAATCGAATTTTCCAAAAAGTACACAGTTGTGGGCTTCGATATCAACGAAGCAAGAGTACAGGAATTGCAAGACGGGCATGACTACACCAGGGAAGCAAATCTCGAAGAACTGCATGCAGCAGTTAATTCTAATGGAATTAAATTCAGCAGCAACCTGCCAGATATAAGTGATTGTACAATTTATATCGTTACCGTTCCTACACCTATTGATGGCCTGAAACAACCAGATTTAACACCATTGTTATCTGCTTCCAAAATGTTAGGCATTGTGTTAAAGCCGGGCGATACGGTTATTTACGAATCTACGGTTTATCCGGGTTGTACCGAAGAAGATTGTGTACCTGTCTTAGAAAAAATTTCAGGTTTAAAGTATAATATAGATTTCTTTTGCGGCTATTCGCCCGAGCGCATTAATCCAGGTGATAAAATTAATACCCTAACTAAAATTAAGAAAGTAACTTCTGGCTCTACCCCCGAAATTGCTATTGAAATTAATAATTTATACGCCAGTATCATAACCGCAGGTACTCACCTCGCACCCAGTATTAAGGTTGCCGAAGCTTCCAAAGCGATTGAAAACGCACAACGTGATGTTAACATATCTTTTGTAAATGAGCTGGCCTTAATTTTTGATAAAATGGGTATCGATACCAGTGATGTGTTAGCCGCTGCAGCCACCAAATGGAATTTTTTGAACTATAAACCCGGTTTAGTTGGCGGCCATTGCATAGGTGTAGACCCTTATTACCTGGCCCATAAATCTGAAGCATTGGGCTATAAGCCAGAAGTAATTTTATCAGGGCGAAGGGTAAACGATAATATGGGCACCTTTGTAGCCAACAAGGTGATTAAAATGATGGTGGCCAATGATAAAGTCATCAAAAATGCCAGGGTTTTGATATTAGGCTTTGCCTTTAAAGAAAACTGCCCTGATATCAGGAATACACGCGTAATTGATATTTATAAAGAACTAAAATCATTCTCTGTTGAGGTAGATGTTTATGACCCATGGGCCGAAAGAGCGGTGGTTAAAAAGGAACACGGCTTCGAGCTCCTTAATGAACTTCATAGCCTTAACTACGATGCGCTTATATTGGCGGTTGCCCATCATCAATTCATCGATTTAGATTATCAATCTGCAAAAGCTAATAAGTGCATTATATTCGATACCAAATCCTTTATAAATCGTGAGTTTGTTGATGCAAGATTGTAATCTTATATTCTAATTCTTTATTACTTATCACGTTATCTTTTGGCAAAAGATTTACATTTAATCATTAATTGATTATATTTGTGTTAACCAGGGATTAATCAATCCAAATTTCTATTCCAAAAAATCAAGGCTTCAGCTCCACCCCAAGTCCACGTCTAATCCACCATTAGTCCACCTTAAGTCCACCCCCCTAAACCTTATTGATTGCACCTGATAGGGGCTTCATTCGGAGCTTGTTCGAAATTCGGTTACTTTTTTCGAAGAAGTTACGAACAAGGTGCGAACATGAAGGCATGAAGGGTTTTTGTTAAGCGGTTTAATTAAGGTGATGCTGAAATAAATTCAGAATGAAAAAGAGAATGGCTTACAACCACCCACCTTTAGGCACCACCCGAACAGTCGGCATTTTTCCCCTCAGATTTGAATAAGCCATCCCCAATCCTCATAATCCCCAATTTAAGAAAAAAACAATTGTCATGCTAAGCGTAGTCGAAGAACAGATTGTTCTTCTTCAGGAAATTCAAAAAGGCCTTCAACTACGCTCAGACTGACAGTATTTGTAATAAGTTAAGGGGTATTACCCCCCAACCTCCCGAATGGTC
This sequence comes from Pedobacter aquatilis, assembly GCF_032678425.1. Lineage (GTDB taxonomy): Bacteria > Bacteroidota > Bacteroidia > Sphingobacteriales > Sphingobacteriaceae > Pedobacter > Pedobacter aquatilis_B. The sequence continues at coordinate 193,234 of NZ_JAVTSG010000004.1, read as the reverse complement.
GGGATAAAATCCTACAAAGGAGATGGGTAGCGATGTGCCTAAGAAAATACGAAGATTTTGGCGAGGTATTGTAGGGCCTCGTAAATAATCAAAGGCTAAATAAATTTGATTGAACGACAAACATTAACATTATCTTTTTATGCATTTTATATAGGCTTAATAAGTCAATTCTCAAAGGTTTTGAACAAAATTTTAGATAATTTTCAATTTTATTACGCAGAAATTATTATGTATGTTTGCAGGCTTAACGTCTATGAATTAATAATATGAAAGTTGCTCTTATTACCGGTATTACCGGTCAGGATGGTGCCTATTTAGCGGAGTTTTTGCTAAAGAAAGGCTATTTTGTTCATGGTATCAAAAGAAGAAGTTCGCTATTTAATACCGATAGGATCGACCATTTGTATCAAGATCAACATGAAAACAACGTTCATTTTAAATTGCATTATGGCGATTTAACCGATTCAACCAACCTCATACGCATTATTCAGGAAACGCAACCAGATGAGATTTATAATCTTGGAGCGATGAGTCACGTTAAGGTTTCATTTGATTCTCCAGAATATGTGGCGAATGTAGACGGTATTGGTACATTAAGAATCCTGGAAGCGGTGAGGATTTTAGGTTTGGAAAAGAAAACCAGAATCTATCAGGCCTCTACTTCTGAATTGTATGGAGGTATGCCCGAGAACAAAAACGATAAGGGCTTTTATGATGAAAATTCACCGTTTTACCCTCGTTCCCCATATGGCGTAGCTAAAATTTATGGTTTCTGGATTACAAAAAACTATCGTGAAGCTTACAACATGTTTGCTTGTAATGGGATTTTGTTTAACCACGAAAGTCCGTTAAGGGGCGAAACATTTGTGACCCGTAAAATCACCAGGGCAGCTACTAAAATTGCGCTAGGTCTTCAGGATTCTTTGTATTTAGGTAACCTTTCTGCACAGAGGGATTGGGGGCATGCAAAGGATTACATCGAAGCCATGTGGTTAATCTTACAACAAGAGCAGGCAGAAGATTATGTAATTGCTACTGGAGTAACCACAACTGTTCGTGATTTTGTACGAATGACTTTCGCCGAACTTGGCATAGAAATTGAGTTTTCGGGCAAAGATGAAAATGAAAAAGGGGTAATTATTAATGTTGAAGAAGAAAAGGCGCTTGCATTGGGTTTGAATCTGAATAATTTGAAGCCAGGACAAACCATTGTAAAAGTTGATCCAAAATATTACCGCCCAACTGAAGTAGATTTACTACTGGGCGACCCTACAAAGTCAAAAACCAAACTGGGTTGGGCACCTAAATACGATTTACCTGCTTTAGTTAAAGATATGGTACTTTCAGATCTTCATTTGATGAAAAAAGATGAATACCTTAAACAAGGAGGCTTTAAAACCTTAAATTATTTTGAATAACCGTGTTGCAATGTTTGCAGTACAATAATATACATATGAAACAAAAAATAGTTCTTTTACTATCTCTAATCGTTCTAACCTTATTTACCAGTAATTTAGTTTCGGCACAAAGTAATTTCGCTAACCAAAAAGTTGATGAATTATCTGATGCGCAAATTAAACAGCTCATGCAAAGGGCCGAGTCTTTAGGTTATAGCGATGCTCAATTGGAGCAGATGGCGGCAGCACAAGGCATGAAGCAGGAAGAAATTTCTAAACTACGTGCCAGAGTTGAAAAAATCAGAAAAGGGGGAACAGCTGCGCCTGCGGTTAAATCTTCAGGAACCAGTAATGGAGCATCTTCAGGAAGTGCTAACCGACAATATGTTGGAGGGAACGATAGCACATCAACTACGCAGCCTACAAAGCAAGAATTAATCGATAAAGCATTTGATGATTTAAAGCCAAAAATATTTGGTTCAGAATTATTCAGAAATAACAACATTACCTTCGAGCCAAATTTAAGAATGGCAACACCTGCAGGCTATGTAATTGGACCGGATGACCAGTTGTTAATTGATGTAACAGGCGATAATGAAGCCAATTATGATTTAAAGGTTAGCCCGGATGGTGCAATACGAATAGAATACGTGGGCTTGGTTAAAGTTGGTGGTTTAAGCATCGAAGAAGCCCGTTCAAAAATAAGAAGTTTAATGTCTGGTACTTATCCGGCATTACGTTCAGGCAGAACGAAACTAGCGATTAACCTTGGTAATATTCGTGGGATTAAAGTGGTGTTGAACGGACAGGTAACCAAGCCAGGTACTTATACTTTAAGTTCTTTATCAAGTGTGTTTAATGCGCTATACGCTGCTGGTGGACCGAACCAAAACGGTTCTTACCGTAAAATTCAAGTGGTTAGAAGCAACAAAGTTGTGGCTACTGTAGACTTTTACGATTTAATCATTAACGGTATGCAACGTGGAAATATCCGCTTGCAAGATCAGGATGTGATTAATGTTCCGGTTTATGAAAATAGGGTAGAGCTTGTAGGTGAAGTAAAGAACCCGGCAATTTTTGAAACACTAAAAGGCGAAAGCTTTCAGGATGTATTAGATTTCGCAGGTGGTTTCTCAAATATCGCTTATCAATCTGCTGTTAAGGTTTTCCAGAATACTTCAAGAGAGCGAAAAATAACGGATATATTCGCTAATAACTTCGCAACATACATCCCAAAAAATGGGGATAAGTTTTTTGTAGAACCGATTTTAGATCGTTTCGAAAACAGGGTGGAGATTAGTGGTGCAGTTTTCAGACCAGGCTATTTTGAATTGGAAAAAGGCATGACCTTAAAGCAATTAATCTTAAAAGCTGATGGATTAAAAGAGGATGCTTTCATGAGTCGCGGTTACATTAATAGATTGAACTCAGATAATACTTTAGCCTTAGAACCATTTGATGTGGCAGCGATTATGAATGGTAGTCAATCGGATATTCTATTAAAAAGAGAAGATAAAATTACTATTTCCTCAATTTTTGATTTGAGGGATGAATATAAGGTAACGGTACAAGGTGAAGTTAGACAACCAGACCAATTCCGTTATGCCGAGAACATGAGCCTAGAAGATGCTATACAAATGGCAGGTGGATTTAAAGAAGGTGCTTCACCAAGCCGTATCGAGATTTCTAGGCGTGTGCGTAATAGTGATCTTCAATCAAAGGCAGCAAGTACAGCCAATGTATTCACGATTAACATTGATAGAAACTTAAAGCTAGTATCCGATACGACCTTCAAATTGCAACCTTATGATATTGTTTCCGTTCGAAGTGCAGAAGGTTATGTAGTTCAAAAACAGGTTAAAATTGAGGGAGAAGTGTTATATCCCGGAACTTATACCATTAAAAGTAAGGATGAGAGAATTTCAGATTTAGTAAAAAGAGCAGGCGGATTAACGGCATTAGCCTACTCTGATGGTGCATCTTTAAAGAGATCTGGAAGAGATACAACGCTATTTAAAAGTCAGAAAGATTCTTTACAAAAGGAATTACAAATGAAAAGAGCACAATTTGGTGCCAGTTATTCTGATACTGATTTGCTTACAGATAGATCAGCGATTGACAAGAAACAGGAAGAAAGAGCAAGAATTCAAAATTTACAGCGTTTAACACAATCGGGTGTTGATACGACCTCATTCAGCAGACAGGCAGAAATTATCGCTTCTGATATGGTTGGTATAGATTTAACTAAAATTTTAGAATCACCTGGTAAACGTTTTGACTTATTGTTAGAAGATGGAGACGTGATAAAAGTACCTAAACAGCTACAAACCGTGAAAGTTACGGGGGAGGTGTTGAATCCGAATAATATAGTATTCAAAGCAGGTAAAAGTTTCAAAAACTATATAAACGGCGCCGGAGGTTTTACCGCCAATGCATTAAAAGGCAGAGCTTATGTGAAATATGCCAATGGTTCTGTGGAAGGAGCAAGAAGTTTCTTGTTTTTTAATAACTACCCTAAAATTAAACCAGGTGCAGAGATTTTGGTGCCTAAAAGGGCAGAAAGAGAGCGTATATCTGCACAGGCTTGGATTGGAATCGGTACAGGATTGGCTTCACTAGGAGCTATCATTGTGAGTTTGTTGAGATAACCTATTCTGTAAACATAAGACATTACTTTCTTTTAACATTATCCATATGACATTTCGAAATGATACCAATGAATTAGAATCCACAACTCAAGAGATATCAATCAAAGAATTACTATTAAAAACACTGGAACTGTGGAACTATTTAAAAACAAAATGGGCTAAAGTTTTTTTTATTAGTATTTTAGGTTCTGTAATAGGCCTCACTTATGCTTTAATAACAAAGCCTGTTTTTTTAGCAACAACCATCTTCGCTTTAGAGGACGACAAATCAAGTAGTAGAATTGGAAGTTTGGCTGGTTTGGCTTCAATGGCAGGTGTTGACATTGGAGGTAGTGGAGGAGGTATATTTGAAGGAGAAAATATCTTGCAACTTTATACTTCTAGAAGCATGATAGAGAAAACGTTGCTATCTGATGTGATTGTAAAGAATAAAAAACAATTATTGTTGGATTACTTTATCAATATAAATAATTGGAAAGATAAATGGAAAAATAAATCAGTTTTAACAAACTTCAAGTTTTCAGCTTCTGCTCATTTTAATCAATTAGATCAAAGATTTCAAGATAGCGTTTTAATGATAGCTATAAGTGAAATTAACAAGAAAAATTTGACTGTATCAAAACCAGATAAAAAATTGAGTATTGTTCGGGTTGATGTAAAATCAAAAGATGAATTTTTCGCAAAAAGTTTCAATGACGAGCTTGTAAAAAATGTAAATCAATTTTATATAAATACAAAAACAAGAAAATCGTTGCATAATATTGAGATTCTTCAACACAAAACAGATTCAGTTAGATATGTAATGAACGGTGCGATTTTTAATGCTGTATCTGTGACAGATGCAACACCAAATTTGAATCCGACAAAACAAGTAATTAGAATTGCACCTATGCAAAAGGCTCAGTTTTCAGCCGAAACAAATAAAGCAATATTGGCAGAAATGGTTAAAAACTTAGAGATTAGTAAAATGAGTTTGCTAAAAGAGACACCATTAATTCAAGTAATAGATTCTCCAATTTATCCGCTTGAAGAGAATAAAGTTAGCAAGGTTAAGGCTGTCATTATTGGAGGAGTTTTATTGGGTTTTTTTGCCTTAATATTTTTTATAGTCAAAAGGTTTTTTAGCATAATTTTAAATTAAATATGAGTTTAGAACTTGTACAACTTCTTGAATTTCCAAAAATAATAGATGAACGTGGTAATTTATCATTTTTAGAAGAAGGTGCCCATTTACCTTTTTTAATAAAAAGGACTTATTGGATTTATGATGTGCCTGGAGGTGAGGAACGAGGAGGTCATAGTTATTTTGAGAATGAAGAATTGATAATCGCACTTTCTGGAAGTTTTGATGTTATAGTTAGTGATGGTATTAGCAGGCGTATATTTTCTTTAAATAGGTCATATTATGGATTATACGTTCCTGCTGGAATTTGGCGACAAATGGGTAACTTTTCTACAAACTCTTTAGCTTTCATAGCTGCATCTACAGCATATAATGAAAGTGATTATGAAAGGGATTTAAATAACTTCAAAAAAAAAAATGAGTAATATTTACAATTGTAATGTAATAGAGCTGGAAAAAATTCATAATAGAGCTGGAAACATTACTCCAGTAACCGGTTTAGTGAATATTCCATTCAATATTAGAAGGATTTACTACCTTTATGATGTACCTGGCGGAGAAGTTAGAGGTGGTCATGCCCATTACGAACTGCAGCAACTGATTATTGCAGCAAGTGGTAGTTTTGACGTGATACTAGATGATGGGAGGAATAAAAAATCTATCACTTTAAATAGGCCAAATTTTGGATTATTAATTACGCCAGGAATTTGGAGAGATTTGGTTAATTTTTCTTCTGGAGCCGTATTACTTGTATTAGCATCTTTACCTTACGATGAGAAGGACTATATTAGAAATTATGATAAATTCATAAAATATAAAAATGAACAATCAATTATTTAAAAATATTATAGCGAGATATGGTTTAAGGCTTAGATTAATTGAACCAGACGATGCTTCTTTTGTTTTAGAACTCAGAAATGACCAAACCTTATCAAGGTTTTTATCGAAAACTAGTAATAATTTACAGGATCAGGTTAATTGGATTAAGAGTTATAAAGAAAGGGAGATGCAGGGTAAGGAATATTATTTTATTGCTTCCGATAATGATGATAAGTTATTAGGTACTACTAGAATCTCTGAGCTTGATGGCTGTTGCTTTGAATTAGGGAGTTGGTTGTTTTCGCGAGATGCACAAGACGGAGCTGCTATTATTGCTGATATTATAACTAGAGAAATTGGATTTGATACATTAGGATTTAATTGTTGTAAGTTTAATGTACGTAAGGAAAATAAAAGTGTATTAAAGTATCATTTAAATTTCGGCCCAAGTATTGTTGATGAAACAGATATTGATACTTTCTTCAAACTAGACAAGGAAAACTTTAATAAAAATAAATATAAATTCTTAAAATTTTATACCAATGGAAATTAGTCAATTTGTTAAGTTATTTGCATTACAATTTGAAGATTCTGAAATGTCAAACATTGATACAACGACAGAATTTAAAAAGTTAGAAACTTGGGATTCGCTTACGGCATTTTCAGTACAGTCGATGATTGAAGATGAATTAAAAATAAATATAACTACTGAAGAATTAAAATCGAGTAAAACTGTTTTAGATTTATTCCAATTGATTCAATCAAAATAGTATGGGGGCATATATTCAGGGTATTTCTTATTATCTGCCTAAAAGTGCATTAAATAATGATTCACTTAATCAAGCTTTTCCTGAATGGTCAGCAGATAAAATATCATCTAAGACTGGTATTTTTGAAAGGAGGATAGCCAATGAAAACGAGTTTTCTAGTGATATGGCTGTTAAGGCTTCGGAGGCTCTTTTTAATGAATTCAATATTAAAAGATCTGATATTGATTTTATTTTACTGTGCACTCAAAGTCCTGATTATTTTTTGCCCACTACGGCTTGTATTGTACAAGATAAACTAGGCATTAATACTTCTGCCGGAGCTCTGGATTTTAATTTGGGGTGTTCAGGATATATTTATGGATTAAGCTTAGCTAAGGGCTTAATAAAAGCCGATATTGCCAAGAATGTTTTGCTAATAACATCAGAGACCTATTCAAAGTTCATTAATCATCAGGATAAAGGAAATAGGACATTATTTGGTGATGCTGCTTCTGCTACATTAATTAGTTCTAGAGTGGGGCTGTGTAGCATTGAAGAATTTGTTTTAGGAACAGATGGAAAAGGTGCAGAAAATTTGATTGTTAAAAATGGAGCAGCAAAAAATAGATTTGAAACTGGGGTTGATGAATATGATGAAACCGGATGGATCAGAAATGATAGTAACTTATTTATGAATGGTGGTGAAATATTTTCTTTTACCTCTAAGGCTGTTCCAGAAATGGTTGATCAAATTTTAAAAAAAACTAGTTTAACTTTACCGAATATAGATTTATTTGTTTTCCATCAAGCAAATAAATTTATGTTAAATCATATCCGAAAGAAAATAGATATACCAGAGGATAAATTCTTTTTATTTTTGGAGAAGTGCGGGAATACAGTTTCTTCAACTATTCCTATTGCATTAAGTGAGGCTATCAAAACAAGCCGAATAAAGAAAACGAATAAGGTTTTGCTTGCAGGATTTGGGGTTGGTTACTCATGGGGAAGTACCATATTACAATTTTAAGATAATGATTAAATTTTTAGATTTAAAAAAAATAAACGAAACCTATCGAGATAGGTTTAAGGAAGCATTTAACCGTGTTTTAGATTCTGGATGGTATATAATGGGCAATGAGTTGACAAAATTTGAGAATGAATTTGCTAACTATTGTAAAGTAAGGCATGCTATAGGTGTAGCTAATGGTTTGGATGCGCTAATTCTGATTATACGTGCATATAAAGAATTAGGGGTTTTTAAGGATGGAGACGAAATTATTGTTCCAGCGAATACTTATATTGCTAGTATATTGGCAATCTCTGCCAATAACTTAGTTCCGGTTTTAGTTGAGCCAAATTTACAAAGTTATAACATCGATTCTAACTTGGTTGAACTTCATATTACATCAAATACAGTTGCAATTTTACCTGTTCATCTGTATGGTCAGCTTGCAGACATGAATAGCATTGTTAAGATAGCAGCTAAATATAATTTGAAAATCATTGAAGATTGTGCGCAAGCCCACGGTGCTAAAGATAAAAATGGACAGATAGCTGGAAGTTTTGGTGATGCAGCAGGCTTTAGCTTTTATCCGGGTAAAAACTTAGGAGCTTTAGGCGATGCTGGGGCAATTACAACCAATGATGATAAGTTGGCTAGTACTTTAAAAGCGTTATTAAACTATGGCTCTCATAAAAAATATAAAAATCTCTTTAAAGGAGTTAACAGTAGATTGGACGAGCTGCAAGCTGCGTTTCTTTCAGTTAAGTTGGCATGTCTGGATGAAGAAACTGAAATTAAAAGAAGGGTTGCAAATCGGTATTTAAAAGAAATTAATAATCCAGAGATTATACTGCCAGAGGTTAATCATCAAGACGGGCATGTATGGCATCTTTTTGTTATCAGAACGAATGACAGAGAAAAACTTCAAAAATATCTTGATGATAATGGTATTCAGACAGTTATTCATTATCCAATACCTCCGCATAAACAAGATGCCTATTTGGAACTTAATCAGTTATCATTACCCGTATCTGAGTTAATTCATAATCAAGTGTTGTCATTACCGTTAAGCTCTGTATTAACGGAAAATGAGGTTAGCGAAGTTATAATGGCTTTGAATAGATATTGAAAATGCTGAAGGCAATAAAGAACAAGGTTAAGCAGCATCGAAATCTGAAATTTTTTCTTAAATCTCCAATAAATTTTTTTTATTCGGTTATTTTAACACTATTTTACGTAGATAAGTATAGCTGTTTTCCTGCATTTGAAATTAATGGAAACGTTAACTTCAAATTATTAAAGAAAAAAGGTGCTTATTTACAAATTAATGGACGATTGACCTTAGAACAATGGCTTTACGGGAAAGAGCAGATACTTTTATCACTAAATGAAAACTCTAACATTATTATTGAAAATGATTTTACAATAGGAAATGGTGTTAGAATTTTCGTCGATAAAAACGCAAAACTTATAATCAAAGGGAAACAATCTGAAACTGCCTCCGGAATAACTGCTAATTCAATCATTATGGTTAGAAAGTTTATTGAAATTGGTTATGATTGTATCATCGCATGGGATACATTTATAACCGATTGTGACTGGCACGGTATTGAGGGAAAAGCCCATATTGCTACAACTATAGTTGGCGATCACGTTTGGGTCGGAGTTGGAGTCAAAGTACTTAAAGGTGTAATAATTGGTAGTAATTCAGTGGTAACAACTTTATCTGTTCTGGTGGGTAAAAAATTTCCTTCACAAGCAATGATTAGTGGAAATCCAGCAAATGTTTTGAAGGTGGGAATTCCAAATTGGAATAGAGAAATGAATAGTTAAAAAGTTATTTTGAAATTAATTAAAACAACGATTTTTTCGTCGATTATTACTATAATAAAAATTGCTTCAGGATTTGTTGCGAGTAAGATTGTTGCAATTTTCACTGGTCCTGGAGGTGTTGCAATTGTTGGGGCTTTTGGTAATTTTATAACTATTGCTCTCACTTTCGCTAATGGAGCCATAAATACGGGTATTGTAAAGTATACGGCAGAATATGGCCAAAATCAGCAAAAAATTAAAAAGCTATTTAGTACTTCGCTTAGAATCTCTGTTGTATGCTCACTTGTTTTGGGCTTGATATTGTTATTGTCTTCAGAGTATATTTCCAGTTGGATTTTTGGGATTACTAAATATTCACCTATAGTAAAAGTATTAGGTATTACTATTCTTTTTTACTCATTAAATTCCTTATTAATTTCGATTTTAAACGGGAGGGGAGAATTAAGAACTTTTACAGTAGTTAACACCATCGGGAGTATTATTGGTTTAATTTTTACAGTTTGCCTTGTTTATTTTTTTAAGTTGAATGGAGCACTTTATGCATTAGTGTTAGCACAATCGGTTGTTTTTTTTATCACCACTTTTTTAGTAATTAGACGACCTTGGTTTGAATGGGGGTATTTCAGTGAAAAAATTGATTGGAAAATTTTAAAAAATCTATCAAAATTCAGTTTAATGGCAATCGTTTCGGCTATCACAGTGCCTGTGTCTCAGATTATTTTAAGAAATCTAATTATTAATAATTTGGGTGTCGATTCGGCAGGCTATTGGCAAGGCATTTTAAAAATTTCAGATGGATACCTCCTTATAATAACAACATCATTAAGTACTTATTATTTGCCAAAGCTGAGTGCCTTAAAATCTGAAATCGATATTCGTAAAGAAATTTTTTATACTCTCAAAATAGTCACACCAGCAGTCCTTGTTGGATGTGTTGCTATATATATATCAAGAAGCTTAATTATAAAAACTCTTTATACCGCTGAATTTCAAGAAATGGAATCATTGTTTCTTTGGCAGCTGGTCGGGGATTTTTTTAAAATGATCGCTTGGGTAATAGGCTATATTATGATTGCAAAAGCAATGACAAAAATGTATGTCATTACAGATATCATTTTTAATTTTCTGTATGTTGTGTCAGGTTTTTTATTTATCCATCGTTTTGGGCTTATAGGATCAACTTTTGCATTCACATTTACCTATTTAATTTATCTTATTACTATGGTTATTCTGTTTAAAAGAATTCTTTTTAGTAAAAAACTTATATAATTTCATGAAAACTGCCGTTGTTTTAATATCATATAATCAAGAAAACTTTATAACTGACGCACTTGAAGGCATAAGATTGCAAACTGTTACGCCAGATGAGGTCATAATTGCGGATGATTGCTCAAAAGACCAAACCCAACAGATTATTGAAAACTATGTTCAAAAGTATCAACTTCAAGAAAAATGGACTTTATTATTTAATAAAACGAATAAGGGTATAAATTTAAATCTTCAAAATGGAATAGATCATACATCTTCTGAAATCCTGATCGTTATGAGCGGTGATGATATATCACTACCTAATCGAATAGAGGTTGCCCTAGAGTTATTTAAGCAATATCCAAATCTTCATATTGTAAGTACTAGCATAGATAAAATCGATGAAAATAGAAACATCGTTGGTGAATTATCTTACATGAATGAAATAATTGATGACGCTAAGAAAGTTATAAAGGCAGGCATGCCTAATGTTTTTCCCGTTGGACAAAATTGGAGAAGAAGTATTTTTGATAAGTTTGGAAAGTTACCTCACACTGTTCCAAATGAGGATGATCAGATTACTTTTAGGGCAATCATTGACGGAGGTATTTTTTGTAGTAGTCAAAAAACGATACTATACAGGGTTCACTCAAAATCAGCTAGTTCTTGGTTAAGAAATAATCAAAGCGATGCTGAGTATTTTATTCGATTTACTGCTGATATGGATGTGCGAAAAAAACATATGGAACTTTGGATAAATGCACTTTCAGCAATAAATAGGCCTGACAGACAGAGTTTGATTAAGCTGGTTGAGAAGAAAATAAGCTTATATAGTATGCTAGGTAAGCTGGAAGATTATCCAATTGTTAAGCGCATCAGTTACTTGTTTACCCATTTTAACGCAACAGGTGCAAGAGAAAAATTTTATATAGTTTTTGGTAAAACAGGAGTTTTATATTGGAGAAAATTAAAAAGATTACTTGGTAGATGATATGAAGAAAGTAGCATTTTTAATATGTAGCGATACTATTGGTGGCCATGAGTTTCAATCATTAGAATTTGCAAAAACAGCAAGTCGCTACGCAGAGGTGACAGTAATTTTTAATAATAGAAGGCAATACGATCTGATAAATCACAGCGAAATAAAGAAACTAGAACTTTCTAATTTTTTTAAATATGGGAATTTTATCTATCAATATTTCATTGGGTTTGTAAATTTCTTCAAATTAAGACATCTTTTAGTTGAGTACGATCAAATTATTGTGTGCGCAGGAACAGTTGAGGCAGGGATAAGCACTGGAATCGCTTTATGGAGTGAAAAAATACATATATATGTTCCGATGTTTGTTGACCGTGAATTATTGTGGGGCAAAATTGGAATGATTTATAATACAATTTCACATTTGTTTACACTTCCTTATAAATCTGTCGTGACAATTAATGAATTTCAAGCTAAGCTGTTTGATTACAAGCGAGTTTCAATTCTTCCAAATTATGTATCAGAAATTTCAGGTAAAATTAATATAAAAACAGGTAAAAAGCGCTTATATTTTATTGGTAGATTTGAGAACCAAAAGAGGCTATTGGAACTAATAAGCTGGTTGGACAATGAGCAAAATCCTTATGATGAATTTGTTTTAGTTGGTGATGGATCTGAAAAACATTTGCTTACTCAAAAAGCCAACACTGTATCTAATATTCGGATTACTTTCAAGGGTTGGCTTAATAGGGCGGAGCAAGAGGATACTTTTACTGCTGACGATACATTCATACTGAATAGTGCATACGAAGGTGACCCCTTAGTTATAAGAGAAGCAAATAACAGATGTTCAACAGTAATCGCAAGAGATATAATTGGTGTTATGGGTTGTACCCACGAATCAAATCGATACAAAAATCAAAAAGAATTAATTGAATTATTAAAAAAATCTTATAATAATCTACTTCCTAAATATAGAAATTTACCCGTCAATGAAATTGAAATTTTAAGAAATGAGATTGTCAGAGAAATATTCATTTAGTTATAGTAAAATAGTTCTAATTGGGCTTGCTTTTTTATATTTTATCTTGCCCGTCACTCTACAGTCTTTAGTAGGAGAGGATTTTTATATTTTTTCTAAATATCAATTTTTAGTATCTGATAGATCTATACTTTTTTTTATTCTTCTAATTATATTATTGTCTTTTCTAGCAAAAAAAATAAAAAAAACAGCAATTGGCTTAAAAATTCATCCATCTAAGGGTATATTAATATTGGCCGTATCCTTAAATTTTGTATATCTGCTAATTGTCTTAATAAGAGGTATATTGTTGCGGCAACAAGGACTGGCCAGGGAAGATTTATTAGGTATTATAAGCTCTCAATTAATACCTGGTTATGGTTACTTTCTTCTTCTTTCTTTTGTAGCACTTCTTCAACTAAAGGAGAAAAAGTTTTTATTTTTATTTATTTTAATTGCATTTGGTATTGATATAATCTACCAAGGAAAAATATTTGTTACTAATGCCTTAATGTTATCTATGTTTTACATTGATAATATAAAATTAAAATTTTCCTTATTGAGGATTTCCTTAATAGGGTTAAGTGGGTTAGCTTTTCTTGTTGTAATCTTTGTTATTAGAAGTATTGCTACGGATGGCGAAGCAGGTGATTTGACAAGCGTTTATACATCCTTTTCTGAGTTTATGGGTGTAAATGCGACTGTAGGTTGGTCTTATGAGTTTAATAAACAAGGAATGCCTGCTTCCTATTTTAATTATGATCCTGTTCTACAAAAATATTACTTATCATCGGTAGGACATGGATTAGCTATTAGTCCAGTTGCTTATTTTACTGGGAATTTTGGAGATAGTTATTTGGTTGCTATCATAGCATATTTTTTAATTATCTACCTAATATTTTATTATTCCTCAAAGATTATTGGTAGATATGCATTTTTTGTATTAATGTATAATTTTATTCATCTTTTGAGGCATGGTCCGGATATTTTTTTATACAAATGTATTTTGCAGATAATGTTTTTAATAGTTGTTATCGCAATCTTAAAAAGTTTTGAAAAGAAATTAGTTAAAGCATGATTGGAATAGACTGTAGATTGATTGATACAAAGAATAACTCAGGTATTTCAAGATATACCGAATTTCTTATAGAATATTATATATCCAAATACGCAGACGACAAAATTGTTTTAATAACAAATGATGCATCGTTTAATTATAAAAATTGTAGAATACATTTCACTAAACTAAGGCCTTATGGTATCTTAGATTTTTTATTTTTTAACAGGGAAATTGCTAAAATTGGAATTTCATACTTTCATTCTCCATTTTACTCAAGTTTTTTTTTCAAAGTACCTGGTGTAAAAAGCATCGTCACAGTACACGACTTAATGTATAAGTTGGTTCCTGATTTTTTTGGGAAAAATACTTTCATTAACTTCACAAAAATTAAATATTTTGATTTTATTGTTTACACTTCATTGAAAAATGCAGATCTAGTTATTTCAATATCACAAACAACAAAATCAGATGTTAAAAAACTATATGGAATCGATTCTATCCACATTCCTGAAGACTCACATCTAAATGTGATTGCCGATACTAATATTCTAAAAAGATTTAGCCTTACAAAGAACAAATATTTCTTTTACTGCGGTAATTCTAGACCACATAAAAATATTGATTTTGTTATTGATGCCTTTAATGACAATCCATATATAGGTAACTTAGTTTTAGCAGGAAAATCTCATGCGAGTTCAGACAATGTTCTGGCAGTTGGAGTTGTAACTGATGCGGAACTTCTAGCACTTTATGAAAATTCAATAGCCTTTATATTCCCATCTAAGTATGAAGGATTCGGACTGCCAATTTTAGAAGCTCTACATGCTAAAACTAAAGTAGTGGCGTCAAAAATTTCAGCATTTTTGGAATTTGATAGCCTAAACATTTACTTTTTTAATTATGATGATACTAGTGAATTTATAGTCGCTTTAAGAAACGCAACAAATGGTAAATTCATTAACGATGCTGAAGTTTTGCAAAGGTATAGTAAAGAAAATATTTACAAATTAAATGATACCGCATTTACAAGGTTTCTTGCGGATATATAAGAATAACCAATTATGACAGAAGTTACTGCATGCATTGTTCTATATAATAATGATATTGAAATTCTTGCTAAAGCTATAAGTAGTTTTTTGAGTACAGATATTAATGTTAAATTATATTTAATTGATAACTCTCCGACGAGTTGTCTTAAGAAATTGTCAAAAGACAACAGAATTGAATATATTCATAACCCGTCTAATCCTGGATTTGGTGCTGCACACAATATTGCTATAAAAAATGCTATAAAAGATAATGGCAAATACCATCTAGTTTTAAACCCAGATGTTTATTATGATGATGGGGTTTTAGAGGGATTAATATCGTACATGGAGGGTAATGATAACGTTGGAAATATAATGCCCAAAGTTTTGTATCCAGATGGCAGTATTCAATATCTTTGTAAATTGTTGCCAACACCTTATGATTGGATTGGGCGAAGATTTAATCCATTTAAAAAAGCGGTTATGAGAAGAAATGAGGTTTTTGAGCTTAAGTTTACTGGATATAATAAAGTAATGGAAGTTCCTTATCTTTCAGGCTGTTTTATGTTTTTAAGGCTAGATGCGCTAAAAAATATCGGTTTATTTGATGATGGCATATTTATGTATGGGGAGGAAACGGATTTGTGTAGAAGATTAATTGATGGAGGTTATAAGACAATTTTTTATCCGAAACTACAAATTTATCACCATTTTGAGAAGGGTTCGCATAAGTCTTGGAGACTTACAAAAATAGGCATGCAATCGGCAGTTTATTATTTTAATAAGTGGGGATGGTTTTTTGATAAGAGAAGGAGTGAAATTAATTCGCAAATACTTGCTAAATTAGAATACAAGAAATGAAAGTATTATTAACTGGTGCCACAGGTTTTTTAGGTAATTATATTTATTCACATCAAATCAAGCAAAATAAAGTAATTACAATCTCAAGGTCAGGCTCAAATATTAACGTCGATTTAGCAGAGCGAATACCTAATATACCTGCTGTAGACTTAGTTATTCATTGTGCTGGTAAAGCTCATTCAGTGCCAAAAACCTTAGCCAATGAAAAAGTTTTTTTTGATGTTAATTTAAAGGGAACAGCAAACCTACTTAGTGGTATAGAGAACAATGAAGAATTACCTCAGGCCTTTGTATTTATTAGCTCTGTTGCAGTATATGGTTGTGATACGGGTAAAATGATTAATGAAGATCATCCTTTAAATGCTACAGACCCGTATGGGAAAAGTAAGATTCAAGCTGAAGAACTAATTAAAAATTGGTGTGTCAAAAATAAAGTGACTTGTGTAATATTGCGTTTGCCACTTTTAGTTGGAGACAATCCGCCAGGAAATTTAGGAGCAATGATAAAGGGAATTGAAAGAGGTTATTATATCAATATTGGGGGTGGTAAAGCAAAAAAAAGTATGGTTTTTGCTGAGGATGTAGCGAAAATAATCGAATTAGTTGCTAAAGTTGGAGGAGTTTATAACCTTACCGATGGATATCATCCATCTTTTGCCGAGCTTTCAAATGCTATATCAATTAAATTAAATAAAAAAAAACCTTTCAACATCCCGATTTGGATCGCTAAAATTTTATCTGTTTTTGGCAATGCGTTAGGTAGTAAGGCTCCTATTAATACAGCAAAACTAAATAAAATAGTCTCAGACTTAACTTTTGATGATAGTAAAGCAAGACAAAACCTGAATTGGAAACCATCTGCTATTTTGAATAATTTTAATATATAATAATGGCGAGGCGAAATATTAATGTTCTAATTATGGCCGGGGGCGTAGGCTCCCGCTTTTGGCCTAAAAGCCGTAATCACTTTCCTAAACAATTTATTGATATTTTAGGTTTAGGGAAATCATTATTGCAACTCACTTATGAACGCTTTCTAAAAATTTGCCCCAATGAGCAGATTTACATTTTAACCAATGCAGACTATGCTGGTTTGGTAAAAGAACAACTTCCTGAAGTTTTGCGTAAAAATATCTTGTTAGAGCCAAGTAGAAATAATACAGCACCCTGTATCGCTTATGCCAGTTATAAAATAGCAAAAGCTAATCCGCAGGCAAATATAGTCGTTGCACCTTCCGATCATTTGATTTTAAAAGAAGAAGAATTTTTGGCTAAAGTTAGTCAAGCCCTGGCCTTTACTGAATTCAATGATGCCTTGTTAACCTTGGGTATCAGTCCAACTCGTCCTGATACAGGTTATGGATATATAAAGTATTGCGATGAGCAGGGAGCAAGGAATAAGGAGCAAGGAATAAAGAGCAAAGCGCTGAGAGAAGAGATAAAGAAAGTAACGGCTTTTATGGAGAAGCCTTCGCTTGAAAAAGCACAGGCATATTTGCAAAGTGGCGATTATGTTTGGAATGCAGGTATTTTCATTTGGTCGGCTCAGGCGATTAAAGATGCTTTCCAAAACTATGCCCCGGAAATCGCCTCTTTATTTGAAAAAGGGAATGAATTGTATAATACCGATAAAGAAGCAGAATTTATTTCAGAAAACTACCCTAAATCCCCAAATATTTCTATTGATTATGCCATACTGGAAAAAGCAGAAAATGTTTACACGATACCAGCGGATATCGGTTGGTCTGACTTAGGGACCTGGACATCGCTTCATGCCGTTGCAGAAAAAGATGAACAAAATAACGCCATCAGCTGTGCACATTTGAATCTTTCAGAAACTGAAAACTGTTTAATTCAATTACCGAAGGATAAGGCTGCGGTAATAAAAGGATTGTCTAATTATATAGTTGTTGATGATGGTAAAGTTTTGTTAATCTATCCAAAGTCTGATGAACAGGAAATTAAACAAGTGGCTTTAGAAATGGTTAATCAATTTGGGAAAGAATATAAATAGTAGAAGCACACAATTTATTGTGTGCTTCTACTATTTCCATAACCTTGCAAGTTTCTTATCTATCTGAGCTTAGCAATACATTGCACATAAAATTTCTTTATATTCGCCATTCCAAAGAATTATGACACCAATTTTTGCATGCACTGTCCTTGCGGCACTCTTTATTTTAGAGCTTAGTTACTTTAAGATTGCAGACCATTTCAATATTATAGATAAGCCTAATGCCAGAAGCTCTCATCAAAGCATCACGCTTAGAGGCGGTGGCGTTATTTTTTGCTTAGCCGGATTAATTTATTTTATATTCTCAGGTTTTGAATACCCATACTTTATCGCTGGTTTGATGGCCATAGCGGCAATTAGTTTTATCGATGATGTACTCACGTTGAATAATAAAATACGATTAAGCATCCATTTGATTTCAGTATTACTGATGTTCCAGCAATGGAACCTTTTTGAATTCAGTTGGTATTGGATCCCCATAGCCTTGGTATTTGTAATTGGGACCATCAACGCTTATAATTTTATGGATGGTATTAATGGCATAACGGGTTCTTATAGTCTATTGGCTATTGCTTCGCTTTATTACATCAATAATTATGTTGTACAATTCACCTCAACTGATCTGCTCTTCGTTATTGGTTTGTCGTTATTGGTATTTAACTTTTTTAATTTTAGAAAAAAGGCAAAGTGTTTTGCGGGAGATGTTGGGAGCGTAAGTATTGCATTCATCATTGTTTTTCTAATCGGGCAATTGATTATACAAACGGGCAATTTTAGCTATATCATTCTATTGTTGATTTATGGCTTAGACGCTGTTATAACTATATTTTTTAGAGTAATTCGTAAAGAAAATATTTTCAAGGCACATCGCAGCCATTTTTATCAATACCTTGCTAACGAGAGAAAATGGCCTCATTTGATGGTTTCAGGTTTGTACTCGGTAATACAGCTATCGGTTAATGTTTTTATTATTTTTTTAATACAGGATTCTTATTTTCTTGCAATTGTATTGATTTTTGTATTTGCAGTATTATTTACTGGTATTCGATTTGCATTAGAGGGCAAGAAAAAATTAGTTGGTTCGTCCTTCGACTTCGCTCAGGATGACAGCGAATGATGTTTAGTTGATTTGAGATTCCTAAGCAGGCTATTATAAAGAAACAATAATGATGGAATTTTAATCGTTTTAAGAATAACGTAATTGTATTAAAATATTAAATTCACGAGTAGAAATATTATATTTATCTTTACGATGAAATAAAGCCTATTGAATTTTGTTTACTCAAATAAATATTGTACCACGCTGGATAATATTCCTTCTAGATATTATCATTTGCACCTTCTCCATGGTCTTCGCTTATGCTTTAAGGCATAACCTGGATCTGACTTCTGTCAACATTCCCGAATTAGCCAGAAGTATCTTAATTCTAGGAATAGTTAATGTTGCTGTATTTTTAAATATTAAAACCTATGCGGGCATTATCCGTTACACCAGTGCGCAGGATTCTTTCAGGATTTTGTTCTCCGTAATCATCAGTAACGGTACTTTCTTTGTTTTAAATTTAATTTCGATAACCTTTTTTCAAGAGTTGCTCATATCTCATACTATTTTGATTACAAATGGTTTAGCGAGTTTTTTGTTGCTCATCACCTACCGAATTTTAATCAAATACTTTTTTCTATACATTAAAAACTTAAAACTGGATAAGAAAAAAGTTATTATTTATGGAGCCGGTGAAGCTGGATTAGCTACTAAACGAACCTTTGATCATGATGGTAGTGTGAATAAAAATATTGTTGCATTTGTTGATGATGATGAGCGAAAAGTTGGTAAAACCATTGATGGCGTTAGAATTTTAGATGCTAAAAAACTAGAAGGGCTTATTGCAGAACACGAACTAGATGAAATTATTTTTGCTTCTTATACCATACCCGATGAGCGTAAAGATCAAATTATTGATTTATGCTTAGAAAATGATATTAAGATATTAAACATTCCACCACCTGATGTTTGGACGAATGGAAAGTTGCAGCCTGCTCAAATTCAAAAGTTAAATATTGAAGATCTACTTAATCGTAAATCAATTGATATTGATATTGATGGAATTGGAAAAATGCTTGATAAAAAGAGAATTCTAATTACTGGTGCTGCAGGTTCTATCGGAAGTGAAATTGTGCGCCAACTTTCTAAATTTGATGTAGGTTTAATCATTATTTGTGATCAGGCTGAATCTGCACTCCATGAATTATATCTGGAGTTGGAAGAAAATAATAAAAGCAAAAATTACCATGCTTTTATCGGTGATGTAAGGGATGAGCAGCGTATGGATGTTCTTTTTGATACCTATAAGCCTCATTATGTGTATCATGCGGCAGCTTACAAGCATGTACCTTTAATGGAGGATAATCCAGCTGAAGCTATAAAGGCTAATGTTTTGGGTACTAAAACCATCGCAGATAAGTCAGTTAAATACGGCGTTCAGAAATTTGTAATGATTTCTACCGACAAAGCGGTTAATCCTACGAATGTTATGGGTGCATCTAAGCGTATTGCGGAGATATATGTACAATCCCTTAATAATTCTTTAAATCAAAGTGATTTTATTTTTAGCAATGGCTTAAGTTATATTAATGAATTGGACGTTAAACCGATAACCAAATTTATTACTACACGTTTTGGGAATGTGTTAGGCTCTAATGGCTCTGTAATTCCGAGATTTAAGCAGCAGATTGAAAAAGGCGGTCCTTTGACCGTAACCCATCCGGAAATAACCCGTTATTTTATGACGATTCCGGAAGCCTGCAGATTGGTTCTGGAAGCAGGATGTATGGGTAAGGGTGGTGAGATTTTTATCTTCGATATGGGTAAATCTGTAAAAATCGTTGAGCTGGCAAAGAAAATGATTCGTTTGGCGGGCTTGGAACCTAATGTTGATGTGAAAATTGAATACTCAGGTTTACGACCAGGTGAGAAACTTTATGAAGAGCTACTAAATGATAACGAAAATACAATGCCCACCCACCACCAAAAAATTATGATTGGTAAGGTTAGGGAATATGTATTTAATGATATAGTAGATCAAATAACGGCACTTGTACAATCAGCTAAAACCAATAACGACCGCCAGGTTGTAATTAATATGAAAAAGTTGGTTCCTGAGTTTAAGAGTAAGAATTCAGTTTTTGAAGAATTGGATCAGCTACCTTAAGCAAGAATATGAATAAAATAACTGGGATTATAATCATGTGGCTATTTGTTAGCTCATGTGCTAAAGAAGTAAAAAGTGAACAAGAAGTGTATTTTAATGATTTCGAAACGAATAAAGTTGATGGAATTGCAAATGCATCTGTAGAAACATACGATGGGTCTAAAGTTTTAGGTCGATACAATTCATCTGGTTTCGATTTAAATCTAAATAATCTTCCAACTCATAAACTGGTCGAGATTTCTTTTGATTTATACATACATGATAGCTGGGATGGCAATAAAGTGAGTGGCGGTCTTGATGGTCCGGATATCTGGAAATTTTTGGTAGATGGCCAGCTTTATGTAAATGCTACCTTTTCAAACGAGGATTGCAATAATTCTGGATTTTGCCCGCCACAGTCTTACCCTGCAGATTATCCAAATTCTTATAACAATCCCAAAACAGGTGCTGCAAATCCTAGTTTACCCGGTGTTTGTAACCTGGCGGGTAAAATTGGCGGTACCAGTCTCTATAAAATTACCAAGGTTATCGAGCATTCCAAATCTAATTTATTGATGCAATGCAGGGATCAGCTTATCCAAACGAATGCACCCGATGCAAAATGTGATGAAAGCTGGTCGGTAGATAACATTAGGATTAAGGTTATTAATTTATGAGAAAGTACATTTACTTTATTGTTATATTCTTCTTTGTATTTACGGCTAACAGCTTTGGTCAGTCTTTACCAGTTGGTTCTGCGGCCTTAGAAGATTATTATCGAAGGGCTCAATTAGCTGGTAAGCTAGATTCGACAGTTTCTTTTACCGTTCGACCAATTATTCCTAAATCTGCATTCGGAATAAAGGATATGGACTATCCGGATTCAACTGAAACGAGATACAATCTTTTCGATGCAGAGCGATCAGGGCTTTCTAAGTATGGTAAATTTAAATGGCAACTGTTACCATTGGGTTTATTATTGCAAAGTAATTCTCATCATCCCTATGGATGGAACGATGGCGCCATGATTCCAGCCAAAGGGCTTCAGACTTTGCTAACCGGAGGTATTTATGCAGAATACGGTCCGCTAACTATACAGTTTAAACCAGAGATACTGCTTGCGGCTAATAGTACTTTTGAAACTTTTGATAAAGAACACTATGATGTGATTACCGCTAGATATTATGATTTCTACAATAATATAGATTTACCAGCAAGATTTGGTGGAGATGGTATTACTAAAGCATATTGGGGCCAAAGTAGCATTAGGTTAAATTATAAGGCTTTATCATTTGGTTTATCTACCGAAAATTTATGGTGGGGCCCGGGTATGCGAAACTCATTATTGATGAGTAATAATGCACCTGGTTTTAAACATTTAACATTAAATACTAGAAGACCTATTCAAAGTGCTATAGGTAGTTTTGAGGGCCAAATAATCGCTGGGCGTTTAGAAGAGTCGGGTTACGGTGTTCTCGTGCCGGAGCGTGAATATTTTAATCAGCCACTATATGTAGCAAAACCAAATGATTGGCGTTACCTATCTGGCCTTGTACTTACGTGGCAACCAAAATGGGTGCCTTGTTTATTTTTAGGCTTAACCAGAAGTGCTCAGCATTACAGCACTGGCCTAAATTCATTTGGAGATTATTTGCCATTCTTTTCTTCGAAGAAACAAGAGGCGGCAAGTGAGGCGATTAATAAAAGAGATCAAAGAAACTCATATTTTATGAGGTGGTTATGGGCGGAGGAGAAGGCAGAGGTTTATCTTGAGTTTGGAAGAAACAATTATTCTGGAAATCTTAACGATTTGGCTTTAGAACCAAATGTCTCCCGTGCTTATATCTTTGGTATTAGAAAATTATTTCCATTTGATTCAAGGGTTGGCGAAAATTTAATGCTAAGTGTGGAGGTTACACAAATGCAGGAAACTGATATCTCTAAAGTATTAAACTTAGATAGCTGGTACACCAGTAAAAGCATTCGGCATGGTTATACAAACAGAGGACAAATATTAGGTGCTGGAATTGGTCCTGGAGCTAATCATCAATCCATAGAGTTAAGTTGGGTGAAAGGCTTTAAAAGATTAGGATTTCAGGTTGAACGACTGGTTCATAACAACGATTTTTATTACTATGCTTTTAACGACTCAAAGGATTTTAGAAGGCATTGGACGGACCTTAGTTTTGGTGCAAGTGGCGAATGGAATTATAAAAATTTCCTATTCAATGCAAAACTGCAAGGTATTCAATCTCTGAATTACCAATGGTTTTTGATGCAGCAGCCAGGTGAAGATTATATGGTTCCGGGAAAAGATGTTTTTAATTTACAGATTCAGATGGGCGTTACCTATCGTTTTTAAATCAGGAATTATAATGAGGAATATTTTTAATCATATTTTATTTTTTCTTCTGCTTGGGTCTTCAAGAAGTTTATTTGCGCAAACAGTTCCGGTAGGCACACAAGTACTTGAAGATTATTATAGGCGATTACAGCTTCAAGGCAAATTAGATTCAACCATTTCTTTTAGTAGTCGTCCTCTGTCAAACGATGCTTTAAAGCAAACTGATGTTTTTGATCCTTCAAATGATTTATCAGAGAAAGGACTTTATAAATCATCGGGCCCAATTTCTTTCGCAAACGGAAAAGGAATTTTTCAAATACTTCCATTTTCATGGCAGCAGCAATTCAATTCCCATCATCCTTATGGTTGGAATGATGGTGCAATGATTCCTGCAAAAGGCTATCAAACGATGATTTCTGGTGGTTTTTTTGCAAAAATTGGTCCTTTAAGTATCCAACTAAAGCCCGAATATGTATATGCTCAAAATTCATTCTTTAATGATTATAGTTATTCAAGCCCAGATAAAGAGTTGTCAAATTATTATTTAATAATTTATAATCTAATTGACAATCCCGAAAGGTTTGGTCAAATGGCTTATAATAAGTTTAATTGGGGACAAAGTAGCATTCGTTTAACAATTGGCCCGGCTTCTCTGGGTTTGTCAAACGAAAATTTATGGTGGGGACCTGGCATAAAAAATAGCTTGATGATGAGTAACAATGCTCAAGGATTTAAACATGTAACGTTAAATACAGTTCGTCCTATCAAAACACCGATTGGTTCATTTGAAGGGCAGGTTTTTGGAGGTCGTTTAGAGTCATCAGGTTTCACTCCATTAGATAAAACTGCACTCAGCAACGGATCGGTTGTTTACAATCAACCTAGAAATGACTGGCGCTACCTTGCAGGTTTGAATGTGAATTATCAACCCAAATGGTTGCCTGGTATTTTTGTGGGTTTTACCAGAACATTTATGTCTTATGGTCCGGATTTGGAAGGTTTGGATGATTATATTCCGTTTTTTGTGCCCTTTGAAAAAGTTAAAATCGGCAGCGGACTTGGAGACGATAATGAACCTAGAGATCAGAGAACATCTTTGTATGCTAGATGGGTTTTGTCTAGGGCAATGGCTGAAGTTTATTTTGAATATGGCTTGAATGATAATTCTTATAATTTCAGAGATTTTATTGGATCGCCAGACCACTCCAGAGCCTATCTTTTTGGAGTAAAGAAATTATTGCAGCTGAAAGGGAAAAAAGATGAGTTTATCCAATTCGGCGCCGAAATTTCCCAAATGTCTCAGCCTATTGATGGACTATTAATAAGAAATACGGGAACTTTTTATTATCATTATCAAATAAGACAAGGGTATACAAATAATGGAGAAGTACTTGGCGCTGGTGCGAGTGCTGGAGATAACATACAATCGTTTTATTTGAGCTGGGTTAAAGGGCTTAAAAAACTTAGTTTATCATTTGATAGACTAGAACACAATCGGGACTTTTATGATATTGCTGGTTTGGCGAATTCCAGAGGTGGCAGCCGAAGTTGGGTAGATTTTGCTTTAGCAACTGAAGGAAACTGGGATTATAAAAATTTCTTGTTTAACGCAAAGATTCAGGGTATTAAATCTTTAAACTACCAATGGAGACAAAAGGATTTTACAGATAGTCAATATTACATACCGCATAATACCGTATTCAATTTTCATGGTGAATTAGGTGTGGCGTTTAGGTTTTAATCCGGGAGGATTAATATTCTTCAACTCCGCTCAGAATGACACACCTTGATTTAGCTTTACGATTGGTGTTATAATTTAAATACCTAGGAAATTAGATTGCTTCATGCCTTACAATAACGCTTTTGAGGTTTCATCGACAGGCTCAGAATGGCAATATCTATTTCTTTCTTTTAATTAGTAAGAATAAGCAATAGATAGCGCCTAATAACAAGCCTCCAACTGCGATGCCAACTACCTTACTCATTTTGTTTTTCTTCAGTGGCATTTCAGGTTCATCTACAATCTGAAAGGTAGGTGTTTCTTGCATCAGCATCGAACGGCTTACTTCCAAATTCTTGATAATCTCAGAGTAGATGGTCTGTAAAACTCTCTTATCACGCTCCTGAAGTTCTGCACCTACGCCAATTGTTGCAAAAGCAGGGTTAGCATCCAGCATAATTGCATTCGCTCCAGCAGCTGCATATGTTTTACGATTCAATAATCTTCCAATACTATCTGCTCTATGTTGTAAGCGATTTACATTAATACGTAACCTTTTTGTTTTGGTTTCGATATAGAATTGGGTTGCTTCATCAATTAGACGGGTTGATACCAGACTCGCCAACTGTTCATTTTTCATTGTTGTCGTTAAGGCAAAAAAACCTAACTTTTTGTCTGGTTTGCTTACGGATAATTCTTTTTCTGTTACTCTTCGTATGATATCGTGAAGTAAGCTATCCTGTAAACGGGTGTATTTTTTAGTATCGGGAGGAAACATAATTTTCTCCTTTTTTGTATTTGATTTTAGATCTTTCCAATCTTCTTTAAGCTTGTAAGCATCAGCATACTTATCTGCGATGGTATAAGCTTTATTCGATGTGTCTAATGGCGTTAAAATAGTCTGTTTAACCATCTTTTGACTGGTTAATAATTGTAATACGTTATCTCCAGCCAATACGCCACTTGTACCGCCAGTTAAACCTCCGATGTCAAATCCCATTTGCCCGGCAAGGGAAGATAACAAACCGCCACCACTTGATTTACCTTCTTCAACGACAAAAGTTAGTTTAGCGGTATAGGTAATCGGCCAGAATAAAGCTGCAATGAAACCTAAGCCACCCCCAATTAATCCAATAATTAATATTCTGATTTTGAATTTCCACAGATAAGCAATATCCTTTTTGCGGGCATCAATCATTTTTGCAAAAGAAAAATCCTCTTCTACATTAATATAGGTTGTTTTATTTTCAGCAGATTGCATAGAATTATTTAAAAAGGATAGCAATTAAACTAACAATACCAGTAAGTGCCGAAGCGATGGTTGTAATTTCTGCGAAACCTAACTTATTTTTACCTGTTTTTTCAGGTACAATAATTTGACTTCCAGCCGTAACTTTTGGATAATTTTTAATAAATAAAAATGTTTTTACAGGCGCATTAATCCCGTTAGGATATTTGATGTAAGCACCCTTTAACCTGGCACTTTCGGTAATTCCACCAGCTGCATCAACATAATATTTAAAATTGGAATTAGCATAACGCAATAACTGAGGGTTATTTACAGAACCAACAACCTCAACAAAAGGTTCATTCTTAGGGATGAATAAACTGTCGCCCGGAATTAATATGGTCGCCTCAGCGGTTTGTCTTCTGCGTTTTCCCGTTAAATCCATGTCTACACGTACACCATTACGATAAACCTGTGTATTCTCTAAAGAGCCTAATGGTGTTACTCCTCCTGCACGTTTAATAAATTCAATTCCGGTTTCATCCCTTCTTTGTTGTGCGTAATCCCCTGGAAATAGAACTTCTCCACGGATTTTAACATTACCTATAGAACGATAATTGACTAAGCGGGGAACATAGATGTAATCCAAAGGCTCTAATAAAAAATTTCCATTTGAAGAAGATAATGCCGAATCCAAACTTAGGGTGATAATTTTAACTAATTGATTAGATAGCGTATCAGAAGTATCCTTAATTAATCTGGAGATTTCTATACGGTGATTTGCTGCATCATTCGTGAATCCATTTGCCATATTTACAACGTCGGCTACACTCATTCCTTTTCTATACTGAAATGAACCTGGTGCTTTAACATAACCGCCAATGCTGATAGAAGATTCGTCTCTTAAGCTTTTTGTAGAGGTCACAAATATCGAATCCTCCCTCATTAAGGCGATATCATTGTCTTTTCCCGACATCACATTTCCGAGATTGAAAGATATCATTTCTTTCTCCAAATCTGGTTTAATACGTTTGATAAAGCCATTTCCTAAAGCCGCATCTTCTCTTAAACCATCTGCTTTGGCAATTAATGTTTTAAGGCTTAAACCTTGATTCAACTCAAAAGTTCCTGGTCTGAAAACTGCACCTTGAATAACTACTCTATTCGTAAATCTTTCTAAAATGGCTCCGAAATAAACAGAATCAGCATTTTTTAAAGTATAGCGGTCAAACATATCGGCAGGGATATCTTTAACGCTTCGTTCTTTTTCGCCAACTTGCGTAACCTTGGCGATGCCCTTATAGGCTAAATCGCTAAAACCACCAGCATAAGTAATTAAATCGCTTAAAGTTTCAGATGTTTTTAATTCATAAACGCCTGGTCGTTTAACTGAGCCATCAATTGCAACTCTTGTCGTATACACAGGTATTCTGATTACATCCTGATCACGTAAGCTCACATTATCGGTTTGTATACCTTTTTGAAGGAAATTGTATAAATCTACAACCTGAATCACTTTGTTATTTCTGATTAATTCAATTTTGCGTAATGAGCCGCGGTAAGTTGGGCCACCACTTTGATATAGTGCATTAAACAAAGTTGATAGTGATGAAACTGTATAAGTTCCGGGTGTGGCCACATCGCCAATAATGGTCACCCGAATGCTCCTTACCGTACCTAAATTTACAGTTAGTTTTGTTTGTCCAGAAGCCAAAGCAGGGTAGGCTTTAACCATTTTAGAGCGGATTTGACTTGTTGCCTGCTCAATGCTTAAGCCATTAACGTAAACTAAACCTGCGTACGGAATTTTTACATTTCCTTCAGGAGAAACCTTTGCGTTTGTGGTGCTTTCATTTAAGCCTGTTAATAGAATTGTTAATTCATCATCTGGACCTAAAATATAGCTTTTTGGAGTTGCGATACGGATATTTGGTTCAAATTTAAGGTTAGGGTTACTGAAAAATTCGTAACCATAAATTGGGCTATTTTTCTTAACTGGTTTTGGCTCGGTAAATCTGGTTGTATCTCTATTAATAATTGTTTGCGGTTTTGGAGCGACCGGTTGTGTTGTATTTTTTGTTGTCTTTCCCCCTGCCTGAACTTCGGCTAAGCGTTCTTTGTATTTATCTACCTCAGCCGGGTCCATGCCTTTAGCGGTTAGAATTTTTATGGCTTCAGCTTCTGTAATGCCTGATGCTTCAAATCTTTTGGAGATTTCTAATATTTGTGCGTCAGATAATTGCTCTACTTTTACTTTGCTTAAGTTATCCGTAGATATGGTTTGTGCGGATAATTGCGCTAAAGGTAAAAAAGCAATTAGACATAGGGCACAAAAGATATTTTTAAAACGCATGTATTGTAAAATTTTAACTGCAAATATAAGTTAAAAATTCAAATGGCTAGTTTATCGTAACATTCTAATTTACTGATAAAAACGCAGTTAAATTTTGTTGGAATTTGCTTATTTATTATTTATAGTTGATTGAAAGATGGTTAAAATAGATTTCTTGAACATATCGAGAGAAAATAATGTATCTATCCTCAGTTTTCCTAATTTACCCATTTCAGTTATTCTATTTTGATTGCTAATCAATTCCAAAATTTTTATAGCGGATGCATTTGCATCATCGAAAGGAATAAGTAATCCGGTTTCCCCATCTGAAATCATTTCGCAGGCGCCGCCATGTTTTGTTGCGATAACTGCCTTTGCGCTTGCCATTGCCTCTAGTATAACAGTTGGAAAAGGATCTGGTAAGGTTGATGGTAAAACAAAAACATCCAGAGCGTTTAATATATTTGGGATGTCTGTTCTATAGCCAATGTAATGGATAGCATCCGTCAAGTTTTCATTTTGAATGCGATTGACCATTTTATCCACTAAATGTTCGTTGCCGGGATAAGCATCTCCTGCAATAACAAATTTGGTATCCGGTCTTTTCTTTAATATGAGTTTTGCTATATCAATAAAGTAATCCTGTCCTTTCCAATGATTTACTCTGCCAATCATTCCGATTAATGTATCGGTATTATTGAGGCTTAACTCTTGTCTTAACAAGCTGGTAGATTGATCATAAATGCTCGTGTCAATACCATTATAAATTCTGGTAATTGTTTTTTTATGAATGTGCTTTGCCCAGTGATTCTGAACTGCATTTGATACAACGACGATGTTATCACTATACTTCCCTACCAGAAAACTCAAAACCTTTGTGAAAATTTTAGGTTTAGTTATGATTTCATGTATGTGCCAGATGTGCTTAATTTTTTTCTTCTTTGCTAGGAACGCACCTATTAAAACACCCGTTGTATTTGAGTAAACAATATCGATTTTTTCATCATCAATTAGTTTACTTAATAATCGCCATGCTTTTCCGGTAACGTTAATTCTATTTAAAATACCAGCTATAGAAAGGTATTTCCTTCTTAAAATACCTAAACGGATAATTCTGAGTTCAACACCAAGTTTATTGAGTTCATCAACCAGTTCACCAGTTTCTGAAATAACAACAATAGGTTTGTGATTACCGTCGGACAGAATTTTAGCAACAATAGAAAGTATTTTGCTTCCACCATATAGATCTGATGAAGCTCCTAAAATAAGTATATTCATCAGTTTATTGTTTGATTTATTTTATGCGTACTTAAATTCAATTTTTTACCAATAGGATTGATGTATTAAAATAACAAAAATACATATTTAAAGGATGCGAAATGGTATATATTACACAATATTAATGATGAATTGCTTTTTTAAAGACTTGAATTAATTCGATTGCCGTTTTCTCCCAAGAAAATTTTTTGAGTCTTTCTTTACCTTTTTCAATAAGTCTTAATCTACTATCGGGATTTGTGATTAGTGGAATTATTTTTTCAGCCAAATCTTCGGCATTGTAAGGGTCGAATGTTATTACGGCATCTCCACCAACTTCTGGTAAACAGGTGTTGTTAGCAACTAATACTGGTAAGTTATGTTGAAAAGCTTCTAGAATTGGCAAGCCAAAACCTTCGTTAACTGATGGGAAAAGATATAATTCTGCATGCTGGTAATACCAAGATAGATCATTATCGATAACATAACCAGGCATAATAACAAAGTCATTTAAGTTATATTTAGTAATTGCATCAAATAATCTGGTGCTTCCATCCATATCATTTTTAGGGCTGATTTGCCCGCACAATACCAGCGAATAATCTTTAAAACCTTGCTCATGTAAAATGTGTAAAGCTTCAACTAAAAGGTAAAGGTTTTTTCTTTTCTCGAAAGTACCAATATGTAAAAAGTATTTGGTGGTTTTTAGGTTTAAAGCGCCTGTAGACAATGCCGCATTGGAACTTAATGTTTTCGGTGCTTCAGGAATGCTGATTATTTTGTCTTTCCCTAAACCTGAATAATGAGCGATTCGCTCTCTTGCATATTCAGTAGGGGCAATAACATAAGCTGATTTTTTTGCCGCCTCAACCCCAAATTTATGGAATATTTTGAGCCAGTGTTTATTATAATGCTCTGGGTATTCCCAAAAAAAAGCATCGTGAAATACCGGAATGGTTTTGTAACCGAAATTTAAATATGGGACAAAGAAATCTGTACAGAAAACAATATCGCATTCCCGTAAAACAGCTAATAATGGAAGCGTAACTTGTTTCCATATAAAAAAGCGCAAATGCTCTACTAATTTAAAAAACTTGTTTCTACCGCTATAAATAGGGAAAATGGTGTCAAAAAAGTAAAATTTGAAGTCAGTATTTTCTTTTTGGAAAGCTCTGCAAACCTCTTCTAAATAAGTTTTAGTACCTGTTTTAGCAATTTTTAAATCGCGAATATCTATTCCTACAACAATGGTTTTTGCCATACTTTTCCCGTTCGTTATCAACTACTTATTAGTTTTAACATTTCAGCTTTATAGGCTATTGTTATATTATCCCAATTGTACTTTTCTGTTAAGCCGAAACGTACTATATCTTTTAATTCTTTTACTTTTGCAGGCGCGTTTTCTAAAGCTTCTAAAGCTATAGATACAGCTTGTTCATCTTCATCAAAGAATAATCCGTACTTCCCATTACTTAGCATTTCCTGATTAAAAACAGTATTTAACGCTAGGATAGCGCAGTTATTAACCATGGCTTTTAACATAGCTGGATTTGTTCCCCCAAATTTATGTCCGTGAATATAGGCATAAGCATGTTGGTACATTGCCATTAATTCATTCTGATCTTTAACATAACCTGTAAAAATCAATCTTTCATTTTGCATTGATTTTAAATCAGATGCATATTTATCAGTATAAGGTACATCGCCAACTACCACTAATTTCTTGTTAGATTTCGATTTTAGGAAACCCCGGATTATCAAATCTGCATTATTATCAGGAATTAAACGACCGACAATTAGATAGTAGCCATCTTTTTCTAAACCTAGGCGCTGTAATCCATTTTCATTGGCCTGCTTAAATTTTGGCGCACCATAGGCAATAACCGTAGAATCTTGATTAAATTCTTGAAGATATACTTGCCTCATGGCTTCTGCATCGGTAATGATTTTGTCGTATAATTTCGTTGCTAATTTAGCTGCCCAGTAGAAATATTTAGCGCCAAGTCCTCTCCATTTAGGTCTTAACCATTCAAGACCGTCAACATTAATCATCGTTTTTTTACCTGTAATTTTAGGTATCCAGCCCATCGGTCCGGCGGCCAGGTTTACAACAAGTAATACATCAGCCTTGCTAAATGTTGCATGGATGATGGATAAAAATGAATGGATAATCTGATTTAAAGATTTTTGTGGCAAAGTTGGAAGATAGTGGAGCTTTATTCCTTTAACTTCTTTTGGATGCTCGGTAAATAAATCCCGTTGGCAGTAAACATGTACTTCAACGCCTTGTGTAACCAAACGTTCACTTAATTCTTTAACAAAGGTTTCGAAACCACCGTACACATATGGGTAACCCCTCGAACCTATAATTGCAATTCTCATCTAATTTGTTATTTATCTATTTAAGATGATTTTGTTTGATTGCGTAATAGCGAATTATGCCTCCGCCTTTAAAAATGGAGGAAATTACTTCTAATAGAATTGCAAATGGTAAAACAAATAATAATCCGAGTATTAATGGAATAGTTTTTTTCCTTTTCAAATCAGCAATTAAGAAACCGTTATATCCAAACCAACTAAATATGGTTTGTACCATGCCAATAATGCCTAAATGCAGAGAAAAGTATGATGATGATTTAATTTTAAATCCATTATGCTCTATCAATGTTTTTAAAATTGCTGGTGTAAAATGACTGATGTGTCTTGGGACATCTAAATGGAGCCATTTGTTTCCTGCCCATTTAGATTGCCAGCTGTTAAAGTTTGGAACTTCGATAATTAACAATCCATCATCTTTTAAATTATCCTGAATTAGATTTTGCAATAAATTATCCGAAAGATGAATGTGTTCCAATACATGAAACATCGTCAGCACATCAAACTTGGTATTAAAAACTGAGCCTGATTTATAATAGTCTGTATTAACATCTAAACCAAAATATTTTTTAGCATAATCTGCTCTCGGAACCGAACTTTCTATGCCTTTTACATCAAAACCTTGCTCTTTGGCAAATTGTAAAAACAGTCCTTTTCCTGACCCAAAATCGAGGACTGTGGCTGGTGTGCTTTTATATGACTTTATTTTTTTTAAAACTGCTTTATATTCTATTTGCTGTATTTTATAGAAAATGCTTTTTCTGGTATCTTGTACAGCATAGTCTTTATCGTCATAATAACTTTCAATATCAACCTCATGGTTAAACCAAGTAAAGTTATGACCGCAATTTTGGCAGGTCTTGATTAAGTAATGCTCGCCAGATTTTGCTTTGATTTCAAAAAGCACAGGACTTAAATGTGTTTTATCGTTTAAGCAAAGCGGGCATGTAATATTAATCATAGTATTGATAAACCAAATCCTCTATTGGATTTAAATGGCAAACTTAAAGAATAATATTAAGACTAAGCCCTTTCTTTAATTAAGTAATTCTTCTTCGGGTTTTCGAATCGCAACTTTAGTAGAAATTATACTCACAAATAATCCAGATAAAAACCACATTAAATATGATGTATAAGAAGATGTTTCAATTTCGGAAGTTAATGATGGAATGATAAAGCCAATCCTAATGAGTACTATGACTAAGCAAATTTTCTTCTCATTTCCTTCCAGCCTGTAGAACCATTTTATGCCTTCTTTTATAAGCGAAATGTAAACTGCCAAATACAATAATAATGCAATTATTCCTGCCTGGACACCAATAATAATATATTGATTTTCGCCACCTACATTATCACCTAAAGTTCCGCCGATGCGGCCTGAAGAGCCTAAACCTAAGCCTAATGGACTTGAGGCAATTGCCAAAGCGCCTTCAATCCATTCTACTAAATGGCCAACACTTGATGGATTACTGAAGTTTAAAGTATTTATGATAACCATTTGCAGTCCATCATTTTGGTCTTGCTCTTTAGTAAATAGATATATGATGTAGAGTGTTGCTATTAAGGCACCAATATGTACTGTATGATATATGTACTTCTTTTTAGTAAAAACAGAATATACATAGAGCAGAATAAAATAACTAATAAATGCTGAACGAGAAAATGCGAAGATTATGCAGCATAGTGTTGCAGCCAATGCTAAATATCCAAAATTATCTAACTTTAATTTATAATTATTATTAGTGTAGAGTGCCGCAAGAACAGAGATAGCAATAATTGTAGCAGATGCAAATTCTAATGGGTTTGCAAAAAAGCTTGCGAAACGTTTAATACCCCCTTCTGATTCAAAGGTCCAGGTTAATCCATAATTGCCGCTTGGTTCGAAGTTAAAAAGGTAAAAATTATAATCTGCATAACCGGTTCGGGTTTGTAGATGCTGATCGGTAATCACCTCCATTAGTAAAACTGCCGCAGCCGCAATTGATAGTAAAAGTATGTAATGAAAGTATTTACTTAGATAAATTTCACCAGGTTTAAATAAGCGCCCACAAAAATACACCAGCACAAAAAAAGATAAGGTTTTAAAAGCCATTATTTTGGTGCCAAATCCTTGTTCGCCAATTGGCAAAAAAGCATATAACAAGGTGTAAATAAAGAAGGTAATTATTAAGTAGTCAATATAGTGTAGCTTTATTTTAGTTTTTAAATTCCAAACGCTGATACAAAGAATAATGATTACAAAAATCTCCTTGAGTGATTGAAGCAAGGGGATTAAGCCTTTAAAACCTAAAGAGAATGTAACAGATAGGACAGTTGTGTAAATAGAAAGCCCAAAAATGAGGAATAATATAAAACCCTCTTTTTTACCTTTAACAATATCACCTATTGCTAAAACAAATGCAAAAATATATACCAACGGAAATATTGCTATCATAACCATATTTCGTTTAGAGGCGTAAAAAATCCTTCTTTCAGCCCTTTAATTAAAAATTTTGCTTTTCGTTTTCTTCCGCGAATTATAAAATAAGTTAATAAGGCGGCATTGTAAAATGTACTTTGGATTGTAATAAAAACCAATAAGTATGGATTAGCATAGCGGCGTAAAAACCAAATCTTATTTCTGCATGTGTAGAAATGGATAATTGGACTTAATGTGCCTTCGCTGTTTTTAGTTTTTTGCTGTCCTGAAACTCCAGCTTCGTGGTAAATTTTTGTTGTAGGTAAGTAATCTAAAATGCCACCATTTTCTCGTAATCTGAAGGATAAATCAACATCTTCATAATAAAGAAAAAATTTACTGTTGAATAAACCACTTTTTGTCAGCGCAGAATTTCTTACTAAAAAACAGCAACCGGTTAGCCATTCAACTTGCTCAGCATTTTTCAGGCTTTGCCTTTCTTTTTGATTTTTCGAATAGGTATACCCTAAATATTGGTTAAAGAACGAACCACCATTCCAGAGTTCATCTTTTTTATACAAATAATATATTGCTGGTTGTACAGCAACAGTTTTTGGGTTGTTTTCTAAGTGATTAATTAACGGACTTAAAAAATCTTCATCTACTTCAGTATCGTTATTTAAAACCAAAGAATAGGTGTAGCCATTTTCGATGCTATATTCAAGCAATCTATTATTACCTTCTGCAAAACCTAAATTTACCTTATTATCTAATATCGTAAGTGATGGGAACCTGGTTTTTAAAATTGATAGGGAATCATCTGTAGAACCATTATCAGCAACAATAATATCAAAATCGTCAGCCCTACAGAATTTGTTAACCGATAAGATACAATTTATGGTATGTTCTGGCGTATTCCAGTTTAATAATATTATGGCAATAGATTTAGGCATTTAATGTATTAGATTTTTTTATAGCATACTCGTACATTATTAGCGCACATCCATCTATCAAAACAGTGTAAAGCCCAAACCAGTTATGCAAACCTTGCGTAACCAATATCCACGAAGTAATTGCAGAGATTGCCAAAAGCACAATTGCTATTCTAAATATGGCAAGTGTATTGTTTTTTAACAAAAGATCTAATACATTAAGCACATTTAACGCTGCTAAAAAAGGAACAAAGGCCATTAGTCTTAAAAAATTTATTGCATCCTGGTTATGTTCGCCAGATAATAATTGAACAACAAAACCAGGCATAATAAATAATGTTAAAGAAAGTAAAAAAAACATTCCAGCGATAAGCTTGCTCATCTTTCCTTTATAAGTTTTCCACGCTTCAGTACTATCGGCAAAAATTTGAGCTGCTTTTGGGTAAATCGCATTTGAAACCGAAATAATTAAAATTCTCGATGAACTTATAACTTTATCACACAAGGAATATGCACCTAACCAAAGCGGTGTGCCCCATTTCGCCAAAGCAAAAACCATTAACGATTGTTGTAAATGAACGGATATATTATTAATGGTGAGGAAAAAATTGTCTTTCGCAATTTTTGTGATGACTTTTTTATCTGGGAATTGAAAATTAAGTTGTTGGTTTTTAATTAGTAAAATTAACAGCAATGAATAAGTTAGGGTAGTCGCTAATCCAATAATAAAATTAACCCATTCAGAATCTTTGGCTCCTTTGATAAAAATAACCACAGCTAAAATAATTACTATTTTAGAAATTAAATTGGCAATATTATAAAGCTTTAATTTTTCAGCACCTAAAAAAAAGAACAATGGATTTAGCACTTCTGCCAAAACTATCGGCGTTGATAAGATAATAAATGAATAATATCTTATTTGTGCCCATTGAAGTATGAAAAGAAGGAGTAGGTAACCGGCAAAAATTAAAATCCTTATCCAAATTGTATTACTAAAAACCTTATCTAATGCTATCTTATTCGTCGAGTAAGTTGCAACATCTCTTACTCCTGATTGATTTGTGCCGTAATTAATTATTATTGATGATAAGCCTGAGAAAGTATTAGCAAGCATAACCATTCCAAAATTTTCAATACCAACAATTCGTGTAATGATTGGATATATTAGTAGGATAAGTAGAGTGTTTGAAATTTGAATACTGCTCAAATTCAAAAAATTAGAAACAATTTTAGTCTCTTTTAATCCACTAATGAAATTTGCTAGAACTTGCTTCAAAACTCTTTAAGATGTTTTGCAAATTTATAATAAATTAAGATAATAAGGCCATTTATAATAGTTTTGCTCGGTTAAAACTATTTGGCTTGTTTTTTGTTGTAAGGCGATTAATTGCTAACGATGATTTGGTAATTGAAAAACAAATAATCTGTTTCCTAAAACAACGGGCTGCATTTGGCGAAATTTTACTTAATAAATGATTGAAAGTAATAGTACTTATTTTAAGACAATAAGTATCCTTATAGATATTCTTCTAATTAATCTTTCCGGATATGTTGGATACGTGCTTACATATGGCACATTTGGCATTTCGGATGGCAAAGGAATTAACTTTCTGCATATTCTTCTCATAAATTTTGTTTGGTTCAACGTAACCCAAATCATGCGTCTTTATCAAGATATGTTTGTTAAGGATGCTATTCCAACAATTAAACAAGCACTTTGGAGTTTACTTTTTTTTGGCGCAATTATTTTTGTATTGGTTGTTTACCTCAGAGATTTTAGTGTTTCAAACCGATTGCTGATTTATACAGGAATTATATTTGCACCATTATTTATAGCGGGCAAAATTGTCTTTTTACTCTTAAGAAGGTCAAGTAGGGCTAAGCTTATCAATTATAAAAAAGTTGTTATTGTAGGTGCTGGTCCGCTGGGTTTAGATTTAAAGAACCATCTAGAAAAAAATACACATTTGGGCTACAAAGTAATTGGTTTTTTTGATGATGACCCGATGAAACTTACTCAGAATCATGTTATTGGCAGGGTTGATGAATGCATTAGTTATGTTAAGGGTAGTAATGTAAATGAAATATATTGCGCATTACCAGATAGGGCTTTATCAAAAATTGATGTTTTAATGCGACAGGCAGATAAAGCTATGATTCGTTTTAAACTTGTGCCTGATGTTAAGGATTACTTCAAGAAAAATGTAATGGTACAACTCTATGGACACTTACCTGTACTTAGTCCTCGAACCGAGCCTTTGGAAATTTTAAGTAATCAAGTGCTTAAAAGATTATTTGACGTTGTTTTCTCTTTGCTAGTTGTGGTTTTTATAATGAGTTGGCTAGTACCAATAATGGCTATCTTAATAAAACTTGAATCAAAAGGACCTGTTTTTTTCAAACAATTGAGGTCCGGAAAGGATAATCAGTCTTTTTATTGTCTGAAATTTAGAAGCATGTATGTAAACGGCGAAGCCGACACCAAGCAAGCTACACCGCATGACTCCAGAGTTACTAAATTGGGTGCTTTTATGCGTAGAAATAGCATTGATGAAATGCCGCAGTTTTTTAATGTGTTATTTGGTGAAATGTCAGTTGTTGGGCCAAGACCACATATGCTTCAACATACTGCAGAATATTCTAAAATGATTGACCAATTTATGGTTCGTCATTTCTTACTGCCAGGAATTACCGGTTGGGCGCAAGTTAATGGCTTTCGTGGCGAAACCAAAGAAGATGGTTCAATGGAAGAAAGGGTAAAAGCCGATATTTGGTATTTGGAAAACTGGTCTCTTTTTCTGGA
The DNA here is from genome assembly GCF_032678425.1 of Pedobacter aquatilis. GTDB lineage: Bacteria > Bacteroidota > Bacteroidia > Sphingobacteriales > Sphingobacteriaceae > Pedobacter > Pedobacter aquatilis_B. The sequence continues at coordinate 154,873 of NZ_JAVTSG010000004.1, read as the reverse complement.
TTTGAAAATAACATTCTTAACCATTTGGCAGGTTTTAGTTGGCCATAAAAAAGCAAATTAACAATCCTTTCTGCCAACAGAAAAGGATAAATAAACCATAAAACAAATTATTTTACGTCCTTTGCGTAAATTTTATTAAAAATAATGTTGATGAAAAAACTAATACTATTCGTAATAATATGCCTTGCGTTTGGCAAATTAAATGCTCAATCGGTTTATCAGCCATATTCCTATCAATTTTATCAGAAATTAAATCGCGAAGTTTACAATCCTGAAACTCGCTTTCATAGTAGTTTGAAACCATTTTTTATTGATGATAGCTTATTGGTTGAGCATGGTAGACAATTGCTAAGCGTTGGTGTTGATTCAACGAGACATTCTTGGGTTGCAAGAAAGTTATTTAACGAACATCTTATCGATATCCAGAAGGAAGAATATACTTTTTATGCAGATTTTCTTCCTGATTTTCAAATCGGAAAAGACTTCTCCGGAAAACAGAATACCTGGTTAAATACTCGTGGATATCAAATTGGTGGTACAATTGGTAAAAAATTCTCTTTTTACACCAGTGGTTTTGAAAATCAAGGTCGCTTTGCGAAATATTATACAGATTATGCCAGAAATATAAATGTAGTTCCGGGACAATCGTATAATAGAGATTATGGTTCAAACGCTGGTAAAATGTCGTTAGATTGGTCGTATGTTACCGCATTAATTTCATATACACCATCAAAGTATATTAATGTTACTGCTGGTTATGATAAAAATTTTGTGGGTGATGGTTACCGCTCAATGCTTTTATCGGATGTTTCTTCTCCATACCCATTCCTAAAATTAACGGGAAACCTGGGGAGTGTACAATACACAGCCATATGGGCAGCTTTACAAGATCCGAATGTACCTAAGTTATCTTATGAAGCTGGAAATCGTAAAAAAGGTGGTGTATTTCATTATTTAGATTGGAATGTTACGAATAGATTATCTCTTGGTTTCTTTGATTCGATAATATGGGCACAAACAGATGAATTAGGTAATGAGAGAGGTTTTGATTGGGGTTATGCTAATCCAATAATTTTTCTGCGTCCTGTAGAGGCGTCAAGCGGTTCTCCTGATAACTCCATGATTGGTTTTACCGGTAAATACAAATTTTCAAAAGAGTTAGTTGCATATGGTCAGTTTTCATTGGATGAATTTGAAGCAAGTAATTTCTTCTCCAGCAATGGAAGTCCTCGTAATAAATATTCATGGCAATTGGGCATAAGAGGTGGCGATTTGTTTAAGGTTGAAAACTTAAATTATTTATTAGAATATAATACATCTAAACCTTACACTTACACAGGTCGTACACAAATTGTTGCATATACAGGCTATTCTGAGCCGTTAGCACACCGTTTAGGCACAAACTTTAGAGAGGTTATTGGGATAGCAAATTATTCTTGGAAAAGATTAGATTTTACTGGTCAGCTAATGTATGCTAAATATGGTTTATCGCTAAATGGACAAGATTATGGCAAAGATTTAAGTCTACCTTACTCAGAAGCCATCAGACAAACCGGTAATTTTACAACTCAAGGTTTAAGAACCGATTTGTATTATGCTGAAGGTAGAGTAGCCTACATCATCAATCCAAAATATAACTTACGTTTTGAATTGGGTGGTATTTACAGAAAAGAAAGCAACGTTCAGGGTTCGAACAATACCGGTATGATTACGATTGGTTTAAGAAGTTCGTTCAGAAATCTTTATTCTGATTTTTAATAACCACAATAACATCCCGCAAAAGAAAACCCCATCAAAAATAAATTGATGGGGTTTTCTTTTGTAAATTTTTAAATGGATTATCCTGCTAAACTATTGGTTGTGCGTTTCTCACTAACCTTTCTAACTGCATTAATTATCGAAGCTTTATCATAGCCACATTCTGCCCATAATTCTGGTTGTTCTCCATGTTCAATAAATTCATCAGGAATACCTAAGCGAATAACATTTGCATTGTAGTTATTATCTGCCATAAATTCTAAAACAGCCGAACCAACGCCTCCTTGTAAAGAACCATCCTCGATTGTAATAACATGTTTGTATTTAGCAAAAACTTCGTGAAGCATTTCTTCATCGAGTGGTTTGACAAATCTTAAATCGTAATGCGCCGGATAATGTCCTTCGCTATTTAATTCAGTACAGGCTTCAACCGCAAAATTACCGACATGGCCAATGGTTAAAAGGGCTACATCTTCTCCATCACAAATCTTTCTTCCTTTGCCAATTTCTAAAGCTTTGAAGGGCCTTTTCCAATCTGGCATTACGCCATTGCCACGAGGGTAACGAATCACAAAAGGGCCGATGTTTTCCTGCTGAGCTGTAAACATCAGGTTGCGCAATTCTTCTTCATTCATTGGCGATGATATCACCAGATTAGGGATACAACGCATAAATGAAATATCATAAGCGCCATGATGCGTCGCACCATCAGCGCCAGCTAAACCGGCTCTATCTAAACAAAAAACAACATTAAGCTTTTGAATTGCAACATCATGTATTACCTGATCATAAGCTCTTTGCATAAAGCTCGAATAAATATTGCAGAAAGGAACTAATCCTTGTGCAGCTAAACCAGCCGAAAATGTAACGGCATGTTGTTCTGCAATTCCAACATCGAATGCTCTTGTTGGCATCGCTTTCATCATAATATTTAATGATGAACCTGAAGGCATTGCAGGTGTAATGCCTACAATTTTATCGTTTGCCTCAGCCAATTCTACCATAGTATGTCCAAAAACATCCTGATATTTTGGTGGTTGTGGTTTATCTGGAATGCTCTTTTTTATCTCTCCGGTGATTTTATCAAAAAGACCTGGGGCGTGCCATTTGGTTTGGTCTTTTTCGGCCAAAGCAAAACCTTTACCTTTTACAGTAACACAATGCAGCAATTTTGGACCAGGAATTTCCTTTAAATCTTTAATGATGGCGGCCAAACGTTTTACATCGTGACCATCAACCGGACCGAAATATCTAAAGTTTAATGCTTCAAATAAATTACTTTGTTTGAGTAATGTTCCTTTTATGCTTTTCTCAATCTTTTTAACATATTTATGTGCATTTGGCCCTAGTTTGGAAAGACCAGTTAACACATTTGAAATGTCATCGCGAAAGCGATTATAAGATTTTGAAGTCGTGATGCTGGTTAAATATTCTTTTAATGCGCCTACATTCGGGTCGATTGACATGCAGTTATCATTTAAAATAACCAAAACATTGCTGTTTTCGATTCCTGCATGGTTTAAACCTTCAAAAGCCAAACCTGCTGTCATTGCACCGTCGCCAATAACTGCAACGTGCTGCCTGTCTGTTTCCCCTTTAATTTGAGAAGCTACAGCCATACCCAAAGCTGCCGAAATAGAAGTTGAAGAGTGACCAACACCAAAGGTGTCGTATTCGCTTTCACTTATTTTAGGGAAACCACTAATGCCTTTATAAATACGGTTTGTATGAAACAAATCACGCCTTCCGGTTAAAATTTTGTGTCCGTAAGCCTGATGGCCAACATCCCAAACCAACTTATCATAAGGTGTATTTAAGGCATAATGTAATGCTACAGTTAATTCGACAACACCAAGGCTGGCGCCAAAATGGCCGCCATTCACGCTCACAACATCAATAATGTATTGACGTAATTCCTGGCTTATCTGCTCTAACTCAGCTTCGCTAAACTGCTTTAAATCTGCAGGATAGTTAATTTTAGATAATAGGGGGCCAGCTTTTACTTGCATTTAATATTTTGGGTAAAAAACAAGATACAAAGAAAGGAATTTTTGTTATAATATTTTAGAAAAAAAACTGCAATAAGCACAACAATTAAATATGCCGAAAAATGATGTATTTGAGATTTAAAATGTTGATCCGGGCAAATTAACATTTAGAAATTTAATGCGTTTTGGTTATGTTTGTTTTGAAGATGCAGGCAGAAAATTTTGAAATTAAACTTCCGGTATTCGAAGGTCCCTTCGATTTATTGCTGTTTTTTATAGAACGTGATGAACTTAACATTCAGGATATAGAAATCGCAAAAATTACGAACGATTTCCTGGCTTACATCCATCAGTTATTAGCCTTAAATGTTGAGGTTGCGAGCGAATTTATTTTGGTTGCGGCAACTTTAATGCGCATCAAATCAAAAATGTTGCTTCCCCGAATAGAAACCGATGAAGCAGGAAATGAAATTAATCCCGAACAGGATTTAATTGCCCGACTAATTGCTTACAAACAGTTTAAATCAGTTTCTGAAGAACTTAAGGTTTTTGAAGATTTAAGAATGCAGCAGGAGCGAAGAGGTAACATTGAATACGATTTAAGTTTGGCCGCTGAATCTTCAACTCACCAGGATGAGCTGCTTTCTCTTGATTTGTATAAACTTTTGATGGTTTACCACCGCACCATGCAAAAGTATGATTTGCGAAGTCAGGAGGTTAAACATACAGTTGTTCAATATCCTTATACCATTGAGCAGCAGAAGCATTTCATAGCAAATTTGTTAGACATCAACAAGCAAATAGATTTTGCAATGGTGCTTAAAAATTCAGATAACAAGGTTCATTTTGTATATAATTTCCTGGCAATTCTGGAAATGCTTCAACAGCAAATCGTTGAAATAAACATTGGCAGCGGTTTTAATAACTTTAATGTAAAAGCATTGGCCTAATTCAGCCTTATTTACCTTGTAATTGCTTACTTTTGCCAAAAAAATAACAAACCTATTTTACGGATGAAACGTGATAACCAAATTTTTGAACTTATTGATAAGGAATTAAACCGCCAAGAGCACGGTTTAGAGCTTATCGCATCAGAAAACTTTGTAAGCAAGCAGGTTATGGAAGCTGCCGGCTCAGTGTTAACCAATAAATATGCTGAAGGCTTACCAGGTAAACGCTATTATGGCGGTTGCCAAGTTGTTGATGTTGTTGAGCAAATTGCAATTGATAGAGCAAAAGAGCTTTTTGGAGCTGCTTGGGTTAATGTTCAGCCGCACTCAGGTGCACAAGCAAATGCTGCGGTTATGCTTGCTGTTATTCAACCAGGTGATAAAATATTAGGTTTCGATCTTTCACACGGTGGTCACTTAACACACGGTTCACCTGTAAATTTCTCTGGTAAATTGTATCAGCCATTATTTTATGGTGTTGAGAAAGAAACTGGTTTAATCGATTATAAAAAACTTGAAGAAGTTGCATTAGCAGAAAAACCAAAATTAATTATTTGCGGTGCTTCGGCTTACTCACGCGAGTGGGATTATGCTTTCATTCGTTCGGTTGCTGATAAAATTGGAGCATTGGTTTTAGCTGATATTTCTCACCCTGCCGGATTAATTGCTAAAGGTTTATTGGCAAATCCACTTCCTCATTGCCATATTGTAACTACAACTACGCACAAAACTTTACGTGGTCCGCGTGGTGGTATGATTATGATGGGACAAGATTTCGAAAATCCATGGGGATTAAAAACGCCAAAAGGTGAAACTCGTATGATGAGTAATCTATTGGATATGGCTGTTTTTCCAGGAACTCAAGGTGGTCCGTTAGAGCATATTATTGCAGCAAAGGCAATTGCTTTCGGCGAAGCATTAAGCGATGAATACGGTACTTATATTAAACAAGTTGCCGCAAATGCCCAAGCAATGGCTAAGGCTTTTGTAGCTAAAGGTTACGGAATTATTTCTGGAGGTACTGATAACCATTTAATGTTAATCGATTTAAGAAATAAAAACATTACTGGTAAACTGGCAGAGAACGCTTTAGAAAAAGCTGAAATTACTGTTAACAAAAATATGGTTCCTTTCGATGATAAATCTCCATTTGTAACTTCAGGAATTCGTGTTGGAACTGCTGCAATTACAACTCGTGGTTTAAAAGAAGCAGAAATGGAAAAAATCGTTGATTTAATTGATCAGGTTTTAACAAATCCTGAAGACGAGGCTAACTTAAACGCAGTTAAAGCTGAGGTAATTAAATTAGTAAGTGCTTTTCCACTTTATAAATAAAATTAACTATAATGGTTTTAAAAGCGCTTTACATTAATTTGTAAGGCGCTTTTGCTTTATATAGATATTTTGGACAAGGACCCTGAAAATCCCCAAATCTTGAAAATCCTAATCTAAAAGTAAAGGGCCGATATTCTAAAAGAAATATCGACCCTTACCATCTAAATTAACGCTCTCGAATATATAAACGTTAACGATATAAATTTGTTTTGATAAATATCAAAAAATTTATTTTTTTTCATAACAGCCTAATGTTGAGGGGAAAATTCTTGCGTTGCCTTTTAAATCTTTATTTAGATAAGGATGGTAGTATTGGTCTGTTGCAAGATTAATGCCCTTTGCTAATGCCGGACTACCTATACTTAACTCGAAGTTTCCTTCACTAGTTAATATGAAAAGTGGCTCAACATTAATGCTATTGTTGTTATATGTATTGCTGGTGGTTTTAATTAAATTATTTATGATGGATAATTCATTTGCAGCATTTGTTTTCTTTTGAATATCCAATTCATTACTCAAGCTGCCCCAAATAATATTATTGGTTAAATTTAATTGCAGTTTGTTAAAAGAAGTGGCAGAGATATAATCAGAAAAAGTTAAGGCCGCATTTTTTCTCGGGAAATTAGGGTTAAAGCCAACAAATGTATTTTGCTTCAAATTATAATTGCCACCTCCAATAGCGTAAATAAGGTAATTGCCACAGTTGTACATCAAATTGTTAAATGACAATAATTCTGAGTGATAACCAATGTATGCAGCAACCTGCATATTTTTAATGACGGTGTTCGCTACAATTAATTTAGGGTTAGAATTGCTTGATAATGAATCGGAGGTAATACCTACGGAAGCATTTTTAATAATCGCATTATTGATAATTCCGCTACCGAAACGTTTCATGTAGATGCCTTGCCACTGTCCGGGTTGGTTATCATAAATATCTTCCATTCTATCGCTGCTAAAAATAACAGGTTCGCTGGCTGTACCATTTACATCTAATTTGCCCTCAACATTCATCACCCCATCTTTATGAAAATATATTTTTGCGCCTGCAGATACTGCTAATGTTGCATTATTTTTAATAGTTATTGAGCCATTTATGATGTACGGAAAGTTTTTATTCCATGTGGTATTATTGGAAATTACGCCATTATTTATGAAAATGGCATTTTGCCCGTATGCGATGAGTTGGATGGCTTGGCGGTTTCCATTTGATTGAATAATGATTGAATCCTGAACAATAAATGGAGTAGTTCTGCTGTCAGGGTTAATGGTTACCCTTACAAAAATATTTAAAGAATCCTGCCCGTTGATTTTTAGATTGATTCTGTTATTTGTGCTTTGTCCGTTTATGTTTAAACTGAATGAAGATGAATTGCCACCAGAAAGTGAAAGCGCTGAGATGTTTACGGCATCATTATTTCGGTTGATTATTTTGACGGTTTTAGTTATAGAACCTACCGTTGTAAATAAGGTATCGAATAAAACAATATTGTTAGACAAGCTAAGTTTGGCGCCAGGATCAGTAGTGGTATGTTCATCTTTTCTACAAGAGAGGATAAACAGAACTATAATTAATCCATATGTGAGCATTGAACGCATTATTCAAATATCAAGAAATTATTCTGCGAAAGCTAGTGCAGCAATACTTACTTTTTCTGCACCACTCTCTAAAAGTATATTTGCACAAGCTTCTAATGTTGCACCTGTGGTAATTACATCATCAATAAGCAAAATGTGCTTGCCTTTTATTACCTCTGGATTTATAATTCCGAAAACATCTTTCATGTTTTCGTATCTGCTGTATCGACTTTTCTTGGTCTGACTTTCAGTTGAAGTACTTCTGATTAATGTTTTTTCATCTAATGGAATGTTCATTTTTTCAGCGATTCCTTCTCCAATAAAAGTACTTTGATTATAGCCTCTTATCCGAAGTTTTTTATTGTGCAGTGGAACAGGAATAATTAAATCGATACCTCGATAAAGCAGACTATTGTTTAGCCGATCGCCTAGTAGATTGCCAAGTAAAACACCTACGTCGGTTTTATTATTATATTTTAAATTGTGTATCAGGTTTTGAACTTTCGCACCTTTTCTAAAATAAAGCATTGCCATGGCTGCATTAAGCGGCAGCCTGCCCCACAGTTGTTTGGCAACTCTATTTTCTTCGTGTAAGTGATAATCGGTATATGGTAAATCATATAAGCAACGCGTAAAAATCAAGTATTCGTTTTGAAATAATGAAATTCCGCAAGCATTGCAGAGATTTGGAAAAAGTAAGCCAATCAAATCTGAACTCCATTGGCTTAGCCAAAATTTATTGGATTTAATTAGCTCCATATCGATTTACTTTATTTTAAAGATGTTTGGTTATTGTTGGAAATCCAAAATCGTTGAATTAAATATAGTATTTCTTTTAAGATTTTAATAGCGAGATGGTTTTGCGTTTTGCAACCTTAGATAGTTGCAATTACAGTTGTAATTAAACCTGATGGAAATGGCAGCGCCCGATTTTTCTTAGAAAAAAATCGGGACTAAAATGTACAGCAGGGCAGAACGAAAATTTTTGAACTGCCTGTGCTTTCCAAAAAAAATTAAGCTTTAGCTTCTTCTTTAACGGCTAGTTGTCCGCATGCGGCATCTATATCTTTGCCTCGGCTGCGGCGAATATTAGTATTTATGCCTTGGCTTTTTAAATAGTTTGAAAAAGCATCGATTTTATCGCCATCGGCATTAGTAAAATCGGCAAAGGAAATTGGGTTATATTCGATAAGGTTTACCTTGCATGGAATGTGCTTGCAAAATTTAGCGAGTTCCATTGCATCAGTAATTTCATCGTTAAAATCGTTAAAAACAATGTACTCGTAAGTTACCGGATTTTTGGTTTTGGCGAAATAATATTTTAAAGCCTCTGATAAAGATTTTAATGAATTGGCTTCATTAATCGGCATTATTTCGTTCCGCTTTTTATCGTTTGCGGCATGAAGTGAAAGTGCAAGATTGAATTTTGCGCCATCATCGCCAAGTTTTTTAATCATTTTGGCGATGCCCGCAGTAGAAACTGTAATGCGTTTATAGCTCATGTTTAAACCATCGGGTGCGGTAATGCGTTCAATCGATTTTAATACATTGGCGTAATTAAGCAAAGGTTCACCCATGCCCATGTACACAATGTTGGTAAGCGGATTATTATAGTTTTGTTTGGCCTGTTTATCAATCAAAACAACCTGATCGTAAATTTCATCGGCATTTAAATTGCGTTTACGCTCCATGTAACCGGTTGCACAAAACTTACAAGTTAAACTGCAGCCAACCTGAGAACTTACGCAGGCCGTCATACGGTCTTCAAGGGGAATTAATACGCCTTCTACAATGTTTCCATCGGCTAAACGGAAAGTGTTTTTTATGGTATGATCGTTACTGAACTGCGAGTTATTAACCTGTACAGCATTAATAGTAAAGCCCTCATCTAATGCTTTGCGTAAATCTTTCGAAAGATTACTCATGTCATCAAATGTAGTAGCCGATTTCTCCCACAACCACTGGTAAATTTGCTTTGCTCTAAAGCCAGGTTGCTGCATAGCAGTAAGATGTTGCTGTATTTGTAGCAAATTCAGTGAGCGGATGTCGATTTTTTTTGAAGGTAACATTTGTTGCAAAGGTACTTAAAAACGCTTTAAGCTTAAAGTTATATTCTTAAAAGACTATAAATCAGTAAGTAATTTTACAATTTATTGGTTTATCTTCCTTTGTGTTTGGAATTTGATTTGCCTGAAGGTTTTCCCTTCGCTGGTCGTGAATTTCTATTCGTTGAACTGTTTTTGCTGCTTGATTTTGCTGATGAGTGAGCAGATTGCTTTCTGCTTCCTGATTTTTGAGCAGGCTTAGATGGTTTGAAATTTTTTGAAGGTCGTTCTTCCTTAAGTTCTGGAATTTCCTCCCAAGCGTTATTTTGTTTTTTAGGTTTCGATGTAGATTTTGGCTTTGCTTCTGATGAAGATTTTTCTACACTCTTCATTATCGTTTCCATTTCCGCCTCAGTAAATTCTCTAAATTCTCCTGTTGGGATGCCTTTCAAATTTATGTTCATGATTCGGGTACGTTCCAGTTTGGTTACTTCATAGCCAAAATGCTCGCACATTCTACGAATCTGCCTGTTTAAACCCTGAATTAAAATAATATTGAATGAGAAAGTAGTTAGCTGCCTTACCTTACATTTTCTCGTATTAACACCCAAAATAGGCACACCATTACTCATTTCGAAAACGAAATCTTCTGTTACAGGTTTATTAACCGTTACAACGTATTCCTTCTCGTGGTTATTTCCAGCCCGAAGAATTTTATTTACAATATCGCCGTTGTTTGTAAGAAAGATTAAACCTGATGAATCTTTATCTAGCCTGCCAATCGGAAAAATACGTTCGCTGTAATTAACGTAGTCTACAATATTATCCCGAACACTGCTTTCAGTTGTACTGGTGATGCCAACAGGTTTGTTAAATGCCAATAAAACAAAATTGCTTTCTTCCTTAGGTTCGATGTTGTGGCCGTTTACCATAACCTTATCGCCGGCAAAAACCTGATCGCCAACTTTAGCTCTTTTGCCATTGATGAAAACATTTCCTCGTTCGATAAATCTATCCGCTTCGCGACGAGAACATAACCCGCTTTCGCTTATAAACTTATTTAACCTTGTTGCAGAAGTGTTTTTCATGCTGCAATTTTACGGAAATTAATTGTGTTATTAACCACAGCATAATTTCTAAACTATGCTGTGGTTAAATATTTAGAAAGAAGGGAAATCGGCTGTTGGGCCATAGCTTTGTGGAACCGGAATATCCAATAACCTAAAATATACACCCAACTGTGCTCTATGATGAGCCGTTTGGCTAAAGGCAATGCGAATCATTTCATATCGGGTAGAATCTGATAATATTTGTTCTCCCATGCGCAAAACCCATCTTTCATTCAAGCTATCTTCCTTGGCATTCTCTAATTCTGCTTTGCCAACATTGTAGCTGGCTTCTAAAATTTTTGTTAAATCTTCAGCACTTTCGATCTTTTTCTCTTCGTAAGGTGCGGTTGCGAAATCTAATTCATCAGTAGTTAATGCTAGCGAAATCCATTCTGGCAATTCGGCAACATGACTGGCTAGAGACTTCATTTTCATGCTTTTTTCATGAGGCGCCCAATCAAATTTATCTGCTGGTACAGCTGCCATAAATTGTTTTGAAGTGTTAAACTCCATTTCAAGTTCTTTTAATAATGCTTTGATAATATCCATGTTTTGTTGTTTTGATTTTTCGTTTGTGTTGATTTCAAATAATAGTAGGTCGGCTAAGCTCATGATGTTTGAGGTTTGTTTACACAAAGAAAATACGGCGGAGTGACAACCCTATGGCAGTGTGAAAAAAATAATTTGGATTTTTTTCTAAAGACTAAAAGTTAAAGATGTATTGCAATAAAACTATAAGTTATTTGCAGAAATGTTATTTGTCTTAGCCAAACAGGCTTTTTTCTTTTGACAACAAAAGAAACAAAATTGCCGGCTGAAAATTTTTGTATTAAAGTTAGTGGTTTGGCTTTGACAATGTATTCCCAAAAATTTGTTAGGCCGGTTTAAAGTAGAACGGAGAAACACTACTTAGGCTTTACTAAATGCTCATACAAAGTTGCCAAGCTTGTAACTCAAAAATCGACTGGCAACATGGTCATATAATCGCTTAGCGGCATATGAATTTCTTTTGTAAACGGACTTTCAAGGTTTTTTAAGCAGATAATTCTGGTTAGATTAAAGTCGCGGTATTGATTTCGAAAATGGCACCAGCCAATTAAATGCCAGCCAAATGCGTAAAAAATTAACCCGATTGGTTCTACACGGCGTTTACTCGATTCATCTTTAGCATTTTTATATTCTAATTCTATAATATGCTTATCTGCTATCGCAACTTGAATTAAAGAGAGATAATCGTAATTAAAGCTAAGTCTTTCGGGCGTTTGAAGCTTAATGTGCTGATTCATCGTTTCCAGTTTCTCTTTTTGGCTATTCTTTAAAACTGCTTTTACTTTTGTTAAGGCTGTAGCATAATGCGAACGGATGGAATTATCTGCAAAACCGTGTACCAACGTTTCGACCAATAATAAAGCATTGGCTTCATCAGTATTAAAAGAAACTGGAGGCAAAAAATATCCTTGAACCAAAAAATAACCTTTATGCTGTTCGAAGCTTACAGGAATACCTTGTTCAATTAAGGCTTTTACATCACGATAAACCGTTCTTACGCTAATGTTAAAGCGCTCAGATATTTTTTCGGCGGTGATGTATTTCCTCGATTGAAGTAATGTTAAAATTCCGAAAAGTCTGTCGATGCGATTCATTTTGTTTGGTAAACTAAAATTAGATAAAATTTTTAAAACGGCTTGGTATGTTATTTGTTTATTCTGCTAATACATATGTTTTTCGGTGGGATGATTCGTTTTATCTGAAAGGCAAAATCTCTGTTAAATGGCGGTCGTTATTCAAAAACGTTTTTTAAGGGCAATAAAAAGTAAAGTAATTATCGGCTTTCTGTTCGCTTGTTTTGCGCTGCTTTTGGCATGGGGCATTAGTAAATTTGCCTTTACGCGTATGCTTAGTACGGTTGAACAAATTTCTGCACCAAACGACAGACTTAGGCTTGTAAACGACCTCTCTCACAAAATTGCAAGATTAGACCAACTTCAACGTGATGAAGCTTTTAATAAACAAGGAGATTACAGCTTTTTAAAAGAATCGAGGAAGTTACGATCTACGTTAGATACTTTAAAAGAATTGTATTACGGCGATTCGCTGCAGCTGGCGAGGATAAAATCGATTAAAAATTTGTTATCAGATAGAGATAAACAGTTTGTTGATTACCTAAAAGTGAGAGAAACGCTGGTTAATACAAAATCTTTCTCTGAAGAGGTTAAAAAACTAAATGATTTGGTTGTTAAAAGGTCTGTTCAAACAGATAGTGCAATTTTAACTACTGAAACTACAACTTCTACCACAACCGTTGCACCCGAAGAAGAACAGAAATCAAGAGGCTTTTTAAGTAAGCTTTTCGGGAAAAAGAAATCGGATGTTTACAAAATTATTAATGAAGAATTTAAGGTTCGGCGTGACACCTTAAATGCCAAAGCCGAAGACAGCATTATGAAAAGCATGACCGGCTCTTTAAAAAATATTGAGCTGGAGCAACGCCAGAAAAGTCAGAAGTTTTTAAAACGCGAAGCCGATTTATCTAACGCTAGTAACGCTTTAACCTCTAAAATGCTGCAAATTTTACGTGAAGTTGAAGGTCAGGCGGTTACGCAAATCGATTTAAATGGCATACAGGCAAGGCAAGTTGTAAATGATGGTATTACGCAAATCACGGTTATAATTATTGCCTTCTTTTTTCTTACGGTAATTCTGCTCTATTTTATTTTAACAGATATTACCAAGAGTAATCGATATAGAAAAGAATTGGAGCAAGCAAAAGATGAGGCAGTTTATCATGGAAAGGCAAAACAGCGGTTTCTCTCTAATATGAGCCACGAAATTAGAACGCCTTTACAATCTATTTTGGGTTATGCTGAGTTAATTGCTCAACAGGATAATCCTAAAAAGAAAGATGTTGATGCCATTTATCAATCCTCCATACACTTACTGCAAATTGTAAACGAGGTTTTGGACTATAATCGAATTATTTCTGGCGAATTTAGTTTCAATAACCAGGTTTTTGATATCCGAAAAATTTTGGACGAAGTGATTTCGGTAATGCGTCCATTGGCTGAGCAGAAATCCTTACATCTTAATACTAATCTAGATATATCAAACATAGAATTTGTTCGGGGCGATGCTTTTAGATTGAAGCAAATTTTGTTTAACCTAATTGGCAATGCGGTTAAATTTACCTTAAAAGGCGAAATTAATTTATCGGTTTCGTGCAAACAACAAAATGATGATTTGCACTTTCACTTTACCATCCAAGATACTGGAATTGGTTTTGAAGAAAGCGACATCAGTAAAATATTTAATGAATTTGAACAAATAGAGTCGCCCGAAAAATACGCTATAAACCAAACTGGGACGGGTTTAGGGCTTCCGATTGTAAAATCGTTAATAGAAGCGCAAGGCGGAAGAATACATGTAAAAAGTAAACCATCAATCGGTACAACTTTTAATATTTACTTAACTTATGAATACACCGATGAGCATGTAAACGATGCGCTTGATTTAGAGCATTATGCTATTATAAATCCGGGTACGGTGTGGATAATTGATGATGATAAATTAATCCTCGATTTGTGTGGTTTCATCTTCGGGAAAAATAAAATTCCGTACAAAAGTTTTAACCATGTAAGTGATATCCTTAGAGAAGAAATTTCGCCTGAATTAAAATATGTATTAATTGATATGCGTATGCCTGAGATGACAGGCATAGAATTATGTCATTTATTAAAGAAAAAATTACCCTCAACCGTAAAATTTTATGCAATAACTGCCCAAGTTTTACCTGAAGAAAGAGAAATGGTTTTAAGTGATGGATTTGACGGTTTGATTATGAAACCTTTTCAGGCGGTTGATTTATTGTCAATCTTTGACAAAACTGAAATCGTTGCTGAGGAAACTGAATTCGATTTTTCATCGATCGAAAAAATGACTTTTGGCGACCAGCAGATGCTTGAAAAAATATTGAACAGATTTAAACTCGATTGTATTAATGATTCAAAAGAATTAACTCAATATTTAAAAGAGCGTAACCAAGATAAATGCAGGCTAATTGTTCATCGCCTTGCCGGGCGAACAGCACAAATGGGTGCAAAAACTTTAGCTACTGCGTTTAGGGAATTAGAAATTGATATCGCGGATAATGGATTGAACGATAATATGGCAAAAGAAATCAATCAACAACTCAAGAAATTGGAAGCTTTGATTGCCGTTATTGAAGAAATGGAATCTGCTTCGGTGTAAAGAATTAGTATCTATTCAATACCGTATCTTTCCATTTTCGCATAGAGCGTTTTTCTATCAATATTTAAAATTTTGGCAGCTTTAGACTTATTGTGCCTAACTCTAATGAGCGTTTCCGTTATCAAAGTTTTCTCATTCTGTTCATTAACCGCTTTTAAGTCCGAAGAATTTCCTGCTGCCGTTTGCTGATTAACCGAAATCATCATTTCATCTGGCAAAGCCTCAATTTTAGCAACATCACCTTGTGTTAATAAAACCATTCGCTTTATTACATTGCTGAGTTCGCGTAAATTTCCAGGCCAGTCGTAATTTAATAATAAAGCTTTCGCATCGGCAGAAACGGACTGAACATTTCTATCTAAATCACGATTAGAAAGTTGTATAAAATGATTAATAAACAATTCCAAATCGCCACCTCTATCTCTTAACGGAGGTAGTTGTATTTTAAATTCGTTCAAACGATGATACAAATCTTCTCTGAATTCGCCCCCTTGCATACTACTCGCCAAATCATCATTGGTAGCCGTAATAATCCTAACATCAACCTGAACCTGCTTTGTGCTCCCGAGAGGTTGAATAACGCGTTCTTGCAAAGCCCGTAAAAGTTTTATCTGAACTTCGTAACTTAAATTTCCAACTTCATCTAAAAATAAAGTTCCGCCATCTGCTGCCTCAAACTGACCTTTTTTATCATTTAAAGCCCCGGTAAAAGCGCCTTTAACATGTCCGAATAATTCGCTTGCTGCTAAATCTTTTGATAATGCCCCACAATCAATCGCTACAAAAGGTTTACCAGCTCTTTTACTTTGCTGATGCAAAGTCCTGGCGGCAAACTCTTTTCCCGTTCCACTCTCACCTTGAATAATCACTGACATATCGGTTGGCGCAACCAGTGCAATATGTCCGTATAACTTATCGGCTATTGCACTTTTTCCTTTAATAAAATCGCTATCGGTAGTGGTTTGGTTGGTATTTTTTTTATCCTTTTTAGTGAGCGAATTTTTTATCACCATTAAAAGCTCATCTGGGTTAACAGGCTTTGTAATGTAATCAAAGGCACCCATTTGCATAGATTTCACTGCCGTGCGCACATCATTAAAACTAGTCATAATGATAATTGGCGTAGCAAAGCCTAAATTTCTGGTATGGGTAATCACTTCTAAACCCACTCCATCGGGTAAGCGGTAATCTATTAGCAATAAGTCAAATTCTTGATTTTCGAGAAGCTTAAATGATTGTTTCACATGGGTTACGAGTGTAACTTCATGGTTGTTTTTTGTTAAAAAACCTTCAAGTAATTGAGCAAATGTTGTATCGTCTTCTAAAATCAGAATTCTCGCCATACAACAAAAATAAGAAAAGCCAGTTAAAAACTGGCTTTTCTTATACTAGGTAGATGTAATATTTGGGGTTATTGAACTGGTTTACCGTCTTTATCAATTTTAACCGAACCAGTTTCTGCTTCTTTTTTAACATTGATAAGGTAATATTCTTTTGTTCCTTCTTTAACAGCCCAAGCTTCTGTAGCTGTCCAGCCTTTATAAGCATCAGATTTTAATGCTGTTGTAACTGGCTCTGGTAACTCTTCTAATTTAACCGGAGTTTTTTGGGTACTGTCTTGAGCTGCAACAATTGCAGTATTTTTAATTGTGTTTACTTCACTTGCTTGTACTGCTGTAAATCCTGCTACAGCTAATGCTGCTGATAAAATGAACTTTTTCATGGTTTTATGTTTTAATTTGAGGCGTAGCCTTAATAAAAAGGCTACACTAAATGGTTAATTATGCCTTAATAGGCGATTGTTATATTTGGGACGTGATTATTGTACCGGTTTACCGTCTTTATCAATTTTAACCGAACCAGTTTCTGCTTCTTTTTTAACATTGATAAGGAAGTATTCTTTTGAGCCATCTTTAACAGCCCAAGCTTCTGTAGCTGTCCAACCTTTGTAAGCATCAGATTTTAAAGCGGTTGTAACTGGCTCTGGCAATTCTTCTAATTTAACCGGAGTTTTAGTAGTGCTATCTTGAACTGCAACAATTGCAGTATTTTTAATTGTGTTTACTTCACTTGCTTGTACTGCTGAGAATCCTGCGAAAGCTAAAAATGTAGCTGATAAAATGAACTTTTTCATAGTATGATTTTTTAAAATTTAATATTCGTTGTAATACTTGCTATTGTTTCATAATAATGCCAAAACTGGCACGGAGTAGTATTTGTTTGATTATCAGTGTTTTATTTATTTTAGCCGTTTTTAGAAGTGTTGCATTTCTCCACACATTGGGGGTAATAACAACAGATTAATGGCTGTTAATAGCATTTAGAGAATATTTTTCTTTCTTAGAAAAGCAAAAACACAGCAAATATTTAAGTTTCGTCCCGTTATTCGCTGTAGCCCTCGCAGAAAAAGCTCGGGGCTGCCGCTACTACCGGGTTTAGTTAAATTTGGTTTGTACAATTATTGATCTGGTTGAAACCACCTCATAGGCACCATTCGTCATTGCGAGGCACAAAGCAATCTTATAGCTATTAGTGAACTTTGAATTAATTTTTTTAAAATTTTTCCAAAAGAATATTTTTTTCTATACTTGCAGCCCGATAAAAAGCCTCCTTAGCTCAGCTGGTAGAGCAACTGACTTGTAATCAGTAGGTCATTGGTTCGATTCCGATAGGAGGCTCTTTTTATATTTACGATTGTAAATTCATCATTTTAGATTTTTGTTCAAAATCAAAATTCCCTAGAGTATTTTACTTAATAACTCAATTACAAATCGTATTTCGTAAATCAAAAATCATAAATTCGCTTCATGTTACAATACTTTTCTGCCGATTGGATTTTCCCCGTAAGTATTCCTCCAATAAAAAATGGAACAGTTGCTGTTAATGCAAGTGGCGAAATCGTTAAGCTTTTTACAGAAGAAGAATCAAAAGATTTAAATGTTCAAAAGCTTAAAGGAGCTATTGTGCCAGGTTTTGTAAATACGCATTGCCATTTGGAATTGTCGCACATGTTGGGGCAAATTCCAGAGCAAACAGGTTTGGTTGAATTTGTTAAACTCATAATAAAAAGCAGACAAAGTAGCGAAGAACAAATTCTATTGGCTGTAGAAAATGCCAATAAACAAATGTTTGAAAATGGAATTGTTGCCGTTGGTGATATCTCAAATCAAATTGGCTCTAAAGAAACCAAGTTAAAAAGTAAAATTAGTTACTATACTTTTATTGAGGCCATGGGTTTTAATCCCGAAAGGGCAGAAGCCATTATAGAGCATGTAAAACAACTTGAACAGGATTTTTTGCCCTTGCCAAGTTCAATTGTGCCTCACGCACCCTACTCAGTTTCGCCACAGCTTTTTAAATTAATTGAAGACTTAGCAGCTCAAAAACACAATTTTATAAGCATTCATAATCAGGAAACCACGCATGAAAATGCCTTTTTTCAAGATAAAAAAGGCGATTTTCTAGAATTATATCGTTTCTTGGGATTGGATATAGGCTTTTTCGAGGCAACTGGTAAATCCTCTTTACAAAGTTTCTTACCATACATTAGTAATCTAAAAACTTTGCTTGTTCATAATACGGTGTCAAATAAAGAAGATATAGATTTTGCAAAGCAAACCAATCCAAATTTGTATTGGTGCCTTTGCCCTAATGCGAATTTATATATAGAAAATTCTTTACCAGATGTTGATTTGTTGATTAAAGAAAATGTAAAAATCACATTAGGTACGGATAGTTTGGCCAGTAATCATCAGCTAAATATTATGGCAGAGATGAAAACACTTCAGCAAAAGAAAAATGTTAGTTTCGAGAAGATTTTAAAATGGGCAACCCTAAATGGTGCTGAATTTTTAGCGCTGGATAAAGATTTAGGTACAATAGAAATTGGCAAAAAACCCGGGTTAAATTTAATTCAGCTATCCGAAGATTTTGAAATAAAAACCGATAAGGTTATTAAACTGGTTTAATGAGATGAACATAACTTGTAAACTTTTTGGCATAAAATATCCAATTATTCAAGCTGGAATGGTTTGGTGCAGTGGCTGGAAGTTGGCTTCAGCAGTTTCCAACGCTGGTGGCTTAGGCATTATTGGCGCAGGTTCTATGTATCCGGATGTTTTAAGAACACATATTCAAAAATGTAAACAAGCAACAGATAAACCTTTTGGCGTTAATATTCCTTTATTGTACCCGAATATTCAGGAAATAATTGATGTGGTTATTGAAGAAAAAGTGAAAATCGTTTTTTCATCTGCAGGAAATCCTGCAACGTGGACAAGCATTTTGAAAGAAAATGATATCACAGTAGTACACGTTATCGCCAATACCAAGTTTGCATTAAAAGCTCAGGAAGCGGGAGTTGATGCGATAGTTGCTGAAGGTTTCGAAGCAGGCGGCCATAATGGTAGAGAAGAAACCACAACGATGTGTTTAATCCCGATGATTAAAGCTGCGGTAAATATTCCTGTTATTGCTGCAGGCGGAATTTCCAGTGGAAAATCGATGTTGGCAGCGCTTGCTTTAGGCGCTGATGCGGTTCAAGTCGGTTCGGCATTTGCTGTTGCAGAAGAATCTTCAGCACATAAGGCATTTAAGGATAGGATTATTTCATCCGCCGAAGGCGATACAAAATTGGCAATGAAAAAGTTGGTTCCTGTTCGGTTGCTCAAGAACGAATTTGCCGAAGCCGTTGCACAAGCCGAATCTACAGGTGCCGGAAGAGCGGAATTGATGGAATTATTAGGCAGGGCAAGAGCTAAGTTTGGTATGTTTGAGGGCGACATGGAAAATGGTGAGCTTGAAATCGGGCAAGTATCTGCTATGCTGAATGAAATAAAACCTGCAAAACAGATTCTCGACGAAATTTGGATGGAATACAATTCAGGATTAAAAAGATTTAAGGATTTACACGATGAATCACAACGCTAAGCGTTTGGAATGTTAACTTTGTACCTTTAAAACATTTCAACCTTAAATATCAATGAAGCATATCAATATCATCATTACGGGAAAAGTTCAAGGCGTGGGTTTTCGTGAAACAACAAAAATTATAGCCAACCAAATGTCGGTTAATGGTTTTGTTAGAAATGAAAAAGATGGTTCAGTTTATATTGAAGCAGAGGCAGATGATATTTTTCTTGAGGAATTTGTAAACTGGTGCCATGAAGGACCAGATCGTTCAAGGGTTGAAAACGTTTCAGTAACAGATGGTGATGTAAAAAACTATCGCAATTTTGAAATCTTAAGAAGTAAATAGATTTAAGGTATCTTGTAATCTAAAGTCGTAAATCAAAAATCTGAAATAAAATTGTCTGTATATAAAAAATTTCTTGGGCAAACGATGGTTTATGGTATTAGTACCATTATATCCCGCTTACTTAATTTCATTCTTACCCCAATATTTACGCGTACTTACGCTGCTGCTGTTTATGGTATTTTTACTAAAATGTACAGTTATGCATCCATAATTAATGCAATTTTGGCATTTGGGATGGAAACCACCTTTTTCCGGTACCTAAATAAACATGAAGATAAAAAACAACAGGTTTACAATAACTCATTTCTCGTTATTGCTTTTATTTCAAGTCTATTTTTAATTACTGGATTAATTTTTACAGACCCAATAACCAAATGGCTAGTTGATAATGATATGTCGCAGTTTAATGATCAGCGTCGTTATGTTCAATTCTTTCTATGGCTTCTATTTTCTGATGCAGTCTGTATCATACCATTTGCAAAATTAAGAGCCGATGGTAAGCCATTTCGGTATAGCCTACTTAAATTTTTAAATATTCTAACCTATGTAAGCATCTGCTTATTCTTTATATATGGAATACCATTTATTATAAAACACGATTTGCCATCAGCGAGCTTTTTTCAAGAATTTTTTAGAGAACGATGGATTGGTTATGTTTTTATTGCAAATCTTATTGCAAGTGCTGTTACCTTTATTTTACTTATACCCGAGTTTTTAAAAATTCAATTAAAGTTTGATAAAGCCTTGTTTATGACGATGCTTTCTTACAGTTGGCCGGTATTGGTTGCAAACTTGTCTTTTATCATTAACGAAAATTTGGATAAAATTCTTTTAGATAAATACTCTACTGATGTACAAGTTGGTATATATGGGGCGGTTTGCAAGATTGCAATTTTTATGAGCATTTTTAATACTGCCTTTAGGTTAGGCGCAGAGCCATTTTTTTTCAGTCATGCTAAAGCTGAAAACGCCAAAAAAACTTATGCAACAATATTACAATATTTTGTAATTGCCTTGACGATATTGTTTGTTGCCTTAGTTGCAAATATCGAGATATTAAAATATTTTATTAGTAGAGATGAAAAGCATATGGCCGAATATTGGGTTGGATTGCCTGCCGTTCCGTATTTATTGTTTGGTTACGTTTGTTTGGGAATATATATGAATCTTTCTATTTGGTATCGGTTATCAGATCAAACAAGATTTGGTCTATATATTTCCTTAATAGGTGCGTTTATCACTATTGTTTTCAACATCTTATTAATACCAAGGTTTGGTTATATGGGTTCTGCATGGGTTTCGATGGCTGCATACCTAACAATGACAATTATTTCTTACATCTTAGGTCAGAAATATTATCCAATTCCTTACAATCTTAAAAAGATATTAGCTTATTTAATTATTTCAACAGCAATTGTATTTACGTCGTTTTTTATATTTGATAGAAATATTTACATCGGCAATGCCATGCTAATTGCTTTAGTTGCGGGAATAGCATATTTCGAGAAAAACGAACTGATGAAAATTTTAAAGCGATAATGTTAAATTTGAATTATTGAGTGACAGAATGAGTGAGTTTTGAATGATTGAATATTTTCAACAACCTAATTTGCTATATCCGTGTAAAATATGAAGAAATACATTTTTCTCGCACTGTTGAGTTTTGGTTTAAAGGCTTTTAGTCAATTGCCTCCTGTAAGTGCAAATCAGGATAGCAATATGGTTAAGCAGCTTTTCTTTGCTGGCTTACGCGAAAAAATGTCTGAAAATTATCCTGTTGCTACAAATACTTTTAATAAGGTTGTTGCAATTGATGCGAAAAATCATGCGGCTTACTATGAGCTTGCAGGTTTGAATTTAAGGCTCAACAAACTTACCGAAGCCGAAATAAACATCAAAAAAGCGATTAGTTTAAATGCTGGAAATAAGTGGTATTTGCGTTTATTGAGCGAAGTTTACAAGCGCAACAATAACATGGTAGAATTGGTTTCGGTATTTAATCAATTAATTGCCATAGAGCCTGATAACGATATTTATTATTTCGACAAGGCAAATGCACAATTAATTGCAAATAAGACTGATGATGCTAAAAAAACTTATGCTGATATTGAAAGTAAATTTGGCTCTTCCAGAGAATTAACCAATGCCAAAAGGAGGCTTGAAGGCGGCAGTGCAACCGAAAGCGATATTGTAAAATTGTTAGAAGGCAACCAGGCCGACGTTAAAAATTATTTATATGCAGCTGGATTGCTTTTACAAAAAAACAATGAAACTGAAGCCTTAAAAGTTCTATTAAAGGCACAACAACTTGAGCCTAAAAACTTTGAAGTGAATTTGGGTTTGGCAGATATTTACCGAAAGCAAAAGAATGATGAAGCTGCCTTTGCTTCGCTTAAATTAGCTTTTGAAAGTGAGGAAATGCCTGCCGATGAAAAGGTTAAAATTATCGCAGCATTGTTTCCGAAGATGAACCAGCCGATTGTGGCGAAAAACGTTCTCGGATTGAGCAAAAGCCTTGCAGAAGCCAATCCGAACGATGCGAAAACGCTGGCACTTTATGGCGATGTTTTGTATCAGCAGAATAAATTAAAGGAAGCGCTCGTTCAATATCAATCTGCTCTAAAACTAAACGAACAAGTTTATGCCGTTTGGGAACAAGTTATTAATATCCAAACTTTACTCGGTCATTATGCCGATGCAATTAGGCTTGGTGATGAAGCATTAGCCATTTATCCTAATCAAGCCAGTTTATATTATTATATGGCTTATGCCTTGTATAAAACCGGTAAATATGAAACTGCACAAAGTAATCTTAAAAATGCGCTCCAGCTGGATGTAGATAATAAAAGTTTGCAAGCTCAGGTTTATGCTTTACAAGGCGATATTTTCATCAACCAAAATAATTTCTCTCAAGCCAAAATCGCATTTGAAAAAGCTATTGCTACCGAGCCGGATAATTATCTGATAATGAATAATTACGCTTATTATCTTGCCTTGAGAAATGATGATTTGGCAAAAGCGGCTAAGTATGCAGAAACTGCGGCCAATGCAATGCCAGAAAATGCTTCTATTATAGATACCTATGCATTCATTTTGTTTAAGCAGCAAAAGTACGATTTAGCTAAAGTATGGATAGAAAAGGCTTTACAAAACAATAGCAATAAGAATGGTGTTTATTTGGAGCGATATGGCGATATACTTTACATGAAAGGTGAAAAAGATGCAGCGCTTATCCAATGGCAAAAAGCAAAAGAAGCCGGAAATGGCTCGGAAGTTTTAACAAAGAAAATCAATGAAAAGAAATATTTTAAATAGCCTAATGATTCTGTCTGCAGTAACTTTTTTTGCTGCTTGTAAACCTAAAAAAGAAATTGTTGTAGCGCCACCCACCACCACTACTCCTCCTAAAACGGATAATTCAAAAGCTGAAACTTTAAACTTGCTAAACAGTAAGCAACTGAAATTTAAAACCCTTTCGTTAAGGGCAAAAGCTACGCTTGATATTTCTGGTGATGCGAATGATGTAACCATGAATTTCCGGATGAAGGATAAGGAAGTTATTTGGGTAAGCATAACAGCTTTGGGTGGAATGGCTGAAGTAGCAAGGGCTTTAATTACGCCTGATAGCATTAAAATTCAAAATAAGCTAAAGAGCGAATACTTGAAAAAACCTTTCAGTTATGTTTACAACTTTACCAATAAGCAAGTTAATTTTAATACCCTGCAAGCCATATTAACAGGTAATGCAATGGGCGAATTTCTGACAGATAAGTCTGATTTGAAGCAAGACGGAAATGCCTGGGTTGTGTCTGGGAGTAAGGAAAGTTTAGATTATCGTTTGCTTTTCAACACGTTATTTAAAGTTTCTGAAACCAATCTTAACGATTCTAAAAACGGACAAGCCTTAAAGGTAAATTATGCCGATTACCAAAAACTTAACGAATTCCTTTTTCCTGGTAGCTTAAAAATCAATACCTTATCCGGAACCAAGAAAATTAATATCGATATGCAATATGTGAAAATTGATGGCAATGTTCCTGTTGATTTTCCGTTTACAGTACCAAAGCGATATACGATTGTAAAATAGAGTATGCTTGTTTGGTTTTTTTTAAGTGAACCTGCAAGAAAATTTTACAGTTTTAAATTTCGTTTAGGGTATGAAGATTTTGTGAAGAAGACTTGCTAATGCCCTTTGTAACTTAATTTTAATACTTTTTACTGTAAAATTTTTATACTTTTGGCTTAATGAAGCTACACAAATTCCTAATCATCCTGTTTTTAAGCACAATTGCCCTTTCTTCATCAGCGCAAACTGAAAGCCAATTACGGAGAAAAAAAGAAGCTATACAGCGAGAAATTGAGCAGCTACAAAAAAACTTAAATAAAACTGCAAGTGGGAAGAAACTTACATTGCAGCAAATAAATGCTATCAATGCTCAGATTAGGCTTCGCCAGGATAAAATTGGAACCATCAACTCCGAAATAAAAAACCTCGATAACCAAATCTCTCAAAACACAAATACCGTACATACACTACAAGGTCAGCTTGGCGATTTGAAAAAAGAATATGCCGGTATGATTCGTTTTGCGCAACGGAACAGAAATGCTTACGAGAAGATGATGTTCGTTTTTGCGGCTAGAGATTTTAATCAGGCATATAAAAGAATTAAATACTTACAACAATTTAGTCAGTACCGTAAAAAGCAGGCGGGTTACATAGAAAATACCCAGACTGAACTAAATGGCAAGATTAAAGTTTTAGATAAAACATTAAGAGAGAAAAGCGAGCTTTTAAAAGAGCAGGAACGTGAGCGTGAGCGTTTAGGTAAAGATAAAAACCAGCAGTCGGTAGCATTAAATAAATTAAGCAAGCAAGAACGACAGTTTAAACAGGATATTTCTTCTAAAAGAAAAGAGCAACAACAAATTGATAGAGCAATCCGTGCGGCCATTGCCAGAGCAATTGAAGAAGCCAGACGTAAGGCAGCTGAAGAAGCAAGAATAGCCGCGGCAAAAGAAGCAGCAGCTAGGGCAGCAGCGATTGCAAAAGCAAAAGCAGAAAATAAACCTGTGCCTGTAGCAACTAAAGAAGCACCTGTAAAAGAAAAAAGCACAAGTGAGCTTTTAACTGCAACACCAGAAGCCGCAAAATTATCAAGTGGTTTTGAAAATAATAGAGGTAGATTACCATGGCCAGTGGCAACCGGAACGATTACGGAAAGATTCGGTTTGCACAAGGTGGATTTGGCGAGCTACACAAATGATGGTGTAGATATTACAACCTCTGATGGTGCTGCTGTTCGAGCTGTATTCTCTGGTAAAGTGGTGATGGTGCAAAATATTATGGGTAGAACCGCCGTTGTGATTAATCATGGCGAATATTTTACGGTTTATCAAAATTTAAAGGGGGTTAGTGTGAGTGTTGGTAATTCAGTAGAAACAAAGCAAACAATTGGTTCAGTTGCAAATACCGGCGACGACGCAATATTAAAATTCCAGATTAGAAGAGGGCAGGGCGCCTTAAATCCGGAAGCTTGGATTAGTAAATAACAATAGGCAATTAATGTTTATATTTGTATAAAATAGATTAGTGATGTATCAAGGCACGTTATTAGAGTTTTTAAATATGGGTGGATCAGAGATCGTACTTATATTAGTAGTGGTTCTTTTGTTATTTGGAGGTAAAAAATTACCTGAATTAGCAAGAGGCTTAGGAAAAGGGATTAGAGAGTTTAAGGATGCATCTGATGGCGTAAAACGCGAAATCCATAGAAATATCAACGCAATGGATTTGGACAAGGAAGAAGAACAAAACGCAACAAATACACATAGCCAACGCCACCATCCAACTGATGATTCTTCAGTAGATGAAAAGGTTGGCTCAACTGATACACATTCCACTGTTAGCAGTAATCCCGTTGAAGAGAAAATTGTAACTGACAATCAAAAAGTTTAAACAAAAAAGTTATGTTAAATACAACAATAGCAGCAATGCTTGGCACACCAGAAATTATCATTATCGCGGTAGTGGTACTTTTATTATTCGGTGGTAAAAAAATCCCTGAACTTATGCGTGGCTTAGGTAAAGGTGTTAAAGAATTTAAAGATGGTAAAGATGGTGTAGATGGAGAACAAGTAGATCCATCGAACCGCGATAAAACTGTTTAATACAAATTTTTAGTTTTGAAGAAATACAGCTCTCTTAAAGAGGTTCAAACGCTCATTTCGCAGAAGCAATTAACTTTACCCGATTTATTGGCTTATTATTTTAAGCAGATTAAAGCAAACGAACACCTCAATGCATTTAATGAGGTGTTTTTTTATTCGGCAGAGGCACAAGCGAAAGCGGTACAGCAAAAAATAGATGAAGGTACGCAAGGTAAGCTTGCAGGCATGGTTATCGGTATAAAAGATAATATTTGCTATAAAGATCATATTGTTACGGCATCTTCAAAAATGCTCGATGGATTTGTATCTCCTTACTCCTCTACAGTTGTACAACGTTTGTTACAAGAAGATGCGATAATTATTGGTCGCCTAAATTGTGATGAATTCGCAATGGGCGGTTCAAATGAAACCTCATACTTTGGAGCTGTAAAAAACGCCGCCAATCCCGAACTCGTTCCGGGTGGTTCTTCAGGCGGTTCGGCAGTTGCTGTTCAGGCGGATATGTGTCTGGCTGCTTTAGGAACTGATACCGGTGGTTCTGTTCGTCAGCCGGCAGCCTTTTGCGGGCAAATTGGCTTAAAACCAACCTACGGAAGAATATCAAGATATGGCGTAATTGCCTATGCTTCTTCTTTTGATCAGGTTGGTCCAATAACTTCTTCTGTTGACGATGCTGCAATATTATTACAAGTATTAGCTGGAGCAGATGAGAACGATTCAACAGTTTCTCCTTTAGAAGTGGCTGATTATCCTGCACGTTTGGGCAATGATAAAAAACAAAAAATTGCAGTTTTAAAGGAAACGATTGAAAACGATGCGCTCAACCCTGAAATTAAGTCGGCGATATTAAAATCAATCGAAGATTTAAAGCAAAAGGGCCACACTGTTGAGTATGTATCTTTTGATTTACTCGATTATCTTGTCCCGGCTTATTACATTTTAACCACTGCTGAGGCTTCGTCTAACCTTTCCCGCTACGATGGTGTACATTATGGCTATCGTAATGAAGAAGCAAAATCGCTCACAGATTTATATAAATTTTCTCGTTCAGAAGGTTTTGGTGAGGAAGTAAAACGCCGTATTTTACTTGGAACATTTGTTTTAAGTGCCGGATATTACGACGCTTATTATCAAAAAGCACAACAAGTCAGAAGGTTAATCAGAGAAAAGCTTGATGAATTATTCAAATCTTATGATTTAATTTTATCGCCTGTCGCACCAACACCTGCGTTTAAAATAGGCGATAATATGCAAGATCCGTTAGTGATGTATATGGCTGATATTTTTACGGTTCTACCTTCTTTAAGTGGTAATCCGGCTATTGCTTTGCCTTTGGGCAATAATAGTGAAGGTTTGCCGTTAAGTATTCAGTTTATAGCCAGGCATTTTGAGGAGGAAGCATTGCTAGCTTTTTCAAATTCATTTTTAAAATAACCTGTCAATTCGAGTTTAAAGCAGTCTCTTATCGTTTAAGAGATTTTTATTTTGGAAATTGAAGCATTTACCTTTTGGCCGATTGTAGTCCCGCTTTCTGTTTCTCCCGATGAAAAATCGGGATTCACGTCAATCGGGTTTAGGTACAAAGGTTTGTGCAGGTAGGAAACATTAAAATGAAATGCAAAACCTGCCTTTTAGCCCCGGGTGCAGCGGTTACCCTACAGCAAGGAGGGTACCGACGAAGCGAAGCGTATTAGCGGAACACGGGAAGAATTTTTAATTAGTGTACATAATTGCGCTACAATTTAGTTTTATATTAAACCAGAACGCATGATTAAAAAGTTACTTTTTACCTGTATTTGTGCCCTCACCGGATTTGTAATCAGCGCATCTGCACAGCAAATTCTTAAAGCAGATAGTCTTTATAAAAAGCAAAATAATATTTTTATCAATACCGATACGGTTGCCGTTCCTTTGGCCGTAGAAAATCCATTGCTTTTAAATCAAAATTACATTTATAAACTTCGTTTAGATTCTGTGACGCAAATTGTTCCACTGCCTCATAACGAGTATGTGCAGCAATACATTGACATTTATGTTAAACGTAAAGATATGTTTGGCAAAATGCATGGTTTGTCAGATTACTATTTCCCGATTTTTGAGAAAGCACTAAGGGATTATAATATTCCACAAGAAATAAAATACTTAACCATTGTAGAATCTCAAATGAATCCTCATGCCATTTCTAGAGTTGGTGCGACCGGAATCTGGCAGTTTATGTTTGGTACGGGGAAAGCTTACGGTTTAAAAATGGATAATTACGTTGATGAACGTAAAGACCCTATTCAAGCGAGTTATGCGGCAGCAGCGTATTTCAGAGATGCATTTGAAGAACTGGGCGATTGGCTTCTGGCTATTGCAGCTTACAACTGTGGCAAAGGAAATGTAAATCGAGCAATTGACAAGGCAGGCTCTCGTGATTTTTGGGAGATAAGACAATTCCTGCCAAAAGAAACCAGGAATTATGTTCCGGCATTTATAGCTGCGGTTTATGTAATGAATTATTCGGGTAAACACCAAATTACTGAACTTGCCAGCAACCTGATTTTGAAAACGGATACCATGCAGGTTAATCATTTTGTTTCTTTGCAGGCTATTGCTAAGGTTTTAAATACCGAAGAAAGTACCTTATTTGCCTTAAATCCCTGGTATAAAAAGAAAATAATAAATGGCACAGCTGATTTGCCGAAACGAGTTATCCTGCCTCGCTTAAAAAGTGCTGATTTAGCGGTGCTTTACGATGTATTGAATAATGATGAGTCGGATGGTGATATGCGTATTATTGAGGCTAGTACAGATGATGTACGAGAGCTTAGGAAGAAAAAGGTTATAACGAATTCTTCGGCAGCTATTATATACCATAAAGTAACATCCGGACAAAACCTAACTTCTGTTGCCAATAAATATGGTATCGAAGTTCAGGATTTAAAAGTTTGGAATGGTTTACAAAGCAAAACAATTGTTCCTGGACAAAAGCTTAAAGTTTACACTAAAAAATCAGTTCCATTAAAAGCGCCTGTTTCTTATTTAACTTACATTGTTAAACGTGGCGATACCCTTTCTGAAATTGCTGAAAAATTTGATGGCGCTACGGTTCAAAGTATCCGCAAAGACAACCGACTTGCCAAAGCGGGTTTGCAGCCTGGGATGGTGCTAAAAATTAGCAAGGGCTAAGTTTTGTAATTTACCTTAAGTCTGCCCGTCTGGGTATTATCATGAATACCTTTCAGAATATCTAGTTTTGACTGGATTTTATTACGATTACCCAATCAAACAGGAATGTGTATAGGATTTGAATGGGATTAAAGTCGCTATAAGGTCACTACAAGGTCGCTATAACCTCGCTATAAGATGATGCTGAAATAAATGTTTTAGATGCCTAATTTTATACCTATGGCAGGGCGATAGAGTTACTATAGTAAAGATACTCAAATTATTGCAATTGTCTTGTGCTGACAAGTCTTTTTGAGTTTCTGACTATTTGGGATGTTAGCAAAGCGCATCCCGAACGGAGGAATAAGTTTGGATTTCAAATCCTCGTTTATTAAAGCTTCGAGATGCCTTTCAGAACATCTCGAAGAACTGGTTGAAAAACAAGGTCTCCTGACCGACATTTGGCGTTGAAATGTATTGATTCAGTCTAAGTATTCCGTTTTTAATAATAGTTTAAGTGACCGCTGAAATAGCGAACACTTAAACTAGCCGGGCATCGGAAATCAGTTATGAACTAGGATTTGAAATCCTTGTTTATCAAAACTTCGAGATGCCTTTCAGAACATCTCGAAGAGCTAGGTTGGGATTATCGGGGACAAATATGCCCAATAAATAAACTATATAACTCTAATATTTCTAATGATTTAACGGAAATTCTCTACTAATATGATGTTTTAGAGGTTATAAATGGCTTTTAACATGTTTTCCATTTAAATACTATGTGTTTGGCATACTATTTTATTTGGTATGAAATAAATCAATATTAGTTATGATTAAAGATAGTAAGGTAAATTATAAGATACTGATTGTTCAGTTTGTACTATTGGGAACTTGTTTAAGCTTGTACTTAGTTGACCCTTTGAAACGTGGTTTTTTTCCTCCAAGATTAATTTTGCCGTCAGCTTCAGTTGTGAATGCAATTTTGCTTCTATTGAATAGGTGGTATTCACAGTTATTTACCTTTTTTATATCATTAAGTCTTATCGTTTGGTATTTTTTGGCTTGAGCCAGAAAAATACCAACTAGTTTAAGTGTTCGCTTTTTCAGCGTTCACTTAAATCTTCGGAGAAAAATTAAGCCTTGTTTTACAATTGCGCAGTAAAAAAAACTTGCTATTCTTTATATTAGCAAAGCGCATCCAAAACGTAGGAATAAGTTAAGATTTCAAATCCTTGTTTTATCAAAACTTCGATATGCTTTTCAGAACATCTCGAGGAACTGGTTCTTTGTCAATAAAAAAAAACGGTCAATAATTTAATACTGACCGTTTCTCTTAAGTTTATCTTGGTTTATTTCTTTTCAGCTTCGTATTTATCGCTGAATTTTTTATCAAGCTGTTTATGCAGGTTATCCAAGTTGATATCTCTTCCTTGAATAAAAGCCTGCTCTACTTTATTGGTGCGCATATCTAGTGCATCACCTACTGAGATAAAGAAAGTTGCATCTTTTCCGGTTTCGATACTGCCTGTGGTTTTATCTACACCCATAACTTTTGCTGCATTAAGTGTAATTGTTGATAAAGCTTTTTCTTTATCTAAACCCCAAGCTGTTACTGTTCCTGCCATAAAAGGTAGGTTGCGTTGTTGCCAGTAACCATCAATACTTAATACCACATTTAAGCCTGCATTAGCCAAAACCGCTGCGTTTTTATACGGCATGTTCACATCATCATCATTATTATTTGGTAATGCATGAGGTTGTTTAACCACGACAGAAACGTTGTTTTCTTTTAAGAAATCGATGATAAGATAAGCTTCATCTGCACCGGTAATTACAGGTGTGATGCCAAACTTTTTGGCAAAGTTTACTGCTGCAACTATATCTTTCTGACTTTCAGCCGCGATGAACAATTTCTCTTTTCCAGCGAAAACAAGTTTCATCGCATCGAAACGAGTATTAATCACCTCTGGTTTACCCATTTCTGAATAAGCTTTTGCTTCAGCGAAAAAAGAATTTAATTGATTAATCGCAGCCTGCGTACGTTCGTTTAGCATTTCTGGCGAAACTTGGGGGCGACCAAAGCCTCCAAAACCGCCACGGAAACGAGGTGTAACTGGCCAGGTCATGTGCATGGCATCATCCGTTTTAATTGCAGCATCTTCCCAGTTCCAGGCATCTAATTGTACAACCGATGAACTTCCTGATACTGTTCCACCTTGTGGGGTTGGTTGTGCCATTAAAATACCGTTGCTACGCAAAGTTGCCGGAACTTTAGAATCGGTGTTATAAGCTACGATAGAACGAATGTGCGAATTGTAATCGCCTATCTCCTGAAAATCTAAAGTTGCTTTTATTGATTCCGTTTCTGCTAAACCTAAATTAGTTGTTGCTGCAATTAAGCCTGGGTAAATGTGTTTGCCTGAAGCGTTGATTCGAACTACATCATCTACAGGTGCTTGTCCGTTTGCTGAAACCGATACAATCTTGCCATTACTGAAAACAATTGTTCCGTTTTCGATTACCGTGCCGTTCCCTACGTGTATGGTTGCACCCGTAATGGCAATGGTTTTGGTTTGTTTTTTTGCTGGCGATATGTTTGCCTGAGCAAAGCACATCAGGCTAGATGCCGATAAAGCCAGACTTAATAAATACTTTATATTAGTGTGCATGTTCTGTTTCGTTTAAGTCTGCTGAATAATCTCCTAAAGTTTCGCAATTGTAAAGACGTGGAGCAGGGCCAAACGGACGTTGTGTACGACCACCTGTATTTTTGCTTTCTAACATCTTTTGAATTAAACGAGCCTTTTCTCCTTGTTGTGTTTTAATCACCTGTGCATCTTTTTCCAAATCCCAGTAAGCAACACCATCAACAAAAGTTTTTTCTGCTTTTGCATAAATTGATAAAGGATTTGCCGACCAGATAACCACATCAGCATCTTTGCCAGGTTTTAAGCTGCCAACTTTATCATCAATATGAAGCATACGAGCTGGATTTAAAGTCACAAATTTTAATGCATCTTCTTCCGGAACATTACCATAAAGCACTGATTTTCCTGCTTCCTGATTTAAGTGACGAGCCATTTCAGCATCATCAGAGTTAAAAGCTGTTCTAACCCCAACATTGTGCATAATTTTACCGTTGTAAGGAATTGCCTCGGCAACTTCATTTTTGTAAGCCCACCAATCAGAGAATGTAGATGCAGCAATACCATGCGCTTTCATTTTATCGGCTACTTTATAACCTTCTAAAATGTGTGTAAAGGTGTTGATTTTGAAACCTAAGCTATCGGCAACATGAATTAACATATTGATTTCGCTTTGCACATAAGAGTGGCAAGTAATAAAACGCTTGTTGTTTAAAATTTCAACTATTGCATCTAATTCTAAATCGCGACGAACGTTATTGCCTTTTACAGCTCTTGCTTTTTCATATTCTTTCGCACGGGTAAATTCATCAACAAAAGTTTGTTCAACACCCATACGTGTTACCGGGAAACGTGCGCCTGTACCAAAATTACTTTGCTTAACGTTTTCGCCCAAGGCAAATTTGATGAAGCCATCAGCGCCAGCAAATTTTAATTCTTCTGGTGATTTACCCCAACGTAATTTTATTAGTTGAGATTGACCGCCAATTGGATTTGCAGAACCATGCAAAATTTGAGAAGTGGTTACACCACCAGCCAACTGGCGATAAATGTTTACATCTTCTGAGTTGATAATATCTGCAATACGTACTTCAGCTGAAACCGATTGTGCACCTTCGTTAATACCTCCGCTACCTGCGATGTGCGAATGCTCATCAATAATACCTGCAGTTACGTGTTTGCCAGTCCCGTCAATAACTTTTGCACTGCCTGCTGATAAACCTTTTCCAACCGCTTTAATTTTGCCGTTTTCTAAAAGTACATCTGTATTTTGCAAAACGCCTTCTTTTTCATTGGTCCAAACGGTAGCATTTTTAATTAAAACACTTTCCTGTTTTGGAATTTCTGTATTTCCAAATGCTCCGAAAGGATAAAGCAAAGCTCCAACAGCTAATGTTGGTTTTGGTTCATCACGTTTAGGGGTTTCTTTTGCTGCTTCTTTATAAGTTGCGGTAAACTTCCCGAATGTTCCATCGGGCAATGCTACTTCGCCTTTAAAAGTAAGCGGACTAGCTGAAGTTAAGTAGCCACTTAAACGTACATCACCCTTTGGGTTTTTCTTTAAGTTAAAGTTGATGCTTGCCCAATCGCCATTTCTGGTAAAAGTTGCGGTTGTTTTTACACTGTCAGCGCCAGTTCTTTCAATTGCTGCAGTTGAGCCACCACCAGTTCCGGTAATTTTTAGGATTAATGCTCCAGCGATACCATCAACATTTAAGTTATAAGTGCCACGAACATCAGAAACATCCATTTTATTTACAATAAAGCGTTTTCCTTGTACCCAGTTCTCGAAAATGATATTTTCTTTTTTGAATAGATTATCTGATGAAATCAGAAAGTTGGCCACTTTACCTTTTTCCAATGAACCCACTTTATCATTGATGCCTAAAAGAGCTGCCGGGATTTCGGTAACAGAAGCCAAAGCCTGCTTTTCAGTTAAACCATTTTCTATCGCAGTGCGGATGTTTGTCCAGAAATCGCGGGTGTTATCCAAACCGAAAGTTGTTAACGCAAACTTAACACCTGCTTTTTCTAGTGCAGCAGGATTTGTTGGTGCTAATTCCCAAGCTTTCATTTGGGTTAAAGTAATGTTTCTAGCTTCTGCAGGGTCTTCAACATCATAAGCTTTAGGAAATGCTAAAGGAATAATTAGGCTTGCATTTGTTGCTTTAACTTCTGCAATTCTTTGGTATTCATCACCAGTAGATTTAATGATGAATTGTTTGCCAAATTCTTTTCCGATTTTATCAGCACGAAGAACATTTGCCCAGCCATCAACCTCAAAAATCTGTGGCATGGCCTGTTGTTTGCTAAATTCTTCTAATGAGATGTTGTATTCTTCTTTTTGTTTGCCGTACCATTGCGCATCATAATAAGTTTGACGAAGCAAAGCAATAGAACCCATTAAAGAAGTTGGATAATCATTTGATGAAGTTCCTTTATTGAAAGAATAGTTGGCTGCGGTTTGGTCTTTTAAATAAACGTTGTTATCCGTACCATCATTTAAGGTTACAGCAGCCGAAACGCCACGGGCAATACCATCGCGATTGATCGAGTTAACACTCCCAAAACCAGCTTTACGTAAATCATCAGCTTTTTTACTGTCAACAGTAAAAATGTTTTTTACATAAGTTTCCGGTCTGATGGATTCGTTCCATCCATAAGCGCCTTTTTTTGTAGATACAAAAATAGATTGGCGCTGACCACCAAAACCACGAGCCTGAGTTGCAGCATCTGGTGTACCATAACTTGTAAAAGCATCGATAAGCGATGGATAGATGAATTTGCCTTTTAAATCTACAATAACATAACCTTTTGGAACAGCTAAACCAGCACCCAGGGCTTCAATGGTTTGTCCTTTGATTAATAATGTAGCGTTTGATAAAGTTTTAGTGGCATTTACTACAATAGTCGCATTGGTAAAGGCAAACATACCTGGTCTTGTGTCATAAGAACCATTAACAGGGTAGGTAGTTTGCTGTGCAAACAGAATTGTAGAGGAAAATACCAGCGCTACGGCGAGTAAAATTTTCTTCATAATATGTTTAGGGGGTTTATTTTGTTTAAAACTAATATAAATTAGCATCCAAATTGCTTATTAACCTATTTTTTACAATTAATAGCTATTTTTGAGGGTTATTAAAATAAAATCATGAACGAAATTTTAAAAAATGCGCATTCAGGTTGGCGCTATGTTGTTTTCACTTTACTAATTGTTGCAGTTATTAAAGCATTATCAGGTTGGTTTGGTAACAAATCCTACACCGAAGGCAATAGAAAGTTAAATGTGTTTACACTGATTAGTGCGCACATTCAATTGCTTATTGGTTTGGTGCTTTACTTTATCGAAGGCTGGTATGCATTGAGCAGCAAAGGAGCGCCTGCGGTTCGTTATTTTAAAATGGAACACATCAGTATGATGATTGTGGCAATAATTTTAATTACGGTTGGTAATGCTAAATCAAAGAAAGTTGCAGAGGCTGTTGCAAAACACCGTACAATATCAATATTTTTTGGATTAGCCTTAATCATCATCATTGCAACCATTTGGCTTATGGTCAAAGAAGTTCCAGGCAGGTCATTTTTTGGTATTTCTGGGATGAATGTAGTTATCGGTGGAGAATAAACTATTTTCATAAATATTTTCATTATTCAAAATTCTTTATATTTTTGCTGTACATGATTAACAATATACATACATGGCTTTGGCAAGGTAATTCAAAACAGAATTGCGCCGGCTGCGTATGATGAAAATATTCTATCATCCTAAATCTTAAAGAACCATTAAAGCCCGGCGTAGAACCACACGCCGGGCTTTTTATTTTTAATATAATAATTGAAAAAGGGGAGGGATTGCTTCGTCGTTCCTCCTCGCAATGACGAAAAGTAATGTTTAAAATAAATACACAATACAAAAAGATGCTTGCCGATACGACCACTCCGGTAAGTATATATCTTCGCCTTCGCGATGTTTATCCTAATAGTATTTTATTAGAAAGCTCTGATTACCATAGCAGGGAAAATTCGATGAGTTTTGTTTGTGCAGAACCCGTTGCTGGGATTATTTTAAAAGGCAGTCGCCTGGAAACTTATTTCCCTGATGGAACGGTGGAGATTAAGGAAACTAAAAATTTAACGGAAGAGATTGCGGCTTTTAAGGATAAATTTAAGGAAACCGAAATTCTTGAAATAAAGTTCATTACCAGCGGCTTGTTTGGTTACTTTACCTGGAATGCCGTACAGCATTTTGAAGATATTCAGTTTAAATCTGAAACACCCGATGGTGAGGAAATTCCTGAAATGCAATATCATCTGTATCGTTACATTATTGCAATCGACCATTTTAAAAACGAAATCACCCTATTCAAAAATTCTTTTGATGGTGAAGAAGAAGGCGGATTGGAGAAGATGGAGTATTTAATTCAGAATAAAAATTATCCTGAATATAAATTTCAGATAAAAAGTGAAGAAAAATCAAACCTTACTGACCAGGGATTTATTGAATTGGTACAAAAGCTTCAAAAACATATTTATCGTGGAGATGTTTTTCAGATTGTGCCATCAAGAGCCTTTAAGCAAGCTTTTACAGGCGATGAATTTAATGTTTACCGTTGCCTGCGTTCTATAAACCCATCGCCATATTTATTTTACTTTGATTATGGCGATTTCAAACTGTTTGGATCATCGCCGGAGGCACAAATCACGATAAAAAACAACACGGCAAATATTTTCCCAATTGCAGGTACTTTTAAACGCAGCGGAAACGATGAGGAAGATGCAGAACAGGCCAGAAAGTTAGAGCAAGACCCAAAAGAAAGTGCAGAGCATGTAATGTTGGTAGATTTGGCCCGTAACGATTTAAGCAGGCACTGCAACCGAGTTGAGGTAAAATCTTTTAAAGAAGTACAATATTATTCTCATTTGATTCACTTGGTTAGTAAAGTTAGTGGTCATTTGCAAGAAAATGTTAGTGCCTTTAAAGTAGTTGCCGATACTTATCCGGCCGGAACTTTGAGTGGTGCGCCAAAATATAAAGCCATGCAGTTGATTGATGAAAACGAGAAATTGGGAAGAAATTTCTATGCTGGTGCAATTGGTTTCATGGGCTTTAATGAAGATTTTAATCATGCCATTATGATTAGAACATTTATGAGTAAAAATAATGAATTGCATTATCGTGCAGGGGCTGGAATTGTTGCCGATTCGGTACCTGAAACTGAAATGCAGGAAGTGAATAACAAAATTGCTGCGCTAAGAAAGGCTGTTGAAATGGCGAAAGATATTTAAGGTTTTAAATTTACGAATTACGATTTATAATGAGTGACGACAAAAAAACGGTTCTCGTAATTGATAATTACGATAGCTTCACCTATAATCTTGTACATTTAATTAATGAAGTTGGTTACGAAGCGGAAGTTTGGAGAAACGATAAATTCGAGCTTGCTGATGTAGAAAAGTACGATAAAATTTTGCTTTCGCCTGGTCCGGGAATACCCGAAGAGGCTGGTTTATTATTGGATGTAATTAAAACCTATGCGCCAACTAAAAGTATTTTTGGTGTTTGTTTAGGGCAGCAAGCCATTGCCGAAGTTTTTGGCGGTACACTTTTAAATCTGGGCAGACCAATGCATGGCATTGCCACGCCGGTTACGGTTGTAGATGGTGATGAGTCGCTGTTTTGGGAATGTCCGCAGACGATTAACGTTGGCCGATACCACAGCTGGGTGGTTAGTAAAGAAAACTTTCCAGAATGTTTAAAGATTACTGCAAGAGACCATAAAAGTGAAATAATGGCCTTAAGACATGAAACACTTGATGTTAGGGGTGTGCAGTTCCATCCGGAAAGTGTACTCACCGAGTATGGTAAACAAATGATGGAGAATTGGTTGACGGCCTAGAAAAACAAGTCATAGCGAGGTACGAAGCAATCTCTTTTGGTTGAAGATTGCTTCGTGCCTCGCAATGACGACAACAGACATAAGATGAATATTTTAGATAAAATTGTATTACGTAAGAAAGAAGAAGTTGCTGATGCAAAGCAATTGGTTTCAATTACTGATTTGGAAAGCTCAGCTTAT
Organism: Pedobacter aquatilis; assembly: GCF_032678425.1. GTDB lineage: Bacteria > Bacteroidota > Bacteroidia > Sphingobacteriales > Sphingobacteriaceae > Pedobacter > Pedobacter aquatilis_B. The sequence goes on along the minus strand of NZ_JAVTSG010000004.1, from coordinate 116,568 downwards.
TTTGACCGAAAGCCACATTCTTTTAAAGACTTTCTTTTAGCAGATGATAGAAACGGGATTATTGCCGAATTTAAGCGTCGTTCGCCTTCGAAGGGATTAATTAATGGTATTGCTGATGTTGCTGAAGTGACAAGAGCCTACAATAATGCTGGTGTTTCTGCACTTTCTGTTTTAACTGATGTTGATTTTTTTGGTGGTAAAACTGATGATATTCTCGCAGCCAGAGCGGCAAACGATATTCCGATATTGAGGAAGGATTTTATAATTGATGAATACCAGATTTTAGAAGCAAAGGCATGGGGTGCTGATATTATTCTGCTAATTGCCTCTATTTTAACACCATTACAAATATCGGAATTGGGGAAATTTGCGAAAAACCTTGGACTAAACGTGCTTTTGGAAGTTCATGATTTAGCAGAATTGGAAAGAAGTATTAGTCCGAATTTAGATGCTATTGGTGTCAATAATAGGAACCTTGCAGATTTTACAGTAAATATTCAAACATCATTCGATTTGGTTAACAAAATTCCTGGTGAGTTTATGAAAATCTCTGAAAGTGCCATTAGCAATCCAGAAACCATAAAAGAACTTAAAAATGTAGGCTTTAATGGATTTCTAATTGGCGAAAATTTTATGAAGACTGAAAATCCGGGTTTAGCGATTAGAGATTTTGTTAAGGCGATATAGTAGTTTTTAAAATATTGGTTCTGTAGTATTAAGTTTATGGCATCTGCTTTGAAAGGTGTACGTAAATCCAAATTATGAAATCAATTTTAAAACACCTATCATCTACTATGATGATACTCTTAATTTTAACCGCTTCTTCTTGCAGCAAAAAGGAGGATAACCCATCGCCAGAAAGTATTTATCCAAGAAAAGTTTCGGTTGAATATCGGATTACTTCACCATCAGGCTTAACGATGTTGTATAGTATTGTAAGAAGAAATGCAACTGGCGCAACAGAATTGTTTAGCAACCAATCTTTGCCATACTCGTATAAATTTGATATGAATGCTAATCAGCTCGACGCTTTATTAATTAGTGGCACATCACACACTGGTGGCACTATTGATTGTGAAATTTTCGTCGACGGTAAAAGCGTTGTTAAAAAAACAGGTAGTGGAAACACATTAACAGATATTACCGCCACATACGTTTTCGAATAACTACAAATTATAAAACATAATCTAAGCCATGCTGTACATCAGTATGGCTTTCTTTTTTTGTCGGTTTTTTAGGGTTTGATGTACAATCTTTTGTTAAATAAGCCCGATTGAAGCGGAAAGCGCCCGATTTTTCTCGGGCCTTGTAACGAAAAGCGGGACTGCAGCTGCCAAAAGCCAGTAACTTTCGCTTTCTAAATCTTAAAAACTTTTCTTACATCTCTGTGGTTTCTAATTGAAATCACATTTTGCAAATTTTGTATCTTTGCTACATTAATGGGAAAACAGAAATTTTATGATACTGCGATAAAGCAGGAACGGGTAATTTTGGTCGGTGTAGTTACACCCGGCGAAAAGGACGAACAAACGAAAGAGTATCTCGATGAGCTTTCTTTTTTGGTTGAAACCGCAGGTGGGAAGGTAGAGAAGGTATTTACACAAAAAATGCTTAAGCCAGAGCGTGCTACCTTTGTGGGTACAGGTAAACTCGAGGAAATTAAAGCTTATGTAAAATCAGAAGAAATAGATACCGTTGTATTTGATGATGAATTATCGCCATCGCAACTGCGAAATATAGATAGAGAATTAGGCGTTAAGGTTTTAGATAGAAGCAACCTGATTTTAGATATTTTTGCCAATAGGGCGCAAACTGCACAAGCTAAAACTCAGGTAGAATTGGCACAGCTACAATACGTTTTACCCCGCTTAACCGGTATGTGGACGCACTTGGAGCGTCAAAAAGGTGGTATTGGTATGCGTGGTCCGGGTGAAACGCAGATTGAGAGTGATAGAAGGATTATTTTAAACAAAATCTCTTTGCTAAAGGAGCGTTTAAGAAATATCGACAGGCAAAACGAAACGCAACGTAAAAATCGTGGTCAGTTGATTCGTGTAGCTTTGGTTGGCTATACCAATGTTGGCAAATCAACCATTATGAATATGCTTTCAAAATCGGAAGTATTTGCCGAAAATAAGCTTTTTGCCACGCTTGATACTACGGTTCGTAAGGTGGTGATTGAAAATCTTCCATTCCTTTTGTCAGATACGGTTGGTTTTATCCGTAAACTTCCTCACCATTTGGTTGAGTGTTTTAAATCTACGCTCGATGAAGTTCGCGAAGCGGATTTATTGGTTCACGTTGTTGATGTTTCGCATCCAAACTTCGAAGATCAGATAAATACCGTTAATGAAACTTTAAAAGACATTGGAGCAATTGATAAGGATATGATTTTGCTTTTCAATAAAATTGATGCTTATGTTTCGCCAGAAGTAGACGATGAGGATGATGACGGAAAGCTAACGCTTGAAGAATTTAAACGCAGCTGGATGAGCCATGATAAGGTTCCGGTTTTATTTATTTCGGCAACTGAGAAAGAGAATATAGAAGAGTTTAAAACATTATTATACGATATGGTAAAGGCAGCACATGTTGCAAGGTACCCGTATGATAGTAATTTGTTATATTAGGTAAATTAAACGGTAATTGCGAGGTATGAAGCAATCTCTAAAGCATTAGTTTTAAGATTGCTTTGTGCCTCGCAATGACGACAGATAAAAATATTATGGAAAGTAAACGTCAGCAAAAATTTGCAGGAGTGCTACAAGAGGAGTTAGCACAGGTTTTTCAGCGTGAGGGTGCTGCATTTTTGCCAAACACATTGGTAACCATTACGCGTGTTCGCGTTTCGCCAGATTTGGCCGTTGCAAAAGTTTATTTAAGCTTTTTTAACACCAGTAATACCACACTTTCAATTAATACGGTAAATGCTCATGCCGGAGAAATCAGGTATAAATTGGGCTCAAGAATTCGCCATCAAGTAAGGGTTGTACCAGAGCTTACTTTCTTTGTTGATGATACCAACGAATATGTGGAACGTATGGACCACCTTTTCGATAAGATTGCAAAAGAACCAAGGCAACCAGACGAAGAAGCTGAATAGTTTTGATGAAAACTTTTCAAGGAGTTATTCAATCCAATAAATCTGCCATTGGAAAAATTATTGATTTTGATGGCAAAGCCGATAAACTTTTAGCGTTTGATTTTACCGCAGCTAATTCTGAATTAACGGATGAAAGGTTAGCTGACACGGATTTATTTTCAGCCTGGATAAATCAGAAACTTGAAGATAACGGTGCAAAGTTTGGGATTGGGGGTTATGATGAGCATAGAACGATTTACTCAAGAAGTACACATTTTGGTACCGATGAAGAACCCAGACGATTGCATTTAGGTGTAGATATTTGGGCACCTGCTTTAACGCCGATTTCTAATTTCTACGATGCAACTGTTCATAGCTTTGCCAACAATAATAATTTTGGAGATTACGGCGCAACGATAATTTTAAATTATCAAATTGGTGGATATGAATTTCATGCTTTATATGGACATTTAAGTCTGGCTTCTTTGAATGGTTTAGAAGAAGGACAGATTATCCCGAAAGGAAAAGCTTTTGCAACTTTAGGTGTTAAAGAAGAAAATGGTTTTTGGCCGCCGCACCTACACTTTCAGGTTATTAAAGATATGGAGGGATTTAAAGGCGATTATCCGGGCGTTTGTAAGTTTTCTGAAAGGGAAAGATATCTTGCTAATTGCCCAAATCCAAGCCTGATTTTAGATTGTAGCTTAATGTTGCTTTAATCTTTCTGCTTTAGTCTCTTAGCTTTTTTACGTAAATTAGATTGATGAAGAACTTGATTATTCTGTGTTTTATTTTTTGCAGCATCCTGGCTCAGGCACAAATGCAGTTCAAAAACGGGCCATCGGGTTTTGCAACTTTCTTAAAAAACAACACCATCTATCCAGCTTTTTCAAAACAGAATTGTATCCAGGGAAGTGTAAGTATCAGCTTCAAGTTAGACCAAAATGGTAAGGTATATTCATCAAAAATTAGCAAAGGAATTATTTCTGATTTAGATAACGAAGCTTTGCGTTTAATCCGTTTAAGTAGCGGAAAGTGGCAAGTTCCGGCAGGTTATGATACGACGGTTTCTGTAGTGGTTCCTGTAAATTTCAGGCTACAGGGTTACGGCTGCGAAAGGAAATCAAGTAATGAAATAAAAGCTTCTATTAATGCTTATCTGGCTGAAGAAGGATTAACCAATGCGGTTATCAACTTTTATAAAAATAAAGATGCTGCTAAACCCGGACAAGAAAGTCAGATTTTAGCGATAAAATCTCAGTTAGGTATTGATGATGAATATTTCGATTCGCTTATTAATACTGGCCTGAAAAAAATTAAACAGGGAGATAAACAAGGTGCTTGCGAAGATTTTATGATGGTTAAAAATTTGGGTAGCGATAAAGCCAATGACTATCTCACAAAATATTGTAAATAATGCGCTTAACGGTTAGAGTTTTCGCCCTTTTAGATATCATTAGCATTGCTTTATTGGCGCAACCTTTTTGGCAAATTATCACACATTTTAATGAAATTCCTGAAGAAACATTATCACAGGTTAGGGTTGTTTTAACCTTGCCAATGTTTCTTTTACTTTTCGTATCGGCAATTGGCTTAGCATTGTATAAAAGGTTTGGCTTAATCGCTTATTATATTCAATTTCCGGTTCGTCTTATCATCTGGGTTTTTTCAATTGGCTTTATTACGCTTTTGCCAGAATTGTTAAACCTTAAAGAACTTTGGTTTGATATCTTTTTCAAACTCTGTTTTATCGCCGAATTTTTCAGGCTTTATTTCACTATTAAAATTCATAGAGAAGAGTTTTAGAGTTTATTGAAGGACGGTTCATCGCTCTCTTTTAAACAATTACCGAAATCGCCGCTGGCAAAATTTTAGCCTCTACAGCGTTTACCTTTCCAATATACTCGCCATCAACCTGAAAATGTGCCTTGTGCTTCGATGATATTTTTACGCTCGAGGTTTGAAAAACTTCAATCTTTTTAGGGTTAAAAGGAAGTTTGGTAAACCATATTTTCAAAATTTCTAAATACGAATAATCTTTTACCACGATAATTTCAAAAAGTTCATCATCTAGCTTTCCGTCTGGATTTATTTTTAAGCCCGTTCCGTACATGGTTGCGTTGGCAATTGCAACCATTGCAGCTTTCGATTTTACCTGTTTACCTTTAATATCCAGCTCAACATCCATCCGTTTATGATTCCACAAGGCATGCCATGTTGCTTTTGCATAACCCCACATTCCGCGTTCTTGCAAACTATCAAACCGCTTTACCAAATAAGCATTAAAACCCAAATCAGATAGATGAATACAGATTTCATTGTTTAGTTCAATCACATGAATTTTCTTGGGTAGCCCGGTTTCTATAATTTGTAAGGCATCCTCAATTTCTGTGGGAATACCCAACTCTTTAGCCATTCCATTTGCAGAGCCAGCCGGAATTATTCCAATCGGCGTATCCGAATTTAGCAGGCATTCTGCAACCAGTTTCAAAGTGCCATCTCCACCTACCGCAACAACTTTATCAGCTTTGCTTTGTTCTATTTTTGATTTTATTTTTTCGATGGAGCAATCGTCAGGCAGTTCAAATAGATTAATTTCAATATTTTTTTCTTTAAAATATACTGCAATAAATTCTTTTAAATCGATGTTATGACTGCCCGAACCGGGATTAATAATGAATAGTAATTTCATGAAACGCCAACTTCTTTTTGGTGCTTTCAAAACAACTAAATCCAAATACTGTTTTAAAATAGATGAATAAATCGGCGAGTGTAAAAATATATCATGGTTACGGGCATACGCAAAATATGGTGGTGTATGGTCATGTTTTTAAACGGAAAGCAAAAAGCAAGCAGATTTATAGCAATAATTTATTCGTTAATATCGCTCATTTGCTCAAACTCTTTATTTTAAAGCCATATCCATTTGTTAAAATACGTTTGCAGTTTTTTGATCAAACCATTTATAATAAAACTGAAGCCGATGGTTTTTTTAAGTTTGAGTGGAAAGCCAATAGAGATATTGAAGCCGGATGGCACTTTGTAAAAGTTGAGGCATTAGGAACAGATGATTCGGTTTTATGCAGTGGCGAGGGCAAAGTTTATGTACCTCATATTACCCAGTATGGCTTTATTTCTGATGTTGATGATACCGTTATGATTTCGCATTCGGCAACCATTGGGCGGCGTTTGCGGGAGTTGTTTATTAAAAACCCTCGCACCCGAAAAACTTTTCCCGATGCCGCAAGCCATTACCAACAGCTTGCATTATCGCACACCACAAGTGAGCAGCCCAATCCTTTTTTCTATGTGAGCAGTAGTGAGTGGAATTTGTACGATTATTTATTGGAAACCTTCAGATTTAATAAATTGCCCGACGGCGCTTTCTTACTGAACACCTTAAAGCGTTGGAAAGATTTAGTGCGAACTGGTAAAACCGGGCATGAAGGGAAATTACTTAGGGTGATGCGGATTTTAGATGCTTTTCCAAATCAAAAGTTTGTTTTTTTTGGTGATAATTCGCAACAAGACCCAAAAATTTATACTTCAATTGCCGAGAAATATCCAGAAAATATCGAAGCCATTTATATTCGTAATATTCGACCTGAAAAAGAAGCTGAAACCTTGAATTTGTTTGAAAAGATTAAACCATATGCGATTCAAACTTGCCTTTTTAACCATAGTTCAGAAGCTATTGAACACTCAAAAAAGATTGGTTTAATTCAATAATTTTGGAGCGCAATTGCATTGCTTAACGGTTTCGCTAGTCCCGCTTTTCTTTACGCCATGAAAAATGGCTTCAATTCAATCGGGGCTATTTAATTAAGTGCTTATGGTAAGAAACTAATTCGTTAAGAAATTGATTTGCCAAAAGGTGTAAAGGCAAGGTTCATCAGTTTAAAATGCTGGCGACCGAATGGGATGCCCACAATTGTGATGCAAAGTAAAATACCGAAAAATAAATGTGTTAAAGCAATCCAAAACCCTCCACAGAATATCCAGATTAAATTCATTACAGTTGATAAACAACCTGTGTTTGAAGAAGTATCGGTAATTTTTACACCAAATGGCGCCAAGCCAACAATAGCGAATTTAAAACATTGAATGCCGAATGGAATGCCAACTATGGTTAGGCATAATATTAATCCACCGATTATATATTCGAAAAAGATGAAAAGACCGCCGAAAATAATCCAGATAATGTTGCCTATAAAATTCATTTTTTGCTTTTAATTTAAGATAACGTAAAAACAATTTTGTTACAAACAGCATTCAACATAACGCCAATAATTTTTTATTTTAGGGTACACACAAAAGAAACCTTATTATGAAAAAAATTATCATCATGGCGACAGTCGTCGCCTGCTTTGCGCTATCCAGTGTAAAAGCTCAAACTGTTAATGGCGTTCGTTTAAGCGATATCCATGCCGATTATTTGAGCCTATCCATTAATCCTGTATTTGGCGATACTTATACCGTTTTTATCGATTACGGACAGAAGTTTAAACGCTATAAAGAACGTTTATTAAAGAACGACGAAGGCAAAGATTTAACTTTCAATTCTCCCATGGATTGCGTAATGAAATTTAAAAATTATGGGTACGAACTTTTTCAAGTGTATTCAGAACATGGGAAAGATTCGAGTAATGCTATTTATGTTATGAAAAGAAAGTAAATAGTTTCGTCATTGGGAGGTACGAAGCAATCTTAAAGCGATAGTTGTAGGATTGCTTCGTACCTCCCAATGACGATAGCGTTATCAAGAAGTTTAAAAATAATTACATTATGCGATTTTCTATCCCAAAAACTTAAATAAAATCCAATGTGTTGAATTTCTTACTTAAAATATCAGCATTGTTTACATCCAGCCATTTATCTAAAATAGTTCCATAAACCTGACGGAAATCTAACTGGTATTTCAAATCTCCGGTATCTAAATCGCTTAAGTTTGGTGCAGCATTAAAAATACCTTGTTTCTTTAATCTTCCGCCAAAAACAAACATATTATTTGCAGTTCCATGGTCGGTTCCGTTGCTTGCATTTTGTTCTACTCTGCGACCAAATTCAGAAAAAGTAACTACCAAAGTATCTTCTAATTTATTATTGCTCTTTAAATCTTTCAAAAATGCGGCCATGCCCTCGCTATATTGTTTAAGCAAATTTCCTTGCTGATTTAGTTGATTTACATGCGTATCGAAACCGCTCAAAGAAACATAATAAACCCGTGTTTTTAAACCTGAAGAAATAAATTTGGAAACCGTTTTTAACTGATTTGCAAAACCAGATTGAGGGTAAGTTGCCGTGTTTTTATAAATTTTTGATGTGTTTTGAATGTAACTGGCCGACGAAGAAGTTTCGATCATGGTTTTATACAAGTAACCTAAATTATCTTCATCTAAATGCTCTTTATCATTTTGCAACATCGCCTTAAAAAATGGATCGTTTGTATTGCGAAATAATGTGGCCGGGTCTTTTAAAGCAATTCCTTTCTTCGTCATGCCTTTCATAGCAAGCGAAAGCGAATCATCTACTTCAATTGCTGTGTAAGGGAATTTGCAAGTTTGGCAGTTGCTATCCAGGTATCGTCCAATCCATCCGGTAGATAAAAATTGATTGCTATCGCTCCCTGTTTGCCAAATATCCATCGAACGGAAGTGCGAACGATCGGGGTTTGGATAGCCAACATCATTAATTATCGTCATCCAGCCTTGGTCGTGTATTTCTTGTAAAGCGGCCATATTTGGATTTAAACCTTGCATATCGTTTAACTTAATTACGTCTTCAGGTTTAATGGCAATACTTTTTCGCTTTTGGTAATAAATGTCATTGCCAAAAGGTATAACGGTATTTAAGCCATCATTTCCGCCAGAAAGTTGTACCACAACAAGGTTTTTGTACAAACTTAATTCGTCCAGCGCCATGGCTTCAAGCGGTTTCATAAAAGCTGGCACAAATAGCGAACCTGCCGCTACAAAACCAGAATTTCTTAAAAAGCTTCTTCTGTTCATATTTTTAAGTTTTAACAAAGTTGATATTCGGGCATGCTTGTTAATTCTACTGAAGTACTGCGCAAACCTTTATTGTCACTTATCATTGTCGTAATTTTATTATTTAGCTTTGGCTGAAGTAAAAATTCTGCCAATTCTATGGGTGTTGTCCCGTTCGGAATTGAATCTAAAAACTTAGGCCAATCTGCTTTAGCATCTACATAAGATTTTGGTTTAGCTTTTGTATTTGCATTTACAGTTGCCATTCTACTCTGCGCAATCACCGCTTCATCTTCAGGATCGGCTTTTCCGCTAAAATCGATTTCGCCATCATTTAAAACCAAAGATGGAATGCGCATCCTCAACATTAAAGATGAACTATCTATCCAGTTTTGTCCGCCTGGCCACCCGGCCACATTTGGCGGGTTAAATAAGTATTGACCTAAACTGCTTTGCAATTGGATTAAGACCTGTGGCTTATTATATGTAACGTAAAATACCCTGCTTAAACCCACTAAAAATTCGGCAGGCGATTTTATTTTTGTACCCACATTCTCAGGACTATGAAACCAATCGGCAGTAAACATTTTCTTCATCATAGCAGAAATATCATATCCCGATTTGAAAAATGTATCTGCTAAATCTTTAATGTGTGCATCATTGGGCATATCATTTACGAAAAACTTATAAACTTTTTGAGCGATAAATAAGGCCGTTTGGGGTTTCTCTAATATAATATCAATTATGTTTTCGCCATCAAAGTTTCCGGTTTTACCAAAGAAAGTTTTTGGTTGTGCATCGTGCAAATTTGGGCGAAAAATAAATGAACCATCTTTATCATACATCCATCCGGTAAAAGAACGTGCTGATTCTTTTATGTCTTGCTCAGAATAATTACCTCTGCCTAATGTGAAAAGTTCCATTAGCTCACGGGCGAAATTTTCGTTCGGTTTACCTTTCCTGTTTTGTTGATTATTTAAATATTGCAACATTGCAGGCGATTTCGAAACTTCTACCAAAAGCGTTTTAAAACTACCTAAACCATTTGCCCTTTGTATGTTATTAAGCTGTTGTGCAAACATTGGATTGTTGCTTCTGCAGGCAAAATGTCCATGCCAAAAAAGTGTCATTTTCTCGCGAAGAGGGGTACCAGTATTTATCATTTTCTCCACCCAGGTAATATTTAAATCACGGCTTCGCTCGTTCTGCATCTTAACAATTTCCTGCCGTTGCTTTTTTTCTTCGTCGGTTAAATCTTTTTTGGAATATAAACCAGCCTGCATAAGCATTTGCTGTTTTGATGCAGCCGAATCGATAAGCATAATTTCATCTTGCTCTTTCGGTGCTTTAAGTAAAGTATCAACTACTTTCTCGTAATTTTTTCTGCTTAGTTTTTGCAAATCCTTGTAAGAAATGCCAAACCCAGCACGGCTGTAAAGATGCTTTACTTTGTAGAAATTATCTTTCGGGCTCATAATCACAATTTTTAATGTATGACTTAATTAAAACGTTGTGGTTTAATCATTGTTTTCTTTGTTTACTTTCGTGATATGTTTTTTCAATTGCTTGATGATGATTGCAATTTCCCTAATCCGGCACTTGCAGAAGATGATGGATTACTCGCAGTTGGTGGCGATTTAAGTCTGGAAAGATTGTTAATCGCCTATTCAAACGGTATTTTTCCCTGGTTTAGCGAAGGCGACCCCATACTTTGGTATTCGCCGCACCAGCGTTGTATAATTTATCCTGATAAGATAAAAGTGAGTAAAAGTATGCGCAAAGTTTTTATCAATAATACCTTCAAAATAACAATAGATAAGGCATTTAAAGAGGTTATAAAGAATTGTGCTTCAACGCCGAGAATAGGGCAGGATGGAACCTGGATTACTGATGAAATGCAAAATGCTTATATTGATTTACACCAAAAAGGCTTTGCCCATAGCGTAGAAGTTTGGCAAAATGATAAGCTTGTTGGCGGGCTTTACGGCGTAAAAATTAACCGTGTTTTTTGTGGCGAAAGTATGTTTAGCCATGTAAGTAATGCATCAAAAGCAGCGCTTATTTTTTTAAGTGAAACTGACATCGATTTAATTGATTGCCAATTACCAACAGACCACTTAATGAGTTTGGGTGCCGAAATGATTGAGCGTGAGGTTTACATTAAAGTGCTTCACAAAGCATAAAAAAACCTGCAAGGTTTAGCTTGCAGGTTCCTATATTATCGGGTTAAATATTATAATTCTCTTACCCAAATGTTTCTAAAACTTATCGCCGGACTTGGGTCGCCGTGGTCTTGTAATTTAATAGATGATGGGCCGTGTTTTTTGTATTGTGGCGCACCAATATATCTGGTTTCACCTTTTAACACGAATCCATTTTGCAATAAAACACCATTTAAAAATAGCGTAACACTAGCCGGTTTCAACAAGCTACCATCTTCATTAAAGCGTGGCGCATTCCAGATGATATCGTAATATTGCCATTCTCCAGGTTTCTTATTGGCATTTGCTAACGGTACGCCTTGTTTATAAACACTTCCGGTTTGGCCGTTAACGTAGGTTTTATTGTTGTAGGCATCCATAATCTGGATTTCATAACCATCATCACCGCCTCCGGTTGAAGCTAAAAACACACCACTATTTCCTCTTGCTTGTCCTTCACCAGAAATATTTGCCGGAATTTTCCATTCCATGTGTAATTGGTAATCAGTAAATTTTTTATTGGTTTCGATGTTCCCGGTTCCTTTTTTAACGGTAAAAAATCCATCGTCAATTGTCCATGCAGCTGGTTTTGTAGCATCTTTAACTGAGTGCCAGGCATCAAGATTTCTGCCATTAAATAATACAATAGCATCACTTGGAGCATCTTGCGGTAAATTGCCAGGTACAACTGTTTTTGGAACAGGTTCCCAAACTTCTGTAGTTTTTGGATCTTTAGAAGGATCTACTTTTTTATCCTGAGCCATAGCCTGAAATGCAACAAATGCAGGAATAAATATTAGTGCGTACTTTTTCATATATGTGGTTTAACTTTTAAAGTTAACCAGTTTATTAACAAATGGAAATTTAGTATTCAATTTATTACTTCAAATCGTCAACTACATAGGTTTCAGTAACAAAAAACTCGTCGGGTTTAATTTCCTCTTGCTTTTGTTGTGCAAAATCTCGCATCGGGCAGTAGCCTGTAACGCCTCTGTAAAGTAACGATGCGCCAACAGCAATACCAGTTAAACCGATAATCGGGTGAGAAAATAATCCGGTTAAACCTTTGTAAAGTAAATAACTTCCGGCGGCACCAGAAAGCCAACGTTCAGATTTGGTTACGTTTTCATAAAGCTCAGGATATTTCCAGGCTTCTGTTATGTTGTTTATCGTGGTGTTTAAATCTTCGTTTGTCATAGCTTATAGAATTAATGCTATGTTATAACAAGTTAAAATCGATTGAGTTTTAATTGAAATTATTTAATGGCTATTTAGTAATTTGAAAGTGAAAGTTATTGCCAATGGCATATTTCGTCCTGCTTTTCGTTGCAATCTTTTGGCCGTATTTTACTGGGTTTTCTGCTTAATATGCTGCAGAAAATGCAATCATTGGTAGCCAAAAGGATTTTCACTACAATCAGGCTTAGAAACAAAGGTCTTTATTCGATTTACGAAGTCTCTTTCTCTTTTGCTATTAAACTTCGTAAATCTGATAAGCTCCCGCAAGGCCCGAAGCTTTCACGGAAACACAGAGAACACGGAATTGAATTGAAAATAGATATTATTTTAAAGCTGATGTGATTTATTATTTCAATAAAAATACTTTTCCGTGTCTTCTCTGTTTTCGTGGCAAATACTATCTCAAAATATCTCGAATATCTTCTTTACTTAAAGATTTAAAGAAACTTTCTTCCGTGGTAATTAGCGAATTCGCTAAAGATTTTTTACGGTTTTGCAGCGCAAGAATTTTTTCTTCGACGGTATCTTTAGCGATGAATTTATAAATGAAAACTTTTTTATCTTGCCCGATGCGGTGCGTACGGTCAATGGCTTGTTGTTCTACGGCCGGGTTCCACCAAGGGTCGAGGATAAATACATAATCGGCTTGGGTTAAGTTTAAACCCACACCACCGGCTTTTATCGATATTAAGAAAACCTTTAAATCACTATTTTGCTGAAACTCGGCAACAATTTCTCCACGATTGCGGGTTGCACCGTCTAGGTAAGCAAATGGAATGTTTTCCGCTTCAAAATGTCTTTTAAAAATTTCAAGGTGTTTAACAAATTGAGAAAACACTAAAACCTTATGTCCGCCTTTTAAAACATTATCAAGCGAATGAATCACGTTTTTAAACTTACCAGAATCGGAAGTGTATTCATTATCAATCATTACCGGATGATTTGCCAGTTGGCGCAAGGCTGTTAATCCTTGCAAAAGCTGAACTTGTTTTTGAGCGAAAGTACCATCATCCATGCTTTGCAGTAAATCATTTCGGTAAGCAGACTTGGTTTTTTCGTAATAAGCCGCTTGTTCTTCGCTCATGTCGCAGTAAATAATCTGCTCGGTTTTAGGTGGCAGTTCTGCGGCCACTTGTTCCTTTGTTCTGCGTAGCACAAAAGGTTTTATAATAGATTGAAGCTTTCGGGCTTTTTCTTCATCTTTCTTTTTCTCAATCCCTTGAACGTATTCTTCATAGAAAAAGGCTTGCGTACCTAATAAACCCGGATTTAAAAATGTTAATTGCGACCATAAATCGCCCACTGAATTTTCTACTGGCGTACCACTTAAAATTAATTTATGTCTCGATTTTAAACTTCTAACCGACTTAAATGATTTGGAAGATGGGTTTTTTATGTTCTGGCTTTCATCCAGAATGATGTAATTGAAATAAAAGTTTTTTAAGTCTTCGGCATCAACACGGGTAATGCCATAAGTTGTAATTATAATATCGTAATTAGCAAAATTGGCTACATCTTTATTTCTACTTGTACCTGTATGTGCAAGTATTTTTAATTTCGGTGTGAATTTTTTAGCCTCCGTTAACCAGTTGTATATTAGCGAGGTAGGCATAATGATTAACGAGGTTGTTTGCGTAGATACAAGCTGATCGTCTTCTTTTACCTTTTGCAACATCGCCAAGGTTTGTATGGTTTTACCCAGCCCCATATCATCTGCAAGGCAGCCGCCAAAATTATATTCTCTGAGGAAACTGAACCAGTTATAACCGGCTTTTTGATAATCGCGTAGACTGCCCTTGAAGTTTACAGGCATTTGAGTGTCTGCGATATCTTCAAAATCAGATAATCTTTGCAACTTGCGTTCTAAAGTAACGTTGGCTAAACTATCTTCGGCTAAATCGTTAATTAAACCAATATGGTGTTTCTTTAATTTGAGGTTTTTCCCAGTTTCTGCAAGGCTAAATAAACTTCCATATTGCGTAAACCATTTATCGGGAATGATGGCAACTTCGCCATCAGGCAAGATAAATTCGCGGCGTTTATGTAGAATGTGTTGTTTTAATGAGAGAAACGGAATTTGATATTTACCAAACCAAACCACTGCATTAATGTCGAACCAGTCATTTCCTTCTTTAATTTCAAGATCTATTTTACTGGCGCCAAAAACAAAACGTTTTTGTCCGGTGGCTTGCTCTATTTCAAAACCAGCCTCGGTTAACATTTCTATATGTTCATTTACCCAATTTATAGCAGCATAACTTGGGTTTTCATTTTCGGCTGCAACTTCTAAATTGCTAAATAATGCACTGGTTTTTTTTAAGCCGAGCGATAAAAGCAAATTCAGTTGTTTTTTTTCCCAATCTGCCGAACGTTTAATGCGATGGAAAACGTAATTATCTTCTAATTTCTCTAAACGAACGGTTACTTTATGAGCGTTCTCCAAAGGGAAAATGTATTCGCCATATTTAAAGTAAAGTTGAATTTGTGAGATTCCACCATCAACATATAAAACTTTTATTACCGGAATGGCTTCGAATTGCTCTGTTCTGATTTCAAAACCTTCGGCATAAACGTGATGCTTCTCAATTAATGGAGCAACAAATTTTTCAAAATAGGTGGCTTCTGTTGCTTTTGGTATTGCAATAAAGCGTTTATTTAAAAATGGCTGAAGTTTTTTACCTTCAATATCCTGATCGAAAAAGTATAAAACATCATTTAATAATAACCAAGCAGGTTTATTACTAATAATTTGCGCCTCTTTGAACATAAATTCAATGCGCAGGTTTTGATATTTTATCGTTGGAAAATAACGTGTTTCGGTTTCATTTCTTCTAAAATGGAAAAGAATTGAAGCAGGTTCTGTAGCCAATTCGATTTTACGCTCAACCGGCCAACCATCTTTATCCATAAGATACAGCGCATCTTTAACTTTTAAAAGTTCGAGTGCTTCAGCGAGCTTCTTCTCAATTTTAGGGCGAACGCTTTCGTAAAACTTGCTGTCAAAAATCTTTGTAAAAAACTCTGTTGGTCTTATTAACTTTTTATAATACTTTTTGATGAGCGAATCTTGCTCAATATCGTCTAAAATCTTAATGAGTTTATAATCGATTTCGCTTAAGCAAGCTTTAAATTCATCAGCTGTATGCGTAAAAATTCTTTGATAAGTAAAAGAGAAATCGCCTTGCGGATTTAGCTGAACAACGTGAGGTTCAATTAAATAGCCTAAATACTCATGTTTGCACAAAGAGTACACAATTTTGCAGGATTTAGAACTATCTACGCGTAACATTGATGGGTGTGAAAATTTTTTAAAGTTATGCCCTTTAAAAAACTTTAAACTTACAATATTTTGGGTTTACAATCAAAATAAGCGTAAAATTTTAATAGAAAATTATTCTGATAGGTTTTGAGATTTATACATGAATCCGATTAAATTAGATTTCAGAGATTTAAACAGTCATAACGAGTTTGGTTATTAAACTGGTTTTTAAATTAGTTATGTGTGTCTATAAGAGTAGTCGTCATTGCGAAGCAGGATTTGCGCGAGCTGAAGCAATCTATTTTAATAGAAAGATTGCTTCGTGCCTCGCAATGACGTACAGGTTGTTTAAGCACCTCTTGTCAGAAAGTTAATCGAACTCATGTAATAAAAACTTTCGATTACTTCCAGCCACCACCTAAAGCACGGTATAAATTAACCACTGATTGCAATTTCTGCAACCTGTCGTTAATGCCATTAAGTTGTGCAGTAAGCAAACTTTGCTCTGAAGTTAGAACATCGGTATAATTTGTTGCCGAACTGTAGCGCAATAATTCTTTGGTAAAATCTACTGCTTTAGTTAACGATGCAATTTGTTTAGCCCTGGTTTCTTCTTTTTCTGTAGCGGTTTGATAAGCATACAAAGCGTTCGAAACTTCTTGGCCGCCAGTTAAAAGAGATTGTTGGAAAGTATAAAAAGCTTGCTGTTGTGTGGCTTGTGCTGTTCTCAAACGAGCTTTGTTTTGTCCGCGGGCAAAAATTGGTTGCGTTAAACCACCTACGATATTGTAAAATATTGAATTATCGAAGAAGTTCTTCAATTGCAAGGTAGATAAACCACCAGAAGCGGTTAAGGTTAACGAAGGATAAAAATAAGTTTTAGCCAAGTTGGTATTTTCAAATGCTGCTCTAAAACCAAATTCGGCTGCAATTACATCCGGACGGTTTTTTAAAAGCTGGGCAGAAACACCAGTTTCCAGATTTGTATAAGGAACTTGCTGGTCTAACGTTGTTCTTCCAATCGTTCCAGGAGCTTGTGCAAGTACAACACTTAACGCGTTTTCAGCTTCTTTAATGCTTCTTTTTAAATCTGGCAGCGTAACCTGAGCCGCATATAAATTGGCCTCGCTTTGCACAACTGCTGCGCCATTTACAACTGCTCCTTCTTTAAGACTTTTCATTGTTTCAACATCCTTCGTCCTAATTTCAATGGTTTGTTGAGTGATTTGTAATTGTTTATCTAAAGCCAACAAAGTATAATAACTATTGGCAATTGTTGCAATTAACTGCGTTTGAACGGCTCTTTTCGCGGCATCACTTTGCAAAAGAGTAGCATAAGCCGAACGTTTTGCACTGCTTAATTTACCCCAGATATCGGCTTCCCAAGCGGTGCTTAATTGTGCACGATAAGTTTGCGTTTCCAAATTAATGTTTATCCCGGGAGGAAAGTTTAAAGAAGATAACGATTGTTTTGCATCCGTTACCGATGCATCTGCTTGTAAACTTGGCAAAAATGCCGCTTTGCTTTGACGCAATGTTGCCTCCGAAATTTTAATACGTTCGATAGCCTGTTTTAAATCCAGATTTTCGTTTATACCTTTTTGAATTAAAGATTGTAAAGTAGTGTCTGAAAATAGATTTTTCCAAGGCAAATCGGCCATGGTTGTACTATCAGTTGTATTATTGTCGCGGTATAATCCTTCGTTTTTAACCTGAGGTCTTTCGTATTTTTTAGTTACACAAGCGCCAAGTGTAAGTATTCCAAAACCGATTAAAACCGAATATTTATATCTGAATTTCATGATTTTCTTAAAATTAATGTTTGCTGTTACTAGTCGCCAATTCGTATTCTTCTTCGGTTTGTTCTTGGTCAATTCCTTCGTTAAAAGGCGATTTATTGCTTATTCTTTCCTGCAAACTTTGGAAAATGATAAACAATGCAGGGATAACAAAAATACCGAACAATGTACCAATTAACATACCACCGACTGCACCAGTACCGATTGATGTATTACCCGAAGCACCTACACCTGTAGAAAGCATTAGTGGCAATAAACCTAATATAAAGGCAAATGAAGTCATTAGAATTGGGCGTAAACGAGCCGTTGCACCATCAATCGCTGCGTTTACAATGCTCATACCTTTTCTGCGCCTATCAACAGCGTATTCTACAATTAAAATTGCATTTTTTGCCAATAAACCAACAAGCATAATCAAGGTAATTTGTGTATAAATGTTATTATCTACCCCGAATATCTTATCAAATACAAACACTCCAGCTAAACCTACCGGAAGCGAAATTAAAACCGCTAATGGTAAAATATAACTCTCGTATTGTGCCGCCAATAAGAAATAGACAAAGATTACGCACAGTAAAAAGATAAAGATGGTTTGGCTTCCGCTATTCATTTCCTCACGGGATAAACCAGAGAATTCATAACCGTAACCTGTTGGCAATTGCTCTGCCGCAACTTCCTGCACCGCTTTAAGGGCATCACCCGAACTGAAACCTGCATTCGGATTACCCGTTACAGAGATTGAAGTAAACAAGTTGAAACGTGAAATGGCTTGCGGACCGTAAACTTTATCCAATGTAATAAACTCAGAAATTGGTGCCATTGTGCCCGATGAATTGCGCACATAAATACTGGTTAAACTTTCTTGATTGGCTCTGTATTTTGCATCGGCTTGAAACATTACCCTAAACTGCTTACCAAATTTATTAAAGTTTGATGCATAAACACCACCATAATATCCCTGCATTACACCTAAAACATCGCTCACAGTTAAACCTGCTTGCTTAACTTTTGCCACATTAACCGTTATTTGATATTGTGGGAAATTTGGGTTAAAAGATGTTGAAGCGTATTGAATTTCCGGACGTTTACTAAGTGCTGCTAAGAATGCATTTCCAATTTCGTTGAATTTTTTAATGTCGCCACCAGTTTTATCCTGTAATTGAAATTCAAAACCACCACTTGTACCAAAACCCTGAATGGTTGGCGGCGCAAAAAATATAATTTTAGCACCTTTAATTGAAGCGGTTTTCGCGAAAAGTTCTCCGATAATTGTTTTTACATCACGTCCTTTACGTTCGTCCCATGGTGTTAATCTAGAAATTACCATACCATAAGAACTACCAGAACCACTAATCATACTTCTACCAACAACCCTTAAAGAACTTTTTATCTCTGGTATTTTGTGTACAATGCTATCGATCTTAGTGATGATAAGGCTTGTTTCTTCCTGAGATGTTCCGGCAGGTAATGAAATATCGGACATGATTGTACCCAAATCTTCATTCGGAACGAAACCTTTTGGTGTGGTGTTCATTGTCCAAACCAATAGCACAGTAAAGAAAGCAATACCTAAACCAACTATCCATTTTTTCCTTGATAAGAAACTAACCGACTTTTTATATTTTCCGGTTACGGCATCGAATGAAGTATTGAAAGCTGCATAGAATCTTTGTAAAAAGTTCTTTGGTTTATCGTGGTCGTCTTTATGTGGTTTAAGAAAAATAGCACACAACGCCGGACTTAAAGTTAAAGCATTAATTGCCGATAGGATAATGGAAATCGCCAGCGTTAAACCAAATTGCTTATAAAATACACCAGACGAACCCTGGATAAAACTCACCGGGATAAATACGGCCGCCATAACCAATGTAATGGAAATAATCGCTCCACTGATATCATCCATTGCATCAACAGTCGCTTTTTTAGCATCAGTATAGCCTTCATCCAATTTGGCGTGTACAGCCTCCACCACTACAATGGCATCATCCACCACAATACCAATGGCGAGTACGAGCGCAAATAGCGTCAGTAAATTGATGGTGAAGCCAAATAAACTTAAAAAGAAGAATGTACCAATAATCGCCACAGGAACACTAATTGCCGGAATTAGTGTTGAGCGGAAATCTTGCAAGAAGATAAACACCACTAAGAAAACCAAAATAAATGCCTCAATTAAGGTGTGAATTACTTTTTCAATCGATGCATCAAGGAAATCATTAACGTTTACTAATGTTGTATAATGAATACCTTTAGGAAAGGATTTTTGAGCTTCGTTTAGCGTATTGATTGAGTTTTCAATAACTTCTTTTGCGTTTGAACCTGCAGTTTGATTAATCGCAATACCCAAAGCAGGTTTACCATTAAACCTTACCGAACTGGCATAACTTTGTGCACCAAGTTCAATTCTGGCAACGTCTTTTAAACGAAGAATTTGTCCGTTTGCATTGCTTCTGATGATAATATTACTGAACTCAGCCTCATCTTTTAAACGGCCAGTATATTTTAATGTATATTGAAACGCCTGGTCGCCTTGCTCTCCAAACTGACCTGGGGCAGCTTCGATGTTTTGCTCGGCTAAAGCTACGTTTACGTCATTCGGAACTAAACCGTAAGTTGCCATAACATCTGGTTTCAGCCAAATACGCATGGTGTAATCCAAAGTTCCGAACGCACTTGCATCACCTACACCATTAATACGCTTAATTTGCGGAATGATGTTAATGTTCGCATAATTCTGTAAAAACTTCTGATCATAAGAATCGCTTTCGCTGTAAACGGCAAAAATTAACACATTACTCGCTTGTCTTTTGGCTGTAATTACACCCGAACGTGTTACTTCGGCAGGCAACAAACTTGTGGCTCTGGCCACCCTGTTTTGTACGTTAACGGCTGCTAAATCGGGGTTTGTACCCAGTTTAAAGTTAATGGTAATGGTTGCTGTACCATCATTACTGGCGGTTGAGGTCATGTAAGTCATGTCCTCCACACCATTAATTTGTTCTTCCAGCGGAACAACCACACTATTCATTACCACATCGGCATTTGCACCTTGGTACGAAGTAGAAACCTGAACCGTTGGCGGTGCAATTTCTGGATATTGAGATACCGGCAAGGTTACCAAACCCAATATCCCCAAGATTACAATGATGATGGATATAACTGTTGATAGAACGGGTCTTTCTATAAATTTCTTAAACATAATTTTTTCTTAACGGATTTTAAACGAGCTTACTTATTTAGTTCAGCATAAACCGAATCGGCACTTTTTTCTTCCGGCTTGATTTTGGTACCGTCCTTTAACGATTGGAAGCCTTCTAATACAACTTTATCACCAGCCTTTAAACCTTTGGTAACTACATAAAATTTACCTTTTGTTAAATCCATAATTTCAATTTCTGTGCTGATGGTTTTAGCAGAATCGCCTAAAACATATACAAACTTTTTCCCTTGTAAATCGATAGTAGATTTTTGAGGGATTAAAATTGCATTATCAACTTTTTGTGGAATTCTAACTGATGCACTTGCACCATTTTTAAGCAAAGAAGATGGATTTGGAAAAGTAGCTCTTAAACTAGCAGAACCTGTTTGCGTATTGATTTGTCCGTTAATTGATTCTATTTTACCATCTTGCGCATAAACATTACCATCAGCAAGCACTAAACTTACAGGTGGAATATTTTTCATTTGCTGCTCAAGCGTATTGCCTTTGTATTTTTTCGAGAAATCTAAAAGTTGCTTTTCGTTAAGTGCGAAATAGGCATAAACTTTAGAGATATTCGAAACTGTAGTTAAAGGCTGTGTACTGGTGCTACTCACCAAACTTCCGTTTCTGAAAGGGATGCTGCCAACTACACCATCAACCGGACTTGTGATTGAAGTATAACTTAAATTTACCTGCGCATTTGCTAAAGAAGCTTTTGCTTGTGCCAAAGCCGCTTTTCTACTTTGAAGGGTAAGTTCTGCTGCTTGCAAATCATATTTACTAATGATGTCTTTTTCAACCAACGGTCTGGTTTTATTAACCTGTAATTCTGCAGCATGAACATCTGCTTCAGCACTGCTTATTGCTGCTTTAGCTGTTCTAACTTCTTGCTCATATTGCGGAGCCATTATTGTAAAGAGTAATTGACCTTTCTTAACCACAGCACCTTCATCAACCAATATTTTTTGAATAAACCCATCAACCTTTGGTCTGATATCTATATTCTGAATCCCTTCGATGGTTGCAGGGTAATCAGAATCTAATTCTGTAGATTTTGCACTAACTGTAAATACGGGATAAGCTTGTGGTCCAGCTGCTGCTGCCGCCGCTGCTTTTTTGGCTTCATCATTATTTCCGCATGATGCTAAAAGCATAGCGATACCCATACTAAAAACGAGAGTTGTAACTTTTCTCATGGACTTATTCTGTGTGTGTTTAAATTTAATTTCCGGAGGATTAAAAGCGTAATGATAGCAATGCTTTTATTTTCGCGATTAATGCCCAAAAATAGAGCCTAAAAAAAATATTATCTGTCCAAGTTCTGTCATTTAATCAATCGATTGATTTATTTACTGTCGTCAAAAGCCTCAATGCTTGATTAAAACATTGTTTTTTAATGATTTAAGTGATTTGTTTTTATGTAAAAGAGCTGTGTAAACAAATTGCGACAGATGTTAAAAGCTGTTAATTAGCATTTAAATGGTGCATTTTAATTAGCTAATGTTCAGAAATTTGGGCAATAAAGGCCTATCAAAGTGTAAAAAGTACACTATTGCAACTAGCCTAATGTAAGCTTTAATGGGAATAGATGAATTTATTTTGGTTTTTTAGTCAATTACACCTTCAAAAACCAATTTAGCCGGGCCGCATAAAAACACATTTGTAAATGTTGTGCCATCGTAATCAAATTCGATTTTTATATCACCACCTAAAACTTTAATGTCGGTTTTAATATGCCCGCTTAAGTTTCTGTGTTTTGCAACGGCCATCGCTACCGCCGTAACGCCAGTACCGCAAGCATAGGTTTCATCTTCAACGCCACGCTCATAAGTTCTTACAAATAAATGGTCGCCTTTATCTTCAACAAAATTTACGTTGATGCCTTTTGCATTATATGTATTGTTGTAACGAATATTTTTTCCTTCGGTGAAAACATCAAAATTCTTTAAATCATTTTGAAAAGCCACATAGTGAGGAGAACCTGTGTTTAAAACGTAAGCATTTCCATCGTTGGTGATGGTATCAACATCAATCATTTGTAAATCTACCCATTCACCATTTTCTGAAATTCTGGCATAATGCGGTCCATCAACGGCTAGAAAATTGGTTTCTCTATCAACAAGACCGAGTTGTTTCGCAAAAGCAACAATGCATCGGCCTCCGTTGCCACACATGCTACCCAATTTACCATCAGCATTAAAGTAATGCATTTCGAAATCGTAATTTTCATGCTTGGTTACAAACATTAAACCGTCAGCTCCAACACCAAATCTTCTATTACAAAGTTCTTCAATTTGTTTGTTATCAATATCCTTTAAAGGACTCATCGTATGGTCAATTAAAATAAAATCGTTTCCGGCACCTTGATATTTAAAGAAATTAATTTTCATTGATGTTGTGGTTTTTATGGCAATTTGGCTTAATATGACTTTGTAACTTTGTCAGTTAATTTCATAAAAGCTTCATTTTTAAATCCAATATTTGAGTTGAAAATGCAACATTAAGCACCTGTTTTTTGATTTAACATTTTTTAACATGGAACTGAGTGCATTTGTTATGCAAATATCGTTTATATGGTATTAAATTTGAATAAACTTACAAAAGAAAATTTGAGCAGATAAAAACTGCCTGAGCAATCTGCTTAAATCAAAGTGCAAAGCTCTCGCAAAAACAGTTAATTAAACACAATTTATTATAAGTATACCAAACAATTAGCTAGCAATTTGGCTTATAATTTAATTGTGGGGATAGAAAAAACAATTTTTAACACAATGAAAAAAATATTAGGAATTACAGTGTTAGCTGCATTTATAGGTGGTGCAGCAGCAATAGGGGGTTACAAGCTTTTCGAGCGTAGCCAAATTGGTGGGACAATTTCTGAAAAACAAAATTTGTACTTCGCCAATAATCCACTAAAAGTATCATCGGCAGGTGCTGCAGATTTTACAGAGGCAGCAGCAGCAGTTGCGCCAGGAGTTGTTCACATTAAAACAACTTATAGTTCATCAAGTAAAAGTCAAGGTGGCGGTTCATCGCCGTTTGATATGTTCGAGGATTTCTTCGGCGGCGGCGGTCGCCAGATGCAACGTCAACCAAAGGCAGCATCGGGTTCAGGTGTAATTATTAGCCAGGATGGTTATATTGTGACCAATAACCACGTGGTAGAAAATGCTGATAAAGTTGAAGTGGTTTTAACCGACAGACGTAAAGTTGAAGCGAAAGTAATCGGTCGCGACCCAAACACAGATTTAGCATTAATTAAAGTAAATGCAACAGGTTTACCGGTTGTAAAAATGGGTAACTCTGATAATGTTCAGGTTGGTGAGTGGGTTTTAGCCGTTGGTTTCCCGCTTGATTTACAAACTACGGTTACAGCAGGTATCGTTAGTGCAAAAAACAGAAGTATTGGTATTATTGGTCGTGAGCAACAAGGTGGCGGCATTACTGAAGAAGAGTACAGAGAATATCAACGTACAGGAAAAAGACCAGAGCGTCCGGCGAATACAAGTATTGAGTCGTTTATTCAAACCGATGCGGCAATTAACCCAGGAAACAGTGGTGGCGCATTAGTAAATGCAAATGGCGAATTGGTGGGTATTAATTCTGCAATTGCATCGCAAAGCGGTTACAACCAAGGTTATGGCTTTGCCATTCCGGTAAACTTAGCCCGTAAAATTGTTGATGATTTTATGAAATATGGCTCGGTAAAACGCGGTTATATCGGTGTGAATTTTGTGCCTTTAAGTGCGGAAAATCCATCGGATATTAAAACCAACGAAATTAGCGGTTTATATGTAAACGATGTTGTTGCTGGTGGCGGTGCTGCGGCGGCTGGTATCAAATCTGGAGATATTATCAAAAAAGTTGATGGAATTGTAATCAATGATTCACCAGATTTACAAGAGAGAATTGGTCGTTTAAACCCTGGTGATAAAGTTAAATTATCGGTTTTAAGAGACGGTTCTTTAAAAGATATTAGTGTTACGCTAAAAGGCGAATCGAGTGTGGGTGTAAATTCAAATACAGCTGCAACAAAAGCAGTTGAAGTTTCGAAACTAGGTGCGACATTTGCGCCGGCCACACAGGCACAGAAATCTCAATTAAAAATTAACAGCGGCGTTGTAGTAACTTCGGTAACTAGCGGAAAAGCCTTTGATAACATTGGTGTTGAAAAAGGATTAATTATTACGAAAGTAAACGGACAAGCAGTTAATAATGTAACTGATGTTCAGAAGGCTTTGCCTCAAACCAGAAACGGTATGATTTACATGTCGGGTGTGAGTGAGCAAGGAACTTTTAATTTTAGTTTCCCAGCACAGTAAATATTTTGAATTAATTTAGAAAAAGGTCTCGATGAAAATCGGGACCTTTTTTTTGCATTTTGCACTTTAATAGTAACGAAAACCAAAGTTATCTAAACCCGATGGCAGCGAACACGGAGTGCAACGAAGTAAAGCGGACAGCGGGACTTTCGGGAGCGATAAAGCAGTAAAATGCTTTTCTAATTTTTAAAATTATAGAGGAATTTTATTTGAAGAGCAGGTTCTATGCTCATCTGTTACACCAGTCCCGCCAACATTTCCTGCCTAGCGCAGGCAGGCAAGTCCTCAACCTCGTGCCTCGGTTTCCGGGCTTTACATTTATGTCGGTCTATTTTACTTAGGTTAACCTATTAATTCAAACCGCTGTTAATAATACAAAAGCACAGAACCTGCTTTTCAAAATGAATTTATTTCAAGCTAGTGAAGCGATTTCTGGATTTTGCTCGTTTTACTAGGTACGTATTCACCTTAAATTCATTAAGCGGATTTAGTTTAGCTGTTTAACGATTGAATAGGAGTGTTTACCGATACTTTATTATTTAAAAATTTATTTATTTCATTTTTGATTTAGCAAAAAAAACAGAATATTATGGCTTTAGCTTACATCAACCTCAGCTCTACACAATATTTTAATTTCATGTGCAAGACGGATTTTGAACGTCGGATATTTCACGATACGTATAAAGAATTTCAAAAAAAATCTAAAATATATAATCTAAATAACAGCCTTCATACATTTGCAGAAATGCAAAAAGCGAACGAAAAAGCTAAATTATTGCATCAAAAATTACATTATTCGGCTATGAATTCTATTTCTTCGCTTAATAATGAAATGCCGATTTTAAGCGATGAAACCGGAAAATCTATTTTGTTTGATTTGGCAGATTTAAGAATTTTTGCTTCCGACTTAAAAAATAAAGCCGGGCATGTGGTATCAATTACTTACACCAGCGCAAAATTGGTTTTACACGAAATTGTTGGCGATATGCTTATTTTGAGCTACGATTTTAAGGGTAATTTTAACGAAACCTTTATGGTTAAAATGACGAGCGATTTGGTGATTAAGTACGAGAAAAATCGGGAATTGGTTTATGATTAACCTTAAGCTTCTTTGGAAGCTATAAAAAATATTAATTTGTAAGATGCAACGCTTCAAAACACCAACTTTCGTTATTCATACTGCGGGTTGGCTATTGTTTTTAACTTTTCCGCTTTTGTTTATCAATAACGAACAAGCCGGACACAGCAGTTTTCTACTGCTTGCATCGCCATATTATTGGCTGTTTTGTTTAACTTATATACTTATATTTTACTTCAATGCTTTGGTTTTAGTGCCAAAATTGATGTTTAACAAGCGATATTTAACATACAGTGCGGTCGTTTTATTGCTGTTTGGTTTCGTTTATTATTCGCAACCCTATGATAATTTACTAAAGCATAATAAAAGTGTAATTGCAGTTTTAACGGGAGCGCCCGAAACGCAAATGAAGGGATTAAATCAATCCTTACAACCCGGAAAAGATTCTACAATTGGGCCAAGTGTTGGTATGCCATTCGGGCCTTTGCCGAATGAAGATTTGCGTATGCAAGACCCAAATCTTAAACGGGGTAAGGGTATTTTGGATTTGCACCAATCGGAGTTTATAGATGTGATTAGCCTTTTTATTTTTCTGATGATTATGGGTTTAAGCATTGCTACCAGTACCGTTCAGCGCTGGCAAAATGCAGAATCGAAAGTAGTAAAAGCCGAAGCAGAAAAGGCAACTGCTGAGCTTTCCTTTTTAAAAGCACAAATTAATCCACATTTCTTGTTCAATACTTTAAATAATATCTATACACAATCGGTAATTAATAGCGAGCATACTTCAGAAAGCATTATGAAATTATCGAACATTATGCGATATGTTACTGATGATGTAACACAGGATTTTGTTCTGCTTAGTGATGAAATTGATTGCGTACGAGATTACATAGAATTACAACGGTTAAGGCTCGGCGCTGATGCTGAAATAAATTTTAATGTACAAGGTAAACCCGAAAGCAAGAAAATTGCACCATTAATTTTTATGACTTTTATAGAAAATGCTTTTAAATATGGCGTAACTAAAAAAGAGAAAACAATTATCAATATAAATTTAAAGATTGATAAAGAGCAGGTTGATTTCTCATGCCAAAACAAAATTTACCCACATAAATCGAATTTAGAGCGAACAGGGATTGGTATCGCCAACACCAGACAACGTTTGGAGCATTTGTATCCAAATCGTTTTAAACTGCATATAAATAACGGAGGAGAATTATTTTCGGTAAACCTTTCTGTAAATTGCTAACCAAAATAAATTAAACTATGGCTTTAAAATGTGTTGCTATTGATGATGAACCTTTAGCGCTCGAGCTAATCAAAACTTATGTTTCGAGGTTTCCGGGTTTGCAATTGGTGCAAATTTTTGAAGATGCACTATCTGGTGCCGAATACCTTAAACAGAATCCGGTTGATTTACTTTTTGTTGATGTAAATATGCCTGATATTACGGGTGTTGAGCTGGTTAGAAGTTTGGTAAACAGTCCGATGATAATTTTTACAACAGCCTACCGAAATTATGCTTTTGAGAGCTATGAACTACAAGCCATAGATTACCTGTTAAAACCAATTGATTTTAATAGATTTAAGGCTGCGGTAGAAAAAGCCATCGATTTTCATAAATATAAAGCAGCTACACAAGAAAGTGCCAACGACGAAAGTATTTATGTGTATTCTGAATATAAAATGATTAAAATTTTGCTTCGCGATGTTGAATATATCGAGAGTATGGGCGATTATTTAAAAATTTACCTTGCGGGAATTGATAAACCGATTCTTACTTTAATGACAATGAAAAAGGTTTTAGAAAAACTGCCCGAAGAACAGTTTGCCAGAATCCACAGAAGTTTTATTGTAGCCTTAAATAAAATTAAGTCGATACATAATAGAAAGGTTAATTTGGCAAATGCCGAATTGCCAATTGGCGATGCTTACAGCAGCTTTATTAATCAACAGAAAGGAAACGCATGAGGCTAAAAACAAATATTGCAACAAGTGAAAATGGTTTTATTTTTAATCCCACAACTGGCGATTCTTTTACCAGTAATACCATTGCGGCTGAAATTCTAACCTACATGAAAGCCGGAACATCAGCTGAAGAAATAAAGCAAAACATCCTTGATAAATACGAAGTTGAACCTTGCCAGTTAGAAAGAGATTGGGATGATTACATGCAGCAGCTTAAAGAAGCCAATCTTTTAGAATTCTAAATCCGAATTAAAACTAATCATGTCCGTTTCTCAAAATCAAACACTTAAACAAGTATTAACTGTAGCGGTTACCGGATTAAATGCAAATGATAATCCTGGTCCTGGTGTGGCGGTTATACGTGCACTTAGAGAAGGTTTTAATGAGGATATAAGAATTATTGGTTTAGCTTATGAAACTTTGGAGCCTGCAATTTACATGCATGATTTGGTTGATAAAACCTACCGGATTCCGTATCCAACAGCAGGCGTTGAAGCACTAAAATCGCGGTTAGAATACATCCAAAATATAGAAAAAATTGACGTGCTGATTCCAAATTTTGATGCGGAATTATTCAATTTTATCAAGTTGGAAAAAGATTTATTGGCTATAGGTATTTGTACTTTTTTACCAACCCAAAAGCAATTGGAACAACGTGAAAAAGTGAATTTAAAATCGTTTGGTCAACAAAATAATTTTTTTGTACCTAATGATGATGTTCTGTTCAAAGATACTGATTTAGCTAAAACAGCTGAGCAATTTGGTTTTCCGTTTGTTGTTAAGGGGAAGTTTTATGAAGCTTCTGTTGTTCAAAATTTGGCGGATGCGTATAAAGCTTTTCATGCCTTGCAAGCGAAGTGGGGTTTGCCAATTATAGTACAAAAATTTATTAAGGGAACTGAAATAAACATTGCTGGTTTGGCTGATGGAAATGGGAATGCAATAAGCGTTATCCCAATGCGAAAATTATACATTACTGAAAAAGGAAAAGCCTGGGCGGGCATTACCATCGAAGATGAAAAACTTATAAAACTTGCTGAAGATTTTGCAAAATCAACTTTGTGGAAAGGTGGTTTTGAATTGGAAATTATGAAAGCAGAAAACGGAGACTTATACATTATGGAAGTTAATCCGAGGTTTCCGGCTTGGGTGTATTTAACGGTTGCCGCTGGTCAAAACCAGCCTAAAGCATTAGTCGAAATGGCTTTGGGTAATTCAGTGGAACAATTTAAAAATTATAAAAGCGGGAAAATGTTTGTCCGCTACGCCTGGGATAATGTGGTAGATGTTGAGGAATTTCAGAAAATATCTGCTTTTGGAGAACTTTAAGTTAAATGATGATTTTCCCTTTTCTGGATACATGATTCTCGCTAATTGATACTAAGATAAAATGAAACAAAAATACGAACGACCAACCATCAGAAAAATGAATACCGGCTTTATGAATAAGTTTGGTACAAGGACAGATTTCGATCCGGTTTCGGGGATTGATGGTGTTCCGGTTAAAAATTTGTCTGATGAATATGGTTCGCCGGTTTTTGTTTTATCCGAAAGGCAAATTCGTAAAAATTACCAGGCTTCTGTTCGTTCCTTCAAAACCCGCTATCCAAAAGTTCAGTTTGCCTGGAGCTATAAAACAAATTATCTGAACGCAGTTTGTAGAATATTTCATCAGGAAGGAAGTTGGGCAGAAGTGGTTTCAGGTTTTGAATACCACAAAGCCATAGGTAATGGCGTTGCCGGAAATCATATCATTTTTAACGGACCAGATAAAAAAGTTGATGATATAACTTTAGCCATCGAAAATGGGTCTTTAATCCATATCGACCATTTTGATGAACTCTACCAAATCATCCGCATTGCGGATAAAATTGGCAAAATAGCCAAAGTTGCAATAAGGGTTAATTTTGATACAGGAGTTTATCCAATTTGGGACAGGTTTGGTTTTAACTACGAAAATGGGCAAGCCTGGAATGCAATTAGCAAAATCGCTGCTGATAAAAATCTAGAATTGGTAGGCTTGCATTGCCACATTGGTACTTTTATGCTTTCTGTTTCGGCTTACAAAATTGCTGCAACAAAACTTTGTGATTTAGCTTTACGGTGCAAAACCGAATTAAAAAAGACAATTGAATATTTGGATTTAGGTGGGGGATTTCCATCAACAAATACATTAAAGGGTGCATATTTGCCCGGTGTAGATACTGTTCCATCTGTTGAGGAATTTGCCGAAGCCATAGCAAGTACAATTTTAAACGCTGGCTTTAACCATAACGAATTACCGCTGTTGATTTTGGAAAGCGGCAGGGTTTTAATTGATGATGCCGGGTATTTAATTGGGAGTGTAATTGCCAATAAGCGTTTAAGCGATGGAAGAAGAGCCACGATTGTCGATTTTGGCATCAACATTTTATTTACTTCCAGCTGGTACGATCATAAAATC
Source organism: Pedobacter aquatilis (assembly GCF_032678425.1). Lineage (GTDB taxonomy): Bacteria > Bacteroidota > Bacteroidia > Sphingobacteriales > Sphingobacteriaceae > Pedobacter > Pedobacter aquatilis_B. The sequence continues at coordinate 85,985 of NZ_JAVTSG010000004.1, read as the reverse complement.
AGCATTGCCAAAGAAGCCGGACAATACACCGAAGAAACCGTTCTATTTGGGCCGCTTTGTATGAATATTGATGTTGTTCGCGAAAGCATTAATCTGCCTTTATTGGAACCAAACGATTTACTGGTTGTACATAAAGTTGGCGCCTATAACATGACACAATGGATGCAGTTTATAAACATGCGGCCGGCAGTGGTTTTAATTGATTTACAAGGAAAAACTCATCTTATCAGGAAACCTGAAAATCTCCAATATTTAGAATTAACGGAACAGTTACCAGAGCATTTAAAATAACAGAATTGAAAATCGACCTGAAATATTATTTAAACGCTGCATTAAACAGTTATGCGATTTTGTTTTTTTCGCAAAATAAAATTTTGGGTGCTTTATTATTTTTGGTTTCGATGTTTAACTTTAATGCAGGCATTTCAGGCTTAATGTGCTTGTGTTCAGCTTTGGTTATTACCAGTGTTTTAGGTTTTAATAAAGAAGATATTAAAGCCGGCCTGTATAGTTTCAATGCCCTTTTACTTGGCATTGGTTTCGGAACTTTCTTTAGCTTTAATTATACTTTTTGGTTATGGTTAGCTGCTGCAACTTTGCTTTGTGTTGTGCTCAGTGTTAATTTAACTTCGTTTTTAGGTAAATATGCATTGCCAACTTTATCAATTCCATTTGTAATTACCTTTTGGCTGCTTTTAATTGCCGCAAGCGGCTATTCTGGTATGGGTTTGGTTCAAAAAGAAAGTTCTTTAATTTTCGAATTAACAACGATTGAGCCAGGTAAATTTCAAAAACTCTGCAATTTTTTCGATAATCTGGCTATGCCTAAATACCTGGAGCTATTTTTCAGGTCAGTTAGTGCTGTGCTTTTTCAAAATAGTGTGCTTGCAGGAATACTTGTTAGTATTGGCTTTTTTATCCATTCGCGTATTGGTTTTAGCTTGTTGGTTTTGGGTTTCGTTGTAGCGTGTTTGATTAATCATTTTACGGGCACTTATCCCGAAGGCATTAGTAATTATCATCTTGGTGCAAACTTTATGATGGTTAGCTGTGCAATTGGTGGCTTTTTTCTGATTCCATCTTGGCGTTCCTACCTTTGGGCAATTGTAATTATTCCATTTACATTTTTGGTATTAAATGGCTTATCCAGAATTTTAGGAACCTATAATCTTCCTGTTTTTTCTATGCCTTTTTGTATCGTTACCATTAGCGTGCTGTATTTTTTTATGCTGAGGAAAAATGCAGGTAAACTTCAGCTTACCATTTTTCAAAATTATTCTCCTGAAACAAATCTGTATCAGTTTTTAAATGGAAGCGAGCGACTCAAAGATTTTAGATATTTTAACATTGGATTACCTTTTATGGGTTCGTGGACGGTTTCGCAGGGTTATGATGGCGCAATTACACACCAAGGCGAATGGAACCAGGCACTGGATTTTGTGCTTAAAGATATTGATGATAGAACCTATGAATTCCCGGGCTTGAAGCCTGAAGATTATTATTGCTTCAATAAACCTATATTGGCTGTGGCAAATGGCTGGATTCAAGAGTGCGTAAATCACATTGATGATAATGTTATTGGTCAGGTAAACCTTACTCAAAATTGGGGGAATACCATTATAATAAAGCATGCAGAAGGCTTATTTAGCAAAGTTTCTCACCTCAAAAAGAATTCAATAAAAGTTAAAGTTGGCGATTATGTTTCAAAAGGCGATGTGATTGCGCTTTGCGGAAATTCTGGTCGCTCGCCTGAACCACATTTGCATTTTCAGCTTCAATCAACACCTTACATTGGTTCAAAAACTCTTGCCTATCCAATTTCATATTTTGTAAATGAAAAGAAACGGGAATTAATATCATTTGATGTTCCTAAACTTGATGATGTAATTTCAAATCCAGAGGTAAATGTATACTTGAAAAGCGCTTTTAATTTTTTACCTGGATATAGTGTAAAAGTAAGCGATGGAGAAAAAACTGAAAGCTGGGAAATTTTTACGGATGCTTCAAACTCAACTTATTTTTACTGTTATGGAAATCAATCAACGGCTTATTTTGTAAATAATGATAATGTGTTCTATTTCACTCGTTTTTATGGTGATACGAAGTCAATATTAAATGTTTTTTACCGATCGGCTTATAAAGTGAACTTTTCTGGTCACGACGCAGAAGATATTTACGCAATTGATTCAGCGCAATTCAAACCAAAATTATGGCTGCAGGATTTACTTGCACCATTTTGGGGTTTTACAAAATTATCTTACCAAAATAAACTAGAAGCTACACCCGATGGGTTTTTAATAAATGCCGAAGCTAACAGCCAGTTCTTTCATCAGAAAAACCAGCTTTTTACAAGTGTTCTCAAAATTGATAAACAAGGAATTAACAGTTTTGAAATCGTATTTAAAAACAAAAAAACAACAGTAAAATGGCGAGTAGATTAAGCTTAACCATTCTGGTTCTGATTGTTTTTTTTACAGTTGGAAAAGCTCAAACAACGAATCAACAGAGTGATAGCACATCCTTATCTTTATTTAATCAAGCAGAATGGACAAAGCTTATCGATTTTGGAACTCAGGAATTTAACAGCGGTTACGAAGAGAAATTTTTGCGGTTGAGGGTTGCTTATGCTTATTTCGTTAGAAATAAATTTACTGATGCTTTGTATAATTATGACAAGGTGCTGCAAGCCGATAAGCAAAATCAAATCGCATTATATTATGCTTATTTGTGCAATGTTTATTTAAATAGATTGGAGGATGCAGGATTTTTGGCTTCAAAACTTGATACAAATATAATTGAAGGTTCAGCGGTGAAGTCTTTTAAGCTGCTAGGTGTTGGGGCAGAATCTGGAGTGAAATTTACCAATGTTTTTGAACGAGGAAATTCTTCTTTTTCAAGAGCTTTTTTAAATATGAGATTGGATTATAAGTTGAGCCTTTCAACGTCGTTTAATTATTACAAGCAACCTGTACGCGATGAAAGTATTCAACAGCCGGGTTATTATGCAAAGTTAAATTATGCTTTGGCTAGAAAAATAAATGTAATTGGTGCATACCATTACCTGCGCTCCAGTTTTCGCAATTTAATATATCAGAATAATGTAGGTTTATTAGGTTTTAAGTATTCAGATAACAGAAGCGATTTACAGGCCGATTTTATATTATCTCAAATTGGAGATGAAAAAACGAGACAATACAATTTAAAGTTTACTAAATATATAACCGGGAATTTAGATTTTTATAGCATCAGCCGAGCATCAGTTATCGAAGTTTTAGGGCAGAATAATATGGTTTTTCAACAGATATTAGGATTTAAACCTGTAACTAATTTTTGGGTTGAAGGAATGGCAACCGTGGGAAATCAATATAATTATGCTGAAGCTGACGCTGTGTATATTTACAATGGTTTTGATAAAACGAGGTTTAAAGCTGGTGCAAATTGTTATTTTTTGTTAAAACGGCACTTACTTTTAGGTTTGAATTATACATTTGAAAAGAAAACGGATAACATTTTCAGATTTAACTATTTACAACATTCAATTAACGGAGGTATTTCATGGAATTTCTAAAACGCTTAGTGTTATTTGCAATTCTTGTATTCTTTACATTTAATGTTAAAGCTCAAACCAATACTGCTTTGCAAAAAGCTTTTCAAAATAGTTACAACGAAGAAAGCAAAAAGAATTATACCGAGGCGATAAGTGATATAATGCCTTTTTATGCAGAAAATAATTATGAAACCAACCTCCGTATTGGCTGGTTGTATTACTTAGCCAAAAATTATTCGGCATCGCAAAATTATTATACCAGGGCTATAAATGTTCGGCCAAATGCTGTTGAAGCTAAGTTCGGTTTAATTAAGCCATTATCGCTTTTGAGTAATTGGGATAAAGTTATGGAGCAGTATAATAATATTCTAAAGTTAGATCCACAAAATACGCAGGCGAACTATTGGGCCGGAATAATTATCTACAACAGAAAGCAATATGCAGCATCGGCAAAATATTTTGCAAAGGTTGTTGCACTTTATCCTTTTGACTACGATGGTAACCACATGTTAGGTTGGGCTTTGCTGTTTTCGGGCAGAAAAGCAGAAGCTAAAGGCTGTTTTGAGCGTGCTTTATTGATTAAACCAGGCGATACATCGAGCACAGATGGGTTAAATCGTTCGATAAAATAGGGTTTAACACCCAATAAGCCAATACTTTCACTATTAAATTGATTTTAAAAAATATAAAATTGATTTATAGGTATTTAACCATACCTTTATGCCAAATTAAAATACAATATAATGCAACAAGGAACAGTAAAATTTTTTAATGAAACTAAAGGTTTCGGATTTATTATCCCAGCAAATGGCGATGCCGAAATTTTTGTTCATGCTTCAGGCTTAATCGACAACGTTCGTGAGAACGATTCTGTAACTTACGAAGTTGAAGAAGGTAGAAAAGGCTTAAACGCGGTAAATGTTAAAGTAGCTTAAGAAAACTCGAATACATAAATCGTAAAAAGTCCCGATGCAAATCGGGACTTTTTTTGTGGAATAATCTTTTTGTTAACCTTGCTGTTTCAGATACTTGATAATGTCTTCTTCGAGTAACTCAACACTAATATCTTCACTCATTAATATTTTGCCATTTTTATCCAATATCATAAAGTGAGGCACGTTATAATTTCCGATATTTCTAGCATTAGGAGATTTTGCACCTTTCAAATCTGAGAATTGTGGCCAGGTTAATTTATCATCTCTAATCACATTAACCCACCAATTTCTTTTGTTATCTAAAGAAACCCCAATAAACTCTACACCTTTACTTTTATATTTTTCATAAAGTGTAATTAGTTTTATATTGTTTGTTCTGCATTTGTCGTTATATGAAGTCCACACTAATACAAGATTTAATTTCCTTAAAATGGTTTTATCAAAAGCCTTTCCTGCTGGAGTTTCGCCTGCAATACTTTCTAACGTATTACCTGGTTTCATTTTTTCGACCAACGTAATTTTCTCGAATAGCTTTTTTCCTGCCTTACTATTTTGCTGTTCTTCATCCAAATAATTAAATATTTTGCCAAATTGAACACTGTTCAAATCTGTTATGCCCAACTGGTCCAATAAAAATACTGTATTCGGAGAGTTTGGATGCTTTTTAGCAAATGTTTCAATAGCGGTTAAATTTAGAGTTTTAATACGTTCCATTAAATCAGCAAATACATCAACTCGTTTCACAATATTGCTTGTATCTGCAGCATCAACAGCTCTTTTAGCTATTATGGCACTATCGGATAAGGGCTTATTTAAATTATTTTTTATTGCATAAAAATCAATAAAATCTTCGCCTTCAGTTGATGGCGTTTTTTTAAAGGGATAAATAGACCTATTATCTGCAGCGTTTATTACTAAATCATAATTACCAGTTTTTAAATAGAACCAGAAAGGTCTAAAATCATTTCCATCTTCAATTTTTATCTCTGCAAACCTTTCTTTAGGTAAATTAACCTGAAAGGTTTGCTTGCCTTTAATATTCTCTACCTTTAATTTTTCTCCGGTTTTTGCATCAGAGATAGTTATGGTAGCATTCTTACTAAAATTTTTTGCTGTTAAATTAAATACAGCTGGCCCATCATTACATGAAGAACAAAGTATTGCTGATAAAAGTGCGATGAAGATTTTTTTCATATCTGATAATTTAGAAGACTAATATAACGAAAAGTTTAGTTGATAAGAATGGCACTTTGAAATATTCTTCAATAGGGTAAGAAGCGATATTTACACTGAAATTTGAAAATTGCTCTTAGAATGTTTCTAAATAAATGTTTTATCGTTGTTTTGTCATATTCGTTTATAAATTAAACTCATAATTAAATACTTTTGCACAAAGAATTATAAATAATAATAATCTAATGAGTAGTTTAAGTAAAGCTTTTACATCATCTATAGGTAGAAAGTTTGTAATGGGGTTAACGGGTCTTTTCTTGATTTCTTTCCTTGTTGTACACGTATCTATAAATGCGCTAATTTTTTTAAATGATGGTGGGGAAACCTTCAATGTTGCTGCCGATTTTATGAGTCATAACATCGTAATCCGCATCATGGAAGTTGGCTTATTTGCCGGAATTATCCTGCACATTGTTCAAGCAATTTTGCTTACCGCACAAAACAATGCTGCCAGACCAGAAAAGTATGCTTTTAATAAGTCTTCTGCTAATAGCAAGTGGTATTCTCGTAGCATGGGGTTATTAGGCACATTAATTTTAATGTTCTTGGTACTTCACCTTTATCATTTCTGGTGGCCAACAAAAGTGGCTGTTTTTTCACACGAGGAACATAATACTTTTCATGGTATTGTAGCCATTTTCCAAGAACTTTGGGTTGTAGTAATCTATGTTTTAGGGGTGATTTCTTTAGGATACCACTTATTACATGGTTTTCAATCCTCTTTCCAAACAATGGGCTGGAACCATAAAAAATGGACACCTGTTGTAAAAACGGTAGGTGTATGGTTCTCGATTATCGTACCTATCATTTTTGCATTAATGCCAATTTCAATCTATTTAGGTTGGATTAGCTAAACAGAAACGTTTAATTAAAAGTATTAAGTAAATGTCGACATTAAATTCAAATATCCCTGCGGGCGAATTAACCCAAAAGTGGACAAAATATAAATCTTCTATGCCGTTGGTTAATCCAGCGAATAAAAGAAGTTTAGAAGTAATCGTAGTAGGTTCTGGTTTAGCGGGTGCATCTGCAGCGGCTACATTAGCCGAAATGGGCTACAAAGTAAAATGCTTTTGCTTCCAGGATTCACCTCGTAGAGCACACTCAATTGCAGCTCAAGGTGGTATCAACGCTGCAAAAAACTATCAAAATGATGGTGATAGCACTTACCGTTTATTCTACGATACCATTAAAGGTGGAGATTATAGAGCACGCGAAGCGAACGTACACCGTTTAGCTGAGGTTAGTGCGAACATTATCGACCAATGTGTGGCTCAAGGTGTGCCTTTAGCTCGCGAATACGGTGGTTTGTTAGATAACCGTTCATTCGGGGGTACACAAGTTCAACGTACATTTTATGCCGCAGGTCAAACTGGTCAGCAGTTATTATTAGGTGCTTACTCAGCACTGGAACGTCAGGTTGGTATGGGTAAAGTGCAAATGTATACCCGTCATGAAATGCTTGATGTTGTAGTAATTGACGGTAAAGCTCGTGGTATTATTGCTCGTAACTTAATTACAGGCGAATTAGAGCGTCACTTCGGTCATGCAGTGGTTTTAGGTACAGGAGGTTACGGAAACGTATTCTACTTATCTACCAATGCAATGGGAAGTAATGTTACCGCAGCTTGGAAGGTGCACAAAAAAGGTGCTTTCTTCGCAAATCCTTGCTACACTCAAATTCACCCTACTTGTATCCCAGTTTCTGGCGACCATCAATCAAAATTAACTTTGATGTCGGAGTCGTTACGTAACGATGGTCGTATTTGGGTGCCTAAAAAGAAAGATGATACGCGTAAAGCTTCAGATATTCCTGAAGAGGAAAGAGATTATTATTTGGAGCGTCGTTACCCTGCTTTTGGTAACTTGGTACCTCGCGACGTAGCTTCTCGTGCCGCTAAAGAGCGTTGTGATGCTGGTTACGGTGTAGGTACTTCTAAACTAGCAGTATATTTAGATTTCAAAGCAAATACAGAACGTTATGGTCGTATCGAAGCTTCAAAAGCGGGCAACCATAATCCTGATAAAGAAACCTGCATGCGTTTAGGAACTGCCGTAATTAAAGAAAAATACGGTAACTTATTCGACATGTATGCACAAATCACAGGTGAAAATCCTTATGAAACTCCAATGCGTATTTATCCTGCGGTTCACTATACCATGGGTGGTGTTTGGGTTGATTATGATTTGATGACGACAATTCCAGGTTTGTATTGTACTGGTGAAGCTAACTTCTCAGACCACGGTGCTAACCGTTTAGGTGCATCTGCACTGATGCAAGGTTTAGCCGATGGTTATTTCGTATTGCCTTACACTATTGGAGCTTACTTATCAAAAGAAATTGCGACTAAACCAATTCCTACAGACCACCCTGCGTTTGTGGAGGCTGAGAATGAAGTAAAAGCAACTATCGATAAATTCTTAAGTATTAACGGAACTAAATCTGTAGACCATTTCCACAAAAGATTAGGCCACATTATGTGGGAAAAATGTGGTATGGCTCGTAACAGAGAGGGTTTAACACAAGCCATCAAAGAAATTCAGGATTTACGTAGAGAGTTTTGGGCTGATGTTAAAGTACCTGGCTCTTCTGATGAATTTAATCCTGAATTAGAAAAAGCACATCGCGTTGCGGATTTCATTGAATTAGGAGAGTTGATGTGTAAAGATGCCCTTAACAGAGAAGAAAGCTGCGGCGGTCACTTTAGAGAGGAGCACCAAACTGAAGAAGGCGAAGCACAACGTGATGATGTAAACTATGCATACGTAGCTGCTTGGGAATATAAAGGCGTAAGTGAATTCGAATTGCACAAAGAAGAATTGAACTACGAAAACATTAAGGTTGCACAAAGAAATTATAAATAGTACAGCGTATTGAGATATGCGTATTGAGACATACGACAAACTCAAACAACTGTTATAAAGTTATTAATAGTATAGTGTAAAGTTTAGCGAGATTAAAATCTCAATACGCAATACGCATTACTCAATACTTAAAGAAAAATGAGTACAGGAAACATGAATTTAACGCTACAAGTTTGGCGTCAAAAAAATAGCAAATCAGCTGGTAAATTGGTTGATTATAAGCTTTCCGAGATTTCTCCAGACATGTCTTTCTTAGAGATGTTTGATGTTTTAAACGAACAATTAATTAATAAGGGTGAAGAGCCTGTTGTATTTGACCACGATTGTAGAGAAGGTATCTGCGGTATGTGCTCAATGTTTATCAACGGACAGCCTCACGGACCAAAAGACCTGGTAACAACTTGCCAGTTGCACATGCGTTCGTTCAAAGATGGCGATACAATTGTTGTTGAACCTTGGAGAGCAAAAGCATTTCCGGTAATTAAAGATTTAGCTGTAGATCGTTCTGCTTTTGACCGTATCATCGCTTCTGGTGGTTTCGTATCGGTAAACACTGGTAACGCACAAGATGCAAACGCTTTGCCAATCCCTAAAATTCAAGCTGATGCTGCATTCGAGGCTGCTGCTTGTATTGGTTGTGGTGCTTGTGTAGCAACTTGTAAAAATGCTTCGGCGATGCTTTTCGTTTCGGCTAAGATATCTCAATTGGCTTTATTACCTCAAGGTCAGCCAGAGCGTTACCGTCGTGTACAAAGCATGGTAGCCCAAATGGATGAGGAAGGTTTTGGTAACTGTACTAACACTGGTGCTTGCGAAGCAGAGTGTCCAAAAGGTATTTCATTAGAAAACATCGCTCGTATGAACAGAGATTATTTCTCTGCAAAATTTGTAAGCGAAGAAGAAGTTTAATAAAACTGTGCCATTCCATTAATTTGGAATTGTTAAGCCCCCATTTTATGGGGGCTTTTTTTTTAATTTTTTCTATGTGATATCTTGAAGGATAATTAACCAAAAGTTTATTTAGCGGATTAAAGAATCAAATATAATTTTCTGTAAAAAATCGAAAGTGTTTTGGATAAAATCGAAACGATTAGAAAAGGAGTTTAGCAAATAATAATTCGTAAAAAGAGTAAATTAATTATGTTTGCATATTAATTATCTGTTTAAATAAAAATTATATTTTGTAAAATTTGCATATACATTAAAGATTTTATAAATTTATTGTTCCGAGACAGGAGAGAAAGCATAAAAGCCCGACAATTTTTTTGCCGGGCTTTGTGTTGCAATAATCTTACTATATATTCTATTTGCAATAAAAATCTCTTTATAAAAATTTAATTCTTATCTGAATCAACAACTTTATTTATCTTTTTTAATGGCTTTGTTTTAATTATTACAACCCCATTACTTGCTGCCAAGCCATAGTTTTGAATTGCATTTGTATCCTTTAAAATGGTAACAGAATCAATGGTGCTAGGATCAAGAAATTCAATCGATCCGCTTTCAATTTTTTCTCCATCTACAATGTACAATGGTTGATTAATTTTACTAACATTTCTTAGCCCCCTAATACGGACTTTACTTGTATTGAAGGAAAATGCGGTGCTATCATTTCTTTGTTTAGGTTCTAAGGAAAAGTCTGATGATTTACTAACACCACTAATAATGCCCAAGGCTTTCATTTTCGCCTGCAGATCAATATTTTCAGTTGAATTTGATTTGGCTTTAGTAGTGACTACAACTGCTCCATTATTTCCTTCAATGCCGAAAAGGTTAATTGCATTATCACCCTTTATAACAATTACTTCCATAATTTCATTTGGGTCGATGCTGTTCGTCAAAAAATCGCCATTAAATTGCTTTACACCATCAATAGCATAAATTGGTTTTCCTGCATTTTTATCTAAACCTCTAATTTTAATACCTGGGCTCTGAATTCTTGAAGTGTCAGTTTTGGATTGGCTAAATGCACTTGTTGCCATAACCGAAGTACAGGCCAATAAATAAAATACCTTTTTCATGTTCTATAATTAGTTATAGCCAAAAAGTAGAACGCTCTAATTAGGTGCTACTTTATTTTCTAAGGCCTTAAATAAACTGTTTTTATCAACTTTTGAAGTAATTAAAATTACGCCATTTATTCCTTTTGGTCCATAAAGCATTGTAGCGGCTTCATCTCTCAAAACTGAAATAGATTCAATGCTTTCTGTCCTAATAAATTGAAGTGCATCCTTGCCTTGCGTAACGCCATCTAAAATCACTAAAGGACTGTTAGCTCCGCTTAAGTTTTTAATACCTTTAAAAGATAGTTTTGTTTTCTCTAATGGAGCAGATTTTAATTTGGTTGAATTATCCAAAGTAAAATTTACCGACATATTGTATTTAACTCTCACGGGTTTCCCGTTTTGTATTCCAGGCATCCAGTTGGGTGATTCATCAAAAACACGGAGCGCTTCTTGATTTGTGCTTTCATCCAAACCTTTTAAAACCTTTAAATCGGTAAGTTTGCCATTTTTCTCAACGGTAAAAGATATATGTACCTTCCCTTGAATATTTCTTTCTTGAGCTTCTTCAGGATATTTTAAGTTCTTACTTAAATAATCATAAAAGTTTTTCATCCCTCCAGGATATTCCGGTTGTTTTTCTATCGATACAAAATCATAAATCTTTTCTTTTTTCTCGATAGATAGAGTTTTTTCGTTTACATAGCCAGTAATTTGAAGTGGTGCAATTTCTTTATAACCTTCTATTTCCTGGCTTGTTGTGGCTTCTGTATTTGGCTGAACTTGCCCTAAACTAAAAGATACCTTGAAAGCATAATTGCCATCTTTAACACCTTTGAAGTTTTTATACGCTAAAATGCTTTTCATTACTTCTTCATCACAACCTTCACCTAAATCTTGTTTTGAACCTAAATCGGTTACTCTACCATTTTTTAGTGTGAACATGATGTGCGTAGTGCCCTCTAATGCTTTTTCTTGAGCACCTTTCGGATATTTTATATTGTTACCCATGAAAGTGTAAAACTGCTCCCAATTATTGGCTACCGGAACATGCTTTGCAACTGTTTTAACTTTCTCTACATTTACAGCCTTTAATGGCTTAATAACAATGTTTTCAACCAATTGTATAGGTTCATTTAAAGGAATTTGTTCGGCAAATGAGATTAGATTTTCGTTTTTGCGAACGGTTGCCGAAGAAAACAAAATTGCAATTGCAAATAGTGGGATAAAGATTCCATATTTCATTACTGCCGTTTTCTTCGAGCGCTCCTTATGCAGCATGTAAATACGCTTTTTTACAAGTGATTTTTCAAAGAAATTGCTGGTTAATGCACTTTGATTGATACCGAAAGATTTACTTAGAATAAGCATTGCATATTCTGCCTTATCACCCTGATAATTCGCGGCATGTTCATCCGCCAAAAATTCGTGGATGTTTTTGATGCTTTTTTTATAAAGATAAATTACCGGATTTAACCAGGTAAGTATTCCAACAACCTCAAAAAACAGAATGTCTAAACTATGCCATTGTTTTACATGTGCTTCTTCGTGGCTATCAATAACATCACGATTTGGTAAAGATATATCGATTATTTTTTTGCCGAAAAAGGAGAAAGCCGAGCCTTCTTTAGCATTATTAATTAACCTTTTAACAAATAGTAGGTTAATAATTAATCGGAATAAAAAAAATAAAATGCCAGCACAATAAATGCTGACCATTAAGTTCGCCCAATTAAATCCCTCTTGCGCTTCAGTAACAATAGTTGCCTGTTCCAGCACTGCATCCCATTTTACAGTTGTGTAAACTTGTTGAGCAGCTTTTTGTACCGTTAACCATTCTAAACGGATAAATGGTATGCATAGTGATAAAAAACCTGCTGCTACCAAATAAATTCGGTTTAAAGTAAAATAGGTTTCCTTATCTAACAGTAATTTATAAAATCCATAAAAAACTACTAAGTATAAGTTTACCTGCAAAAGGTAGTGGGCAAAACTCATTTTGGCTTATGTTTAATCTTATTAATCATTTTAAGAATTTCATCCACATCACTTAAATCCAATTTTTCTTCTTTTACAAAGAATGAAAACATACTTTCTACAGAGTTTTCAAAATAGTTGCCTAACAATTTCTCGGTTGCATGGCGTTTATATTCTTCTTTACTAATTAGGGGGTGGTACTGATGTGCTTTACCAAAGGCTTCATGCCCAATAAAACCTTTCGTTTCTAAAATTCTGATTATTGTTGAAACTGTATTGTAAGCAGGTTTTGGAATAGGTAACTCGTCAATTACTTCCTTAACAAATGCTTTTTCCAACTGCCATAAAACTTGCATTATCTGCTCTTCGGCCTTGGTTAAATCTTTAATATCCATTTTATTTTTTGATTATAGGAATGAGTAAAATTTTACTCGTCATACTAAAGATAAAACTAATTGATTAGTTACGCAAGTTTTGAAGTAAATTAAGTTTATATTTTTATTAAATCGTTTTTGATACCATACACCACAAGTCCGGTTCTGGTTTTAATGTTAAGTTTCGCAAAAAGCGACTCTCGATAGTTATCTACCGTTCTAGGGCTGATGTTCATTAAATCAGCAATGTCTTTATAAGTAAGTTCTGTACTGCAGTGCTGCAAAAAAGTAAGTTCTTTTTCAGTTATTATTGGTTTTGGATCTTCCTTTTTAAGTTGAAACAACAACCTTCCAGATACCATCTCGTTAATATAAAAACCTTTCTCTATGATGGCTTTAATCGCAATTACCAGGTCTGAGGGAGTTGAGCCTTTTAGAATATAACCGCCAGCCCCAGCTTTAAGCATTTCGATAATTGCTTTCTCTTCTTCGTGCATGCTCAAAGCCAAAACTTTTACATCAGGATATTCTTTTTTGATGAATCGAGTAGCTGCATAGCCATCCATAACTGGCATATTAATATCCATTAGTACCAACTGTACACCTGGATGCGATTTGATCTGATTTTGCATATCCACGCCATTAGTAGCTTGAAATACAATATCAATTTCTTCAAATTCCGATAATAGGTTTGCTAATCCTTGGCGAAAAAGGGTATGGTCATCAACAATTGCGATTGGGAGTGTGGTTGCGTTCATAATATTATGGATATGGAATTTCTATAAAAATTGACGTGCCTTTTTCTGGTGCCGAAATTACATCGATTTTTCCTTCAATCATTTCAACACGCTTTTTAATCGAGTTTAAGCCTAAGCCACTTTTGCGATTTTTTGCCTCTTCGTAATCAAATCCGATACCGTTTTCTTTCACCGTTAAAAGCAAAACATCGTTTTTTAATCCGGTATCTATTTGAATCATGCTGGCCTGTGCATGTTTAATAATATTGTTTATGATTTCCTGCAAAAGCCTTAAAATAATTAAGTCTTTGTTTGGCGAAGTTGTATCAATTTCAAGTAAATCATTGGTTACGATTAATGTGTAACCTTCAACTTTTCGAAGCCAGTTAACCTCTTGTTCTATAGCATGGCCAATGCCCGATTCTACAATTTGTTCGCCATGTAATATTTTGGCTAATTCTCTAATCTCTTTTATTGATTTACTAACTAAAGACAACGAATTTGATATTTTTTCACTGGCTTTTTCATTATCTGGAATTTGGATAGAATTAAGCGTTAAGGTAGTTAAACTTAGTAGTTGGCCTATGTTATCATGCAATTCAGTTGCAATGGTTTGCATGGTTTGATCCTGAACTTCAATGTGTGTTTTCAGAATTTCGGCCTCAAATTTTTGACGCATATTTTCCTTCTCCACAAAGTGATTTTTCTTGTGGCGATTATAAGATCGAATGTACATCAATAAAAATATTGGCATCAATAGAAAAACTAATGATGCCAGTAAAATTATGGACATATTGTCCGCTGACGAGCTCTGCATATAAATGAATATGACCAAAAACAATATAACAAAACGTTCAAAGTAGAATAAATAATGCTACGGGTATTATATTTTCCTAAAAATTTTTGCTGAATTATTTCATCGAAAAAGTTGGCTAAAGTGCCCCCAAAGTAAAAAATGATTGCTCCACCAACCCACCAAAACGCAGGATGAAATTTTAAATCAATATACTTATCATCTTTTAATAAAAAATAAAAGTATAATAAACCATAAACTACAAAAACAACGGACATAATACTTATAGTGATTGAATTATATTCGATTATTGGATTATGAGTTATAGAAAAACCAATATATATTGCTATGATTATTGCAAATATTGGTAACAAAAATCTTTTTGCATCAATAAAATCCTTCAAAAAAATGTAGAAAGCATAAGTAATGTAACTTAATTCTACTAGCATATAGATATTATATATAATAAGGTTATTATGATATATTCTTCCTATATATTTAGCGAATAGTTCTGTAGATGGAACTATCAGCATGTATGCTACCGTAATTTTCCAAAACGAATTTTTATCTCTTATTAGAAATATAAGAGCGAATAATGCACAAATTGACTCTATTGTTGAACCAACACTAAATAAACTGAACATATATTATTAATGTGTTTTATGAATTCATTAAGGGACTGCCATCATCACATACTTCTGGACATAAATCTCCTCTGTTTTCCGGGTCTGTCGGATTTGGATCGCCATCATCACAAATTGGATCAAGCTCAATGTCTTTATCTATAAAATAATCAGTTTTAGGTTTGCCATCAACTTCCTTTGTAACGACAAGAAGTATGGTATTCATATCACAATATTTGTCTGGTATTTTATCTCCATATTCTAATTTGTTAATAGAATCAATAATTTCCTTAGTATATCTTCCAAAATAAATCCGAACGCCATCGCCCTCAAATTTCGCTATTTTCTCTACCAATTTTTGAATTTGTGCGGCTGGCAGCCAAGCAGCTTTGGTGTAATTTCCTGCGTCAGATTTTTGACTTTCTCTAAAAGCTGCCGTCATTTTTTTTGCAATATCAACCGGAACGGAATTATTTCTTCCGTCTTTTGTTAAGGGTGTTGTACTCATAATGTTGTTTGGATGTTTTTTATTCAATAAAGTTGGTTATAAATACGTATTTATTCTACCGCAAATTCCCCCTATACCAATACCGTAAAATTACCCTATAAAAAAGGGTGTTTAATGCTGCAATGTTTTTATGGTGTACCATAACTTTGGTATAACGAAAGCAAAAATAATATTACTTAGCAATTGAGTAAACAAAAAGCAAAACTTAAATTTTATTGAAGTAGCGCTTATAAAATATTAACTGCTCTAGATAAACGTTGATGCGAAACAACATCAATCTCTCAAATTTTTAGTTATAGTTAGGATTTATGAAAAACAATCCCGAAAAAAAGGCCCCCGTAAACGGTGGGCCTTTTTTTGTACTTAATAATTTATTTTAGTTTCTAGCTGGAGCAGCTGTGCCTGTTGAAGTTGCAGCTGGAGCAGCTGGTAATTCTTTTCTAGGGATCTGAGCATCACGTTGTGATGTATTGTAAACAAAAGATGCAATAATAGTTGCCGATTGTTTTAAATCATCTTCCACAAGTCTGTCGTAGGTATCCATATTGCTATGGTGTGTACGTGTGTTGTAATCTGCAGGGTCTTGAATAAACTGGAAGCCTGGAATACCAACCGCATCAAAAGCCTGGTGATCGGTACCGCCTGTATTACTTACCGTTACAGTTGTTGCACCCAAATCATTAAATGGCGCTAACCAGTTTTTAAAGATTGGTCCGGCTGCTTCATTCCCTTGCAAATAAATACCGCGAATTTTTCCTGTGCCGTTATCTAAATTGTAATAGGCTGAGATTTTTTTCTGGTCTGGTGTTAAAATCATTGTTTTTGGGTCGCCAAAATGTTTAGCTACATAACCTCTAGAACCAAATAATCCTTGCTCTTCAGAACTCCATAGTGCAATACGGATGGTGCGTTTTGGTTTAAAATCGATTGCTTTTAAAATACGAACGGCTTCCATCATTACCGCAGAACCTGCTGCGTTATCTGTTGCGCCTGTTGCTGCATGCCACGAATCAAAGTGACCGCCAATCATTACTAATTCTTCTTTTAGCTTTTTATCCGTTCCAGGAATTTCAGCAATAACATTATAACCTTGTGGGTCTTGGTCATAAAATGAAGTTTTGATATCTGCTTCCACTTCCACAGGTTTTCCTGCTCGTAATAAACGTAAAATGTGTAAATAATCTTCAGCTGCAACTTCTAATTCTGGCGAAACTGGCTTTGCATCTAATGCATAAGATGCGCCGTTGCTTGTAAAGAATGTACCTTGTCCGCCGCGGGCATAAGTTAAAATTAACCCAACTTTTTCTTCAACAAGCATACTGCTGATGGCTGCTCTAATTTCTCTCATTTTCATCATCTGAGCCATCATGTTATTTGCAGCTCCCGGGCGTTGACCGCGATTGCCTGCCGGAGTAGGTTTTGCATCGGCCATTTTAGCCAATGTACTGTCTGCATAACGAGCAAAATCAGGGCGAGTGCCACTTTGAAGTGGATTACCTGAATCCATCATTACGATTTTGCCTGCTAATTTTCCTTTGTATTTGGCCAAATCTGAAACACTATCAGCTTTAATTAATACAACTTCTGATTTTAATGGGCCGTTTGTTCCGGGTGTCCATGCTTTTGGTGATGCAATTATGGCGTGGTAAAAAGGTAGTGTTGTTGCCGCATAATATTTATCTACTTGCCAACCTTTACCAAAAGTTCCCCACGATTCTAATTTGGCATTTTTTAAGCCCCAATCGGTAAGTTGTTTTATTGCCCATTCTTGTGCTTTTTTTAAACCTGGTGAGTTTGATAAACGTGGTCCGCTTACATCGGTAAGGTTAAAGGCAATATCCATAACCTTCGAGTTATCAAGTCCTTCTTTTCTTATTTTTTGCACCACTGCCGCATCTGGTGTGTCTTGAGCAAAAACGGATACGCAAAAGCCTAAAGCCAATGCTGTAGTAGTAAATCTTCTAATCATTTTTTTAATTAAGTTAGGTTGGTTATTAAGCTTAAAAATACGCTTAAATGGAGTGATGAGCCTATTTACAATGAGATTTTTACATCGTAACTAAGTTGCATTTAGAGGTTTTGTATTTAAGTAGGTGAAAATAAAAACTAACCTAATTCAACTGGTTTATTTTATTTGAAATGAAAGTTTTCAATTTTTCACCAACATCAAGGGTAATATCTGTCTAATCGGCGATTAGATTTTTCGAGTTTGCAGTTATTGGCTGTCAGAATACCAGTAAGAACTAATATAGATATTTTAAATTGTTTTTTCTGCAAAACGATGAAATAGCCTTCATCGGTCTTTCTAGGGACCTTCTTCGGACCTTGTTCGAAAAATAGGCCTAATTCTCGAACAAGGTCCGAAGAAGTCTCGAACAAGCTCCGAACATGGTTCTTGCTCATTTTGTTAAAATTTTTACAAATAAATGACTTATTGAGAACCAAATATCCCTTAAAAATCTTCAGAAAGGAAAATATCAAATAGTGTCAGACAATTATTTTATACTTTTTTTAGATACAACGAAGTAGCCAAGTATGAAGAAAATTGCTGCGTAGATAAGACTGGTATATATTTCGCGGCTAAAAACTTCAAAAGCTAGTGGGTCGCCGCCTTTTTTAACCTTTGTTATTTGCAATGCAAGTGCCGGTAAACTGTATGGAATTAGGTATGCATATGTCCAGTTTAGGCTTGCGGTTACGATGCCCATTATTGTGCCTACAAAACCTACACCCATTGGCTTTAAAAAGTCGGCCCAAATTAGGCTCAATATAAATTGAAGCGATAAAATGCCGAGTGAGGATAGGAATAATTTTGCGTAAGAGTTGAATAAAAATGTAGTTGGGTTGTATTGGTTAAAGCTATATTTTGGAACTAGCGCTTGTAATATGTAGCCAAAACCTTGTGTTAAGCCCGCAAAAAGTAAAAGACAAATAAAGATGAGCAGTACAGCGTAAAGATATTTTGCTGCGTAGATGGAGAATTTATTTAGCGGTTGCGCAAAAAGTGTTTTCCAGGTGTCGTTTTTATGTTCGATGTTATTTACAGAAAATGCCATGAAAATTACGTAGAATGGCATGATTAGAAATCCCATAACATTTAGCGTAGCACTACTGTACCTTGCCCATAACATTATACCGTTTAATTTATAGGCTAAAACTTTATCGGCATTAGAGTAAAACCCAAATGATACCAAAGAACAAATTATAACCGGAAGCAATATGGCTGCCCAAAATGCAAGTGTTTTTCTTGATTTGTAAAATTCAGAAATTAGTGAAATATATAGAGAACGCATATTAATTGTTTTTTGTAATGTCGAGAAATAGGTTTTCTAAATCTTTTTTCTGTTTATAAAGCGCTGATACCATAAATCCGTTCTGAATTAATAAGGTGTTTATTTGGGCACTTTCTTCGCTGGTTTTGTAAGGAATGATGAGCTTTTTCGATTCAGTTTCTAATACTTCATAACCTGAATTACTAAGTAAATTTGCGGCATTTAAAGTATCATTTACTTCAATTTCTAACATGGGTTTGCTCAGTTGATGGAGCTCATCAATAGTACCTTGAAATAATAATTCGCCTTTGTTTATAATGCCGACATGGGTTGCCGTACGTTCTATTTCTGCAAGTAAATGGCTTGAAACAAGAATGGTTTTCTGATGTTTCGTTGCCAAATCGATCATCAGGTTTCTAACTTCGATAATTCCATTTGGGTCAAGTCCGTTTGTTGGTTCATCTAACAATAAAAGTTCAGGATCGGAAACTAAAGCGAGGGCAATGCCAAGTCTTTGTTTCATGCCTAAAGAATATTTTGATGCTTTTTTATTTGCCGCTTCTGTTAAACCAACAAGCGTAAGCATTTCGGTTGATTTGCTTTTATTTATACCGAGTAATAAGCAACGGTTAATCAGATTTTCTTTACCTGTTAAATGCCCGTAAATGGCTGGTTGCTCTACTAATGCGCCAACACGTTTTAGCGTTGCTATTCTGTTTCGGTTAATTTCTTTACCAAAAATAAAAACCTGATCGGCCGGAGACTGAAGCAGGTTTAAAAGTATTTTTATTGTAGTGGTTTTACCAGCACCGTTTGGTCCGAGGAAGCCATAAATGCTGCCTTTTGGTACTTGTAATGATAAATCTTTAACAATGGTTTGGTTGCCAAAATTAAAATTCAGGCCAACAGTTTCTATTGCGAAAGCGCTCATTTCTATTTAAAAATAGCTGTAGCTTGTTTTACAATTGAACCAGAAGTTTTAGCCGGTTTTACAACTATTTCTTCGGTACTGTTTTGGTTCGTATTTATGGTAAGTGTAAATACCATCATCATAAAAACTGGTAATAATAAAAGTAAAAATGGCGATGTGTTTGCTAACTTTTTCATAATAGGTTTATTTATAGTTATTGTAATGAAGCTATCATCTGCAATTATTGCGTTATTTATCTTGTTTGCAGATGATGGTTTCATAATCGTTTCGTTTTGATGATTCAAAGAAACACAAGAAAAACAGGGTGCAAAAATCTATTATACCAAGGGTTAAAGATTATAGATGAACAGGTAATTTTGGCGTTTGTCGATAAATTTCGCCCGATAAGCCGTTGGTAGAAAAAAAATGCCCGTTGGTAGATTGTGTAGTTAATTACAAGTTTCTTTATTTATTTTGGTTGAATGATTTTATATAAGCTAAAACAGCTTATGTTATCCGTTAAAAGAATGAAAAAAAGTAGAGGACCAATAGTTTTACATAGTATTTTTTGGGGTGTTATTATTGCCATTAACATTGCAATGAATATGTTTAGTGATACCAAGCATAGTTATACTGACTATGTGATTACCTATTTAGTGTTTGGGATAATTAATGTTTCTATTTTTTATATCAATTACATGATTCTTATTCCAGAACTCATTGTAAAAAGAAAAAAATATCTACTGTTTGTAGTATCGTTTTTGTTATTGATAGCTGCTTCGGTTTTATTAAAAACTGTGGCTGCCGTATTATATCGCGATGATGTATTAACCTATATAAACGATACGAAGCAAAAGGTAGAAATGCCAATTCACAGCTTCGTCGTTTTCGTTGTATTTATTTCAGGATTTTTCTTGATTTCGAGTTGCATCATAAAATTTATTATTGATTGGTTTGCTACAGAACGTATTCAACGCAACCTCGAAAGTGAACGCCGTGAAATGGAACTCCAGTTTTTAAAATCTCAATTAAACCCACATTTTCTTTTTAACTCCTTGAATAATATTTACTCTTTGGCTTATCAAAAATCGGATAAAACAGCCGATGCGATTATGAAGCTCTCGGAAATTATGCGTTATATGATTTACGAGAGCAATACGCCAACAGTATCATTGAGTAAAGAGGTTGATTATCTTAAAAATTACATCGAACTACAAAAAATTAGGTTTAAAGATGGTGCTTTTATCGAAATGACTTTAAATGGCGAAATCGATGACCAGAAAATTGTTCCGCTGATGTTGATTTCTTTTGTAGAAAATGCCTTTAAACATGGAGTGGTTACTGATGCCAGCGAGCCTGTAAAAATTGATATTATTGCCAATCAGAAGATTTTGCATTTCAGCGTAATTAATAAGAAAAACAACCAAAATAAAGATGCGCAGGGCGGCGTTGGTTTGCCAAATGTTGAGCGTAGATTACAGCTCATTTACCCTGACAGATATAAATTAAATGTTGTAAATTCGCCTACACACTATACCTGTGAATTAATGATTGATATATAATTTTGAGTTATCTCCAAATTATTTATCTAAAACAACTACCAAATAAAACTACTGCCTAAAATGAACTTGAACTGTATTATTGTAGATGATGAACCACTAGCACTCGATATTTTAGAGGATTATATTTCAAAGGTTCCGTTTTTAACGCTTGCTAAAAGGTGTGAAAATCCAATCGAAGCTTTACAAATTGTTCAGGCAGGAGGGATTGATTTGGTTTTCTTAGATATTCAAATGCCAGAACTTACGGGCATACAGTTTTTAAAAATTGCGGGCAATAAATGCCATTTCATTTTAACAACAGCATATCCACAATACGCTCTGGAAAGCTACGACTTAAACGTTTCTGATTATCTTTTGAAACCCATCGCTTTCGATCGTTTTTACAAAGCCGTAGAAAAAGTTCATAATCAGTTTAAGCCTGCAGAAGTTGCACCGCCTCAGGTTCAGCCTTTAATAACGCCCGCTCCGTTTTCGGGCTCACCAAATCCGATTCAAGACTTTATTTTTGTTAAAACGGAACACAAAATTCAAAAAATATACCTTCACGATATTTTATACATTGAAGGCTTAAAAGATTACATCTCTATTTTTACTAAGGAGGAGCGCATTATCACACTTCAAAGTATGAAGAAAATGGAAGAAGCTTTACCCGATAGTCAGTTTATCCGTGTGCATAAATCTTACATTGTAGCCATTGATAAAATTGAAAGTATTGAGCGAAGCAGAATTACGATTAACAAAAAAATAATACCAGTAGGGGATACCTATAGAGATGAATTTTTTAAAGTAATCGGAAACAAAAATATCTAAGTGATGGGAGATGGAAGATGGGAAATGGTTTTGCGGAATTAATTGTTTGCTTTAAACAATTAAACAATTAAACAATCAACCAGCAAACTAACCAACTAACCAACTACTTCCTGATTCAATACTTTTCTGATTTCGGTTTCGATTTCCAAAGTAATTTCATTTGCAGTTTTTTCGCCAGGTTCGATAGGTTTTAAAACCGTCCATTTTAAAGTATTTCCTGCGGTTAGTGGGAACATGCCATAGCGAACAATTTTCCACGAATTTTCTATTGCAACCGGAACAACTAAAGCATTTGGTACAACTTTTAACAGAGTTGCCACGCCACCAAATTGAAAGGTTTTTAAGTTGCCATCTTTAGCCCGGGTTCCTTCAGGAAAAATAACTGTACTCCAATTGTTATCTTTCATTCTGCGACCTAATTTGATGATTTCGGAAATTGCCTGCTTATTATCTTTTCTGTCGATGTTTGCCCCGCCACCTAATCGCAGGTTTATAGAAATTGATGGAATGCCTTTCGCTAATTCAATTTTTGAGATAAACTTTGCATGATATTTTCTTAAGAACCAAATTAGTGACGGTATATCATACATACTTTGATGATTCGCTGCAAAAATTATCGGTCTATCGGTTGGAAGATTGTGGATGTTCTTAAAGCTTATCGAATTGAATAAGAAGATCTGGCAATAAGTTAGAAAGAAGTTTAAAACATCAACAGATAATTTATGCGCTTTATAGCCACCAATTTTATGGCAAAGCCATTGGATTGGATGAAAAATACAAAGACTTAATCCAAAAAAAATATAAAATATTGGGGTAAGGATATATCCAAAAAGTTTGCTCATCAGTGTTTGAAATTTTAGCAAAGATAAAAATTAGATTTTTACTAATCGAGATTATAAATCGCCGTTCAAAATCATCAGCTTTGCTTTTAAAATTGCCGCCACACTCATCGAATCGGTTATTTTTCCATCTAATACCATTTGATACACCTCTTCGAAAGGTAATTTCTTTACCACTAATTGCTCGGTTTCTTCAGGCATTGCAATGCCCTGAATTAAACCTGTTGCAATG
The DNA here is from genome assembly GCF_032678425.1 of Pedobacter aquatilis. GTDB lineage: Bacteria > Bacteroidota > Bacteroidia > Sphingobacteriales > Sphingobacteriaceae > Pedobacter > Pedobacter aquatilis_B. The sequence goes on along the minus strand of NZ_JAVTSG010000004.1, from coordinate 62,765 downwards.
TAAATAATACTAAGCTCGTTACTAACCGAATTTGAAAGATGCATCCGTTGAATTTCTTGCCAGTTTTTCGCACTCATTCCGGTTTCTTCCAACAATTCTCGTCTGGCACTTTCAAGCGGTTCTTCATTCAGCGGACCGCCACCTTCTGGAATTTCCCAACTATAGGCTTTTAGTGGATAACGGTATTGCCCAACCAACCAGGTGTTATTATGCTCATCCAATGGTAAAATGCCAATGGCTAAGTTTTTGAAATGAACTTCGCCATAAATTCCCTTTCCACCCGTTGGGTTTATAACCTGGTGTTCGGTAACACTAATCCAGTTGTTATCGTATTTAAGTTCGCTGTTTAGTGTTTGCCAGGGATTGATTTCTTCCATGGTGCAAGATATAAAATGTGGTGGCTTTTTTTGAGCATAAAAAAAGGCGTTCCGAATTTCGAAACGCCTCTTCTTGCATTATTTTTAGAAAGAACCTTCATCAGGTCTGCTCTCCTGCTGGTCTTCTTTTTTGTTTTTCTTGGTACTGTTAAACAACGTTTTTCCGAAACGGTAAGAGAAAGTTAAATTCCCCATTGTGCCTTGCATACGGCGTTGGAAATCGATAAAGGTAAAGTTATCATCAGTTGTCATGCTCCATCTTCTGGTGTTAAATACATCACGAATGTTTAAGCTTAAAGATGCTTTCTTATTAGGGAAATCATATTTTGCACCACCATCAATGCCGTACATTGCATTACGTTTACCTTGTGCCATTACTTCTGGTGCACGGTAATCTCCACGAAGTTGGAATGATAAATTTTTAATCGCAGAAATGTTAGCGGTTAAATTTGCATTCCAGCTAAAACCACTTCTATCCTGAATGCCATATCTTGCATCACCATCAATTTTTTGTTGGTAAAGATTTACGTTACTCGTAAAGTTTAGTGCTTTAATTAAATCGAAACGACCAATTAATTCTAAACCGCTATTTAACTGGCGACTTAAGTTTTGAGGCGTAGTTGTGATAATTCCACTTGCATCAGGCACACTTCTTACCCTTTGAATTACATCATTGGTTTGGCGGAAATATAAACTACCAGTAAAGGTTACTTTTTTCCAATATTTGTTATAACCTAACTCAAATGAGTGAACATCCTCTGGAAATAAATTAGGATTACCTGCTCTATAATTTAATGGGTCTGATACATCTAAGAACGGGTTTGTATCCCACGGACGCGGACGGTTTACACGGCGTGTGTAACTTACCTGAACTTGTTGCTCGTTTTTTAACTTTTGAGATAAAAACACACTTGGATACAATCTTTTGTAGTGAATATTACCCGAACTATTTGTTAATGTATTTCCATTGTAACCTTGCAAATAAGTATCTAAACGGGCATCCTCGGCTCTTAAACCTAATTGATATCCAAAATCTTTAATCTGGTTTTGATAATTTAAATACAATGCATGAACCTGGTCTTTACTGTTAAAATCATTAATTAATTTATTGTTTCTAACATAAATATCCGTGTTCGTTAAAATTGAATCGGCGTATTGGTTATTGTCACCCAAACGAATCTGACTACGGTAACCAGCCTCAACTTTACCAGCTTTACCTACAGGCAATGTATAATCTGCCTGGATATTGTAATTTGTGTTTTCGCCAGTGTTAAAAATTCTTTGCAAACTTGGGTTTATGTTTACCGCATTACCATTCATATTGGTAAAAGTAGTGCTGTAGTCTTGGTCATTATTATTTGTACCAGCAGAATAACCGAAGTTAAAAGTTAACTCTTCTTTTGGTTTTTTAAACTTTTGCGAGTAATCTAAATTTAAATCGTAGCTATTTCCGTTTCCGGCATTATTATTTAATCTGTTGCTTAACAAAACAGGGTTTAAGCTTCGGCCCAGCTGACTGATGTTAACAAATTCATTTCTATCATTATCTCTTGCGTTAAATCCGCCCGATAAACTTACCACACTTTTCGGAGCTAAATAATAATCCAATCCGGCTTTAACATTGTGGCCTTTATCTAAAGAATTTGATGTTGTTGTTTGATTTGCAAATGCGGTAGAAGTTGTGCTTTGTTTGTAGTCGATATTTTGATAACCGCCACCTAAACGATTGCCATAACGATAGCTGTAATTTCCGTAAAGATTAATTTTACTGTTTTGAAAACTTAGGTTAGTATTTCCGTTGTAATTATCGCGGTTACCTGCGCTTACCGCAACAGAACCATTAAAGCCCAGTTTGGTGTTTTTCTTTAAAACAATGTTGATGATACCCGCTTGTCCTTCAGCATCGTATTTAGAAGATGGATTTGTAATTAACTCCACACTTTCTATCGAGCTTGCAGGAATGGAGGCTAAAATCTGTGCAACGTTTCCGCCTGCAATTAATGATGGTTTTCCATCAATTAAAACACGCACACCAGATGAGCCACGTAAACTTACGTTTCCATCTAAATCAGTTTGTACCGATGGCACATTGGCTAATAAATCTGTAGCCGAGCCACCCTCACTCACCAAACTTTGATCTACAGAGAATACTTTTTTATCGATACCCATTTGCATGGCTGCTTTTTGAGCGGTAACCGTAACATCCTTTAAAACTGTTCCAGCTGCGGCATTCATTTTAATATCACCAAAATTTAAAGTTCCCGTTGCATCGGTAATGGCAATGTTATCTCTAACCATACTTTGATAACCCACAAAGCTCACTCTAAAAGTATAAGTTCCGTTGGCTAAATCTGGCATTGTGAATTTACCATCAATATCTGTTTGCGCCAGTTTTGCATTAGTATTCGTCGCTTTGTTTACCAAAACGGCTGTTGCAAATGCAATTGGCTCTTGTGTTTTAGCATCTTTTAATACACCAATGATTTTGGCTTTACCGCCAGTTTGTGCAAATAAACTAAAGGAAATGCAGAGTAAAAAAAGGGTGATTTTTATCGCTTTGAAATGTAAAAGTCTCATTAAATTTTAAAAGTTTTTATTAGTTTTCTTAAAGAGTGACAAAGAAACGGCAAGGAAGTTTAATATGAGTGCAGTAACTATTTTATTACAGCTGTTTTCGGGTAATATTTTTGTGGTTTTCTTTCGAGCTTTTTCATTTAGTTAAAACTCATCTGTTTTTACATCGAATTTCATCAACCGAATAAGTAAAACGTTACTTTTGCTTTATCATGAGTAAAAAGATATTAATTGTTGATGATTTGCATCCGGCATTTAAAGAGCAAGCAGTAAAATTAGGTTACGAGGTTGATGATGAGCCACTAATTACACGGGCAGAAACTTTAGCGAAAATTAAAGATTACGATGGTATTGCGGTACGCACCAAATTTAGAATTGATGCTGAAATTTTTGCGGCAGCCACTAATTTGAAATTTGTAGCCCGTGCTGGTGCAGGTTTAGATAATATTGATGATAAAATCGCTTTAGACAGAAATATCGAATTAATAAATGCCCCGGAAGGTAATTGCGATGCCGTTGGCGAACACGCTGTTGGTTTGCTTTTATCATTAATGAATAATTTTAGAAGAGCTGATATTGAAATTAGAAATGGTATTTGGGATAGGGAAGGCAATCGTGGTTACGAATTAAAAGGTAAAAAAGTAGGTATTATTGGTTACGGATTTATGGGACAAAGCTTTGCTAAAAAACTTGCTGGTTTTGGGGTTGATGTAATGGCCTACGATAAATATAAAACTGGCTTTTCTGATGATTTTGCCCGTGAAGTAAGTATGGAAGAAATTGTGAAACATGCCGATGTTTTAAGTTTACACATTCCTTTAACTACTGAAACCAAGCAAATGGTTGATGATGAATATTTTTTCCACTTTAAAAAACCTATATTTTTCATAAATACAGCACGGGGTGAAATTGTAAAGGTTTCTGCAACATTGAATGCAATTAAAAGTGGTAAAATTGTAGGTGCCGGTTTAGATGTATTGGAAACTGAAAAGTTTCCGGCTCTGGGCGAACAAAGTTGGTTTAACGATTTAAAAAGCAATGACAAAGTTATTTTAACACCGCACGTTGGTGGATGGACTTTCGATTCATACCGTAAAATATCAGAAGTACTGGCAGAAAAATTAATTGCAATAGAATCTACTTTTTAGCAGAACGCATCGCTTTAACTTTTTTAATATCTGGATTAGCTACAAATTGTTCGTACTTATCGGTTTCTACACCATAAATCGCAATTTTACCTTCGTTGTTTGCATGCAAACCAAAACCGTATTGTTTTGTAAGTGGCGATGCTCTAAAACATGGCTGGCCTTTAGCAAAAAACTTGTCTCGCTCAGTTTTTTGTTCGGTTTTTGCGATATCATTTCGCGCTGCGTAAACCTGAAATAAAACATCATCAGAACTGTATTTGTATGGATTTTTAGCAATCAACTCAAACTGAATTTCTGCAATAGTTTTATTGCTGCCTTTGGGTTGGGGAGCAATTCCGGCGACAGCATTACTATCCTCAGCAATTTCAATAAAAGTGTTATAATAATTTGTGGTATGCATTTTATCTCCCATAAATATTTTTTTATAATCCCTTAAGGCAGTTTAAATTACGTTATTTCCAAACGTTTTAAAAAACATTTTTGTTGTCGATTTGATTATTATCTGTATTAATCAATCTTAATTTCTTAAATTGGATTTACAAATTCTAACTTAATTATATCATGCCGAAAGAACATTTATACTCAACAACTGTAACGTGGACTGGCAACAAAGGCTCAGGTACGATGGATTACCGCTCGTACGATCGCGACTATCTGATTTCAGTAAATGGCAAAGCCGATATTTCGGGTTCATCAGATTCTGTTTTTCTTGGGGATAAATCGAAACATAACCCTGAAGATTTATTATTGGCATCAATTTCAAGTTGCCATATGCTTTGGTATTTGCATTTATGTTCGAAGAATGAAATCGTAGTTATCGATTATAAAGATAAAGCTGTTGGTACAATGGAAGAATCTACAGATGGCAGCGGAAAATTTAAGGAAGTAACGCTTAACCCCGTTGTGTTAATTGCTGATAAGGCACATTTAGAACTGGCAGAAACCTTGCATAAAGAAGCGAATAAGATGTGTTTCATTGCGAACTCATTAAATTTTCCCATTAAACATATCGCCGAAACAAAGGCAGAGAATAGCTAAAAGCTTTTAAAAATATATTGGCAGCTGTATGTTAAAACTGTCAAAACTTTAAAATCGTAATGAATTATTTGCTTTTGTAATTTAAGCATTTTATCTTCGTTATAATTGAAACAAGACTATGTAGCAAAACCAACTACATAGTCTTGTTTGTTTTTTATAGGCTTTATAACAAAATTAATTGAGCAATGACAGAGGTAACGTATTACACACAAGAGGGTTTAGATAAATTAAAAGAGGAAGTTCATTATCTAACCACTACGGGCCGTCAGCTAATATCAAAAGCAATTGCTGAGGCGAGAGATAAGGGTGATTTATCAGAAAATGCAGAGTACGATGCAGCTAAAGAAGCACAGGGATTACACGAAGCAAAAATATCAAAACTAAAGAACACATTGGCGAATGCCCGTCTTATCGATGAGTCGAAATTAGATTTATCTAAGGTTTTGGCACTATCCATCGTAAAAATAAAGAATGTAAAAAACGGCGCAACAATGACTTATCAGTTGGTTGCAGAAAGTGAAGCAGATTTAAAAACCGGGAAAATTTCTGTTAAATCTCCTATTGCTCAAGGTTTGCTTGGTAAATCTGTTGGCGAATTCGCTGAAATTGAAGTTCCGGCAGGCAAAATGCAATTCGAAGTTTTAGAAATTTCTAGATAACATAAAAGGCGGAGGACTTACTCCGCTTATCAAACCTTACACTTTATACTTTCCACTTTTAACTTTCCACCACATGACCATCTTTTCAAAAATTGTTTCCGGAGAAATTAGTGCACATGTTGTTGCAGAAACTGTTGATTATTTAGCTTTTTTAGATATTCAACCTTTAACCGCTGGCCATGTTTTGGTAATACCTAAAATCGAAACGGATTACATTTTTGATATGGATGAAGATTTATATGTAGGCATGTGGATGTTTGCAAAAATCGTAGCTAAAGGTGTAAAAGAGGCTTTTCCATGTAAAAAAGTTGGTGTATCTGTTATAGGTTTAGAAGTTCCGCACGCACATATTCATTTAATCCCGATGAATAATGTTAGCGATATGAACTTCAGCAAAGAAAAACTTAAACCAACTGAAGAAGAACTTGCTGATGCTGCTCAGAAAATTAGAGAAGCATTACTTCAACAATAAATTATATCTACTTTTTTAAAAATTTGCTTTGTTCCGGTAAGGGCACAAAATCCGTTTCACCCGGAACAGGCTTATAACTTTGATTTAACCATTTCGTTTTAGCTTCTTCAATTAATTGTTTATCCGAAGCAACAAAATTCCAGTACATAAAACGTTCCTCGGGAAAGGGTTCTCCACCAAAAATATAAACGGTTGTATTTTCGTTCATTGTAAATTCGCAAAGCGATGCATCGTTAGCAATTAATATATTTTTTGGTTCGAAAACATTGCCCTCACTTTCTACAGAACCTTCCAAAATATAAAGCGCACTTTCTCCAAATAAATCATTTCCAATATTTACCTTTTGCTTTGATGAACTTTTTATTTCAATAAAATAAAGTGGGCTGTAAACCGGAACAGGAGATTTATGGCCGAAAGCTTCTCCGGCAATTAATTTATAGTGTAAATCTCCTTCTTCCCAATGGGGGATATCTTGTTCTTCGACATGAAAAAATTCTGGCTCCATTTGTTCGAGCGCTTTCGGTAAAGCCACCCAAATTTGCAAACCATGTAGCATTTTATCGGTGCTTCTTAAGTATTCTGGTGTTCTTTCAGAGTGTACAATTCCGCTACCAGAAGTCATCCAATTCACTTGTCCAGGTTTAATTACCACATTGCTGCCTAAGCTATCGCGATGCGTGATTTCACCCTCAAACAAAAACGTTAGCGTTGATAAACCAATGTGCGGATGTGGTGGGACATCTAAGTTTTCGTGATCGCTCATTGCCGCAGGCCCCATGTGGTCAATAAATGAAAAAGGTCCAACCATTCTTTTTTCACGGAATGGAAGCAATCTGCCAACCATAAAATTGCCAATGTTTGCCGTGCGTTCTTCGATTATTAATTTAATGTTCGACATAGGATAAATTTTTACGAAGTGAATTTAGCTAAAACATATAATATCCAAAAGCAAATACAGAGGCTATCGCAAAAAGACTTGTCTTGCCTTATTTGGCAAATTATAATTAGAACAATCGTCATTCCTAATTTAATTGGAAATCCTAAAGCGATTTGTATTTGCTTTAAGATTCCCGCCTTCGCGGGAATGACGGGACCTGAACGAACCTTCGTCATTCCAAATTTAATTGGGAATCCTAAAGCGATATATAGATGAGAATCTTTATACCAATTCGGCTAAAGCTTCTTTGCTGAAACCTTTGAGTTCTGATGTTTTGTTGTTTTTAATTTTTTCAACCCAATTTGGATCTGCTAATAACGGGCGACCAACTGCTACTAAATCAAAATCACCTCTATCCATTCTGCGTACTAATTCATCAAGCGAACTTGGTTGCGAGCTTTGGCCTGCAAAGGCACCAAAAAAGTCGCCATCTAAACCAACTGAACCAACGGTTATTGTTGCTTTTCCGGTTAATTTTTTAGCCCAACCTGCAAAGTTTAAATCAGAATTTTCAAATTCAGGCTCCCAAAAACGACGTTGTGAACAATGGAAAATATCAATTCCTGCATCGGCAAGTGGTGTTAACCATTGTTCCATTTCATTTTCGTTTTTAGCAAGTTTGAAATCGTAAGCAGATGGTTTAAATTGAGATAATCTGATAATTAATGCAAAATCTTCTCCAACACGTTTACGTACTTCTTTAATTACTTCAACGCCAAAACGAGTGCGTTCTGCTAGTGTTTTACCGCCATAAATATCTGTACGATTGTTTGTCGCATCCCAGAAAAACTGATCGATTAAATATTGGTGTGCACCATGAATTTCTACGGTATCAAATCCTAGAGCTTTTGCATCTGCAGCGGCTTGTCCAAAAGCCGCAATGGTATCAGCAATGGCAGAATCTGTCATGGCAACACCGTTTTCAAAACCTGGACTGTTAAAACTAGATGGTCCTTCGAATGGAGCACTTGGCAACCAGCCCGAAGCATGATTTGCATGAATGCCCTGGTGCCAGATTTGTGGTCCCATTTGGCCACCGCTTTTATGAACATCATTAATCACTTTTTGCCAGCCTGCTAAAGCATTTTCTCCATAAAAGTGCGGAATATTCGGGTCGGCAGAAGAAGACGGCCTGTCGATTACTGTACCTTCTGATAGAATTAAACCAACTTCTCCAGCTGCTCTTTTTGCATAGTAAGAAGCTACATCAGTTGTTGGAATACCATTTGGCGAGAAAGATCTCGTCATCGGTGCCATTACAATTCTATTTTTAATATTTAAAGTTTTAAGACTAAATGGCTTAAATAAACTATCTGTATTCATGTTTTTTTAATTTTTAAAATGCTGAATTAATGATTTTTGCTAGTTCTTCAATGCCCTTTTTATTTCGTTTGTAATACGTCCATTGACCAATTCGGGTTGCGCAAACCAAATCTGCTCTTTGTAAAATGGATAGGTATTCGGAAATCGTGCTTTGAGATAAACCAGCTTTGTTTTGAATCTGACCAACGCAAACGCCAACGCTTTCTAAATCGGCATGAGGTTGAGGATTAAAATGTACTTCAGGTTCTTTTAACCAGTTTAAAATTTGCAAACGGGTTTTATTAGAAAGAGCCTTAAATATTTCTACTTGATCCATGATGCAAATGTATATCGGTTTTTCCCGATATATCTATATTATTACTTAAGATTACAATTCGATGTTAAAGATTTCGCTGCTGGATTGTAAATCGATTAAATAAAACTGGCAGTGATAAATTATTTAGGATTTAACTCAAACTATTGCTTACATTCGTTAATCATTCTAACCAAATGGCTAACTATAAATTATTAACCGACAACGAACTTTTTGATCTCGTTCAGCTTAGAGATAAGTATGCTTTTGAAGAAATTTACGAACGCTTCAATGGTTTGTTATTTATATATGCCTGTAAATTGGTATCAGAAAAGGAAGATGCAAGAGATATTGTCCAGGAAATCTTTGTGTACTTATGGAGTAATCCAAACATTAAAATCAAATCTCAATTATCAGCATACTTATATACAGCGGTTCGATATAAAGTTTTCGATTGGTTGGATAAAAATAAATCGAAATCAAATTATTTACTTTCTTTAGAAAATTTCATTGAGCAAGGAAATTGCATTACTGATGATTATATTAGAGAGAGAGAATTTGCATCAATAATTGAAAAAGAGGTTAGTTTACTGCCACCTAAAATGAGGCAAATTTTCGAAATGAGCCGACAACAACATCTTTCGCAAAAAGAAATTGCAGAGATACTTCATCTATCAGATAAGACTGTTAAAAAACAAATGAGTAATGCCTTAAAGGTGCTCCGGTTAAAACTTACCTCATTTATTTCTATCGCAATTATCTTATTTATCAGATAAATTTTTGACTTGAATTTATTTTTTCTTCAGATAGAAAGTGTGTTCATGTGCTCAAATCGTGATTTTTTAGAAATAATTAAAAATATTTTCTTTTTATCTACTACCTGAATACTGCTTATCCTACATGTATTTAATAGCCAAATATATTTAGTGATGAATAAAGCTGAAGTTGAAAAACTTTTAGAAAAATACAGGGAGGGACTTTGTACTGAGCAAGAAAAAGCTCTGGTAGAATCGTGGCATCTTTCTGAAATTTCAAAGAAACAATCTGATTTAGACCACCAAGATATTATGGATGCCAAACTTAAGATTTGGCAGTCAATAGAATATCAAACCGAATTAAAAACAACCAACTATAAACTTTGGATTAAAGTTGCGGCTGCCGCAGTTGTACTGTTTTTCATTGGTTTTGTTGTTAATCTGCAGCTTAAAAAATATTCGCAAACGCACCTCTCGGTAGGTAATAAACATGATGTTATTAAGCCCGGCGGCAATAAAGCAACATTAACATTAGCTGATGGCTCTAAAATTTCGTTAACGGACGCAACAAACGGTATAATCGCAAAACAAGCCGGCATTAGTATTACTAAAACGCGTAATGGCGAATTAATTTATTCGGTAACTTCTAAAAATAGCGACAATCCAAAATATTCGTTTAATACAATTGAAACGCCGCGTGGTGGGCAGTACCAAATCAATTTACCAGATGGCACTAAGGTTTGGCTGAATGCAGAATCATCACTAAAATACCCAACTACATTTAATACTGCTGAGCGTATAGTTCAGCTAAAGGGCGAAGCTTATTTTGAGGTTGCAAAATTGGCAGACAAAAAAGGTGTACGTATTCCATTTAAGGTGAATAGTGAGATTGGCGCTGGAAGAAACCAACAAGTAGAGGTTTTGGGAACGCATTTCAATATTAATGCTTATGCTAATGAGCCAAATAATAAAACCACTTTATTAGAAGGAAGCGTTAAGGTTTCGAACTTAAGTGCTCTTGCTTCAAATATTCTGAAACCCGGACAACAATCGGTAATTGCTTCATCATCAAACTCTGTGTTGGTCAAAAATGTAGATGCAGAAGATGCAATAACCTGGAAAGATGGTTTTTTTAGCTTTAATGATGAAAACCTGCAAACCATTATGAACAAAATTTCTCGCTGGTACAATGTAGATATTGATTATCGCGGAGCAAAAATGGATAAACTTTTTGGAGGTAGAATTTCCCGATTTAACAGTGTGAATGAAGTTTTAGAAACTTTGCAAGCTACCGGAGATGTGCATTTCAAGATAGAAGAAAGGAGGATTTTAGTTATGCCTTAAACCTATACTTTTTCATCATTACCGATGATTTTAGAATAAAGCGTAACTAAAAAAAACCGGAAGCGCGGCAACGCTCCCGGAATATTTCAAGGCTATATTCTAATCGTAAAATTGTGAGATACAACTATTAATAAACCTAATAACCAAATATATGAATTTTTATACTGAATGGCTGCCCAATCCTAAGGGCCGCCTATCTAAATTTTTGTTGATTATGAAATTGACTTTTGTCTTGCTAATCACTACATTTCTTCAAATCAGTTATGGGGCTGCAAATGCTCAAAATGTAACGCTTTCAGAAAAAAACACAACATTACTTAAGGTTTTTCGCAAGCTTAATAAAAGCGTGGGCTATAGTTTTTTATATAACACAGAGCTTTTAAAGGAGGCTAAGCCTGTAACCATTGATATTAAAAATACAGACATACGTGAAGCTTTAAAGCAAATTTTTAATGAGCAACCTTTAGGTTACACGATAAAAAACAATACAATCATCATCCATAAAAAATCTTTGGATGGTTCTCTTTTATTACTGAGGGCATATGCTGATATCAAAGGAAAAGTGCTTGATGAAACAGGTGCGCCAATGGTTGGAGCAAGTGTAAAGGTAAAAGGAACCAATCAAGGTACGATGACTGATGCAACTGGTTCTTTTATTTTGAGAACTGTTGAAAGCAATGCAACGCTTGTTGTTTCTTTTATTGGTTACGAGAATAAGGAAGTTAGCGCAACATCTGCCGGAGATTTAACCATTCAAATGACACCACAGGCTGGCGTACTTGCCGATGCTGTTGTAATTGGTTATGGTACACAAAAGAAAAGTGTTGTAACTGGTGCAATTTCTCAGGTAAAAGGTTCTGATTTGGAAAATATGCCAGTTGTACGTGTTGAGCAGTCGCTTCAAGGCCGTACATCAGGTTTAACCATAACTACAGCTTCTGGTCAACCGGGAGAAGGCGCAACTTTACGTATTCGTGGTACAACTTCGATTAATAATAGCGATGCCTTATACATTGTAGATGGTGTACAAGTTGGTGGCGGTATCGATTACCTTAACCAAGCAGATATCGAATCTATAGAGGTGTTAAAGGATGCGGCTTCAGGTGCGATTTATGGTGCAAGAGCTGCAAACGGTGTTATTATCATCACCACAAAAAAAGGGATTAAGAATGGTAGAATGGCGGTTAACTACAATACCTATCTTGGTACTCAAGCCCCATCAAGAAAGTTAGATTTATTAAATGCAACACAATACGCTACCATTTATAATGAAGCAGAATATGCCCGTAACCCTGCATTAACTACGCCAAGATTTCCAAATCCATCACAATTAAGTGTTGGTACAGATTGGCAAGCTGCTGTTTTTAATAACGATGCGAGAATTCAAAACCATGAGTTAAGCATTAGTGGAGGTAATGATAAATCTACTTATTACAGTTCATTTGGCTACTTCGATCAGGATGGTATTGTAGCGACAAGTAACTCTCAATACAAAAGATTTACAGCACGTTTTAATTCAGATCATCAATTAACCAAAGCCATTAAATTCGGACAAACCATTGGCTACACCCGCACAAATTCTGTTGGTGTTGGTACGAATACTGAATATGGTTCGCCGTTAAACAGGGCCATTAATATTGACCCGATTACACCAATTGTAGAAACAGACCCGGCAAAGTATGGTGCTGCACCATATATCGGTAATCCAGTAGTTAGAAACGAAGCTGGTTTTCCTTACGGGATTTCTCAATACGCACAATCAGAAATTTTGAATCCAATCGCCGCACTTCAAGTTGCGCAAGGTAAAGGTTGGTCTGATAAAGTTGTGGCAAATGCTTATCTGGAGGCAGAAATCATAAAAGGCTTAAAAGTTAGGTCGCAAGGTGGTGTTGATTTGGCATTTTGGGGAAGTGAAAGCTTTACGCCGATTTACTACCTAAACTCCATCAACCAAACCACAATCACATCTTACAACAGAAATGCAAACAGAGGGCTTTTCTATTCTTTAGAAAACACAATCAGTTACAATAAGCAAATAGATAAGCATAATTTAACAGGCTTAATTGGATATTCTTTCCAAAAAAACAGAGGTGAAACTCAAGGTGGTAGCAAAGACGGTATTCCGGTGTCGAACATAAAAGATGCTTCTTTGCAATTCCCAGTTTCGAGAATTAATGATGTTTTTTACGGAGGTGAATATTTAAATACGCTTAACTCTGCATTTGCCCGTTTAACTTATAACTATGATGAAAAATACCTTTTTACCGGTATTGTACGTAGAGATGGTTCTTCTCGTTTTGGTCCGAATAATAAGTTTGGCTATTTCCCTTCAGGTTCAGTTGGCTGGGTGTTAAGTAAAGAAGATTTCTTCCCTAAAAACCCTTATGTAACGTTCGTGAAATTTAGAGGTTCTTATGGTGTTGTTGGTAATGATAATATTGGAGATTTCAGGTATTTATCAACCGTTAGTGGTGGTCGTAATTATACACTTGGTACATCTGCCGGATTAAATAATGGTGTTAGTCCCGATGCTTTATCAAATCCTGATTTAAAGTGGGAGCAAACTTCATCAACAGATATCGGAGTTGATATGAGCCTTTTTGGCAATTTTACATTAACAGCTGATTGGTACAAGAAAAAAACATCAGGTATGCTTTTGCAAATTGCCGTACCAGGTTACGTTGGTAATGCTGGCCCGATTGGAAACATTGCCGATTTATCAAATAAGGGTTTCGAATTAGAATTGGGCTACCAAAAAAGACTGGGCGATTTTTCTTTAAAAGTAAATGCTAACGGTGCTTTTGTTTCCAACAACATCGATTTCTTAGGTGATGATAAAGAATATTTGGGTGGTCAAACCGTAACCCCTCAAGCATTAGAAATTACCCGTACAAAAGTTGGCTATTCAATTGGTTCATTTTATGGTTATAGAAGTGATGGTTTGTTCCAAAATCAAGCGCAGATTAATAACTACAGAAATCAGGCAGGTAACCTAATTCAACCAAATGCAAAACCTGGTGATATTAAATTTATCGATTTGAATGGCGATGGACAAATTAACAATGATGACCGTGAAATTATTGGAAATCCAACTCCTGATTTTACTTATGGTATGACGGTTAATTTAGCCTATAAAGGTTTTGATTTGGTTGTTTTAGGTCAGGGAGTTGCCGGAAATCAAATTTTTAATGCTTTAAGAAGATTTGATTTACCAACCGCAAACTACACCACTGCAATTTTAAACCGTTGGACTGGCGATGGAACAAGTAATACCATCCCAAGGGTAACTTTAGATGATACGAACCAAAACTACAGCCGTGTTTCGAGTATCTTCTTAGAAAGCGGTTCTTATTTTAGAATTAAGACTTTACAGGTAGGTTATTCGCTTCCTAAAAATCTGATTAAAAAGGTTGGTTTAGATAAATTAAGATTTTACGTAATGGCCAATAACTTGGTAACATTTACAAAATATACAGGCTACGACCCAGAAATTGGTGGCGGAAGTTATGGTGTTGATCGTGGTTTTTATCCACAGGCAAGAACCTTTTTTGCCGGATTAAATGTTGGTTTTTAATTAGTTGAAAAAATGAACAATAAGAAATTAAAAAGCGTAATGGCAATAGTTGCCTTAATGCTAATTTTTGTATCGTGTAAAAAGGAATACCTGGAGCTTACACCTAGAGGAACCGCTTTAGAAGATAATTTTTATAAAAATGAAGTTGAAGTAATGCAAGGTGTAATTGCGGTTTACGATGTAACACAATGGGGTACAACTGGTGGCTATACAATGAAAATGCCACTTTTAAGTGCCGCATCTGATGATTGTTTCGCAGGCGGCAGTAATGCGTCCGATCAACCAAATTGGGTGGCTTATGATAATTTTAATATGAACTCTACAGTTGGTCCGCAAGTTGGTTTATGGAATAAAAACTTTAGTGGAATTAACAGAGCAAATCTTATTTTAAGTAAGATAGATAAAGCAACTACGCTAAGCGCAGCTTTCAAAACCAGAGTAACAGCTGAGGTGAAGTTTTTAAGAGCTTATTTCTACTTCGATTTGGTAAGATGGTTTGGTAATGTGCCATTAATCACAAAGGTTTTAGAAACCAGTGAGCTTTACGCACAAACACAATCTACACCTGCTCAAATTTATGCTCAAATCGAAAAGGATTTAAGAGAGGCAGTACCAGGTTTACCAAATGTTATTTCTAGTGCCGAAAAAGGTAGAATATCTCAAGGAGCAGGGAAAGCACAATTGGCTAAGGTTCTAATTTATCAAAATGATAATGCCAAACTTACCGAAGCAGCTACGCTTTTGGAAGATGTTAACCGTGTTGGTAATGCCTATGGATATGCTTTATTGCCAAACTTTGCTGATGTATTTAATCCGGCAAATAAGTTTAATTCAGAGTCAATTTTAGAAATTCCACATTCTAATAACGCAGCTTGGTCTGATTGGGGCTATATAAATGGTGGCGAAGGTAATGTTG
This sequence comes from Pedobacter aquatilis, assembly GCF_032678425.1. Classification (GTDB taxonomy): domain Bacteria; phylum Bacteroidota; class Bacteroidia; order Sphingobacteriales; family Sphingobacteriaceae; genus Pedobacter; species Pedobacter aquatilis_B. The sequence goes on along the minus strand of NZ_JAVTSG010000004.1, from coordinate 47,356 downwards.
GTACACAATTTATCGGTATGGATAGTTACAATGGCGATACTTATTCAAGTGGATGGGGCTTTTGTCCGGTAACGCTTGATTTGGTAAATGTTATGAAGAATGACCCTCGCTTTGCAGCAACAATTATTGATGGAGCAGCATTAAAAGCGGGAGGAGCAACTTACAATGGTCGTTATCAAAATACAGATTATTTCATTAAAAAATATGCACCATTAAAAGCATTCCGTTCGGCAAGTGGTGTTGCAGAGCAGAACTGGCCAATAAATGAAATCGAAATCCGCCTTGCGGATACCTACTTAATGCAGGCAGAAGCTTTGTTAAGAAGTGGCGGTAGTGCAACCAGAGCTAAAGAATTATTGGATGCAGTAAGGGCAAGGGTTGGTTTAGCCTCTATCCCGGCTACACTTGATAATGTATATGCCGAACGTCGATTAGAATTGGCTACAGAAGGTCACCGATTTTTCGATTTAGTTAGAACAGGTAGGGCAGTAGCAGTTTTGGGTTCACAAGGCTACAAAGCTGGTAAAAGTGAATACTTACCAATTCCACTTAATGAAATTGAAGTTACAAAAGGAATTATTAAACAAAATCCAGGTTATAACTAATCAGCAACGAAATGAAATTATTTAATCACAAAATAAAAATATCAATCTTGCTTAGTTTGGGTTTGATATTATGCATTATGGTTTCTTGTAAAAAAACTGAAACCACAAAAGATATTGGTATCCCACCAACAGAAGCTCAAATTCAGTTTACTTCTGCTCCAACGACAAGCAATCCAAATATAGTTGCATTTAAAAGTGCCTACAATGGCATTAATGCTCATTGGGATTTTGGTAATGGCGCAAGTGCTGATGGAAATGATGTTCAATCTTCATATCCAATAGCAGGAACCTATACTGTAAAACTTACTGTTCTTGCAGATGGTGGCTCGGTTTCAACTACAAAAACAATTACCATTGCTACAACTAATACCAGTATGTTAAGCGATCCTGCTTATACTTTGCTTTCTGGCGGTTTATCAAATGCTGCGGGTAAGGTTTGGGTTATCGATCAAACACAGCCCGGACATTTGGGTGTTGGGCCAGTCACTTCTCAGGCACCTGATTGGTACCAGGCAGGTCCGAATGAAAAGGCCGGATTGGGCTTTTACGATGATGAAATGACCTTCGCGATGGGTGCATCATCTTTAAAATATACTTATGCAAACAATGGTACAACCTTTGCCAATGCATCTAATGCGCCGGGTATTGGTGGTCCAACAGGTAGTAGCGACCCGACTGTAAATTATACCCCACCAACAAACTTAACGTGGATACTAAACGATGTTAACGGCGTAAAATACATCAACCTAAGTAATAATGGTTTTATATCCTACTATTTAGGCGTATCTTCTTATCAAATTCTTTCGCTTACAGCTGATGAAATGTGGTTAAGATGCCTAGATAAATCGAATGCTGGCAATGCCTGGTATTTAAAGTTGATAAGAAAAGGTTATGTAAGACCCGTAGTTCCGCCAGTTCAAAAACCAATTCAAGCGGCAAATTTAGCTGATGATTTTCAGTTGGCTACAGGTATGGCTTGGGTAACTGAAAACATGGATTTTAACAGGAGTTATGATAATCCGGCAAGATTCCCTGTGAATACATCTTCAAAAGTAGGTTATTACGAAAAAAGAAGCGGTAACGATGGTCAGTATGGTAACTTGAATATCACACTGCCATATCGTTTTGATTTGACGGCAAAAAATAAAATCAGGCTCAAAGTTTTCATTCCGGGAGGAAATGATTTTACTAAAGTTGCGCCAACGGTTTCTGTAAAATTGCAAAATTCGTTGCTTGGTGGAAATGCTTGGCAAACTCAAATCGAAATCGTTAAAACAATTACTGCTGCACAATATAACACTTGGATTCAATTAGAATTTGATTATTCAGCTTCGGCAAGTCAAACTTTGTATGATAAAATTGTAGTTCAGTTGGGCGGCGAAGGACATCCGAATCCGGGTATATTTTATATCGATGATTTCGAATTCAAATAAGCAAATATTAGCAGTTCGGAAATAATTTCGAACTGCTTTAAATTTTAACATAATTAATCCCATGAAGTACTTTAAGAATGTGATTTTTGTAACATTGGTAACTTTAACTTTCGGCATAGCCGGATGTTCAAAAGGTACTGGAGGTACCGATGATCCTGTTTATGTTCCACCCGTTGTAACACTTCCTGTCGATAAAAACTGGAGTTTCGAAACTTCGCCGAGCTGGAGCGATGAGTTTTCAAATACGGGCGCACCATTATCTTCCAATTGGGATTATGATACCGGAGGAAGTGGTTGGGGTAATAACGAGTTGCAGTTTTACACCAATACGACCAATAATGCAAGCGTTGCAAATGGCATTTTAACCATTACTGCAAAAAAGGAAAATATGGGCGGTATGGGTTACACTTCAGCCAGAATGGTAACGAGAGGGAAGCTTGATGCTTTGTACGGACGGTTTGAAATAAAGGCAAAATTACCGATGGGTAAGGGTACATGGCCAGCAATTTGGATGTTGCCAACTGATAGAACATATGGAGATTGGCCTAAATCTGGCGAAATTGATATAATGGAGCATGTTGGTTACGATCAGGATAATGTGCATTTCACCACACATACAGAAGCTTATTATTTTAAAATCAACACACAAAAAAGCAGTACCAAAAAAATTGAGGGCGTAAGTACAGCTTTTCATACCTATCGGGTAGATTGGACCCCTTATGCAATCAGAGGTTTTTTTGACGGTGTACAGGTTTTTGAATTTATTAATGAAGGTACCGGTTACAAGGTTTGGCCATTCGATAAGAAATTTCATTTACTTTTAAACGTTGCCGTTGGTGGCGATTGGGGTGGTGCTCAAGGCATTGATTCTTCAATTTGGCCCCAAAGTATGGAGGTTGATTATGTTAGATATTATAAAATGATTGATAAGTAAGCTTAAGGTTAGGCTAGTTTGATTGTAAGTCGCTAAGTAATTAGCGGCTTTTTTTATTTCATCAATCTAAAAAAAGTTCTAAAAAAGAACGGGGATAAATCATACCGACCTATCCCCGTCATCTAAATTAACGCTCTCAAATATATAAACACCTAAAATGTCTATTTATTATATTCTCATTAAAATATTTTTATTTTTTTGTTAAAGTTTTTTTAACAGCAGCCTTTGGCTTTTGCTCAGTTGATGCTTCTGCCTTTGTTTTAGTCGTTTTTTTAACCTTTTCTTCTTTTACTGTTTTTTCTTCAACAGGTATCTCAGCTACAACTTTTGATGTTTTTGGCTCATCTTTCTGTTGTAAATAAATTGCAAGCACCTGTTTTAAATAAATTTCAGGCTTAGGCATGTTGATAATTGAGCCGGGTTCTTTATCCTGAGATTGTTTAATATAAGCCGATTTAATTTTGCCCCAGTCTTTCGAGTAAAGTTTGATGAACATCTCAACAAATTGCTCATCAGTATATTTCTTAGGAAGTCTACCCAGTACTGCCTGTATTTTTTCTTCTTTTCTATGTAATACTGCCATCGATTTTATTTTCAACAAAGATAATCTAAATTATCATTATAAATCTCAATGCTTATTTCTTCCAGTTTTTCTTCATTTTCTTATAAGCTTTTTTGCCTATTTTTGATTTCTTTTTAGAACGGGAAATACCTTTCTTTTTTCGGGCATTAATATTATTTACAAGCGAATTTTTGACGCCAAGCTTGTTTTTTTTCTTTTTACCCTTTTTCGTTGATTTCTTTCCTTTTTTATCTTTCTTTTTTGCCATAGATATTTGAATTAGCTACTTAAAAACAATTAATAGATATAAAGGTTTGGGTGTATCAATCGTATTGGTTTGCGCTTCTAAACAAGCAATGATTATCTTCGCTAAAAAAATAATTATATAATGATAGCACACCACGTATTATTCTGGCTCAAAGCCGATACAACTACAGCACAAAAAGAAGCTTTTAAAAATGGCTTAGAATCTTTGAAGAATATTGAAGTCGTAAATAACATTCATATTGGAACGCCTGCACCAATTGAAAGAGCTGTGGTTGATACAACCTATACGTTTAGCTTAGTGCTGTTTTTTGAAAATCTTGCTGCTCACGATGTTTATCAGGTTCATGATATTCATAAAGCTTTTTTAGATGAATTCAGAGCATTATTTGAAAAGGTTATTATCTATGATGCTGCTTAACGAAATTTACAAGAAACCCCTTTCTCAAGAAGGGGTTTCTTTTTGCTAAAATTCCTAAATTAATGAAGCATATCATATGCATCAGTTTTCTTCTCAACTTTCTCCTTAAATTTTGGCTCACCTCTTGCTTTTCACCTAAAGCATTTGAATTAATCAGAGAAATTACTTTCACTAGCTCATTTCAAATTACATAAGTCATAATTTATATCCTTGTATATTATGGTTTTATCAATTATAATGAAGTGCTCTATCATTCTGCCCTCCTTAAGAACTCGGGAATTTTGGGGTTAGTAAATCTGTCGTTGGGGAATATCTTCCTCATTTATTTCATTTAGACACGCTAAATGTTACTGGTTACGCATATAAGCGCATATTTTCTCATTGGTTCAGTTTTTGGAACATATTAGTGAATTTTGTAAGTTTTAATTTACAAAATGTTGAAATTTTGTTTGGTCTGTAAAAAATTTACTCGTTACAGCCAAAGTCCAGATTTACAATTAACACTATCTATTAGAATAACGATTATATGAAAAAACACTTACTGTTAAGTTTTTTAACAATCCTTGTCGGCACTACCGTATCCTATGCTCAGCAAAAAGTTAAAGACGGAACGGTTTCAGCCGGAAATTTGCCTAGCAAAAATGCACTGTTAGAGCTAGAAAGTAATAACAAGGGATTTCTTCACTCTAGAGTTAGATTAGTACGTACAACAGATGCAGCTCCTTTAACGGATCATGTGGCTGGTATGATTTTAATAAATCTAACATCAGGCCAGATGCCGCTGTAGAATTAAATAAGTTGGTTAAGGTTTTAGAAGATAACCCAACAATTTGGATTGAATTAAGCTCACATACCGATAGTCGTGGTTATGATTCGTATAATCAAAAACTTTCGGACAGCAGAGCGAAAGCTGCAGTTCAATACATTATCAATCGTGGTATTGATAAAAATAGAATTACCGCAAAAGGTTATGGAGAAAGTAGGCTTTTAAATAAATGTGCCAACGGTATAACTTGTACTGAAGCACAGCACCAGCTTAACAGAAGAACAGTATTCTCTATAGTAAAAAAGTAGTTTTTGTTTAATGTAGAGATAAGTCGTTTGGATTTTCCAGGCGGCTTTCTTTTTTATTGATAATTTTCAGTTGTTCTATTTGTGTTACCATAATTAGGGTTAAATGGCTGTTTTCTAGTGTTTTTAGTGTGTTGAGTGTTTCTGCGTATGGTAATTTCTACCGTAATTTCTATTTATCATCTTTCTTTGCAGCATAAAAAAACGAGTATTTGTTCATCCTTAGCTGTTTTTAATTATCCCATGAATACGTTATTAGAATCCCAAAACCTTATATCAATAGCATCAGTTATTTTTATTGTATTTGCGATACATCTACATGTTCGTAAAATGCAAAAGTTGCAACAATATTATCGCCATACTAATGAGTTGGCTAACAGCTATGTCGAATTGCAAAATAACTGTGAGTTATTAGAACAACTTCAAAAAGCTCACATTAACAAAGCTAAAGCAATTGTACATGATCTACGCGGACCAATATCGGGTATAATATCTGCATCTCAATTATTGCAAATAGCATGTGAAAAAGGTAGTGAAGATGAAAAACTACTAACGCTTATTGAAGATTCGGGTACAAGTGCCGCTTTATTAGTTAATGAATTATTAAGTAGTGAAACACAACTTCAGTTGGCTAAAGAAAGAAGTGATTTATATGAAATTTTGAATGCCTGTACACATCTTCTAAATTTTCAGGCTGCAGAAAAGTCGCAGAAAATAACACTCCAGGGAAATCCAATTCAGTTATTTGTAAACAAGGAAAAAATCCGTAGAGTTATCATTAACCTGGTTTCAAATGCAATAAAGTTCAGTTTTGAAAACTCAAATATAAACATTGGTTTAAATCAGGTCAACAATGAGGTTGTAATCAGCGTGGAAGATCAGGGCGTGGGTATACCGAGTATAATTAGTCAGGATATCTTTAATAATTCTTCTAATAAGCAACGTTTGGGAACGGCCAATGAAGAATCATTTGGATTGGGCTTATCTATCTCCAAACAAATTGTTGAAGAACACGGTGGTAGAATATGGTTTGAAAATAATAAATCATCTGGTAGCACCTTCTTTTTCGCTTTACCTTTAACAAATTAACCCAAAATATAGTAACACAAAAAAAGCATCGATTACGATGCTTTTTTTATGTATAAGGCTTTCAATTATACTTTTTTAGGCGGAAGGTCGAATGCTACAGCCTCGTGCTCAAAATGGCCGTTGTGTGCACCATCACAAAAGGGTTTGTTTTTTGATAAACCACATCTGCAGATAGATAGAACAGTTCTACCTTGCAAGCCATATTCGTTCCCATTTCTATCAACGATTTCAAAATCGCCCTCTATTTTCACAGAGCCATTATTATTAATTGTAAGTTTTGTTTTAGACATTTTATGTTTTGTATGCAGCAAAGCTAAGGCTTTAATTGATGCTGCATAAATCTGTTTCTAATTTAGAAATAGTCTGCGTCTTTGCTTGTCTCAATTCTATTTGTTTCTAACAAGTGCATCCTCTGGCTTGATGCGAGAATCAAGTTTTCGAACAACAAAATTATTAAACAACAATTTTGGGGTTCCCTTGGTAATCAATGTATGCTGGTCTGTTTCTCCACGAATGATTAGTGTAGATTTATCAGATATGTCAGTATATAATCCTTCTGTACTTACGTCTATGTCAACCTTGGCATTATCCTTTGATACAATCTGAAACAGCTTAAAATTCAGCCTACTGTCTGCTTTTATCAAACTCGAATCAAAAGCTTCAATTCTGTAGATATTATTAATGTAAACGATAACCTTTGCCACTAGCCCGTTATTTGGACCTTTGATGCAGAGCTTTTCGCCTTGCTGCGTTACAGTGGCCTTATATTCGCTATCTTCCTGATAGTTGATGCCAACGTTAGGACGTTGCACAAGCAAGACCTCAACATTTCCGTTAACTACAATTCTGTTAAACGATGAGAGTTTAACCGGTTTATCTACGGGTATTTTCTGTGCATTAAGGGCATTTGGTTCTGTTAAAATAAGACATAAAAATATACCTAATGTGGGGATGATGTTTTTTTTTAAAATTGTTTTCATTTGGACTTTTTTTAAATTGTGCTCGATTTTTTAATACTAATGAAACCACAATTGCGAAGTACGTGCCAAATTATTTTTCGTAATTTAACTTATTGATTGATAGGTATTTGGTTTTTGTTTTGGTGTTTGATTTCGAACAATAGCGTGCGAAGGCGAACATTTATTTTAAAGCTTTTTTACTTATTGATTTTATGCTGAATAGGTAAGCCTTGTACAAATAAAAACCCCTGATAAATTATAATTCATCAGGGGTTAAACCTAAGTTGATACTGGCTATTTAAACCAGCACAATCTTGTTATTTCCAATCTTCGAGAAAATCCATTCCACCCATACCTATTGGTGCACCTGGAGGCATTACCTGTGCTGGTGCGGGTTGAAATTTTGCAGGAGACTCTTCAAATTCTTTAATCTGCGACAGGCCATAAAGTAGATTAGCCTTTTGCTTAGGCTGAGCATTTGCCAGTCTGCTATTCATCCATGATTTTAACTCTGTAACCTCCAGTAGCGCCTCTCCACGAACACTTTCAGCAGCACGGCTGTTTGCGGCCAATTGAAGTAGATATTTTAGGGTGAGGTTGTTAACCATAACCTGGAGTTGACCTTTGTAGCCTGAAACTGGTTCTGCTTTCCAGGTTTTGTTAATGAGCTTTTCTATTACAGCAATTAAGCCCGGCTGTTCCGAATCCCTCGAATTATATTCTACCAAGCGTGAAGCACGTTCGGGATTTAATATTGAAGATATGGTTTCATTTGCTGCTGCCTCGGCAGTTGCAATCGGATCAAACGTTGGACCAGTATAACCGCTAAAAGTTTCTGCCGAAGCCGGATAACCCGAAGGGCGTGGCGGAATTTTCTGAATCAGGCGCTCGGGTAAGGCTAGCGCCTCCGGACTAACCGTAGCCATCAACGCATCAAATGCACTCCACTGCTGCGCAGGATCAACCATTGTGGTTGGCTTTTGCCCGTCGTTTTTAACCGCATGGGTAAAGTAGAGTCCGCCTATTGATTTAGCCACCGCCTCAATTTCATAGCGGTGCAATAAATAAATTGGAACCAGCACTTCCTCTAAAGTCGCCATTGGTGCATCCTGAATAATTGCTTTCTCTGAGAAATTATCCAGAACCTGCCTTCTGATTTTCATCAAACGGTTAAGTTCAGTAATTGGGTTTTCGCCATCTTCCCACTGGTTTGCTGCCGGATGGGTGTAACCACCAATATCGGGGATATATTGAAAACCTTGCTTCAAGGTCTCATTCATTATTTTGTCTAATTCAGCATTTTCATTTGCGCCTTTCGGAAATACACTATACCCCCACATAATGGCTCGTTTATCCCAACTACCGATGCCTTTTGCATACGCATCAGATAAATCGATGCTGCCATCGGCTTTTTGCTTAATCCTTGGAAAAGGATAATCCATAACGGAGGCCCTTTCTTTCGGACTAGCCGCAAAGTTATGGTTTAAACCTAGTGTGTGCCCAATTTCATGCGCCGATAACTGCCTGATTCTGGCCAAAGCCATCTCTTCCATTTGTTTGCTTACGGCTTTTCCATCGGTATAAGGTTGCAATAAACCTTCTGCAATTAAATAATCCTGACGATGGCGGTCGGAACCTAAAGTTACTACACCTTTTATAATTTCTCCTGTGCGTGGGTCGCTGTAGGATGAACCATAAGAGAAAGCCCTCGGACTACCCGCACGAGTTATCCAATTCACAACATTGTAACGAATATCCATCGGATCAGCACCTTCAGGTAATTCTTTAACTTGGAACGCATTTTTAAAACCGGCAGCCTCAAATGCCTCATTCCAAAATACACCACCTTCAATCAAGGCTTTTTTTATTGGAGCAGGAGCGCCCCTGTCGATATAATACACAATTGGTTTAACCGCTTCACTAACTTTGGCAGATGGATCTTTTTTCTCCAGGCGATGTCTTCTGGTGAAACGCTTAACCAAAGATTCGCTCATCGGTGCAGAAAAATCAGTATAACTGAATAACTGGTAGCTGGAACGTGGATCGAATTTACGTTGGTTAAAACCCGCTTCGGGTAATTCTACGAAAGATTGATGCATCCTAACGGTAACCGCATTTGCATCTGGTGCAATATTACCTCTACCTGTTGGTGCGCCACCAGTCAAAGTTACCATGGCTTCAAATTCCGTATTCTTAGGAAAGTTGCGTGTATTAGGCAAATAAATTGCAGAACGGCTCTCATCTATACGATAAGTTCCACCGCCGGTTGCCGCACCTCTGCCGCCCGCTCCACCTGATGAAGCTGGTGCTCCAATAATGCCGCCGATATTCTGACTATCCCGTATGATAAATGGCGTTAAATCGATTAGTACTTTATCTCCCTCGCTTGCTACTGGCGCAAATCCCCAAATAACAGATTTGGCAAAAGAACCCTCAATCGTTTTAATCTCATCGGGATTATTATTCCCGGCACGGTAAGCAAGATTTGGCTCTAAAAGAAAAACCTTCGGACCAACTTTAATAAAGCGGGCAACGTTGGTAGATGCGCCCCCACGTTCGGCATTTCGGCCAGCGCCATCCGTTAAGGAATTAAAATAAAGGAAATCTTTATCAAACTGATTGATTTCCAGAAACAATTTGCCGGTTTTTTCATCATAGTAATAGTTGAAGTAACCTTCCTGTTTTTTAAAATCTTTAGTAAAGGTTGCAATATTTGTGGCCGGAGCGGCAATTTGTTGCCTGGCATTGACTGGAGTGTTTTGTGCGCTTACCCTCGCTGGAATATATGCGGACGCAAATAAGGCTAGAAAGTAAAATTTTCTGGTCATAAACAGTAAATAAATGATTTGGTTTAGGTTGGTTGAGGCTTTGCAGTATATGCTGTAGTGCCAAACAAATATAATTTAATGCCAACTTAAGACATCATTTGCATGGTAACTTTTTAATTGCGCTAAAAAATATTTATCTTTAAAATAAACCTTAAATACTTATGATACAGTTATTCTTCGAGTTTTTATATAACGTCTTTACTATAGCTGCTATAAAGCAAAAGCGGTTTAATGTGCAACCAGTGTATGCATTGGTTTTCGTAATATGGTTATGCGTTTTGTTTGCAGCAACCTTAGTGTTTGGCTAATTTATAATTTTAAGTTTTTGATTTGCAGCAGGTTTAATCTTCGCTTAATATTTATTTAAAATAAATTTTGCACGAATGGTTATAATCTCTATATTTGCACCTCCTTAAAACAGGAGCGATTCCGTAGCTCAGCTGGTAGAGCATTACACTTTTAATGTAGTGGTCCTGGGTTCGAATCCCAGCGGGATCACAAAAGTCTTCAACTAAAAGTTGGAGACTTTTTTCGTTTGATGCGTTTATTTTTATCCTTAAACTCAAAAAATCCCTAAGTCTAGTTTAGCTGTTCCGAAAGATCAATAAACCCTTTATGAAAACCAGGCCTTTAGACCGTAAATACCAAAGTTCTGTCCTCCGTATTCTCGTACAGGCGTTCGCTTATGCCTAAAATCCATAAATTACGATTTACATAAGATTTTCGTCGGTCTGTTGCGGCATTATGCCAAACGGAGTCTTGATTGTTGTTTTAGGTTGAAGTGGCTGCTGAAAAAGCGAACAATAAACCAGATGGGTTTTATTACACGAGACATCAGTTTACTGTAACAATAAAACTATGAAGTTAGTTTCTTAAGGATGATTTACGATATTACAATGGTTTGATTGCTAATCTGATATCGCCCCGCTCTATGAAAAAGATTATCCTGATTTATTTATTTTTTCATAGCTTTTTAACATCGTGGTCGCAGAGCGAGTTACACCAAAACCTAAACCAGTTCCGAAAACTCAATTCAACAGCCTTTCTATATATTCATCACGATAAGGGCATTTACACGAATAATGAAAAGATATGGTTTAGTGCTTATCTGCTTAATACGCCAAATCCAATTGCAGAACATAAAGTTTTAAATGTTGCTTTAATTAACGAGCAAACTAAGAACGTTCAGGCTGCACAGAAATTTATAATAACTGATGGTTTAAGCTCGGGTTTTGTACAACTGCCAGATTCTATTCCGCCAGGAAACTACCAATTAATGGCTTATACCAATGTTTTAAATGCCAAAAGACAGCCAATCGCACAGTTTAAAACTTTCATAAAAGTGCTGAACATTAGCCAGCAAACGTTTAATAGTACGCTTACTTTTTTAGATACAGTTGCCAAAAATGGAGCAATTCGTGCCTTGGTTAAGGTTAGCGGCATTGAGGCAAACCGTAAGGCAATAACAACAGTAAGTTACCAGGTAGGGGATAATTTCCCAAAATCAATAAAGCTGGAGAAAAATCAAGCTACGATAACCATTCCTGGGCATTTACTTAAACCGCGAACAAATTTATTGCTGAGCGTTAATGTTGATGGAGAAGTGCAATATCATTCCAGGTTACTTCCATCTACAATTATACAAAGCCCGAATGTAAGTTTTTATCCAGAAGGTGGGGCGCTTGTAAATGGCTTACCATCGCGTGTAGGGTGGGAAGCCAAAACAGCAGATGGTTTGGCGCTCGCTTTAAAGGGAATGTTGATGAAGGGCAATGAGCCTTTGTTTGAAGTTTCGACCAATAGCACAGGTTTAGGTTCTTTTACCATCCATCCGGAAGATGGAGCAAGCTACAGCGTAAAATTGTTTCCCGGTGTACATGTGCCAGAAAATTTAATTTTTAAACTTCCGGATGCTTCTAATCATATTGGTATAACCATTCACCTCTCAAAAGCACTTGTTAACGATAGTTTGAAGTTTGTTTTATCTTCAAAACAGGCAAGGCCGATTCAAATTATGTTGCATAATGATTTAGGTGATTACGTGTTGCTAAAAGGCGAATCAAACGCATCTGCCAAGGTTTTTAAAGTTTCATTATCGGCTTTGCCAAAAGGTTTAACAACGATAACCATTTTAGATGATTATGGTAAGCCACTTGCCGAAAGATTGTTTTTTGCGCATTACAATAGCAAAGCTTTATCGGCTAAACTTGATATAGCGCAAAGAGACTTCGGCAAAAGGGATTCGATTAAGATAAATCTTAAACTTTCTAATAAACTTGGGCAAGCTGCATCAGCAATTGTTTCAGTTGCCGTTGTACAGCAAAATAGAGTTGGAGCAAGAACGGCCAATATTGAAAACTCTTTTTACTTGAATAATCATTTTGAAGCGCTTCCTGCAAGTCTTTCCGGTGATGGACTTTTGGATAAGGATTACCTGGAAGATGTTCTGATGATAAAAGGTTGGCGAAGATATAAGCAAGATGAACTTAATGCGCTAAATAGCGATTCTGTGTTGATACAGGATTATCCGATTATCAGCGGAATGGTTTTAAACGGACGGAAGCCACTTAAAAAAGCAGTTGATTTAGTTTCATTTGGAAGCATAAAAACCGGAATTATTGCGACTAAAGCAGATGGTTTATTTGATTTGAGCAATGATGATGTCTTGGTAGAACGAAATAATAATGTCTTTTTAAGGGTAGGTATTGCTAGAAATAATTACGATTTTAAAATGTATGATGCCTTTGATTCGATTACGGATACACTTGCAAAAAAACTAAAACCTTCCATATTTGAAAGTTTATCTAACAATAATGAAAACTCAATATTAAAGAATCTTCAAAATGTAATTGCTTTAAAAGATGTGGAAATCAAAGTAAATAAGGAACGAATATTTGGAAGTTTAGGAGAAAAAGGCGCTAATGAGTGTGGGGATTACGTTAGTTATCAAGATGCGCTTGGCTACTTTAATTATCCGGGAACACCACTATCTCAAAGGTTGAAACCAATACGAAATAGACCTTACATGATTCGTACTGATCTAGATGGGGCATATTTTAGAGTAGATAGAGTTTGGTACACGGGTTGCCTTACTGAAAATGAAAAGATGGGCATTGCCATAAAAGGCATCAACAGCGGCAAAGAATATTATATGGCTGTTGAAGATGATGGGGGTTTGCAGTACCATTCTACTTTATATTGGCACTCGGGCTTAACCACAAATGCAGCCGGAGAAGTTCCTGTCCGTTTTAAGGCCGGAGACATTGCGGATGATTTCGTCATTATTGTTCAGGGAATTAGCAACAATGGATTGGTTAATGTGAAGGAAAGTTTTAAAATTAAGCCTTAAGGTGTTTTTATGTTTAACTGGCGACCATTATTGGCGCTTTTTTGGATATTTAAAATATGAGTTGTATTAAGGTTTTATTGCTTTATCTATCTCATCTAATAATCCGTTAGCATAAGAATCTTCAGTTAACTCCCAAAACATAATACCATTTAGCTTTTGATTGATAACGTACTTTGTTTTTAAAGCGATAGATTTTGCATCATCAAAAGTAGCTAGCCTTTTGGTTTCGGCATTGTAGTAGTATGGTGCTTTGGCAACATCATCCCAAAAATATTTATAACCCTTTTCTGCCGTAAACTCGGTTTTGAAAGATTTTGAAGCAATGCCACTCAAGAATTTGGTTGGCTGGTAGAGCCCATTATTTGCATCGGTGGTATTTTGAAATATTCTGGCGTAAAAAGCTGCGCCCAAAGCAATTTTATTTGCTGGCACACCATAGGCTAGCATGGCTTTAACACCAAAGTCTGCTGAAAGTTGCTGCTGCGGAGTAGAATATAATGGTGTATGGTGACCGCTAACCGTTGCATAACCACTTACTAAATCGTAACTCATCAAATTAACGCGATTAACCAAAGGCATAACTTTATCCCACTCGAAGCAAGAATCTATACAATTTTTTGTTCCACCTGCGGCAAAACTAATTTCTGCTTTTTTGCCAAGGCTTTTGCGTAATTCTTTAATCAACGCTGTGAAGTTCTGCTTGTCAGCTTCCATGTATTGATGCCCCGGATGCCCAACAACCGCAGGATATTCCCAATCTAAATCAATACCGTCGGCTTTAAAATAATCTAATAGCGATTTCGTGGTTTTGGCAAATGTTTTTCGTCCATTATCTCTGCTGAAAACTTCAGAACAAGGTGCGCAACCGCCCCAGCCACCTAAAGCAATCATCACTTTTAAATCTGGATTTCGTTTTTTCAAACCTACCATTTGGGCAATGAGTGCTGAATCTTTTGCCGAATGGATATTAATACTATCGCCCTTAAGGTGGGCAAAGCTATAAATCAAATGACTAATCTTTTCTATCGGAAAACTATCAATTACTGTTCCATTGCCTGTATAATAAGCGATAACGTTTGGCTTGGTCGCTTTTTGCGCCTTAAGATTATAGGCGAAAAGGATGCAAATAATAATTAAGATGGCAGGTTTTAGTACGTTTTTTATCATCTGCTATTGTAGTTTTAGTCGGTTTTATTTTCGTCTTTAATAATACTTTGTAATTGATTTAACTCGGCAACCTTTTCAGTAGCACCTGCGTTTTCGTAAGCGGAAATAAGATTTCTAAGCACTCGTCTGATAATATCTGTATTGCTGCAAGGGCGGTAATACTCTGGCATTGATTCTAAATTCAGCTGACGCAGAAATTGGTCGACATCGTGCTTACCAAAAATATTACCCCGGTTGAAAGCATTAATGTAGAAAAGTACACCGTACTCGGTATTTTCTTGTTTGCTTTCATCAATAAAGCCTAATATAAAATGCTGCGGCAAATTAATACCATAAATCGGCATATCCAGTTTCTGTGCAATTGTAGAATAAATAATCGCTAATGATATTTGATTGCCTTTTTTACTTTCTAATACTTGATTCAAGTAAGAGTTTTGCGGATCGTGGTGATTTTTTGTATTGCCGCCAAAGCCATATTGCTGGTATAAAACATGGTTAATGAGCTTAACCTTTTCAACCGAACTCATCTCGTATTGCAAACCAATCCAGATTTCACGTTTAATTTCTTCTAACTGGTTAATCACTTTCTGCTCATCTAAATCCGGATATTGATAACGGTTTATAATTAAAGCACCCTGCAATAAATCGAATGCACCGCTAAGGTACCATAGGTTTAAATCTTCTTTTACGGTATTGAATTGTATTTGGTGAACAATGTTTTCGATACGCTCTTGCATTAAGCCATCAAAGGATTGTTCCCAGGCATTTTCAAGAAAATGAATTACTTCTCCGCCATACTCTAAAAGTTTGTTTTCTACATGATGAAAAACTTCCTCATCCGGATCATCAAGTAATTTTACTAAAGCACTTATCTCTGCGTTATTTTCCATAAAACATACATTGGTTTGCGGCGTTTAATTACTTTTGCAATATATGATAATTCAATTTATTACCGATTATTTAAAGCACCGTTTAACGGCTAAAACCCGCCATGGAACACATTCACCGTTCGTTTATAAGTTAGCCGACGAGGTAATTTACGATTTTAGCGACAAACCTGAATATAAAAATATTGAAGCGCAACGAAAAAAACTTTTTAATGACGATACAGAAATCACCGTTACAGACCTCGGTGCAGGTTCGCATTTAAATAAAAATCGCATAAAAAAAGTTAGTCAGATTGCAAAAAATGCACTTAAAAGTCCGCGTTTGGCCAAGTTGATTTATCGCCTTGCGCAAAATACACAGCCAAAAACGGCTATAGAATTGGGTACTTGTTTGGGCATTACTTCTGCGTATTTATCGGCTGCAAATCCCGATGCTCAGATTATAACTATTGAGGGTTGTCCGCAAACAGCAGGCGTGGCGAGTAATAATTTTAAAGATTTAGACTTAAATAATATCGAATTACATGTAGGTAATTTCGATTTGATTTTGCCAGATATTATTGAAAATCAACCAACTTTGGATTTCGTGTACATTGATGGAAACCACCGAAAAGATGCCACACTTAATTATTTTAAATGGTGTTTGCCTAAAGTAACTGAAAATTCATTGCTGATTTTTGATGATATTTATTGGAGCAAGGGCATGAAGGAAGCCTGGACTGAAATTAAAAACCACCCTGATGTAACCGTTACCATAGATTTATTTTGGATTGGGTTGGTTTATTTTAAGAAAGGGCAGGCAAAGGAGCATTTTAAACTGAAATTTAACCAGTAGTTTAATGAAAACTGAACCAAAGTTAACGGGCATTCAAAAAGTTTCGGCTTTGTATATTTTACTATTGAGTTTGATTGCTGGAATAGTAGCATACTTTGGTTCTCTATTTCTAAAGATGGAAAGTTTAACCCATGTTATGTTGGGTTGGGATGTATTTTGTATCGTACTGATAACGCTCCATTGGTTTATGTTTTTCAACACTTCAGTTTCTGAAACGCATTTAAAAGCCAAAAAGCAAGACGAAACCCGTGGCGAAATCTTTGCGATTGTATTGGTTTCTACATTTGCCGGGATGCTGGCGGTAATCCTGGTGCTGCTGAATCAAAATATCAAAACACTCGATTTGGTGATTGCCATTTCCGGAATGTTTCTATCCTGGGCATTGGTTCATACAACTTTTGCTATGCGTTATGCACATTTATTTTATGGTGATAGTGATACAAAACAGGGCGGTTTGGATTTTCCCAATGATGATGCACCCGACTTCATCGATTTCGCCTATTTCTCCTTTGTTATCGGCATGACTTTCCAGGTTTCTGATGTCGAAATTTCCTCACGAAAAATCCGCAGGCTTGCGTTGTTGCACAGTATAATCTCTTTCATTTTTAATACTGTAATTGTTGCCTTAACCATTAATGCATTGGCAGGCTTGAGTAAGTAGGTTTCTATCTGGTTTTTTAAAAGTCAAGCCTACTAAATAACGCTTCAAGATTGGGCAAAAATATCCTCAATCAATTATATGAAAATGTATGTTCTGTAGTTCTTCGAGAGGTTCCAGTCCCGCCATTCGCTGCAATCTTTTTCAACTGCTGTCATGCTGAGGTACGAAGCATCTGTTTCATCGGTTGCAGATGCTTCGTGCCTCAGCATGACAGCCTATTCAGGGTTGCTGCAATCAAAAAGTATTTTCGCTGCTGTCGGGTTTATAATTAACGTTTTGCAGCTAAAGCCCTAAACGCATCATGAAAACCCAGTTAGAATGAAAATTATTACAATATCTAATGAAAAAATTCTTCTATTCGTAAAGTCTTGCAATTGCCCTTAATCTTAAACCCGACAGCAGCGGCAGCCCCGAGTTTTTACGAGGGCTATAGCAAATGGCGGGACTATCGGCCTCCAAGCATTATCAATCTTTCATTTTCAAAATAATTTATTTAACTGATAATAAGTTATTTGCGATTTAAAACTGATTTATACGTTAAATAACTTATTTTATAGTTGTATAACTGTAAAATAAGTTATAAGTTTGAGTTATGGAAGAGTTAACCAAAACAGAAGAACGAATTATGCAGGTTTTATGGAAACTGCAAAAGGCATTTGTTAAGGATATTATTGATGAACTGGATGATGAACCAAAACCTCCTTACAATACCATTTCATCCATTGTTCGTTTGCTGGAGAAAAAGGGTTATGTAAACTATAGGGCTTACGGCAAAACCTACGAATACTTTCCGGCGATTACTAAAGAAGAATACGCAAAGACAACTTTTTCTAAAATGTTTTCGGGCTATTTTGATAATTCGCCTGCAAGTTTACTATCCTTTATGGTAAAAGAGGAGCGATTAAGTGAAAAGGATATTGAAGAAATCAAAAAGATTATTAACGAAAATTCTAAGTCATGATTTTACTTTATCTGCTAAAAGTTTCGGCCTGTATTTTAATATTTTTCGGGGCTTATAAATTGTTGCTCAGCAAGCTCACATTCTTTAAGCTTAACCGAATTTATCTGGTTTCTATGCTTTTTATAAGTTTTATAATTCCGGCATTAACTATTGAACATCAAAAGCAAGTTATTGTTCATCAATCGGCTACCGATCAAAAAATTGGTTACAGTAGCGATGATGTTTTTGAGCGGGATTTTGTTGGTGGGCATTCTGCGTTTGATAATTTGGATTGGCTACAGATTTTCGAATATGCATACTATTTGGTTATTGCTGTGCTACTTATTCGAAATCTATTTTTGATGGGTTACATAAAACGAATCTTGAAAAAATTTACCATCTCAAAACAGGATTCGGTTACTATCGTACAATCTGAATCAAAAATTAAGAACTGTTCCTTTTTCAACCGCATAATTATTGATTCTTCTTTATCAGATGTGGAACGGGAATTAGTGATTAAACATGAATCTGTACACGTTAATCAGGTTCATGTTTTTGATAAACTGATTGTAAATGCAGTTGCATGCGTATTGTGGCTAAATCCGATAATTTATTTCTGGCGAAGTGAAATTTATAATAATCACGAATTTTTAGCAGATGAAGAAACGGCTGATTCGGTAGATAAAACTCAGTATGCTTCTTTGCTTTTGCAATTAGCAATGCCATCAAACAATTTAATTAACAGTTTTAGTAAACTTCCTTTAAAAAATAGAATTAAGATGATGTACAAAAAACCAAATTCGAATTTGCAAAGATTTAGCTATTTAATAGCGGTGCCAATTATTTCATTTTGTTGTTTTGCTTTTGTAAGTGAAAGAGACATTATTACCACCAAGGTAATTGTTGCTAAAGATGTTCAAAAGCAGGTTAATCAATCAAAGATTAGCGTATCAATTTTACCCCAAATTACGGTTGCTGATAGTGTTTTCGTTGTTGAAAGTATAAAACAAAATACTGTTGATTTCATCAATAAAAATGAACTCACCTCAACGATTAATACTGATTTAGGTATTGAAAAACCCATTGAAAAGCTTGATATTAATACAGAACTTAAGCAGTTAACACTGAACCTTGACTTAATTTTAGTGATTGATGCAGGGCATGGCGGAGAAGATGGTGCGTCTAAAAGCGAGTCGGGCATTAAGGAGAAAGACCTTAACTTAAAAGCTGCCAAAATTCTAAAAGAGGAAGCAGAGAAAAGAAATATAAAAGTTATACTAACCAGAGATAAAGATAAGTTTATTCCTTTAAGAGATAGATTGCCGGATGAAAAAGCAACTGCGTTTATTTCAATACACCACAACAGTATACCTAGAGCAAACACGAAGGTTGCTTTCGAAGGCATCGAAGTTTTTGTTTCTAAATTAAATCCTAATATTAAGCATGCAGAACAACTGGGTGCAAATGTTTTGCAAAGCTTAAATAAGTTGCAAGGTATCGAAGTTCGTGATTCATTAAAAAATGCCAACTTATTGCTTTTGAGAGAATCAAAAGTTCCGGCTTTGGTAGTAGAATTGGGTAACATTAGCAGCGAAAAAAGCTTAGCTTATGTTAGCGATGAAGCCAATTTAAGAAGAATCAGCAATTTGATATTGGATGGTTACGTGAAGTTTACAAAGTCTTAATCGCTAAATATGGAACCACTAATATATTTAATCGAAGTTAGTGCAGGTATAGCTTTATTTTTTGCTTTCTATTTATTGGTTTTAAGAAAACTCACATTTTTTAAACTAAGCCGCCTTTACTTGCTAAGTGCATTGTTTTTAAGTTTTAGTATTCCTGCTTTGCAGTTTAAAATTGAGAAAGTAATCGAGCTGAAGCAAATTATACAGCCATCGCCAATTGCAGTTAATTTTTCTGATGCAATAAAAACTAACACAATTGAAGTAAAAGAAATGCCTGTTGAAAGCACTTTCGACTGGTTATTAATTGTTCCATTTGCATACTGGATTACAGCATTAACAATAGTCTGTTTTGGCTTTTATCGGGTTTATCAATTAATAAAATTTACCAGGGCAAATTCAAGACTCTATAGCGGATTGAAGATTATTTCCAAAACGAGCGGCTTCACCAATTGCTCATTTTTTAATTACGTTTTTATAGATGAAACTAACCTCAGCGAAACCGATTTGCAGGTTTTATTAAAACATGAACAAGTTCATGCGGAGCAATACCATTCCATAGATAAATTAATCATGATGATTGCAAAGGCTTTGTTGTAGTTTAATCCAATAGTTTACTTGTTTGATAAAGCCTTAGAACAAACACACGAATATGAAGCAGATGCAGCAGCTTCTCAAAGTTTTGGAAACAGCGCTTATGCTAACTTATTACTCAGACTTGCTGTGCTTAAAAATGAAATGCCGCTTATGCACAATTTTGTTAAAAGCCCAATTAAGGAAAGAATAAAAATGTTGTTTAATTCTAAATCTAAAGACATGAAAAAATTAATTTATTTGCTGGCAGTGCCAATCGTGTTTTGTTTAGTCTGGGTTTTCTCTATTCAGATTGTTTATGCTAATAAGATATCGTTCTTAAATCAAGAAAAATCAGGTAAAGAAATTGTTAGCGAAAAGGTGACTTCTTCTATCAAGAAATCGAAAAATGATTTTGCAAATGACATTAAAAAACCTGTAAGCGTAAAATTAGATACCACAAGACCAAAAAAAATAATCAAGCCGAAAATTATTTCTTCCAGCAGGGTATTTTCTGATATTCAAGAGAAAATAATAATATTAAATGATGTAGTTTTCGAAATTGGAGCCGATAAATTAAAAGCCGATTCTGCAATTTTAAATAATGAGAATCATACAATAATTGCATTTAAGGCCGATTTCTTAAGCGGAGATAAAGATGTTAAATCAGAAAGAATAGAATTTAATCTAAAGGATGGTACATATAAAACCTTCGATTCTTCGAAAGATAGGTTAAGAAAATCTTTTGGCTCTTATAATTTGAAGCAAGAAGAATTAGGTAAAGAGCAAATTAGTTATTCAGCACAAGATTCGGTTCGGTTTAGTAAAGATAAATCTGTTATATCTTTATATGGAAAGGCGAAATTGTCCTTTAAAGAAATTACTATTGATGCTGACGAAATCATTTATAATGATAAAACAAAAAATGGTACCGCTAAAAACTTGTTGCTTACAAATAATAATGGCTCAAAAATTAAAGGCTCAAATGCAAAATTTAATTTAAGTGGAAAGATTGAAATTTGGCAAGCCGACGACAATGTTGTACCAAATAAACAATAATTATTGCTACAGAGAAAAGCATTGTTATAATGCTACTATCAGAATTTTTTCCGTCATTGCTTCAATCGATTTTTTATCGATTGAAGCAATCGAATTTATGAAATGACTTAATTGGAAGAGATTGCTTCGTTACCTCGCAATGACGACCGCTTTAAAAAAAATATCGTTTAAGTTGATTTTAATATCAATTATCCTTTAAAGTGATGACAGGATTAGCGCTTCAGTAAAGCAAATCTAGCTTTTAAAACGCTTCCGCGATACTAATGTAAAATCCGCTCTGGCGTTTTTCGTTTGCTCTTTTCTCCCCAACTCCATAATCTAAACGAACGCTGATGCCTTTTTCTGGGTCGAAGAAATACCTAAAGCCTGCACCATAATTTGGCTTGAATGAATTGGTAGAGAAATCATCAAAACCCCAAACGGTTCCAGTACCTGCAAATGCGGTTGCGCCAAAACGGCTGCTATAACGGTAGCGTAACTCACTTTGAAATGCCAGTAGATTTTTATCTCGGTAGCGGCCTCCATAATAACCACGCATCATTTCATCATTCCCCATTTGCGGCAATAAATAAATTGGCGTGTTATTACCGATTACGGTATTGTACAAGCCCTGAACGCCAATTGCGAAGCTTTTGTTTAGTCGCCAAAAATTTCTAACATCAATTTTTATCTGGCTTCCGGTAAAATTACCTGCCGAGAAAATATTTGGGGCGTATTGGTAGGTTCCTCTGGCAAAAAAACCTTTGGTAGTGTAGTTATTATTGTTTCTGGCATCGTAGCTTTGCGAAACGCCTAAATATAAAACGCTTCCGGTTCTATTGTTGTAGTATGTATTGGCGTTAAATATACCATCTGCAACCACATCTTTGTATTCGTAATTTTCAAAGCCTAGTGATAGACCGGTGTAGGCTTTAGGTAATAATTGTTTTTCCGCTTGTAGTAAAACTTTAATTTGCTGTTGGATTAACTTGTCTGCGTTTAATTCTTCAGTATTGTTACCTACACCATAAAAATTAAATGGCATACGTTTAAAGCGCAATTCGCCAATATAGTGTAATTTGTTTCCTTTACCCCAGATATCAATTAAAGAGCTCATGTTATAAGCCTTTAATGTGGAATAGTTCAGGTTTAAGGTTAATGATGATGGACGATTAGTGGTGTCTAATCTATCTGCATAAAAACCTACAATAGCACCCACGCCAAACTGAAAACCGGTTTCTTGAGCATAACCAAAAGAGGGGATAGGTAAAAAACTGGCCTTACGTAAAGTGTCTTTTTCGTTAGAAAGCAGCTTTTTAATCAATTTCATTTGGGCAAATGAACTTCCGGACAGCAACACAAATACCAGGAGGAAATAAATTTTTTTCATTGCCGCAAATTAACAGATTTTTTATTGAAGATTTATTTAGCCGTTATTTTATGACGATTGCTTGGATTTTCGCTAATAGGAAGCATTCCCCAGGCCACCTAAACCGGATTGAAGGGAAAAGCGCCCGATTTAATTACTGCACTATATTATTGTTGTAGTGCCGGCAAGTTGCACAGGCTTTATCGGGCCTTGTACCAAAAAGCCGGACTGCTGTAACCAAATATATACTGGATTTGCTTTCCAAAAAGAAATGCATCGTGTATTTTAAATCCAATACCTACATAAGTTTTATCGTTTCGGGCTAAATACCTATTTTTGCGGCAACTAATAAAAAAACAAGATGAGCAATACAAGAGGACCAATATCTCAGTTCATGGAGCGCAATTACCTCCATTTTAATGCTGCAGCAATGATGGATGCTGCCAAAGGCTATGAAACGCATTTGGATGAGGGCGGTAAAATGATGATAACTTTGGCTGGTGCAATGAGTACTGCTGAATTGGGTATTTCGCTTGCAGAAATGATTCGTCAGGATAAAGTGGCAATTATTTCTTGTACGGGTGCAAACTTAGAAGAAGATATTATGAACCTGGTTGCGCATTCACATTATAAACGCGTACCAAATTACAGAGATTTAAGTCCACAGGATGAGTGGGATTTATTAGAGAACCACTACAACCGTGTTACCGATACTTGTATTCCTGAAGAGGAGGCATTCCGCCGTTTGCAAAAGCACATCCATAAAATCTGGAAAGATGCTGATACCGCTGGTGAAAGATATTTTCCGCACGAGTTTATGTATAAAATGCTTTTAAGCGGAGATTTAGAGCAGTATTACGAAATTGATCCTAAAAACTCATGGATGTTAGCGGCGGCAGAAAAGAATTTGCCAATTGTGGTTCCGGGATGGGAAGATTCTACAATGGGTAATATTTTTGCTTCTTACGTAATGAAAAGCGAACTTAAAGCAACAACCATGAAAAGTGGTATTGAATATATGGGTTGGTTGGCCGATTGGTATATTGCAAACAGCGATGGTAAAGGTATTGGTTTCTTCCAAATTGGTGGCGGTATTGCCGGCGATTTCCCGATTTGTGTGGTACCGATGCTTTATCAGGATATGGAAATGGAAAACATTCCGTTCTGGAGTTACTTCTGCCAAATTTCAGATTCGACCACTTCTTACGGCTCATATTCTGGTGCAGTGCCAAACGAAAAAATTACCTGGGGTAAATTAGATATCCATACACCAAAATTTATTGTAGAAAGTGATGCGACAATTGTTGCGCCTTTAATGTTCGCCTGGATATTAAAACAATAACAACATAACTTAACAAAACCAAATTGGTTTTGAGTATGCCCATTGGAGATGCACTTCGAAAATGGGCATTTTTATTGACTGATTGACTAGAAACGGCATTTGTTTAGAATGATTATAAATTGTATTTCACGTCAGTATTATGTCATGGGATTTATTAATAAGTTATACTTTTGTTCAAGTTTTGATGGGGCTAGTTCAGTTTAGGCATCAATTTCACTACAAAAAATAAATTAAATAAGTATAAAGTGTTCATTATGAGAGATATCTCGATGATTTTAAAAAACGTTTGGAAGTCGTTATTCTTGTTTTCAGCCATTTCCGTAATTGCGGTTTCTACCGTTAATGCGCAAGATGCTGCGAATGGAAGAACGCTTTTCAAAGCAAAATGTACATCATGCCACGCATTAGATGCGAAAATGATCGGTCCGGCCTTAACAGGTGTGAGCGATCGTCACTCTGAAGAGTGGTTGATAAAATGGATTCCTAACAGTGCCGCTTTAATCGCTTCGGGTGATGCTGCTGCTGTTAAAGTTTTCAACGAAAATGGTAAAATTGCCATGACTTCATTCCCTGAATTGGATGAAGAAAAAGTAAAAGACATTTTAGCTTACATTAAAGAAGGTGAGCCAAAACCAAAAGGTGATGTTGCCGGACCTGGTGCTGCTAAAGATGATACAACCTCTGGTTTGTCAATCGCCGGTATTGTAGCTATTGTTGCAATTGCAATTGTTATTTTAGTGATTTTAGGTCGTGCTTCTAAATTATTAGAGCGCTTAATTTTACAAAAACAAGGTATCGAGATTGAAGAAGATGTGCCATTAAAGGTTGGTGTTCGTAAAATGTTCAAGAACAAGAAGTTTGTAATGTTCTTCATTTTATGTTTAATCATTGCTTTAGGTTCATGGGGTTGGATGGGCATGTGGAACACAGGTGTTCACACAGGTTACCAACCGGTACAACCAATTAAATTCTCTCACGAGTTACACGCAGGTATCAATCAAATCGATTGTCAATATTGCCACAATGGAGCATTTAAATCTAAAAATGCTACTATTCCATCATTAAACGTTTGTATGAACTGTCACAAAGCTGTTCAGGCAAGAGATAATTATGATGGTGATATTTCTCCTGAAATCAAGAAAATTTACAATGCTTTAGGTTACGATCCTGAAACTCAGAAATACGATAAGAGCAAAGAAAAGCCAATGGAGTGGGTACGTGTACACAACTTACCTGATTTTGCTTACTTCAACCACTCTCAACACGTAGTAGTTGCTGAAGATGCAATTCGTAAAGCAAAAGGATTACAGCCAACTGAGCCAGTATGTTTCGCTTGTCACGGTCCGGTTAATACAATGGAAGAGATTTATCAATATTCTCCATTAACCATGAAATGGTGTATTAACTGCCATAAAGAAACAGATATTTCTGGTCAGAAAAATAATGCTTTCTACGCTAAGGTTATCGAAGCGCACGAGAAAATTAAAAAAGGCGAGAAAGTTACACCAGCGTTATTGGGTGGTTTAGAGTGTGGTAAATGCCACTATTAATTGTAGAGTTTAGTAAGAACGTTCGAATAAACAGTAATATAGCTTAAATGGAAAGCAACAAAAAATACTGGAAAGGCTTAGAGGAGTATAACAATACACCCGATTTTGTTAAGAATAGCAAAAACGAATTTGCCGAGCCACTTCCAATAGAAGATGTTTTAAATGAAGCAGGGTTAAGTACCGTTACCCCACGCCGCGACTTTTTAAAGGCGTTAGGTTTTGGTTTAGGTGCAGTTACTTTAGCGGCATGTCAAACAGCCCCGATTCATAAATCAATTCCTTACTTAGTGAAACCAGAAGAGGTTACACCGGGTATTCCTAACTACTATACTTCGAGCTTTAACGGCCAAAGTATTTTAGTAAAAACAAGAGAAGGTCGTCCAATTAAAATCGAACCAAACCCTAATGCGGGCGAATTTAATTGTGGTACCGATGCAAGAGCACAGGCTTCTGTTTTAGATTTATATGATGTATCTAAATTAAAAGCACCAGTTCTTAAAAATGAAGAAACTACATGGGCTAAATTAGATAGCTTTGTTAAAGGTGAATTAGCGAAAGCACAAGCTGGTGGTAAAAAAATCCGCATTGTAGCATCTACAGTTAATAGTCCTTCTACAAATGCAGTTTTAGCTCAGTTTATCACAAAATATCCTGCTGCAAAATTAGTGCAGTATGATGCTGTTTCTTATACAGGTATCATTCAGGCTAATCAAAATAGCTTTGGTAAAGCAGTTTTACCAAAATACAATTTCGATAAAGCAGATTTAATCGTAAGTTTTAGTGCCGATTTCTTAGGTACCTGGATTAGCGGTGAAGAATTTACTTCTCAATACACGGCTAACCGTAACTACAAATCATTAGAAGGTAAGAAAATGAGCCGCCACATTCAGTTTGAAAGTGGAATGAGCTTAACCGGTACAAATGCTGATACTCGTGTTCCTGTAAAATTATCAGAAGAAGGTCCTGCTTTAATTGCTTTATACAATGCAATTACTGGCCAGTCTTTACCTGGCGGAACTTTAGGTAACAATGCAACTGCAGATAAAGTAATTAAATTAGCTGCAAAAGAATTAGTGCAAAGCAAAGGCAAAGCTTTAGTTGTATGCGGTTCTAATGATGTTTCAACTCAAATTTTGGTAAATGCCATTAACGCCGCTATCGGAAGTTATGGTACTACAATCGATTTAGATAATCCTTGTTTCTTATATGCAGGTAACGATGCTGAATTTAATGGCTTAGTTGCTGAAATGGGTCGTGGAGAAGTTGGTGCTGTGTTATTCTTAAACAGTAACCCTGCTTACGATTATGTAGATGCTAAGAAATTTGAAGCTGCATTAAAAAGCGTTCCAGCTAAAATCTCTTTCGCAGATAGAGCAGATGAAACTGCATCACTATGTGATGCGATTGCAATCAACCATAATTATTTAGAATCATGGGGTGATGCAAACGCTTACCAAGGTTACTATTCAATAGTTCAGCCAACAATTAACCCAGTTTTCAACAGCCGTCAGGCAGAAGAAAGCTTATTAACATGGGCTGATGCACCGGTTAAAGATTACTATCAATTCGTTCGTAGCAACTGGGAAACTAAAATGCTACCTGCAATTGGTTTAAAATGGTCTGACGTTTTGGAAAAAGGTGTGGTAACTGTTGCACCAAAGCCAGCTGCAGCTTATTCATTCACTCAATCTTTAGCTCAGGTTGCTACTTCAATTGTAAGCAGCAGCAAAACTTTAACTAAAGATATTCAATTACAGGTTTACGAAAACATTCCAATGAGGGATGGTAAAAATGCAAACAATGCATTTTTACAAGAATTACCTGATCCGGTTTCGAAAGTAACTTGGGATAACTATGTTGCCCTTGCACCTAAATTTGCAGAATCTATAAGTGTAAAAGAATTTGATGTTGTAACCGTTAAAGGAAGCAATGGATATTCAGTTGACTTACCTGTTCTTATCCAACCAGGACAAGCTCAAGGTACTGCTTCAATTGCTTTAGGTTACGGTCGTACTAAAGTTGGTAAAGCTGGTAATGATGTAGGTAAAAATGCATTCCCGTTTGTAACATTTGTAAATGGTACAATGCAATATGCTACAACTGTAACCATTACTCCAACAGGCGGTTTCTACGAATTAGCACAAACACAAACACACCACTCTTTCGAAGGTCGTGCAGTAATAAAAGAGGCTACATTTAAAGAATACTTAAAAGATGCTTCTGCTGGTAACCATAAAGGTGACCACAAAAACTACGACCTTTGGGATGAATACGAGAAACCAGGTAACAGCTGGGTTATGGCAATCGATTTGAATGCTTGTACTGGTTGTGGTTCTTGTGTTGTAGCTTGTAACGTAGAAAACAACATTCCTGTTGTAGGTCGTGATGAGGTTCGCCGTCGTCGTGAGATGCACTGGATTCGTATCGACCGTTATTATAGCTATGAAACCCCAACAGGTGATGTAACCAAAGAAAAAGAGATTGCTAAGTTAGAAGACTTAGATCACGTTTCTGTTGTTCATCAGCCAATGTTGTGTCAACACTGTGACCACGCTCCTTGTGAGACTGTATGTCCGGTATTAGCAACAGTACACTCATCAGATGGTTTAAACCAGATGGCTTATAACCGTTGTGTAGGTACTCGTTACTGTGCAAACAACTGTCCGTATAAAGTACGTCGTTTTAACTGGTTCAACTACTGGAACGATTCACGTTTCGATAACTATTTAAATAACGAGTTTACTCAATTAGTTTTAAATCCTGATGTAACTACCCGTTCTCGTGGTGTTATGGAAAAATGCTCGATGTGTGTTCAACGTATCCAGGCAGGTAAATTGCAAGCTAAAATGGAGAAACGTCCATTAAAAGATGGCGATATTAAAATGGCTTGTCAGGAAGCTTGTTCAGCAAACGCTATCATTTTTGGTGATGCAAACGATCCTAATTCAGAAGTTTCAAAAGCTTTACGTTCTGAGCGTATCTACTACGTATTAGAAGAAATCAACGTGAAACCTGGTATCGGATATATGACAAAAATTAGAAATACAGATACAACAGTACAAGCGTAAGCTTTAGTATAAAGAAAATACAAATTATGTCAGGACATAACGAATCAATACTTAGAGAACCATTAATTACCGGCGATAATATCACGTACGCAAAAATTACGGATGATATTTTAAGCCCGGTAGAAAACAAGCCGAACAAGGCTTGGTGGATTGGTTTCATCGTTTCAGCATTAGGTGCATTACTTTGGGTGGTAGCTGTTAGTTACACTTTTTGGAATGGTATTGGTGCATGGGGCTTAAATAAAACAGTTGGATGGGCATGGGATATCACCGGTTTCGTATGGTGGGTAGGTATTGGTCACGCAGGAACACTAATCTCTGCCGTACTTTTACTTTTCCGTCAGAACTGGCGTAACTCTATTAACCGTTCTGCGGAGGCGATGACCATCTTTGCCGTAATCTGTGCCGCTACTTATGTAGTTTCCCACATGGGTCGCCCTTGGTTAGCTTATTGGGTTTTACCTTTACCAAATCAATTTGGTTCGCTTTGGGTAAACTTTAACTCTCCACTGGTTTGGGATATGTTTGCAATCTCAACTTATTTCTCTGTATCATTATTATTCTGGTACACGGGTTTATTACCAGATATCGCAACCATCCGCGACCGTGCAGAAGGTACTCGTAAAAAAATCTATACAATTTTCTCTTTCGGCTGGACTGGAAGTGTTAAAACTTGGCAACGTTTCGAGGCCGTATCATTAATCTTAGCAGGTATATCTACGCCACTGGTACTTTCGGTACACACAATTGTATCAATGGACTTTGCAACTTCAGTAATTCCGGGATGGCACACTACCATTTTCCCTCCTTACTTTGTTGCTGGTGCAATTTTCTCAGGCTTCGCCATGGTATTAACCTTATTATTGGTTGCCCGTAAAGTTTTAGGATTAGAGAACTACATCACGATGTTCCACATTGAGTCGATGAACAAAATTATCATCTTGACTGGTTCAATTGTAGGTGTTGCTTACTTAACAGAGTTCTTCATTGCATGGTATTCAGGTTCTGAATATGAGCAATATGCTTTCATTAACAGATCTACTGGTCCTTACTGGTGGTCGTACTGGATGATGATGACTTGTAACGTGATCTCTCCACAGTTGTTATGGTTCAAAAAGATTCGTCTAAGCATCAAAGCAACCTGGATTTTATCAATCGTTGTAAACGTGGGTATGTGGTTCGAGCGTTTTGTAATTATCGTTACTTCATTACACCGTGATTATATTCCATCGAGCTGGGCAATGTTCTATCCAACTTGGGTTGATATCAGTGTATTCGTAGGTTCAATCGGATTATTCTTTACTCTATTCTTATTATTCTTAAGAGTATTACCATCAATCGCAATTGCGGAGGTTAAATTATTATTAAAAACTGCAAGTGAGCAAGCGAAGATGAAACAGATTAAAGAAGGTCATGAGAATAAAGAATATGTAGCTGAATACATAGAATCTTTAGAGAAATTTGATAGTGTTAAACAAGAAGATTACGCAAAAATATAACAATGAGTGATATCAAATATATTTTAGGCAGCTTTGGCGACCCTGACGAAATGATGCATGGCATCGAGAAACTTCAGGAAAATAACATCAGCATTCATGATGTTTATACTCCAATGCCTATACACGGAATAGAAGCCAAATTAGGAATTCAAAGATCGAGAATCGATATCGCAGCGTTTTGCTTTGGTATTACTGGAACTTGCGCAGCTTTTGCTTTAATTTATTTTTGTGCAGTTATCGATTGGAAAGTAAATATTGGTGGTAAACCATCGTTTGCATTACCGGATTTTATTCCGATAATGTTCGAATTAACAGTATTATTCTGTGCTTTCGGTATGGTTTTAACTTATTATGCATCAACCCACTTATTTCCAGGCAGAGCGCCAAGAGTAATGGATTTACGTGCTACTGATGATCGTTTTGTGATTGCAATTGATGCACACGAAAATGCATCACACACTGTAATTGATGGTTTATTAAAAGATGCAGGTGCTTTAGAAGTAAAGTATAATGAAAGGAAGTACATTAGCTATGAATAAGAATAAATTTGTTTATGCCGCGTTTTTAGCTATCGCTTTTGCAGCTACTTTTTCGGCTTGTAGAGATAAACGCAGTACCGGGTTAGAGTATGCCCGTAATATGTATGATCCGATTGCTTACAATCCGGATCAGCCAAATAAAAACTTTAAGGATGGTAAAACTGCACAATTACCACCAGCAAATACTAAGCCTGTAGGTTTTACAGAGTATGATGAATTTCCTAATACTTTAGAAGGATATAACGAGGCTGGTGCTAAAATGGTTAATCCATTGGTTGCAGATAGCACTACTCTTGCAGAAGGTAAACATTCATTTGTTGTTTTCTGTGCTCCATGTCACGGTGAGAAAGGTGATGGACAAGGCCACTTAGTTAAAATTGAAAAATTTAATGGTGTTCCTGCTTATCAAACTGGTGCTTCATCAAGAGGTGGTAACATGGCAGATTTAACTGCTGGTAAAATCTACCACACTATTACATATGGTGTAAATAACATGGGCTCACATGCTTCGCAAATCACACCAACAGATCGTTGGAAAGTTGTGTTGTATGTTCAACAATTACAAAAAGGACAATAAGTAAAGCAGAATATAAATGGGAACTCACAATATTAATTTTAGTGAACAATTTGAGTTTACAGGAAAAGTAAAAACTTTAAGTATAGTTGGTATCGCTTTAGGTGTACTTGCAATTGCTTATGGTTTCTTAGCTGGTGATAAAGTAATGCACGAGCGTACTTTTGCCAACCTGTTACTTATGGGATATTACTTTGCATGCGTTTGTATGTCGGGTATGTTTTTCCTTGCTGTTCAATTTGTTGCTCAGGCAGGATGGTCTGCTTCGATTTTACGTGTACCACAAGCGATGGCCAAAACATTGCCTATCGCAGCAGTAATACTTTTTGTAATTATTTCTGCAGGTTTATATACACACAATTTATATCACCACTGGAATGCAGATGGTTTAACAGACCCTAATAGCCCAAATTATGATGCGTTAATTGCTGGTAAATCAGTTTTCTTAAACGTACCATTCTTTTTAGGTCGTCAGGTATTGTTTTTAGGTGTATATAGCATCTTCGCAATGATGTTTGTTAAATTCTCATATAATGAAGATTTAGCTGGTGGTTTAAATTCATACAGAAAAAGCTTCAAAAATGCTTGTATATTCTTAGTTATCTACGGTTTTACAACGCCTATTTTTGCTTTCGATACCATCATGTCATTAGAGGCACACTGGTTCTCAACCATGTTCGGTTGGTACAACTTCGCAGCAATGTGGGTAAGTAGTTTAGCAACAATTGCAATTATCATCATCTTATTAAGAAGAGCTGGTTATATGCAATGGGTTAACAATAGCCATTTACATAATTTAGGTCAGTTTATTTTCGGTTTCTCTATCTTCTGGACTTACGTATGGTTTGCACAGTTCTTGTTAATTTACTACGCAAACATGCCTGAGGAGACTGTTTATTTCTATAAACGATTTGAATATTACAAGTTCTGGTTTTTCCTTAACCTAGCAATGAACTTCCTTGCCCCGGTATTATTATTAATGGATAGAGATAATAAAAGAACAGATGTTAAATTATTATTTGTTTCAATTGTAGTATTACTTGGTCACTGGGTAGATTATTATCAAATGATTATGCCAGGTGCGGTAGAAGATGGACACAATGGCTTTGGTATTGTAGAAATTGGTACTGCCATTGGTTTCGTAGGATTATTTACCTTTACGGTTTTAAGTAACCTAAGCAAGAAACCATTAATTGCAAAGAATCACCCTTTATTACAAGAAAGCTTGCATCATCAGCTTTAATTGATGTTTATAATAGCGAATATTTAATTATTATATAGAAGTACAGCGTACTACTTTTAAGAAAATGAGTTTAAGAAAGTTTATCACGAATAAAACGACCGCAGCTTTAGCAGTATTACTTACTGTTTTTGCTAACACGAGCGTATTTGCGCAAGATGCAGCAGCAGGTGCTGCCGCGGCACCGAAAGTTGATATGGGAGAGGTTTATAAATCAGTAATTTTTTATGTACTGGTATTTCTTGCCATATGTTTATTCATTGCAATTGTGGGTAAAGCCATTAGAGTTTATGAATTAAGCCGCGAAGCACAAGGTAAACCTGTAGGTATTAACTGGAACAGAGTACATGCAAGTTTATTTGCGTTGTTCTTGGTTTTAGGATTGTATGGTGTGTATTGGGAATATACAGTACACGGCGCAATGTTATTGCCTGATGCAGCTTCAATACATGGAAAGCGTATTGATGAAATGTTTAATTTAACATTAATCATCACTACGATTGTATTTGTTGTAACACACATCTTATTGTTTGGATTTTCTTATATCTATAAATATTCAGCTAAGAGAAAAGCATATTACTACCCGCACAACAATACAATTGAAAAAATCTGGACTATTGTTCCGGCATTGGTTTTAACTGTATTAGTGTTGATGGGTTTCTTAACCTGGAGATCAATTTTCTACAAAGTTGAAGACCCAAACAATAAGCCACTACAAATCGAGGTTACTTCAGAACAATTTAAATGGTCTATAAGGTACCCAGGAGCTGATGGTGTTGTAGGTGCTAAAAATTACAAGTTAACTACAGCTTCAAATACTTTGGGTATCGATTTTAAGGATTTAAAATCTCGTGATGATTTAATGGCAGACGAAATGGTTATTCCGGTAGGAAAATCAGTTAAGCTTCTTTTAATGAGTAAGGATGTGATTCACAGTTTTTACATGCCGCACTTTAGAGTACAATTAAACACTGTACCGGGTATGCAAACCATCTTTGAATTTACACCTACAATTACAACTGCAGAGATGCAGCAGAAAACCAACGATCCAAACTTTAAATACTTATTCTATTGTGCAAAAATTTGCGGTTCTGGTCACTATAACATGCAGAAAGTTGTACGTGTAGTTTCTCAAAAAGAATATGATGAGTGGATTGCAGAGCAAAAACCTTACTTAAACGACGATTTAAGAAAACAATTTAATTTGCCAGTGGCACCTGCTCCTGTAGAATCAGGTTCAGACTCAACAGCTACAG
This sequence comes from Pedobacter aquatilis, assembly GCF_032678425.1. GTDB lineage: Bacteria > Bacteroidota > Bacteroidia > Sphingobacteriales > Sphingobacteriaceae > Pedobacter > Pedobacter aquatilis_B. The sequence goes on along the minus strand of NZ_JAVTSG010000004.1, from coordinate 13,621 downwards.
ATTCTGCAGCAGTTGCAACTAACCAAATGGCTTTAAATAAATAATATACCGAAGAGCGAAAAGAATTATGTCAACAATAGCATTACACGACGAACACAATCACGATCACGCTGATCACGGGCACCATAAGGAGACTTTGATATCAAAGTACATCTTCAGTATGGACCACAAAATGATTGCGAAGCAATTTTTAGTAACCGGTATTATTATGGCGGTTATTGCAATGGGTTTATCAATCTTATTCCGTATTCAATTAGCTTGGCCTGATAAAAACTTCCCTTTCTTAGAAACATTTTTAGGTAAATGGGCTGAAGGTGGTCGTATTAAATCTGATTTTTACTTAGCCTTGGTTACGATTCACGGTACCATCATGGTATTCTTTGTATTAACTGCAGGATTGAGTGGTACTTTTAGTAACTTATTAATTCCATTACAAATTGGAGCAAGAGATATGGCGTCGCCATTCCTAAACATGCTTTCATACTGGTTCTTCTTTACTGCCTGTGTGATTATGATGGCTTCATTCTTCATCCAAACCGGACCGGCTTCTGGTGGTTGGACAGTTTATCCTCCATTATCAGCAATTCCAACGGCAATTCCAGGTTCTGGTACAGGTATGACCATGTGGTTGATCAGTATGGTACTTTTCGTAGCATCATCACTAATGGGTGGTATTAACTATGTTAGTACAATCTTAAACATGCGTACCAAAGGTATGGACCTTTGGAAAATGCCTTTAACAATTTGGGCATTCTTCTTAACAGCTATTTTAGGTATTTTATCATTCCCTGTATTAGTTGCAGGTGTTGTACTATTAGTTTTCGATAGAAGTTTTGGAACAAGTTTCTACCTTTCTGATATCGTAATGGGAACTAATGTATTACCTAATGAAGGTGGTTCTCCAATTTTGTGGCAACACTTATTCTGGTTCTTAGGTCACCCTGAGGTTTACATTGTAATCATGCCAGCTTTAGGTATTTCATCAGAAGTTATCTCGGTAAATTCACGTAAACCAATTTTTGGTTACCATGCGATGGTTTACTCATTAATAGGTATTACTGTGCTTTCGTTTATCGTATGGGGTCACCATATGTTTGTAACGGGTATGAATCCATTATTGGGTGGTGTATTTATGATTACAACGTTGATTATCGCGGTACCATCAGCAGTAAAAACATTTAACTACTTAGCTACATTATGGAGGGGTAATATCCGTTTCACTCCGGCAATGTTATTCGCTATCGGTTTGGTATCATTCTTTATCTCAGGTGGTTTAACCGGATTATTCTTAGGAAACGCATCATTAGATATTAACTTACACGATACTTACTTCGTAGTTGCCCACTTTCACTTAGTAATGGGTTCTGCGGCAATCTTTGGTATGCTTGCAGGTGTTTACCACTGGTACCCAAAAATGTTTGGCAGAATGATGAATGCTAAATTGGGTTACTTACACTTCTGGTTAACTTTTATAGCTGCATACTTAGTATTCTTCCCTCTACACTTTTTAGGTTTAGATGGTGTTCCACGTCGTTACTATGCTTTTACTGAATTTGAATTCATGAAAAAATGGTTAACAGTTAACGTATTTGTAACATGGGCAGCTATCATGGCTGCATTAGCTCAGGTAGCATTTTTGTGGAACTTCTTTTATTCAATCTATAAAGGTAAAGTTGCTCCTCAGAATCCTTGGGAATCAAATACATTAGAATGGACTGCTCCAGTTGAGCACATTCACGGTAACTGGCCTGGAGAAATTCCAACGGTTTACAGATGGCCATACGATTATAGTAAACCTGGTCATGATGAAGATTTTATTCCTCAAACTGTTCCTTTCTCTCAAACAATGAGATCAAATTTACCTCATGATTTTGAAGGAAATACGGAAGCAGAAAAAATACAACAAGATTGGGAAACTGCCAATCCTGTGACAGAAAATAAGGGCTAGTTAGATAGCTTTAACAAAATTTTAAAGGGTATCTGATTAAGTTTCTGCTTATCCGGATACCCTTTTCATCTTAAAATAGATATGATCAGTAGATCAGAACAACGTTTCATTAGGATAAACTTAATAACCATTATCGTTACGTTATTGGTTATACTTGCTGGCGGTATTGTACGAAGTACTGGCTCTGGTATGGGTTGCCCGGATTGGCCTAAGTGTTTTGATAGATATATTCCACCTACTGATGTTTCTCAACTTCCAACAGATTATAAAGAGAAATATGTTGCAGGTAGGTTGAAGAAGAATGAGAAGTTTGCTAAATACCTGGAAAGTATGGGCAAAAAGGAATTGGCAGATAGTATCAGGCATGATAAAAATATTACTGTTCCTGAAGAATTTAACCCTGCTAAAACCTGGACAGAATATATAAACAGATTGGCTGGTGCTTTGGCTGGGATATTCTTATTACTTACCGCAATTTATTCATTTGTATATAAAAAAACTGCAAAGCGAATTATTGTATTGAGCATCGTAAATATACTGGTTGTTGGGTATCAAGCTTGGTTGGGTTCAATCGTTGTGTCAACAAATTTAGCTCAATGGGTTGTAACCGTTCACATGCTTTTAGCATTGGTAATTTTGGCCATTTCAATCTATACCTATAGCTACGCCAAGCAGTTGCATAAAGAACCTTCGGTTATCATGTATCGCATTGCGTGGTTAAAAGGATTTTTGTTTTTTACACTTGCTGTCAGCATCGTGCAAATAATATTAGGAACAGAAGTTAGAGAAGCAATTGATGTTATCGCTAAATCTCTTGCAACCCGAAATACCTGGGTTTCAAAAGTTGGTGATGTTTTTTCTTACCATAGAGATTTTGCCATACTCGTTGTTATTGCTAATGGAGTTATTTATAAAATGGTAATTGATAGGTTTAGTGGAAAGGCTGCGCCATTATTAACGGCAAGGTTTATCTTACTTACCTTGGCGATACAGATGTTAAGCGGATTTGCTTTAGCTTATATATCATTACCACCAGTAGCACAAGCATTGCATATTTTGTTTTCTACAATGCTATTTAGTTTACAGTTTTATTTGTACTTGTTGGTTTACCGAACAAAAACATATAGACAATAATAATAAAGAAAATTGAAGCAATTTTTTTCAGATTTTTCAAAGCTCGTTAAGTTTAGGCTATCTTTTACGGTAGTGTTTTCTGCATCAATTTCATTTTTAATTGGTCAGAAAATGCAAGTTGGAAGAGGGCATATTCCTTCTATCGATTGGCAAAATTGGTTAGTTTTAATTGCCGGAGGATTCTTGGTAACAGCTGCTGCGAATTGTTTTAACGAAATTATTGAGGTTGACTTGGATAAGTTAATGGCTCGAACTAAGGACCGACCAATGCCTGCCGGCAGAATGACGACCGGACAAGGTTTGGTTTTAGGTGTTTTCATGGCCTTTCTTGGAACCTGGCTTCTAGGGCATTTAAATTTGGAAACTGGATTGTTATCTGTTTTTTCTATTTTGCTTTACGCTTTTGCTTATACACCTTTAAAACGTAAATCGCCAATTGCAGTTTTTGTTGGCGCTATACCAGGGGCTTTGCCACCGTTAATTGGTTATTTGGCCGCCTTTGGAAGTTTAAAGTCTGACTTGTTTTTAGATATCGACTACAAAATAGCTGTAATATTATTCTTGATTCAATTTGTTTGGCAGTTCCCACATTTTTGGGCAATTGCATGGGTTCTAGATGATGATTATAAAAAGGCAGGTTTTAGATTATTACCAACTAAGAAAAGAGATAAAACATCAGCATTATTCACTTTTGTGAGTACACTTATCCTAATTCCAATTAGTTTGTTGCCAACTCTATATGGTTTTGGAGGATATTTTATAGCAGGTATATCACTTATAGCCGGTTCAATTTTTAGCTATTTGGCCTTTAAGTTGTTAACGAACAGAGAACTTGTAGATGCTAAAAAGGTGATGTTCTGTTCTTTTTTTTACATTCCGGCTGTGCAGTTGGTCTTACTATTTGATTTTATTGCAAAATAATTAATTATGATTTTAACAATGGAAAATACACAAGATATATTCGATCCGAGGCCAAAGAAATTTATCGTCTGGCTTTTTGTCGTATCATCTACCATTATGTTTGGAGGCTTTACCAGTTATTATTTGGTTTTTGCCGCATCAAAAGGTAAAGGGCATGGTTTAGTTCTGCCAGATGCTTTTATATATAGCACGCTAATAATCATTGCCAGCAGTATTACCTTAACATTAGCATCAAGAGCATTAAGAAAATTAAATTTTGAACTACAACGCAAAATGTTGTGGTTTACCATGATTTTAGCCTTTGGTTTTGGCTTTATGCAGTTTGTTGCATGGGGAAGTATGGTTAAAACCGGAGCGACTTTAGTTGGTAACAACGCAGCAATATCGTTTATATATGTGGTCCCATTAATGCACTTATTTCACATTCTTGCTGGTTTAGGTTTTATAATCAGCAGTTTAGTGGGTAGTTACAAGAATATTCCCTTGGCTAAAAATAAGTTCCGTATGGAAATAACCTCTATTTTTTGGCATTTTATAGATATATTATGGATATATCTGTATGTTTTTTTACTTTTGAACCGTTAAATTTGTTAACAAACTATTATACTATTTCCAAATGAATTCAGTATCACAATTAGATCACGTTAAAACAGGACCATGGAGTGGTGGTCGTTCGCCCTGGTCAGTAGAATATGGTAAAATCATGATGTGGTTTTTCCTCTTATCAGATGCTTTTACTTTTTCATCGCTGTTGATATACTATGGTGCTCAGCGTTTTTCTAAATTAACATGGCCTGATCCGGATTTGGTTTTCCAATCAATTCCAGGGGTATTAGATCACGGTGCTCCGTTAGTATTCGTAGGTATCATGACATTCATTTTGATTATGAGTTCGGTAACTATGGTATTAGCAGTAGAAGCTGGTCATAGAAATTCTAAAAAAGAAGTAATCGGATGGATGATTGCTACAATCATAGGTGGTTTCATGTTCTTAGGCTGCCAGGCTTTAGAGTGGACACACTTATTCCATGAAGGTTTTGGCTGGGGTAAAATTCCTCCAATGGAAACTTTAAAACATTTGTTTTCTGGTGATGTTTCATTAGTATCAGCTCAACAGTTTTCAAACTTATTCTTTACCATTACCGGTTTCCACGGATTTCACGTATTTAGTGGTGTTGTAATTAACATCATCATTTTAATCATGACTATAAATGGAACTTTTGAAAAGAGAGGTCATTATTTAATGGTAGAAAAAGTTGGTTTATACTGGCACTTCGTAGATTTAGTATGGGTGTTCGTATTTACATTCTTCTATTTGGTTTAATTATTTTATAAGATATTATTATGTCAGAAAATCACGCACATACAGAAGGCCATGATGAACATGGTGGCCTAACCAAAGGAAAAATCTGGAAGGTTTTTGGAATACTATTGTTAATTACAGTTATTGAGTTCATCATTGCACTTTGGGTCTTACCAAAAGGCTATATGTCTCACGGTGTAGGTAACTTCGTTTATATCGCTTTAACTTTATTAAAAGCCTTTTATATTGTTGCATACTTTATGCACCTTAAATATGAAAAACTTGGATTGCAGCTTTCGCTAACGGTAACATTTATCTTTATTATTTACTTTTTAGTTTTAATGCTGATTGAAGGTGGTTTCTTATTCCACCATACTCCAAATTTTTAATGAGAAAATTTTCAATAAAGAAAACATTAATCCTGGTAAGCATACTAGCTATACCGGGATTTTTGTTTTTTTACATATTGCCGCAATTTGCAAAGAACAGGTATAAAACCTTGCCAATATTTGGTGATAAGATTGTAGCCTCTACTTTTCATACGAAAAAAGGAAAGAAGATTCCGGATACGATATATCATAAAGTGCCCGACTTTAGCTTGGTTAATCAAGAAAATGAAACCATTAATTGGGTTCCCTTGAAAGATAAGATTGTTGTGCTGAATCTTTTCTTTAAATCAAGTTCTGTTAAAGAAATTAATACCAATATCCAAAGGATTGAAGAAGGCTATCAAAGAAACAACTTAATCCGTTTTTTAAGCCTTTCTGTTGACCCATTTGATAATCCGACTAATCTTAAGCCATTGGCAGATTCTTTAAACGCAAAACCAGGCAAATGGGATTTTTTAAGTGGTGATACGCTGCAGGTTTACCCATTCATCAGGCATGGTTTGCTGCTTGATATGATTTATCATAAACAGAATGGGAAACCGAAATTTATTTACGGAAATCAAATTTTATTAATTGATAACCATAGAAGAATCCGTGGGTATTATGAAGCTACAAATCCTGAAGCTTTATCTAAGCTTGATGATGAAATTAAAGTTCTGGTGGCTGAAGATTTGAGAAACATTAAAGACGGAAGATAAACGAATAAAATCACAAGATTAAATCATGAGCGATAACGCTATAGAAAAAAAATATAACAAGTGGATTATTGTGTTATCAGTTGCAATACCACTAGTAGTTGCGGTACTGTTTCGCGTAAATTTAAGGAAACTCGGTTATGATGTAAAACCGCTTGATTTTTTACCACCAATATACGCAGCCGTAAATGGATTAACTGCAATTGTGTTAGTGATGGCTGTAATGGCCATAAAAAATGGAAAGCGTAAGCGTCACGAAAATTTAATGAAGTTTGCGATTTGCTTATCCGTTGCTTTTTTAGCAATGTATGTTGCCTATCATATGACAGCCGATAGTACCAAATTTGGCGGCACTGGTGTAATCAGATATGTATATTATTTTATATTGATTACGCACATTTGTTTATCCGTTATTATAATACCTTTTGTGTTATTTACTTATGTTAGAGCGCTTGCAGAAAAATTTGATAAACATAGAAAACTGGCAAGAATTACTTATCCAATGTGGTTGTATGTAGCCGTAACGGGTGTGATAGTCTACTTAATGATATCACCTTACTATCAACATTAAAAAATAAAAGTTCATCAATAAGATGGACTTTTTTTATGACATAATTTTTAAGCCCTAAACCTCGATAATCATTATATTTGTATCAATGAAGGCGAAATTAATTTATCTATTTTTTACTGTTGCAATTCTATTCATATCTACATTATCTGTTAATGCCCAGTGTGCAATGTGTACAATTAATGCAGAACAGGGTGTTAAAAATGGGAATACGCAGGCAGCAGGTTTAAATACAGGGGTTATTTATCTTTTGGTTATACCTTATTTGTTGGCACTTGTTGTTGGCATTATTTGGTATAAAAAATACCGCAAAAAAAATGTAGAACTTAATATGAAGTCCGAACCGCTAAATTTAAATTAGTATGGCTTCAAAAACTTCTAAACTCTCTGCAATCGTTAGAGCAAAATGCCCACATTGCCGTAGAGGTGATATTTTTACAGGTAGTATGTACGGTTTCAACATTCAGCATACAAAAGAAGTTTGTTCGCACTGCGGGCAACGGGTAGAAATTGAACCTGGTTATTTCTATGCCGCTATGTATGTGAGTTATGCAATGAATGTTGCCGAAATGCTCACAGTAAGTTTTATAACCTATCTTGCGGTTGGTACACTTAGCGATGAAAATTTCTGGACGTATTTAATTGCCATTTTTAGTGGGTGTTTTATTTTCTATCCATTTAATTATCGATATTCAAGGATATTATTGCTACACGTTCTATCGCCGAATATAAAATATAAGCCATATTACGATAATCCGTAGTCTACCATTGGCTTATTTTCTTAATGATTTTTGATTATGCTAAAAAAAGATACGCTTGTTTTTATTCAAAACGTAGCAGATAATAATAATAGAGAATGGTTTGCTGAAAATAAACAGCGATATGAGGAAGCAAAAAGTGATGTTTTAAACCTTGTTGCCGAAATTATTCCGGAACTATCTAAAGTTGATCCACTAATTTCCTCAGAAACTGATCCTAAAAAATCTCTAATGAGGATTTACCGCGACGTACGTTTCAGCAAAAACAAAGACCCTTATAAAAATAATTTTGGAATCTGGTTTTCTGCAAAAAGTAAAGGCGGTAATGAACCAGGTTATTACCTACACATCCAGCCAGGCAAGAATTTTCTGGCGGGCGGTTATTGGATGCCCGAAGCAGCGCACTTAAAACTTATCAGACAAGAAATTGATTATAATTTCAGCGATTTTGAGAAGGTAATTACAGAAAAAAACTTTAAATCAAGTTTTAAATTAGGTACTGGAAATGCCCTTAAAAATGCGCCAAAAGGTTATGATCCTGCAGATCCAAATATTGAGTTTTTAAAATTAAAAAGTTTTGAAGCTACAACTCAAATTGATGATGAAGAATTTTTAAAACCAACAATCGTTAATAAGTTAGTAAGTTCTTTTAAAACTGTTAATCCATTAGTTGCATTTTTACGAAACGCATTAGAACAATAATTTAAGCCAATACAATAATGAAAAATACTTTTTTAGCCTTTGCACTCATCCTTTTAGTTTCATCATTTACCTCGTGTGTAGTTCTGTCTCCCAAAAAATATAAAGCTTTATTGGGCACAAAAGACTCTCTTTATACTGCATTTAACGAAGGCTTAATAAAAATTGAAAACCTGGAGAAAGAAGTAAATAAGCTTAAAAAGGATACCGCCATGCTAGGTGAAGATTTGCGTGACTTACAAAGTCGTTTCAGCGAAACTAATGCAAGTTTTAATAAATTAAAAAGCAACAGTTCTTCTGAAATAAGCAAACTGTCTGGCGATTTAGCCGCTCGGGAAAAACGTTTAAAAGAAGTTGAAGAGGTTTTGCGTAAACGCGATGAAGCTACAAATCAATTAAAAGAAAAATTACAACAAGCATTATTAGGTTTTACAAAAAGCGGCTTAACTGTGGAAATTAAAAACGGTAAGGTTTATGTTTCATTAACTGATAAACTTTTATTCCCATCTGGTAGTATAATTATTGATGAAAAAGGTAAACAAGCATTAACGGAACTTGCTAAAGTTTTAAAACAACAACCCGAAATTAATATTTCTGTTGAAGGACATACCGATAACCAAAAGGTAAACAATTTGGGTCAAATTAAGGATAATTGGGATTTAAGTGTTTTGCGTTCTACATCGGTTGTTCGCTATCTTACCGAGAATGAAAAAGTTGAAAGTGCAAGGATGACCGCAACCGGTAAAGGTGAATTCCAGCCATTGGGTGCAAATACTTCTGCCGATGCCAGAAGCAAAAACAGAAGAATAGAGATTGTGTTGTCACCAAAACTCGATGAATTATACAATCTGATAAAATAAACACAATAATTTAATGGAGGTCCCGATGAAAATTGGGACTTTTTTTATGCCATTGAAGTAAATTATCGCAAGCATTTCTAATCAGATTACATGAAAACTTTGTAATTTTCGCCTGAAATCTATTTTATGAAATTAAAAATACATCCTAACATTATCTTTCGTACACCGAAATTTTCTTACACGGCTAACCTTGCTGATTGTTGGGATGAACTTAAAATAGCAATATCCGTTTCATCTGCTGCATTTTACGAAACCATAAAAGATGTTCAAGCGGAAGAAATACATAGCTTACCGCCTAAAATATTCTTCACCATTTGGAAATATTTCAATCGCTCGAAATTTCGCTCAACACCTTATGGTACTTTTGCCGGTTTTAGCATTTTTAAGGATGGATTTAATAATGCTGAGCAAAATGAAATCATTATTGATGAGCAGCAATTGATTCACGAGTTTATAGATTGGCCCGAAAAAAATAAGATTCAGCTTTCCATTAGCCAATTATTGGATAATAACTGCTTTCTATTTGCAAACAGTAGCTATTATTTCACCTCTAAAAGCATCAGATATATTGCTTGTACAGATGGTTTATTTGAGTTGGCTGAAATTGATAAAGATGATGCTGTTTTTAAAATACTTCAGGGCAGTAAAATGCCAATTCGCTTTAATGATTTATTGTTAAAACTAGAGGTAACTGAAGAAAATAAATCTGATGTTATTTCATTAATTGAGGATATGCTTTCGCTACAATTATTATTAAGCGAAGCTGACCCAAATATTATTGGTAATGATTATTTTAAACGAATAGGGATACAAACTTCAGCCGAATTACCTAAGTATTTAATTGCAGAACGAAATGTTATTGGCGGTGGAATAAACGCTGATTTATTTAATGCTGTTCCTGGCTTGATAAACTTAATGCAGCGCATGCAGCCAATTGAAAATAGAGCTGCACTTACGAATTTCATAAATAAGTTCAAACTAAAATTTGAGCAACGTGAAGTGCCGTTGTCGTTGGCTTTAGATCCTGAAATGGGTGTTGGTTATGATGAATTGGAACAAGCTGGGCAAGGTGATGATTTTATAGCGCAGTTTCGAGGTAAAAATATAGCAAAGAAAGAAGACTGGACTGACAATATAAAGTCTGGTTTTTCAAAAATGCTTTCTGCTGAAAGCTTTAAGTCTAATTCTGTTATTCAATTAGATAAATTAGGGATTCAATTAGCCGAGCAACCTGTTATTATTCCAAACTCATTTAGCATGTTGCTAACTGCTATTGATGATTTGGTTTGTGTTGATCAAACAGGTGGGAGTACAGCAAATGCGCTAAGTGGACGATTTACACTTGCTTCCGATAAGGTGCTAGAGCATTGCAAAGCTATTGGGAAAATCGAAGAAAATGCAAACCCTGATGTGCTTTTTTTTGACGTGGCTTATATGGTTGAAACTAATGTCGATAATATAAATCGTAGAAAACTTGTTTACAACAAGCAACTTTCTATTCTAAACTTCGATACTTCAGCTGAACCATTAACACTCGACGATATTGTATTATCTGTTCATGGGAATGAGATTATATTAAAATCCAAAAGTTTAAATCAGCGTTTGATTCCAAGAATGGCTTCAGCATACAACTACAGTCGCTCAGATTTATCCGTTTTTAGGCTATTATGCGATTTGCAACATCAAAATATTCAAACGAATCTTACCCTTTTTCTTGATAATTTTTACCCTAATCTTCCATATTATCCACGAATTCAATATAAGAATATTGTACTTGCACAACAAAAATGGCAGGTAAGCAAAGCTGATTTTGAATCTCAAAGTATTATCGATTGCAGAACTTACTTAAAGGAAATAGGATTAGAGGCGTATTTCAAATGTGGTTTATCCGATCAAACATTATGTTTTGATGTAAACAGCGATACTGATTTGCTTGCTTTTCTATCTTATATACAAAAGCAAGATAAAATTTATTTGGAGGAAGTTTTACTACCTAAAAAGGGTACAGTAGTTGATACATCTTCTAAACCATATCTGGCTCAGTTTATTTTAAATCTTTACCACGAAGAAAATATTTATCGAAGCATGGGGAGTTATGCCCTAACAGCAGAAAATAATGTTAAGCAGATTTTTCCTCCAGGAAAGGAGTGGTTATATTTTGAGATATATTGCCACCAACAACGTTCAGATGCAATACTTTCTGGTCCAATTGCTCATTTTATTCAAGCGTATCAAAAGCATATTAACAAGTGGTTTTTCATCCGATACAATGAGAATGGGTATCATATTCGGTTTAGAATCTTATTAAAGGATGAGAAAGAAGGTTATATTTTATCATCAGCATTTTCATCCTATTTGGAAGAAGATATTGCTAGCGGATTAATCTCTGATTTGCAGATTAAAACCTATAAGAGAGAAACGCAGCGTTACGGAAATGATATTATTGAAGCGGTAGAAACACATTTCAAAGCGGATAGTAACTTTGTTTTATCTTTATTGGAAAGCCATTCAGATGCTTTAAGCAATTATAAATATTGTGCTGATTTGGTTGAACAGACTCAAACCTCAGCTGTGTTTGAGGATGATAAGCTAACGGAGATTATTAAACTGATGTCTGATTCATTTAATGAAGAGCATAACCTGGACCCAACTGACTTTAAAAAGCTAAATGCTCAATACCAGATTTATCGTAAAACAGATACTCAAAGTTTAAACGAAACGCAATTAGATTCATTTAATCATTTTACTGAATCATTTATTTCGATATTAAGAAATGTAGCATCTGTTAGGCGTAGCCAATTGTTCAGCGATTTATTGCATATGCACGTAAACCGCTTATTCAATAAAGAACAAAGAACACATGAAATGGTAATCTATTACTTTCTGTTAAAAGATATACAGCGTAGAAAAGCGATGAGTAAATAGTTTCTCTAATAAATATTAAGCATTAGAATGCTGATTCAAACCTGCCATTGGATTTTCTATATCAATTCTTATTTCTGTGAAATATCTGTTTGTATCGTCTTTATAAAATTTAAACGAATACCTGTCTTTATAGAAGTTATTTAAACGTTTATCAATGTTCTCCATACCCACATGATGACTTTCCACTTCTTTCTTCTTCACATCATTTATCATGTTTAGGGTCGAAATAACTAAACTCTTTCTATCATAATTAATTTGGACCACACATGGCTGCGATGAATGTGCAATGTTTCCATGCTTAAACATATTTTCTACCAAAGTTAATAAGATAAGTGGAGGGAATCTTAAACCAAACAAATCATCTTTAACCTCGAGATTAAAGTTAATTGTATTAGCTGTACGTAATTTATGTAGGTTAATTAGATGCTCTATCTGTTCCACTTCCTCGCTTAATGGCACCAATTCTGAAGCTTCAGGCCGTTTTAAAGCGTACCTCATCATTTCAGATAAGTTCATAATTGCATCGGCCGCTAATGGAGCTTTCTTTCTCGCATCATTATAGATGAAATTAAGCGTATTAAATAAGAAGTGAGGATTTATTTGGCTACGCAGGAAATTATTCTGTGATTGTACTAAATCATTCTCTAAAGCCTGTTTCTCAATCGTGTTGATTAAATTTTGCTTTTCTAGTTGTTGTACTCTTTTTCTTTCACGAATTGAATTTAGTAAAAACACATAACCAGTACTAAAACCAATGAAATATATGGCTCTGTATGCTGATCTTAAAAAGTATTTAAAGCTTGGCTGTATAGCTTTTTGAAGCTCAGGATCATAAGTATGGGCTGCAAGTAATTCTAGTCCAAATGCTAAACCCAGATATAATGCAATCTCTAAGATTAGGAAAAAGAATATTAACCAAGGCTTGTACCTAACATTGCTGATTAGAATTTTACTAACACCATAAGCGTGAAAATAAAATATAGAAATATTGATAATGTAATGAATAATATAATTTCCTACAGAATAAAAAACTTGATAAACAATTCCGGTGACTACAACCTCAAATAGGATGAAAAAGAGCCAAGAAAGAATATGAATTTCATATTCCTTATACCAGTTTTTTAATTTAAGAATGTTCATTTAAATGGGTTTTATCTACTAAATCAGGGGTTTTATCTGTAAAAATAATGGGTTGATGTAAAAATTTCGTACTGCCTGCGTTTTCGCCGCACCTTTACAACAGTTAATCAAAACAACAACAAATTAATTTAACAGCAATAAATATATACATAATATGAAAGCTCAACACACTACAAAATTAAAAAAGAATACTGCATTTGTTTACAAAAATGTGAAGGCTCAAAACAACTTCAGCACTGACCCAACTGCAAACACAATTTTAATGACCAACCAATCTTTAT
>NZ_JAVTSG010000003.1:0-772657 GCF_032678425.1 Pedobacter aquatilis | reverse complement strand
ATCAGACTCCAATCCTGGGCAATATAGATATCAGTAACAGTTCTATCTGTTTGATTTAATGCTTCAGCGACATCATCTTTTGAATAACCACATTTTCTACGAGCCCACGTGCCAACACAATGACGTATATCGTAAAAATCTATTCCAGGAATTTTACTAACTTCCTTAAGTCCTTGATCTAATGCTGCATTTAATCCTTGGGCATTTGAATATCTTAATTGAAGTTTACCTGCATATTTTTCCAGAAGTGAATGAGCTGGCTTTATGATTTTCACACTAAAATAAGCTTTGTCCTTGTTTTTGCTCTGTTGTAGTTGATTCTTTTACCAATATTTTCTATAGGAGGTATGTTTTACTGCCTTTCTTTTTTGTGAGTTGTTTCTCTGTAACAAAATGAGCTGTTTCAATATAGGCTGGTTGCTTATTGTGCCATATCCTTATTTTCACATTCCATGTACTGTCCTTTTTTTTTCAGATGTGATAATTGTCGAAGAAATTGTAATCATAGTAGGTGATTTTTTCTTAAGTAATTCTTAAGCGGATGTTAGATTCATGTGAAAATTCTTAAGTATTTCTTAAGCGGTTTATACCAAGTTAAGCAAATAATGCTGTTGAACCTAATTTATGACTGCAATCGCTATTTGTGTATAATAGGCCTTTAATGCACTTTTAAGGTATAAAAAAAGCCTTTTAAGATGTCTTAAGAGGCTTTTTTTATTTGTGGGCCCAGCTGGGCTCGAACCAGCGACCAAAAGATTATGAGTCTTCTACTCTAACCAACTGAGCTATAGGCCCTGAAAAAACGTGTTGTTTTTTGCGAGTGCAATGTTACAAATTTGCATTCAATTTATGAAAAAGTTTTTTACTAATTTTCTTTAAAATAGATTTTATCATTCATTTTCAATGAATTGCTTTTATCGAAAAACAATTATACAGCTAAATTGATTATAGATTGTTGTGGTGTAAAATGGGCAAAGCATTATGCAGTTCACAAAATCAGGCTGATTATTGTGAAAATTAGCTTAATTTTATAACCATATAGAATCTTTTACAACGCAGCGGGCATATAAATAACATCATAATTTTAGCATTACGTTCATGGATTACAAGCAACTACAGATAAATGTAGAAAAGCATATTAACGATTATTTTAATACCCATCACGATGACAGGTTGGTTTACCATAACCTGGAACATACGCAGCGTGTGGTGAAGGCGGCACAGCAAATTGCCAATCATTATCAATTAAATGATGAAGATTTCTTTATTGTAACGGCTGCAGCCTGGTTTCATGATACGGGTTATTTTGAAGATAACTTACATCATGAAGTAAAGGGGGCGGAGCTGGCCAATATTTTTTTAGAGAACGAAAAGTTACCTGAGGAAATCAGGCTAAAGGTATCGAACGCGATTTTGAGCACGAGGATGCCGCAAAAGCCGACCAATCTATTGGAAAATATTTTATGCGATGCAGATTTGTTTCATTTGGGTACGGAAGATTTCAGGCAGAAGGGTAAGCTGATGCATAAAGAAGCAGAGCTTATTTACAATAAGGATATTAGTAAGAAGGAATGGCGGATGGATGATGTGCGGTTTCTGGAATCGCACCAATACCATACCGATTATGCCAGGTTGCTGTTAAATGACCAGAAGCAAAGAAATATCGATAAGATTAAAAACAAGCTGTCTGAGCAATCTACCCAGATAACTTTTGTTGAGCCCAATTTGCACAGCAATCTCTCAACAGAAATTGAGCAGCCTAAGGAAAAGAAGAAAGATAAGAAAGACAAGAATGACCGGCCGGATAAGGGCATTGAAACCATGTTCAGGATAACATCGGCAAATAACCAGCGCTTAAGCGATATGGCCGATAATAAGGCCCATATTTTAATTACGGTAAATTCGATTATGCTTTCCTTAATTGTGAGTTTGCTATTGCGCAGATTAGAAGACCACGGCAACCTGATTATCCCCACCTTTATTTTATTGATTGTAAGTTTAACCTGTGTGGTGGTTTCGATATTATCAACCAGGCCATCTATTCCGCCGGGTGTATTTACGCCCGAAGAAATGGAGCAAAAGAAGGTTAACCTGCTATTCTTTGGTAATTTCTATAAAATGTCGTTACCGGATTATACCGATGGCATGGTAAAGGTAATGAACGATAAGGATTTTTTATATGGCACATTGATTACGGATGTGTATTCGCAAGGGGTGGTTTTGGGTCGAAAATATAAATTGATTCGCCTGGCTTATAACATTTTCATGTTTGGCCTGATTGCGGCAGTGCTTGCCTTTGTTGTTGCTTACGCAGCTTACGGAAAACTTTAATGGAAACAGCAGTTAAGAGCAAATTATTTAACCGTGATTTAAGCTGGCTTAAGTTTAATGAGCGGATTTTGATGGAAGCGGAGCGTGAAAACGTGCCATTGCTGGAGCGTATTAAGTTTCTATCTATTTTTTCTTCCAACCTGGATGAATTTTATCGGGTAAGGATGCCCGTATTGCTGGCCTTGCAAAAGCTGAGCAATAAGGAAGATAACGATATCCACGTTAGTGATGATTTGGTTAAATCGGCAAATGACTTAATAACCGGGCAGCAGCAAAGATATGGCAATACCTTGCGATTGGATATTATCCCGAAATTACAGGAAAATAACATCGAGCTTATTTATGGGCATCATTTTCCTTTAGAAATTGAGCAGGAAATCCGCCGATATTTTTTAAGTCAGGTTTTGGCTTTTCTCCAACCCGTGTCTGTACATGAAGAAACCAGCTTTTTCCCCTCAAATAATGAATTATACTTTTTAGTAACGGTTAGGGATGGCGATTTACATCAGGCATTTATCTTAAATATTCCATCAAATGAATTGCCTCGTTTTTATAAAATAGCACAAGCGGATAAAACCTATGTTGTGTTTTTGGATGATATCATCCGTTTTAATCTCGAAGTGGTATTTAAAAACGAGGAGATTACAGGTTGCTTTAGCTTTAAGATTACGCGTGATGCTGAAATTGACCTGAAAGATGAATATTCTGGAAGTTTATCCGAGCAACTGGAAGTACAACTATCCAAAAGAGATAATGGTCTGGCAACCCGTTTTCTACATCAGCCTGGTATTCCAAAACATGTAATTACCTTGTTGAAGAAACTTTTCAATTTAAAAAAGGCTAATCTGGTTGAGGGCGGGCAATATCATAACTTAAAAGATTTGATGTCCTTTCCGATAAAGGATGCCGCCTTATCGAATAAAAACTGGCCAAAGCTTTGCAATTCTGATGTGGTAAGCGGTTCGCTGATGGATGAAATCAGCAAGAAAGACCTCATTATCCACACACCTTACCAAAGCTATGATACCATTCTTCGTTTTTTTAACGAGGCGTCTATCGACCCGGATGTTAAAGAAATTTACCTGACGATTTATCGCGTAGCGACCGATTCAAAAATTATAAATGCCCTTATCAGCGCTGCTAAAAACGGTAAAAAGGTTAGGGTTTTGGTTGAGCTCAAAGCCCGTTTTGATGAAGCCAACAACATCAAGTGGGCTAAAAAAATGAAGGTACAAGGCGTAGAGATTATTTACAGCGTAACCGCTTTGAAGGTTCATGCTAAGGTTGCGTTGGTAAAGAAACAAGTTGGCGACAGGCTGCACTACACAGGTTTACTGGCTACAGGCAATTTTAATGAAAGCACCGCTGCATTTTACACCGACCATATTTTAATGACCGCCAATAAGGATATTTTAAGGGAACTGGAGTTGCTCTTTATCTTTTTGGCCAAAAGAATAAAACCCGAAAACAGTGCGCCAATAAATTTTGAACATATTCTGGTGGCCCAATTTAATTTGCAACAACAATTTTTAAAATTAATTGATAGGGAAATTGAACATGCAAAAACCGGAAAAGATGCCTCAATAACCATCAAGCTAAATAATTTAGAGGAAAAAACCTTAATCAATAAATTGTACGAAGCTTCGCAGGCTGGCGTAAAAATCACCTTATTGGTGAGGAGCATTTGCAGGTTGGTGGCAGGTGTAGAGGGTATGAGCGAAAACATAAAAGTTATCCGCATTGTTGACAGGTATCTGGAGCACGGGCGTATTTTTATTTTTAATAATCTGGGTAAACAAGATGTGTATTTAGGTTCGGCCGATTGGATGAACCGAAACATTTACCGACGGATTGAGGTTTGTTTTCCAATTTATGATGAAGGCATTAAACAGGATATCCTTCAGTTAATTGATATTCAGAAAAGAGATAATGTACAGGCGGTGTATATTGATGAGGAGATGAATAACATGCCGGTTGAGCAGGATGGAACGCTTATTGCATCTCAATCCGAAATCTATAAATTTTTACAGAAACAATGTTAAGTTTTATCAAATGAGAAATTATAAATATACCTTTTTAAGTGTTTTAGCTGTGTTTTGTGTTGGTTTCTTCTGTATTTCATGTGTAAATGAAAAGCATGATGATTCGTCAGTTTCGTCAGAAACTGAAGCCATAAAATCTGATTTTCCATACGATTTAAGCAAACCAATTAAGCATAATATGCCTCAAAGTTTGTTCGAAATTTCCGGTATCGTATTTAACAATAGCGACCCAAAGCAGGTTTATGCCATACAGGATGAAGATGGCGATTTGTTTTATTTGGGTTTGGATGATAAGGAAGCAAAATTTACAAAGTTTGGCGGTAAAGGCGATTATGAAGACCTGGCGATATTTAAAAACCAGTTCATTATTTTAAAAAGTAATGGGGAGTTGCACATTTTCCCTCAAACAGAAATTAATAAGCCAGAAGCTGCAAATGTAAAAAAAGTTAAAGATTTGCTTCCAAAAGCAGAATACGAAGGTTTAGCGGCAGATGATAACAAGATTTATGTGCTTACCAAAAATAGCAAAGCTGATGATAAAAATAAGGCAACAAGCATTTATGCGTTTTCTATGTCAGAAGATGGTACCTTAAAAACTGATGGCGAATTTAGTTTATCGTACAAGGAAATTTCAAATCTGTCGGATGCAAAAAAGATGAATTTTAAACCTTCGGCATTGGCTAAAAACAAAAGCACAAATGAGTGGTATATTTTATCATCGGTAAATAAAATGATTTTGATTACCGATGCCGATTTCAAAATAAAGAATACAGTTTCGTTAAAAGGTAGTAATTTTAATCAGCCGGAGGGCATTGCTTTTGATAAAAATAATACCTTGTATATTTCAAACGAGGGCGGAACTTTATCAGCAGGTAATATTCTCGAATTTAAATTAAAGCAGTAATTGCAAAGCCGCTTTCCTAACTAAAAAGCGGCTCATTATGTTCCATGTTATCGTTTCATAACAAACAAACCTTATGATTAGAAACTTTACGCTAAGCATTATTTTAATATTTACGGGGCTTATTTCATTTGCACAAAGTGAGGTCAAGCACCGCATTATACTCTTTGGTGATGCAGGCGAAATGAATCCGGCGCAAACGCAGGATTTAAAAAATGCCGCCAAACAAATCATCCCAAAGAAAACTACGGTTTTATATTTAGGCGATAACATTTACCCAACTGGAATGGGCTTGCCGGGCAGTTTGGAGGAAGAAGACACCAAGAAAATTCTGCAATCGCAGTTTACGCCGATGCGTGAAAAAGGTGCTGCGGTATATTTTATTCCGGGTAATCACGATTGGGATAAATCCGGACCAAAAGGCTTGGCTAAAATTAAGGCACAAGATGATTATTTGAAATCGCAGAATGACCCCTTATTAAAACTCGTTCCGCAAAATGGCTGCCCTGATCCGGTTGCCATAAACCTTACTGATAAATTAACCATTATTGCCTACGATAGCGAATGGTGGCTTTTTCCATACAACAAATCAAATCCAAACGGAGAATGCGAATGCAGAACTAAGGATGAGGTAATTGTTAAAATGGAAGATTTATTGGAGCGAAATAAGGATAAGGTTATTATTCTGGCTTCGCATCATCCGTTTCAAAGTTATGGCCCGCATGGTGGTTATTTTAACTTGAGAAACCACCTTTTTCCGCTAACCTCATTAAATAAGAACTTATATATCCCAATGCCTGTTTTAGGCTCGGTTTATCCGTTTTTGCGTTCTACTTTATTAAGTCCCGAAGATTTAAATCACCCGGCCTATAAGGATATGATAAAATCGGTTACAGGCGTTTTTGGCGATTATAAAAACGTAACCTATGTAGCTGGTCACGAGCACGGTTTGCAGTTAATAAAGAGTAAGTATCTGCAAATTGTGAGTGGTTCGGGTTCAAAAGTGTCGCCTAATAAGCAAGGGAAAAATTCATTATTTCATGAGATGCAGCAAGGTTACGTTGTGGCCGACCAGCTGATGAACAATGATATGCGCTACGAATATTATGTGTATGCCGATACCGGAGTGAAACGTGTTTACAGCTACACCAAAAAGTACGAAGTGCTTACAGCAAAGGAACGAAACAGGCTTAAACCCATAACTGCCGATAGTATTATTGTTCGTGTGAAACCGGAGTATGATAGTGTTGGTCGTTTTCACCGTTGGCTTTTCGGGGAGAATTTCCGTAAGGAATATGCGGCTAAAACTAAAGTTCCGGTTTTGCGTATTTCACAAATTGGTGGTGGTTTAAAAGCCACGCAAAGAGGTGGCGGTAATCAAAGTCGTTCGTTGCGTTTGGAAGATAAAAACGGGAAAGAATATGTGTTAAGAAGCGTGGAAAAGTACCCGGAGGTTTTGCTTCCACCGGGTTTAAGAGAAACATTTGCGAAGGATATTATTAAAGATAACATGTCGGCACAGCACCCTTTTTCTGCTTTAGTTGTTCCAGAATTAGCCAAAGCCGGGGGTGTTTACCATACCAATCCGGTTATCGGTTGGGTTTCACCCGATGATAATTTAGGCGAGTATGAATCTGTTTTCGCCAATACGCTTTGTTTGCTTGAAGAAAGAGAACCCGTTGGCGAATCGGATAGTTCACCAAAAATGGATAAGAAACTGACCGATGATAACGACAATAAATTAAACGGCCCGGCTTGGGTAAAAGCTAGAGCGCTCGACATACTTTTGGGCGATTGGGACAGGCACGAAGACCAGTGGCGCTGGAAAGAAACCAAAAAGGATGGCGATTCTTATTATACGCCGGTTCCCAGAGATAGAGATCAGGTTTTCTTCATGTCTGATGGATTTTTACAACGCTATACACAAAGTTCTTCCTTATTGCCAATGATGCAGGGTTATGAGCGTGAAATCAAGGATATTAACTGGTTTTTATGGGAAGGCAGGGAAATTAGCAGCAGGTGGACCGCAAATATCGACGAAAAAGAATGGGATAAAATTGTAGCCGATTTTTGTGCGAATTATAATGACGAGGTTTTTGAAAAGGCATTAAAAAAACTTCCGGAGCCGAGTTATTCTTTACATCATGAGGCTTTCTTAACGCAATTAAGGGCGAGGGTTAAAGCTTTGCCTAAATTGATGAATGATTATTATCACTTCTTTAACCGAATTGTGGATATCGAGGTAACGAATAAAAATGAGAAGATTCTGATTACCGACAATGGCGATAAGGGTTTAAGGGTAAAGATTAATAAAATATCAAAAGAAGGAAATATTAAAGGCGAACTTTACGATAGGAAATTCGACCCGAAGGTTACCAAAGAACTTCGAATTTACATGCATAATGGCGATGATAGTTTGTTTCTGGATAATAAATCGTCTGACATAAAATTGCGGATAATTGGCGGTAAGGGTGATAAGGTTTACGATTTTGCCAATAGTAATGGCTCGGTGAAGTTGTATGGACGTACAACCAAAGCAACTTACAATGGCGAGGCCGATAACAAAATCAGAAAGATAATTTCAAATGACACATCGAATTTCAGTTACATACCGAAGGATATGTACCGCAGAAATTCATGGCTTTTAAACGCCGGTTATAATAATGATGATGGTATTTTGCTTGGGTTAATTTACAAACAAACCAATCCGGGTTTCAGGAAACAACCTTACGGAAATTCGCAAACACTGTCTTTCCTGCATTCATTTTCTACCAAGGCTTTCAGGTTTAATTACCGTGGCGAGTGGCTAAAAGCTTTGGGTAAGGGCGATTTTATTTTAAAAGCAGATGCATTTGCACCAAATAATACGCAAAACTTTTTTGGCTTGGGCAACGATACCCATTTTGATGAACATGGTGATGACATCAGGTATTACAGGGCCAGGTTTAATTTGTATCAGGTAGACCCTTCCATCAGGTGGCGCAGGCCAAAATCGACCTTCAGCGTTGGTCCGTCGTTTCAGTATTACAAGTTAAACCAGGAAGACAATGCCGGCCGTTTCATCGAAAACGTGTCTCAGTTACATTCTTCAGATAGCCTAACGGTAAGAAATGAGAAGATGTTTGCAGGCGCAATTGTAAATTTTACAAATAACACACGTGATAACGATTTATTGCCTACCTTGGGTAGTTTCGTTGATTTTAAATTAACCGGCTACAAGGGCATAAATAAGTATTCCAACTCATTTGGGCAGTTTACGGCAAGCATTGCGCTCTACAAAAATTTAGATGGCAGAAAAGCATTTATCCTTGCCGATAGGTTCGGAGGTGGTGTAACTTTAGGTAAGCCTGCTTTTTATCAATCGCAATTTCTTGGCGGGCAAGGAAATTTATTGGGTTTCCGCCAGTTTAGGTTTGCAGGCGAACACAGCTTTTATAACAACTTAGAATTGAGGGCGAAACTCGGCGATTTAGTCAGTTATGTATTGCCAGGGCAAGTTGGTTTAATTGGTTTCTATGATGTTGGTCGCGTTTGGAAAAGGGGAGAAGCATCGCAAACCTGGCACCACGGCGTTGGCGGGGGCGCTTATTTTGCACCGGCATCACTTACGGTTTTGCGTTTTGTAATGGGCCATTCTGTTGATGGTTGGTATCCTTACGTGTCTATTAATTTTAGGTATTAAGCTAATTATAATTTTATTTCAAATATTTTGAAAAGCAGGTTTCTGTTAATAATTAACGTTCGTCCTGCCTTTCCTTCAATCTTTTATTTTTGTCCTTCGACTACGCTCAGGATGACAAAATAAAAGGATTTTCGTACGGTCAGGTTTAGGTTGGGCAAGCCGCATTTACTATTTAAGGTTGCTGATATGGCGTTTTATTTTGGCAAGTTGCCTTATGCCAAAGGCTAAGTACTCTGTTATTTAGCCCCGACATACACGGAAATACTTTTGGACATTAAAACTTACGAAGTCTATTATTACTTTTTTGGTAAGACTTCGTAAGTTTTGCCAAAAGATTGCAGTATTGGCGGGACTGTCGTGAACGAAGAACCACTGCTTTTGCGCTTCTAAAAATTGAAGCTTAAACTAACTTCCCGTTTTATTCGTATATTAATATAAGTAAATGTAAAAATAGTATTACGTTTTGCAGACTATTTGTAGCTCAGGCGATTTGTATCTTTGTATTACAATAGAAACTATTTTTTACCTATAAATTTTACGTCTATACTAAACATATACCCATGAATACCAATGTAATTAAAATACATAAAAACGAGTGCATTAATTGCCAGGTTAAATCTAACCTGTCGTTTAGGCCATTGGTAACTTATTTGAAGAACAGGCTTAAGACAGAAAAGACCGTTAAATCGGAATTTTACAGGTTTTTACTCGAAAAAATTGAGAAGGAAGATGCTTTATTAGGCAATATTAGCGCTCAGGAATTATCTAAATATAAAGAAACCCTAGAGTTGATATTCACCATTTTAACGCCATTAATGGCGAACGAAAATGAGATGTTCTGGGCTTTGAGTACACCCGTTCCGGATGAAATTTTCTTTAGCACAAATGCCTTTTACCAGTTTTTTAAGGATCATGATCCGGCTAAAAAAGTAACTAAAGACACGGAAACTTCGGAGAAAAAACACCTTAAATTTATCTATAATTTAATTTTAAACAGGTTTTACAATTTTACATCTGTTTTAAAAAATGAAATTATTTATGCGCATGTAAGTCCTGAGAGTAAGTTAACTTCTTACTATAATATTCAAAATGATACCCAGTTTATTGATATTCAGCATAAGGGCGATTTGCCGGAACTGAATTTTGAGGAACTTGCGCAACATTTTCAGGAAGGTACTGAGCTGGAATATTTAGTTAAAGCGCTTTCTTTAAAGAACTTTACTTTTGAAGGTTTCAGCGTAATTTCGATTACAGATGTAACACTGCAACATGCCATTGATGGTATTAGAGATGCTTTGGTTGATCATAATTATCAAAGTGATGCGTATAATCATGTTATCCAGGCATTAAAAACGCTTGGTGGTAATGGTGATATAGAATTCGGTTTGATGCCGTTTTTAACTGTAAATAATAAGCTGGTTTTTGATGATAAGGAATTTTCTCAAAGCATGTTGATTAATTCGGCTAAAGAATCGAACATGGAAGAGGAAGTTTTTTATTCTTTGGTTGATAAGTACAAGGAAGACCCGCGTCCGATATTTGTACCATCGATTAAGGAAGATCAAATGAAAAAAGATCCATTCTTACGTGTTTTAAATGAAGCCGGTGTTTGCTCTTATTCGATTTTGCCAATTTACTACAACACCCAATTGGCGGGTGTTTTAGAAGTTTATTCGAGCAAGGAAGTTTTGGTTGATGATAAGTTGCTATCGAGATTACGTCCGGCAATGCCATTAATTGGTCAATTGTTTCAATATAGTATCGAAGAATTTAATGCTAAAATGGATGCCGTTTTGATGGATAAGTTTACCGCTTTGCAACCTTCGGTACAATGGAAATTTAACGAGGCGGTTTGGCATTTCCTTCAACAAACAAAAGAAAATAAGAAACTTAAGCAAATAGATACGGTAACCTTTAAAGGTATGTATCCTTTGTTTGGTGCAGTTGATATCCGGAATTCGACAAATGAGCGTAACCAGGCTTTAAAAGAAGATATGCATGTTCATTTATTGAACATTATTAAAACGCTGAAAAGCTTACGTAAATTCGTTTATTTAGAATTAATAGATAAGTTAATTTTTAATTGTAACGATTGGATAGTTCGAATTAGCAATGTCGCATCGAGCAATGAGGAGATGTTGTTGAATGAATTTTTAGCAGCTGAGGTTTATCCGTTTTTCTCGGTTATAAAATTAAATCATCCGGAAGCTGGTGAAATTGTTGATGATTATTTTGCTGAAATATTGCCAGAAACGGGCTTGGCTTACGAGAACCGCAGAAAGTTAGAAAATTCTATGCAATTGATTAACATGGAAGTTAGTCAGTATTTAGAAACGGCACAACAAAATTTACAAGCCTCATACCCTTGTTATTTTGCTAAATTCCGTACCGATGGTGTAGAATATGATATTTATATTGGTCAGGAAATTGCCCCAAACAAGCCATTCGATTTACTTTATTTAAAGAATATCCGTTTGTGGCAATTGACTTCTATGGTTGAGATTGCCCGTTTATCTAAAGGTTTAATCGGCGAAATGCCTCGTCCTTTAGAAACTACTCAATTATTGTTTATACATTCTAACGCAATTGACATTAGCTTTAGAAATGATGAACGTAGGTTTGATGTAGAAGGCGCTTACAACATCAGATATGAAGTTGTAAAAAAACGTATTGATAAGGTTTTAATTAAAGGTACTTCTGAGCGTTTAACACAACCAAATAAAATTGCAATGGTTTATTTTAATGCCGATGAAGCTAAGGAATACATTGAATACATTAAGTATTTGCAAGACCAAGGTTACTTAAATGATGATTTAGAAAAACTTGATTTGGAAGAATTGCAAGGCGTTAGCGGATTAAAAGCGCTTAGGGTTGGGGTTAAATATCTGAGTAAGGCTAAACGAAAAGAAGCTGAAGATGCTAGAGCGAAAGATTTAAGTTTAAACTTAAACTAATAAAAAAGGGCGAAGATTAATCTTCGCCCTTTGTGTATATATAGAGTTAATTATTTTTATTTGATTACTGCAACTATTTCGGTAATTGCTTTGGTTTCTTCGGTAGAGCTGATGTTTGTTTTCAATGCTGCAAATTTGTCCATCGTTAATTTTTGAGTATCGCCCATTATAACGGTGTGGTTATCGGTTGCTCCACTAAGTTTTAGATCTGCATTATCTTTAATTACAGTATATAAACCTTCGGTGTTCGAGTTAATTTCTGCATGAGCATTACCTTTTAAGAAAACCTGTAAAAATTTAACTTTTACTTTTCCCTCTGTTTTTACAACCGCATTATCAGCAGCTTCAATTCTATAAATATCTGATGCATAAACTGTGATTTTACAAACATCTTTATCTAAAGATGTAATTTTTAGTAAATCTCCTTCCTGAGTAATTTTTGCTTTACCAACATTGTCTTCTGCATAAGCTACAGATTCGTTTTGTCTTTGAATAATTCTAATTTCTACATTTCCTTTAACAGAAATTCTTTTGAAATTGGATGGTGCAGAAACGGTAGCAGTTGGTTTTTTTTCATTAGCCAGTACGCTTGTTGAAAAAACTGAAGTTGTTAACGTGATTGCTGTTAATGAAGTTGCAATTAGAGTTTTGATTGAGGTTTTCATAATGCTGTTATTTTATAAGTGATTATTGTTTAGTGATTTATGTTTTTAATAGGTTTTGTAGATAAGACGCCGACAATTGAAAAACGTTGCAGTACAACTTGCATTTTTATACAAGCACGAGTAACTTATCGACCAACAGGTAAAATATATAGACCAACCAATAACAGATTTTTGAATAATTCTAAATTGATAAAGTTTTACATGCAATTGTTCTTTTTTATTATATTTAAATAAAAATTGTCTCCAAACATTTTATGAAGAAAAAGGTTGTTCTGGTTCAGGATAATAAAGATATTCTGGACATTATGGATCAGGTTTTAGATGAAGAGGGATTTGAAGTTACCGCTTCATTAACAACTGAACCTATTGAAAAAATTGACGAAATCAATCCGGATGTAGTGGTTATCGATGACCACATTAAAGGCACAAAAAAAGGTTCAAAAATAATTAAGGAATTGAAATCCGATCCGGAAACGGAAGATATTTCGGCTGTATTAACCTCAACCTCAGAGAAGTTACCTGAAATTGCAAAGGAAAGCAAAGCTGATGATTATATTCAAAAGCCTTTTGAGATTGATGAAATGGTTAAAGTTATTAGAAAGAACGCCTGATTAAAATTTTGGTTTGTAAGTATCAGTTTGCACTGTTGCTTTTAGTTCGTGCAAAATCGTATATAAGCCAAAATTTGTTCTGTTTACATAGATAAAATGCTTTACTCCTCGAGCCTGCTTAAATTCGGGCATTTTTGAAATCTTTTCGCCGTAGTTGTAAAGCTTTTCAAAAAAATCATTTTGGCTAAAGTCGAAAACGTTATTAATGTATGGCTTTGCAAAAAGCTCAATCATTTCTTTGTATGATTTGTAGTAAAATTCAACTTGAGCTGGTGTATCACTATCATGAATCATATCTAACTTTCTAAAAGCAGCAATCGTTTTCGCCTTATCCTGAATTACATCAGTAGAAATTAAAGAGAAAAATGGTGTATAAAAATCGAGCGGCATTTCTTTAATACAACCGAAATCAATTACACCAAGCTTTTCATCTGGGGTTATTAAAAAATTTCCTGGATGCGGGTCGGCATGTACGGCTTTTAATTCGTGCTGTTGGAAATTATAAAAATCCCATAAAGCCTGGCCGATTTTGTTTTTTAATTCTTGCGATGGATTTGTTTTTAAGAACTCTTTTAAGTGCAAACCATCAATCCAATCCATAGAAATGATGCGCTTGCCAGATAATTCAGGGTAGTAAGTAGGGAAAACTACATTATCCAAATCCTTGCAAGCTTCAGAAAATTCAATTGAACGTTTAACTTCTAGTTCGTAATCCGTTTCTTCCAGTAAACGTTCTTCAACTTCTTTTATGTAGATGTTTAATTCTTTTTCAGACATGCCCAAAAGCCTGAAAGCAAATGGTTTTACCAATTTTAAATCGGATGAAATGCTATCGCCAACACCAGGGTATTGAATTTTAACGGCAAGTTTTTTTCCGTTCAATTTAGCTTGATGAACCTGCCCGATAGATGCAGCATTAGTTGAAACTAAGTTAAAGCTATCGTAAATATTCTCAGGCGTTTTGCCAAAGTTTTTTGTAAAAGTTCTAACAATCAGCGGACCTGAAAGTGGTGGCGCATTGTATTGAGATTGGGTAAATTTATCAACATAAGATTTTGGCAGTATGTTTTTATCCATACTTAACATTTGGGCAATTTTTAAAGCACTTCCTTTAAGCTCGCTTAATGATTTATAAATATCTGTTGCGTTATCTTCATTAAGCTGGTCTCTATCCAATTCAGGATTAAATAACTTTTTTGAATAATGTTTAATGTAATTGCCACCTATTTGAATTCCGGTTTTAACAAACTTTGCTGAGCGTTCTACTTTTGTTACCGGAATGCTTTTTTGTTCTTTCATATATTTAAAATCCCATGCGTTCTTTTAAACCACCATTTCTGGCTAAAAATTTTCCATACTCAAATAAGTTATCAATAGGAGAGTGTTGGAAAAGGTCGAAAGTTACATTAATACCTTTTTCAATAGCTTCATCTGTTTTTTCGAAGCCATCGCTGTCATCATTAATCCAAAAGTTTAAAATAAAAGCAAACTGAACCCAAAGCGCATCTTTATAACGTTTACTGAAAAATTTGCGTTCGGCTAGTTCGCCATTTTCTAAACCCTCATTAATAATATCCTCAGCGAAGTTTTCGAAAATTGGCTTAACACCAGCCAATACTGCAGGCGTAGCAAGTTTTTTGTTGTAATTTTTTAAACTATAAATCACAAAACTGCGTTGATTTTTCAAGTTCTCTACATAGCTGTAAAAAAAGGAAAGCATTTTTTCTCTTGAAGAATATTGAAACCAAACTTCTTGTTCCTTTATTTTGCTGATGGTTTCAAAAGTTAATTCAAACCAAATATTTTTCTCAATACTTTCAAAGGATGCATAAAATTGATAGAAATCGGCTTCGGTAATTTTTAGTTTTTTAGCAAAAGTGTAAACCGATTTGGGTTTTTCGTTATTGCTCAAAACAAAATCAAGATATGCTTTTCTAATTTGCTCTGCAGTTGCCATATGCGTTTTTTTATACAATAATAACGTTAAATCATTAATGATGTTTCGTTTATTCACATAGAAAAATCATGTATTTGCAATAAATGTTTTCAAATATTTTGAAAGTTTATTTTGGCTATTGTAGTTAGTTTTTATTTTGGGTTTTTTGCTGGAAAACATTTATAATTACTAATATTATTAGTATAATTGTGCTGTTATATTTAACGTATGATTATGATTCAGCTAAATGATTTTTTATATGGCAAGATTGAATTGCCTGATGTATTTGAAGATTTATTAAATACTGATGCTGTAAAGCGTTTGGCTGGTATACATCAAAGTGGGGCAATTTATCTGGTTAATCCAGATATTTGCCATACAAGGCTTGAGCATGCGATAGGCGTAATGCTGCTTATCCGTAAATTAGGTGGTTCGGAGTTGGAACAAATTGCCGGATTGTTGCATGATATTTCTCATACCGCTTTTTCTCACGTAGGTGATTATGTATTTAACAATACTAATGAGGATTATCATGAAAAGGTATTTGCCGAAATTTTATATAATTCAGAAATTCCTGATGTTTTATTAAAGTACGGTTATAGTGCAAACGAAATTATTCACGGCAAATTCGACATTTTAGAACAGCCTATTCCATCACTTTGTGCCGATAGATTAGATTATACTTTAAGGGATGCTTTTTATGCGGGGCTAATTAGCAGACAAAGAGCTGTTGAGTTTTTAAAATCAGTTACTTTAAAGGATGGTAAGATTGCATTGCATTCAGAAAATGAGGTTTTATGGATTAATGAGCATTTCAAAAAGCTTAATGATGAATTTTTCAACCTTCCGCTTTATTTATATGCAAACGGTAAAATGGCCGAATTGATTAAAAGTTTTTTAGTCAATGGTATTTTACAGGAGAAAGACTTATTTAAAACCGATACTTTATTACTGAATAAAATCAGAAGCAATTATAAAGGTTATGAAGCCATAAAATCAATCAAACAGCTTAGAGGCTTTTCTGAATTTATGAGACATGGAGCTGTGCCAAAAGTTAAAGCCAGAACACTAAATGCAATGTTAGTCTGATATCGCTTCAGTTCGATTTTCAATTTCAAACATATTTTATTTAATTGTGTTTTTCCTATAAAAGTGTTTATGGAAAATCCCAAAAAGGATTTAAGTAAAAATAAATCGGATAATGAAAAAGGTTTAGATGATTGGAATACTAGGTTAGATCAAAATTTAGAAGAAGAAAGACACAATGATGTGATTGCTGATGAAAATGCAAAGGAATTTTCGGATTAATTTGATCATAATGAAAAAGATGAATAATTTTTTGGTAGTGCATTAATATTAATTTGATTGTATCATTTCTAATATTTGATATGCTTGTTATTTCGTTTAATTAATGATTTATAACACCTTATAAACTGCTTGTAGACAATTTTTACACCAACCCTATACTTTATTATACAAAATTTAAGCTCGTTTGATTAAAAAATGTTAAAATTTTTTCTTGTGTTTTCAATATTGGTATATTGCATTACATAATCAAACCAATGCAAACTATTTCTTAATCAAACAAATAACAATGAAACGGGCATTATTGTTATTTTTTTTAATCATCGCTTTATTTTGCAATGAGGGTTACAGCCAAAATATTTCAAATGAAGGAACTGATTTTTGGACTGTATTTCCAACGCATGTGCCTCGTTCAAATAACGACTTAGCAAGTTTGGTTGTTTTTGTTACGTCAAAATTTGATTCTGAAGTTACGGTTACTTGTGGTGCTTATTCTTCTGGCCTTGTTACAATACCAGCAAATATGGCTGTCGGTATTCCAGTTAATAGAAATGATTCGTATGTTCCATTATCTGATGCAAATAAAGTATTAACTAATCGAGGAATCCACATTGTAGTAACACCTGGCAAGCCAAAAGTTGCTGCATATGGGCATATGTACGCTGGAAATCGTTCGGCTGCTTCTTTAATTCTACCTTATGAAACTTTAGGACAAAATTATTTCTCTGTTAATTACACTCAAAATATATCTCCTGGTAACAATCAAGGTTATAACTACTTAGCGTTAATTGCAGTAGAAGATAATACCGCAATTATAATTCACGAAAAAAATGGAGTTAATAAGCATATTGTATTGCCTAACTCGGGTGATGTTTATGAATATACATCAGGCTTTGAAGACTTAACAGGGATTAATGTAGAAATAGATCCAAGCACATCTTCTTGTAAAAAGTTTGCAGCATTTTCAGGAAGTTCAAATATTGCGATAGGGGATTGTGATAGCCCTGATCCGCTTTATCAGCAGATTTATCCAATTTCAAGCTTAGGGAAGATGTATGGAATAATACCTTTCGCAAACCAATCTTATAATTACAGGGCAATTGCAATAGAAGACAATACTCAAATTTATGAAAACGGTGTACTAATATCGAATTTAAACAAAGGTCAGTTTTATAATTCACCAAGATTATCAAATTCCAATTACATCACTGGAAACAAAAACTTCATGCTAAGTCAATATATGTATTCAATGAGGTGTGCAGGTATTAATGGCGAATCTCGATCAGCTGGAGACCCTGACATGGTTTTATTAAATCCAATTGAGTTTAGTGTAAATAATATCACGGTATTTTCTTCATCAAACAACAGAATTTTGGAAAAATATCTTAATGTATTATTAAAAACGAATAAAACATCAACATTTAAAATTAATGGTGAGGTTCCTTCGGTTCAATGGCAGGTTTTGCCAGGAAATCCAACATATTCATATGCACAAATACCAATTTTAGCTGAGAGTTTAACACTTTCTGCTGACGAAGGTTTTAATGCAACGGCTTATGGTTACGGAAGTACTGAATCTTATGCTTATTCTGCAGGAACAAATCTGGCATCAAACAACTACTTAACTGTTGTTAATAATGTAAGGCAAGAGGAGTATCAGAATGGTTGTGTTAATACCGAGATAAGCTTTAAGATAAATTTGCCATACAAACCAGATAAAATTACCTGGACTTTAGATAATGAATTGCCTTTAGTTACTACAAATGAGCCAGAGGTTAAGGTAATTAATGGACAAACCTTTTATATTTATAGTTATCCTTTTAATAAGAATTATACAACTGCTTCTGAACATAAACTTAATGTGATTGCACATGTTCCTAATAATGCTACCAATTGTCAAAGTGGAGATTTAGAAACAAATTACACATTTTCTATCTATGATTTGCCAACATCTGGCTTTGAAGCTGAAGCATCAGGATGCGCAAAAACGGATGTTTTATTTACTGATAAAAGCATATCTAATTCCAGTGAATTTCAGGTTACAAATTGGCTTTGGGATTTTGGTGATGGAACAAAATCTGAAGAAAAAAATCCAAAACACCAATATACAACCGATGGAACTTACACCGTAACACT
This sequence comes from Pedobacter aquatilis, assembly GCF_032678425.1. Lineage (GTDB taxonomy): Bacteria > Bacteroidota > Bacteroidia > Sphingobacteriales > Sphingobacteriaceae > Pedobacter > Pedobacter aquatilis_B. The sequence continues at coordinate 754,094 of NZ_JAVTSG010000003.1, read as the reverse complement.
ATCTGTAAAAGCGGGCTCTGGATGTTATTCTGATGTTGTTAGCAAAAACGTAATCATCTATCCGTTACCGGTTTCCAAGTTTTCGTCAAATGAAAATACGTGCATAAACACAGATTATATTGTAAAAGATGAATCGACAATCAGCTCATCAAAATCAGTAAATAAAATTGTGAAATGGCAATGGGATTTTGGCGACAATACGGTTATAGAGAAGGATGATAATACTCCTGTCGTACATAAATATACATCAGTAGGTACATATAAAATATCTCTAATCAGTACATCATCAAATGGTTGCTTAAGCGAAGCTTTTACAAAAAGTGTTGTGGTTACAAATTTGCCAATTGCCGATTTTAGCATGCCGGATGTTTGTTTAAAAGATGCATATGCCCTTTTTGTAAATAAAACGATAGATGCTGATGGAACAAATGGGGCAATAAAATACGAATGGAATTTTGGCGATGCTTCTGCAACTGCCAGTAATCCAAATACATCAACAGAAAAAGATGGGAAGCATATTTATTCTAACTTTGGTAATTACATGGTTTCTTTAAAAATAATCAATATCAATGTTTGCGTAAGTATCGAATCAAAAAACTTTACTGTAAATGGTGCGGTTGAAAAGGCAGATTTTTCTGTTCAAAATGCCAGCAATCTTTGCAGTAATAATGTGGTTGTTATTAATAATTTATCGAAAGCATTTTTCGGAAAAATAACCAAAATTGAAATCTATAAGGATTTTGATAGAAACCCCGCTGACGTTGTTATCTACGATTATCCAACGAATGAAAATATTGCTTTGGTTTATGCTGCATTTGGTGGTAATGACAATATTGATTTTAAAATAAAATTGAGGGCCTATTCTGGTACAAACTGTTTTGAAGAAGTCGTAAAGCAAATTACTTTGAAGCCATCGCCAATTTTATTGTTTGCCGATATTCCTGCTGTTTGTCAAAATGATGGTTCTGTGGTTGTAAATCAAGCAAAGGAAGATTCTAAAATGGCTGGAAATGGTTCATACTCTGGCGATGGAATTGATGCTCAAGGAAATTTCAATCCTAAAAAAGTTCAGCCGGGTTTACATATCATAACTTACACATTTACAGCTTCAAATGGTTGTGTTGGTAGCATTCAGAAAAATATCAATGTTTATCAATCACCAACTGCAAATATTAGCGAATCAATATTATACATATTGGCAGGTGGGCAAATTACAATTCCTGCCACAGCAGAGGGTAAAAGTTTAACTTATAAGTGGAGTCCATCGATAGGTTTAGTAAAAGATGATGTATTAAACCCGATAGCTTCTCCTGATAAAGATACCGAATATCAATTATTGGCAACCACAAGTGAGGGCTGCAAAGTTATTACTTCGGTAATGATTAAGGTGCTTCAAACACTTTCTCCACCTAATTCTTTTACACCTAACGGCGATGGGATTAACGATGTTTGGGATGTGAAATATTTAGATACATATCCTAACGCGACAATTGAAGTTTTTAATCGACACGGCGATAAGGTATTTGTTAGTAATGGTTATAAAATTTCTTTTGATGGAAATTATCAAAATGAGCCTTTGCCTGTCGGAGTTTATTATTATCTTATCAACCCAAGAAACGGCAGAAAAACAATCACTGGAGCGCTCACTATAATCAGATAAAAATTGAAAAAATATATACTATTATTTGCCTTTTTTTTAAGTCTTAAGGGGTTTTCCCAACAGAAACCTCAGTATACACAATATATTTTTAATCAATATCTTTTAAACCCTGCCTTATCTGGAATTGAAAATTATGTTGATTTTAAAGCTGGATTTAGGAAGCAATGGGCCGGAATAAATGATGCACCTCAAACTTCTTTTGTTTCTGCACACTGGGCATTGGGTGATAATCAGCTATGGAGTAATGCACTAACTTCATTTCCTGAGCAAACCGGTAACCCTATGGATAGGAATTATATGCAGAACTACACCTCATCACCTGCACATCATGGTATGGGGGTTACTGTGGTTCAAGATAAGGCTGGCCCGCTTTCTAGGCTAGATGCTAACGTAACTTATGCTTACCATTTGCAATTAAATAACTATTTTAATCTTTCTTTAGGCGCAGCTGCAGGCGTATCAAATGTTAGACTTGATGTAAATTCGTTAACTTTTCCAGATACTCAGAGCGACCCGGCATTATCAAATACAATTGTTAGTCAATTAAGGCCAGATTTAAGTGTTGGTTTGTGGTTGTATGGTGCGAGGCTTTTCGCGGGAATTTCTGCTCAGCAAGTTTTATCCCAAAGGTTAAGTTTTACAAATTCTGATAATTATAATACTGGTAAAGAAGTACCACACTTTTTTGCAACGGCTGGTTACAAGTTTTTCATGGACGACCAAATTGCGGCAATTCCATCTATAATGGTAAAATATGTGCAGCCGGCACCTGTTTCAGTCGATTTAAACATGAAAATTGCTTTTAAAGATAAAGTTTGGTTGGGCGGTAGCTATCGTAAAAATGACTCATTTGCCGCAATGGCAGGATTTAACATTGGCAAAATGGTAAACCTTACTTATTCTTATGATTTTACAACCTCAGATTTGAATACGGTTAGTAACGGAAGCCACGAAATTGTACTTGGCCTAATGCTAAACAACATTTACAAAGTACCATCGTATATTAAAATGTGGTAGTTGGTTTTTTAGTTGGTTAGATGGTTAGTTATTTAGCCAGGTTAGGTGCTTTAGCATAAACCAAAAAACAAACCAACCAAAAAACTATTACAGTTCTTTTCTAAGCCTTGCTACCGGGATATTCATTTGTTCACGATATTTTGCTACGGTTCTGCGTGCAATATTGTAACCGCGTTCCTTTAAAATATCGGTAAGTTTCTCATCCGCTAAAGGTTTGCGTTTGTCTTCATTGCTGATGCAATCTTCAAGAATTTTTTTAACCTCTTTGTTTGAAACTTCTTCGCCATTTTCGGTTTGAATCGCCTCTGAAAAGAAAGATTTTAATAGAAAAGTACCAAATTCTGTTTGAACATATTTGGAATTTGCTACCCTCGAAACGGTTGAAATATCCATGTCGATTTTATCGGCAATATCCTTCAAAATCATTGGACGCATTTTACGTTCATCAGCCGTTAAAAAATATTCATACTGATAATGCATAATTGCATTCATGGTTTTTAACAAAGTTTGCTGTCTTTGTTTTATGGCATCGATAAACCATTTTGCCGAATCTAACTTTTGTTTAACAAACTGAACGGCTTCCTTTAGTTTTTTATCTTTTGCAGATGCTTTATCGTAATGCTCAAACATTTCCTGGTAAGAGCGACTCACTTTTAACTCAGGCGCATTTTTCGAGTTTAAGGTCAAAATTAAAACGCCATCATTATTGCTGATGTGGAAATCAGGAATAATCTGCATTTGTTTTGTGGTCACCTGATTTGCATCACCCGGCTTTGGATTTAAACGAAGAATCTCGTTTACAACTTCTTTCAGTTCTTCACTGTCTAGATTTAAGCTTTTTTCAAGTTTATCGTAATGTTTACGTGTAAATTCATCTAAATAATTTTCAACCACATTCATTGCCTTAACAATAATTGGGTTAGTTGTATCTTTTCTTTTCAGCTGAATTAATAAACACTCTTTTAAATCTCTGGCGCCAATGCCCGGAGGGTCGAAACTTTGGATTAGGCGAAGCATTTCCAAAACATCTTCTTCCTCAACCATTACGTTTTGAGAAAATGCCAAATCATCAATCATAGAACTTAGCGGACGACGTAAATAGCCATCATCATCTAAACTTCCGATAATTTGTTTACCAACTATAAAATCCTGGTCGGATAGGGGAATTAAATCTAATTGTTCTTGTAAACTTTCGAAAAATGTACTTTCAATAGCAATTGGCGTCTCTTTCTTTTCTTCATCATCATCGCCATTGTTATAATTTGTACTGTAATCGTTGGCAGAATCGTCTTGCAGATAATCATCAACATTAAATTCATCCATGCTGTTGTCTTCAGATGAATTATCGTAATCGTCATTGCTATCGTTTAAGTCGTCATATTCGCCTTTCGGTTCATCGGCAGTCATTAAACTTGGGTCTTCCAAAGCTGGATTTTCTTCCAGTTCTTCTTTTACCCTGGTATCTAAAGCAACAGTTGGCACCTGTAGCAGCTTAATAAACTGAATTTGCTGAGGTGATAACTTTTGTAGTAATTTTTGTTGTAGATGTTGCTTTAGCATGTTATTCTTTAGTATTCGGCAAAAATAAGGAATTGTTGGCAGATAATCTTTAGGATGTATTTAATTACTTAACGATTTTTTAATTTAATGACTGCTTTAAGATGGTGCAATCACTTTTAAGTTTATAATATAATTGTTACTTTCGTTTAAAAAACAAACTAAAACTAAAATTATGGGAATTGTTAAAGAATTCAAGGATTTTGCAGTTAAGGGAAATGTTCTTGATTTAGCTGTCGGTGTGATTATCGGAGCAGCATTTGGGAAAATCGTAAGCTCACTTGTTGAAGATATTATTACACCAGCTGTTTTAGGTCCAGCTTTAAAAGCAGCCGGATTAGAAGATTTAAGTAAACTAGTAATTCCTGGTACTGCTATTAAGTATGGTAATTTCTTATCGCAAGTTATTGCATTTATAATTGTAGCTTTTGTTTTATTCTTAATTATTAAAGCAGCCAATAACCTTAAAAAGAAAGAAGTTGCTGCTCCAGCTGCTCCGCCGGCACCAACAAAAGAAGAAATTCTTTTAACTGAAATCAGAGACGTTTTAAAAGCAAAAGCATAAAATAGAAAAGGTTCGCAAATTATTGCGAACCTTTTTGCTTTAATAGCTTCTTTTAACCTTTGGATTAGTGATGATTATATAATCACCTAAATTTTTATGCTTGTCCCAATTCGGGTTATCAAAACTTTCATCAGAGAAAGCCGAGATGTTAAGTATTTGAAGTTTTGGCGTATAAGCTTGTAGTTTTGCCAATGTTCCGAGTTTTTCATCACTGTGAAAACGACCATTCAGCTGCAGTACTTTAAAACCTTTGTGTGTTTTTAAATATTTGGAGATAGACCATGCCATAGTTGCATCCCAAAGGTTTTGAGTTTGATAGATCTTCATTGGCCCCATGCTGTGTCCGCCAAGTGTTTCGGTAAACTTATCATTATATCTGCCAGTCGCGGTATCAATGGGCAATGGTGGTAGAAAATCAATGGATGTTTTTGGGAAATTTTTCAGAACATCAAGACCGCCTTTTGTAACGGCATTACTGTATCTTGTTGCTGCATTTCCGGCTACAACATCAATTTTGTTAATTTTGGCATATTCTATTAAAGGTTTGTAGTCCTTATAATTATTCCAGGCTCTTCCTTCTTTGATGAAGTTTTTTTCGGTAATTAAATCAGCAAGGTATTCATTAACGATAGGTTGTACATCAGTATGGAACATTTCTAAACTTAAAGCTGACTTTTTAGGGTACTTTTCGCTTAACTTTTTAAAGATTGTAGCTTCTAAGTAATGCCCGATAGAATCATTATGTTCTTCCCCAAAAAATAAAACATCGGCTTTATCCATATCGCTGATAATATCATCAACAGAAATTATCTTTTGCTTTTTAACATCGTAGATTTTATAATTTGATTCAATTTGCTGGCTGTAGCATGCAAATGAGCACAGTATTGAGAAAGTAATCAGTTGAAATTTCATGCCGTCAAAATACTAAAATATTTTTCACCGATAAAATCAGGTTATTTACCGCCATTTCTTAGTTTTTTACGGCAATGGGTTAGCGGAGTTAATAACTTCTAAATACATTTGGTTATTAATAATTACACAAATGGAAAATTCAAATAACATAAATAATAATTATTCGGGCAGAATGCTAAGCGGCTTAATCATCATTTTGGTTGGTTTAGGCTTTTTAGTTAGAACAATGGATTTGGATATCCCAAGATGGATATTTAGCGGCTCGAACCTTTTAATTCTTTTAGGCGTATTTATCGGCCTTCGAAATAATTTTAAGGGAATAGGCTGGTTAGTGCTAGTTTTGATTGGCGCTTATAGCACTATTGATAATATGCATCTTGGTTTTGATGCTTCTAAATATGCTTTGGGGGTTGGTTTGGTTATCGTTGGTTCCTATCTAATCTTTAAGCCTAAAAATGGCAAAACAACATTTGGTTTCGGAAATCGTCAAATTGAAAGTTTAGAACCAAGAGATAAATCTTACGACAAAAAAATGGATAACGATTTTATTGAGGCCACTGCGGTATTTGGAGGAAGTCATCAAACCGTATTTTCGAAAAACTTTAAAGGTGGAGATGTTAGCGCAGTTTTTGGCGGGGCAGATATAAACCTTACCCAAGCCGATTTTAATGAAACTGTAAAACTAGATGTAACAGCAGTTTTTGGTGGGATTAAGCTTATCGTGCCTCAAAACTGGGCAGTTCGTTCAAACGTAACTGCACTTTTTGGTAGCGTAGAAGATAAAAGAGGAAGTTTAATGCCCAATTCGGAAATACAGAAAACTTTAATATTAGACGGAACGGCAATGTTTGGAGGGATTGAAATTAAGAGTTTTTAAACTTTGCAAATGTGTGGCGAAAGATACATTCGCCATGCATTTATAAAAAAAAACATTACATCTAACTAAAATAAACCTAAACCATTTTGACAACTAGACCGCTTTCAGTTCCACAAATACAGAAAATAGCCTTGGGTATTGCACTTTGCTGGACTATTTTGTGTGCCATTGGGATACATTACGTTGTAAACTTTTCATGGATAATTGCAATAACCGATAGTGTTATCAATAATTTTTTGCTTGCTATTGCCTGCATCAGCATCAGTAATATGTTAGGTTATTATCAGCCAAAAAATGAAAGGATAATGTACGTGCTTATTATAACACTTGCCCTAACTTTCGTAATTATTTACCTGGCAAAATATTCACTCTTTTATATTTATACCGACTTTAAGGATTACAAAGATTTCTATAATTTTTCTTTTGCTTTTAGAGGTTTGATTTCCTTTATGTGTTTAGGTTGGTGCGCATTGGCTAACATTTTATGGTACAGGTTGGAAGAGCAATCTGAAACACAATCCCGATTATTGGCTGCTCAAAATTTAGCAAAGGAGGCGGAACTGAATAAGTTAAGGCATCAATTACAGCCGCACTTTTTATTTAATAGTTTAAACTCTGTTTTTGCCTTAACGATGGTTAACCCAAAAGAGGCAGGTGTTATGATTACCAAACTCGCATCTTTCTTGCGTGGCACACTCAAACGAGATGATGAGTTATGGGTTTCTGTAGAAGAAGAAATGGAGTATATTCAGCTTTATCTTGATATTGAAAAAGTGAGATTTAGCCATCGTTTAAATATTGAAGTTAATGTTGATGAAAATACGCATAGGCTATGTTTGCCTGGAACATTGCTGCAGCCAATTGTAGAAAACGCGATTAAATTCGGTCTTTATAATACCTCAACTGCCATAACTATTAAGGTTGATGTTACTGTTAGCGATAATATTTTACAACTTCGTGTACAAAATCCATTTGACCCTGAAATGAAGGCAACAGGCGGAACCGGATTTGGTTTAACTGCAATCAAGCGAAGATTATACTTACTGTTTGCAAATCCTGAACTTTTAAGAACCGAAATTGAGGCAAATAATTTATATATTACCACCTTAAAAATTCCTCAAAAAAATGATCAGGACCATATTAATTGATGATGAGCCTTTAGCCAGAGATATTGTAAAATTCTACCTTTCGGAACATAAAGAAATTGAGATAGTTGCAGAATGCTGCGATGGTTTTGAAGGCTTGAAGGCAATTACACAGCATAAACCCGATTTGATTTTCTTAGACATTCAAATGCCGAAAATTAGCGGTTTTGAAATGTTAGAACTTGTGGAGGATAAACCAGCAGTAATTTTTACAACTGCTTTTGATGAATATGCGATTAAGGCTTTTGAGGTTAATGCTGTAGATTATTTACTAAAACCGATTGATAAAGCAAGGTTTGATGCGGCGATTAAAAAACTGCCATCAAGATTAAGTCAACCAGGAAATACTGAGGCTGTTTTGGATGCTGCAGCACTTAGTCCGAACCAAAATAATAGGGTAGTAGTTAAGAAGGATGGAGTAATTAAAATTATTCCGGTTGCTGAAATTAATTACCTCGAAGCTGATGATGATTATGTTAAACTAAGTACATCTGAAGGTTCGTTTTACAAGAACAAAACGATGGCATATTTTGAAAAAACACTCGATGCCGAAGTATTTATCCGTATCCACCGTTCGTACATTATAAATTTAGCTCAGGTTACTAAAATAGAATTAAAAGAAAAAGATAGCTATGTGGTTTTGCTTAAATCGGATATCTGGTTGCCGGTAAGCAAAACCGGTTACGTAAAACTGAAAGCCGCTTTGGGTTTGTAATAGCATGGATTTTCTGATTTTTAAAAAGTTTAAGGCCGAAGAACTAATTTTTCTGTCAATTGTTTTTTCTACCCTTTTTGTTAAAAATGAATCTTATGTACCAATACTAATATCATCTTGGCTCATGGCGATTTATTATTTAATATTTGGATGGTATATGATTCCTGTTGGACAGGAGAGATATTTGTTTTTCTCTATTTTTTCTGGAATCATTTATTCTGTTTGCTTTATAAGTATTGGTATATGCGCAACTAAAAATTGGGATGGTCATCTATTTTATTCTTTACAGCTAATAGTTCTTACTCCGATGTCACTATTCCTTTATTTTAAATCTAACTGGTATACCTACAAAGTATTACACTATTTGAGGATTTTATTCATTATTTTGATTAATACTTTTTGTCTGGCTATTTAAGATTAAAAGCCGCTTTGGGTTTGTAGGCATTATACAACTTTAAATAGGAGCAGAGACCATTTTAATTTAAACCCGACTCTAGCGAGAAAGCCCCGATTTTCTCGGGCTTGAAGCGTAGGCGGGACTAAATTTTAAAAAGAATTACTACATTTGCTTTTCAAATAGAAAAATAATAATTAAACAGACTTGCAATTGTAGAGAAATCGCTTTATATTTGCACCTCTTAATTTTTAAAATTACAACAGATAAAATACAGTCATGAAAAGAACATTCCAACCTTCGCAAAGAAAGAGAAGAAACAAACACGGCTTCCGCGAAAGAATGGCTACAGCTAACGGCAGACGAGTATTAGCATCACGTCGTGCTAAAGGAAGAAAAAGATTAACAGTTTCAGACGAGCGTAAGCATAAAGCATAATTTTTGATTGCTTTTCTGTAATGCAGAGGAGGCAGATCAAATCTGCAAATTCAATCAAAAAAATATGTACACATTCAGAAAAGAAGAACGGTTATGCAGCAGGAAACATTTAGAACTGCTGTTTAAAAACGGTTCTTCTTTTTTATTATACCCATTTCGGGTTTCTTATATCTTTATTGAGGATAAAATTGATGTTCCCGTTCAGGTGGTTATCAATGTTCCGAAAAAGAGATATAAAAGGGCAGTAGACCGCAATCTTCTAAAACGCCGCATTCGCGAAGCTTATCGATTAAATAAATTAGAAAAGTTTTATGTTCTTTTACCAGAGGATAAAGGTTTGCTATTATTTTCTATTCAATTTGTTGGTAAGGATAAGTATGAATTTGCTTTTATTGAGAAAAAATTAATTTCGACATTTAAGCGGTTTCAAAATTTAATTAATCCGGATGAAGCTGGTAAATAAAATATTTGGCTGGTTTTTTTTAGGTTTGATAAGGGTTTATCAATATGCGATTTCGCCCATGCTTGGTGCAAATTGTAGGTTTACACCAACTTGCTCTCAATATGGAATAGAAGCCATAAAAAAACATGGGCCTTTTAAAGGTGGCTGGCTTGCTTTAAAACGTATCGGTCGATGCCATCCCTGGGGTGCTCATGGTCATGATCCGGTTCCTTAAGACATTTAACAATCTATTTGTTGTTGTATTAACCATTTTTCATCTCACATTTTCCATTTCTTTAATACCTTTGCGCAATGGCTACAATACTTCAAATCGAAACGGCTACCTCAGTTTGCTCTGTTGCATTATCAGTTAATGGTATAACCACTTTTACAAAAGAAGAAATTGGTCAAAACTTACATGCAAGTAAATTGACGTTGTTTATTGAGGAGGTTATCAAATTAGCAGGATTAAGTTATAAGGATTTAGATGCCATCGCGATTAGTAAAGGGCCAGGTTCTTATACAGGTTTAAGAATCGGGGTTTCTACTGCTAAAGGCTTGTGCTATGCTTTAGGAAAGCCACTTATAGCTGTTGAAACGCTCAAAATGATGGCTGCCGGTTTTATAGCTCAAAACCCTGAATATGTTGGTCTAATTTGTCCAATGATTGATGCCAGAAGGATGGAAGTTTACACCTCTGTTTTCGATACTAACTTAAATGTGCTTGAGGAAACTTGGGCTAAAATTATTGATGAAAATAGTTTTGGTGACTTTTTAGCAAACCAAACCCTAACATTTATTGGCGATGGTTCTGCTAAATGTGCTGAAGTTTTAAATCAACAAACTGCAAAATTTAATAACAATAATTTTAACTCATCCGCGAATATTTCGGAATTGGCTCACAATAGTTTCCAAGCTGGCAATTTTGAAGATGTTGCTTACTTTGAGCCATTTTATCTTAAAGATTTTGTTTTAACTCAACCCAAGAAAAAAGTTTAAATCAATTATTTCTTCTTGAAAATAGAAAACAGATTTCTGAAGAAACTACCGTCTTCATCATCATTTATTCCGGGCATAACATCGCTAAATTGCGGGTGATTAACTACGTTGCCAAATTTTATGCCTAATCCCATATAGAACGACGCACCGTTTGAGCCGCTTCCAATTGTTCCATCGCGTTTAATTAAACCCGAAGCCGTACTTGCCGTTGATAATAAGTTATCAGTACCCATAAAGAATTCAAAGTTTGGGGTTTGATATTTGCCTTGAATCCCCATCATGAAAACATTATTCAAATTATATAGCGGAATAACACTTCCTGATAAGTTATTATAATTAAAGGTGTTTATGAAAGCGATATCGCCACCACGATAAAAAAGGTTTTTAGAAACCGCGATTCCGGGTTTGTAGAAACCATAAGATTTAGTAAGATAAACATCGGCTTTGGCGTTTGTTAATGCTGCAAATTTATCCGGTTGTTCGTTAAGCTGGAAAATATCTCTAATCTCTTCATTTGTATTACTTTGACCTTCTTCTATATTAATATCTTTTCTTGTACTTACAGTTGTTTTATGGGTATTATGTCGCCACCAAATAAAACCTAAATCTTTAATGTTAGCCATCAAAAATAAGCCTTTTTTTGTTGTGTAATTTGTACTAAAACCTACTGAAACACCAGGATTTTTAAAGGTTGGAATAAAAGTGTTTTTATTGATTTTATGCTCGTCATTAAAATTAGCAGAATATGTTCCTCCAAGACCAAGTACTAAATTTTCTGTTTCTGGATTAATAAGCAGTGAGGATTGAAAGATATCTAGATCATTATAGATAATACCGCTTAATAAACTGGCTTTAACACCAAAGGCTAATCTTTTGTTGTAGTTTTCGCGATAGGTGAAACTGAACTGGTGGTACGATTGCTGATAACCGTTTGTGTTAAAAATATCGTTTAGCAATTGTAGCTGAGGGAATCTTCGGTATGAATCGAAAATTGCCAAAGTTTCATTGGTGTAATTTATTTGGGCATCATTACGGATTTGCCATGCAAAACCCATTTCCTTCTGGTATTTGTATGATTGAAATATACGAAGCGTAAGCACATACATATTCGCATTGGTGTAGAAACGATTAATTTCACCCGTTCCAAGTGGTAAGGATCTTGTATCGTTTATACCTTCATTAATTAATCTTCTAACAACTGTTTCTGAACTTCCAGTATTTGCACCATTAATACCAAAATAAGGCAAGAAAAAGTTTGATGAGAATCTTCTGGATGAATCTAAAACAAAAGATTTTTGAGATGGATTTTCAAAGGCATCGAACATAGTTTTAGTTCCAAATAATCCATATTGCTGACCAAACCCCATTTGATAAAATGAGATAAATATTAGGGCAAGTAAAAGTTTCTTCATGTAAATATTTCTTATCTGTGCAAGTATTAACGGTTGCTGGTTGTATCTGGTATTTCTGGTTTTAAATATTTGTTTAATAGCATGTTAGTGATAAATTTATTTCCATCGGCACTCATTTGGTAATAAAATGTATCAAAGCTTTTTAAGCCGCTGTCTGCCCTTAAATGTTTGTAGTACGGCGCAAGAATATTTGAGCGAAATATATCTTTTGAATTGTCGGTATTAATATAGAAACTCACATTTGAAGTGGTGGAAAGTAAATTCAACGCTTCAAAATACGATGGTTGGTTGATAAGTAGTCTATCGTTTCTGTAGCTGTTTAAAAAAGATTCAACTGTGCTTGCATTGTTGGCGAAAACCAAATAGTTATCAACTATAGTGTAATACGGCCTGCCAAATTTTTTGAAAGGCTCGCCGAAGAATGCATATAAAATGTCCGATTGCTTAAATATTCGGATATCTTCGTTGTAATCTGCACTTACATCAAGCAGCAATTGCTTGCTTTTTTCTCCGTTCGATAAAGATATTGCGCCTAATTTCTCAGTGGTGCTTAATTGAAAGCAAATAAATTGATTTTGCGTGTAAGTATTGAAAATCGAATTCAAATCAACTCTGTATTCATTTTTAACAGTATTAATGGCAGTTTCAATTTTTTTATTGTCGCTTACAGCTGTTTGCCAAACCTTTAATTTTTTTCGCCAGTTTTCGTAATTGTCGAAAGCATACAAACTGTAATTAGCAGTATTATTAGGAAGTATATTGGTTATTGAAATACTTTGATTAGGTGTTTGTTCAAATAATTTTAAATAATTATCTGCCGATTTAAGCTCTGTAGTGCCATTAAATAAAATTTTCTCTTTACTAAAATTGTAATTTAATGATGCATAACTATTCTGTTTATCAAATATTGAGATTTCTCCATTTAATTTGCCAGCAATTATATTTTGCAACAATAATGGCGATTGATTAAAGTTGATATAGATTTGGGCTAAAACGTTTTTATTTTGAGTATTATTCTGTTTGATGTAATCTGTAAAAGGATTTTCGGCTAAACGAACAGCAGCATCAGAAATCAATTTTTTTGAGGTTGATGCTGTGATAACCTGATTCTTTGTTCCGATGAAGATGGCTAGACTATCTTTTAGTTTAACCTTGTAGATATCGTTTCCGTCATTATTAATTGAATACTTTGTTTTTAAAAGATTGTAGAACTTTTGAAAAGTTTTATCAGCCTGAAGCTGAACTGTAATTAAGAAATTAAGTTCTTTTTTTTCGTCTGGAAGTATACTTAGATAAATTTCCTGATCTGAAATGGAGTTATTGAGCAGGGCATCCTGTATAAAATATGATTTTAGTTTTTTGAGTAAATTATTTTTCTCCTCACCTAAAGCCTGCTGAATCAGGTTTTGACCTTCGATTATTTGATAGAAGCTTTTGTCATTTTGAAAGGCAAATATCAGCGCTGCATTGTTCGTAGCTGATTGAAGTGCAAGGTCTTTAGCATTATTGTCATTGTCTAATTTTGAAAAATACAGGTAAGTCATAACTATAACTCCTGTAATTAATACAATTAAAATAACTAAAATTTTTTTCATGTGTTTGTGCAACAAATTTAAATTATTACATCCAATTGTGCTAAGTTCTTACTCATTTTATTAATTTAGCATTTGCTTTAAGCAAAATTCTATATGAACAAACGTATCATCCTTACTGCATCTTTTTTTGGCGCAATTGCTGTTTTACTTGGTGCTTTTGGCGCCCATGGTTTAAAAGCTACAATTGATACATCATCTTTAGATATCTGGCAAAAAGGTGTAGAATATCAATTTTACCACACGTTTGCACTTTTGTATTTATCAACCTTTGCAAGATATAGAAACAAGCTTATTAATATCGCATATTTTTGTTTCACTTTTGGAATAATCCTTTTTTCCGGCTCATTATATTTACTTGCAACGAGAACACTATTAAATATTCCATTTGTTGATGTTATCGGACCGATTACACCAATAGGAGGTTTGCTTTTTGTGTTGGGCTGGATAATGTTATTCTTCGCCGCTTTAAAAGATAAATAATGACTGCTTTTGAACCTGATATTTTTGCAGAAAGGGAAACGCTTTTTGTAGAGGTAATCTTGCCTTTATCTTTAGCGAAAAATTATACTTATCGTATTCCTTTCGATTTGAATAATCAGGTTGAAATTGGTAAGAGAGTTGTTGTTCAGTTCGGCAAACACAGAATTTACACAGCTTTAATCAGTAATATTACAACTACTCCTCCAACGGTTTACGAAGCAAAATATATAATTGATATTGTTGATGCCGATCCTGTTGTTACACCTTTCCAGCTGAAATTTTGGAAGTGGATGACCGATTATTACATGTGTAATGAAGGCGATGTAATGGCAGCAGCATTACCTGCAAGTTTAAAATTGGCAAGTGAAACCATTTTAATCTTGCGTGATGATTATGACGAAGCCACATCCATTACTGATAAAGAATATATCATCATTTCAGCTTTAAAAAAGCAACAGAAATTAACGGTTAACGATGTTTCTAAATTACTCGGACAAAAAAGCATTTATCCGATAATTAACCAGCTTTTAGCGAAAGAGCTAATTCTTGTTGCTGAAGAAGTTATCCAAAAGTATAAGCCATTACTTAAATCATTTATTATTCTTAATCATTTTTATGATGAAGAAGAAAATCTAAAGCAGCTTTTCACTTTGCTTGAAAGAGCTCCAAAACAATTAGATGCTTTATTAGCCTACATAAAACTAAATAAAGCTGGCTTACCAATATCAAAAGAGCAATTAATAGAGGAAAGTAATTGCGGTCCTGCTGCTTTAAAAGCACTTACGGATAAAGAGGTTTTTACGGTTTTAAAACGACCTGTAAGTCGGTTAAGTTCAAATGATGATGATTTTAGCATTAATTTTAACTTAAATGAGAGCCAGGAAACTGCTTTAAATAAAATCAACGAATTCTTTATAGAAAAAGATGTTTTGCTTTTACATGGTGTTACGGCATCAGGAAAAACCCAGGTTTACATTAAACTAATCGAAAGTATAATAAATAATAATGATGAACAGGTTTTATTTCTTTTGCCTGAAATTGCCTTAACCACGCAAATTGTCGAGCGGATTAAGCAATATTTTGGTAATTCGATTGGTGTTTATCATTCTAAATTTAACAATAACGAAAGGGTTGAAATTTGGAATAAAGTTAAGCAAGGTGCTTATAAAGTTGTTCTAGGTGCACGTTCAGCAGTATTTTTGCCCTTTCAAAACTTAAAGCTTATTGTTGTTGATGAAGAACACGAACCATCATACAAACAGTACGATCCTGCGCCCCGTTATCAAGCCAGAGATTCGGCAATATATTTAGCGCACTTACATAAAGCCAAGGTTGTATTGGGTTCTGCAACACCATCATTAGAAAGTTATTATAACGCTTTAAATGGCAAGTATGGTTTGGTAGAAATGAATGAGCGTTTTGGTGGTGTTAAACTTCCAAATCAGCAAGTGGTTAGCATCTCTGAAGAAACCAAACGAAAAACGATGGTTTCTTACTTCTCAAGTGTGCTTATCAAGGATATTGATTTAGCATTGAGTAAGAAAGAGCAGATTGTGCTTTTTCAAAACAGAAGGGGCTATGCTACGATTTTAATTTGTGCAACCTGCGGTTACACACCTAAATGTGTTAACTGCGATGTAAGTTTAACTTACCATAAAAGTAGTGGCAAGTTGCATTGCCATTATTGCGGTTATCAACAAAGTAGCGTAAATATTTGTCCGGCTTGTGGTTCTGTTCATGTGGAGCAGAAAGGCTTTGGTACCGAACGTATTGAAGAAGAATTACGGTTGTTGTATCCGGAGATTACAATTGCCCGTTTGGATATGGATACAACCCGAACTAAAAATGGTTTGCAGCAAATCTTATCAGATTTTCAGAATAAAAAAACAGATATTTTAATCGGAACACAAATGGTTGCCAAAGGTTTAGATTTTGACAATTTGAGCCTTATTGGGGTCATAAATGCGGATACCTTACTTGGCTACCCTGATTTTAGGGCATACGAAAGAAGTTATCAATTATTAGCCCAAGTAGCTGGTAGGGCAGGAAGACGAGCCGAACAAGGTAACGTTTGTATACAAACTTATGATGCCGATAACCGAATAATTAAGCAGGTTGTTGAGAATGATTATCAAGGCATGTACAATGATGAGATTGTAGAAAGAGAGAAATTTCTATATCCACCATTTTCTAGGATGATTTTTCTTTACATTAAACATAAAGATTCAAATGTTTTGGATAAGGCTGCATTTACGCTTGCACATACACTAAAAGCTAAATTTGGTCCGCGTGTTTTGGGCCCTGAACAGCCATTGGTAAGCCGGGTAAGAAATCTCTATATAAAGCAAATTATTATTAAAGCGGATAAACACACTGCAATTAATAAAGTGAAAGCCGTTTTAAGAGAAACCCTTACCCAGTTTAATGCTACAAAAGATTTTAAGAGTGTAATCACTCAAATAGATGTAGATCCTTATTAGTTTTTACTGTTGAAATTAAATTGTATTCCAGCAGAAACGGGATTTAATAAAAATTCCCATTTATTGTAAGTGTTGATTGTCCTTCCGGCTAAGTTCGCCTGCGTAATATCTTGTTTTTCGTAAGAATAGTTAAAGTCTAAGCTGCTCTCTGCAAAAATTGAAAGGTTTGGTATAATATTGAACTTAATTCCCAAAGATGGGCTCATCACTAAGCCATTTTTAGTTGCATCAGCAGATTGATTATTTGTTGCTACGTTAGAATTCGCTGGGCTTAGCATACCTGTAAAACGATTTGAGCGATAACCAATATCAAATGCAAAATATGGTTGGATGCGTGAGTAGTTAAAATTCTTTTCAAAACCGATTTTAAATGAATAATCAGTTACTTTACCTTTTGCAATTTCGCAGGTTTCGCAGGTGTTTTGGAATCTAACATCTTTATCTCTGAAATAATTTGCACTAATTCTATAACTAATCTGGTTATCGTTAAATTTTAACATTAAACCATTTCCCGCCATTTTTGTGTAATCCTGGGCATTAGTTTGATTTAAAATTTTTGGCAATTGCATTAAGCTATAACCTCTTACAGCAAGTGAATAATTAAAATCAGCGCTAGTTTGTGCGTAAGTGGTAGCGGCTGCAAATAGGATGGAAATGCTTAAAAGTATTTTTTTCATTTAAGAGAGGATAGATATTTTTATTACGTTTTGTAAATTCAAAAGTAGAAATAATTATTAATTAACAACGAATATTATCATTTAACATATCTTATAACATAATTTAACATTGATTATTATCAGTAAAATTTAATATTTGATTTACTGCAACTTATAAAATGTTAAAAAATACTAGAACGTTTCCCAACATAAAAACGCTACTTTTGAAACTTCATGGCCTATAAATTTGTTGATAACTACCGGGAAAGAGGTGCGAGAAAAAAATTAGTAGAACTATTAAAATCTCGCGGAATTGAGGATGAAAACGTACTTAAAGCAATAGGTAAAGTTCCTCGTCATTTTTTCTTCGATGAAACATTCTGGAACCAATCATACAAGGATATCGCCTTTCCAATAGGAGATGGTCAAACCATTTCACAGCCTTACACGGTAGCTTACCAAAGTGAATTGCTTCACATTAGAAAAGGAGATAAAGTACTTGAAATTGGTACAGGCTCTGGCTATCAAACTTGCATTTTATTAGAACTTGGTGCAAATGTGGTTACAATAGAGCGTCAGGAAAATATTTATAACCGTACCATTCAAATTTTACCAGGTATGGGCTACCGACCAAAGTTTTATTGTGGTGATGGCTCAAAAGGTATTACGGAAGAGGCACCTTACGATAAAATAATTGTTACCGCTGGTGCGCCTTTAGTTCCTGAAATTTTATTAAAGCAATTAAAAGTAGGTGGTATATTAGTCATTCCAGTCGGTGATGAACATACTCAAAAAATGGTAACTGTTTTAAGGATTAGCGAAACGGATTACGAAAAGATTGTACTTGATACCTTTAGGTTTGTACCATTAGTAGGCGACCAAGCTTGGTAAATTAGTTCATTAGTCATTAGTTTATTGGTGGTATTGGGATTTAGAAATCAACGATTAAATTCCTTGAAATACTAAACTTATACTAATTACTAATGAACTAACTAAATTTTCATTGCTCTATCCAATTCCCTTTTCGAATCGCGTTCTTTAATGCTATCTCGTTTATCGAATTCTTTTTTACCCTGAGATAAAGCAATTTCCATTTTAGCAAAGCCTCTTTCAGTAATGAAGATTCTTAGCGGAACAATTGTATAACCTTTTTCTTCGCCCTTAGCTTTTAATTTTCTGATTTCTTTCTTTTGTAATAATAAAACTCTGTCCCTTTTAATATCATGGTGATAAAAAGAACTGTGGCTATATTCAGAAATGTGAAGATTTCGTACGTATAAGTTCCCGCCAATGAACATGCAGAAAGCGTCTGTCATGTTTGCTTTCCCTTGTCTAATTGCTTTAATTTCGGTTCCTAAAAGTGCTATTCCAGCAACATACTTATCAATTATATTGTAATCAAAATATGCTCTTTTATTTTTTATGTTGATGTCGTTTTTCAAAATTGTATTGTATTAAAACCATTGCTAAAGCTTCTGCTTTGAAAACAGTGGGATGCAAATATCCTAAAAATTGCGTTATTATTCTGTTTAAAATTATCTGTAATGTTCTGTTAGTGTAAAACTCAAATTATAATTGTATTGTTCGCAAATAAAAAATTATGTTTGGGTTTATTTATTTCATATGAAGTTTAGAAACCTTTTTTTTGCAAGTCTTATTTTATTCGCTTTTAGTGCAAACGCACAGCAGCCTGCATATTTGCCACAATTTAAATTTTTTAAGCTCGATGGAAAACCATTCTCCAATGTAAATGTAAATCAGGCAAAGAAAACTCTATTTATTCTTTTTGATGCTACTTGCGAACATTGCCAAAGAGAAGCATCAGAACTAAATAAATCATACAGTAAATTCAAAAATGTAAATATTTACATGGTTACTTTAGATGAATCGATTTCTATTCAGAAGTTTTTTGGAACTTATGCGCCTGGTTTAAATTTAAAACCTAATGTAGTTGTGCTGCAAGATAAAAACCGCACTTTTATTCCAACCTTTTTACCAACTAAATATCCTGCAATGTACCTTTATTCTACCAGTGGTAAATTATTGGTATTTGGCGATGGTGATGGTGGCATCAAAAAGATTTTGAAATCTATCGGATAATCAATACCGGTATGTTTACACGGTGTCTTACGGCATCAACGGTTGTCCCGAAAATCAAATCTTTCAATCCTTTATGTCCGTGAGCACCCATTACTAAAAGTTCTAATTCATTCTTATTGCTGATGTCTGCGATAGCTTTGGCAGTGCCTCCAAATCCGATAAAAGTTGTAGAATCGTAGCCTAAATCTGCCAGGTTGATTTTGTATTTCTCCAGATTCTCAGCATCACTTTTGGTTTCATGATCCATAACTTTATCTCCATGATAACGGGCCGCGGCAGTTTCAACAACGTGGATAAGATAATATTGAGCATCTTTTCCTCCTTGTATTAAAGCATGTCTTATTGTATTTCTATCGTTTTTTGAGAAATCAACAGCAATTCCAATCCTCTGGTAACTGATTTTATCAATTTTCCCAATATCTAAAGCTTCACCATGCGGAACCATTTGTTTATGGTGATTTTTCTTATCTAACAAAGGATGAAAGAAAACGTAAAGAAGCAACAATACGGTTAACGTTATTGCCGGAATAATTAGCGCATAAACCCACCATTCGTTATTATCCTTGGTCCAACCGCTAATTTCTTCAATTACCAATTTAACGTTTAAGGCAATAATAACTGCTGCGCTTGTCCATGCTAAAACTTTTACCCAGGTTTTAATGGCAAAATCTTTCATCAGCTTTTTGTCTGATGTAAAATGAATTAGTGGAATAATAGCAAAGCCTAATTGTAAACTCAATACTACTTGACTTAAAACTAATAAGCCACCTAAAGCGTCATCGCCATAATGTAAAATGGTAAAGAAAGCAGGTACGATAGCTAAAAGTCTGGTAATTAATCTTCGTAACCAAGGTTGAATACGCAGATTAATATGACCTTCCATTACAATTTGACCAGCCAAGGTTCCGGTTACAGTTGAGCTTTGTCCGGCTGCAATTAAAGCAATTGCAAATAAAGTAGGCGCAATGTTTCCGAAAATATTAGATAGTAACTTATGCGCATCCTGAATTTCGGCCACTTCGTGTAAACCATTTTTGTAAAAAGCCGCTGCTGCCAAAATTAATATGGCTGCGTTTACAAAGAAGGCAAGATTTAATGCAACCGTTGTATCAATCAGATTAAATTTAAGCGCTTCTTTTATGCCTTTATTTGTACGCTCAATTTTTCTGGTTTGTACCAGTGACGAGTGAAGATAAAGGTTGTGCGGCATTACAGTTGCACCAATAATTCCGATTGCGATGTAAAGTGCATCTCCACCTAAAACTGAAGGTTCAAAGCCACGAGCTATCTCTTTAAGTGATGGTTCAACAATAAACATTTCAACCAAAAAGGAGATACCCACTATAAAAACCATAGAAACGATGAACCCTTCCATTGCCCTCATACCTCTATTTAGGAGGAAAAGCAGAAGTATCGTATCGAAAATTGTAATCGAAATCCCCCAGATTAATGGTAGGTCGAAAAGTAGCTGCAAACCAATTGCCATGCCGATAATTTCAGCTAAATCACAAGCCACGATTGCAGTTTGTGCCAGCATAAATAATGGAATGTTAGCCCATTTTGGGTAAGCATGTTTAGATGCTTGTGCCAAATCTAAACCTCTAACAATTCCTAACCTAGCACTGAGTGATTGCAGGAGTAAGGCAATTAAATTTGACATTAACAGCACCCAGATAAGCTGATAACCAAATTTACTTCCGCCAGCTAAATCGGTAGCCCAGTTTCCTGGGTCCATGTAACCTACACTAATTAAATACGCTGGGCCAATAAAAGATAATATTCTCCTCCAACCTTTTCTTTTATTTGTATCTACACTTTGGTGTACCTCGCTAAGCGATTCAGATTTTGCCATTATTGCTAATTAGGATGTGTTTAGCCACTTCTCTGCTAATATTAATTTGTTTGTTGTTTGCCAATATTTCTACAGAACCATCGAAATCCGTTACATCAGTAATTTGTATTTCCTTGCCTAAGGTTAAACCTAATTTTTCTAAATGTTTTAAAAATGGAGAGGTGTGTTGACTAACGCCTGTTATCGTTCCAGATTCGCCAATTTTTAGTTCTATTAACTTAATAAATTGAGTTTTAGCAAATGTTCCGTTTTTATCAGGAATTGGGTCTCCATGTGGGTCAGATTTCGGAAAACCTAAAAACTCGTCTAATCTTTCAATCAAATCAACCGATTTTATATGCTCAAGTTCTTCAGCAACATCATGCACCTCATCCCATTTGAAATTTAATTTATCAACCAAAAAAACTTCCCAAAGTCTATGCTTTCTAACAATGCTGATGGCCGCTCGTTTTCCCTTTTCGGTTAAGGTTACACCCTGATATTTTACGTAATCTACAAGCTCTTTTTCTGCAAGTTTCTTTATCATGTCCGTTACCGATGCAGGCTTGGTTTGAATTTGCTCTGCAATTGCGTTGGTTTGAACGTTTGTTGTTTTTTGAGCCAAATGATAAATTACTTTCAAATAATTTTCTTCAGTAAAACTTTGCATTTATGTGTATCTAATTAAATTTTTAGGTAAATCTAAAAAAAATAATTTAAAATATATATGATAAATTATGTTAAAATTTAGAATATAATTTGGTTATGTTTGTGTTCTATTTACCTTAACACATATGGCATCAGAATTAGACAAAATTGATTTTAGAATTTTAAAGATTTTACAAGAAAACGGTAGAATTACAAATCTCCTACTATCTCAAGAAATCGGACTTTCTCCTGCACCAACTTTAGAAAGGGTGCGTAAACTGGAAATGGCCGGCTATATAAAAAGCTATCATGCTTTGGTTGATGAGGAAAAACTAGGTTTAGGCATTAAAACTTTTATCCAGATTCAGCTGGATTTTCATAAAAACAATACCATTCAAATCTTTTTGGATGAAGTTAACCAGATAAAGGAAATTACGGAGTGCCACCACGTTACGGGTCAGGCGGATTTCTTATTAAAGGTTTATGTTAAAGATATTAAAGCTTACGAACGTTTAATAATGGATAAGATCAGTAAAATATCGGTTGTGAAAACCTTCCAAACGATGATGATTATGTCTACGACTAAAAAGGAGCCAATAGTGCCTTTGGAGTATTAACCCAAACCCGTTAAGAGGCTTTGAAACAAAATCGTCATTGTGAATTTCAATTTTTTATTGAAATGTTGCAATCTATTTTTTGGATGTCAAGATTATATTGTTCATTATCGTAGAAATCTCCGTTGCATTTTGGTAAACCATAAAATGGGTGCCATTATTTATTAAGTAATCTGGCTTAGAATTTTTTGAGTATAAGATTTTATCATTCGTACCATGAATGTGATAAAGGTTTTTCGGCTTGATGCTATTTTTCCAAGTAATAATACTACCAATGGCCCACTTTAAAAACTTTGGGTCAGTATCATTTACGATATTCTTTAGAAGAAGTTTCTCCTCTTCACCATGCACCCCAAAGAAATAATTCTGAGTTAGTTTGTTTGATGATTTTAAGAGCTTGGAAGGTATAAATCTCAATATATTTAATCTACCAGCCAATTGATACATCTGTGGTAAATGATGGCTTGATATTGTTGTGGAGATGGCGATTGTTGCTAATGGAGTAGTTATTTTTGCGATTTCTGTAGCCAACATACCGCCAAATGAAACGCCTACCAAGATGAATGGTTTAGAATTATCAATAATTTTGCTTAGTCGATTTGCGTAATCCGGTAAAGTTTCATTTTTAAAAGGTTCTATCCAATTAACATGAATAATGTTTACATTTTTATTAATGTTAATTTTATTGAAGATTCTTTTATCAGCACCTAAACCACTGATGAAATACGCATTAATTAGGCCTGAAGTTTCCAATCTATTGGCTTAAAATTATTCTGCACTAACAATTGATTTGCTTTAGAGAAATGTTTGGAGCCAAAGAAGCCATTATAAGCCGAGAAAGGCGAGGGGTGAGCTGCTGTTAAAACATAATGTCTTTTTTGGTCGATTAACACTGCTTTTTGTTGAGCATATTTGCCCCAAAGTAAAAACACAATATGTTCTTTTTTATCAGATAAGGATTTAATAATCTCATCGGTAAATATCTCCCAACCTCGGTTTTGATGCGAACCAGCTTCTGAAGCTCGAACTGTAAGAGTAGCATTTAGCAACAAAACCCCCTGTGCTGCCCAATCTGTTAAATGACCATGCGATGGAGTTTTAAATCCATCAATATCTGTTTCTAATTCTTTATAAATGTTTTTAAGGGATGGTGGAATGGCAACTCCTTTTTGTACTGAAAATGATAATCCGTGAGCCTGACCAATTCCATGATATGGATCTTGCCCCAAGATAACAACCTTAACCTTTTCGAAAGGAGTAGTATTCAACGCATTAAAAATATCTACTCCTTTAGGATAAACATTATGGCCTTTTTCCTTTTCTTCCAACAGAAAGACTTTAAGGTTTTTCATGTAATCCTTTTCAAACTCATCATTTAACACAGCTAACCAACCTGGTTCTAAAGCAGCAGACATATATTTAGTATTGGGATTTGAATTATTTGTTCTTTTTAAGGATAGCTAACAAATCTCCTTCTAAAGTTGTTTTAGGATGCTCAACAATTCTACCCAATTCATTGCCTTTTTTATCTAAGATGATAAAGGTTGGAACATTTTGAATATTTAAGCCATCAATAATTCCATTTTCAGCTTTCTTGTAGCCATCAACGGCGATAATTTCGGTGTTTTTCTCTTTGAATTGCAATGCATCCAACACCTTAAAAAAGTTAGGTACATTCACTTTACTATCTCCGCACCAGGTTCCCAAAACAATTTTGATATACTCTTTACCTGCAATTTTTTTTAATTCAATCATGGTGGCTGCATCCGGAACATAAGCTTCGTATAACGGATCGTACATTTCTTTAAATTCAGGAAAGGAAACCAAGCCTTCGCGAGTGCAGGCGTTTAATAAAATATCTTTATTGTGAACTTTATCGTGAATCTTTTTATTTACTTCTTGAGCAGAAACATTCATTGCGGTGGTTATTAGGATAATGTATAAGAAAATTTTCATGTTAATTCGATGCTTTTAGGTAGTTGTAAAATTTTACTGAAATTATTGTTTTAATATCTAAATTCTGCCATTTAAAAACGATATTTGCAAAAAAAAAATATTTAGAATAAATTTTATGCCAAATTTTATAAGATTGATTGCAGGGTTTGCATTATTAGGCGGCGCAGTTGCTTTATTCATTTTCGGGTTTTGGCCTTGGGGGATTATAGCAATATTGCTTGGAATAATCGTTTTAGTAACTTATTTCTTTAATGAAAATATGCTTTTAGCACAATGGTTTTTACGTAAAGATAATATGCCAAAAGCTGAACAGTTTTTAAATCGTATTACTAATTACGAAAGCCAGTTGATTAAGGTTCAACATGGTTACTATAATCTGCTTGTTGGTTTAATTGAAAGCAGAACTGCTCCAATGAAATCGGAAAAGTATTTTAAGGCTGCTTTAAGTCTAGGTATGCAAATGGATCATAATATTGCTTTAGCAAAGTTAAGCTTAGCAGGAATTGCGATGGCTAAGCGTAATAAACGCGAAGCAACAATGTATTTAGCTGATGCTAAAAAAGCAGATAAAAATAAATTGCTTGCCGACCAGATTAAACAAATGAAAGACCAGATGGCTATGATGGATAAACAGCAGCAGGTTAGATATAGATAAAAAATATGCGGAAGCCGTTTCTTAAAAGAAGCGGCTTTTTTATTTGAACTGATTTGTAACGGGAAGCTTTTTTAATTTTTAGATGGAAAGCAGTTTTTTAAACCTGATTGGTGCGGAAATACTTTTTGTTGGTTTTAAGAAAAAGATTGGCACCTAGATCCTACTCGCAATGACGGAAATTGTACAGATGAACAATGACAAAAAGATTGTAGCGAAAGCAGGACTAACATTAATCTGGTAACTGAAATTGCTTTTCAAAAATATCTGTTTAAGAAATTCTAAAACTTATTGATTTGCTAAATGTAGTATAGTAAAACATTTACTTATGGCAACATCACAAGAAGGAAGTACTAATAATACTCAGGAAGAAGACAATATTAAAGATTTGGGTGCCAAAGATGCTATCGAAAAATTACGCGATTTAGCTGATAAGGCGGAAAGTTGTTTCTTTTGCACAAATATTAAAACCGGTGTACCGTTATCTATTAGGCCAATGGCGATTCAGCAGGTGGATGATGAAGGTAATATTTGGTTTATGAGTATGGCAGATAGTCATAAAAATGATGAAATTTCTGCCGACCCATTTACACATTTACTCTTTCAAGCAGGAGCGCATTCTGGTTTTGTGAATATTTATGGTATTTCGGAAATAAGCAGAGACCAAGCGAAGATTGATGAACTTTGGAGTCCATTTATTAAAACCTGGTTTCAAGGAGGAAAAGACGACCCGAATATTACCTTAATAAAAGTAATTCCATCTGAAGGCTACTATTGGGATACTAAACACGGAACAGCTGTTGCATTTTTGAAAATGGCTGCTTCGGTTGTTACCGGAAAAACAATGGATGATTCGGTTGAAGGAAGTTTAGATATTGACTAAACTTGTTTAAAATTTAGAGTTGAAAGTAGGAAGATTGATTATTTATCTCCTAAATAATCAAAACCTTCTAATTCTTCTCTTTGATTTCTTTTACTCAAAATATCATCCTCCTCAGCTTCGGCTCTTTTAAAGAAAAATGCCTCTGCCTGGATTCTTTTTATAAGCTGGTGCACAAGTGATAAATCGAAAGCATCTTTACTTAATTTGATGCAATATTCTCTTTCTGTAATTTCTAGGCTTGAAGTATTCATACGGCAATTTTTTTAATGTCGATTGCTGTAAATATAGAAAAGGCTTGCTAAACAATTGTTAGCAAGCCTTTTAAGTTTATGTTATCTTTGTGTTAACCTCAGATTTTGAATTACTTATGAGATAGAAACAAACCGTTGTCGGTTTTAGCAACCTTAAGGATATTCTTAGCAGTAAGTGCTTTTAAAGTGGTATCCCATTTTTTATTGCTCCAATCAGAAAGTTTCGCTTTTACATCGGTTAGTAGTAAATTTTCACCTTCTGTAACTAATGAAAACAATTCTGTTTCTTCAGCGGTTAATTCAATTTTCTTTTTCTCAGGGCGCATTTGAGGGAAAAACAACACCTC
The DNA here is from genome assembly GCF_032678425.1 of Pedobacter aquatilis. Taxonomy (GTDB): domain Bacteria; phylum Bacteroidota; class Bacteroidia; order Sphingobacteriales; family Sphingobacteriaceae; genus Pedobacter; species Pedobacter aquatilis_B. The sequence goes on along the minus strand of NZ_JAVTSG010000003.1, from coordinate 727,468 downwards.
TTGTATAGTCGATTGATCAGTCATTAACATCACTAATCTATCGATACCGATACCTAAACCAGAAGTCGGAGGCATACCATACTCCAAAGCACGAACGAAATCATCATCCATAGCCATAGCCTCATCATCACCTCTAGCAGCTAATTTCAATTGCTCTTCGAAACGCTCTTTTTGGTCAATTGGGTCGTTCAATTCAGAATAAGCATTTCCGATTTCTTTACCCATTACAAAAAGTTCGAAACGCTCTACCAAACCTTCTTTGCTACGGTGTTTCTTCGCCAAAGGTGTCATTTCAATAGGGTAGTCAGTGATATAAGTAGGCTGAATTAGGTTAGCTTCCACTTTCTCGCTAAACAATTCATCCACCAATTTGCCACGACCCATGCTATCATCAATTTCAATACCTTGTTCTTTACAAGTTTGAGCCAACTGCTCTTCGCTCATTTCAGAAACATCAATACCAGTATATTTTTGGATAGATTCGTACATCGTTAATTTCTCGTACGGACCAGCAAAGTCAATATTATGTCCGCCAACTTTAACCACCGGCGAACCGTGGATAGCCACAGCAATTTTCTCCAAACACTCTTCCACCATACCCATCATCCAAACGTAGTCTTTGTAAGCTACGTAGATTTCCATCGAGGTAAACTCAGGGTTGTGCGTTCTGTCCATTCCTTCATTACGGAACATTTTACCGAACTCATAAACGCCATCAAAACCAGCAACAATAAGCCTTTTTAGATAAAGCTCATTTGCAATACGCAAGAACAAGGGCATATCTAAAGTGTTGTGGTGTGTTGCAAACGGACGAGCCGCCGCACCACCATGCACCGCTTGTAAAATCGGCGTTTCTACTTCCATCCAGCCTTGGCTGTCGAAGTAATTACGCATCGTATTGATTACTTTAGAACGATTGATGAAGATTTGTTTGTAATCAGGGTTTACCGTTAAATCTACGTAACGCATTCTGTAACGCAATTCCGGATTAGTAAAACCATCATACACGTTCCCTTCATCATCACGTTTTACAATTGGCAACGGACGTAAAGATTTAGAAAGTACTGTTAGTTTATTTACATGTACCGAAATCTCGCCAGTTTGAGTAGTAAAAACATAGCCCTCTACACCAACAAAATCGCCAATATCTAATAATTTTTTGAAAACTGTATTGTACAAAGTCTTATCATCACCAGGGCAAAGCTCATCACGCTTCAAATAAATTTGGATACGACCAGTAGCGTCCTGAAGTTCGGCAAAAGAAGCCGCTCCCATAATATTACGGCCCATAATTCTGCCCGCAATGCTAATTGTCTTGTATGCTGTTTTATCTTTTTCGTAGTTAGCTAAAATGTCTGCTGCATTAGCATTTATTTCGTACGCCTCTGCAGGATATGGGTTAATACCCAGTTCGCGAAGCTGTTTTAACGAATCGCGACGCAATAATTCCTGTTCTGATAATCCTATACTCATTAATTGATTTTTTTGCAAAAGTAATGAATTATTCCGTCATTGTGAGGCACGAAGCAATCTTAAAAGACTAGAATTTGAATTTTTTAAGAGATTGCTTTTTATGTCATATAATGTATTGCTAAGATTCTGCCTCTACACCTTCCTCATACATTTCATCAATTACATCCGAATATTTCTTTTCGACAACTCGGCGCTTAACCTTCATTGTAGGTGTAATTTCTCCCTCATCAATATTAAAAGGGTTACGCTTTATTTTGAAGTTTTTGATGCGTTCGAATTTGGCTAATTCATTAGAGATTTTTTTAATGTCTTGCTCTATCCAGTCTATTATTTCTATGTTTTGAATAAATGGATCTGCCTCTTCAAAAAAGGATGGTTTAAGATTAAATGTTTCTTCCAATGTTTCTCTATTTGGAATGATAATGGCCGTAATAAATTCACGCTTATCACCAATTAGAAATAACTGGTCAATTTTTGGGCTTTTTAGATAAATATTTTCTACCGGAGTAGGATAGACGTTTTTACCATAAGCGTTAACGATCATGTTTTTTAAACGATCGGTGATTTGGAGGTTTCCTTTGTAAAAGCGACCAATATCTCCTGTATGAAACCACATATCTCTGTCAATGGCTTCGGCAGTTTCCGCAGGTTTATTAAAGTAACCTTTCATAACACAATGGCCACGTACAATCACTTCACCTTCTTCGCATTCAAACTCTTCGTCAAAAGTATCATGCGTTTGGATATTGGTGATTTGCTTGGTATCTACATCCTGAATACCAACTTCAATTCCAGGAATTACTCGTCCAACTGTACCGTAAACTTGTCTATGGTATTCTGTAACCGACATTACTGGAGAAGTTTCGGTTAGGCCAAAGCCTTCAAGTATCTTAATACCCAAATCGCCAAAAAATTCACCAACATTTTTAGGCAATGCCGCACCTCCAGAAATCATGAATTTTAACCTTCCACCAGTTTTCTCTTTGATTTTACTAAAAACTAATTTTTCGGCGATGGCTTTTTTTGTTGATAAAATTAATCCAGGATTTTTTCCTGCTTCTTTTGCAACGCGATAGTTTTTGCCAGTTTCCAATGCCCAGGTAAAGATTTTGGCTTTTGTTCCGCCGGCTGCAGTTCCCGATTTTATCGCTTTATCGTGAATTCGCTCTAATAATCTCGGTACACAACTCATCACAGTAGGACGAACTTCGCCCATGTTTTTGGCTAACAGCTCCAAACTTTGAGCAAAAGCAATTTTACAACCTTGAGCACAACATACATGATAAGTTGCTGTCCGTTCAAAAACGTGCGACAGTGGTAAAAAAGAAAGGAAAGTTTCAGTTTGGTCGATAACAGGAATTTGCTGCAAGCAAACTTCAACATTTTTAACAAAGTTGTAATGCGTTAGCATAACGCCTTTAGGTGTTCCGGTAGTTCCTGATGTATAAATTAATGAAGAAACATCCTCTGGCAACACTAAACTTCTACATTGTTCTATTTCGGCTTTTTCAGCAGCAGTAACTTGATGTTTTAAAGAAAGTATATCAGAAAATGCGATTACTTCCACATTAACACCATCAGGGATGTTTACTTTCTCAAAATCTTTAAAGGCAGGAATGATATATTTTAATTCCTTACAATTTGCGGCAACTTTTAAAACCTTCCTGTAGAGAAAATTATTACCAACCAATATAGATTTTATCCCAGAATCATTTATGATATAAGCAACTTCTTGCTCTGAAAGCGTTGGATATATGGAGACATTTATTGCCCCGATTTGTTGTATCCCCTGATCGTAATAAACATATTCCGGAGAATTTTCGATCATCAAACCAAGTCTGTCGCCTTTTTTAATGCCCTTTTCTAAAAAATAAGCTGAAACTGCATCAGCTCTTTTTAGGGTATCTTCAAAAGAGATTTCTACCCATTCAGAGCCTTGTTTATGAATTAAAAAAGTTTCTTGAGGTTTGTGAATGTTTTTTACAACATTTCTTAACAGGGTAGGTACAGTTGAAAATTCGTTAATTAATGGCATTGCTCTTTATTTGGTGTTCATTATAATTAACAATAATAATGCTTTTTGGTTTAAAACTATAATTTGATGTTTGCGGCCGATTTAATTGTAATACTATTTCCCGCGGATGAAAGAGATATACGCAGATTTATATTTATAATATTACGGTCATTAGAATTATACGCAAGCTGTCTAATCTTTTGAGCCAAGAAATCGTTTTAAATCTGCGAGATCAGCTTTAATCTGCGTGAACCCAGAAACAGCATAATGCAAAAAGGCCCCGAAATTTCGGAGCCTTTAAAATAATTTATTGAGATTTAAACAGAGAAACTTTCGCCACAACCACAACTTCTACTTGCATTTGGGTTAATAAAATTGAATCCTTTTCCATTTAATCCATCGGTAAAATCTAATTCTGTTCCAGCCAAATAAAGGAAAGATTTCATATCTAAAGCGATTTTAATTCCTCTATCTTCAAAAAATTGATCACCTTTTTGCTCCTCGTTATCAAAATCTAAATTATATGATAAACCCGAACAGCCACCACCTTTAACTGATACGCGTAAAAAGTAATCAGAACCCATTTTTGAATCCTGCATTAAGTGAACGATTTTCTCTTGTGCTTTATCTGTTATTGTAATCATAGTATCGAGTATTTAGTATCAAGTATCAAGACTGAATATCAAAAATCAAAGTATAAAAATCTAAACTTGATACTTGATACTTTTGTCTTGCTACTAATTCCTAGTGGTGCGATTTCTCTAATACAATTGCCTCTAAGCCATTTTTAACGCGATAATCGTTAATAGCTGATTTAATTGCATCTTCTGCTAACACAGAGCAGTGAATTTTTACTGGAGGTAAAGCTAATTCTTCAACAATATCCATGTTATCGATAGATAATGCCTCATCAATTGTTTTTCCTTTTAACCATTCTGTAGCCAAAGAAGAAGAAGCAATAGCCGAACCACAACCAAATGTTTTGAATTTAGCATCAGTGATTACGTTATCTTCGCTCACCTCGATTTGTAAACGCATTACGTCGCCACACTCAGGTGCGCCAACTAAGCCTGTGCCTACAAATTTACTGTCTTTATTTAAAGTACCTACGTTACGTGGGTTATTGTAATGGTCAATTACTTTTTCTGAATATGCCATGATATTTTTGATTTTTGATTTACGATTTTAGATTTCCCCTCAACCGTAAATTATTAAATTTATATTTTATTTTTTGATGATTTTAGAATCTTAACTCGTAAATCAACAATCTTAAATCAATCTAGTGTTCTGCCCACTCGATTTTACTCAAGTCAATTCCTTCTTTAAACATTTCCCAAAGTGGAGAAAGTTCTCTTAAGTGATTAACCGCTTTTTCAGTAATCGCGATAGCGTGGTCAATATCTTCTTCTGTAGTAAATCTTCCTAAACCGTAACGGATAGAAGAGTGTGCTAAATCATCAGATAAACCTAAGCTTTTTAATACATAAGATGGTTCTAGTGAAGCAGAAGTACAAGCCGAACCTGAAGATACTGCTAAATCGCTCATGGCCATCATTAAACCTTCACCTTCAACATATTTGAAAGAGATATTTGCTACGTGTGGTAAACGGTGTTCTACGTTTCCATTAACATAGCTTTCCTCCATTTTATTTAAAGTAGATTCTAAACGATCGCGTAAACCTGATAAACGAATCGCTTCGCTTTCCATTTCTAAGCGACAAAGCTCACAAGCTTTACCTAAGCCAACAATACCTGGAACGTTTAACGTACCAGAACGCATTCCACGCTCGTGGCCACCGCCATCCATTTGTGAGGTTACTTTAACTCTTGGGTTTTTTCTACGTACATAAAGTGCACCAACGCCTTTCGGACCATACATTTTGTGTGCCGAGAAAGCCATTAAGTCGATTCCATCAGTATTTACATCAACCGGAATTTTACCAACTGCCTGTGTAGCATCAGTCATAAATAAAGCACCGTGCTTGTGCGCAATTGCCGAAATTTCTTTAACGGGTTGTATAACACCAATTTCGTTATTTCCATACATGATAGAAACTAATATCGTTTCAGGAGTCATTGCTGCTTCTAATTCAGCAAGGTCAATCAAACCATCTTCTTTAACGCCTAAATAAGTTACCCTTGCACCATTTTTTTCAAGGTGTTTACAAGTATCCAAAATGGCTTTATGTTCAGTAACCGCAGTAATAATATGGTTACCTTTATCTCTGTACATCTCAAACACACCTTTAATCGCTAGGTTATCAGCCTCAGTTGCGCCAGATGTAAAAATGATTTCTTTCTCAGTACAGCCGATTAGTTTGGCTACCTGCTCACGAGCATAATCTACTCCTTCTTCAGCCACCCATCCAAAAGCGTGATTACGGCTTGCGGCATTTCCAAATTTCTCAGTAAAGTAAGGTAGCATCGCCTCTAACACTCTAGGGTCTAAAGGTGTTGTTGCGTTATTATCTAAATATATCGGCTGTTTCATCTCTATTCTGTTAATTATGATTACAAAGATACAAAAAAAGTTTCCTAACAATTATAATTAATAGCTATGAGGTTATAGAGAAAAGCCGCATTTTTACATTTAACCAACCTTTTAAAACGATGAACAAGATAGAGCATATTGGTATAGCAGTAAATAACCTTAGTAAATCCGTACCGCTTTACGAACTTTTGTTAAATACTTCGTGTTACAAAACTGAGATTGTGGATTCAGAGCATGTAAATACTGCGTTTTTTAAAACTGGCGATAATAAAGTGGAGTTGCTCGAACCAACTTCTGATGATAGTGCAATTGCTAAATTTCTGGAGAAAAAAGGAGAGGGCATTCACCATATTGCCTTTGCTGTAGATAATATTCTCGAAGAAATGGAACGACTTAAAGATAACGGGTTTGTTTTGTTAAACGATGCGCCGAAAAAAGGTGCTGATAATAAAATGGTTTGTTTCCTGCATCCAAAAAGTACAAATGGTGTATTAATTGAGCTTTGTCAGGAAATTAAGTGGGTTTAGAGGATGGAAAATGTAAGATGGAAAATGGAAATGGATGATATGCTATTTAGTTTTTTATTTGAAAATGATCGGTTCTTTCTTTCATCGGATTATTCAGTCCTGCCATCCGCTTTACTTGCCTCATAAAAACTCGGCTACGTGTTCGCTTTTGTCAGGTTTATTTAACTTAATCTTGTGTTTCATCGCTTTGCGCTAAATAGTAAACTATAATCTTAAAATCCATTAATCCTAAAAAAACTGTTCCGTGTCACTTATTAAAATTATTTTAAAAGATTTCGATATTCCTGAACAGCTTTCGGAAAATCAACTGCGAGAAACATTAATCAATGCTTTTGGATATTTGGTTGATAATGATTTTCCGAAGCTTATTCAAATTCTATACAAAGCCGATGTTGACCAATATAAACTAAAGGAATTGCTAGAAAATACAAAAGGCTCAAGTTCAGCAGAGGTAATTGCAGATGCTTACATCGCCAGGCAAAAAGCAAAAGTAGAAACCTGGAAAAAATATAGTAATCAATAAGTTCTCCAGGTATTAAATACCAGTTTGTGGTTAGGTAAATGGCGACTAAAAACCATGACGAAGTATCTTCGGATTCAGTTTCGATATTTTTAGTTCTTTGCAGAACATTTGCCAAATAAACAGGATTGAAGTGGTATCCTTTTTAGTTGAATACATTTTTATTTAGCACAAAATTTCCGCTAAAAAGATTTAACGGAAAGCCTGACTAACATTAATTCGAAGCACAAAATTAGCTTTCCAAATCTCAAAGATGCTGAAATAAATTCAACATGATTGGGGGGGCGAATTGAAAAACTATTTTTCTATCTCTTTTAAACTGTCCATTTTCTTGTAAGCTAAGAAACCTTTAATATCTTCAAAATGCTCACGAACGCGTTTATTTCCGAATTCGAAAACTTTTTCGGCTAAACCATCCAAGAAATCCCTATCGTGAGATACCAGAATTAAAGTGCCATCAAAATCCTTTAAGGCATCTTTGATAATGTCTTTGGTTTTCATATCCAGGTGGTTAGTTGGCTCATCGAGAATTAACATGTTTACCGGCTCTAACAAAAGTTTAATCATGGCTAAACGGGTTTTTTCGCCACCCGAAAGCACTTTTACTTTTTTAGTAGTATCGTCGCCGCTAAACATAAAAGCGCCTAGTAAATCTTTTGTTTTAAACCTCGTTTCCGTTGTCGGAATTTGGTCGATTGTGTCGAAAACCGTTAGTTCTCCATCTAATAAAGAAGCCTGATTTTGAGCAAAGTATCCGATTTTTGTGTTGTGACCAACTTTTACATCGCCATCAAAATCAATTTCGCTCATGAGTGCCTTAATCATGGTCGACTTTCCTTCTCCATTTTTACCAACAAATGCAACTTTTTGGCCACGCTCTATAACCATGTTCGCTTTTTGAAAAACGATATGGTCGCCATAAGTTTTGGTTAAATCCTCTACCATAAACGGATAATTACCAGAACGTGGCGAAGGCGGGAATTTCAAACGCAAAGCTGAGGTGTCAACCTCATCAATTTCAATAACCTCTAGTTTTTCGAGCATTTTTACCCTTGATTGCACTTGTAAAGTTTTTGAATATGTGCCTTTAAAACGGTCGATAAATTCCTGATTATCTGCAATAAAACGTTGTTGCTCTTCGTAAGCCTTTAATTGGTGTTCTCTACGCTCTTTTCGAAGTTGCAAATAGTGGGTGTATTTGGCTTTATAATCATAAATGCGACCCATTGTAACTTCAATCGTTCGGTTTGTAATGTTATCTACAAAAGCCCTGTCGTGAGAAATTACAATTACCGCTTTTGCCGAGTTGATTAAGAAATCTTCAAGCCACTGAATACTTTCGATATCCATGTGGTTGGTTGGCTCATCGAGTAAAATTAGATCTGGTTTTTTTAACAGAATCTTCGCCAATTCGATACGCATGCGCCATCCGCCAGAAAATTCAGAAGTTTGTCGGGTAAAATCACTGCGTAAAAATCCAAGTCCTTTTAAAACTTTCTCAACCTCAGCATCATAATTTACTTCTTCCATTGAGTAGAATTTCTCACTTAACTCTGAAACCCGCTCAATTAATTTCATGTAATCGTCGGTTTCATAATCAGTACGGATGTTCAACTGCTCATTCAAATGTTCTAATTCATCACGCATTTGGTAAGCCTCTTCAAATGCTTTTGAGGTTTCTTCGAAAACAGTAACATTATCTTGGGTAAGTAAATGTTGCGGTAAATAGGCAATAACTGCATCCTTAGGACCAGAAACATTCCCAGTAGTCGGCTGACCAGCACCAGCAATAATTTTTAACAGTGTAGATTTACCAGCGCCATTTTTGCCCATTAAGGCAATTTTGTCGTTATCGTTTATAGAAAATGATACACCGCTAAAAAGTGTGGTGCCACCAAAGGATACAGAAATGTTATTTACGTCGATCAATGTTTTACGCTTTAAAATTGAGCGGCAAAGATAGAAAGCAGAACTTGTATATTCAAGTTATCAAAATATTAACCGTAACATGCTGCAAGCCTTGCTGTTTGACTGATTTCGACTTAATTTAATTTTATATCTTTAAGCGATGAGTTATCGGTTCCTATTATTTCTGTTTTTCACTTTTTGCCTGTTTGCACAAGAAAGTACTGTGGCCGATTTAAGTAAAGCTGATAAGGATTTTATTTTGAAGGCGTTTAATCATGCAGATGGCTACATGAATTCAGATCATTATGATTCTGCTCAACTTTGGCTTAATAAAATCTACAATAAAGTAAGCTATCGAAAGCCCTCTCTGTTCTCGTATTTTTTAACCTCCAGACAAGCAGAGGTGTACTATTACAATAATCTCCATGAATTGGGTTTGCAAGAAGCTTTTAAAGCTGAAAATATTGCGCTCGTTTTAAAAGATAGTTTGCTCATTGCAGATGCCTATAATTTTATCGGGTTGTTTTATATGAATAATCATAAAACAACTGAAGCCATCAAGTATTTTAAAAAGGGTTTACTTTTTTGCAAGCAACCCCCTTATAACATTAAGTACATTGAACTTTCAAAACCACATCATATCTACGGAAACTTATCAGAGGCTTTTGAAAAACTTAATAGATTGGATAGTGCCATTTTTTACAGCCGGGCATCACTAGAAAAGGCTAAAGAAATCCAATCCGGTCGAGGTACTGCAACAGCAAATTTAAATCTAGGAAGTGCATTTATACGGGAAAAGCAGATAGATAGCGCCAAGAAATATTTTGAGCTTACAAATTCAGCCTCTGTTAAAAGTAATGATTTTGATGTAGAACTGAATAGTTACAGTGGTTTGGCCGATTGTGCTTCAGAAATTGGAGATAAATCAACTGCATTTAATCGATTATCAGTAGGTTTTAAATTGCTTAAAAAATATCCGCAACTGAATGATTTTTATAGTTTAATGTTTCTGGAAACTGCATTAAAGGTTTATCGCAAGTATAAAAATGATGCAGAACTAATCAAAACCTTGGAGCTGAAAACCCAGATTCAAACTGCTACTTACGAACGCAATAACACACAAATTCAAACGCTTTTATTAACGGGTTTAAAAAACGAAAAGCTCATTTTTAACCTCGAGCTGGCAGAATCTCAGCATAAACAAAGCCTGGCTACAACCCGAACTTATATTTTATTGTTGGTTTTACTGGTTTTTGTAATTGCGTTTATCGCTTATCGTTATTATAGTTTACAGCGTTTAAAATTGGCAAATGTAAGGATGAAAATCAGTCAGGATTTACATGATGAAGTTGGCGCAACTTTAAGTGGTATTGCAATGTACAGCTATATTACCCAAGAACAAATAAAAAATAGACAACATGATGAGGTTACTAAGTCGCTCGATTTAATAAAGGATAATGCGGGTGAAATGGCTTCAAAACTAAATGATATTGTTTGGGCAGTAAATCCGATGCAAGATAATTTGTATGAGCTTTTAGAACGCTTGAAAGATTTTGCCTTACAAATTGCTGCCACAAAAGAAATAAAAGTAGCTTTTGAAATCCCTGAAATGCTTGCAGAATCAAAACTTGCTATGGAATTGAGGAAAAACATTTACTTAATCTGTAAAGAAGCAATAAATAATGCGGTAAAATATAGTGGATGTTCTTTGCTTAAAATAGATGTAAATGTTATTCAGCGAAATTTAAGTATTTCAATTGGAGATGATGGAAAAGGTTTTTCGCTTGAAAAGTCAAATAAAGGAAACGGACTGATCAATATGGAAAGCAGGGCAAAAGAGATTAGCGCCAAATTAGTTATAAGAAGTGTAGAGCAAGAGGGGACTAAAATTGAACTTATTTGTAAAATCACCTAACGGGTGATGGATTAATACATTCTAAACAAGCAAATTTATCGAATAAAATAACATGGAAATTAAAGTTGCCATTTTTGAAGATAACAAACTGATCCGTGAAGGATTAAAAACCATTATCAATGGTACTCCAGGTTTTGCTTGTACGGGTGCTTTTGTTAATGTTAATCAAATTGAGGCCGATGTAATTTTCAGCAGACCCGATGTTGTTTTAATGGATATTGAAATGCCTGGACGAAATGGTATTGAGGCAACAAAAATCATCCGTTCTAAATTTCCAGAGATAAAAGTGCTTATTCAAACGGTTTTCAATGATAATGATAAGATCTTTAATGCTTTATGCGCCGGTGCATCTGGTTATATTTTAAAGACTGATTCGCCTTTAAAACAGCTACAAGCATTAGAAGAAGTCTACAATGGTGGCGCATCCATGTCATCGGCAATTGCCCATAAAGTAATGCAGTTTTTTGTTCGACAAAATGTAATACTGGTGCAACCAAATAGTTCGGATTTTGATTTAAGCAATCGCGAAAAGGAAATATTAAGTTTGATGATTGAGGGCGATAATTACCGAAAAATTGCTGAAAAGGCTTTTATTAGTTATGAAACCGTTCGCACGCATATCAAACACATTTACAAAAAATTACATGTAGCCTGCCGCTCAGAAGCCATTCTAAAAGCGAAGCAGCAAGGTCTACTATAATCGCATGGCTCTCGTATATATTTAAGCATCATGGCATTTCGCTGTGGTGCTTTTTTGTTTGATTTCAAACATAAATTTCCCCCATTGAGGTATTTATTCGAAAGATGATAGCCTTTAGTTTTGGTTTAAATTATTAGAAATCAAATTAACGCTCTTATTAAATCTAAATTAAAAATCACGACATGAAAACACGTATCATTTATATGCTCATCGTTAGCATTGTATTATTTATTTCGGCCTGTAAAAAAGAAGGCGCATTGGTAGATGAAATCAACAAAACAGAAATTCAAAAGAAACAAATCCAACAGATTATTCCGGATAGATATTTGGACTCTTTGAAAAAATTAGGTTTAACCGTTAACGTGGGCATTACACCACCAAATGTTGAAGGTAATTATGCTATCAATCCGTTAATTTTGCAATCCACTAATATCCCTAATGATTTTAAAATTGGTTATAGGTTTGCTGACGCTCGGGTAAATCTTACAAAACAAGATGCTGATTTTAATATAAATTTATTAGGGAAAAGCTTTCTTTCCGATAGGGATACAAGTATTACCACAGCTATTTCAGGTTCTGGAAATGATTTTACCATATATGGTAAAGTAAAATCAAATAAAGCTGGTAAGGTAGCGGAGTTCGCAATTATTTTTTCCGGGAAATTTGAAAACAAAACAATCAGTAACTTTAAATATGGCTTAATTTGCATCTCAAATAAAAATGTAGCACCTGATAATACATTTATTAAGGAAGGGCAAGGCAGATTCATTATAGAAAGTGATGGGCTATCTACTGTAATAACTGAAAGGGAATTTTTAGCTACAACGCCACAGTTGCAACTGATTCAAAATTCTGGTGCATCGAAGTTTCAATTGATAAACTGAAAACATTATTAAAATATTTGTTTTATCCTCTTGTTTATCAGAAATAAAATTTGGATATTTGCAACCTCTAAAATAGAGATAAAAAAGAGTAATAGAAATTGACATAAGCGTTTTTGCCAGCAAATTGCAAAAAGTGTTCTTGGAAGTTTCACACAGATAACTAAAATAATATTCAAATGAAAAAAGATTTGCACCCTACAAGCTACAGACCAGTTGTTTTCAAAGATATGTCTAACGAATATGCTTTCTTAACAAAATCTTGTGTAGATACTAAAGAAACTATTAAATGGGAAGATGGTAACGAATATCCTCTTTATAAATTAGAGATTTCTCATACCTCACACCCTTTTTATACTGGTAAAATGAAATTGGTTGATACTGCAGGACGTATTGATAAATTTAAAAACCGTTACGCTAAGAAATAATTTTAGCTTAAAAAAGCATTTTTTAGAGTCCCTTTGCCAAAAGCATCGGGACTTTTTTTATTTTTGTGGCTTATGATAATCAATCTTTTTGATGATTCCAGTTGGGATTCATTACGTCCTTTAACATTTACCAGGCCCGTTGCTGATTTACGCGTAGGAATTTTAACTATTGCAGAAAAATGGGCAAAATATCTAAAAGCAGATTTCGGTTTTAATACTCAAGATTATCTATCTATAAAATATCCTGCAAAGCAAAGTGCTACTTTATCAATTAATGGTTCAATTTGCCCGGATTATGATTTGCTAAATGCGATCACAGGTCTTAAAGTAGGAGAGTTTCTTCAAGCTGCAGATTACGTTCTAGCCTTCAACTGTGAGGATAGACTAACATTTGAACAAGCTAGGCAACAATTAAAACCTGTTAGCTATTCTTCAAAGGTGGTTAAGATAAATTATCCTGAAGAAATTTTCGCAAATAACCCTGCTGAAATCAGAAAGGATTTCGAACTTTTAACTAAAGGTCGTACATCAGCTAAAATAAGCAGTACAAACCAATTATTAGGTAACGATATCTTCTTTGAAGAAGGCGCAAAAGCCGAATGTAGTGTTTTAAACAGCGGATATGGACCCATTTATGTAGGTAAAAATGCCGAGATTTGGGAGGGAAGTTTAATTAGAGGTTCTTTTGCACTTTGTGAAAATTCGTCCGTTAAAATGGGCGCTAAAATTTATTCGGGCACCACCATTGGCCCGAATAGCCGTGCAGGAGGAGAAATAAATAATTCGGTAATTTGGGGTAATTCTGCTAAAGGGCACGATGGCTACTTAGGCAATTCGGTTTTAGGCGAGTGGTGTAATATTGGGGCAGATACCAATAATTCAAATCTTAAAAACAATTACGCTGAAGTGAAGCTTTATGATTACGAAAACCGAAAGATGCGAAATACCAATTTGCAATTTTGCGGTTTGATTATGGCCGATCATGCTAAATCTGGTATCAATACCATGTTTAATACCGGTACAATTGTTGGCGTAAGTGCAAATATTTTTGGTGGAGGGCTACCTCCAAATCATATCGCTGATTTTAGCTGGGGTGGTGCTGAAGGCTTTGAAAGTTATAAACTAAATAAAATGTTCGAAACTACAGAGAAAGTATTTGGAAGGAAGAATGTTGTTTTTGGCGATACAGAAAAGAAAATTTTAACCAAAGTTTATGAGTTGACAGCGGCTCATAGAAATTTTTAATATAATCATCTTTAAAATCAAAACTAAAATATAATGAGAAAACAAATAGTAGCAGGAAACTGGAAAATGAATTTAGACTATAACGAAGGTGTTTCGTTGTTTAGCGAGATTGTAAATATGGTTAAAGATGAGCGCAAAGGCGATCAGATTGCTATTATTTGCTCACCATTTATTCATTTAAACTCTTTGGTAAAGTTAGGTGGTAGTGATGTTAAGATCGGTGCTCAAAACATCAGTGATAAAGAAAGTGGTGCTTTTACAGGAGAAACTTCTGCTAAAATGGTAAAATCTGTTGGCGCCGAATATGTTATTTTAGGTCACTCAGAACGCAGACAATATTTTGCAGAAAGCAACGAACTACTTGCTGAAAAAACTAAGGTTGCTTTGGCAAATGGTTTAACGCCAATTTTTTGTATTGGTGAAACCTTAGACGAACGTAATAACGGAAGCTATTACGAGGTTTTGAAAAAACAATTAGTTGAAGCTGTTTTTAGCTTGAGCGATGCGGATTTTTCTAAAATTATAATTGCTTACGAGCCAGTTTGGGCTATTGGTACAGGTTTAACGGCATCTCCGGAGCAAGCTCAGGATATTCATGCATTTATCCGTTCAGAAATTGAAGCAAATTATGGATTTAATATCGCTGATGATACTACAATTTTATATGGTGGTAGCTGTAATCCGGGTAATGCTGCAAGTTTATTCTCTCAAAAAGATATTGATGGTGGTTTAATTGGTGGCGCATCATTAAAATCACGCGATTTTACAGATATTATTAAAGCATTAAACAGCTAAATGCAATACATAAAGGCAATTTTTGAATTCAAAAGCATTGAAGATTATCAACAGGATTTGCTAATAAGTGATTTGGCAGATTTAGGTTTTGATACTTTTGAAGATAGTGAGGCAGGATTTACTGCTTTTGTAATTAAAGAAAATTTTATCGAGCAGGAACTAAAAAACCTGCTCGATAATTACAGCAGCGATTTCGAAACTGAATATCGTTTGGAAGATGTTGCTGATGAAAACTGGAATGCCGAATGGGAAAAGAATTTTAGTCCGCTCATTATTGACGATGTGTGTTATGTAAGGGCAACCTTTCACGAGCCTCAACCTTCTTATCCATACGAAATCATCATCGACCCGAAAATGTCATTCGGAACTGGTCATCATCAAACCACAACGATGATGATGCAATATATTTTGGCGACTGATGTTAAAGATAAAAATGTACTGGATATGGGTTGTGGAACTGCAATTTTAGCAATTCTTGCAGCTAAACTAGGTGCCGAAAAGCTAACTGCAATTGATTATGACGATATTTGCTATCAAAGTACAATCGAAAATGCAAGCTTGAATAAGGTTACAAATTTACTTGCGCTTTGTGGAAGTAAAGAGGTAATTCCTGACGATAACTACGATATTATTTTAGCAAATATTAACCGAAACATTCTCTTAGATCAGATTGGGAGATATGCTGAAGTTTTAAAACCTCAAGGTAAAATATTTTTTAGTGGTTTCTACTTAGATCCGGATTTAAGTATGATTACTGCAGAGTGTGCTAAATACGGCATAAAATATATCGACCATAAGCAAAATGGCGAATGGATTGCTGCTCAGTTTGAGAAGAAATAATAAGATTAAAGAGTAAGGAACAGCGAACAATGATATGAGTATAGATAAAATCTTTGATCCTTAGTCATTGTTCTTTCATCAAAAAATAATATGCGCATACATTTTATCGCAATTGGCGGAAGTGCCATGCACAATTTAGCAATTGCCTTACACAAAAAAGGTTATCAAATTACAGGTTCTGACGATGTGATTTTCGAGCCTGCAAAATCAAGATTAGACAAATATGGTTTGCTTCCCGCAGAAATGGGCTGGATTGCAGATAAAATATCGAATAATTTGGATGCAGTTATTTTAGGTATGCATGCCAGAATTGATAATCCAGAATTATTAAGAGCACAAGAACTTGGCGTAAAAATATATTCATACCCAGAATATATTTACGAGCAAAGTAAAGATAAATTAAGAGTTGTAATTGGCGGCAGTCATGGTAAAACAACCATTACAAGCATGATTTTACATGTTCTGAATTATTACAATCGCGATTTTGATTATCTGGTCGGTGCACAACTTGCGGGTTTTGAAACCATGGTTAAGGTAACTGATAATGCACCGGTTATGATTATTGAAGGCGATGAATATTTATCATCTCCAATTGATAGAAGACCAAAATTTCATTTGTACAAAGCGAATGTGGCAGTAATAAGTGGTATTGCCTGGGATCATATCAATGTTTTTCCTACTTACGCTGATTACACCTCACAATTCGACAAGTTTATCAATACAATTGAAGCTGGTGGTTCTTTAATTTATTGCAAAGCTGATAAAGATTTAAATGATATTGTCGAACAGTCAACTGCTAACGTTAAAAAGATAAGCTATGCAATTCCTGAGCATGAAATTGTTAATGGTGTTACCCATCTGTTACCGGAACAAACAGCTTTAAAGGTTTTCGGCGACCATAATTTGATGAACTTAAATGCTGCAAAATTAGTTTGTAAGGAGTTAAATATCAATGAAAATGATTTTAATAAGGCTATTTCATCATTCACTGGTGCTGCTAAGCGTTTAGAGATAATTTCGGCTGATGATTTAACCAATGTTTACAAAGACTTTGCGCATTCTCCATCAAAATTAAAAGCCACAATTGAGGCTGTGAAGTCTCAATTTACAAATAGAAAACTTGTCGCTTGTATTGAACTGCACACATTTAGTAGCTTGAATAAAGATTTTCTTAAAGAATATGCCGGTTCAATGGATAAAGCTGATGATGCAATTGTATTCATTGATTTAAAAAGCTTTGAACAAAAAAGAATGGAGCCATTTTCTGAAAATGATGTTCAGGAAGCTTTTGTAAATCCAAACTTGAAATTCTTTAACGATGCATCAAAATTAAAAGCTTATTTGTTAGGTTTAAATTATAAAAATGCCAACTTATTGATGATGAGTTCTGGCAATTATGCAGGTTTTGATTTACCAGAACTTTCAGCATCCTTAAAAAGATAATGAAAAGTGTAGGCGAAAATATCAAGAAGTGCAGAATAAAGCTAGGTTTAAGTCAAGCTGATGCAGCAAAGCTTCTTGAAATTTCTACGCCTGCATTTTGTAAAATTGAGACCGGGCGAACCGACCTAAACATTTCGAGATTACTACAAATTTCGAAATTATTTAAAATATCGATTTCAGAATTAATTACTGGAATTGCCAATGAATCTGAATCAACAGCAGATGTGATTGATTTAAAACAACAACTTTTAGATAAAGATGGAGAGCTCAATAAACTTCGAAAAAAGGTTATTGAGCTTTATGATAAGTTGGGGATATAGTTAGGACTAAGGATGAAGGAACAAAGAATAAAGATTTAATTATTAATCCTTGCTCCTTCATCCTTGTTCTTACTTAAAAAATCTTCCGCATCGTTAAATGCTTTTTACCGAATGTTGCTCCAGTAGCTTTGTGTATAGCAATCATTTGGTCGTTAAAATCACCAACCCAGCTTAATTCTAATTCTTTGTATTGATTTTTAGGTAAAACATATTCGCCTAATCTGATAAAAAGAACAGATTCCAGGCCATGTTTCTGAAACTTTGGTTTTGTACCCATAACAATTGCCCTCATTCTGGTTACGCCAACCCAACGGCGATAAGCAAACTTTAATTTTTCGATTAAACCCAATTTACCATCAAAACCTTTAATCATTTGATTAGCATCAGGAATTAAAACTACAAAAGATGCAGGTTCACCATTGAAATAAGCAAACTGAATTAAGTTTTCATCCATAATCGGTTCCATGCTTTTAAAGCTTTCTTCTAAAGTTTCTTTCTTTATTGGAACAAAGTTTTCAAAATCCTGCCAACCGTCATTATAAATTTCCATCAGGTCGTTTATGTATTTTTCGGAATTTTTCTTACTGAAATATTCAAAGGTATAGCCTGGCTTATTACGCACCCAATTTGCAATTTTGGTAAAGCGCTCTGGGAAAGGAATCGTTAAATTAATATGATTTGTTAATTGTTCATATTCGGTTTTAAAACCATATGCATCAAAAAAATTTTGGTAATAAGGAAAGTTATAATTCATTCCAAAAGAAGGAGGAGTGAAGCCCTCAACAAGCAAGCCCCAAAATGAATCATTTTCGCCAAAGTTAATTGGGCCATCCATTGCCTTCATACCATTTTCGGTAAGCCAGTTTTTAGTAGTGTCAAATAACAGAAATGCAGCTTCTTGATTATCAATAGATTCGAAAAAACCTATTCCGCCTGTTGGCTGTTCTAAATTGTATGCTTTTTTCTCATTAATAAAAGCAGCAATTCTACCAATAAGATTTCCTGAACCATCTTTTAAAATCCACCTGGTGCATTTACCATGATTAAAAAAGTTATTCTTATTGGGATTGAAAACATTTTCTACTTCAGTATCCAGTGGGCAAATCCAATTTTTATCTTCTTTATATAAGATTTTAGGAACTTTTAAAAAATCTTGTTCGAGCGATGAATTATTTACAGGTATTACTTGCATGGAGTGGGTTTAAAAATAAAAAGCATCCAACCAAGCGGTAGGATGCTTTTCCAAATATATAATTTTTTAAATATTAATAATCGTCATCATCATCATCAAAACTGTCGAAATTATCAATGTCATCAAGTGGCATATCAAAATCGTCTTCATCTTCGTCTTGAGATTTCTTTTTCGTAGTTTGAATGTCGTCATCTTCAAGATCATCATCTTCATCTACCTGTTTTTTGGTAGTTGGCTTAGTAGGGAGTTTCTTCGGCGCTTTCATAACTCAAAAATAAAAAATGCTTTTATAGTTTAAAAATACGAAAAAACTTTTTTTTATAACAAGCTGTTTTTAAACAAAATAAAATTATTTATTCAATAGGCGCTCCAATGGCATTTTCTTCCTTGCTAATATCTTTTAATTGCGGTAGTTGAGATAAATTGTTTAAACCGAAATAATCCATAAATAATCCGCTTGTGCGGTACAATATTGGTCTACCTGGTGTATCGGCTTTGCCTTCAATACTTATCAGTTCTTTTTCTAAAAGTCGTTGTACTGAATAATCAGAATTTACACCACGAATTTGCTCTATTTCTAGTTTTGTAATCGGTTGACGGTACGCAATTATTGCAAGAGTTTCCATCGCAGCCTGACTCAGTTTCTTTTTAGAACGATGAAGCTGTAATTGGTTTACGGTTTCGTGGTAAGTCTTTTTGGTGAGAAACTGATAGCCATTGTTTAAGCCAACCAACTCCATTACCATATCTTTTTTATTGTATTTTTCTTGAATGCTTTTAATTTCCTGTTCAATCAGCTTCTCAGGAAATTCTTCATTGAAAACACTATTGAGTGCGAAAACTATTTCTTGTATGCTGATACTTTGTACGGATGAGAAAATAAGTGCTTCTATGTGATAAGCAATATCATTTTGGGCCATAAACAAAAATAGAATTTTTGGACAAAAAAAAGCGGTCTCGCTTTTAAAAAACAAGACCGCTCTTAACACACAAATGAAACCTGAATTAAGATATAGTTTTAGGTTAGGTTATTAAATATCTATATCAATTCTATAAGAACGTCTTTGATAAACACTATCGTTTATTTCTAATACAAGTTTAAGGCTAAACCAGATGTAACGTTGCTCTTATTTAGTAAGTGGTATTAATAATTGAGTAAACGGTAAATATTTATTTAAGAGGTATAGAAATGAATACAGAAGTACCACTAGTAGCGTTTTGAGAAACGTTTAATTGTATAGGTTTTGCTTCAATTTGTCCTAAAAGGTTTAAGCGCTCTTTAGTTAGTTGCATTCCCTTACTTATATGTTTATCCTTTTTATCCTTTAAAGAATTTTCTATGCCAACACCATCATCAACAATTTCAATGTTTAAATTATTTTCGTTTTCTAATTTAATGTTGATTTGAATTTCTCCGCCAGTTTCTTTAGGCATTATACCATGCCATATTGCATTTTCTACATAAGGTTGCAATAACATCGATGGGATTAATGTTTCATCTTTATCAATATTTTCATCAACATAAATTACATACTTCAACTTATCGCCAAATCTATTTTTTTCGAGTTTTAAATAAAGATTTAGATATTCCAATTCTTCTTCAATAGTAATATAACTCTTCGTACAAATTTCGAGGTTTTTACGGATTAGCCTCGCAAAACCTGTCAGCACCTTATTAGCTGAAGTTGTATTTTGTGTGTTAATGTAATGCTGAATCGAATTCATCACATTAAAAACAAAATGAGGGTTCATCATTGCTTGCAAAGCTTGTTGCTCCAACATCAGAATTCTGTTTTTTAACAGCAGTTGTTCCTGCTCTTTGTCTTTTTGCCTGCGGGTAATGTAAACGGCTAAACGATAAAATATATAACCAACAAGCAAAATTACCAAAGATAAAAACCAGAAGCTTTGCCAAAAATGTGCTTTTATGATAAATGATATTTTAGCCGATGGGCCCCATGCGTTATTTTGACTTTTAGCACTAACTTCAAATTTATAATCGCCTGGCTGTAAAGCCGAAAAATCAAGTCGGCGGGTACGGGTTTCTACCCAGTTTGAATTTTCACTTAAGCGATAACGGAAAGTAATATCGCTTGTAGTAAAATCTACCGCACCAAAAGTGAAAAGAATGGTGTTATTTCCGCTTTCAAATATGAAATTATCCTTATCGATTGACAATCGTTCCTTATCTTTTATAATAGATGTGATGTAAACTTTAGGCTGAGTACGTGGTAAGTTTTTATTATTATACTTAAATAATATTAAGCCCTTATTTGTAGCAAAATAAGCTGTACTATCATCTATATAAAGGTTATTTACATCCTCAGTTAATAAATCCTTGCCATAATCAAAATTAATAACATCAGATTGCTGATAATTAGAAACCTTGTTTACGCCCTTATTGGTTAATACCCAAATTTCCTTGTTTTTGATAAAAAGTTTGGTGCAGATATCATTAGTTAAGCCATCTTTTTGAGTTAATTGCTTAACTATTTTATTATTTCTGTAGAAGAGTATTCCGTAGCCATCCGTTGCTAAAACCAAAGTTCCATCAGGCAATTGTTGTATATCATTAATCCTTTTTGTTAAAAGCGGATTGTTTTTATAATGTTGGATAAGATTGCCGTTATTAAATTCGAATAAGCCATTAATATTCGAAAACCACAAGTTTCCAGATTTATCATAGAAAACATGGTACGAACGGTTTTTAAAAAAATCTTCCTTTTCTTTATATTTTAAGGAGTTAAATTCGAGTTGATTTATTCTGTCGGATAAAAAAACAACACCAGATGATAACGCTAAAGCCAAATGATTATCTTGATTGCACATACTAAAATGTTTAATCACGAACATTGAATTGTTACTTTCTTTAAGGTATTTTACATCATCCTTGGTTTTGTAAATATTTTTGAAGACCCCTAATCCATAATCAGATGCAAAATATATGGACTGATTTTTATCATCGTAAGTAATCTGTTTTATGGTTTTATACTTTTTGTAATCATCCATGCCAACTTCATCAATTTCGAAGTTGCTGATGTTTAAAATATCAATAACAGCATCATCAGTTCCGAGCCATAGTCTGTTTTTAGAATCTTTTGCAATGCTTTTAATTACGTTACTACTTAAGCCAGATTCAGCATCGATAATTGATAACCTGGAGTTAACGTTTGGCAACATATAAATACCCTGGTTTGTAGCAAACCACATATTGTTGCTGTTATCTTTAATAGATTGATTAACGACAATACCTTGCAAATACATTACTGTTTTACCGCTTTTGTTTAAAACCAATGCACCATTGTTGCTGGCCAACCAAACTTCCTTTTCCTTTACATCATAATAAAAATAACCCGACATATTTTTAAGTAAATTATCGGGAATTCTGATAATCGAGCTTACTTTACCGTGCTGATATTGGTTTAACCCTGTTCCATCCAAATAATATAAAGAGCGATTGGCAGCATTAAAAGCTGTCATGTACGACAACGGATTTACATTGTTATTGATTAGCGAAAAAGAATTTCCGCTAAATTTCTGTGTACTTTCATCACTGTAAGAATAGATATCGCCAACCTCATCCTCGTGCAAAAAAGCATTGGTAAATTGTTGATTTACATTAGGTGAAACAAACTTTCTAATTGATTTTCCATCCCATAAAACAATTAAATTAGAGTTGGTTCCAAGCCAGATTCTACCTTTTTTATCCTCCAAAAAAGAAACAATTACCGTATTGAAATTTAATTCTTTTAAAAGTGCGCTATTGTTCCGATTGTAAAATTTGCCATCTTTTAAGTAACTGAGTTGACCATTTAGCGCTAAAAACCAAAGCTTACCTTTGCTATCTTCTTTAATTTGTAATATCTGTGTATCGGGCAAACCATCTTCAATCGTAAAATTTTGAAAGTTGGTTCCGTCAAATCTGCTTAAACCTGCATCTGTAGCTATCCAAATAAAGCCTTTTTTATCTTGATGGATGTAATAACAATTGTTGCTTGCCAATCCATTTTTTGAGGTATAATGCGGTAAATATGTAGTTTGAGCTTTGGTGTTTACAGTATTTAAAAATATCACACAGAGTGATATAAATACTGTTTTAAGAATATTTTGTGCTAGTGAAATCGATATGTGGTTTCTAATGTTCTCCATTAGATTTTGTAAAATGCTTTATTTTTTCAAAAAAATCACTCGCCCTGCGTCGAGATACATTTATACTTTCCCCATTTTTAAGAAAGGCTTGCAATCCATTTTTTGAATTATATTCTTTTAGGTGATTAAGATTGATGATGCTCGATTTATGAATTCTTACAAATTGTTCGGATGGTAACAATTCTTCGAATTCTCTCAAAACCTTCGAAACAGTGATTTTATCATGATTATTTAAATGAAAAACAGAGTAATTGCTATCTGCTTCGATGTATATAATATCATCAACATCTATCATTTTAAAACCTTGACCATAGGGTAGAGTAAGCTTTCTAATTTCAGAACGGATTGATAAGCTTGAAGCTAAATTCGTAACGCGTTCATCTTTATAATTGTTTGCCTGATGAAGTTTGATATGCGATGTAACCTTCTCTACTGCAACTTTAAGTTCATCAATATCAATGGGTTTTAACAGATAATCTAAAGCATTTGCTTTAATCGCTTTTAGAGCATATTGATCGTAAGCTGTGGTAAAAATTACCGCTGCATTGTGTAATTGGGCATCGGGTATTAATTCAAAACCATTTCCGCCAGGCATTGCAATATCTAAAAAAATTAGATTGATCGAATGATGGGCAAGAATTTCTTTTGCTTCAGCTACAGAACGTGCAATTCCGGTTATTTCTACTTCCGGACAATTCTGTTGCAGCAGAAAAAATAGAGATGAACGTGCAAACTCCTCATCATCAACGATAATGGCTTTTAGTGTGGTCATAGTTATAGGTTTGTGAATGTATTAAAATCGCTTAATAAAAAAAAATGTAAAATCAAAAAACCAGAGTAAGTATTGTCACGTATGTATCATCAAACTGGAACATTATATCCCTAAAATTAAAAAGATATGAAAAACAATGAACTACAAACAAAAGACGAACTACTAGATGAAAGTTTGTTACAAAGTAGAGTAGGCCGTAGGTCGTTTCTACAGTATGCTGGTGCAAGTGCTGCTGGTATAGCATTAGTAGCTGCTGGTTGCAAAAAGGACAGAAACTTTGTTATCGATGGCGCAACTCTAGATTTTAAAGATGATTTTGGTGTGTTAAATTATGCTTATGCTTTAGAGCAGTTAGAAGCAGCATTTTACATTCAGGTTGCTAATTCAAATCCATCAGGTTTTACTGCAACACAGAAAGCATACTTTCAAGATGTTCAGTTTCATGAAATTGCGCACAGGGAATTTTTCAAAAAAGCACTAGGTACTGCTGCTATCGGTAGTCTAGATGTTAACTTCTCAGCTGTTGATTTTACAAGTGGCGCAAGTGTTTTAGCCACAGCAAAAACTTTTGAAGATTTAGGGGTAGCTGCTTATA
Source organism: Pedobacter aquatilis (assembly GCF_032678425.1). Classification (GTDB taxonomy): domain Bacteria; phylum Bacteroidota; class Bacteroidia; order Sphingobacteriales; family Sphingobacteriaceae; genus Pedobacter; species Pedobacter aquatilis_B. The sequence continues at coordinate 703,260 of NZ_JAVTSG010000003.1, read as the reverse complement.
ACGGCGCTGGTAAAAGATTAACTAATACTACTTATTTAGTTTTGGCCGGTCAAATCGTTTCAGTTGAAGCTCGTCACGCAGCGTATGTAAGAGATCAGATTTCTAACGGTACATTTGCTGATTTAGCAAGTTTAACCGCTTTTGGTGCAGTTGATGCAAATGGTTTGGATGGAGCATTAAGTCCAGATAAAGTTTTGGCTTTGGCTGGTCCATTTATCAAAACCAAAATTAATGTTATTAACCTTTAATCTTTAAACTCAGAAATCATGAATATCTTAAATATATTAGACGAAATTGAAAAAGTTGATGGAGAGATCTATGAAAGATTAAATCCTCGCAGAGCTGCAATGAAAAGTTTTTTCAATGCTAGTAAGAAAATTTCTTTAGCGGCTTTACCATTGGCATTAGGTTCAATGTTCCAAAAAGCATATGGTCAATCTAACCCATCAAGTGTTGTAGAAGTTTTAAACTTCGCATTAGCATTAGAGCATTTAGAATACAATTTTTACAACCGTGCATTATTATCTTCAGGTTTAATCCCTGCAGGAGCTGCTACTGGTGCAATCACAACCATTCGTACACATGAATTAGCACACGTTAATTTATTAAAAGGTGCTGTAACTAGTCTTGGTGGTACACCTATAAATTTAATGGAAGCAAATTTCGATTTTACAGCTGGTGGCGGTTTTGCTGATGTTTTCACAAACTATCAAACATTTTTGAAAGTAGCTACAGCTTTTGAAGATACGGGTGTAAGAGCATATAAAGGTCAGGCGCCTGTGTTAAAAGGACTTGATGTATTAACAGTTGCATTGCAAATTCACTCTGTAGAAGCTCGTCATGCTGCGCACTTACGTCAAATGACGGCTGCAGCTTTAGGTGTTGCTTTAAAACCTTGGATTAGCTTAGGTGCAGGTGGTGTTTCTAACGATACAGGAATTGCAGCAGTTGATGCAGTTTATGCAGGTGAAAACAACACAACTCAAGCTAACATTCAAATTAGTGGTATTGCAACCGGTGTTACACCAGCAGCGGCAGCAGAATCTTTTGATGAGTTCTTAACTGGAGCAGCTGTAAAAAATATTGCAAACTTATTTATCAGAACAGGCTTCAAATTAACGTAAGCAAAAAATCTACATTATTGAATTAGGTAATGTTTAGTTTAAGGTAGGGAGGCAGAACTGGGTTCTGTTTCCCTTTATTTTTATAAAATGATTTTATTTGCTGATGGAAATCCCTTTAAAGAATAAATTTTTATCTCTTACACTTTTACCATCAGGAAGTATGCAGGTGAAATTATAGGCTTTGCCATCAATAAAGATGGCCAAGAAATAAATGTTACTCTTTTTGGCCTCGCTTCTTCCTTCAAATTGATAGGTGACTTTTCCGGTTAAGGTAGATATCGTAATCGGCTTTAAAACATAATCGGGGATTGAAGGTTTAAAGCCTTCCTGAAAATCATTTGCAAATTCTCTCTCTACAACTACGCTGTCAAAATCTGATTTATTAATATTGATTGCCTTTGCGATATCCGAAACACTTGCTGCAAAAACCATCCCTGTACTATCTGTACAGCCATATGAAATACCCGCACTTTTGCCCGGTGCTTTAGGGAAATTAACCGTTACTTTTTCGCTTAAGCGAAGTGTATGCCAAAAAGTTTGAGCGCTAACATTTACTATCGAAAATAACAATAGTAAAATATAGCTAAGTCTTTTAAACATTTTAGTAAGTAATTACCTGTTCTTCTAAATGTTCAGGCAAATCGCGGTAATTATATTTTTGTCCGCGTAATTGAGGTTCAAAACCTGCAGCTTTAATAGATTGTTGAATTCCATTAGCCGTAAAACGATGCGGCGCACCAGCAGCCGAAACCACATTTTCTTCAATCATAATCGAACCAAAATCATTTGCCCCCGCATGTAAGCAAAGCTGAGCTGTTGTTTTTCCAACGGTTAACCAACTCGCCTGAATATTTTTGATATTTGGCAACATAATACGGCTTAATGCAATCATACGGATGTATTCATCGGCAGTTACATTATTGCTGATGCCTCTTAAACGCTTAAGTAACGTACCATCATCCTGAAATGGCCAAGGGATAAAGGCTAAAAATCCATTTGCATCAGCAGGTTTTTCACTTTGAACCTGACGAATCCAAACTAAATGTTCAAAACGTTCCTCTATGGTTTCAACGTGCCCAAACATCATCGTGGCTGATGTGGTAATATCTAACTGATGGCAAGCCCGCATTACATCAAGCCATTCTTGTCCGCCGCATTTACCTTTTGATATTAATCTTCTAACCCTGTCGTTCAAAATTTCTGCTCCGGCGCCTGGTAAAGAGTCCATTCCCGCTTCTTTTAAAGTTTTTAAAACTTCAGTATGCGAAATGCCTTCCAATTTTGCAACGTGCGCAATTTCTGGCGGGCCTAAAGCGTGTAATTTTAAATCAGGGTATAATTCTTTTAGTTTCTTGAATAAATCAGCATAAAATGCTAAACCTAAATCTGGGTGATGGCCACCTTGTAATAAAAGTTGGTCGCCTCCTAATCGAAAAGTTTCTTCAATTTTTACCTTATAGGTTTCAATATCAGTAATGTAACTTTCATCGTGCCCCGGGCGACGGAAAAAGTTGCAAAACTTGCAGTTTGCGATACAAACATTGGTTGTGTTTACATTTCTGTCAATCTGCCAGGTTACTTTACCGCTCGGAACCTGAATTTTTCGAAGTTCATTTGCCACAAACATCAACGATGCGGTATCGGCATGGTGGTATAAATGAACGCCTTCTTCAAGACTTAAAAAATCAAAATGTAATGCCCTCTGCAGTAAATCGGCTGTATTCATATCGCAAAGATAAATAAATGGTTTGTTGGTTTGCTGGTTATTTAGTTTTTTGGATGTCAAATTGGTTGCAAGAAATAGAAATTTTAACTTTTTTGGTTTCTTAAAAGCAATAATCTATAAAACTCTTCAGCCAAAACGATAAAACAATTTAGCAATTCAACAATTCAATTATCTTTGTTGATTATGGTAGATTTTAATCGTTTTACACTAGCCAACGGATTAAAAGTATTGGTACATGAAGATCCAACAACTCCAATGGCAGTACTAAATATTTTATATGATGTGGGTGCTCGTGATGAGAACCCCGAACAAACCGGTTTTGCACATTTATTTGAGCATTTAATGTTTGGTGGCTCAGTTAACATTCCGGTTTACGATGAGCCTTTACAAAGAGTTGGTGGAGAAAATAATGCTTTTACAAGCAATGATATTACCAACTATTACATTACACTACCTGCAGAAAATATCGAAACTGCATTTTGGTTGGAGAGTGATAGAATGCTAAGCTTGGCTTTCTCTGAAAAGAGCTTGGAAACACAAATCAACGTGGTTAGCGAGGAATTTAAACAACGTTATTTAAATCAGCCTTATGGCGATGTTTGGTTAAAATTGCGTCCGCTGGCTTATAAAAAACATTCTTACCGTTGGGCTACAATTGGTAAAGAACTGGCGCACATTGAAAATGCTAAAATGGATGATGTTAAGGCATTTTTCAATAAACATTATAATCCATCGAATGCAATTCTTGTAGTTGGTGGTAATGTTAAAACCGAAGATGTAAAAAAGTTAGCCGAAAAATGGTTTGAGCCAATTCCATCAGGCACAAAGTACGAGCGTAATTTAATTCAGGAAGATAAACAAGCAGCGGCAAGAACTGAAACAGTTAAAGCTGCCGTTCCATTAAATGCAGTTTACGTAGCTTTCAAGATGCCAGGAAGGCTGGATAAAGATTATTATGCTTTTGATTTACTATCCGATGTACTTTCAGGTGGAAAATCTTCTCGCCTACATAATAGTTTGCTAAAAGAACAACAATTATTCAGCGATATTAACGCCTATATTTCAAGTAGTTTAGACCCAGGTTTGTTCATCGTAGAAGGAAAATTGGTCGAAGGTGTTTCGGTGGAAAGGGCAGAAGCTGCTATTTGGGAAGAACTGGAAAAAATTAAAACAGAACTTGTTGCCAGTGATGAATTAACAAAAGTAAAAAACAAGGTAGAATCTGTTTTGGTATTTTCTGAAATGAGCTTGCTAGATAAAGCCATGAATCTTGCATATTACGAATTGCTTGGCGATGCTGATATTTTAAATCAGGAAGCATCAAAATATTTGAAAGTTCAGGCAGAAGATATTCAAAGGATTTCAAACGAAACTTTTAACAGAGATTTATCATCAACATTATATTATTTAACAGAAGAACATGCTTAATCGTACTCAAGCGCCTGATTTTAAACAGGTCAATCAAATTGAATTTATTCAACCGGTAAAGCGTGTTTTAAATAATGATGTACCCGTTTTTACCATTTTTTCTGGCGAGCAAGATTTAGTTCGTATCGAATTTATTTTCAGCAATGTAAACTGGAACGCAGAAAAACCTTTGCAAGCCATCGCGGTGAGTGCAATGCTTAACAATGGAACAAATAAACTTACTGCTAAAGAAATTGCGGAGCAGATAGATTTCTATGGAGCATTTTTTCAGACAGAATATAATCAAGACCAATCAACGGTAACGCTTTACACCTTAAATAAACACCTGAAATCGGTTTTACCAATTGTTAAAGATGTAATTTCTGAGAGTCAATTCCCACAAAAGGAATTGGATATTTACATCCAGAATCAAAAGCAAAAACTTCAGGTAAATCTTCAAAAAAATGATGTGTTGGCCAGAAAAGAGTTTTCTAATGCTCTGTTCGGCGATACTGCTTATGGAGTGGATATTCAGCTAAAACATTATGATGCGCTGAAACGTGATGATTTGGTTGAGTATTTTAAAAATTCTTATGCGCCAAATAATTGCACTATTGTTGTTGCTGGTAAGTTTGATGAGCAAGGTTTTGAATTGTTAAACACTGAATTTGGACGAAATTGGAATACTGGAAATGCTGTAAAAAACACTTTCAGTTTTCAATCACCAGAAAAAAAGGTGCTGTACAAAGAGAAATCAGAATCCTTACAATCGGCAATCAGAATCGGTCAGTTATCTATTAACAGAAAACACGAAGATTTTGCCGGACTTCAAATTTTAAATACTGTCTTGGGCGGATATTTTGGGTCTCGATTAATGGCTAATATCAGAGAAGATAAAGGTTACACTTATGGAATCGGTTCGGGAATTGTCTCGCTGCATAACTCTGGCTATTTCTTTATCGGTACTGAAGTTGGCGCCGATGTTTGTGCCGATGCATTGAGGGAAATCTACAAGGAAATTGATATTTTAAAAACTGAAGAAGTTACTGAAGAGGAATTAAGCTTGGTTAAAAATTACATGCTCGGTTCTATGCTTGGTAGTTTAGAAAACGTTTTTTCTCATGCTGATAAATTCAAAAATATCTATTTCTCAGGTTTGGATTATAGTTATTACGAAAATTACATCGCTAAAGTGAAATCAATTACTGCCGCTGAATTATTGGCGTTGGCAAATAAATATTTAACTACAGAAAACTTTACCGAAATTGTGGTAGGGAAGAAGTAAAAAATAATAATCAATCTATTGTGAAACTGTCACGTTGAGCTTGTCGAAACGCCTATTAATTTTTCGACAAGATCAAGGTGATATTTTTTATTTATACTCACAAAGATAAGCCGTCTGAATATCAGTTTTAACTTTAAATGAAGCATTTGCTTCAACTTCAAAACTGCTTCCTGCCGTGTAAGTTTTCCAGTCATTTTCATTTGGTAGCAAAGCTGATAATTCTCCGCTAACAATATTCATAATTTCTTTTTGAGCAGTTCCAAATTCGTACTCGCCAGGATTTATAACACCAACAGTTACTTTTCCATCAGAAGTTTGGAAGCCTAAAGATTTTACATTACCATCAAAGTATTGATTTTCTGTTATCATAATTCGTTTTTAGATTAAGCAATTATACTCAAGCTTTGCGAAAAAGAAAAATCAAACAGATTAAAATCATTTGTCAGGCAAGCTTAATATTTAAGCAATTTTATATTCTAACTTTTATTTTGATTGAATTTTTGTATCTTTGCCCCGCATATAATAAATCCTAATTTATTTTCTATGCAACTCGATTCCACAAAATTTATTGCTACAGGTTTAACTTATGACGACGTACTTTTAGTACCTGCATATTCTGAAATTCTGCCTCGCGATGTAAATACAGCCACTTTCTTAACAAAAAAAATTAAGCTTAATGTTCCATTAATATCCGCTGCTATGGATACAGTAACTGAAGCTGAACTTGCTATCGCAATTGCACAAAATGGTGGAATTGGCATGTTACATAAAAACATGACCATCGAAAGACAAGCAAACGAGGTACGTAAGGTTAAGCGTTCTGAAAGTGGAATGATTCAAGACCCAGTAACTTTATTAGAAACTGCTGTTGTTGCTGATGCTTTCAAAATAATGAAAGAACATAAAATTGGTGGCATTCCGGTGGTTAGCAGCGATAATAAGCTAGTTGGTATCATTACAAATCGCGATTTACGTTTCCAGAAAAATATGGCTAGACCAATTGCTGAGGTAATGACTAAAGAAAATTTAATCACTGCTCCAGAAGGTACAAATCTTGTTCAAGCCGAAGAAATTCTTCAAAATCATAAAATTGAAAAACTTCCTGTAGTTACTAAAGATGGATATTTAAGTGGATTAATTACTTTCAAAGATATTTCGAAAGTTAAAAACTATCCGGTTGCTTGTAAAGATGAACGTGGTCGTTTACGTGTGGGTGCTGCTGTAGGTGTAACTGCCGATACCATTCAACGTGTTGATGCTTTGGTAAACGCCGGAGTTGATGTAATTACGATTGATACTGCTCATGGACATTCAAAAGGTGTTGTAGATAAATTAAAAGAAGTTAAAGCAAAATATCCTGATTTACAGGTTATCGTTGGAAATATTGCAACTGGTGCTGCTGCTAAATTTTTAGCTGATGCCGGTGCTGATGCCGTTAAAGTTGGTATTGGTCCGGGTTCAATTTGTACAACCAGAATTATTGCTGGTGTTGGTGTTCCGCAATTATATGCCGTTTATGAATGTGCAAAAGCATTAAAAGGAACTGGTGTTCCAGTTATTGCAGATGGTGGAATTAAGCATACAGGTGATATTGCAAAAGCAATCGCATCTGGCGCAAGTACTGTAATGGCCGGTTCATTATTCGCAGGAGTAGAAGAATCTCCAGGTGAAACGATTATATACGAAGGACGTAAGTTTAAATCTTACCGCGGAATGGGTTCAATCGAGGCTATGGAGCAAGGCTCAAAAGACCGTTATTTCCAGGATGTGGAAGACGATATTAAAAAACTTGTTCCTGAAGGAATTGTTGGTCGTGTACCATTTAAGGGAACTTTAGCTGAAGTGATGTACCAATATATTGGCGGTTTACGTGCAAGTATGGGCTATTGCGGTGCTGCAAGTATCGAAGCGTTACAAGAAGCACAATTTGTTCAAATTACGGCTGCAGGTATGCGTGAAAGTCATCCACACGATATTACAATCACTAAAGAAGCACCAAATTATACAAGATAAGCTTAAAGGTAAAAGCGAAGATTAAGCTTCTTTTACTATCGTCATTTCGACCGTAGTGGAGAAATCTCTTAAAATAACTTTTACAATATGATGAACGAGGCGTCAGTCACGATAGCCTCGTTTTTTATTTTGTTGGCAAAATTTTAATTTTTGTAAATGATCGCCCTACATTATCGGTTATTACAGTCCTGCCATTAGCTGTAGCCCTCGTAGAAAAACTCGGGGCTGCCGCTGCTGTCAGGTTTAAAATTAAGGGTTGTTTAAGAGGTTTCTACAACTGCAAATAGTTGTAACTGCCGAGCCAATTAAACGGGATTGAAGCGATATCCTTTTTGGCGCCGTTGGCTAAACTTACGAAGTTTCATAACAATCGTTCCAGCTGACTTCGTAAGTTTCTTTTCAAACCAAAAAGATTTAGCGAAAGCCCGATTACCATAAAAATTAATTGTATCGGTGCTTTTCCAAATTTTGAAAAAATCTAATTTTTTTTATAACCTCAAAATTCAGGTCTTTATCTCCAGGTTTGTAATTCGATGTCGATCTGTGTTTAATTGGAAAATTAAATTCAGTTTGCCACAACCAATAATATTTTCTGCAAAATAAAATTTGGCAGTTCCTTTTTTTTAATATATTTGTCGACTAAATCTATAGATTTAATATAATAACTATGAAAATGTACTCAAATCAGGCCTTAAATTGCTGTTGTTGCACTTTAAACAAACTTAATAAAGCGTTTCGAACGCAGCAGTAATCCACAATATCTAACCCAACACAATAAACCAATCATGAAAAAAAGTTTTTTAATGTTCTTTTCCATAATATTTTATGCGAGTTATTCCTTTGCTCAAAATCCGATAACTGGCAAAATCAAAGGCGCAAATGGCTCAATTATCCCAAATGCAACAATTAAAGTAAGAGGCACAAACTTAACATCAAAAGCAAACGAACAAGGTATTTTTACCATCGATGCCAAACAAGAACCACCATTTTATATCCAGGTAAGTTCTGTAGGATATAAACCACAAGATTTTCAAATCTTAAAAGTTCAAGACACGGTTGAATTGGTTTTAGTTGAGGATACACAACTCGATGAAATTGTAGTAACATCAAGAAGAAGATCAGAAGTTTTGCAAGATGTGCCAATTCCAATTACAGTAATCGGCGGACAAGCAGCTGAAAATGCAGGAGCATTCAATGTTAATCGCTTGAAAGAACTCGTTCCTTCGGTTCAGTTATATGCTTCAAATGCCCGGAATACAACGTTAAACATTCGTGGCTTAGGTTCTACATTTGGCTTAACTAATGATGGTATCGACCCAGGTGTAGGTTTTTATGTTGATGGAGTTTACCACGCCCGTCCGGCGGCAACCTCGACAGATTTTTTAGATATCGAAAGGATTGAAGTTATCCGCGGTCCGCAGGGAACTTTATTTGGGAAAAATACAACGGCAGGTGCGTTTAACATCACTACTACAAAACCAACGCAAACGCCATCAGCAAAAGTAGAGCTTAGCGTAGGTAATTATAATTTTATGCAAGCGAAAACCTCCATTACGGGTGGAGTTGCAAAAAATCTAGCTGCCAAATTATCAATTTCCGGAACGCAAAGAGATGGAACAATTTGGAATACAAGAGAGGAACGTAAATATAGCGGTCAGAACAACTTAGGTTTTAAAGGGCAACTATATTTCACACCATCAGACAAATTGCAGGTATTATTAAGTGGCGATGTTAGCGTTCAGCATCCGGCAGGTTATCCATTAGTTATAGCCGGAGTTACACAAACCGAAAGAAGTGCATATCGCCAGTACGCCAGAATTGTTTCTGATTTAGGTTATCAGCAGCCAAAAATTGATCCTTTTTCAAGAGAAATTAACACCAACACACCTTGGAGACACAATCAATCTATCGGTGGCTTATCGGTAAATGTAGATTATAAAATTGGAAGTGGAACTTTAACATCAACAACAGCGTGGAGATTCTGGAACTGGGACCCAACTAATGATAGAGATTTCTCAGAATTATCAGCACTTACAAAATCTCAGGGTAACTCTCGTCACGATCAGTATTCGCAAGAAATCAGATACGCAGGAAATATTACAGAAAAGTTAAGTGGTGTGATTGGAGTTTTCGCATTAGCTCAAAATTTACAAGGACTAGGCCAAACTGAAGAAGTTGGTAAAGACCAATGGAGATTTGTTCAAACTGCAAATACCAGCGCTCAAGCACTATATTCTACACCAGGTTTATTAGATGGTTTCGGAATCAGAACCAACTCCACAATCAAATCTTTAAGTACAGCAGTTTTTGGTCAGGTAGATTGGGAAGTTTTTGAACATCTACACGTTTTACCAGGCTTAAGATTTACCTATGATAAGAAAGATGTAGATTACGATAGAAACACTTATGGTGGTTTGCAAACAACAGACGCTGCTTTACTGGCTTTAAAGGCGGCAGTTTACAGCAACCAACAATTCAATACCAGTACCCAAAATAATAATCTATCGGGAAATATTACGGTCTCATACCGACCAACTACCAGATTAAACATTTATGGAACTTTTTCAACCGCTTACAAACCCGTTGGTGTGAATGTAGGTGGGTTGCCAACTACAGCAAATGGTCAGGCAGATTTAACTTTGGCTGTAGTAAAACCCGAATACGTAGAACATTACGAATTAGGTGTTAAAACTAAACCATTCAAAGGCGCAATTTTAAATATTACCGCTTTTAATACCGATATTAAAGATTACCAAACTAATGTTCAATCGCCACAATTGGGCGTAAATAGGGGATATCTTGCAAATGCCGAAAAGGTAAACGTTAAAGGATTAGAAATTGATGGAACTTATCAACTGGAAAGATTTTTATCAATTAATGCAGCTTTATCATATCTAGATGGTAAATATGTAACCTTTACAAATGCTCCTCTGCCTTTGGAAGAAACTGGTCATACCGAAATTATTAACGGTGTATCAACCCAAGTAGCTTTTAAAGATGCTTCTGGTGGCAGATTACCAGGTATTTCGAAATGGAATGTTTCTGGTGGTGCAGAATTAAGTACGGCTGGAAACCTAACAACACAAGCCGGAAGATATTTTATTGGAGGTGATGTGAGTTACCGTTCTCAATATTCTTCCAATGCAACACCTTCAAGTGTTTTAAATGTTGAAGGTTATACTTTGTTAAACGGTCGTTTAGGCTTTAGATCGGATAAGTTTTCGATTTTTGTTTGGAGTAGGAATATCGCTAACAAAAATTATTATGAGCAATTACAAGCTGCTGCGGGTAATTCGGGTTTATATGCTGGTGTACTTGGCGATCCAAGAACTTTTGGCGCAACTTTCATGTATAATTTTTAACAATCTTTTCTCTTTTATATTTGGTTAAAACGTAGAGCGACTTAATTGTCGCTCTTTTTTTTGAAGCGCAATTTACTGTGCTTTTGGTTTGCTTTAGTCCTGCTGTATGTTCAATCTTTTTTATAATCTATTGTGCTGTTAAACTAAGAAATCATTTCATCGCCAATATCATTGCATATTTTTCGTTTCTGCAAATCAAAAAGTATTTCACTTCCATCAGGGCTATTTTACGCAGGCCAATGTTTCTATTTTCGGCTAAACGCCAAAACCCGATAAAATAATTAGGAACTGATGAAAAACTAAAGTCTTTACCTTTTTAATATGTAAATAAAATATGCTTAAATTTTCTCACATTCCTTAAACGGTTAAATCAAATCATATAAAAAATATTGTGGTAACAGCTTTGTGTTAAATAAAAATTTATTACGCAGTCAGAAAATCTTAACTTCGATAAATTTTTAATAAATGAATAAGTTAAAAGCACTTTGCGTGTATTGCGGTTCAAATTTTAATGGAGATGCAAAGTTAAGAACGGCTATTAAAGCGCTTGCTGAAAGTTTAGTACAGCAGCAAATTAAATTGGTTTATGGTGGCGGCAGCGTGGGGGTTATGGGTGTTTTAGCCAATGATGTTCTTGAACTTGGCGGCGAAGTTATCGGTGTAATCCCTCAGTTTTTAATGGATAAAGAAGTTGGTCATAAAGGTATTACGCAGATGATCGTTACCGAAAATATGCATCAACGGAAACAAAAAATGGCCGATTTAAGTGATGGTTTTGTTATTTTGCCGGGCGGTTTTGGAACACTTGAAGAGCTTTTTGAAGTTTTAACCTGGTTACAATTGGGTCTGCACAGCAAGCCAATAGGTGTTTTAAATATTAATGGATTTTACGATTCTTTATTTACACAAATGGATGTGATGGTAGAACATAGATTTTTAAAGCCTGCTAACCGCGATTTGGTTTTTAATGAGCAAGAAGCCAAAACGTTAATCGATAAAATGGATAATTTTTCGGCTACACCAGATGAAGTTTGGTTTAAAGAAAGAAACTTGATTTAAGATATTATCATCCACAATAAATAATTTTCAAACCGCTAATTATGCAGCGATAAAAAATATATAAAATGCAAATCATTTCATCACACGCAGAATTTGAACAACATTTAGGTAAAGAATTAGGCGTTTCTTCATGGCATCAAATTACCCAAGACCAAATAAATAAATTTGCCGATGCTACATTAGACCATCAATGGATACACGTTGATGAAGAAAAGGCAAAAAATGAAGGTCCGTTTAAAGCAACAATTGCACACGGTTATTTAACACTTTCTTTAATCCCTTATTTATGGAAAGAGATTGTAGAAATCCGCAATTTAAAAATGGAAATTAACTATGGGATTGAAGGTTTACGTTTTGCTCAACCAGTTATTGTTGATAGTAAAATCAGACTTAAAGCAAAGTTAGCCTCAATTGTTAATTTACGTGGAGTTACTAAAGTACACATGGGTATAGAAATGGAAATTGAAGAGCAAAAGAAACCTGCTTTTACCGGCGAAGTTGTTTTCTTATATCACTTTATAACCGAATAATACATACATCTGTAAGGAATAGAATAAACTTATTCCTTACAGAAATTAATCTTTATTAAATTTCTTTTTAATAAAACCACTGATAGATTCATCTTCCAGTTCCTCTAAGCCACTCAATTCTAATTCTAAAGCTTTTGTGCTGATTTGAATTTCGATAAGCGAGATAATCAGAGATATCATAAAAAAAATCAAGCTAAGCGCAAACATGATTTCGGCTATTGTATTTTGTTCTAAATAGATAAAAAACATACAGAATAAGCAGCTTGCAAAGCTTAAAACGCCGTAAGCCTGCATGTTTTTTATAAGTTTTAATCGGTAACGCAGATTGGCAATTTGCTTATGAAGCGCAATATTTTTATCCTCAGATTCGTATTTAGATTTTAAACTTCTAACCAAACTAGCTAAAGCCAAGAATCTATTGGTATAAGCCAGCATAATTAAACTAATCGCCGGAAATAATAAAGCGGGGATATTTATGGTTAATTCCATTTCTCGTGTTTAATCAAAAATATTATTTTAAATGGATATACATTAATTTAACCGCAAAGAATGCTAAGTTTTTCGCGAAGAACGTGAAGTTGGATGGTTAAGTTATTTAAATTGCCACAGTGTGCGTAAAGTTTTCATATAATATAAAGTTATAGTGACTGTTTTCTTAGTGTACGATTTTAATCTTTCTCTGTGTCTCCTGCTTTGTGTTCTCTGTGGTTAAAAATTCTTTGCAAACTTTGCCTTAAAAAACCGAGTTTAGACTAGAAACCAAATCAGTCGCAACGCTTTTTATAAAAATAAATTTAAATTGCTGCCATGAATATCGAATTCAATAAGAATGAAGATGTAAACAAACAATTGGTTTACGAATTAAAGGTTAAGCTTAAAAAAATCTATCAGGGAGGTGGTGAAAAAAATGCTGCTAAACAGAAAGAAAAAGGTAAGTTACTTGCCCGGGAGCGCATAAAATATTTAATCGATAAAGATTCCAATTTTCTAGAAGTTGGTGCATTCACAGCCGATGGTATGTATGCCGAACAAGGCGGCTGTCCATCAGCTGGTGTAGTTTGTGGGATTGGATATGTAAGCGGCAGACAATGCATGATTGTGGCTAATGATGCCACTGTAAAAGCGGGCGCATGGTTTCCAATGACGGCCAAGAAAAATCTACGTGCTCAGGAAATTGCAATGGAAAATCGCTTGCCTGTAATTTATCTCGTTGATAGTGCTGGCGTTTATTTACCGATGCAAGACGAGATTTTCCCAGACAAGGAGCATTTCGGTAGAATGTTTCGGAATAATGCAGTTATGTCTTCAGATGGAATTGTTCAGATTTCAGCGATAATGGGCGCTTGTGTTGCAGGTGGCGCTTATTTGCCGATAATGAGCGATGAAGCGATGATTGTAGATAAAACTGGTTCTGTATTCTTAGCAGGTTCCTATTTGGTAAAATCTGCAATAGGAGAGGAAGTAGATAACGAAACTTTGGGTGGTGCTACCACACATTGCGAAATTTCGGGTGTTACAGATTACAAGCATCCAAACGATGAAGCTTGTTTAGATAGTATCCGTAATATAATGAGCAAGCTCGGTGCGCCCGAAAATGCTGGTTTTGATAGAATTAAACCTTCTAAGCCAAAGCAAAATGAAGAAGAACTCTATGGCATTTTGCCAGAGAACAGAGAAAAGCAATATGAAATAATGGACATTATTAACCGGTTGGTTGATGATTCGGAATTTGAAGAATATAAACAAGGTTACGGACAAAGTATTGTTTGCGGTTTAGCACGTATTGATGGTTGGGCAGTTGGTATTGTGGCTAATCAAAGAAAGGTTGTGAAATCGAAAAAAGGCGAATTGCAATTTGGCGGCGTGATTTATTCTGATAGTGCCGATAAAGCCTCACGTTTTATAATGAATTGCAATCAAAAGAAAATTCCTTTGGTTTTTTTACAAGATGTTACGGGTTTTATGGTTGGAAGTCGCTCTGAGCAGGGAGGTATTATTAAAGATGGAGCTAAAATGGTGAATGCGGTTGCAAACTCTGTGGTGCCAAAATTTACAATCGTAATAGGAAATTCTTATGGTGCAGGTAATTATGCAATGTGTGGTAAAGCTTACGATCCACGTTTAATTTATGCCTGGCCGACAGCAAAAATCGCTGTAATGGGTGGTGCGCAAGCCGCCAAAACTTTATTACAAATTCAAGAAGCATCTTTAAAGGCAAAAGGCGAAATTATCACCGCAGAGAAAGAAACACAATTGCTTAATGAGATAACAGAAAAATATGAAAGTCAAACCACGCCATATTACGCCGCATCAAGGCTTTGGGTTGATGGAATAATTGATCCTTTGGAAACCAGAAAAGTTATTTCTATGGGTATCGAAGCTGCAAATCAATCGCCAATAAAAAAACGTTTTAATGTTGGCGTTATTCAAACTTAAAAATCAAATTCCCATTGTTAATAAGTAAACTATGTTGACAATGCACACTTGTTAACAATTTTATAAAGCATTAAATTTGCTTTTCAATTATTGAATTTCAAACGCACAATATAATGTCACAAGAAAACGAACACGTTCAGTGTTTAATTATTGGTTCTGGTCCGGCTGGTTATACCGCTGCAATTTACGCTGCCAGAGCAGATTTAAAACCAATTATGTACACCGGAATGCAAGCTGGTGGTCAGTTAACGCAAACAACCGATGTTGAGAATTTCCCAGGTTACCCGCAAGGAATTATGGGTCCTGAAATGATGGAAGATTTCCGCAAGCAAGCCGAACGTTTCGGTACAGATATCCGTTTTGGTTATGTAAGTTCGGTTGATTTTTCATCAACACCACATAAAGTTGTGGTTGATGAAATTAAAACCATAACTGCTGATACTGTTATTATTGCCACTGGTGCAACAGCAAAATGGTTAGGCTTGCCAAGCGAGCAACAATATAATGGTTTTGGTGTATCTGCATGTGCGGTTTGCGATGGCTTTTTCTTTAAAGGACAAGATGTTGCAATTGTAGGTGCCGGAGATACTGCTGCGGAAGAAGCAACTTACTTGGCAAAACTTTGTAAAACAGTTCATTTATTGGTTCGCAGAGATGAGTTCAGGGCTTCAAAAGCAATGGTTAGCCGTGTTCTTGCAACACCAAATATTATCGTTCACTACAATACTGAAACTCAGGAAATTTTGGGTAATGGCAAAAATGTGACCGCAGTTAAGGTTATCAATAATCAAACGAATATTTCTTCAGAAATTCCGGTTGAAGGTTTCTTCGTGGCAATTGGTCACAAACCAAACACTGATATTTTCAAAGGTCAGTTGGATATGGATGAAACTGGCTATTTAACTACTAAACCTGGTTCAACCTTAACCAATATCGAAGGTGTATTTGCTTGTGGCGATGTTCAGGATATGTATTACAGACAAGCGGTAACAGCTGCTGGTTCTGGCTGTATGGCTGCTTTAGATGCTGAAAGGTATTTGGCTGCTAAAGAACATGCTATCGAAGCATAAAAAAATAAAATAAATATATTTTGAAGAGAGAAATCAGAAACGGTTTCTCTTTTTTTATAAAGCAATTTCGGGCATTTCATAGGTTATTGCAGTCCGGCTTTCCGCTAAATCTTTTTGGCATCGCCCTGCGAAACTTAAGGCAAAACAACAAAAAGTATATCACTCCAATCCGGTTTATTAAAATTAAAACAGTAATCCATCTGGAAATTTCTTAGCAAAGTTTTAATACTCCTCGAAGTATAAATCAAACGTTTGTTATTAATTGTAACAGAAATGTGTTATTTATAATCTTCGTATAATCTATATCTTGGTGTAACATAACAAAAACCTAAATCTATAAACTATTATGAACAAAGTATTTTCGATTTGCATTGGCGTGCTAATCAGTACATCGGTTTTGGCCCAATCAGATCCAAATTTGGGAATTATTCCAGCTCCTGTATCCATTACAAAAAGCAGTGGCAATTTCACGCTAGATAAAACAGCAGTTTTAATTAATCAAAGTATTGATGGCGCAAAATCTGCAGATTTACTTAATGCATTTATCGTTAGCAATGCTGGTTTTGCGCTAAGAGAAGCAAAAGTTTCTCAACCTAACCAAAAATCAATTGTTTTAACTTCAGTTGGCGCAGATAAATTACCCGCAGAAGGCTATAATATCATTGTTACACCAAATCAAATTAAATTAGTTGGTAAAGGTGCTGGCTTGTTTTATGCGGTACAATCATTTATGCAAATGATGCCTGCAAAAGGTTCTGGCGCAATCAACTTTCCGGCAGTAACGATTAACGATTATCCTCGTTTCAGTTATCGTGGAACGATGCTTGATGTTTGTCGCCATTATTTTCCATTATCTTTCATCAAAAAATACATCGACCAGTTAGCGTATTATAAAATCAATACTTTTCACTGGCATTTAACCGATGACCAAGGTTGGAGATTGGAGATTAAAAAATATCCAAAATTAACAACCGTTGGCTCAGTTAGAAATGGTTCTGTAATTGGTCATTATCCAGGTAACGGAAATTATTTAACTGAAGTTAAAGGATTTTACACTCAAGATGAAGCAAAAGAGGTTGTTCGTTATGCGGCTGAAAAATTCATCACCGTAATTCCGGAAATTGAATTGCCAGGACACGCATCGGCGGCAATTGCTGCTTACCCAGAATTAAGTGCATTTCCTGATAGAGATACTTTTGTAAGCGATAAAACACCATGGGCTGGAAGTAGAAAAGGTAAACAGGTTCAACAAACTTGGGGTGTTTTCGATGATATTTTTGTTCCATCAGAAAATACTTTTACTTTCTTAAACAATGTTCTGGATGAAGTAATCACCATATTCCCTTCAAAATATATTCATATTGGAGGTGATGAAGCACCAAAAACATATTGGAAAGAATCTCCATTTTGCCAGCAATTAATGAAAGAAAAAGGTTTAAAGGATGAACATGAATTACAAAGCTATTTTATCCAAACTATTGAGAAACACGTAAATGGAAAAGGTCGTTCGATTATTGGTTGGGATGAAATTTTAGAAGGCGGTTTAGCACCAAACGCAACGGTTATGAGTTGGAGGGGTGAAGATGGCGGCATAGCAGCAGCACAGCAAAACCACGATGTAATTATGACCCCAGGTTCTATGGGTTTATACATCGACCATAAACAATCAAATTCTCCTGATGAGCCTGTAACAATTGGTGGTTATGCGCCTTATCAAAAAATATACGCTTATGACCCAATTCCGAAAGTATTAACCGCCGACCAAAGAAAATACATTAAAGGCGTACAGGCAAATATGTGGAGTGAGTATATTAAAACGCCTGAAAAGGCTGAAAATCATGCTTTCCCACGTATATTAGCTTTAGCTGAAATTGCATGGAGCCCTGTAGAGCGCAAAGATTTAAAGAATTTTAGTGAAGAACGTTTACCTGTTCATTTAGCAATGCTAGATAAAAAAGGCTGGAATTTGTGGGTGCCTACACCAATTGGTCAAAGCGAAAAACCTCTAACAGGAAGTGATTTTACAATTGATCTGAAAGTACCAATCAAGGGTGGTAAAATTTATTATTCACTTGATGAATCTCGTCCTTCAGAAAATGCATTTTTATACACAAAACCCATTTCAGTAAAAGTTCCTCAAGGAGAAAAAAGAACTTTGAGAACAATTGTTATTGCGCCTAGCGGAAGAAGAAGCGTTACAACAGAAACAATTTTGGATAATGGAGCACCAACTGCAAAAGCAGAGGCGAAGAAATAAAATGCTCTTGTTTTGAAAATCTAATTTTCTTAATTTGGTTGATAGAACCAATCGTCCCCAAAGAAATGAAAATAAGAAATTTAACGAAACAGCATCTTTTGCTTTTAGCAGGGATGCTGTTTTGTTTTGCATGCACTGAAACCGAAGAAGTAAAGGAAGTAAAAACCGAAATGCCTGTTGTAAGGAAAAATCCTTTTCCATTTTACGCAGATATTGTAGTAAAGCCAGGGCTTAATTTTGAGGTTTTTAGTTGGGGAAAGGGCAAAGATTCAATCGGAGGTTATCAAATATTAATGTCTGATTCTGTTAAAAATGATTATCGTTCAACTTCTGTTGAGCGTAACGGAATTTTAACTGATGCCTGGAATATGGATTTGGACAACGATGGTAATCCTGAAATTTATATTCAGCTTTTAAGCAAAAAAAGCGTTCTGGATTTAAATGTTTTCGAATATTCCGGCGGAAATTTTAATAAAATTAGCTTTCCGGCTTTAACAACGAATCAGAAAAAAGGATATAATGGAAATGATAAATTCTTTGTTAAGAATGGTGATTTATATCGTTCATTTCCAGTAAAGGATGCTGATGATTCAACTAAAATAATCACTAAAACTTTGCAATATAAATTAAGAGGCAATAGTTTTTCTACTGACGATGTTAAACCATAATCAATTTTGAGTAATAAGAAGTTTTCGTTAAAAGATAGGGTAAAAAGTTTCGGCTATGCTTTTAAAGGGTTAAGCTTTTTCTTTTCCAATGAGCACAATGCAAGAATTCACATTTTTGGGACTTTTATTGCAATAGGCTTTTCAGTTTGGATGGGAATATCATCGCTAGAATGGATTGCAATTTTAGGTGTAATAACGCTTGTTTTTGTAGCTGAAGTTTTTAATACGGCAGTGGAGAAATTAGCAGATGTAGTATCACCGGAAGTTAATCCCAAAATAAAAATTGTAAAAGATTTAGCCGCTGGTGCAGTCTTGTTGACAGCTATTTTCGCTGTAATAGTAGGTTTAATTATTTTTTGCCCAAAACTATTTCCCTGAATCGGCTAGTGCAGCAGCTTTCGCTTCAGCGATTTTATCATCAATAATCTTATCCCACCGAGCCTGCATTTTATGATTACTTCCATGCTCGGTTTCCTCATCATAATTCCGTTGCATAGTATCATAATATTTGCTGATTTGGTTCGCTAAATCTGAAATTTGTGCCTTATAGTTTTTAACAGAATAATTACGGTTTTTCAATACCCTGTCCGATTCGATTAGCAAAATGTAATGAATATTAACGTGACCTTGTTCGTGGTGAAGTAAACTAGCTTTTGTGTCTTCGTTTCTTAACTTATCCCATTTAACCCAAGAGCGACTTTTATCAACAGAAACTTCATTCTTCAAATTTATTACCACGCGGTTTCTATAAACTGTCGATTCATAACTGTACTTCCAAGTCATTGCAGTAAGTGCAAAATATGGCGAATTTTCATCAGGTTTTCCCTTAAAATACGTTTCAAAATTTAACTGAATAGGTTCAGTAGTATCTTGTTTAAAAGATAATAAAGGTATCGTAACAGCAACTAAAACAAATAGAACAAGGCTTCTCATGTTAATGTTCCTTGAAAAAATCGTGCCTAATAAGTCTTATTCAGAAATTTGCATACTAATTCTTTCAAATTTTTCGATTAGCAATGAAATTCTTTCCTTTTCGCGTTTTATAACCGCTTTTCTTAAAATGGTGGAACAGAACACAATCCACATCGCTGTTAAGCAGATTGCAATAACCTTTTGAAGTGTATTTAAGTAGGTTAAAATTTCAATAAAATAGAATATGATGCCTAGCGATAAAGCCACTGTGTAAAACCAATATAATGAATTGTATAATTTATAACGGTTTAATTGATAGGTTTTTAAGTTGTTTAAGTATTGGTTTGGATGAACGGTGAAATCCGTTCTAGAAATTAATCTGTAATCACGGTAAAGTATCAAAGTATAAACTCCGATGGCTACGATGGTAATGCTTATACCAACGTGTGTTGTCCACGATTCGAAGTGGAAAAAAATCCAAAGTGCTGCAATTGCAATAAAAGATGCAAGCATGCCCAAAATATTTAAAGCAGATTTAAGCTTTAATCCGTTCACTTCTTTCTTTGCCTGTTGTAACATTTCATCAGCAGAAACTTTAAGTTCTACATCATGCTTTTGCCACAACTCCTGTAATTGATCAAACGCTTGCATATTGGTTGTATAATTCTGTTAATTTTTGCTTAATACGATGAATTTTTACTCTTAAATTGCCTTCACTTATTCCTGAAATATCTGCAATTTCATGGTATGGTAATTCATCCAAAACCATAGTTATAATTAAACGGTCGTTTTCTTCGAGCTTGGAAATACAGGTGTACAAAAGCGCAACCTGCTCATTTTTCTCCGAAAATTCTTCTATTTTATTTTCAATTATATTATCTGTTAATTCATCCTTCGCTTGTCTCTTTTCCGAGCGTAAATAAGTTAAACAGGTATTCACTGCAATTCTGTATATCCAGGTAGAGATTAATGATTTGTTTCTGAATTTATCTAGGTTCTGCCAAACTTTTAAAAAAGTTTCTTGTAATAAATCGTTAGCAGCATCTGTATCACCAGTATAACCATAACACAAATGGAATATTTTTTTGGAATTCGAATCGAAGATTTGCTTAAATAACTTGTCCTTTTGTTCCATTTAGTAGGGTGTAATTGTTTTTTAGAGCATTGAGTTTGATTTTTGTTACAGCCCGAAATTAAAAATACTTTGATTTTGGTACCGTTGAAAAATCACAGTTTGTTACACGGCGTAAATATCGTAGTTTTACCAAATTAACAAAGCCACTAACTTTATTATTTATGAAGAAAAACAAACTCACTATTTTTATTTTCGTTGCGCTTATAGCGGGTATTGCTTTAGGATACATTTTAAATGTAAACTCTATTGATGTTTACAATCAGAATATCCTGAATGCCGATGCCAAAGTGAAAAGCATTGAGGTTAGTATTGCAAAAACAACAGATACCACAACTGCTGCTTTTACACAACTTAAAGCCGATAAAAAGGTTAACGCTAAAATCAAAAAGGAAAACGAGGAAATAAGAGAGAAAAAACTCGAATACTTTACATTGCTTAGCGATATCTTTTTAAGGCTGATAAAAATGATTGTTGCGCCGCTCGTGTTTACTACCCTTGTGGTTGGTGTTGCTAAAGTTGGAGATATTAAAGCTGTAGGCAGAATTGGTGGAAAAACCTTAGGTTGGTTTATTGCCATGTCTTTAATGTCGTTGGTTTTGGGTTTAATTTTGGTTAATATTTTTGAGCCGGGCAGACACATGAAATTAACGCTACCTGATCAGTTAGTAAATACCGGAATTCAGAAAACTGCAATGAGTGTTAAAGATTTTATTGCACATGTTTTTCCAAAAAGTATTGCCGAATCCATGGCGACTAACGAAATCCTTCAAATTGTAGTTTTTTCGTTATTCTTTGGTGTGGCAACTGCAGCAATTGGCGATTTAGGACAAGTTGTAATTAAAGCTTTCGATGCTATTGCTCACGTTATTTTAAAAATGACTGGCTACGTAATGAATTTTGCGCCTTTAGCTGTTTTCGGAGCGATGACTGCAATTGTAGCCAAGCAGGGTTTATCTGTATTAAATACTTACGCGATATTTATAGGGGAATTTTATCTTGGTTTGGCTATTCTTTGGTGTGTTTTAATCTTTTTAGGATTTCTTATTCTTAAAAAACGAGTTTTCAGATTGGTTAACGATATGAAAGAGCCAGCTATTTTAGCCTTTAGTACAGCAAGTAGTGAAGCGGCCTATCCAAAAACAATGATGCTTTTGGAGCGTTTTGGCTGTAAAGATAAAATTGTAAGTTTCGTGTTGCCACTTGGTTATTCTTTTAACCTCGATGGTTCGATGATGTACATGACTTTCGCTTCTTTATTTATTGCGCAGGCCTATGGCATTCATTTAGGCTTTGAGCAGCAAATTTCAATGTTGTTAATCTTAATGTTAACCAGTAAAGGTATTGCAGGCGTGCCAAGAGCATCATTAGTGGTAATTGCTGGTACAATTGCAAGCTTTAATATCCCTGAAGCTGGTTTGGCTCTATTAATCGGTATCGACCCTTTATTAGATATGGGCCGTTCTGCTACAAATGTTGTTGGTAATAGTATCGCTACTGCTGTAGTAAGCAAGTGGGAAGGCGAACTGAAAGACGCATAAATTTAATCATTCAATATTCAATCATTCAAAATTCAATAATTCAAACAAGTGTCAAGTAGAGGAAAAAAAATATTTTTAGCGCTTACCATCATCGTACCGATGATAATTTATTGTTACATATATTACAAACCAATAATTAAGAATGCGCCGTTCAGAAAGAAGGATTTTGTTTCATTAGATTATAAATGGGGGATAAAAGATACTTTAGAAAACGAGTACAATTCTGCTGATAGTTCTTATCGTTATGTAAACAGCCGCGATTCTGTTATTGTTAAAAAAGTTGGTTTAAAGAGCGATGATATTCTCTTCATCCATAGTAAGGCAAATGAATTAGGTTTGTGGAACTTTCCAGATACAATTGGTAAACAAAGTGCTAAATCGATGTCGATTCCCCGATATGATATGTTTTTTAAATACAAAGAAAAAAACAAACATGTTGTAATTTATGGAGATTTTGATGGCAACCCGAAACTTTTAGATGCAGCGATGCAAATGAGAAAAATTATCGAAGAAACGATTAACCAAGCTGAAAAACGTAGCGGCAAATAATTTATCATTAAAAATAGCAAAAGCCTGATTAAAATATGTTTAGTATTTAAATCAGGCTTTTTTGTTTTAAAGTCATTTCGTATATTTACGATTATTTCGTAATAATTATGGAGAAGTTAACGATACAGGAAGAAGAAGCTATGCTCGCAGTTTGGCAATTAGGTAAAGGCTTTATAAAGGATTTTATGGATGTTTTACCTGAACCAAAACCACCTTACACAACCCTTGCATCAACAATAAAAAACCTCGAACGTAAAGGCTATTTGGCAAGCGAAAGGTTTGCAAATGCCAATCAATACAGAGCAAAAGTTAAAGAAGCGGATTATAAAAAGCGATTTATGAGTGGTTTTGTTGATTCTTATTTTAAAAGCTCATACAAAGAACTTGTTGCATTCTTCGCAAAAGATAAAAAGATTAGCGCTGAGGAATTGAAAGAGATAATCAACCTAATCGAAAATCCTGAAAAATAATGCCATGCCATATCTATTTTTGGTGCTTCTGAAGATTAATTTGGTGCTCATATTATTCGCGCTAACTTATTATCTCGTTCTTCGTAAATTAACGTTTTACATCTTAAACAGGATTTTCTTGCTGTTTGGTCTCGTTTTTTCGACAGCTTATCCATTTATTAACCTAACTGAAATTTTTAATAACCACGATGCATTGCCCGCTTTTGTTCCGGGTTTAAACCAAAACGTTAGTCAACTTGTACAGTTAAATTCGGTTTCATATTTATGGCAAATACTAACAGCTGTTTTTTATTGCGGTGTAATATTTATGATGTTGAGGTTATTTATTCAGTTTATTTCGCTTTATCAGATTCACAAAAAATCAAGTCCTGGATTGGTTAATGATTTAAAAGTTAGAATGCTTACCGATAAAATTAGCCCATTCTCTTTTTGGCAGAATATTTATGTTAATCCGAATTTACACAAACCTAAGGATTTGAATAATATTATTGAACATGAGAAAATACATGTTGAGGAATTACATACTTTAGATATTGTGCTTGCAGAGATTAGTCTGGTTTTTTATTGGTTTAACCCTGGTGTTTGGTTGATGAAAAAAGCGGTTAAGGAAAATATTGAATTTATAACTGATGCTAAAATTTTAAAAAAAGGCGTAGATAGAAAAGCATATCAATACAGTTTGCTCGATGTCGGAATTTTACAGCATCCAGTTTCAATTATTAATAATTTTAATTTATTTGATTTAAAGAAACGCATAAGAATGATGAATGTTAAGCGTTCATCGAAGATTAATTTAACAAGATATGTATTTGTCTTGCCTATAATTCTTTGTGTGAGTTTGGCTTTCACCATCGATAAAAAAGATATTGAGACGCAAATATCATCGGTAAAAAATCTATTTCCCAATACCGAACAAAATAATCAGCCGGTTGAATTGGCAAAATCAGTAGCAAAGAAAAATACGGTTAGAAAAATTAAATCAAAAGCTAAACTAAAAATAGATAGCGTTTTGAGTTTTGTAAATGTTCTAAGCGTACCATCTATTGCAGATACGATTAAGTTAACAAAAAATACGGATAAGAAAGTTGAATTTCTTATGGTTAAACGAGAACCAAGGGCTAAGCCCACATTTAATACAATTTACTCTGGCGTTTTTCTAAAAAATAATTCGGCGAGTGAAAACAATGAAGACAAAGATAAGGAAGTTGTTGTGATTGGTTATGCTCGTAAACCTGCTGGACAAGCCCCAATTGTACGTGTGAGGGGGATGAAAATTGATAGCTTAAATACTGGCGAACCCTCTAGATTTATCATTAATGGTGAAGTGATTACTAAGGATAAACTTTCTTCAATAGATCCAAATACAATTAAAACCATTACCGTTATTGCAAAGCCAACTGCGCAATAATTTCAAATTAGGAACAAAGGCACTCTAAATTATTAAAGTGCCTTTGTTCTTAGAAATTAAATGTTGCTTTTACCATTGCAACCCTTCCCGGGATATAATAAGTGCCCGATGTAAATGAATTCACTGAAATAAAGTTGGCTTCAAACTTGGTCACATTCGCAATGTTTGTTAAACTAAACTCCAAATCTGTTTTTAACTTTATAAGTTTATACCTCAAATTCAAATCTGCAAACACATAGTTTAGATTTGGTTGTGCGACTTGTTTTGTGAAAATGTGTTCAGCAGAAACCGTCATAAACAAACTTTTGAAAATTGTAGCCGTAACAGATGATTGGTGTCTCAATTGCTTGTTCTTGGTTTCTAAAGCATCATTAGCTTTAGATTTTGTCTTGTTAATATTAAATGAAGCATTATAAGACCAATTGATATAGCTCGTTAATTTTGATTCAAAACCTGTTTTATAAGTTGTGTTTTGCGAAGTGAATGGCAGTAATTCATTGTTTTGTAGTTGGTCAAATTTACTGTCGCTATAACCTAATCCTGCATTTACAGTAGTCCTCAAATCAAAGAGATATTTACTTCCGGAAACGCTAGAGTTAAAACTTTTTACATCATTCACTAATGGCAAAACAATGCGTTCTTGAATGTTGTTGCTTAAGGTATAAGATGAAATCGTATTTCGGGTAGAATTAGAGTAACCCAAAGCCGCATTAAAAAATACCATTTGTATTGCTTTTTTATAGTTAAAACTTAAACCGGCAGCTTGCGTTTTACGTTCGGAAATTGGTGCATTATTCGAAAAAAGCGATCGATAATTTTTTAAAATAGTTCCGCGGTAAATATCATCGATTCCGCCTAAGTCATTTTTAAAACTATAATTTGCAGTCATATAATTTTCTATCCCAATTTGGTATTTGATGTTTAATGATGGATTAACAAAAAACTTACTTAAATCTTTATCCAAAGCTTTTTCTTCATCCTTATAGGTAATAAAATTATAGCTGATGGGTAAGTTTAAAGTTGCTTTCACTT
Source organism: Pedobacter aquatilis (assembly GCF_032678425.1). Lineage (GTDB taxonomy): Bacteria > Bacteroidota > Bacteroidia > Sphingobacteriales > Sphingobacteriaceae > Pedobacter > Pedobacter aquatilis_B. The sequence continues at coordinate 677,279 of NZ_JAVTSG010000003.1, read as the reverse complement.
TCCCAGAATTGTAATCATAAGTAGCATCTGTATAAAGTTTTGTTTTCAACCAATCAAGGTTATTTGTCATAGATTGAGCTACAAGTTCTGTATTGCTGTTGTTTTGAATACGGTATAACTCCGAATTTAATTCTTGCTGCTGAATGTTAAAACCAATTTTATAAGTTTGAGTAAAGGCATTATTTACGAAAGCAAATGAAGTATAATTATTAGTGTACAAGCTTGGAAGCTTAACGTATTGCGTTAAACCAGCGTAGGGATTTCCATTGTTCAAAATGTCCTCATTTAGGCCCGGACTAATATTTAATCGCTCAGGTTGTGTCGTTCTGTTAATGTAGGAGTATAAATTAAATGTATTTTCCGATTTTAATTTCTTTCTGTAATTCAACTCATTAGAAACGTCAAAAATTGATTGTCGAAGACTTTGCTGTGCACCATTTCCATTTGTTATCACCTCCGAATTAATAAATGAAGGACTGTAATTAAGTATTAATGTATTATTGAAATAATAATCATCTGCATTGGCAAGCAAATTAAACTTCGACTGCAATTTTTGCGGCTTTATTGAATTTAATTGCTGCTCTGTGTAGCTAATCGTTTGTCCAGATAAATAGGTTTCAGATAATTTATTATACTCTTGTGTTCTTACATCGTACAAATAGGCAAGGTTAACCTTCAACTGTAAAACATCATTAATTTTGTAAAGGTTATTGAAATTGATTAAGCCAGCCTTATTAAATAAAGTTCGGGATTGCGGTAGGGTAGGAACCCCAGCCGCACCAGCAGATAATAAACCCGATGGCTTATCATTTTCAAGCCTTTTTAAATAATCTTCGAGGTTAAATGAAGTTAAATCTATACCAGGGTCAATACCAATATTATTGCCTTTTAAGTTATTAATAAACTTTATTTTCTTCTTAAACATCATGGCGTTAGCGTTGGCATCAAATCTATTTGGCGTACCTAAGCCAACTTTAATATCACCCATAACTTTGAGTTTTGCATCATCTTTAATAACTAGGTTTAGTGCAACGTCATCGCTCATGTTATTTTTTCTGAGCATCTTAATCGGTTGGTCCTTCTCAATAACCTGAACCTTATCAACTGCACCGTGGGGAATACTTTTTGTGCCGATAGCATATTTATCATCTAAAATATTATCGCCATCAACATAGAGTGAGGAAATAGGTTTATCATTGTATTTGATTCTACCATTTTCCTCAACGGTGATTCCAGGCATTTTCTTAATTACATCGCCAATAGAACGGTCTTGTTTATCTGCAAAATCAGATGTTTTATAGTTCAACGTGTCGCCGTTCAAGGTTAGAGTTGGGCGATTTTTAACAACAACTGTTTTTAAGCTGATGTTACTTTCGTTCATTACAATTTGATTATTTTTCAGGAAATCAGCTATTTTAACCATTTGCTTTTCATAACCAATCGACGTAGCTTCTATATTTACCTCTTTTGAATCTGAACTTTGAATTATTGTAAATTCTCCTTTTTCATTACTTCTTGTAAAACTCAAAATGTTGCCTTCAGCATCTTTTAAATTAACATTTGCCGATGAAATAGCAATTCCATTGTTATCTTTAACAACGCCTTTAAATTGTTTTTGCCCAAAAGCAGAAGTAATACAAATGATAAAAACAATTGTGAACAATATTGCAATTCTCATCATTTGTCTGATAATTCGATAGGATTATTCAACTCAATTTTTGGAGTACTGGATGTTGTTGTTGGTTTTGAACCATAACCAGTAACCTGTATTCCCGAAGTTCTACCGGCCATTTGTGCATTCATAAAGCCAAATGGGTCTTTCTTTGCTGCTTCCTTAAGCTTATCTAAATCTTTTTTACTTGTTTTAATTGCATCTTTAGGTAAACTGATTTCGCCATTCAGTAGCTTTTGACTATCTGCCGCATCCGAATTTGAAATGTTTACAACACTTACAGAGCCATTAGCCGTAACTATCTTTGGTTCCTTTTCGTTATTAGTTTTAGCAGCTTCTGCCGTATAATTGATGTTATCCATTCCTGCGAAAAGGAACTGAACTTCTTTTTTATCATCATAAGCTTCTACTATCAAACCTGGTAAGCCATTTAGCTTCCACGGACCGGTTTGAAAAGGCAGTTCAGGTGCAAACCATACAATCCAGTTTCTACCTTTAAAACGAGCAGTTGCTTTTTGGCAGCTAATACCCGAAATACTCATCGTATCCTTGCTAATCTTCCAGTCTAATTTTGGTGTTGGTTCTTCAACAACATAGTTATTAACCAATTTTTCTTTTGTATAAAATTTGTCTTCAGTTATAAAATTGAAATAATCAACATTTGATGTTCTTTTGATTCCCGTCGCGTCCATTTTAATTCCTTGGGTCATAGATTCTGTCTGATTTTTGAAAGCTTCTTCAATTTTTTTTCTTCGTATTGCAGCTTGCTCAACTTTATCAAAGCTGGTATAAGCCGAGGCATTTTTGCCAACCATTAAAATCATATTTTCGGTATACGGCTTATCTCTTTGATTTGTATCCTGAACATGGATAAAGTTGTAGCTGACTTTAGATAGGGCTTTATCTGGTTTTTGTGCAAATGCAACTAAACCAATAGCTAGGGCAGATAATGTTGTGCAAATTTTTTTCATGATTAAAATTTTTAATTTTCGTAGAATTACGATTTATTCGTAATTAAAGAGGTGTTTTTAATTGTTTGGGTTAATATTTCCAAAGGATTTATTTTGTTTTCGTAAATCTACGAAATATTCGTAATAATAAAATGTTTTAACATTTTTTAACCTGTATTAAATTTTAAAAATCTTTTTGCTTTGAAAATGAATGTTCATTAGCTTTTGAAGGTATTCAGTTCCGCTTTTACTGCAATCTTGAACAACTTCTATGCTGAGGTAATAAGCATAACAATAGTATTTAGAGTAATGCAATTAAAAAAGTATTTTCGGGCAATTGGGTTTAATAACAAAGGCAGCCCCAACCAAATGCAGTTTGCTTGGTAATTACAATAATATATATACCAGCCTGCGTAAATTAAACCTGAAAGGAGCTAACAAGCAGCCGATTTTTTTATGAGGCAAATAAAGCGGATGGCAGGGCAGAAGGAACAAAAGTATTGCCATACTTTGCTTTTCAAATAATAATAATATCGGTATTTTGCATGGTCTCAAAAATCAGTAATTCTTATAAAACTTGAGGCCAAAGTATTTAGATAAAATTATTTTTGATATGTGTTTGTGTGTTAATTGAAATTGTTCTATATTTGCACCTCGTTAAATAAAAATTATAAAACAAATATTTAAACAATGTACGCAATAGTAAATATAGCAGGCCAGCAATTTAAGGTTGCTAAAGACCAGCACCTTTTTGTACACAGATTGCAAGGAGATGAAGGCGCTAGTATTGAATTTGATAATGTATTGTTGGTTGATAATGGTGGTGCAATCACTGTAGGAGCTCCTGCAGTTAAAGGTGCTAAAGTTTCGGCAACTATCGTATCTCATTTAAAAGGTGATAAAGTAATCGTTTTCCACAAAAAACGTAGAAAAGGTTACAAAAAGAAAAATGGTCACCGCCAGTTTTTCACAAAGATTCAGATTTCTGACATCACTCTATAATTAATTGTTAACCTAATAATTCGCTTTTAGCGAGTTACAAAATATAAGAAAATGGCACACAAAAAAGGAGCCGGTAGTTCGAAAAACGGACGTGAATCGCATAGTAAGCGTTTAGGTATTAAAATTTTCGGTGGTCAGTTAGCTATCGCTGGAAACATTTTAGTACGTCAACGTGGTACAAAACACCACCCAGATAAAAATGTAGGTTTAGGTAAAGACCACACTTTATTTGCTTTAGTTGATGGAACAGTAGTTTTCAGAAAAAAAGCTGATAACAAATCATATGTTTCTATTCTTCCTATTACTGATGCTGAAATTGATGCAGCATTAGCAGTAAAAGCGCCAGTTGCTAAAAAAGCAGCAGTAGCTAAAGAAGTTGTAGAAGAAGCACCAGTTGCTAAGAAAGCACCAGCTAAAAAGGCTGCTAAAAAAGAAGATACTACTGAAGAAGCTGCATCTGCAGAATAATTGGTAATCAACTTATAATAAGAAAACCATTCTGATTTTCAGGATGGTTTTTTTGTTTCCTTACCATTTAAGCAGACAGATAAACACAGTTTTGTTGATTGTTCTGAGCATTAGGTAGGCATTATGAATAACTTAAATGGCAATATTTATCTGTGTTTATCCTTTTTAATCTGTGGTTATTTAAATAAAAAAAAATCGCTACAATAATGCAGCGATTTCTTATATAGTTTCAAATACTTTAGTATTGCCTAGCCATTAAATTCATCGTTAGGCTTAAAATTGTTTCTTTAGCACTAGCTTCCACATCGATTTGGCTCATATAATCAAGTGCTTTATTTAAGTAGTCTTCCATAGCTTGTTTCGCTATTTCCGGAATGTTTAGCGTATTATAGATGTTCGTAACTGCCTCAACTTTTTCTTTGCTGTCAAAATTTTCCAAAGCAATCCAATTCTTTAAAGTTTGTAGGTTTTCGCCATCTGCCAATTCTAATGCTTTTAAAAGTAAAAAGGTTTTTTTGTTAGCAATAATGTCTCCGCCAACTTGTTTTCCAAATTTATCTGGGTCGGCATAAACGTCTAAAATATCATCTTGTAATTGAAAAGCTACACCAATATTTTCTCCAAAGTTGTATATAAGTTCAGCATCAACTTCAGAAGCGTTTGCAATTATTGCCCCCAACTTTAATGCCCCACCCAACAAAACTGCAGTTTTTAACCTTATCATGTTGATGTACTCATCAATCGTTACGTCATCACGGGTTTCAAACTCCATATCTAAAGTTTGGCCCTCGCAAACTCCTTGAGCAGTTGTGTTAAAAGTGTCTAAAACATCTTTTAGGAAAATTGGATTTACCTTAGCCAAATTTTTGTTTGCTTCAACCATCATCACATCGCCACTTAAAATGGCAATGTTAGTGCTCCATTTTTCGTGCACCGTTGCCTTTCCTCTGCGTAATGGTGCGTTATCCATTATATCGTCATGTACAAGTGTAAAATTGTGAAACACTTCAACCGCCATCGCCGCATGTATAGATTCTTTTGCGTCTTCTCCGAATAATTCGGTCGCCATTAAAACCAATAGTGGTCTGATTCGTTTGCCGCCTAAATTGATTATATAAGTTATTGGGTCGTAAAGTTGTTTGGGTTTTTCAGGAAATTTTAAATCTTGTATTGCAGTTTCTAAAATTTGCTGTAATTCTACTGTATTGTACATTTTATTTTTTTAAAGAGGGCGATTTTTCTAATGTGAAAGTGTTTATTGTTATTAATCCTGGATTAAGGTGAAATCTATCTGACGTTTAGATAAATCTACTTTTTTAACTCTAATCATCACTTCATCTCCCAACTGGTATTTTTTCTTTTTGCGCTGACCAACAATGCAATAATTTTTCTCATCTAAAACATAAAAATCGTCAGATATATCGCGAAGCCTTATCATACCTTCGCATTTATTTTCTTCAATTTCTACATACATGCCCCATTCGGTAACGCCAGAAATTACACCTTTGTAAATAGTGCCAATGTTTTCTTCCAAATATTCGGCTTGTTTGTATTTTATCGATGCTCTTTCGGCTTCTGCAGCTCTTTTTTCCATTGCTGATGAATGTGCACTTGCCACTTCGTAAAATTCTACATCAGCAGATTTTCCACCATCTAAATAAGTTTGCAGTAAGCGGTGTACCATCACATCAGGATATCTACGAATAGGAGAGGTGAAATGTGTGTAATATTCAAAAGCTAATCCGTAATGACTGGTTTTCTTGGTCGTATATATTGCCTTTGCCATAGAGCGGATGGCTAAAGAGGTTAATATGTTTTGCTCTTTTTTGCCTTCAACATCAGCCATTAAATGATTTAATGATTTTGCAATTTCCTTATCAGATTTTGTATTAATTTTATAGCCAAAACGTGAGGCAAAATTTGCAAAAGTATTCAAGGTTTCCATATTTGGCGAATCGTGAACACGATAAACAAAGGTTAGTTTGTTTTTCCCTTTAACCTTTTTGGCGATAAACTCGGCTACTTTTCGGTTAGCCAAAAGCATGTAATCTTCAATAAGCTTATGTGCATCTTTGCGTTCTTTTACGTAAACGCCAATCGGTTTGCCATTTTCATCGAGTTTAAATTTAACTTCGGCACTTTCGAAACTAATTGCGCCATCTTTAAATTTTCTGTCTCTTAAAATGTATGCCAATTCATTCAATTTAAGAATTTCATCTGCATAATCTCCCGCTTTATTTTCAATTACTTCTTGCGCTTCTTCGTAAGTAAATCTTCTATCAGAATGAATTACAGTTCTTCCATACCATTCAGCTTTGATGTTTGCTTGCTCGTCCAACTCAAAAATGGCTGCAAAGCAGAGTTTATCTTCATTTGGTCTAAGCGAACAAACACCATTACTTAATCTTTCAGGTAGCATCGGAATTACTCTATCAACCAAATAAACCGATGTAGCTCTGCTATATGCTTCTTTATCTAACTCGCTGCCTTGTTCAACATAATAAGAAACATCGGCAATGTGAATGCCAATTTCATAATTTCCATTTGGTAATTTCTGATAAGAAATGGCATCATCAAAATCTTTAGCATCAGCAGGGTCGATGGTAAATGTTAGTACGTTTCTGTAATCTTTTCGCTTAGCAATTTCTGTCGAAGGAATTTCTTCTGGAATTGCGTTTGCCTCTTTTTCTACTTGCGGAGGGAACGACAACGGAAAGCCATATTGCGCAAGAATAGCATTCATTTCTGTATTATTCTCGCCCTGGTCGCCAAGTACGTGTTTAACTGTTCCAATAGGATTCTTTGCACCTTCCGGCCAATCCGTTAAACTTACCAAAACCCGCTGACCATTTTTTGCACCTAAAATATCGCTCAGTGGCACAAAAATATCGTGAAGCATTTTCTTATCATCAGCGATAACAAACGCAAATCTATCCGAAATTTTTATCACACCAGTGAAATCAGATTTTGCCCTTTTGATAATTTCTATAACTTCACCATCATTCTTTCTTCCATTTTTCTTTGCAAAAACGTAGGCCTTAACGGTATCGCCATGAAGTGCATTTTTTAATTTACGTGGCGCAACGAAAACATCTTTTTCAAATTCATCTTCGGGAACAATGTATGCAGAGCCATCGGCTGTCATATCAACAGTTCCAATAATAAAGTTTTGTAAGTCTTTTAATTTGAATTTTCCCTTCTCAGGTTCTAAATAAATTCCAGAACCTTTACCTTCTTTTAAGATTTCAAGAATGGTTTCGCGAGATTCTTGATCGTTAAGATTTAATTTGGCAGAAACCTGTTTATAGTTAAGCGCTTGATTGTTGTTTTTTTCAAAAACATCACTAACCAGTTGATTCAGAACTAATTTTATATTTGCAGATTTTTTCTTCGCCATATGCTAATTGTATTTTACCGAAGATACAGAAAAGATGCAAAAAAGGCTGTTTGTTGATGTAAAATGTCAGATTGATGATGTTAGAAATGACTTAATTCACCTTTAATTTTATGTATTTTATTTTTTTTCTAAGTGATGTATAACTTAGGTGAACAGCGCCATCCTTCGCCTGAATTATTGCCGGATAACTATATTCTCCTTTGGGATGCTCTTCTAAAGTGTAAATGTTTTTCCAGTTTTTACCATCATTAGAAATGGCTAATTTTAAAACCGAGCGACCTTCCCACCAATCTTTCCCAGATTCAAGTGGATTGTAGATTAATAGCTGTCTGCCATCTTTTAAAGTAACGGCATCACTTCCGGAATTTGGATTGGGTAATGTAGTTGGTTTTAATTTTGACCAACTTTCTCCATTATCAACAGACCAACTTTCTACAATTACATTCTGCCTGCTTCTGCATAAAAGCTGGAGTTTGCCATTAGGATAAGTCAGAATTGAAGGTTGAATTACCCCAAACGTATCACAATCGATATTTATTTTTCGCCAGTTTTTACCATTCGCATCTGTTTTTTCGAGATGAATAAGCCATTTCTTTTCATCTAAACTTTCCGTGCTCGATGGGTATAATATTTCTCCGTTTGCAATTTGAATAGGTTTGTTTTTTATCGGACCTAAAAAACCTTCAGGGAGTTTCTGCGCCTGCGACCAGGTTTTACCATCATTTGCAGAGGTTTTAAATTCTGCCCACCATTCCCTAGGATTTGGTCCGATTTTATAGTGAAGATATAATGTTCCATTTTTGGCTTTAAATAGTACCGGATTCCAACATGGAAAACGTAGGGTGTCATTTTGAATTCCGTTAGCAACTTCAATTGGAGCGCTCCATTTACCATTCTGGTTTATTGATGTCCAAATGGAAACATCTTTGCTGCCCTCATGTTTTCCGCCAAACCATGCACTCATTATCGAATTGTTTTTCAGTTCGACAAGGGTAGAGGCATGGCAAGCCTCGAAAGGTGCGTTTTCAAATATATAAGCTGATGAAACTATATTAACGGTCTGCTCTTGCGCTATTGATTTTAGCCATAAAATTGAGCAAAATAGTATCAGAATTGATTTTCTAGTTTCCAGGAATAGCATCTATTAATTTTTTAGTGTAAGCAGCTTTTGGAGCAAAGAAAATCTCTTCAGGAAAACCTTCTTCTTCAATTTTGCCCTTATTCATAACCAAAATACGATCTGAAATGTGTTTTACAACCGCCAGATCGTGAGAAATAAAAATATATGTTAAGCCGAATTCGCTTTGTAAATCTTTCAATAAATTTAAAACCTGTGCCTGTACCGAAACATCTAAAGCAGAAACCGATTCATCACAAATTATAAACTTTGGTTTTAGCGCTAAAGCACGAGCAATCACCACACGCTGTCTTTGTCCGCCACTAAATTCATGCGGGTAACGATTGTAATGTTCTTCCTTTAAACCAACCTTTAGCAGTAATTCAATAACTTTCTGTTTCCTTTCAGCATCGTTATTAAAAAGCTTATGTACAATTAAAGGCTCTAAAATGGATTGGCCAACGGTGAGTTTTGGATTTAGGGAAGCATAGGGATCTTGAAAAATGATTTGGATATCTTTTCTAAGTTTCCTTAATGATGATTTATCAATATCTGTGATTTCATTTCCTTCAAAATAAATATGGCCTGAAGTTGGCTGAATTAGGCGTAAAATTGTTCTGCCAAGCGTTGTTTTGCCACATCCAGATTCGCCAACCAAACCTAAAGTTTCACCAGGGAAAACTTCGAAATTGATAGAATCAACTGCCTTAACGTAATCTTTATGTTTAGAAAAAATACCACTTTTAATAGGGTACCAGGTACAAAGCTGGCTAACTTTTAATAATGGAGGTTTTGAATATAAATCTTTTCTCCTGATCGTAATTTCTTCTTCAGTGATTTGGTTTTTATCGCTTAAATGGGCACTTGCATCTTCAACTTTACCTGTTAGAAAATCAGTAACCACTGGCAATTTTTTTAATTTCAAAGCAGGTGAGGGGCGGCAAGCTAATAATCCTTTTGTATAAGGATGTTGAGGATGGTTAAAGATTTCTTTTGCTAAACCCTGCTCAACGATTTCTCCTTTATACATCACGGCAACTTCGTCTGCAATTTCATTTATCACACCCAAATCATGTGAGATGAATATCATAGACATATTACGTTCTTCCTTAAGTTTAAGAAGTAATTGGAGAATGGTTTTCTGAACGGTTACATCTAAAGCGGTTGTGGGTTCATCGGCAATTAAAAGCTTTGGATTACAACTCAAAGCCATTGCAATCATTACCCGCTGTTTTTGCCCACCAGAAATTTGATGAGGATAGCTATCAAATATATTTTCTGGCCGTGGTAACTGAACTTCATTAAAAAGCTCAATCGCTCGTTTTTTAGCGGTGTTCTTGTCTGTGTTTTGATGTAAAATAATGGCTTCTGCAACCTGTTCGCCGCAGGTAAAAACCGGATTTAAGGAGGTCATTGGCTCCTGAAATATCATGGAAATCTGATTGCCTCTAATTTGGCGGATTTCGTTTGAGCTCAGATTTAATAAACTGATGTCTTCAAAATCAATATTGCCTGATATTTTTGCTGAGCGCTCATCGTGCAAACGCATAATTGAAAAAGATGTAACCGATTTTCCGGAACCTGATTCGCCTACAATGCCTAAAACTTTTCCTTTTTTTACACTAAAACTAATTGTTTTTACCGCATTAAACCACGATTTTTCGTCTTGGTTATAGAAATCAATTTTTAAATTATTTACGTTTAGCATCAGGTTACAATGGTAATGTTTTCTGCTGAAATTATTTCATCTCCTTTTAATTTTAATAAAACCTGTGCGGTAGTAATTACATCTTTCTGGCAATACGTTACAATTCTTGGTAAGTTTTGTTCCTCGTAATAAACTTGCCTAACCATACTGCCGTCGATATCATCTTTCGGTGTTGGTACATTTAAAATTGCAGCTAAAAGGTTTAAGGAAGTGTAATGCTTGTAATCGCCAAATTTCCACAATTCCATCGTATCAATATGATTAACCTCCCAAGGTTTTTTGCCAGATAATTCTAGCTGTTTTGGAATTGCTAATCCGTTTATTAAAAATCTCCGGCACAAATATGGAAAATCGAATTCTTTGCCGTTATGTGCGCAAAACATCAATGAAGCAGGCTGTTTATCTAAAAGTGAAGAAAAATCCTTTAAAATATCAATTTCATTATTGCCGTAAAACGACTTTATTCTTAAATATTGAGTTTTGTCCTGCTGATAAAATATGCCTAAACTTACACATACAATCTTACCGAACTCCGCCATAATTCCGGCTTTCTCATAGAAATCTTCCGGAGATTGTTCCGCCGACCGTTGATAATGCGTTTTCTGTTCCCATAGGTCTTGCAAATGCTGTGGAACATCGTTATAATTTGCATACTGTGGAACGGTCTCTATATCGATAACCATTATTTGATTAAGATCCAGTGTTTTTAGCATATAACAATATAGCGAATTAATAATTATCAAAAAACAATTAACAAACCTCAAACCGATGCATTATTTTTTCTAAGTTTGATACATGGCAGAAAGTAAATTCGAATTATCGCTAGAAAATGGCCCTCATAAATTGTTGGCAGATTTAATAGGTAATTGGCAAGGACAAACCAAAACCTGGTTTGAGAAAGATGTATTGGCCGATGAATCGCCAATGGCAGCCACCATAACAACGATATTAGGGAGTAGGTTTATTTCTTATGATTACGAAGGCAGTTTAGATGGACAAGCATTTGCGGGTAAAATGATTATTGGATTTGATATCCCTTATCAAAGATTTTCGGCCAGCTGGATTGATACTTTTCACATGGGAACGCAAATTATGCTTTCTTCTGGTGAATTTACTGAAAATGGTTTTTCTATTTTAGGTTCATACGGTAGTCCGGAATATGGCGACCAACCCTGGGGTTGGAGAACCGAATTGGAAGTAATAAGTAATGATGAAATTGTGTTGTCAGCTTATAATATTTCACCAGAAGGTGAAGAAGCTAAAGCAACTGAAACGGTTTTAAAAAGAAAATAATATTCAAACCCATCAGGTTTTTCAGAACTTGATGGGTTTATCATTTTAAAACAAAGTTGGATTTGGAGTTGAACCATTGCCCATCATTGGAATCTTCAAATCAGTTCCAATCGCTTTATTAAGTTTTTCGATAAAATAAGCAGATAATAGAGGTGAGGCTAGCTCAACATTTTGATGCACAAAGAAGTATAAGTTCTCTAAACCTTGATCTTTCCATTTAACAATGCGTTCAACCCATTCATCAAGTCTTGCATAATCGCTTTCATGATTAGCACCAACGTAACGAACAAATGCCGTAGGCGTTGTTAAGCGCATATGCAGCATATCTCTTCTTCCGGCAGTATCTACAATTATATTTGCAATTCCATTTTCTTCAAATAACCGGGCAAATTCCTTAGCAATTTCAGGGTTCGAAAACCATTCGCCATTTCTAACTTCTACGCCTAAGGGAATTACTTTAGGAAACTCATTAACAACAATTTTTAAACGTTCAAAATCTTTTGGTTTAAAATTATCATGCAGTTGCAGAAAAGCCATGCCTAATTTATCTTCAAAATTACTAATTGCATCACAGTATTGTTCAACTGGTTCTTTAACGTTAATTAATCTTTTAAAATGACTAATTGTATTGGTTAACTTCGGGAAAAACTTAAAATCTGCAGGAGTTTTTTGTGTCCATGTAATTACCTGTTCGCTACTAGGCATTCCGTAAAATGTTGCGTTCAATTCAATTGAGTTAAATTGTGTTGAATAATAAGTTAACTCATCTTTTGTCCCTTTCGGATAAAAGCCTTTCAAATCGGCCTTATTCCATTTGGCGCAACCAACGTAAGCCTCGAATTTTTGTTTTGGTTTATTTGCCTTTAATATCGCTTCCGTTTCCGGAGCATCAGCAGGAAGTTTAAAATCTATAATTGATGGGTCGTCTACTTTACCGAATTGCATGTTAATCTTTATTTATTTCAAATATATCCAAATCTCCATAGATAAGTAGTTCTATTACATCATAAATTTTATCTTTGAGCCTTTCATAAAGGAACTTATTTGAACAATTTCCAAATTCAAGAAAAACTAATTTTGGTGGAACTCCTTTCCAAGAAACAAGTTCCCGAAAATCTAAATCTTTTGATATAATAATAACCTTCGCTTTGCTTCTGGCAAGATTATAAACCTCAATGTCTGACGTCTTATTCAGTTTTAATAAATGAAATGAAATGCATTTAATATTGATTTCATCCATTAACCATTTAGCGACAATCGGTGAGATATTTTCATCTAACCAAAACTCCCAATCATTCGTAAATGTATTCATCCCTAAGTTGTTTTGTGCTAAAGACCAAAGCAGCCTTTATATCATCAGCCTCGAGGATGGGATGCTCCTCTAAAATTTGTTCGTGTGTCATACCGGATGACAGAAGTTCCATAATATCAATTACGGTAAAACGATTGCCTCTTATTGTTGGCTTACCGCCCATTAGTCCAGGGATGAATGTAATTCTTTCTAATAATTTACTTTCCTGACTTTTCATAACTAAATATAAGAAATAATTATGTGATAATAAAAAAGCGCCAAGTATAAAACTCAGCGCTTAGTAATTTATGAATCAATAACCTGCAAAAAAAAACTGGTAACAGGTAACTCAATTAATAACCCAATATCTTTAAAACCTGCTTACTATTTTGTTCCTCCCCAAAAACCTCGAAATTGAAACTTTCATCGCGGTTTCTGCGAATTAAAACATGCTTCGGACTAGGTAATAGACAATGGTGAATACCACCATAACCACTTAAAACTTCCTGGTAAGCACCAGTGTGGAAGAAACCCAAATACTGAACTTTACGCGTCTTCGGCATAAATACACTATTCATGTGCGCTTCCTGGTTGTAATAATCCTGACCATCGCAGGTTATACCACCTAAGTTTACACGCTCATATTCCGCGTCCCAATTGTTTATTGGTAATAAAATATATTTTTGGTTTAGCGCCCAAACATCAGGTAAATTGGTAATGAAAGAACCATCTAGCATCAACCAGCGCTCACGGTCGTTTTGTTGTTTTCTACCTAAAACTTTGTATAAAATACCCGATGCTTCAGCAACTGTATACTTACCAAATTCGGTAATAATATCTGGTTCCATAACATCGTGGATCGCACAAATTTCCTTAATCCTCTTCACAATTTCGTTTACCATATATTCGTAATCGAAATCGAAAACCAAGGAATCTTTAAACGGCATACCACCACCAATATCCAAAGTATCTAAATCGGGATTAATCTTTTTAAACTTGCAATAAAGCGTTACATATTTCTCTAACTCATTCCAATAATATGGCGAATCGGTAATACCCGAATTAATAAAGAAGTGTAATAACTTAACGCGGAAATTCGGGTTATGAACAATTTTATTGTTATAAAACTCGATAATATCTTCCATACGAACACCCAAACGAGACGTATAAAATTGTGAGTCTGGTTGTTCCTCAGCAGCTATACGAATACCTAAATTGCAAGGCGTGTCGATATCAACCTCATCATCAAAAAGGTTAAATTCTTCCTTGTTATCCAACACCGGGATGATGTTTTTATAACCATCGTGCAACATATCAATAATATATTGCTTGTATTGGTAAGTTTTAAAACCGTTGCAAATAATGGTTGTATCCTTAGTTAAATGCCCTTTTTTCTCCAAAGCATCAACCATTGGCATATCAAATGCCGAAGAAGTTTCTAAGTGAATATTGTTTTTTAGTGCTTCTTCAACGATATGTCTAAAGTGCGAGCTTTTAGTACAATAGCAATATTTATAATCGCCACGATAGTTGTTTTTTAAAATGGCAGTTTGGAAAAGAATCTTCGCTTGTTGAATCTTCTTACTCACCATTGGTAAATATGTGAAACGTAGGGGCGTACCGTAAGTTTCAATCATTTCCATCAGGTTTAAATCCTGAAAATATAATTCATCATCTATAACATCAAAGCCATCCTGCGGAAAGCCAACACTTAGATCAAGAAATTCTGAGTAACTCTGCATTTACTTTTAAATAATTTTTGCAAAAATGTAATTTTAAATCGAGAATTAATCTTTATTGAAAATATTTTTACTGTATAGAAACGCTTTAATTCTACACACATTATTTTCAGTTCTTGTTTCTAAACATATGTAGACTAAATGTGTTTAATTTATCTTCTTTTTTATTACAGTAATTTATCTATCCCGCAAATTTCGCTGATTTTCGCAGAACATACCTGATATAGAATCTGAGCTAATTTACTTTAATCTGCAGGAGGATATTTTTTTGAAAAGTAATTATTTTTGATACAACGATATCGAGCATCTTTCTCACTGAGCATCAATGGATTTTAAAATATTTTAAATTTTTTAAAGTAATTATTGATTCCAATCGTCTTCACTCAAAAACCTTAACAATAACATCAATAATTATCCTCAATATGATTTCGATATTTAAGACCAACATTCAGACAGGAATTGAGTTAAATAAAATTGCTCAGCATTTAAATAACTTGCTTTCAGGCGCAACCTGGAGTGTAGATTTAGGCGACTCGGATAAGATTTTAAGAATAGATTCTAGTGTAGATAAAATCGGCGATGCCGTTTCACTTTTAACCAAGTTTGGTTACGACTGTGAGAACTTGCAGAATTTTTATGCACCGCCGGTTTGGTAGGTATAGATAATGTCATGTTGAGCTTGTCGAAACATTTTTGTAAGTAAAGTTCTTCGACAGGCTCAGAATGACAATTTATATTTATCCTTTTCTCAAGTACTTCGTTAGTATTACAATCATTTGCCCCTCAACTTTACCTTCAATTTGTTCGGTATTATCATGTACCAGGCGAATATTTTTGACTACTGTACCCAACTTTGCACTTAAGGTAGAACCTTTAACATCTAGTGTTTTTACTAGAACCACTGTATCACCCTCATATAAACGAGTTCCATTACTATCTTGATGAAATTCTACTGTTCCATCCAATTCATGGTCGCCGGTTTTCTTTGCCCATTCCAAAGTATCCTCTTCGAGGTATAAAATGTCTAAAGCATCAGCAGCCCAGCCTTCGTTTCTCAATCTGCTTAACATTCTCCAGGCCACAACCTGCACAGGAGCAAATTCCGACCACATGGTTTCTGTTAAGATTCTCCAATGATTAGCATCCAGCTGTTCTGTTTTTTCAATTTGGTCTAAGCAAGTTTTACAGACTAAAATACTGTTATCATTATTTGCATTGCTCGTTGGTGGAACTTCATAAACAGATAAATTATTTTCTGAAGTACATAATTCACATTTATTTCCTGAACGTGTTTGTAATTGTTGGGCTAAAGACATATAGATTGTAGATTTTCGGCGAAAGTAATAAAAATCAGATGAATGAAAATGTGATATTGATTACTTTTTCGGCAAATGAATCTCCGCCAACATACATCTTGCGCTACCGCCGCCATTTTTTTCGATGGTGTAAAGTGGTGCGTATATGATTTTACTAAACTTATTTAATGTTGATATTTGAACTTCATCAAGCGATTTATAGGCCTGCTCAGACATCACCAACAAACTTTCTCCGTCTTCATTTGAAACCTGTAGCATGTTGCCTGCAAACTGATTCATTTGCTCTAATGTAATTTCAATAATTTCTTTGCCTGTAGAATTTAAAACTTTCTTTAGAAAGTCACGCTCATGCAAATTTGGAATAGAGTTCAGGCAAACGACAGCAAACTTATCGCCAATGCACATCATCACATTGGTATGATAAATTGGGTAACCACTAGCATCTACCGCATTAAATATAACCGATTTGTAGCCCGCTAACTGGCAAAAGTTATTTAGCGCCTCAGCTTCTGTACGGATGCTTAAACAGGCATAAGCAATTTTATTTGTTCTGTCTAAAACCATGCTTCCGGTACCTTCCAGAAACATATTTACATTTTCGTAAAAACTTAAATCGTTAACATGGCTGACTTCGAATTTTTCTTTCAATCCTTCAATAATTTCATTTCTCCGTTCTTGTCTGCGGTTTTCAGAAAACATAGGATACAAATAAACCGAGCCATCCTCATGAAAAGAAACCCAATTGTTAGGGAAAATTGAATCGGGTGTTTCCGGTTCTATTGTATCATTAATTACAGTAACATCAATACCGTTTGCGCTTAATATCGAAACAAATCCATCAAACTCCTGTAAAGCCTGAGCTTGAATGTTATCTTCCTCAGATGCAACCTGAAATTTATTGTTGCCTGCCGTTTGCTCGTTGAATTTAAAATCAACCGGGCGTATCATTAAAATATTAGAAGTGGTTTGCATTTTTAGGTTGTAAGTTTTACGTTATAAGTCTTACGTTTATCGTGATAAGTTTTAAGCATATTGGTCGTAATACGTACAACTTATAACTTATAACTCAAATCATCTCTCAAAATTGGTAAACTCATACAATGGAAACCGCCACGGGCACGGGATAATTCCGCCGAAGGCATTAAAATCAACGTATCTGTCATAGTTTCTGCATCGGCTTTACCACTTTCCAAATCTTGTATTAAATCTTTAACATCAACAACATTAAAACCAGCGGCTTTGAAAGCTTCAACCGTTTTATCATTTCTGTCGTAACCTAAAACCACACCTTCCTTAATCGCCAAAAGATTGCAGGAATCTGTCCATTGCTCTCTCGAATCGTAAGGGAAGGTATTGTTTCCGCTATAAATGATTTTGGTTGGCTCGGTGCTCTTTAAATCATTCTGACTGATATCATTCAGTAAAGCTTCAACATGTTCGAATACTTTTGGCTGACCAGGATTTGCCTTCGTAAATTGAATGGCCGTTGTTGCTTCTAATTGTTCAGGCTCCTTTAAAAAGTTAATTGGCTCATGCGGATTATATTTTGGAGAATGCGCAATCGAATTTAAAATTACCCAGGTGTTTCGTTTCACTTGCGTGAAAACGGTATCCAGATGCATGTAATCTCGTTTGCTTGGGATTTTAACCACTGTAACTTTCTCTACCACGTCATTATCGAAAAGTAGCTTAATGGCTTCGTTTGCACCATGTTCTGAAGTTCTTTCGCTACAGCCTATTAGCACATGGTTTTCGCTTACCATCATAACATCGCCGCCCTCGAGTGTGGTGCTAAATGCAGGTTCATCGCCTGGGCGTAAAAAATGCATGGTTACATCAGGGATTTCCAAAACGTTTTTTTGGTCATCAGCAAATAATGGATGGTTAAAGAAAATATAGCGCATTAAAAGCGTTTCGCGAACACGGGCTTTTTTTGCAGGTTTATTTAAAAGAATATGGTTATTGATGGTTGTACCAACATCACGGGTAAAAATTAAGTTCGGAATTGGCGCAAAAATCATGGTATCGTTAGCTAAAGTTCCTGATATAAAAATTTCGGCTAATTCCTTTGGATTGGTGTTCGTTAATTCCATTTGCACTTTATAGGTACAACCCTCAATCGCTGAAACAGCAGCAACCAGTTTTTTGCGGATGGATTCAATTTCCAGAACCTCGCTTAATAAATTTTGAACCTCGATTACTGATTTGGAGTTATGAAATTCGGGGTGATTTGGTTTGTAAAAGTTACGATTTCCTTCTTCTGAATCGATTTCGGCAAGTTTACCCTTAATCTTTTCAGGATCGAGGAAATACATTAACAATTTTATATAATAATCGTATTCGCCTTTGCGGATGGTATCTAAATGTACAATGTCTTCAAAAAGCCAGTCTTGTGCTTTTGATGGCACAACTTTACCCAAGCCACTATCTGGGCTGTGAATTAACAACTTACGCAACCTGCCGATTTCGGTTTTTACGTTTACCTTAAAATTTTGATTCTGCTCGCTCATAAAATAAGTTAGTTATTGCAAATCTATCAGAATTATTTAGATATGAGCATTGAGATTATAGATTTGAGACAGGGCTGCATATTGATGATTGCCTATTGCAGAAGCCAAAGTTAATTAAACCTCCTAGAAGCGGCAGCTCCCGATTCTCGATTCTTCATCGAGATAAATCGGGACTATAGCGGATAGGAGGACTAAACTAACCGAATAGCATTTGAGTACATTTCCAAATCCTTTTTATTTAGCATACGACTTCAGACTTCGAACTCCCGACTTCGGACTTTTTTGTTATTTTTACGCCATGAATTTTATTATTACCGCAACGCTTGATGCTGTTAAAGCACTTTACAACGAAGAAGTAGCTGAAAGTGTTATTAATATACAAGAAACCCGTAAAGAATTTGAGGGACAGGTTACCATTGTTGTTTTCCCAATTACTAAGATATCAAAGAAATCGCCTGAGCAAACTGCGAATGAAATTGGAGCATATTTAGTGGCAAATGTTGCCGATGTAACGGCTTTTAATGTGGTTAAAGGTTTCTTAAACCTGAGCATTGCTGAAAGTTATTTCCTTAATCAGTTCAATACAGAAACATTGGCTGATGATTTTGGTACTTTCAGTGCTAACGGTAAGAAGGTAATGGTAGAATATTCATCGCCAAATACAAACAAACCGTTACACTTGGGTCACGTTAGAAATAACTTGTTGGGTTATTCGGTTTCCGAATTGCTAAAGGCATATGGTTATGATGTTGTTAAGGTTAATTTGGTAAACGATAGGGGCATTCACATCTGTAAATCAATGTTGGCCTGGCAAAAGTGGGGCAATGGTGAAACACCTGAAAGTTCTGGCTTAAAAGGCGACCATTTGGTAGGTAAATACTACGTTATTTTTGACAAGGAATACAAAAAAGAGATTGATGCATTAAAAGCGGAAGGACAAACCGAGGAAGAAGCCAAGAAAAATGCGCCATTAATTAAAGAAGCACAACAAATGCTTTTGAAATGGGAGCAAGGCGATGATGAAGTTGTTTCCCTTTGGAAAACCATGAATGAATGGGTTTACGCAGGTTTCAACGTTACTTATAAAAACCTTGGGGTTGATTTCGATAAGTTTTATTACGAAAGCAATACTTATTTATTAGGGAAAGATACGGTTGATGAGGGTTTAGCAAGTGGCGTTTTCTTTAAAAATGAAGATGGTTCCGTTTGGATTGATTTAACGGCCGACGGTTTAGATCAAAAACTGGTTTTGCGTGCTGATGGAACGTCGGTTTACATTACGCAGGATTTAGGAACTGCTGCGATGAAATACGATGATTTCCAAATGGATGAATCGATTTATGTGGTTGGTAATGAGCAGGATTACCACTTCAAGGTATTGTTTTTAATTTTAGAAAAATTAGGCAAAAGCTGGGCTAAAGGATTGTATCATCTATCTTATGGAATGGTAGATTTACCTAACGGTAAAATGAAAAGCCGTGAGGGAACGGTAGTCGATGCCGATGAACTAATTGCCGACATGATTGCAACTGCGCAGGAAAAGACTGAGGAGCTGGGTAAAATCAACGATTTCTCTGAAGAATATAAAACTGAGCTTTACAAAAACATAGGTTTAGGTGCTTTAAAGTATTTCTTACTTAAGGTAGAGCCTAAGAAACGTTTACTTTTCGACCCGAATGAAAGTATCGATTTTCAGGGAAATACCGGGCCATTTATTCAGTACACACATGCCAGGATAAAATCTTTATTAAGCAAAGCTGAATACAAGTCGGAAGTTGGAAGTCCGCAAGCTGGAGATTTGTTGCCAGTGGAACTAGACATGATGATGCTCTTGGCAAAATATCCTTCAGAAATAGAAATAGCCGCAAAGGCGCATAGTCCGGCGAGTTTGGCGAATTATTTATATGAGTTAGCTAAATTGTTTAATAAATTTTACCATGAGATTCCGCCAATTGTTAAAACAGAAGCTGGAGAAAGCAAACAATTCAGACTAAACTTAAGCAAGAAAACTGCTGATATTATTTATAAAGGTATGTTGATTTTGGGTATTACTTCTCCGGAGAGGATGTAAGGGGATTTACGATTTTTGTAATGACCAAATCACAAGTTTCAATTCTCATTTGAGGGCATGACGAGTAATTATCAATGCTTAAATTTCAATTTCCAACTAATCCATTGATAATTTGAAAATCACTTAGTCTTGCTCAATGATTAATGAACTGATTTTACTTTGTATTGCTGCTTTTTCAGCAGGCTTTATTGATGCTATTGTAGGTGGCGGTGGTTTATTACAAACGCCTGCCACCTTATTAATTTTGCCACATTATCCGGTGGCGACCTTGCTGGGCACTACCAAAATACCATCCATTGCTGGTACTTCATTGGCCGCTTACAAATATTCCAAGCATGTTAAGTTTAATTATAAAGTTTTAGTTGCTTGTGCCATATCCGCATTTTTAGCGGCACTATTAGGTGCATTTTTAGTTAGCCGGATTGATAATGCGGTCATCAAGCCCATTATTTTAGTCGTATTGATTCTGGTTGCTATTTACACCTATTTCAACAAACAATTTGGCATCCATCAAGAGAAAGCACATTCTACTAAACAGCAGGTTTTAATGGCGATGCTTTTTGGTTTAGTGCTTGGTTTTTATGATGGCTTGATTGGTCCGGGAACAGGTTCTTTCTTGATACTGGTTTTTATTGCAGTATTGGGCTTTGATTTTGTTGGTGCGAGTGCTCATGCTAAAATTGTAAATATTGCCACCAATTTAGCTGCCATCCTTTACTTCAGTTCAACCGGACATATTCTCTTCCAATATGCAATACCGATGGCTATTTTTAATACCACCGGTGCTTATTTCGGTACGAAACTCGCTTTGCTTAAAGGGAATAAATTTATCCGGATCTTTTTTCTGCTTGTCGTTTTCGGTACGATACTGAGGTTTGCGTATGATGTTTTGTTTTGAGTAGTTAGTATCAAGTAGCGAGTATCAGGTATCAAGAAGCAGGTATCAAGTATTAAGTGAAGAGAATGTTTTTCATTTTAAATGCCAGATAGCCCAATAACCAAATATCTAAGTATTTAAACACCAACACCCAACCAACATCTAAACAACCAATACCCAATCAACCAAACATCTAACCAACTAACCAACCAATTATCCCTTTTCAATTCCAGGTTTTTCTGCTATTGCTTTCTTTTTTCTGAAGGTAGGAAAGCTCATAGGACTTTTTGCTGGTCTTTCATCACCCAACAAAGCACCCCATTGTTTGAACATTTCTGTACGGTCGAAAATGATTTTTAATACAGCAACGATTGGTAAGGCAAGGAACATTCCGGAGACACCAGCAATACTTCCGCCGATAAATACCCCCAGGATTGCAAAAAGTGCATTGATTTTTACTTTTGAACCCACAATACGAGGCATCAAAATATTATTATCCAGAAACTGTACAAAAGCAATTACCCCTAAAACAGTAAGCACAGGCCATAATTCCTGAGAAGATGTTAAGGTAAGTAGCACACCAATTACGTTTCCAATTAATGCACCAACATAAGGTATCAGGTTCAAGATTGCGAAGATTACACCAATTAATAAAGCGTGTTTGATGCCGATAAGCATTAAAATTCCACCCAATAAAACAGTCATGTATGTGATTTGTATCAACAAGCCTATCAGATAACTTTTAATGATGGATTCGGTTTCATAAATCGCTTCTTTAACCTTTGGATGGTGCTCTGTTTTGAACCACATAAAGATAAATCTCAACAGGATATCTTTGTAAAAAAGCATCAGGTAGATGTAAATCGGCAACAAACCAATAAAAACGAATACGCCACTTAAGGTAACCGCTGCACCACCTGCTATGGATGTACCCATGTTCATTAAGTCGTCGCTCTTATCTTGTATAAATGCTTTTTGCTGATTGGTGTCATATTTAGAAATGCGGCTAATCCAATCGCTTAATGAACTAATGTGTTGATTTACATTGTTTTTAATCTGCGGAAAGTCTTTAACCAATATGCCTATCTGGTTGGAGAAAAACCAAACAATTAGGGCTACAAATAAAGCGACCAATAAAATAGGTAATATAATAGATATGGTTTCAGGTACTTTTCTCTTTTTAAGAAAACGGTAAACAGGCAAAAGCATGATGCTGATAAAAAATGCCATTAAAATCGGCATAATAATATCACTGCCTATTACCATTACCGCAACAAGGGCAATTAAGCCTAGTAATTCGATAGAACGTTTAACGGTTAGAGGTAAATTATTCGTCATAGTTTTTAGGTTTTCTGTTAAACATGATTTGTTTAGAAATGTTTTAAGATAGTGATAGTTTTTGGTTATTGTTGAATTGATTAATTGTTTATTGTTAAATTGGATATTTAGTTATTGTCCTTCGACTCCGCTTAGGAGGACAGCGCCTACGCTTAGAATGACAATATTGTTTATTTGCTGATTTGGTTGTTTCTAATTTGGTTAATTGGTTATTGTTAAACTGGTTAATTGATATATTGGTTATTGTAAAATTGATAATTTTAATTTGTATATTGCTTATCGCTCCCCCTTATCCATTTCCCATCCTCCATCCTTAAAAAAAAATACCTTCTCCTCATACAATTCACCACATATTAAATTAATTTTGCCGCTTGTATTAAAAGAACATGGACAATCAAGATACCATCATTGCTTTATCAACTCCTCCGGGTTCGGGTGCTATTGGCGTTATACGCCTTTCTGGACCTGATGCCATCAGCTTAACCAATTCGGTTTTTGCAGGGAAAAATCTGGAGCAACAAGCCAGTCATACTTTACATTTTGGTTTAATTAAAGATAATGAAAATATTGTAGATGAAGTAGTTGCAGGTTTGTATGTTGCGCCAAAATCTTATACAAAAGAAAATGTAGTTGAGATTTCTTGTCATGGTTCAAATTATATTATTCAGCAAATTATTAACCTGCTGATAAGCAAAGGTGCCAGAGCGGCGAAACCCGGAGAATTTACCTTAAGGGCTTTTTTAAATGGTGCTTTTGATTTAAGTCAGGCAGAGGCCGTTGCCGATTTAATCGCTTCAAATTCTAAAGCTTCGCATGATGTGGCCATGCAGCAAATGCGTGGTGGTTTCGCCAATGAGTTAAAAGCCTTGCGTGAACGCTTGATTCATTTCGCTTCGATGATAGAATTGGAGCTTGATTTTGCTGAGGAGGATGTTGAATTTGCCAATCGGGAGCAGTTAAAGGATTTGGTTAACAAAATTAATCAGGTTTTACGCCGATTGATTTCATCGTTCGAGATGGGGAATGTGATAAAAAACGGCGTGCCGGTTGTTATTGCAGGCAAGCCAAATGTTGGTAAATCGACCTTGTTAAATGCTTTGTTAAATGAGGAACGTGCCATTGTATCTGACATTGCCGGAACGACCAGGGATACCATAGAAGATGAGCTAACCATTGGCGGTGTGGTTTTTAGATTTATTGATACCGCGGGAATACGCGATACGGCTGATATTATTGAAGCCCTGGGGGTAGAGCGTACGCTTGAAAAAATGAAGCAAGCCAAGTTGATTATTTACATGGCGGATGCCAACCAAAGCATTGCGGAGCTGGAAGAACAAATCAGAGGCTTGGCGCAATTGGCTATTCCTTACCTGGTGTTGCTTAATAAAGCTGATTTAATTGATGAAAACCAGCGAAAGGCTTTTGAAAGTTTGAATGTTGTATTTATTTCTGCAAAGGAAAAAATCGGAATTGAAGCCCTAAAAGATACTTTGTTGGAACAGGTTAATTTGCATCACATTAACACCAGCGAAACCTTGGTTACAAATATCCGCCACGTTGAAGCTTTGAAGCAAACGGAAAATGCCTTACAAAGGGTATTAGATAATGCAGATAACCCGGTAACTTCTGATTTCCTGGCGATGGATATTAAGCAAGCGCTTCACTATTTAGGCGAAATTACCGGAACAGTTACAACTGACGATTTACTGGAGAATATCTTTACCAAGTTTTGCATCGGCAAGTAGAATATTATGCATTCTTTTTTTGGATTGCTTCTGCTACGTGATGTTAACATAATATAACATGCCTTATGCATGGGATAGGGGTGCGATAGGATAGGACGTTAGCACTCCTTAAATTAGACGATTGCTGCTGTCTACAGTTGGAGGATAAAGAATTTCAATTTAGTACTATTACAGTACTCTATCTATACTTGACCCCTACTTGAACTACGCTTCATCTGTACACCTGGATGACGTAGGTTTTTAAATCTACATCAGCAATAATAATGAGTTTGTTAAATCAAGATTTACAGATTAGAAATCTGTAATTATTAATCCTTCGGGATGCGCTTCGCTTAACATCCCGAAGAGCGTGGTGTTCGGTCAATTTTATGCTAGACCCCTAAGAATTTACCAGCTCATTTTAATTCATTCAGGTTTTTGACCATTACGCCAGGCATCTTTTCAAAAAAAACCTGCATGTACTTCCGGTGGTTAGCCCCTGCTATTACAACAACCCTTTTCAGCCCTTTCGCTTTAGAAAGCGCCACCACATTTTTGCACATGCCCTCATTGCGCATTAGCCACCAATGAATTTTTGAAAGCATCTCTTCTTTGGGGAAGCCCTTCATATCATACATTTCAGGAAGGTAAAAATCTCCGGATGCAGAAATCGCGGAAGCTTCAAGCGTATTTAGCCATTCAGTTACTTTATTAGAGGTTTTTTCAATCCGGTCATACTCGGCAAATCCTTTGTTGATTTTTTCCAGTTTTTCTTTGAGTTCTTTGCGGAATGCGGCCGAGGTGTCTTTCCTGAAAGTCGAAAATTTAGCATCAAATGCCGCCCAGGAAGCACCCCAGTTCAAATCATATTCCTGATTGTCCATCGCCAGAAGCTCCCTGATGCCCATTTTCTTCATCATCGGAAAAGCAATCAGCGCATACTCTGAAGTCTCAAGCCTGCGCATGCTCCGTCCTGTAGTGTCCAAACGCGGACTCAGCACAGCATCCACATAGGCCTGGAGTTTCGCATCCGGTTTTGCTTTTAGGGCATCAAAAACCTGCCAGTACTGGTAATGGGCATTGCTGATATCCTGGTTTAAATAAAGCGCATGGGCCAGATCCGTTTTGAGCTGAAAGTTTTGAGGCTGCTGCAGTGTCAGTTTTTTTAAACTGTCGATTTTTTTCATTAGCTGCGCCTCTGCTATATCTCTGTTTTTTCGGAGCACCTGCAATCGCATCTGATTATCCTTTTTGCACCAATAATCCATCAGGTTCTGTTCATCGGTTTTACTCAAAAACTCCCCAAAAAAACCATCCGGTTTAAAGCCTTCAATTTTGCGGTAAATATCAGAAACGTCCTGCTTGGGGTATTTGCTATAGTCATGGGACACCCCAATCAGGAAAACTTCCAGTTTTTGAGCAGAACAGGAGAGGGAGACCAAAAGGAACAAAACAAAAAAATATTTCATGGCTGCATTTCAGGTTAATGGGAGATGATTAGTCCAAATCTTTAGATGAACACAAAATAGAAAATTCTCCATGACTGGCAAAGCATTATTTTAGATGAAACACAGCTGTGCGTGGTACGGCTTTTCTCACTTTTTTGAAAAATTTCTCGTTTCTCCCATTTTCCCGCGGAGGTTAACCAGCCTCGTCCAGACGAGTTAAAGTCTGAAGAAATAGGAAAAGGTAGTAACCCGTGAGCCTGGCAGAATAAGAGCTTAACTTTCATCCACAACAGACCAAAAAATCTATGACGCTGATCCTCCAAAAAAATCCAGCATGTTTGCAAGTGCATCTTCAGCGTGCATTTTCTCCCCATTGTCCAGCGATTCCTGTGCGATCATCGATGCCCTTTTAAGCATATTGGATTCAAAGTGACCAATGCGCTCCAGCATACTCTGGGATGTCTGGTTTGTCAGCGCTTCACTTAATTCAAGCGCATCAAGCATGGCCATATTCACGCCTTCTCCGGCAAAGGGTGGCATCAGATGCGCGGCGTCCCCGATGATGGTCAGGTTCGGTAGAGATGTCCATTGCTGATCGAGCGGCATGCAATAAATGGGCCTTGGAACAAAGGGTGAGGAGGCCTTTTCAATTAATTCCTGCCATAGCGGATCCCAATCGGTATATGCCTTTTTGAACCATTCTAGCGCTGCTGCCCCTTTAGAAAAATCCACATCGGAATTCGCAACCCAACCTTCTTCGGTTTTAAAACTTGAATAAAAACCTATCTCGCTGTTAGCCTTTTGACCCATCAATATATTCTGATTTTTTCCAAAGGCCATAACTTTCCCGCCCTTCAGTATTGCATTGATATTGAGGTCGATACTATCTGGTTTATGAATATTTCCTTCAAGCATCGTGATGCCTGTGTAGAATGGCTTGATGTCTGTTAGATATGGCCTTATTCTGGAATTGGCGCCATCGGCACCTATAACCAGGTCCGCGTAAACGCTTTGTCTGTTCCTGAAGTGCAGTAACCAGCCATTGTCCTGATTTTCCATATTGATGAAATGACTGTCCCAAACGACAGTCTCTTTCTCAAGCGCATTGAGCAGAATCATTCTCAGCACTCCTCTGTCTATTTCTGGCCTGAAATGCGCATCCCCAAAGTTTTTTTTCCTTTTTATCTCATGGTCACTGAACAGAATTTTACCAGTGGGATCTGTAATTGTGGTCTTGTCTGCTCCAGGCATGTAATGTTTCCTAAACTCATCCAGTAGACCGGCTTTACGGAGTGCTGCAAGACCAGACTGTTCGTGCAGGTCAAGCGGTGAGCCTTGAACCCTGGCAAATTTATTCTGATCTCTTTCATATACCTTTACCTCCACACCCTTCAGCTGTAAAAGTTTTGCCAGGGTGAGTCCGCCAGGACCGCCCCCTATGATGGCTATCTTCTTATTTTTTAATAACATATTCTTATATCTAAGCGCAAAATTACTTGCTTGCGGAGGATAAGAATTGTAAAAAACGGTCGTTTTCGTTTTTGTAGAGCTCCTTGGGGGAAACTCCTGAAAGTTTTTTGATTTCTTTGATGAAATGGGATTGGTCGGTGAAGTTGAGCCGGGAGTAAAGCTCGCCACCACTAATGTGCTGTAAGGAGGCCTGAAAACGGATAATCTTACAGTATTGCTTAAGGGAAAGACCAAACTGGGTGCTGAAATATCGGTTAATCTGTCTTGCACTCCAAAAAAGCCTTTCGGAAAGCGCCGCCACCGGAATTTCTCCATTTGTTTCATATACGATGTTAAACAACTGACGTTTGCGCTCATCGACCCTTGCCGGTAACAATTCCAGGATTGTCCTGGTCGCTTTAATCTGGAAATCCTCAAAATTATCCATGTCACTCGCTGAAAAGCCCCAGAAGTCGTCTGGTAAAATCTTTCCGGTATCCACTATATCTGCAATAGGGCAATTGAAAACGTACTCGATGGCCAGGGGATGGAAACTGACTGAAAAAAACTTATAGAAATCTTCCTTCGCATACTTGGGTTTCGTCTCCAGGCCCAGCAGCGTAATGGAGAAATCCCGCGCTCCATTTATTAAAAAGACCAGGTCTACTTTGCCATTCGGAAATATAACGGCCTGTTCCATAGCTTGAAAGTTTTGCAATGCGGAAAAGCAGTAGATAAAGTCGGAGAGGGATTTTTCGGGCTCCAGAAGTTGAAATTCCAGCTTTTTTACCATTCAATTTTTTTTACTCACCAAGATACCGTTTTTTATATAAAGTGAGGGTAGGTGCGATTGGCTTTCGGGCAATGCTGGTGATCATTAGTCGCAGTGAGCCATTAAAAAAGCTTACTTAGTACTATTATAGTACTCTATCTATACTTGATCCCTACTTGAACTACGCTTCATCGATACATTTGGATGGTATATGGAGGTTTTTAAATCTACACGAGCAATTTTTAGGAATAATTAGTAATTGAGTATGTTAATTAAGGTTTACAGATTTGAAATCTGCAATTATGTTTATCTGGATTCGCTTTGCTTAACATCCCGAAAAGCTGATATAATCATTATTAATTTACTTTCTGTATCAATAAGTAAATTCCTTCCAAAACCCACCTCCCAAATAAGTTTTTCTAATCCAATCCAAAAAAAAGGCAGGCTTGCCGAAGCAAACCTGCCATAATTAAGCTAAAACATTACATAATTATGAAAGTAGGTACATAAATACTGTTCGATTGCCTGTTGCCATCTCTGGAGGTATAAAACACATAAGTATGAATTTCCTGACCTGAGAAAGTTGAGGGTAAGGCAATATTTGTACCTGCATCACCGCGTGTTCCGGCATCTGTAAAAATCATAAAAAGTTGCTGTTCAATATAGTAAATCAATACGGTTACCTTATCGTCGGTAAATGCATTTAAAGAATTTACCTGTGGCAACCAGCTCATTTCCAGCGTTGCGGTTCTGTTAGATTGCAAAACAATGCCGGTAGCCGGTTGTAAGGTTCCCTTGCTGATTTGAATTTTTGCTTTATCTACCGAAAAATCCGGATAGTCGCCAATAACTGCATTGTTTAAGGCGTGTTGTATGCCCAGGTTAAAAACCTGTTGCCCTTCCGGTTTTTTGACCTTTAAAGCCCTGGATTAATACATCTTTAATTGGCCCCATGAAGGTGAGCACCGCAGAAAAACGTGCACGTTGTGTTAATTGTTTAAGACTGGCCGGCTTGGTACTAAGTTTAGGCAAACCTTTAATATAGCTGATGTCTTTCCAGCTACTGCCAATAAAACTTCCGGCTTTGCCGGAGAAGCCACCATTGGCTCCATTTCTAATTGTTCCCATTTTTTTATTTTTTAATTTGGTTATTATGCTTCACTAGCCGGCCGGTATAGCGAAGCATGACACAATAGTAAAATGATTTTTTCGATTAAGCATAGCCTCCGTCCAAAATGACCGCATTTGGCGTAAATTGTCCGGATTTGTCGCTTAGAAATGGGGCAATATTGACAGGAATTGAAAGAAAAAATTCATCAATTAGCTGGCAGCTCATCTGTTTGAGATAAGTTAGTATGATGAAGTAATTGGCTTCTGGTGTTCAAGGCTGCGACATTTAGTCAGGATGGACTAGGTCATTTCCCGAAGACTTCCCGAAGCCGTCATAATACTTTCCCGAAGGATAGTCAATACTTTCCCGAAGCGCTCCCGAAGAAAAACATTTAGATGTTTTTCTATAATAAATATTATAAAATCATTAACAGTAAATAATTGAGCATGTCGGAATGCGGAGATTAATCTTTTATTCTCCGCAAATTATGCGGAGAATAATTCATTTTGTGCGGAGAATAGTTTATAATTGATGCTAGGTAAATTTTTAGATGATTTTGATGGCAAATTAACTTCATCGAAATGGGCAAAGATTGCAAAATGTTCGCAGGATACTGCTGCAAGAGATATTCAAGATCTCGTTAATAAAGGCATATTAGTGAAAGATTTAGCAGGAGGGCGGAGTACAAACTATCTACTTGTGGAATAGTTTAAGGAGCATATTGAAGAATTGTACTAAACTTTTATTTTAATTAAATAAAGTAACTGTCCAACAGCATTGATTTCTACATCGATAAGAAATATTAATCATGTGATATTGCTGTAGTGTATTGTATAGCTTAATCGAAATGGTGAATCACATTAAGCATATTGGCTCTTGTTTTTGAAAAATTCTATTGCTGTCATGGAAACAATTTACTGATATTTTGGTTCGTTTGATTAATGTACCTGAAAATATGAAATACCTGAAGATTATTCTTTTTTGTTTTTTTATTGCGACTGCGATTAGTTTGGCGGGGGTATTCCTGTTACAATCTATCGGCTTGATAGGCTCGGCGGATACGGACTTTAAGAATCTTCCTTATGGCATTGCTGTCGGTGTAAATCTTTTTCTCTTTTTAGGGACATTTACCATATTTTTAAACCTCAAAAAAAGCGTTAGGGATAATCCATTATGGAGCTTACTCAGCTTTTTTCTATTACCTGGTCTTTTTATTTTGTTTGCATTATTGGCCATGTGGGATGAACCCTGGCCTGGTGTGCTTTTCTGTGTTCCTTATCTTTTGATGCTAGGCTTCTTTTTTCTTCGCTATCGCAAAGAAGTGGAACAACAAAGCATATAAACCTGTAAATTAATTTATGGAATTTATTGGTTTCTGCATCTTAAATAAAAAATGATGATGAAGCATGTACAACTAATTTTAAACAATCCTTGCGCTGAGCAATGGGAAAATATGCCGAAAGCAGGTGAAGGCAGGTATTGTGATAGGTGCGAAAAAAATATTGTCGATTTGACTTCCAAATCAGATGCCGAACTCATCAGATTTTTTAAAAAGAAAAGAACGGATGTATGCGGGCGCCTATTGTCAAGTCAGCTTAATCGCAAGTTGCAGGCACCTTTAACTCAGAATCGCTGGCATTGGTTGATTCCATTTGCTTTTACTGCAGTTGCCATTACACCATCGCAGGCACAAGAATTAAAAACCGTGCAAATTAATGCCACAGACCACCCGAAAGTTGCAGAAAAAAAGAAGGTGTTGCAGCCAGTAGAGGTGAAACTGATTATCAACCTAAAGGTGGTTGATAGTTTGTCTGGGCAAGCGCTTAAGGGGGTGAGGGTAAGACAAGGTAATTTCACAAATGCGCTG
This sequence comes from Pedobacter aquatilis, assembly GCF_032678425.1. Classification (GTDB taxonomy): domain Bacteria; phylum Bacteroidota; class Bacteroidia; order Sphingobacteriales; family Sphingobacteriaceae; genus Pedobacter; species Pedobacter aquatilis_B. Next base: position 646,159 of record NZ_JAVTSG010000003.1, on the reverse strand, counting down.
GCTATTTCAGATATTAACGGCAAGATAGAATTAAGCATTTTCAAAGTGGATATGGATGCGCCCTTTATCTTTGACTTTAATGGAAATTTAAAAACGGTGGCAGAGCTGCATGATGGAATGGTTATCAAGCTAAAATCTGAAATCGTTATTATGCTTGGGGGGATATCAACAATACCTACAGACTATAAACCGCTTTACATCATTTATTCAGAGAATAAAAGTTGCGAATTGGAAGCTAGCAAGGCGAGTGTTATCAATCCAGCCTGGATAGAAAAGGTTGATGTTTTCCAGGCTTCAGAAAAAGCGGCAATTTATGGGGCGAAGGCTGCTCACGGGGTTATTATGATTGGGATAAAAAAGGAGTATCGCAATAAGTTTAATTTTTCAGAGAAAAAGTAATCCATTCTTTCAAAACCTGAGCAACAAATGAAGCTTTCAAAACAAGCTTTACGGAGATCTTTTTCGTGAATTTTGCTGTAGTGCCTTGAGATTCCGTTAGAGTTGACAATTAGTTTAGTTAATCGGATTATAAATCCGTTTATATCTGATTTCGAGATGCGCTGCGCTTAACATCTCGAACAGCTTGCTAGTTAATCTATTAATTTACAATTGTCACTTAATCGGATTATAAATCCATATATATCTGATTTCGAGATGCGCTGCGCTTAACATCTCGAACAGCGTGTTTCGGCTAAAGTCCTTGAGATTCCGTTAGAGTTGAACATTAGTTTAGTTAATCGGATTATAAATCCGTTTATATCTAAAGTTCGAGATGCGCTGCGCTTAACATCTTGAACAGCGTGTATCAAAATTTATTAGAAATGAGATACGATGTTTTATTTAAGGATAAATGACTCTTAAATAATCATCAAAACTGATTTTTTATAGCGTCCAGATAGTCTTTTCGGTTGGATTGACTAAAGCTAATGTCTACACAATCGTTGAAAATTACAAAAGCTTTGAGCGCTGCTGTAAATTTTTGAATGGTATTTGGTTTGAGCGGAATTGCTTCGAAGTGTATGTTATGGATGAGGAGTATTTTCCTTTTTCGGTCTGCTTTAGCATCCATTCTGGCGATAAATACATCTCCCTCAAGTATCGGAAGGGAAAAATAACCATACAGCCTTTTTGCAGCCGGAACAAAACATTCTATCTGGTAATCGAAATTGAAGAAATCCTGCAGGCGATGCCGAAACACATTAAGGATATCGAAAGGGGAGAGTATAAAAACCTCTTTTGAAATTTCTACGTCTATATTTTGACTGGCGAGCATATAAAGCGGACCTTTCATATCCTCGACCTGAACCCTTAATACTTCGCCGGATTGCACCATAAGTTCCAGCTCATTTTTAACCAGGTTTCCCTTAACCCTTCTGGAGCGCCATGCCATTTCTTTTACCGAAGAAATGCCTAATGCACCTAATGTTCGCCGGATGATGTAACGTGCAAATGCTGAGGCATCAGGCATTTTGATATTGATGTCGATAGGCACGATGTTCAGGGGGACATCATAACTTTTATGGAATTTTGAGTCGCGACTGATCATTAATTTCCCTTCCATGTAAAGCCTTTCTAATGCAACCTTAGCCGGACGCCAATCCCACCAACCCGTACTGGCTTGCTCGCGGTCATATTCAAAATCACTAACCCTCACTGCACCCTCACGCTCCACCTGATCCATGATTTGCTGCATTAATTGCACTTCTGCCTTGTTCAGCAGTTGAACCTTCTCTTGATAGGCCGCTTTAATTGGCAAAGAATAGCGGAAATCATCCATCGGCCAGAAACCGGCTTCGGAAGTCAGGTATTCGAATATGCTGCCCTCATCAGAAAGTTCTTTTAACCATTGAATTTGATAATCTGGTACTCTCGAAAATATGACATGGTGGTGCGCCCGCTCCACAACATAATTGGTGTCGAGTTGTATAAATCCAAGCTGATCCAGTAAATTCTTTACAGCATCTATTCCATAACCAAACTGTGCGGGCCTAGCCAGGCCGGCCGCATCGATAATTATTTTTCTTGCCTGTGATTTTGTTAGCGAAATGCTTTGCATTCAACTAAAATATGAAAAGAGATTTTATTGTTTTAAATCTTTCGTTCAAATTCAATACTTGATTTTAGAAACTTGTGTTGAAATTATTGTTATGGCATCCCATCAGGTTTTGCCACAATAGGTGTCAAGATAATTTAAGAATAAGGTGTGTTTCACCTATAAAGGCGATTTTTAGGCGCTTAAAGGCGCTGAGCGAAAAGTGGCAAGGTTAGACATTAATAGGTTTGGTTCTACATAATGCGGGTTCTTACTAACTTTCCCTTTACTGATTACGTAGGGATGGGTGAGCAAAATATCGGTAATTGCGGTATCACTGAATTTACTTACATCGTACATACAAATGAGGGAGCAGGAGTGATTTGGCGTAAGCAGGTTTAAACTTGATTCATATTCTAAAAGTTCATCAGTACCTGGCAGATTTTTTAATGCCCAAACCATATCTCCACATGCCCTGACATGTTCAAAACCCGCTCTTTTTGCAGATATCAAGGTTTGTTCCAAAGTATCGTGCATTTTTTTTGCTGTAAAACGTCCACCTTCAATGTAAGTGTTTTCGGAAGCCAGCACTTCTAGCTGACCAGTAGCTAATGTACCAGCAACCGATATTCCATGCTCTTTGAGGCAATTGCAATGTTCCCTATGGCGATCACTTTCCAGGATATTGATTACCTTTTCATTTTTATCCAGGCCCTCTTTGATATAAGGTAAGATAACCTCATATTGCTCTTCCCTGGAATCAAAGAATCCACAAATATGCATTGGTGCTGAAAGGGATTCTCCACATAGGGAAAATTGAGCTGGATTTATCATGCACAAATGTAATTAAAGTGTAGTGTATTATGTTCCCGTACAAATACTTTATTTTATGTACTTAAACACTATAAATAGTATCATTTAATTTTTAGTATTTAAGTAAGTTATATTGCAGGTATATAGATTAACCCTTATTTAATTCCTGCAGTAAAATTTTTTCTGCTTCGTTATCCCCGGGACCGGGAGCATCAAAACTTACGATATTCCCATTTTTATCAATCACTATATATTTGGGAATAGCATTGGCCACGTAGGATCTTGAAATCACTCCATCTGCATCGCGAAGCTGAAGCCAGCTCGGATTTTCTTCCTTGAGCGCCTGGCGCCATTCCCGTTCTCCGTCTGACACAGCAATGCCTAAAAACGCCAAAGATTCATTTGACTTATATTTTTCGTGCAGCTTTTTATAGTCTGGCATTGCTTCACGACAGGGTGCACACCAGCTTGCCCAAAGGTCGATGTAGACCACTTTTCCTCTGAAATCTGTAAGACGATAGGTTTTCCCGTCTGCACTCAGCAAAGTAAAATCTGGTGCAGGTTTACCAATCTGAACCTGCATAAGCTGTTTTTCTTTTTCTGCGTATACTTCTGCAAGTTCAGCACTATAGTTCTTGTTTGAAAAGGCTTCGATATAAGGTATGAGTCTTTTATTTGCACCGTTTAATGCATCAATGGATTTACTGCCATTTATACTTGAAATGACAACCCTCGAAAGATAATAATCTCTTGCTTTACCACTCAAAGCCGACTTTATACTCTTTAAATTATAGCCATCCTGTTTAGCAATTGTAGAATCAAGTACTTTATCTAATTGTCTGGTATAAGCCACATAATTTCCTATCAACCATGTTTTATAATCTTCTGCATTCATGTAATTATCATTAGAAAAACCATTTTTAAAAGCTTCAGGTATATTTTCCTGAACTAAAGCAATCATTTTCTGATGATCATATTTATTCATTGCGATGTGTTCCATGAGGTTATACATCGCGATACTTTCAGTGTCAACCTTAATCATACGGCCGAAGGTTTCGAAGTATTTATCCTGCTCGCTATTTTTTGCAAATACAATCTGATGAATAGAATCCTGAAGTTTTCTTTCGCGGGCAATGTATTTCAGCAAATCGTCTAGTTTCATTTCATACCAATCCTGTCCCCTTTGTCGGCTGGCATAAGCCGAATCCAACTTGGTTCGGTAAGCATTCACTCCGGCGCCTTTGCCCATTATTTTTTTACTTTGGAAAAGTGTTTTATAATCCCTGGCATCACCAGTAATGGTTAAATTGTATCCTGGAGCAACATAAATCTGGTTGATTTGTGTACGGTTATTCTGTATGCTGGTTCGTTGTGGGCGTTTGATTTTATAAGTTTTCAAATAGAAAGAACCATCTTCTTTGAGGTGGATGGTATCCATGTTAATTTTATCGTTTTCATCATAAAAGAAAATCTTAAGCAACTTTTCAGGCGAACCGGTCAGTTTTCCCTGAATAATTAGTGGTTCATTTTTAGCATCATGAGCAAACACGCTAACACAAAAGAAAAACAGCAGGAGGGAATAGATGAATTTTTTCATAACAGGGTTGATGTAATTATTTGAAGATAATGAATAGGTTTGTAAAACACAACTAATTAACTAGTTATCTGAGTGGATTATAATAGTCGCTATTTATCTATAGTTTTTTTTAATCCATGATATCGCTTTATCTATGGTTGATGTCGATTTTAAAAAAGCAGTATTATGTCCCAATTCAGGATAGATAAAATATTCGTATGGTTTTCCTTGCGCTTGAAGCATTTTTAGATTATTTACGCATAAAGCAACCGGAATCTGAATGTCTTGCGCTCCAAAAATCCATAAGCCTTTAATGTTTAGCTTGGCTAATGTCTTCATCGGGTCTGTAGTGGTGAATTGGTACCTGTCTGCATCATTATGAATGTGTTCCAAAGCGTCTGCTTCGTTATGGCTTTCCCAAAACTTAACATCACCATTGGTGTAAAACTGGAAGCGCAATTGCTCAAGGGTAGTCACCACCGGACCGCTATATATGACCATAAATTTTACCAAGTTTGTTTTAGCAGCAGCCATTGGGATAATCCACCCGGCTTGACTAACACCCATTAAACCCAATGGGAGCTTTCCGTTAGGCAACTGTTGGGCTAAAGTTTTGCAAGCTGTAGCCGCATCATCAGATAAAAGCTCCAGATTGGCTGAATCGATGTTATTGGTACCGACTTCGGGTCCAGCGTATTTTCCGCCTGATTCGCCCACACCCCGCTTATCATAAGTAAATACGGCAATGTCTTGGTTGGCCAAATCAATAGCAAATTTCGTCATTCTTTTTTCCTGTCCCGAGCCATGTATCAGCACTAACGCTGCCTTTGGTTTTTTAGGTAGAAAGAGTGAACCCGAAAGGGTTATGCCTGCATTTTCGAACTTAATATTCTGAATGGTATAACTTTTTTGCTGTGCCGTTGCAGACTTGCTGAGTTGGAATAATAAGCCTAGAATTGTGAGCGTAATCAATATCAATTTTTTCATATATAATATTTTTAAACTAAGATATTGTGCTAGAAAATGCAGATGAGGAAAATGTGATGGAAGCGCGGTAAAATGGGGTGGATTGTTGAATTAGTGAAGGATTGAATGAGTGATTGTTAGATTGTTGAAGTGCTGAATTGTTAGATAGCTGAATTGTTAAGGTGTTGAATTGTTAGATTGCTGGATTGTTTAATTGCTTATTGCAAATTGATACTTGTTTAATTGAAAATTGTTTATTGCAAATTGATACTTGTTTAATTGATAATTGTTTATTGAAAAATTGATAATTGTTTAATTGAGTATTCCTAATTCATGAGCCTTGTGCGCAAGTAAATTGAGCCGCTGAGAACATGTGCTGAATTTAAAAAGCATCATATTTGTGTTGTTAATTTAATAGAATCAAAATGGAAAATATACAGAAAATACAATTGGGCAAAAATGGTCCGTTGGTTTCAAAATTAGGTTTGGGTTGCATGCGTATGTCGTCGGTTTGGGGTAGCCCCGTACGTGATGAGGCAGAAAGCATTGCAACGATTAATGCTGCTTTGGATAATGGCATTAATTTTTTAAATACAGGAGATTTTTACGCGGCCGGGCATAATGAATTATTGGTTGGAAAGGCGATAAAAAGTAGAAGAGCTGATGCTTTTATCAGCGTAAAGTTTGGGGCGATTTTCGATAGCCATTCCAGATTGATAGGTCTTGATTTACGTCCGATTGCCATTAAAAACTTTATTAATTATTCTTTGGTGCGTCTGGGTGTAGATGTGATTGATTTGTATCAGCCTTGTCGTATAGACAATAGCGTGCCGATTGAAGACATTGTTGGAACAATTTCTGAGCTTATTGGAGAGGGAAAAGTAAGATACTTAGGTGTTTCGGAAATTACGAGCGAACAGTTGTGTAAGGCAAATGAAGTTTATCCCGTTTCGGCACTGGAAATTGGTTATTCACTTGCCGACAGACAAATTGAGCAAGAACTTTTGCCTACGGCTGCGGCACTTGGGATTGGTGTGGTAGCTTTCGCCAATACTGCCGAAGGTTTGCTAACGGGTTCGATGAAAGCACCGCTTGAAGCTGGTAATCACTTATCTCATTTTACAAGATTTCAAGGTGAAAATTTAATTAAGAACCTTGAAACCGTTGAAATTTTAAAAAAACTGGCTGATGAAAGGAGTGTAACACCTACTCAAATGGCTATTGCCTGGGTAAATACGCAAGGTGAGCACATCATGCCATTGGTGAGTATGAGCAGTCGCTCAAGATTACCTGAAAATATTGCAGCTATGCATTTAACGCTTAGTGATAATGAATTGGCGATGCTTAATACTGCTTTTGCACCTGGTGCTATATTGGGCGGTACTTATTTGCAACGTTAAGTGTTCTAGGGCTGGATTGTCATGTTGGGTTTCGAGAACGTAATATTTTAAAGCGTTTCTACATGCTCAACGTGACAATCTTCTTGAGAATTGAAAATATTCCAGGCAAAAATTACCTTAACAAAACCTTTTCCTTTTATATTTAATTATGATTAATCCAACGGAAATTCTGCCCGATTTTATTTTCTATTCTTATTACTCTGAGCAAAGGAAAGAGAAGGTGGCCTTTATGGAGCATAATACCTTAGTATTGCAGGTATCGGGTCAATTTACCATTGAAACCACCAGCGAAAAGGTATCTATGGAAAAGGAAGAAATGTTGTTGGTGCGGAAAAACCAGCTGGCTACCTTAACTAAAAGTCCTTTGAACGACAGTGGCTACCAAACCATTATTATCCGTTTGCAAAATGATTTATTAAGGCAAATTGCTTTGGAAGAAAAAATAGTGGTTGACAGAAAATATATTGGTAAGAATAACATCCACATACCTGCTAACGAATTTTTGAGGGGCTTTTTTCAATCGATAAAGCCATACATCAGTCGACCGGATGAGCCGGTTACCAAATCAGTTGGATTATTAAAGGTTAAGGAGGCGGTACAATTGTTACTGCATATTAAACCGGAGCTACGCAATTTCCTTTTTGATTTTTCTGAGCCTCATAAAATGGATTTGGAGAAATTTATGCTGAATAATTTTCAATTTAATATCCCGATAGAGAAATTTGCCCGCCTAACGGGAAGAAGTTTAGCGAGTTTTAAAAGGGATTTTCAAAAGATTTTTAGCATGGCACCGAGGCAGTGGTTACAGGATAAACGCCTGCTTGAAGCCCGACACCTCATCGAACATAAACAAAGTAAACCATCTGCGATTTATTTAGACTTAGGTTTTGAAAGTCTTTCGCACTTTTCCAGTTCGTTTAAGAAGAAGTTTGGTAAAGCACCGACGGGGGTGAGGGGGGATGGATGAGGGGTGATGGATGAATGAAAATTGTTTAATTGCTAAATTGCTAAATTGTTTATTGGAAATTGTTGAATTGCTAAATTGATAATTGTTTTATTGTTGAATTGCTAAATTGTTTTTTGATTATTGGTAATTGGTAATTGATAATTGAGACTTGGAAATTCTTTAATTCAAACCTCTGTACTCATTTGGTGTAGTGCCCGTACGCTGTTTAAACAAGCGGTTGAAATGTTGCGGATATTTGAAACCTAAATCATAGGCTATCTGGCTGATGGATTTATCTGCATCAAAAACTTTGTCTTTAGCTACATCGATAATTTTATTCTGTATGTATTCCTGTGCGGTTTTACCCGTTTCCTTTTTAATTAAATCGCCAAAATAGTTTGGAGATAAATGTAATTGTTCTGCACACCAGGCTACATTTGGCAAACCAATTGTATAGGGCTTTTCAGATTCGAAATAGCTATTCAGGAGTTCCTCAAATTTTTCGAGTATGCCGCTATTTACATTTTCCCGGGTGATGAATTGCCTGTCGTAGTAACGTTCACAATAGTTTAATAGCAATTCAATATGGGCTGCAATCAGTTTTTTGCTGTGTTTATCTACACCATGTTGTAACTCTAAAGCGATTTTATTGAGCATATCCTGCACCATCTGGCGTTCTGCTGCCGATAAGTGTAAAGCCTCATTGGTTTTGTAGCTGAAGAAATTATAACTGGCAATGGTTTTCGCTAATGCCGTTCCTTTAATTAAATCTGCGTGAAAGGCCAGCACTAATCCTTTAGGTTGGTAAAAATCAACTTTGTTTTCTACTTCCATTACCTGTCCCGGCGAAACAAAAACCAATGTACCTTCCTGATAATCGTAATTAGCCTTTCCGTATTTCAAATCGCCACACACCACATCTTTTAAGAAAACACAGTAAATACCAAAATTCATTTTAGAACCCTTTCTTTCCTGTGCTTTATTTAAATCGAGTACACTTACCAGGGGATGCAGGGTTTGGTGGTTGTTGAATTTGTTGTAATCATCAACCGTGTCGAAGTTAACTAAGGTGCTCATGGTGTTGTTTTTATGGTTTAAAGTTACGCTTTGAAATCGGCTAAGTTTCAAACCTAAAGTAATATCTGTAATAATGGTTAGTAAAACCGTAATTCATATCCAATTGTTGGAATTGAATTAACAGATATTTGTATAATAAATCAATTAAAGATGAAAACAAGAACATTAGGTAAAGGCGGATTAGAAGTTTCAGAACTGGGTTTGGGTTGTATGGGTTTAACTTTTGGTTATGGTCCGGCGACAGCAGAAAGTGATGCGATTGCCCTAATCAGACAAGCATATGATTTAGGCATAACATTTTTTGATACCGCTGAGGCATATAGTCAGGGTGGGAATGAAATTATATTGGGAAAGGCGGTTAAATCCTTCAGAGATAAGGTTGTGTTGGCGACCAAATTTGGTTTTAAGGATGGTGATGCAACAAAAGGATTGGATAGTCATCCGAAACGCATACGTGCTGTTGCAGAAAATTCTTTAAAGTATTTGCAAACAGATTACATCGATTTGTTTTACCAGCACCGTGTTGACCCTAATGTGCCGATTGAAGAGGTTGCAGGTACGATACAGGATTTGATGAATGAAGGGAAGGTTAAGCATTGGGGCTTATCAGAAGCTAGTGTGGATAGTATTCGTAAAGCACATGCGGTTGAGCCTGTTGCGGCTTTGCAAAGTGAATATTCGATGTTTTTTAGAGAACCCGAACAACAGATAATTCCTGTTTTGGAGGAGTTGGGTATTGGGTTTGTGCCGTTTAGTCCGCTAGGTAAGGGCTTTCTAACCGGTGCTATTGATGAAAATACCAAATTTGATGCAAGTGATTTTAGAAACCAGGTTCCAAAATTTTCAGAAGAGAACCGAAAGGCAAATCAGGCTTTAGTGTTACTCGTTAAGGAATTGGCGAAACAATATGATGCGACAGCAGCGCAAATTGCTTTAGCCTGGTTATTGGCTCAAAAACCATTTATTGCCCCGATTCCGGGTACAACAAAAATCCATCGTTTAAAAGAAAATGTAGGTGGTGTATCGGTTCAATTATCAACAGCAGATTTAAAAAATATTGCTTCGGCTTTAAATGATATTGAAATTGTTGGCGCCAGGTATCCTCAACATTTACAAGATAGAGTAGGCAAATAGAACCATTAATTAATAAGATCATGAAAAAACTGGTTGTTATTCTGTTTGCATTTATAAGCTTTTCGTGCCTGGCACAGAAGGCCACAAATCCGACTTCAGCAGAACAAGAGGTACTTAACATTTCAAAAAATAAATGGCTTTTGATGGCAAATAAAAGTGCCGATTCTTTGGCGAATTTATTTCACGATAAATCTGTTTTTGTGCATATGGGTGGCTCTTGGGGTAAAACTCAAGAACTAAATGTGATTAAGAATGGAAGCATCTGGTATAAACACGCCGATATTGAAAATACAACAGTTAATGTAATGGGTAATACTGCAGTTTTATTGAGTAAATTAACCCTTTTAGCGGTTGTTGGTGGTAATGAAGTTAGCAATCCATTTATCGTAACTGAAGTTTATGTTTTCGAACAAAATAACTGGAAACTGGCTTCTTTGTCTTTCACCAAAATTAATGCAGGCAGATAGTTGTATATTAAACTGAAATAGACTTTTTATGAAATTGATATCAAAATTACTCTTCGTTAGTGTATTATTAATCACCGCTGAATCTAACGCACAGAAACAACTCAGTATTGTTAAGCAGGGTACTTTTTCTGCAGGCGGCTCAGTAATTAAAAGTGAGGGTACATTTGATGCCTTAAAGCCCTGGAGTGATAAACAAGGTGGACAGACAAGGCATGGCGACCATGCTGATGTTTTCTACCAGATTCCAAATAAGGCCAAACAAAATGCTTTGGTTTTTCTACATGGCTATGGGCAATCAAAACGCAGCTGGCAAACCACGGCAGATGGAAGGGATGGTTTTGATAACATCTTTTTGCGTAAAAATTTCAGTGTTTATTTAGTGGATCAGCCTGGTCGTGGCGCAGCGGGACAGACGATAAAACCTATACAAGTTAATGTTACACCTGATGATCAAACCTGGTTTACCCAGTTTCGTATTGGTCAATATCCAAAATTTTATGAGGGTGTTCAATTTACTAAGGATGAACAAGCATTAGATCAATTTTATAGAATGATGACTCCAAATACCGGAATTGTAGATGAAGAAACCATCGTAAGTGCAATGTCTGCCGTATTTGAAAAATCGGGTAATGGAATTTTATTTACCCATTCGGCTGGCGGTGCGCCAGGTTGGAAAGTTGCCATCAGGAATGATAAGGTTAAAGCCGTAGTTGCGATAGAGCCAGGTGGTTTTTGTTTTCCGGAGGGCTTTGCACCGCAAGGAAGCAGGGGTGGAAGAACGGTTTCTATGGAAGATTTTAAGAAGCTTACGAAAATCCCAATTGTAATTTATTACGGAGACTTTATCCCGAAGGAAGAAACCAATGCCGCATCATTAAACTTTTGGAGAAATGTTTTAGCAACGGCAAAACAATGGGCTGCATTGGTTAATGAAAATGGTGGGCAAGCTACTGTTGTAGAACTGCCAGAAATAGGGTTAAAAGGTAATACGCATTTTGCAATGTCGGATTTAAATAACCTTGAATTTGCAGACGTCATCAGTAAGTGGTTTAAGCAAAAAGGTTTGGATAAGTAAAATTGGTAGTCATTACCGTTATCCATATACTTTAAAGTGCCACAATGTTCTGAATTTTGTTTATCAATCTTCAAAACATGAAAAACAGCAATTGTATTAATATAGCGGTGGTTTTATTGTCGTTGTTTTGCGCATCATGCACGAAGGCGCAAAATAAAACAACACTCGCGGATAAGGTTGATTCGGATAAAATTCTTATCGTTTACCTGTCCCGAACCAATAATACCAAGGCACTAGCCGAAATCATCAGAAAACAAACCGGAGGAGCTATTTTAGCACTGGAACTGGAAAAGCCATATCCAACTGATTACAGGCAAACCGTTGAGCAGGTAGCGAGAGAAAATGATGCTGGCTTTTTGCCGCCCTTAAAAACAAAGGTAAAAGATATTGATAAGTATGAGGTGATATTTGTTGGTTTCCCAACTTGGGGCATGCAACTTCCACCGCCAATCAAAAGCTTTTTAAAAACAAATAATCTTCAGAACAAAATAATTATTCCATTTAATACTAATGGTGGTTATGGTGTGGGCAGCAGTTTTGATACGTTAAAATCACTATGTGAAAACAGCAAAGTGCTTAAGGGCTTTACCGTAAAAGGTGGTATAGAAAGAGATGGGGTTTTATTTGTAATGGAAAATGAAAAGAAGATTTTAGTAGAGAAAGATGTTGTGAAGTGGCTAAAGGAAATCGAAATACTCAAATAATTAATGCTGAAGCGCAATGAATTATCCATCAAAAAAACCTAACGGTATGCAAAAAATAATCCTTTTGATAATGTTTATCACCATGTGTGTAAAAGCTGATGCCCTGCAAGTGATTAAGCCAGATACATTAAATAAGACGGAAAGTAATATTATAACCATTGCTTCGCTTACGGCCAAGGGTGATTTAGTACGGTTAAAAACAGCCTTAAACAATGGACTTGAAGCAGGTTTAACTATCAATCAGATAAAAGAAATTCTAGTCCATACCTATGCTTATTGTGGTTTCCCGAGAAGTATACGGGCGTTGCAAACATTTATGGAGGTACTGGATGGAAGGAAGTTAAGCGGGATTAAAGATAATCTTGGTCTGGACGCTTCTCCAATTGAGAAGGCCGGCACTAAATATGCACGAGGGAAAGAGATATTAAGTGAATTAACCAAAACGCCACCTACAGAAAAACTAAGCGGCTATGGTGCGTTTGCACCTACAATTGACACTTTCTTGAAAGAGCATCTTTTTGCAGATTTATTTGAAAGGGATGTACTCTCGTATAAACAGCGTGAGTTGGTCACAATCGCCGTTATCGCAACCATTGGAGAGGCTGAACCAATGCTTCAAAGTCACTTTGCAATTTGCCTTAACCTCGGTTTCACTAAGGATAATTTAAAAACATTCACATCACTCATCCGGAATACTGCAGGTGAAGCACGTGAAGTGGAAGCGAATCGAGTATTAGAAAAGATAACTAACGCTCATTAACAAAGTTTAAACTATAGCATATGAAAATTATTAAATTCTTACTGGCTGCTTCAGCTATTATCACAACAGATGCTGTTACTGCAGTAGCACAAATAAAGAAAAGTGCTGAAATTCAAAATCCGTTTGGCTTAGTTTACAAAGATGCCATTAAAGTAAACGAGAAAAACAAGGTAAATATACATCCGGTTAGTTATACATTAAATGGCGTTACCATTGCGGCTAATGTTTACACGCCTCCACAATTTGATGCAAGCAAAAAGTATTCTGCTTTGGTCATTGCGCATCCAAATGGTGGTGTTAAAGAGCAGGTGGCAGGTTTGTATGCACAACAAATGGCTGAGCAGGGCTACATAACGATAACTGCTGATGCAGCCTATCAAGGCGCAAGCGGCGGAATGCCAAGAAATGTTGATAAGCCATCAAACAGAATAGAAGATATTCATGGGATGGCAGATTTTGTATCCAAGTATGATGGTGTTGATGTTGATAAAATCGCTTTGCTTGGAATTTGTGGTGGCGGTGGCTATGCTTTAAAAGCGGCCCAATCTGATAAGCGTTTCAAGGCTGTTGCTACTTTAAGTATGTTTAATTCTGGAGAAGTTAGGAGAAATGGCTTTTTAAACAGTCAGGTAAATACCATACAACAACGTTTAGCTGAGGCTTCGGCTGCGAGGGCCAAGGAAGCTGCGGGCGCACCGATTATCTACAGCGGTACTGCCGAACCTACAGATGAAGAGATTGCTAAAATACCAACGGATTTATACAGAGAAGGCTACATTTATTATCACCGCACGCACAAGCATCCAAATTCTACTTTTAAATATACCACGAGTAGCTTAATCGATTTAATGACTTTTGATGCAAATACGAATACGGATTTGATTAACCAACCATTACTGATGATGGCTGGAAGCAAGGCAGATACAAAATACATGACGGATGAAGTTTTTGATAAGGCCATTAATGCAAAGACCAAAGAACTTTATATTCTAGAAAACGCCACACATATTGATACCTATTGGAAGCCAGAATGTGTATCGAAAGCTATTGATAAATTAACTGATTTTTATCATAAAAACCTTTAAGTTATGAAGTTCCGTTTTTGTATAATGCTGCTTTCCTTATTTTGTTATGGCAGGTCAGTTTCGGCTCAGGATACAGAGAAATCTGAAGATAGCAGCAAACTATTTCCACTTGGAGATAATGTAACCAATGATAATTTTACGGGCAAGGTTTGGCTTCACATGTTGGTGCCTTCAGATACGATATTTAATAGCAATATTGGTTCGGTAAGCTTTTCGGCAGGAGCGAGAACAAACTGGCACAAACACGCTGGCGGCCAGATTCTGTTGATTACGGAAGGAACTGGTTGGTACCAGGAACGTGGAAAGACGAAACAAACGGTAAAAAAGGGAGCTGTAATAAAGTGTTTGCCGGGTGTAGAGCACTGGCATGGCGCAACTTCTGCTAAACCTATGACTCATATTGCAATAGGTACTAACGCAAATCTTGGGGCTGTGGTTTGGTTAGAGCCGGTGGCAGAAAAGCAGTATAGGGCAAATTAGTGGATGATGGAATATTGAATTATAGAATTAGTGAATTAGAGAATGGTGGGTTTAGTGAGTTATGGATGAGGGAAGATGGAATATTGAATTATAGAATTAGTGAATTAGAGAATGATGGGGTTAGTGAGTGATGGAATTGGTTGAGGTTTGCAACATTGCAGTTATCTAAAGGAAAAATTGTGAATGTTTAATAATTTGCGAGGGAAGAATTGAATGACTGAATTAGTGAATTAGCGGATGATTGGATGATTGATTATACAAATGATATTTTTTAATTCCTCGCAATAAAATTATTAGCCCTTACGCAAATTTAACTAACCAATGGACCAAAAAAGTCTGACTACAAAACCGCATTACCCAATACTTGATGGATTACGCGGCCTTGCTGCAATTATCGTAGTAACCTTTCACCTCGCAGAGCCTTTAGCGACAAGCCAGTTAGATAATTTGGTTAATCATGGTTATTTGGCAGTTGATTTTTTCTTTCTTTTATCTGGTTTTGTAATGGGCTATGCCTATGATGACCGGTGGCATAAAATGAGCGTTGGCGGTTTTTTAAAACGCCGTATTATCCGTTTGCAACCGATGGTTATTTTAGGTATGACACTTGGAGCAATCGGTTTTTACTATACTGATTCTGCAATATGGCCAACCATACACGAGGTTCCAATATGGAAAATGTTGTTGGTTTTGCTGGTGGGTTATACCATTCTTCCCGTTCCTTTATCGTTAGATATTAGAGGTTGGCAAGAAATGCATCCGCTTAACAGTGTGGGGTGGTCGTTGTTTTTTGAATATATAGCCAATATTTTTTACGCTATCGGTATCCGAAAACTCTCTAACAAAGCGCTTGGTGTTTTGGTATTCATTGCTGCGGTAGCACTGTCGCATTTGGCTATAACAAGTGTTAATGGAAATGTTGCCGGTGGCTGGACACTAAATGTAGAGCAGGTTCGTGTTGGTATTACCAGAACCATATTTCCATTTTTTGCAGGTTTGTTATTGTCGCGGATTGCAAAGCCTGCACGGCTAAAAAATGCATTTTTATGGTCGGGCTTATTGGTTGCTTTGGTTTTGTATATGCCGAGAATTGGAGGTGCGGATAATGTGTGGTTAAATGGAATTTACGAGTCGGTAAGCATCATTATTATTTTCCCATTAATTGTTTATATCGGGGCGAGCGGAAATACTGAAACGGCTATCGGCAATAAAATCTGTAAATTTTTAGGCGATATTTCTTATCCACTTTATTTAGTGCATTACCCAATTGTGTACTTCTACGTGGCCTGGATTAGCAATAACAAAGGCATAACCATAACAGAGGTTTGGCCAGTAGCGTTAGCCATATTAATTGGTTCAACCATTCTCGCTTACATCACTTTAAAATGGTATGATGAGCCTGTTCGTAAATGGTTGCGCAAAAAGTGGGCTTAGCTGGATTTTAGCATTTCAATATGCGGTATTCCATCTTCATCGTAAACATCGCCTTGCGCCACAAAACCAAGCGATTGGTAAAATTCAAGCAAATAATGTTGGGCACTTATGCGAATAGGTGAGTGGCCAAAATTTTCATAACAGGCTGCTATTGAAACTTCCATTAGCTTACGCCCCAAACCAGTTCCACGTTGTTTGGCAGAAGTAGCAACTCTGCCAATTGAAACTTCATCATAGGATAAACCTTTTGGCAATAAGCGGGTGCAGGCAGATAACTCGCCATCAGCATAGTAAAGAATGTGAAAGCTTTCCTGGTCTTTATTGTCTAAATCTGCGTAAACACATTCTTGCTCCACAACAAATACGTCGCTTCTCAACTTCAATAATTCGTAAAGTTCGGTAATGTTTAATGCGGAGAAATGTTTGGCTATGTATGATAAATTCATTGTTGAGTTAATTAATCTTTATTACGGTTGATGAATAGAAACCGGCGTTTTAAACGACTTTTTACCGGGTATTTTCTGTCTGCCGTTAAATTGTTGAAGATAAGTGCGACGATAAATAGAATCAATACACCTGTTAAAACAGGAAATAAAACATATAAATAGCCTAACGATTTTATTTTAGCAGAGCCCGATACAGCAATAAGCGCGGTTGCGCCACCCGGCGGATGCAGGGATTTCGTGTATTGCATCGCGATGATAGAAAAGGCAACAGCAAGGGGTGCGTTTATCCAAATAACATCAGGCACAATTTTATAGACGGTAACCCCAACTATTGCGCTCACTAAATGTCCAAGAATTAAATTACGAGGTTGCGCCAGCGGACTCGCGATAACACCATAAATTAATACGCTGCTTGCTCCGAAAGAACCAATCAAAAAGGTATTATCACTTTGTGGGAAATAAAATGATTGTATTAAGGCAATTATGCCAATACCAACAACCGCACCGATAAACGACCAGAATTTTTCTTTGTAATTAACCAGTGTCTCTTTGTAAATGAAATATCTGCCAAGTCGGTAATTCCGCTTAATTTTTTTTCTTATCAATAGATTAATTTCTTTCGGGCAAATATATGGCTTTAGCGAGAAAAAATTTATAGCTGAATTTGGTTGATTGCTTAATCAATAGTAGCAAATATTTGTTCGGTTTAATTGGGGGGATTTATAAAACATTTCTATGCTTTTGATGTTGGAAATAAGAACATTATAAATTATTAAACATGAAAAGCAGCACAACGAAAAGCGATTTATTGGGTAAAACTGTAATCATTACTGGCGCATCAAGCGGCGTTGGTTTAGCTACTGCTGAAGCTTTTGCCAATGCAGGTTGTAATTTAGTATTGGCGGCAAGAGGTGAATTACCGCTTCAAAATGCTGTAGATTATTGCGAAAGTTTAGGCGTTCGGGCAATTGGTGTACCTACTGATGTTTCCAATTATGATGAAATTCAAAATTTGATTGAGCAAGCATTGTCTTTTTCGGGAACAATTGATTTTTGGGTTAATAATGCTGGTGTTATGGCTAGTGGTAAATTTGATGAAATACCGATTGAAGTTAGTCACCAGGTAGTGAAAACAAATTTATTGGGCTATATGAATGCTGCTCATTCTATTATTCCGGTTTTCAAAATGCAAGGGTTTGGCGTTCTAATCAATAATGTTTCAATTGGCGGATTTATGCCTGCGCCTTACAGTGCGGTTTATTCTGCCACTAAGTTTGGAATCAAAGGTATGATGGAGTGTATTCAGGGCGAATTATCTGCAGAAGCGAATATTCATGTTTGCAATCTTTATCCCCAGATACAACGTTCTACGGGCAATATGCATTCTGCAAAATACTCTGGGCTCGATTTCAAAATACAACCATTTGCTGCTGATCCGAAAGATACTGCAAGCGCATTATTAAAACTTGCGTTAAGTCCGAAGAAAGATAAATTTCCTGATTTTTCATCATGGGCTTTAAAAACGATGCATAGCATATTTCCAAAATTACTGGTTAATACCGCATCTGGCGGGATGAGGGTTTTGATGCATGTTAAAGATGGAAAACCAACTGCCGGTAATGTGTTAGAGCCATCAGCACCACCACATCAAATTTATGGCGAATCGCTAATTCCAGAACCATCAAAAAAAGCTACACTCGCTTTGGGTATTGGTTTGGCCTTAAGTTTAGGATTTTTATTATTATCAGGAAAAAGAAGTTAAAAATTACGAGGCCTGGTTTAGTGAACGTTTTGTAAAATCGTACTTAATTTGCTCATATTCTGTAGCCGCCTGAGATAACCTCATCATCTCAGGAATTTCTTCCGTTATAACCGTTGGATTGGATGTATTTAATAAGCTTTTGATTTGCGCAATAACAAGC
The DNA here is from genome assembly GCF_032678425.1 of Pedobacter aquatilis. Classification (GTDB taxonomy): domain Bacteria; phylum Bacteroidota; class Bacteroidia; order Sphingobacteriales; family Sphingobacteriaceae; genus Pedobacter; species Pedobacter aquatilis_B. The sequence goes on along the minus strand of NZ_JAVTSG010000003.1, from coordinate 627,842 downwards.
TTATATTCTTGTTCTGTTGATATGTTAACCATGGCTATATTTTTTAGATATATAAATTTAATACATTCGTAAAGCAGGCTTAAATGGTTTTTCTTAACAGATGTTAATAAGTGGAATATGCTTTACTTTGTCTTTAATTTTAGGCATGCAGATTTTTTACTCTTCGAGAAATAATAATTTTCTCAGCGCTTTTATGTTTAAGCTTTTCTGAAATACAGGCGTATATCATTGCTTCAAAATAAGGCAATAAATACATTAAGCGATGTTTTTGTTTATCATAGTAGTTTCTAAACCGATTAACTAATTGGTTCAAATTATGGGAAATGGTTATAAAATCATTTCATTTTCTAATAAAGTTTTAATAAATTCTAGTTTCTATTTGGACTTATTCTAAATAAGGTCTATATTTGCCGCATAAAAAAAATGCCACATGGTTCGGACCCATGTGGCTAAACCGGACAAACCGGCTCACCTTTAATCTCAGTTAAAAGTCATGCAATTTAAGAAAATTTTGCTAACGGGCATGTTATGTGCCTTCGTAATTTTCACTTATGCCCAAAATCTAGCCTCTTCGGTTTCGGGATATCTAAAAACCTCTACTGGTGAAGCACTTACAGGTGCTACCGTAAGAATTCAAAAAACAAATTTTGGTGTAGTAACCGATGAAAAAGGTTATTTCAAATTCGCTAACGTTCCGCAAGGAAGTTACAGTATTGTTGTAAGTGCAATTGGTTATAAAACCATAAAAAAAGAGGTTAATTTATCAAACGGCATTGAAGTTAAATTAAACCTTTCAATTATAGAAGACGCTGCCCAAATGGAAACGGTTAATGTAATTGGCCGAACCAAAGCGCAAGAAGTAAATAAGCAAGCCTTTAACGTAACCGCTATTGATGCAAAAAAACTTTACAATTCTACGCTGGATATTTCAGGTGCATTGGATAAGGTTGCTGGTGTTCGCGTAAGAGAATCAGGTGGTGTTGGCTCAAACTTTAATGTTTCGTTAAATGGGTTTTCTGGTCGCCACATTCGTTATTTTATTGACGGAATCCCGATGGATAATTTCGGTTCATCATTCCAGATAAATAACATTCCAATTAACCTTGCCGAACGTGTAGAAATATACAAAGGTGTTGTGCCTATTTGGTTAGGCTCTGATGCTTTGGGTGGTGCCATAAACATTGTAACCAATAACAGTCAGCGCAATTATTTAGATGCCTCTTATTCGTATGGATCGTTCAATACGCATCGTAGTGTAATCAATGCGGCAGTAACTTCAAAAAGTGGTCTAACATTTCAATTGAATGCTTTCCAAAACTATTCTGATAACAATTACAGAACGGATTTAAGGTTATTGTTGCAAAACGATATGCAGCCAGAATTCAGAGCTCCATCTGTAAAAAGATTTCATGACAACTATCACAACGAAACCTTGATTGCAAACGTAGGTGTGGTTGGTAAATCGTGGGCAGATAACTTTTTGATTGGAATGACTTTAGGGAAAAACTATAAAGAAATTCAAACAGCGGCAAGACCAGAAGCGGTTTACGGTCAATTACATAGACGTGGAAACATTGTGATGCCTTCCTTAAAATATAAAAAAGTTAACTTATTAAAAGGGCTTGATGTAACCATTAATGCAAACTACAATTTAGGTTACGAAACAACTATCGATACAGCTAGGGCAGATTATGACTGGGACGGAATCCGTGACCCGAAAGTAAGTATGGGTGAACGTGGCGATGGTGGTCAGCATAGCGAATTCAGAAATAATAATGGCCTGGCTACAGCGATGGTAAGTTATCAAATTTCCGAGCGTCAGTCTGTTGCAGTAAATAACGTATTCTCAACTTTTAACAGAAAAACTGACAATCTTTTATTCCCAGATAGAAATGCATTAGATCCCGCCAAAACGATGAATAAAAACGTATTGGGTTTTGGTTATTCTTATGCTATACAAAACAAATGGAATGTAAATGTTTTCGGTAAGTACATTACATTACAAAGTGTAGTTGGTAGTTTAAACAGAACGAATTCTGACGAAAAGTTAGGCTACGGTACGGCGTTATCCTATTATGTAATCCCAGATTTACAGGTTAGAGGTTCTTACGAATTGACGAATAGAATGCCAGAAGCCAATGAAATTTTTGGTAACCTGGAAAATGAAGCGGCTAATCCTTTATTGAAACCTGAAAAGAGTGACAACTTTAACTTAGGTTTAGTTTACGGGTTTAAGCTAAATGATATTAACCGTTTCTCTGTTACAGCAAATGCTATTTACAGACATTCAGCCGATTTCATTTTTAGCAGGTTTGTAGGCGGTACAAGTGCTCAAAGAGATTTTACCATTTCAGATAATCGTGATGGTGTACGTACAACGGGTGTTGATGGCGAAATCAGGTATTCTTATAAAAACTGGTTAAGCGCAGGCGCTACAGTTACTTACCAAAGATTAATTAACCTTCAGCAATATGATTACGATGCAAACGCCAGACGCTACTACACGACTGAAAGTTTAACCTATTTAGACCAGATGCCAAATATTCCTTTCTTTTTTGGCAATGCAGATGTTTCCGGGACATTTAAGGATGTTTTTGCTAAGGGAAATAATTTAACAGTTGGCTACAACCTATTATATGTACATGATTTCTGGTTAGACTGGCCTAGCTTCGGTTCGCCAACGGCTGATTCAAAATACGGTATTCCGGCGCAAGTTTCTCATGACGCCAACTTCGTTTACTCGATGAAAAATGGCAGATACAATGTTTCTCTCGAAGTAAGAAATATTGCTGATAAACCTGTGTTTGACAATTTTGCTCTGCAAAAACCAGGTCGTAGCTTTTACCTGAATCTTAGATACTTTATTAATAAATCACAAAAATAAATCTTTAATAAAAATTAATATGAAAACAACAATTACGAATTCACTACTAGCTATGGCTTTTGTAGGTGTTTTAAGTTCTTGCCAAAAAAAATCAGATAGAGAAGTTATTCCAGAGAATCCTGGGAACTATGTAATTGCGGTTAGTCCGACTGCAATTGCCAGTAAAGCAGATTATTTATTAACTGCGAGCAGTTTAGAAAGCGGTGCAGTTTCTATTGTAGGTAATGGTGTTGAACAAGATGGTTTGTATAGATACTATGTTACTGCAAAAAATAAGTTTTTTAGTATGTTATATGGCCAGGGTAGTCCGGGTGCTGTTACTGTTTATGGTGTTACAGACGGTAAACTGAAAAAATTAAACGATTTCACTTCGGCAACTGTACAAGCTTTTGCGCCAGTTAATGATGATATCTTAATGATGAAAGTACCAAGAAGAATTGCCGCAGAAGGTACACCAACTGTTTACGAATGGTATCGCGTGAGCGCAGAAACCAATGCTGAGGTTGGAAAAGGTACAACCGATGCAATTATTCCTAGTGGTAATGGCGAAATTGCTCACCTTAGCTGGATTAAACAAGTTGGCAACAAGGTGTTTGCTCCTTACTTCGGTATTTACGCTAACTTCTTTACTAAATATCCAAACGAAGCGGGTATTGCAGTATTCTCTTATCCAGATATGAAATATGAGAAAACCATTAAAGATACCAGAACAAGTTTTATCGGAAGATACTTTACCGATGGTTTAGGCGTGGTTGAAAACGGTGATTGCTATGCATTTTCATCATCAGTTGCGATGGATGGCGCTACTTCTGCGGAAGGTAAGTTAACTTCTACCAAACCATCAGCTATTACCCGAATTAAATCTGGAGCTACAGAATTTGACCAAACTTATTTCTTCAATTTCGAAGAAGTATCTAAAGGATATGTAATTACTAATTGGTTCGGTATTGGCCAAAATAAATTCATTGCTAACATCGAACCAGTTGCTACTAAAGGCCCATATGTTGTTGGAAAACGTTTGGCAATTGTTGATGTTGTGGCTAAAACCGTAACTCCGGTTACTGGCTTTGCAGACCCTGCAACTGTATCAAGCGTAACAACTACAAACTATAGCCCTGTTGATGGTAAAACTGGTTATGTAGGTGTTAACTTGTTAGACGGTTCAACTTATGTTTATAAAGTTGATGCCAGCACAGCAGTTGCAACAAGAGGTTTGAAAGTTGAAGGTGGTTTAATCACTGCAATTCAGCACATCAAATAAAATTAATACTCTAGTTTGAGCGATAGCAGTAGAGAAAATCTGGCTAAATTTTAGTCTGATTTACTTCTACTGTTATTGCTTTAAATAATGCTTTTTTCATCAAAAGCAATTTGTTTAATGCATTAATTTTATGATAACGACTACATTTCTACTTCTACTGATATCTTTTGAACTGTTTTACTTAACCTCAAAGCAATTCAAAGAAAAAAATACACCTGCATATTTGGCAAAAATTGCGACAAATGGTAAAACTTATCGTTTAGTGGCTGCTGCATTATTCGTTGTAGCGACAATATTATTCATTATTTCCCTTGGATGGTCGAGCGGATTAGTGGCCATAATTGTTGGCATTATGGCTGCCGGGAGTTTAATCGTGCTGTTGCAGCCGTTTCGTTATTTGCGCCCAACTACAATTGCAGTGCTTTATTTCTCCATTTTAATATTAGAGTTTTTAATATAATTGATATGCCGGCTAACAAAAAATACCTTACCAAGTCGCCCTGGCTTAGATTAGCAAAAATTCTTATTGGCAGCATCGGCGGTTATGCCGTTATGTTCTCCTTTCATTTGCTTATCTGCAAAGTTTTTCCCCAGAGGGATGTTATTGTTACTTCATTTATAACAGGTTACATCATTTGGTCTATATTATTACTTCTGGCGTTTTTATCAAAAAGTGTCTGGAAAATTTTTACAATCTATCTTGTGCTGACCTTAATTTTTTCAGCCCTGTATACTTTTTTATAAAGAAAAATGGATAACAGAAAATACAATATATATTTTCATACACATACGATAAGTGGAATTATAATATGCGCACTTTTATACGTGATATTTTTTGCGGGTTCTTTTTCATTCTTTAAAGAAGAAATTAGTGCCTGGCAAAAAAATAATTCATATGTTAAAAGCCGTAAAACGTTAACAAGAGATTTTGATAAGGTTATCGATTCTCTTGGGCAAAAAACTAATCTGAAAGGAAGAGATTTCGATTTCTTTATTCAGAGAAATGATGTTGGTGCATATGTTTCCATGACTGCATCGGCTGATACAACCTTAAAAAAGAAACCTAAACCTAAACCCGAAGGCGAACCTAAAAAACGCCGAGGCAGGGGCAGAGGTGGCGATGATGATTCGATGTATTTTAACTATGATTTTTCCAAGCAAAAATCTGGTGATTATTCAGAAGCCTATGATATGGGCGAATTTTTATACCGATTACATTTTCTTGCCCAGCTTAATGCAGTTCCAATTCGCTTAGGTGCACCGTTCGGCTATTTATTGGCTGGTGTGGTATCGTTTATATTCTTATTCGCGTTGGTAACAGGATTAATGCTCCATTGGAATAAAATTGTCTCGAACTTTTTTACCTTCAGGCCATGGTCTAAATGGAAAACTTTGTGGACAGACCTCCACACAGCAATTGGTGTAATTGGTTTCCCTTTCCAATTAGTTTTTGCAGTTACCGGTGTTGTTTTAATTGCAAACGTGTTTTTAGTTGGCCCTTATACAAAATACCTTTACAAAGGCGATAGTGCTGCAATTTATCAGGATTTAGAATATAGTGATACTACGAAATACGTGTATTCTTATCAGCCACTGCAAAAAACTTTTCAGGTTAATGAATTTGTCGAAAAAATAGAAGATAAATGGAGTCACAGCAGAATTACCGGTGTAACGATAAAGAATTACGGTGATGCAAATATGCATGTAATTGTAGCGGCTAAACCTAGAGCTAACAAAAGTTTCTCGGGAACCGGAAAACTGGTTTATCGGGTGCGGGATAACAAAATTTTAACCGAGGTATCACCAGTTAAAAGTTCGAGTTATGTAGATAAAATAAAAAGTACCATTTACCATTTACATTTTGGCGATTTTGGAGGTAAACCACTCCGCATCATATTTTTTGTATTGGGTGTAATGGGTTGTTTGGTTATTATTTCCGGGATATTGATTTGGCTTGTTGCCAGAGATAAAAATAATGTGCCTAAGCATAAACGTGTTTTTAACTTCTGGACCGCTAATATTTTTATGGCTTCTTGCCTGAGTATGCTTCCGGTAACCGCACTAACTATGTTGAGTTTGCTATTTATTGATAAGCCAGACCAATCGGCAATTTACCACATCTATTTTTATTCGTGGTTGGTATTATCGCTCTATTTTATTGCCAGAAGAAGCATCAGAACTACAAATCACCAAACCTTAATATTATCTGCAATCTTCTGTCTTTTATTGCCGTTGGCAGATGGTTTTAAGCGTAATAATTGGTTATGGACTACCTTTAATGAAGGAAAATTTGATATTCTGTTTATTGATTTATTGTTCCTGATATTGTCAATTTTATCTGTTGTGGTATTATTTAAAATGAAACAACATGAAAAACTTAAAGTAGCAGAAAAATAGTTCTTCATAGAAATATATCCCTCATTGTGAGAAACGAAAATGTTCTTCGAGTTAAACAATGAGGGATTCGTAAAATAAGTTTGTAAAAAGCCTTCTCACTAATGAAAAAGATAATTCACATCACCATTAAAGCATTAAAATATATTGGTAGTTTATTATTGATTTTGTTGGTGATTGGTATCGTATATGAGCAATATAGCAGATGGAGATTAGAATCTAAAGCATTTAAAGGCGAAACCTTTACTGAAATTGATGGCGCAAAAATACATTATGTAAAAAAGGGCATTGGTAACAAAACGATTGTCTTTGTTTCGGGAATGGGCAGCAATAGTAGCATTTGGGCAGAAATTCAAGATAAAACATATCCAAATGCCGTAACCATCTCATATGATAGAAGTGGTCTTTTTTTAAGCGAGAAAAGGGAAGGTACAATTACAAATCAATCCGTTTCGAAAGAATTAGCGCAATTACTTGAGCAAACAAATTGCCCAAAACCATATATTCTTGTACTTCATTCAATGGCAGGAATTTACATCAGACCATTTATAGAACAGCACAAAAAAGATATTGCCGGAATTATGCTAATGGAATCTGCGCATCCATTACAATTAAAAAAATCGTCAGCAGCATTTTTAGAATCGTTGAAACCACCACCATTATCATTGGTTAAATTCCTTACATTTTCAGGGGCATATCGAAGCCTATTTTCTTTTAACAGGATAAATCCTGAAATTCCAATTGAGCATGCTATCCATAAGAATGAGCGTGATTTCTTTTACCGCTCTGTTGAAACACTTTATGATGAACTTAAAAATGATGATGCTAATTTTGAAGATGCAGGCAACTCCAACAATTTTGGAAATATACCACTAACGGTAATTACAGGTACTTCGAACATACGAACTGAAGCTATTCCAAATCCAAAGGTAAAGGAGGAATACATGCAGTTGGTACACGACTTACATCGCGATTTTTTAAACCTTTCAACTGACAGCAAACTTGTAGAAGCTAAAAATAGTGGTCATGTTGTACAAGTCTCAGAGCCTGATTTGATTGTTAGGGAAATACATGCGTTGTTGAAAAGAAATAATTGAAATCTTTGGACAATTATGTTCAATTTAGCGCAATGAGTTCATTAGCGATATTTAAAGAAAGTATTAAAGAAATTGAGCCAGCAACAGAACTTTCCGTTCAATTAAAAGCACTTTGGTTTGATGGAAAAGGTGATTGGCATAAGGCCCACAGTTTAATCGATCATTTAACCGACCAATCTTCTGCATTGGTTCACGCTTATCTGCACCGTAAAGAGGGCGATATCTGGAATGCTGATTACTGGTACAGTAGAGCTAAATCTATTCGTCCAAATGTTTCTTTGGAAGCTGAGTGGGCGCAACTGGTTGAATACTTTTTGAAATAAAATCTAATTATTTACGTCGGCAGGTGCATTTGTTAATGAATCAGCTGTGCTATCAGTTGCTAAAGAATCAATAACCTTTGTGGTGTCGGTGTATTTGTACATGCTATCGGCATTTTTCTCATCTGCTTTTTTACCGTTACAGGCTGTTGCAAAAGTTGCGATTACGGATAAAATTATTAGGAGCTTTCTCATTTTTAATTTTAGTTTCTTTTAATAATCATCAAAAGGCTAAAATTGTTTAGCATTATTTAAATTTTGGAAAAAGATAAACACCAATTCTATTTTTCGTAAGTTTTTTTAATGATAAAATCGATGGCATTTTTGATTTCGTTTCGGCCTTGTTCTGTCTTTAAATTTAAGCCGCAAAAGGTCGTTCCATTTGTTTCTTGAATTAAATTCAGGTAATAACTTCCGGCAATTATTAAAGCTGTAACTGCCCGAAACCTTTTAGCGTTTTCACCGAAGTGAGGGTCAGTTAGGTTTTGAAAAATTTGCTCGCCGTTTGCCTCACGTAAATCAACTTGTTCAGTTAAAATATCTCTTTTTTCAGATAGTTCCCAAAGCATTATTTTACGCAATTCCTGGTTACGATGCAGCTCATCATATTGTCCTCTGAGTATGTTCGTGACAAAATCAGAGCTATTTTCGGCGTTTTCTGGTCGTTCTAATTTGGTTAGCACATTCCAGTAATCTTGTTGCTTAATGTAGGCATCAGCAAGTTCATCAACGCCACCAAAATATTCGTAAATTAATCTTTTATTTACACCAGAAACTGCTGCTATGTCGTTTACTTTTAAAGCTTTGTATCCTTTGGTTTTTAGTATTTCGCCTACGGCCAGCAAAAGTTTCTCTTTCGTTTTTTCTTTGTTGCGTATAGGGCCTTGAACAATTCTTTTTGCCATTAATCGGGGATTATAAATCCTAGCAATTTCGGAAATATTAACGGAATATTAAATCTAATAGATGATGAAGCGTTGCTAAATCCAAATTTGAATTATTATTATAAACTCAATGGCAGCGCAAAATAGAATAAAGAACCTTTACCAAGTTCACTTTCTACGGCGAGGCGTGATTTGTGTAGTTTCAAAAGCGTAGTGCAGAGGTATAAACCAATCCCAAATCCTGGTATAAATTTAGTTTGCTCGCTTTCTACTCTAAAAAATTTCTGGAACATATTACGTTGGTCTTCGAGAGATATGCCAATTCCATTATCTTTTATTTTGATGATAACTTGCTGTTTATCTACAAAGCAAGAAATTTTAATCTCACCACCAGCAGGCGCATACTTCTGTGCATTGCTGATTAAATTGGTTAACACCAGGCTTATTTTTTCCTCATCGCCAATTACGTTGATTTGGGGCAAACCTTCATAAACTACCTGGTGTTTATGGCTTGAAACACTCGCATCCTCAATACAATCGGCTATTAATTTTACAATATCAAATTGACTTGGCTTGATGCCGATATTGCCTTCTTCAAAACGCGAAACATTTAAAAAATCCTGAATTAAATGCTCCATTTTTTTAGTTTGCCCCTCAGCTTTTGCCAGGGCTCTAAGTATAAAATCAGCATCATTAGACTTCAATAAAGCCATTTGGAGATAAGATTTTAAAGAAGTTAGCGGAGTTTTAAGCTCGTGACTTACAAAACTAACAAACTCATTTTTTTTCTTTTCGATGAGGCTTTTTTCTGTAATATCTCTGGCAATTTTTGAAAGACCGATAACCTTTCCTTCTAAATCTTTTACAGGAGAAATGGTTAAAGAAACGCGGATTAATGAACCGTCTTTGCGCAATCGTTCGGTTTCAAAATGTTCTACACGAATGCCTTCTTTGAGCTGTGCTAAAATTTTAGGTTCTTCATCATGCCTATCTTCAGGTATAATTTTAAGGATAGATTCGCCAATCATTTCAGCGGCTGTATAACCGAAAATGCGTGTTGCCGCTTCATTCCAACTTATGATTTTACTGCTAAAATCTTTGCTGATAATTGCATCATCAGAAGATTCTACAATGGCAGCTAAACGCTGTCCAATGGTTTCAGCTAATTTTTCTTTAGTAATGTCGCGAACAATTTTTGATAAGCCAATTAAATCGCCCTGCGAATTGTAAACCGGAGAAATGGTTAAGGAAACATCAACCAAAGTTCCGTCTTTACGTAAACGCTGGGTATGAAAATGATCAATTCGGTTTCCTTTTTTTAACTGTTCAAGAAATGTAGGTTCTTGGTTTTGCAGGTGTGTTGGTATCAATTTTAATATCGATTCGCCAATCATTTCGGTTTCTGAGTAACCAAAAATTGTTGATGCGGCATTGTTCCAGCTGGTAATTATACTGTCCAGGTTTTTACTGATAATTCCATCGTCTGTAGATTCTACAATTGAATTTAGTATTGCACTTTTCTCTTCGGCTTTTTTTAGCGCATCATTTAACCTCTTGAGCTCACTATTGCTTAATTTTAGTTCAAGTTCTTGTTGCTGATACGCTTGTATTTTACTAATAATCTCCTTACTCTCGTGCATGCGCTAATAGATGAATTTGCATTGAAATATAATTATATCCTCATCAATTTAGGCAAATGTTTCGTAACTTTTTTTTTGCGAAAAGAATATTCCGTATTAAATAAATCAGATGATTAACTTTCGATTATTTTTTGATAATTAATCTAATAAATCGCTGTTATTTCGAATGTTGTCTGGATATATATTCAGTAGGCGACATACCAAACTGCTTGGAAAAACTTCTGCTAAAGTGTTTGTGAGAATTATAACCAACCATTTCCGAAATTTCGTAGATTTTGAGCACACCTTCATTTAATAATTCTGCCGCTTTCTTTAATCGGGTAATATTGATGAGTTCATTCCCGCTTAGGTTTGAAATTGATTTTATTTTTCGGTAAAGTGTTGGGCGACTCATGTTCATATTATCGGCAAGGTAATCAACACCAAGTTCTGCATCATCAATTCTATCGTTTATTAAATTTTGCAGTTTTTCCAGAAACAATTCATCGCCTTTGGAATGTGCCATACTTTTAATATGAATGAGCGGAGAACTTGCAAAATAAGCCTTTATTTTATCTCTGTTTTTGAGCAGCGATGAAACCTGAACCTGCAAAAAATCGGTGTTAAATGGTTTTTCTACGTAAGCATCGGCACCAACTTCCAAACCCTCTATTGTGGCTTGCAAACCTGTTTTGGCGGTTAACAGAATAACGGGGATATGGCTGTATTCAAAGTTCGATTTTATTCTTTCGCAAAGCTGAAATCCATCCATTTCGGGCATCATAACATCACTAATAACTAATTGTACAATCTCCTGACTTAAAATTTGGAGCGCCTCAATGCCATTAGCAGCCGTTAAAACATTGTATTTTTCACTTAAAACATCTGCTACATATTCCAGGATATCTTCTTCATCATCAGCTAGTAAAACAGTAAACTTATTTGTGGGTATTGCTTGCGCATTCGTTTCTGTCATAATCTTTTTTTCCATTTTCCCTTTAAGTTAAATTCGATGAGTTGGTGTATCGGTAAGCTCAGTATAAACAGGTTGTGGCCCATTTCATTGTTTATTGCCTTCAAGTTTCCGCCATGTAATTCTGTTAGCGATTTTGATAAAGAAAGTCCAATTCCCGTCCCTTGTTTTATTTGCGTTTCCGTTGCTCTAAAAAATGGCTCGAATATTTTTTTATGTAACTCTTCAGGGATTGTTTTTCCATCGTTTAAAACTGTAATTTCGAAGTATTCGGCATTACCTACCGGAAATGCTAAACTCACTTCGATTAAAGAATCGCTGTATTTTATTGCATTATCAATCAGGTTGCTCAATATTTTGTAGAAAGCTTCGGTATCGATGTAAGCTTCAAGTGTATTATCCGGCAGGTTAAGCTTGTAGTTAATGTTTTTTTGCTCAGTGATGGACTGGAAGAAGCTAAAAATATCCGTTAAGATTTCCGAAATATCAGCTTTAACAAAATTCAGAGAAAAACCATTGACTTCAGTTTTTCTAAAATCGAGCAATTGATTAGTTAGTTTAAAGAGTCTGTCGGTATTACGTTCCATTATTTTCAGCTTCTTTTCCATGTACGGAACCTCTGAAGCTTGCTTCAATAAATCGCCCATTGGGCCTTTAATCAGTGTTAACGGTGTACGTATTTCGTGCGCAATATTGGTGAAAAACTCAATCTTTGCCTGATATATTTCTTTCTCTTTTTTGTTTTCAAAACGCTCCATTCTTCGTTTGTTGCGGTTCTCCATTCGTGTGTGGTAGCCTCGAAAGAAAAAGAAAATTACCAAACCCAGTAAAATCGTGTAGCACAAATACGCAAGTTTACTTTTGTAAAAAGGAGGGAGGATGGTAATCGACAATTTTGGGTTTTTTACTGTCCAGGTGGAGTTTCCATTACCCAATGCTTTAATTTCAAAAACGTAATCTCCGGCAGCCAATTTGGTGAAATAAACCTTTCTATTGGTTTCCAGATAATTCCAATCATCGCTAATGCCTTTCATGCGATAAGCGTACTGTGTCATTTCAGGAGATAGAAAACTAATGGCGGCAAAATCCAAACTGAAAGAAGATTGCGCATCGTTAAGTACAATTTTTTGCGTATTTATGATAGATTCTGATAAAACTGACTTGCCTTGTACTTCAATTTCCTGATTGTTAATCTGAAAACCAGTTATTTTTAGAGGAGGTTGAGCATAAACCGTATTCAAATCCTTCGGATTAAAACTTATCATTCCCCTTACGCTTCCGAAGTAAATGCGTCCATCAGTATCTTTAAAGCCCGAATTATAATTAAACTGATCGGTTAACAAACCGTTTGAACTCGAATAAACTTTAACAGATTTATCAATTGGGTTGAAATGAACAAGTCCTCTGCTGCTTCCAATCCAAAGTTTTTTGTCGGCATCTTCAATTATTTTAAAAAGGAAATTGCTAGGCAAACCATCCTTAACAGTGATTCTATCAAAATTTTCATTCTTCTGATTGAACAGATTTAAACCACCACCATCAGTAGAAACCCAAATGTTTTTATTGCTGTCTTCATAGATTCCATTTACCGTATTGTGCGATAAACTTTTCGGTTTTTTAGGATCATTTTGGTATTGGGTATAACCTTTTTTGCCCGGCTTAAATTTTATAATGCCATGATTAAAAGACCCAGCCCAGATGTTCCCCTGGCTATCTTCCGAAATAATTGCATAAAAAATTAAAGGCAAGCCTTCCACCAAATCAAAATCGTCTGTTTGCCGGTTATACCGATATAAACCTACAATGGTTGCCAAGTAAATATCGCCACTTTTGGTTTTGCAAAAGGTTAAAATAAAGCCATTTAATAGTGAATTGCCTTTACCGGGCGTGTAATGCTTTATCACTTTTTTAGTTTTGATATCCATTACATCGATACCATGTTCAAAAGTTCCTATCCAAAGTTTATTGCCATCAACCAATAAACCATGAATATTTGAATAGGAAATACTGCCCGATTTTCCATCAGGAAAGAAATTTGTAAATAGACCCGTTTTAGGGTTTAGCGTATTTAAGCCAGCATCTTCAGTTCCAATCCAAAAATTTCCATTGTCGTCTTTACAAATTTCACGAACATCGCTTCCGCTTATGGAATTGATGCCTTTCTGCGGGAAATATTTGGTAAAGATGGAATATTGGCTCGAGCAATAATTTATGCCACCGAAATAGGTTCCAGCCCAAATGCCATTTTCCTTATCTTTATGAAGTGTGTAAATAGCATTATCCGATAGGGAATACAAATTGGAATATTGCTTTGTAAGCTGAATTACTTTCTTTTTATCGTAAATGTAAATGCCAGATTCAGAGCCAATCCAAAATTCATTTTCGGAGGCCTTAATCATGTCTCTTACATAAATTGAAGTCTTATTTTCGTTAAAGGTTAATATTTCTTTAGTGATGCCTGTCTTTCTATCAAATGATTTAATGCCTTGATTTGCAGTGCCGATAAGAATGGTGTTATTACCCATATCGAGTGTTTTGGTTACCCAGCTATTTTCTTTCGGATTAGCTTTGCTCATCACGTAGTACGCATAGAAACGATTTGTTTTTGGGTTGTATTCCTCTATCGTTCCCTTTAATGTGGTAATCCAAATGGTGCCATCATTCATTTTTGAAACAGATGTTGCATCTAAATTTAAATTCTTATCAAAGGCGTAAAGTTTCTTTTGATTGATGTTATACCGATAAACCTTTCTTATCGAAATAATCCACAAATTCCCATTGTTGTCTGTGGCGAGTTCATTTATCCTTAGGGTTTCCGTGCCCTTAACAAGCTCAAATTTTTCAGTTTTCGGTAAGTATAAATATACACCACTATTAGTTCCAACCCATAAACGATTGCCCTTATCATAATGTAAGGCATAAACTAAGTCATTTCCTAAAGTGCCTGGTTGCCCGGTTTTATTTCGGTAGGTTTTAAATTGATAACCATCAAAACGGTTTAAACCATCTTTAGTTCCAAACCACATAAAGCCCTCGTTGTCTTGCGTACTGCAAAAAACCGAATTGTTTGATAAACCGTTTTCGACCTGATAATGCCTGAAATAATACGGCTGCGCTGTGCAAACCATACCAATAAACAAGAAAAGAATAAACAGGGTCGACTTTTTCAATTTGGTTAAATTCAATGTTCAAATATATTAATATCAACAGATGATAGTTAATTTCTCTATTGTAATCGCCATTCGAAATTGAACTAAATTGTTGTAAGCACATGTATTAAGCATCATTACGAGCCAAACAATTAGGTTTAGTTTCAAAAAATAGAATCAAAATGTGTAATTATTGAAATATTATGAGATAATGAACAATATAAAATCTTTCATATTTGGATATTATTTTTCGGCTTCGTATTGGTGCTGATGATATGCTAACCAAAATATACAGATAAGCTTTTAAACAACTTATCTTATTGTAACCCGAACAACCAAATATTATGAGCAGATTTTTACTTTGTGTGCTTTTTTTCCTATCCGTTAAAAGTTTAAGTGCGCAAACCTTTACCAATCCTTTACTTCCGGCTGGTGCAGATCCATATAGTTTTTATAAGGATGGATATTTCTATTATACACATACCACAGGCAATAGAATTGAGTTGTGGAAAAGCAAAACTTTGGAAGGGCTGAAAGACGCACCACACAAAACCATTTGGAAAGCACCTGAAACTGGTCCGTATTCAAAAGAAATTTGGGCTCCAGAGGTGATGTTTTTGCAAGGTAAGTGGTATGCTTATTTTGCTGCCGATGATGGGCAGAATAAAAACCACAGAATGTATGTGCTTGAAAATTCATCAGCCGACCCGATGTTGGGCGAGTGGATTTTTAAAGGCCAAATAACTGATAAAACCAATAAATGGGCCATTGATGGTGATATTGTTGCGATTAAAAATAAGTTATATATGGTTTGGTCTGGATGGGAGGGCGACACCAATGGTAAACAGGAAATTTTTATCGCCAAATTAAAAAATCCCTGGACGGTAGAATCCGAAAGGGTTAAAATATCATCTCCAGCATTCGAGTGGGAAAAACATGGCGATTTAAACTCAGCTGATAACCCACCGCATGTAGATGTAAATGAAGGTCCGCAGTTTTTGGTTCGTGGCAATAAAATTATGATAATTTATTCTGCAAGCGGTTGCTGGACTGATTTTTATGCCTTGGGCATGTTATCAGCCAATCTAAATTCCGATTTCCTAAACCCAAAATCGTGGGTTAAGCATCCAAAACCATTGTTTAGTAAATCTGAAGCTAATGGTGTGTATGCGCCGGGGCATAATTCTTTTTTTAAATCTCCTGATGGAAAAGAAGATTGGATTCTATATCATGCGAATGACCAGCCGGGGCAAGGGTGTGGTAAATTTCGTTCGCCGAGGGCACAAAAATTTACCTGGAATAAGGATGGAACGCCAAATTTTGGTATTCCTGTAAAAACGGGTGTTGCCATAAAAGCACCATCCAAATAATTAGTAAAGCGATAAATATCCAATTCTGAAAAGACGGAATTGGTTTACAAAAGATATAACCAAATATTAAAACTATAGAATAATTATGAGAAAAATTTTAAGATAAATATCAGATAGTTAGTGAAATATACTAGCTAACTAAAGCAATGTTCAGCGAATTTAATCCAAGATTCCTGAAATAATTTGCCGCTAATTAATCAAACCTAAACCAATAACTGACCAAATATGAAATATAGAGCTTTACTATTAAAATTTATAGCTATAGTATTTTTGCAGTTCATTATCTCCGCCGGCTTTTCTACAGCAAAAGCGAATAATGAGGATGCACGAAACGTGCTTAAGAATAAACTGAAACTCAAACCATCGAAATTAAATAAGTTTGATATTACGATTTCAGGTAAAATAGTTGATCAAAAAAACAACAACCCAATTGCGGGTGTAACTATTAAAGTTAAAAACAGCACCGCAACCGCAACAACTGATGAAAATGGTAATTACAAAATCACCGTTCCAAATGAACAGGCAATTCTAGTTTTTACTTTCGTTGGTTACGAGTCTCAGGAAAAACTTGTTGGCGATTTAAAAACCATTAATATGTATCTGGTTTCCTCGCAATCAGATTTAGATGAAGTAATCGTGGTAGGATATGGTACGCAAAAGAAAGCTGATGTAACCGGTTCGGTAGCGAGAGCAAATCTAGATGATTTCAGAAATTCGCCGACGACCAACGTTGCCAATCTTTTGCAAGGAACTGTACCAGGACTGAATGTTGGGCAAGTTAATCGTGCCGGTGCAACGCCAGGTATAAGTATAAGGGGCCAAAATACTTTAGGTGGTAACCAAAGCGTGCTCATCATTTTAGATGGTGTGCAGTATAATGGTTCGTTAACCTCTATTAATCCTGATGATATTTCGACAATCGACGTTTTGAAGGATGCAAGTGCAACCGCAGTTTATGGTGCTCAGGCCGCAAACGGTGTAATTTTAATTACCAGTAGAAAAGGCGCAGCAGGCAGAACTAAAATTTCTTTCTCTACTCAGTATGCAACACAGAAACCTAATGTAGATTTAAGGCCAATGGGCAGAGATGAATACTTGGAGAATATTAGGTATTTACACTATGAGCAAGCCTTTTTAGCGCCAACTTTTACTCAACCTAATCCTGCGTTTGATTTAATTTCTAAGGTTGATGCATCAATGAAGGATGCGCAAGGAAACCTTTTACCGAACGATTTTAGCTGGTATGATGAAGCTACACGTACAGGAAATATCATTGATAATAAACTGAGTGTATCAGGAGGTTCTGATAAAATTACATACCTATTATCGGGAAATTTGGTCAAAAATCAGGGTTTTATCCATAACGACGTTTTTAAAAGCAAAGGCATTAGGGCAAATATCGAAACCAAAGCAACAGACTGGTTAACAGTTGGTTTGCAATCTTTCGGAAGTTTTATAAATGAGGATGGTATCGAACCAAATTTTGCCCAAATTAATGCAATGTCGCCATTAATTACACCTTATGATGCAAGTGGTAATTATAAAATCAATCCATATGCCACGAACTTAACCAATCCGTTTTTGAATTATCAAGCAGACGACTTTGACCGTAAGAATTACTTCTTTGCTAATGTTTATGCCGTTGTGCAATTACCCTTAAAAGGTTTAAGTTATAAAGTAAATTTTGGAAACAACTATCGTGTAGAGCTTAGAAATACAGCGAATAGATTTGATGCAAACTTAACCGGGCAGGCATCAAAGGAAAATGTTATATACCATGATTACACTTTTGATAATATACTTACTTACAATAAAACGATAGGTAAACATAATTTCACAGGTACCTTACTTTACGGTGCCATAGAGCGAAATAACAGCTACACCCGAGCTTATTCTACAGGTTTCTCTAACTTAACCTTGGGTTACAATAATTTAGAGCAAGGAACAAACAGGTTTGCAATCTCTAATGCTTATAAGGAATCGTTAAACTATCAAATGTTTCGTTTGAACTACAATTTCGATAGTAAATACTTATTTACCGGAACAATAAGAAGAGATGGTTTCTCTGGCTTTGCCGAAAATAACAAGTATGGAGTTTTTCCATCGGTATCATTAGGTTGGGACATTTCCAAAGAATCGTTTTTCAAAGTTAATTGGGTTGATAATTTGAAATTAACAGCTGGTTATGGTGTTGCAGGAAATCAAACTACCAGATATTCATCTTTAGCAAGAGTGGGTTCTAGCGCAGCTTACGTTTTTGGCGATGGTGGTTCAACGCAGTTTGGACAGCAAGTTAACTCGCTTTCAAACCCTGATTTAAGATGGGAGCGTACCGGAGGTTTAAACCTGGCCTTAGATTTCAGTTTATTTAAAAACAGATTATCGGGTCGTGTGGATTATTATAAAACTAAAACAACAGATTTATTATACTCTGTAAATATTCCTGTGGTAACCGGTTTTGGAAGCATTTTAACCAATATTGGTCAGTTGGATAATCAAGGTTTAGAGTTTTCTTTAAATTCCAGAAATATCTCAGCTAAAGATTTCCTTTGGACAACAACGTTAAACTTTTCTAGAAACACAAATAAGATTGTTAAATTATTAGGTGATAAGAATGGCGATGGCGTAGAAGATGATCTTCCGCAAAGTGGATTGTTTATCGGTCAGCCAACTGCAGTTATTTTTGATTATCAGGTAAATGGTATCTGGAATGTTGGCGAGCAAATCCCGGCAGGCTATTCTCCGGGAACTTATAGAATTGTAGACCAAAATGGCGATGGTGTAATTAACGCGAACGACCGTTCTATTTTAGGAAGCGGAGCGCCGGCGTACAGAATCAGTATGTTAAATAATTTTCAGTACAAAAACTTTACGCTAACTGTATTCTTAAACTCAATTCAAGGTGGTAGCAAATCTTTTTTATCAGGCAATACACCGCGTAGAATCAGAGATGATAATGCGATTCGTGATAATTACTTAAGTGGAGTTGATTTCTGGTCGCCCGATAACCCTAACGGAAAATACCCTCGTTCGATTGTAGCGGCTACACTACAGCCACAGTTATATCAAAACAGAAGCTTTATCAGATTACAAGATGTATCGCTTTCGTACAAATTTACGGGCAAGTTTATCGAGCGTATGAAACTGCAAAACTTAAATGTTTTTGTAAGTGGAAGAAACTTAGCAACCTGGACGAATTGGGAAGGATGGGACCCGGAAGCTGTAATTGACGGAAGAACACAAGGATTAACAAACGATGGAAGACCTGTTTTTAAAGGTTATTCAGTTGGTTTAAACGTTACATTTTAATTAAAACGACATGAAAAAGATTTTTATAGCAGCAGTTTGTGTTTTAACAAGTATCAGTTTTTCTTGTAAGAAAACCTTCTTAGATGAAGAACCGCTTGATTTTTTAAGTACAACAAATGCATATAACACCACAACCGACTTTAATGCAGCGGTTAATAATTTATATTCGAGGGTAAGACAAGAATTTTATAGCAGCGGAGAGCAACGTCCGTTTGATTACGTTTTCGGAACAGATTTAGTTTACGATGGGCAACCCGCTGCGACCAGGCATACCAATATGATTGCGGCGTATTCTCCTTTGAGTACAGAAATTCCCCTAATCCACTGGACTTCTCTTTACAAAATCATTGCAGAATCAAATACGATTTTGGATAGGATTCCAGCTTCCGCGATGTCGGCAGCTGATAAAACCTTAATGGAGGCTAGAGCAAGATTTTTCAGGGGTATGGCTTACCGTACATTAGCTTATTTGTATGGTGGCGTTCCTTTGAATACAACCGAGGTTTTATCTCCAAAAACAGATTATGGAAGAGCAACAAAAGCAGCTGTTTTGGAACAAGTGATTACAGATTTGAAATTCGCATCGACCAATTTACCAGCAATTAATGCAGTGCAAGATGGACAAATCAATAATCTTGCTGCATTTCATTTACTTTCTGAAGTATATCTTGCGGTCGGACAGTTTCAAAATGCTGTTGATGCAGCGACTTCTGTAATCAGCAATCCAAACGTGGGTTTAATGAGAACCAGGTTTGGTGTGAAACAATCCGATGCAACCAAAAACGTGTATTGGGATTTATTTCAGCAAGGTAACCAGAATAGAAAAAACGGGACCAACCGCGAAGGACTTTGGGTAATTCAGTTTGAAACTGATGTGCCGGGTGGTGGAACGGTTTCTACAGGTATTGGCGGCTCATATCAATTCGAACGTCACTTTGCACCGCAGTTTTTGAATTTCAGGTTAGCTGGAAGCAGCATTCAGCCATTTCTTTATCCAATAAGCGATTATACAGGTGGTAGAGGTATTGGATGGGCAATTCCAACAAAATATTTCTCTGACGTAATTTGGACCAGCGATTTCAATAACGACCTTAGAAATGCACCATTTAATTTTGTTAGAGAGTTTAAGGTTACAAACCCAGCGCATCCACAATTTGGTCAAACAATTTCGACCAGAACGCCACCCGCAGGTATAACGGTTCCGCGAAGAGATTTTTATGCTTTCCAATCTAAGGTAACTACCCCCGGCGATCATCCGGATGGGATGTTTGAGAATAAAGCAACCTTATTGCTTAAAGCGAGTGCTGGTGCAACCTACGCAGATCAATATATGTTCAGGTTGGCTGAAACTTATTTGCTAAGGGCAGAAGCTTATCTTGGTCTCAACAGATTATCAGATGCAGCAACCGATATTAATGCAGTTAGAAGCAGATCAAACGCTACAAATGTTTTGGCTGCAAATGTTAATATCGATTATATTTTGGATGAGCGTATGCGTGAGTTAGGCTCAGAAGAAAAGAGAAGAATTACATTAATGCGATTAGGTTTGGTGTTTGATAGAGTAAAAAGATTTAATCCGTATTACACTGATGTTTTGCCAACTTATAATGTTTGGCCTATTCCCGCATCTGAAATTGAACGCAACAACGGAGTGAAGCTAGAACAAAATCCAGGTTATTAAAATTAGTTTAATTGTTTTTGGTTTAGTTGAGGATGCAAATTTTGCATCCTTTTTTTTTCTTAAAAATTTTATAACGGTATTTTATTATCTGTAAATGAGTTATTTGTAAATTTAATGAATGCCTGAAATCAATTTTTTTGAAAAAAATAACAAAATAGTGTAACACTTTTTAATAAGTTGCGACTAGAGTATAGAAACACATTTAAATATTGGAAAATTAAAGCTCTTGCCTTGCCACCTTTAGAAAAAACAACTGATAAGTATTTAATTGATTTATGCCTTGATGGGCGTGATGAAGGCTATACTGGCTTATACAACCGTTATGCAAGGCAGGTGTATAATTCGATTAGCAGAATTGTTAGTCACAGTGGCGAGGCCGAGGATATATTACAAGATACTTTTTGTGCAGTATTTAATGAGGTTGGCAAATTGGCAAATGTATCGAGCGTTGAGGCATGGGTTAGGCGTTTGGCAATAAACCGGTCTATTTCTCACATTAGAAGAAGAAAAATGACCTTTTCAGACTTAGGTGAAATGGACTTGCCAGATGAGGTTGAGGAGAGTGAAAATGCCGATATTTTTGACGCCAAAGTTGACGATGTAAAAAGAAGTATTGAAGAATTGCCCGATGGATATAAAACAATTGTTAACCTGCATATTTTCGAGAAGTTAACACATGAAGAAATTGCGGTAATGTTGGATTTAACTGCAACAAATGTTAGAACGCAGTACCACAGGGCAAAAAAGAAGATTTTATTTTCATTAAAAGATAAATGTTATTATGAGTGATGAGATTAGAGATTTCGTAGATAGAAATAGGGAGGAATTTGATCACCTTGAAGCTCCGGCTTTTGATATGGCCCGGTTTAAAAAAACGCTTCCCAAAAAAGAGGTGGTTATTAAAAAGCTTCCTTTCTATAAATCGCCAAAATGGTTGGCAGCGGCTTGTGTACTCGTTGTGGTAGCAGCAGCTTGGTTCGTTTATCAGCAGCAAGCTGAGATTAATAAGCTTTATGTAAAAGCGAAACCAATACAAAATAAACCTGCAAATGTAGTTCCTGAAGAAACTAATGAAGAAGTTGAATCAAAAGCTAACACAAATGATAATGTCTCATTTGCAAGTTTAAGGGAAGCACCAAAGCAAAAGAAAGTTACACCACTAGTGATAACTGAAGAATACAAAGGATTAAGTGACAGCAGTTCGGCAAGTATGCGTTTGTTAACGATTATGGAGATTGAAAAATCTGACAAAATGAATAACAGAACGCTTGATATGCTTGCGCAAACCTTAAATCATGATGGGAACACCAATGTTAGACTTGCGGCTTTAAGCGTATTACAAAAATATAGTTTCGATGGTCACGCTACTTCATTGCTGGTTAAATCATTAGATAAGCAGAACGATCCAATTGTTCAGCTTGGATTAATCAGCTCGCTCGGAAAAATGAAGGATGTAAACATCGACCAAAAACTTCATGCTTTGGCAAATAATCCGGAAACGTTTGTTGCGGTAAGAGATGAAGCAAATAAAGTATTATTAAATCAAGACAAATTATAAATCAGTAAAAACAAATAGAATTATGAAAAAGCAATTTATCATCCTTCTTTCTATGCTTTCTGTTACCTTATCGGTATCAGCACAGAAGGAATACAAGCTGAGCAAATCAACAGGGCAATTAAACCTGAATATCTCAGGCGCAATAGTGGAGGGTTACAGCGGTAATGAAATCATTTTTTCAATCCCAACATTTAAAGAAGAGGTTGTAGATGAACGTGCAAAAGGTTTAAGGGTAATTACAGGCTCTGGTTTTACTGATAACACAGGTTTAGGTATTGATGTTACCGAGCAAGGTTCTGAAATTAATGTTAATACCGTTAATAAAGAACTTAAAGGTGTGCTCACTATAAAAGTTCCTCAAAATGTTAAAGTAAAATTCGCAAATCAGAGTAATATGTACCACAGCGATTTAATTTTGAGAAACCTTAAAAGTGAAATCGAAGTTTCAACGAGCTATAACAAAATTAAACTGGAGAATAACAGCGGTCCGATGAGTGTAAAATCATTGTATGGCAGTATTGATGCAAGTTTTATCAATGAAATTAAAGGTCCGGTTTCGATTGTTTCTGTTTATGGACATGTTGATGTAATGTTGCCAACAAATGTTAAAGCCAACGTAGAACTCTCTTCGGGTTATGGTAAGTTATATGCTGCTGATGAACTTAAAATCACCATAGATAAAGCCGAGCGAACACAAACAGAATCTTCTTCATATGGTAAAGGATCAATAAATGGAATTAGAATTGCTGAAGGCACAACTACCTTGAACACAATTATAAGCAGCGCAAAAGCAGGAACAATTTCTGCACTAGGTTTAGCCGCTTATGGTGGACGTAGTTCTGAAGATATCAAAGGAAAAATTAACGGTGGCGGAAGCAATATCGTTTTAAAATCTAGCTACGAGAACGTATATCTTCGCGTAAAATAATTCAATTTCTAACGGCTCGCCAAAGCAATTCTGCAATTTTCTGAGCCATTAACATTTAATTTATGAAACCAATATTATGTTGGCTGTTTACAGCCTTAGTGCCTTGTATTGCCTTATCTCAGGCTAAAATCAGCGAAAATTATTCAGTAAAAAATGCACAGGCTGTAGTACTTCACTTTGATTTCCCTAAAACTGTTCGTGTGAGCACCTGGGATAAAAATGAAATTTCTGTTGAGGCTACTGTCCATGTAGAAGGGGTAGATGAAAAATCAGTTTTTAATCTGGAAAAAAGTGAATCAGATGGAAAGATTTTCATCAAAAATAAAATAGATATGGAAAAAATACCATACAGTTATTTTGTAACTGTTGGTGGTGTTAAACATCGCTTTGCGAATAAAGCCGATGCAGATGTATTTGTGAAAGAACAGCCAGGTGGGTCGGTGAAATCGAATTACCAGACAAGAGATATGGAAATTGTTGTGGATGTAAAAATACCAGCTAATTTGAATACTGAAGTTACCTCTGTTTATGGTTTTGTTGAATTACAGGATTTTAAAGGCCCCATAAAAGTGGAAGCTACTTATGGTGGAATCGAGGCGAAATTAGACCAAAGATTAATTGGTAAGCTGAGAATGACCAATCGTTTCGGTAAAATTTACACCAATTTGGATTTAAAGCAAGAAGAAATCAAGGAGCAACGTTTTTACACCGCAATCAATGCAACACCAGGTAAAGGTCCGAGTTATGATTTTAATTCATCTTACGGAAATATTTATTTAAAAAATCCTTAGCACTTTTCAAAGATTAGGGCAAAGCAGTGAAAATATTTTCTATTCGATGCAACGATTAAAGAATTATTTCGTCTTATATCCATTGTACTTGCCCTAATCATCTATTATACATTCTACCAAACATTTACATGCGAAATCCTAAATTATCATTGCTCAACAAAAGATTTTTTTTAATTAGTTTTTTGTTAATCCTCTCTTTATTCTCGACAAAAACCTTTGCTCAGCAAAATACTGGTGCTTTAAAAGGTGAGGTTATTGATTCAGCTTCAAAGAAATCTTTAGAATTTATTACACTCGCCATTAAAAAAGATGGAGTTGTTGTAAAAACTACCGTTACTTCCGAAAAAGGCCTGTTTGAGTTTAAAAATATTGCCTTTGGAAAATACACGCTGACGGCGATTGCAGTCGGATACAATTCTACAACCTTAAATTTTGAACTTAGTGAAACTAAAAATCTGTTCGATGCCGGAAAAATCGGTGTAGCTTCACAAGTAAATAATTTGAGTGAGGTTTCGGTAAGTGCCATGCGCCCGGTTATTAAACAAGAAGTAGATAGAATTAGTTATGATATTCAAGCCGACCCCGAAAGTAAGGTTTTAACCGCTTTGGATATGATGCGAAAAGTTCCATTATTATCTTTAGATGCTGATGATAACATTAAACTTAAAGGCAGCGGAAACTACAAAATCCTGATTAACGGTAAACCATCGAGTATGGTAGCCCGTAGTCCGAAAGATGTTTTGCGTAGTATGCCTGCATCATCGATTCAAAAAATTGAGGTAATTACAACCCCTCCGGCTAAATACGATAGTGAAGGTCTCTCGGGAATTATAAACATCATCACCAATAAAAAAATAGATAACGGTTATAACGGAAGTTTAAATCTTCGTCACCAATTTCCAGTCGGCGGACCAGGAATTGGCGGTTTTGTAACGGTTAAACAAGGTAAATTTGGTATTACGGCTTATGGTGGTACAGGTTTTTATTCTTCGCCAGAGACACAAATTATAAATACCAGGACGACCTTGGGTGCTAATCCATCTGAATTATCAAATATTGGAAGACGAAAATTTGATAACAATTATCGTTATGGTGGGGCTGAACTTAGTTTCGAGATTGATACTTTAAATTTGGTAACTGCAGAAATAAATCCGTACGGTGGATATAACAAATCTACAAATAATCAGATTTTTAGATTGAATTCTCCAGCTCAATTAACTGCATACGATTTATTAAGTCAAAACAGATTTGGTTGGAATGGTTTGGATATGACATTGAACTATCAACTTGGTTTCAAGAGTAATAAAGAACGATTGCTGACATTCTCTTATAAGTTTAATAATGCTGGTAATCCGCAGAAAAATGATTTAACATTCTCGAACCGTCAAAACTTTACCGATCCAAATTACATTCAGGAAAATGATAGCCGATCCAAAGAACAAACCATTCAGTTGGATTACGTTCACCCGGTAGGTAAATTGAATATTGAAGGTGGTATTAAAGGGATTTTAAGAGATAATAACAGTAATTTCGAATACAGACAATTTAATGCAGCAACTGGTGATTATCAGATTATTCCATCGAGAACAAATATTTTTGATAACAATCAGGATGTAATTGGTGCGTATAATTCTTACTCATATAATTTAACAAATTGGGGTTTTAAGGCCGGTGTTCGTATAGAAGAAACCTTTGTAAAGGCTGATTTTATTAGTAACGCTTCAAATGTAAATACCGATTATTTTAATGTAATACCATCGTTTTCTGTAAACAGGAAGTTCAAAAACCAGAGTAATTTAAATTTTGGTTTTACGCAACGTATCGAAAGACCAGGAATTGACAATTTGAATCCCTTTGTAGACCGCTCTGTTCCAAATTTTGAAACAACCGGAAACCCGGATTTGAAAGCGGTATTAAGTAATAATTTTGAATTGACTTACAGTAAGTTTAAAACGGGTTCGATAAATGTTGGTGTAGCTTACAATTTTGCAAATAATACCATTCAAAATATTTCTATTTACAACGATGTTGATAAAATTACCCGAACCAGTTTTGCAAACGTAGGCAGAAATAAAAACCTGAACACTAATGTAAACGTAAACTATCCGCTAACTAAAAAGTGGAATTTAAGTTTGAGTGGAAATATTGGTTATACCTGGTTGGAGGGTGCAATTAATGGCGTATTGACCAAAAATGATGGTTTGGCTGGTTACGTTTATATGAATACCGGATACAAGTTTGAAAAGGAATGGCGTGCAAATGCGAGTTTTAATTACAGCAGTGCTGATGTTTTATTGCAAGGTCGTTCAGGACAGTATTATTACATGGCATTTAGTGGAAGCAAGGAAATTATAAAGGATAAGCTTACTATTTCGGCAGGGGTAAACAACCCTTTTATCAAGTATAGATATTATGAAACCCTAACCGAAGGGCCAAACTTTACGCAACGTTATCGCGGCGAAAACTACAACCGCTCATTTAATATGAGTTTGAACTGGAAATTCGGAAAGCTTAAAGATTCGATTAAAAAGAGCCAACGAAGCATCAGTAATGATGATGTGAAATCTAGCGGAAGTAAATCTGGAAGTTAGTATTTATAAGATACTATATATATTTAGCTTGTCGAAGTAGTGCCTTGAGCTACATCTTCGACAAGCTATTTTAGTTTTAATAGCTTCTGCCATTAATTATTATGATTTATAAACCCAACTAAGCCTAAGCAGAAACATACGTTGAGCTTAAATCGGCCTAACAAATTTTTGGCTATAGATAGACCAAGCCCGCTCACAAACCTTAGTACAAAAATTTTCAGCCGACAGTTTTGTTTCTTTTGCTGTCAAAAGAAAAAGGCCAGTCCGGCTAGGACAATTAGTTAAGTTCATGTAATCTAACACATCTCTTAAATAGATTGCTTCGTACCTCGCAATGACGATTTTTTTAGAATATTATTTCTTTGGAGATTACTCATTCAACAATCTATCTACCTCTTTGTTAAATTCCTCAACAAAAGCAGTGTAAAATTTTCCTGTTGCGGGGCCACTATAACCCGTATGTATTTTGGCGACTTCGCCTTTTTTATTGATAAAGATGGTGGTTGGGAAAGATAAAAAATTATTCAAGGCAGGTAATGATTCGGCTACAAGTTGTTTATCCGGTTTTCCGGCTACTACCTGGTCGTATTTTATATCAAATTTCTGACGGAAAGCAGTCAAAGCTTTTTTCACGTAAGCAGAATCTAATTGGCGCTCGTAATGAATGGCAATTACTTCCACACCTCTTTTCTTATTTTCTTTATACCAAGGCGCAATAAAAGAGGCTTCATCAACACAGTTTGGGCACCAAGTTCCAGTAATGGTTAGGATGACAGGTTTGCCTTTAAACTTCTCATCGCTAAGCGAAATCCTTTTACCATTAACATCCGGGAAAGAAAAATCCAAGGTTTTGTATCCTTCTTTAAGATAGGTAAGTTTAAAGGCATCTGGTAATTCAGCATTTTGATTTTGAATCCCTGCGAAAACGATGCTGCCTCTAGAATTTACCGATTCGCCAGTAATTTCTCCATTTTTAGAAAATGAACCTTTATAATAAGCAGGAGTTGAGCCGATAAAGCTTGATAGGTAAAAGTTATTTCCCTCAACCACGCCTTCTAAGTAGCGGGAGTCGCCGGTTACTCTTAAAAATGTACCGGTTAATTTATTGCCAGTTTGCTTAAATACTCCAACAGATTTTTCATCAGTTCCAGTTGGATTTTTAAAAGTTACCTCGTAAGTTCCTGAATAGTTTTCTGTAGCTTTTTCTCCAGAAGTTTTAAACCTGAAGTTTTCTCCTCTTTTTGCTGTTAGGGTAATTGGTTTACCTGAATAGTCTTGCTTTCTTAATGTGCCTGTTAAAGAATCTCCTTTTAGTTGAAGTGCAAGTTCATTATCAAACTGATCTAATTTTACTTTAACCGAATCACCTGTTTGATAAACTTTGCCACCATCAAATCTTTCTTCAGCATTTATAAAAAAGATTTTATCATTATTAATTTCGAAGTTAAACGGAACATCAACTCCGGGTTTTATTTGAAATACGCCTCTCCACTTACCATTTGCTGCAAAGGTTTTATTCGTTTTTAATGTTGATGTATTTTGCTTTTTAACGCTTTGGGCATTTGCAATATTTAGGCTTAGGCCCAGGCTTATAGATATAATGGTGGTTTTAATATTCATTAGGATAATTTTTAATTCTGGCCTCAAAGATAAGCACTAAGAATAATATTTTCAATAAAATCTATAGAATTTGTAGACTATTAAAATATTATACTATATTTGCGGCAGTTATTTTAAAATGCTTATCGAGAAAGGTGGAGGGAATGGCCCTTTGAAACCTTAGCAACCAGCTTTTTTAGGTATGGTGCTAATTCCAACCCGTAATGGGGTAGTTAAGTCAGTTTGATGCTAAACAAATATTGAACACAATATATGAGCGCACTTCTGATTTTTCGGAAGTGCTTTTTTTATAAAGTATTTTTTGGGATTGAAACGATTTGCTTTTTTAATGGCTCTTAAATAAATGTTTAAATGAAAAAATCTAACGAGCAAAAATCAAAAACCTTAACAGTGAAAACAAACTGTAAAACCATTCGAATGTGCATGGAGCCGTGTTGTAGCTCATAATATCTGAGCTTAAGCTCCCAATTCAAAATCAATTTAATGTCACTAAAAAAAATCGCCTTAGCAGCGAAGTGGCATTGCTTTGTCTAAAAATCAAATAATATAACTAATCATTATTAATCAAGTTAACATGTATAAAAGAGTAAAGCTTTCAGCATTCTTGTTTTTGCTACTGCTATCTACATTCGTAAGTGCCCAAAATATAACGGTTTCGGGTATCGTTAAAGATGCTGCCGGAGAAATTTTGCCTGGAGTATCTGTTTACGTTAAAGGAACTAAACAAGCAGTTACTACAAACAACGAAGGCCAATTTGCCTTAAGTTTAAACGGCAAGGCCACATTGGTTTTTTCTTACATCGGTTATACCACTAAGGAAATCGAAGTGTCAACAAATTCAGCCTCACTATCTGTTGTTTTGAGTGATGCCAACAACGCTCTAGATGAAGTTGTCGTAACTGCTTTAGGTATCTCTAAGCAGAAAAAATCTTTAGGTTATGCTGTGCAGGAACTTAAAGGCGAAAATTTAGCTGAAGCTAAGGAAACCAATTTGGTTAACGCACTTGCTGGTAAAGTTGCCGGGGTAAGGGTTACGAATAGTCAGGGCGATATGGGTTCCTCGAGAATTGTCATTCGTGGTGAAACTTCGATTTCAGGCAATAACCAGCCACTATTTGTTATCGATGGGATTCCGGTTGATAACTCGCAACTTAATTCGGCGGGAGCGAGAGATTATGCCAACACAATTTCTGATATCAACCCAAATGATATTGAATCGATGAGTGTTTTAAAAGGACCAAACGCAGCGGCTTTGTATGGTTCTCGTGCGGCTGCGGGTGTTATCATCATTAAAACAAAATCTGGTAAAACAAAAAAAGGATTGGGCGTTACATTTAATTCAAACGCTGTAATTGAAACCTTACTTACACTTCCAAAATATCAAAATGTTTTCGGACAAGGCTCTGAGGGTAAATTTAGTTATGTTGATGGAAAAGGTGCAGGTATAAATGATGGAGTTGATGAAAGTTGGGGCCCAAGATTAAATGGTCAGCTGATTCCTCAGTTTTATTCTAAAGGAGTGGCTGTTCCGTTTGAGGCGCATCCGGATAATGTTCGCGATTTCTTTGAAACGGGGTATGCCTTAACAAATGGTATAGCGATAGAGGATGCCGGAGAAAAATTCGATTACCGCTTATCATACAATAATTTAAAACAAGTTGGTATTGTGCCAAATTCTGGCCAAGGAAAAAACTCTTTTGCTTTAAATACAACGTTAAGAATCAACCCGAAATTAACATTAACGGCCAACGCAAATTATAGCAAATTGGGTTCTGATAATTTACCTGGAACAGGCGGTTCTCGTTCTACAAGTACCATGCTTCAATTTACCTGGTTTGGCAGACAGGTTGATATTAACCGTTTGAAGAACTATTTGGATGAGAATGGAAATACCTTCAACTGGAATAATAGTTATTACAGCAATCCATATTGGGTAGCTTATGAAAATACGGTTTCTCAAAATAGAAACAGGATAATTGGTAGTATCGGTTTAAACTATAAAATTATTGATGGCTTAAATTTTAATTTTCGTACCGGAACGGATTATTATAATGATAGAAGAAAGATTAAAATCGCTTACGGAACAAATGGAACGCCATTCGGTTCTTACACGGAAAGTGCGTTTACGGTAAACGAGAACAATACGGATGCAACTTTAAATTACAGCAAACAGCTTAATGATGATTTTAGCTTAGAAGCATTATTAGGTACGAATATTCGTTCACGATACATTGAGCAAAACGACCAAAGTGCGCCAAGATTAGCAGTTGCGGGTTTATATACATTGAGTAATTCAAGAGACCCACTAACATCTTCTAATAATTACAGTGAATTAAAATCTTATAGCGGTTATGCATCTGCTCAAATCGGATTTAGAAATTATTTCTTTGTAAACATTACTGCCCGTAACGATTGGTCGTCTACACTTCCTGCTCAAAATCGTTCATATTTTTATCCTTCATTTAACGGAAGTTTGGTTTTAACTGAGGCTTTCGACATCAAAAGCGATGTGCTTGATTATGCTAAAATTAGAGGAGGTTGGTCTAAAGTTGGTAAAGATGCCGACCCATATCGTTTAATTAATACTTATTCATTTGGTGCGCCGTTTGGCACAAATCCACAACTTACTGCATCTGCAACTGATTTAAATCCTGATTTGAAACCTGAAACCACAACCTCATCAGAATTTGGTGCAGAAGCGGTTTTCTTTAAAAGACGTTTGCGTTTCGACGTGAGTTTGTACAACACCAATAGTTACGACCAGATTTTAAGTGTAGATGTTAGTCCGAGTACAGGATTCCGTTCGAAATTGCTTAATGCTGGAAAAATTAATAATAAAGGTATCGAAGTACAGTTAGGTATCACACCAGTTAAAAAAGCTTTTGTTTGGGATGTTGACGTAAATTATGCTGCAAATAGGAGCAAAGTAATTGAGTTGGATAAAGCAGGTTTATTGCAAAACTATGTAGTTGCAACCAACTCGGCGCAAGTTATTGCAGCTGTTGGTCAGCCTTACGGAACGCTTTTTGGAAATGCATTTTTACGGGATGGCAGTGGCAATATTGTTGTGAATGCAACTGGGGCACCACAAACCGACCCAACGAAGAGAGTTTTAGGAAAATATACACCAGATTGGATTGGCGGAATCTCCAATACTTTTACTTATAAAAATTTGAGTTTAGGTGTATTAATCGATGCCAGTTTTGGAGGCTCTATTTATAACGGAACTTACGCTACAGGAACTTACACCGGTGTTCTGGAATCCACTTTGCCTGGTCGTGCGGCTGAGTTTGGTGGTATTTCTTATTACTATCCCGCTAATTTAAAAGCAAATGGAACGGTAAGGGTAACGGCTAATAATGCGGCTCCGGCTGGAGTTACAGTTTATGATGATGGTATCATTTTCGATGGTGTTACTGCAGATGGAAAAAAGAACGAGAAAATTCTTCCTGCGCAGCAGTATTATAAATCTTTCCGTACGATAGATGAAGCAAATATTTTTGATGCTTCATACGTAAAACTTCGTGAGGTAAGGTTGAGTTATAATCTACCTGCAAAATGGCTTAAACCATTAAGCTTACAAGGTGTTTCGGTTGCTCTTGTTGGTCGAAACCTTGCAATACTGCATCGCAATGTTGCCGACATTGACCCGGAAGTTGCCTTTAACACTGGAAATGGTCAAGGTTTGGAAAGTCTTTCTAACCCAACTACACGCACTTACGGTATAAACCTAAACATCAAATTTTAATTTCATGAAAAAGAATATTCTATATAGCCTGTTATCTGTTTCACTTTTGTTCGCATCATGTGCTAAAGAGTTGGATGAGGTAAATATAAATCCAAATGCTACTGAAAATGCCCAGCCAGATTATTTGTTAACGGCGGCAATAAAAAATACAACTGATGCTTATTGGGGCACAGCAAATAACATGAATTCGAGCTTGCTGTTTTCGCAGCATTGGGCCAAAGTTCAATATACCGAAGAAGATAGATTTATCTACTCTAACAGTAGTTTTACTTCATTATGGTCTACACTTTATGCGCAAAGTATAACGGGTTTTAACAAAATTATTGAGATTGGAAATTCAACAAGCAACCCAAATTACAGAGGCGTTGCATTAACTTTACGTTCGTGGTCGTTTTTGCTTTTAACCGATGCTTATGGCGATATTCCTTACAGTCAGGCTGGAAAATTGAGCCAGTTCATAACTCCGGCATACGATAAACAAAAGGATGTTTATTTTGGATTGTTAGATGATTTAAAAGCGGCAAAAACTGCTTTAGATCCGAATGGGAAAGCCATTGCTGGCGATATTATTTACAGTGGCAATATCACAAGGTGGAAAAAATTAGCAAACTCATTGAGGTTAAGAATTGCTTTGCGCATTGCGGATAAAGAACCAGCAAAAGCTAAACAAGTTTTAGATGAAATAAAGGCTGATGGCGATTTGTTTATCAGCGATAATTCAGATATTGCTCAACTTGTATATCAAATTTCACCTCAACAAAACCCGGTTAGTGCCCAGTTTGATACGCGTGATGATTATCGCATCAGTAAAACCATTGTAGATAAATTATTTACTTTAAATGACCCACGCTTAGCAATCTATGCGAGTAAAACACAAACCGCTACACCACAGGAATATGTTGGTTTGCCAAATGGATTAACCAATTCGGAAGCCAGCAATCTTGGCTTTGCCAGAACATCAAAACCTGGTGCTTACTTTTTAACGCCTCAATCTCCGGCAGTAATATTTAGTTATGCAGAATTACTATTTGATAGAGCAGAAGCTGCGGCGAGAGGTTTAACTACAGAAAATGCTGCAGATTTGTACAATCAAGGAATTGCAGCTTCTTTAAAACAATTCTCTGTCGGTGATGCTGCTGTTGCGACATATCTGGCACAATCTGCTGTACAATATGATGCAACTAACTATAAAAAATCAATAGGTGAGCAAAAATGGCTTGCATTATTCGGACAAGGTTTGGAAGCTTGGGCAGAACGCAGAAGATTGGATTATCCTCAGTTAACGGCTTCTGTTAATACCGTATTAAATGGACAAATTCCGGTTCGTTTTATTTATCCTGGTACAGAACAATCTTTAAATGGGCAAAGTTATAGAAATGCTGTGACCAGCCAAGGTGCTGATTTACTAACCACCAAATTATGGTTTGATGCGAATTAAGAAAGTTATTGTAATTTCTTAATCTTTAAAATGATTATTTCAAAGCAGTTCTGAAAAGAACTGCTTTTTTGTAAAAACCTTTTAGGGTAGTCGTTCAACAGATAATCCTTATACCTTTCCTAAACTGTAGCTATTCAAATATTAGGGCATAATGCTTTGTTGCAATGGCTTTTCCTTTGAAGTAGAATAAATAAGCTTGAGACTGGGCTCACAGTTGGCGCATCATGCATTCATATGTGGGTAGAACACGGACTTGATACGGATATGAGGCGGACTTGAGGTGGACTTGATAAAACTCAACTGAGATGTTTTTTGATAATCTACCGCATTGAATAGCAATATCCTTTGGAAGAATTAAATATAATCAATTATTGTGTTTGTATAAATGTAAAATATAGATTGATACTTGAAGAATATTCATAATTAAAATTAATTTAGTTAAATGAATCTACCCAAATATTTATTGCTAATCATTTCAGTGTTTTTTATTAACTCATCCTTTGCGCAAAATGCGATAAAACCCGTAATTCCTGGCGATTATGCTGACCCATCAATCATCAAAGCAAATGATAATTATTATGCGATTGGAACATCATCTGAATGGGCGCCGCATTTTCCAATTTATACATCAAAGAATTTAAAAGATTGGAAGCAATCAGGCTATGTTTTTGATAAAGCTCCTGAATGGACTTCTGGTTCTTTTTGGGCACCGGAATATGTTTATCATGAAGGAACTTATTTTATTTATTATACCGCAAGGCGAAAAATTGATGGTATTTCCTGCATTGGCGTTGCAACTTCAAAATCTCCTGATAAAGGATTTGTAGACCATGGCGTAATTATAGAACATGGAAAAGAAGCCATTGACGGTTTCGTTTTTGAGGATAAAGGTGTAAGATATATCACCTATAAAGCTTACGGACTGGATAAAAGACCGATTGAAATTTTAGGTGTTAAGCTTTCTAAAGATGGCTTAAAAGTAGAAGGAGAAACGTTTTCTATGATGAAAGATGATGCGGGTAAGGGTTTAGAAGGACAAAGTTTTATGAAAGTTGGCGACTACTATTATATGTTCTATTCAGCAGGGGCTTGTTGCGGCATACAATGTGACTATAATGTTGGAGTTGCCCGGTCAAAATCTTTCAAAGGACCGTATGAGAAATATGCTCAAAATCCAATTCTTGCGGAAAATGAATCATGGAAATGTTCAGGACATGGAACTTTTGTTAAAGCTGAAGACGATAAATATTATTATCTATATCATGCATATAACAAACAAACTACGGTTTTTGCGGGGCGACAAGGTATGTTAGCCGAGCTAACCTGGCCTGAAAAAAATGGCTGGCCAAAGTTTAAGGAAATTTCCGGGGCAAGCGGCAGTCAAGATTTATCTTTTGATTTCAAGGATAAAAATGTAAGTCAGAAATGGCAATGGGATTTTCGTAACTCCACACCTAAATTTTCTCAGGAAAATGGAATACTTAGTTTATATGGTGCAATTTCAACATCAAATCAAACCGGAATTGTATTAACTGTCCGTCCGGTTTCTGTACATTTTGAAGCCACAACAACTGTAAGTAATTCAAATAACGCGTTAAAGGGCATTTGTTATTATGGCGATGCAAATGCTTCAATTGGCATTGGCGTAAGCGGAAATCAGGTTCAGTTTTGGAAAGTTCAAAATAAAGAAAAAACAATTCTCGCTACACAAACTATTAATATAACCGGAGCTATACAATTAAAGTTTAAGGTAGAACCAAATTTAGAGGTCGCTACATTTTACAAACAAGGTAATGGCGGTTGGGAAAGTTTAAAATCTGAAACTAAGGTGAATGTTAATTTTTTGCCGCAATGGGATAGAAGCCCTCGGATTGGCTTAAATTTTTACGGTAAATCTGATGAAGTAGCTTCTTTTACTAGCTTTGATTTAAAGTACAAAAATTAAAAAATATAGATATCAACCTAAGAAAATACAAGAATGAAATATTACCTTTTTATTTGCCTATTTATACTATCGTTTACTAACAGTTTTGCCGCAACCGTTGATACCGTTTTAACTCGCAGCAATGCTATGAAAAAGGATATAAAAGCTGCTGTTGTAAAACCAAATGGTTACAGCAACAGCATGAAATATCCGGTTATTTATTTATTGCATGGTGCTGGCGGTAAATTTTCTGATTGGGTTAATAACACACCAGATAAAGAAACCGTTAAGCAGCTGTCAGACCGATATAATATCATTGTGGTTTGTCCGGATGGTGGTGTTACGAGCTGGTATTTTGACAGTCCGGAAGACCCGAAATACAAATATGAAACTTATGTAGCCACCGAACTGGTTAATTATATCGATAATAATTATTCCACTATAAAAGACAGAACTGGGCGTGCCATTACAGGTTTAAGTATGGGCGGGCATGGAGGGTTGTATCTGGCTTTTCGCCATCAAGATGTTTTTGGTGCATGTGGCAGCATGAGTGGTGGTGTAGACATCAGGCCATTTCCCGAAAATTGGGACTTAGCCAAAAGGTTAGGTAAATATAGCGAACATCCGGATAGGTGGGAAAATAATACGGTTATCAATTTAACTCATTTATTGACGCCAAATAAACTTTCGATTATTATCGACTGCGGTACTGGAGACTTTTTTTATAAAGTAAATGTTGCCTTGCACGATAAATTATTGGATAGAAATATACCACATGATTTTATAACCCGACCGGGTGTGCATAATATGGAATATTGGGGTAATGCTGTCGTTTATCAAACTCTATTCTTCAGCAGATATTTTGAAAAGAATAGAAAAAATTAATATTTTTATAAAACTTAATACACTCTCATGTTTAAAGATATCTTTTCCTTTTACGGCAGAATTCGTCGTACAGAATACGCATTAACTTATATTTTTTATGTTTTGGTATTGCTTGCCACCTCTATCATATCAGAGGCTTCAAAACAAGATTGGGTAGGCATTTTTGTGCTATTACCAATATATCTGCTAATCTCGCAAGGTGCAAAGCGTTGCCATGATAGAGGGAATTCTGGCTGGTATATGCTTATCCCTTTTTATCCTATTATAATGCTTTTTGGAGCAGGAGATTATGGCCCGAATGAATATGGTGATAATCCGAAAGGCGAAGGTAATATCGTTGATGATCCGTTTGGTTATTACAGTAGAAGCGAGGCTGATGCATATGTGCCTCAGAATCAAATTGAAAATAATACAATTGTAAGTCCAGAATAATTACAGGTTTAAAAATTGATAGTAATATTCTAGTTTGTTCTAGGTTATTTAACATTTTTCAAAACTTAATTTCTTTTGTAGGGGTTGTCTTTTTAACTATGAAAGAAAAAACAACTACAAAAACTCCCGTAAATCAATTAATAAATACTCTAGGAAAATCGAAAACTTTAAAGAAAACGATTGGTCCAGGGTTTTCTGTGATAAACAGTTTGATGCGGGCAAATTTCACAAAAAAAGGTTCTACCCCTTATAGCATTCAACGAAATGTTGAGTTTGGTGCAGCAGGGGTAATTGCCGCATACAACCTTTACAACGGCATTAAGAAAAAAAGGAAGCACTTGGTTTTTCAGGCTGCATTAATTGGTGTTGCAATTACCAGTTTATTAATTATTTCTTCTGTTGAGAAAAATAAGATTGTAGAAAACAGTCCGAATAGAAATTAAATTTCTGCTAAATAGTCTCGAATTTGATTTTTTAGGTTTTTGAAGCTCAAAACTTATTGTCATTCCCACGTAGGTGGAAGCTGTAAAACATGCAGCAATAGCTTTAAGTTTCTCAATTAAATTGGGAATGACGGGAGTTTACAGTAGCATCGTCATTCCCGCGTAGGCGGGAATCCTAAAGCATGTAGTCAATATTAAAATTACTGTGCATGCTTTTCAACTATGATAGTATTTTTTGTTCATTCAATATCCGTTGGTTGAAACCAACGGCAATGAAACTTCAGAGTTTTATATAATATAGATAAATACAGATTTCAACACATCGCCATCACTCCAATATAATTGATAACGAATTGCACGAAATTTTTATCTGAATTTTATTTTCCTAATCTACAGTGATTTATATTCTGCTACGCAAAAATTATGGCTGATTATTTGCTTGCTAAAAATATTAGTATAAATTTGCTTTATTCTATTGCGTTTGCAAACAATAGAATGATAATAATTAGGAAGATACTTTATGACAATTACGGTACTTGCAATAACAGAAACAGATTTTGTGCCCGATATTTCACTAGGGAAAATAATGAATGAAAGATTGAAACAGGCTGCCGCCGAACTTCAGGATATTCATTTACAGCCACTGCTTTCAGTTGGCGAAAGAAAGGACGATTTGGTTGTTTACATCAGTTACAACCCAAAATATAAGATAAGATTTAGAGTAGTAAACGATGTTGCGGAAGATGTAGAAAACTTCGTGGCTTACACTTGCGGTAATTTAGGTTACATTAAATGGAAAACGAGCGTTTTAAACGTTTTTAAAGGAAATGGATAAGGTTGATGAAAACCTTCTAAAATATTTTAACGGAGATTTATCAGCTTACCCAGATGATCCTTTTGAGAAATACCACAGGGAAAGTGTGTGGCATAAAAATTGGAAAAAGGCATTTCCAGTTTCTTACCGGGAAAAAGTTTTTTGTTGCGATAAAAGTGGCGAACTGCACAGGGCTGATGTTTACACAAACTGCGGTACGGCAATAGAATTTCAGAATTCGCCCATTACATTGTTAGAAATGAAAAGTCGCGAGGCTTTTTATCCGAAAATGATTTGGGTTGTTAACGGCAAAAAGTTTAAAGGTTTTAAGGTTTTAAAAAATCTGCCGAATCCATATGATCCGAAACTTGATGCTTTCGAGTTTTGTAATACCGATCATCTTTCTATGGTAAGTAAGTCGGAGGTATTAGCCGGAATACATCCCAAAGTATTAAACTTCTATCATCCGGAGTTGAAAACGGTTAAAATCAGTTCAAATTTTTATCATTTCTGTTGGAAACAACCTCATTCTGTTTGGTACGAAGCAACTGCACCAATTATAGTCGATTTAGGCGGATTGTTTCTCTATCGATTGAAAACAAGAAAACAATATTCTGGCGATTATTTCTACCTGGAAATGATTAACCGCAAAAAGTTTATCGAATCTTTTTTGAGTAACGGATTGTAAACTAGAAATATTTATCGATACTTAAACCATAGGTTAGATTGAGGTTTTCTCGCTGAGTAACATTCAATCTATTGTAATTCAAAGCAGTTGTAAAGCTTATCCACTTTCTAATTTTTAAGCCAATCGTGGTGTTTGAACGTATAATGTAATCGCCTTTGCGACTGTAAGAATTTTGAAGAAAATGACTTCCATCAATCGTCACAATGTTTTTAATAAGGAAGTGATATTGTAACCTTAATGAATTTCTGAAAGTGCTGTAGCCCGCCAATTCTACCAAACTACTTCTGTCAAACAGCACACCGTTACTCAGATTTATGTAAGCATTTGTGGTATCAATAAAGCTGTAGGCAACTCCTGCGCCAGCTAAGAGCTGGTTTTTTAATTTCAGGGAATAGCTGGTGTTGTAATTTATTAATCCCCAATAATAAAAATTGGTAAATGGTTTATAGAGGTTAAGATTCATCGTAGTTGAAAAATCGTTATTGCTTAAAGCATTGTTCTGTTTGCCATACAGCCAGCTCGAAGTGCTATTAAACACTATGCTTTTCTTTTTAATTCCGAAATTAATATTGTTGTTAAGCAAGTATGCACGTTCGTTATTGGTTTTATTTATCGAACCCGCTGATGTGGCTACTATGTGATAATTTGTACTATCGCTAAACTGCGCAAATGATAAAACTGAAGAAAAAACCAGAGCAAGCAGTAAAAATATTCTCATAATTATTTAACACCGTATCGCTACTGTATGTTTGAAGTAAATAAACTGTTTGATAAAGGTCATATGTAAAAGTTGGCTCGTTTTATTTTCTTCTAAAGGATATTTTTGTCACCGTACTAGTATAATACTTTCGTTTGATGGAAAACCTTTTAAAAAATATATCATATTCTGTTTTAGACCTTGCAACTGTTTTGGAAGGGCATACTGCCGCCGATACTTTTAAAACGAGTTTAGAAATGGCTCAACAATCTGAAGATTTGGGCTACAATCGCTACTGGTTTGCCGAGCATCATAATATGGCTGGTGTGGCGAGTTCGGCTACCGCAATTTTAATCGGTTTTGTGGCTGGCGGTACAAAAACTATTCGTGTCGGTTCTGGCGGAATAATGTTGCCAAACCATTCGCCTTTAATCGTAGCAGAACAATTTGGCACACTTGCCTCTTTATATCCCGATAGGATAGATTTAGGATTGGGCAGAGCACCAGGAACCGATCAGGTTACCGCTATGGCCATTAGAGGACAAAACATTCATGCAGCACATAGTTTTCCAAGAGATGTAGAGCAATTACAAAAGTTATTTTCTGCGGATAATCGTAGCTCAAATGTTAGGGCAATACCGGGCGAAGGTTTGGATGTGCCAATTTGGATTTTAGGTTCGAGTACGGATAGTGCCAGATTAGCCGCTGCAAAGGGTTTACCTTACGCTTTTGCAAGTCATTTTGCACCAACTTACTTTGAACAGGCAATCGAAATTTATAGAAATGAGTTTCAGCCTTCTTCGTTTTTGAGTGAGCCGTATGTGATGGCTTGTGTTAATGTTGTGGCCGGTGATACAGACGATGAAGCTGAAGTTTTATCAAACTCAGTAAAGCGTATGTTTTTAGGTGTGATAACCGGCAAACGAGAAAAATTAAAACCACCCGTTCAAAATATGAATTTGATTTGGGATGCGATGGAGAAAGACGCTGTAGAGCAAATGTTGTATTATTCGTTTATCGGTAGTGCTGCAACCATAAAGAATAATTTAGATGCATTTGTAACTAAATATGGCGTAAATGAAATTATGAGCACTTCGCACATTTACGACCAAACAGCGAAATTGCACTCCAATAAATTGTTTGCTTCACTTTTTAAGTAAGATAATGTTTCAAAGTAAATTAATTTAAAAGCTAAATCGGTTTTAAATTAATTTACCTTTGAAGCTGAAATGAAATCTTACTTAAACCTGTTCGACTTTAAACAAAAAGTTAATTACCGCAACGAAATTTTAGCCGGATTAACCGTGGCCATGACCATGATGCCGGAATCTTTATCTTTTGCTATTCTTGCAGGTTTTCCACCATTAGTTGGACTTTATGCGGCTTTCATAATGGGCTTAATTACCTCAATATTTGGAGGCAGACCGGGGCTAATTTCTGGTGGGGCAGGAGCAACAGTAATCGTTTTAATTGCGCTGATGAAATCAAATGGAATTGATTACGTTTTTGCCGCAGTTATTCTGGCAGGAATTATTCAAATCGTTATCGGGTTATTTAAGCTTGGCAAATTCATTCGATTAGTGCCGCAACCTGTAATGTATGGTTTTGTTAACGGTTTAGCAGTGATTATATTCCTCGCTCAGCTCGAACAATTTAAAACGGTTGTTAATGGCGAGTTGGTTTGGCTTAGTGGCAATGCGCTTTATTTAATGGCTGGTTTGGTACTGTTAACCATCGCAATTGTAGTAATTGTACCAAAATTTACTAAAGCCATTCCACCATCTTTAATTGCTATCATAGTTGTTTTTTTAATTGTTTTAGTGTTTAATATCGATACCAAAACGGTTAAAGATATTGCTTCTGTAAGTGGTGGCTTTCCTCCATTTCATATTCCCAAAATCCCATTCGAATTTGAAACCTTAAAAATAATTTTTCCATACGCAATGATTATGGCGGGTGTTGGTTTAACTGAAGGCTTGCTCACGTTAAATTTAGTTGATGAAATCACTGCAACCAAAGGTAATAGCAACCGTGAATGTTTAGCGCAGGGAACGGCAAATATTGCAAACGGTTTTTTCTTTGGGATGGGTGGTTGTCCGATGATTGCGCAAACATTGGTTAATCTCTCTTCAGGCTCTAGAGCAAGGCTTTCGGGTATCATTGCCTCATTAACCATCCTCCTAATTATACTTTTTGGTGCACCACTGATAGAAAAAGTACCGATGGCTGCTTTAACTGGTGTTATGATAATGGTTGCCATAGGAACATTTGAATGGGCAAGTTTCAGAATTGCGAATAAAATGCCTAGGCATGATATTTTTATCGGTGTAACAGTAGCTTTGATTACCATTTTTCTCCATAACCTAGCCTTAGCCGTTTTAATTGGCGTAATTATTTCAGCATTGGTGTTTGCCTGGGAAAGTGCAAAAAGAATCAGGGCCAACAAGTATATAGATGAAAATGGGGTTAAACATTACGAGATATTTGGCCCATTATTTTTTGCATCTATAACTGCATT
Organism: Pedobacter aquatilis; assembly: GCF_032678425.1. Classification (GTDB taxonomy): domain Bacteria; phylum Bacteroidota; class Bacteroidia; order Sphingobacteriales; family Sphingobacteriaceae; genus Pedobacter; species Pedobacter aquatilis_B. Next base: position 585,826 of record NZ_JAVTSG010000003.1, on the reverse strand, counting down.
TAATGAGAAGTTTGATGTTTTGAACGACCCAAAAACGGTTATCATTAATTTTTCAGAAAGCCGGGTAGCAGATATGAGTGGCATTGATGCCTTGCATAAACTTACCCAAAAGTATGCGCAAGAAGGGAAGCAACTTCACTTGAAAGGTTTAAGCAGCGATAGTTTGATTCTTTTGAAAAATGCTGAAGCAGTTATTGATGTGAATATTTTGGAAGATTCAAAATAAACTGATTTTTATCATACTGCCCTAAATTTAAGGATTATTATTGCTTTAATACCGGCTCCGCTGAGCACTATGTGATTCTGGTTATTAAGGGAAGAACAATGCTTATCAAATTATTGCAAGCACAATTTTCTAGCAATAAACGGCATTTAAGTAAATAATTTGTTGTAAAATGATGTAGGTAAAAGGTTTTACTATATTTACGCTCTAACCACATATATACATGAAATTCAAAAAATTACTCATCCCTTTAAGTGTTTTATTGAGCTTTGGTGTTCAGGCACAAACCAGCTGGACTTTCAAAAAAGATAAGATTGTAACTGATTTTGCTTCGCAAGTAAATCCAAATGCGCCACTGCCAGAATATCCCAGACCACAATTGGTTAGAAACGATAACTGGAAAAATTTAAATGGCTTATGGGAATATGCAATTGTTCCAAAATCTGCCGCTGAACCTTCAAAATATGATGGTAAGATTTTAGTCCCATTTGCTGTAGAATCTGCACTTTCTGGTGTTGGAAAAACTGTTGGCAAAGACAGTATTCTATGGTACAAAAATAATATCAGCATTCCTTCAGGATTAAAAAATAAAGATGTTGTATTACATTTTGGTGCGGTTGATTGGAGAGCAGAAGTTTTTGTAAATGGTAAATTGGCGGGAAAACATGAAGGTGGCTTTGATCCATTTAGCTTCAACATAACTTCCTTATTAAAAAAGGGTAATGCTCAAGAAATTAAAGTAAAAGTTTGGGACCCAACTGATGATGGGCCACAACCAAGAGGTAAACAAGTTAAAAAACCAGAGGGAATTTGGTACACACCCGTTACCGGGATTTGGCAAACCGTTTGGATTGAGGGTTTGGCAAAAACACACATCATTAATACTAAACAAACACCAGATATTGATGCAAAAACAATTTCAGTTACTACAAATCTTGCTTCGGTACAAGCTGCAGATTTAGTTAGGGTTGAAGTTTTGGATGGCAACAAGGTAATTGCTCAGAATCAAGTTAAACCGGGCACCACGGCAGTAATTCCAGTGAGTAATCCTAAGTTATGGTCGCCTGATAGCCCTTTTCTGTACGATTTAAAAATCAGTGTAGTTAGGCAAGGTAAAACCATCGATGAAGTGAAAAGTTACTTTGCCATGCGAAAAATATCAACTGGTACTGATGCCAACGGTATAAAAAGAATGTATCTGAATAATAAGTTCTTATTTCAGTATGGACCTTTAGATCAAGGTTTCTGGCCAGACGGATTATATACACCGCCAACAGAAGCCGCCATGAAGTTTGATATTGACGAGCTTAAGAAAATGGGTTTCAATATGATAAGGAAACACATTAAAGTAGAATCAGCAAGGTATTATAATTATTGCGATAAGGTTGGGATGCTCCTTTGGCAAGATATGCCGAGTGGCGATTTAGGTAACGGTTGGGAGCCAAATCCGGGTATTATTGGCAGAGGCACAGAACAAAATAGAACTGCAGAATCAGAAGCTTATTACCGTAAAGAATGGACAGCTATAATGGATGCATTGCACAATTATCCTTGTATCGTGGTTTGGACACCTTTTAACGAGGCTTGGGGCCAATTTAAAACTGTTGAAATTACAGAGTGGACGATGAAAAAAGACCCATCGCGTTTAATAAATAGTGCAAGTGGCGGGAACTTCTTTAATACAGGTCATTTTACAGATTTACACCATTATCCGCAACCAGCAATGCCAAGACCAGATTTATTTGGTAAAAATACCATTTTGGTTTTAGGCGAATTTGGAGGTTTGGGTTTACCTGTAACAGGGCATACCTGGCAAAACAAAAATAACTGGGGTTATCAAAGTTTTAAAACTGCCGATGAAATGTTAAGCAAATACAAAACTTTTACAGAAAGAATGGTAGAACTAATTCCATTGGGTTTATCAGCTGCAGTTTATACACAAACTACTGATGTTGAAGGCGAAATAAATGGCTACATGACTTACGACAGAAAGGTTATTAAAATGCCCTCTGCCGAGTTATTTAAACTGCATACAAAATTATATGATGCTTCTTTAGTGAAATAAGATTTGAATTTATACATTAATAAAAAGGGAGATTACAATTTGTAATCTCCCTTTTTATTAATTAGGTGCATATTTTCCAACCCTTTCGGCAAAATCGTTTAAATCGAATGGTTTATTAATGAAATCTTCTGCCGTGCATTTGGATTTAACCTGCGCTAAATGGTTATTAGCCGACATCATCATCACCGGAATATTATGAGTTCTTGCATTGCCTTTTAGTGCTGTACAAATATCTATTCCATTTCCATCAGGTAACATAATATCTAAAATAATCATGTCGGGATTGTGGTTATTCATTTGCTGCCAAAAGGCCTTACTGTCTTTACAAGTTTTAACTTCGTAAAGTTCTTCAACTAGTAGAAATTCTATAATTTCTCTAATACTAGGATTGTCTTCAACTACATAGATACACTTTTTCATAAGCTTAAATTCTATACAAGTAAAACCTAAAACAGAATTTGTAGTTTACGTTAGTTATTCACAATCATGTAGTTATTAACTTATGGTTATTATAATACTTTAATAGAAAACTTAATTTTTATCATACCAGTTAGGTACAGCGATATAGTTATCATCCCAAATAATTTCGTTGTTATCTGTTTTATATCCGGTAGAAATGTATTTTATGTTTGGCTCTTCTTCCGATAATTCATTTTTAAACTGATAGGCATCAATTGCCAAGTGATGATAAAGTTTAGATTGTTCCGTTTCGTTTTCGGTTAATAAAATCAGGGCCTTTTCTCCTGTTTTTAATGTAATAACCACTGTGCCTTTAATCCTCATAATCAATGCTTTCGTAACGTAACGTTTATGTTAGATTAATGTTTTTAGAATAGGTTGATAATCAGTAAAATACTTGATTTTAAGTATTATGATTTCAAACATTTGCCTAATTAAGTGGTTGTGTAATAAATATTTCCATTATGAGTTTAGCAAAATATAAATCCAAACGAAATTTTTCTAAAACTTCTGAGCCAAAATCTAGTAAAGGTGTAAGTAAAACAAAATTAATGTTTGTGATTCAAAAACACGATGCTTCTCGCTTACATTACGATTTTAGGTTAGAAATGGATGGTGTTTTAAAAAGCTGGGCCGTTCCGAAAGGGCCATCAACCGACCCAAAAAATAAGCGTTTGGCAATGATGGTTGAAGATCATCCATTTGATTACCGAAACTTTGAGGGCATTATTCCGAAAGGCGAATATGGTGGTGGAACTGTTATTGTTTGGGATGAAGGTACTTATGAACCGATTGAAGAAATAAAGGGTAAAAAAGCGCAGGAAAAACATTTGCTAAAGCAACTTAAGGAAGGCTCTTTAAAAGTAAACTTAAATGGCAAGAAACTAAAGGGCGAATTTGCACTGGTCAAAACTAATGGAATGGGAGAGAATGGTTGGCTGCTTATTAAGCATAAAGATGATTACGCATCGGTAAAAGACATTACTAAGGAAGATAAATCGGTAATTTCTGGTAAGGACATCGAATCGATGGAGAAAACCTCACAGAATGTTTGGAAGGATGGTCACAAAGAGAAAATAAAACCACCAAAAAAAACGCAACAAGATAAACTAGCACAAAAAGTTAAAACCGAAACACCCGATAAAAAGATTGATGTAAAAAAATTGCTTGCCAAGGCAAAAAAAACAGCAATTCCAAAAAACATAAAGCCCATGTTGGCCACATTGATTGATGAGCCTTTTGACGATGCAGATTGGCAATACGAGGTTAAATGGGATGGCTACAGGGCTTTAGCGTTTATAAATAAGGGGAAAGTAGAATTGCTTTCGCGAAACAATAAAACTTTTAACGATAAATTTTACCCGATTTATGATTTGCTTACTAAGCAAAAAATAAACGCTGTTTTTGATGGAGAGATTTTGGTTTTAAATGAGAAGGGAATTTCAAATTTTGGTGCTTTGCAAAACTGGAGGAGCGAAGCTGATGGTGAACTGGTTTTTTACGTTTTTGATTTGCTTTGGTACAATAATAAAAACCTGATGGATTTAACGCTGACAGAGCGACAAGCCATTCTTGCGGATATTTTGCCAACTGATGATGATAGAATCAGGCTGAGCAAAGTTTTTAAAGCAAATGGTGTAGATTTTTTTGATGCCGCTAAAAGAATGAGCTTGGAGGGGATTATCGCCAAAAAATCTACCAGTACGTACTTGGTTGATAAACGCTCAAAAGAATGGTTAAAGATAAAAGTGGATAAAAGACAAGAAGTTGTAATCGTCGGGTATACTAAAAACGATGATACATCCAAAGCATTCAGTTCGCTATTGTTAGGGGTATATCAAAACAAAAAACTTAATTACGTTGGTAAAGTTGGAACTGGTTTTTCTGATAAATTACAAAAAGAGCTATTGGCGCAATTTAAGCCGTTGGTTTCCGATAAATCTCCTTTTGATGAAATTCCTGATGTGAACAAACCCTCGAGGTTCAGGCCAAATCCGCCGAAGGCGAAAATAACCTGGTTAAAACCTGAATTGGTTTGCGAAGTTGCCTTTACCGAAGTTACTGATGATGGCGTTTTCCGACATCCATCTTTTCAAGGTATGCGGGAAGATAAAAAAGCGAAAGATGTTGTTCAGGAAAAGGAGATTTCAACCGATAAAGTAATTGAAACTGAAGACAAACATAGTAATGCTTTGAAACCGCCGAAAGAAAAGCCGACTAAAACCTTGCTAAATCCAAAAGATGAAACTCAGGTTCGTAAAATTAAAGGACATGAACTAAAATTTACACATTTAAGCAAGCTGTATTGGCCGAAAGAAAAAATCAGTAAGCGGGATATGTTTAATTATTATTATCAGATTGCCGATTATATTTTACCGTATTTAAAGGATAGACCTCAATCTTTAAACAGATTTCCTGGCGGGATAAATGGCAAGAGTTTTTATCAGAAGGATGTTAAAGGTAAAGCACCAGGTTGGGCAGAAACTTTTCCTTATGAAAATGGGGAAGGGGAGAAAAAGGAATACTTGGTGGGAACGAACGTAGATAGTTTGCTCTGGATGGCATCACTCGGTTGTATAGAAATGAATCCATGGTTTAGCAGGGTGCAAAAACCCGATAATCCAGATTACTGTGTGATTGATTTAGACCCAGATAAACACACTTTTAATCAGGTTATTGAGGCTGCAAATGAAACCAAAAAAGTTTTAGATGCGCTAGATGTACCAAGTTTTCCTAAAACCTCAGGCTCAACGGGTATGCATATCTACATTCCTTTGAATGCAAAATACACCTATGAGCAAAGCCAAATGTTTGCAAAAATTGTGGTGAGTTTGGTTAATAAACAAATCCCCGATTTTACAACGCTAGAAAGAATGGTTTCGGCCAGGGGAGGGAAAATGTATCTCGATTTTCTGCAAAACAGGCCGGGTGCAACTATCGCAGGACCGTACTCTTTACGTCCAAAGCCTGGTGCAACGGTTTCAATGCCTTTGGATTGGAGTGAAGTAAAACCAGGGTTAAAAATGACCGATTTCCATATTTTTAACACCCTTGATAGGCTTGAATCTGAAGGTGATTTATTTAAAGGTATTTTAGGTAAGGGAATCGATTTAAAAAAAGCAATTGCAAAGGCAAAAGAAGTTTTCGGCTAATTTTTATTAATTTTCAGATTATCAAAGCTCCATTTGTAATCACCAATATAAGCCAATAACAAAGCTGCTGCGCTTGCGGTGAAAACTGAATAATTAAAGGGCGCTTTTAAGCCCAATGTGATTGCCATGCAAGTTGCAAATCCTAAAAGTAGAATAAAACTTCCGATAGAGGCGAGCCTGGTTTTATATCCAATTATGAGTAAAATGCCGAAAGTAACCTCAGCAATTGTGGCAATTAATCCGAAAAAGTCTGTTAGTGATTTACTTAAGATTGGCATTAAAGAATGTGTATAGGCTAAAAATGTTACCCAATCTCCCCATCCGATGTTTTTACCATCGGCAGGGCCAAGCCAACCAATTCTATCTAGTACCGGGTAAATGAAACCGATGCCTAAAGCAAGCCTGAGAAATATTTGAGCATATGAAGATTCTTTTTTCATTTATGAGGATTTTATATCATCAAATATAAAACTGTATCGCTTAGAAAAACTTAATCTAGATTAAGAAAACAAAAAAAGGATAGGCACCTAGGCCTATCCTATATCTAAACCCAAACATGCGCTCAAACATGAATGAATCAAACAAAGGTATCAATTATTTGATTTTAATACATTATTTATATGAGTAAAAACAATGTTAATTCTTTGTTACAGATGATTGTAAATCGTATTAGTATTTAAAATTTAAGGCTAAATAAAGTAATGCGGCAAGCGTAGCACCACAAATAGGGCCTACAATTGGAACCCATGAATAAGACCAATCGCTACTTCCTTTGCCTTTCATTGGGATAATACTATGGATAATCCTCGGTCCCAAATCTCTAACCGGATTTATGGCATAACCTGTAGTACCGCCTAAAGCAAGGCCAATAACCCAAACCAAGAAAGCAACCGGAATTGCGCCTATAGAACCTAGTCCAATTGGTGTTTTATCCGTTCCCATTTCGGCATTTGTGAAATAGAAAATAACAAATATTAGTACGAAAGTCCCGATGATTTCTGAAAATAAATTAGATTTTAAGTTTCGGATTGCAGGAGCTGTTGCAAATGGAGCGGCTTTAAGTCCTTTATCTTCTGTGGCATCAAAGTGGTCTTTGTAAATCAACCAAACTAAAATAGAACCCAACATTGCGCCGCATAGCTGCGCCAAAATGTAATACGGAACTTTAATCCATGCAAATTTTTGCGTTATAGCGAGCGCAATTGTTACCGCCGGATTTAAATGTGCGCCACTGTACGGTGCGGCGATAACTACACCCACAAATACTGCAAGCGCCCAAGCGGTTGTAATAACCATCCACCCACTATTGTTGCCTTTTGTTTCTTTTAAAACAACATTGGCAACTACGCCGTTACCAAGAAGAATAATTAGCGCTGTGCCAATAAATTCTGCTACAAATTCTGTCATTTTTATATTTGGTTAAATATTTTTGTTGTAAATATGCTAATTTTCTGCGCAAACCCTTGCCGCCTTAACTGCTCTGTTCCAGCCTTTAATTCTATCCGTATTATCAATTCCTTCAGTGGCAGAAAATGTTTTATTAATTTTCCACTGAGAACGAATTTCATCAATGCTGCTCCAAAATCCGGTAGCTAAACCTGCTAAATAGGCAGCACCAATTGCGGTTACTTCCGTTACTTCTGGTCTAACTACCTTGCTGTGCAATAAATCAGCTTGAAATTGCATTAACAAATCATTTGCTGTCGCACCTCCATCCACTCTTAATTCGGCAATGTTTACGCCTGCATCAGCTTCCATGGCTTTTAAAACATCCATTGTTTGATAGGCAATGCTTTCCAGTGCAGCTCTGGCAATGTGCGATTTATTCGTGCCACGAGTTAAACCAGTTATCGTTCCACGAGCATGTTGGTCCCAATGTGGTGCGCCTAAGCCGGCAAAGGCTGGTACAATATATACGCCCTGTGTATCCTGAACTTTTTTTGCTAATGTTTCTACATCTGCAGATTTTGAAATCAAACCCATTTCATCTCGAAGCCATTGTACAACTGCACCACCAATAAAAATACTTCCTTCCAAAGCATAATGTACTTCATCTTTTATTTTCCAGGCGATGGTGGTGAGTAGGTTATTGGCCGATATTTTGGCTTCGGTGCCAATATTCATGAGCATAAAACAGCCAGTTCCATAAGTGTTTTTTACCATTCCGATTTCCGTGCACATTTGCCCAAAAAGCGCCGATTGCTGGTCGCCGGCTATACCTGCAATTGGGATTTTGGCCGCAAGAATTTTTCCTGCTGTTTCGCCATAAACCTCACTTGATGATTTTACTTCAGGAAGCATTCCCTTCGGAATTCCAAATAACTCAAGTAATTCATCATCCCAATTTAATGTATGTATATTGTAAAGCATTGTACGCGATGCGTTTGTAACATCGGTTATATGCGTTTTTCCAGCGGTAAGTTTCCAAATCAACCAACTGTCTATTGTACCAAAAGCAAGTTTGCCAGCTTTTGCTTTTTCCATTGCGCCATCAACGTTTTCTAAAATCCATTTTGCTTTAGTTGCCGAGAAATAAGAATCGATAATTAAGCCTGTTTTTTCCTGAATATTTTTTGATAAACCCTTTGCTTTAATTTCATCACAATAGGCTGATGTCCTTCTGTCTTGCCAAACAATGGCATTATAAATTGGTGTTCCACTTTCTTTATCCCAAACTACTGTGGTTTCGCGTTGGTTTGTAATCCCGATAGAATCTATATCGTTAACCGTTAAGCCCGCTTTCACAATTACTTCGGCAACTACAGAAAGTTGCGTCGACCAGATTTCCATCGGGTCATGTTCTACCCAGCCTGCCTGCGGATATATTTGCGTAAATTCTTTTTGTGCAATGGCCACAATTTCGCCATTGTGGTTAAAAATGATTGCCCTCGAACTGGTGGTTCCTTGGTCGATAGACAAGATGAACTTGCTCATAATGTTATATTAGGTTAGGTGCTATTCGGTTAAAACCGATTGCAATTTTGTATTATTATTTTGGATATAGCCTTCTGCCAAATTATTAAAAATTTCAATTTGCTTACGTTCCCATTCAGCATTTGCTTGTAACGCTTTTGCTAAAATTGATGCTACAACCGGAGCCATTTCCATAGCAGCCTTTGCATCAATAAATAAAACCCTTAAACGGCGGCTTAAAATATCTTCAACTGTTTCGGCCATTTCATTTTCGATTGCCCAAACTACTTCTGCTTTGTTGTAGGGGAAATTTGGATGAAGTTTCTCACTTAATTCTGGATTTTGTTCAATTAATGCTTCTATTTTAGGTTTATCTGTGCCATAGATATCTAAATAATGTTCATCCTTAAAATCTCTGCAACCATTAATTTTTAATGTTCTGGTTATACACTCAGTAGCGCTCAAATTCGCATGTGTTATCGCTAAATTAACCGTTTCTTCCGCCATGCGGCGATAAGTTGTCCATTTGCCGCCAGTGATGGTGATTAATCCTTTTGCAGAGATTAATAATTTGTGATCGCGACTAATTTCTTTTGTGCTGCTTCCATCGGTTTTAGTTGGAGCTGCTAAGGGTCTGAGCCCAGAGAAAACACTCAAAATGTCATCTTCTGTCGGTTTTCTATTGAAATAAACTGAAGCTGTAGCTAAAATGAAATCAACTTCCTTTTTTAGCGCTTTAGGTTCTAAACTGTGCTCATCAATAGGGGTATCAGTAGTGCCAACTAACAAATGTTTATGCCAAGGCACAGCAAAAAGTACCCTTCCATCAGATGTTTTCGGAATCATAAGAGCAGATTCTGTATTTAAAAAACTTTTATCCAAAACAATATGAATACCCTGACTTGGTCTAACCATATTTTTCGATTTAGGATTGTTCATCTTCAAAATATCATCTACAAAAACACCTGTAGCATTAATAATTACTTTACCCTTAAATATATTTTTTATACCTGTTAAAACATCTTCGGTTTCTATTCCGATTATGGTTTCATCCCGTTTTTGCAGCGCGATAACTTTAGTATAGTTTAACAAGGTTGCGCCATGATTAATTGCTGTCTGAGCAATATTTATCGCTAAACGGGCATCATCAAATTTACCATCAAAATATCTGATTGCACCCTTTAAACCTTTTGATTTTATTTCAGGCATTAATTTTAAGGTTTCACTTTTTGATAAATATTTCGATTTTCCAAAACTATACTTGCCAGAAAGCCAATCGTAAATGGTTAATCCACTTAAATATTTTATAACAGAAAACCAGTCGTAGCAGGGAATAATAAATTCTTCTTTATCAACCAAGTGAGCTGCATTATTTTGCAATAATCCACGTTCTTCCAGCGCATGTTTTACTAAGCTAATATCACCCTGTGCTAAATAGCGAACGCCACCATGTACTAATTTTGTGCTTCTGCTCGATGTTCCTTTGGCAAAATCTGATTGTTCGACAAGTAGTGTTTTTAATCCTCGGGTAGTGGCATCTAGAGCAGTACCCAACCCTGTAGCACCACCACCAATAATAATGATGTCCCAAAGGATATTATCTTCAATAAGTGGGTTATGTATTCTATTCATTTAAAACAAAAGATAATAAAACGAAACAATACGCAATTATAAGTAATCGTAATCGAAATAATATACTATTTGAGTTAAAAAATTATTATTTTATTTATCCAAATGATTTTTCAATTTGCTAATTTGTGGCGTTTTAAAAACAATCAAACTATTATGATGAATTTAGCTGAGAGGCACCAGTTAATTTTGAGTCGTTTACAGCGAGACCAATATATTAATGTTGTTGACTTGTGTAAGGAACTGAAAGTGTCTTCTGTTACGATAAGAAAGGATTTAAAACTTTTAGAAGACAAGAATCTTTTATTCAGAACACATGGTGGAGCGACCATGAATAATCCTTATACGGTTGATAGACCTGTAAATGAAAAGGAAAAGCTACAATCATCTGAAAAAAATAAAATTGGGGCAGCTGCTGCTCAACTCTTAAGCGAAAACGAATCAATTGTAATCGCATCGGGAACTACTGTTTTATATTTTGCCAAGAATATTCCGGCAGGTACAAATTTAACCGTGGTAACTTCTGCCTTAAATGTAGCTTTAGAATTGATGAGGGAAAACAGCATTGAGGTGATACAGTTGGGCGGTTTGCTTAGAAAAAGTTCGTCATCAGTTATGGGCAGTTATGCAGAGCAAGTTTTGGGCGATTTCTATTTTAATAAACTTTTTTTGGGTGTTGATGGAATAGATTTAGATTTCGGTTTAACCACAACAAACGCTATGGAAGCCCATTTAAATAGAAAGATGATTAATGTTTCGCAGAAAACTATTGTACTTGCCGATTCGACTAAATTTGGTAAAAGAGGCTTTGGTAAAATCTGCGGATTAGAAGAAATTGATCACATTATTACAGATAAAGGAATTTCTGAACAAATTGTAAAACATTTAGAAGGTTTAGGTGTTACTGTTACAATCGTATAGAATAATATCGATATTTAAACCAAAACAATAATTTGAACCATGTTAAAAAAACGCATACACATTTTAGAAGATGATCAGGAAATTAGAAATGTAATTGAGATTCTTTTAAAAGAAGAGGGTTTCGAGCTTCAACTTTCATCAACATTTTCAGAATTAAAGAAGAACATTCAAGATGCAATGCCAGACTTATTTTTGCTTGATGTAATGTTACCTGATGGAAACGGGGCTGAAATTTGTGAAGATTTAAAAACGGATATTTTTACAAAGCATATCCCGATTATAGTGATGTCTGCACAGAATAATAGCGAACAAAAAGCAATTGATGCATTTGCTGATGATTACATTAGTAAGCCTTTTGATATCTATGATGTTTTAGAGCGTATAAATAAGCAAATCGATAAAGCTAGAGCAGGCAAAGAAGCTCAGGCCTAATTAGTCTATAAAATATTAAAAAAGGGGATTTGCAATTTGCAAATCCCCTTTTTTAGTTAAAGTCTTTAACAATATCTCCTTCTAAATTTCTGATGTAAACCACAATATCTTCAATCTGATTTCCAGCTTTCAAATCATTTGGAGTTTCTATGCTGAAGGTAAATTTGTAACCTTTAAAATCTAATAATCGATTTGTAGATGTGCAGTAGTACAATCCACCAGTTTGCATAAATCTTACATACCAATATAATGTTTGTGGTTCATTGGTATTAGTGTTTAATATTTTAGTTGTGAATACATTAAGTTTAATAACATTTGGAGGAGGAATTGATTTTTTACAAGCACTTAAAGTAAACAGCAAGATAAATCCGAAAAGTAATTTTCTCATAACACTTAATTAACGGTCGCAAAAATAGTAAAAACTATTTCTTATGCTATTTTCGGCTAATATTTATAAACATTTGTCAAACCATAAATTAATTTAATTAAGCAAGTTAAAGCATTGATTAGCAATTTCGTACTCTTCGTTAGTTGGTATAACCAAAATTTCAACTTTGGATTCGCTGCTATTTATATTTAACAACTGCCCTTTATAATTATCATTTTTAGCTATATCAATTTCAATTCCTAAATAATTCAAATTTCTGCATACAGAAAGTCGCATTTCTGCATCATTTTCGCCAACGCCAGCTGTAAAAACGATTGCATCAATTCCATTTAGTATTGCGGCATAAGCACCAATAAATTTCTTAATTCTATAGGCATAAATATCGAGTGCAAGCCTTGCCGCTTCGTTACCTTCATTTACTAGTTTATTGATATCACGCATATCGCTAGAACCACCAACGCCAAGCAAACCTGATTGTTTGTTCAACAATGCACTTAATTGTTCGAGTGTGTAACCCGAGTGTTCCATTAAGTGAAAAATAACGGATGGGTCGATATCTCCAGATCTTGTTCCCATCATTAAACCACTAAGCGGACCAAAGCCCATACTCGTATCAATTGATTTTCCGTCCTTTATAGCAGTAATACTACAACCATTCCCCAAGTGTATGCTAATGATTTTTGAATCTACTTTATTCAAATGTTTTATGGCTTGCTCACTAACATATTTGTGGCTTGTACCGTGAAAACCGTAAACCCTAATCCCATGTTCCTTATAGTACCATTCTGGAATTGCATATCGAAATGCGTCTTGCGGAATGGTTTGATGAAATGCAGTATCGAAAACAGCGATTTGCTTTGCCGTAGCAAAAGTTTGTTCGGCTACTTCAATACATTTATAATTTACCGGATTGTGCAACGGCGCTAGTGAAAATAATTTCTTAATTTGATGTTTAACTTCATCATCAATTGAGGTTGCACTGGTAAAATGCTCGCCACCGTGTACTACTCTGTGGCCAACCGCCATAACATCTTCCGGACTTGCAATTACTGCATTTGTTCCTTCTGATAATAAATTTAAAACTTGCCTTAAACCTTCGCCGTGGTTCGATATAAATCCATCTTTCTCAACCAAAAGTTTTTCATCATTAGAAAAAACAGCATGTTTTATAAACGAGCCTTCTATACCGATACGTTCCACCAAGCCACTGCATATTGGTTTTGGAGATGGCATTTTAAATAATTGATATTTAATTGAGCTGCTTCCTGAATTGATAACTAAAATATTCATGCGTGATATTTATTGTTTTTGCGATTGTTGTTTCGTTACAAGGCTATGTTATACTTACATTATATCCTGACATTGAATGGCTGTGATGACAACGGTGTTGAAAATATCATCAACCGTACAACCCCTGCTTAAATCGTTAATTGGTTTATTTAACCCTTGCAACATTGGACCAATTGCCAATGCACCGGTTTCTCGTTGAACAGCTTTATAAGTGTTGTTTCCGGTATTTAAATCAGGGAAAATTAAAACACTCGCTCTCCCTGCAACTTCCGAGCCTGGTAATTTTTGCTGCCCTACAAGCGGGTCGACTGCTGCATCGTATTGAATTGGGCCTTCTATTTTTAACTCTGGATATTTTGCTCTTACAATTGATGTTGCCTCCCTTACTCGCTCTACATCTTCACCCTCGCCTGAACTTCCGGATGAATAAGAAAGCATTGCAATTCTAGGTTCAATCCCAAACTTAGCACTGCTTTCTGCTGATGAAATTGCAATTTCTGCTAATTGTTGTGCAGTTGGATTAGGATTTACAGCACAATCGCCGAAAATGGCAACACGCTCTGGTAAACACATAAAAAATATTGATGATACAACGGAAACGCCAGGTTTCGTTTTTACAAATTGTAAGGCGGGCCTGATGGTGTGCTGAGTAGTGTGAACAGCACCAGAAACCATTCCATCGGCATCACCTTTGTAAACCATCATAGTACCGAAATAAGATACATCAGTCATCATATCCCGAGCCATTTCCATGTTTACGTTTTTAGTTTTACGTAATTCATAAAGCGTTTCAACATAATTATCGTATTGCGTAGATTGAGATGGACTTTGGATGTTAATTGCATTTATATCCAAATTTAATCCTAGCCTTTTAATTGAAGTGCCAATTTCTAAAGGGTCGCCAAGCAAGGTGATGTTCACAATATCTTGAGTAATTAGTTTTTCAACAGCCTTAAGAATTCTATCATCATTGCCTTCCGGCAGTACTATGTGTTTTTTATCTCGCTTTGCCCACTTAACCAAATTATATTGAAACATGTGAGGTGTAATTCCCTCATAGCTGAACGTGATTATTTTATCGTCAAGCGCTTTAAGGTCAACATATTTCTCAAATAACTCAATCGCAAGCGCAATTTTCTTTTTATTATCTATTGTGATTTTAGAATGAATTGAGCCAATTGCAGTTGTGGTTTCAAATGTGCCTTTTTGAACAGAAATTATTGGGATAATGGTTTGCAAACCCTCAATTAGTTTTATCATTGGTTCATCAGGCAAACTTCCGGCAGTTAAAACGATGCCAGCAACTTTTGGATAGTTTGCAGATAAATTGGCTTGTAACGAACCGATTATGATATCGCCACGGTCGCCAGGGGTAACAATGAGCAGGTTATCTTTAATGTGTCTTAAAAAATTGGGTAGCATCATCGCACCGGTTACAAAATTATCAACCTGATTTTCCATTAAATCTGCGCCAAATAATATTTCTGCATCCAAAGCATCGGTAATTTCCCTCATTGTCGGACTTTGCAAACCACTCTCTATCGGAATTACAGCGATTAATAATTCGGCTGGCAATTGATTGGTTAAAGCTTGTTTAATACGTTCGGCTTCTTCAGGATTTACCATATTGGCCACAACACCTAAAACCTGAACATCTCTTAATAAGAAATTACGGTAAATATTTATGGCCGATTTGAAAAGCTGACTCGCTGTTTTATTCTTTCCAGAAACGACGATTAATACCGGCGCACCAAGATTTTTGGCCATCAAAGCGTTGGATTCAAATTCAAATGCCATACCTTCACCAAGAAAATCACTTCCTTCAATTACCGTGAAATCGTAATTATCTTCTAGTTTTTTGTATTTGCTTATTATTGTATTAATGACATCTCCGCTGTTTTGATGTTCGTGAAGCATGTCCTGTCTGGTAAAAGCAAATGCATCTTCATATTTAACCGGAAGTGAAAAGTAATCAAGCATTGCTTCCACATGTTTATCCTTTTCATTTAAATCATCTTGCGCAATAATTGGTTTGAAATAACCAACTTTTTGTGTTTTGGCGAGCAGCATATTAATCATTCCGAAGGCAATAACCGATTTTCCGGTATATGGTTCTGCGGAAGCAATGAAGATATTTTTAGTCATACGAAGAGTAATTTTATAGATAAACCAATTATCGGCAAGATAGTTGGAAATTTTTAGATTGTGATTTGTAAATTGCAATATTATTTAGAATAAATCTAAATAATTATATATTTGCCGAAATTCTCATTTCATTTTTGGGCAAAAATATTTCCATATCAGATAAACCTATAAAAATTGATCGCTTGGTATTTGAACAGGCATACAATCTTTATTGGGAAAAAATATTTGCCGTTTGCTACAACAATATTCAGGAATTGGAGCCAGCGAAAGGTATGGTTCAGGAAATTTTTCGTTCTTTATGGGAGCGTAGAAATGAATTGGAAATTCAGAACCTTGAGCATTATTTAATCAAATCGGCAAAATACAAAGCATTTGAATATATTAGAAACAAGGTAAGCAGGCAAAAGCATAATGAGTTGAGCTTGATAAATTGTGCCAATTCGACAAATTGTACTGAAGAACAAGTTATTTTTAACGAATTAAAAAGTAAAGTTGATCTTTTGGTAGATGAGTTGCCGTGTCAATGTAAAAGGGTTTACAAAATGAGTAGAGAGCAGGGGTTGAGTAATAAAGAAATTGCTCAAGTTCTTTCCATTTCCGAACGGGCCGTTGAATATCACATTACTAAAGCTATGAGCAGGTTAAAAGAGGCTTTAAAAAAATATTAAAATTCACTTACGGTAAAGATAGAGTTATGCTACTTCATAATATCGGCCATTGTATACTAACATGAACATAAATAAAGAGCTTCTGGAAAGATATCATTCAAATACTTGTACGCCTGAAGAGTGTATTCAAGTAGAAGAATGGTTATTTAATGCTGAGGTTGAGGATTTGGATGATAACATTTCTTTGAAAGAAAAAATCAGTATTAAAGCAGATATCTGGAATGATATTGAGTCAGCTCTTCCTCAAAAGAATAAAATTAGGAGCAATTCTTATTTTATGTGGAAAGGCGCCATTGCAGCATCTTTGTTAATCTTTGTTCTGGCTTCTGCTTTTTATTTAATTTTTAGTGCTAAAACAGATAATCCAACGCTACTGTTATCGCTCGAAAACCTTTCAAATAATCATGTTTCAAAAGTAAATAAAAGTGACTACAATGCGTTAATTGCTCCAAATACCATTGTTAAATTTGATGAGATTAATAGAATAACCAATTTAAAGGGTAGTTTTCTAATTTCTCCAAAAAAAGATATTGAAATTGATGTAGGTTTGAAAACATATATTACCTTAAAAAAGAATCAAACTTATATTGTTTTAAGAAATGGAAATCGCTTGTCGGATATACTTGTTGTGAGCGAAAGAAACCTGTTAGATTTGCCACCAGTTTTGCAACAGCAAATTTCTAATCAATTTGGTATTTAATTTTAATCAATGCGACTATATTTCATCCATCCATCTTTAAAGTATATATTTTGGGTTTGTTTTTCTCTACTTTTTGTTGGTTGCGTATCTAAAAAAGACGAGTCAGAAAATCCCAAATACAGTATTTATATCTTGGGTAAAAGCGGAAAAGAATACCTTTTACAAACTAGTAGTTTAGCTGATGGAAACTTAAAGCCAGAAAGAGATGGAGTTTTACTAAATACTGAAAATATTGGCCGAGATACTTTTGTTAAAAATGGGTTTTACTACCACCTCGATAGAAAAACCGGGCTTTTCTCAAAATTTAAAATAGAGAATAATGTATTTGAAACTGTAGATTCAGTAAGAGTAGATGATTTTGTGCTAGAAAATTTTAATTGGATAGATGATAATAATTTGCTGCTGGTTGGATTAAATGCGTCTGGTTACGATAAGGCAAAATTTGTGTTATTGGATGCTAACTCTTTGCATAAACAATCTGAAAATAATATAAACATTAGTAAAACCTCCAATGAATTTAAAGCATTATCAATCGGTTTTGTAGAAAAGCAGGCGGATAAATTGTATATGGGCTATACTTTTCATGCCTCACAAAATTCGAATTATTTAACCAGTGATACTTTGTATGTTTCGCAGTATGATTTTCCATCTTTTAAATTAGTAAATACCGAGAAAGATACTCGTTCTACCTATCCAGGTGGGCCAAATACAATTCAATCTTATGGTTTTAAAACGGAGAAACAAGATTATTTCTTTATGTCCTGCCCAGGCATTGCTTTGGGCAATCGCCCCGAACTATCAACAGGAATATTTAAATTAAATGCTGATAATCGTAATCTGGCAAAGAATTACTTTTTCGACATAAGCAGAAAGGTTAAAAACCACGCTTATGGAATGTGGTATTTAGGTAATAATAAAGCCATTATTAGGGCAGAGCGAAAAGACTTGTTTACTGGATTAAACGATCATTACAGTAAAGCGCATTTCGAATTTTATGTTATTGATTTAATGACGCAAAGCGTTAATAAATTAAATCTTCCTTTAGATAAGGGTACACGCCGTGAGGCAGTTGTAGTTAGGGATGGTACAGCATATATTTCTATCAATTCTGAAAAAAAAGGTAATTACATTTGGCTTTATAATATAAAAAAGGAAACCTTAAAAAGAGGATTGAAGTTATCGGGTGATACTGATTTTATTCTTCGGATAGATAAACTTATCGACTAATATTTTATTTTTTCATTTTCTTACTTCGGGAAAATGATAGTTGTGCTACTTATCTGTAAATGCACAATTATAATCTAGAATATGCCTAAAAATTTATTTATTACACCCGTTAAAAAATCTATTACTACAAAGTTTATCCATTACGCTCTCGTTCAATTTTTCTTTTTGCTTGCGATGAATGATACTTATGCGCAAACAAATCAAACCGTAAAAGGAATTGTTTTTACATATGACGATTCGGCTTTGGAATATGCGTCAATTGCACTTCAAGATGCTGATGGCAAGACTATCAAGGGCACACTTACCGATTCTCTTGGTCAATTTTCGATTTCTGGTATCATATCAGGCAGGTATAGAATTAAAGTTTCCAGTATGGGCTATATCGAATATACTGGTGAATTTTTTCAAATCAGTATTCAAAATAAAGAAACCATTTTAGCAGCAATTAAGCTCCAGGAAGATGCAAAAACATTAAACGCGGTAAATATTGTAGCTCAGAAAAACGTAATTGAGCAAGGCTTGGATAAAATGACTATAAATGTCGAAAATAGCATTTTATCAGAAGGAAATACAGCATTAGAGCTATTGCAACGAGCACCTGGTGTTAAAGTTGATGAAGACGGTAAAATATCTTTAAAAGGACGTCCGGGTGTGAATGTTATGATTAACGGAAAATTAACCTATTTATCTCCAACAGAACTAGGTGTTTTGCTAAAAGGTACAAATTCGTCGTCTGTTTCGAAGATTGAAATTATGTCGAATCCATCTGCAAAGTACGATGCAGCAGGCAATGCAGGGATGATTAACATCATCATGAAGAAAAATCAGCTGAAAGGATTAAATGGTTCTGTAACGGTAAATGGCGGCTCGGGTAGAAATGCCAGATATGGTTCGGGTTTTAATTTAAATTATAAAAATGCTGGTCTAAATGTCTTCGGAAGTTATAATTATGCTTATCGTGGTGAAACTGAATATTTAGATTTTAGCCGTCGATTTTATTTAAATGGAGTAGCGGTTGGTAATTACGATAGGATTTCAAATCAACATACGAAAACCCGTGAACCATTAAATACTAATAATTTCAGATTAGGCGCTGATTTAGACCTGGATAAATCAAATACGGTTGGCTTTTTAGTTAATGGAAATATCGGAAAATATCTTCACAACAGTAATACCATCAATAATCTAAAAGATTTTTCTGGTGCTACAATTAGCGATTTGCAGACCACAAATTACGACCAGCAAAGCTGGAAAAATATAACCTACAATTTGAATTATCAGCATAAATTTAATAAAGATGGACAATCTCTTTCAGCAGACTTAGACTATGCCAGTAATAGTTTTACATCGAATTTGAACTTAGATACTTACACTTTACCAAATTCGCTAAATCCATCTGGTATTACGACAAATAGAAAAGGCTATGTTCCTGCTAAAACGGATGTCTATGTCGCCAAAATAGATTTTGCTGACAAATGGGGTGAGAAATTAAAATTTGAAAGCGGATTGAAAAGCTCATCTGTAACTTCTGATAATAATTTGGTTTATCAAAATTTAGAACAAGGAAATTGGGTTTATGATGCCGCCAGTAGCAATTATTTTGTTTACAAAGAACAAATACATGCCGCTTATGTTAATCTAAATCAAGAATTTAAAAAGATAAATATTCAATTAGGTTTAAGGGGTGAGTACACGAATACGCTGGGAAATCAGGTAACAACCAATACAACTTTTAAAAGAAATTACTTCCAGCTATTTCCCAATCTTGCTATTAGCAAGCCAATTGGTGAAAATAATCAGGTTCAACTAGCTTTCAGCAGGCGTGTTCAACGACCAGATTACGGCGATCTGAATCCTTTTAGAGTTTTTAGAGACCCATTATTATATTATGAAGGAAATCCGAATTTAAGACCAGAACTTACACAGAATTTTGTTGCCAGCTATGTATTTAAGCAAAAATATACTGCATCCATAAATTACAGTCGAACTAAAGACGTTATAACATGGATTACTGGGCAAATTGATAATATTAATACAACATTTGAAAGTCCGCAGAATTTAAAAAGTTTAACAAATTATGGGGTTAGTTTTACCGGACAAACGAATTATTTTTCTTGGTGGAGTGCTACTAACTTTGTTAATTTATTCAGAAATAAATATGAAGGAGATGGTGCAATTGGTAATTTTTCTAATAGTAGAATGAGTTTTAGTGCGAATACCCAAAACTCTTTTAAAGCTGGAAATGGTTATAGCTTTGAATTAAACGCATATTTTAATTCAGCTTCTGTTTATGGAACGTCTTTAGAAAAATCATATCATGCCGTATCAGCAGCATTTCAAAAATCCTTACTAAATGATAAGGCTAGTTTGAAACTTCTGTTTAATGATATTTTTCAATCGAGCCAATATAAACATGTTACCAGATACCAAAATGTGGATATGAACAGCCACGTCAATGTTGATGGACGCAGATTAATCCTATCTTTCTCGTATCGCTTTGGGAATTCATTCGCTCAAAAGGAACGTAAAACAGGTAGCAAAGATGAATTGAATAGGGTAAAGGGCGGAGGGTAATATTTCTCTACGAAAGCTTGTAAACAAAAAATCCTGCAATCGTTAGATGCAGGATTTTTTGTGCTTTTAAAAGCGGAAAGCGAGGGATTCGAACCCCCGGACCTATGACAGTCAACAGTTTTCAAGACTGCCGCATTCGACCACTCTGCCAGCTTTCCGGAGGCAAAAGTACAAACTCTGCTCAAATCTGCAAATTCTGATGTGCTTTTTTTTATATAAAATTGATAATTGCTTAACACAGAGGAAGAAAAAAATTATTTCTTTGAAATGTTTCCCTCAATAGGGTCGGCTTTTTTGAATAAATTAAACGTTGGGCGAATAATTTTAACACTTCGTTTGCTCACATCAACACTTGCATTTAGCTCAAATCCGATGAGTAAAATCAATGAATTTAGGTAAAGCCAAATCATCACTACAATTAGAGTACCGATGGAGCCGTAAACTTTATTGTAAGAGCCGAAATTATTGATGTAGAATGAAAAACCCCAAATGGTTATAAAAGCTAAAATTGTTGCCAGCCAAGAACCCGCACTAAACAGTTTCCATTTTTTTGCATGTGATGGGCCATAACGATACAACACTGAAATTGTAATAAAGTATAGTGCTGCTAACAAAGTCCATCGCGTAAGCTGGATGGCATAAACGGCTAAGCTATCTTTAATATGAAGTTCTGTTTTGATGTAATTAAGTAACAATTCTCCAATGGCCATTGCGCTGATGCAAATGATGATGGAGAGAAAAATTATCATTGTTAGTATTAAAGCAATTAAACGTTGTCTTAACCAACTTCTTGTTTCAATAACTAACGAAGCTTTGTTAAACGCTTTCATGAGATTTTGAACCCCATTTGTGGCGAAAAATATTGCTGATAAAAAACCAAATGATAATAAACCTCTGTTTTGGTTCTTAATGATATCTTTTAAGGTTGTTTCAAAAGCTTCAAAGGCATTATGAGGTAAAATCAGTTCTATTAAACTTAAAAGCTTATCCTGAAAACCAGAAATTGGTATAAAAGGAATAAGCGTGAATAGAAAGATTATGCTGGGGAAAATCGCCAACATGAAGCTGTAAGCCAAAGATGATGATTTATTAACTAGCGATTCTTTTTTAATTTCTCTGAAAAAGAAGGTGGCAACCGTAAAAAGGGGCAAAGGGCTAAAACCAGGCAAGACACAGGTTTTACTCCACTCTATAAATTTAGAGTAAAACCTGAAACTTAATAATTGCCTATGTAACCATTCCATTAATTAATTATGCAAAATGTGGGGCAACGCCAGCCATAAAGTTTTTGGGAGGATGGCATGGTCTTCTCGTCGTTTTATCAACAAAAACCAAAACAGTTTTACCGATATTAATCAGTTCTCCTTTTTCGTTGTAAATTTCGTATTCTACATTAAGCCTAACTGTTGGTAATTCTTTTACGATAGATTTAACGGTTAAAACCTGATTGTAAAGCGCCGGTTTTAAAAACTTTGATTGTAATTCTAACAATGGCAGCATCACGCCATCGGCTTCCATTGATTCGTAAGTAATGCCCGAACAAGCTTCAAAGCATTCAGTTCTGGCAATTTCGTAATATAAAGCATAGTTAGCGTGATGAACAACACCCATTTGGTCTGTTTCCGCATAGCGAACTTTAACCTTTGTTTCGTGTACAAACATTATTTAAAGATGTTTCTTTTATTTAATGCATCACGATATTTTTTTGCGTTAATTTCGTGTTCTGCTTTAGTTTCTGCAAAATTATGATAGCCAGAAAAATCTTCTTTAGCACACATATAAATATAGTTGTTCTTGTTGTAACTTAATACTGCATCAATGGCATTAATACTAGGCATCATAATTGGTCCAGGAGGCAAACCTGCATACTTGTAAGTATTGTAAGGCGATTGAACCTGCAATAATTTGTTAGTTACCCTTTTTACCGTAAAATCATTATTTGCGAAAATTACGGTTGGGTCGGCTTGTAATAAAATTCCTTTATTTAAACGATTTAAGTATAAACCTGCAATTATTGGCATTTCTTTATCATATAAAGCCTCTGCATCAACAATTGATGCCAAAGTATAAACCTGGGCAGTTGTTAAATTTAAGCTTGCAGCTTTTTGTTTGCGTTCAGCAGTCCAGAATTTATCGTATTCTTTGTGCATACGCTCAAAAAAATCAACAGGCGAGACATTCCAATACATTTCGTAAGTGTTTGGAATAAACATGGTGTATACGTTATCCTGATTTAAACCATATTTGCTGATGAATGCTGTAGAGTCTAATAAGCTAATGAAGCTTAAAGAATCAGCTTCTAAATTACTGGCTAAATAAGCTGCAAAATTTTCCTTCTTGCGTATGTTTTGAAATTTAAGTTTTACAGGTTCTTGGTTTCCAGCTTTAATCATGTTAATCAAAGTGCGGTTAGTCATACCTTTTTTTAGGCGATAACGGCCAGGTTTGAAACTCGTTGGAAGATTCATTTTTCCGGCGGCATTTGCAAAAGAGGCGGTGCTATTCAGGATTTCCTTAGCCCTTAAATTATCAATCAAATTATCGTAACTAGAATTAGTTTTTATGTAGAGATATTTTTGATTTTCGGTAACATTTGGTGCAAAATATAGCCTGTAAATATTCAAGGCAAAATATCCTCCCACTAAAATTGCTAATACTACTAGGGATAAACCAATTTTTTTTCCGGTTGTCATGCTCTTTTTTTCAATCTCGCTCATTGTGTAATGCGTAAAAAGATTATTGTTGTTTGTTAGATAGTGTGATGTTAATTTTTGTTCCAATGGCAACCTTTGTCAATGAATCAACAGGTGTTGGATCTTGTTTTGTGATTACGGCATTTGCGCTATCGGTTATCGCACCTTCGTAGATAATATTACCCAAAGTTAGTGCCGAACCTTTTAAGCTAAATTTTGCCTCATCAATTGTTAAACCAGTTAATTGAGGAATATCTACCTCTTCATTTCCTCTTCCGTCACCTAAAACCAAATTGATTCGGGAGCCAACCGGGATAGTTTGCCCTGCTTGTATTGCTTGTCCACCAAAGTTTGCTTCTAAAACTACATCTCGACTAACATCTGCTTTATATGTGGTATCGCCAAGTTTTAAACGAGAACTTTCTATAATTGCTTGGGCTTCTCTAAGCGTTTTAAAAGCAATATCAGGGAATTTTGTGTTTGGTGTATTTGCCGTGTTTATGGTTAAATAAATTGTTCGGTTATCTTTTACAAAAGTGTTTGCATCAGGATCCTGGTCAATTACCAATCCGGCAGGCTGATCCATAATGTAAACAGAATCAACTTCATATTTCAAACCCGCTTCTTCGAGCTTAACAACAGCATCATTAAACGATAATCCTTTTACTAAGGGTACATTAAGTCCTTGGCCGTGTTTGGTGTAAAATCTCAAACTAAAAAATGCAACTAAAAGTAACACGAAAACGGTTAATACAGCTGCAATGAGGGTTTTTCTGAACGATTTCGTTTTTAAATACTCTATAAATTTCGACATCAAATATTAATTCTGGTGTTAAGCCTGTAAACTCAAATGTAGGTAAATTTTAATTATCGCTTTTGAGATATAAGCCTTTAAGCAATAAGCTTACCAACTATATAAATTCTCTAAATCAAAATTAAACTTTGCACAAAGATATTTATATTTTTGAGGATATATTTACATCAATTTTTAATATTAAAAGTATTCTCCATATGAAAAAAACTATTGCCTTACTAACAGGCGGAACCACAGGCGAATGGGTCGTTTCAGTTAAAAGTGCAGCAACAATTGCTCAAAATATCGATGCCGATTTGTATGATGTGTATAAAATTATGCTGAATGATAAGGGATGGTTTTACGAACCCGCAGATTCTGTTAAAATTGAAGTAGATAAAAATGATTTTTCGATAACTATTGAGGGAAGAAAAATAAAATTTGATGGTGTTTTTATTGCCATTCATGGTTCGCCTGGTGAGGATGGAAAGTTGCAAGGCTATTTCGATATGCTTAACATTCCATACACAACCTGCGATGCTTTAACCTCATCAATTACTATGAATAAAGGTTACACAAAAGCAATTGTTAACGGGATTGACGATTTGATTGTTGCTAAATCCGTGCAAATATTCAAGAATGGAAATTATAGCCTAAGCGAAATTAAACAAGATTTGAAGTTGCCTTATTTTGTAAAACCAAATAGTGGTGGCAGCAGTATTGGCATGAGTAAAGTAAAACATGCCGATGATTTAGAAAGTGCTGTAGATAAAGCCTTTAAAGAAGATACACAGATTTTAATCGAAGAATTTGTAAGTGGTAGAGAGTTTTCAATCGGTGTATTTGGTGCTGAAGGAAAGGTAATTGTTTTGCCAACAACAGAAGTTATTCCCGCTAATGAGTTTTTTGATTTTGAAGCAAAATATACACCAGGTGCTACAGAAGAAATTACACCAGGAAATATGAGTGAGGAAGAAGTTGTTCGTGTAAATAAAATTGTAACGGATGTTTATAAGAAGCTGAATTGCAGGGGTGTTGTACGTATTGATTACTTTTTAGAGCATGAAACCGGAAAGTTTTATTTCATAGAAATTAATACCATTCCCGGACAAACTGCAACAAGCTTTATTCCGCAACAAGTTGCAGCAATGGGTATTAGTTTAAAAGAATTTTATACCCGATTAATGAAAGAAACACTTAGAGGTTAATTTAATAGAATGGATATCCAAAAATTAATTGATATGGGATGTCCGGTTCGGAAATACCCGAAGGATGCTATTGTTTACGAACCCGGAATGCAACCTCGGAATGTTTTTTTTGTAAAAGTGGGAGAGGTGAGGATGGTTACCGTTAATCATGATGGTAAAGAATTTATTCAAGGTATTTTCCAATCGGGACAGTATTTTGGTGAACCTGCATTATTGGTTGATAAGCCTTATTTAGCTTATACAATTGTGAGCAAGCCTTCGGAAATAATAACGGTTAGCAAACAAAATTTTATTAACTTAATAAAAACTGATGCTGATTATAGCATGAGTTTAATCAAGGTTTTGAGTAATCGATTGTTTTATAAATCGATGATGCTGGAAGAATTAGCAAACGAAAAAGCCGAACATCGTTTACTCACCATTATAAATTATTTGTTTAGCGATTATGCAAAAGGTGAAAGCCTTAATGTAACCCGTCAGGATTTGGCAGATTTGACAGGTTTGAGGGTTGAAACAGTGATTAGAGAAGTTAAGAATTTAGCTGATAAAAATTTAATTCTTCTCAAACGAGGGAAAATCTTTAAGGTTTAATTTATTGATTTTCAAAATATGATTTAGGTCATAATTTATCAATTTAAACGGAACTATTTTTGCCGTACAATAATTAATAATGGAAGAGCTTACAAAATTTCAGGCAGTAGTAAAATGTAAATGCCCCAGATGCAGAAAAGGTGATATTTTTACCGGCAACGCTTACGCTTTTAAGCTTCAAAAAACTAATATAAATTGCCCTTATTGTAATTTGAAATTCGAACGTGAACCTGGATTTTTTTATGTTGCTATGTTTGTAAGCTACGCGATGAATGTAGCAGAAATTATTACAATTGGTGTGGCATCGTACGTTTTAGGATTACCACTTATTTATGAAAACTTGTGGTATTATGTAGCATTGATTTTAATTGGCGTATTTCTTTTATCACCAATCAATTACCGATATTCTAGGGTGATATTATTGCATTGGCTAACTCCAGGTTTAAGTTATGTGCCCGGAATTGCAGCGCACAAATCTGAGCGTGTTTAATTAATCACCTTAATCGGATGTTGAATATATTCCAAAAGTTCAACCAGTTTTCCATCCGTAAATTTCACTTTGTTATACAAATAAACGGTGTCGATTTTGCCCTCTTTTGTAATATTTATCTGTTCGTACCAAAGATTTACAGATTCTTCTTCATCATTAACGAAAGGAACTACTTCATAAACAGTAATTTTAAAGCTAGTCATTCGATTAAACTCAAATTCCATTTGATCTAAAAAATGTTTTTTGGTGCCTTTAAATCTATATCCATCTAAAAAAAAGGTAACCGTGTCTGCCATGTCGACACTCATCATCGCGGTATCTAGTTTTTCAAATCCCTTAAGAAGTTTTAACATTTTTATAGAATTGGTACTGTCAGTTCCAATTTGCCAATGTTTATTGAGTTCAATCTTATAAGGAGAACTGCTAGTATCTGCTGAAAAAATATCTTTAATCTTCGGTCCATTATATTGGCATGCCACTAATAGTGGTATTGCACCAATTAGAATTGATAAATTTTTCATGATTAATTAATTTGGATGGTTAGTAATGTAAAATTAATAATTATCTGAAAACTAATCAATTAAATATCTTTCGTTGATTTTTAAATTAATTAGATATTCTTAATAGGAGTGTGTCGTGAAATTGCCACTTAGCAAAAAAAAATGTAATTTATTTTAGTAAGAACACTAATTAATATTTTTTTAAAAGAACGCGACCAAATTTTTACGCAAAAAAAAAGGAGCAATTACGCTCCCTAATTCTTTACTAAAAATTCTTAGTATTTATAAGCAATACCTTTCTTGATGTTTTAACTAAACTGTTTATTATTTTATTTCGCTTACGATAATACTCACCAATTCTTCAACTTTTTGTGTTGATGTAAGTTCATATTTATATTCATCATCAATACTTCCCATTTTGGTATCAACATTTCTAAATTGCATTTTACTATTAACAAACCCTTTTGCTGAGGCATGAAAATTAGTTGCACCAGTTTCCGCTATCAATGTTTTTAAATTATTTGTATTTATGCCAGCGCCAGGCATGATGGTAATTCTACCACCTGATTGTTTTACAAGTTTAGCCAAAGTTTTTACGCCATTAATTGCCGATGCAGCACCGCCTGAAGTAAGTATACGAACAATCCCCAAATCAATTAAATCTTCCAAAGCTTTTTCCATATCATTGCTCATGTCAAAAGCTCTATGAAAAGCAACTTTCATTGGTGCAGCCAGGTCAATTAAGCTTTGCATTCTTTCCTTATCTATACTGCCGTCTGTTAAAAGTATTCCTGTAACTATCCCTTCGCAATTTATTGATTTAAAAACTTTTATATCTTCTTTCATCAAATTAAATTCAATATCAGAATATAAAAAATCGCCACCTCTTGGTCTTATGATCGGCCATATTTCTATTGATAGATTTTTCTTAGCCAATGCGATTTGGCCAAAGCTTGGCGTTGTTCCACCCTCGGCTAAATTATCACAAAACTCTACACGCTTTGCACCACCATTTTGTGCTGCTAACGCAGATTCGTAGCCATTTGCGCAAACTTCTAAAATACCACTCATTTAATAATAACTTTTTCCTTTGATTAAAAGGTCTTGTTTTTCTGCATTGCAAACAGCGTAGCTAAATCCTTGTTGAATTGCATAAGCGCCATATTCGCCTTTCTTGTTTATGGCAAGGAAACCGACTTGAATGTTTTTAGCCGTTTCGGGTTTCTTTTTAATGATGCGCATAACGGCTTCTTTACATGCAGCTTCAGGCGTATATCCCTGACGCATAAGTTCTACCACCAAAAAAGAGCCAACATTTCGTATAACTTCTTCGCCAACACCAGTAGAAGTTGCGCCACCAACTTCATTATCAACAAATAAACCTGCACCAATAATCGGACTGTCGCCAATTCTTCCACGGAGTTTGTAAGCCATTCCACTAGTGGTACATGCACCGGAAATATTTCCTTTAGCATCTATTGCCAACATCCCAATGGTGTCGTGATTATATTGATTGCCTGGCAACTTTTGAGGGGCAGCCTTATCATAAAGCTTATTTTCAATATTCATTGTCGGCTCATACTTAGATGTTTTTAACCACTCATTCCAAGCCTTCTCGCTCGCAGGCGTAAGTAAGTTTTCTTTTTTAAAGCCTTGTTCTAAAGCAAACTGTAGAGCTCCATCTCCAGCCAGCATTACGTGAGGTGTTTTTTCCATTATCTTACGAGCAACAGATATTGGATGTTTAATATGCTCTAAAGCCAAAACAGCACCGCAATTTCCATTTTCATCCATTATGCAAGCATCCAATGTTACTTTCCCATCTCTATCAGGCAAGCCTCCGTAACCAACAGTTTGGTTTTTTTCATCCGCTTCAGGTACCCAAACTCCTTGTTCAACAGCGTCTAATGATTTTCCACCTTTCGATAAAACTTTCCATGCATCGGCATTTGCCGCGATACCAAAATCCCAGGTAGAAATAACTATTGGGAAATTTGCGGTTGAAACATTCGATTGTGTAGGAATTGCATTTGCAATACTGCTTTTATCGATGGCTAACAAACCAGCAGAAAGGGCAGAAGCTTTTATAAATTTGCGACGGTTAAACATTGTTTTGGTGTAGTTTGGTTAATTGTTTTTATGAATAATTGTTGAATTGCTAAATTGATTATTGAAAATTTAATCTTTTATTTCAAATTTATCTGCATCCTTTAAGAAAGGAAATTGCCTTCGTATTTTCGCCAATTCTTCATAATTGATAGTTACGGTGTACATATCTTCATCTTCTGGTTTATAATAAACGGTACTTCCATAAGGGTCGATAACCATCGAATGACCACCGTGATAAATTTGATTTCCATCATGACCAACACGGTTTACACCAATAACATAGCTTTGATTTTCAATTGCTCTGGCCGGAATTAATGCCCGCCAATGCGATGAACGTTTATCTGGCCAACTGGCTATCAATAATAAAATGTCATATTCTTCATTTACATTTCGTAGCCACACCGGGAAACGTAAATCATAACAAATTGCTAATCTAATTTTCCATCCTTTAAGTTCAACTATCAACTTATCTTTTCCAGGACTAAAGTTTTTATCTTCTTCACCCATTCCGAATAAATGGCGTTTATCATAATGTTTGTACCCGCCATTTTGGTCCATCCAAATTAAACGATTATAATAGTTGCCATTTTCTTTAATAATCAAACTTCCGGTAACAATACAATTATATTGATGCGCAATTTTTTGCATCCATTGCATGGTGTAACCGCCCATTTCTTCAGCTAAGGCTTCAGAATTCATGCTGAAACCACTGTTAAACATCTCTGGAAGTATTATTAAATCTGTTTTTTCTCTTACTCCTGATGATAATCTGAGGCCAAGATTCAAAAGGTTTTTCTCTATATTCTCCCAAAAAAGATAGGCTTGAAAAATGGTGATTTTCAGGTTTTCTATTTGTGTATAAATAGGTTGTTCCATGTATGTTTAGTTTTAAGGGATGTTAAACATTTTTTAATTTTTCTGCTGCCGATGCTAAGGTTGCATTTTCTTTGGCAAAGCAAAAACGGATTATTTTATGGTCGGTTGCTTGTTGGTAAAATGCCGAAACTGGGATGGTGGCAACTCCAAATTCTTTTATCAACCTGATGCTGAAATCTGTATCCTTTTCATCGCTGATTTTACCATAGCTTGCACATTGAAAGTAAGAACCATTACACGGTAGCAAATCAAACCTGCTTTGTGCCAAAAGCTTTCTGAAATAATCGCGTTTCTTTTCAAAAAAGATTGATATACCAGTATAATTGCTTGGTTCTTTTATGTATTCGGCAATAGCTTGCTGCATCGGACTATTAACGCTAAAAACATTAAATTGGTGTACTTTTCTAAAT
Organism: Pedobacter aquatilis; assembly: GCF_032678425.1. Classification (GTDB taxonomy): domain Bacteria; phylum Bacteroidota; class Bacteroidia; order Sphingobacteriales; family Sphingobacteriaceae; genus Pedobacter; species Pedobacter aquatilis_B. Next base: position 555,370 of record NZ_JAVTSG010000003.1, on the reverse strand, counting down.
TCTTTAGTTAGCTGCTCAGGCGCTAAACAGTAACCCAATTTCCATCCGGTTGCATGTAAAAGCTTACCGAATGAGGCTACAACAAAACTTCTTTTCCTTAATTCTGGAAAAAGCATAACGCTTTTGTGTTGCTGTCCATCGTAAATTAAATGCTCGTAAACTTCATCGCTTAGTATTAAAATATCGGTTTCTTGAATAAACTTAATGAGCGATTTCATATCTTCTTCGGATAAAATACTTCCGGTTGGATTTTGAGGTGAGTTTAAAAGTATCATCCTCGTTTTTGCAGTAAATAACTTTTTTACCATATCCCAATCAATTCCATAATCGGGTGGGGCAAGTTCGTAGGTTTTTACAATCCCCCCTAATAATTTTATCGTTGGTGCGTAGCTATCGTAAGCCGGTTCAAAAATTATAACCTCATCTCCAGGATTAATAATAGCGGCTAAAGCGGTAAAAATTGCCTGTGTTCCGCCTGCTGTTACGGTTATTTCGGTATCTGGATTGTATTTTACTTTGTAAATATTTTCTACTTTTTCGGCAATGGTTTCTTTTAAAAAGATGTTGCCAGGCATTGGGGCGTACTGGTTATAGCCATCTTTCATGGCCTTTTCAACAAGTTGCGTAAGTATTGGGTCACAAGGATAATCTGGAAAACCTTGTGATAAGTTTATGGCGTTATGCTCTGCCGCAAGTTTAGACATTACCGAAAAAATGGTTGTGCTAACGCCTGGAAGCTTCGATTGTATGTTTAACATGTTACAAGCGAAAATAGCAAAAAAACCTTAAGGAATAGACTGCTTAATGTTATATCAATTAGTAGATATTTTTGGAAAGCAGTTGCAGTGGTAAATTGGTTCGGCTTGGTCCCGCTTTGCAATCGGGTTTAGGTGGCGCAGATAGAAATGCTATTAACGGTTTTGGTGCTATGCAAATTGGCAAATGCAGTAAAAACATCAAAGGAAAAGGCAAATCGTTTAATAAAATTTTCAGAAGTACGACTATCCTTGGTTTTTAAACCCGACAGTAGCGGACACGGAGTGCAACGAAGTAAAGCGGATGGCGGGACTGAAAGCCACTATGAAATGCTAGCTTTCATTTCCAAATCATTTTAAAAGCTATTGCAAATTAAATCATGGTTCAGTAAAACTTAATGCGCTACTATGCTGGCATCTGCCGATGCTTCAACTTCGTTTGTAATGAATCTTCTGCCGATTAAAAGGCAAAATAACGCTACAAACGCTGCAGCTGCCATAACTAATGGCATTGGTACAACAGAATGTTCGCTAAATAAACTCACCAAAACGGAAGCTAATGCGCCTAAACCCATCTGCAACGCACCCATTAAAGCTGATGCGCTTCCTGCATTTTTGGTGAATGGTGCCAAAGATAACGCCGCTGCATTTGGGTTGATAAAACCTAAACATGATAGAAATAGCGCAATAAAACCAATCGTACAGTAAAGATTTAACCAATCGTTTATGGCAAATGCAAGAAAAATTAAGCTGAAGGCACACTGTGCCAACAGCGCAAAACTTACAATTTTTTTGCTGCTAAACCATTTTAAAATTAGACTGTTTAATTGACTTGAGCCAATAAAAGCAACTGATAGCAATGCAAAAATCCATCCGTAACCAGTTTTACTCACATCGTATATTTTCATAAAAACAGTTGGCGAGGCGGATACGTAAGCAAACAAGCCAGAAAATGTAATCGAACTAATTAATGCATATGTGGTAAATTGTGGTTCTTTTAAAACGGTTAAAAAGCTATTGATAATTGGCTTTGGTTTTAGTGAATAGTTTGGATCTGGTTTATAACTTTCTGGTAGTTTAAAAATTGTAGCCAAAAGAATTATAATAGCCATTAAGCCTAAAAAGACAAAAACATATTTCCAACCTAAAGCGGCAATTAGGTAACCTCCAGCAGTTGGCGCAAGCATAGGCGAAACGGCAATAACTAACATTAAGGAAGCGAAAACTTTCGGGCTTTCTTCAACTGTAAACAAATCGCGAACCATAGCAACTGATGCGACTGCCGTTGCACAACTTCCAATAGCTTGAACAAAACGAAGGATTATGAGCTGGTTAACATCAGTAACGGCTAAACATAAAAATGAAGCAAAAATGTATAACACTAAACCAAAATACAGCGGTTTTTTACGTCCGAATTTATCAAGTAAAGGTCCGTACAAAAGCTGGCCAGCAGAAATACCAATAAAGAAACTTGATAATGATAAAGCAACTGTTGATTCTGTGCTTTTTAAGTCTTGCGCTATATCAACAAACCCTGGTAAATACATATCGATAGAAAACGGACCTAAAGCCGCTAACGAACCTAATATTAATATAAGGAAAAAGTGTTTTTTCTTAGCCATGTTTGTTAGTATTTAAGGCCGCAAAGATTGCGAGATTATCTTTCTTAACCTATTTTTATAGTCGAATGATTGTAAAAAGTAGTTGTTTTTAAATTTTAACATATAAGAATACAATTCTGATTTGATTTATATTTAGATTTATGCGCTATGACTTTTAAAACTAAAGAAAGCCGTTTACTTCTAATCCTTGGAAGTTTTTTTGTGGCAAATGCAATCTTATCAGAATTTATTGGTGTAAAATTATTTAGTGTTGAAGAAACATTGGGTTTTAAAAAGTTTGACCTCAACTTGCTTGGTGTTAAAAATCTTTCTTTTGTGATGTCTGCTGGTGTATTAACCTGGCCAATTATTTTTATCATGACAGATATTATAAATGAATATTTTGGTGTAAAGCAAGTTCGTTTCTTATCCATTTTAACTTCAATTTTAATTGCTTTTGCTTTTATTGTGGTTTGGGGTTCTATGCATTTAAGCGCAGCCGATTTTTGGGTGCATCAAAATATTAACGGTGAAGATTTGAATATGAATAATGCTTTTGCTGGAATATTTGGGCAGGGGATGTGGATTATTGTCGGTTCGATAGTTGCATTTATAGTTGGGCAGTTGGCTGATGTTTTAATTTTTCATAGGATAAAAAGAATAACTGGAGATAAAGCACTTTGGCTCCGTGCTACAGGGTCAACATTAGTTTCGCAATTGATTGATAGTTTTGTAGTCATATTCATCGCATTTTATTTAAATCCTCAATATCATTATAGTTGGGAAATGGTTGCGGCAATAGGTTTAGTTAATTATACCTACAAATTTATTGTTGCCATTTTAATGACACCTATTTTGTACATTGTACATGCAATAATTGATGGTTATTTAGGGAAAGATTTAGCCAAAAAATTGATTGATATGGCAGGCCGAGGATAATTAAAATCAATACTTATGAAATCAAAATTCTTAATTTTAATTGCAGTTTGCTTACTGTTCTCTTGTAAAAATGAACCTGTTAAAACACTAAACATTCAAGGAACCTGGAAATTAATTTCGGGTAGTATAACAGATAAAAAATCAGGCAAGACAACACCTTATGAATTGGATTTTGAAATGATAAAAATCATTAACGATACCCATTTTGCATTTCTTAAACACAGCTTAAACAAGGCAGATACTTTGGGTTTTGATGCTGGAGGTGGAAGTTACAGCTTAAAAAAAGATGATTATGTAGAGCACCTTGAATATTACTGTAACAAAAACTGGGAAGGTAAAACTTTTGAATTCAAGATAATTTTGCAGGGCGATACACTTATTCAAACAGGAGTGGAGCAAGTTGAAAAGGAAGGTATTGACCGGATAATTGTCGAAAAATACATCAAAACAAAACAATAAATGCAAAAGGTCGGAATCGCTCCGACCTTTATGCTTAACAACAAAACAAATAAAAAAATTAACCTTAAAAAATTCTTATAAAGCTGCTAATTCTTCAGCATATACATTTTCGGCAAGCTGCTCTTCCTTATAAATTTGTCTGCCTGTATAGGCTACAAAAACATTTTGATCTAAAAGCAAATCGCGGTTTTTGATTAAAGCATTTAATTTTACAGTGCCGATAACATATTTATATTCGCTGGCTGCATAGCGTTCACTGATGTTATCAAATTCTAATAAACTGATTAAGTCTTCATCAGCGTAGCGCAAGTAAACTTCCAGTAAAATATCTTCAGTATGCTTTACGCCATTTTCTGAATGATATTTTTTATACTCGTAACGGTAATCGTAACGTAAAGCAGCAATATCCGATAACACAGCCGCACCAGTCGGATGTCCACCAGCGCCTTTACCAAAAAAGAATTGCTTATCTGCAAAGGCAGCTTGAACAGTTACTGCATTGTATTCATTTTCAACATTGTATAAGAAATCATCTTTAGTTACCAGTTTTGGTAAAACATAAGTTACGATATCTTTTTTGTTTACCTTTCTTGCAGTAGGTACTAGTTTTATCTTGAAATTCTTTTCACGAGCATATTTAATATCATGCTGAGAAAGGTTTTGAATACCTATGTTTAAAATAGCATCAGGATTTACAAATAACCCATAAGCATGTGCTGTTGCAATGGCTAGTTTATATTTCGGGTCGTAACCACCAACGTCTAAAATTGGGTCTGTTTCAGCAAAACCTAAATCCTGGGCTTCTTTCAAAGCAGCATCATAACTCTGATTTTCGTTAAAAATCTTCGATAAAATATAATTAGAAGAACCATTGAAAATTCCGCTTAAAGCATGAAAAAGCTCGTTGTCGTAATATTCCTCAAGGTTTCTTATAATCGGAATGCTACCACAAACAGCACCTTCGTAAAGTAAAGAAGTTCCATGTTTTTGCTGTAAATCTACCAACTCTTTCAAGTGTGTAGCGATCATTTTCTTATTAGCCGAAACTACGTTTTTACCATTTTTTAATGCCGTTGTAACGATTTCATAAGCTGCATCTGCATCATTTATCAACTCAACAATTGTATTGATTTCCGAATTATTCAGAATCTCGTTTTTGTCGGTTGTAAATAAATCTTTATTTAGCGTACGCTTTTTCCTTGGGTCTTTTATTGCAATTTTTATAATTTCCAGGTTTAGGTTTTGGCTTTGAATAATATCCAATAAGCCTTGCCCAACAACTCCGAAACCAAATAATCCTATTTTTAAATTTTTACTCATGATTGTATTGTAGTATCAAGTAGCGAGTATTAAGTATCAAGACTTTTCTCAATTCAGATTCCCTACTTTATTTATTTTGATTTTTCTTTTTAGCTTTCTTGGCTAACATTATTTTCGATCTTATTAGGCCGTATGCTGCAACTTTACAATTTTCTTATCTCTGCTTTCCTTAATGAAATTTCCGATAATGTTAGTCAAAGCATTAGTTTCGATTAGAAAACCATCGTGGCCATATTCAGAGTGAATGGTTTCAAAAGCAGCATCAGTAATATTCTCAGCCAAGTATTTTTGCTCAGAAATGGGGAATAAGAAATCGTTTTCAATTCCAATAACTAAAGTATTTGCCTTAATCATTTTTAAAGCTTCTGCAATTGATTTGCGATTACGTCCAACATTATGACTATCCATTGCTTTAGTTAAATAATAGTAACTATAAGCATTAAAGCGATTTATCAATTTTTCGCCCTGATAGTTTTGATATGATGAAGCTCGGAAATTGTCAGTTTTATCATTCACACTTTCAACTTGCGTACTTCCGTAAGCGTTATAGGTTCTATAACTTAAAAGTGCAATGCTTCTGGCAGTTTTCAATCCTTTGCTGCCACCGTCTGGCTGATTAGCGAAAAAAGTTCTATCTGTTGTTATCGCTAAACGTTGACTCTCATTAAATGCAATTCCCCATGGAGAATGAACTGCATTGGTTGCAACCAGGATTAAATTTTCAATTCTGGTTGGTTCAGATATTGCCCATTCTACAGATTGTTGACCACCTAATGAACCACCTATCAGCAATTTGATTTGATTGATGCCTAAATGATTTGCTAACAACTGATGTGCTGTAACAAAGTCTCTTATGGTAAACTGAGGAAACGATAAATAATATGGCAAGCCGGTTACAGGATTTCTGCTTAAAGGATTTGTCGTGCCATAATTTGAACCTATAACATTTGCGCAAACAATATAGTGGTCGTTCGGATTGAACAAAGCATTTTGTCCGAATAAACCTTCCCACCACTCAAAAACATCAGCATTTGCTGTCAGAGCATGGCAAACCCAAATTACATTATCCTTGTTTGCGTTTAACTTTCCATAAGTTTGATAAGCAATTTGAAGATTGCGGATTTTTTTACCGTTCTCTAATTTAAACTGTTTAGGGTGATTATATGTTGATGCAGTACTCATTCTAAATTTTAGTATCGTGTTCGTAAAAGGTTTTTTAAGCTTGCAAGGTTTCTTCAGTAATGTTTGCAAAAGCTTGTTCAAAATCTGCTTTTATATCGTCAATATGCTCAATGCCAACAGAAACCCTCAGTGCATTTGGTTTTACACCTGCTGCTAATTGTTCAGCTTCGCTTAACTGTTGGTGCGTTGTTGCAGAAGGCTGAATAATCAGTGTTTTTGCATCACCAACATTAGCCAAATGAGAAACTAGTTTCAAGTTGTCGATAACACGTGTTGCATTTTCTTTTGTACCGTTAAGTTCAAAGGTTAAAACGCCACCAAAGCCATTACTTAAATATTTTTTAGCTAAGCCGTTATATTTACTACTAGCTAAACCAGGGTATTGTACTTCTTTAACTAACGGATGATTTTCCAGCCAAATGGCCAATTCTAAAGCATTATCAACATGGCGCTGTACCCGAAGTGATAAGGTTTCTAATCCTTGAAGCAAAAGAAACGAGTTAAATGGAGAAAGGGCAGGACCTAAATCTCTTAAGCCCTCAACTCTGGCTCGGATAATAAATTGAATGTTCCCAAAAGGACCACCAATACCGAAAACATCGTTAAACACCAAGCCATGATAACCATCTGATGGCTCTGTAAATTGACTGAATTTTCCATTGCCCCAATTATAATTTCCACCATCGATAATTACGCCACCAATACTTGTTCCATGTCCGCCAATCCATTTCGTTGCAGATTCTACAACAATGTTTGCGCCATGTTCTAGTGGCTTAAACAAGTAACCACCAGCTCCAAAGGTGTTATCAACAATTAATGGAATATCATATTTTTTCGCAATAGCCGCAATTTTCTCGAAATCAGGCACACTAAAGGCAGGGTTTCCGATAGTTTCTAAATAAATAGCTTTAGTTTTCTCGGTGATTTTTTCTTCAAATTCTTCAGGCACATCTGGATTGGCAAAATCTACCTGAATGCCAAGGCGCTTAAACGAAACCTTAAATTGATTATAAGTGCCACCATATATATGTGATGATGAAATAATACCATCTCCAGCTTCAAGAATATTATGCAAAGCGATAAATTGTGCAGCTTGTCCCGAAGCAACTGCTAAAGCAGCAACGCCACCTTCTAATGCTGCAATTCTTTTTTCAAAAACATCTGTTGTTGGATTCATCAAGCGGGTGTAGATATTTCCAAATTCCTTTAACGCAAACAGGTTAGCGCCATGTTCAGCACTATTAAAACCGTACGATGAGGTTTGGTATATTGGAACTGCTCTTGAACCAGTTGTAGGGTCTATTTCTTGTCCGGCGTGTAGCTGTAGGGTTTCAAATTTATATGAGGTTGACATAATTTCTAAGTGATTAATTGAATGAATGTTTTGATAATTGAATTGATTTTGGGAAAAATTCTAAATTCTGACAAGGCTTCGTATCCCGATTATTCGGGACCTTCCAATTTGAAAAAGAAACAAGAGTGGAAGATTTTTAAATTACTGTATGCAACAGCACATACAAGTAATCGCCTGCATATCAAAACAAATTAAATCAATAGAAGAAATTGCTGCCTTTTTGACTTTCGTGCCGGATTCGCTTTGCGATTGAAGATTTAATGTATTCATCAGTTCTAATTTATATCACCAAATAACACCATGTTATATGGTCAGGAATTGGCACCTTCTCTTTCTGAGGGTTGCCAGCGGGTCATAGAGCCAGTCTCTCGCCACTTCTTTATAAATCAATCTGATTAAAGATTGACTTTTATTTAGCTGCTTTGCCAAATAATATTTCAAATGTCTGAATTTAATTTCAATTCACAAAATAAAATTCTGATTATTATGTAAAGCTATGAATTTGAGGTAAATAAAATAGAGCTTAAAGTGATAATTTCTTGAAAATTGATTTGTTATTAACGCTAAAGTTCTATGTTTGTGCAACCTATAAAATCTAATTATTAATGAAAAACGTAAAAATCATTCTCCTATCAACATTATTATCTATAGCTGGAATTAACGTTAATGCACAATTTGGCGGCTTAAAGGACAAATTATTAAAAGTTGGAACTGCTCAAGGTGCCAAAGCATTAGGCGTAGATAAATTTTTAAAACAGCCAGAAGCAATCTCCACAAATTTCGAAGATGTTAATCGTGAAGGTGAAAAAATGCCTGAATTTAATGCCTCAGCGAAATATCAACCTTTGTACTTATTGCCAAAAAATGCCGAAGGGGGTTACATTTTATGCGAAGGCTTTTACGAAATGACCAATAAAAGCTATTGCTTAAAAGCCGGAACATTCGCACCATCAAAAGGTGATGGTTACATGTTTGCACCAGTTTTAGGCCCAAAAGAACAAATCGTAATTTCAGTTTTGAGAAGTGCTGAGAAGCATCAGGATGTTGAACAACACGATATTCAGGTTTTACTTTGGACAATTATCGCCAGAACAAAATTTGCTGATTATGCTGGACAAGTAAAACTTACAGCCATAAAATTACTCACTCCAAAACAACTTACTCAATTGGAAGGTGGCGCTTTGGGCGTTTTACCTTTTGATGTGATGGAAAAAGCTAAAGACCAATTGCCATCAGGTGTAAAAGCCGTTTTTGAGGCTGAAAATAACATTCGCCAATTGGTTTCTTCTGGCAATTATACCTACGCAGACATGGAAAAATATGCAATTCTTGCTGGTATGGCACCTCCAAGAGCAGATGTACCAAGTGGAATATGGACAAAGCATCCCGATGGTTATTATGTACGCTATTTCCCTTCAGGTTATTCAATCACAAAAGTTCAAATTTATGTGCCGAAAGAGCTAATAGCAAATGGCAACAGATTAATTTACGATGCTGTTGGCGATATTGCGTGCCCAGCAAATACAGGTTCGCAACGTTTGGCGCAAACCAACGAACCCTTAAATGCAAATTACGCGGCTAAATTGTCTACCGTTTGTAATCCTAAATAGATTTCCAACAAAAAGTTAAAGCTAAAAACTATTTGTAACTATATTCGTATATAAAATAAACATAAAATGATAAGCACGATTTTAATCCTATTAAACTTTTTGGTTCCTAACCCACCAAAAAATGTTTACGATTTCAGCTTTAAAACCATCGATGGTAAAGAAATAAAACTGTCGAAATTTAAAGGCAAAAAAATTATGATAGTTAATACTGCTTCTAAATGCGGTTATACACCACAGTATGAAGATTTGGAAAAACTGCAAAAACAGTATGGTAAAAAAGTAGTTTTAATTGGCTTTCCGGCAGGTAACTTCGGTGGTCAGGAGTTTTCTACCAATGCAGAAATTAAAGAATTTTGCACAGGAAAATACAATGTTTCTTTCTTACTTGCTGAAAAAAGCAGCGTAAAAGGGGATGATATTAGTCCGTTGTTTAAGTATTTAACTACTCAAACCAATACAGAAGAGCAAGGCGATATTAAATGGAACTTTGAGAAGTTTTTAATCAACGAAAAAGGGGAGTTGGTTCACCGTTTCCGTTCAAAAACTAAACCTATGGACGAGGCGATTGTAAAAAATCTCTAGTTGATGGAAGATGTTTGACGGGAAATGGAATGATTTTCTATCGTAAAAAAGGTAAAATGGTGAATGGGTAATATTCCATCTTCCATTTTACCTTTTTCAATTAATTACCTTCCTTAAAGGTAACATAGGGTAATTGGCAGAGATTTTTTTAATCCATCACCCATCTTACATCTTTATTGGTTTTTCTCTAAAACAGTCTTCCAAACTACTGCACTTAATATGGCACCAACAACTGGAGCTGCAATAAATAACCAAACTTGCTTTATCGCTTCTCCACCTGCTAATACGGCAGGGCCAATACTACGGGCGGGATTTACAGAAACGCCCGTTACTTTAATACCAACAATGTGGATTAAAACCAATGAAAGTCCGATTGCCAAACCAGCAAAACCACCATTAATATTTTTGGTAGATGTAGAGCCGAAAATTACCAATAAAAAAATAAAAGTGAATACCGCTTCTGCAATAAAGGCGGCTGTTATATTGTATTCGCCTAAGTAACCAGTTCCCCAACCGTTTGAACCTAATGCCCATTCTTTCATTTCAAAAATAGATTGATTGCTAACGATTAGATAAAGCAAACCTGCGCCGGCTATTGCACCTAAAATTTGGGCAACAATGTAATAAGCCGCTTCACTTGCCTTCATTCTGCCAGCTACAACCATTCCGATAGAGATTGCCGGATTAATGTGGCAGCCAGAAATGTGCCCAATGGCATATGCCATTGCAACGACTGATAAGCCAAAAGCGAAAGAGATACCCAACAAGCCAACGCCAGTTGAACCATCAGCACCTGCAATTACTGCACTTCCGCAACCCATTAAAACTAATACTAATGTGCCAAGAAATTCGGCACTAAATTTTGAGAATTTACTCGTTTCCATTTAATGTTTTTTTATAGTTAAAAATTAAATAGGAATGAGATGCTGCAAATGTAACCTAAAAATTACGATTTCAAAATTTTTGCTTGCTTGAAGAATAATTGCATATGTGTAAAAACAAAAAAGCCGACATTAAGCCGGCTTTAAAATATTGTTATTGATGTTGTTAAACTAAAAAACCACCACCTAATAAATCATTTCCTTCGTAAAATACAGCAGATTGACCCGGTGCAATTGCAGAAACATTATGGTCAAAAACAACACGCATTCTGTCTTTTTCTTGCACGATGGTACTTAACATACCCGCATCTTTATAGCGAATTTTTGTAATTACATCATTCATTGGCTCTTCAATGCTCGCATATTTTATAAGGTTAATATTACGAACCATTGCCTCTCTACGTTCCAATTCATCGGCTCTGCCTAAAACAACGGTATTACTTTCGGGTAAAATTTGAGTAACAAACATCGGTTCGCCAAAAGCTACACCCAAACCTTTACGCTGACCAATTGTGTAGAACGGGTAACCTTTATGCTGACCAACAACCATTCCATTACTTAAAATGAAATTTCCACCTGCCACGCGTTCTTCTAAATCTTCAACTTTGTGTCGTAAAAAAGCTCTGTAATCATTATCCGGTACGAAACAAATTTCATAGCTTTCAGATTTTTTAGCCAATTCTTCTTGCCCCATATCTAAAGCCATTTGTCTAATTTCTGCTTTTGCAAAACTCCCTAAAGGAAATTTTGTACGAGAAAGATTTTCTTGCGAAACACCCCATAAAACGTAAGATTGGTCTTTATTTTCGTCTTTACCTTTCGAAATAACATAACGTCCGCTATCTTGCTGACGGATATTTGCATAATGTCCGGTTGCAATAAATTCGCAATCCAGTTTATTCGCACGTTTGAGTAAGGCCTCCCATTTAATATGTGTGTTACACAAAACACAAGGATTTGGTGTTCTGCCAGCTAAATATTCATCAACGAAATTATCGATTACATAATCGCCAAATTCATCGCGTATATCCAAAATATAATGTGGAAAACCATAATTTACGGCAAGAGTACGAGCATCATTAATGCTATCCAAAGAGCAACAACCGGTTTCCTTGCTACTACCTCCAGATGAAGCATAATCCCAGGTCTTCATGGTTAAGCCAATTACCTCGTAACCCTGCTCGTGTAACATAACTGCAGCTACCGAACTATCAACCCCGCCACTCATGGCTACCAGAATTCTACCGTGTTTACTCATCTTAAAATTATTGGATGCAAAAATAAGGTTTTCTAATCTCAATTTACGCAAAGCAAGTCAGTTACTTGTAAAAAGCCATGATTATAGCGTAATTGTATTTAGTAAAGCAAAGGCAGTATTCTAGTTAACGTTCTTCCAGCTTTTTGCTCATACGCCTGCAGGCCTTAACCACAAGGCCGGTATCCGCTTCAATCTGGTTTAAGAAACTTAAAATTGTGCAATACACTTGCAAAAATCAAGACAAATTTTCGTCGAAGTCTTTAATGTATAACAAATACTGAAGTTGTTATTTTCATCCAATTAAGCCTAACCACTACTTCTTCGTTCCACTTTAAACCGGCCTAACAAATTTTTGGGGATGCACAGTCAAAGCCTTACCGCTTACTTTAATACAAAAATTTTCAGCCGGCAATTTTGTTTCTTTTGTTGTCAAAAGAAAAAGGCCCGTCTGGCCAAGACAAATAAACACCCCGCCCTGCGGGCACCCCTCTGGAAGAGGGGAATGCATTACGCAGAAAGCAAATCAGCAGGGGAATTTTATTGATAATGATTTTTAAAAATAAATTAATCTTAAAATTGATTATTCTTGAAAGATTAAAACATTTGGCAAGACTATAACATCCGATAAGCACTACAATTGCTTTTCAAAACATCTAAATAAAGCTTTGTATTTTTTTAGATAGTTAATCGATTTAGTTTATCTTTATCTTATCAATTACAGATAAATTAATACCTTAGAATTTTTAAATTTTAAAACTGATATGATTAAAAAAATTATTCTGCCTTGTTTACTGTTTTCGGCGTTTTTTGCTTCGGCGCAGCAGAATTTGGTTCAATATGTTAAGCCTATAATTGGAACTTCAAAAATGGGCCATACTTATCCTGGTGCTACGGTTCCGTTTGGTGCAGTACAACTTAGTCCTGAAACTGATACACTATCTTACGAAGTAAACGGAAAATACAATGGCGATGTTTATAAGTATTGCGCTGGTTATAAATACGAAGATAAAACCATCACTGGCTTTAGCCATACCCATTTTAGCGGTACAGGCCACTCAGATTTAGGCGATTTTTTAATCATGCCAACTCAGGGCAAACTGCAATTAAATCCGGGTACAGCTAGTGACCCTAAATCAGGTTATCGCTCTGCATATTCTCATGCAAATGAAGTAGCTGAAGCTGGTTACTATAAAGTCAAGCTGGATGATGATAACATCACAGCAGAGTTAACCGCTACAACCCGTGTAGGTATGCATCAATATACTTTCCCTAAATCCGATCAATCGCACATTATTTTAGATTTGATGGCTGGAATTTACAATTACGATGAAAAAACCGTTTGGACTTACGTTCGTGTTGTGAATGATACTTTAGTTACAGGTTATCGCCAAACAAATGGTTGGGCAAGAACCAGAACTGTATATTTTGCGATGAGTTTTTCTAAACCTTTTAAAAGTTATGGACGTAAAAGTTACGATGCAAAACAAGCTTACAGAGGTTTCTGGGGTAAATTTAATCAGGATAAAAACTTCCCTGAAATTGCAGGTAAAAAGTTAAAAATGTTTTTTGATTTTGATACTGAGGAAGGGGAGCAGGTTAAAATTAAGTTTGCTTTATCTCCGGTAAGTCAAGAAAATGCACTTCAAAACATGCGAGGAGAAATTTCTGGTTGGGATTTTAACAAGGTAAAGTCGCAAGCTCAAAGCACTTGGAATAAGGAGTTAAATAAGATTCAGGTGAATGCATCTAACGACAACAAAATTAATTTCTACACTGCATTGTACCATGCATTTATAAATCCAACCGTTTATACAGATTTAAATGGAGAGTATAAGGGTTTAGACCAAGGCATTCATAAAGCTGACGGATTTACAAATTACACAACTTTTTCTCTTTGGGATACCTACCGTGCACTACATCCATTTTTTAATATTATGCAGCCGGGAAGAAGTAATGATATGGTAAAATCGATGATGGCGCATTTTGACCAGAGTAGTTTGAAAATGCTTCCAATTTGGTCGCACTATGCCAACGATAATTGGTGCATGAGTGGTTACCATAGTGTATCTGTTATTTCTGATGCAATTATAAAAGGAACTTACAATGGCGATGCAAACAAAGCTTTGGACGCTTGTATTGCAACGGCAAACCATCGCGATTATGAAGGCATTGGATACTATATTGATAAAGGATTTATTCCAGCCGATAAAAGCGGAGTTTCTGTTTCTAATAATCTTGAATATTCGTATGATGATTGGGCGATTGCTCAATTGGCAAAAAAACTGAACAGAATGGACGTTTATAACGAATTTACCAAACGTTCGAACAATTGGAGAAATAATTGGGATGCAGCATCAGGTTTTATGCGACCGAAATTAGCTGATGGAACATTCAAAAAAGCATTTGACCCGAAAGACACAGAAGGACAAGGTTTTATTGAAGGTAATAGTTGGAACTACAGTTTCTTTGTTCCGCATGATCCAGCTTCGTTAATTGAAGTGATGGGCGGAAAAGCAAAATTTGCATCGCGTTTAGATACTTTATTTACGATGCATTTACCAGATGAATTTTTTGCACATACAGAAGACATTACACGCGAAGGTATAATCGGTGGTTATGTACACGGAAACGAGCCTGCGCATCATATTGCGTATTTTTACAATTGGGCTGGACAGCCATGGAAAACTCAGGCACAAGTTCGCCACATTTTAAATATGCAGTATAAACCTACAGCTGATGGGTTAGGTGGAAATGATGATTGCGGTCAAATGAGTGCCTGGTATATGTTCTCATCTTTAGGCTTTTATCCGGTTTCGCCAGGTTCTGATGTATATTCGTTGGGCAGTCCGGCGGTAAATAACGCGGTTTTAAACCTTGAGAATGGCAAGACTTTCACTGTTGAGGCAATTAAACAAAGTCCTAAAAACGTTTACGTTCAAAAGGTAGTTTTAAATGGTAAAGAAATTACTAATTATCAAATTAAACACAGTGATATAACGAATGGTGGAAAGTTGACGTTCTATATGTCAGCAAAGCCGAAGAAATAAAATATACTATAGACATCTAAGCCCCGAAATTTTCGGGGCTTCTTTGTTTTACAAATACCTCAGCCACCAATTGTTGTGTGTAGCTTTATATTTTTTGAACCACTTACATGGATAGTAGAGCGAAGCAACAACCAAAATCCAAATGGAATACACCACCCATAAATTGTATCCAAATGCAACCGGACGAAAGAAAAATGGCATTTGAATAATTTGAGCTGTAGTATTTCCTTCCAGGAAAAATAAAGCAATTAAAATAGTGTGTAATAAATAGAAATGTAAGATGTAGTAGAAGAAAGGTACAGAGCCAAATACAGAAAGTACCTTGCTTAATTTATTGGTTGCACTTTCAATCAAAGCGAGTAGTAACAAAGCCACACCAATCGTCATGCTTGTATATTGCAGTGATGGAGGATATTTACTCACATTAAAAAACGACAATAAGTTTTTAGCCAAATCATGATATTCTTTTCTCGGAGCGGGATCACCATAAATGCTTAATAAACGCAGTGCGACAAAAAGTACCAAAGCTAAAGCACCAAAATTGAGCAAATTTCTATTCCTTTTTACCGGATTGTAATCTTTACTAAACCATAATCCAGCAGCATAACCGAGAAACATTATTCCTGTCCAAGGTAAAATTGCATAAAAAACACCAACAAAATGATTACCTCCTAAAGGAACGACGGTGCCAAAGGCGGTAAAGAATACTTTCAAAATTAAACTAATACTTTCATCTTTAGGAGGAGGAAAAAGGTTGAAAATGTTATGTCCGAAAACTAAAATCAACCCTATAATTAATACCAAACTGTAAGAGATTCTACTGAAAATAGCTAGCAGAATCATGCTAAAACCAATAGCCCAAATTACCTGAAGTATTATGAAGTTATATGTTGGGTTAAAAGTTAAACCCAAAGTAACAATTGCGATTTCGACAAAAATTAACCAAAGGCCACGCTTAAAAAGGAATGCGCTAGCTTGTGAGTGTGTTTTATTTTGAGCCGAAAGAAAAGCCGATAATCCTGATAAGAAAACAAATGTTGGTGCACAAAAGTGTGTAATCCATCTCGTAAAAAATAGGATCCCACTGGTTGTGTCTGGGTTAAGCGGATCGCTGGTCATGGCTTCGATATGGAAAAAATCTCTGGTATGATCTAGCGCCATAATCACCATCACAAGACCCCGTAAAATATCAATAGAAACAATTCTTTTTGATAGAAGCATTTGTCCTTCGTTCATTTTAATGATGGCTAGAAGTTTAGGAATGGTTAGAATTTGTTTGCTGTAGATTTAAAGATACACAGTTTTATATAATTGCAAGAAAATATCTACTTAAAAAGATGGGATTATTTATAAAAACAATATAATTAAGAATATATTCCTAAAAGGAGTATAGCGTGCGGTGTTAATAACTATGCTTTATCACTGATGAAAAGGTATTAAAATATTCGTTCACAGCGTTTATTATGTATTTGTTTGATTATGAGTGTGTTGATAAAATTTTAAAATTATGTTGATAACCCTTAAAAATAAATTTTTAGGTTTATGTAAGTCATTAAATATCCCTAAGAAAACTAATTAAGACACATATTATGTTTAGTATCTTAACTGGTTTTTATAAACGAATTTTGAGATGTCTAAGCAATATCAAACACCAGGCGTTTATATCCAAGAGACTAGCAGATTAGCCCCTGTGATTTCTCCAGTTGATACAGCAATTCCGGCATTTATAGGCAAGACCGAATTCAAAAATATTGATGAGCATAATCGTCCGGTACCTGTAAAAATTTCTTCACTAGCAGATTACGAACATTATTTTGGTATAGGAAATTCAGAACATTCTATTTTTTTAGTTTCAATCTTAAATGAGCCAATTGATGTTCTAAATCATCAAATTGAGGTAAATATTAAAAAGGAAGTTATTAGTGGCAGGTACATGTATTATGCCATGTTAATTTTTTATGCAAATGGTGGCGGCCCTTGTTATGTAGTTTCAGCAGGGGATTATAGTAGTGCTTTCGATGATAATGATGGAATTGCCTGTCTCAATGCAATTGAAGATGTTGATGAGGTTACAATTCTGGTTTTTACTGATAAACATTTTAATCAGACTGAAACATCATCGGGATATAAAATGCTTAATGATCTAGCGCTTTTGCAGTGCAATAAGTTGAGAGATAGGATTGCAATATTTAATTCTTGGATAAATTCTTCTGATGTTTCTGCAGATTTGGAAAAAATGCGTAGCGATGTTTCGATGGAAAACCTTAAATACGGTTGCATGTATTATCCTTGGTTGCATACAAGTTTAAACTATTGTATTGATGAAAGTCAAATCATTATCAAACATTTAGTAAATGATATTAAGGGAGCATTAGATGGTACATCACTATGTGATATTGAAAATAAAAATTTATACGAATTAATAAAATCCGAAATCCACAAACATACAATCGAATTGCCACCATCACCAGCCATTGCAGGTGTTATGAGGAGCGTTGATGATAATAGGGGTGTTTGGAAAGCGCCTGCAAATGTTTCGTTAAATCTTACGCTTGCCCCAGTTACAAAAGTTACCGATTCATATTCAAGCAATTTTAATGTAGACGTACATACTGGGAAATCAGTTAATCTTATAAAATACTTTGTAGGGAAAGGTACATTGGTATGGGGTGCAAGAACATTGGCTGGAAATGATAACGAATGGCGATATATTTCTGTAAGGCGTCTTTTTAATTTTGTAGAAGAGAGTATAGAGAAGAGTATTCAACCATTTGTATTTGAACCTAATGATGCAAATACCTGGTTAAAAATAAAAGCAATGTGTGAGAATTTTTTAACCATTCTGTGGAGGTCTGGCGCTTTAATGGGCTCTAAATCCGAACATGCTTTTTTTGTAAATATTGGTTTAGGCAAAACAATGACTGCTATCGATATTTTAGAAGGCAAACTAATACTTGAAATTGGATTGGCTCCTGTAAAACCGGCAGAATTTATAATTATCAGATTAAAATTAAATATGCAGATTAACTAAAATGAATTTATATCACTGAAGAAAATTAACAACTAACTTAAATCATAAACCCATGATTTTATTATCATCCATCAAAAGTACAGAGGGCGATTTAAATAAAATATTGCCGTCAAATCAGGTTGAAAACATGATTTTTAGTGAAACCAATTATCATAAAAACCCGATAAGCTATGATATTAATTACGATAGTTTAGAAAAATTTATGAATGATTATGAAGCTTTGGTATTTTATCTAATGAAAGGTTTTAAGCCCCAATGGCTCCCGGTAGATACAATTTTCGAGCCTGCAAATATTTTGCTTTCTCTTTACAAAAACCATTTCAACCTTTTTGTTGAGTTTGTCCAATCTATAAAAAACGATTGCAATTTAATCAATAAAACTGCCGAGCTTATCGTTAGAAATACATTTAATATTAATTTCAGTTTTGCCTCTGAAGAAAATAATCATTTAGATTTCAATGAAGCAGCAAAAATTTGGCTACTTCAGGTAGCATCAAATGAAACTAGTTCAAAAAATCCTTCCATTGAAAATAATGTAGTCGAGTTCTAATAACTACAGAAAGATTTCAATCCTGCCCAAAAGCATAAATACCTTCTATGCTTGTAATAAATTTGGTACTTGCAACAAAAACGATTTAGGAATGCTTTAATTGGCTTTTTCGATTTTGAACTTCAGAATATTTTAATATATATTTGTTTTAGTTCTAACCGAGAAATTAAGAAACCTAACAGATGTACTCAAAATTGCAGCAGCAATATTATTAAGTACAACCTAAATAAACACACAACAAAATAATTATGAAAAGAAGAACTTTTATTCAAAACACAGGCTTATTAGGCGCTGGTGTTGTGGCTTCAAAATTTTCTTTTGCCGCAGAATTAGCACCTGAATTTCCTGTAGTAAGAGTTGCTGAAGGTAAAAGACATTTTAAAAGTAAAGCAGTTGATAATGCAATAAAAACTTTCCAAAGTAAGGTGAAAAACCCTGAACTGAATTGGCTTTTTGAAAACTGTTTTCCGAATACTTTAGATACTACTGTTTATTATTCTGATAAAAATGGCAAGCCTGATACTTATGTAATCACCGGCGATATAGATGCAATGTGGTTACGCGATAGTTCTGCACAGGTTTGGCCGTATTTGCAATTTGTTAACGAAGACGAGCCATTAAAAAAACTAATTGCCGGTGTAATTAGTCACCAAACGCAATGTGTTTTGAAAGATCCATATGCAAATGCTTTTTATGGTGATGCAAATAAAGTAGGAGAGTGGAAAACTGATCGTACGGATATGCAAGCCGGCGTACACGAACGTAAATGGGAAATCGATTCTTTGTGTTACCCAATTCGTTTGGCTTATTACTATTGGAAAAAAACCGGAGACAAAGCACCTTTTGATGCAAATTGGAAAAAAGGAATCGAAGCTACTTTGAAAACTTTTAAAGAGCAGCAACGTAAAACGAATAACGGACCTTATCATTTCCAACGTAATACGCCACACCCAACGGATTCATTGCCTATGGCGGGTTACGGTTTCCCGGTAAATCCTGTTGGTTTAATTTGCTCGGCTTTCCGCCCAAGTGATGATGCAACTATCTTTCCATTCTTAATTCCTTCAAATTTCTTTGCGGTAACCAGTTTAAAGCAAGCTGCAGAAATGATTAAAGCTTTGCAAAGTGATGCTGCGTTAGAAAGTAATTTACTAAACCTTGCTGATGAAGTGAGTGCTGCCATTCAAAAACATGCAATCGTAAATCATCCAAAATATGGGAAAATTTATGCTTTTGAGGTTGATGGCTTCGGTAGCTCTTATTTAATGGATGATTCCAACGTACCGAGTTTGTTAAGTTTACCTTATTTAGGAGCTGTTAAACTTGACGACCCGATTTACCAAAACACACGCAAGTTTGCGCTTTCGCTTGATAATCCTTATTTCTTTAAGGGAACAGCAGCCGAAGGCATTGGTGGTCCACATGTTGGGCAAGATATGATTTGGCCAATGAGTATCACTATGAGGGCATTAACCTCAACAGATGATAAAGAAATTAAATGGTGTATCGAAACCTTACAGAAAACCCATGCTGGTACTGGCTTTATGCATGAAGGTTTCCATAAAAATGACCCTACTAAGTTTACCCGTTCTTGGTTTGCATGGTCTAATACCTTATTTGGTGAGTTACTCTGGAAAACTTACAATGAAAAACCTGCCCTTTTAAAAGTTTAATTGTTAGCCCGTCTTCAATAAATTGAAGCGGGCTTTTTTATTTTACTTTTAATAAATCGATTTATGTAAATGAGAACGCCATTTTTACCCTGAATAAACCATTTTTGAAACACGATATTCCAACCAAAATATATTCATTTTATGAAAAGCCAAACCAAACTATTTCTGTGTACGATATTATTGATGGTTTTTGGAGCAGTGGCTTCAAAAGGTCAAACATTTAGCAAATACGTTAATACATTTATTGGTACTGCACCTTTAACCGACCCAAAAATTTTAGGTTATAAATTGCCTGATGGATGGCGCTCTTGGGCAGGTTTAACTTTTCCCGGAAGTTCTTTGCCAAATGCAATGGTACAGCTTAGCCCAATGACAGAATATGGCTCAGGAGCGGGTTATGAATATGAAGATTCAGTAATTTTAGGTTTTACGCATACAAACAAGGGCCATTGGAATCTTTGTAATATTCCAATTTTACCAATGTCTAACCCTGGTGAAAAATTTGGTTCAAAGTTTTCTCACAAAAAAGAAAGTTCAGCTCCGGGATTTTATCAGGTTTATTTAGATGATTATGATGTAAACGTTAGTCTTACATCTACTTTAAGAGCCGGTTATCACAGATACGAATTCAAAAACAGTGCAAACAGGCAAATTCTTTTTGATATGGGCAAGGCCAATAGCCGTGTATCTACTTGGAATATTGAACAGGAGGGTACAAATATTATTAAAGGTTTTCAAGGTGGTGAAAATGTTTATTTCTATGCTATTATCAATGCAAAAATTGATAAATTAAATAAAACTGAGGAAGGTAAAAGAACTGGTTATGCCATTGCGCATTTAGCTGATGGAGATAAAGAACCCGTTGAAATTAAAATCGGTTTATCTTTTGTCAGCATAGAAAATGCTAAGCAAAACGTTTTGGCAGAGATTGGCAAAAAATCCTTCAATGAAATTCGCAAAGAAGCAACTTCAAAATGGGAGAAAATACTATCATCAATACAAGTTAAAGGCGGAACTGAGAAGCAGAAAGTTATGCTTTATTCTTGCTTGTATCGCTCTTTTTTATGGCCAGCTTTGCGTAGCGATGTTAACGGAGAATTTACGGATGCAAATAAAAAAGTTGTAAAGGCAGATTTTAATTATTATACGGAGCCATCTTTATGGGATACTTATAGAAATAAGGATGTTTTATTAGGTTTGATTTCTCCTGACGTTACGCTTGATGTTATAAAATCGATGAAAGATGTTGGTGACAAGAAAGGATTTATTCCAACGTTTTTTCATGGCGATCATGGTTCTTCATCAATCGCAGGCGCATATCTTCGGGGTATAGATAATTTTGACATCAAAGGCACTTATCAAATTTTATTAAAAAATGCCAATACGCCAGGCGGAGCAAGACCTCACGTAGAAGAATATATAAAAAAGGGATTTATTTCTGATCCTGATGTTCCTAACCCTCATGTTGAAACTAAAGCCGCAGCTGGTGTTTCAAAAACGTTAGAATATGCTTACGACGATTATTCTGTTGCGCAAATTGCAAAGAAACTGGGCGATACAGCTAATTATAGAATTTTAATGGCTCGTTCTAAAAACTATAAAAATATGTTCGATCCATCAACCAGGTTTATGCGAGGTAAATTGGCTGATGGTTCTTGGATTACGCCATTTAATCCTCAGTATCCGTATTACGAGTATATGTATAGAGAGGCAAACGCCTGGCAAGTTTCGTTTTTTGCTCCGCATGATATGAATGGTTTAATCGAACTTTACGGTGGCGCTAAAGGTTTTGAGTCGAAGTTAGATTCACTTTTTACCGTTCCGTGGAATCCGAATCATATTGCAAGAAATGTCGAAACGATGATTGGACAGTATTGTCACGGTAACCAACCCGACCATGAAGCGCCATTTTCTTATCACTTCATCAATAAACCAGAAAAATCACAAAAAATATTAGATACAATTATGAATACATTGTATGGAATTGGTGATGATGGTTTGGCATTATGCGGTATGGATGATGCTGGTGAAATGTCGTCTTGGTACGTTTTTAGCGCATTAGGTATTTATCCATTTTCGGCTACCGATGCAGAATATATTGTTACTGCGCCTCTTTTTGACGAAGTTAAATGGCGAACCAGCAATGGTAAAACCATAACCATAAGTAAACCAAATAAGGGGAGAGCTTTAACCACTATTAAGGTTGACGGAAAACTAAACAAGGGTTATTTTGTATCGCACGATTTATTTAAAAACGGCGGCAAAGTAGAAATAATAACAAATTAATATAGATTTTAATAGAAGATTGAGGCCTTTGCATTTTTGTAAAGGCTTTTTTTATTATATCTGCTAAAAACATCAAAGAAATTTTACATATTGAGGATTGTAAAATTATTTATAGCTTAACTCCCTAAGCTATTTAGCTAATTGCCCCTATGCCTCTAAAAAGTATTCTACATAATGAAACCAGTTATATGGAATGGAACGCCTTCAAGGCGGGAGATTGGGATGCATATATGCAGCTTTATAATACTTATTTTAAGTTGCTCAACAATTACGGCTATAAATTTACCAGAGATGCAAGCTTAATCGAGGATGCTGTACACGATTTGTTCGTTAATCTTTGGGCTAAAAAAACAGAACTGGGAAATCCCGTTTCGGTAAAGAATTATTTATATAAATCGTTAAGAAATCTACTGTTTAGGAAAATGGAGAAACAACAACGTTTCGTAAATATTGATGCTGATGAAGATTACCCATTCAATTTCGAAGTTTCTTTTGATACCATTCTAATAGAGGATGAACAAGAAAAAAATCTGCAAAGAAAAATAAAGGAAGCGGTACAGAGTCTGCCAGCAAGACAACAGGAAATTGTTTATTTACGATTTTATGAGGGGTTGAGTTATGAAGAAATTGCAGACATTATGAATTTAAATATCAATTCAACATATAAACTCCTATACAAAGCTATTGCAAAACTTCAGGAAAAAATAAAGCTCGCTGATTTGCTTATTGTATTATGCGTTTTGGCATCAAAAAAGGCACTTTTAGAAATAAATTAATTTTTTTTTAAAAATGAAGGGATAATTTTGGGTAGTCCATGTATATAGGGAGTATAACATCTTTCACAATATGGATTTTTCTAAATATATAAACTATAGTTTTGAAGATTTTCTTAATGACGATGAATTTTTAGCATTTGTTATTGAGCAGAATCCTGATGATACTGAAGCTTGGAATCAATTTAGAAATGATTATCCGCAGCGCAGAAAAATTGCTGAGTCTGCTTTCAAAACCATATTCTCTTATCGCAAACAAGAAACTTTCTATAACGAAACTGCCCAGCCAAGAGTATTCGAGAGAATTAATGATTCTATCTCAGGTAAAAAACAGAAGACCAAAATTTTCAAATTATCTCCATTTATAAGAATAGCTGCCGTTTTTGTATTGGTATTTCTATCTTTTATAATTTACAGAAGCCTTACTGCTAATCAGATTCAAAAAACTGATTTCGGAAAAATCAGAACGATTGCTTTGCCTGATGGTTCTGAAGTAACTTTAAATGGTAATTCTGAAATTAAATATGCCAAAAATTTTAAGGGTGGAATTAGAGAAGTTTGGATTACCGGAGAAGCATTATTTAAAGTTGTTCATCTTAATATAGATACCAATAACATCAAGCCTGAAGAAAAATTTATTGTACATAGTAATGACATCGATATTGAAGTTTTAGGAACCACTTTTAATGTACGCAACAGGCACGAAAAAACGAGTGTTGGTTTGTTAAGTGGAAAAATCAGAATTGATTACAAAGACACAGCTAAAGTTAAAAAGCAATTTGTAATGATACCAGGTGATTATATCAAACACACTGAAGGAACAGCTTTATCACATCAAAAACTTACCGATACACAGCATTTAACGGCATGGGTAAATCATCAGTTAGTATTTAAAAATTCTACTATAGAAGAAATGTGCGTTGTTTTGGAAGACGATTTAGGCTATAAAGTTACTGTGAATGAAGATTTGAAAAAACTAAAAGTTGAAGGAGAAATTAACGTGAATAATGTAACCGATTTAATTCACATCCTTAAAACAACCTTGCATTTAAGTATAGAAACCAATAATAAAAAAATTACCATTAAAGAATAACCAAACTCAGAATTTAAGCGCTTGAATTCTGAGAACAACAACAAACCAACTAGACAACCAACTAAACTAAACAGATTATGAGAATACTCTACCTTAGCAAGGCGGTGAAATACTGCTGTCTTACTATGATGTTCTGCGCATGCGCCTTGTTTTGCTCTGCACAACTAATGGCCCGGAACGTAGTGCACACCAAAAAGGTTAATAAAGCGCAAATACCAGGAGAAAATAAAATTTCGCTTAAAAATGCCATCGAACTCATTAAAGAAAGATTCGATATTAAAATTGCTTATAAAGAAGGCATCTTGGAAAATAAAATCAGTAACGTTTTTCAAAGCCAACTAAATGCAGCAACTGATGCAAAAACTGCATTAACATTGAGTTTGAGTGGTTCATCACTAGATTTTAACAAAATTAACGAAGCCCAATATGTTATAGTAGATGCAAAAGCATATTATGCTGATGTAATTAAAGGAACAGTAACTTCTGCGAGCGATAATGAACCTCTTGTTGGCGCTACTGTTTACATTAAAGGAACAAAAACTGGTGCTTCAACAGATGCACAAGGACAATTTAGCATTACCATACCGGCAAATTTAAAAGGACAGCCAATTGTTTTAACCATTGCGTCCGTAGGGTATGAATCCCTTGATTTACCAGTTTCAAACCTTGATGCGCCCGTTTCGGTTAAATTACAGGAAAGTAACAGCAATTTAAATGATGTTGTGGTTACCGCTTTGGGTATAAAAAGAGATAGTAAAGCTTTGGGTTACGCCGTAACTGAAGTTAAAGGTTCGGAATTTACACAAGCCAGAGAAAATAACATTGCAAATGCACTAACAGGTAAGGTTGCCGGTGTAAATGCCACCGGACTTTCAACAGGTCCGGGTGGCTCGAGCCGGGTAATTATACGTGGTAATGGTTCATTCAATGGTAATAACCAACCGCTTTATGTGGTAAATGGTATGCCTATTGATAACACTGTGCCGGGTGGAGCTGCCACAACCAACACACTTGCGACAAATGTAGATAGAGGTGATGGTATCGGAAGTATTAACCCTGATGATATTGAAACCATAACCGTTTTAAAAGGTGGTACAGCTGCAGCACTTTATGGTTCTCGTGCCAGTAATGGTGTTATCTTAATTACAACGAAAAAAGGCGTTAAGCAAAGGGGTATTGGTGTTGAGTATAATACAACGTACACCATCGAAAATGCAATTAATGATAATGACTACCAGTACGAATACGGACAAGGTTTAAATGGGGTAAAACCTGCAAATCAAAATGATGCAATCGCTACAGGCCGCCTCTCGTTCGGAGCGAAGATTGATAACTCGATGTACATCGCTGCCGATGGTTTAAGTCATCCATATAGTGCGGTAAAAGATAACATCAAAAACTTCTACTCTACAGGTACAAACTTTACCAATACGGTTGCCTTTTCTGGCGGAACGGATGGCATTGTTTACCGTTTATCAGTTGCCGATTTAGATAGTAAGGGTATTATTTCTACCACAAGATTTAAACGCCAAACGGCTAACTTAAACATTAATGCCAAAATAACTGATAAAATTAAGGTTGAAGGTTTAGCACAATACAATCTTGAAAGAGGTTTTAACAGAACTTTAGCTGGTGATGCATTGGGAAATCCAAACTGGACACCTTATGAAGTTGCCAACACAGTTGATGTAAGATGGTTAGCACCAGGTTATGATGCTGCCGGAAATCAAACGCCTTGGAATGATGCAGGTATTGCAACGAATGGTTATTTCGTAATGAATAAATATCAGCAGAACGATACAAAAAACCGTTTCATTGGGCAAGGTTCGATTACTTATGATATTGTTAAAAATTTCAGCTTAAAAGGTGTTATTAGCCGCGATTTTTACAATTATAACTATGTAAATATTTTGCCTACAGGCGATACTTACATTCCAAACGGCCAATATTCTGGAATTAAATCTGATGTTTCTGAAACCAATGCGTTAATTACAGGTAACTATAAAACACGCATAGCGGATAAAATAGGTATTTCGATTTTGGGGGGTGCGAATAGCCGTAGGTTTGAAAACAAGCAATTAAATATGGATGGCGCAACATTTACCATTCCATTCTTTTATAGTTATAAAAACCTTGCAACAGCAAGTACAATTCCTACGCATCAAAGAATTAGAACAAACTCTGTATTTGGTTCGGCAGATTTCGATTACAAAAGCATTTTGTTCTTAACCTATACGGCAAGAAACGATTGGTTTTCAACACTAAGTCCTGAAAATAACAGTATTTTATATCAAAGTGTTGGTGGTAGTTTGGTGCTTTCTGATGCTTTGAAAATGCCTTCATCAGTTGATATTTTTAGATTAAGAGCATCTTGGGCTGAAGTTGGTGGTGGTGCTGCCGACCCTTACAAAATCAATTTAACGTATAGCAACGTACCAAGTTCTGGTTTGCCATTGCAAAATGTAACTACGAATGATATCACTAACCAAAATTTAAAACCATACACTTCTACTACTTATGAAGGTGGTTTCGAATTGAAAATGTTTAAAGGTAGGTTAGGATTAGATTTTACTGCTTACAGTCGTAAAACAACAAATGATATTTTAAATGCTGCGATATCATCAACCTCTGGTTATAATAACGCGGTTTTAAATGTTGGTGAATTGAGCAATAAAGGTCTTGAGTTCTTATTAAGTGGCAGCCCGATTTCTAAAGAGAAATTCAGCTGGAACATTAGCTACAATGTTTCATATAACAAAAGTGAAGTTATTAAACTGGTAGAAGGTACAAACAGCTTTCAGGTTGCCAATTCGGTTGGTAACTGGGGTTACATCAACCAAACCGTTGGCAGCTCTTACGGAACAATTGTTGGTACGAAAATACTAAGAAACAATGCCGGACAAATCGTGTATAATGCAACGACTAATCGTCCCGTTGCAACAGGTTTACAAGAACTTGGAGATGGTGTTCCGCCTTTAACTATGGGTTTAAACCAAGATTTTAGATTAGGTAACTTTACTTTAAGTTTCCTTGTTGATGGAAAATTTGGCAATAAAGTATTCTCTGTAAAAGAAGTTTATGCAACGCGTTTGGGCTTAATGAAAAGCACTTTGCCTGGTCGTGAAAATGGTTTAGCTTTAAGTGGGGTAGACCAAGCTGGTAATCCATACTCGGCAACCATTCCGGTTAGTGGTTTAAGAGCTTACTACAACGATATGAGAAATTACTCTGAGCTTTTTGTTCACGATGGAAGTTTTATCAAATTACGTCAGGCAATTTTATCATATAATATTCCTGTTAAGGACTTTAAAATGCTTAAAATACAATCGGCCAGTTTATCTTTTGTAGCCAGAAATATTTTAACGCTATATAAGAAAACGGATACATTCGACCCTGAATCTAGTTACACGAATGGTAACGCACAAGGTTTTGAATCGATTGGTTTACCAAGAACACGCACTTTCGGTATGAACTTAATGGTTAAATTCTAAAGCTATAATAATGAAAAAGTACTCTAACAAATATAAAGCAGCGATTTGCATGTTATGGCTAAGTGCAACTTTAACCTCATGCACAAAAGATTTTCAGGAGATTAATACTGATCCTGAAGCTTCATCAAACATACAACCCGCTTTTGTTTTCACTAAATCGTTATACGATGGAGCAAAAAACAATTTAAACTTATTGCTTGGAACCATGCAATACACCACAAGTTTTAACGATGTGGCCGGTTTTGGTTCTAAATATGTTTCCAGTCAAAGTCAACAATCTGCTGCAGTTTTTAGTGCAGCCTACAATCAGGAAATTAATGAAATTGCATTAGTTATCAATGCAGTTAGAACAAATCCAGAGCAAGTAAATTTATTGGCTTCAGCTCGTATATGGAAAGCTTATTGTTACAGCAGAATTACCGATTTGTACGGTGATATTCCTTATTCAGAAGCGGTACAAGGTTTTACAAATTCAAACTACAAACCAGCTTACGATGCACAAAGAGCCATCTATTTGGATTTACTTAAAGAACTTGATGAAGCGGCTTTAAGTTTAAATCCTGCAAAGGCAACTTTTGGAGCTGCCGATTTAATTTACGCTGGCAATACGGTTAAATGGAAGAAATTTGCCTATTCACTAATGCTTCGCTTAGGTATGCGTTTAACAAAAGTTGATGCTACACTTGCCGAAACCTGGGTTAAAAGAGCTATTGCGGGTGGTGTAATTACGGATGATGTGGATATCGCCAAAATGAGTTACTTAGCTGCCGGGCAAGACATCAATAAAAATCCGATTGCTTTAAATTTATACAACAGCGATTACATAAGAGCTGATGGAACGAGTAATCAGGAAGGCGGTAAATATCAGGATACATTTATTACTTACATGAAAAACAATAAAGACCCACGTTTGGGAATTTTATCAGTAGTTTATGTAAATGGTGTTGCTGATACATCTGCGGCGATTCAAAAAGGAATGCCTGCAACTTTAAATGCAAAACCTGGAAATTTTGTAACCTATTCAGAGCCTAACCAAAAAACAGTTTTAGCTTTAGGTAGCCCAAAATTGTTGTTTACCACTGCAGAAAGTAATTTCCTTTTAGCAGAAGCGGTTTTACGTGGTTGGTTTACTGGAAATGCCTCTACACTTTACGAATCAGGAATTAGAGCGGCTATGAAACAGTGGGCAATTATTGCTCCAGGCGATGGTGCAATCAGTGATTTGCAAATCAATACTTACATTAAATACCATCCATTAAATGCTGCTGGAACGCTTGATAATAAGCTTCAGCAAATTTACACGGAGTTTTGGTTAGCGGTATTCCCTGATGCGCAAGAAGCTTTTGCAAGTTACCGCAGAACGGGTTATCCTGCATTGGTTCCGGTAGTTTACGTTGGTAATGCCACTGGTGGTAAAATCTTTAGAAGAATGCTCTATCCACTTTCAGAGCAAAATTTAAATCGTGCTTCGCTTGATGCTGC
Source organism: Pedobacter aquatilis (assembly GCF_032678425.1). GTDB lineage: Bacteria > Bacteroidota > Bacteroidia > Sphingobacteriales > Sphingobacteriaceae > Pedobacter > Pedobacter aquatilis_B. Next base: position 526,003 of record NZ_JAVTSG010000003.1, on the reverse strand, counting down.
TGTTGCTCGTCAAGGCGCAGACGATTTCTTAACCCGTATCTGGTGGGATAAATTATAGTTGTTGATAATGAAATCCTGCGGTGCATAGCGGTTGCACTGCGGGATTATTTTTTTTAGCTTAATGATATATCGATTAATAATTATTTGCCTCTTACTGGCAACAACTGCTTCTGCACAAAAAAATGATGTGGTAGAAGATGAAACTTCTAGTAGTTACAATTTAAACAAACCCGAAAGGGAAGAATGGCTCAGAAATACAGGAGCAGGCTTGTTTATTCATTTTAATGTCGATGTTCAGCTTGGTGTTGTAATCAGCCATTCCTTAGTTGGCGCTTCTGATGATTATACAGAGCGATATTTCAGAGATTTGCCGAAAACCTTTAATCCTTCCTCTTTCAACCCGAAAGAAATTGCGGAATTAGCAAAACTTGCAGGTATGAAATACATCGTTTTTACAACGAAACACCATGCTGGTTTTTGCTTTTGGGATACAAAGACAACAGATTTCAAAATCACCAACACACCTTATAAAAAAGATTTACTTAAGGAATTTGTTAATGCTACGCGTGAGGCTGGCTTGGATGTTGGTTTTTATTTTTCGCCAGAGGATTTTAACTTTCTATACAAACATAAAATTCCAATCAGCAGAAACATTACCAATTTAGATGAAAAGGTTAAAAAGGAATATGCCGAATATAACCGTAAGCAAACAGAAGAATTAATGCAAAATTACGGTAAAATCGATGTGTTATTTATCGATGGCGACCCAAAGGAAACGGTAAAGGAAACGGCCTGGAAAATGCAGGCTGATATATTAATTACCCGCGGAGCCATTTTAACGCCCGAACAAACTTTACCAGGCGCAAAAATTATCCAACCCTGGTTATCACCTATAACTATGGGTACGGCTTGGCAATATCAACCAACAAACGAACGCTATAAATCGGGTTCCCAATTAATTGAATTACTGATTGAAGCTCGTTCTAAAGGTGGTTCACTTTTACTAAATGTAGGTCCAAAAGCAAATGGTTCTTTAGCTGATGAACAGGAAAATCGCCTGCGTGAAATGGCTGGATGGTATTATATAAACCATGAAGCGATGGATGATGTGCGCAGTTGGGTGGTGAGTAAAGAAGATAACATTTATTTCACCAAGAAAAATTCTAATACGCTATTTGCAATTGTTATGGATTCAAAAGATTGGAAAGAGGGCGAAAGAAGAAGTTTTTTACTACATTCTGTTAAATCTTCAAACAACACTAAAATAAGTGTATTGGGGCAAAATAGTCAGATAATTGAGTATAAACCAAATCTAGATGTTTCATGTAAATTTAAGCAAACGGATAAAGGATTGGAAGTTTCTGTAGTTAAGGCGCAACGTATTTACGATGACCATCGTTGGCCAAATCCTGTAGTTATCAAATTGGAAAACGTTAATCCTGTATTTGAAGAAGCTGCAGTTGTGCAAACTGGCAATTCCAAAGTTTTAGCGACTGGGGTTCAGCTTCAAGCAAAGGTTTTGAATTATAAAGATATCAAACCAAAAAGAGCCAGATTTTATTATCGTCCTTATCGCGGACAGGTTGAAACACTTTACGCAGATGCCTGGAAAATGAGTCCATGGTTAAACATTAATGCTGATGGAACATTTACAAGCACTTTGAAACTAACAAAAGGTTCATTTGAATATCAGGCTGTCGTTGAGCAAGAAAATGTAGTAATTGAGGGAGAAAACAAAGTTTTAAGCTTACCTTAGGCTTATTATAATTGGCGTTATGATAAAAATCTCGGTACCTAAAATTACCTTTTTAAGCAAAGCTTTAACTACTATCATATTGATATTTGGAGCTAGTCTATTGAATATTAATGATGGTTTTGCGCAAGATTCAGCTGATTCTGGTATTATTCCAAAACCGCTAAAAGAAGAAAAGAAAACAGGTTATTTTACCATAACCGCCAATACAAAGTTATCTTTCCCAAAAGGACAAAATGTAAGTCTTGAATTTCTAAACCAGCACTTAAAAGATTTAGGCGGTTTTACACTTTCAGGTGAAGGAAGTATGAGTTCGAAAAGCATTGATTTCATTCTCGATTCGACTTTGAAGATTAAATCCGAAGGTTATTTTCTTTCTATTTCTAACAGTAAAATTGAGATTAAGGCAAAGGATAAATCAGGTTTATTTTATGGCTTGCAATCTCTAGTTCAGCTGATTAAAAAGAAAGGCAAATTGATAACTGTGCAGGCATATGATATCAAAGATGAACCTCGTTTTGCTTACAGAGGTATGCATCTGGATGTTGCAAGGCATATGTTTAGTGTTGCTTCGATAAAAAAATGGCTTAGGGTTTTAGCTTTTTACAAGATTAATACTTTTCACTGGCATTTAACGGACGACCAGGGCTGGAGAATTGAGATTAAAAAATATCCGCTATTGCAAACAAAATCTGCTTACAGAAATGAAACCCTCATTGGGCACAAACGTTTCAATCCGCATACTTTTGATGGTAAACGATATGGTGGTTTTTATACTCAAAGTGAGATAAAGGATGTTGTAAAATATGCAGATGAACTTAATATCACCACAATTCCTGAAATAGAAATGCCTGGACATGCAAGGGCTGTACTGGCGGCTTATCCAAATTTAGGTTGTACTGGCGGTCCATACGAAACCGCAACTTTTTGGGGTGTTTTTGATGATGTTTTTTGTGCAGGAAATGAGGAAACCTTTAAGTTTTTGGAAGGTGTTTTGGATGAGGTTGTCGAACTTTTTCCTTCAAAATATATTCACATTGGCGGTGATGAATGCCCAAAAACGAGGTGGCACGATTGTCCGAAATGTCAAAAAAGAATCAAAGCTGAAAACCTTAAGGATGAACATGAGCTACAATCTTATTTTATCACACGGATGGAAAAATATCTCCATGCAAAAGGCAAAAAGATTATTGGCTGGGATGAAATTCTGGAAGGTGGTTTAGCACCAGATGCAACGGTAATGAGTTGGAGAGGATTAGAAGGTGGAATTGCCGCAGCAAAACTTAAGCATGATGTGATTATGACGCCCGAGAAATTTATTTATTTGGATTATTATCAATCATTAAACAAAAGCGAACAAACTGCGGCGGGTGGTTATTTACCGCTTAGAAAAGTTTATGAGTATGAACCAATGCCTGGAGAATTGAGTTCAGCAGAGCAAGTTTACATTAAAGGCGTGCAAGCTAACGTATGGACAGAATATATGTCTGACGAGAAGAAAGCCGAATACATGATTTTCCCCAGAATTATTGCTTTATCAGAAATGGCTTGGTCGACTGCTGAAAATAGAAATTACGAAGACTTTCTGCGTCGTTTACAGCCAAACCTTAAGTTTTTAAAGGAAATGAATTATAGCACCTCATTTTATGAGGTTAATGGAAAAGCTACCGATAAGGGCTTTGAACTTCAAACAGATGTGCCAAATGCCGAAATTCATTATACTACGAATGGTGCTCAACCCACAACTACGAGTAATAAATATACGTCAGCTTTAAAATTTACCAAATCCACAATGCTTAAAGCAAAGGTTTTTAAAGGCAAAAGCGCAATTGGAAAATTGTATGAACAAGCAATCGTTAATAATTTAGCTACCAACAAAAGTATATCAATTAAAAATTTAGGTTCTGGTAATTATAATATCGATAAACAGGTTTTAGTAAATGGTTTAAAAGGTTCTTCTTTGTATAATAATGGTGAATGGTTAGGTTTAAGTGGTACCGACTTTGAGGCTACCGTTGATTTGGGGAAAGAAGAAAGTATTAAAGAAGTTGGTATCAATGTCCTTAACTATCAATGGCAAAAAATGCATCCGCCAAAAGAACTTACTGTAGAAATTTCTAGTGATGGCAGCAATTTCAAAGAAGTTTCCCGTCAAACCAAATTTACTCAAGAAGGTATAAATTCTGCCCTGCATAAATTTGAACCGATTAAAGCCAGGCTTGTTCGTTTAAAAGCCTCAAATATTGGAATTATACCTAACGGATTTTATGGTGCCGGCTCAAAAGCTATGTTAATGGTTGATGAAATTATAATAAATTAAATGACAATACTAATCGTTTTTCTTTGCATCGCTTTGTTAATTGTGCTGATTTCGGTATTTAAAATCAATGCATTTTTATCTTTCATAGCCGTTTCATTTGTTGCGGGTTTGGCTTTAGGTTTACCTCCGGGAAAAATTCCCTCAAGCATAGAAAAGGGAATGGGCGACGTATTGGGTTCGTTAGCTATTATAATCACCGCTGGTGCCATGTTGGGTAAACTGGTAGCCGAAAGCGGTGCTGCACAAAAAATTGCACATGTGAGCATGAATATTTTTGGTGAAAAATACATACAATGGGCAATGGTTTTAACTGGTTTCCTGATTGGAATTCCGCTTTATTACGGAATTGGTTTTGTACTTATGGTACCATTGATTTTCTCTGTAGTTTACAGATATAAGCTGCCTGCACTCTATATTGGTTTACCTATGTTGGCGGCGCTGTCCGTTACTCACGGTTTTTTACCGCCGCACCCATCGCCTGCGGCATTAGTAATTCAATTTAAAGCAGATATGGGCTTAACCTTACTTTATGGTTTAGCAGTTTCCATCCCTGCAATTGTTATCGGCGGTCCAATATTCTCCCGATATTTAAAGGCAATTCCTGCAAGTCCATTGGCTTCATTTACGCCGAAGGAAATGGCAGAAAATGAGTTACCAAGTGGATTTAAAAGTTTTTTTACGGCATTATTACCAGTAATATTATTGGCTGCCGCTTCATTTTTGCCGATGGTTTTAGCAAAAGATTCGGTCATGTTGCCTTACATTTTATTCGCAGGTAATCCTTCTGTTGTGATGTTGATTGTTCTTATCGTGGCAACCTGGCTGCTCGGTTTATCTCAAAAGAAAAAGATAACCGAGATTATGGGCGTTTATGCAGAAGCACTGAAAGATATTGCACTTATATTGCTGATAATTGCCGGTTCAGGAGCGTTAAAACAGGTTCTGACTGAAAGTGGTGTAAGTAATCAAATTGCCGATTATTTACAGCATATTAAGGCTGAGCCACTATTTTTGGCATGGATGATTGCTGCAATTATTAGATTTTGCGTAGGTTCAGCCACTGTTGCAGGTTTAACTACTGCCGGAATCATTGTTCCGCTTATGGAGCAAACCCATACTAATCCTAATCTGATGGTTTTGGCTGTTGGTGCAGGAAGTTTAATGTTTTCTCATGTTAATGATGCCGGATTTTGGATGTTTAAAGAATATTTCGGCTTAACTTTGAAAGATACTTTTAAATCGTGGGCCATGATGGAATCTATTGTAGGTCTTATTGGTTTGCTTGGTATCTTATTACTGAACATAATTATCTCTTAATAATATAAAATACACAAAATGGAAAATTTAACTCCCGACGAACGTTTCGAACAATTAAAACTTAATTTACCACCTGCACCGGCACCGCTTGGGGTTTACAAGCCTTGCTTAGTAGATGGAAAATATTTGTATTTGAGTGGTCATGGTCCGGTTCAGGATGATAAATCGTTGATTATTGGCAGAATCGGTTCTGATTTAACGCAGGAAGAAGGTAAACTTGCGGCTTTGCAAGTGGGTTTGACTATGTTATCAACCATCAAAACCAATATTGGAAGTTTGAACAAGATAAAGCGAGTAATTAAAGTTTTGGGCATGGTAAATTGTACGCCTGAATTTGAAAAACATCCTTTCATTATTAATGGTTGCAGCGAACTTTTTGCTAAAGTTTGGGGTGAAGAAAATGGTATTGGTGTTAGAAGTGCAGTAGGTTTTGGCTCATTACCAGATAATATTCCTGTCGAAATTGAAGCACTTTTCGAACTAGTTTAATATTTATGCAGCAACAAGATTGGTTTTTACTTTCTGATGAGGCTAGTTTAGAAACGCCTTCCTTGATTTTTTACAAAGAGCGAATTAAACATAACATCAAAACATTGAAAATAATGATTGATGATGTGGAGCGATTGCGCCCTCATGTCAAAACACATAAATGTCTGGAGATTAGCAGTCTTATGATATCTGAAGGTATTAATAAGTTTAAGTGTGCAACTATTGCTGAAGCCGAGATGCTTGGCATCGCAAAGGCAAAGGATGTTTTATTAGCTTATCAGCCAGTTGGCGAAAATATTAACCGATATTTTGAACTTCAAAAAACATATACTGAGAGCATTTTTAGCTGTTTGGTTGATGATTTAGGAATTGCAAAGCAGTTATCGCTGAAAGCGAAAAAAGAGGATATTATTGTTAACATTTACATCGACGTAAATGTTGGGATGAATAGAACTGGGATATTACCTGAGCTGGCAAACGGTTTATTTAAGGAAATGGTTTCTTTGGAGAATTTAAACATTTTGGGCTTACACGCCTATGATGGGCATATTCACGATTCCTCCATGGATATCCGTAAGCAAAGATCTGAACCAATAATTAATAAAATCAATCAGTTAAAGCAAGATTTAAAAAACATCTCTAAAAAAGATTTAACCATAATCGCAGGCGGAACACCAACGTTTCCAATTTATTCGAAAGATACTGATTTTGAATGTAGCCCAGGTACTTTTGTCCTTTGGGATAAAGGTTACCAGGATGCTTATCCCGAGCAAAAATTCGAGGTTGCCGCACTCGTTGCCAGTAGGATTGTTTCAAAACCTACAAACGGTTTTATCTGCACTGATTTAGGACATAAGGCTGTTGCTGCCGAAAAGGAATTGCAAAACAGAGTATTCTTTCTTAATGCTCCGAATCTTGAAGTGAAAGGTCAAAGTGAAGAACATCTGGTTTTACAAACTAATAACCCTGATGCATATAAAATTGGCGATGTGCTTTATGGTTTGCCTTACCATGTTTGCCCGACTGTTGCCCTACATGAAAAGGCAATTGTTGTAGATTCAAATCAATCTAGTCAACATTGGGATATCATTTCCCGAAAAAGAAAAATAACACTTTAATATTTTAACATGTTTACCATAGATGCCCATTTGGATTTAAGTATGAATGCTCTCGAGTGGAATCGAGATTTAAAACAAAACGTTTCTGACATCAATAAAAGGGAAGAAGGATTAACCGATAAGCCTGACCGCTCGCTGGCAACTGTTTCTTTGCCAGAGTTGAGAAAAGGTAATATTGGCTTAATCGTGGCTACACAAATTGCCCGTTACGTTGCACCAGATAATCACCTACCGGGATGGCATTCTCCAGAACAAGCTTGGGCGCAAACGCAAGGTCAGTTGGCCTGGTACAAAGCGATGGAAGATGCGGGTGAAATGTTTCAGGTAAAAGATTTGGAAACTTTAGAGCAGCATTTAAAAGTTTGGAATGATGGGCAACCAGTTGATAAAAAGCCTGTTGGTTACATGCTAAGCCTGGAAGGGGCAGATTCTTTTGTAACCGTTAAACACTTAGAAAAAGCGTGGCAAAATGGTTTAAGGGCGGTTGGTCCTGCACATTATGGACCGGGAAGATATGCTCAAGGCACTGATGCAACTGGAAAAATGACTGCAATGGGTCATGAATTGTTGAAAGAAATGGAACGCTTAAATGTAATTTTAGATGCTACTCATTTGTGTGATGATAGTTTCTGGGATGCGCTTAGCCGTTTTAACGGGCATGTTTGGGCATCGCATAATAATTGCCGTGCTTTGGTTAACCACAACCGCCAATATAGCGACGAACAAATTAAGGAACTGATTGATAGAGGTGCTGTAATTGGTGGGGCTTTGGATGCCTGGATGATGGTTCCAAATTGGAAAAGAGGTGTTTCTAAACCAAAGGAGATGAACTGCAATTTAGAAGTAATGATAAACCACATCGACCACATCTGCCAGTTGGCAGGAAACGCAAATCATGTTGGTATCGGTTCTGATTTAGATGGTGCTTTTGGTAAGGAGCAATGTCCATATGATTTAGAAACTATTGCTGATTTACAAAAGATTCCTTCATTATTTAAACAAAAAGGTTATACCGATAGCGATGTAGAAAATTTAATGCATGGCAACTGGTTAAGATTTTTAAGAAAAGCATGGGCATAATATTATCAAAAATGAAAAAAAATAAAGTAACTCTATTTTCTCTGGCCGTATCAATTTCGTTTTTGAGCTTAGGGGTTTCGGCGCAAACCAAAACAAGTACACCAGTTTATAAAAATCCTAAAGCATCTGTAGAAAGCAGAATTAAAGATTTGCTTTCGAGAATGACGGTTGAAGAAAAAGTTGGACAAATAACCATGCCATTGGGCTGGCCAATGTACACTAAAACTGGTAATGAAGTTGAAGTAAGCGAGAAATTCAAAACTTCGCTTAAAGAAGAATATACCGGAATGTTATGGGCAACTTTAAGAGCAGACCCATGGACGAAGAAGACACTTGCCAATGGTTTAAATCCAGAACTAGCGGCTAAGGCAACAAATGCTATTCAAAAATACGCCATTGAAAATACCCGACTGGGCATACCTGTCTTGCTTTCGGAAGAATGCCCTCACGGTCATATGGCTATCGGAACAACTGTTTTCCCTACTTCAATAGGCCAAGGAAGTACATTTAATCCAGAAATTATACAAAAAGTAGCAACTGCAATTGCAAAAGAAACACGTTTGCAAGGCGGACACGTTGGTTACGGACCAGTTTTGGATTTAGCCAGAGAACCAAGATGGTCTAGAGTGGAAGAAACTTATGGCGAAGACCATATTTTAAATAGCCGAATGGGCGAGGCAATGGTTAAAGGCTTCCAAGGAAATAGTATTAAAAGTGGTGTTAATGTTGTTGCCACTCTAAAGCATCTTGCAGCTTATGGCGCTCCTGAAGGTGGACACAATGGTGGAAGTATCAATGTTGGTTTGAGAAGTTTACATCAATTTTATTTACCACCATTTAAAGCTGCAATAAAGGCGGGTGCATTATCTGCAATGACGGCTTATAATTCCATCGATGGTCTTCCATGTTCATCAAATGAATATATTTTAAATGATTTATTGAGAAATGAGTGGGGTTTCAAAGGCTTTGTAGTGTCTGATTTGAATAGCATTACAGGTTTAATGGCGAATCACCATATCGCTGCAAACGCAGCCGATGCTGCAGCATTGGCGATAAATGCTGGTTTGGATGCAGATTTAAGTGGCATTGGTTATGGTAAAGCACTTCGCGATGCGATTAAAGCCGGAAAAGTTTCTGTTAAAACGCTTGATACCGCTGTGAGCAGGGTTTTGCGCATTAAGTTTAATATGGGGCTTTTCGAAAATCCTTATGTAAACGTGGATAAAGCTAAGACAAGTGTTCGTAGCGCTGAACATATTGAATTGGCCCGACAAGTAGCCAGAGAATCGATTGTTTTGCTAAGAAATCAGGGTAATGTTTTGCCATTGAGTAAAAGCTTAAAAAACATTGCTGTTATCGGCCCAAATGCAGATAATATTTATAACCAGATTGGTGATTATACGGCACCACAAACGGAAGAAAATGTGGTAACCGTGTTGGATGGAATCAGGAATAAATTATCATCCTCAACAAAAATAAATTATATAAAAGGTTGCGACATCAGAGATACTGTAAATAGTAATATTGATGACGCAGTTTCTGTGGCTAAAAAATCGGATGCAGTAATTATTGTATTGGGCGGTTCAAGTGCCCGTGATTTTAAAACTGAATATATCGAAACCGGAGCAGCTAAAGTTAGTACAGCGCAAAGCGGTTTAAGCGATATGGAAAGCGGAGAGGGTTTTGATAGGGCAACATTGGATTTATTAGGTGACCAAGTTAAGCTTCTAAAAGCCATCGTGAAAACCGGAAAACCAGTTGTTTTGGTTCTGATTAAAGGTCGTCCCTTAAATTTAAATTGGGCTGCCGAAAACGTACCTGCTATTCTTGATGCATGGTATCCTGGTCAGGAAGGTGGAAATGCGATAGCTGATGTAATTTTCGGCGATTACAATCCTGCGGGAAGATTACCAATTTCGGTTCCAAAATCAGTTGGTCAGTTACCGGTTTATTATAATGCTCGTTTCCCTGAAAAGCATGATTATATTGAAGTTGATGCTAAACCTTTGTATAGTTTTGGTTACGGCTTAAGCTATACTACTTTCGATTATCAAAATTTGAAGGTAGAAACTAACAGTAACAATATTGTAAAAGTAAGTTTCGATTTAAAAAATACTGGAGCTGTTGATGGAGAAGAGGTTGTTCAGTTGTATTTGAATACCAAAACTTCCTCTGTAGTGTTACCAATGAAACAGTTAAAACAATTTAAACGCGTCTTCTTAAAATCTGGAGCGCAGAAAACTTTAAATTTTACCTTAACAAAGGATGATTTAGAAGTTTACAATCAAAAAATGCAATGGGTGCTAGAAACCGGAACTTATCACTTAATGGTTTCTTCCTCATCTGATAATGTAAAATTAGAACAAGATTTTGTTATAAATGCTGCGAAAAATACGAAAGCTAGTAAATAAAACCGTTTGAGCTTTAGATGTATATGATTGTTTTCAAGAATTATTATCATCTAACAAGAAAATAACTATACCTTTAGGTGATTAATTTTAGGTAATTGATTAATTGTTCCTAGAGAAAACAATTGTAAAAGGGTAGCTTAAAGCTACCCTTTGTTGTATAATTAGGGTTTAAATTTTGTATTCAGGTAGATAGCTAAAGTTGTCGATAATTTAGGCTTCAAAGAAAGGCATTTTCGAAATACTTGTAAAAACCAACATGCCTTTATCATGCCTTCATCCTGCCTTGAGCTATTGATAGGGTTTGATAGTGATAAACGGATAAATTTATGTTTTAAATTGTGGAGTATTTCGCTTTATTAAGTTTATTCGGTTTTATGTAAACAAACTTTCTGTCTTTATCTATTATTAGATTAAATCTCTTTATCAAGTCGCCACCAATTACACTCATTTTTTGTCTGCCTACAGAACCTTCAAAAAATGATACCGGAATTTGGTTCAGTTCAAATTTACCCAGTAAGAATTTTGGTAGAATTGCTTTCCTGGTTTTAATCGTATTACCGTAAGAATCCTTCAAATCCCTTTCGCTAATTACTTTTAGCTGTTCATTTAATTTATACTTATTGCTGAAGTCATCATCGAGGAGCATTGTACCTCCATAGCCCGTATGAATTAAATATTGGTTATCAAGAGTATCATTTCCAATTACACAAACAGCGTTTAAAAACATTGAATCATCTTTTACCACAAGTGGAAACTTCTGGTAATGTTCTAAATCTTTTGGCAATGATTCGGTTATTTGAATAATATTTTTCTCAAAATCTATGGACACAAATTGGTCTGTGAATAAATTTAATCCAAACTTTCCATCCGTCTCTGGTCCGGTATTTTTATTTTCCCATAGTTGAATATTTTCTAATTTTAAACCATTAATATCGAGTTTGTTTTTTGCGCTAAAACGTGACGTATTTTGCTGACTTCCCCAACTCGTAACCGTATCAGTTCTATTAAAGATTAAACTTTTAGTCTTGGCTGTTCCATCTTCGGTAATGCTTATATCGCTCGAAGCGGTGTGCAGCATCAGTTTCAAGGTATCAATGCTGTTCAATACAACTTTAACCCTTATGTTATTCGAAGAAGTAAGTTCAAAAGGAATATTGAAATCTTTAATCTCTTTTTGCTGCGCAAATCCTTTTAGGGATAAAATTAAAGATGCTGCAATGATGATTGGGCCTTTCATAACTATTCCTTTCCAATTAAAATTCCTGAAACATTCCACGCACTGCTACTTCCACCTTCCGGTTTACCCATTGGGATGGAAACTTTTATAGTATGCGTGCCCGCTTTTAAATCTCCTAAATCAATAAAGTTCGGATTTGTTACCGTTCCGGGGCACCAATTTGAACGACTTAAATCTGATGAAGATAATCCGGTTTCGAAGTTCCCTGAAGCCGGGTTTGAAAGGCGATATGAACCACAATCCTGTCGCCATGGCACAAAAGAAAAAGTTTCTTTACCATCCAGCCAAATGCTGTTCTTTTTCGGCACAAATTCATCTCCGTTGCCCCAACCGCCATGTCCGGTTGTTGTGTAACGTAATTTTGCATTTTTTACATCTTTATCTAAAGTGAAAGAAACCTCTAAACCTTTTTCTATACTAAACATGGTTGCGTATTCCTGACCGGCCATTTCCATCACATTAGTGGTATTGAATAGAGGCATGATTATCTCTTTTTCAGGTTTCTGCCTGCCGCCATTATGCAAGGTAATATTTAAGGATACTTTGTGTCCGCCTTTATCGTAATTTCCAATAAATACAGCAACCCACACTTCCTTGCCATTAAATAAAGGGAAAAGCTCAGAAATATCCTGACGGTAGAAAACCTGTTCAGCCCAGGATTTGTCCTTCAGTTTTAAGTTATTGTATTTACCAACGCCAAAGGGCGTGAAGAAACGCATCAATTCTACAACGGGCGTAAAATCCTGCGTAGCAGTAACACCCTGATATTGTTTGCCATTTCCGTTATCATAAATTGGCAACACTTTAACCGAATTTTTCAACGCATCCATTAAGCTTATTTTCTTATCCGTTGGGATGATAAATACTGAGCCTGTTCTGTCGTAAGCATCACCGTTTGATTGTTCTGTTAAATCTGCAAATACATTTTGAGTTGATTCAATGGAAGGAAATTTAACTTTTCTAACAATTACAGTTCCACCGGCAAACCTAAAAATACTATCGTTTGATTGTGGTTTATCTATAAAATTTATGGTTTCATTTTCGAATATTTTCAAGGTGGTAAATCTACTTTTCCACAACAAATCTTTATAGCTAAGTGCATCTGTTAGTTTTAGTTTTGAACCTTTAAAATCCTTTACATCAGTTGCTTTAATGTCTTTTATTGAAGTGGCTGTTAAATAACTATTTCCATTCCGAACCTGTTCCAAAACCAAACCTAAATTTTGACCAAGAACAGTTGGAGCGGCTTTTATTCCTGCTTCAGTGGTAAACCATAAATCAATCCGGTTCGAATTAACAACGGTTGTTGCCTTTTTACAGTTGTAACCTAATATTTGCTTTGTTTCATTTGTAATTTCAATAATTTGCTTAGAAATGGCGGTACTGTCGGCAGTTGCAATCTGCGTCTGTTTATTTAAATCGGCAATTTGAAAAAGTATGTTTGAGGGTTTTTCAATTATACTTTGTTCAAAGGGATAACGGCCATTTCCTTCGAATATAGATGCCGTTGTTACTATGTTCTGATTTGGCCCAACGATTGAGATTACAGGATTTCTATCTTCTTTAGGTTTGCCATCTGCCGAACGCCAATACGTGATTTTATAGTGATTTGTTGGTTTTAATTTTTGCTGTGCAGCAACCAAGACGGGAATGGAAAGAAGCAATAAAAAGCTGTAAATGTATTTCATTATTGTTGATGATTTAAAGGCTTAAATATATTACAGAAATATGGTTTCTTTATCAATTGGGAATAATTTGGCTTCTTGGTATAGAAGATTTTACACAATTATCCAGAGCTTAATGTTATTCTATGTTGAAGTTTAGCCAATTAACTTTAATTTAGATGAACATCTAACCATTAATCAACCCTTTTGATATGAGAAACTTAACGTTCAAAATTTTCAGTGTTCTTAATATATTACTTGTAAGCTTTGAATTAAATAGTTTTGCTCAACAAATGCCTAAGCTCGGCATTGTCTCGCCGATATCCAGAGATAGCATAGTTTACAATGCCGGTTTTAAATACATTGGCGAATCGGTTTCAAATATGCTCTCTCCATCTTTAAGTAACGATGCTTTTGAATCGAATCTAAGAAAGATAAAATCTGCTAAAACAAAGGTTTTAAGTTGCAATGTGTTTTTTCCTGGTAGTATTAAAATTGCTGGTCCGGATGTGGATAAAGAAAAGGTTCTTACTTATGCTGAAGGCGTGCTCTCGAGAGCGAATAAAGCTGGTGTAAAGTATATTATCCTAGGGAGTTCATCCGCAAGGTCAATTCCTGATGGTTATGATAAAGAAAAAGCAAAATCCGATTTCGTTATAATTTGTAAAGAACTGGCAAAGCTAGCCGGGAAATATAAGGTAACTATCGCCCTGGAAAACTTACAATCGTCTGAAACTAATTTCATTAATACGGTTAAAGATGCTGCCGATGTAGTGAGCAGGGTTAATCATCCGGCCTTTGGCTTAAATGCTGATATTTTTCATATGATGAGGGAGAACGAATCGCCAGAAGAAATTTTAAAAGCAGGTAAATTATTAACGTTTTGTGAGGTTGCGGAAAAAGCAAACCGTTCACTTCCAGGGGTTATGAAAGATGATTTTAAGCCATACTTCAACGCTTTAAAACAAATTGGTTATCGAGGTTATCTCTTTATCGAAGGAAGAATTGAAAATGCAGAAACTGAAATACCTTTTGCCTTTAAATATTTAACTGAGCAATTAGCAGAGGTGTATAAATAATACAGTTTTTTTAACCTTCTGAAGTATCTGCGTTTATCTTTTCTTCCGCAATTTCTAAATCCGCTTCGGTTGCTACAGGCGCATCATTTAGTTTTTCAACTTTTGGATTGAATTGCAAATCTACACACATCGGAAAATGGTCTGAGTTGCAACTTGGCAGCCTTTTTATCGAACTCAAAGAAAAATCTGTTGAGCAGAAAATATGATCTAGCGGAAAGCGCAAGAAGAAATATTTAGCATTAAAACTATTAAAAAAACCACGACCTCGTCTTGGGTCCAGCAAACCACTTATTTTGCCAAAAAGTTCAGTGGTATAGCTCCAAGCAACGTCATTCAAATCGCCCATAACAATCACCGGATATTCAGAAGTTTTAGCTTTTTCGGCAACCAATAAAATTTCCTTATCTCTTTCTGTAGATTTTGGATTTTCTTGTGGTACCGGAGGTTCAGGATGCAGACAAAAAAGTTTTACAAACTGGCCCGAAGGAAGTTTTACAAGTGTTTCTATCGATGGAATATCCTCCTTAACTAAATAATTAACTGTTCCATCTGAAAGTTCTAGTCTTGAGTATAATAACATTCCATAAGTATTCGGAATTGGCACCTTTAATTGATACGGATAATCTTTTCCGATAACATCAATTTGTTCTTGCCACCACTCATGTGTTTCAACCATTAAAACCACATCTGGGTTACAAGTTTCAATAAGTTTTAGGTAAGCTTTAGCGTTTCTGTTTTCCTGATAAACGTTTGCAATAAAAACCTTTAGATTGTTATCGTTGGGCGGATTAATTGCTCCAACAATTTGTTTCGAACCGAATTTTGTGAAAGGAAATATCAGGTAAATTAAATAAGAAATATTAAGTAAGAGCAATCCGAAAATGATATAATCCTGAAGGTTGTTTGGAAAACAAAATGATAAAATCAGGATGATGAGTACGACATTCAGAACCAATTTTTGCAGGCGCGGAAACTCAAAAACTCGGAATATCCAAAAATCGTGACGAATAAAAGGAATTAAAGTTGTAAAAACGAGGAAAATACTAAAGTAAAAAAGAATGTCGTGAATCAAGGGATTGTTATTTTAATCAGCTAATATTAACCGAAGTGAAAATCAATGTAAAATAGTAAATTTTATTTGTTGCAAAAGTACGATGCTATCTGAGATTGCAATTAAGCCAATATTATTTTTACAATATTTATGCTAACAATCTTTTAACTTTTCAACAAAACAGCTGTAGAACGTTTAATCGTACTATCTTTATAGCTTTTGCAAATTAATTTCAGTTTTGGCTAAAGATACGAATAAAGAAACCCCGTTAATGCAACAATACAACGCTATAAAGGCGAAGTATCCTGGCGCACTTTTACTTTTTAGGGTTGGAGATTTTTATGAAACCTTTGGCGAAGATGCCATTAAAACCGCACAGATTTTAGGGATTGTACTGACCAGAAGAGGTACTGGACCAAATGGTGGTGCTTTAGAATTGGCAGGTTTTCCGCACCATTCATTAGATAACTATCTTTCGAAATTGGTTAGGGCAGGGCAGCGCGTAGCCATATGCGACCAGTTGGAAGACCCGAAAGCCACTAAAACAATTGTTAAACGTGGTGTTACCGAACTGGTAACCCCTGGAGTAGCTTATGGTGATAACATTGTAAATCAAAAATCTAACAATTATCTGGCATCTGTTTTCTTTGATAAAACGCAAATTGGAATTTCTTTTTTAGATATTTCGACTGGTGAATTTTTAATAGCACAGGGAAACAGTGATTATATTGATAAGCTTTTGCAAGGGTTTAAACCAACTGAGGTTATTTTTCAAAAATCGAAACGACAAACTTTTACAGAACAATTTGGGGATAGGTTTTATACTTTCGGATTGGATGAATGGCCCTATACTACAGATTATGCAGAAGAAACTTTAACCAAGCATTTCGATGTAACATCGCTTAAGGGATTTGGAATTGACCGTTTACAGAGTGGGATTATCGCTGCTGGTGTTATTTTGCATTATTTAGGCGAAACCGAGCATCGTAATTTAAAACACATTACTTCAATCAGTAGAATTGAAGAAGACCGTTTTATGTGGTTGGATAGGTTTACCATCCGCAATCTGGAATTGGTAAATTCTGCCAATGATAATGCCGTTACTTTGTTTGATATTCTGGATCATACTTGTACGCCGATGGGTGCTCGTTTACTCCAAAAGTGGATTATTATGCCACTAAAAGAGTTAAAACCAATTGAAGAGCGTTTAGGTATGGTTGATTTTTTTGTGAAACATGAAGAAATACAACAAGAATTTGTAACGCATATCAAGCAAATTGGCGATATCGAAAGATTGATATCTAAAGTTGGTTTGCAACGTGTTGGTCCGCGTGAATTGGTGGCTTTAAAAAGAGCCCTTTATCATATCGAATCTGTAAAAAAACTGGCTGCAAATTCTAAAAATCCATTTCTTATCAAAATTGCTGACCAGTTAAATCCATGTTTGGCTATTCGCGAAAGAATAGAACGAGAGCTTCAACAAGAACCACCGGCTTTAGTTATTAAGGGAAATGTTATTGCCGATGGCATTGATGAAGATTTGGATCGATTGCGCAAGATTGCTTTTGGTGGCAAGGATTATCTGGTTCAGATACAAAAACGTGAGGCAGAAGCAACCGGCATTCCATCCTTAAAAATTGCTTTCAATAATGTTTTTGGTTACTATTTGGAGGTTACGCATACCCATAAAGATAAAGTTCCGGAAGGATGGATTCGTAAGCAAACCCTGGTTAACGCAGAGCGATACATTACGCCCGAACTTAAAGAATACGAAGATCAAATTTTAGGTGCAGAAGAAAAGATTCAGGCGATTGAGATTCGGTTATACAACGAATTGATGTACGAAACGGCAAGCTACATCAAACCAATTCAGCTTAATTCGTTCTTGATTGCGCAGTTAGATTGTTTGTTATGTTTCGCCCAACTGGCTGAGAAAAACCATTACGTTAAACCAACAGTAAATAAAGATAAGGTTCTTGATATTAAAGGCGGCCGCCATCCGGTTATTGAAAAACAATTGCCTGTAGGGCAGGAGTACATCACAAATGATGTTTATTTAGATACCGATTCGCAGCAAATCATCATGATTACCGGACCGAACATGGCGGGTAAGTCGGCTATTTTAAGACAAACTGCACTTATTGTTTTAATGGCGCAAATGGGCTGTTTTGTGCCAGCTAAAGCTGCTGATGTAGGTTTAGTTGATAAGATTTTCACCCGTGTTGGTGCTTCTGATAATATTTCATCAGGAGAAAGTACTTTCATGGTGGAAATGAATGAAACCGCTAGTATTTTGAATAACATCTCTGATAACAGTTTAATTTTATTAGATGAAATTGGACGCGGTACGAGTACATATGATGGTATTTCCATTGCATGGGCCATTGCAGAGTTTCTGCATCAACACCCAACTTCGCGTCCTAAAACACTATTCGCTACGCACTACCACGAATTAAATGAGTTGGCGAATACAATGCCTCGAATCAAGAACTTTAATGTTTCTGTTAAAGAAATGACGAATAAAGTTATTTTTTTAAGGAAATTGATACCCGGTGGAAGTGAACATAGTTTTGGTATTCACGTAGCAAAAATGGCGGGTATGCCTCCAAAATTAATTGGTAGGGCGAATGAGATTTTAAAGAAGCTCGAAATTGACCGTACTGAAGGTCAAAGTATAAAAGACAGTATTAAAAAGGTTCAAAACCAAGCTTATCAATTACAGATGTTTGCCATTGATGATCCTGTTTTAGTAAAAATTCGTGATACATTGAATAATTTAGATGTAAATGCGTTAACTCCTGTAGAAGCTTTGCTAAAATTGGATGAAATTCAGCGTTTGATAAAAAATTAGGGTTTGCCACGGAAGCACAGAATACACGTAATTTCGTATGTGTTTAATAGAAGTTTCTTATTTCTTTCCGTGTATCCTGTGTTTCAGTGGTAAAAAATATTGCAATATGACAAAAACGAAAAATCTATATGCTTTCTGGTTAATTTTATTGCTTTCGATAGGTCTAACTTCGTGTGGAAGTAGAAAATATACTGTTAAACTGGAAAATAGAGCATCAAAAGCGGCTGATGCAATGTCTAATTTGAAGAGCAAACAGCTTTATAAATTCATTACAGACTGGACTGGCGTTAGATATCGTTTTGGCGGACTTGATAAAAATGGAATTGATTGCTCAGGTTTTGCTTATTTGCTTGAAAAGGAAATTTACGGCGTTACATTACCTCGTATTTCACGAGACCAGGCTAACTTCGTAAAACGAAAAAACGTTGATGATTTAAAAGAAGGCGATTTGGTTTTCTTCTCTTTCGGGGGCAATAATGTAGATCATGTTGGTGTTTACCTTAATAATGGCTTTTTTGTTCACGCAAGTACTAATAGAGGCGTAATTGTAGATGATTTGAATCTTCCGGCTTATCAGCGGGTTTTGGTAAAAACTGGTTCGGTTAATTAGTATCCCCTGGTTGAAATCAAGGGTAATAAACATGAAAATTCTTAGAATCGAATTTCGAAACTAATCCTATTTGTATCATTCTAAAATATGCGTATATTTTTTATAATCTGTTTATCCTTAATTGTTTATTCTGCGAAATCTCAAGTTAAGCTCCTTACTTTAGATGAGTTAGATAAGCGAATTTCGAACGGGAAAGACACCACTTATGTAGTTAACTTTTGGGCCACATGGTGTGCGCCATGCGTTGCAGAATTACCAAATTTTGAAAAATTAAGAATATCGAATTTAAAGAAACCGATTAAGGTTTTGTTGGTGAGTTTAGATTTCAAGTCGAAATTAGAGAAATCCGTTATTCCTTTCGTAAACAAGAATAATATTAAAGCTGAGGTTTTTCTTTTGAATGAGCCTGAGCAGCAAGCATATATTGGGCGTATTGACAAGAAGTGGTCGGGCGCAATACCAGCTACTTTGTTTGTAAATAAAAAAGTGAGACGCTTTTACGAAAAAGAATTTACAGAGGCGGAGTTGGAAAGCACCTTATTGATGCTGAAATAAAATTATCAATCATAAAACCTGATGTTTTTTAAACGGAATCGTTATTGCGAGTTACGAAGCAATCCTTTTGTACATATTTAGCCAAAATTTTAAGATTGCTTCGTGCCTCGCAACAACGAATTGTATTCTAATTTTAGAAATTAGTAGCTGTTGCTAAACTCTTCCAAGCTTCCATATCTTTTTGTACATCGGCAATTTTTGCATTTGCAACAGCATAAGCATCCGGACCTAAAAATAAATGCAATGGTGCATTTTCACTTTCTGCAGCAGCAATTATCACATCAACACCTTTTGCCGGGTCGCCTGGTTGCTGGTTGTTAATATCGTTTTGATGTGCAGCCTGCGAATCACGAACTTCTTTATAAGCATCAATTGGATTTGCCGGAACAGCTAATGAACCAGATGTTAAAAATTCGGTTCTGAAATAACCCGGCTCTACCACTGTAGCTTTTATGCCTAAAGATTTCACTTCCGCCACTAAAGATTCTGTAAAACCCGATACAGCAAATTTCGTAGCGCAATAAATTCCAAACCCTGGGAAATTACCAGAGAAACCACCAATTGAAGAAATGTTAAAAATGTGGCCAGAACTTTGCTTTCTCATTTGAGGGAGTGCCTTTCTAATTACATTAAGTGAACCGAATACGTTTACATCAAAATTCTCTCGGGCTTCTTTGTCGCTCAATTCTTCTAAGGCACCAAGCATACCATAGCCAGCATTATTTACTATAACATCAAGTTGACCAAACTTACTGATGGTTTGGCTAATCGCATCTTCAACGCTCGTTTCGTTTAGCAAATCCATAGAAATAGGAAGGAAGTTTTCATGATTTCCAACCGCCTTTTCTAAATCTGAAATGCTTCTAGAAGTTGCAGCAACATGATTGCCATTGCTTAATAATTTTTTTACTAACGTTAGTCCTAGGCCTTTTGAAGCACCTGTTACGAACCATACTTTTTTATTTTCCATGATTTTTGTTTTTAAATTTAATAATGATTTGACCACCTAAGACATTTTAGGCTCTGTTTTCAATCAAGGTATCCTAGGTATTATAATTGCTTAATAGTCTGTGGAGATTGTAATGGCTTTCCAATCCTGAAACTCTTTTTCCAATGCATTCACTTTTGCAGTTGCTCTTTTTAAAGCATCATTTCCTAGCAATAAATGAATTGGCGGATTAGGCATGCTTGCCAGAGAAATCATTGCTGCTGCAGCTTTTTCAGGGTCGCCAACTTGCTGACCATCCATTTCAAGGTATTTTTTATGTACAGCACGAACATCTTCATATTCACTGATTGGATTTTCAGCTAATACCAAAGATTCTGGAGTAAGGAAACTTGTTCTGAATGCACCCGGAGCCACAACTGTAACTTTAATGCCAAATGCTTTTACATCTTCAGCTAAAACCTCAGATAGCGCAATAACTGCCGCCTTAGCAGCAGAATAAACTGCCCAGCCGGTTACGCCTGCAATGCCGGCAATTGATGCGATGTTAATAATGTGCCCTGAACGTTGCGCTCTTAGATGAGGTGTTGCTTTCCTGATTACATTTAAAGTGCCGAAAACATTTACATCAAAACTGTTTCTGGTTTCTTCATCGCTTAATTCTTCAATGCTTCCGCCAATTCCATAGCCAGCATTATTTATAACTACGTCGATTTTTCCAAATTCAGCAACAGTTGAGTTTATGGCTTGTTCAACACTTAATTCATCATTTAGATTGACTCCTAATGGAAGAAACTTTTCAGAATTTGAGTTTACGGCAGTGATTAAATCATTTACATTTCTGGAAGTAGCCGCAACATACTGACCAGCTTTTAATAATTGGTTTACTAAACTAAGGCCTAATCCTTTGGATGCACCAGTTATAAACCAAACTTTTTTAATTCCCATAATTTTATCCTTTTTGTTGAGACAAAATTACATTGTGAATTAAAATTAGATATTACGTCATTCAAACTGATGCTTACGAAATTCAAACAATTCGATAAGAAGTAGGCGTGTGACTGGTTAATTTTTTAAAAAAGTTATTGAAATGGGTAGCTTCTTCAAAACCTAAGCAATAGCCAATTTCAGAAATATTCCAGTCGGTATGTTTTAGTAAAGCTTTTGCTTCGCTCAACAAGCGTTCAGTGATGTAATGGGTTGTTGTTTTTCCCGTAGTTTCTTTAATTGCCCTATTTAAATGGTTTACGTGCACAGAAAGCTGCTCGGCGTAATCTTTTGCAGAACGCATTGTAAACCTTTGCGCAGTTGTTTCTATTGGAAATTGACGTTCTAAAAGCTCAGTAAAAACAGAAGTAATGCGTGAGTTTGCATCTGTATGTTTAAATAAAGTTTCTGATGGCTGAGTTTTTAAAGCGAAATGAGTTATCTCGGTCACGTAATTTCTTAATAAATCATATTTATAGATGTAATCGGTATTTATCTCCTCAAGCATTTTTAAGAAAATAGATGCAACATGGGCATCTTGTTTTTCATCCAATACATAAGCAGGTTTTCCTCCAGGGGCGAACATTGGCAAATCACTAATATTTCCTCTTATTTTTTCGGTAAAGAAAGCCTCGGTAAAAATGCAGAAAAAACCTGTAACATCTGATTTAGTACCACTTGCCAATTCCCAGGTATATGGAACCAATGGATTGAAAAACATAAGTGCAGTTCCATTTATTTCAATGCTTTTATCAGCATAATGGTAAATGTTATGTCCGCGGTTAAGCGCAATTTTATAAAAATCCCTGCGGTTGTAACTCATTTGCTTGTTATCATCACGAAGGCAATCTTCGAGCCTGAAAACATTGAAGTGCCCAACACCGTTTTGTAAGTTCTCTGGCAAGAAATTAAATTTCTTCTGGTAAAAATCTTCAATCGTTTCTGTAGTGCTCATAAATCAAAGTTACAAAATTCAAACTAATTTAAAAATCATGAGCTTTGTTTATGGTTTGGGAGTTGAATTCAAGATTTGCCATTATTATGGCAATTATTACAATCAGAATTATCACCTTTGCCGCGATAAGTGTGAGCGGGGATGCTCTAATTCTCTGTTTGCAGAACAAATTAAAACTAATAAAAATGAAACGAGTAGTTGTAACAGGTTTGGGTGCGATAACACCGCTTGGAAACACAGTAGAAACTTTTTGGAAGAATATTTTAGATGGTAAAAGTGGCGTTGGGCCAATTACCAAATTTGAAGCTTCGAAATTTAAAACTCAATTTGCTGCCGAAGTAAAGGGTTTTGAAGCGGAAGCTTTTATCGATAAGAAAGAAATTAAGAAATACGATTTATTTACGCAATACGCAATTGTTTCAACCGACCAGGCAATTGCAGATGCTGGTTTGGATTTTACAACATTTACTGATGACGAACTTGCAGAAGTTGGTGTAATCTGGGCAACCGGAAATGGAGGAATCTCGACATTTGAACAGCAGTTAGCAGAATTTCATCAATGCGATAAAACGCCAAGGTTTAATCCTTATTTCATTCCAAAAATGATTGTTGATATTGCAGCAGGGGTTGTATCTATCCGCCACAAATTACGTGGTCCAAACTATTGTACAGTTTCTGCATGTGCATCTTCAAATACAGCAATTATCAGTGCTTTTGATACCATTCGTTTAGGTAAGGCAAATATCATGGTTGCGGGTGGCTCAGAAGCGGCTATTACTGAAGCTTCAGTTGGTGGTTTTAATGCTGCACAAGCTTTATCTAAAAGAAATGATAGTCCTGAAACAGCTTCAAGACCATTTGATGATAGCCGTGACGGTTTTGTAATGGGCGAGGGCGCAGGTGCATTAATTCTGGAAGAGTTGGAGCACGCTTTAAATCGCGGTGCAAATATTTATGCTGAAATTGTTGGCGGTGGTATGGCCGGAGATGCTTATCATTTAACAGGAACGCCACCAGATGGTATCGGTGCTACTTTAGGAATGAAAAAAGCCCTAAACGATGCGAATATATCTGCCGATGAAATAGATTATATTAATGCTCATGCGACTTCTACAGGTTTGGGCGATATTAGTGAGCTTGTTGCGGTTAAAAATGTTTTTGGCGATTTACCTGTAATCGTTGGTGCTTCAAAATCAATGACCGGGCATTTACTTGGCGCTGCTGGTGCTGTAGAGAGTTTAATCAGCATTTTGGCAATTAGAGATGGTGTTGTTCCACCAACAATTAATACCGAGAAATTGGACGAAAAAATTCCACAAGGCTTAAACATTGTACTTGGCAAACCAATTAAAAAAGAAATCAACTATGTCTTAAATAACACATTTGGTTTTGGTGGCCATGTAGCCAGTACAATATTTAAAAAGTATGTAGGATAGTTATTTATCCATTAAAAGGTTAACCAATTCTTTTAATTCTTCAACTTCTTGCTCCAATTTAGCAATACGATTTTCCAGCTCTTCATTGGGTTGGAAAATTGTTGTTTTTGGGGATAGTGTTTCCACTTCCTGAACTTCTGTTTGTTCGCCCAATAAATGAATAAAACGAGCCTCCTTTTGGCCTGCTTTTTTAGGTAGAAGTTTTACAAACGCAGGCTGCTCTTCAGCAAGTTTTTGCAACTGTTCTGAAATTTCTTCAATGCTATCAAATTCATAAAGCCTGCCCGAATTACTGTTAATTTCTCCTGGCGTTAATGGGCCGCGTAACAACAATAAGCACAATATAGAAAGTTCTGAAGGGATTAATGGGTAAACAATTCCTAAGTTGTGTTTATATTTAATTACTCTACTCGAACCGCCTGTTGCTGTTGATATTAAGCCTTTTATTTTTAATGAATTGAGTGTTAGGGTAACCGATTCTTCATCATAGTTTACTACCGGATTTCTCGAACTTTTTTGATTGCAGGCCGCTGTTAAACTATTTAAAGTCATAGGGTAATAATCGGGCGTAATTCTGCTTTTCTCAATTAATGAACCTAAAACACGTTGTTCTTCTGCTGATAAATCGGGTAGTGGTTTAATATCTTCCATGTGATAAAAATATAAATTGAAAAGAGAATATAAAAACTAATTAGCTAAATTTAAATCACTGAAATGAATTCAGTATGACCAACGTTGAAGCCTAATCTTATAGCTTTGACCTAAAATAATAATATATGATAGCTGCAAAAGGATATGCTGTTCACAGCCAAACCGATAAACTGGCTCCATGGAATTTCGAAAGAAGAAATGTTGGACCTAAAGATGTTTTAATAGAAATTTTATTCAGTGGAATTTGCCACTCTGATATTCACCAGGTACGTAGTGAATGGGGACCAGCTAGGTATCCTATGGTTCCAGGGCATGAAATTGTTGGTCGTATTACTGAAGTAGGTGCAGAAGTAACCAAATTTAAAGTTGGCCAATTGGCTGGTATTGGTTGCATGGTAGATAGCTGTAAAGAATGCCCGACTTGTAAAGGCGGACAACAGCAGTTTTGCGAAAACGGCGAAACTGTTTGGACTTACAACAGCGTAGAACGCGATAAAACTACCCCAACTTACGGCGGTTATTCGAATAAAATTGTTTGTACTGAAGAGTTTGTTGTTGGCGTTTCTGAAAACCTACCTTTAGAAGGTGTTGCCCCTTTACTTTGTGCGGGTATTACTACTTATTCTCCAATTAAAAGATGGGGCATTAAAAAGGGGCATAAAGTTGCCGTTTTGGGTTTAGGCGGTTTAGGACACATGGCGGTTAAGTTTGCGGTTGCATTTGGTGCCGATGTTACAGTTTTAAGTACTTCTCCTTCAAAAGAGCAAGATGCTAAAAAACTAGGCGCTCATCACTTTGTGATTACCAAAGACCCTGAAGAACTGAAGAAATATGCGAAGCACTTTGATTTTATTATCGATTCAGTTTCTGCTCCGCACGATTACGAAATGTATTTTAAATTACTGAATGTTAATGGTGTTCACATCTGCGTTGGTTTACCTCCAGAGCCTTTAAAATTCCCAGGTTCGGCATTAATGCATGGCAACAGAGTGTTAACTGCATCAAGCATTGGCGGAATTGAAGAAACTCAAGAAATGTTAGATTTCTGCGCCGAAAATAACATCGTTTCAGAAGTTGAGGTAATTAATATCAACTATGTTAACGAAGCTTACGAACGTGTTTTAGGTAGTGATGTGAAATATCGTTTCGTAATTGATATGGCTACGGTTTAATCTAAATGTCGTTTATAAAACTTACGAAGTCTAACAGGAATTGGAAATAAAGACTTCGTAAGGTTTACAAGAAATTATTTGAAGCGCGAAACCTGTGATACTTAGGGAAATTTAGTCCCGCCAACGCTTCAATCTTTTCGTAAAACTTACAAAACTTATGCATTATTTAATGAAACTGCATAAGTTTTACTAAAAGTATTTCCGCTGATGTCGGGGCTATTTAACAGAAGTTTTCTGCCTTTGGTAACGTGAACATATCAACGCTTTAGACATTAATTTCAATTCAGAATAAGTCTTAACAGAAAAGGCATCCTGATTTTTATCAGGATGCCTTTTCCGTTTAAATATTTAAATAATTACTTCGCAGTAGATTTACCACTATAAGTAGCTGCTAATTTCAATGCATTGTAAGCATTAACAATTCCGCCGCTAATAGATAAATCAGCAAATGGAACGGAAACCTTTGGCGCATCGGGTCCTTCACCTTTGGCATATTCTACATTATGATTAACCTTTGTAACAGATTTCACAATAATTTCCTTTACTTGTGCAGCGGTTAATTTCGGGTAATATGAACGAATTAATCCTGCTAAACCTGCCACAACTGGCGATGCCATACTTGTTCCATCTAAATCTTTATACTTTGAGCCAGGAACGGTAGAATGAATTTTAACCCCAGGTGCAAAAACATCAACCTGAGTTTTACCGAAGTTTGAGAAACTTGCTTTTAAAGTTTCATCGTCCTTAGGACCAGAAGCACCAACTGTAATCCAAGATGCAATGGTTTTCTCATCTAAATCTTTATGATTTGGAAAGTTGTTTTCAGTATCAATGTCTTTATTTTCATTTCCTGCAGCTTGTACAATTAAAACATCTTTTGAAGCTGCATACTTCATCGCATCATTTACAACTGCTTTGTTCCAGCTGTAGGCTTTACCGAAACTCATGTTAATTACTTTTGCGCCATTATCTACGGCATAACGAATACCATTTGCAACATCTTTATCGCGTTCATCACCATTTGGTGTAACACGAACGCCCATAATCACAATGTTATCCGCAACGCCCATAATGCCTAATTTATTTGTTCTATCTGCGGCAATAATACCAGCAACATGGGTTCCATGCATGGCATCCGGACCAGTTACATCATTATTTCCGTAGTTTTTCTCTGTGTCGTTGTTCTGATTATCACCAACAATACTTCTTGGGTCGTAGCTAACATTTAAGTTGTATTCTGCTTGTTCAGTATAATATTTTATACCTTCTGTGATTTGAGCATCGTAAAATTCGGCAAATGTGCTTTTCTTCAATTCGTCTGATAAAACCTCCTGAATACGTGATTCTGGATTTGTAGATGGTTTGAAGTTTGCGAAATCTTCTGCCGTCGGGTTAGTTTTGCCAATTTTCTTTACAACATTATCTAAAGCATTTTTAAAACCATTTAAACCAGCAAGATTTTGATTAGCTTCACCCAATTGTTGCTCCAAATCGGCACGCATCAACTTAAATGCTTCGTAGTCCTTTTTATCTTTTTCAGTAACATTTGCATCTGTTACATTTGCAAATCTTGCCTGGTCGCGACGCACAAGCCTGGTTAATTCTAAAGTTTCGTGGTCAACTGAGCCTTTTGCTCCACCAATAAAATTCCAACCGTGTATATCATCGATGTAACCATTATTATCATCATCCTTACCATTGCCTGCAACTTCTTTTGGGTTAACCCACATAATTCTTTTCAAATCTTCATGGATTGCCTCAACACCACCATCATTAACCGCAACAATAACTTTGGTAGATTTTTTACCTTTTAAAAGTTCTTTGTACGCTTTCTCCGTACTTATTCCGAAAGTGGTGTCTGTTTTTAAATCAAGATTTTGCCAGTTTGCTTTTTGCGCAAAAGTGAAGTAGGGCAGTGCACTAATTAAACCGATAGTAAATATCGATTTGCAAATTTTATTCGTGTTCATTTATGTGTTTTTTTGTATTAACGGGAAAATATAGCTTTAATTTTCTAATTATGATAAAATCAGCATAAATTTTAGCTGGTTATGACTAAGCCAAAAAAGAAAATCCTGCACTTTTTTCGAAGTAACAGGATTGTATTTAGGTTTAAATTTAATTTTATTTAAAGCTTAAAGCGATTTCTTTTGCTTTAGCTGTATGCGCTTCAATTGTTTTTAAAGTGTTTGTAGCCCAAGTTTTCAATTCAGAATTTTTATTCTGTTTACCTTGCTCAAATAGTGCGACTGTTTTTTCATGGTCGGTTACCATCATGGCAATATAATGTTTATCAAAATCTGCACCTTTCATTTTTTTCATCGCGTCTAAATGAATTTGTTCATCCGCGGGTAAAGCATCGGGCGTAATTACTTTTTTCTCCAAGGCAAATGCTTTTAATTCTTTGTTCGCTTTAGTATGGTCTGTAATCATCTGCTGTGCGAAATTTTTAACTTCGGCATTGCTAGAATTTGTCAGCGCAACTTTAGCAGCTTCAATCTCCACAATACCACCAACAGCAGCTTTCTTTAAAAATGTTCCGCCTTCCTCATCTAATCCTGTTGATGTACTTTCAGCGCCAGTAGTATGCACACCATTCACCATAGTGGTATCGCCAGCAACGCTGTCTTTCGTAGTTGATGATTTTTTATCTGCCGTTTGGCAAGCTTGAAATGTAGTGGCGGCTGAAATTGCTAACGCAAAAAAGAATATCTTTTTCATCTTTATTATTTTTCTTTAAGGTTGATAAAGCCATCATCTTCTAGGAAGGATAATAGTTATCAGTTATGTTTTTCTTAAATTGAAACAAGAAAGATATAAAAAGGTTTTTTTGCTATTGCTTATCATCAGTTTGGTAAGGGTTTGGGATTACAATTCCCATTTGCCTTTCAGGATTTTGTAAAGCCTTAAAACCGAATTGCTCGTACAAACTGTGCGCATCTAAGGTTGCTAACTGATAGCGGCGTAAACCTTGCAAATCGGGATGGAAAATCATAAATGACATTAATTTTTTAGATAATCCTTTACCACGATGTTCGGTTTCGATGTAAACATCGCAAAGCCAAGCGAAAGTGGCCTTATCGGTTATCCAACGGGCAAAACCAATTTGCTTTTCATCTTTATAAATGCCAAAACATAAAGAATTTTCTATAGAGGTTTTAACTATTTGTAATGGAATATTTTTAGCCCAATAAGATTCCTGACTTAAATAGCGATGAATAGAATCGATATTTAGTAATTCTTTTTTATCAGAAAAGATATAGCCGTTTTCATGTATTTGCATTATTAAATAAGCTTAAAGCTGAAAGACTAAAACAAAAAGATTAAGCTTTGGTATTTCAGCAAATAAATTTAGTTGCGCATATTGATGTATTGCAAGGGTTGACCGAAATCTTCGTTTCTGCAAAGATTAATTACAGCTTGTAAATCATCAATCTTCTTTGCGGTTACTCTAACCTGGTCGTCCATAATTGCAGGCTGAACCTTTAAACCACTGGCTTTAATTTTAGCAACAACCTTTTTCGCAGCTTCCTTATCTAATCCTTCCTTAATGCTGATTTCTTTCCTAATCATATTGCC
Source organism: Pedobacter aquatilis (assembly GCF_032678425.1). Classification (GTDB taxonomy): domain Bacteria; phylum Bacteroidota; class Bacteroidia; order Sphingobacteriales; family Sphingobacteriaceae; genus Pedobacter; species Pedobacter aquatilis_B. The sequence continues at coordinate 496,742 of NZ_JAVTSG010000003.1, read as the reverse complement.
GGAAGCTTGTTGTTCATCTCCAAAATCTAAACTTTTTGGGTCTAAATTTTGTTTCATCATACGAGAGATAATTGAACCTTCGATGGCTTTCAAACGCATGTCATCTTCGGTAACAATCGTTATGGTATTGGTTTTTTTATCCAGTTCTACTGTACTTTTAGAATTATTGAAATCGAAACGATTCAGGATTTCTTTTTTAGCGTTGTTAATTGCGTTATCAAGTGTTTGCGCATCAACTTTACTTACAATATCAAAAGAAGGCATGGTTTTAGCTTTAAAGTAAAAAAATAAGTAGATTTAATAGATATTTCTACATCCCCACAAAAAAACGAAAAATAATATGAAAACCACTAAATCTAAGTCTCAAAAAAAGGTAACAAAGAAAGAGGTTAAGAAGCAATTAGAGCAATCGATTACAGATAAATTTTTAGAAGTAATAAAAAGTTTAGGGCACGATGCTTCAGAAATCAGTACAGAAATTGGTAAAGCCAGCAAACGTGTAGCCAAGAAACTGACCAAAAAGTTTACTGTAATCAAATCTGATGTTGGTCAAAAAATTGATGAGCTTGTACATTCTACAAAAACGAAGCAAAAAGAGATAAAGAAACCAGTGGCTAAAGGTGTTGCAAAAATAGAAAAAACTGCTGCCAAGGTGGTTAAAAAAGCTGTTTCAAAGGCAAAACCAGTTGTGCAAAGTGTTAAAGTTGGTGCAATAGCTACTGAAGACAAGGCTGAAAAAGTGATAAAAAATACTGCTACTAAAACTACAACTGTTGCCGATAAGGCTGTTGATACGGTGAGAAAAGCTGCTCCGGTTGTAAAAGAAACAACATCTGCTGTTAAAAAAGCTGTTTCAACTAAACCGGCTGCTGCAAAAGCGACAGTTAAAGCCACAGTCGATACAGTAAAAACTGCAGCAGCGAAACCAGTGGCTACGGCTAAGAAAGCAGTGAACACGACCGCTACAGCAGCTAAAAAAGTTGTAAAACCAGTTACTAAAAAATAGATTTGTTAACATTAATCGGGTTATGAATTAACATCGATTTAACAAATTAATTTGCAGTTTTGAGCATCCCTGTTAAACAGGGATTTTTATTTTTATAGATGAGCAAGAAGAAATTACCTTTTTTTAATAGAGAGATTAGCTGGTTGTATTTTAATGAACGCGTTTTGCAAGAAGCAGCCGATGAAACGGTTCCTTTGATAGAGCGAATAAAGTTTTTGTCTATTTTCTCATCTAATTTAGAAGAATTTTATAGGGTTAGGGTTGCCACAATGACACGCTTAACTAATCTTAACGAAAAAGCAAAAGCGCTTTTAGGTTTCAATCCGAAAAAGATTCTTAATGAAATTAAAAATATTGTTGTAAAGCAAGAACGTAAATTCGACCAGCTTTTTCAAGCTACATTGATTAATGAACTTGCTCAAAACCGTATTTTTATTTTAAATGATACGCAACTGAATGTTAGTCGTGGTGAGTTTGTAAAAAATCATTTCCGAGATAAAATCTTATCCAATCTAGTGCCGATAATGCTTGATTTGGATAAACCTTTTCCAGAACTTAAAGACCGATTTCTATATTTCTTTGTTAAACTTTCTAAAAAAGACACGAAGCTTAGAGAAAAGTATGCTCTAATTGAAATTCCACCAAATTTACCAAGGTTTTTGGTATTACCGGAAACAAACGATTTGAAGTTTATCATTCTGGCAGAAGATATTATTCGCTATTGTTTAGATGATATTTTTTATGTTTTTAACTATGATAGTCTTGAAGCTTACTCTATTCAGCTTACGCGTGATGCGGAATTAGACATCGACAAGAACATAAATGATAAGTTTATTGATGATTTAAAAAGCAGTTTAGAAAAACGTAAAAAAGGTAAGCCAATGCGTTTGCTTTATGATTCTGCAATGCCACTCAACATGCTTACGGTTTTGGTTAACAAATTAAAATTAGAAGCTGAAAGTTTGATTCCCGGTAATCGATATCATAAATTTGGTGATTTTATTGCCTTTCCAAACGTAGGTAAGAAAGATTTGGAATATACACCAAATGTGCCTTTAAAAGTTCGTGGATTGCACAGAACGGAAAGTATTTTTAACAAAATTGCGCATAAGGATTACCTTATCAATCTTCCTTATCAATCTTATGATTACATTATTTTATTTCTTCGCGAAGCTGCCATTGACCCTAAAGTAACCGAAATTCAGATTACGCTGTATCGCCTTGCGGAAAATTCGAAAGTTATAAACGCTTTGATTAATGCGGCAAAAAATGGAAAAGCAGTTTCTGTTTTACTAGAATTAAAAGCCAGGTTTGATGAGCAGGCGAATATTTTCTGGACAGGCCGTTTAATGGAAGAAGGTGTTAAGGTAAATTACGGACTAACGGACTACAAAGTGCATTCGAAAATTTGTCTTGTTAAACGTATTGAGAAAGATAAACCAGTTTACTACGCAAATTTAGCAACCGGGAATTTTAACGAAAAAACAGCAAATATATATTGCGACCATAGTATTTTTACGGCAAAAAAAGAAATTACCAACGACTTAGTAAAGCTGTTTGACGCATTAAATAAACGAACGGTAACCAAAGGATTTAAACACTTAATTGTTTCTCCACTTGAAAGTCGCTCTCGTTTGACCAATTTCATTAACCGAGAAATTAGAAATGCCAAAGCTGGGAAAATTGCTTATATCTTACTAAAAGTGAATAGCCTTGCCGATGAAGGCATTATTAATAAACTTTATGAAGCCAGTAATGCAGGCGTAAAAATTCAGTTAATTGTAAGGGGTATTTGCTGTCTCATTCCAGGAGTAAAAGGCTTTAGTGAAAATATTTCTGCTGTAAGTATTATTGATAAATTTTTAGAACACGCCCGTGTTTATATTTTCAGTAACAATGGCAAAAACGATATGTATTTATCATCTGCAGATTTAATGAGCAGGAATATTGATCATAGGGTTGAGGTTGGTTTCCCGGTTCTAGATCCTGATGTTAAGCAAGAAATTCAGGATATTATTGATATACAATTACAGGATAATACTAAAGCCCGCCAAATCAACGCCTTAAATAATAACAAATACCATAAAAACAGACTAAGTAAAAAAACACGAGCTCAAGTAGATATTTATAATTACTTGAAAACCAAACATCAATAATATGCTCAGATACGCTGCAATAGATATTGGCTCAAACGCTGTTAGACTTTTAATTGCTGATATTAGTAAACACGAGGGCCAATTCAAATACAAAAAGAATACCTTAATTAGAGTACCATTACGTCTTGGTGATGATGCATTTCTAGATCAAAAAATATCTGATAAGAAAGCTGAAGATTTGGTTAAAACAATGCTGGCTTTCAAAAACCTGATGGATGTTTACCATGTAACCGAATATTTGGCTTGTGCTACATCCGCCATGCGTGAGGCTGATAATGGAAACGATATTGTAAAATTAATTAAAGATAAAACTGAATTAGACTTAGAGATAATTGAGGGGCAAAGGGAGGCAAACATTATTTACGCCAACCATATTGAACAAGATTTAGATCAAAATAAAACTTATTTATACATTGATGTTGGTGGCGGTAGTACAGAACTTTCTGTTTTTGTAGATGGTGCACCGGAAGCTTCCAAGTCTTTCAATATCGGTACGATTAGAATGCTTGATAATCAAGATAAGGAGGAAACCTGGGATGAGATGAAAACTTGGGTGAAACATCATACAAAGAGTTATAAAAACCTTGCAGCAATTGGTACAGGTGGTAACATTAATAAACTTTTCCGCATGGCGGATGAAAAAGATGGCGCACCAATGTCTTTGCAGAAGCTGAATTCGCTTTATAACAAGTTGATTAGTTATTCTTTAAAAGAGAGAATTAATACTTTAGGTTTAAATCCCGATAGGGCAGATGTAATTATTCCGGCTAGTGAAATTTATTTAACCTTAATGAAATGGACCGGAATTAAGCAGATTTATGTACCAAAAGTTGGAATGGCCGATGGTATTATTAAGCTGTTGATTGAGGAAAAGCTCAGCTAACTGATTCTGAAAAGGCTTTCCTCATAAAATCCTTTACTTCATCATTAATATCTTCTTTAAAATATAACCGAAGATGATGATTGTATTGATTTGTACCAGGAACTTGTGCTATCTTGGTAAAGCAAAGGTTATCTGCGAATTGGCAATTAAAAGGGAATACAGTATGAACAAAATTTTTTCCGAGCTGAGTGATGTAAGCGATTCTGCCCTGAGCTTTTATGGCAATCATAGACTTTAAAGGTTGCAATTCTATTGGCCCTACTTTTTGAAACTCATCAATAAAAAAACGGAATAACGCTAGCGTATATTCCGTTTTTCCATTTAAAAAATCTGTTAAGTCTTTATCAGACATTGCTTATTCTTCTAATAATTTAGCAGCTGCTTCATCAACGAACCAAGTTAACTTGCCATCAATTGGATTTATCAGCTGTGCTGGATATTTGTCAAAATTCTTGTTCTCATCGCCAATAACATGAGCCAATGCTTCGGCCTTATTGTCTCCAAAAGCAAGGAAAGCAACATTTTCAGCTTTATTAATTAGTGGCGCTGTTAAGCTTATTCTATAAGTATTTAGCTTTTCCACAAAAACAGCTGCAACATTTACTTCTTCATCTTTAACCAAATCAGTGTGTGGGAATATAGAAGCTGTATGCGCATCATCTCCCATGCCTAATAGAACTAAATCGAAAACAATATCGTTTCCTTTGAAATGAGTATCGATGTTTTTCTTGTATTCGATAGCAGCTTTCTCTGGTGCTAAAGTTGTGTCAACATAAAAAATATGATCTTCAGCTATGTTTAAATTATCAAAGAAATTTTTCTTAGCCATTAAACCATTGTAGTTTTCGTCTGTATTGGGAACATTACGTTCATCACCGAAAAAGAAATAAACCTTTTCCCAATCTATTCTGTCTTTGCAATCAACAGATAAAATTCGGTATAATTCTTTTGGTGAATTTCCGCCAGTTAAAACAAAGTTAAAACGATCATTTTCTTCAATAGCTATTTCGGCAATTTTGATAATATAATCGGCTAAGTCCTGATTTAATTCTTCGAGCGTTTTGTAAATAAGTAGGTTCATGTGTTTTAGATAAATCGTGATTGCGAGGTACGAAGCAATCTTTTGGTTAAGCATATTTACTAATGCTTCCAGATTGCTTCGTACCTCGCAATGACGAGTAGTATATGTTATTCCTTATTCTTCAATGGTAGATTAAACCAGTGGAAACCGTCTCTTGCAATAAGTGCTTCGGCTTCTTCGGGTCCCCAGCTATCTGCCGGATAATTTGGGAAGTTGATTGATTTTTTACTTTCCCAAGTATTTAAAATTGGCATCACTAATTCCCATGCAGCTTCAACCTGGTCGCCACGCATAAATAGTGTTTGGTCGCCCATCATTGCATCAAGCAATAAAGTTTCGTAAGCTTCGGGTGTATCGCCATCGTAGGTTCCCTTATAATCGAAAACCATATCAACCGGGTTTAAAATCATATCTAAGCCAGGTCTTTTTGCTTGTACCTGCATACGAATGCTCATTTCTGGTTGTATACTGATAATTAATCGGTTTTGCTGCCAGTTTTCGGTTACACCAGATGAAAATATCTGATGAGGAACATCTCTGAACTGAACCGTAATTAGCGATGAAGTTTGATTTAAACGTTTTCCAGTTCTTAAATAGAAAGGGATTCCTTGCCATCTCCAATTATCAATATGGAATTTTACAGCCGAGAAAGTTTCGGTATTTGAGTGTGGATCTACACCTTTTTCCTGACGATAGCCCGGAACTTCCTTGCCTTCAACCCAACCTTTGCTGTATTGGCCACGAACGGTATTGTAACGGATATCTTCTGCATTAAACGGACGAACGGCACGTAAAACTTCAACTTTACGGTTTCTGATCTCATCGGCATCAAAATTAATTGGCGCTTCCATTCCAATTAAGCAAAGCAATTGCAACAAGTGATTTTGAATCATATCTCTCAATGCACCAGCGCCTTCATAATAACCACCTCTGTCGCCAACACCTAACTGTTCGGTTACAGAAATTTGTACATGATCGATGTAAGTTCTATTCCATAATGGCTCAAAAAGTGCATTTGCAAATCTGAAAGCCATCATATTTTGCACAGTTTCCTTACCCAAATAATGGTCGATTCTGTAAATCTGCTTTTCGGTAAAAATTGTACTTAAAAGTTTATTTAATTCTTTTGCTGATTCTAAATCATGACCAAAAGGTTTTTCGATAACGATGCGACTATTATCTTCGTTCTGCGTTAGTTTATACTTATGTAAACACTCGGCAATAATAGGGAAGAAGTTAGGTGCAACCGCCAGGTAAAAAATCACCTGAGTTTCCGGACCATATTCTTTTTGATATTTTTCTACAGCGCCTTTTAAGTTTTCGAAAGTTTTTGGCTGTGCAAAATCTGTAGGGCAATAATGGATGGTATTACCAAAATCTTCCCATTTATCTTTCTTAACCTTTCCAGAACGAGAAAATTCGTTTACTGCATCTTCCAATGCATCTTTATAACTCTTATCTGTAAACTCTGTTCTTCCAGTTCCAATTATTGCAAATTTATCAGGCATATAGCCTTCCATAAATAAATTGTAAAGGGCAGGTGCTAGTTTACGTTTATTTAAATCGCCAGTGCCACCAAATATTACAAATATTGTTGGACTTAATGCGGTGTTTGATTTCATTTTATTGTTTGTTAAAACTAGGATGTTTTTAAGAAAGTTTATTCCAATCGGCATGGAATACGCCGTCTTTATCAATTCTTTCAAAAGTATGTGCGCCAAAAAAATCTCGCTGAGCCTGAATTAAATTTGAAGGCATTCTGGCCGTTGTAATGGTATCGAAATAAGTTAAAGTTGAAGCAAAAGCAGGAATACCAACACCAGCATTTAAACATGCCGAAATGGTTTTGCGAGTTCCCTTTAGAGTATTTTTAATGATTTGTTGAATACCAGAATCGCCGAATAAATGTTCCAGTGAATTGTTTTTATCGTAAGCTTGATAAATATCTTCTAAAAATTTAGCTCTAATGATGCAACCGCCACGCCAGATTTTTGCAATTTCCTGCAGTTGTAAATCGTATTGATATTCTTTAGAGGCTTGCACCAATAAATGCATTCCTTGAGCGTAGGCACTAATCATTGAGAAATAAAAAGCATCTTCAAGTTCATTTACAGAAACATCAATTTTATCTTCCTTCTTACCAAAAGCTTCTTCTAATGAAACTCTAAGTTTTTTAAATTTAGATAAATCGCGGTTTGAAACGGCTTCATTAATGGTTGGTACAGGAAGTTGAAGTTCCATTGAAACTTCTGAAGTCCATTTTCCAGTTCCTTTCGAACGAGCTTCATCTTTAATCTGATCTAATAAATCATTTTGAGTTTCGGTATCCTTAAAAAGGAAAATTTCTGCCGTTATCTCTAATAAGAAAGATTGCAGGCGGCCTTCATTCCATTTTTTGAAAACTTTGTAGATTTCCTCATTTGAATAACCTAGGCCATTTTTTAGGATTCCATAAACTTCTGCAATAAGTTCCATAATGGCATATTCGATTCCATTATGTACCATTTTAACAAAGTGTCCAGAAGCACCAGGGCCAATGTAGGTTACGCAAGGGTCGTTATTTACTTTCGCGGCAATGGCATCGAAAATATCTTTAACAACGTTGTAAGCTTGTTTATCGCCACCCGGCATCATGCTCGGACCAAAACGTGCACCTTCTTCTCCACCAGAAATTCCCATTCCAAAAAAGTGCAAACCTTCTTTTTCCAATTCATCAACACGACGGTTGGTATCAGTAAAGTGAGAGTTCCCACTATCAATAATGATATCACCTTTACTTAAAAGAGGCTTCAATTCGGCAATTACGCTATCAACAATCGGCCCTGCCGGAACAAGTAATACCAGAGTTCTTGGCGTGGATAAATGACTGATAAAATTTTTAATGTCATCAAAACCTTCCAAATTGTGCTTTTTGCCTTCCTCTTCAAGCTTTGCAATCATTTTATGGTCTTTATCGTAACCTGTTACAGAAAAACCCTTATCTGCCATATTTAGTAAAAGGTTACGGCCCATGGTGCCTAAACCTATCATTCCTAATTTATATTGCTTTGAATCGCTGTTTGCCATTTTTTATTTCTTTATTATACCCAAAATTAGGGTTTACAAATTAAAATTTGCGTGTTGGTTGTTAAATGATTGTAATAATAAGCTAATTAATAAGCCAGTTATTTACTTGGATTTACTGTCGTGATGTTGTTTCCATCGCTCAGTTTCCAAAGTTTTGCACCGCCTTTAATTCCATCGCGGTTTGAAACCACTTTAATATTTAAATCGAGTTTAAAATCGATTTGCTTAGAGTTACCACCACCGATGTATAAGGTGTCGTAATTGAAAACTGTTTTATAAATTTCGATAACCTTTTTTAAGCGCTTGTTCCATCTTTCCGTGCCAATTTTTTCAAAGGCTTTGTTGCCAACGTAATCATCATAATCTTCTTCTTTGTTGATAGGGAAGTGGGCTAATTCTAAGTGCGGAAGTAAACTTCCATCAAAAAGCAATGCCGTACCGAAACCTGTACCTACAGTGAAAACGATTTCAAAACCTTTCCCTTCAACAACGCCTAAACCTTGTTGGTCAGCATCATTTACAAGCCTAACGGGCTTTTTTAATTCATTGGCAACTCGTTGTGCTAAATCAACATCTTCCCATTTGTTTTTGGCAAGGTTTGGTGCAGTTTTAACAATTCCATTTTTTACATAGCCTGGAAAACCAATAGAAACCCTATCGTAAGTGTCTGGAATAGGTTTTATTAATTCAACTATTCCTGAAACAATATCTTTTGGTGTAGCACCGTCTGGCGTTTTGCTTTTCATATACTCCGAAAGCATATTGCCATTTTCATCTAAAAGCACTGTTTTAATGCTTGTTCCGCCAATATCTATCGATAAAATGTTGTTGTTTCCTGCTTGTTTTTTTGTAGCCATACCTTTGCTTTTTCTTGGAATCGAAGTTCTATAAATATTTTAAAACCACAAAAATAAAATAGCAGAATTAAAGGATAGTTTTAATCTATATAATCTATGTAATTAGTAGAATATTTTTAGTTTTGTAGCGTTATTAAAAAATAATCCTGAAAGTATGTCGCAAGTAAACTATTTAGCCTTTGCAATTCCCGCTTTTTTTCTTTTCGTTTTTATTGAATATAAAGTTGCTCAATATAAAAAGCAAAAAAATGTTTTTAAATATGAGAGTTCGGTTGCAAACTTTAGCGTTGGTATAGCAGAGCGACTTTTAAACTTATTTATCGCAGCAAGTTTTTACCAGGTTTACAATTGGATATACAACAACTACGCCATTTTCAACATTCCAAATAAATGGTATATATGGCTCATTTTATTATTGGCAACTGATTTGGTTTGGTATTGGTACCACAGGCTTGGGCATGAAATTAACTTTCTTTGGGCAGCGCATATTGTTCACCATCAAAGCGAAGAATTTAATTTAACGGCTGCAGCCAGAATAACAACCATACAAGCCCTTTTTAGAAATGTGTTTTGGTGTGCTTTACCTTTGGTTGGTTTTCATCCAAATATGATAATTACGATTCTTTTGGCTCATGGTGCTTACTCTTTCTTTACACATACACAGCTTATTGGTAAGCTAGGCTGGTTAGAGCATATTTTTATTACGCCATCGCTTCATGGTGTTCATCATGCATCTGATGAAAAATATCTGGATAAAAATTATGGTGATGTTTTTGTTTTTTGGGATAAGCTTTTCGGTACATTTCAAACTGAAGAGGAATCACCAAAATATGGCTTAACGCATCCAATTAAAAGCTATAGTTTCTTGTGGCAGCACTTCCATTATTATTTAGAAATTATTGAGGCTTATAAACGTGCCAATGGAACCAAAGCAAAGTGGCAAGCTGTGTTTGGTAGCCCGGCATTAATGGATCAAAATATAAGGCCTTATCTGGAACAAAAATATCTGCAAAATAAAAAACAGTCGAAACCAATTCGATTTAAGTTTTACCTGAATTTGCAACTCATTACGGTTGTTGCATTATTAACCTTAACTACACTTTTCTATAAACAGATTTCTGGTTTTGATAGTATTTCTATTTTGATTTTTATTCTATTAACATTAATTAATATTGGGGCACTTTTGGAGCAAAGAAAATGGATTTACTACCTCGAATGCTTTAGATTAATACTGATTACAGCTTACATTTTTTACAATTTTAATGTTACAGAATTTTTAGTATTTCCGGTTGTACTCCTTATTGTTTTAGAGCGTATGTTTTCACTTAGTAATTTATACAATAAGTACGTGCTAGATTATAAGAAATCTTCAAAATAACCTTTCCTTGTCTTTCGATTTCAATATCATATAGTAATGTTACAATGGTGATGCTTTCGTAATATTATTTTCTAAACGATTTAAAAATTACTATATTTTTTTATTAGTAACGAATTTATTACTGTTCTAATTTTACTTCCTATCGTACTCTATATGTGCCTATATGGGCTTCATTTCTATCATTTTTAATGGTTTTTTTATATTAAGACAATGTTATGAACGTAGCTAACATCATCGCCAAGAATATAGTTCCTTAACATTAGATAAAATTGTTTTTACTTTCGATTTGTTTTTATAATTTTATTATCGAAACATTAAGAAATAAAAAACCAATAAAACGTAACAGTCTTGATTTAAATTGCAGATTTTTAACCATTTGTTAATATTAAATTAATGTGCAGAGGCTTTATTTGCCGGCAATCCGGCTCGAAATAAATCGAAATTAACTATTCCTATAATCATTACTAACCGGATTGAAACAATTTATGAACAAAATTTCTACACAACAGAAATCAGGATTTCATTGCATATTCTTTGCAAGAAAAAGTAGTCCGGATGATTTCAAAACAAACCAAACATCAATTTTTGCTCATCTCTGTATAAAAACATTGATTTTGATGCTGCTGACAATGCCATTTTTCACAAAAGCGCTTTATGCTCAACAAGGGCAGCAGAACATCACCATAAAAGGAAAAGTAATTGATGAAGATGATAACCAACCTTTAATTGGCATCACGATAAGTGATAATAACAAAAGGGTTCTTGGAACTACCAATAATGATGGTAATTTTTCAATTGTTGTTCAAAAAGGGACAGTGGTTTTGTTTAACATGTTAGGTTATACATCCGTTAGCAGAACTTTTAGCAACAATGAAAATGGTGTTTCCGTAAAACTAAAATCTTCTTCAAGCCAACTAAATGAAGTGGTAGTCACTGCTTTGGGTATTAAGCGTGAAGAAAAAGCATTAGGCTATTCTGTAACTAAAGTAGATAGCAGCGCCTTTACAAATGCTGTAGCCAGTAACTGGACGGATGCATTATCTGGAAAAGTTGCAGGCTTAAATTTGGTTAGAAATAGTGGTCCAGCTGCATCGAACAAAATTATTTTAAGAGGAGAAAATAACTTAACAGGAGATAACGAAGCCTTAATAGTGATTGATGGAGTTGTTGCAAGTAGTTCTGCAAGAAGAACTGCGGCTTCATCGGGCGGTGTTTATGGAACTTCTGGAGATATTATGCCGCCAGATTTTGGTTCGGCTTTAAACGATTTAAACCCAGATGATATTGAAAGTGTTGTCGTTTTAAAAGGTCCAGGCGCATCAGCTTTATACGGTCAACGTGGTGCAAATGGTGCAATCATCATCACTACAAAATCGGGTAGCAAAAACAGCAAGAAGCTTAATATTACTTTCACCTCAAACAGCACTTGGGAACAAGTGAGCAGAGGTCCGGATGTTCAAAACCAATTCGGACAGGGGCAATTTGGAGTTTCATATTTTTCTTACGGCGCTACAGAAGATGGTGCAAGTACAAACGCCACCAGTGCGAGTTGGGGTGCTCCGTTTGCAAATGGTGGTATGTTTTATCAATACGACCCGGCAACTAAAACCCGGGGATTAACCAGAACGCCTTGGGTGGCTTACGAAAATCCGGTTGATGCATTTTTTAAAACTGGTTTTGAATCTTCAAACTCTGTAAGTTTGGATGGAACCTATAAAAAAGTTGGGATGCGTTTTTCGGCTAGCCACGGAGATAACTCCTGGATTGTTCCGAATACTGGTTTAGAACGTACATCAGCCTCTTTTTCAGCAAATGCTGATGTGACTAAAAAGTTAAACATTAATTTTAAAGTTGCTTATAATAACAGGCATAGCGATAATTTACCAGCCACGGGATATGGTAATCAATCGTTAATGTACTGGTTTATGTTTGCTCAACCTAACGTTAATACAGATTGGTATCGCGATTATTGGGCAGTAGATAAAGTCGGAACTCAGTTTGTAAACATCACCACTACAAACCCTGAAAGTCCTTATGCAATTTCCGAACAATACTTAAACAAACAGCGTAGAAATGGTGCTTTGAGCAGTTTGCAAGCTAATTATAAATTTACGGATGAACTAAGCTTACTGGTTAGGGGTTCGATAGATTACAACCACGATATTCGTGAAACGCAACGTCCATATGATGCTGCTGGTAATAAATTTGCACAAGGTTCTTATCGTATTCAGGATATTAATTCTTACGAGATAAATGCCGATTTCCTATTAAAGTATGATAAGAAAATCACAGAATCATTGAGAATGACTGCGAATGTAGGCGGAAGCCAGATGCGCAATGAATATAAAAAATCAGAACTTAGAGCTGATGGTTTAGTTGTTCCAGGCGATTACAGTTTAACAAATAATGCAAGTCCGCTAGTTTCTGTTCCGGATACAGCACGCTACAGAATAAACAGTTTCTACGCAGCGATATCTTTCAGTTATAAAAATTACTTGTATTTAGATTTAACTGGCCGCCAGGATTGGAGCAGTACATTGGCTACACCTTTTAGAACAGATAATGTTGGCTTTTTCTACCCATCGGCAAGCGTTTCATTCGTGCCGTCTGATTTATGGAAAATGCCAAGTCAAATCAATTTCTTCAAACTTAGGGCATCAATTTCGCAAGTAGGAAGTGGTGGTACAACACCTTATCGTACCGCCTACAATTATAATTTAGCCTCGAATGGTATTTATCCGGATAGCGCAATGACGAATCCAACGATATTACCAAACCCAAATTTAAAACCACTTAAAACCACAACAATAGAGGTTGGTACAGAATTACGCTTGTTCAAAAGTCGTTTAAACTTTGATTTTGCCGCTTACATGGGAGATACAAAAAATCAAATATTAAGTCGTATTGTAGATAGGGCAACAGGTTATAATGTAGCTGTATTTAACGTTGGTAAGGTCGAAAATAAAGGTATTGAGATTGCTGTTAACGGAACTCCAATACAAGCAGGTAAATTTAGATGGGAACTTACCGGAACATTTACAGCTAACCGCAATAAAATTGTAGAATTGGCAGATAGTTCGGTTGTATTAAGAACAGGCGCTTTAGGCGGCGGACAAATCGTAGCAAATGTTGGAGGAAGTATGGGCGATTTATATGGTAATGGCTATTTACGTTCTCCAGACGGACAAATTGTTTACGATGCAACAACCGGAAATGCTAAAACAGGAACTGGATTAATTTATCTTGGTAACACGATGCCAAAATTTCGATTCAGTTTTGGTTCTACACTTACTTATGGCAGTTTCAGTGTTAATGGTTTATTCGATGCTCAACTTGGTGCTGTAGCGCATTCTTTAACTTTTTCGAGAATGGCCGCTTTAGGTAAGTTAAACCTTACATTGCCAGGTAGATATAATGGTGTGGTTGGTGATGGAGTTATTCAAAATACCAACGGCACTTATCGCCCGAATGACGTTGTCGCCACAAACTTAGAAAGCTTTTATACTTCTCTTTATGGTTCAGACCAAGCAGAGGGTAGCGTATTTAGAACTGATTATTTAAAATTCAGAGAAGCAAATATCACTTACACTTTCAATCCAAATTTCTTAAAAAGAATAGGCTTTTCAAAGATGACTATAGGTGCTTACGGACGTAACCTTTTCATTTGGTCGCCGTGGCCAGCGTTCGATCCAGAGTTTGGAACACTCTCAGGAACAGACATTGTTCAAGGTTTTGAAACGGGCCAGTTGCCATCTACAAGAACTTATGGTGTACGTTTAGTTGTTGGCTTATAATTGAAATCACATGAAAACTATAAATAAAATAACCAATTATATAATGCTAGGCGTAATCAGTTTATCTGTATTATCCTGCAAAAAAGACTTTAACGAAGTGAATACCGACCCGATTGGTAAATCATCTGTTAAAGCAAGTCAATTGTTGGCACCATCATTAGTTAACATATTAACCGCAAACATGGTTCGTAACCGTAACTTCAACAATGAGTTAATGCAGGTAACTGTTGATATTAATGATGCTGAAGGGAGAGTTTTCAGGTATGATGTTAGGCGTACCTGGGCGGATTACACCTGGAACAACTGGTATCCGGAATTAACCAATTTACGTGATATTTATACCATTGCCAACAAGCCAGAATCACTAAACGCATCTTATAAAGGTATTTCTCTGATTGCTCAAGCCTGGGTTTTTCAATTACTAACGGATGTTTATGGCGATGTGCCGTATACTCAAGCAAATCAAGGTAAAGAAGGAAATTATGAGCCTGAATTTGATAAGCAAAAGGATATTTATCTTGATTTATTTAATAAACTTGAAGAAGCAAATAAATTATTAACCGAAGGAACATCTATTGTTGCCAGTAGCGATCCGGTTTACCAAGGTGATGTTAGCAAATGGCGAAGATTTGGAAATTCCTTGTATTTACGTTTATTGCTTCGTATTTCTGGCAAAGCCGATTTAAGTGCGCAGGTTATTGCCAAAATAAAGGATATCGCCGATACTAATAAGGCAAATTATCCAATCATGGAAAACAATACGCATACGGCCAAAATTCTTTGGAATGGAACAAACAGCAGTACAGCGGTTTATTCATCTCCGTTTATGATAAATGTAAGGGCAGTAGATTTTAGAGGGCCAGCAATTACAGATTTCTTCATCGGTAATTTAGCCATTTGGAATGACCCACGAGTTAACGGCACTTATGGCGTAAATGGCGTGAGCCGCTTTGGTATTGCACCTGGTCCCGCTGGATTAATTGGTGTGCCGAGTGGTTATGATGCTGGAACTTCTGTACTTAAACAATCATATTTTTATTCTGATGCTCAAAGTGCCGGTGTTACTTTGCAAACTGCCGCAAACACAGGCATAATCATGAACTGCGCAGAAGTTGATTTTATCTTAGCCGAAGCAGCAGCTAGAGGATGGATAACCGGAACTGGAGAAAGCTATTACATGAAAGGTATTGCAGATGCGATTAATTATTGGGTACCAAGTTTATTTACTTCGGCTACAGATCCAGCATTAGCCAGTTACGTAGTTGCTGCAGATATCCAATGGAACAATAGTTTGCCACTAAATAATACCGCTAATAATTCGCCAAGCAAGCTGCAATCTATTCATCTTCAAAAATATTATGCTTTATTCTTGGTCGATTTTCAACAATGGATAGAGTATCGCCGAAGCGGACATCCTTTTATTCCAAAAGGAACTGGGCTTGCTAACGGTGGTAGAATGCCGGCAAGATTAAATTATCCATTAGTTACTCAATCAACCAATCCAACAAGTTATAAAAATGCTGTTGCATCGCAAGGTGCTGATGATATTAATACGCTTGTTTGGTGGCAAAAACCTTAATCATATCTAGAAACAATATGAAGAAGATAATATTATTATTTAGTGCTTTAGTCGTAATCTGCGGCACTTGGATGGGATGCAAACGTGATACGGATTACATTAAAGTAGCCGTTAGCCCATATATTTCAAATTTCGATTTGCGTAAACTCTTTAAAGGTTCTGATTTACAGCTTAATGATGAAAATTTAGGCGGTGCAAATTTTATAAAGGGTATAGTTGTTTCAAATCAGGCAAGTGGAAATCTTCCAGCCGGACTATTACTTGTACAAAACAGCAGGATTGCTGGAAATGGAATAGATTCTTTAAGAGGTATCGCATTTAATGTTGGCACCGAGGCGGCTAAATATATTCCAGGAGATTCTGTTCATGTAAGAGTTACGGGTTCTACGCTTAAAAGAGTAAATGGAAATTTACAGATTGATGGCGTTGCTGCAACTGGTATTGAGAAAAAAGCCAGTGGTAGAGCAATAATCGTTAGGGCTGTTAATACAGGTATGTTAACCACCAGACCAGCTTTTTACGAAAGTACTTTAATCACCATTAGTAAAGGTAAAATGAATCCGGAACCTGTACAAGGTGATATTTACACAGGTAACAAAACAATTGGCGATGGTTTCGGAACGGCAATTATTCATACAGAGGCAACTGCAACTTATTCAAAACAAGAATCTGTTCCATTTGCAGATTACACAGGTATTGCTTTATCATCTGCAACAGGTATACAACTATGGCCAAGAACCAGCGATGATATCTTTGCTTTACCAGAAATTAAGCCATCGGCTTTAATTATCACTGGCTATTTAACTGACCCGATGAATAGCGATGCTAATTATGAATACATCCAATTTAAAGCGACAAGAGATATTGATTTTGCAGTAACTCCATTTTCGGTTGTGACTTGTAATAATGCAGGTATCCTGGCAGCTCCGGCAACAGGATGGGCTTTGGGTGGTATTAGAACCTATAAATTTAACATCAACTCTGGTACAATCAAAAAAGGTCAATTCTGCTATGTAGGAGGAAATAAAGTGATCTGGGGTGCTGGTTCAACAGATATCAGTTCTGCAAAATGGATTGTAAGTAAGCAATACACAACTTTGGATGGTGATGGTTTCGGTACAGCAACTACAAACTTACTTGCAAACAGTGGTAACGTTGCAGGTGTAGCTGTTTTTGATGGACTGAATGTAACAGGCACATCAGTTCCTTTAGATGTAATTATGTATGGCGGTAATGGAGCAGTTTATTCTGCCGGACCACCAGAAATTGGATACAGAATTACAAACACGGATAAATACAGCACTATACAAAATAAAAAGGTAGTTGCGTTTTACGGTGGAGGTACCAATACCAATAAATTTGGCTTCCCAAGCACCAGTAATTTTACTATGCTTGGCGGAGTTTATAATGCCACAACAGGCATCTGGAGTACTGGTAGAACAGCAACCAATGTTGCTTTAACAGCAACATCACCATTATCAGCTATTGAACAAGCAGTTGGATTTACCACTATAACAAATTAATAAAACACCAGCAAGCCATCCCAACAAGATGGCTTGCTTTTTTAAAGAAATATAATGAATAGAAGATCGTTTATTCAAAAATCAGCCCTATTAGGTACAACACTATTTGTTAGCCTTAAATCATTCCCGTTTTCGTCAACATCCTTAGAAAATAAAATTTCGGGTAAAATAACAAGCAAGGGAAAAGGAATTGCCGGAGTTGTAGTTTCTGATGGCTTTAATGTTGTGCAAAGTGATAAATCTGGGAAGTATATAATTGATATTAATCCTTTGGCAAAATTTGTTTGGATTAGCACGCCATCTGGCTACGAATTTAAGACCGAAAGCCATATTGCAAAATATTATGAAAGTGCAGTTGGTAAAACCGATTTAAACTTTGAGCTAAATCCTCTTAAACTAAAAGATGATAAACACAACTTCATCATCTGGGCTGATCCGCAGGTTAAAAACAAAAAAGACGTAGCGCAAATGATGGAAACTTCTGTGCCAGATACCATCAAAACTATCAAATCAATGAAACCGAAAATACCTGTACACGGCATTACCGTTGGCGATATTGTTTGGGATAACCACGAACTTTTTGCTGATTACAATACTGCTATTGCAAAAATGGGTATTCCGTTTTTTCAGGCTTTAGGCAATCATGATATGGATTATAGAATGGGCGGAGATGAAACATCAGATAAGACATTTCAGGAGCATTATGGCCCGACATATTATTCGTTTAATAGGGGAAAGGCGCACTATGTTGTATTAGATGATGTTCGTTATTTAGGTACTGAACGTAACTACGATGGATATATCAATCAGCAGCAATTAGATTGGCTTGCCAAAGATTTAAAATATATTGCAAAAGATGCATTATTGATTATCAATCTTCATATTCCGGTACATAATGCGGTAAAGAACAACATAGATTTTTATGCCGTTTTAAATGGTTTTACGAATGTTCACATCATGTCTGGGCATACGCATTACAATAGAAATGTAATTACCAACGGTATTTTTGAGCATAATCATGGTGCAGTTTGTGGCGCCTGGTGGACAGGGCCAATCTGTGAAGATGGAACACCAAGAGGTTACGGTGTTTATGAAGTTGACGGAACAAATTTAAAATGGTATTATCAACCAACAGGGTTAAGCAAAAAAGATCAAGTTCATATTTATGTTGACGATTTAACGAATCAAAAACGATTAATTGCTAACGTTTGGAATTGGGACCCAGAGTGGAAAGTTGAATATTTTGTTGATGGCAAAGCAATGGGTTTATTAGAACAGCAAAAAGGTTACGATCCCTTATCAGTAAGTTTATACAAGGGTGATAAATTGCCTGCCGGAAGGACATTCCCGGAACCAAGTAAAACCGAACATTTGTTTGTAGCACATTTCGAACCTTCAGTAAAAAACATTAAGGTGGTTGCAACAGATCGTTTTGGAGAAAAATTTGAAGCCGAGTATAAAGCTTAATTTATTTCAAAAGATGAAAATTTCAAAAAAAATTAGTGTTGTTTTATTAACAGCAATTTCAATCAGTGCATCGGCGCAAGTTGCCGAATTTCCAAAATTTAGTGCAGAAGCACATCGTGGTGGGAGAGGTTTATGGCCTGAAAATACAATTTTAGCTATGAAAAATGCTATGAAAATTGATGGCATAACTACTTTAGAAATGGATACACACATTACTAAAGATGGAAAAGTTATCGTAACACACGATGATTATCTAAGTCCGGGTTTTATGCGCACAGCTGATGGGCAGGACATTCCAGCGTCAGACTCTAAAAAATATCCTGTTTTCCAAATGGATTACAAAGAAGTAAAAGCTTTTGATTTAGGTTCTAAAGATTTGCAAGGTTTCCCGAATCAGCAAAAAATTAAATCTTATATTCCTTTGTTATCAGATTTAATTGATGCTGTTCAAAAAGATATAAAAGCTAATAAGAGACAACAGTTTTTCTATAATATAGAAACTAAATGTAGTGCCGCAGGCGATGGAATTACAAATCCAAAACCTGAGGTATTTGTTAAACTTTTGATGGAAATTATAGAGAAAAAGGGCATTGCTCCATATGTTGTAATTCAATCGTTTGATAAGAGAACAATTCAAATCATTCATGAGAAATATCCAAACGTAAGAACTTCTTTTTTAGTAGCCAATAAGAAAACTTACGAAGAAAATATTGCTGATTTAGGTTATAAACCATTTATTTTAAGTCCCGTTTGGCAAATGGTAAATGAAGATTTAGTTAAAAAAGCTCACGCAGATAATGTAAAAGTTATCCCTTGGACCGCTAATACAGTTGCAGATATGAAAGGTTTAAGAGCACTTGATGTTGATGGCATCATCTCGGATTATCCAGATTTACTAATTCAATCGAAATAAAATATGAAAACAATTTTCTATAAAATCTTAATCTCTTCAATACTTTTTAATGTTTTCATTTTAGGTAATTTATATGCTCAAACCATAACTTGGGACAGCACTTATCGACCAGGAAAGTATGTAGAATTGGTTTCAAAATTTAAAGGTGAACCGAAATCAAAGACAGATTATATTTTTTTAGGAAATAGCATAACGGCAGGCACTGATTGGTCTAAATTATTAAATCTGCCGCAGGCAAAAAATAGAGGTATTTCTGGTGATATAACTTTTGGCGTTTTAGAAAGATTGCAAGAAGTTATTGATGGCAAACCTGCTAAAGTTTTTATACTTATCGGCATTAATGATGTATCCAGGAATATTCCTGACAGCATAATTCTCAAGAATTACAAATCCATTATTGCAAGAATTAGAAAAGGATCTAAAAAAACACAAATTTATTTTAATACGCTTTTGCCTGTAAACAGTTCATTCGAGCGTTTCAAAAATCATTATGGTAAGGATGAACATATTCTTTGGCTTAACAGCGAGATAAAAAAACTTGTAGCAAAAAATGTTACTATAATTGATTTATACGCTCAATTTATTGATAAGGATAATCATCTTCGTGCTGAACTTACAAAAGATGGTCTTCATCTCATACCAGAAGGTTATAAAGTTTGGGCCTATTTTTTAAACTCAACCGGATATTTAAAATAAAACCTTAAGCCATAAAAAAGGCGTTCCAAATATTTGAAACGCCTTTTTTATTAAAATTTATTTTAGCCTTGAGCTGGTGGATTTGAAACAACAGGCGCTTTATCTTTTCTACCTTTTCCCAATCCCTTTCTCATCTTTTCACCTTTTTCTTTTGCTTCAGCTCTGAAAGCATCCATTTTAGTCTTTTGGTCTGCTGTTAAAACATTATCCAATTGAGCCTTAGAAGCTTCCATATCTGCTTTTCTAGATTTCATTTTATCTTTCATTGCAGATTTATCTTCTGTTCTGAAAACATCCATTTTCTTAGCTCTATCTAATTCAATAGCATAAACCTTTGTTTTTTGGTCAGCTGTTAAACTAAGTTTTTTATCCATTGCATTTGTAGCACGCTCAGCTCTTTGCTCAACGGTAAGGTTTTGCATTGGTCTTCTTGCTCTTCTTGTCGAATCTTGTGCGAAAACTGCAGTAACACCCATCACTGCAATTGCCATTGTTAAAATTAGTTTTTTCATGTTTATGTGTTTTCTCTAATAGATACGAAAACACTAAAACGGTTTAATCGCCAATTGTTAAATTTTGTTAATTCTTATTTAGCTGCGAAATAGATTTCTGCATCTGTGCCATCATCTGCGTTAAAGTTTCCATAGTTGGGTCTGGTGCAGGTTCTGGTAATGAAGTAGATATATATGCTTTTGCACTCCAAATCTCCAAAATATCATCGGCAGATATGGTATAAGCATCATAAACCTTGTTATCAGAAACTAATTTTAAGTCTTTATTTTCTCTAAAGCGATTGCCTGCACGTTTGTAAACTACGCCTTCATTTTTACTAATGATGATGTATGTTTCACCAGTTTTAACCTCGTTCCAGTTATCTAGATATTCACCGATAATTACGCTTCCCGGTTGAACTGGCAACATACTATCGCCCATAATTTCAAAAGCACGAAAAGTTCCTTGTCTTAATGCCGGAATAGGTAGCTGAAACTTAGGTAAATCACTTATATATTGCGGATCAGAAAAGCCATTTAAGTAGCCTGCACTAGCCTTAACCGGAACAAGCTCAATATTCTCTCTGTCGTTTGCATCAACGGAAATACTTAAAACACGCAGATTCGAACCCTGACTTTTCGGTTTAGGTTTCCAACTATCAGATATTTTTTCGTTGATAAATTCATCTATGGTTAAATCAAAATACTCTGCTATTTTTTTTAGTAAGTCGTATTTTGGTTCAGCACGATCCTCTTCATAAGCACCAATAAGCGATCTTTTAATTTCCATAATATCAGCAAATTGCTGCTGCGTATGGCCTTTCTTCTTCCTTAGGTACTTTAAGTTATTTGAAATATTCGACATAAAAATAAATTTTAAAATAAATTTGGAATTACTAAAATAGTTAGTAATTTTATGCTCATAAAGTTAGTAATATTATTTTGATTTGCAAGAGGGTATACTAAATAGTTTAGTTTTAATTTTAAATACGTTATTATGAAAAAGTTTGTTTACATCGTTACCGACAGAAATCGTACTAGTATGCATGTTGGCATGAGTTCTGATTTGATTAAAACATTAGATTTTTATAAACAAATGCCGAACTTATTTTTTGATAATGGAAAGCAATTAACACGTTTGGTATATTTTGAAGAATTTAAAACTGAAGAACAGGCTTTGAGTAGATTTAAGTTAGTGAGTAGATTTACTCGTGTACAAAAGGAGCGTTTGGTACGTTCTTGTAATCCAGATTGGATTGACTTAACAATTGGCTTAGATTTCGAAAATATTGTTATGCACAGAAATGTCACTAACCAAGTGAAGTTATCATTCACAAGTTTATCTTAATATAGATTTGCATAAAAAAAGGGATTGAGTTAGTTTACGCAATCCCTTTCTGAAATTATTACTTTATTTAATTACCAACCTGGTGCAAAGGTTAAACCAAAAACACCTGTTTTAACATCTTTTCTTTGGAAGGGAATTGCGTAGTAAGGTTCCAATACGAAATATCCAAAAACATTTACTCTTAACGATAAACCAACGCTCATAACCGGAACACGTTCCGTTGTAGCCTGGTAAGTTCCGGTTTGTGTACCATCTGCACCGATAATTGGCGTGGTAACATACGTTGGTTCGTTTTTAAAAGCAACTTTCGTATCATTAGTCCAAGCAACACCTGCATCAAAGAATAAATTTAAATCAGAGAACAAAAACTTAGATGGTATTGCAGATAGTTTTTTAGGACCTGTAAATGGTAATCTAACTTCAAAGTTAAATACTGCCATTTTGCTTCCACTTAATTGATTTATATCGAAAGATTGATCAGCTCTTTGGGTAGTTGATTTATAAATTGAGTTTGATTCGTAGCCTCTAATCAGGTAAGGATAGCCTAAAAATAGTGGATACAATCTGTCAGCATCTTTACCTATTCTTAGCATATTATAACTTCTAACGGCTAAGGTAATAGGTTTTAATCTCCAATATTTTCTTAAATCTACGGTTGTACCAGCAAAACTATAGGTGCCAAGATATTTTTCTGCACTAACTCTGTATCTGAAACCATCCAATGGCGCCGCTAAGCCAAAAATTGAATTGTCGCCAACAAAGCCAGCATTTAATTGATATAGTGTAAATGAATTAAATGGCACTCCATAATCTTGCGTTGCCTGCTCATTTGAAACTCTACTTCTGTCTGAGCCCACATAATATCCAGCATTATTGTAATAGTTGCTATATCTGTCGATTCTGTAACTATAATGAGAAAATGCTCCTCCAAGCTCAAATCGGTGGATTTTACTAAATGGATAAGCACCAAAAATCTGAACCTGGTCTTCAAAAGTTCTAATGATATCTGTACGTTGATTAATTACATCAATCGTTCCACTACCTGAAGGAAGTCTTTCGTTTGCATAGGAATTAAATCCCGAAACGTAAGGAATGTGTGATAAAGCAACACCCCAATTTATTCTGCTTTTTTGGTTGATGTATCCAACTAAACCGCCGAAATCATAAATCTCTCCATTTACGGATAGGTTTCCGATAATTTGATTTGTACCCAAAATATCACTGAACATACCCACTATACCGCCTTGTACACCCGTTCCAAATCTACTCGTAGAAACACCAACACCACTATTAGCTAAATAATCTAATCTAAATTTTGGACGATATGGAACAACTCGCATTGAATCAGCAACTATCTTCTCAAACCTATCAAAATTTATCAAATTGGAATTGATGATGTTTACCCCTACATTTTCCATTGGCGGTAAAACTGCTGCATCAAAATTTTCGTCCTGATTATTTATCCTTTTAGGTTTAAAACTATTTAGGTTTGCATTATATAAAGTGTAACGTTGATAGCGATAATAGCTGTAAACGATATCATTGGTTTGTGAAACAGAAATTGCCGGAGAAAATTCGGTAATACCACTAATTCCCGTGAAATAATCTGTTAATTGGTCTACAGTATTATCTGTAAAACTATATTTATAAAGATTTCTGAAACCATCTCGGTTCGATAGAAAATAAACACTTTTACTATCTGGGGAGAATTGTGCATTCAAATTATTCGCACCCGCGAAAACATCAAGGTTGCTAATAGTTTTTGCAGCAATATCGTAAACTGCTAAGTTTATTGGATGTACTGCCGTTATATTATTACTTTGGATTGCTGCTCTATCAGATGAGAAAACTAACTTACTGCCGTCAGGAGCATAACTTGGGGCATAATCTGAATAAACATCGTTCGTTAGTTGGGTTACTTTTTTAGTATCTAAATTATAAGAAAAAATATCACTTTGGCCTTCTACCATACCTGAAAAAGCAATATCTTTTCCATTTGGCGACCAGGTTAAGTTACCGAATTGACTAACGTCACCCATTTCGGTTTCTAATACAGTATTGCCATTATTCACGTTAATAATTAGCATTCGGTTTTTGCCTTTACTAAAAATACTAAAAGCAAATTGTTTGCTATCTGGCGACCAAGCTCCAGCCGATTCTATAAAGTTAAAATCATCAATGTGTCCGTTCGAAATTTGGCTAGTTAGTTTTCTGATAATTCTACCTGTTTTAGCATCAGCTAAAAATAAATCAATTCCGAACAAATCCTTTTCAGACATGAAAGCCACAAATTTTCCATCAGGACTTAGGGCAGGAGCAACGTTCATATTTCCTGCATTTTTATTGTCTAAAATTTTTGTTCCGGTAATTTTAATTTGTGAGCTATCTGCTTTAAGCATTGGTTTGTAATGCTCATCAATTGAGTTTTTCCATAAACCAGAGAGTGTTTTATCATCGTAACCAAATGTATACCTGATGGCATTTTCATAGCCATATTTTGCAGTATTCTTAAACAATGGAACAATCGTTGTATCGCCATATTGCGAACCAATATAAGTCCAAAATGCCTGACCGTAACGATATGGGAAATATTTGTTAGAGTTCGTTAGGTCTTTTAATGAAGGAATATCGCGGTTTAGCATTGCGTCACGCATCCACATCGATGTAAAAGCATCTTTTTTTCCGATGGATAAATATTCGGCCATGCCTTCAACCATCCACAATGGTGTTTGCCCAACGTTCTCTAAACTAATGGAATCTTTCTCTAATAAAACGTGGTACTGAAATGCGTGAACCAACTCATGACCTAAAACATGTCTGGTTTGATTATTAAGCTCCATAACAGGCATAATTACCCGGTTCTTAAATGCCTCGGTAACACCACCCGTACCTATACCAATTTCACCGTTGAGTGCCGTAGTCTGCTGGAAATCAGGGTGATTATTATAAAGTATAATTGGATTTTTCTTTAAAAAAGTATCTCTAAATACTTCTTGATGCATTTTATACCAAGTTTCGGCATCTTGAGTAAACTTTTTTAAGAGATTATCATTTTTTATGTAATAGTAGATTTCGAAATGTGGTGTTTGCAAAACCTTAAAATCTAACTTTTTATACCTCACTTTGTTTTGTCCGAAATACTGCGCCTGAGCAGTGAATACAGCAAAAAATAGGAGCAAAGCTGGTATAAATCGCCTTAATAAAGTAGAGGTTTTTTTCATACGTTTGGTATTATTATTTCAGTTTTTTGTATGTAACTGATGATAAACTAAGAATGAAATAAAAATAGTGATTGTTTAAATCACTATTCAAATTTTAACATTTTTTAAAAGATTGGTTAATTATTGCCATTTTTTCGTTTTTCCCGCTCTTCTTGTCGTTGCTTTCTCTTAAGTTCTCGTTCTTCTTTTTTAGTAAGCGGCACAACGGTTGCAGGCTGATTTTGAACAGGTTCAGGCTTTTTTTCTTCTTTTTTAACTTCTGTTTCCGCAGGCGTAGTTGCTGGTGCTGTTTCAGGCACAACTGTTTCTTCAACTGTAGTAGAATCTACGGCAACACTATCTGTAGAAGTAGTATCCTGTACAATTCTCGGGCTTGGGCAATTGTAAGTTCTCGTAATATCTACCGTTGCCTTTGGAAATTGACCATACGTATAACCAGAATTAGGGTCTAGATAAACCTTTTCCATAAATTTGGCAAAAATTGGTAAGGCAGTTCTAGAACCTTCACCTTGTTCGCCATTTTTAAAGTGGGCGGTTCTTTCATCGCAACCAACCCAAACACCAGTTACTAAGTCTTTTGTCAAGCCCATGTACCAAGCATCTACATAATCTGATGAAGTTCCTGTTTTACCGCCAATTTGATTATTTTTTCTGAATAAATCAGGCCATTCCCAAAGTGCCTGGGAAGTTCCTCTTGGTTCTTCCATACCACCACGAAACATATAAGTCATTAACCAGGCAATTTCTTCGGTCAGAACTCTTTTTGTTTTAGGTTTAAATTCATCAATAACATTATCATCCTGGTCGGTAATTTTCTCTACCAAAATTGGGTCGGTTTTAACACCATTGTTCATAAATGTTGCATAAGCTTTAACCATTTCGTAAACGGTAACATCGTTAGAACCTAAACTCACTGAAGGAACAGATTCCAAATGGCTATCAATACCACATTCATGCGCCCATTTAACCACATTATCCCAGCCAACTTTTTCTGTAACCTGAGCTGTAATTGTGTTGACCGAACGAGCCATTGCCCAACGTAAACTCATTTCCTGATAGGTTACGCTATAATCAGCATTTTTAGGTTCCCAGTATTTTGTTTCGCCCTTATCCTGGTAAGCAATTTTTACTGGCTTATCTGTGAATTTATCGCAAGGGCTCATGCCTTGTTCTAACGCGGTTAAGTATGCAAACGGTTTAAATGTTGAACCTGCCTGGCGTTTAGCTTGATTTACGTGGTCGTATTTAAAGAATTTATGATCAATACCACCAACCCAAACTTTAATTTTTCCGCTTGATGGTTCCATGGTCATCATTCCCGTATTCATTATTTTGCCATAATAACGGATGGAATCTAATGTAGAAAACATGGTATCCCTATCACCTTTATAAGTGAAGATTTGCATCTTCTTCTTTTTGTTGAAGTAGGAGGTAACCGAATCCGGATTATTTGGGAATTTCTTCTTAAGCAAACCATAAATCGGCAGATTTTTCATTGCTCTATCTGGATAATCAACTTTGTTTTTCTCAGAATCATACCATGGGTCTTCATTTCCCCAAACACTGTAAAACCTACGCTGCAAAATTCGCATTTGGTCTTGCACAGCCTCTTCGGCATACTTTTGAAGTTTGGAATCGATTGTTGTGTAAATTTTCAAGCCATCTTCATACAAATCATAACCATTATCTTTACACCACTTTTCCAAATGTTTTGCAACAGCAGCTCGCAAATAAGAATCGCCATCGCTACCATCTTCCATCTTACCTTCCTTAAGTTTAATGGGCTCTTTTGAAAGCTGTGTTAAACTATCTTTACTTAAAAACTTGTACTTATTCATTTGGCTTAAAACTGTATTTCTACGTTCTAAAGCCCTTTCCGGATTTTTAATTGGGTTGTAATAAGTTGTACCTTTTAACATGCCTACAAGCATGGCTGCATCATTTGTAGATAGTTCCCTGGTTTCTTTATCAAAGTAAATTCTACTTGCTGTTTTAATTCCATAAGCATTATTTCCAAATGAAACGGTATTCAGATACATGGTAATAATATCTTGTTTGGAGTAGTTTGATTCCAGTTTTACGGCTGTCATCCACTCTTTTAACTTAAAAATCAAGGTTCTAACCAAAGGGATTTTGTTTAAAACACCCTGAGATTTATTATAGCGTGTGCGATAAAGGTTTTTAGCCAACTGCTGTGTAATTGTACTTGCACCACCTTCTTTACCAAAACCTACAACAGCCCTTCCAACGGCCTGTGCATCAATTCCCCAATGCTTATAAAATCTTACGTCTTCAGTAGCAACGAGCGCATTTAGCACACTTGGCGATATCTCATTATAATTTACTGGCGTTCTGTTTTCTTTGAAATATCTGCCAATCAATTTCCCATCGGCGGTATACAATTCAGAACCGACACGTAAAGTTGGTATTTTAATATCGTGGTAGCTTGGAGAATAGCCAAACAGCCACAAAAAATTAAGCTGAAGTGCCGAAAAGAAAATAATTATAAAAAAAACAAAAATTGAGGTATAGCGTAAGTACTTGTTTTTTATCTCTTTAAACATATAGTGTAAGATGTTGAGTAGGTAAAGGCAATAGGGATAAATATAAAAAAAACTCTAAATACAAATTAACGTATTTAATTTACTTATTTTTTAGTCTATATTTAAATAAATCACATTAGAAATTAAAGCTTCACATAGAATGAAAAACGAATTTAAAAGCCTAATTGTACAAGGCGATAAAAAGTTTTCGCTAAAAAATGTAAAAACCGATTATACTGGCGGATATAATAAAGAGAAAGCGAAGGATGCACTTGTTAAATCTAAAATTGAAGTTAGCCAGTTACAAGAAAAATTGTACGCCTCGGGTACACATTCGCTTTTAATTATTTTTCAGGCGATGGATGCTGCCGGTAAAGATAGTGCAATTGAACATGTTATGAGTGGATTGAATCCTCAAGGTTGCCAGGTTTTTAGTTTTAAGGTGCCAACATCAGAAGAGTATGAGCATGATTTTTTATGGCGACATTATAAAGCATTACCAGAAAGAGGTAGAATTGGCATTCATAATCGTTCTCATTATGAAAATGTATTG
The DNA here is from genome assembly GCF_032678425.1 of Pedobacter aquatilis. Lineage (GTDB taxonomy): Bacteria > Bacteroidota > Bacteroidia > Sphingobacteriales > Sphingobacteriaceae > Pedobacter > Pedobacter aquatilis_B. The sequence continues at coordinate 468,187 of NZ_JAVTSG010000003.1, read as the reverse complement.
GTTTGTAAAGTGCACCCTAATTATGTTTTAAGTGAAAACATACCCGGTTATGCTGATGTAAAGAAAATTAATAAGGATTTTTGGGCGCAGCGATATAAAAGCATCAGAAATTTTGAAGAACACCTAACCGCAAATGGAACGGTTATTTTAAAATTCTTTTTAAATGTGGGTAAAGATGAACAAAAACAACGTTTTTTGGATAGGATAGAAGACCCAACTAAAAACTGGAAATTTTCATCGGGAGATATTAAAGAACGGGCTTTGTGGAACGATTACATGAAAGCTTACGAGGACGCAATTAACGAAACGGCAACAAAAGATGTGCCTTGGCATGTGATTCCGGCTGATAAGAAATGGTTCGCCAGATTGGCAATTAGTGAAATTATTGAAGATAAACTGAAAAGTTTAAACATAAAGTTTCCGGTTTTGGATGAAATTGAACAAGGTAAATTATTAGAAACTAAAACTGCCTTGCTTGCTGAAGATACCAAATAAGAAAAAGCCCCGAAATTTTCGGGGCTTTTTGTGTAAATTAATTTACAACCGGAAATGCAGAAATTCTTAATCTGGCTCCGCCCATCGGTACCAGCGTAAGTTCTTGTTCATTCTCACTGCTTTTTAAAGGGCTTTTTGGTAATATATCAACCAAACCATACTGGTCTATTTTCCATTCTGGAATGCGTTTACCTTTTGCCTTAATTTCTATAGGCGCATTTGCATTTGTAAATGGATTATTATCTTTTGGCCATGTTTTTTTGATAACCGAAAATGATTTATCAATATTATTTTTGTCAACTACTAAGCCATAATTCCAATCTGTTTTTGGGTGAATTTCGTACGATGGCCATTTCTTTGGGTCCGCTCCATTTTGCCACCTAGAATCTCCAATTGCAGTTTCTTTACTATCTTTTTGAAGATAATTTTCATCAATTTTTAAAGAATAAGTAAGTGGACCATAATTTAAGCTTACACTATTTTTATTTTTCTCCCATTCTCGTAATTGTAAATCCATTGGAAGTTGTAAAGCGATTTTATCACCATTTTTCCATAAGTTTTCTAGTTTAATGTATGCTCCGCTTTTTGCATCAATATTAATAGCCTTACCATTTACCTTAACTATTGGATTTTTACACCAAGCCGGAATTCTCAAATACAATGGAAATGAAACAGGTTTTGCTGTTGCAAGCTCTATATTAACCATATCTTCAAATGGATATTTTGTGATTTGGTTCAATGTAACATCAACACCATTTCCAACTTTTACCTTTACTGATGATTCAGTATATAGTTGCGCTGCAATGCCATTATCCGGAGTTGCCATCCAAGCATTTTCAGCGTAATAAACCCAGCCTGCAGCATGATTATGTTGGCAACAACGACTGCTAAAAGGATTCATCATTAAAAATGGACCAGTGTTATCAATACCCGGATGATGATTTTTTGCATCGCTGATAACCATATTTGGAGCAGTTAGATATCTTAAAGCTTTATAATCTGGCGTAAAAGCAGCCGAAAACGTGTTGAAAGCAATATCTTCACAATTTTCTGCCCAATAGGTATCACCAGTCATGGCAAGCATCATTTGGTCTGAAGTCATTTGCTCTACCATTCCACAAGTTTCCACCGCTTGGCGAGGGTCGTCATAACCCTTTCTCGAATTTTCATCTCCACCAAACATTCCACCAGGAACCTGACCATAAATTTCTCTTATAAGCTTTTGATTATTATAGCTTGCGTCTAAATCAGATTTATTATGACTTTGCAAATAATAGGTTGCCGGTTCGCGAAAACATTGCGCAATATTAACATTGTGCCAGTTGGGTAGATTATTATTTTGCCTCCAATCTGATGTATTTTTATCAATTTTAGTAGCTAAGTCAAGCAAAAATTTATCGCCAGTATGGTTGTAAAGCCAATAAATGCTTATAATGTTGTCGCCACCACGGCTTTTTTCCCAATAATCTTCTAATAACTTATCATCAGGAATTGATAACTGCCATTTAAAATATTTAGTCATTATGGTAATTACCCTTTTATCGCCAGTAAATTCATAGTAAGATTGTAAACACCAAAGCATCGGCATGTTTGTCCACAAATCTCGTTTCCCTTCGCCTTTTTCTACCAACGGACCAAAATCTCCATTTTCACGCTGGTTTTCTATAGCTGCATTTAGCCAGAATTTTGCTTCCGATATCATTTTAGGATCGTTAAGCATGTAGCCAATGTTAGCATAACCTTTTAACCAATATGGAAGTTCTTCCCATCCATATTTCCCTTTTCCATCTTTATGCAACCATGCATTATCTTCTTTTGATAGCCAAATACTAATTTCTCCCAAATTTCCGGTTAAACCATTTTTCTGAAGATTTAAAGCATTTTTAAGCCATCCACCAGGTTTAATACTACCGATTGGCAATTTGATAAAGTGATTTTTTAGCAAAGGGGCTCTGTTATTCTGATACGATTTATTATCCAAAGTATTGTTTGTGTTCGTAACTACAGAAGCTTTTAAACCCTGTGCATTTGCATAAAAACTATTTATTGCTACAAAGAACAAGGATGTAAATAGGATAGATTTTCCGTTCATAAAATCGATTTAGTTAATGGTTAGTGCAATAAAATTATAATTATTATTTAAGTAAATGCACAAATTATTTATAAATGTTACAAGGTATTTTCTTCATAATAGTTTCGAATAAATGAGTACCTTTCATCATCTTATTTTTAATATATCCCCCTATGAAAATTTCTTTAAGTTCATTTTTAACCGTGATTTTCTTTTGCTTAACTCAAAACTCAATGGCACAAACCGATAAAAAAAATTCTCCTGCAATATTAAATCATATAGCTGTTTATGTTTCAGATTTGAAGGCGGCAAGCGATTTTTATGAAAGTCTTTTCAATTTACCCCAAATCCCCGAGCCATTTAAAGATGGTAAACACACTTGGTTTAGCCTAGGTCAGGCTGGTCATTTACACATTATACAGGGTGATGATAGCAAAGCTAATTTTAATAAAAATAACCATTTATGCTTTAGTGTAGCATCCATTGAAGATTTTATTAAAAAAATGAATGAAAAGGGTTTAGCGTTTGAAGATTGGGCTGGTAAAATTGGTGCAATTAACCTACGTGTTGATGGGGTTAAACAAATTTATTTTAAAGATTTAGACGGGCATTGGCTAGAAGTTAATGATGCAAAATAACTTTGTGATAAATACCTGAATTTTTAAACAAATACGGGTTTTTAATGTTGCCAAGAATCAAATCATTATTTTGGCAAATCAACATTTGTTTAGAACTATTTAAGAATGCAAAATGAAATATTTCGCCAGATTGGCGATACCTCTAGAGATATTTATTTTATTTTCAATTTTCAAACCAAAGAAATTGAATACTTGGGCCAAGCTTTTAAGCCCATTTTCGGAATTGATGTAAATCACATCAAAGAAAATCCAATTGGATTAATGGATTTTATTCATCCGGAGGATAAAAATTTGGTGTTAGAATTTTACAGAGAATGCACTGAAGAAGCTGTTAATAGGAAATACGAGTTTAGAATTGTTGATAACGAAAAAACTACAAAATATTTAAGGGTAAGCGTTTATCCGATTAAAGGGGGGAATAACACATTATTAATTACTGGAATTGCCGAGGATGTTAGCGTTGCAAAACACAACAATTTTCACATCGAAAAAATTAATGCCAGAAAAAACACAACATTAGAAATTGTTTCTCACGATTTAAAAGAGCCAATGGCCATGATAAGTTTGGCAGTTTCTGATCTGTTAAAAGATAAACTTTTTGAGGGGCAAGATAGAATTTTAACATCTCTTACTTTTATAAAGGACATGTGCGAACGAAACATTCTGCTCATCAGGAATTTAATAAATCACGAATTTTTAACTTCCTCCGAAGTAGAAATCAGAAAAGAACGAACTGATTTGGTACATGAGGTTAAAGATGTTCTTAGTTTTTACAAAAAAGCTGAGTCAAATCTTTTCAGAAATTTTGAATTTACAAGTGCGCAAGAAAAAATATATGCTGCAATTGATAGCATGAAGCTGATGCAAGTCATTAATAACCTAATATCCAATTCCATAAAATTCACCAAAGTAAATGGCACAATTGGCATTCATATCGAAGATGTTAATGAAAATGTTTTGATTAGTGTTGTTGATAATGGTATCGGAATTCCAAAGCATTTACAGCCTTATATTTTTGATAGATTTAGTATTGCAATGCGTGATGGCCTGAAAGGTGAAGATTCTTGGGGCTTAGGAATGGCCATTGCTAAGGCGATAATTAATTTACATGGCGGGAAAATCTGGGTCGAAAGTATCGAAAATGTCGGTACAAAATTCTTTATTGAAATTCCAAAATAGGGGTAGGTTTATTCATTATTATCGATGTTTTATTCATTGATAAAAAGCATTGTTCATTCACTTTATTCATACCCTCAAAAACGTTAACATTTTATCTATTTTGTGGTTAATCATATAAAGCTTATCAGGATTGGAAGCAATGATTAATTTAGAGGATTGCAGGTTATGCTAATGTAGCCTGCAATTTTTTTCTCATAAAACATGCCCTGATTAATCATATGCTGCAGTTTTGATGTTTTAAAAATCTAAGATATCATGATAGAAGTTAATCACAACACATCCTCACATGAATTGGATAACATCCAAGAGGGAGATCAGATTTGCTATAAACATGGCAAGTTTGGATTAGTAGAAAAAATACAGGTTATTCTTTCTAAAGGCAGAAAAAAATATTTTTATAAACTTAAAAACGATAAGATACTTTTCATAATGAGGTAGTATAGTTTAGCAACAACAAAGCCCCGAAAATTTCGGGGCTTTGTTGTTTTTGGTTCAATTTGTTTTGTTGTTATGAGGTGCCTGCCCTACACGGATATCCCGCTCACAGGACTTATTTTCTGCTTTTTTCTTGATAACAAGTTAGCAATTGAAAGGTTTCATTTTATAAAATAATTATAAACAAAAGCAGAAAAATGTTGATAACTCAAAGCAATTAAGAATTTGATGTTTTTCAAATTAAATTGTCAAAATAGAAGTCTTTATAATCACTAACCATTTTTAGCACATTTGGGTATTTTGCAAAATCTTCAGCTCGATGAGCAGTAGTTAAAACAATACAATTCATGCCTGCATTTAGCGCAGCTTCAACACCTTTGGGCGCATCTTCAAAAACTAAGCAATCTTGAGGATTTACATTTAGCAATTCTGCACATTTTAAAAATGTTTCTGGATGTGGTTTACTCTCTACGACGTCGTTGGCGCTTGCAATGGCACTAAAATAATTACGAATATTTAAACCATCTAACACAAAATCTATATTAAAAGGTATTGCAGCAGAACCTATAGCCATAGGAATTTGAGCTACCTTAGCTCTGTTCAAAAGAATATTTAATCCATCAATTAGTCGCAAATCTGCCAGATAATCCTCTTGATAAATTTTCTCCTTTTTTATGGATATATCATCCATTTGCTGTTGGGTAAAATGCCCTTTACCAAAAACACGTTGTAATAACTCATCATTTTTACCATACATTTGTTTTTTAACATCAGAATAAGAAATGTTTGCATTCAAATCGTCATTCAAGATTGTGTGCCAGGCTCTGTTATGATATTCCATATCGTCTATCATCGTACCATTTAAATCAAAAAGAAGGGCTTTAGGTCTAAAAATCATTTTTTAATAATTAAGCATTAAAGATAAAAAATACATAAAACCTTTTTAATTTAAATTTTAACTATTAAATTAGTTATAGTATTCGGAATCATCTACAAATCTTTTATGAAATATTTAAGCATTGTTCTTTCTATATTTTGTGTAATCATAATTATGTTTTGGAGGTCTAATTCTAAAAACGTTAGGGTAAATGAAAAAACAAAGTCCTTAAATAATGCTATCCAATGGCAAGATAGTTTAATGCGACATTTGCCGAAAAACTTAGATACAACAATTATTGTTCATGACGCGAATGAAACACCTTTGATGTTTTATCAATATATTAAACTTGTTTTTAATAATGAAGCAACGATTTATCTTGAAAAGGGTAGATGGAAGTTGCAAAGGTTTACCAAAGCTGCGCTTGATTCTTTAGAAAGAGATGATTTTGCAATAGCAAGGGTTGACAGATATTCTGCATATAGAAACCCGGACACTTCAAAGTCTTATCAAGACAAACTTATAAATATTGCCAATAGATTGAATATGGCAGATTACATTTTAGTAGTTAAACACGAGCGAAAGATGTATGTACAAAGGAAAGGTATTAATTTGCTAGAATTTAACATTAGTTTAGGAGGAAAACCATTTGGAAAAAAGGAATATGAAGGAGATAGAAAAACACCTGAAGGAATTTATCATCTTGATTTGAAATATAATAGACCAGATAAATTTTACAAAAGCTTTATGCTTTCCTATCCCAACTTGGCAGATAAAGAGAGAGCTGCTAAATTGGGCTTAAAACCTGGTTCTGGAATTATGATTCACGGAACATACCCTGAAAGAAGAAATGCTAAAGATTGGACAAACGGTTGTATTGCTTTAACTAACAAAGAAATGGATACGTTGTTTAATCACGTGTTGGATGGGACGAAAATAGAGATAAAAAAATAGCGGGTTATTCACCCGCTGTTTCTTTTGCATATGTTTTAAGGTATTTTTTGAGCATTTCTCTTGCTACAAATATTCTTGTTTTTACAGTACCCAAGGGTATTTGTAACATATCTGCAATTTCGTGGTATTTATAACCTTCAAAATATTTGATAAATGGAGTATGGTAAGCTTCTGGTAATGAGGCTAAAGCTTTGCCGATATCGCCAACTACAAATTTCCCAACGGCATCATTTTTTGTAGAACTGTGCATTAAGCTCGATGATGAAATTTCATCAGTTTGAGTGATTAATGTTCTAGTTTTTGAAATTTTTCTGTAGTTATTGATAAATGTATTTCTCATAATCACAAATAACCATCCTTTAATATTAGTGCCTTCCTGAAAGTTTTTATAAAATCTAATTGCTTTTAGTAAAGTATCTTGAACAAGATCATTAGCGTCTTCAACATCATTGGTAAATTTTAATGCATGCAACCTTAAAGAAACTGCATGAGCATTAATAACATGGTTAAACTCAAGTGTTGTCATAATATTTAGTTTTAGGTATGTACTTTATAGTTGGCAAAACATATACCACATAAAATAATTAAATCTGACCTCAAAATGGATTTAGGCCAAAAAAGCACTCTCGGGGTTGTGATGGCTCTTTCGAAAATTTCACTTAAGATTTATCGAGTATTTATACTGAGTTTTTTAGGTACTTAATCAGCCGCTGCGTTATACTAACAATTAATATATTTTTGATAATTGATTATTTTTGCGGTCGTTTTTTACAAATAGCTAGAAAATTCATAAATTTTTAACGTCTTGTAATTACATCGTCTTAAACAGATTATTTCATATGAATCCGGAAAAAATTAATATTCATGATAAGTGGGAAGAATTTAATGGTTTTTCTCCGTTGATTTCAATTTTTAAAGCATTTCATCCACTAAACAAGAATATTGAGAAAATCATTAATGAAGAAACTTTTCCTGTGATATTCAAAAAGAACAAGTTTATTTCATCGCCTCTACATAGAAATAAGTACATCTTTTTAATTCTTGAAGGCACTGTACGAGGCTTTATGAAGCATGGGAACAAGGAAATCACCACATGGATATCAAAAGAAAATGAACTGGTTGGTACGATTAGAAATCTTTGGGAAGATGAAGCTACGGAAGAATATATTCAGGCCATAGAACCAATTCTGGCTATCGCGATACCACACACAATGTCTAAAGAACTTTACCAGAAATTTCCAATAGCAAATTATGTGGGTAGGAAAATGACCGAAATCTATTATGCGCAAGCATTTGAACGCGGGTATTTGAGCAGATTACAATCTGCCGAACGTAGGTACAAACGTTTTCTTAAATCATATCCTGATTTGATTGAGCGTGTTCCTTTAAAATATATAGCATCTTTTTTAAGTATGCGATTAGAAACACTTTCCAGAATAAGAGCCAAAATTAAAGCTTAACCAACTTCAGTCGGACTTTTCTTAAAGTAAAAGTAGCATAGCGGGAATAGGCAAATTAAACCAAGCAAAAATCCCCCAAGCGTATCCGTAAACCAATGTGCGCCCAGGTAAATTCTTGATGGTGCTATCATAATGATTAAAAAAACTGATAAATAAGTTAGAAAATTTCTAAGGCTTTTTGGAATGGATTTAAGTCTTTGCATTAAAACGATTAAAAAGCCAAAGAAAAGCACATAAGATAAGACATGTCCGCTCGGATAACTTTGAAAGCGATTAACTTCTACCAAGCGAACATAAAAACTGGTTGGTCTTGGCCTATCAATAATATTTTTTATACCTAAGATAATTAAACCCGAGAGTAATGTTAAGCTAACAAAATAGCTTTCTCTTTTATATTTTTTAACGTAAAATATTATTGCAACTAGCACAACAGAAAGTAAAGACCAAGGTAACTCTCCAAAAAAACTCACGGCTAACATAGTTTTATCTAACCAAATTGCCTGGTATTTCTGTACAGCTAATGAAATGTTAATATCGAATTGTAAAATTGGATGTTTTGCAATGAAGAAACTTAGAAAAGTAAAGCTTAAGATTAATATGAAAAGGGCGGCTAAAATTAGTTTACGACTTTTAATCATGATAAGTATTTAAGGAAAATTCAAAACTATAAAATTTATTACAATGCTTTTCCATGTATCAATATTCTTATTATTAAAGATTGTTCATCAAGCAATAATCACTTTCTATCAAGGATTACAATTTGTTTGTATGATTTTCTTTACGCTTTGAATTAGTTTTTCAATCTTAGATACAGATTATAGGAAATCTAAAGCTTAAACAGTCGGCAGGGCTACCTCTTTGTCGACTGTAAAAGCATCTTTATATTACTGCAATTATAAAATTTGAATAATTAACGCTCTCAATTTGAATTTTACCTCCTCAAAATCAATTTTTAAGTTGATATTTTAACATTCTCTAAAAAGATACATCAGTTAAAACAATTATTTTAATCTGTTGTATCTTAATTAGATATAATTTTTCGCTCAGTTTGGCCAACGCTCATTTTATTTATTTAACCTAAATATTGTATTATGAATCAGAACAAAGGAAAGTTAGAAATGAACGACTCTTTAACAAAGAAAGTAATCGAATTGCATGATAAAGGTTACGATTGTGATTTCCTTTTAATTGGAGATAAAGTTATACTTTGTATGCAAACCAATAGAAAATATCCTGTTAAAGAGGTAACGGTTAATGCTGTAAAAAGAGCATATGACGACTTTTCGCATTCTTATAAACACATACATACAATAGAAACAAGTAGCGGCGAAAAAGGCGTTTTGTTAACCGAGGCTGTGTTTAATTAGCGAAGTAATTATTTAACTACGATTTGCTTTGGCTCAGTAACGACAATTTGATATTTTCCTTTAAACTCAGTAACAACACCTGTAACGCAGATGTTATTGCCAAGATACATGCTTGCAGGTTCTGATGAAAATTTAGAAATATCATCTTTATTAATTGCCAAGGTAAGTAATTCTTTAGGATAAGTACCGCCCAAATTTATCAGGCTAATTTTATCCAAGGCCTTTGTGCTATAAACAAAATCGCATATGGTTACGGTTTTACCAACATATTGGGCAGCATCTTTAGCTAAAATTAAGGTTTGGCTTTTGGCTACGTAAGTAAACGAAGTTAAAAGCATTGCAAATAATAGCTTTTTCATAAGATTCTATTTTGGATGATTTGTTTGGTACTTGCAAATATACAATGCTTTTGTTCTTTAAAACAAGAATTTTACTTGATATAAAAATCATTTAATGCTTTATCGAACATTAATTTATATTTTACAATATAATTAACAAGCATTCTTGATGAAAACCGTAACTTCTATTGCCATCACAGGTATAGCAATCACATTTCTTGCGTTACCAACACTATTTATTAGAAATTCTTTTAGCAATAAAATTGATGAAAGGAAACACTCAAACCAATCAATTATTAGGATTGATACACCAGATCAGGACAGATTTGTTAAAGTAGATTTAGTTCATGGTCAGTTTACCGAACCTACAGAAATGGCAGTTTTGCCAAATTTGGATATTCTTGTTGCTCAAAGAAGAGGAGAGTTGATGCTCTATAAAAATCAGACTAAAAAGCTAACACAAGCTGGTAAACTAGATGTTTACTTTAAAACTGGCCTAGCCGATGTAAATGCAGAAGAAGGTTTATTAGGCTTAACAATCGACCCAAAATATGCCATAAATAAATACGTGTATTTGTTTTATAGCCCAATGGGAAGTTCTGTAAACCGCCTATCGAGATTTAAAATGGTGAATGACGTATTGAGTATGTCATCCGAGAAAGTAATTCTCGAATTTTATTCGCAACGCGAAATCTGTTGCCATACGGGCGGTTCTTTAGCTTTCGGGCCAGATGGTTTGCTTTATATTTCTACCGGAGATAATTCTACACCCTTTGATGTTCCAAATCAAAAGTTTGTAAATAAAGGTTACGCCCCGCTAGATAACAGACCTGGTTTGCAACAGTACGATGCAAGAAGGTCGGCCGGGAATACAAATGATTTAAGGGGTAAAATTCTTCGAATTAAGGTAAACGAAAATGGTAGCTATAGCATTCCAGAGGGGAATTTATTTGCTAAAGCTGATAAAGGTCGCCCGGAGATTTATGTAATGGGGAATAGAAATCCATATAGAATATCGGTAGACCAGAAAAACAGTTATTTGTATTGGGGTGAGGTTGGTCCTGATGCTACCAATGATGATGAATTACGTGGCCCTAGAGGTTATGATGAAGTAAACCAAGCCAGAAAAGCCGGAAATTTTGGCTGGCCTTTGTTTATAGGTAACAATTATCCCTACAAAGCTTATGATTTTACAAATGGAGCGAATGGCGAAGCTTTCGACGCTACAAAACCAATAAATAACTCGCCAAATAATACAGGTTTTAATGAATTACCTACGGCGCAGCCTGCATTTATTTGGTATCCTTATGGCGAATCAAAAGAGTTTCCTCAAGTTGGTTCTGGCGGAAGAACTGCAATGGCTGGTCCGGTTTTATATACGCAGGCAAGTTCAGCTTACCCAACATACTACAACGGAAAATTAATTATTTATGAATGGGTTAGAGGTTGGGTAAAGGCCGTTACCATGAATGCAAACGGAGATTACTTAAGCATGGAACCGATAATGTCTAATTTATCTTTTGCTGCGCCGATTGATATGGAGCTTGGTCCTGACGGAAAAATATATGTTTTAGAATATGGTAAAGGCTGGTTTTCGAAAAACCCTGATGCTGGAATTGCCAGAGTAGACTTTTTGAAAGGTAACCGACCACCAGTTATCAATGCTTTAAAAATTGAGAAACCAAGTGGTTTATTGCCATATAAAATGACTGCAGAGGTTGAAGCTAGAGATGCTGACGGTGGAAAATTAACCTACATTTGGAACTTAGGGAATGGTTTAAAAAAGACAACCACAGTTCCAAAACTAACACACACTTTTGCTAAAGCAGGCGAATATCCAATTAGTGCTGCGGTTGTAGATAATGCCAATGCAAGTACAAAAAGCAAAACTATTCAGGTATTTGCTGGTAATGAACATCCGAAGGTTGATATTTTAATTGCAGGCAATAAATCATTTTATTTTCCGGGAAAGGCAGTTAATTATCAAGTGTTGGTTAGTGATAAGGGTGCGGTGGTTAATAAGGATAGAATTTTTATTTCCAGCAGTTATACTGAAGGCACTGACTTAGCAGGTGCTCAACTTGGTCACCAACAAGTTGAACAAACTATGATTGGAAAGTCTTTAATGATGAAATCTGATTGCAGCACTTGTCATAAGGTCTCTGAGGCATCTATTGGGCCTGCCTTTATTAAAATTTCTACCAAATATCAAAAGGATACTAAAGCTGTAGAGTACCTTGCTTCAAAAGTGATTAAAGGAAGTGCAGGTGTATGGGGTGAAGTACCGATGCCTGCACATCCTTCAATGAAACAAAGTGAAGTAAAACAAATAGTAGAATGGGTGATGAGCCTTTCTGCAAAGGAAAATAAAGTAGCTTCGCTACCATCAAAAGGATCAATTATTCCTCCAAAAGAAATTAATAAAAATAAATCAGTTCTAACACTAAAGGCAAGTTACGCCGACCAAGGCGCAAAAGGATTACGACCGTTAAGTACAAATAATACATTTAACTTAAAAAGTAATGTGGTTGCGGCGACTGATATTCAATATGTATCTGGCTTTAACCGTAATGAAAATGGAAGTTTAACAATTGCTAAAAGTAAGGGTTGGATTAAACTTAAAGCTATCGATTTGACAGATATTAAGTCTATTTTAGTAGCCTCAAAAACTGGGAACAATCAAAATTATGAGGTTGAGATCAGATTAGATTCTGAAAGCGGAAAAGTTCTTTCAAGCGCTAATTTCAACAACGGATTATTCCCGATATCTGAAATAGTTGACGGTAATTTTCACGATGTCTTTATCATCATAAAAGAAAAAACTGATGCTAAAGAAAAGTTAAATATTGAAACACTAACTTTAAATGCCAAATAAAAATTAAGGGCTTTGAGTTTACTCAAAGCCCTTAACTTTTCAATATCGATTTAGCGCAATTAGTTTTGTTGCATTAAGTTTTGCTTAACAAATTGCACAAAAGAATCTTTATATTTTAATGCTAATGAAGTTGATAATCCACCGGTTAAAACAATTTGATCGCCTAAAAAGCTTTTAACGTGTTGTTTTGAAATTATTGCTGAAGCGTTAACTTGAATAAATGCCGGATGCTTACGAAGCATTTCTACAATATTGTTAAAGCTTAAACTAAAGCTCATATAATTATTATGACTGGTTCTAAAATAAACCATTTCATTAATCTGCTCAAAAATAATCAAATCGTTAAATGCAATTTCAACAGTTTCAGTAGTGTTTTCTCTTAATTGTACGGAAAACGATTCGCCGTGAATTTCATCGCTAAGCGGATTTTCATTTGGGTAAAGATTATTAATTGCTTCTGAAAAATGAATTAACGAATAAGGCTTAAGTAAGTATCCATCGGCAGCAACATTAAAAGCATCTAATGCATATTTTGAATGCGCCGTGGTAAAAATAAGGTGTTTTGTTTTTTTTCTGAGTAAAGTAGCGAGTTCAATTCCAGATAAAGTTGGCATCTCGATATCCATAAAAATAATATCAACCGTTTCTGCTGATGAGATATCTGTTAAAGCTTGTAAAGGATCAGTAAAACTCTTAACAAGTTGTAAATCAGGTATTTTATCTAAATAGGAATTCAGATTCTCTAAAGAATTGGGATCATCATCTATTGCTATACAATTAATCGGCATATAAGAGGTTTTTTGAGCATTAATTTAAATTAAGTTTTTTATAACAATTATTTCATTTTCAGTTAAAAAATCAAATTGTATAAATTTTAAGCCCCTTTATGTTAAAATTTAAATAAAGTTGGGCTAATTTATGAATTATCTTTTTAAGTTTTCTATTTTTTTATCTCTACACTTACATTAAAGTGTTCATTATCATTGATGTAGCTTTTAATACTTGCGTTAGTTCCATAACTGTAACCCAAGCGCTTTGTTATATTATCCATCCCTGTTCCTGAGCGGCCAACTTCCTTAATATTTTTCTTAATAATATTTTTGGTTTTAAGCTGTAAACCATCATCGGTTTTACTGATGGATATTTCTGCCGGAAATTCTAATTTAGATAAATCACCATGCTTAAAAATATTCTCAACCAATGTTACTAATACCATTGGTATAATTTGTTGCGTTTTCACATCATCATCATACCAAAATCTTATTTGCAAACTATGCCCATTTCTTAATTGATGTAAGTTAATCAGGTTTTCTGCCTGCTCAATCTCATCTCCTAAAAGCACAAATTCATCTTTATAATTGCCATCTGCGGCATATCTCATCATATCAGATAATGCAACAATGGTTTCGGCAGCAATTGGCGAATTCTCTTTCGCATTTTGATAAATAAAATCTAAAGTATTAAACAACAAGTGAGGTTGCATTTGTGCACGCAAAAAAGCATTTTCAGATTGCGCCAGCTGAATTATATTATGCAGTTTTTGTTGCTCAAGGTTCTCAGTTTTCTTACGCTCCTTTAGAAATGTTACCAAGAAATAATAGGCGGTGCCAAAAACAATGAAGTATAATGCTCTGATTAATCCACCAAGAAAAAATGTGGCATTTATAACTACATCTTTGCTTGTGATAATGTGCGTATATCTATTTACAACATTGTAAGCAAAATACATCACAACGAGGAATATTCCGATTTCTAAAATTAGGTAAAGTGGCAACTTCCAAATGGCAGATTTTGGATTTTCCAAGCCACACTTTAAAACCAGAAGTGCGTGTATGTAGAAGATGCCAATATTAATGATGTAATGAAATATGTATCGGCCAGCTTCGCCAAATTGGCCTGCATATAAACCAACGGCTATAATTTCATAAAAAAGAAAGGCTGCCCAAAAAATAAAGTGATATTTTTTTGAAACAAACCATCTCCACAAAAATAAATTTTTGGTACTCGAATTTTTAGGCATTAATTTTAAGATCTACCGGTTTTAATTGTTTTTTCTTTAATGTAAGCCAATATTTCTTCTCGGTAATTATTGCCTAAATTAACTTGCAGGTTATTGGTCATTTTTAATGTATAACCTTCTAATTTTTCGATATGATTTCTCGAAATTATAAAAGAACGATGCGCCTGGAGAAAATTTGGCATCTCTTTGAGTATTAATTTTATTTCTGATAAACCGATATACGCCACTATATTTTCTTCTGTTGTATATATCCGCACATAGTTTTGCAAACTTTCTACAGCAATTATAGCGTTATACCTAACTTTTATTAGGTTATTATTGTCATTTTTATTTCTGATAAAAAAATAATCTTTTCCGGCTGGTTGGGTGCCGGAATTTGATTGTACGGAAACAGATGGATAGAGATGATTAATTGTCTCTGCAAAGCGGGCAAAAGTATAGGGCTTTAGCAAATAAGCATTTGCCAGCATCTCAAATGCTTCGTATGCATATTTACTATGCGAGGTTGTAAAAATAAGTTTATCGGTTTTGTGGCGTATAGATTTTGATAATTCTATACCAGAAATTAGTGGCAT
This sequence comes from Pedobacter aquatilis, assembly GCF_032678425.1. Lineage (GTDB taxonomy): Bacteria > Bacteroidota > Bacteroidia > Sphingobacteriales > Sphingobacteriaceae > Pedobacter > Pedobacter aquatilis_B. The sequence continues at coordinate 452,903 of NZ_JAVTSG010000003.1, read as the reverse complement.
ATCTACATCCATAAAAATAATATCGACATCAGAACCTGCAATAATTTCATTGAGCGCTTTAAGAGGGTCAGTGTAAACTTCTATTAAGTGAAGATTATTTAGTGATTTTATATATGATTTTATCCCCTCAACAGCGTGAATATCATCTTCTATAACAATACATTTTAATTTAATATTTGGCATCGGCATAAACAGCTGCAAATTAGCTTATCCTAAATTAAAAATAAAAAAAAAACGGTTCGTAGATTAATTTTATATTTCAGTAACGGATAATCTGTTATTGGTGTAGAATTTTCTGTCGTTTTCTGTAATATTTATCTGTAAGATAGATGCAAAATTGTACAAAAAAATTAAAATTCTATCGATTTGAACATTTAGTTAGAAATTTATCAAACCAAATTAAGTGTTGTTGGTTTAATTTATTGAAATATAATATTTAGGCCTAAAGGATAATTTTAGTACATAAATATTTTAGAATATTTAACCGCTTTTTAAAAGCATAATTAAATATAATTGATATTTTTATCAAAAATTGATTTAAGGAGCTTTGTGAGAATTAGGAAATTGAATCAACATTTTACTACACATAAATTCTTCCCTCTATGAAGTTATTGTTCGACCAAGTTTCTGCCGAGTGTAGTAGATTAACTACTATACGCTATAGTACCAGTTTTTCTTACGGTATTTATTTTCTTAACAGTAAATTACGGATGCCAATCTATAGCATTTATGGTTTTGTTCGCCTGGCTGATGAAATTGTAGATAGTTTCCACGATTTTGATAAAAACTTATTGTTAGATAAATTTTCTGCAGATACTTACGAAGCAATTGAACTTGGAATAAGCCTAAATCCGATATTAAATTCTTTCCAAAAAGTAGTAAATCAATATAATATTGATAGAGAATTGATTGCACTATTTTTGCATAGTATGCAAATGGATTTAGAGGAAAGAGTTTATACTCCAGAACTTTATAAAGAATATATTTTAGGCTCGGCAGAAGTTGTAGGTTTAATATGTTTAAAGGTTTTTACCAATGGAAACCAACAGGAGTATGACTTATTGAAGCCATTTGCAATGAAACTCGGCTCTGTTTTTCAAAAAGTTAATTTTTTGCGAGATTTAAAAGATGATCATAAAGGGCTCAATAGAACATATTTTCCAAATGTACACCTAGCAAGCTTTTGCGATAATCAAAAGCAAGCTATAGAAATCGAGATTGAGGAGGAATTTAACGAAGCTTTAACCGGCATTAAAATGTTACCAAAATCATCTCGAATTGGCGTTTATTTATCCTACATCTATTACAGAAAACTCTTTTCGAAAATTAAAGGTTTAACAGCCGAACGGATTATGACAGAACGCATAAGAATTTCAAATCCTCGCAAAATAGGATTGATGTTTGATTGTGTTATCAGACATAAATTGAATGCAATTTGATTTCAACTGCAATCATAACCTATTAAATCTATAATGCAAGAACAAGTAATACTTGTTGATACTAACGATAACCCAATTCGCCAAATGGAGAAAATGGAAGCCCATGAAAAGGGTATTCTTCATCGTGCATTTTCTATTTTTATTTTTAACTCTAAAAATGAATTGCTTTTGCAACAAAGAGCTAAAGATAAATACCATTCATCGGGCTTGTGGACAAATACTTGTTGCAGTCACCAACGTTGGGGTGAAAGTAACATAGATGCCGCCAATAGACGGCTTAAAGAGGAGATGGGCATGGAGTGCGATTTGCGCTATGGATTTAATTTTATTTACAAAAGCGAACTTGAAGATGGCTTGATTGAACATGAACTGGATCATGTATTTTTTGGACATAGCGACGTTCTGCCAAATATTAATAAATCGGAAGTTGAGGATTATCATTACCTCACATTGGATGAACTTCAAAATGAAATAAATACTAAGCCTGAAAAATATACAGCTTGGCTTAAAATATGCCTTGATAAGGTAATTGAGGCGGTTAAAAAGGCTTAAAACAAAAAACGGGCATACAACTTTCGTCGTATACCCGCATCTAAATTAACGCTCTCGAGGACAAAGATAGAGTTAGTTATGATATTTTCTAATTTTTTAACAATTATCTTTTTATTTTTTTTAGTTTTCTTACACATGGCTGATGTTGTTGCCGAAATGCTAAAAAAACTTTTTGCTTGAAAATGAAGCAATAAGCTATTTTTCTTCCAATTCTTGTTCTTCTTTAGCAGCCCTAATTTTTTCTTTTTTTAAGTCAATTCTAATAAGATTATATAAACTCATATAAACATTTGCAATCCATATTATAGAAAAACCAGATATTAAATAACCTCGCCAATCATTATAAAAAAGCCAGTATTCTGTAATGATGAGCATGGCTATCGTTACATAGTGGCTAAAACAATATTCGCAGGTAAAAACATAAAAGAATTTTCTTTTATAGAGCTTATTGCAGTCTTTTGACCGACTAACACAAAATTCTCTCGCTTCTTTAAAAATTTCTTCTTTAGTTACCGTCCAGGCAATGCAAGCAACTGGAATGGCCAAAACAAACAAGTAATAAATATGATTTCCCATACTATTTATAAACTTTAATTAGTATCAAATGTTTAATATAAAAATACTTAATAATGGAAAGAGCAGAAATTAAATCATTACTTGAAGTTATTGAACAACAAGTAAGTTCGTCTATTTTGGGAGGAATGGATGAACAATATGAAGAACTGGAATTTTTAGGTTACGTAACGATAGATAGAGAAGCTGTACAATGGTCTGCCACAATTACAAAGGCAGGAACAGATTTTCTTCATAATTATTAATCACAGTAAATTACATTCTCATAAAATCATCAAGCAGTTTTTATTTTAATTCTATTAAATTTGAAGCTTGCTAAAGCTACAAACATGGCTTGGCAAATTAATTATGAACGATATTAATTTGAGAACAGTTAATGTGACCCGATACGTTACGCCTTTAAGAGAAGGCGGTTCGATGCCGGCAATTGCAGAAGCTGACGATGATTTCCTCTACGTACTGAAATTTAAAGGCGCCGGACAAGGACCAAGGGCATTAATTGCCGAGTTAATTGGTGGAGAAATTGCCCGTATTTTAGGCTTTAAAGTTCCGGAACTTGTTTTCGCTAATTTGGATGAAGCCTTTGGAAGAACAGAGCCTGATGAAGAAATTCAAGATTTATTAAAAGCTAGTGTTGGCTTAAATTTAGCTTTGCACTACCTTTCGGGTGCTATAACATTTGACCCAACTGTAACCAGAGTTGATGCTAAATTGGCTTCACAAATTGTTTGGTTAGATTGTCTTTTAACCAACATGGATAGAACTTGCCGCAATACAAATATGCTTTTATGGCATAAAGAATTATGGTTGATTGACCACGGCGCATCATTATATTTCCACCATTCATGGCAAAATTGGGAAGAACAGGCAAAAAAACCTTTCGTATTAATTAAAGACCACGTTCTATTGCCAATGGCAGAAAACCTTGAGGAAGTTGATGAGGAATTTAGCTCAATCTTAAGGCCTGAATATTTTCAAAAAATTGTATCGCTAATTCCTGATGAGTGGCTGGAAGGCGAAAACGTTTTCGAAAATAAAGATGAACACCGTAAAGCTTACGCAAAGTTTTTGGAAATCAGATTAGCTCATTCGGATGTATTTTTAAAAGAAGCACAGCATGCAAGAGAAATTCTTATTTGAGTATGCTGTAATTCGGGTTATGCCAAGGGTAGAACGCGAAGAGTTTCTTAATGTAGGTATCATTTTATATTGTGCTAAACCAAAATTTCTGAAAAGCATTTACAAAATTGATGTCAATAAGCTAAAAATGTTTTCGCCCGAAATTGATGTTGAAGAAATCGAAGAAAATCTTAAAGCACTTGAAAGAATCAGTTTGGCAGGCAATGGTTCGGGTACAATTGGTACTTACGATATGGCCTCTCGTTTTCGCTGGTTAACGGCCACTAGAAGTACCGTAGTACAATGTTCTAAGGTTCATCCAGGTTTTTGTATCGATGCTCAGGAAACATTAACTAAATTATTTGAGCAATTGGTTCTATAATTTAGAGCGTTTTGTATATCACATTAAAATAATAAAATTGCTTAAATCATATTTTGAAGAACAGCTTAATTTACTCAAAATTGAGCGAAAAGCAGATCACGAAGCTTATTTAAAACTTACCGAAAACACTTCTGCTGCCGATAGAAGAAATCTCGGTTTAACCTGGTATCCAATCGCCATTCGAAATACTGAAATTGGCCGTGGAGAATATTTAAATATCGAAATAGAAAGGACAACTCACAAAGATTTATCGCAACAATTTCGTTTTGGTTCTGCTGTAGTTTTGTTCTCCAATCACAATGCAAAAGATGATAGGATAGAAGGAATAATCAGTCATCTAAATCGCGATAGGATGAAAATCAGCTTAAGACTAGATGAATTGCCTGATTGGACTAGAGATGGTAAGCTGGGTGTAGATTTATTATTCGATAATAATAGTTACGATGAAATGCAAAACGCATTAAAATCTGCTATTTCAATTGTCGATGATAGTAGTAAAAACAAATTAGTTAAAGTGCTTACAGGTGCAGAAAAACCAACGTTTAATAAAATCGATTCGAATTTTAGTTCGCCTAACTTAAATCCTTCTCAAACAGAAGCGGTAACTAAAATATTATGCGCAAATGAGTTAGCCATTATCCATGGTCCGCCGGGAACTGGAAAAACTACAACCTTGGTTGAAGCCATAAAAGCAATTAGTAAACTCGAAAAGAAGAAAATCTTGGTTGTTGCACCCAGTAACACGGCTGTAGATTTATTGACCGAAAAATTAGCACAAAATGGATTAAATGTTGTTCGGGTTGGAAATCCGGCAAGGGTTTCTGAGCATTTATTGCATGCAACACTCGATTATAAAATGGCTGCTCATGCAGAAATGAAAAAAATTAAGGCTTTAAAGAAACAAGCTGCTGAATTCAAAAACATGGCGCATAAATACAAGCGTAGTTTTGGTAGGGCAGAGCGAGAACAGAGAAAAGCTTTATTCAACGAAGCACATAAAATTGGTCGTGAGATAGAAAATTCAGAGAAATACATCACTGAAAATATATTCAATAATGCTCAAATTATTACGGCAACCTTGGTTGGCGCTAACCACTACACTGTAAAAAGTTTAAACTATGGCACTGTATTTATTGATGAAGCAGGACAAGCTTTAGAACCAGCATGTTGGATTCCAATTTTAAAAGCAGATAAGCTGGTTTTAGCTGGAGACCATTTACAATTATCACCAACAATAAAATCAAGCGAAGCTGCAGAAAAAGGTTTAAGTAAAACTTTGCTGGAGAAATCAGTTTATCTGCACCATGAAGCTGTCGTGCTTTTGCAGGAACAATATCGAATGAATACAAAGATTATGGGTTATTCATCAAAGGTTTTCTATGAAAATAAGTTAAGTGCACATGCTTCGGTTGCCAATCAAACTCTTTTTGAAAATGAGCCACCATTAATGTTTATTGATACTTCTGGTTGTAGCTTTGATGAAAAAGCAGATGGAACAAGTACCACAAATCCTGATGAAGCTGTATTTGTTTTAAATCATTTAACTAGCCTAGTTGAGCGGTTAGAATCTGCAAACTCAAATTTGCCTAACATTGGCATAATTTCTCCATACAAACAACAGGTTTATCTACTAAAAGAATTATTGCAAGAGAATACAGTTCTAGCTAAGAATGCTGATAAAATTGCTGTAAACACCATTGATAGTTTTCAAGGGCAAGAACGCGATGTAATTTATATCAGTTTAACGAGGAGTAATGCAGATGGTGCAGTTGGTTTTTTATCAGATATTAGAAGAATGAACGTAGCCATGACAAGAGCCAAGAAAAAACTTGTGGTTGTTGGCGATGGCAGCACTTTGTCAAGATTTCCATTCTATAACAATTTTATAAAGTACGCCGAGGATTTGAATGCGTATCATAGCGCTTGGGAATTTATGTCTATCTAAAATAAATCTTATTTTCAGGCCCTAAGTCAATAAAATTATTATTTTTGAATATCATCTCATTTTGACAATTAAGTAATTTGTTTTATTTGTCTTTCATGCGATGTATGTTCTAAATCCCTTAAAACAATCATCTTTTTAATAAAATGAAGGATAACATTAGAATTTTAATTGCTGACGACACAGAGCTTATGCGGGTTGTAATGCGCGGTTTTTTTAAGAAGTTGCTCTCTAATCCTTATGTTTCTGAGACTGAAAACCTCAAAGACACACATCAAAAACTCAGCGAAGAAAAATTTGACTTACTTTTATTAGATATTAATATGCCAAATGGCGATAGTAGTCCAAAAACTGTTGTCGAGATAAAAAGGAATTACCCGGATTTACACATTGTGATGTTTACCGGAAATGACAAAAACACTTTAGAAGCTGAATATACCGCCGCTGGAGCGGTTGGTTTTATCCAAAAGGATGAAAATATGAATTTCTATACAAAAGAAATTATAAGTAAGTTATTTAGCTAATTGTTCTACCTTTTGTTCTTCTATTTTTCCCGAAATTGATGCGCCTGCTACCAAAAGCTCTGAAGTAATGGTTTTGGTATATTCTTGTATTTCTTCCTTAAAATCCTTTACCGAAGCTCCAGAACGGATTTCTTCCAATCGCTTTTCCCACTGACCAGTTAATTCTGCCTGTGCAATTCGTTTATCCTTTACAACTTCATAAACGGCCAAGCCTTTATTTGTAGGTACTAAATTTCGCTTTTCCCTGCTGATGTACTCCCGAGTAATTAATGTCTCAATTATTGAAGCTCTGGTTGCTGGTGTCCCCAAACCGCTATCTTTCATAGCATACCTAAGTTCTTCATCCTCAATTTCTTTACCAGAAGTTTCTAAAGCTTTTAATAAGGAAGCCTCATTATACATTGCTTTAGGTTTGGTTTGCTTCTCTAGTAAAGATTTCTCGATAATTGGCAACGCTTCTCCGACTGAAACCTTTGGTAAAGCAGCATTATCTTCATCTTTTTTATCATCTTCAGTTTCGTTAAAAACCGAACGCCATCCAGCCGAACGTATTACCGTTCCGTTTGCTAAAAATGTAGTAGCAGATTGTATGGTGATTTTAGTGATTTCCTTTAAACATTCCTGATGAAATGCTTCAATCATTCGCCCAACAACCATATCATAAACCGCTTGTTTATCGGCGCTTAAACCGTAAGCTTCTTCACCAGTTGGTAATACAGCGTGGTGGTCGGTTACTTTTTTAGCATTAACACTTCGTTTGTTTAAACTAACGGTTTGTAAGAAAGTAGCTTGCTTACCAAAATCAGGATGGTTGGTAAATTTTGAAATCAAATCTGGTACACCTGCAAAAACATCATCCCCAATATATCTACTACCGGTACGTGGGTATGAAACCAACTTACTCTCGTATAAGTTTTGGAGAATGTTAAGTGTTTGGTCGGCGGTAAAACCCTTTTTCTTATTGGCTTCTTGTTGTAATGAACTTAAATCATGCAAAAGCGGTGGTGGTTCTTTTCTTGGTTTGGCTTCAACAGCAGTTATATTCCCACCAATTGGAAAACCCGAAGGCACATCTTCAACTAAGCTAAAAAAGGCTTCAGCTTCTGCTTTGTCTTTATAATTACTTGTTGAAATGGCCTTAAAAGTTTGCTCATCTTTAGTGAGCTGTATGCTAATTTGGTAATAAGTTTGCGGAACAAAGTTCTTAATTTCTAAAAATCGGGCACAAATCATGGCAAGGGTAGGCGTTTGTACACGTCCGAGCGAAAGCACAGTTCTATTACCAGCCGATATACTTAAGGCCTGTGTAGCATTCATACCAACCAACCAATCAGATTCAGAACGGCAATGTGCCGAATTAAATAATGTATCGTAATCGGTTCCGGGTTTTAAATTTCTAAAACCATCTTTAATCGCTTCATCAGTTTGCGATGAAATCCATAAACGCTTAAATGGTTTTTTGCATTTTAAGTAATAATAGATGTATCGAAAGATTAATTCACCTTCACGCCCGGCATCCGTTGCAACAATAATTTCTGATGCTTCATCAAAAAGTTTCTTTATTGTATCAAGTTGCTTTCTAACCGCAGGGTCTTCTACAAAACCATCCTTTGTTTTAATTTTTCTAATAGAAAGCTTGAATTTGGCGGGTAACATCGGTAAATGTTGTTTTCGCCAGCCAATATAACCGTAATCTTGCGGTGGTGCCAGTTGGAGCAAATGTCCAAAAGCCCAGGTAAATGAGTAACCTTTCCCCTCTATATATCCATCTTTTCTGGTTGTTGCACCAAAAACTTTCGCAAGTTCTCTACCCACTGAAGGTTTCTCTGCAATTACGATTTTCATTAATAGCTTTAGTGTTTTGAACCCCAAAGATGATTAAAATATCCTGTCAGTAATCAAAAATTTATGAACAATTGGATTTAAAAAACACTAACCACTGCATCAAACAAATAAACTGATTGATTATCAGTAATATTGATTTTAGGCTTAACAATTTGATGTTTTATCTGTCTATGTAAATAAGATGAATAAAGTTTACGAACTCGACAGTAATAAAATTAAGGTATGTATCGAAGAAGGTTTAATTCGATTAAAAAGTGATAAGGCTTTATGGCTATATCTAGATGGTGCAACGATAGAAAAAACTGCTAAACTGGTTCAGGTTATTAAAACTGATTATAATACTGAATTCGGGCGAAAACTCAAAATTTCGGATAGTTCTTTAACTGTTGAGATTTGGGCACACGTTTACAGCCATTATTTTGGTTTGCTCATCAAGCGGAATAGTAGAATAAAATGGCTTAGAAAGCTCTTAGTTAAGATAATTGAAAGAGCACAAGTAATAGATTGTGGAGAAAGACATTTAGATACTAACCGATGGTTTTGGGATTTATTTTCGGGAATGAAAAAGCCAATATCTTGGTTTTTACCAAAAGATATTGGCCGTAAAAACTTAAATCCCTAATCGAAATTTGCAGCTAAAACATCTGTTTGCTCATTTAGAGCGATGTTTGCTGCAAGTGTTTCGTTTAAATATCTCGAACTGTAAGCTTGATTTGTACTGTTGATAAACAATACAGTTTTATCTGCTATAGTATTTATAACCTTATCAGAAAGCTTCGATGAAACTGCCGGACAGCCCTGACTTCTACCTAAACGACCTAATTGGTTAATACTTTCCTGACAAACATAATCTGCTCCATGAACCACAATTGCCCGCTCTCTCGCATTGTTGTTGAAACCATAATCAATCCCATCAAGTTTTAAAGAACGACCATGTTTACCAAAATAAATTTCTCCAGTGATGTAAAAACCTAAACTACTTGCGTTCGAATTTTTTGTGTTTGAAAAGTAACCGGGTTTATCATCGCCGCTGTTTAGACCATGCGCAACCCAGGTATTTAAGATCAATTCCTTTTTGTCTAAATCGATAATGTATAGGCGTTTTTTACGACTTTCCTGATCAAAATCTGCAATGGTTAAAACCGACTTTGAGTGCATTAAGCCTGAATGTTTTATGTTATAAAATCCAGTTAATGCTTTTTCGAAAACTTCAATATTTAAGCCGGCAGAATCAAGGTGCACTTGATGATAAAGCTTTTCGATATGTTCGTTATAGAGGCTATCGGTTGAAATAACTTTATTAACTGTTTGATTTTGTTGTGGATGCTCCACCGCTTTCCAACCTGTTCCTATAATGCCCATACCTACTAAAAGGCATAAGGCCACGCGCACCAATCTTTTTCTCATTAAGGGATATTTGTATGATTTTGAACTACTTATACGAACGAATAAGAGAAATATTGTAACAGCGATGATACAAATTTCGAATTAGCACGTAAATGACATTACCCTGATAATGAGCGTTAAATTTTCTTTCTGGGGTAGATGAGGTGCGTCTACAAGAAATAATTAACTTTGAATTCAATTTTTACTATGCCTAATCAAGATAAAGATTACTCATTTTGGACTAAGTATAAACGTTTCGCAACTACCGAAATCTTAATGTATTTAATAATGATTATTGGAATAACTCTTGGAATTATTTTTTTAAGCTAAGAACAAGTTTATATCTGTCGGAAGTATTTACATCGCTAATAAATTTGTGAAATTCTGCATAAGCCTCCGCTGGAAATGTTCCCTCGTTAATAACCAATTTCCTGTAATAATTAAGTTTATTTCCATCTAAGCTAACTTTTGTTATATATTGGCCAAACTGGTTTGAAAACTTTTTATCATTATTTGGAATTTGGGTTGATGTCACACCATCAGGCAAATTATAGGTAATACTATCTTCATCGGTAAAACCTCTATTCAAATAAACTGGTTTTGTACGGCTTTTTACATCTGCAATGTTTTCTTTAACATTGAAAGCATTAAGCACCAGAAATAATTTATCATTATTTATAACAGCGTATTTATTAATATCGATATCAAGTTCTTCTGTTATCTGAGGTTTAATGCTTTTATCCTGAAAGTAATTTATCTTTTTAAAATAAATATTATCTACGTCGTAAGCATCAGCAAGTAATTTTTGCTGCTCGGAAAATGATTTGCCAATAATGTTTTCGTTATTATCGTACTGCGAACCTGAAAATACAGTTTTTATATTTCCTTTTATATCTCCGTTTGGCAATATTGTTAAATTTGCCGTTCTAATTTGCTTATTGTCTTCTGTGCTCAGTTTTGGAGTTCTTAATAATTTACCACCCTCAGCAGTACAGGCTAAAACAAGTCTATCATCTGTAAAATCACTTAAAAAACCGAACGGAATTTTTTGACTGGTACATTCAAGCCAAGTTGTGTCGCCTTTGAGTGGTAAACATAAGATAATATGATTCCCTTGAACCATGCTCGCATAATTCACATCAAAACTCTTTTTACGTGTTCCAGCTTCTACAACACAATAATAAGATTCTATCCCAGCAATACTTAACAAGCTTTGCGTGTAGTTAACCAAAGCTTTACAATCGCCGTAGCCAAGTCTATCAACCTCAGAAGCCGCAATGGGTTGATTGCCACCAATACCTATCTGAACACTAATGTATCGGGTTTTATTTTGCATGTAATGATAAATCTTTCTCGCCTTTTCTTTATCATCAGTCTCATTTTTAACCAGATTTTTTATGGTTTCAACTGTTGCTGGCGGAAGTGCCGAGCGACCTTTAAGTAAATTGTCATGAATCCATTTTCCAAGCTCTATCCAATTATTATAAGTGCCTTTATAATTATAAAATGCAAAATCTCTCGGTGCGATTTTTATATTTGTTTCGTAAGTATCTCTATCCGGACTATAGGGCTCGGATTTTATTGCAGGCAGGTTATTAACTGTCCAAGTGTATGTTTTAAATTTATCGGTTTCTGTTTCAACCGCTTTACCCGCATAATTTTGAGCATTTATTCTTAATTCGTCAGTTGGTTTACAAATAAACGTGTAAGTACTTTTTTCAACTGAAACATCATTTGCAGGTTTTGGATCCCAATCCGGAATAGCCAGGTTTTGCTTATGTTTTATTTCATAATTATAAACAATTGTATAAGGGTAAACATTCTCGTTGGGCAAATAATGCTTTACTCTATCATCAACAAATAAAGAAAAACCATCAGCGGCACTTTCATCAGTAAAATTATTTTGAGTGAATTTGCTGATTAATTTTCCAGCTGCGTTATACACTTCACCTTTTATACCCTTTATGGTGATGCTTTTATCGTAGAAAATTACAAGTCGAGCCGCGTTTTCACCATTTTTGTTTAGTACCGTTATTGCCTGTTTTACAGTTTGTATTACATTATCAGGCGCACGCATATCAATTGTAGTTTCCTCGTTTCTAATGGTAGCATTTGCCCTGCTTTTTAATGCCGATGGAATTAATTCTGCATCATAATTATCCTGTGCAGCAGTTTTTAATAAGATTACGCAAAGCGATAAAAAAATAAGTGCCGATTTCATTATTTAGTTTTTTTTAATAAAAGTTCAGCCTTTTGATTTTGGATGATTTTGCTGTAGAATTCCTTTAAATATGGATATTCCTCAGGCATATAACTCGCCTTATTAAACTGCATTATCTGAGTAAATGAAATCATATTATCTTCAATACCAGTTTGGAGTAAGTATTTTCCACCAGTATTTGGTAAGCCAATAGCTAAATCCTTAGGTTTTTCTATCAGTTCGTATTTTCCCGGCAGTTCAATATTTATGATTATTCTTTGATCTGATGTAGAACCTAAATCTACCGGATAAGTTCGTGATTCTAAATTAAAGGGATTTTTAGCGACTGGGTTTATGAAAAATGGATTTAAGTAAAGTTCATCTTTATCGGCATTTGGAAGTGGTGCAAATTCGATATTATAAATTTCAGTAAGCGTATTTTCTACACTGTCTATATTCCTAATTTCGTGTTTCAAGATTTTAATTTTCGCCATCGATTCATCAAGTTTTTCAACGTATTCATCAACGCTATTTGTTTTCTTAATCGCTTTGCGTTTATTAAAAGCTTCGTAACCTGTACTGTGCGTAATGATTGTTCCATTAATTACGCCATCAGCATTTAATTTTCCTTGTAAAATATAGCTAGTTGTTGATTTAGTTGCAGCCACCAAATCAATCCAATACGATGGTTTTTTTAGGTTAATAACCCGACCTTGGTCGTTAATGCAGCGCAAAGGCAATAAACCAAAAGGTAAAAGCGGCTCGGTGGCATCAAGCATATAGCTTTTTTCAGCAATATTTACTTTTGCTACCAAATAATTAAAATCGCTGATTATTGGGAATAACTTATTTACAGTTCCGTTGTCTCTTGTAGAAAGAATTACAGCCTCAGCATCGAGATTAGCAGCAGAAAGCGCCGCAATTAAATTTAGATTAACATCTGCAACATTACCAGATCGCATGTCTAAAGCCTTTTTGATATTATCTTCGCTGTACTTTCCGTAATAATTATTCCACTTTATTTGATTTTTAACGTAATTGAAAATCGCCTTTGCCTTACTTAAATCATCAGTTGTATTTTTCAAAATCGAAGGCAACAAATCTTTATAAACATCTTTGCGTTTCATTTGTGCACCTAAGCTTTTGTCGCCAGTTAGCTCATAATCAACATCTTTCCAGCTTTTAGTGTAATTAATTTTGGCACCAGTCATAGTTACTTGATCTGAAAGTTCGAAGTAAATTGCTGATTTAAAATTACTTGCAGCTGTCATGTAATCTTCCTCAATAAATGCCGGAATATCTTTCATTATATACCAAATTTTAGAGCAATCTATCGGCGTTCCGTTAATGCGCATACATTCTTTATTTAGCACACTTTTGGAGCTGCTTAGTTTATGAAATCCGCGAAGCGAAACGTTATAGTTATATATTGCAGGAATGTAAACCAAATATTCGCTGTAAACCTTTGGTATATCAGTCTGAAATTCCCAAGTTCTAAAATTGAATAAGTTGGGCGATTCAAGGCGATAACTATATTCAATAATAGAACCATCTTTAATATTGGGCAGGGTAAATTTGGTTAGCGTTGTATATTTCGATCTACTCTCATTAAAGATGGCCTTTTTATCCATTATGGTTTCAACAAATCTTCCATTCTCAAAATTGAAAGTAGAAGCCTTGATATCTGTGATAATTTCTTCCCTGTTAGCATCTTTATAAAGTGGGATTACAACATTCGCCTGGTCAAAACCTTCTTTGTTGTAAATTTTAATTTTTACATGATATTCAAAATAAAGCTGTGCGCTATTTGTTCTATCACTGATTTGGATGGCCGAAGTTCCAAATTCTTTTAATACAACTGCATTGGCCGAACTATCGATTTTGTTTCTATCGAAATTATCATCTTCATATGTAATTTTACCGAAATCGAAATTTTGTGCAGAACAATAAATAGATAAAAAAGAGGAGATGATTAGGAATAAAATTTTTCGCATTGAGTTTGGTTAATTTTGCTGCAATTTAATTTTAAGCGTTAACATTCAGAAATAATTGTTGATTAATTATTTAAAATTTATGCGCCCCTTTTAAAAAACAAACCAAACCTTTTTAGCACTTTTGATTGAGAAACTTTACAGGCGTTTTTTTACGCCAAAACATTATAGAAATGAAATTAAATTTAAAACGCCCATTAGCCTTTTTTGATTTAGAAGCAACCGGAATAAATGTTGGTGCAGATAGAATAGTTGAGATTGCAATTTTAAAGGCTATGCCAGATGGTACCGAAATTGTTAAAACATGGCGTGTAAATCCTGAAATGCCAATTCCGTTGCAAACTTCGCTAATTCATGGTATTTATGATGAAGACATAGCAAATGAACCAACATTTACTGAACTGGCTAAAGAAATTGCAGAATTTATTGGTGAGGGTGATTTGGCCGGATATAATTCAAATAAATTTGATATCCCGATGCTTTTGGAAGAGTTTTTACGTGCCGATGTAGATTTTGATATGAGCAACCGCAAATTTGTTGATGTTCAAAATATATTCCATCAAATGGAGCAACGTACATTGAAGGCGGCCTATAAATTTTATTGCAATGAGGATTTGGTTAACGCACACGCTGCAGAGGCTGATGTTATCGCAACTTATAAGGTTTTGCTTGGACAGTTGGATATGTATCGTGACAAAGAGTTTGAAGATAAACAAGGTGTTAAATCGAAACCTGTAGTAAATGATGTTGAGGCATTACATACTTTTACCAATATAAATAAGCCGGTGGATTTCGCTGGAAGAATGGTTTATAACGATAAAAATGAAGTTTGCTTCAACTTCGGAAAGCATAAAGGTAAAACGACAGCACAAGTTTTTAGCATCGAGCCAAGTTATTATGCCTGGATGAAGAATGGAGATTTCCCGCTTTATACCAAGAAAAAACTTGATGAAGAATGGGCAAAATTCAATGCGAAGAAGAACGAAAACAGATCGGTAAAACCACAAAATACACCTCAATCGGCAAAGCCTAATTACAACAAACCAAAACCTCAGGAAAAGCCTGCACAGCCAATAAACACAGATATGCTGGAGCAGCTAAAAATGAAGTTTGGTAAATAAATAAGATTTAATAAAAGGCATAAAACACAGATTAAATTTGTGTTTTATGCCTTTTACATTTTAAACATCACTATGAAATTTTTAAAACTAACTGCCATCTTTTTACTTGCCGGAAGTTTATCAAATGCCCAAACGCAACTTCCAATTGAACCTGTTTTTCAGAAAACCTATCAAAAGGAAACAAGAAGCATGGATGGCAAGCCTGGAAAAAAGTATTGGCAAAACACTTCGAACTATAATCTAAAAGTTAATTTTAATCCAACTAGCCGATTGTTAGATGGAAAGGTTGATGTAGTTTACACCAATAATAGCCCGGATACGTTAAAAACAATTTGGTTTAAGTTGTATCCAAATCTTTATAAAAAGGGTATACCAAGAAAATCGAAATTTGCAGAATCTGATTTAGGTGAAGGCGTTAAAATTGAAAGTTTAGCTGCAAATGGAAAAGCCATCAGTGATTTTAACATCAATGGAACCAACATGACTGTAAATGTTCCGTCGGTTTTGCCAGGAAAAACCATCAATTTTACGATTTCTTACAATTACATTTTAAATAAAGGTTCGCATATGCGTACCGGACAAGTTGACGATGGTTCGCATTTTATTGCCTATTTCTTCCCGCGAATAGCTGTTTATGATGATGTTGATGGCTGGAATAAATTCCCATACACAGGTGCAGAGGAGTTTTATAACGATTTCGATAATTTCAACGCAGAAATTACCGTTCCTGGTGGTTACGGCGTTTGGGCAACCGGCGATTTAAAAAATACCTCTGATGTTTTCCAAAAGGATATCGTTTCAAGAATTTCATCAGCAGAGAAAAATGATGCTGTAATTGATGTAATTACTGAAAAAGACTTAGCTGATAGAAAAGTAACTCAAAACAAAGCATTTAACACTTTTAAATTTTATGCTAAAAACGTCACTGATTTTGTTTTCGCATTAAGTGATCATTATTTGTGGAAATCATCAAGTTTGGTGGTCGATTCTGCCACTA
This sequence comes from Pedobacter aquatilis, assembly GCF_032678425.1. Taxonomy (GTDB): domain Bacteria; phylum Bacteroidota; class Bacteroidia; order Sphingobacteriales; family Sphingobacteriaceae; genus Pedobacter; species Pedobacter aquatilis_B. The sequence goes on along the minus strand of NZ_JAVTSG010000003.1, from coordinate 436,832 downwards.
AAAGAAGAACGAGAGTTGATGCTATTTTCAACCCAAAACATAAAGATTTTTATGAGGTGATTGATTTTGCTCGTAAAACGGTTGATGCAATGAGTTTTAAATTTCCAAAGTGGCCATTTCCTTATAGCCACGAAACTGTTTTTGACGGTTTAGACCAAATGGAATATCCGATGATGGTAAATGATAATCCGGTAGATAACCGTGAAGATGCAATTACTTTAACCGACCATGAAATTTTTCACACCATGTTTCCGTTTTACATGGGCATAAATGAAACTAAATATGGCTGGATGGACGAAGGTTGGGCAACGATAGGCGAGTGGTTAATTTCTCCGATGATTGATTCTACAATTGTTGACGAATATGGAATTCAACCCACTGCATCAAGTTCTGGTGGCAAAGACGATTCGCCGATTATGACATTAACACCTGAATTAAAGGGTTCAGGTTCGTTTACAAATTCTTACCCAAAACCCGCATTGGCTTATTTATATGTTAAGGATTTTCTTGGTGAAGAATTATTTACAAAAGCTTTGCATCACTACATAAAAAATTGGAATGGTAAACATCCAATGCCATACGATTTCTTCAACAGCATGAATGTTGGAAGTGGTAAAGATTTAAATTGGTTTTGGAAACGTTGGTTTTTCGAAGGTGGCGTAACAGATATGGCCATTAAATCAGCAACAAAAACGAATGATGGTTATTCAGTAGTTATTGAAAATAAAGGCAAACCTTTGCCAATAGATTTAACTTTATCTTTTGAAGATGGTTCTGTTGAAAAAAACCACAGTACAATTGCCGTTTGGGAAAAAGGAAATAACTTAACAACTATAAATATTAAAGCGACAAAAAAGCTTAATAAAGTTGTAATGGGCAATCCGCATACACCTGATAAAGTTAAATCGGATAATAGTTTTTCGGTGAATTAGCAAATTCTTTTGAATTACAGAGTAATCTGGCGTAAAGCCGATTGCTTTGTAATTCTAATTTGAGGTTTTTAAGAAATCGATATTTCGTTTTAATCCAGAATACTTGGTGCGCTTAACAGCAGAACCTTTAAAAACCTTTTTAAAAACTTCATCCGTAATTTCGGTAAGTTCTTTTGCGCTTAAATCTAAAAGGCCAGTTTCAGGCTTAAATGCTTGCTCATTATGTGCCTTCGAAAAACGGTTCCAAGGGCAAACATCCTGGCAAATATCACAACCAAACATCCAGTTATCCATTCTATCTTTAAACTCGTTTGGTATTTCATCCTTAAGTTCGATGGTTAGATAAGAGATGCATTTTTTGCCGTCTACCACTTGTGGAGCAATTATGGCATCGGTCGGACAAGCATCTAAACAACGTGTACATGTGCCGCAATGGTCGGTTTGAAATGGATTATCGTAATCAAGTTCCAAGTCGATAATCAGCTCTGCAAGAAAAAAGAATGAGCCATTTTGTTTACTGATTAAATTTGAATTTTTACCAACCCAACCAATACCCGAACGTTTAGCCCATGCTCTATCCAAAACAGGAGCAGAATCTACAAAAGCTCTGCCTGAGACTTCGCCAATATTTTCCTCAATAAAATAAGTCAGTTCTTTTAGCTTATTTTTTATCACAGTGTGATAATCTTGTCCAAACGCGTATTTCGAAATTTTTGGTGCATTCGGATCTTGCTGTTTATCCTCGGTATAATAATTTAGAGAGAGCGAAATTACCGATTTTGCACCATCAACCAGCAAGCGTGGGTCGAGACGTTTATCGAAATAATTTTCCATATACTTCATTTCACCATGGTGATTATTTTTTAACCAATTCTCCAGGCGAAGGGCTTCTTCTTCTAAAAATTCTGCTTTTGAAATACCACAATCCAGAAAGCCGAGGCGCAAGGCTTCATCTTTTATCAGTTGGCTATATTTTGCAGAATTATTGTACATCGCTTTGCAAAGATAGGGCTTAGAATTAAAACCTTTTGCTTTATTGCTTGTTGTTATTTTAAATGCTACAAAATTGATTTGAAACTCATTTCATAATCGTTTAGCCAAATAGTCCAACTAACGCAAATTTTTAACAATGGAAAATATAGATCCGAAACATACGGAAAGTGGAGAAGCTCCAAAACCGATAGAGCAAGATTACGAAAATCATAAAGAAGATCCGGGACCAGCAAAACCAGCGGTTACAGAAAAAGATGAAAATGGTGCAGGCTCGGTTTTAAAATGGATTTTACCAATAGCAGTAATTATTGGATTAATTGTATGGTTCGCCATGCGGAAATAATTAGCTTTAGTATAATTGAAAAAGCCGGTTATCGTTATGATAATCGGCTTTTTATGTTTAATTTATTTCAAAAGCTTAACCTGGTATAAATCTTTTCTTCTATCCTTTAAAACCTTCACTGTACCGTAATGATGTAATTCATCCAATAGGTGCAAATCAACATCAACAACCAAAACCATTTCTGTATTTGGTGTAGCTTCGGCCTTAACGGCATTGGTCGGGAAAGCAAAATCAGAAGGCGTGAAAACTGCAGATTGAGCAAATTGAATATCCATATTATTCACTTTTGGCAAATTACCAACACACCCTGCAATGGCTACATAACATTCATTTTCTATCGCTCTGGCTTGTGCACAATGCCTTACGCGGGTATAACCATTTTGGGTATCAGTTAAAAAGGGAACAAATAAAATCTGCATGCCTTGGTCGGCGTAAATTCTGCTCAGTTCCGGAAATTCAACATCATAGCAAATTAAAATCCCAATTTTACCGCAATCGGTATCAAAAACCTGTACCTTATCTCCACCAATCATTCCATAATATTTTTGTTCGTTTGGTGTGATGTGGATTTTTCTGTATTCGTCGATTTTACCCGTTCTATGGCATAAATAAGTAACATTATATAGTTTACCTTCTTCAAGCAAGGGCATACTTCCGGTAATAATGTTTACATTATAACTTAATGCATACTCATGCATTTTATCAACAATTTCCTGTGTTTTTTCGGCAAGTTTGCGCATAGCCTCAATCTCTGGTAAATGATTGTAGGGTTGCAAAAGCGGCGTATTAAATAGCTCCGGAAACATCACAAAATCAGATTTGTATCCGCTTAAAGCATCAACAAAAAACTCAACCTGCTCGTAAAAGGTTTTTAAATCGGGGAATAAACGCATTTCCCATTGAACCAAACCCAGTCTAATTGTCATAGCCGAACGAGCTGAAGCATCAACACCTTGGTAGTAAATGTTATTCCATTCTATCAAGGTGGCATATTCTTTCGATTCTTTATCGCCAGGAAGATAGTTTTTAAGTACTTTTCTTACGTGAAAATCATTTGAAATTTGAAAGGTTAGGGTAGGGTCGTAAATTTCTTTACTTTTTACTTTATCAATGTATTGTCTGGGCGTTAACGTTTCGGCATAAGTATGGTAACCCGGAATTCTTCCGCCAGCGATAATACTTTTTAGGTTTAAACTTTCGCAAAGTTCTTTTCTGGCTTCGTACAACCTGCGACCTAATCTTAAACCTCTAAATTCTGGATGTACAAAAATCTCAATTCCATATAAAGTATCGCCATTTGGGTCGTGAGTGGTAAAAGAGTAATCGCCAGTTATTAATTTGTATGTATGCCTGTCGCCGTATTCATCATATTCCACGATTATAGCAAGTGAACAGGCCACAACTTTATCATCAACTGCAATACACAATTGTCCCTCTGGAAATATATTTAAAAGTTTAGCAATACTAGATTTGGGCCAGATAGAACCGCCCATACTATCATAGGCCTGTAACATAGATTCTTTTAAATCGGCATAATCTTCAAGTGTTAATCTTCGTAATTCTATATTCATAATTTGTTGGGTTTTACAACTAATGAACAGAAATAGTAAGCTAATGTTTGAACTTAATTTTTGATTAAATTGATTTTTACTCTTTTTTGGAATAATTATATTTATTAATAAATTTATATATGACTGAAAATGAAATTTCATACATTATTCGGGGATGTATTTTTAAGGTTTATAATAGCTTGGGCCCTGGATTATTGGAATCAGCTTACGAAACGGCCTTGAAATATGAAATTCAAAAAGAAGAACTTGAAGTACAAAGTCAAGTTGCTTTACCAATGGTTTATGAAGATGTGGCTATTGATGTAGGGTATAGACTTGATTTGGTAGTTGAGCAAAAAGTTATTGTCGAGCTTAAATCTGTTGAGATGATTTCGAATGTTCATCATAAACAATTGCTTACTTACTTGAAATTGTCCGGATTAAAACTAGGGTTGCTTGTAAATTTTAACACAGATAATATAATGGATGGTATATTTAGAAAGATTTATAGATTGGATTAATAGTTTTTTCCCGCAGATTTTCGCAGAAATGAAACGCAGATCTAAAATGATTTTTTTGCTTGCTGTTAGAAGAATCTGCGCAAATCAGCGGTTTTTATCACTATAAATCAGCGGGAAATTATTAGCTATTTTTTAAGAAGGCATTTAATTATCTCTTTCCCGCAGATTTTCGCGGAAAAAGAAACGCAGATTTAAAATGACTTTTTCTTTCGCAACCCAATAATTCGCGAGAATCTGCGCAATTTATCATTTTAAATCAGCTGGAAAACTAAAACAATTTCCCTGTCTGTCCAGGAAAACTCTTTTTAAGATGTTTGTAAGCTGCTTCAGTTACCTCACGACCGCGAGAAGTACGCATAATATAACCTTCCTGAATTAAAAATGGTTCGTAAACCTCTTCAATAGTGCCTTCATCTTCGCCAACAGCTGTTGCAATGGTTTTTAAACCCACAGGACCACCCTTAAATTTATCAATAATGGTTACCAATATCTTGTTATCCATTTCATCTAAACCATGCTCATCAACATTTAATGCATTTAACGCATAGCTTGCAATTTCGGTATCAATTTTACCATTACCTTTAATTTGTGCGAAATCTCTTGTTCGACGTAAAAGTGCATTAGCAATACGTGGTGTACCTCGGCTACGACGTGCAATTTCATAAGCGCCTTCATCGCTAATTGGTGTTTTTAAAATCTCTGCCGAACGTAATACAATGGTAGTTAGTAGTTTTGCATCATAATAAGCTAATCTTGCATTAATGCCAAAACGGGCACGTAATGGTGCGGTTAATAAACCAGAACGGGTTGTTGCACCGACTAAAGTAAATGGGTTTAATGAAATTTGCACTGACCTTGCGTTTGGACCAGTTTCAAGCATAATATCTATCTTGAAATCTTCCATAGCAGAATACAGATATTCTTCTACCAAGGGTGATAAACGATGAATTTCATCAATGAATAAAATATCACCTTCGTCTAAACCCGTTAATAAACCAGCTAAATCGCCAGGTTTATCTAAAACTGGTCCGGATGTTACTTTTATACCCGTAGCCATTTCATTGGCGATAATATGCGACAATGTCGTTTTTCCTAATCCCGGAGGACCGTGAAGTAAAACGTGATCTAAAGATTCCCCACGAAGTTTTGCCGCCTGAACAAAAATTTTCAGGTTTTCCATTACTTTTTCCTGCCCGGTAAAATCCTCAAAAGCTTGCGGACGTAAAACACGCTCAATATCTCTATCGGTTGGTGTTAAATTGCTTGCTTCTGGATCAAGATTTTCATTCATATCAGCAAATATAAAATTAAATGCTAAAAAAATTAGGATTTTTTAAATTTCTCGGCAACAATTAATTCTTTTGAACCTGCAGTATATTGATAAAAACCTTCACCAGTTTTTACGCCCTTTTTTCCAGCAGCCACCATATTTACAAGTAGTGGACAAGGCGCATATTTCGGATTTCCAAAACCATCATGCAATACTTTCAAAATAGCCAAACAAACATCTAAACCAATAAAATCTGCTAACTGTAATGGCCCCATCGGATGTGCCATACCTAATTTCATAACAGTATCAATTTCATAAACGCCAGCAACACCTTCATATAAAGTATAAATTGCTTCATTAATCATCGGCATTAAAATGCGATTTGCAACAAAACCTGGATAATCATTTACTTCAACAGGTGCTTTTTGCAAATTTTCAGAAAGCGACATAATGGTTTTAGTCGTTTCATCGCTGGTTTGGTAGCCGCGAATAACCTCGACCAATTTCATCACCGGAACAGGATTCATAAAGTGCATACCAATAACTTTATCGCCACGATTGGTAACAGCAGCAATTTGAGTAATAGATATTGATGAGGTATTTGATGCTAAAATGGCATGAGCAGGTGCGAAGCCGTCCAATTCCTTAAAGATTTTTAGCTTCAGTTCAATGTTTTCTGTAGCAGCCTCAACAACTAAATCAGCTGTTTTTACCCCATCAGCGATAGATGTGAAAGTTTTTATATTATTTAAAGTATCAACCTTTTGGGCATCTGTTAAAGTTCCCTTTCCAACTTGCCTGTCTAGGTTTTTATCGATAGTGGCAATCGCCTTATCTAAAGCATTTTGGTTGATATCAATTAAATTAACGCTAAATCCGAACTGCGCAAAAGTATGTGCAATTCCGTTTCCCATTGTTCCAGAACCAATTACTGAAATATTCTTCATCATAATATGTGCTAATTATTATTGTTAAAATTTGATTGTAAATTGATGAAAAAACCCTCCATAAACAAAAATTTCGGGCTTTTTTGTTAAAAAATATCAATTAACATTTCTTTAATATTTTGTCGATACAAGTATCGGATTCATCGTTACTTAACATTTTTTATTTTTCAGAACCGTTTTATTAGTCCTCGAATTATTAATCATCGCATTTGTTCGTAAAGAACTGGAAATCCACTCAAGTTTTCCAAATAGGTGATAAATACGACTAATCATTTTGCAGGCTCATTTAAGCAGGACACGGTTCTACATCGGCTATGCTATGATTAATTCTTCAAAAATATTATTAACAATTTAAACTAAAATTAATGTAAATGAAAAGAAAACTACTAAAGTGTTTGTTGTTCTTTATGGTATTGCTGGTTACGAAAGTATCGGCACAAGAAAGAACTGTTACGGGAATGGTAACGGCAAAAGAAGATGGTTTGCCTTTGCCTGGGGTTAGTATTAAGGTTTTGAACAGTAGAAATGGCATATCTACAGGCGCAGATGGAACATATTCTATCAAGGTTAGTTCATCAACTGTGTTGCAATTTTCTTCCATAGGTTATGTATCACAAAATGTAACTGTAGGTAAAGCCACAAAAATTAATGTTTCATTAGCTGCTGATGCCCAAGCCTTAACCGATGTTGTTGTTATTGGTTACGGTACGGCAAAAAGAAAAGATGTAACCGGCTCGGTTGCAAGTATCAAGGGTGAAGATTTAGCCGGAAAGCCAGTAGCCAGTTTCGATCAGGCTTTGGCTGGTAAGGTTACAGGTGTTCAGGTAACCAATTCAAGCGGTATTTTGGGTGCTGGTCCGCGTATTCGTATTCGTGGTACAAATAGTATTTCATCTGGAGCTGATCCATTATATGTTGTGGATGGAATGGTAATTATTTCAAGCGGTTCTAGTAGTGTGGCTTCTGTAAATCCGTTAGGCGATATTAACCCGAACGATATTCAAAGTGTTGATGTATTAAAGGACGGTGCTGCAACTGCGATTTATGGATCCAGAGGTGCAAATGGGGTAATTATCATCACAACGAAAAAAGGAACAAAAGGCAAAACTCAGGTAAATTATAACTCTTGGTTTGCATGGTCAAATGTTTCAAAACGTTTTGATTTATTAAATGCACAAGAATTTGTAACGATTGCGAACGAAAAATTATATAATTCGGGTACAACAACACCGCAAGCAGTTTTAGCAAATGATGCTTCTGGAAATGTTATTGATACAGATTGGCAGGATTTAGTATTCAATAAAGATGCTTTTCAGCAAAACCACAATATTTCTTTTAGTGGTGCTACAGACTTATCAAACTATTATTTCTCGTTAGGATATGCCGATTTAAAAGGCACAACGGTCGCTAATAATCAAAATAAATATCAGTTTTCTGGTAAGTTTGAGCAAAAAGCCTTGGGCAATTATTTAACGTTTGGCGCAAGCATCACTGGCTCTTATGTTAAAAATACAGGCTTAAATTCGGGCACAAGTTCGTTATCCGGAAATATTGGTAATGCAATTAGAGCTTTGCCTAACGTTGGTGCTTTTAATGCTGATGGAAGTTATAATTTGAGTTCAGATAATGCTCGTTTAGGTCGTGGAGCAAATTTGAAAGAGATTGATGATAACTACACCAACATAAAATATGTGTTAGACCATAATATCTTCAAAAACCAAACTTTTACATTACTTGGAAATGCTTTTGCTGATGTAAAAATTATTGATGGATTAAATTTACGTTCGCAAGTTTCGACCATGAATATTTTAGGTGAGGATTACCAGTATTTAGATCCTTTACATGGTGATGGCGGTAGCGCAACAAAAGGTTACGAGCTGCAACAGTATATTCCAAGGTTTAGATACAGCTGGACAAATACTGCAACATATAATAAAACAATTGGCGACCATTCATTCGGTGCCACTGTAGGCATTGAATATCAAAAATCTAAAAGCCGCTCATTTTATGCGAGTGGTTCACAATTATCAAGTACATTTTTTAGTGGCGAAAACATTATTAGCAGCTCATTAACTCAATCAACTTTCGGTATTGGTGGTGGTGTATCAGAAAATGCTTACAAATCTTATTTCGCCAGAGCAAATTACAGTTATAAAGACCGCTATTTATTATCTGGAACTTACCGTATAGATGCAATTTCTTCTTTACCATTAGGAAATCAAAGTGCAAAATTACCAGGTGTTTCGGCCGGATGGAGATTATCACAGGAAGATTTTATTAAAGGTAATGATGCTTTTAAATTCATAAACGACTTCAAAATTAGAGGTAGTTATGCCAAAACAGGAAATACAGATATTGGAAATTATCCATTTGCCGGAACATTTAGCGCAGCAATTTATGGTGTGCAAAGTGGCTTAGCATATACACAAGTTGGTAACAGCTCCTTAAAGTTTGAAACAAGTGGTAAGTATGATGTGGGTATTGATGCAACACTATTTAACAGCAGAATTACCTTAACAGCAGATTATTTCAAAAATAATATTGATAATTTGATTTTAGCAGCCCCAACTGCGCCATCTTTAGGTGTCCCTGGAAATTCTATTAACCAGAACGTTGGTAAAATGTACAACAAAGGTTACGAGTTTTCACTAAATGCTGATATCCTTAGAGATAGCCCTTTCAAATGGAATACTACTTTTAACATCACTTTTGTGAAAAATAAAATCACACAGCTATCAAACAACAATTCGGATATAACTTATACCTACAACATCAACAGAGTTGGAGAATCTATCGGTTCTATTTACGGTTTTGAATATGCAGGTGTAAATGCGGCAAACGGAAATCCCTTATATGTTAAGGCTGATGGTTCAATTATCCAAGGAAACATTGCAAACCAAACTTATTACATTTACGATGCTGCAAATCCAACAGCTTTAATAACCGCAACAACACTAGCGGCAACTGATAAGAAAATTTTAGGCCAATCAAACCCAACATATTATGGTGGTTTTGTAAATAATTTCAGCTATAAAGGTTTTGATTTGAATATCAATATGGTGTTTTCAGGTGGTAACAAAGTGATGAACATTACCCGTCAGGAAAGTCTTTTAAATCAAAAGTTTTTGAATAATGGAACAGAGATTTTAGAAAGATGGACAACCGCTGGTCAAATTACCAATGTTCCAAAAGTTTACTACGGACGAGATGCTTTCACAAATTTAACATCAAGCGCAGTTTCTCGCTTTGTAGAGGATGGTAAATTCATCAGAGCACAAGACATTGTTTTGGGCTATTCTTTCCCGAAATTATTTACCGATAAAATAAAATTGAACAGACTACGCGTTTATGCACAAGTACAAAATGCGTTTGTAATTACTCCATATTCTGGTTTAGATCCTGAATTAAATTATAGTACATCTACTAACAGTCAAGCTGGTTTGGATTACAATACCAACCCAAGAGCCAGAACATTTTTAGTGGGTTTAAATGTTGGATTTTAAGAATATACTGATATGAAGAATTTTAAAATAAAAAATAAATTTGCTTACGCAGGACTACTTGTAACTATGTTATCAGTAAGTTCTTGCGAAAAATACACAGAGTTGAATCCTATCAACTCACTATCAGAAGCTACTGCTTTCGATACACCTGCAAATATCGAATTGGTTGCAGCAGGCGTTTATAATACGGCGGCAGTTGGTACATATAATGGCGGTTCAGGACGTGGCTATCCTTTTGGTGCTGCATCAATTGAGCAGGGCGAAATGAGAGGCGAAGATATGGTGAATTTAGCCACATTCTTTCAAATTACTTACGAATCAACATATACATCAACTACTGCAAATAACATCAACTTGTGGAGCAACTTATATGCACTTATCAATCAATGTAATATATTAATCGCGGGTGTCGAATCAGCGGCAGCAAAAGGAACAATTACAACGGCTGTTTCAACTCAGTATGCAGCTGAAGCTAGATTTTTAAGAGCTTTAGCGCATCACGAATTAGTTGTTAATTTTTCTCGTCCGTATGTTGATGGAAATGGCAGTAACATTGGCGTTCCATATCGTACGGTTGCGGTTAATTCTACTGATGCAGTAACCACACAACTTTTGATTCCAAGAGGAACAGTTGCAGAAGATTACACTAAAATTTTAGCAGACTTAGATTATGCTGAAACGAATCTACCTTCCACCCGTTCTACTTATGCCATAACCAGAGCCACAAAAGCTGCTGCCATTGCTTTAAAAACTCGGGTTAAATTACACATGAATGATTTTGCCGGAGTAATAACCGAAGGTGCAAAATTAGGTACATCAGCAACGGCAGCGCCATACACAAGCCCAATTGGCAATTATGCTTTAACGGCTTCGCCGGATGGACCTTTCACCAATTTTACAAGTAATACTGAATCTATATTTTCAATAGAGAATAGTGCGGCTGCAAACGGTGGAGTAAATGGTGCTTTACCAAATATGTTCGGTCCGGCAAGTTTAGGCGGGCGTGGTTTGGTTGCAACAAGTCCGAATTTATATAATGCATCTTTTTGGGTTACCGGAGATACCAGAAGAACATTATTACAAATTCAGCAAACTACAACTGGTGCAAGGTATTTCTTCAATTATAAATTTAGAGATTACACCAACAAAACCGATTATGCTCCGATTATTAGATATGCAGAAGTCCTGTTAAATGTTGCTGAAGCATATTCGAGAACAACTGCATTAGATACGAGAGCTTTGGGTTTATTAAATGCAGTAAGAAACAGGGCAGTACCAACTGCAAGCCAATACACGATTGCAAGTTTTACAACTCAAAATGCTTTAACACAAGCCATTCTAAACGAAAGGAGAGTAGAATTTGCAGGCGAGGGCAGAAGATGGCCAGACATTACCAGATTATCTCAAGATGCTAATTTCCAGGTTGCAGGTGGTGGAATACCAGCTAAAATTTTGGTAACTGCACTAAGTGGAACAGGCACAAATTGGGATGTGGTTTTAAGACCAACAACTGCAACTGGAAAAGCCGCAATTGCTTATACAGATTACAGATACATCTGGCCAATTCCTACAGACGAGCTTAATGCCAACCCAAATATCAATCAAAACCCAGGTTATTAATTTTTTCTAATTTCCTATTTATCAAGCAAGGCTTTCTCGAAAGAGAGAGCCTTTGTCTTATAATAAAATAATCATGCTTTTAAACTCTAATTAATGACGTTTAATTGCCTGAAAAACAATTATTTATTGTTAATAATTGTTAAAATAAATGTTAAACTTTATTAGTCGATACAATGCCGATATTCATCGATACAAGCTTCAAAACTGTATTAATTTTAGAGACCTTTGAGTCATCAAGAAAGAAAAGATACTTGATTTGAAAGAGAAATAATCGTCGGAGTTTAGAAAACACAAGACGTTTTTATAAGGATACTTCCTAGTAAATTTAGGTTAGTTAATGATTAGTTAAAGAAAAGAGATATGGCTGGATAGCGTATCTCTTTTCATTTATAATAGATTTTATGGTGCCAATCTATTTTTTACCCAACTGCCTTTTACCAGTTCAAAATTAATCCTATCATGCAAACGGCTACGGCGACCTTGCCAAAATTCTATACGTGTAGGTTTTACAATATAACCGCCCCAATGTGCAGGCTTAGCAATTGTTTTTCCTTCGCTTTTATTTTTAAGTTCTTCAAATTTATCTTCTAAAACTTGTCGGTTTGCAATTACCTGACTTTGAGGAGATGCAACTGCACCAATCTGACTTGCAACCGGACGTGTAACAAAGTATTCCTCAGAAGTTTCTTTATCAAGTTTTTCTACAGTCCCTTCCACTCTTACTTGTCGCTCCAAATCCGGCCAAAAGAAAACTAAAGCTGCATAAGGGTTTCTCTTCAATTCTTTTCCCTTGGCGCTTAAATAGTTGGTAAAAAACCTGAAACCATCTTCATCAACGCCTTTTAATAAAACAATTCTGGCATCGGGTTTTCCGGCTTTATCGGCTGTAGCCAAAGTCATTACATTTGGTTCATACACTTGTGCTTCAACAGCGTTATCAAACCATTTTTTAAACTGTATAATTGGATTATCATCTACGTCAGATTCATCTAGTGTAGCACTGATATAATCTTGGCGCAGGTTTTGTAGAAATTCATTTGTAACTTGCATAAACAAAAATAAGCATCTTTTGCGGTGCAACAAATGATTATCATCATGCTAAACAATATAAAGCCAAAAACCGGACGATTACTCATTTCAGAACCTTTTATGGCCGATCCTAATTTTAAACGCTCTGTAGTTTTGGTTACCGAACACGGAGTGGATGGTACTGTTGGTTATATACTTAATCAAGCCGATAATTTACTCTTAAAGGATGTTATACAAGATTTGTGGGAGGCAAACAACCATATCTATTTTGGTGGACCCGTAGCCGCTGATACGCTACATTTTATTCATCGTGCTTATGATAAATTACAAAGTGGTGATGAGATTGGAAATGGAATTTACTGGGGAGGAAACTTTGAAACATTGAAAATCCTGATTAATACAAATGCAATTCAAGAAGATGAAATTAAATTCTTTTTGGGTTACTCTGGATGGGATAATGGACAACTAAACCGCGAAATTGAGCAAAATGCCTGGATGGTGAGTGATATTTCACATCCTGATATTATTTTTGGAAACGATGATGAACAACTATGGAGAGATGTTATTGTAAACCTCGGTCCGAAATATGCGCATGTAAGTAATTTTCCAATAGACCCAAATTTGAATTAATTATATTGTCAGAAAAGTTAGTAGTCAGTAAACCGATGTGATGAGTTTTAATTAAAACATGAAATTATCTGACTCCCGACTTCGGACTACATACTTTCAGCGCTTTCCTCAACCTTTCTTCTCAAATCGTCTTTATAGGCTTGCATTTTAGCCGTTATAGACTCGTCGGCTGTAGCTAAAATTTGCGCAGCTAATAAACCAGCATTTTTAGCTGCGTTTAAAGCAACTGTTGCTACTGGAATTCCATTCGGCATTTGTAAAATTGATAGAATACTATCCCAACCATCAATTGAGTTAGATGATTTAACCGGAACTCCGATAACAGGAAGGGTAGTAATTGATGCAACCATTCCTGGTAAGTGCGCAGCGCCACCAGCACCTGCAATAATCACTTTTAAACCCCGGCCTTGTGCTTCTTTCGCGTAATTAAACATACGTTCTGGTGTTCTGTGAGCAGACACAACCGTAATTTCGTAGTCAATTCCAAATTCTTTTAAAACATCAGCAGCATCTTGCATAACAGGCAAATCGGATTTGCTGCCCATAATTATCCCAACTTTAGCACTCATTTCTAACTTTTTATATCTTTAATCTTTGTTCCTAAATCTTCACTCTTTTAAGCAATAACCCTTAATGTTTTCTGCACATATCTGGCTTTCTCAATTGCTTTTTCTCTGTCGATATCGACAATAGTTACATGTCCCATTTTACGAAAAGGCTTAGTATATTTTTTACCATATAAATGAACAAATACGCCATCAATAGCTAAAATCTTTTCCAAATTCTCATATTTTGCGACGCCTTCAGACCCTTTTTCACCCAATAAATTAATCATAATTGCATTGGTGATGCTGGTTGTATCGCCCAATGGCAAATTATAAATAGAACGCAAATGTTGTTCAAATTGAGAAACATAGTTCCCTTCAATAGTTTGATGGCCACTATTATGCGGACGAGGTGCAACCTCATTAACTAATAGTTCTCCATCTTTACAAACAAACATTTCAACCGCGAGTATACCGGTAATGTTCATTGCCGAAGCAATATTTTTAGCAATGTTTTCTGCCTTTTGCTGCAGATTTTCTGCATATGTAGATGGTGATATTAAAAACTCAACTAAATTAGCTTCTGGATTAAACTCCATTTCCACCATTGGGAAAGTTTTCATATCGCCCTTCGAATTTCTGGCAACAATTACCGCAACTTCCTTTTCAAAATCAACTAACTTTTCGATTATGCAAGGCGCATCGAAGGCTTTATCCAAATCAGCAGCGCTATTAATTCGCATTACGCCTTTACCATCATAACCATCTTTTCTCAACTTTAAAATATAAGGAAAAGGAATCTGGCTATTTTCCATATCCTCCTTTGTATTTACGATTTGGAATGGAGAAGTAGGAATATCATTTTCTTTGAAAAATTGTTTCTGAACGCCCTTATCTTGAATCAAGCGGATAACTCTTGATTGAGGAAAAACTTGTTTTCCCTCTTTTTCCAATTGCTCTAAAGCTTCAATATTAACCTTTTCGATTTCGATTGTAATAATATCAGCCTTTTTTCCGAAGTTATAAACGGTATCAAAATCTGTAATCGAACCATTTTCAAAATAATTTGCAATATGCTTGCAAGGTGCATCTGGGTCAGGGTCTAGAACCAAAGAAGTTACGTTGTAGTTAATTGCTTGCTGAATGAGCATCCGGCCCAATTGTCCGCCACCTAAAATACCTAACTTTAATTCGCTAATCTGTTTTGCCATCAGTAAGATTGATTTTTTAAAGAAGCAAAAATAGTAAAAAGAACAAGGATAAAGACAGAATGATTGATTTGTAACATTAATTTTCGAAGCGCAGTTGTACTGCAAGGGTTAAGATTCCGTCCCGCTTTTCGTTGCAATCTTTTTGCGATTGTCAGTCTGAGCTTGTCGAAGACCTGCTAACAAAAAGTATTTTCACTACAATCGGGGCTATTAAACAACTAATTCTGCAATAAACCTAAAATTAAGTAATTGCGTGCGAGCAGACATTCTGAAAGAGGAAAATACAAATCTCAAAAACAAACTAACACAACAGTAAATCTAAAACTTATACCTTTGCCACATGAATGCTGATGCGATAATTATTGGTGCAGGTGCTTGCGGATTAATGTGTGCAGTGCAAGCCGGTTATCTTGGAAAAAAAGTAATTGTACTCGAAAAGAACGAAAAACCTGGCGCTAAAATTTTAATTTCTGGTGGTGGCAGATGTAATTACACCAATCAATTTGCATCTGCAGAGCAGTTTATTTCGGCAAATCCTCATTTTATAAAATCTGCTTTTAACCAATGGACAGTTGATGATACCATTAGTTTTTTTGAAACCTATGGCATTCAAGGCAAAGAAAAAACATTAGGTCAACTTTTTCCTGATGATAAAAATGCTAAAGATATTGTTCAGGTTTTCACCTCGATTTGTGAAGATTTTGGACAGGAAATTAGATGCAATGCTGATGTTAGGGAGATTGAAATTTTACCTAATGGATTCAAGATAAGTTACGAAAAGAATGGCAAAGTGGTTTCCTTAACCTCCGAAAAACTGGTTATAGCGACCGGAGGCTTGCCTATCCCGAAAATGGGTGCTACAGATTTCGCTTTGCGTTTCGCTCGAAAAAATGATTTGAAAATAGTCGAAACGGCACCGGCTTTGGTTCCACTTACCATTACAGGAAAAGACGAAGAATGGTTTGCGCAACTTTCTGGCAATTCCGTTTTTTGTGAAGTTAGTAATGATGAAATTTCTTTTGAGGAAAATATTTTATTTACGCACTGGGGTTTAAGTGGTCCGGCTATTTTACAAATTTCCTCCTTTTGGCGTAGAGGCGAGGTGGTTAATCTTAATCTATTGCCACATCACAATATTGCTTCGCTTTTGGATGATGAACGAAAATCAAATGGAAAAACGCTTTTATCAACTTTGTTGAATAGATTTTACACGAAGAAATTTACTGATGCTTTGGGTAAATTTTTACCACTATCGAAACCTGTAGCATCATTAACCAAAAGTGAAATTGATTTAATTGAACAAACTATTCATCAATTTAAAGTAAAACCAGCAGGGGATAAAGGTTACGATAAAGCCGAAGTAATGCGAGGCGGAATTGACACCAATGAAATTTCTTCAAAAACTTTAGAATGTAAGAAAATCCCAAATTTATTTTTTGGTGGCGAATGTATGGATGTTACGGGCTGGCTTGGTGGTTATAATTTTCAATGGGCTTGGGCAAGCGGTTTTGTCATAGCGCAGAATTTGTAGTTGTTTTTTTGCTTCACGTCATTGCGAGGTACGAAGCAATCTTAACACAATTCGTTTCAATAGCTAAAATTGTAGGATTGCTTCGTGCCTCGCAATGACGATTTGTTTAGAACAAGATTTTTCCGTGACTTCCGTGTTTCCGTGGCAAAACTAAAATCACAAATAAACATTAGGCATAATTTCCCAGGCCCAGGGTTTTTTAAAAGTCTTAAATGTTCTCAGCTGACTAAAATATAAAACTTCACTTGTTCTTCGATTTGTAACATCTCGCCTGTGTAAATTACCAACTGTGGTAAACAACTCACGAGTTTTAAAATCGTAAATCCGCTCGGTCATGTCGCCTGTATTTTGATTGAAGTAGAGATTTATTGCACTGGTCAAAAACCAATCTTTGTTCTCGAATTTAAATGTATAACCCATTTCCCAGCGCCATTCTGCGCCACCTTTAAAACGTAAGTAAAGTTGTTGGTCTTTAATGGAAATTTGATTTAAAGGGTCGCCTAATCTTCCGCCTTCTTCGGAACGTAAAATAAAATCGTTGTTTTGAGTGGACAGAATATAATTGCCAGACGGATGATTTTTAAAATAAATAGCTAGGATACGAGGTTTCTGTGTTTCCTTAATAATATCCGAATTGTTATCACCATAAGTTCTGGTTTCGCTAGCGATTTTATCAGATTCGTAAACAATTGCCAAATCTTCAACTCCATCATTATTTAAGTCGCCATTTGCAGTTTCAATAATTGTCCAATTTGCTGGTTTTAAATCCTGCGCTGTTAAACCTTGCGATTTAACTTTTGGGAAAATAAATGATTTCTGAGCGAACGAGGTTTCAGTAAAGGTTATTAATAAAAGGAATAGCAAAAATTTCATTTATGTAAATGGCGTTGATGTATTTGTAGAACGCGATTTTTCAGGTTTTAGTTTATTAAAATCCGCCACCCTGAATTCATTTCAGGGTCTAATAACATAATGGATGCTGAAATAATTCCAGCATAACGAACGCTACTCCCAAAATTCCCTTACTTTTGCGTTTTAAATATTTCTTTTGAAAGCAGAACTTTTTATTGTTACCCCACCATTTACCCAACTGAATACGCCATATCCAGCAACAGCGTATATAAAAGGTTTTCTGAATACTAAAGATATTTCGTCAACACAAGCCGATTTAGGTATTGAAGTTATCCTAAAAATCTTCTCAAAAGAGGGATTGAAGGATTTATTTAGTTTCAAATCTGACAAACAAATAAGCCCAAATTCGAAGCGCATTTTAGCACTCCAAGATGAATACTTAAAAACAATTGATTCGGTTATTGATTTCCTTCAGGGTAAAAATCCAACCTTAGCTTTACAAATTTGTGGTGATGATTTTCTTCCGCAAGCATCAAGATTTGCACAGCTGGAAGAATTAGATTGGGCATTTGGTGCGATGGGAACTCAAGATAAAGCCAAACACTTGGCCACACTTTACCTCGAAGATATTTCTGATTTCATTGTTGAATGTGTTGATGAAAACTTCGGTTTTAGTCGTTATGCAGAGCGTTTGGGCAGAAGTGCAAATTCTTTTGATGAACTTTACAATGCTTTAGAACAAGGGCCAAGCTATATAGATAACATTTTAATTTCTATTCTAAAAGATTACATCGAAGCTGTTCAACCAAAATTATTTTTGATTTCAGTTCCTTTTCCAGGAAATTTATATAGTGCATTCCGCTCGGCACAATGGGTTAAAAAACATCATCCCCAAATTAAAATTTCGATGGGTGGCGGTTTCCCAAATACTGAATTACGTTCACTTTCTGATAAACGTGTTTTTGAGTTTTTCGATTTCATTACCTTAGATGATGGTGAACTACCAATAGAATTACTTATTCAGAACATCAGCGGAAATATTCCTGTAGAAATGCAGATGTATAAACGCACTTTTCTGCTTGAAAACAATGAAGTAGTTTATAAAAATGATTCCTTCAGAAAGGATTACAAGCAAGCCGATGTAGGTACCCCCGATTACTCGGATTTGCATTTGGATACATATATTTCAGTTATCGAAATTGTGAACCCAATGCACCGCATGTGGAGCGATGGACGATGGAATAAACTAACAATGGCACATGGGTGCTATTGGGGAAAATGTACTTTTTGCGACATTTCCTTAGATTATATTAAGGTTTACGAGCCTGTACAAGCCAAGCAAATTGTTGATAGGATAGAGGAATTATCTATTAAAACCGGACAAAACGGTTTTCATTTTGTAGATGAAGCCGCACCACCGGCTTTAATGCGTGAAGTGGCTTTGGAAATTCTTCGCAGAAAATTGGCTGTAACCTGGTGGACAAACATTCGCTTTGAAAAAAGTTTTACGGCTGATTTATGTCTGTTATTAAAAGCATCAGGCTGTATCGCTGTTTCTGGCGGTTTAGAGGTTGCATCTGATAGGTTATTAAAACTGATTGATAAAGGTGTAACGGTAGAACAAGTGGCGAGAGTGACCCGAAATTTTACCGAAGCAGGCATCATGGTTCATGCTTATTTGATGTATGGTTATCCAACTCAAACCATCCAGGAGACGATTGATAGCCTGGAAATGGTTCGCCAATTATTCGAAGCTGGAATTTTACAATCCGGTTTCTGGCACCAGTTTGCCATGACGGCACACAGTCCTGTCGGCATGTATCCTGAAAAATTTGGTGTAGTTAAAGAAACCGAAGTGATAGGAACATTTGCAAATAACGACATTAATTATTTAGATAAAACGGGCATCGACCACAACAAATTTAGTTTCGGATTGAAGAAATCGCTCTTCAATTTTATGCATGGAATTTGCTTTGATTACGAGTTGCAAGACTGGTTTGATTTTAAAATTCCAAGAACAAAAATTCCTGCTGATTTTATTGAGAAAGCCTTAAATGAAGAAAATAACTTCAATACAAAACCTACCGCAAAAGTTGTTTGGCTAGGCAGTAAACCTGACACAGAATATTTCACTAAAACCAAAAAAGGTAATTCCTGGGAAATGGCTTCGCTAACATTTCACGATAAAAAAGAAAGCTTTACTATTCAAACCAATAAAAGTGAAGGTGAATGGTTGGTTTCTATTTTGGATAAAATAAAAGTTTCTGGTGATAAGATTTATTCATTTCAAGAGGTAAAAATCGATTTTGAGAGGGAAATGGAAAACTTTGAATTGTTCTGGTATTCAAAACCGATTAATACTTTGAGGGAGTTTGGGTTGTTGATATTGTAAAGCTTTAAGCTTCTTTATTTTAAGTCTTCATTCCATAAAAGCAGGAATACTAAAAAAGAAAGTTTCCCGCAGATTTAAAAGATTAGCGCTAATCTTTTAAATCTGCGGGAGTATAATTTAATCGCAATGCGGAACAGTATAAGTCCAGGTTTCCGATTCGCCATTTGGAATAATGTAACCAGTACCTCTAGCATTTTCGAACCATAACTTGCCACGAAGTTTTTCTCTGGTTCCAATTTCATTCATTGTGGCGCTATCATATAAGCGGCCATTAATCATCACATATTTAATCTTTTCAGAGTTACGAATATCATCCAATGGATTGGCATCCATAATAACTAAATCGGCTAACTTTCCAACTTCTAACGAACCAATTTCTTTATCCATTCCTAAATAATGCGCGCCATTTAAAGTTGCATTTCTAATGGCTTGTAAAGGCGAAAATCCTCCCTGAACAAACATCCATAATTCCCAGTGTGCGCCTAAACCTTGAATTTGTCCGTGCGCACCCAAATTTACTTTTGTACCGCCATCTGCAATTTGTTTGGTCGCTTTTGCAATATCAATGTGGTTGTAATCGCTATATTCTGAAGTTGTTCTACGTCTTGCTCTCGAATCGATAATTGAACGAGGTGTATAAGTCATTAACTTTTCGTTTTCCCAAACATTGGTTCTGTCATACCAATAGTTTTCGCCCCATTGACCACCGTAAGCTACAATTAAAGTAGGTGTATAACCAACAGTTGTATTGTTCCAAAGCGTAGTTACATCCTTATAAACAGGTAAAACCGGGATGCTGTGTTCAATACCCGTATGTCCATCGGCAACCATATTCATATTATGAAAAAACGTTGAACCACCTTCGGGAACAACTTCCATTTTCAACTGGCGGGCAGCTTCTAAAATCTGTTGGCGTTGCTCTCTACGTGGTTGATTGTATGATTTTACGGAGAATGCACCAACTGCCTTCAAGCGTTTTAGGTTTGCTAAAGCATCATCTAAGCTGTTAATCACGACTTTAAAATCGCCATCAGCACCATATAAAATTCCCCCAGTCGAATAAACTCTTGGTCCAACCATTCTACCGGCTTTAAGCATTTCACTTTGGCTAAAAACCATTTCCGTATTGCTCGATGGGTCGTGTGAAGTAGTTACACCGAAAGCCAGATTGGCTAAATAACTCCAATCGCTTTGCGGTGAAATTCCATCAGGACTTGTGCGTAAATGCGCATGAACGTCAACAATCCCTGGCATAATGGTTTTACCATTAACATCGATAACTTTCGCACTTGTTGGAATAGTAACTTCATCGGCTTTGCCAATTGCAGTAATTTTATTGCCATCAGTTAAGATGATTCCATTATCAATAACTTCGTCGCCTTTCATTGAAATAATTCTCGCACCTTTCAAGGCTACAATTCCAGTGGGTGCATCTGATTTTAAAGTCAGGTTAATATCAATTGAAGAGGCTTGTGTCTTCGGTGTCGAACCATCAAAATTGAAAGTGCTATTTACATCGACAGTAAAATATTTTGGGCCTAATGTCCAATGTAAATTTTTGCTATCTGCACTCCATTGTATGTATGTACCGCCGTCGGTTGTAACTTTTGCAACAGGAATTGCTTTGTTTCCTGCGGATGCATCTTGTGCCACACCAATGTTAATCATCGGGGTGATGTACACATTAAAAAGCTCATTGAACGCCAACCATTTATTATCCGGACTAACAATAAATTGATTTGCATATTGAGATGTAAAATGAGTTCTTTCATTCGCTCCATTTAAATCAATACTTTTTAAGGCTTTTTTGCCATCGGCATAACTTTGGAAATAAATTCGCGTATCTGTATTATTAAAAGAAGGCTTTATGCCACTTTCAGAAACCAAAGTTTTAGAACCTCCAATTGCAGCCATTGTAAAAATTCCTGTTCCTCGTCCGTAATTGTAACCTAAAACATCATTTCCGCTTCCTTTTCTGAACACGATTTTATCACCTTTGGTAGAATATTGCGGTGAATAATAAAAGCCTTTTTCATCACTCAGCGTTATGGTTTTGCCTGATTTTAAATCTGTTCTTTTAATCGCTCCGCGAAGTTCATCACTCCAGCTGGTATAAATTACATACTTTCCATCAGGACTAAAACTTGGTTCAAATTCGAAATCTAAGCCGTTAGTTAATCTTTCTGGCGTTCCGTTTGGTAATTCTTGCTTATATAAGTAACCTGCTGCATTAAAAACTATTGTTTTGCCATCAGGCGATGTTGTTAACTGACGAAGCATTTTAGCCGAAAAATCATTACTAAATACCTGCTGTTCGAAATGTAAAGCTTGCTGCACGGTTTGAACCGTATTTGCTTGAAAAGGAATTGTCGAAGTAATCAATGTAGCCAATTCGGTTTTTCTGATTTTACCCTTTGCATAAAACACCAAACTTTTACTATCTGGCATCCAGGCGAAATTTGGATAAACGCCGAAAATTGCCCATGTTTCTTGCTGATCGTGAGATAAATCTTCATTAACTGGCCACTCTTCGCCAGTTTTTATATTTTGAACATAAAGTGTCGACTTTAAACGAACACGCTTTACGAAAGCGATTAAATTTCCATCCGGAGAAACTTGCGGACGACAAGCACCACCTTGCTCGTTAATTAGGGTGGTTAATTTTCCGGTCGTTAAATCCAGTTGACGAATGGCGTAAATTGTGCCATTTGGGTCTTTACTGTATTCAAAATTTGGACCTGGAGTAACATCTTCGCTGAAATAAACATATCTACCATCAGGTGAAACATTTGGCTCCCCAGCATCTTGCTGGTCGTTTTTACGTTTTGTCAATTGCACACCATCACCACCATTAATATTGTACATCCACATTTCGCCAGCGCCTAAAGAACGGCCAGCTGTGAAGTGCTTTCGAGCCACAATATATTCGCTATTTGGCATCCATGTCGCGTTATTTAACAATCTGAAAGTCTCTTTGGTTACTTGCTTTTTGTTTGCACCATCGCGGCCCATAATCCAAATATTATCACCTCCACTTTTATCACTTGTGTAAGAAATATACTTTCCATTTGGGCTAAAGCGTGGTTGAACATCATAAGCAATACCACCACTTATCAGCTTTGCTTGGCCACCTGCAATTGGCATGGTGTAAATATCACCCAATAAATCGAAAACAATTTCTTGCCCATCCGGACTAACATCCAAATTCATCCAGGTTCCTTCATCGGTATTTAAGGTGAAATTTTTAGTTGTTCCTTGATATTTTTCAACGTCCCATTTCTTTTCTTGGGCACTGGCGGCGAAAAACAGGAGTGAGAGAGCGGATAGAAAGTAAAGTTGCTTCATCTAAATTTGTATTAATTTTTGGCGCAATTTAGCAATATCAATAGCTTTTTTATAGTTTTGATACCGCCGATTTATGACAGCAATAGAGATTTTACAAAAATATTGGGGACACCAATCTTTTAGACCCTTACAGCAAGACATTATAACTTCTGTTTTGGAAGGTAAAGATAGTTTGGCTTTGTTGCCAACTGGCGGAGGAAAATCCATTTGCTTTCAAGTTCCTGCATTGGTGAAAGAAGGAATTTGCATTGTGGTTTCTCCATTAATTGCCTTGATGAAAGACCAGGTTGAAAACCTGAAATCAAGAGGAATTGAAGCGATTGCCATTTACGCTGGAATGGGCAAACGTGAAATTGATATTCTGCTGGATAATTGCATCTACGGCAAGATAAAATTTCTATATCTATCTCCAGAAAGGCTGCTCTCTGATTTGGTTCGCGTTCGAATTTCTTATATGAATGTTAATTTAATTGCTGTTGATGAAGCACACTGTATTTCTCAATGGGGATATGATTTTCGCCCGCCTTACCAACAGATTTCAAAGCTTAGAGAAATACTTCCTGATGTGCCTGTCTTAGCACTTACAGCAACCGCTACAGATTTTGTTCGGAAGGATATTATCGAAAAGCTTGAAATGAAAAACCCAGAAATTTTTATTAAAAGCTTCGCCCGAGATAATTTAAGTTATGTTGTTTTTAATAAAGAAGATAAATATAAAAAGCTGATTGACATTTGCAAAAATGTTAAAGGTACAGGCTTAGTTTATGTTCGAAATCGCAGAGAAACTGCTGAAGTTTCAAACTTCATTAATCGTAACCAAATTAAAGCCGATTTTTACCATGCAGGTTTAGAACGAGATATTCGTTTTCAAAAACAGGAAGATTGGAAGCTAAACAAAACCCGCATAATGGTGGCAACAAATGCTTTCGGCATGGGGATTGACAAAGCCGATGTTCGCTTTGTGGTTCACTTAGATTTGCCAGAAAGTTTAGAAGCTTATTATCAGGAAGCCGGTAGGGCTGGTCGAGATGAACAAAGAAGTTATGCTGTTTTACTAGCCAATCAATCTGATATTTTAAATTTGGAATCTCGCTACATTGATAGTTTCCCATCTCCCGATGAAATCAGAAAAGTATATCATTACCTAGGTAACTACTTTCAATTGGCTTTTGGTGCAGGCGAGGGTTTAACTTTTACTTTCGATATAGCTGATTTCTGTAAAAGATTTAATATTAGTGTTTTAAAAACAATTTCTGCCTTAAAATTTTTGGAGCATGATGGTTACATTATACTATCAGAAAGTGTTTTTCTACCATCAAGGTTGATGTTTACAGTCGGCCATGAAGATGTATATCGATTCCAAATTGAAAATAAAGCTTACGATAGCATCATAAAAACCATTTTGCGATCGCATGGTGGCGCCTTTGATGGTTTCGTTAAAATTAATGAAGCAGATTTAGGTAAGAAAACAGGATTATCGTACAAGGAAATTGTTGCCTTTCTAAATAAACTACAAGCAATTGAGCTACTAACCTATATTCAACAAACCGATCAGCCACAATTACAATTTGTTAGGGCGAGGGTAGATATGAATCATTTCGATGTAGATGTGAAATACCTGGAAATGCGTAAAGAAATTTTGCTTAAGCAGATTAATGCCGTGGTTGCCTATGCATCAACTAATATATGTCGAAGCATTCAATTACTAAACTATTTCGATGAATTGAATACAACAAAATGTGGTGTTTGCGATGTTTGTTTAGCAGAAAAAAGAATTGAAAATGAAGTTCAGCTAAATGATGAAATCGAATTTGAAATTGTTTCTTTATTACAGCAACAGCCTTTAATTTTAGATGATTTAGTTATCAATATAAAAAATGGCTCTGAAAATGAACGCATCGATACCATACGTGAACTATTAGATGCAGGCAAGATTAAAACTGACGGAAAGAAGTATTATCTTTAACCTCTGTTTGGTTAATCGTAATAACTGGAGAAATTGGTTATGCCAACCTGATTGAACGATTTATCAATTTAAATAGTTAACCTCCTTAAAATTCAAATGATAGAAAAAGACAACAAGAAAACCATCCGTTCATGGGCTTTCTTTGATTGGGCAAACTCCGCCTATAATTTGGTAATTACTTCAACAATCTTTCCCGTATATTATGTTGCCGTCACTACAACCGAGGCACATGGCGACGAGGTTACATTCTTTGGAAAAACCTTTATAAACACTGTTTTATCAAACTATGCATTGGCTTTTGCCTACTTGGTAATGGTTGTGCTTTTGCCAATTCTATCATCTTATGCTGATGCAAAAGGCAAGAAAAAATTCTTTATGAAGTTATTTACCTACGTTGGCTCTATTGCTTGTATGGCTTTGTTTTTCTTCAAATTAGAAACTTTAGAAACCGGAATTATTTGCTTTGTTTTGGCCGCAATGGGCTATGTTGGTGGCGTAATGTTTAATAATTCTTATTTGCCGATTATTGCTTCGGTAGAAAACCAAGATAAAGTTAGTGCACAGGGCTTTTCTTACGGTTATATCGGTAGCGTGATTTTACAACTAATCTGTTTTGTATTTGTTTTAAAGCCTGAGCTTTTTGGCATTACAGATAAGTCTTTACCTGCTCAAATATCATTTTTATTGGTTGGTATTTGGTGGTTGTTGTTTGCCCAAATTCCGTTCAAAGCTTTGCCAAGAGATGTACCAAATCCAGCGTCACTTGGTAAGGGAATTATTAAAAGCAGTTTTGGCGAGTTCGTAAAAGTTTGGCAACAACTAAAGCAAATGACCTTTTTAAAAACTTATTTAATTGCATTTTTCTTTTATTCGATGGGGGTTCAAACCATTATGCTTGCAGCAGCTGGTTTTGGCGCAAAGGTCTTAAAATTAGAATCAGGAAGTTTAATTGCAGTAATTTTAATTATTCAATTAGTTGCAATCTTAGGCGCCTGGTTAATGTCTAGATTAGCGAAAAAATTTGGTAATATAAATGTTTTGATAATTGTTGTTTTGATATGGATTGCCTGCTGCATTTATGGTTATTCCATTACAAATCAATATCAATTTTATGGATTGGCAGCAATTGTTGGTTTAATTATGGGCGGAATTCAATCCTTATCTCGTTCTACTTATTCAAAACATATTCCTGAAAATACTACTGATACCGCTTCATTTTTTAGTTTTTACGATGCGACAGAAAAATTAGCCATTGTGATTGGTTTATTCAGCTTTGCTTTTATAGAAGGACTTACACACAACATGCGACAGTCAATTATCGCTTTGGCATCATTTTTTATAGTTGGATTAATCTTTTTGGTAATCTTAAGGAAAATCGAGCGCAAAGAACCTGCAAAATTGTAAGTTTGTAGCTCGAATTGTAATTATAATAGATGAAAGTAGAATTGTTTGTTCCCTGTTTTGTAGACCAATTATATCCCGAAACCGCATTTAATACTTTAAGATTATTAGAAAAGTCAGGATGTAAGGTAGAATACAACTCAAAGCAGACTTGTTGTGGTCAACCAGCTTACAACGCTGGTTATTGGGATGAAGCGAAGGAAGTTGGTACAAAATTTTTAAACGATTTTACCGAAAACACTTACGTTGTAGCACCATCAGCCTCATGTGTTGGCATGGTAAAAGGTGGTTTTAACGATCTGTTTACTAATACAATCGTTCATAATAAATGCCGCAGTTTACAGTCTAACATTTGGGAACTTTCAGATTTTTTAATCAACGTAGCCAAAAAAGATTATTTCGGGGCAGAATTAGAAGGTAAAGCGGTTTACCATGATTCTTGTAGTGCTTTACGCGAATGTAAAATTAAAGATGAACCGCGCCAGCTTTTATCAAAAGTACATGGTTTGGAAATGTTGGAATTACCAGATAATGATATGTGTTGCGGCTTTGGCGGTACATTTGCGGTAAAATTCGATGCAATTTCATCAGCAATGGCCGAGCAAAAAGTAAATCACGCTTTAGCACAACAGGCCGATTATATTATTTCTACAGATTTGTCTTGCCTTCTACATCTTCAAGGCTATATCGAAAAAAATAATTTACCCATTAAAACTATGCATATTGCAGATGTTTTGTGTAATGGCTGGCTGGAAAGTACAGAATACTAACAATATTATTACCTCTGATTTTTAAGCGTTTAACACTTTTTAACAAGCTTTAAGTTAAAATAAAATAACTTTGTTAAACCTTTTTTTAAGTTTCATATCTAACAAACAAAACATAATAAAATGAGAAAAGTAATTTTCGCTTTAGTAGGGGTTTTGTCTTTCGCAACACTTGCAAATGCACAAAAGAAAACTTCGGGAGCAATACAATTTGAAACTACAGTTGATCCTGCTGCTATGATGGCTGCAAGTGGTATTAAACTTCCTGAACAGGCAATTGCAAGAATGCCTTCTACAAGTAAAACAAATTTTGAGTTGTTGTATAATGCAACCAACGCCAGTTATATGCCTGTTGAAGATACAGAGGATAGTAATGGTGGCGGAGGTGGAGGTGGCTTCGGTGGTCGTGTGATGCGTTTTGGTGGCGCCGGAGGTAATCGCGAGTATTATTACACTTTTGCAGATAATAAATTGGTTGAGGTTTTCGATTTAAATGATACCACTTATTACATGCCAAATACTCTGAAAATGAGTACCAGCGGACCGATAAATACTTTTGGCGGTGGTTTCGGTAGAAATAACCAAAACGACACTGCCAAAGCAAAACCTGCTCCTGCACCTAAAATAGAGATTGTGAAAACTGATGCAACGAAACAAATTTTAGGCTTAACTTGTAATGAGGTTATTGTAAAATCAACCCGTTCGGTTAAGATTTTAGATATGGATAAAGAGGTTACAGAAGAAACCCACATCTGGTACACAAAAGATTTAGGTTTCAATTTCTCTCCAAATCCAAACATGTGGACTGAAGGTACTGTTTTAGCCATCGAAGGAAGAGGCAATAGTACAATAGCAAAAAGTATTGAGTATAGAAATGTTAGCAATAAAGATGTAACAGCACCTAAAAAGGCAACATTAATTACCGAAGCTGAATATAGAACTAAAATGGAAAATATGATGAAACGTTTTAGAGGTAACGGAAATAACAGACCGGGTGGCGCACCAGGTCAGAGAGTTATTATGGTTAACTAGTTTCTCACATAAGAAGAAATAAAAAGCCTGTTCAAGTAAAATTGAGCAGGCTTTTTTAGTTTAAAGATTTTTTGCATGTATATTTCCAGTTACACTAAACTTAAAAACCCACATTTTTTTAAAGCCAATCACAAAATGATTATCATTGGAGAAAATTCAAATCCTCTACCAAATGCAAAACCATAATTCCTTACTAAACACAAAAAAACATTTCGAAATTTTAGATGGGTTAAGAGGAATAGCCGCGATATCGGTTGTATTATTTCATTTTATGGAGATAATATTTCTTCCAAATGAAAACCTTATTGCGCACAGTTTCATGGCTGTAGATTTTTTCTTTTGCTTATCTGGTTTTGTAATTGCATATGCTTACGATAGCCGTGTTGAGAAAATTGGCGCTTGGCAATTCATAAAACTAAGGTTAATCAGGTTGCATCCTCTAGTTATTATCGGCTCTGTTTTGGGTTTAATAACATTTTTGATTGATCCTTTTAGTGATTTCTACTCAACATATGGCTTTGGTAAAACATTTTTGATGTTTCTCGCTTCCGTATTTGTAGTTCCGTACCCATTAATGTCCGAACGATTTTTTAACCTATTTAATTTAAATGCACCCGCTTGGTCGCTTTTCTGGGAATACGTAGCCAACATTTTTTATGTATTCGTTTTGTACAGACTAGGTCGTAACACCTTGCAATTCTTAACATTAGCAGCAGCTATTTTAATATGTTTCATTGCCTTTAAATCAACTAACTTAATGGGCGGATGGAGTGGACCGACATTTTGGGATGGCGGAGTAAGAGTGCTTTACTCGTTTTTAGTTGGGATGTTGATTTACCGTTCTAACTGGGCAATTAAAAATAATTTAGGTTTTCTTGGCTTATCAGCACTACTGCTTTTAGCTTTTATTGTTCCATTTGATGATAAATATAACTGGTTAACAGAGCCATTAATTGTATTAATTTATTTTCCAGTATTGGTTGCGCTTGGTGCTGGTGCAACAGTAAAACCCAAATTAGAAAAGCTTTGCAAACTTTCCGGAGAGATTTCTTATCCATTATATATGACGCATTATCCATTTATTTGGGTCTTTCTTACTTACATGGTTACAGTTAAACCAGAAATGTCATTACTTAAAATCACTGTGCCAATATATCTCCTGCTATTAATCGGTTTTGCGTATCTGGTAATGAGGTTTATAGATGTGCCGCTTCGTAATTATCTGAAAGACAAGTGGGTAAAAACCAAATCATAATTAGGTTTAAAATTTATTTCAAAAATCAATTAGACGAAGTCTAAACTTGCTTTTTAGCTCAAAAAACAGCACCTTTGCAGCAAATCAAATCACGTAGTAAGTGATTTATAAATAACATTATTTTTAAACCGTTCCAATATTCTTGATTGTTGAGGAACAAAATCATAGTTGTAGATGATTAATATTACATTACCTGACGGCTCTGTTCGTCAGTACGAAAAAGGCACATCTGCCCATCAAATTGCATTATCAATTTCCGAAGGATTAGCAAGAAACGTTTTAGCTGCAGAAGTTAATGGCGAAGTTTGGGATTCAACTCGTCCAATCGAAGCAGATTCTTCTGTTAAGTTATTAACCTGGAATGATAATGAGGGTAAATCTACTTTTTGGCATTCATCAGCCCACTTAATGGCCGAAGCTTTAGAAGCAATTTACCCTGGTACAAAATTCGGTATCGGTCCGGCAATTGAAACTGGTTTTTACTACGATGTAGATTTTGGTGAAAAAGAATTTTCTTCGGATGATTTCAAAGCCATCGAAACCAAAATGATTGAGCTGGCTAAGCAAAAAGAAATTTTTACTCGTGAAAGTGTAAGCAAAGCTGATGCAATAAAATATTTTACCGAAAAAGGCGATGAGTACAAACTTGATTTAATCGATGGTTTGGAAGATGGAAAAATCACATTCTACACTCAAGGACAATTTACCGATTTATGTCGCGGTCCGCACATTCCAAATACTGGTTTTGTAAAAGCAGTAAAACTGATGAATGTTGCTGGTGCGTATTGGAGAGGTGATGAAACTAAAAAACAATTAACTCGTATTTACGGTGTAACCTTTCCAAAAGCGAGTGAGCTTACTGAATATCTTGCAATGATTGAGGAAGCAAAAAAACGCGATCATCGTAAACTTGGAAAAGAATTAGAGTTATTTGCTTTCTCAGAAAAAGTTGGAATGGGTTTACCTTTATGGTTACCTAAAGGAACAGCTTTGCGTGAACGCTTGGTAAATTTCTTAACTAAAGCACAAGCAAAAGCGGGTTACGAGCAAGTGGTTACGCCACATATTGGTCATAAGAATTTGTATGTAACTTCTGGTCACTGGGAGAAATATGGTAAAGATTCATTTCAGCCAATAAAAACGCCACAAGAAGGAGAGGAGTTCTTCTTGAAACCGATGAATTGCCCACATCACTGCGAAATTTACAAAACCAAGCCGCGTTCATACAAAGACCTTCCAGTTCGTTTTGCAGAATTCGGAACAGTTTATCGTTACGAGCAAAGCGGCGAATTACATGGTTTAACTCGTGTACGTGGCTTTACTCAGGATGATGCACACTTGTTTTGCATGCCTGAGCAAGTTAAGGAAGAGTTCAAGAAAGTAATTGATTTAGTGCTTTATGTATTTAAATCTTTAGGTTTTGAAAACTATACTGCTCAAATTTCGTTAAGAGATCCAGAAAACAAATCGAAATATATTGGTTCTGATGAAAATTGGAAGCTTTCTGAAAACGCAATTATCGAGGCCGCTGCAGAAAAAGGCTTAAATACTGTTGTAGAATATGGTGAAGCGGCCTTTTATGGTCCGAAGCTAGATTTTATGGTAAAAGATGCTTTAGGCAGAAAGTGGCAGTTGGGTACAATTCAGGTTGATTATAACTTACCAGAACGTTTCGAATTGGAATATACTGGTAGCGATAATCAAAAGCACAGGCCTGTAATGATTCATCGTGCGCCATTTGGTTCATTAGAAAGATTTATTGCTGTTTTGATTGAACATTGTGCCGGAAACTTCCCTTTATGGTTAAGTCCAGAGCAATTTATTATTCTTCCTATTTCAGAAAAATATGAAGAATATGCAAAAAAAGTTTTAGATGAATTAAATAATTCCGATATTCGCGGGCTGATTGACTTTCGAGATGAGAAAATCGGTCGCAAAATCCGCGATGCGGAGGTTAAAAAAATCCCTTACATGCTCATCATTGGTGAGAAGGAAATGGCTGAAGGTAAAGTTTCAATCAGAAAACATGGCGAGGGAGATTTAGGAGAAATGACGTTGGAGGAGTTCAGCGGCTTATTATTAAAAGAAGTAACAGTTTAAATAAAAATTAATATTATACAAATTTGGCATTAGGAAGACCAGGATTTAACAGGGGACCACGTCCACCTTTTAAGAAAAAAGAAGCAGAACATAACATTAATCAATATATTAAATCGCCTGAAGTGCGTTTAGCTGGCGATAATGTTGAACCGGGGATTTATCCTTTGGCTAAAGCTTTGGCACTTGCTGATGAACTAGAATTAGATTTGGTAGAAATTTCGCCAAATGCTGTACCTCCGGTTTGTAGAATTATTGATTACAGCAAGTTTGTTTACGAGCAAAAGAAAAAGCAGAAGGAGATAAAAGCAAACGCTAAGCAAACGGTTATCAAAGAAATTCGTTTTGGTCCTAATACAAACGACCACGATTTTCAATTTAAATTAAAACATGCCATCAGCTTTTTAGAGAACGGTGAGAAAGTTAGAGCTTATGTGCATTTTAAAGGTAGAGCAATTGTTTACAAAGAGCAAGGAGAAATTTTATTATTAAAATTTGCCCAGGCTTTGGAAGATGTAGGAAAAGTAGAGTTATTACCTAAATTAGAAGGTAAACGTATGTTTCTGACAGTTGCGCCTAAAGTAGCAAAAAAATAAAAATAGGTTTATAAATTAAAAAACAGGTTATGCCAAAAATGAAAACCAATTCCAGTGCTAAAAAGCGTTTTTCGCTTACTGGAACAGGTAAAATCAAAAGAAACAACGCATACAAAAGTCACATCTTAACTAAGATGAGTACTAAACGTAAACGTGCACTTGGAAACGCTAGCATGGTAACAGCAGCAGATACAGGTAACGTTAAACGTATGCTTTGTATCGGAAAGTAATTTATTAATTCACCAGGTATCAGGCATTAAAGTTCCTTAAATTAAATAGGACGCCGCTTACCAAAAAACAACAACAACATGCCACGTTCGGTAAACGCAGTAGCTTCGAGAAGAAGAAGAAAAAAAATCCTTAACCTTGCGAAAGGTTATTGGGGAGCAAGAAGTAAGGTTTATACTGTTGCTAAAAACACAGTAGAAAAAGGTTTGCAATATGCATACCGTGACCGTAAAGTTAAGAAAAGAGAATTCCGCGGATTGTGGATCCAACGTATTAATGCAGGTGCTCGTCAGCACGGTATTTCTTACTCTCAATTAATCGGTAAACTTGCTTCAAAAGAAATCGGTTTAAACCGTAAAGTATTGGCTGATTTAGCAATGAATCACCCAGAAGCTTTCAAAGCTGTAATTGATGCAGTAAAATAGAAATTTTCGCTTAGGCGATAATCATATTTGAAAAAGTCCTGATGCAAATCAGGACTTTTTTTATTTATAATCCATTTTGAATTTACTTAAGTTCGGCTTGTTTGTTTTATTTCTTTCCAATTCAGCTTCATAAATTGTTCTAGCTAAATTCTTCATAAACGGAAAGCAAACGGACTCATATTCATACTTGTTATCGTTATAAATGCTATCTTCATTACTTTGTACAACGGCTGTTAATAAAAATTCTATTCCATTTTCAAAATCAATGAAATAGGCGTTATCAATTATAAAACCATAGCTATCTCCATATTTATTAAAAATCCTGATGTTTGGATTTAAATCAGCATTTTGCTCCCTTCCGTAATAAAGCATCTTTGCGTAAGTTGGCCAAAATTCATTAGCATTGTATTTTGGAAAATTACTTTCTGTTGGAAACTTGCTCATGTAAGTATAAATCAATTTATAATCTTCAGCAGTTAGATTATATCGTTCTTTCGACGGAAAAGTTTCCGGAAACATTAACTTTTTCATTAATTGTTGTTGATCTTCGATAGAAAAAGCATTTTTGTTTTCCAGATTAAATGGCTTATTTACCAATTTATCTGCACTATCCAAATAGCCTTTTCCCATAATTGTATTGGTTAGCTTTAAATTGTATTCTTTCGGGTCGTATTCTGCCCTTTGGCTATAAACCAATTTATCGCCATTGTAAAATTTTATTGGATTAGTATTTTTAGCCGCTTCTCCAGCATCGCCAACGGCCAAACGGTTTAAAATTCTACTATTTATCAATCCGTTTGTTTTTAATTTCTCATTAATTTCTGCTCTGCCGATGAACTCGAATAAACGGTTGAATGCATCATTATCACTGGTTAGCAAAATCTTTTTAATATAATGCTCTATGCTTGGCAAACCATTTTGAGCGGATGTATCTGTAGAAACTTTGGTTTGCCCTTTGTAGGCACTATCGGTAATCATAGAACTTTTGGCAGTTAAACCGGTATTTTTTAATCCGTTTACTTTCTCCAAAGCAAAAATTACGGCAGCCAACTTTACGGTGCTTGCTGGATAAAAATAGTGATGGGCATCGAGGTTGTAACTAAAACTCTTGAAGTTTGGCTTATTTTTAGCATCGCGATTAATTTGTGTGTATAGAATTTGAACTTGATTTTTCTCAGGATGATTTAAAATACTTTTAAATAGTTTTGGCTTAGCTTTCATCAATTTACCTAGGTAAACTGTATCTGTTTTTTGCGCCATGGTTGAGAAACTTATTAATAAAAGGAGTGAGGTAAAGAATGATTTCATGTTTTGCTTTTGATTATTAAAGTTAAAATAATCATTTCTTAATCTTTTATTTAAATAGCTCAAAAAGCTTTTTTATCAATACTTTGGTCTCTCATCTTTAATACCTACTTTTGCATCGCTTTTGGTTTCCGACTTTACAATCGGAATTAAAAGGGAATGCAGTGTAATTCTGCAACTGTCCCGCAGCTGTAAGCTCTATAACGTTTTTTCTTTCTAATAACCACTGATTTTATTCGGGAAGGTTGAGAAAACGGGAGTAAGTCAGAAGACCTGCCTTTAGCGAATAATTTCATAGCTTTCGGGGATTGAAGCTAGGATTGAGGTACTAAACGTTTTCGTATTTTCATTTCCTTTCCTAATCTGTTGGCTGTGGGCAAAACTCACAATCAAATGAACAAAAAAAGAATTTTAATTGCAGCAGGCCTGGGGTTTGCGCAGTTAACTATTAGCCAAGCAGCTAATGCACAAGACAGTTTGCAGCTTAAGGATGTTGTAATTACTGCAACAAAAAACGACCAAAAACAGTCGCAAACGGGTAAAGTTGTTACCATCATTTCAAAAGAAACTTTAGAGCGCAGTCACGGCAAATCATTACCAGAATTAATTAGCGAGCAAGCAGGTATTATTGTTGCTGGCTCGAGCAGTAACCCTGGTTTAAATAAATCAGTATTTTTCCGCGGCGCTGGAAGTGCTTATGCTGTTGTTTTAATTGATGGAATTGTACAAAATGACCCATCCGGAAATGGTGGTGCATTTGATTTACGCTTAATTTCTATCGACCAAATTGACCATATTGAAATTTTAAGAGGAGGGCAATCTACTATTTATGGTTCTGACGCGGTTGCTGGTGTAATTAATATCATCACTAAAAAAGGCGGACCAAAAGGTAATACAATTTATGGCGTTGCAACTGCAGGTAGTTACGAAACTTACAAAGGAACTATTGGTTTAAACGGTGGTGTTGAAGGATTTAATTACAACATTAACTATACTCAACATAAAACAAACGGCATTTCTGAAGCTGCAAATCCGGTTGGAAACAATACCGAATATGATAAAGACGGTTTTAGAACTGGCGCCTTGAATGCAAATTTTGGAATTCAATTAGACAAGAACTTTAGTGTAAATCCATTTGTTAGATATTATTATGGTAATTACAGTTTTGATGGTGGTGCTTTTGCAGATGCCGGTAATTATTCAATTTTAAAAAATGTTGCAACAGGAACAAATGCTAAATACGAATTTGGAACGGGTAAAATAACATTAAACTACAGCTACGAAAGTACATCGAACGATGCACACAGCAGTTTCCCAAGTTTTAGTCAAGGGAAAATCAACATTGTTGATTTATTTTACAACCAAAAGCTTGGCAACAAAGTTGATCTATTGGTTGGCTTAGATAACAGAAATATGAGGCTTAAATCTGGTACAACCAGTCCAAATGCAAATATTTTTGCAGCTTATACATCTGTGTTCTTACATGATTTAAGCATATTTAATTTAGAAGTTGGTGGTCGTTACAACAAACACGAGCAATACGGCGAAAATTATACTTATTCAGTAACGCCAACCATCAACATTATTAAAGAAATTAAATTATTCGGTACAATTTCAACAGCGTTCAAAATTCCTACATTAAATATGTTATTCGGACAGTTTGGTGCTAACTTAGATTTGAAACCAGAAAAATCTCAAAATTATGAGGCTGGTGTTAATTTCAGCTTTGCAGATGACAAATTTAGCTTAAGAGTTGCTGGCTACAAACGCGATTTAACGGATGCAATTCTCTATGCTTATCCGGCAGGTTACATTAATCAAGTAAGTCAAAAAACAAAAGGTTTTGAAGTAGAACCAGCTGTTAAATTCGGTAAATTTAATTTAAACGGTTACTATGGCTATGTTGAAGGAAATGAATTCAACTTCGTAGATAATGCAATTGCAGATTATTTATTCCGCAGGCCAAAACACACTTTTGGCGTAAATGCAGGCGTACAGGCAACTGATAATTTATACGTTAGCGCTAATTACCGTTACTTTGGCAACCGTACTGACGGTAATTTTGCAACCTATACTGTTGACACTTTACCAGCTTACAAATTGTTGAATGCGTATGCAGAGTATGCATTAGCAAACAAACGTGTTAAAATTTTCTTTGATGCTAAAAACATCTTAAATGAAAAATATAACGAAATCATTGGATATAATGCAATGGGTTTCAATTTTAATACAGGCGTAAGTTTTAATATCCGATAAGAAAAAATTAACTTTGCATTCACGTGTCTTGTTATACAAACTTGATACTAAATACTTGATACTAAAACATGGCTCACTTAAAATTTAATCCACGCACGGCAATTTTGCTATTAATGATTTTGGTAATTACCGGATTTCGTTTGTTGGTTACCTTTAATTCTGATGAACTAAAATTTGCTAATTTCTCATCAATTGGTGCAGTTGCATTATTTGGCGGTGCTTACTTTAAAGATCATTTAAAAGCATTTGCTTTTCCTCTATTAAGTTTGTTTTTAAGCGATTTTGTTTTATCAACTACCATTTTTAGTAAATACAGTACTGGCTTTTTATATGACGGTTGGTATGTGGTTTATTTTGCTTTTGCATTGATGGTTTTAGTTGGCAGAGTTTTATTAAAGAATGTGAACGTAGTTAACTTACTTACATCAACATTTGTAATCGTTTTAATTCACTGGATTGTTACTGACTTCCCAA
The DNA here is from genome assembly GCF_032678425.1 of Pedobacter aquatilis. Classification (GTDB taxonomy): domain Bacteria; phylum Bacteroidota; class Bacteroidia; order Sphingobacteriales; family Sphingobacteriaceae; genus Pedobacter; species Pedobacter aquatilis_B. The sequence goes on along the minus strand of NZ_JAVTSG010000003.1, from coordinate 399,816 downwards.
TTTGGTTTAGAAACCCAGCTTATACTCAGAATTTAGCAGGTTTTTGGCTTTGTTTGGAAAAAGCAATTCCATTCGAAATTAGATTTTTAGAAGGAACAATTATTTATGGTGCTATTTTATTTGGAGCTTTTGAAATTTTAAAATCAAAATATCCAGTGTTAAAATTGCAACCACAAAAAATATAATAATTCTTCAAACGAATACCTAAATCCTCTTTTGATTCCTATCAAAAGAGGATTTTTTTTATCTTTATAATACTAACATCATCCATTTTAACTCATACATTTCCCAACCTATGAAAGTTGTTTCATTTCTACCAGCCGCTACGAAAATGATTTATGATATGGGTTTGCAAGAGTACCTTCACGGTGTCACTTTCGAATGCCCTAAAGAAGCAGCCGATATGCCTAAAATTGTACGCTGCATTTTAGAGGGGAAGAATTACTCAAGCATTGAAATCGATAGGATTTTCTCGGCTTCAAAAGCGCAGGGAAAAAGTTTATATTGGGTTGATGATGAATTGTTAGAAAACATTTCACCAGATATCGTTTTTACCCAGGATATCTGTGAGGTATGTAACATCGATACCGTTTGCACAGAAACAGCTGTAATGAAATTGAGCAAGCAGCCTAAGCTTGTTCCGCTTTCTCCAAATAACCTTCAAGATGTTTTTGACTGCGCCATTACGATTGCAAGAGCTATGGGCAAAGAAGAAGTTGCCTTAAAATATTTGGCCGGATTAAAACAGAAAACCGATTCGATTTTAGATAAATTAAGAGCTAGCAGAGCGCCACTTAAACGCATCATGCTAATGGAGTGGATTCAACCCATTTACAATTGCGGACATTGGATTCCTTTTCAAATTGCTGTTGCAGGTGGTGTAGATATGCTTTCCAATCCGGCAGGAGATTCTATTGTTACCCAATGGGAAAAAATTGTTAAATATAATCCTGAAGTTTTAGTAATTGCGCCTTGTGGTTTCGATGTTAACCGCAGTGCCGAAGAAATGAGTCTCTTAACCTCCAAAATAGAATGGGATAGTTTAGAGGCTGTAAAAAACAATCAGGTTTATATCGCAGACTTTGATATGTTTACGCAACCAAGTGTTGGTACTTTGGTTGAGGGTATTGAAGCGTTGTCTTGTATGTTTCATCCGGAAATTTTTAAACCCGATGAGAAAATAGCAAAGAAATTTATTAACTATTCTGAAATTAAAGTGCTGAGCTAATCATGAAATTAGTTGTTTTAACGGGTGCCGGAATTAGTGCAGAAAGTGGATTAAAAACGTTCCGAGATTCGGATGGTTTGTGGGAAGGTTATAATGTATATGATGTTGCCACTCCCGAAGCTTGGGAAAGAAATCCTAATCTTGTTCAGGATTTTTATAACGAAAGAAGAAGACAGGTTTTAGCCGCAGAACCAAATTTAGCGCACACTATTCTTGCTGAATTGGAGCATGAATTTGATGTTGAAATCATCACTCAAAATATAGATGATTTACACGAAAGAGCAGGTTCTACTAAAGTAACGCATCTACATGGCGTCATTACCAAATCTCAGTCAGATAGAAATGCTTCATTAACTTATCCAATTAATGGAACAGAAATTAAAATGGGCGAACTGTGCGAACTTGGCACTCAGCTCAGACCACATGTAGTTTGGTTTGGCGAGGCTGTACCAATGATAGAAGTTGCAGCAAAAATTTGCAAACAAGCAGATGTTTTCGTGCTTATCGGTACTTCTCTGGCTGTATATCCAGCCGCTGGTTTAATCGATTTTGTTCCTAGAAACATCCCGAAATATATCATCGATCCAAAAACACCTGATGTTAAACGTTATAGCAATGTGATAAATATTGAACAAACTGCTATAAATGGAGTGCAACAATTAAAGCAAATTTTACTGAATGCAGAATAAGAAACAATGCATTTTTAACTGGAGTGGTGGAAAAGATAGCACACTTGCTTTACATTATGCTTTACAAGATGAAACTTTAGCAATCAAATACCTGGTTACTACAGTAACTGAAAAATATAATCGGATTTCGATGCACGGCGTTCGCGAGGCTTTATTAATTAAACAAGCCGAAAGTATTGGTATTCCACTTTACCAGATTCGTTTGCCTGAAATGCCAGATATGGAAGCCTATGATAATGTGATGCAAATTCACATGAGTAATTTCATATCTGAAGGCATTACACATTCTATTTTTGGCGATATATTCTTAGAGGATTTAAGAATTTACAGAGAACAAAAGCTATCAGAAATTGGTATGAAAGCCATATTCCCATTATGGAATCAAAATACTGATCATATAATCAATGATTTTTTAAAACTTGGATACAAAACAATAATTGTTTGTGCTCAAAAGAATTTGAAATCAATTTGTGCTAAAGTGATAGACAGGCAATTAATCAATCATCTTCCTAAAGATATTGATCCTTGCGGTGAAAACGGAGAGTTTCATACCTTTGCCTTTGATGGTCCACTGTTTAAAAATAAAATCAATTTTAAGATTGGTGAAATGGTTTTCAGAACTTATTCAAAACCAATCGATTCCAGCGATAAAGATAATTTATCTAACAGTAAATCAGACACTTTAGGTTTTTGGTACGTTGATTTGGAATAAAATAATAATAATTTTAAAACTTTTTGGCATCATTTTTTCTTTAGTATCTATAATTAACTAAAAAACACATACAAATGAAATCGTTTAGCTTTAGGTGGCTAAAGGTTTATTTTTAAAGATTTATGTTATGAAAAAGATATTAGTAGTAATCGCATTGAGTAGTTCGGTATTATTTGCTTGTAACAACAAAGCAAAAGAAGAAGCTGCTTTAAAACAGGCAGAAGCTGAAAAAGCAATGGCGGTAAAAGCCGTTAAAGATAGTTTAAGATTAGATAGCTTTAAAAGAGCTGAAACTGCAAAAGTTGAAGCAGAAAAAGAAGCTCAGCATCAGGCAGAATTAGCGGCAGCAAGAAGAGCGGGACAACGTTCGTCATCTGGTCGCTCGTATTCTAGCACAAGTTCAAGTTCATACGGTGGTACACAACCAACTGCTAAAAAACAGGGTTGGAGCGATGCTGCAAAAGGTTCAGTAATTGGTGGTGCAGCTGGTGCAGTTGGTGGTGCTTTAATCGATAAGAAAAAAGGTAGAGGTGCAATCATAGGTGGCGTTATCGGTGCAGGTTCTGGTTATTTAATCGGTAGAGGAGAGGATAGAAAATCAGGTCGTGTGCAACCTAAAAACTAATAATCTTACTCCTTAAGGAGTTTTAAATATTAAATGGCAGTCAGTATATCTGGCTGCCATTTTTTTTAAAGGCTTTTCACTAAATAATTATAATTACTTTCATACCAACCATTCGTCATTCTGAACTTAGTTTCAGAATCTTTTTATGATTATTGCATTTACAAAATAAGCTATTTCTGTAACGATGCTAAAACCAACTGGTCATTGCGAGGTACAAAGCAATATTAAGGTGTCTGCTAACGAAACCCAATGTTAAGATTGCTTCGTAACTTGCAATGACGTGAAGTATAATATACTCTTCTTTCAGAATATCTTCAGCGTATGAGTTTAAGTCTTTGAAAATGAAAGATTGTTTATTATGGCAGTCTTCAGTCCCGCCAAACACTTTACTCCACTGCGTTTCGTGCTCGTTTATGTCGGGTTTAAGTACAACGGTTTGAGTAGAAAACCCCTCAAAATGGTTTAGATAGAAGTTAAATAGCCCCGACATAGCGGAAATCCTTTTGGCTCTTCAAACTTACGAAGTCTCTACTTGAAGATGCCTGTTAGACTTCGTAAGTTTCGCCAAAAGATTGCAGCATTGGCGGGACTGCCGTAACTTATTTTTACTGACCTTGCGCTTCAAATTATTTATAAAATGATGATATTTTATACCCCATCGTTCATTACAAAGCCTTTCCCAATTTTTCGGAAAAGCAATATTAAAGCGCTTTACTATAAGAAACTCAAAGTTTCAGGATTGCTTCATTCTTCGCAATGACGTGAAGAATGAAGCAACTGCAGCAATTAACATAAATTGCTTGAAAATACCTCACAAATAACAAAGCCCCGATGAAATAAATTCACCGGGGCTTATAATGCTATTTAAAGCTTTCGATTTAATATAATGTAAACTCTACACGGCGGTTTTCTTGACGGCCTGCTGCAGTTTTGTTTGTAGAAATCGGTTGGTCTGGACCATAACCTGTAGCTTCAATTCTTGATGCATTTGCACCTTGAGATACTAAATAAGCTTTTACAGATTCTGCTCTTTCTTTCGATAAACGTAAGTTTAATTCTCTGCCACCAGTATTATCTGTATGTCCAGCTAATTTTAAGCTAAAGTTTTTCTCTACTAATAAGTTAGCAACTCTATTTAATGTAGCGTATGATTTTGAACGGATTGTTGATTTACCTAAGTCAAATTCTAAGTTTGAAATTGCATCTCTAACAACTTTACGGTCTGCCTCAGTTACCACAACTTTGGTTTCTTTAACAATTTCTCGTTGAACTTTGATAGGACATCCTGAACCGTCTACAACTGTACCAGATGCAGTTCCAGGGCATTTATCAAATTTATTCGCTACACCATCGTTATCATCATCAGCTAAATCTTTAGCATATTGCGCTCTATCTCTTGCTGCATTTTCTTCAGCTGTAGATAATGCTCTTCTCAACTCGTTACTTTCTTCTGCAGTTTGCTTACGTAAATCTGCAATTGCGCTGTAATTTTGTAATTGAGAATTTTCTTTGTTACCTAAAGCAAATTCAACACCTACGTGCGAGTATGAGTATCTGTTTTCTAAATAAGCACTTTTAACAGTTGGAGATGATTTCACAAAATTGATGTCGTAACCTAAGTCGATATTAATTCCTTTAGAAACACCAAATTTAAATCCAACACCTGTTGGAATGTACCAACCTTCTCTGTCTTGAAAAACTTGAGTCGCACCAACTTGTGAATCCGAAGACATATAACCAGCACCCGCTTTTACATATGGAATCAATACTGCATTCTCTGTATTTAAGCTAAAATTAGCAATATTTAATACTGCAGTTAATGAACCAGCCCAGTTAATACTATTTTTTTGCTCGATTGTGCTTGATGCATTTAACGTTTTGATTTCGCCACGTAAAAAGTCAGCTTGCAAACCTAGAGCTGGTAGAATTTGTTTTTTAACGAAAGCGCCGTATCCAATGCTATTGAATTCTCTTGCTTTAACACTTCCACCACCTAAAATAGTATTCTGACTAAAGATACCTGCTTGAGCACCAACGCTCCATGTTCTTAAATTTTGTTTACCAAATCTACCAGAGGTAGTTGGCGTTTCTTGTGCAAATAACTGCGATGATAAGCCTAATAAGGCAACCAACATTGTTGATTTTGTAATTCTCGTATTCATATTTTTTATTCTTAATAATAGTGGATAAACAGCTTTTAAATGATTCTGTTTGGTCTGCCATTAGAAAAAATCTTGCCAAAAAAACGAAATGAGTGGCAATTATCAATAAATCAGAGGTTTATGGCTGAAATAATTCTTCACAAAAAAGTTACTTAGCCTTAAAAAATTAAGCCATTTATGTATAGAATAAGAGACAAGTAAGCAACCATTACTTAGCAGAAGGATTTTTCTTTTCTGCTAATAACATATCCAATGTCTTTTCGATCCGAGATTGCCTGGTTTTGTCTTGCTTTGCAGATAAAACCCAAAGTACATATTCTTTTTTGTGGGAGTAGGCAAGTGATTGAAAATATTTTAACGCCTTTGGCTGGCTTTCCAATACAGTTAATAAATCGGTAGGTAGGGTTACGGTTTTGTTTGCAACATCAATGTAATCACTATAATCGTTTGTTTTTATATGGTCGTTTCTTAACCCTGATGGTTTGATTTCGGTAATAAACTTTAATCGAAGCCCGGTCCAGATTTCGTTAATGGCGGCAGATGCACAAGGATTTAAACCATAAATGTCCAGCTCTTGCCAGGTTTTCATCAAATCCAAATCAGTTTTAATTTTAGACGATTTCTTTGGCGTTAGTACCCAAAATATGGTTTTAGCATTTAATTGCTTTAAATGACTTTCAATTTGCTTTTTTAGCTGAGTTTTGGAGGTGGTAAATGTTAAAAGTGCATCAAAAGAATCGAGTCCATCAAAATGAATTGAGACATTTTCTGGCAGATTGCCAAAAATCTCAATTGCATTTTCAGGAGCATCAACAACGCTAACGACAAATCCTGGTTTTATCTGAAGTTTCTTTAAAAGTGCATTTTCCATACCCTTTAATTTATAATCTAAGTTTAGCAAAGAAATCCCAAAAAACTATTCCGGCGGAAATTGTGATGTTAAAAGAATGCTTTGTACCAAATTGTGGAATTTCTATACATTCATCAATTTTTTTCATTACCTCATCGTTTACACCATCCACTTCATTACCGAAAATTAAAGCGTATTTTTTGTTTTTATCAGGTGTAAATGCATTAAGCATCGTACTGCTTTCAGCTTGTTCAATTGCTACAATTTCGTAGCCTTGAATTCTTAATTCATCAATAGCAGTTGTTGTTTCATCGTAATGCAACCAGTCTACTGATTGCGTTGCACCCAATGCTGTCTTTTCAATTTCGCGATGCGGTGGTTGAGCCGTAATACCGCAAAGTACAACCTTTTCCAATGCAAAGCCATCAGCTGTACGAAAAATGGAACCGATGTTATGCATACTTCTCACATTATCCAAAACGGCTACAACTGCTAATTTTTCCTGTGTTTTAAACGATTCTATATCAGTTCTATTTAGTTCGTCTAACTTTAATTTTTTCATTCTATAATAATGTTGGCAAAATCAATTTGTATTATGCTTTTTTTTTCTACAGTTTAACTGGTCCGTTACCAATTTCGCTCACATAAATTTCTGCCGGATAACCGATATGTGCCACATAATAATCTGTTAAATGTTTAGCAAAATCTTCCTCATAACCTTTTTCTAAAAGTGCTATCGCACAACCGCCGAAACCAGCGCCAGTCATTCTTGCGCCAATTACGTGTTCGTATCCCGCACAAAAATCAACAACTGTATCCAATTCTTTTCCGCTAACTTCATATAAAGTACGTAAAGATTGGTGAGACGCGTACATCAATCGTCCAAACTCTTCAAGTTCGCCAGCATTTAATGCTTTCGCAGCTAGATGTACTCTATCATTCTCTTTAACAACATGTGTTGCCCTGTTTAAAATGGTTTCATCAGTTATTAGATGATTATGAAGGGCAAATTTTTCGGCATTCAACTCGCATAAATTGTTCAGCTTTATTTCGGTATTCAGAAGTTTTAAAGCGATTTGACATTCTTCAACACGTTCATTATATTTTGAATCTGCAAGTTCGCGTGGTTTTTTAGTATTGATTATCGCCAGAACATACTTGCCTAAATCAACATCAACCATTTTATATTTCAAGGTTTCGCAATCTAAAACAATTGCTTTGTCCTTTTCGCCATATGCAACGGCAAATTGGTCCATAATACCAGAATTTAGGCCAATGAACTCGTTTTCAACACGTTTGGCAATTTTAACTAAATCCAGATTATCGTATCCCAAATTAAAATAATCATTTAAAGCAAAAGCTGTGGCAATTTCAATGGAAGCTGAAGAAGACAGGCCTGAACCAATTGGAATATTGCCGAAATAAAGAAAATCTAATCCGCTTATTTCTTTCCCGTCTTTTATAAACTCATTTATTACGCCAATTGCATAGTTAGACCATAAACTACCATTTTTTTGATGATGAACGTTGCTTTCAACTTCAGTTTGCTCAGGAAAATTTAAACTTTTAAACCTGAATTTGCCTTCATTATTTGGAGCAATTGCTAACCAGGTGCCCAGTGTAATAGCACAAGGCATAACTAAACCACCGTTGTAATCAATATGTTCGCCAATTAAATTTACACGACCAGGTGTAAAATAAACTGCATCAGCATTTTTTTGATATTGTTCTGCAAATTTTTCTTCAAGTTGAGATTTCATCAGGCTAAAATATTTATAAAAGCAAGTATTAATAGTATGTTTGTTTAGAAAACAAAAGCCCTAAGTTACAATTTATGAGCATTAAGCAAATACCAACCGGAAATATAATTAATGGCGAAGAAGTTATCGCAATTGAACTAACCAACAGCAAAGGCACTTATGTTAAGATCTATAATTATGGTGCTATTATCAATAATTTCATTGTTAAAAATGCCAATGGCGATATGCAAGATATCGTTTTAGGTTTTGATGATTTTAACCAATATTTTGATGAAGATTACCTTGAAAACAATCCACATATTGGTGCTGTAATTGGCAGATACGCCAATAGAATTAAAAGTGCATCATTTAAAATTGACGGAGAAACTTATCATTTAGCGAAAAATAATAATAGCGATAGTTTACACGGAGGAATTGATGGTTTTGATAAGAAGGTTTGGGATATTGTTGATTTTGATGAAGATAATCAATCTGTCACCCTTCAATATGAAAGCGTAGATGGGGAAGAGGGATTTCCAGGTAACTTGATTGTGGATTTAACTTTCCAATTGACTGAAAATAACGAGTTAATTTTAAGCTATGAAGCAGAAACAGATAAAGCTACTGCACTGAATTTGACCCATCATGGTTATTTTAACTTAGCACCAAATGGCGGTAAAATTGATAAACACAAGCAACAAATTTTTGCAGAAAATTATTTAGAACAAGATAATAATTACTGCGTAACTGGAAAACTGATTCCGGTGAAAGGCTCAGCATTAGATTTTACTGAACTAAAAGAAATTGGTAGAGATTGGAACGCTGAAGAAGGTTATGACCAAACTTATGTATTGGATAAAACGTACGGAGATTTATCGCTTGCAAGCAAAACAATTGAAGACGAAAGCGGTTTAGTACTTAGCATTTACACCACAGAACCTGTTGCTCACTTTTATACTTCAAAATATTTAAAAGTAAAGAATGGCAAAGGAGGGAAGGATTACAATGGCTTTGAAGCTTTTTGTGTAGAAACACAACACCATCCAAATGCTGTAAATGTTAGCGAATTTCCATCAACGATTTTGTATCCTGATGATTTATACACGCAAACCACGATTTACAAAGTATCTACTAATAAATAGTTATGTTTAGCATAGAAGAAATAAAATCAGCCGAAGCGAAAATTAAAACTGGAGCCGATTTTCCTCAATTCATCAAAGAAATTAAAGCTTTAGGCGTGGTTAGAAATGACGTTTATGTTTCTAATGGTTTATCAATTTATTTCGGTAATGATGATTATTCCGTTCAGGCCAGCCCGGAAGAATATCCACAATTGACTATAAATGATGAATCATCAGCTGAAAAACTTTCCCATGCTTTGAAAATTCATCAGAATGGTGAAACAGATTATTTTACTTTTTGTAAGCAAGCTGCTGATGCTGGCGTAGAAAAATGGGTTATTGACATTCAGAAAATGACTTGTACTTATTTGGATATGGAACAAAAAGAATTAGTTAAAGAAGTTATTCCTGATGCTTAAAACTTAAAGTTTAACATAAAACTAACTGTCAAGTTGAGCTTGTCGAAATGCTAATTAAAAATTTTCGACAAGCTCAAAAAATTACTGTTTAATCTAAAGCCTTTCTAAAACAGTTTTAATTGCCTTTTCTACAATCTTATCTGGTTCATTGCTAAATTCAAACTTAACACGACTTGCCAAAATAGCATTTACAGAAAGTGCATTATGTCCTAAAACTTTCGCTAAAGCATAGATACCAGCTGTTTCCATTTCTAAGTTCGTAATCCTTTCCTGATTGCTGTGAAAGCTATTAATTAATCCCACAAAATCAGGAATTGCATTTTTTGCCCTAACTTTTCTACCCTGTGGGGCATAAAACCCAGGTGCGGTAACGGTAATGCCATTAGCCATATCTTTTCCAATTGTATTTAGCAAAGAACTACTTGCCGCGGTTAAATAGGGTTTAATATTCTTTAAATGTCCAAAATGAATGTTAATATCATTCAGGATATTTTGCTCGTCGCCATTTAAGTCATGAACGTAATAATTCATCAGTGCATCCATGCCCAAGCCATAAGAAGATGCCAAAATTGTGCCCATAGGGATATCTGGTTGAACAGCACCTGAGGTACCAACTCTGATAATATCTAAAGATTTTAATTCTTTCTTAACTTCACGGCTTTCGAAATCAATGTTTACCAAAGCATCCAGTTCGTTAAAAACGATATCAATATTATCTGTTCCAATACCTGTTGAAAGCACCGTAACACGCTTCTTTCCAACAAAGCCTGTATGTGTTATAAACTCGCGTTTACCTTTCTTAAGTTCTATAGAGTCGAAATACTTACTTACTTCAGCAACTCGGTCAGGATCGCCCACTGTTATTATGGTATCGGCTATATCTTCTGGTAGTAGATTTAAGTGATAAATGGTACCATCTGGATTTATTATTAGGTCGCTTTCTGGAATTTTCATATGATTTGGTTAGTATTTAAAATTAGAAAATATGTTTTACAGCGTTTCTAAATATCTTAACTTGATGCCTTCTATTTTATCAAACTTTGCTAAAACCTGATTTAACTGTGCCTTTCTGATCTCAAATTTAATCACACAATCAATATCAAATTTCTGATTGATAACTGCTAAGTTTTCATCCTTAATTAGTTTCATAATGTCGTTCATTTGCAGGTAATCGAAATCAACTTCGTAAACATCATTTATGGTTTTAGTTATTTTTTCAGCATTTAGCAGCGCTTCAATTGTAGCAGATTTATAAGCATTAATTAATCCGGGAACGCCAAGTAATGTGCCCCCAAAATACCTAACCACAACAACCAAGACATAAGTTAAATCTTCTGACAACAAACAATTCAAAATTGGCCTGCCTGCAGTTCCAGATGGTTCTCCATCATCATTTATTCTAAAAACAGAACGGTCTGTAGTTAATCTGTATGCATAGCAAAAATGCCTTGCTTTAGCATGCTCTGATTTTAATGCTGCAATTAGAGACTTAACTTCTTCATCTGAACGTATAGGATAAGCATATGCAATGAATTTGCTGCCTTTATCTCTAAAAATTCCTTCCGAAGTTTTGGTTATCGTTTGATATGAATCGTCAAAAAGCATTTAATTGGGATAATGTAATTAGAATAACAGCACATACTGCAAAAGCAATTCCGATATAATTTATTCGCGTTAATTTCTCTTTAAAAACCAACACACCAATCAAACTACCTACAACAATAACTCCTAAATTCATTGCAGCAAATACTGTCGAAGGGTTTTGAGCTAATGCCTTATGTGCTTTCATGTAAAAGAGGATATTTCCGAAGTTAAACAGGCCAAGTATTAAGCCGCATCCAATATTTACCAATTGTATTTTGGTTTTCTTTGTTAAAACCATAATCGCAACGATAATTATCGAAACAAAAAAAGCTAAAGAAAAAACAATGAACAGTGAGGTTGTATAAGGAAATTCTTTGTGTAATGCAATTTGCTTGAACAATACATCAATTACTCCGAAACCAACGAAAACGGAGATTGGATACACCCATTTATTTGTTTTATTTTCACCATCACTTTTACGGAGGAAAGTTAAAATTATAGCCAAAAAACCAACCGCGAGACCGGCGAATTTTAGCTCATTAAAGTTTTCTTTAAAAATAAAATATGCAGCTAATATTGGAATAAACAAGGAAAGACGTTGAGCAATATCAGTTTTCACTATTCCTAAATTCTTTACTGAAGCCGCTAAAACCAGAAAAATAGAGGGTAATAAAATTGCCAATGCGATATAAATTGGCCAGGGAGCGTTAGTCGTTATCAAGCTCACTTCCGGTTTAAAAAACATAAAACACAAAAACAAAGCTGTTAAATAGTTTATAGTTACCGCCTGAATTATGCTTATCTTATATCTCTTTGCAAGTTTTAAAAGTACAGCAACTGTTACACTACAGAAAACACTTAAAATTATGTAAATCATTAAATTATATCATTTATGTAGATAGAAAGTTTATCACTTTCTATTTGTGTTTGTTCAATTAAACTTCCTTGTATTGGTGGCGATGGAATACCCGCTGTCCAACTATTTGCTGAAGTAAAAATTCTGGCTTCATCCCAAATTCCGGCATTTAAAAATTGTTTCAGAACATTTGCTCCACCTTCTATGATAACCGATTGAACATCCATCAAGTAAAGCTGAAAAGCAATTTTTTGTGCCAAATAAAAATGCATATCCTCCATTTGGATGTAATGAATGTTATTTACAACATCGGTTTTAACTTCATTAAAAATTATCGTTTTGGCTTCATCATTATAAATATTATTCAAAAGCGGGATTTCAAGATTTTTATCAATTACTAACCTCACAGGATTATTACCTGGCCACAATCTGCTCGTTAATTGCGGATTATCTATAATTGCAGTCTGCTTGCCAATCAAAATTGCATCTTCTTCAGTACGCCATTGATGGGCTAATCTCTTTGCTAAAGCACCACTAATCCATTTTTGATGACCATCAGCGCTAGCGAAAAAACCATTTGCCGTTTCAGCCCATTTAAGAATGATGTATGGCCGCTGTTTTTTGATTCTAGTAAAAAATCGTCTGTTAAAATATTTACATTCTTCATCAAGAATTCCACTCACTACTTCAATGCCGGCATTTTTTAGTTTTTCGATGCCTTTGCCATCAACTCCAGAAAATGGATCGCGATTACCAATTACTACCTTTTTTATTTGATGTTTTACAAATAAATCGGCACAAGGCGGAGTTTTACCAAAATGAGCACAAGGTTCTAAATTAACATAAGCAGTTGCGGTTTTTAGCAAGTCTTCTGCTTCATCACCAAATCTTTCTAAAACAGCTTTAATTGCATTAGGTTCTGCATGCGCTTCACCATATTTTTTATGATATCCTTCGCCAATTATCTTTCCGTTTGATACAATTACGCATCCAACCATCGGATTTGGACTCACATTACCAATCGCATTTGCGGCTAATTCTAAGCATCGCTTAATATAAAATTCATCGCTCATTAACACAAAAGTAGTCAAATTATGACAAGGAAAGTGCCCTGATTTATTACTTTTGTGGCAGATGAATATTAAAGATTTAGAAAAACAATATATACAGAGTTTAAGCGATTTATACGGTGCCGAAGAAGCAAAAGCTTTATTTAATTTATCAATATCGAATACTTTAAAACTTACGCAAAGCGAGATACTTTTAAAACAAGATAAGGTTTTAACTGTTAAACAATCTGATAAACTCTTAAAGATTTTGGAAGATTTAAAGACAGGCAAGCCGATTCAGCATATACTTGGAGAAACATTTTTTTACAACTTACCATTTAAAGTAAACGAAAATGTATTGGTACCACGTCCTGAAACAGAAGAATTAGTTGATTGGATTATACATGAGGTAAAGGATAGCAAAAGAAACTTGCTCGACATTGGAACTGGTTCTGGCTGTATTGCAGTTAGCTTAAAAAAGAATTTGGAACATTTAGATGTTTCGGCAATCGATGTTTCTGGAAAAGCGTTAAAAGTTGCTCAAGATAATGCCAAACTAAATAAAGTTGACGTTAACTTTATTGAAGCCGACATTCTAAATTACAATTCAAACGAAATTTACGATATAATTGTAAGTAACCCACCATACATACGTGAACTTGAAAAGGCAGAAATGCATAAAAATGTTTTGGAGCATGAGCCTCATAACGCTTTATTTGTTCCTGATGAAAACCCCTTGATTTTCTATAGTGCAATCGCCGATTTTGCTATTAAAAACTTAAATCCAAGTGGTTATTTATTTTTCGAAATCAATGAATTTTTATGGGAAGAAACACTTCAAATATTAATTGATAAGCAATTTAAAAACATCGAATTAAAGAAAGATATGCAAGGGAAAGACCGCATGATAATGGCCAGAACTAATCCTTAAGAGCGAGGATGAAACTGAGTAATTACATCTTTTAAATAGTTTCTATCCAGGTGCGTGTAAATCTCTGTTGTGGTTATACTCGAATGTCCTAACATTTCCTGAACGGCTCTTAAATCTGCACCACCTTCTATTAAATGAGTTGCAAAAGAATGACGTAATGTATGCGGACTGATTGTTTTCTTTAAACCGACTGTAACCGCCAAACTTTTTATCATGGTAAAAATTGATATTCTGGATAGTTTTGCTCCAAAGCGGTTTAAGAATACGATATCCTCATTTCCTTTTTTTATGGTTTGATGAACTCTGATCTGTTTTAGATAAATGTCGATAAGTTTCAGCGCAACGCCACCAATTGGTACTAATCTTTCTTTATTGCCTTTTCCGGTAACTTTTATGAATTCGATTTGCGGATAAACATTTGAAATTTTCAAATCCGTTAATTCTGAAACCCGAAGCCCGCAACTGTACAAAACTTCAATTATGGCTTTATTGCGCATGCCTTCAGGTTTCGAAGCATCAATAGCATCAATTAATTGATTAATCTCTTCAATATTCAAGGTATCTGGTAGCTTTCTCGCCAATTTCGGACTTTCAATCAACTCCATTGGGTCAGCCTCAATAACTTCCTCTAATACTAAAAAAGAAAAAAAAGCCTTTAAGCCTGAAATTACCCTTGCCTGCGTGCTTGAGAGCATCCCTAGCTCGTTTAACCAGGTTAAGAAGAGCTTAATATCGGCAGCTTTTACCTCACTCAAATTTGGTTCCTTATTAATAGATTTAAAATACTGACTTAGCTTATCAACATCGTTTAAGTAAGCGTTAACTGAATTGCCCGATAAGGAGCGCTCCAATTTTAAGTAAGCATTAAATCCTTTAATATATGTTTGCCAAAGCATGTTTTCTTTAAGATTTTTTTATAACATTGCAACGTTACAATAAATAATGCGATAAAAATCAAAATGAAAGTACAAATTATCAACGGCCCAAATCTTAATCTTTTAGGTGTAAGAGAACCATCAATTTACGGAAATACAAGTATCGAAGATTACATAAAAGAATTAAAGGCCATTTATACTATTGTAGAAATTGAATATTTTCAAAGTAATGTTGAAGGGGAAATCATTAACAAGCTTCACGAAGTTGGATTTTCTTTTGATGGAATTATTTTAAATGCAGGTGGCTATACACATACATCTGTAGCTATTGCAGATGCAATTGCAGCGATAAAAACGCCCGTTGTTGAGGTACATATCTCAAATATTTATGCCAGGGAAGAATTTAGGCATACATCCTTAACCGGTAAAAATTGCCAAGGCGTTTTGACGGGCTTTGGAATGAATGGATATCGCCTTGCGTTAGAAAGTTTACTAATTAACACCGATAAATAATGATTAAAAACACGCTCTTCATCTCTCTAATTCTTCTTTCTTTTTGGTGCGCTGCACAAACAACAACGGTAAAATCAGTGATGCGTCCACCCAACGAAAAAACCATTGTTAGGGGAGAAGATGGAATGGTTTATCCATACAACATTTGGCAAAGTCTATTGCGTACAGGCAAATATGGGTTAAAAAGTAGAAATACAAAAACCGACAAAGGCGAACCTGAATTTCTTCTTTATGAATTTACTGCCGAACAGCGCAAGAGTTTAATGGAACGTCTGCCAAAACCTCGCCCAAGCGATGCTTTTGTTGAAGGAACGCCGTTTAAAGGATTTAAAACCACGGATATGAACGGTAATAAATTCGATTTAAGAACAAATACCGGAAAAGTAATTGTGCTAAACTTCTGGTTTATAAATTGTCCGCCTTGTAAAATGGAAATACCGGAACTTAATGAACTTGTAGAGGGTTATAAGGAAAATAAAGATGTTGTGTTTTTAGCGATGGCTCTTGATACTCGCAGCGAATTAAGAGATTTTTTAAAAACCTTGCCTTACAATTACAATATAGTTGATGACGCCAGGTATATTTCAGATAAATATGGCGTAAAAGCATATCCAACCCATGTAGTGATTGATAAGGAGGGCAACATTAAATTTAGCACAGTTGGTTTAGCCATGAATACGGTTTCTTATATTAAGAAATCGATTGATGAAGCTTTAACTACTAAGTAAGCTTAGAAAACCACTTAATTTTCTTAATAAAAAACGCCCAAACAATACTGTTTTTGTAAACCCCGGCATGTTGTAAATAAGGTCTTTGGTATTGATTTCTTTTCTTAGCCGTTTTGGTTAAAGATTTTAGAAAATGCCAATGACCTTTGCTTACAGCCATCGTAAATTTTGGTTTACCGGATAATAGGAAATGCCACCAGGCGATAAAATCAATACACATTCTAATAAAAATGCGGAAGATGGCATCGCCGAAAGGCAAATTCTTCTGCATAATAATTAAGTTATTTCTAAAATTTAGATAAGTTTTAAAAGGATTTTCAGTTTGCAAAGTTCCGCCACCAACATGGAAAACCTCGCTTTCCGGACAAAAAACGATTTTGTAATTCAGGTTTTTTAATCGCCAGCACAAATCTATTTCTTCCATGTGCGCAAACAAATCAGCATCTAATCCTCCGGTTTCTTTCCAATATTTACTTTTGATGAAAAAAGCCGCACCACTTGCCCAAAAAATTTCTTTGGCTTCGTTGTATTGTCCGCTATCTGTTTCGTAAACGTTAAATAACCGCCCTCTACAGAACGGAAAACTATATACATCTAAATATCCGCCTGCGGCACCTGCATATTCAAATTGGTGTTTAGCCAACTGTGCTTTAATTTTTGGTTGGGCGGCAGCAATTTTATCATCGCCTTGCATTAAATCAATAACGGGCTGTATCCAGTTTGGAGTAACCTCTACATCTGAATTTAAAAGAACAAAATATTCAGCCTCGACACGCTCTAAAATTTTATTATAGCCACCTGCAAAACCATAATTAACTTCGTTCTTTAAAATGGTTACTGTAGGAAAATTAACCGCCAAAAATTCTACTGAATCATCTGTTGAGCCATTATCGCCAACAATAACCTGTAAATTATCGTACACCGAATTTACAACTCCCGGAAGGAATTTTTCAAGCCAACTTTTACCATTCCAGTTTAAAATTACAACAGCTACTGACGGATTCATTTATATATTCTCGGGTTTAAATTTCCAACGTTTATGGCTCCAAAGCCAATACTGGGGTTTTTCTTTTATTATTTTTTCTAAAAATTTGAAGTGCAATTTAGTAATTTCTCCGTCCACAGTTTCCGCAGGATTTAAGCACATCGGCAAAACTTCTATTTCATAATAACCAGATTTAATCGGGTTTACCTTAAAATAGTAGATGGGTCTATTGGTAGATTTTGCTATCTTCTCCACACCTAGAAGTGCAGGCGTTGGTTGGTTTAAAAAATCGACAAAAAATTTGCTTTCTTCTCTTACAGGCGATTGGTCGCTTGCAAAACATAGTAAACTTGGTTCGTTTTTGTAAGTTGCCATACAACGTAAAGTTTGTCGCATGGCCACAAAAATATTTCCAAACTTGGTTCTGGCTTTATCAAACCAATGCTCAAAAATTTTATTGTTAATTGGCTTGTAAATTACAATGGTTTTTGCGGTTATATTAAGTCCAAGCGCTAATGTACCCAATTCCCAATTACAATAATGCCCGGTACAAGCCAAAACACTTTCGCCTTTTTCAAAATGTTTTTCTAATTGCTCGATGCCAATAAACTTGACACGTTTAAGCGTTTCCTTTTTAGAAATTGAGGTTAGTTTTATGATTTCGAAAATCAGCTTTGCTAAATATTTAAAGTATTGTTTTTCAATGAGCTGAATTTCAAGACTTGTTTTCTCGGGAAAAGAATTGCGAAGATTTTCGTTAACAACGTTTTTTCTATATCCTACTAAATAATATAAGATGTAGTAAAGTAATTTTGCGAAAACAAATAATACTTGCAGCGGCAAAAGCGAAATTAGGTATAATAAAAATACGCCTAGATGCGCAAAACCCCTTTTAATCATTAATTTTGAAACGTTTGAACTACAAACATATATTTTCAAATGCAGAATACAGCTATACTTCCATTATTTTATCTTCCTCCTGTAGGCTATATAAGTAAACTACAATCGGTTAGTAATAATTTTTTATTAGAGAAACATGAACATTTCCCGAAACAAACCTTTAGAAACCGGGCAAGTATTTATTCTCCTAACGGAAAATTAGATTTAACCGTTCCGGTAGTTAAAGGTTCAAAAATGCGCACAGCGATGAAAGATGTTAAAATTAGTTACGATTTTAATTGGCAGCGCTTGCATTGGATGAGTTTTGAAAGTTCTTACCGTAGTTCGGCTTATTTTGAATATTACGAACACGAATTTTCTGAGTTTTACAATAAGAAATATGAATTTCTATTCGATTTTAACCTCGAAATTTTAGAGTGGATAAGCAAAAAATTGAAACTAAATATCAGTTATGATTGTACAACTGAATATATTGATGATTTGGCTTCAGAATTAGATTATCGCAGTTTTATGAATCCGAAGAAAACTGAAGAATATCTAAACAATAAGCCATATTATCAGGTTTTTGAAGATAAACACGAATTTATTGCCAATCTTAGTATTGTAGATTTACTATTTAACCAAGGTCCGCAGGCAAAATTATACCTTTAGTTATGGCTAAAAACCAACCGCGTAACAGAAGCAGACATAAGCATTATAAAGTTCCAGAACCGGGAACAAGTCCGGGTTTATACGCCATAGATGAAAATGCGTTAAAACCAATAATAACACTTCATACTTACAACGATAAATCGTACAAAAAAGAAGAGTTAAAAAACATCAATAACATTGACAAACTAACTGAAAACAAGGATTTTTTTTATTGGTTTGATGTAAAGGGTTTAGCCGACCCAAGTATTTTTGAAACGCTTTATTCTAAATTGAACATCAGCCGTTTGGTTTTGGAAGATATAACCAGTTCATACCAACGTCCGAAATTAGATGAATACGATAACGACCAATATGTTTTTGCGGTAAGTCGCCATTTATATATTAATGAAGATGGCGATTTGTGTAACGAACAAATTTCTTTTGTGCTTACATCGAAATGTCTGATTACTTTTCAGGAAAATTATGAAGATTGCTTTAATCCAGTAAGGAAACGGCTGGAAGTTGGCAAAGGTAACATCCGTATTGGTGGCTCTAGCTACTTAATGTATGCGATGATGGATGCTATAGTGGATAATTATTTCACTTTGTTAAATTATTGGGGCGAAGAACTTGATGCAATTGAAGATAGATTATTCGACAACCCTGATAAAAGGATTATGTATGATACGCAAGGTATTAAGCGCTCATTAATCACCATTAGAAAAGTAGCCTGGCCTGAACGCGATAAGTTAAACGATATCATCAGAAGTGATAGTAGTTTAATTTCTGATTTGACCAAAACTTACATGAAAGATGCATACGACCATTGCATCCAAATCATCGATTTTATCGAATCTTTAAAGGAAATTGCTTCTGCTAACATTGATATGAATTTATCGATTACAAGTAATCGGATGAATGAGATAATGAAAGTTTTGACAATTATTTCTTCAATATTTATCCCTTTAACTTTTATTGCTGGTATTTATGGAATGAACTTTAGTAGGGAAGACCCATCCACAGGAAAAATATTAAGCGATAATATGCCTGAATTGTATGCCGAACATGGCTATTTATATACTTGGCTGGTCATGCTTATAATTGCCATAATTCAGGTGATTTATTTTTGGAGGAGAGGTTGGTTTAAATAAATCATTCCATTTTCAAAAAATATAATTTACCATTAAAAATGCATTAGAATTTCTATTTTAGGGGAATTAAAGCTATGCAATCATCATTCGAAATAGATAAAAGCGACGTTGTAAAGGTTAAGAATGCAATCTTAGCAGGTGATGAAACCTTAAAACAGGTTTTAGAGGAATATCATGCTTCGGAAATTGCTATTCTTTTTGAGCGATTGGATAAGTCGGAGCAGCAACATATTATTAATTTACTGCCCGCCGAAACCGCATCTGAAATTATTTCTGAGATGGATGAAGAATCGCATCCTGAAGATTTACTGTTTCAACTTCACCCCGATAAGCGTACTGAAATTGTTGAGGAGTTGGATTATGATGATGCCACGGATATTATCTCGCAACTTGAAGACCATGAGCAGAAAGAAATTTTAGAAGATTTACAAGATGAACACGCATCAGAAATTCGAAATCTTTTAACATACGATGAAAAAACTGCAGGAGGTTTAATGAACACAGAGCTAATCTGTGTAAATATTAACCTCACCAAAAAAGATGCTATCGACGAAATCATCCGCCAAAGCGAAGAAATGGAAGAGTTTTATACCATTTACGTAGTTGATGATAGCGAAATTTTTAAAGGCATTGTATCTTTAAAAGATATTATTAAAGCAAGGCACGATGCAAAAATTACCGAGCTTGTATTCACTGATGCTGTTTATGTTTATCCGGGCACAGATCAGGAAGAGGTTGCACAATTAATTTCTCAGTATAACTTAACAAGTATTCCTGTAATTGATGAAAATCAAAAATTGCTTGGCCGGGTAACTTTTGATGATGTAATTGATGTAATGGAGGCAGAAAGTACAGAAGATATCTTGAAAATATCGGGTGTTTCTGAAGATGAGGAATTGAGTGGTAATTGGGTTGAAGCTGTAAAATCTCGTTTGCCTTGGCTAATTATTAATTTAGGTACTGCATTTCTCGCTTCTTCAGTTATTCGGTACTTCGACCCAACAATAAAGCTAATTCCATCTTTAGCAGCCTACATGACTATCATTGCCGGAATGGGAGGGAACGCCGCTACGCAAGCATTAGCGGTTACAGTACGTCGTATTTCATTGTACGATTTGAGTGATAATCAAGCTTATAGAACTGTTTTAAAGGAATTTACCGTTGGATTAATTAATGGTGCGGCAAATGGTTTGATTGTATTTGTTTTTGCCTTTTTCTTTGATGGAAACCCGATGCTTGGTTTAGTTATTTTCTTAGCAATGACTGGTAATTTGCTCATAGCAGGTATCACCGGAGCCAGTATTCCGCTAGTATTGAAAAGAATTGGAATTGACCCAGCTATCGCATCATCCATAATTATTACAACTTTCACAGATGTCTTTGGTTTTATGCTGATTTTAGGATTGGCCAGTAAACTTTTATTGTAGAATATATACCTAACAAGAAAAGCAGATATTTCTACCTGCTTTTCTACTTTATTACAGCTAAATTGCTGTCACTCTTACTTCAATATTTCCTTTTGTAGCCTTTGAATAAGGACAAGTTGCATGCGCTTTATCTGCAATTTTCTGCGCTTCTTCCGTTGTTATACCAGGAATGTGAACGTCTAAATCGGCTGATAAACCAAAAACATTTCCATCTTTATTAAAAGAAACCTGAACATTAACATTTGCTTCACTTGTATCAACACCTTCATGTTCTGCAATTGAACCTAAAGCTCCTAAGTAACATGCGCCCCATGCTGCTGCAAATAACTGCTCAGGGTTCGAAGCGCCACCTTGTCCACCAAGTTCTTTGGGTTTTCTTAATTCGAAATCTAAAATTCCATCATTCGATTTCACATGTCCGTCGCGTCCTCCTGTGGCTGTAACTTCAGCCGTATATAATTTTTCCATAACATTAGTTTTAATTAGAATTAACAAACAATAAAAGGCATTGTTTTGTGTTTTAAACGGTTAATTTTCGTGTAAAAAAGAACTTTTGTTTTTGCAAAAATAGATTTTCCACTTAAACGCTCTAACGCTATATAAATCAATATTTTGGATATAAAGTAAACAATAAAATTACATTCCTAAAAGGAGTAATACATGTAATAAATTGTGCTACAGTATGGTTAAAGCAACTATTTAAATTCCATTAACCTTAATTTTGGATAACCAAATTAATTACCTGTAAATCTCCCTAAAGTGAATTGCAAGTTTATATCGATGCTCATTGGAGCTTGGATTTTATCAATCGCAAATTTGAGTGCACAGTTGTGTCCGGAAAACATAGATTTTGAGAATGGAAGTTTCAGAAACTGGATGATTAATGGTGGTTTCATTTCTGAAACATCAATAGATATCGACATTCTGCCGGAACCAGCCATAGGCCGACATACAATTATCAGCGATAAAAATGCGGTAGATGAATACGGACAATTTCCACTCATTCCGAAAAACGGAGGGAATTACATTGTGAAACTCGGTAACAATGGAACAGGTGCTCAGGTTGATGGATTATCGTATTTAATAACTGTACCCCAAAACCGTCCAGAGTTTACCATAACTTACCAATACGCAGTAGTTTTGGAAGATCCAACGCACCTGCAAGTAGAACAACCTCGGTTCATCACCAGGGTTAAGGATGTTAAAACAAATCAATATATTGAGTGCGCAACCTATCAATATATTGCAACATCAAACTTACCCGGCTTTAAAAAATCAACTGCAAGTCCAATTGTTATCTATAAAGAATGGACACCCGTTACCATCAATTTATCGGGTTATCAAGGTCGAGATTTAGTTTTAGAATTTATCAGCACTGATTGTACATTAGGTGGTCATTTTGGTTATGCTTACATTGATGTTAACAGCCTCTGCGGCGATTTAATTACCGGAAATACATACTGTAAAAGTTCTAACCAGATAACCTTGAGTGGTCCAAGTGGCTTTCAAAACTACACTTGGTATAATGAGAACAGAACGATTAATTATGGTTCAACACAAAATATTGTTATTAAACCTACACCCGCAGATGGAACTAAATTTATTTTAGATGTTGCCCCTTTTGATGGATTTGGCTGTCCGAGTACGATAATTACAACCGTTACAAGTGTTGATTACAATCTTCAATTAACGCCTAAAGTTACGGTGTGTCAGGGAAGTACTATTGATTTAATTTCTGGTGATTACATTTTAAATCGACACCCAGACTTTTCATATTTTGTTTATGAAGATAAGGATTTAACGATTCCTGTAAATGCTCCCATTACAGTAACTCAAAATAAAACTTATTACATAATGGCAACCAATTACAAAGGTTGTACAAGTATAGCCTCAATTGATATTATAGTGTTTGATTTAGCATTGATGAAGATTAAAAATCCTCCTAATGTATGCTACAATGAAACTGTTGACATTACGAATGCGGATATATACATTGGCGATTTAACCAACTGCACCAGAAGTTATTACACAAATATAGAAGCAACTAACGTACTTCAAAATCCTACAAAGGTTGGTTTAAGTGGAAAATATTATGTTAAAATAACTTCAAGCTTGGGTTGTGTAAAAATTCTACCAATCGATGTAGTTCATAATCCAAAACCAATGTTAAAAGTGACAAACCCAATTGCGGTTTGTTTTCCATCAACGATTGACATTACAGAAAAATCTCTTTTTGCAGGAAGTGATTCTGATTTCAGTTTCAGCTTTTTTTATGATGAATTAGCGACCAAAGAAATCGCAAATCCTAAAATTATTGCCGCAACCGGAACTTATTTTGTTAAGGCGATAAATGCCCAAGGTTGTGCTGTTGTGGCTCCAATTAGAGTAGAAGTTCATGAACCTCCAACGCTTATTGTTAAAAATCCAGAACCGGTTTGTTACCCATGGACAGTAGATATTACTTCAGCAGATTTATATATAGAAACCACGCACGGTGTAAAATTTGAATTTTTTAAAGATAGTAGCTTATCAATTAAATTAAGTCAACCGTCACAGGTTTCCGAAAGCGGAACTTATTACGTTCGGGTTACCAATCAACACGGTTGTACCGCTACTGAAAAAATTAATGTAACCATAAACAAACTTCCTGTAATTGTTTTAACCAAGCTCAAACCCATTTTTGACGATGAATTTATTGATTTAACGGCACCCGAAATTGTTAATGGAAGTAAAAGCTATTATAAAATCAAATACTATTCTGATGCATTGTTAAGCAATCCCGTGGTCCAGCCAAGCAAGGTTAATAAAGCAGGTATTTATTACTTAAGCTTGGAAAACGAAAGTGGTTGTAATACGGTTGCATCTGTTACAGTTGATGTTCTGCCTGCACCTAAAGTATTTGTGCCAACGGCATTCACGCCGCAAAAAGCCACTAACAATAGGTTATATCCTTTTTTTACAAGTATTCAAAAACTAAGCAGCTTCAAGGTTTACAATAAATGGGGCTTATTGGTTTATGAAACGAATAGTATGCAAACTGATGGTTGGGATGGACAGGTTAAATCGCGAATGCAGCCTTTAGAAACCTATTCATGGTTTGCAGATGGTATCGATATCCTTGGTCGTAAATTTCAATCAAAAGGGAAAACTATATTAATACTATAATGTACAAAATTCAATTTGCCCTATTTTTGTGCTTTATTACAGTTGTTAGTTTTGCACAAGACCCAAGGTTTTCGCAATATTTTGCGGCGCCCTTGTCACTAAATCCAGCCTACACAGGCTATTTTGACGGAAATTATAGAGTCGCCTTAAACACCCGACAGCAATGGGGAAATTTAGGCGAACCCTACAATACTTACAGTGTTTCTGGTGATATTAAACTCATTCAAGACGAAAATTTTACCAATGCAGTTTTTAGTATCGGTTTGAGCGGCTTGTTTGATGAATCCTTAAATAAAGCGCTTAAATCTCAATATGTTAGTGCAAGTGCTTCTTACTACCAATATTTAGATGTTCACCATCGCTTTAAGTTTGGCCTAGCCCCACAAATTTCCTACGTTTCCAGGTATGTAGATTATACAAAACTTACCGTTGCTTCTCAATTTACTGGCAATGGTTTCGATTTATCTTTGCCAAATTATTTGGATTTAGAGAATGATAAAATCTCATATTTCGACTTGAATTTTGGCGCAAATTTTTCTGCTGAATTGGAACGATTTAGTTTTGTTATTGGCTATGCCCATTATCATATCACCAAACCAGTTGAAAGTTTTTTGGGCTCGAATAATAAATCAATTCCGGCCAGACGAACCATTAATTTCGGCTTAACTTTTTTAGCTAACGATTATGTAGACGTAAATTTGAGTACAATATACAATTTTCAAGGCATCATAAATGATAGAATTGTTGGAACTGTAGTTGGTATAAAGCCTAGCGAGCATTCAAAAGTTAAAATTAACACTGGTTTATGGTACAACTTCAACGAAAAGTCGTTCTATCCATATTTAGGTGTTGTTTTTGGAAGCGTTAGTGCAGGTTTAAACTACACGCTTTATGGAAATAAACTATTAAATTCGACACCTCGTACCTACGAAATCTCTTTTATTTACCGCCGAAATACTTTCAAAGGATTTAAAGTTCCATGCCCTAATTTCTAAGTTATGAGATGATCTTTTAGTATAGGTTTAATAATTGAAAGTTTAACAAAGCATTAGATTTTGATCTTAACGGTTAGCTTATAAACGTCATAAGCCACCTTTTGGATAGAATCAAACTGCTCAGGAATTAAATCTTCGCCATTAACAACATTTAAAGCCGCATCGTTTAATCTAACCAAAGGCACATTTTCAATAGTCGATTCTCTTTTTTCAAGATTTTCAATCGAAGTATCGAGCAAATAATTAGTGTTATTAGCGATTGGTTTCAGCGAATCAAAGTTTTCCGTGTGGAAATCGTGCTCTTTGTTGTAGAGCGATAAAGTTGCCGTATATGAAGAAATAAGGTGGTTTAATGCTGTAAACTGATGAACTTCTTTAATAAATAATTGTTTGCTTTTCGGCTCAGAAAACATTCTTTGAAACAAAGATGCAAGATTCGCCGTGCTTACATATAATTCCTTTCTGGCCAACTTATACTCGGTACGATTATAGGTTTTATCGAAATAGAGTTTCACAACTTGCTCAAAATAAGCTTTATTCGCTTTGAGCATATCAACCATTGCTTCTTTTAATTTCTCATGCTCCCAGGTTGGAAAAAGCGAATAACTAGCTAAAAGTGCAATTCCAGAACCTATAAAAGTATCATAAATTCTTTCTCTAGCCAGCGCAATAGAACCCATTCCTAAAAAGTCGAAAAGGATTAAAATATACGGCGTCATAAACAGAACACTTACAACGTAGTTTTTCCGCTGAAAACTGTAACAGCCAATCATACAAATTAAAAGAATCGCAAAAAGTGTGTTTTTATCGTGGATGTAACTTACAACTGCCATACCAATAAAAGCACCAATGGTTGTACCAATTAAACGTTGGTAATTTCGCTGTTTTGTTAAACTGAAACCGGGTTTTGAAATAACCAGAATCGTTAACAAAATCCAGTAACTATGCGAGAAATTTAAAATTTGAGAAACAATAAATCCTAATAACATTACAACCGTAACACGTAAAGAATGCCTGAAAGTAGATGAGCTATAGGTTAAGTTTTCTGTAAATAATTTCCAGTCAAATTTTTGTCGGGTGATGAACTTTTCGGTATCTACTTCAGCTTTACGAATATCCTTACTATTTCTAAGCTTAAAATAACTATTTATGGTTTTAACTCGACCTAAAATATTTTCGATATTGACCTCGATGTTTTTCAAAGCAATAATGCCCGAAGTGCTGAATTTTTGGTCGGTATTATTTCTTTCCAGGTGATTTATCTTAATCTTTAAGCGTTCAATTTCAATCAATAAACGCTTGGAGATGTTTGGTTTTCCACCACTTTTTAATGCAAATGCAATATCATCTAAAGCATACGAAATTCTTTTTATCGCCATTTCGTAATCAGATAAAATACCTGCCGAATCAAATTGATCGTGAAGTTGTTTGTAATTATAATAGGTAGACATTACTTGCTCAAACAAATCTACCATATCTACAAATACGAGCATTAAAAACCGACCTTCTGGCGTAGAATCTCTAATAATTTCTCTCGTTCTGAATAGTAATTCCCTTACCGCGTCTTGCTTTTCATGTACTGAAACCTGTAATTGGAGCAAATCTGCATAGGTTTTATCATAATTATTATTTCTGTGATAAAACTTGGCTTTTTCGCGTAAGAACTCAGCAACCTCAAAAATAGAATCACTTAACGATTGCTGCACTAATCTATAAGGACGCAGCCTGTACACAAAATAACTTAAAGCAGTATACCAAATACTTCCCGCCAAAATCATCAAGCCATGGGTTAAAACCTCCTGCCATGGTCTTATATCATCAATACTTAAAACAATTATGAGTAGGGTAGCCGTTCCAATAGAAGCCGCCCGAACACCATAAATATAAAACATACTGAAAACAAAACTTGAAGCTGTAAGCAGAAAACCGATAAAAAAGTGGTTTTTATTAGTCAATCCGGTTAAAATAGAAAACACAAAGATTAATACTGTTGTAATTAGCATTGCATTTCTTCGGTGCACCATTGGACCGGGACTATCTACAACACTAACACATAGAGCACCTAAAGATAGTGTCATGCCGTATTTAAGCATTCCAAATTGAGCAAGAATTAAAGATGGAAGTAAAACGCCGATAGTAATGCGCAATCCATCAGCAAAATATGTGCTTAGTAAAAAATCTTGAACACTTCTAATGGGTTGCCTAATCTGCATGTGTACAAAAATAACATATTTAGAAGTGTTTTTGTTGGTACATTTTGTACAAGTTTTTTAATCTTTAAGCAGTTATTGACCTTTTCTGTAAAATGATTTTTTGAATATTTGTTAATAAGCTGATTATCAGCGATTGTTAATAAAGTAAGATGAATTACAAAAAATCATCTCCGGTTACGATTTTTGGCACAAACACATGTTAACAATACTGGTTTTCAGGTTAATAACTTTGTTTATAAAATAATTGAGTTAGCTATTGACAAATGTTCATTTACGCACTAAATTAGATTATATCAAATACGGAGTAATTGAAAGTTTGAAAAAGAGGAATCCAAAAGAAAGATTAACAGAAATGACAATTTTTCGGAAGAATCTAAAAAGGATATGATAATTTCTAAAGGGTTAAACCAATAGAAAATGAATAGAAATCGAAAGATGGATATTCTAAATCAGAAGACTTAGCAAGCATTATTAAAGATAGTATTGTTCTATGGAATAGCACTATTGGAAATAATTTCTAGACGACTTACAAAAGTTTGCAAAAGCCAAGTAAAAACGAAGAAATTCAATTACAAATATTAGATGCCTGATAAACAATTACGGTTGTTTTTAAGGTAAAACGGGGAACAGAATCGAAAGAAGACGGACCCCGTTTTTTTTTTGCCCAAATTTTAATGTTGGTATTGCACATCAAACAGTTAAAACATTAAATTTACAAAATGGCTAAAGAAAGTAAATCGGGCACAGCATCAAAAAAGATTTTCGTTTTAGATACTTCTGTTATTTTGTACGACCACGATGCGATTAATAATTTCAAAGAGCACGATGTTGCCATACCCATTCAGGTTTTAGAGGAATTAGATAACTTTAAAAGCGGTAACGATACTCGAAATTTTGAAGCCAGAAGTTTTATAAGGTTAATCGACCAAGCTTCTGAAAAAAACTTAATCAGCAATTGGGTAGCACTTCAGAAACCAAACTCGGGCATGTTTAAGGTTGTGATGAGCGACATGCCAAAGCTTATAAATGCTGAAGAAATTTTCGGAAAAGGTAAAACTGATAATAAAATATTAAATGCAGCACTGATTTTGAAGGAAGAAAATCCAGAAAAAAAAGTTGTGCTAGTATCAAAAGATATTTGTTTACGTTTAAAAGCTAAAGCACTAAATATCAATGCCGAAGATTATGAAACGGGGAAAATTAAAAACGTTGACCAACTTTATGCAGGTAAAACTGAGCTAAATAATGTCCCGGAAAGCTATATTGAACAATTAAAGCAGAAAGAAACTGTAACAGCAAAAGAATTGAATTTACCAATAGATGCGTCAAATCACTTCTACATTTTGAAAAACAAACGCAAATCGGTAAATATTTTTTATAATCATCATTTAAAAAAGATTAGTCCTGTTGTTTCTGAGGCTATTTTCAAAATCAAGCCTAAAAACCCTGAACAAGCATTTGCAATACATGCATTGCTAAATCCAGATATTAAAGTAGTTAGCATCCAGGGAAATGCAGGTACAGGTAAAACATTACTTGCTTTAGCTAGTGCTTTAGCACAACGCAGAGAATTCAGGCAAATTTATGTTACGCGGCCAATTGTTTCGCTTAGCAATAAAGATATTGGCTTTCTTCCTGGTGATGCAAAATCTAAAACCGACCCGTTCATGGCGCCAATCTGGGATAATCTTCGGTTTATAAAAGAGCAATTTAACGGCGATGAAAAAATGATAGCCAAAATTGATGAGCTAATTAATACCGAAAAAATCGCCATTGCACCGCTAGCATTTATAAGAGGACGAACACTTACAAAGATTTTTTTCATTATTGATGAGGCTCAAAATCTTACGCCGCATGAAATTAAAACAATAATATCGAGGGCAGGTGAACATACCAAAATCGTTTTCACTGGCGATATATATCAAATCGATACACCTTATTTAGATTCGGAAAGCAATGGGTTAAGTTATCTGATCGAAAATGCTAAAAATCATCCGCTATATGCGCACATAACATTGCAGAAAGGAGAGCGGAGTGAACTGGCTAATCTCGCCAACGAATTGTTATAAAATACCGGTTTTACAAAGGTCTTTTTAAAATTAATAATCTATACTAATGTTCTCTTTATTTATTTTACTTGTAGGTATTCGTATAATGAACAAATACCTTGATGGTGATGCTGAAAAGCTTGCTTTAATCCAAAACCCAAACTCCGGGAACGGCACTATCGAAAACTATTTTCCAGTAATTTTTCATTCTACCATTATTATTTTAATTCTGATTTCTTGCTTTACGTCTGAAATTTTAAATCAGGAAAGAATCCATGTATTGATTGCTGACGGAGTTTTCCAGTTTGTAAGTACGCTATTAATCTTGATTATTGGAATAATTAACCCATTTACACCATTATCGAACGAATCCAAACAAAAATTATTGAACAAATCTGCAGATCGAGGTTTTGAATGGTTTAAATGGATGCTGGAAGATAAAAAATGGCAATTGGTAAAAGCACTTATTTGCGTACTAATTGTGGCTTATTTTATCTATAGTGGCTATTTAGTAATCCCTAATCTAAATCAAGGCTTACTATCCGGCATTGCAGTAATCCTGATTTTGTTTTTTGTCTTCGGAAATATAGTGCAGATACTCAGAGATCCTGCTCTTTTCAAAAGCAAAACACTATTTCGATTATCAATGCTTTATCGTTCATTTAAACTATCATTTTTTATATCTATCGGCCTAATAGCATTAGTATTTGTTATGAGCTTTTTATTAAAGATTGATAGTGAAAAATTAGTAAATATTGAAGGAATTATTTTGCTGGTTTACAATACAGTAATGGCGATTAACGAATTCAAAATACTAAAATCAAATACCTAGTGATATTTCTTCAGCGACCTGAAGGCAATAAATAAAGAAATCAGTGTTAAAAATGCACTCAAAATAAATGGCGCTCCCGGAAAATAAATTGATGTTTTGTCATCAATAAAATATGCAAAAATATGTGTCATAGCCCATGGCGCAAATATCGCCGCCAAACTTTGTAATCCGGTTAAAACACCTTGCATTTCTCCTTGTGCATTTGCAGGCACCTGGTTCGAAATTAACCCTTGCATAGCTGGCCCACCAATTCCTGCTAATCCATAAGGCAGCATAAAGGCAAACATCATCCAACCTTTTGTAGCAAAAGCAAAAGCCGTAAAACCAATTACGTATAAAATTAAACCAAAATAAACAGCTCGTTTTTCTCCAATTTTAGGTAATATTATCCTAATCAACCCGCCCTGAACAATTCCAATAACCAAACCTACGAATCCT
The DNA here is from genome assembly GCF_032678425.1 of Pedobacter aquatilis. GTDB lineage: Bacteria > Bacteroidota > Bacteroidia > Sphingobacteriales > Sphingobacteriaceae > Pedobacter > Pedobacter aquatilis_B. The sequence goes on along the minus strand of NZ_JAVTSG010000003.1, from coordinate 368,951 downwards.
AAGGAGTAGCCAACCCATGATGCATCCCAGTTAAACTTTTCCATGGTGTAAAATGTCCAGTTCGATTGAACAGAATGGCTAGAAAAGTACAATAAAAATAATGTTGCCATTAAACCCATCAATGCCGGGTATTTGCCAATACTCAATAAAGAACCTATAGGATTAGCTCTTTTCCATTCAAAAGGTCTGCGTTTTTCAATTGGTAAAGATTCAGGCAAGATAAAATAACCGTAAAGCCAGTTAATTAGCGAAAGTCCTGCTGCAATCATAAAAGGTACTCGTGTGCCAAAATGGCTAAATGCCCCGCCCAAAACCGGACCAAGTATAAACCCAACGCCAAACGCGGCACCGACTAAACCAAAATTTTGCGCTCTTTTTTCTGGTGAAGAAACATCGGCTATATATGCTTGTGCGGTTGTAAAACTTGCTCCGGTAATTCCGGCAATTATTCTTCCAACAAACAACCAAATTATAGACGGTGCGAAAGCCAAAAAAATATAATCAACACCTAATCCAAACAAAGAACTTAGTAAAACTGGTCGGCGACCAAACCTATCACTTAAAGCTCCAATAATTGGCGAACTTACAAATTGTACAGCAGCATAGGCCAAAGTTAGCCATCCACCGTATTCAGCAGCTAATCCAAAACCACCGCCGGTAAAATCTTGAATTAATTTTGGTAAAACCGGAATAATAATTCCAAATCCGGTAAAGTCTATTAGTAGGGTTACCATGATAAAACCCATTGCAGATTTTTTGTCGCTTGCCATTGATAAAAGATTTAGCGCAAAAATATTACAAACTGACTAAAAGTTATAAAATTATTCCATTTTACGGAAAACACGTAAATCGTTTATATTTAATTAAAAAATTAATAGTGACACCTAACCATATTCAAAGGGGCAAAACTTTTCCACAATGCCTTATTTCGGCATAATTTTGCTAAATTCGCAAGGTTATAATAATACCTTTTTGAAACATCGTTTTAATAGCGAGAATAATAATTTATGGCAGAAGATTTAGAAAATCAACAAAACGACAAAATCATCCCAATTAATATAGAGGAGCAGATGAAATCGGCCTACATTGACTATTCAATGTCGGTAATCGTATCAAGGGCCTTGCCTGATGTACGCGATGGATTGAAACCGGTACACCGCCGTGTTTTATATGGTATGCTCGATCTTGGTGTTACAAGTAATAAACCACATAAAAAATCTGCCCGTATTGTAGGGGAGGTTTTAGGTAAATATCACCCACATGGTGATGCATCGGTATATTTTACTATGGTACGTATGGCTCAGGATTGGAGTTTGCGTTACCCAATGGTAGATGGACAAGGAAACTTTGGTCACATTGATGGAGATTCTCCGGCAGCAATGCGTTATACTGAGGCACGTTTCTCAAAAATTGCTGAAGAAATGCTTGCTGATATCAATAAGGATACAGTAGATTTTCAGTTAAACTTTGATGATACCTTACAAGAACCTACGGTTTTACCAGCTAAAATCCCTAACCTTTTAGTAAACGGATCAAGTGGTATTGCAGTAGGTATGGCGACTAATATGGCGCCGCACAATTTAACTGAGTGTATAGATGGTATTGTAAATTATATCGATAACAGAGATATTACCATTGAGGAATTGATGAAGTTTGTAAAAGCTCCTGATTTCCCAACCGGTGGTATCATATATGGTTATACAGGTGTTAAAGAGGCTTTCGAAACTGGCCGCGGACGTATTGTTATGCGTGCTAAAGCAGAAATTGAAAACCTGAGAGATAGAGAAGTAATCATCGTCACAGAAATTCCTTACCAGGTTAATAAGGCCCAAATGATTGAGCGTACTGCTGAATTAGTTGGCGAGAAAAAATTAGAAGGTATCTCTAACATTAAAGATGAATCTAATAAAGATGGTATTCGTATAGTATATGAAATTAAACGCGATGCAAATGCATCAATCGTTTTAAACAACCTATACAAGTACACTGCTTTACAAACATCTTTTAGTGTAAATAATATTGCATTGGTAAAGGGTCGTCCGCAAATGTTAAATCTTAAAGATTTAATTGTACATTTTGTAGATCACCGTCATGATGTTGTTATTCGTAGAACAAAATATGAATTAGCAGAAGCTGAAAAACGTGCACACATTTTAGAAGGTTATCTGATTGCTTTAGACCATTTGGATGAAGTAATTAAATTAATTCGTGCATCAGAAACTCCAGATGAAGCCCGCGTTGGACTAATGGAGAAATTCGGTTTGAGCGATATTCAAGCTCGTGCAATCCTGGATATGACTTTACGTCGTTTAACAGGACTAGAACGTGATAAGATTAAGGAAGAATATGCTGAATTAATGAAAACCATCGAATATTTGAAATCTATTTTAGCCGATGAAGGTCTGCGTATGAAGATTATCAAAGATGAATTGGAAGAAATTAAACAGAAATTTGGTGATGAGCGTAAAACGACCATAGTTCACTCTGCAGAAGACATGAGCATGGAAGATTTCATCGATGACGAAGAAGTTGTAATTACTATTTCTCATGAAGGTTATGTTAAACGTACGCCAGCAACAGAATTTAGAGCGCAGGGTAGAGGTGGTAAAGGTTCGAAGGGCAGTACTTCAAGAAATGAAGATTTTATTGAGCACATGCTTGTTGCAACCAACCATAATTACATGCTGTTTTTTACCGAAGCCGGAAGATGTTTCTGGTTAAGGGTTTATGAAATTCCGGAAGGTTCTCGTACGAGCAAAGGCAGGGCGATTCAAAATATTATAAATATCCCGAAAGAGGAAAAAATTAAGGCATACATTAAGGTTAAAAATCTAAAAGATCAAGAGTATTTAGAGAATAACTTTATTATCATGTGTACTAAACAGGGTACAATTAAGAAAACATCATTAGAAGCATATTCTCGTCCGCGTGTTAATGGTATTAATGCAATTAATATTAATGAAGGAGATGTTTTATTGGAAGCTTGCTTAACCAACGGCGAAAGCGAAATTGTTATGGCATTACGCTCTGGAAGGGCAATTCGTTTCAACGAAAAAACTGTTCGTCCGATGGGTAGAACTGCTACCGGAGTGCGTGGTGTTAGACTTGCACATGATAAAGATGAAGTTGTTGGCATGATTGCTGTAAACAATCCTGACGTTACTGTGCTAGTGGTATCAGAAAAAGGTTATGGAAAGCGTACCGATATTGAAGATTACCGAGTAACAAACCGTGGTGGTAAGGGTGTAAAAACAATTAACGTTACTGAAAAAACCGGACAATTAGTTTCAATTAAAGACGTTACAGACAGCGAAGATTTAATGATCATCAACCGTTCGGGTATTGTAATTAGAATACCTGTATCGGCATTAAGAGTTATGGGACGTGCAACTCAAGGTGTTCGTTTAATATCTTTAAAAGGGGATGATGAAATTGCATCGGTAACAAAAATTGACCATGAAGAAGATGAGGAAGAAGTAGATTTGGAAGGCGTTGTTGTTACAGACGGAGAGGAGTTAGAAGCTGATTCAACTCCTGAAACGGATGATACAGAAGAAGAAGATTCAGATAATGAGGACGAAAAAGAAGAAAATTAATCTATAAATAAGAAAAGAATAAAAATTTTATGAAAAGAATAGTTCTAAGTACAATTTTAGCAGGTGTGGTTAGCTTTGCATTTGCTCAAAAAAGTGAAGTAAACGAAGCAAAAAAAGTTTGGGGAGTTTTCCAAATCACCGGACAAGCCGCAACAACACCGTTGGCGAAAAAACTAGAGTCACTTTCTACTGGTTTAGCACATACAGATAAAGCTATCGCTGATGAAAAATCAAAAGTGATGCCTGAAGCTTGGTCTTACAGAGCATTATTTGCATCATCTGCAGCTTTGCTAGATACTGTAAATACTCAAAATGTTGATGCGCAATTAAAAATTGCAACTGATGCTATTGCTCAGGCTAAAACTTTAGATTCAAAAGGATCTGAAAAAGATAACATTTCAATTGCAGAAACAAATATTGCAAATGCAGTAAGAAATGCTGGCGTTTTAGCTTACAATAAAAAAGATTACAAAACTGCTTACGATAAATTTGTGCAAGCTACTGTAATCAATCCATCAGATACTTCTATGTATTTAAATGCTGGTGTTGCAGCAAGAAATTTAAACGATTACCCTAATACAATTAAACAATTCAAAAAGGTAATTTCTTTAAATGCACCACAAGCTAAAGATTTATATTCTGAATTGATTACGATGTCTTTATCTGCTCAAAAAGATACAACTGCTGCATTAGCTTTAATCCAAGAAGCTTCTGCAAAATATCCTGATGATGCAAACTATATCAAATCAGAAACTCAAATTTATATTGATAGAGGTGATGCCGCTAAATCTGAGCAAATGTTAAATACCTTGGCTTCTAAAGAGCCAAATAATGCTACTTATCAGGTTTTATTAGGTAACGTTTATTTCTCACAAGCATTGAAATTACAGGATGCAAGAAATAAAATTGATGCTAAAAAAGTTAAAGAATTTAATGAAGTAACTACAAAAATGAATGGTTTATTAGATAAATCAACTCCATTTTATAAAAAAGCATTAGATTTAGACGCGAAAAATGTAGGCGCTTTAGAAACGTTAAAAACAATTTATGCTTTCAAAAACGATACTAAAAACTACGAAGATATTAAGAAACGTTTGGATGCACTTCCAAAACAATAATATTTAACCAAAGTAAAAAAAGAGCTTCGAAATTTCGAGGCTCTTTTTTTTATGTTTATTTTTACGCTTTAACATTAATCTTTCTTATGCTAAAATATTCAGGTTTTTTATTCGCAACGCTAATTACGCTTTCTATCAACGCCAAGGCTCAAAAAAGTCAAATGCTTATTGCCAGGAACGCTGTTGGTAAATTACAGGCATCTTTCGCAGGCAAAGAAGATTCGAAAAAGCAATTGGGAATAATAACTGAAGGGCTAAAATCTATCGAATCGGCTGAAAAAGATAACAAAACCAAGAACTGGCCTGAAACCTTTGCAATCAAATCATACTTAACATCTTATGCGGCAATTATTGAAACGGATGCAGCTGCTTCAGATAAATATTTTGATTCGGCGCTTGATGCCGTTAAAAAAGCCAAAAGTTTAGAGAAATATGAGGACCCGGCTGGATTAATCAAAGCATCAGAACACAATATTTTAATTAAAAAGCAGGATAGGGGCAACCTATCTTATTTTAACAATGATTTTAAAGAAGCACTGGAAGATTTAAAAGAGGTTAGTGATAAATTCCCAGCTGATTCTACACTAGCTTTAAATACGGCTATTTGCGCACAAAATGTTCAGTTATATGATGAATCTTTAAAATACTTTAAAAGAGCAAAGGATGATAGTATTAAAAATCCGGCTGTTTTTCAAAAAATGTCGCAACTTTATGTTGCTAAATACGATAATGAATCTGCAATAAAAGTGCTTGAGGATGGTTTAAAATTAAATCCTTATAACCACTCACTAACTAATGATTACATAAATTTATTACTTGATAACGAAAATTACACCAAAGCTTCGTCGCTAATCGAAAATAATCTTAAGGTTGAAAAAGGAAATAAATTATTGTATTTTCTTTATGGTTATTTGCAGCAAGTTGGTGGAAATAATTCGACAGCAATTTTAGCGTATAATAAAGCCTTATCAACCGACCAAAATTATTTTGACGCACTTTACCAATTAGGCGTAGCTTATGTTAATACTGCAAATGAAGCATTAAAAAGAACTGATACTGATAAAAAAAACCAGTATGGATCACTAATTAATCGTGCACAATTTTCATTATTAAGGGCAAACGAAATTAACCCAAATGATAAGAAAGCTGTTCAGCTACTTATTGAAATTTATTCTAGAAAGAATGCACAAGATAAAGTGCAAGATTTAAAACGCCGTTTACAAGAACTGTAGAATCGTTTTTTAATAGCGAATATTAAGTTAGGGGAGTAATTCTAAAACACAACTTAACATAATATTAATTATAAGACTTAAATATTAAATCCATTATAGAATAATCTAATCAAGACTTTAAGTTGTAAATTCTACCAACCCAAATCTAATTTGCAGTCTTTTTTGATGCAGTAAGAACTAATGGCGGATTATCGGCAGAATTGCCCTTATTCAATTTCAAAATTCCTTTGACCGATATTGGTAAGTACGTAAATTTTATTGGCTCAGCCATTTCTACCATTACCATAATTGGAATGCCATTTTTACCACAGAAAAAGCATTGATTAATCGGTAAAGTTGAAAGCATAAATTTAGTTTGCTTCATGCCATCTTTAATTGGGACAATATAACCTTCCAATTCAAAAGATTTATTTTCGTGTTTTTTTATTTCAGCATTATAAATGGCATACATTTCAGTTGGCTTTACCGTTTTGAAAGTTACATCGCCAATGATATCCCAGTTCGGAGAATCAATCTGATCGCTGAAATCATGCTCTTGAGCACCAGCTTTAAAACCTATAAAAATTAATGCAATTATTATTATTTTTCTCATAGAATGATATTGTAATTAGCTAACTTTTTCTGCGCATGCTGCACAAATTCCAGTTGCTATTAGATTTAAATTTTCAACTTTAAAGCCATTCGGAACGTTGAATGCAGGAATTTTTACGCTATCTAGGCAATAAACTTTTTGGCACTTATTGCAGTTAAAATGAACGTGTTCATCATGGTGTTCGTGAGCAGAACAACCTCCAGAACATATTGCATAATTCGCCGTACCATGATTATCCAACACTTTGTGAATAATTCCTTTTTCTTCAAAAGCTTTTAAAACCCTGTACAAAGTAACACGGTCTACAACTTTTCCCATTACTTGTTCTAAATATGGTTGAGAAACCGCCGAATCTCTGCTACTTAAAATATCCAAAACCTGCAACCTTGGTCCGGTGCGTTTTAAGCCATTTTTTATAAGTAAATTTTCAAATCGTTGTGTGTCCTTCATCAACACAAAAATAAGGAATTATATTATGATTTTGGCATTTTTGAGGGATATCGGCGCTGCGTAACTCGCATCCCTCCTTTCCAATTTTAAAATACCTGAAATCTTAATTGGCTTTGTTGTAAATGAGATTGATTTATCCATTTCAACCATAATCATCGCAGGAATACCATTTTGACCACAAAAATAGCATTGATTTATTGGCAAGGTTGCCAATAGAAATTTTTGTTGATTCGCACCCGTTTTTATCGGAATGAGGTAACCTGTTAAATCAAATTCTTTATTTTCAAAGCGCTTAATAGATTCAGAAAATATTGGAAAGAGTTCATTTTTTTCGGTCAATTCGAATTTAACAGAACCAATAACATCCCAATTTAAAGAACTAAGCTGGTCATTAGGGTTATGTTGCTTATTTGATTGTGCAAAAGAGTTTAAACCAATCAGCGTAAATATAAAAATTAAGTACAACCTCATAGCTGAACTGCTTCGAGTAAGAAAAATTCTGAACGTTTATCGCCAGAATCATTAATTATAATTTTACCTCTAAGTTTTACAGGTTTGCTGGTGTAGGTAATTGGATTAGTCATTTTAACCTCAACCATTGATGGAATATCACCTGAGCCGCAAAACGGACAAGATTCTATCGGAACTACAGAAAGCATAAATTCGCTAAACTTATTGCCAACTTTTGTAGGGATTATATAACCTGGTAATTCGATTACTCTATTATTTATCGCTTTTAACTCCGATGGAAAAAACACTTTCCATTCTAGTGGTTTAACTTGTTTTTCGTACCTCAAGCCAATTATATTCCAATATTTGGTTCTCATATCTGTATGAACCTGAACTTGCGCTTTTAAGGTTTTATTGCTGAAAACTACAAGAACAACAATTATGGATAGTTTTAAAATTAAGTTTTTCATTTCGAAATTAATACAGCATTTAACAGAAAAAACTCGCTTTGGTCGTTTCCAGAATCATTAATAACAAATTTGCCTTGCAATTTTATGGGTTTATCGGTTATTGGAATCGCAACATTTGCGCTAACCTGCAACATGGCCGGAATATCGCCAGTTCCACAATACGGACAAGATTCTACAGGAACAATAGAGAACATAAATTCTTTAAATTTGCTGCCTACTTTTATCGGTATCATGTATCCTGGCAATTCTATTGTTTTATTATTTAAGGCTTTTAACTGGGGTGGATAAACACTTCCCCAATTTCCAGGACTCAATTCCTTATCGTATCTTAAACCAATAATATTCCAGGTGCTTGTGCGTAAATCTTTGTGTACTTTAACTTGAGATTTAGCATCATTATATGTTAAAAGTGAACTAATTAAAAAAACTAACACCACTACCCTCTTCATTTATCTATCTTTTGAGAGTGTTTTAGCAATATCCACTCTGTATGTTTGCAAAGCCGGAATAATGGATGCTACAATTCCAATTACCAGACCAGCTAAAAGCAAATAAAATTCTTCTGAAACAAAATAAAATCCAGTTAATTTGGCTTGTGACGATTCTTGATAATTGCCGATAATTTCCAATACTAAATGGCCAATTAAAAGACCAATAATTGCACCAACTATTGTAATCAGTAAGCCTTCCAACATCACCAGAAAGAAAAGTTTAAGTTTTGATGCACCCAAACAGCGCATAATCGCTAAATCGTATTTCTTTTCTTTCATCGAATTGAAGAGACTGATAAATACACTCAAAGCTGATATTGCCATAATAAGCATAGCAAACCATTTTAAGGTATCAATTCCAACTCCAATTAGTGAAAAAAGCCTCGCACTTTCCATTGCTGGTGAAGCCGCTTGCATATTTGTGCTTTGGTTAACCATCCTCGGAAAAATTACAACCGACATTGGTGAACGATACTGAATTAAAATAGATGTAATTTCTTTATTGTTGATTTCACTTTCAGCATCCTTATGATGTTCCTCATGTTCATCTTCTTCTGCATGCATTTTGTAAACACTCCCAATATTTGTCAATATTAAATTATCAGTTACATTATTCTGAGCTTTCAGAATGCCTTTTACGATGTAAGCATTATTCTTATGCGTATCACCATTATCACTTAAACCATGTGCGCCATAAAAAGTATCGCCAACTTTAAGGTTCGCTTCTTTTGCTACTGAGCTTCCAATCGTAGCCTCTAAATCTTTATTCCAGAAGTTCCCCTTATCAAGCTGCAGGCCATATAAACTGATAAATGTTGTATCTGTACCCACAATTCTATAACCTGCGTAATTATCGCCCAAAGCCAAAGGTACGGCCCGTTTAACTAAAGGGTTTTGCATTAATTCTTGAGCATCTTTTGCCGGAATGTTTCCCGTTGGAAAATCGATATGGTAAATGCTGCTCAGAATTAGTTGTAGTGGACTGCCTTTTGCACCAACTACCAAATCGATATCTTTTGCATTTTGCTCCAGTTTATTGCCAATTTGAGTGGAAGCCAGGAATAAAATCGAAAGAATGCCAACACCAAATGCAACCAATAATACATTTAAAAAGGCGGTTAATTTGTTCCTAAAGATGTTTTTACAACTTATTTTAAGGATATTCATTATAGTAAGTAAGCTTTAGAAATGTGGGTACGAACACGTTGATCATGCGTGGCGATAATTAACGCTGCTTCATTATTTTTTGCCTGGCTGATTAACATTTCCAAAACCTGAATGGTGTTATCGTCATCCAAACTTGATGTTGGTTCATCTGCAATTAACAGCGTTGGTTTGTTAACCAAAGCCCTTGCAACTGAAACCCTTTGCAATTGCCCCTGACTTAATTCATCAGGATAGCTGTTAATTTTATCTAATAAACCTAAATCCTTTAAAATTGATAATATTCTCGGCTTGTCAAATTTACAATCTGCCATAGAGGCAGCAATTTCTAAATTTTCTAAAACCGTAAGCGAACGGATTAAATGCGGCCTTTGAAAAACGATTCCGATTTTTTGCCCCCTGAATTTATCCATTTGTTTGGTTGGTAAATCATAAAGATTCACATCGTTAAAATTTACAGCACCTTCAGTGGGCTTTAATAACCCCGAAATTATATTCAGCAATGTACTTTTCCCACTACCGGAAGCACCTAAAAGCAACCATTGTTCCTTATCTTCAATGTTCCAATCTGGAAATTTTATGGTTTGTCCTTTCGGATAACGATGTGAAATAGAACTCAGATTAATCATTTATTTTTTATTTGAAATTGCCTTTGGCTGCTTAATAATTAAATTTTTGGTAGCGTACTTTCTATAAAGCTCAGTTGCATCATTTGTGCTATGCTTACACGATGGATTTAGCACTGCAATAAAACCCAAGGAAAGAATAAATAGCATTTTGTTTTTGTTCATACGCTTTCGCAAATATAGAATTTAATAGAAATTGCAACCCGGCTGTATTAATAAGGTTACGCTTAATGAATGTGCTTTGTGCGGCAAGATTTTACATATTTTAAATTGATGAAATGTGCCGATGCAATCACAAATCCACCAATTGGAATTAAAATTGGTTCTAAAAATTCGTAGCCGGAAAAATGACCGAACGCAATCAATAAAAAACCAGAAATGAGTACATAAATTGGATATATTTTATGGTGTTCTTTTTTATATGATGAACCTAATGACCAAATTCCTAAGCAAAGAGACATTAAAATCATTCCAATTTCTACCCATTCGTTTGCCAGGAAGCTCATCCCCCACAATGGTAGAAATGTAATTATAATTGGAATTAGGGCACAATGTATGGCACAAAGAACAGATGCTGTGATACCTAACCTATCTAAATTTATTGCAGATTTTAAAAGTTTCATAATTGCAAATATAAAAGCAATAATGTTGCATTTATAATTTATTTTAAAATAGCACATAAAAACATCAATTCTCTAAGAATTTTGGAACTTAAATTTGTTATCTAAATATGTATGATAGTTTTTCATTTGAGGAAGCCACTCTGCTTCAGATAGAATTGGCAAAGCAGTTAAAGTTTGAGCAGTTAAATCAAATCTCAAGTATTGCTGGCGCAGATATCTCTTTCAATAAAGATAGCTCAACTATGTTTGCCACAATCGTAATTTTATCATTTCCCGAGCTAATATTAGAGCGCTATGCACTTGCCACTTATGAAACCAATTTTCCCTACAAAGCTGGTTTTTTAGGTTTTAAAGAAGTGCCGGCCTTATTAAAAGTTTGGGAACTAATTGCAGATAAACCTGATGTGGTAGTTTTAGATGGAAATGGAATTCTTCATCCACGCCGAATGGGTGTTGCTTCACATTTTGGTATTTTAGCCAACCAACCCACAATTGGATGTGCTAAAAGTTTGCTTTATGGTAAAAATCACATTCCCGAAAACCAAAAATATAGCACAGCAGAAATAAAAAACTACCATGAACTACTGGGCTTCGCACTAAGAACAAAAATAAATTGTGCACCTGTATTTATTTCTGCGGGACATTTAATAACCCAGCAGCAAAGCATTCACATTATGAAACAATGCATCGGTAAGTACAGAATACCTGAACCAACTCGTATGGCACATGAAATCGTTAATCAATTCAGATTAGGAAAATTAGAAAGTGGTTTTCACACTGTTCAAAAACCACTCACCCTATTTTAAATCCAGTTGATGCCTTTTTTTAGAAATTGAAGTGTTTTATATTCATCAGAATCGATTTCTGGTTGAACATTATAACCCCAATTCGCCTGCGGTGGTAAACTCATCAAAATAGATTCAATTCGTCCATTCGTTTCCAGACCGAACTTTGTACCCGAATCATAAACCAAATTAAACTCAACATATCTGCTTCTGCGTTGATATTGCCATTCCTTTTGGATTTCTGTAAATTCCTTTTCACGATTTCTATCAATTAATTCGGTATAGATTGGCAAGAATGTTTCGCCAACGTTTACAGAAAAGTCTAGAATTTCATTCCAGCTTAAAGATGTATTTTCAGGTTTTAATCTATCGTAAAATATGCCGCCGATACCTCTCGTTTCTTCGCGGTGCTTAATGAAAAAATAATCATCAGCATGATTTTTGAATTTTGGATAAAAGTCTGTATTGAAATCATCACAGGCCTGTTTAAGCTTATGATGAAAGAACCTTGCATCATTTTCAAACACATAATGAGGCGTTAAATCGATGCCGCCACCAAACCACCTCGTTTCTTCGTTTAATTCAAAATAACGGATGTTCATGTGGATGATTGGAACCAAAGGATGATTGGGATGAATTACAATAGATACGCCCGTAGCAAAGAAATCATCTTCAGTAACGTTAAATGCTTTTTTTACGGCTTCCGGAAGTTTACCATAAACAGCCGAAAAATTAACACCACCTTTTTCGATGATTGCACCGTTTTGCATGATGCGTGTACGACCGCCGCCTCCTCCACTTCGTTCCCAAAGTTCTTCCTGAAATTTGCCTTTACCATCTGCTATTTCTAATCCACGGCAAATTTCATCTTGTATTAACTTATATCGCTCGGCTACTTCTTCTTTAAACATGGCTTATCATCTAATTCAAAACAAATTTAAGGCTATTACATTAGCAAAGCCGATTTATGTTTAGATAGTACATTTTATTGACAGTTGTAAGCAGATTTTATTCTTCGAGATAATTTAAATCCTTATTAAAACTTTCTTTGAGCGATGCTACAGAAATCATTGCAATTAAGGTTACAATCCCCATAACAATAAACCCAGCGGTAACGATATTAAATTGATGTACAAAAAACTCAAATGTTAAAGTAATTGGAATTAAAGCGCCGCGAACAAAATTTGGCGCTGTTGTAGTTACTGTAGAACGGATATTTGTACCAAATTGTTCAGCGGCAATGGTTACAAATGTAGCCCAATAACCAACTGCAAAGCCCATAAATAAGCATATCCAAACAAAACTACTTTCGGTTAATTGTGTGCTGGTTAAATAAATAATTACAGTTATTACCGATAAACTTTGGAAAATCAGTACCGTTTTTTTTCTCGATTTTAAAACTTGTGCTAAAAAACCACAAACTACATCGCCGATGGCAATACCAAAATAAGTATACATAATACCTGTGCCGGCATTTAAAACCTCAGTTGCACCCAAAGCTTTTCCAATTTCTGGCGATTGCGTAACTAAAATACCAACGATAAACCATAAGGGCAAGCCTAAGCAAATACAGGCCAAATATTTTAAAAATCTTTTTCTATCGGAGAATAACATGAAGAAATTTCCTTTTGAAACTTCTTTAGCTTCTTCAGCTTGTTTGAACATGCCAGATTCGAACGTTCCAACTCTTAACAACAGCAGCAATAAACCCATTCCACCACCCACAAAATACGAAGTTTGCCAGGTGAAATGTTTACCTACAGTTGCTGCCGCCGCTGCCCCAAGTAATCCAATCCCTGCAACAACCATTGTTCCATAACCCCGTTTTTCTTTATCCATGGTTTCGGTTACCAAAGTAATTCCGGCACCAAGTTCGCCCGCCAAACCGATACCGGCAATAAAGCGAATGATGGCGTAACTATGTACATCCGTTACAAAGCCATTCGCAATATTTGCGAGCGAATACATCAATATTGAACCAAATAACACTTTTATCCGACCAAACTTATCACCTATAATTCCCCAAAGCAAACCGCCTAATAAAAGACCAAACATTTGCATATTGATAACGTATTCGCCATCGGTTCGCATATGTTCTGGCGAAACGCCGATATCAGCAAAGCTTTTTAATCTAACTACAGAAAAGAGGACGAGATCGTAAATATCTACGAAGTAACCTAGTGCGGCTACAATTACAAGGAAGATAACATTACGGTTATCGGATGGTTTAGGCTCCATTATTATTTGGTTTATTCGCTGAAAGTACAAATAAGCTCAAATAAAAAAAAGAGCATAAATGAAAAAGCCCCGAATATTCGGGGCTTTTCTCCTCTACATTGGAGGCATTGTCTTCGTGGTATCTGGCGGTGTTGTCGTCTTAGCTGTATCCGGCGGAGTTGTTGATGTTTTAGTCGTATCCATCGGTGCAGTAGTTGCGGTCGAATCTGTCATTGTACTATCCGACGAACCGGCCATGTTCTTTGACGAGTTGCATGCTGATGTGGCTACCATTACTGTAGTTGCGAAAGCAAGGCTTAAGATTAATTTTTTCATTAGGGTTGAGTTTTAATTTTTTAAAATGAAGCAATCATTTTTATGATGGTTTCACTGTTTTTATTGTTAATTATAAACCTAACAACCTTTTAATCATTTGGTTTTATTTTTTACTCAATATTTGAATATTAACTTAAAGCGCTTAATTATTTAATACCATTTGCAACTATCTAAATATCAACATAACTTGATTCTGTTTACCAAAATATTACCTATACATCATCCAAAAAACTTTAAAACCCGATAAAACTTTCTGATATTAGTAAATATGATTATTTCTCAAAATACCCTTAAATGGGTAATGCGCCTTTATCCACCATTATTTTTTCAGCGCATTTGGGTTCAGAAATTTGAAAACGATTTTAGAAGCTGTACAGTAAAGCTGAGCAAGAGTTTCTTAAACAAAAACTATAATGGTTCTATTTTTGGCGGAACAATTTATGCCGCTACCGACCCTTTTTATGCTTTACTCTTCGACCAACTTATGCAACGCAGGGGAATGAAAGTACGGGTTTGGCTAAAAAGCGCATCAATACAATATTTAAAACCTGGTCGTTCTAATTTATACTTTACGATTAATGTTACCGAAGAGATGATTGCTGAAGCTGAACAAGCTTTGAAAACGATTGGCAAGTTTGTAAAGGCTTACCCAATGGAAATTACCAATAAGCAGGGCGAACTTTGCGCCACTGTGATGAATGAAGTTTACATCAGAAACCTGCATCAAGGCGAGGAGCCGAGAGTTGCGTATTAATCTATCCTATTATGCCGAGTATTAAAAGTTTGATTTTGCAGGGCGAAGGCGTTACGCTTGATTTCAAAAAAACAATTACCAATACCGGAAAAATTGCTAAAAGTTTGGTTGCTTTTGCTAATAATAAAGGTGGTAAGTTATTAATCGGCGTTGCTGATGATGGTACAATAAAAGGCGTAAAATCGGAAGAAGAAGAAAAATACATGATTTTAACCGCCGCACATCAATTTTGTAAACCTGCAATTGAACCAAACTTCGAAGAAATATATGTAGATGATAAATTGGTTTTAGTTGCAAATATCCCACAAAGTGATACTAAACCACACTACGCCTTAGATGATGATAAAAAATGGTGGGCATACATACGTATTGATGATAAAAGTGTACTGGCCAGCAAAATTATTATCGAAGTTTTAAAAAACGACCATAAAGATAAAGGTGTACTCATCTCCTATTCTGATAACGAAAAAAAACTGCTTGAATTTTTGAATGAAAATGGTAAAATCACACTAAAGGAATACAGTAAATTATTACATTGCTCTTATCGCAAGGCACAAAAAATTATCGTGAACCTCATTCTTGCCAATGTGATAAAATCGAACACAACCGAAAAAGAAGAGTTTTTTACCGCAGTTTAGAGGCTGTGCAAAATTAACTTCCGCCCCATCATCTTTTTTGAGTTTCAAAAAGCCGACCTTTGCAAAATATGTTTTCAAAAATTTACGCAAAGTATAAACCCTATTATAAAGAAAATCTTCATTTGGCATTGCCAATTGTGGGCTCTCAAGTTGGCCACACCTTGGTACACATGGCAGATAGTGTAATTGTTGGCCATTTTACTGACACAACACAACTTGCGGCTGTATCTTTAGTAAACAGCATTTTCATTTTAATTATGGTAATCGGCTTAGGAATTTCTTACGGTTTAACACCATTGATTGCGCAAGAAAATGGTCGCCTGAATTATGAGGAATGTGGCAAGCTATTATCCAATAGTTTAATCATTAATATACTGATAGGGATTTTCCTTTACTGCCTGGTTCACTTTGGGGTTTTACTGTTTATAGATAATTTAGGTCAAACGCCTGCAGTTGTTCAATATGCTAAGCCATATTTAGGTTTGCTTTCAGTATCGATTATTCCATTACTAATTTTTCAAACCTTTAAGCAATTTGCTGAAGGATTGGGTTTTACGAAACAGGCAATGTTTGTATCGATTTGGGGGAACTTGATAAACATCATCCTCGGAATTATTTTCGTTAAAGGAATGTTCGGCATTAAATCGATGGGTGTAAGTGGTGTTGGCTTAAGTACTCTAATCGATAGACTTTTAATGGCTACCGTTATGGCTGTTTATGTACTTCGCTCCAAGCATTTTAAAAAATATCTGATAAATTTTAAAGCAACATTTATTGATAAAGTTAGGGCAATTAAAATTATCAAAATTGGTGCGCCGGTTGCCATGCAGTATTCGTTCGAAATTAGTGCATTTAGCGGTGCTGCGGTGTTAATAGGTACAATTGGAGCTATCGAGCAAGCCGCACATCAAATTGCCATAAGCTTAGCTGCAATGACTTATATGATTGCAAGTGGAATTGCATCGGCAGCAACAATTAAAACGGGTAATAATTTTGGTAAAAATAATTTTGCTGACTTAAGAAAATCAGCTATTGCGAGTTATCATGTAATCCTGCTATTTATGAGTTTCACCGCTGTAATATTTATTTTGGCGAACAGCTTAATGCCTTTTATTTATACTGATGATGCTAGTGTGGTGAAAATAGCTGCCCAATTATTAATTATAGCTGGTTTTTTCCAATTATTTGATGGGACGCAAGTTGTTGGCCTAGGTGTTTTACGCGGTATTGGCGATGTAAACATCCCAACATTTATTACTTTTTTAGCGTATTGGGTTGTTGGGATTCCGGTTGGTTACGTTTTAGGATTTAAGTTTAATTTAGGCGTAAATGGAATTTGGTACGGCCTAACATTTGGCTTACTTACAGCCTCTATCCTACTATTTTTAAGGTTTCAGAATAAAACCAAATCATTAAATATTTAACTGGATAACCACTAATCTTTTTTGCCACCAACGTTTACAATTAAACCAATAGTAAAAATTGAATTACCGGCAGACATATATTTTCTGTTCTTCAAGCCGATATTGCTGCTCGTAGTATATTGCAACTGAATGGTTTTATTTAAGGCCATACGCGTAAAGAAAATGGGCTCGAAGAAGATATTATCCTCTTTAGGTTGAATAACTCCATTAATAAAAAATCGATCCATCGTAATGTGGCTGATTCTTAATGCAGTTCCATAATTAATCGGGAAATCCGTTCCGAATAACCTTAAATTGTTTTTTTTCTTTGAACTATAATTGACTTGCAAAAAGGATTTGCGATAATCAACTTCCTGAACTTCATTACTAATTAAAATATCATTCTGGTAATCTCTAAAAGTAATATCGCTCCAACCCTTTCCAACACCAGCATAAACTTCTATAATTCGATTGTTGTCTGGTCCGAATGTATCAAAATAGCCGCCACCAATTTCAACTAGCTTATGACCAAAATCTTTACTTTTCCGCTCGTTACTCATAGTTGAAGCACTGAACAAAACGCCAACATGGTTCGAAACGGCGTAAGCACCATTTAAACTTGCGTTTCCCTTAAGAGAGATGTGCCCCCCTCCGCTAAATTCGCCTTGCTGACTAAGCATTGGCGTATTTGGAACGTTTGGCATGTAAACTGAAGAACAACTTGCTGCAAATAGCGCTAAAACCGGAATCGTAAAACGGAAGTATTTAATCATAGATGTTTTATAAACAGAATTTCCTGACAAAAATTGTGCTAAAGTTTCATTTTCATAAAATCCATCACTCTTTTAAATTCATCATGCAAATCGGCCTTTAAATGAATTTGCATTTTAGTAATCGGATGTACAAAGCTAAGCTCGGATGCATGTAAAAGCATTGTAGTCATATTCCATTGCTCTAAAAAGAATTTATTTTGTTTGTTGCAACCATGTGTTCTATCACCTATTATCGGATGCAGAATATGACTAAAATGCCGCCTTAACTGATGCATTCTTCCGGTTTTTGGTGTAGCTTCTATAAGCGAGTATCTAGAAGTGGAATGCTTACCAAAAGGAACGTTCACTTCTGCTTTTTGCAATGTTCTGAAAGAGGTAAAAGCATCTTGCATCGTTCCGTTTTCCTTTGCCAAAGGATAATCAATATCCATTTCATCAGGCGCAAAACCACGTAAAATTGCTAAGTATTTTTTTTGGGTTTCTGTATTCATAAATTGCTGGTGCATAGCAATTTCAGATTCTTTATCAAAAGCAAAAAGTAATATACCGCTTGTCTTTCTATCCAGTCTGTGAACCGGGCTAACATGTTTACCAACCTGGTCACGAAGCATTTGTAGTGCAAATTCTGTAGCGTCTCTTGCAATTGAAGATTGATGCACCAATAAGCCATGCGGCTTGTTAATCGCAATTAAATTTTCATCCTGATAAATAATTTCCAGCATTCCGCGAAGATAAGGATATTGTTAAGTAAACAAATCAAACGCTAAGCGATAAGTATTGCAATGCGCATCAACAATATCTTTAATATCTACTGAATAACCGCCACCCATGCTAATTTGCAATGGTAAGCCCTTTCCTTTACAGGCTTGCAGAACCAAACTATCACGCTCCTTACAGCCAGCTTTTGTAAGAGATAATTTGCCTAGCTTATCAGTAGAAAGTACATCAACGCCTGATAAATAAAATACAAAATCAGGCTTCGATTGCTCAAAAATCTTTTCAAGATTTGCGACCAATAAGGAAAGATATTCATCGTCGCCAACCCCATCATCCAACGCAACATCTAAATTTGAAACCTCTTTTCTAAATGGGAAATTTTTATCGCCATGCATAGAAAATGTAAAAACTCTTGGCTCTTTCTGAAAGATTTCAGCTGTTCCATTTCCCTGATGCACATCTAAATCAATTATTAATATACGATTAGCTAAATTATTATTTAATAAATAGTTAGCCGAAATTGCTTGATCATTTAATAAACAAAATCCTTCACCCCAATTACTTCCTGCATGATGCGTTCCACCAGCCACATTAAAGGCAATTCCATTTTCAAAAGCGAATCTTGTACCATCAATTGTACCTTGGGCAATCCGCAATTCTCGCTCTACCAATTGCTCATTTAAAGGAAAACCAATTCTTCTTTGTTCTTTTGGTGGCAGGGTTAAGTTTTTAAGCTGCGCCCAGTAAGATTTTTCATGCGTAAGCAAAACATAATCTTCGCTAACTGGTAACGGATTAAATAGATTTTCAGGCAAAATCGTACCCTCATGCAATAATTGTTCTGGAATCAATTCATATTTAAGCATCGGAAAACGATGTCCCTCAGGCAATGGATGTGCATATAAGGTATGCCAGGCTATTTTTATCATTAGCCTAAAATTTCCTCAACGTGTTTCTCAATATTATTGCAAATCTGGTCGACAGGTAAATCATTAGCATCTTCGCCAAAGGGATTTTCAATTTCTTCGGCAATCAACTCCAAACTGGCTAAAACATAAAGAATAAACGGCACGATTAATACAAGATAATAACCCAAACTAAATACCCATCCAATCGGAATGGTAAGCACATAAATAAAAATGAATTTTTTAATAAAAGCGCTATACGAGAAAGGAATTGGCGTATTTTTGATTCTTTCGCAACCGCCACAAATATCCGTAAATTGATTCACATCGTTGGTTAGAACAATTAATTGCTCTTGTGTAATTTGTTGTTTTGAAGCTAAGGAATACAATCTCGAAATCATACTACTAGCAATCTGATTCGGAATATGTTTGCCTGCTTCAACTTCAATTAAGAAACTATTCTTACCAAAATATTGCTTCTCCCGTAAATGTTCTTTCAAAGCAAAGGCATATTTTGGGATTCCATATTCAAAAAAGCGAACATCTTCTTCTCCTAAATTCAAAGCTTTTATTTTCATGGCGAAATTGCGGCTCACATTAGTCAAAGCGCCTAAAAGCTTACGTCCGTCCCACCATCTATCGTAAGAAGTATTGGTTCTAAACACCAAAAGCATCGAAATAACAAAACCAAGCAAACTATGCATCATTCCGATATTGCTAACATAATCGCTTTTAGAAAGCTTGAATATGTTTAGCTCGAGGAATGCCACAAATGCAGAAAATATGGCGACACTAATCATCAGCGGCCATAACTTTCTAATGGTATCAGCCTTGTGTACGTTAAATATGAAGGTAAACCAATCTTTTGGATTGTAATTAATCATCGCTGCTCGATTTAAGATTTCAATAAATATTGACTTACACTTAAAAGTGCTTGCCCAGTTGAATAAATATCTTCAAAAGAATTATACAGAGGAATAGGGCTCAAACGAATCACATTTGGTTCTCGCCAATCTCCAAGTATGCCATGCGCTACCAAACCATCAAAAATTGCTTTGCCATTATTAGCTGCAATGATGGACAACTGAGCACCTCTATCACGGGCGTTTTTTGGTGTAATAATTTTATATTGCTCGATATTCAATTCTTTATTTACTTGATTTACAACAAACTCTAAATAACCAGTTAAATTTATACTTTTACTTCTTAACGGCTCAATATTTCCAGCCTTATTAAAAATTTGGAGCGAAGCATGATATAGAGCCATCGGCATAACTTGCGTACAACTCACTTGCCAACCATCTGCCCCAACTTCTGGAATAAACCCTTTTTCCATTTTAAAACGCTTACTTTCCTGATAACCCCACCATCCCGCAAAGCGATTTAATTCATTATTACCAAAATGCTTTTCATGAACAAAAATACCACTAATACCACCCGGACCCGAATTTTGGTATTTATAAGAACACCAACAGGCAAAATCTACATCCCAATTGTGCAGCTGCAAAGGTACATTACCTGCTGCATGGGCTAAATCCCAGCCCACAAACGCTCCGACATCATGCCCGGCTTTTGTAATTAATTCCATATCATACCATTGCCCGGTATAATAGTTTATACCACCAAACAGCACCAACGCGATTTCCGAGCCATTTTCTCTGATTTTAGCTACAATATCTTCATTTCGAAGGGTATCTTCACCTTCACGCGGAAAAACCTCTATAATCGCTTCATTTGGCTCGTAACCCCTAAACCTAACTTGGCTTTCAATTGCATATTGATCCGATGGAAAAGCACCACCTTCCATAATAATTTTAAATCGCTTTCCTTCTGGCTGATAAAAGCTCACCATCAATAAATGGAGATTTACAGTCAGGGTATTCATTGGGCATACCTCTTGCGGAGATGCACCAACGAGTGGAGCCATCAGTTTTTTTAGTTCCTTATGATAAAACATCCATGGCTCTTCCCCCTCAAACCAACCCTCAACAGCATAATTAGACCAATTCTCCAATTGCTTGTTTAAAACCTGCTTTGATACTTTAGGTTGCAATCCTAAAGAATTACCACACAGATAGATAAAATCACCGTCTTTATGTTTTGGAAATAAAAATTCAGACCTAAAATCTTTCAATACATCCGCATCATCCAATCGCTTTGCGAATGCTAAATTATTCTCGAAATTCATTACCTCAATAATACAAAAAAAGCAGGCATTGTTTCCAATCCTGCTTTAATACGTTTAAGTTTGCTAAAATTTTAAAGTGTCATGCTTTCCTAAATCAGGCGTATCGCCAGTAACAACGGCTTTCAACATACTAAACAAAACCACTATTTTTGATGATGAAGAATCCCAGTATTCTGCTTCTTCTGGAGTTACCTTGATTAAAATTAATCTCGGGTCTTCAATTCCATCAGGAAACCAAGCCTTAACAAAAGGATTGAAATAAGCTTCCTTTCTAACTTTATCATCAACCAATTCCGCCTTACCTTTTACGGTTAGATAAGTGTTTTTAGATGGCTCACTGTAAGCAAGCAATACATTATTCTCTTTAGAAATCTCTTTCGATTTTAGCGAATATTCATTAGTGTAAAACCAAATACTTCCGTCATCCTCAATTTTTGCTGTCCCCATTGGTCGACTGCCAAATTCATCCTTATCAGAAAAGGTTGTGAACATGCAGGTACGCACACTTTCCGCCATTTCCTTTAGTATTGATATATTTTTCTCATTTTTCATATCTAAATATTTTATACGAGAAAAACAGACTATAACTCAAAAAGTTTGAAGCTATTCTTTATTTGGCTTACTCACATATTTATTTCCCTTAACATAGAAACGCAATGGCAATAAGGCATGCTCCTGTGCATAAGCAATGCCAACTCTCTGACTTACCGTAATTTGCTCAGCTGTAAAGTTTATTTGACGGTCCTCAATCCAGATTTCATCACCAGTTAAATCTTTTGTATTGAATGATTTATCAATCCCCAAGGCCTTTGCGGCAGAGCCTGGCCCTGAAGAAATTGCAGCCTTAGTTCGCGGCATATTTCGGCGTTCTTCAATGATATCAATTCCAATCAATGGCTCAATTGCCCTGATTAAAATGGCATGCGGCTCGTTTTCAACTGAACTTACGACATTAAAAAGATGATGCATTCCATAACAAAGATAAACATAAGCAACACCTCCAGTACTATACATGGTTTCCGTACGCTTTGTGCGTCGGCTGCCGTAAGCGTGTGAAGCTTTATCTTGAACCCCAAAATAGGCTTCCGTTTCTACAATTGTTCCAGCAGTTACCTGATTATCAATCTTAGTAAAAAGAACTTTCCCCAACAAGTCTTTCGCCAAAAAGACGACATCATAATTAAGAAAATATTCTGATTTCAGCTTCAAAATTGACTAATTTTTTACTTTAATAAAATTGATATAACTTCTTGTAAATAAATACTATCCACTTCATCAAAATGATTTAAGTATTCACTATCTACATCAAGCACACCAATTACAGCTCCATCTTTAATAAGCGGCAATACGATTTCTGATTTCGATGCTGAAGCACAAGCTATGTGACCTGGAAATTCGTCAACATTAGGAATAATTAGTATTTCTGATTGTGCCCAGGATGAACCACAAACACCTTTACCTTTCTTTATACGCGTACAAGCCACCGGTCCTTGAAACGGACCCAATACCAGTTCTTCATTTTTCACCAAATAAAAACCTATCCAAAACCAATTAAATTGTTCCTTAAGCGCAGCTGATACATTTGCCATATTGGCCACAAAATCATCCTCACCATGAAGCAAAGCCTCAATTTGCGGGATAATCGACTTGTATTGTTCTGTTTTAGTCGCGTTTCTATCTATCGTTAAGTCTTCTGCCATAATAAACAAAGTTAATCACGAAATATATCTTTTTATGATTTCATTTTCATAATGACAAAAAATTGAAAACATGATTTATTAATTTCATTAGTTTTGACAGAATTAACCAATCCCGATGATTGTAGCATTAACCATAACGAAGTTTAAAAACCATACAATACCATTTGCCTTTTTAGGAATGGCAGTTTTGAGACTTCCGCTGTGGCTTAATAAAAAATGCCAATTCTGGAAACTTATGGGAAGCGGAAAAGATGCTCAGGTCGATTTACCACCAGATTTTAAACATTGGGCGATACTGACTACATGGGATAATGAAGCTGATTGCAACGATTTTTACACTTCATCATTCCCGATAAAATGGTTTAGAAAGTTCGGCAAAGAAGAATTTACAATATTACTTAAACCTTTAGCTTCACATGGTTTATGGTCAGGTAAACAGCCATTTAAAGTGAGTAATGATAAGCCAGTAGTAAATACAAAAGTTGCAGTTATTACTCGTGCTGCTATTCGGTTCAGTAAGCTAAAAGAATTTAAAAGCAACATAGCAAGAGCAGCTGCAGAAATGCGCAAAGCGGATGGCTTTATTCTATCTGCCGGTATCGGCGAAAATCCTTTTTTAGACCAGGCCACATTTTCCATTTGGGAAAATTTGGAAAATATGAAAAACTATGCTTATAAATCAGTTGACCACTCTGACGTTATTAAGCTCACCAGAGAGCGAAAATGGTATTCAGAAGAACTATTTGCTCGCTTTGAGATAATTAAATGCTCAGGAAGCTTAAACGGCCAATTATTAGAAAAGTAAATCATTAATTTAATAGAAAACAATAAAATGAGAGTTATCGCAGAACTTCCACATCCGGAATGTAAAATATCCATCTTCTCTATGAATCAAAAATATATTGTAAAATTTGAACAGGGAACTTTTGAACAAAACTACAAACTCGCTGAACTAGATTTGAGCGGGGGTGGCGTAAATGATGTATTTGAAATTTTGGACGAAGCGTTTATTTCGACCGTAATAGAACGCTTCAAGCTTATGCGTACAGATTTTGGATTAGCTTATAAAAGACATCAATACTAACACTTAAGTTATTGAAATACAGAATATAAACAATCGAAACAAAATTTAATTTTGAATTTATCAGCCTATTTCAGCTTTCCCAAACAGCTTAACTAAAATTTAAATTCATAACAAATAACATAACACGTTGAAATGAAGCAAATTAAAACAAACAACAAAACATTATTTTGTTAGTCAAAACTGCCAAATAAATGAGAAGTTTCAACAATCTAAGTGTTTCAACCAAAATTTTTGAGTAAATTAATTGTGATTCAATCACCCTTAGACATCTAAGCTTCTGTTACCCTAAATGTCTTCAATAGGAAAGATTAATTTATTAACTATAGCTATAA
This sequence comes from Pedobacter aquatilis, assembly GCF_032678425.1. Lineage (GTDB taxonomy): Bacteria > Bacteroidota > Bacteroidia > Sphingobacteriales > Sphingobacteriaceae > Pedobacter > Pedobacter aquatilis_B. Next base: position 344,307 of record NZ_JAVTSG010000003.1, on the reverse strand, counting down.
TCTCACACTCAAACTTGCTAAAGTGTCTTAGGTGGTAAAACCATATACCTCAACCCTATTAAACGCAAAAAGGCCCCGATTCATCATCGAGACCTTTTTATCTTTTACTCGTGAAATATTATTTTCCAGAGTTTTTCTTGTCAGTTACTTCTGCACGGATTTCTTGTGCTAAAACTTTAAGATCTTGCATTGCTTTACGCACACGAGTACCAGCAGCTGCGTTGCCAGCATTATAAAATTTTTCTACGTCTGCTTCGATTGCAGCAACTGCAGCTTTAACTTTTGAGAATTTTTCCATCGCTAATTGATGTTTTTAAGGTTTAAAATATTTATTTCGTCAATAATACATATTTACCTCGAATTAACAAGAGAATGCAAATATAATTTTGAAAGAAGTTTTGCACATTCTGAAAAGCCCCAACATGCCCTGACAATATAATGAGGGTATATTTTGATTATTAACACTTGAGAATTATCAATATTTTAGTTAATCTGTTTAGATAATTTGATGAGATTTCCAAAGGTTTCGTTAGCACTATTTACGGTCTTTTCATAATCTTGCTCTTGTACAGTTTCATTAATTATAGCAACAAAAGTTTTCCATTTAGCGCTCAATTCATCACCATAAACACCGTAATAATTTAAACCTTCTTCTTTGCCCGCAAAGTTAGCATTAGCTAAAATATGTTTCTTAATAACGTTTCCGCCCAATGTAGCACCTTCCAAAACGTATAAAGCCCCTAATACCGCTGCATTATCCTTTTCTGGTACAAATAACTCAAAATCTAAAGCAGGTAAACTTAAGGGGTCAATTCCCCAATAGGCTAAATCTTGCTCCAATGACTCAAGTTTCAATCTGTTCTTCATATCAAGCTTTTCTGCAATTTCGTTGTCCAGCATGTTAGCTAACTTATTTTCTAGCTTTTGATGAATGATATAATTGATGGTTAATAGTTTTTTATAATTATTGATACTAAGTGTGTTATTCATAATATCATTAACAAACATTAAAGATTCTAGCTGATTATGGTTTTCTCCTGTTTGAGTTCTCAATAAATTGGCAATCATAGTAATTATTTTAGGGATTAAACTGTTATAAAAAAGAAAAGATTCGGCTTAAAAAACCGAATCTTTAAATATTATGGTATAAAATTAATTTAAGCGAAGGTGTTGGTTAAACCAGAAATCGTGAACCGAGTGTACGCATTGCACCAAATTATCGTAGCCATTTGGCTTAGTTAAATAAGCATTAGCACCAAACTCAATCGATGCTTTCACATCTTCCGGATTATCTGAAGTGGAAAACAGAATAACCGGAACCGATTTTAAGTAAGGAATGTCACGTATGAACTTAAGCAAATCCAAACCCGACAACCCTGGAAGGTTTAAATCCAATAATATTAATTTTGGTTTCGTTTTAGTATCGGCAAAGTTTTGAAGTTTCTGTAAAGCTTCTGTACCATCCTCTACTATAGTCAAATTTAAGGTGTCTTTTACCTCTTGTACAGCACTCTGCATAAAAAATGCATAGTCTATATCATCTTCTACGTAAAATATATCTGGCGTTTTCATTTTTCTAGTTTTTAAAAGCTACGTAAAAAATAGATCCCTCATTTAGTTTACTATCAAACCAAACTCTGCCATTGTGTTTCTCAACCACTCTCTTTACTATAGCTAACCCCACTCCTGTCCCATCTATTTCCTTAACATTGTCCATGCGCTTAAAAAGCTCAAAAACCCTGTCGTAATAACGGTTATCAATTCCTATACCATTATCTTTAATAGTATAAACAATTTCTGCTCCATCAATATACGAAGATACTTCAATTTTTGGATTTTGTATAGTAGATGAATATTTAACTGCATTTGTAATTAAATTTGTAAATACTTGTGCAATCATCGTTTTATCGCCTTTTAAATCTATCAGTTGCCCTAAAATTAGTTCAGCATTGTCTGCTTTAAATGCATTCCATACTTCATTGGTAATCTCATTTACCATTGCATGCATATCAACAGTTACAAAATCAATATCGGTTCGACCAACCCTTGCCAAATTTAAAATTTCTTTTATCAAGAAATTCATTTTATCAGCACCGTTTAAAATTCTATCCAACATCTTTCTACCTTGATCATCGATGCTTTTATTTTTCATCAATAATTCGGCATAGGTTTTCACAGAAGTCAACGGTGTTCTTAAATCGTGAGAAACCGTATAACTGAAGGTATCTAATTCTTCGTAAGCTGCCTGAAGTTTTTCATTAAGTAGCCTGATTTCGTTCGCTTTTTTATTTACATCAGTTATAATAACCTCACGAATGCGAAGCACAGAAGCAATTTCTTCGTCTGTCCATTTTTCGGAGGTATTATTTACAACCTGCGACCACTTTTCGAAAGATTTTCTTGGCGAAAGACTAAGCATTCCATCAGGCAATTGCTCAACAGGTTTTTCCGGATTTCCCGCCCAATGCACGGTTGTAATTTGCTCGGGCTTAAACCAAATTATCATCTCGTTCAAATCCTTACTCAGCGTGCAAACTAAAACACCTGATGCCACATCCTTATATTTTTTTGCCGGATGAAAGATTTCCGATAAGCGATGTGTGTAATAAACCGACTCTTCATTGATTTTTTGCAACCATTCCGATAAAGTCAAAATCTCATCATCAGCAGGAACGCTACCAAGTGTCTTTAATTTACCTTCAAAAATTATAGCTGCACCTGTCGCTTTGGTTACATCAAGTATCGTTCTTTTATGTCCCGTAACCGCATCGACCAAATATTTATCTCTTGATAAATGTTCAGTAAGTACGGTTGCAGTATTTTTAAATTGCTCGATAATCTCAGAATCTTCTTCGCCTTGGCGATATTCTAACGCAGAGGAAAGAATCTGTCCGATGAGTTTTGAACCTTCTCTGGCCTTATAATCGATAAACTTAGCACTATAATTATGGCAGGCAATTAAACCCCAAAGTTCTCCTTTGGAAATAAGCGAAATACTAAAACTCGAATGCACCCCCATATTTTTCAGATATTGAATGTGTATCGGCGAAACTGCTCTTAAACCACCATTCGTTAAATCTAAAGGCTGTTCTTCATTAAAAGTTAAAATCTGAGAATCTTCTGTATAAACATCAGCAATTAACCGGGTTAAGTTTAGCTTATATAATTCTCTGGCTTGTTTTGGAATATCCGAAGCCGGATAATGCAAACCAAAAAATGGTTCAAGATTTGGCTCCATTTCTTCAGCAACCACTTCCCCATGTCCATCATCCTGAAATTTATAAATCATTACCCTATCATAATTGATAAGTTTTTTAACTTCAGCAGCGGCACCCTGCAATAAGGCAGATACGGTTTTGCCCTGTAACATATTTGAAGCCGAGCGACCGATTACGCTTTGAATATCATACTGTAAGGTAACCGGCTCAAATTCAAGTAGCCAATTATTTTCTGAAGTTGAAATGATAAGGTAAAATGGTTTTCCACCAATATCTGTAGGGTGCGGACTTATAGCATCAAAACTTTTTCTGATGATACCAAGTTTCAGCAAATCTTCTACATCAAATTCAGGGTCATTTTGGGTAATAAAATTATTTAAAACACTTAAAGGCTTATCTAGCAAGTTTTTGGCAGTTTCATTTAAGAATGTTTCCGCGTTTTCACTTACGTAAGATATTTTAAGATTAACCTTATTTACTGCAACCAGAAAGCCATGCGCCTGTACTTTTCCAGGAATGTGAATCGGTTCTTTATCGCAGTTGGTTAAATTAACAGAGAAATTATTCATATAAGGATTTGTTCTGCAAATGTATCAGATTTATCGAATTTACAACCATCAACATCTAAATAGAGTAAATAATGCATTATAGTTTTGCGGTTTATTTTTTATTATATATTTGTTGAAAATTTAAATTCATCCCGTTGGCTAAAAAAAATATTCTGGTTGTTGAAGATAACCATGCAATTCTAGATGTTATAACACTTATTCTTGAAAGTGAGGCTTTTGATGTTGAAGGCTTAAATAAGGGTGCCGACTTTATTGAACGGGTAAATTCTTTTAAACCAGATGTAATCATCATGGATATTATGCTTCCGGATATTGATGGAAGGGTTTTACTTAAAGAACTAAAAGAAACTACTGAAACTAAACACATTCCGGTTTTAATGATTTCTGCCAGATACAATTCTGGAAATTATATGCTTGATGATGTTGCTGCCGATGATTTTATGGCTAAGCCTTTTAATATTGACGAGCTTATGGATAAAATTTACGCCTTGCTAAAAAAATCAGACGCTTAATCAGTCATTCCAGGTAATTTCAGGCCTCCTTCTTTCAGGTTTTGCATCAGCTCTTTTTGGAACGATAGTTTTGTGTCTGTAAAACCGTGCGCATTAACCCAAACATTTAAAGCAACCTTATATCCGCCATCTTCAAGCGTAGAAACACCTATTCTTCTGCTTGGTGTATTTAAACATTCTTTAAATTCATCAACCGTCTTGTTAAAAATCTCTTCAACTTTGTTAAAATCAATGCCGTAATTAAACTTCATTTCTATATCCAATCGCCGGCTACCCTGCCTGCTAATGTTAATAATCACCTCGTTTGATAATTTTCCATTCGGAATAACTACCGAACGATTATCAAAAGTGGTAACAATAGTGTAGAAAATTTGAATTGAAGTGACCGTTCCTTCTTGCCCTTGGGCCAAAATATTATCACCTACAACAAATGGCTTAAGTAGTAAAATAAGTACGCCACTGGCAAAGTTTTGTAAAGTACCCGAAAGTGCCAAACCTGCGGCTACGCCAATACCACCAATTAAAACGGTTAAGAAAGTTAACTGCAAGCCTATAATTTGCATTACAGTTAAAATCAGTAATATTCTAAGTGCAATTAGAACTAAACTGGTAAGAAATGGCCTCAGCGATGGATTAACATCTTTTCGGTTCATGCCGTTTTTTAACCAGCGCCCTAATAACTTAATCAGCCAAAAACCGATTATCAGAACGGTAATACCTAAAAGCACTTCTGGGCCTTTATCAATTATCCAATTTGTTGCTTTATTATAAAATTTACTTGCATCTAAATTCATAAAACTAGCGATTGCGCTTTTTAATTATGGTTTCTTGTGTTTTGATGGAGCTTCTTTCTCAACATTTACTTTTTTAGCATCTTTCGCTGATGTTACCTTATCATCAGCACCTTTAGCTTTTGATGTTTTTGATGCAGTAGCTTTATTGCTTTCTGCTGATGTTTTTGAATTTTTCATAACGTATATCGATTACAATTAAACTTTAAGCCATGCAATTGCTTCTTCGAGTTCATCGGGTTTAAATCCCTTCGAACTTCCTGATGTAGCGATGGTAAATATATCTGTGAACCATTCAACGCCTGTTTCATGACTTACAACTGCTATTTTTTTCCACTTCGTGAAGTTCTCTAAACCAGCCTTCACATCTTGAACAAATGCACCCGCTGTGAATTTTTTCACATCGGTTTCCAATAAAAGTAGGTAGCGTATTTCATCGAAATTCTCTGCCGTTCTTTTTAATCCCGGTAGCAAAACATCCTTTATATCATCGCTATTTACGGTACCAGTTGCCCGAACTGCAAAAATATTGTCTGGTAAACCTGTAATTTCAGTTAACATAGATTGAGTTTATCAATAGAACAATCCTTAATAAAAGATGTTTGGAAATTGCCTCAATTCTAAAAAGTTGTAAAGCTCGCCAAACACTTATCTAGTTGATAATGTTATCATTCAGAATTTCAAAACAATAAAAAATTAACCCTATGAAATGTAATTTATTAAAATGGCCAACAGCTATTGTAGCTTTAGCGATAACAGTATCGGCATGTAGCAATGATTCAAATACTTCCACTACAGCCGATTCAACATTAACAGATTCTTCCGCAACTTCATCATTAAAACCAGCTGGTCCGCCGCCGGAATGGGGTAAAACCATAAAACCAGAAATGCAGGCGGTTATAGAGAAACTGGTAAGTTATGGTGATAAACCACTTGAAACTTTAAGCGCTGTTGATGCACGCAAAAACCATACACCTACAGATGCGGTTATGGATTTAGCATCGGCGAATAACATTGCCATTCCTGCACCTATGGTTGATACCGTTGGAAAAGATATTGATATTAACGGCGCAAAAATCCATGCCCGAATTTATACGCCAAAAGAAGCAAAAGGTCCTTATCCGATAATTGTTTATTATCACGGTGGTGGATTTGTAATTGCAGATCTTGATGTCTACAATGCTTCTGCACAAGCTTTAGCCGAACAAGTTAATGCTGTAGTCGTTTCTGTAGCATACAGATTGGCACCTGAAAATAAATTTCCAACGGCACATAATGATGCTTTTGCTGCTTACGAATGGGTAGTTAAAAATGCCGCAAGTTTAAAAGGCGATCCTGCTAAAATCGCTGTAGTTGGCGAAAGTGCAGGTGGAAATTTGGCAGCCAATGTTTCTATTATGGCTCGTGATAAAAAAATAATGGTTCCTGTTCACCAGGTTTTGGTTTACCCAATTGCGCAAGCGAATATGGAAACAGAATCTTACAAAATGTATGCGGAAGCGAAACCATTAAACAAAGCAATGATGACTTGGTTTACCGAGAAATATTTGAATACGATGGTTGAAGCGCAGAATCCCAAAATTTCTCTTGTAAATGCAAAACTTCAAGGTTTACCACCGACAACTATTATTACAGCAGAGATTGATCCTTTGCATGATGATGGTACAATGTTAGCGAATAAACTATCAGCCGCAGGCGTAAAAGTAAATAGTAGAAATTATGAAGGCGTTACACATGAGTTTTTTGGAATGGCTTTATTAATTCCTGAGGCCAAAGAAGCGCAAGCTTATGCCGCTGAACAACTGAAAGCAGCATTTAAATAAAAACGCATAAATATTTGTCAGATTGAGCTTGTCGAAATATTATTAAAAGTTCTTCGACAAGCTCAGAATGACAGAGTTCTATATTATGTTCAACTGTCACGTTGAGCTTGTCGAAACGTTTATTAAAAGACCTTCGACAAGCTCAGAATGACAAAACTCTATTAATTGATGAAATTATAGTGAAAATCCAGATTTCACGGCACAAATTAACTTCCTAAACCAGATTGCAGCGGATACCGGCCTTGTGGCTAAGGCCTGCAGGCGCATGAGCACAAAGCTGGACGTACATAAATTTGATTTCAGGCTTTGCTTTTCAAAAAATAAGAAATTGAATATTGCCTCTAATTAACCTTTCTGTAAACCCATTTAAAAATTTACTTCGTAGCTACTTCGCGGTCCGCAGCAATACTAATAAAGAATAAAGCTTCTTGCGTTTATCGAAATTATGCTTAATTCAATATTTAAGCAATTCAAACAATTAAACAATCCAGCAATTCAACAATTTGAGCAGTTAAACAATCCTTTAAGCTCCTTTCTTCGAGCCCAAACTTTGCATTAATTGATCATATAAATCATCGCTGCTGGCTTTTTGAGGTTTCATTTTCTTAACGGTGGCACGCTTTCCTTTTGCCTTAGCTTTGATGATTTTTAAAAGTTCATTGTGGTATTCATCCTTGAATGAACTTAAATCAAACTTACTCGAATATTGTTTAATTAAGGCAAGTCCAACGTCCATTTCCTTTTTGGTAATGTTAATATCGGTTACTTTATTAACATCTGATAAACTTCTGATTTCTTGTTCAAAACGGATTTTAGTAATCACAATTACGCCATCCATTGGATGAATAACGCAGAGGTTTTCATTATTTCGCAGTACGAAACGGGCAACGCCTGCCTTACCCGATTTTTCCAAAGCCTTGAGCAATAAAGCATAAGCTTTCCTACCCTGCTTTTCTGGCTCGGTATAATAGGATGTTTCGTAATAAATTGGGTTAATTTCTTTAATATCAACGAAATTTTCCAGCTCAATTATCTTTGTTTTCTCTGGTGCAGCTTCTTCAAAATCATGTTTTTCAAGGATAATATATTTATCCTTCAAAAAATGTCCTTTCACAATTTTTTCGAAAGGAACTTCCTTATGGGTATTTTCATTAACCCTTAAATATTTGATTTTTGCATGATCGCGTTCATCAAGCATATCTAAATCAAGATTACTGCTTTGAACACCAGAAAATAGCTTCACTGGGATATTTACCAGTCCAAACCCAATTGAACCTTTCCAAATCGATCTCATACCTTTCTTTTAATCAACAAACAAGCTATTAATTCATATTGTTTTGGGGTAGAAATGTCATATTCTTCGCTAACCAAACTATTTTAAATGAATCATGTTATCAAAGTATCTATCCCTTGAATTATGAAAATTGCCTATATATCCACCTATCCCCCTCGCGAATGCGGACTTGCCACTTTTAACCAAAATTTGGTTAATGCCTTATCTTTAAATTCGGCATATGAAGCCGACAAAAGTTTTATTGTTGCAATGAACGAATCTGATGATTTAAACGAACATCAATATCCGAATGAGGTGAAGTTTGTGATTCGTCAGCAAAACCAACACGATTATCTGGAAGCCGCAAAATTTATAAATGATAGCGAAGTTGATGCTTGCATTATTGAACATGAATTTGGCATTTTTGGGGGCAATAGCGGTGTATTTCTTTTATCACTGATTAATAATTTAAAGAAACCATTTATTACAGTTTTGCATACGGTTTTGAAAGAACCAAACTTTATGCAACAAACCATAATTAAAGAAATTGCAGCAAAAGCGGCTAAAATTGTGGTGATGAGCAAAAAAGCTGTACTATTCCTGACCAGCATTTATCAAATACCATCAGCACAAATACAGCTGATTGAGCATGGTGTTCCTGATTTAGAACCATCTGAAAATAACGAATTATTGCAAAGCGATTTATTTAAAAACAGAAAAGTGCTTTTTACTTTCGGTTTAATCAGTCGCAACAAAGGTTTGGAAACGGTTATTAAGGCGCTTCCATCAATCGTAAAAAAACACCCTGATGTGTTGTATGTAATTTTAGGTAATACGCATCCTGGTGTTGTAAAACATAACGGAGAGGAATACCGCGATAGTTTAAAAGCATTAGCCAAAAAATTGGGTGTAGAAAATAACATCGCTTTTGTAAATAAATTTGTTTCAGAAACTGAGCTTCACCAATATTTAACTGCTTGTTATTTATACATAACGCCTTATTTAAATGAAGCACAAATTACAAGTGGAACTTTATCTTATGCAGTGGGTGCAGGTGCTGCAGTAATTTCAACACCTTATTGGCATGCGCAAGAATTATTGGCGGATAACCGGGGTAAGATATTCGATTTTAAGAATGATGAACAATTGGCAGAAATTGCAAATTCACTTCTGGAGGATGAAGAAAAACACCGCCAACTAAAAGAAAATGCTTACCAATACGGCTTAAAACTAAGATGGCCGGCAACTGGAGATGTATATATTGAAACATTAAACGAAGCGATTAAAGAGGTTAAAAAACCAAAAAGAACAATTCCTCCGATAATTGATGTTGATAGTATGCCGGCTTTAAATTTAAGCCACATTGCTTTATTAACAGACGACACCGGAATTATTCAACATGCTAAATTTGGGATTCCAAATCTTAAAGAGGGTTATTGCATTGATGATAATTCCAGAGCTTTGATTTTATCGCTTTTGGCTTATGAGCAAGATAAGAACCAAAAAGCATTGAAATTGATGCCTGTGTATTTGAGTTTTATCCAATATATGCAACGTGAGGATGGTAATTTTAGAAACTTTTTAAGTTTCAACAGAAATTACCTAGATGAAGTTGGCTCTGAAGATTCTTTCGGACGAACCATTTGGTCTTTAGGTTATTTGATTTGTGCTGCACCAAATAATTCCTACCGGGAGTTTGGGAGAGAACTTTTCGCCAATGCTGTGCCTCACTTTAAAGATTTAAAATATATTCGTTCTATTGCAAACACTGTAATTGGCATAAACTATTATTTGAATGCCCATGATGGAGATGAATTGCTGATTGATGAAATCAATCGCTTATCTGCTACTTTGATTGAGGCGTACCGTAAAAATAAGGATGGGGAGTGGCATTGGTTTGAAGATATTTTAACCTACGATAATGCGATTCTACCTTTGGCTTTACTAAGTCATTATGAGGCGACAGGAAACCTGGAATCTTTTGAAGTCGCAATGGAATCTATAGAATTTTTGAATAGCTTCTCCTTTGAAAATGGTTATTTAAATCCTGTCGGAAATGCTGGCTGGATGAAAAAACACGGCAAAAATCCGGTATACGACCAACAAGCGCTTGAAACTATGGCAATGGTATTGCTTTACTATAAGGCATTCGAAGTTACTAAAGACAATAAATACCTTAATTTAATGCACATCAGCTACGAATGGTTTTTGGGCAAAAATAGTTTGCACATTCCACTATACGATTTTGAAACACATGGCTGTGCCGATGGACTTCAGTTTAACAGCGTGAATAGAAATCAGGGCGCAGAAAGTACCTTAGCCTATTTCATATCACACTTAACTGTTTTAAAGGCAGCAGAAATTGAATTTCAAAGCCTGTCATCGCCATTGGTAAACGTAGAAAAGGTTTGCTAAAAATTTTTAATGTGAATATAAAAAGCCGGAGTATAAAAAATCCGGCTTTTCGTTTTTATGAAAATCTATAAGATTGATAGCGCTCTGAGATATTCAAGAAGACATTTCGGAGTTTAATATTGAGGATTTTTAATCTTGAATTAAATTCTCTATCTAACTCTTTAACAAATTAAATTGTAAGATTAAAACTGATTCCAAAGATTTCTCTGTTTCGCTGCGCTTCAATCGAAATGACGACCACCAAAAGCCATGTTGAAATTTACAAAAATCCGACTGGTTAAACCGTCATCTCGAGCGAAGCCGAGAAATCTTTGAACTTAATAAGGATTAGAGATTTCCGAAGTTTCGGGATAAGTATTCAAAGGACATCTTCTTTCGTGTAGAGAGTTTTCGACAAACTAACACTGAGAACAATTGTTATTTTAATGCTTAAAATTTATCCTTCTGCATTATTCTCCAACAATTTATTCAAGAGCAATTCCAGGTTTACCGTAGCAAACGACGAACTGTAATCTGACAAACCGTAAGGAATAATCAATTCTCCATTACTGATGATTGAACCGCAAGAATAAACCACATTTGGCACATAACCTTCACGTTCATCGCCATTCGGAATAATTAATGGTTCTTTTAAATGACCAATTTCCTTACTTGGATCTTCCAAATCCAACAAACTTACACCTATGCAATACCTGCGCATCGGACCAACACCATGTGTCATTAAAATCCATCCTTTATCGGTTTCAATAGGCGAACCACAATTGCCGATTTGAACCAAATCCCAATCATAACGCGGCTGTTTAAGTAGTATTGGATTTTCCCAAACGTTAATTTTATCGGAAAACATTAGGTAATTGTTCCAACCGTCTATCCTACTCATCATTACATATTTGCCGTTGATTTTACGCGGGAACAAAGCCAGGTTTTTATTTTGTGCACCATCGCCATAAAGTGGAATAACTTTAAACTCATAAAAATCTTCCGTTTGCACCAGTTTCGGAATAATTAAAGAGCCATCAAATGCTGTATAAGTTGCATAGTAAACTACTTTTCCATCATCTTTTATGAATTTAACGAAACGGGCATCTTCAATACCTTTCCTTTCAAATTCCGAAATCGGGAAAATTACCCGGTCGGATAAATCGGTATCTTTTGAAAAACTGATGGTGTGGTAAGTATCAGAGAGCCATAGAACTTTATCATATTCAATTAACCGGGTTGGATTTTCTTTATGCAGCGTTTTAGAATCTTTAATCAGATTACTTAGGCTGGTGTATTCAAATTTGTCATCTAATTTAGATTCCATTTCCTCTAAAACTGATGGGTCAATCTGTGCATAGGCCGCTTTTTTGAGGAATAGTTTTTTCACATAAATCGCATTGCGAATTACTTCAGCTTCATCTACATAATTACCTACAGGTAAAACAGATATATTATTCTTGGCATCGATTAAGGCCCGCCTAAATACAATAGAAGAAATGTGACCTTCACCTACAGCACGAAAGCTTATGATAACTCTTTTTTCACCTTCAACCAAATCAGTTTGGTCTGGATCATCTATAATACTTGGATTAAAAAATGCAGCAGATTCAATTGAATATTCGTGAGTAAAGTATGCACCGATTAATAACTTGGTGTAAGGATACAAATCTTCCAAATCAACATTTAAAGCATTGAGCTGCTTTTTTAGCTTCTTACAGTGCCTGTTTAAGATTTTGGTAATGTTCCTATGCCTTTTAGAATACTCTTGCAAAATGGGCGAAACAAGCGAAAAAACCTTATCTTCAGAAAATTCTAAAACCTTTCTAATTACTTCTAACGCTCGTTCTTCTCCGTTAAAAAAAAATCGGGCAATAACCCTTTTCGTATCCGGATTAACTTTTACTGATTTCCGTTCTATATGTAACCTCATTGTATGTATTTTTTAGGCGATAAATTATATTCACTCCACACCTATTCTTCAATTTATTAGTAACTAATTTCGAGGTGGAATTGTTTCAAATGATTTACTCGTTCAACTGATTTCTCATAATAATCTTTAACTTTAAAATCCTTAAAATATTCTCTTAACATGGCTGGAATTTTAGAAACCGATTTATCAAGTGAAGAAGCAAAACGTTTAAAGAAACTAGAACGCTACGAAATTTTAGATACCAAACCTGAATTTGTTTTTGATACACTGGCTAAACTTGCAGCAGAGGTTTTTAACGTCGAAAATGCAACCATTTTTTTTATTGATGCAGATTATGTTTTCCATAAAGCCATTGTAGGAAAACATCCGGAACAGACCATTGATTTATATAGAAAAGCAATCCTAAATACTGAAATAACAATTGTAGAAGATTTCATCTTTGCGCCGTTGGTTACACCTGAAGGTTTCATCGTTGGCTCAATTAGATTGATGAACGATAAACAGAACAAACCAGCTCAACATCAAATTGAAATGCTTAAAATGTTAGCCAGTTTAGTTATTGACAAGCTAGAGAGCAGACTTGCCATGAGAACCACCATGCGGGCGCAGGATAATCGTGTAAATATGATGGTGCATGATTTGAAAAACCCAATGACGACAATTTCGCTACAATCTGAATTGGTCGGTAAAATGCCTGGCCTGAATGAAAGAACCAAAATGATTGCTGGAAAAATTAATGCACAATCGATAAATATTGTAGATAGTTTAAATAACATTGTAAGCACAGCCCGAAGCGAAAATGCTGCTGTAAAACTTCAAAAAGCCAAGGTTGATTTTAATCAGATATTTAAGAAGATTAGCAATGATTTTGACACAAGACTTAAAGCAGAAAACCTAAACTTAATTATCGATTCACCAGAAATTGCTGAAGTTTATGGCGATGAATCTAAACTTTACATGATTGTGGAGGAACTTATTGAAAATGCAATCAAGTTTTCAAATCCTAACGGAGAAATTAAGCTCAGATCGTGGTTAACAGAAAGCATGCTCCATATCTCTATTCAAGATAATGGTATTGGAATTTTAGAAACTGATTTAGAAAGACTGTTTATCAAGTTTGCTAAATTTAATCATGCAACCGAAAAAGCACATAGCCATGAAGTTTTGGGTTTAATATTAGCCAAAACGCTTGTTGATTTACATAAGGGTAAACTTTGGGCAGAAAGTGATGGTAAGGATAAAGGCGCAACCTTCTTTATAGAGCTGCCAATAAAATAATCAGGCTAAATCGGCTACGGTTGCTAAATTCATTTCCTCCAGCACAACACGCTCCGAATCTTTACGATTTTTGTACGACCATTTTATCAATCGGATAAAACCATTTTCGATTTCGATTCCTGTTATATCACCGTCGTTAAAGCAACAGCAACCCGTATTAAAATAGGCAGATTTATATTTTTTTAGTGGTGGCATTTCTTCACCCTTTCCAATAAGTTTGTTAAGTTCTGCTTTTAGCAAACTAATTTGAGCTACATCATTCCGTTCTTCGGCTGTTTGGATTTTATAATAAAGCCGTTCGAGATGTGTTAATGATGCAAATACGGGCTGATGCGTATGTCCGGTAATGAGCGCAATGTTTTGCTCCTTTTCTACCCAATTATACATCATTGCATTATGAACCGTTTTTAATTGATTATCATAAGCTGGTGTGTTAGGGTTTATCTTAAGATAAGATTGCAATGGCGCCCAAACGGTACTCACAAACCATTTACTGAACCAATTACCGTCGCTTTGCAGATCTCCCTGGTGCCCATGGGTTAAAAAGATATCCAGTTTTTTATTTCCTATGATGAATCTTAAAATCGCCCCCTCATAAATCCGAATGCTTTTGCTGTAAATTCTATTTAGGTTAAAGGATGATAACGGATCGTTATCCCAATACAAATCGTGGTTGCCGAAGATTTTAGTAAAAGCATCCCGCTCGATAAACATACGTTCAGCATTAAATGTATCCTTATTATGCTTGATAACAGACTCCAGTAAATTCTCCCAAAGTTCTTCGCTATCGCCTAAATTTAAATAATGAAACCCCTCTTGATTGTAAAATGATAAAGCTTTAAGGTAGTTCTTTTCAGCAAGTGAAAAATCATCTGCAAAATCTCTTGCCCCTTTATGCTGATCGGAAAAGATGATATATTTTTGGTTGACGTCAGCATTAAATATCAAACCTCTTTTCCCATCGCCGCTGTTAATTTTACCATAAAGCTTGGTTAAAGCTTCGTTTATTCTTGCTGCATTAGGTCTAGAGCCGAACTTGTTCGACATTCGAATTACCCAATTACTTAATAAACGTTGAAGCAGGTGTCGCATAAATTCTATAGTTGCTTAAATATAAAGTTAAAGCCGTCATTGCGAGGTACGAAGCAATCTAATTTTATAGGAAATGTGAAGGTTTTGCTTCATGTATCAGAATGACGAAAACCAAAAACCAAGGTAAAAAAAAGGCTGCAATTAATGCAGCCTCCGGTTTGAATTATTTAGGTTAGAATTATGCGTATGCAATGGCATCTTTCGATGGCAATTTGGTTTTACCCATTAAATATTCATCAACTTTGCGGGCAGCTTCCCTGCCCTCAGAAATTGCCCAAACCACTAATGATTGTCCGCGGCGAACATCACCAGCAGCAAATATTTTAGCAATATTGGTTTGGTAAGTATGCTCAGAAGCCTTTACATTCCCCCTGTTATCCAACTCAACACCTAATTTTTCAATTAAGCCTTCTTTCTGTGGATGTAAGAAACCCATCGCCAACAAAACCAATTCGCAAGGTAAATCTCTTTCTGTTCCGGCAACTTCCTTAAAGGTTACTGGTCTTCCATTTGCATCAATTTCCCACTCTACATCAACCACTTTTAAAGCTTTTAAATTTCCATCTTCATCTGCAATAAAGTTTTTGGTATTTACCGACCACGCCCTTTGAGCGCCTTCTTCATGCGACGAAGTATTTTTCAATAACATTGGATAATTTGGCCAAGGCATATTTTCTGTTCTTGCTTGCGGTGGCATCGGCATAATTTCAAATTGAGTAACGGATTTCGCACCATGACGGTTCGAAGTTCCAATACAATCCGAACCTGTATCGCCACCACCGATAACGATTACATTTTTACCTGTAGCCATAATGTTTTCCGAAAGCACGTACCTGTTAGCAACGCGTTTATTTTGCTGCTTTAAGAAATCCATAGCATAATGCACACCTTTAGCTGCTCTGCCTGGAATTGGTAAATCTCTTGGAATAGTTGAACCTCCAGCTAAAACAATTGCATTGAAATCTCTTAATAGCGTGCTGATTTCTACATTTTCGCCAACATTTGCATTGCATTTAAAAATGATACCTTCTTCCTTCATCAAATCGATGCGTCTATCGACAACATCTTTTTGAAGTTTGAAATCCGGAATGCCATAACGCAATAAACCACCTGGAGCATCATCACGCTCAAAAACAGTTACTTCGTGCCCGGCTTTATTTAACTGTGCTGCCGCTGCCATTCCAGCAGGACCAGAACCTATAACCGCAACTTTTTTACCGGTGCGAATTAATGGTGCTTTCGCTTTAATGTAACCTTTGTCGAATGCAATTTCGATAATGTGCTTCTCAATTTCTTCAATAGAAACAGGAGGGCGATTAATGCCCAATACACAAGCTGATTCACATGGTGCCGGACAAATCCTTCCTGTAAATTCAGGAAAATTGTTGGTGCTTAATAAAATATTTGCAGCTTGCTCCCATTTGCCCTGGTAAACGGCATCGTTAAATTCCGGAATCACGTTACCTAGTGGGCAACCCGATTGACAGAACGGAACGCCGCAATCCATACAACGGGCAGCTTGTCTGTTTAATTCTGATGATGGTAATTCATTTAAAAATTCACCATAATGTTTAACACGAGTTTTAGCCTCTTCTCTAGTGGGCGCAACTCTGTCGTATTCTTGAAATCCTGTTACTTTTCCCATGGCTAGTGTGTTTTAACTTGTTGACTACGTTTTGCTAACACCGCTTTGTATTCTTTCGGGAATACCTTCACGAAATGATTTGATTGAGTTTTCCAATCACTTAAAATAAACTCAGCAACCTTACTGTCAGTCAATCGAATATGCGCTTTAAGTAATGCTAATATTCTTTCTTCGTCTTCAGCTTGAAGCGGGTCTAAATCCACCATTTCTTTATTACATTTTCTAGCAAATGTTTTATTAACATCATATATCCAAGCCACACCGCCACTCATACCTGCTGCAAAGTTACTTCCTGTATCGCCAAGTATTAAAACTTCGCCACCAGTCATGTATTCGCAACCGTGGTCGCCTACACCTTCTACAACTGCCGTAGCACCAGAGTTACGCACTGCGAACCTTTCGCCTGCTTTACCTCTTGCAAACAATTCTCCTGATGTAGCACCATAAAGCGCAACGTTACCAATAATAATATTCTGCTCCGGAACGAAGGTAGAATTTGAGAAGGGATAGATGGCCAAACGAGCACCTGATAAGCCTTTTCCAACGTAATCATTCGCTTCGCCTTCTAGCGATAAGGTTACCCCTTTTGTATTAAAAGCACCAAAACTCTGTCCGGCAGAGCCGATAAATTTAAAGTTAATGGTATCAGGCGGTAAGCCTGCGCTTAAATGTACTTTCGATATTTCATTAGATAACATCGTACCCAAAGAACGGTCGGTGTTTTTAACATTGAAACTTGCAAAAACCGGTTCGTTATGCTGTATCGCGGGTTGAGCTGCTGCAATCAACTGGTGATCTAAAACATGTGCTAAACCATGATCTTGTTCTTCAGTATTAAATAATGGCAATCCATTATCTTCTGCTTTGAAAAGAATAGCCGATAAATCCAAATACTTCAACTTCCAATCCTCTTCAGGTAATTCGCGAACTTTTAAAATGTCTGCTTGCCCAACCATTTCGTGAATGGTTCTGAAACCTAATTCAGCCATAATCTCACGCAATTCTTCCGCTAAGAAGTGGAATAGATTTACAACATGGTCTGCATCACCACTAAATAGTTTTCTTAATTCAGGGTCTTGCGTAGCTACACCAACCGGGCAAGTATTTAAATGACATTTACGCATCATAATACAACCTGCTGTAACTAAGGCAGCAGTAGCAACGCCCCACTCCTCAGCACCCAATAAAGCTGCAATGGCAATATCTCTACCGGTTTTTAACTGGCCATCCGTTTGTAAAACGATTCTGTTACGCAACCTGTTTTTAACTAATGTTTGATGTGCTTCTGCTAAACCTAATTCCCAGGGTAAACCTGCGTGTTGAATAGAAGTTAAAGGCGATGCACCCGTTCCGCCATCAAAACCTGAAACCAAAATTACATCGGCATGTGCTTTAGCCACACCGGCTGCAATTGTACCAACGCCAGCTTTAGAAACTAATTTCACATTGATTCTGGCCGCACGGTTTGCATTTTTTAAATCGTAAATCAGCTGTGCTAAATCTTCGATTGAATAAATATCATGGTGTGGCGGAGGTGAAATTAAACCAACACCCGGTGTAGAGTGACGAACTTTTGCAATCCAATCATCCACTTTATCGCCTGGTAATTGTCCACCCTCTCCAGGCTTAGCACCTTGAGCCATTTTAATCTGTAACTCATCGGCATTGGTTAAATAGTAACTTGTAACACCAAAACGTGCCGATGCAACTTGCTTAATTGCCGAACGCATACTGTCACCGTTTTCCATTTTAGTATAGCGCATTTCATCTTCACCACCCTCTCCGGTATTGCTTTTTCCGCCAATGCGATTCATCGCGATGGCTAAAGTTGAATGTGCTTCGTGAGAAATTGAACCGAAAGACATTGCGCCTGTTGCAAATCTTTTCAAAATTGATTCAGTAGATTCTACTTCACTCAATGAAACCGGAGTTCTGCTGTAATTAAATTCAAATAAGCCACGAATGGTGTAAGCCTGCTGCGTTTGCTCATTTACCAATTTCGAATATTGCTTAAATACATTGTAGTCATTTCTACGTGTTGCATTCTGCAATAAGTGAATGGTTTGTGGATTAAACAAGTGCGCTTCACCTTTTCTGCGGAATTTATAAGTTCCACCAGCTGGTAATAAGTTTTCGGTTTGTGTAGCCGGACCAAAACTGCGGTGGTGTTTAATTAAGGTTTCCTTAGCGATTTCATCTAATCCTAAACCGCCTACACGAGAAACAGCACCAGTAAAATAAGTATTAACAACTTGTTTATTTAAACCAAGGATTTCAAAAATCTGAGCACCCTGATAAGATTGTAATGTCGAGATACCCATCTTCGAGAAGATTTTAAGTAAACCCGCATTCACTGCATAAATATAATTCTTGGTTAATTTTTCTGCCGATAAACCTGATTCTTCCTGGAAACCATTAATCGTTTCTAATGCTAAATAAGGATTGATAGCCGTAACACCAAAACCAAGCAAAGTAGCAAAATGATGAACTTCCCAAATATCGCCTGCCTCGATAACAATACCAACTGCACCACGATAACCTTTGCGGATTAAATGGTGATGAACAGCAGAAACTGCCAATAAAGAAGGCATTGCGGCATGTTCTGAATCGATTGCTCTATCTGTTAACACGATTACCTGAAAACCATCTTCAACAGCATCGACCGCATAGCGGCAAAGCCTGTCTAAAGCTTTCGCCATTGCGCCAGGCTTACCATCGGCTCTAAAATAAGTTTGTAAGGTTTTAGCTTGAAAAACACCAGTATCAATACTTCTAAGTTTTTCTAACTCTTGATTAGTTAAAATCGGATGTTTAATGGCAACACAATGCGCTTGCTTAGGATTTTCATCCAACAAGTTTCCGTTGCTCCCCATAAAACTAGCCAAACTCATCACCACTTTTTCCCTAATCGGGTCGATTGGCGGATTGGTTACCTGCGCAAATAACTGCTTAAAGTAATTAGATAAATGCTGCGGACGTTTTGATAAAATCGCAAGCGGCGTATCTGTGCCCATCGAACCAATTGGCTCCTTAGCATCAATAGCCATTGGTTTTAATAGCAAATCGATATCTTCCCTGCTATAACCAAAAACCTGCTGATATTTAAAAATAGACTCATCAGATAAACCTGTAAACATTACACGCGGTTCTGGCAGCTCTTCCAGGCGGATTTGATATTGGTTAATCCAATCTGCATAAGGACTTTTTGTGCAAACCTGCGTTTTTATCTCATCATCGCTGATGATTCTGCCCTGCTCCATATCCACAACGAACATCTTGCCGGGTGTTAAACGACCTTTTTCGATAATGGTACTTTGGTCGATGGCTAATGCACCAGCTTCCGAACCCATAATTACACGATCATCAGAAGTGATTGCATAACGCGACGGACGTAAGCCGTTTCTATCTAATGTTGCACCGATTAACTTACCATCGGTAAAGGCAATCGCCGCCGGACCATCCCAAGGCTCCATTAATGTAGCATGAAACTCGTAGAAAGCTTTTTTCATTGGGTCCATATCTTCATTACCATCCCAGGCTTCTGGAACCAACATCATTAAAACATGCGGTAAAGTTCTGCCTGCATGAAGCAATAATTCGATAACGTTATCCAAACATCCCGAATCTGAGTTGGTTTCGTCGATTACCGGCAAAAGCATATCCAACTCTTCAGGTGTAAAATAGGCCGAAGCAAAAGATTTAACACCGGCCCTAAACCAGTTTAAGTTTCCTTGCAAGGTATTAATTTCTCCGTTGTGAGCAATAAAACGGAAAGGCTGAGCCAATCTCCACGATGGAAAAGTATTTGTAGCAAAACGTGAGTGTACCAGGCCCAAAGCCGAAACTACACGTTTATCAATTAAATCATTAAAATAGGTACGAACCTGTAGAGAAGTTAGCTGACCTTTATAAATAATAGTTTGTGCAGAAAGGGAAACAATGTAAAAATCCTTACCACCATGAACGGTATTTACAATTAGCTTAATCAGGTAATTCTTAAAGATGTAAAGCTTGCGCTCAAAATCAGCTCCAGGATTAACCGCGTAAGGACGAGCGATAAAGACCTGCTCAATTTCCGGTTCAACAGAAAGTGCCATGCTGCCAATATCAGTTGTATCAACATCAACCTTTCTGAAACCTAAAATTTCTAGTCCAAGCTTTTCTGCAGCCCGGTAAATAAGCTCTCTGCATTCTTCTCTCGAACGGATATCCTTTGGCATAAATAGCATACCCACACCGTAATTATTGGTTTCTGGTAGGCTAAAGCCAGCTTTAAGGCATTCATCGTAAAAAAATTCGTGAGGAATCTGAATCATTATCCCGGCACCATCGCCAGTATTTGGTTCTGCTCCACTTGCCCCTCTATGATCTAGATTCTCTAAAATAGTAAGTGCATCGGAGATGATTTGATGCGATTTCCTCCCTTTCACATGCGCAACAAACCCAATGCCGCAGGCATCGTGTTCAAATTGCACATCATACAATCCACTGTTTGGTTTCATTCTTTGCTCGTTAGTTGTTAGTGTATAGGAAACACTAAGTTAAAAAAAATGAATCACAAATTATATAGTTGATAGGATTTTTAGAATTATTTTAGTTGTTAAGTAAAAAAAGACTAATAGATTAAAACATTAATAATATATATAGATTAAAATTATTAATTTAATAATGATGGTTTTTCAGCAAAAACCCCCTTTTTCAACTAAATTCTTAGCTAAACCGATTTAATTTTAATTTTAAATATAAATTTATTATTTACAAATAAATACAATACTTAATGCTAATCCTTGAAAACCTAATAAAAAAGATTGAGCTACGCTAAACAGTTTGAGATTCTTTACCGCGGTCGGAATAACTTGCATATGAGGTTAGGGTAATGAAAACCTACCGATGTAAAATAAATCTGGAGTTAAATAGCCCCGACATTCGCGGAAATACTTTTTATTTGCAGCAACCTTTTATATTTTCCTGTGCTGAGTTTTAAAAAGATTGTAGCATTGGCGGGACAGAACCTAAGCCAAGAACCGCAAATTTTGCGCTTCTGATTAAAATGAAGTTAAATCATAGGCTTAGTCATTTAGAGCGAAGTTGAGAAACAGAGCGCTATGAAACTTAAAATGTATATCAGTTTATTACAATGTACATTATTTTACTACCTATTAAAACTTTATTAAATTACTAATCAGCGCAATAGCCATAATGACTAAAAAATTAAGAAAATGGGTTTTGCAAAACAACATCTTTTTCTACCTTTGTGCCGGGCAAGTCTTTTACGACCAGCTCCCTTTGAACTCCCCCAGGATGGGAACATAGCAAGGGTAGAAGGTTGTAGCGGTGCGATAGAAGTTGCTTGCCCATTTTTTTCTTTTCCCTTAATCCCCTGAAGGGGGAATTAAATTCTTCAGGGTTTAATCTTTCAAAACTCAAATATTTAAGAATTTATAAACATGAAATTTTTTATCGACACAGCAAATCTTGACCAGATTAAAGAAGCTCAGGATTTAGGTATTTTAGATGGCGTGACCACCAACCCTAGCTTAATGGCTAAAGAAGGTATTACAGGCGACCAAAATGTAATTAACCACTACAAAGCAATTTGCGATATCGTTGATGATAACGTAAGCGCAGAGGTTATCTCAACAACATACGACGAAATTATTAAAGAAGGTGAAGCTTTAGCAGCACTTAACCCGAAGATCGTTGTTAAAGTTCCGATGATTAAAGACGGCGTTAAGGCAATTAAATATTTCTCATCAAAAGGAATTAAGACCAATTGCACTTTAATCTTCTCAGCCGGACAAGCATTATTGGCAGCTAAAGCTGGTGCAACTTACGTTTCGCCATTCTTAGGTCGTTTAGATGATATTTCTAGCGATGGATTAGTTTTAATCGAAGACATCAGAACTATTTTCGACAACTACGGTTATGAAACTCAAATTTTAGCAGCATCAATCCGCGGACCATTACATATCGTAAACTGCGCAAAATTAGGCGCTGATGTAATTACAGCTCCATTGGCAGCGATTGTTGGTTTATTAAAACATCCATTAACGGATTCTGGCTTAGCAACTTTCTTAGCAGACCACGCTAAAGCAGCAGGTAAATAATTTTGAAAGCTCAAAGCTTAAAGACGAAAGCTTAAAGCTTAAAGAAGGTGCTTTTAAACTAAAAAGTCCTGAGTGATGAACTCAGGACTTTTCTTTTTATGAAATCTCGTCATTGCGAGGCACGAAGCAATCTCATTTATTATTCAATCGTTGATAAGACAAATTCTTAAATGACCAACTATCAAAAATCAATTTTCAACTCCAATAAAACAAATGAACCAGTAACAAATGAACTAATGACTAATGAACCAATTACCTCCCACCCATTATCTATCTTACATCATCCATTTTCCATCCTACGTATTCAGTACTTCCTTAACCTTATCATAAACAATCTGCTCATCAGGTTCAATTAAAATTCCCTTCACTCCTGCTCCGTTTGCGGCTTCAACATCGCGAGGCTTATCACCAATCATCACAGATAAAGCAGGGTCAATATCATACATATCAATTGCATCTAACAACATACCCGATTTCGGTTTACGACATTTACACTCGCCACCAACTGTTGGATGATGCGGACAATAATAAAAACCAGCTATATCTGCACCTTTAGCTACAAAAGCATTTCTGAGCATCTGGTGCATAATTGCCAATTCTTGCTCCGTATATCTTTTTAAAGCAATACCACCTTGATTTGTAATGACAATCAACAAATAGCCTTCATCGTAAAATTTCTTCAATACAGGTATTTGATAATCCAGAATTTTGAAGTCCTCAACACGACAGATGTAATCATATATTTCGTGATTTAACACACCATCACGATCTAAAAAAATAGCTTTATTCATTAGGAATTGCTTTATTGTAATTTGCTGGCAAAATAAGCGAAAATAACTCGAATAAGAAAGATTCGCAATTGTCATTCTGATTGCAGTCGAAGAACCTCTTTAAAATGATATTATTTTACTTTTTTGTCATTCTGAGCGTAGTCGAAGAACAACTCATCAACATGCATCACTAAACATTATAATTTTATCGTCCCAAAACCCTTCCTCTGGCATGCTGAGCGTAGTCGAAGAACCTACCTAATATTTAATCCCACTTTATGCCCCTTAACTGCAAAATAAAGGATGTACAAATAACAAGGCATCACGGTTACGAAATAAGCCAGCTGAAAATCTAACCCCAACTCATCCTTAATAAATGCATACAGCAAGGGCCAAATCGCCCCACCTGCAATCCCCATAACCATTATTGCCGAACCCGTCTTGGTAAACTTACCTAAATGACTTATCCCTAGTGGAAAAATAGCCGGCCACATCAGTGAATTGGCTAAACCTAATAATGCGATAAAAATTACGGACACATAACCCGAAGTTAAATAAGCAATTACAGTAAATAATAAACCTAAAATTGCACAAACACGCAAGGCAAATTGTTGGGAAATGAATTTCGGAATGGCAATAATACCGATGATGTAACCCACCAACATACCACCCAGAGTAAGTGAGGTAAAGTACTTACTAACGTCTGCACTGATGCCTAATGCCTTACCATAAACACCAATAATATCGCCCGCCATAACTTCAGCAGCCACATAAACGAAAATACAAAAAGCCCCTAAAAACAAATGAGGAAATTGAAATATGCTTTTATGCTGAACAACCTTACCCGCCTGCTCATCCACTACATCTTCCTCCACCTGAACTTCTGGTAGATTGGTAAATCGGATAACCGCCGCAAATATTGAAAAAACAATAGCTAAAACGAAATAAGGCGTATTCACCCGACCTAAAACATCATTTAACAATTGCTCTTTGGCTAATCCGGTAGCGACTTCGATCTTTTTCTCGATATCTGAAGCATTTTTTAGAAATAATGTTCCCATAATAAAGGGTACAATTATCCCGGCAAACTTATTACAGATGCCCGCAATGCTGATTCTCTTTGCCGCACTTTCTATCGGACCAATTATAGTTAAATAAGGATTTGAAGCCGTTTGCAGTAATGCTAAAGCAGCACCTTGCACAAATATTCCGGTTAAGAAAAGTCCAAATGTGCGGCTTTTCGCTGCGGGTATAAAAAGTAACGAACCTAGCGCAAGTATAAATAAACCCAAAATAATTCCATTTTTAAATCCTACTTTTTTTAGTATCCAGGATGACGGCAGCGCAAGAAAAAAATAGGCCATATAGGAGGCAAACGTAACCAGGAAAGCCTGAATATCCGACAAACCAAATGAAAGCTTAAAGAAAGGAATAAGCGTTCCATTAGCCCAGGTTACAAAACCGAAGATAAAAAACAGCGCACAAATAACAACTAGCGGCTTCGGCCCTTTATTTTGACCGTAATTCAAAGTATCTGACATAAAATTTTGTTTGGTTTGATTGATTTTGCCAAACTAAACAATAATTTCAATATTTTTCACATCAAACGTTTGTGTAATTTTAAAATCACCACGAATTATCACCAAAACAAGCTACATTGAAGTATACAATCCTAGAAAACACAATAAAACCAATTAAATTTATCGCTCAAAATTCCATAAATAGTTATAAAATTTAATTTTAGCATCGCACGCAAACTTTTGTTCAATGATTAAATTATAGCCAAAAACATTATGTTCATCACCAATTCAGGCTAAAAACAATTAATCTTTCTCTAAATCAACCGAATAGAACATTTGAAGATATTTTATTTGCAGGAAATACCTAAGAACCCTATATTTGCACCACTTTAAAGGAAACGGTTAAACGAAAACTTTAAATTGATTCCGTAGCTCAGCTGGTAGAGCATTACACTTTTAATGTAGTGGTCCTGGGTTCGAATCCCAGCGGGATCACAAAAAGCCTTCAACGAAAGTTGGAGGCTTTTTTGTTTTAAGGGGCTCAAACCTATTCTCGAACAAGTTGAATATCGCTCTATACATAAAAACTAATACACCCAAACTTTTACAGCTGGCCTTTGTTGTAAATTCTTTAAAACGTAAATATGAAATTTAACTATAGAAATGCAGTTCTGGCGGCAACGTTAGCAATCATTGTAGTGAGTTTACAAAGCTGCAGCGTATCTATTCCAAAAGGCGCAACTGCTGTAAAGCCATTTCAAAAAGATAAGTACATTGGTAAGTGGTATGAAATTGCTAGAATGGATTTCAAATTTGAAAAGGACTTAAATAACGTTACTGCGACATACACTGAAAAAGAGGATGGTACCATAAAAGTGGATAACCGCGGGTATAATTACGTAAAGAATGAATGGAAGCAAAGTATTGGTAAAGCCAAATTTGTTAAAGGCGCTGATGAAGCACGCTTGAAGGTTTCATTTTTTGGTCCCTTTTATGCGGGATATAATGTTATCGAAATTGACCCGAATTATAAATATGCATTAGTTGTCGGAAACAACCTGGATTACCTTTGGATTCTTTCCCGCACGAAAACTATTCCTGAAACTGTAAAAAATACTTATTTAAAAAAGGCAAAAGCACTTGGTTATAAAACCGAAGAATTGGTATGGACGAAGCACGATAAAGAATAAAATCAATTTAACAATTGCGTATCCCCCACAAAACATATTTGTCATTCCGAGTTTCGAGGAATCTATAGGTTAAATGAGGTAGAATAAGTTTTAGTATTTGGAAAAGATAACAAATGCGAATAATAAAACATTCGAGATGCCTTCTCAGAACATCTCGAATAGCTGGTTGACGTAAAATAACTATCAATTATTTTAAATTCGTTTTGAAGAAGTTATCCAGTTTTTCAAAAGGAATTACCTCCACTTTATCATACAAATCAACATGAACTGCATTCGGAATAATCATTAATTCTTTCGGTTCTGCAGCCATTTTGTAAATATCTTCAGAAAAATATTTAGAGTGTGCATTTTCTCCTGCAATCAACAACATTGGTCTTGGAGAAATTTCTTTCACATAGCTTAAAATTGGCATATTCATAAATGAAATCGGATTGGTCAGCAGCCACGCTCCGTTTGAATTTAATGAACGTTCGTGGAAACCTCTTGGCGTTCTATAATAATCAAAATATTCTTTTACAAATTGTGGTTCGCGTCCGGTTAATTTTTCCGGTAAGTTTCTGCTTCCATTTGCTGGACTTCCGGCTTCAGCATCTTTCCAACGTTGCTGGCTCAAATCTTCTAGTGTTTTTGTTCTCTGGTCAAGCGTCACAACGTCGTTGTAACCTTTAGACATTACTCTTGTCATGTCGTACAAACTTGTGGTCGCAACGGCTTTCACACGTTTATCGACAGCAGTTGCATTTAAGGCAAAACCACCAAAACCACAGATTCCAATAATGCCGATTCTGTTTCTGTCCACATTTTTCTGCAACCCTAAGAAATCAATCGCAGCGCTGAAATCTTCTGTATTGATTTCCGGCGATGCTAAATTTCTTGGTTCACCGCTGCTTTCTCCCGTGTAAGATGGGTCAAAGGCGATAACAGCAAAACCTCTTTCTGCCATTTGACTGGCGTATAAACCTGATGATTGTTCTTTCACCGCACCAAAAGGACCGCTGATTGCCAATGCTGCTAATTTCTCACTACCCGCATTTTTTGGCAGATATAAATCTCCTGATAATGTTATTCCGTAACGGTTTTTAAAGCTAACTTTTTGTCGGGTTACTTTATCGCTTAATTTGAATGTATAATGTTCTGCTGCTTCCATTTTTTTTGAGTTTGATTTTTTGCCTTGTGCTGATAACTGACCTATCGACAATGTCACTATAGCCATAATTATTGCAAATTTTTTCATTTTATTTTTCGGTATTAACTTGATTAAATTCTTCATCCGTAACTGGTTTTAACCAGGTAACCTGTACATTATCTTTGAAATTAGTGATTGCAATGTGTGTCATAGAAGTTTTTGCTGATGCACCATGCCAATGTTCTACATTTTCTGGTATGTTTACGACATCACCTTTTTTGATAATTTTTGCAGGTTTTCCCTTTTCCTGATAAAAACCAATGCCTTCGGTTACAATCAAAACCTGTCCTTTCGGATGCGTGTGCCAATTGGTTCTTGCTCCAATTTCAAATGTGACTGCTCCCGCAGAAAATTCGTTGTTTTTATCATTTGCTACTAAAGGAGACAGAAATGCCTCACCTGTAAACCAATCCCCCGGTAATCTATCCCCTTTTGGAAAAAGAGCTGTTGAATTTTCGTGTTTCATATTTTCTTGATTTTTATTATTTGTATTACAACCTGTAATCATTAATCCAATGAAGGATATTGCGATTATTTTATTAAAATTTTTCATAAATTATTGAGTTAAAACTTACATTACGATTATGTTGTCGCGGTTTTTAGTTCAACTCGTTTATCAAATATTGCCCTGGTTAGCATCGTTAAAACTGCTAATATCCCAAAGCCGGCTCCCACCCATGGAATGGAGGAAATTCCAATATTTGCAATAAACCATCCACCAACAATGGTTCCTGTTGAAACACCCAGATTTCCGAATGATGACTGAAGGCTGTTGGCGAATTCCGGTGCTTCCGGTGCGGCGTCAATCATATAAGAAATGGCAGTTAAAAATGCCGGGCCGTACATCATCCCCCAAATTCCGACAACAAAAAGCTGTACATAAAAATTTTCACCCGAGACCTGTAAAATCACTGGTAATAATATAGTTCCCAATAAAAAGAATGCGGTGGTGAGCACAATATTTTTAGATAACAATCTTCCCGCTAACCAATTGGATACAACTCCGGCTATGCCGAAAAGTAAGAGCATATAACTTACTTGTTGTCCGCTCATCATTTTCACCTTTCCCAAATAATCTGCAAAATAACTGTAGGTTGAAAACCAGGCCGAAATCAACAGTACGTTGAATACAATACTGATAATGAACCGAGGCTTTTTTAGAATTAACAACTGGCTTCCATAGGATAGTTTTTCTTTTACCGGCATCGATGGAATGAAGGTAAAAATACCAGCCAGCGCTAGGAGTGAAATAATTCCCTGAATTACAAAACTGATTTGCCAACCGTAAAGACTCGACATATAGGTTGAAAATGGAATGACGGTTACTTGTGCCAATGCAATTCCGCCGATTACAACCCCCATTAATTTATGTTGTTCTTCTTTTGATGCAGAACGGATAATTGTTCCAACTGCTGCTGAGAAAAATACAGGTTGTAAGATTGCCGGGAAAATTCGAAATACGACTAAAAGCCAGAAAGGTGGTGCAAATGCAGAAATAATATTAGAAATCAGAAAAAGAGAAATTGCCCAAAGCATCATCTTTTTTTTATCGATTCCAGCAGTTAAAAGAACGAGAAATGGCCCTATGAGGAAGATTGTTAATGCAAACGCACTCAGTAATAAGCCTGCGGTATCAATCCCGATATTATAGTACGAAGCGACTTGTGGTAAAACGCCGATAATTCCAAACTCGGTACTGATGATACTTACTGCGCCCAGACAACCTGCATAAGCCATTTTCTTAATTCCAATTCCGCTGTTTTTACTTTCCATATAACCGCTCCTAATTATGGAGCAAAGTTACTTTCGGATAGCTTTTAGATTATAACGATTATCAAACCAAAAGTTAAGAAATTCAAACTTCCACTAAACGAAAAGCCTTCGGATTGGTTTCTGTCTGTTTTTTGAAAAAATTATTAAAGTATGTTGGATAATCGAACCCAAGTGAATAAGCAATTTCGGAAATGCTCCAGTCTGTATGTTGCAACAGTGCTTTTGCTTCTGTGATGATGCGCTCAGTAATGTGCGTAGTGGTAGATTTTCCGGTGATTTCCTTTACAGCACGATTCAGATAATTAATGTGAACGTTCAGATATTGAGCGTAATTTTGCGCAGTTTTCAATTTTAAAGGTGTGTCAGTCGTCTCAATTGGGAACTGCCTTTCCAATAGTTCTAGGAAAACTGAAGCTAATCTGGAAGAAGCATTTTTATTTTGTTCGAAATTTTCTTCGGGTTCGAGCTTTAAAGATTCGTGAATAATTAAACTGATGTAGTTTCTAATCAATTCATCTTTATACACATAATCACTTTCCTGTTCCGCAATCATTTTTTGGAAAATCGTATTGAGAAAAGTTCTCTGTTCTTCAGTGATTTTCAAAACCGGTGTTCCGCCAATTTTAAAGAATGAAGATTGCTGTAAACTCTCCGAACGTTCAGAATTTTTAAAGAAATCTTCCGAAAAAAGAATGGTATAACCAACGTAAGTTGTTGAGATTGTTTCCCAGGAATACGGAATATGCGGGTTTCCGAAAAAGAGAATGGTTCCTTCCTGTTCAAAAGTTTTATCTGAATAATGAATCTTGCTTCTACCAGTGGTCAGACAGATTTTATAGAATTCTTTTCTGCTGTATGTACGAGTATCACCACTGTCTTGTTCAATCTGAAACGCCTTAAATCCCTGAAGTTTTAGTTCATTATTAAATTCCGAAACAACTCTTGCAATCTTTTCCATTTTTCAAAATTAAGAAATTCAAACTTAATGAAATTGAATTTCATAGAAATTAAATTAAAAAAGCTATCTAAAAAAGAAAGCTTTTAATAGTTCTGCTATTCGACATGTTTTGAAAAGGCATCTCAAATTAAAAGTAAAGCGAATTTTTAACCTCCGCAATTGCCATTGACTCATCATCCATCCTAACCTTATTACCTATCCATAAGCTAATGCTTACTGCTTGGGTATTGCTTGCAGTTCCGATAGAACGCAGTTTAACTATAGTACTATCGGATATTAATCGGATAGCAACGCAATAGGACACGGCTAGAGCATAACTATGAACCCAATATTTCATACTTAACAGATGAGTTAAAAATAGCATGGTGAAACCTATAAAAGTGCTGGTTGAGTTTAAAGGGATGCCTTAGATAAGACGAAAAACATAGCCAATCATATAGTTCAATAGCTAATAAAAAGCTAAAGATTTTCAGGTTCCATCGTATAGGCTTTGTTGCACCTTGTAGGGACCTTGTTCGAGACTTCTTCGAAAAACAGGTACTTTTTTCGAACAAGCTTCGAAGGAGCTCCGAACAAAGTGCATCCTCCTTATACAAAAAACCTTGCTTGTATTGATTTAGAAATTAAAATGCATTACCGACAACATTCGGCCAAATCAAGCCAGGCCAATCTAAATTGGCTCATTGGTATTATTTTCGAACTATATTTGTTTCTTAAGCGAGGCATCGTAATTAACAATGTTAATAATCCACAAAATCAATATGAAAGAAACAACAAAATTAAAAAACCATCAAAGAAAGATGATAAGGATAAAACAACCATAAGGAGTATGAATTATTTTTTCTCGATATTGACTTTGTAACAAAATAGTTATAATTTTCAGAAACTAAACTAAAAAAAATGTCAGAGAAATTTAACCTATTCGCCGGCGTACTAACCATGATTACCAGCCTTGGCATTTTAATCGCACTTGTTAAACCAAACAGCAAGCATGAGAATTAAAACTAAAGCCGAAGCCCTGTCTTCGGCTTTTTTCGGCAATTGCCACATTATTTAATTAATTTCAGCTCAATCTATCTAACAAATGAAAAACATACTGATTGTATTATTTGCATCCATCGCTAGCCTTTGCAATGCTCAAAATCCTGGCCTTACTAAAAAATGGGAAGCCAATCAAAATTTAACTACCCCTGAATCGGTGCTTTATCAAGCGAAAAATAAAATGCTCTACGTTTCTCTTATTGATGGAGAAGCTGCAAAGAAAGATGGAAAAGGTGGTATTGCGCTTTTGAATATAGACGGGAGCATTAAAAAGGCTGATTGGGTTACAGGTTTAGATGCGCCAAAAGGTTTAGGCATTTTTAAAGACAAACTTTACGTTGCCGATATAGATAAAGTAATTGCAATAAATACTTCAACAGGTAAAATCATAAGTAAAGTAACAATTGAGGGTGCTGTTTTCTTGAATGATATTACAATTGATGGCAATGGGAATGTTTATGTTTCTGATACCAGAACAGGCAAGATTTATCAGATTAAAAACGGAAAGGCTACGCTTTATATGGAAAATGTAAGCAGTCCGAATGGTTTAAAATATTATAAAAATGAGCTTTATGTTTTGGCCGGGACACAACTGGTAAAGTTTAATGCTAAAAAAGAAAAAACAGTAATTGCAACAGGACTGGAAAAATCTGGTGATGGACTAGAAATTTTAAATGATGGAAGTTTTATTGCTTCTTGCTGGTCGGGCATTATTTACCACATTACTAAAGATGGAACCAAAACCAAATTACTTGATGTTCAAGGCAAAATGAATACTGCTGACATTGGAATCGACCTTAAAAATAACATAATTTACGTTCCAACTTTTAATGCTAATTCGGTTATTGCTTACGAGTTAAAAAAGTAACCTAAATCCCGTATTAGATTCATAGCCCATTGGTAGATAAAGGCATGATGGTCGTTAAATTGATTGCATGTTGAATTAAAAGACATTAATATTGTTGAAATTAAAAGGCTAAACTAATCTTTTATCCGCTGTTTTGTTATTTTTACCGCAATGGGAAAAAACATCAATCTGGAAATATTCAAACGCTTTTTTAAATCCGGACAAATAGGCGGTCTCATTCTTTTACTTTGTGTTGGGATTTCTTTAATGATTGCTAATTCATTTGCAAAAGATAGCTTTGAGCATTTTTTAGCCACTCAAATCGGTTTCGACATTGCACGTTACAGTATTCTTGCATGGATAAATGATGGCTTAATGGCCGTTTTCTTTTTATTGGTTGGACTGGAGATTAAAAGAGAACTGATTGAAGGTGAATTATCTTCTATAAAAAATGCGGCTTTACCAGTAATTGCTGCGCTGGGCGGAATGATAGTGCCTGCATTAATCTATGCCCTTTTAAACAAAAACTCAGACACTTCAAATGGTTGGGGTATTCCAATGGCGACAGATATTGCCTTTGCTTTGGCAATTATCGCTATGCTCGGCAAAAATGTACCCCCAAGTTTAAAAATATTTCTGGCTGCATTGGCTATTGTAGATGATTTAGGCGCAATTCTGGTCATTGCAATATTTTATACAAACCAAATACACTTCGAATATTTAGCATTTGCTGCAGGCATAATGGTTTTACTAACGCTGATGAATTACTTTGGTGTAAAAAACTTACTTTTCTATTTAATTCCAGGTATATTTTTGTGGTATTTTATTCACCATTCAGGTATCCATGCCACAATTGCTGGCGTATTGCTTGCCTTTGCAATTCCAACTAATGAAACGGATTTAGAATCCCCGTTAGAGAAATTGGAGCACGCTTTGACAATTCCAGTTAATTATCTGATAATGCCCGTTTTTGCTTTAGCTAATACCAATATTACGATTGAACAAAATATGTTCAGTGGCTTAACTTCTTCATTAGGCCTTGGAATTATTGGCGGTTTATTCATCGGTAAAACTGTGGGTGTAACTGGCTTTAGCTGGTTGGCTGTAAAGTTAAAATGGGCAGCATTGCCAACAGGAACAAACTGGAAACATGTCCTCGGATTGTCCATGTTGGCGGGCATCGGTTTTACCATGTCTATATTTATTGCAATATTATCTTTTGATGATGCATTACACATCGCAGAAGCCAAATTTGCAATATTAACCGCATCCATATTATCCGGAATTATTGGCTTTGCATTTTTAAAGGCAGTTAAATCTTAAAAGATTATTTCACCTCGTAATTAAATACTTTCCTGGCTAAATTGCCTTCTAGATCTACACCTTCAATAAGCATCCGATAAGTTCCGGCTTCCTGTGCATTGTAAAACTCAAATGAAGCAGTGCCTTTTTCATTGGTTACCACTAGTGGATTCCAGTATATCGTGCTGCGAAAATCTTGTTGATTATCGTCTGTTGCTGATGCATACTGTGGTGCGTAAAATTCTTTTGAAGAACTATAACCGTTAAACTGGATATTTTTTAAACCATCGGGTTGATAGTTTTTAGCTGCAACCAATCCATTTCCTTTTTTTGTAGTGATAATAATTACACCTCCAGATCCCCTTATTCCGTAAGCGGCCGTTCGGCTTACGTTTATTAACACTTCTACCGTTTCAACATCTGATGGATCAATGCCACTAACGATGCTTGGATCAAGACCTGAATTGCCGTCAATTACATACAATGGATTTCCAAATCTTTGTGCCACAGTTTTTAAATGTAGCCTATTATAGATATCATTTATCAAATTTCCTGATGTAAATTTAAGGTCTTCACTGGTAAGTATTCTATCTGCGTTTCCTGCTCCATTCAAGTTTGCAGATTCAAGAACCTTTTTTCTGCTTTGTTTTATGGTTATATCTTTTAACCTTAAGCCCTCTTCCTTAATCCCAAGTCGCTTCATTTCCTGGTAATAGTTATCATTTGCAGCATTAACCGTTAATAAGGAAACATCTAAATCTGTATCAAAATCGGCTTTGGTTCTACCTGTATTGCTTACATTCGCAAACCTCGGTTCAAGCTCTATATCTAAATCTTTAACCTTATCTGATTTTGCCTGAAGGGTAAATAAACTGCTATCGGCAAAAAAAAGGTTATTAAAGCTAAAACGACCGCTTGCATTACTAACCGTATCCATGTAAATACCACCGTTTACCTTGCTAATTAAGCCAACCTTAGCCTGCTCAAAAGGTTTGTTCCTGGATTTAACAATGCCGTTTATGCTAATACCGGTTTCGGGCAGGTATTTTAAGGGTGGTTGATTGTTGCCATTAACATCGTTCCACAAAAACCTGCGCCAACCATTGGTGAGCATTAAATTATCCAGGTTCTGGTTGGTTTTTGTATCATCAGCAGAAAAATAATAATTTGGTTTTTCAATGTAGCCTTTCAACTCTGATGTTAAAAGTAAGCTCGAGAAAATATGGCTCTCGTTCGATTCGTTTACACCTGTTTTATCTATCTGGCTAACCGATACCGAAAGATTACCAACAATCGCCTCACCGTCCCTGTCTGCTGAAACTTTAAATACGGATTTGCCTTTTTTAACTTTTGATACTGAAACCGTATCGAGCATTAAATCAAAATTCTTGTCGTGGTTTTTATTAAAAATAATGCGCTCCGCTATCGGGCTATTATCCTCAGAGAAAAGCGTAAACTGCACAATTCCGGTAGGCAATTGTTTTTTATCGATTGGAATTGTTAAATATTGCTGGCTCATTTTAACCCTCGACACATAGCAGGTACTGCCGTTTTGCTGAGCAACAATTTTAAGTTCACCCTGCCCAACTTTGTCTGCACTTGCAAGCACCTTTATCTTAACTTTATCAGAATTATCTACAGATAGTGCATAACCTGATTTTTGAGCTTGCGGTAAGGCGAATTCCTTTTCAGAGCCATCAGCAAACTTAACC
The DNA here is from genome assembly GCF_032678425.1 of Pedobacter aquatilis. GTDB lineage: Bacteria > Bacteroidota > Bacteroidia > Sphingobacteriales > Sphingobacteriaceae > Pedobacter > Pedobacter aquatilis_B. The sequence continues at coordinate 309,373 of NZ_JAVTSG010000003.1, read as the reverse complement.
TTTGCCTTGTAAGTTTTGCCCGGCTGAACATTTGTAATGAAGTTCCCCATACCAAGGTGGCTGCTGGAAAAACGGGTGATAGTGCTTCCAGATTCATCGACAATTGTACCTGAAATATTTTCCCCTCTCCCATTTGCACTCACCGCCTTAAAAGCTATCTTTTGAGCAACATCTTCTATCAAAGTGCCACCCTCTGCTAAAAACTGAACATCGGTATTTTTTGAGTTGGAAAAAACCGGAATCATTTTTTCAATCTTTTGCTTATCATCATTAGAAAAAGAAATACTTATTCTATCGTTAACCCCAAGTTTGCCGTTTTCTTTGAAGGCAATTTCTATTTCGCCATTAGCGTTGGTTTTGGCTTTACCTCGTTCAGATATTTTTTCGGCATTAAGTATATACTGTAGTTTATCTCCTGGTTTTCATAACGCTTACCCTGCACATCTGTAATCTTGATTTTGGAAATCACACTATCGCCTTTAAAACGATATTGGGTACTGGTTAAAACATTATCTGTTAAGGGCTTTGTGATTTTAATGGCTTTACCAAAAAAAGAATCTTCGCCAAAATTGCGCATATAATTCGTGTATGCCCTGATGGTGTAATTACCTTTGTCAAGGCTATCAGGAATGGATATATTTCCCCAGGCTAAACCGCCAATAACGGGCAACGTTAAACGGTGGGCCACTTTGTTATGGTCGTTAATCAGTTCAACATACATGACCTTGCTTAAATCAGAGGGTGCATTTGTTTTGGAATGGATTAAATAACCCTTTAACCAAATATCATCTCCAGAACGGTAATTAGGCTTATCCAGGTGAAGATGAATTTTTTCGTGTGCATTGCTACTGCTTAAGGTATTTAATTTATCAAGTAAGGTTAGAAATGGGTCGTTATCTTCTCTAAAAGCAGTAATAATTATGGAAGAGCAAACAAACAACAGCAAATAAGTGAATCGGGTGATTACGTTAAATTTCATATAGATAGGAATAGATGGTTACGAAATAAATGCTATTACCAAGATAACTAAACCGATTTACATTACCAACAAACTAAAAAAAAAGCCGTTACAAATTTAAATTCAACAATAAAATTTAATTTATCCTTGTTTCGATTACAACTTTCGGGGCTTTGATTACAAGCGCAAAACCCAATCAAAATAACTTTGTTTTATAATATTAATAAGATGGAAATAGATAAAATAAAATTAGGAAATCAAGGTTTGGAGGTTCCAGGCATTGGTTTAGGTTGTATGGGTATGACCGGATTTCAGGATGGAAATATGTATGGCAAGGCAGATGAAAAAGAAGCCATTGCAACCATACATCGCTCTTTAGAATTGGGAGGTAATTTTTTAGATACAGCTGATCTCTATGGTCCGTTCAAGAATGAACAATTAATAGCCAAAGCTATACATGGCAATAGAGATAAATACATTATTGCATCCAAATTTGGATGGGAAATTGATGATAATGATAAGGTAACCTGGGCCATTAACGGAAAGAAGGAATATGTAAAAAAATCAATTGAACGTTCGCTCAAAAATCTGAATACAGATTATATCGATTTATATTATATGCATCGATTGGATAAAAATACACCAATCGAAGAAACTGTTGAAGCCATGGCAGATTTGGTTAAAGAAGGCAAAATTGGTTACATTGGTTTATCAGAAGTTTCATCAGAAACGGTTACCAGAGCGAATAATATCCATCCGATAACTGCGGTACAGAGTGAATATTCATTATTTGAACGTACGGTAGAAGAACGCGGTGTATTAAATTCATTAAAAGAACTAGGCATTGGTTTTGTAGCTTATTCTCCATTGGGACGAGGTTTTTTAACTGGCGAGATTAGAAGCATTGATGATTTGCCTGTAGATGATTTCCGTAGAGCGATACCACGTTTTCAGGAAGATTATTTCTATAAAAATATAGAATTAGTAGAGGCAATAGAATCGCTGGCTGCTGAAAAAAATGTAACTTCTTCTCAACTTGCACTTGCCTGGATTATGAGTAAGGGCTTTCTGCCTATACCGGGAACTAAAAGAAGAAAATATCTGGAACAAAATATTGAAGCCACTAAAATACATCTAACAGAAAGTGAATTGTCTAAAATTGAAAGTGTAGTTCCTTTAGGCACAGACACCGGAAAGCCCTACGATGAATTTAGCATGGGTTTAATTGATTAAAGTTTTAAAGCGGCTGTATTCGCTTGAAATACAGTCGCTATTTTATTACTATATATCTAATTTTGTAAAATGAATTCAATCAAATCCATTTCAGAATTCCACCGCCTCCTTTCTCTTTCAGAGCCTTTACATCCACTAATAAGTGTTATCAACCTTAAAGAAACCATTTTTTTAGAAGATGAAGTTTGGAAAGGTTTTGTAAATCGCTTTTACTGTATCGCTTTAAAAAGAGAAGCTACGGGAAAAATTAAATACGGGCAGCAACATTATGATTATGATAAGGGTGTATTGAGTTTCACCGCGCCAAATCAGGTTCAGTATCTCGATTTGCAGACTATGGAGTGTGGTTCAGGTTACCTGCTTATCTTTCATCCGGATTTCTTGTTGAAACATTCGCTTGCTGCAACAATAAATAACTATGGCTTTTTCGATTATGCTGTAAATGAAGCGTTGCACCTTTCTGCCGATGAAGAAGATAACCTCATCAATATTTTGAAAAAGATTAATGAGGAATGCAAACACATCGACCGCCATACACAAGAGATTATTATAGCGCAACTGGAATTACTCCTTAATTATTCAAAACGATTTTACGAGCGACAATTCATCACCAGAAAAAATAATAACCACCAGATTTTAATACGTTTTGAGCAGTTTGTAGATAATTATTTTACGAATAAAGAAGCGGCTGATAAAGGTTTACTTACCGTTAAATTAATTGCCGAACATATGAATTTATCGCCAAATTACTTGAGCGATTTATTGCGTGTACACACCGGGCAGAATACACAACAGCATATCCACGAAAAATTGATAGAAAAGGCAAAAGAGCAACTCTCGACTACAAATTTATCTGTGAGCGAGATTGCATACAATTTGGGCTTTGAGCATGCGCAATCTTTCAGTACGCTTTTTAAAAAGAAAACGGATATGTCGCCTGTAGAATTTAGACAATCATTTAACTAAAAACTAAAACGTTTATCGATTCTGACTGTTATCATAATATTATTTAACCTTAAATTTTATATTATGACGATTCAACTGAATACCGACAAAAACTTAACCATACATCAGGAATACGAAGACAAAATACAAGCGCAGATAACCGAATCTTTGAATCGTTTTAGTGATTTAATAACCCGTTTGGAAGTTCATTTATCGGATGAAAATGGTAGTAAAGATGGTTTGGAAGATAAGCGTTGTTTATTGGAGGCCAGGATTTCAGGGAAAGAACCAATTGCAGTAACCAATCTCGGCAATAATTACGATTTAGCGATTGCAGGTGCTTTAAGCAAGCTAAAAAGTAAATTAGAAACAATAGCAGGAAAGCTAAAAGCTCATTAAAAAAGAAAGGCAATCTAAATAGATTGCCTTTCTTTTTTACACGACTTCCTTTTCAAGTTCTTCAATATATCCTAAAAATAATTTAAGTGCTTTCTTTCTGTCCTCCGTAACCTCAAACTGAAGTTTATTGTACAAATAATCTTCCAAATCGAAATTATCAGTTTTAGGCAGCAGTTGTAAAACTTCATTTCTATGTGCTAAACCAAGTTTTAATGCCGCGTTAAAATCATCTTTGAATGATTGAGAAATTTCTTTATTGGCTACCCAAGCCGCGTACATAAAAGGTAAGCCTGTAAAATTCTTCCACTCCTGCCCCAAATCATAAGCAAAAGCATAACCATCTTTCTTACCAAAAGTTCTGTCGCCAATTAAAACAATTGCATCAGTTTCTGCAGATGGGTCAGTTGTAAATTCAACTTTTTGCTTCCAGAAAAATTTAAGTAATACCTTCGCAAGATTATTTGACGTCCGTGAATGTGCATCCAATCTCAAAGTTTTAATATTTTCAACAGAAACACTGCTAAAAATAAAAACTGAATTTACCGCACCATCACTGCCTATACAATAATCGGCTACTATGTTTGCGTTTGGCACCAATGGAATTGCAGCAACCGGCATCAAACCGATATCAACCGCTCCACTGATTACTTTCGCCGCACACTCTGTAGGAATATCTAAACTTAAATCTATTTGATTTATAATATCGGAATGTTCTATTCCGTATATAAAGGCTTTGGTATTGGTGTACTCAACAGCCGATATTTTAATTTTATTCAAGGTATTATTTTTACTATTATCTCACTCCCGTCATGCTGAATTTATTTCAGCATCTCTCTTTAAGATTCTGAAACAAGTTCAGAATGACGTAATGCCTTACTTAACTATCCAATTACAAGCCCATCTAAATGAACCGCACTATTAAATTCTAAAACGGTAAACTTTCCATCTTCAAAACCCATTTTATATAAAACAGTATTCTGATGAGGAAACTCCGTCATTTCACTTAGTGGCTTATCGAGTAGCAAACATAAGAAAACACGCATTGCCCTACCATGCATACAAAGTAAAACAGTTTCTTCTTCTGGTCTTGAAGACAAAACTTCCATGGGTTGTTTTAAACGTTCGTAAACATCCTGAACGCTTTCTCCACCTTCGAAATGTGCAGTGTAATCGCCATGTTCCCAAGCTTGCAACATTTCACGGAAAGCATCTCTCGAATCTTCGGTATTTGGCTGCCCTTCCCAAATGCCCCACGCCAACTCATCTAAGCCAGAAAGTTTTTCCCAAGGTAATTGTGCATCTATAAACTTTTGCACCGTTTGCCAGGTGCGTTTTAAATCCGATGTGTAAATTTTATCGAAGCGGATGTCTTTATACTTTTGATAAAATGCTTCAGCTTGTGCCCTACCTGTATCGTTTAAATCAGAATTTATACCCCTACCTTGTACTATTCCTTGTCTGTTTAGTTCTGTTTCGCCATGGCGGATGATGTAAATTTGCTTCATTTTTTTAAATTATTGGATGATCAGTTAGAGAATTAATGAATGACTGAGTTTTGAAGGATTGAATTTAATAAGCATCTTGCCAAAATTCATTCATTCCATCACTCACTAATTCAATCATTAATTAACTACTGGTAATTTATAATAGGCTGGCTTTTTCTCCTCTTCAAAAACCACGTTTTCAAAATCGGTAACCACATTATATAAAGTATCGCGTTCAATGGCCTTTCTGCCAACCTGCTTAATCAGATTAACCAACTCTTTTGTGCTCATTGCCGGGGTTTGCTCTTCTGCACCGGCCATCGAATAAATTTTGGTGGTATCGTCTAATGTTCCGTCAATATCATCAACACCATAGTTTAAAGATAATTGCGCTGTTTCGCGACTAATCATCGCCCAATAAGCTTTAATGTGGTCGAAATTATCCATGTAAATGCGAGCGATTGCATAATTTCTTAAATCTTCAATTACTGATGATTCTGCAACTTCACTCATTTGATTGTGCTGATTTCTAAACTTCAAAGGAATGAAAGTTTGGAAACCACCAGTTCTATCCTGTAAGTCACGTAGTTTTTCCATGTGATCAACCCTGTGTCTGTATTTTTCAATATGACCATAAAGCATGGTTGCATTACTTCTCATACCCAATTTATGCCATTCTTCATGTATCGCTAACCACTGCTCGCCTGTACATTTATCTTTTGCAATTTGGTCTCTAACTTCAGGATGAAAGATTTCGGCGCCACCGCCTGGCATAGATTGTAAACCTGCATCCTTCATTAGTTTCATTCCAGTTGCGTAATCAACTTTTGCCTTTTTGAAAATATAATGGTATTCAACCGGGGTTAATGCCTTTACATGTAAATCCGGACGATGATCACGAATAGCAGAAAATAAATTAGCATAAAAAGTCATATCGTATTGCGGTAAAACACCACCTACAATATGAACCTCAGTTACTGGTTCATCATCGTATTTCTTAACAATATCCAGCATTTGCTCCATTGTTAATGCCCAACCTTCTTCCTTTTGCTTGATTAAGCGAGAATATGAACAGAATTTACAATCGTAAACACAAAGGTTTGTAGGTTCTAAATGGAAATTACGATTGAAATATGTTTTGTCGCCGTGTTTTGCTTCTCTAATAAAATTGGCTAAAACACCTAAGTAACCTAATTCTGCGTGTTCGTAAAGGTAAACACCTTCATCAAATGTAATCCGTTCTTGTTTAAGTACTTTGTGCGCTATGTTTTGTAGTTCAGTTGATAATGATGTATCAGCTAATATTTTTTCAACTTGCTCAGTTGTATTCATTCCTGATTTTATTTTGAACAAAAATACAATATTGAGGCGATTTGAACATCATTTTCTTGTAACAAACGATGAGGTGGCCGCAGATTAACAGATTTTTGGTTTGTAAGAAAACGTTAATAGGTTGCCACGGAAACACGGAACATACGGAAAGTATTTTCTTATTCTACCGCAAATTGGTTTGCAACAGATTAGCAGATTTTATATTTATTATTGCCAAGTGATGAAATGCATAAAATTAAGGTTGCCACGGAAACACGGAAGACACAGAAAATATTTTACTAAAATTTGTTAACCACAGATAATCTATAACAGAACACTAATAGATTGCCACGGAAACACAAAAGACACGGAAATTTTCGTTTCATTTAAATTCCGTGTAAATCCGTGTTTCCGTGGCAAAAAATAACTAAAGTATCTATGATTCCATGGCAAACCAATACAAACAAAAAAGCACCTCTTTTCAGAAGTGCTCTCGCATTATGTTTTTCGTAGGTAAATTCTAGTTAGTTGCTGGCGAAAAGGTTAAAACAATGTTAGCCGTTTTTCCACCAAACTCGATTGGAGATTTCATCACCATACTTCCTTTAGAAAGCTGGGTTAATACTAAACGATAACCTTCTGTTACATTTTTAGCTTTATCGCCCTCGTAAATTTTCTTAAACTGGAATGTTTCTTCTGATGGAGTTGCTGACCAAAAAATGGTTTGCATTACCGCACCGCAAGCGCTTGATGAGGGTAAAGTGTATGAGCCGTTTCCGCTATTTGTTAATCTCCAGATACTGCCTTGAAAACATTTATAAGACTTCTCACCAAATAAACCCTGAACCGCTTGGTCTGGCAAACCTTCTAAAGTGATGTTATTTAAAACCCAAGAACCGGTAATTGTACCTCTGCCACCATTAATACCTGTTGTTGCGTTTTTTGTTGATGAACAACTTTGTAACATTACTAAAGTAGAACATGCTATTGCGATAGCTATAAATAATCTTTTCATTTTTCGTTTAATTTAATTTCTGCGAAACTGAATACATAAATCTTGCCAAAACAATTACGAACATTAATTTAGTGCCAAATTGTTAACTTGCGTTGCAATTATTTGCATAAAAGTAAAAATCATCATGAAACCCGAAACCCTTGCTATTCACGCTTCTAATCTTGTTAAAAACACTAGCGGAGATGTTACACCACCCATAAATTTATCTACAACTTTTTTTAGAGATGAACATGGTGGTTATCCGGGTGGCCATATGTATAGTCGCGTGAGCAATCCAAACAGGTCTGCTTTAGAAAACACTGTGGCAAAACTCGAATTTGGGGAAGATGCTGCAGCATTCGCTTCTGGCAATAATTGTGGTTTAAGTTTATTTCAGGCTTTAAAACCTGGTACACATATTATTGCGCCTGATGATATGTACTGGGGCATAAAAAAGCAATTGCTTACTATTTTTAATGAGATTTTAGAATTCGATTTTATTGACCAGACGGACTTGAGTTTGATAAAATCAACGATTAAACCAAATACTAAACTTATCTGGATTGAAACCCCTTCAAATCCATTATTAAAGGTTACAGACATTGAAGAAATTTCTAAAATTGCTAAAGCTCATCAAATAACTTTAGCCTGCGACAGCACTTTTGCGTCGCCGATTTTACAGAATCCGATTTTGTTAGGCGCTGATATTGTGATGCATAGCAGCACAAAATACCTTGGCGGCCATAGTGATGTTTTAGGCGGAATCTTAGTTACTGCAAAAAAAGATGAACTTTGGGAGAAAATTAAAAATATTCAGCAAACCGGTGGCGCTGTTCCATCTCCTTTTGATTGCTTTTTACTTTGCAGAAGCATAAAAACATTAGCTTACCGAATGAAAGGCCATTGTGAAAATGGGAAAAAAGTTGCTCAGTATTTGGTAAATCACCAAAAAGTTGAGGCCGTATTTTTCCCGGGATTAGAAAGTCATCCTCAACATGAAATTGCGAAAAAGCAAATGAGAGATTTTGGAGGAATGATGTCGTTTTTGGTTAAAGGTGATGTTAATGATACGAATAAAGTTGTAAATAAGGTAAAGCTATTTGCACAAGCAACCAGTTTGGGTGGTGTGGAAAGTTTAATTGAACACCGCTATTCTGTTGAAGGACCGGATAGTAAAACGCCAAAAAATTTACTTCGGATTTCTGTCGGATTGGAACACGTTGACGATATAATTGCAGATTTAGAGCAGGCTTTGGGATAATCGAAGCGACTATAAACAGAAAAGCCCTGAATTTTTAAAATCCAGGGCTTCTTTATTTTACGACTTGTTTAAGAAAGCTCAAACTTGTAACCTACGCCTTTTACAGTAGAAACGTAACGCTCACCCAATTTCTCACGAAGCTTACGAATGTGTACATCGATAGTTCTATTTGTTACGACAACAGAATCTTCCCAAATATTTTTTAGAATTGATTCTCTGGTATAAACTTTTCCAGGTTTAGAAGCCAACAGATAAAGTAATTCAAATTCCTTTTTAGCCAAAACAACCTTGTTACCATCCTGAAAAACCAAATAAGCTTCACGATCGATTACTAAATCGCCAATTTCAAGCTTATTTTCCGATACTTCTTCAGCACCGGCATTTCTTCTTAAAATAGCATTAATGCGGCTAACCAAAGCTCTAGGTTTAATTGGCTTTGCGATATAATCATCAGCGCCAACGTTAAAACCTGCAATTTCAGAGTATTCTTCGCTTCTGGCGGTTAAGAAAACCATGAAAGTATTTTTAAACTCAGGAATGGCTCTCATTAATCGGCAAGCCTCTATTCCATCCATTTTTGGCATCATGATATCCAGAATAATTAAATCTGGATGAACCTTTTTGGCAACAGTAATACCCTCTTGACCATTAGATGCTGTAAAAACCTGATAACCTTCTTTTTTTAGGTTATACTCAATCAGTTCCAGAATATCTGGTTCATCATCAACAATTAATATTTTCTGACCTACGCTGTTCATTAGTTAAATATTTGTTACGAAAGTAGTGTCTCTGATGCAATTTCCAGTTAAGACTAAGTTAAGAAATTGTTAATAACTTAAATTAGTTTAACATTGAGTTTGTTTTAACGTAACGTTTTTGCTAAAAACGCCTCAAGTTCGTTACCACGCAAGTTTTTCGCAACAATTTTTCCATCCGGCGCAATAATATAAGATGTAGGAATTGCCTGAACCTGATATTTACGAACCGTTTCTCCATTGAAATCTTTCAGTTCAGAAACGTGTGTCCAGGTTAAACCATCTGCCTTTATCGCATTTAACCATGCTGCTTTATCCGTATCAAGAGAAATACCTAAAATATCGAAATTTTTAGTTTTGTATTGATTGTAAACTTTAACAACATTCGGATTTTCCTGACGGCATGGTTGGCACCAAGATGCCCAGAAATCAACCAAAACATATTTTCCTTTGTAATCTGCTAAACTTACTGGTTTGCCATCAACATTGTTAATGGTAAAGCCAGGCGCTACCTGACCAACCTGTACGGTTTTTAATAAAGCCATTTGTTTTACAAAGGTATCAACCGTTGCATTGCCTTTAATCTCATCTTTAATTTCATCGGCAAACTTTACCAATTCCGCTTCATATTCCTGTGGACTTAAAGTATTCATTGCGTAAAAGCTTGCCAAGGTGCCTTTGTTATCTTTTGCAAACTTAATAATACCACCATTTAATTGGTTGGTGTATGATTCATACTGCGGTTTTAATTGATCTAAAATTGCCGCCCGGTTTGAAGGTTGCTGTGCCACTTTAGCTTCAAAATCCTTTTGCAAATCTTCTACTTGTTTTGCGTAAACATTTCTCAAATTATTTACTTCTGATAACTTTTCAACTTCGTTAGCACCAGAAATTTTATAAGCCATTGTTTTATCTGCTAAATCAGCTTCTAATTTGATATCATCGCCATTTTTTGCGATTAACATAAATTCATGATTTCCGATCGAAACCCTAAAGAAATCAACGGATGGCGTTTTGCGGATAAATTTAAACTCGCCTTTTTCTGATAGGTTTGTTGAATCAATGGCAACCATTTGGCTACTTTCCATTCCGTATAAGAAAACTTTCTTCTCCGCTCCCGGATTTTGGAAAGTTCCATCAATATTAAAACTATCTTTAGGTTTACACGCTGTAAAAGCTACCGCAATTAGTACGATAAGACTTAAGTTTTTTAATCTCATTATTTTAGTTTTTCAAGTATTAATTCATTTAATTTTTTGGCATCGGCCTTTCCTTTTGCCAGTTTCATTACATCACCAACAAATAAACCTAGAACACCTTTCTTACCTTTTTTAAAGGCCTCAACCTGTGCAGGATATTTGCTTAAAACTTCATCAATAAAACCGCTTAATTCATCGCTATTTTCAGAAATCAAGAGGTTTAGAGCTAGTGCTAAATCAGCAACGTTTACTGCATCTTTTTGTTCTATCGCCGGCAATAATTGTTGTACGGCAATTTGTTGCGTTAGCTTTTTATCATCTACCAGATTAATCGCATCAGCAAGTTGTTTTGGTTTAACTTTATAATCTGCAATCGTAATTCCTTTTTCACTCAAAACAGCTCTAATGGGACCAATTAACCAGTTTATTAAAGTTTTCTTCGTGTTTACAAAGGGCAAACCTTCATTAAAATAGTTCAATAGATCTAAATCCTCGGCAAATAGCGCTGCATCAGCTTTGCTGATACCAAATTCTGCGACCATTTGCTTGCTAATTTCATTTGGTAGTGCCGGCATAGCCGATGTAATTTCAGCTAACCAATCATCTGAAATGTAAATCGGTTGCAAATCGGGGTCTGAGAAGTAACGATAATCATTAGCTTCTTCCTTGGTGCGCATTGGCGATGTTGTACCCTTATCCGCATCAAAATTTAAGGTACTTTGGATAATTTTTCCGCCCTTAGAAATTACTTCTACTTGTCTGCCGAATTCGAACTCCATAGCTCTACGTACGTTACGCATCGAGTTTAGGTTTTTTACTTCACAACGCGTTCCAAATTCAGTAGTTCCGCTTTCGCGGATAGAAATATTTGCATCGCAGCGCAAGCTCCCCTCTTCCATATTTCCATCGCTTACATTTAAGTGGCGCACCAATTTTCGAATTTCGCTAAGCAAAGCTGATGCTTCTTCCGCACTGCTTATATCAGGTTCGGTTACAATTTCGATTAAAGGAACGCCCGCCCGATTTAAATCAACCAAAGAATAATTATCATCCTGGTCGTGTATGCTTTTACCAGCATCCTCTTCCAAATGGATTCTATTAATTCCAATTTTCTTTGTTGAACCATCGCTGAGCTCAACTTCTAAAAATCCGTTTACACAAATCGGCTGGTTGTCTTGCGTAATCTGATATCCTTTAGGTAAATCGGCATAGAAATAGTTTTTTCTATCAAAATGATTAACCTGATTAATTGTACACTTTAAAGCTAACCCAATACGCACCGCTTTTGCTACAACTTCCTTATTTAATTTAGGTAAAGCACCTGGTAGAGCCAAAGATACCGTAGAAATATTTTGATTTGGCAAAGCACCAAAAGAAGCACTATCAGCAGAAAATATTTTTGTATTGGTATTTAACTGAACATGAATTTCCAGTCCTGAAACGAGTTCGTAGTTTTTATCTTGTAAAGGCATTAAAGCTCTATGTATCGTTTTAAAATATGTTAAACAATCAGAAAGATGATTTTCCAGCTAACCAATGTTAAACGGATTTATCGCTGTTTAAATTCCTCAAATATAGTTAAAGAATGTTAAAACGAATTGTCGCAATTAAACTACTGTGTAACCTCATTGTCTATTTCGATAATTAACACACACCAGAAACCTTAAATTTTAAATTTTATGAAAAAGTTAGTATTATTTGCTGCAGTTCTGATGGTTTCATTATTCAGCATAAACAATGCAAAGGCACAGGTTAGCCTTAACATTAATATTGGCTCACAACCAGTTTGGGGACCGACAGGATACGACCATGTAGATTATTACTATTTCCCGGATATTAATGCATATTATTACGTTCCAACTGGCCAGTATATATATGCTAATGCTGGTCGCTGGGTTTGGGTAAATAATTTACCGGCTCAATTTAGAAACTTTGATGTTTACCGTTCGTACAAGGTTGTAGTTAACGAACCTAGACCTTATTTAAGGAATAGTGTTTACGTAGCCAGATATAGCAAATTTAAAAACTATGCTGGCCGCCAAACCATTATCAGAGATAGTCGCGATACTAAATATTACGTGGTAAAGGGTCATCCAAATTATAACGTTAATAAAACCGTAGTGGTAAACAATAACCGACCAATACGCACACAAAAAACTGTTATAAATAGTCGTAAGGATAGCCAATCGAACAGAAATAATCATAATGGTAGAAATAATAGCCGCCCAGAACGAAACAGTAATCAAAGAGGAAATGGCAGAGGATAATAAGTATTAGTTGTGGCGAGGGAGTTTCGAAAGAAGCTCCCTTTTTTGTTACAATAATGGTTTTGGCACAGCGTTTGAAATTGCATAGATACACACAAATTAAATTTAGATTATTATGAAAAAGTTACTAATCATCTCCGCGATAGTAGGTATCGTGGCTTTAACATCAAAAGAATCTAACGCTCAGGTAAGTTTAAATGTTAACATCGGTACGCAGCCTGCATGGGTTCCGGTTGGATATCAAAACGTAAATTATTATTACCTACCCGAAGTACAATCTTATTATTACGTTCCGCAAAGGCAGTTTGTTTATTTAAGTGGTAACAGATGGGTTAGAACCAGACATTTACCTGCACGATATAGAGGCTACGATTTGCACCGAGGCAGAAAAATTGTTGTTTACGGGAACAGTCCTTATCGAAGTTATAACACGCACAGAGTAAGGTATTCTACTCAAACAAATTATTATAGAACTTCATATGGTGGCGGTGGAAATCGTGTAAAATATGTAGCACCAAGAAGAACAACTTACAAAACTGTAAAATATATTAACAGAGGTCACGATTTTCATGGAAGAGGCAGAGACCACCATGATAGAGGACGTGGCAGAGGTAGACATTAAAATAAAAAAAGAGGCTTTCGGGCCTCTTTTTTTTATATAGAGAAATCCAATTTGTCCGAAAACAGACAACAAAGATTTCTCCATTACAGTCGAAATGACGACTATGTAGATTAGTGCTTGATAAAACCCTCAGCTTTTTCTAATACAGTTGGTAAACCTGCCGGGTTTTTTCCACCTGCAGTTGCATAAAACGGCTGACCACCGCCCCCACCTTGAATTTCTTTACCCAATTCACGGACAATATTTGAAGCATTCATTCCTTTTTTCACCAAATCATCAGAAAGCATAACCGTAATTCCAGGTTTGCCATCAATTTCAGTCGTAAATACGAGGAATAAATTATCAATCATATCTTTTAATGAATAAGCTAAATTTTTCACAGCATCAGCGCTCTGTAAATCGATGTGTTTTGCAATCAGGTTTACACCATTAATACCACGAACGTGATGAACAATTTCATGTTTTAGGTTACCAACACGTTCCAAAGTAGATTTTTCAATTTCCTTTTTAAGTTTTGCATTTTCATCCAACAAAGCCTGTACAGAAGCTGATAAATCTTTACTTCCGTTCAATAAGGCTTTTAAATGGCCAAGCTCTTTGCGCTGATCAAGAAAATATTGTTCGGCTTTATCTGCTGTAATGGCTTCAATCCTGCGAACACCAGCGGCAACAGCACTTTCAGAAATAATTTTAAATGAACCAATTTGTCCAGTTGCTTTTACATGTGTTCCACCGCAAAGTTCTTTCGAGAAATGGTCGTCAAAAGTTATCATACGTACAAAATCGCCATACTTTTCGCCAAATAATGCGGTAACACCACTTTCAATAGCATCTTGATAGGGTACGTTTCTTTGTTCTTTTAATTTTATATTTTGTCTGATTTTCTGATTTACAATCACCTCAATTTGGGCCAATTCTTCATCTGTTACTTTAGCGAAGTGAGAAAAATCGAAACGTAAATAATCAGCATTTACTAACGAACCTTTTTGGTTTACATGGTTGCCCAAAACTTGTTTCATTGCTGCATGCAATAAGTGTGTTGCCGAGTGATTATCTTCCGTTAAAATACGTTTGTCTTCATCAACAACTGCCCAAAACTTACCTTCCAAATTATCCGGAAGAATATCAGCAAAATGAACCGTTAAGCCATTTTCCTTTTTGGTATCGGTAATATCAACCCAAAACTGGCGGCTATGGTCTTCTAATCGACCAGTGTCTCCTACCTGACCACCACTTTCAGCATAGAAAGGTGTTTGACGCAAAACAATTTGATACTGTTCTTTTCCTTTTGCCTTAACCTTACGATATTTTAAAATTTCAGTTTCAATTTCTAAATCATCATAACCTACAAATTCACTTTGTTCATCAGCATTTACAACCACCCAGTCGCCTGTATCAATTGCTGTTGCAGCACGACTATCATCTTTCTGCTTTTTAAGCGCTTGCTCATAAGCAGTCAAATCGACAGACCAACCCTTTTCACGAGCCATTAGCTCAGTTAAATCAATAGGGAAACCAAAAGTATCTGATAATTCGAAAGCAAAACTTCCATCCACAATATTATTTGTTGCCTGATATTTTTCGAAACGCTGAATACCCGTTGATAAAGTTCTTAAAAACGAAACCTCTTCTTCTAAAACAACTTTCTGAACAAAATCTTGCTGAGAAATTAGTTCATCGAAAACACCTTTAAACTGTTCGGCTAATAAAGGCACTAGCTGATTTAAGAAAGGTTCTTTAAAATTTAAGAAAGTATAGGCATAACGTACCGCACGACGTAGAATCCTACGGATTACATAACCAGCCTTATTATTTGATGGCAGCTGACCATCAGCAATTACAAAGGAAATGGCACGAATATGGTCGGCCATTACACGCATAGCGATGTCAGTTTTTTCATCAGCACCATATTTTACACCTGATTTTTCAGCAATAAACTGAATTAGCGGTTGAAAAACATCGGTATCGTAATTAGAAGTTTTTTCTTGTAAAACACGTACCAAACGCTCAAAACCCATTCCGGTATCAACATGCTTTGCCGGTAAACTCTGCAATGAACCATCTTTTAAGCGGTTAAATTGCATAAATACATTATTCCAGATTTCGATAACCTGTGGATGGTCTGCATTTACCAAAGTAGCTCCACCAACTAAAGCCTTTTCTTCATCGGTACGGCAATCCACATGGATTTCAGAACATGGTCCGCATGGTCCGGTATCGCCCATTTCCCAGAAATTATCTTTTTTGTTTCCTGGTAAAATATGGCTTTCATCTACGTATTGCTTCCAAAGGTCGTATGCCTCTTGGTCCTTTTCTAAGCCTTCTTTTTCATCACCCTCAAAATAGGTAACATATAATTTATCCTTCGGAATTTTATAAACCTCAGTTAACAGTTCCCAACTCCAGGCAATGGCATCTTTTTTGAAATAATCGCCAAAACTCCAATTCCCAAGCATCTCGAACATGGTGTGGTGGTAAGTATCTATACCAACTTCCTCTAAATCGTTGTGCTTTCCAGATACACGTAAGCAGCGTTGAGTATCTACAGCACGGGCATATTTAATTGCGGCTTCGCCTAAAAACAAATCTTTAAATTGATTCATACCGGCGTTGGTGAACATCAATGTTGGATCGTTTTTAACTACAATTGGCGCTGAAGGAACAACATGATGTTGTTTCGATTCAAAATAATTAAGGAATGCCTGTCTAATCTCTTTTGCTGTCATTACATTTTATTAATTGGAGCAACAAAATTAAAATTTTATTGCGTTAATAAGGAAAAATCGAGCTACATTTGAATACTTTAATTAAACGTTGTAAAACCTTAATAATCAATCACAAATTATGCCGTACAAAGAAAGAGACATCAACAAAATGTATTATACTATGGGCGAAGTGACTGAAATGTTTAATGTTAACGCATCGCAAATCCGTTTTTACGAAAAGGAATTTGACATTCTTCAACCTAAGAAAAACAAGAAAGGCAATCGTTTATTTACACCAGAAGACATTGAAAATTTAAAGATTATTTTCAACCTTGTTGATGAAAAGGGTTTTACATTAAAAGGTGCAAAAGAGCATTTGAAAAACAATAAAGGCGATGTAAAAGAAAATCAAAAGATTATCGATTCCTTAGAAAAACTTAAAGGCTTTTTAGTGAATTTGGCGCAGGAGTTGTAGAAAAAAACTAATAATCGTTTCAGCTAAAATATTTCATTAAATTTTTCTTTAAAAAGTATTTTTCTACATTAGGACAACCAAACGCCAATCTTCCCTATTTTTTATTTACCGGTTTAACGCCTTAGAATGAAAATATGGAATGTACTTTTAATCTCCCTCACACCACTTTATTTATCTGCTCAAAACAATTTGGGGCCACGCTTAACCGCGATGGGCAACAATGGCGCAGCTGTAACCGACATTTGGAGTTTGCAGGCGAATGCCTCTGCAATTACAAATCTCGAAAAACCAGCGGCATCTATTAATTACATTAAACATCTTTTTAGCAATGAAGTAAGCACGCAAGGTTTTGTTGCGGCAATCCCATTTAAAAATAATTTTCTTGGCGCAAGCTTTCAGCGATACGGTTTTTCAGAATATTTTGAAAGTAAGGCTGGCTTTGCTTACGCGAAGAAATTCGGAAAAAAACTTTCGATTGGGTTAAATGGAAATTACCATCAGTTAAAAATTAACAATTATGGCTCGTCAAATGGTTTTTCTGTTGATGTTGGTGCGATTTATCAGTTTAAAAACACATTTACATTAGGTGCATTTGTAAGTAATTTATCAAAAGAAAAATATAGTAGTACACTGATTTTAAGCGAAATACCAACTAAAATCAATATTGGATCAAGTTATCACGCATCTGATAAAGTCTTGATTGCAACCTCAGTTTCTAAAATTTTGAATCAACATATAGATGTTTCTTTTGGCGTAGATTATAAAATTGTTGATCTGCTCAGTTTACGCGGCGGCCTAAGCGCTAAACCTTTTAAACAGTATGCAGGTTTTGGCGTGAATTATAAGAAACTTCTGTTTGATATGGCAACAACCTACGATGCTAATCTAGGATATGCTCCACAAGTAGCTTTGGGTTATGCGTTTTAGCTTAGTAATTATTGCCTTTGTGATGATGGGATTCATTGCAAAGGCACAAAACACAGAACAAGATGTTGTTATAAAGGATATTTTAGAAAGTGTAGCCGAAAATCTACCAGAAGATTATGACATGACCGAATTAATTGATGTGTTAACCAGATTAAAAAAACACCCGATTAACTTAAACAGAACTACTCCAGAAGAATTAAAGACATTAGTATTTCTCTCTCCATTGCAAATCAGTAATTTCTTTACGCACTTAAAAGAAAATGGAAATTTTGTTGACGTTTTGGAACTTCAAACAATTGATGGATTTGATGCCAGACTAGTACAAAGTTTAATTCCATTTGTTACTTTAAATACAGCGACCGAATATGAAAAATTTTCCTTTAAAAAGATTTTTGCTGTTGGTGAAAATGATTTGCTCATGCGTTTTGCTCAAACTTTGCAAAAGCAAAAAGGTTTTACGGATTTACCAGGCAACCGATATTTAGGCTCTCCGGAAAGATTTCAAACTCGATACCGCTACCATTACGGAACAATTATTTCTGCTTCGATAACATTAGATAAAGATGCTGGCGAAAAATTTATTGGCAAACCATTTGATTTTTTCTCAGGGAACATTGCCTTATTTAAATTAGGCAGGGTAAAAAAATTAGTTGTTGGTAATTACACCTTACAATTTGGCCAGGGTTTAACCATGTGGTCGGGCTTTGCATTTGGAAAGGGGCCTGATGTAACCAGTATTGCCAAAAAGGATTTAGGATTAAGACCATATTCTTCTGCAAATGAATATTCATTTTTGCGAGGTGCATCAGCCACAATCAATCTATTCAAAAATATAGATATTACACCTTTTGTTTCTTTTAGAAAACTGGATGCAAGTCAGGATATAGATGTTGATGGAAACCTTGTTCAATCTACGATTAACCAAACCGGCTTGCATCGAACGCCTACTGAAATTTCGAACAAAAACTCTTTAACGCAGCAGACTTATGGAACTGTAATTCAATATGCTAAAAGCGATTTAAGTATTGGTGTTGTTGCTTATCAATCTGAATATGGAAATAGATTTATACCTCAAAGTGCATTGTATGATAAATTTAGTTTCAGAGGGAATTCACTTACTAACCTCGGACTGCATTATAATTACACCTATAAAAACATTTATTTTTTTGGTGAGGTTGGCAAGAGTTTAAATAGTGGTTTAGCACATATCAATGGCGCATTAATTAGTTTATCTCCAATTGTATCGGCCGCAATAATGTATCGAGATTATGCAAAAGATTACCACAACTTTTTTAATCAATCGGTTTCCGAAGCAAGTGAAGCCACGAATGAGCAGGGACTTTACACAAGTCTAAATATTACTCCAAATAAGCGTTGGGCCTTTGCCATTTATAGCGATTATTTTCGTTTTCCGTGGTTGAAGTTTCGTGTTGATGCACCATCAAAAGGTTACGAAATTTTAAGTCAGGCGGTTTACACACCTACCAAAAATTTTAAGGTTTTAGCCCGATTTAAGACTGAAAATAAACAACAGAACACCGATTTAGATGTACCAATTAACTTTTTAGAGGATGTAAAAAAAGAGAGCTATCGTGCTGAAGTAAGTTGGCAACTTAACAAAAAATGGAGTTTTCAAAACCGTGCAGAAGTTTCACAATATAAAAAAGGTGATGCCAACAGAGAATTTGGTTATCTGATTTATCAGGATGTAGACTATTCGCCAATGTTTTCGAAAATTACAGGCAATCTGAGAATCGCATATTTTAACACACCGAGTTATAACAGCCGAATTTATGCATATGAAGACGATGTTTTATACAGTTTTGCTTTTGGCATGTATAATGGAAAAGGGTTTAGAACCTACATAAATTTGAAATATAATATTGCCAAAAAACTAAATATTTGGGCTCGATATGCAATGTTTTTGTATCAAGATGTAGAAACTGTTGGCACTTATTTAGATGAAATTCAGGGCAACAAAAAATCAGAAATAAAAATTCAATTGAGGTACCAATTCTAAAAATATGTTTAAAGCAGAATATGTTTTTGTAAAGATTTTAGCACCTTTAATTTTAGGAATTGGAGTTTTATATTTCTTCCAAAGTGAAGAAATGATTTTAGCTATAGGCTTAACTACCGGCTTACTATTTTGTACGACTTTTCTACTCAATCTCACCTATAAAAAGCTAAATGGCTATAAATTTAAAGGAATAATTGGCATACTGATTTTCTTATTTTTTATCTCATTGGGAGGATTGCTTTGCCTATTAAACAGCGAAAAACTTAAGCCAGACTATTTCGCAGAGGCTGATTACAAGTATTTAAAAATCTGGGTTAATGATGAACCTGAACAATCGGGTGATATTTTAAGATTTAAAGTAAGAGTTGTATCCGGATACAAAGAAAATAAACAAATCAAGCTAAGCGGGCAGTTATCAGTAGCTTTAAAAATAGATAGTTTAAAGCCAGTACGTCTTAAATATGGTGATGAATTGATTGTTTCGGCCAACTATTTGGAAGTCGAACCACCCTATAATCCTGCCGAATTTAATTTTAAACGTTGGTTGGCCAGTCAGAATATTCACCAGCAAACCTTTATAAATCAAAATCATCTATTAAAAACGAATAAAAATATTGGTAACCCGATTATCAAATTCGCGTTAGCTTTAAGAGAAAATCAAATTGCAAAATATAGAAAACAGATAAAAAATGATGAGGCTTTTGCAGTTGCTTCAACATTAATTTTAGGGTATCGAGCCGATTTAAGTAAAGAAACTTTATCCGCTTATTCCAAAACAGGCACCATACATGCACTTTCAGTTTCAGGTAGTCATGTTGCCATAATTTTCTTTGTTTTAGATTTTCTGTTGTTATTTCTGAATAAAAACCGATTTTCAAAAATCTTGAAATTCACATTGATTTGTGGTTTAATTTGGATATACGCTTTAATTACAGGTTTATCTCCATCGGTTGTTCGTTCGGCAATAATGATTTCGATTTTTATAACAGCTAAAACATTCGCCAAAAATAAAAATGGCTATAATACATTGGCCTTTGCGGCCTTTTGTCAATTAATTTACAACCCATTCCTAATTTGGGATGTTGGCTTCCAGCTTTCCTACATTTCTGTTTTTGGTTTAATTTATTTACAACCTAAAATTTATAAATGGATTTACATCAAAAATAAATGGCTTAATAAAATTTGGGAATTAATTGCCCTCTCTCTGGCTGCGCAACTGGTTACATTTCCACTTTGTATTTATTATTTCCACCAGTTTCCGGTTTACTTTTTACTCGGAAACTTATTTATTTCTATTCCCTTAATCATCATCATGATTTTAGGAATTGCGGTGCTCCTTCCTGGAATAGATAAATTATCGCCAATTTTTGAATGGATTATCGTTACCACAAATTCCGTTTTGAAGTGGATTGCTGATTTGCCCTATTCTACTTTCTCTGCCGTTTGGATTAATTTGTCAGAATTCATCCTCCTAAGTCTATCAATTGGCTTACTTATTTACGCTTTGGCGAAGTTCAATAAGCAATTAATATTATTCTCACTAATCACTTATATTTTTTATCAATCGATGATAATTTTGGATTATTATAAAGCCATCAACCAAAAGAAAATTATCTTTTTTACTTTAAGAAAAAATTATGCTGCAGCTTTTATTCAAGGCACAAAAACAATTTTAGCTACAGATTTAAAAGAAGAAGACAAGAATTATCAGTTTTTTGTTAAACCCGCTTTAGAGCAATCTCAAATCAATAAAATTGATTTTATCAGCATTAAAAAAGATACGGTTTTAGCCAATTTTATTCTTAAACAAAAACAAATCATTTTTGGTAATTATAAAATTTTGCTTTTGGATGAATCTCTAAACTACAAGAAACTGAAAACCGAAGGCAGCTTTAATAGTGTTTGGATAACTGGAAATACTAAATTCAAATTAGAAAATCTTCCAAGGGAAATTAGTTATAAAGATGTAATTATTGATGCAACCAATAAGGATTACAAAATCACAACTTTTAAAGCTTTTGCCGAGAATAATAAAATTTCAAAACATGTTTTAAAGAAAAATCCTGCATATTTGGTTCAACTAACCCAATAATATGGAAAATCTGGTTTTGTACAATGTTGCAGAGAGAATTGCAACAATAACCATTAACCGCCCGGAAAAGCGAAATGCCTTAAATCCTGAATTGATTTCTGCATTAACAGATGCATTTATTCAGGCTGAGGAAGATGATGATGTTAAAGTGGTTATCTTAAATGCAAATGGAGGTACATTTAGCGCCGGTGCCGATTTGGAATATCTTCAACAATTGCAAAACAATACTTTCGAAGAAAACGTTGCTGATTCGAATAACCTCAAAAAGCTTTTTACTACAATTTATTATTTACCAAAGGTCGTAATTGGGCAAGTGGAAGGACACGCGATTGCAGGCGGATGTGGTTTAGCAACCATATGCGATATTGTTTTTGCTACACCCGGAAGTAATTTCGGCTACACAGAAGTCAAAATTGGTTTCGTTCCTGCAATTGTTTCCTGCTTTTTAGTACAAAAAGTGAATGAAACGATTGCCAAAGAAATTCTATTAACAGGCAAAACGTTTAATGCAGAGCAGGCCTTAGCATATAAATTGATAAATTTTGTAACAAATTCAGAAGAAATACATCAAACTGTTAAGGAATTTGCATTAAGTTTGTGTAGAGAAAGTTCGGGTAATTCGTTGATGATTACAAAACAATTAATTAGTCAGACCACAAATCCGCTACTCGAAAAAGCATTAGAAACCGCAGTTCAAATTAATGCCCGGGTTAGAGAAAGTGACGATTTTAAAAAGGGAATTGCATCATTCTTAAACAAAGAAAAAATTAATTGGTAAATAACTAAACTGAAATAAAAAAATGTTAAAATCTATCAAAACTAGCGTTGTCGCTTTAATACTAGTAAGCACAGCTGTAATCGCACATGCACAGAAAAAAATAACCGAAGGCACTTTGGTTTACGGAATTAAATACAAAATCAGTGCTCCTGGTGCTCCAGAAGAACAAAAAGTAAAATTCAACGGAGATATCTCGAAATTAGAATTGAGTTTTGGTCCGGCTACTGTTGGTGTTTTGTTAGATAATAAAACTGAAACTGGCTTAACTTTAGTTGATATTCCTGTTGCGCAAAAACAATTAGCTGCTAAATTAACCAAAGCAGATATGGAAGAATCAAAAGCCACTAGACCATCATATTCTGAGTTTAAAGCTACGGGTGAGAAAAAAACACTTTCTGGCTATAATGTAGAAAAATATACTTTTAAAGATAGTAAAGGCGGCACCGGCGAACTTTGGGCTACGGCTGATGTAGATGTTCCGGTTAACATTGCAACTGCCGATTTTAAAGAAGTTAAAGGTTTCGTTGTTATGATTGATACAAAAGAAGCTACAATTACTTTAAAATCTTTAACCGAAGGTAAAGTTGGCGAACTTTCTGTAACTAAAATCCCAGCTGGTTACGATGAAATTACTTATGCTGAAATGAAAGCTATGCAAGGTGGTGGCGAATAATTAACCATCACTTTTACTCAAAGCTTTTTAACTGCCGGCCTTTTTTATAAATTAGCCGAAAAGTTAAAAAGCTTTTTTTTTGACCTAACTTATTATGATTAAAAACCTACTCTTAATTACCTACATTGCTATTTTTTCCGTAGTTAATGTAAAGGCCCAAGGCATAAATTGGACCAAAGATGGCAATTCTTATTATCAAATTGCCGGCGGTGAAATTATTTCGGTTACACTCCCAAAAAGTGATAAAAAAACCATTATTTCAAGAGCTTTATTAACACCTGCCGGAAAAGGAGAAGCTATCGCGGTTAGAAGTTTTCAGCTTTCTGATGATGGTACTAAAGCCCTAATCTACACAAACAGCAAAAAAGTTTGGCGTTACGATACTCGCGGCGATTATTGGTTAGCAGATTTAACTGCTAACAAAATAACCCAAATTGGAAAAGACAAACCTTCGTCGTCCTTAATGTTTGCTAAGTTATCTCCTGATGGCACTATGGTGGCCTATGTAAGCAAACATAACTTATACGTAGAAAATGTTGATGGAACAAACTCAAGAGCTTTAACAACAGACGGAACCGACCGAATGATTAACGGTACTTTTGACTGGGTTTACGAAGAAGAGTTTGATTGTAGAGATGGTTTTAGATGGAGTCCGGATAGCAAAACAATTGCTTATTGGCAAATCGATGCAACTAAAATCAAGAACTTTTTAATGATAAACAACACCGATTCGATTTATCCTTATACCATTCCGGTAGAATATCCAAAGGTTGGCGAAAATCCATCAGCTTGCAAGGTTGGTGTAGTTGATGTTTCTACAGCGAAAACCAATTGGCTTAATGTTCCTGGAGATAATATTCAGCATTACATTCCGCGTATGCAGTGGGTTCCAAACAGCAACGAAATCATTTTGCAACAACTTAACCGAGCGCAGAATGAAAGTAAGGTATTTCTTTGCGATGCCACTTCTGGAGCTGCAAAAGCAATTTATACCGAAAGTGCAAAAGCTTGGATTGATGCACAAGACGATTGGAAATGGTTGGCAGCGAATAAAGAATTTACAATTGTTTCTGATAAAGATGGCTGGAATCATTTGTACAGAATCAGTCGCGATGGCAAGAAAACTACTTTAGTTACTAAAGGGAATTACGATGTTATCAATGTAAAATTAATCGATGAGAAAAACAATTATGTGTACTTCACAGCATCACCAAATAATGCTACTCAAAAATATCTATACAAAACTAAATTAGATGGAAAAGGTAAATTAGAACAGGTAACGCCTTCTATCCTACCGGGAACACACAATTATGATATTTCTCCAAATGCAGCTTTTGCCCGTCATACCTACAACAGCTCTATTATTAGGCCCATTACCGAATGGATGAATTTCACCACCGGAAATCCGTTTACAATGGATGGCAGCATCAGCACGCAATTATCTAAACAAGAAGCTCCAAAAAACAAAGTGGAATTCTTTAAAGTAACCACTGAAGATGGCGTTGAATTAGATGGCTGGATGAAAAAACCAGATGATTTTAATCCGAATAAAAAATATCCGGTTGTATTTTATGTTTACGGCGAGCCTGCTTCGGCAACAGCTTTAGATACATACGGAGCTGGCAGAAATTTCCTTTACGCTGGCGATATGGCTAAAGATGGTTATATCTACATTTCGATGGATAATCGTGGTGCACCTGTTCCAAAGGGCACTGCATGGCGTAAGGGCATTTACAAAAATATTGGCGTAATTAATGTTCGCGACCAGGCAATGGCTGCTAAAAAATTACTGGCCACTAATGCATTTATGGATAAAGATCGTGTTGCAGTTTGGGGCTGGAGTGGCGGCGGTTCATCAACCTTGAATTTGATGTTCCAATACCCGGAAATTTACAAAACCGGAATTGCAATTGCCGCAGTCGGCAATCAACTAACCTACGATAATATTTATCAGGAGCGTTATATGGGCACACCATTCCCAAGCAAAGAAGCTTACGTAAAAGGTTCGCCAATTAGCCATGCAAAAAATTTAAAAGGCAATTTATTATACATTCATGGTACTGGCGATGATAATGTTCATTATCAAAATGCCGAAATGTTAATTAATGAATTGATCAAAAACAAAAAGGTATTTCAGTTAATGAGTTATCCAAACCGTACGCACAGCATTTCTGAAGGCGAAGGGACAAGCGAACACTTATCGCTTACTTACACTAAATTTTTAAAAGACAATTGTCCTCCGGGAGCGAAATAATTTAATTATTTAAAAAGCAATTTCAGCGGGGAATCGGTTTCGATAGCCCCGCTTTTTATTTCAATCTTTTAAAAACAACTTCTGCCTTACTGAGGTATATTTAGGGTTATTGCTATTTTAAAAGTATTTCCATTTCAATCGGGTTTAAAATGCAAATTCTGTGCTTTTATTAACTACGCTATATAAGCGGCTATCCCTAAAGACACCACTATTGCAATCCCAAAGCTTAACAAAGTACCAATCAAAACGTATTCCGTTAGTTTCAAGTCATGCGCTTCTTTTAAATCACCAAATCGAAAAATAGATTTAGCTGCCAATAAAAAACCAACCGCTTCAAAATGATTGGTTACAATGAACACAAAAATCAAGGCACGCTCTAAAATCCCAATGTATTTACCTGCATTTTGCAACGATTTCGGGCTTTCATCATCACTTTCGGGCAACCATTTGGCAATAATTACTTTCATAATTATTGATGTTGGCATAGTTAAAAACAACATTCCGGCAATTAAAACCCAGGTTTTAATATCATCAATATAACTGATATCCAAATAGCCTTTATAAAAAAAATGCCAAATTAATACGATTGAAGAAAAGTGAAATATTTGGTCGATAAAGAACAGTAAACGAGCATTCTTTTTAGTCTGGAACAGAGATTTTCCAGCATCAATAATGAAATGCAATAAACCTATCGATAAAGCAATTTTCCAGACTCCGAAACTTAAAAAAACTAAAAATATTAAAACTATATGTACCGCAACATGCATGTATAGCTTTCCCGATTTTAGTTTATTTTTTTCTTTATCCTTAACCCAAGAATTTGGTTGCAAAAAGAAATCTCCAATTAAATGCGCAAGGATGAGTTTGATTAAATAAATATCCATTATTTAGAAATTATTTGATTCAGTTTTTTACGGTACAATTTATCTACCTCCATAAGTTCAGCGAAATTTGCCCGTTTTAAAGCACCGCTAACCAATGGTTGTGTTCTCCCAGATAATTGGGCCAATTCATTTTGCAATAAATTTTCGTTCTCTAAAGCTATTTTTACCATTTCGGCAGCTACAACTCCCCAACTGTTCATTGCAATTAAACTCAATTTAATTAAAACATTTATCTCTTCATCAAATTCTTGGTAATCAGTTTTAATTGCAAGATTAACCTTAGCCTGTTTTAAACCATCAAAAGCAATTCCGGAGTTAATAAAGGCATCTCCGCTAGATTCAGAAAGCTTTTTTCTCTTAACTTTAACATTGCCAAGGCCAATACCCATCCTCACATCTGCAGGTTTATTTATTCTAATACAAGCTTTTATGTAAGCAGCAACTTTAATTGCATTTTCTGGCTCAATTTCTATTTGAAAGCTGTCGCCTCGAAATATTTCCCATCTGTCATTTTGCCCAGAAACTTCTTTTAGAGCCTTTTTTAAGCTTATTAACCAGCTATCCTTAACTTTTCTTGAGCCTATAATATCGCCTGTTATAATGCAATTCATACTACAATATCGAATTAATTAATTAAACTTCATAATATATCTGCTAATTAACAGATATTTCGATTTATCTGCTAATTAGCAGATATTTTAATTTATCTGGCAATTAGCAGATATCAGTATAAAACTTATGCGGCAATTTATTGTTTACTAAAACATGGCATTAATCGAATTTACAAAAAGAGGTATTTACTGTAAGCAAGGCGATTTTTATATAGACCCTTGGTGGCCTGTAGATTATGCTGTAACTACCCACGGTCATAGCGACCATGTGCGTTTCGGAAATAAACATTACTTATGCCATACCTTAACAAAGCCTATTATTAAGCGCCGCATTAGTGAAGATTTAGATGTACAAACCCTAAATTATGGTGAAAGTATTGTTAGAAATGGCGTAAATATATCTTTTTATCCGGCAGGCCATATTATTGGTTCGGCGCAAGTTCGCTTGGAATATAAAGGAGAAGTTTGTGTAATTTCTGGCGATTACAAAACAGAAGATGATGGTATTAGCGATGTATTTGAACCAGTAAAATGCCATTCATTTGTATCAGAAAGCACATTCGGCTTGCCCGTTTACAAATGGCAAAAACAAGATATCGTATTTAATAAAATGCAAAATTGGATAAGCGATAATATTGCTGAACAAAAAACCAGCGTATTGATTGCTTATAGTTTAGGCAAAGCGCAACGCTTAATTAAAAACCTTGCAGGTAACGTACCCATTTATGTTCACAATAGCATTGCAAACTTAAACGAAGTGATTATAAAAGCTGGTGTTAATTTACCAGAAACCATTAGAATTACACCCGAAACCACTAAGGATGAATTGCAAAAAGGAATTGTAATTGTACCTCCGGCGATGAGAGACAGCCGTTGGATTAAAAATCTTAGCCACCCGGTAACTGGAATCTGCTCTGGTTGGATGCAAGTTCGGGCACACCGTCGCTGGCAAAGTGCTGATGCGGGCTTTGCGCTTAGCGATCATGCAGATTGGCCGGGCTTAATGGATGCCATTACAGCAACGGGAGCAGAAAAAGTATATGTTACGCATGGTTTTACAGCAGCTTTTAGTCGGTTTTTAAACGATAATGGTATTGAATCAGAAGAAGTAATGACTAAGTTTGGGCAAGAAGATGATGAGGAAAACAAAGTTGATTTAGCAGAAACAGCAAATCAAAATTCTGAAACTAATAACAAACAATCAGAATGAAAAAGTTTGCCAAACTGATACAAAAACTTGAACAGAGCAATAAAACCAACGATAAAATCGCTGCATTGGTAGATTATTTTAATTACGCAGATGATAAAGATAAAGTTTGGGTAATTACATTATTCACAGGGAAAAAGCCAAAACGTCCGATAAAATCGGCCCTAATAAAATATTGGGCAATTGATATTACACAAACGCCAGAATGGTTATTTACAGAAAGCTATTCGAATGTTGGCGATTTAAGCGAAACGATTGCCTTACTCCTTCCACCAGCTGAAAACACTTCAGATTTTCAATTACATAAATGGATTGAAGACTTACATGATTTAGAAGGCAAAGATGATGAAACCAAGAAAGGTTTTATTCTAAATGCCTGGAATCATTTAGAAACGCAAGAACGTTTTATCTTCAACAAACTTATTTCAGGGAATTTTAGGATCGGCGTTTCTAATAAAATGTTGGTTAATGCCTTAGCAAAGCAAAGTAGCTTGGATAGTGCCCAAATTATGCATAGCATTATGGGTAAATGGAATCCTTACGAAATAACCTTTGAAGAGTTAATAAACGGCGTACACGTTAACACAGATAATTCTTGGCCTTACCCATTTTGTTTAGCTTATGCTTTAGAACAAGAACCTGAAAAGCTTGGCGATATAACCGAATGGCAAGCAGAATGGAAATGGGACGGCATTCGCGGGCAAATTGTGAAACGAAATGGCGAACTCTTTATTTGGAGCCGGGGCGAAGAATTGGTAACAGAACAATTTCCAGAACTACATTTTTTAGTAGATATTTTGCCTGATGGAGTAGTAATAGATGGAGAAATCCTGGCTGTTCAAGATAGAAAGGTTTTGTCTTTTAGTACATTACAGCAACGTTTAAACCGTAAAACGATAAATAAAAAGCAACTCGAAGATGCACCAATCGGCTTTTTTGTTTATGATATTTTAGAATTCGAAACCAAAGATTTTAGAGAACAACCGTTGAGTGAAAGACGTAAAGTTTTAGAGCAACTTATTGGTAATTTAGATGAAAGCGCAGTTATTCTTTCGCCTGTAATTCACTGCAAAAACTGGGAAGAGTTGGCAGAGTTAAGGCAAACTTCTCGCTCGATAAACAGCGAAGGCATAATGCTAAAGAAATTAAGTTCACATTACCACAGTGGGCGTAAACGTGGCGATTGGTGGAAATGGAAAATTAATCCTTACACGGTTGATGCAGTGATGATTTACGCTCAAAAAGGTAGCGGGCGAAGGGCAAATTTCTTTACTGATTATACCTTTGCCGTTCGTGATGGGGAGAATTTAGTTACCATTGCAAAAGCCTATTCGGGTTTAACCGATAAAGAAATTAAGGAAGTAAATTCATTCGTAACCAAAAATTCAATTGAAAAATTTGGTCCTGTGCGTACGGTAAAACCGGAATTGGTTTTTGAAATTGCTTTTGAAGGAATTGCGGAGAGTAAACGCCATAAGGCAGGTTTAGCTTTACGTTTCCCTCGTATTTTACGTTGGCGAAAGGATAAAAAAGAAGCCGAAATTAATACATTGGAAGATTTAAGACAATTATTGGCATCTACAATGTAAAGCTTTCGTTATAGCGAGGCACGACCTGTTGGAAGGTTTGTTTTACCTAGGTTTACCTTGCTATATAAACCAGACAGCAGTGGAAATACTTTTGTTAAAGGTCTTCGACAAGCTCAGACTGACATTAACAAAAGATTGCAACGAATGGCGGGACTGATTTAACCGAAGAATTACTGAAATTGCTTTCCAAAAAAAAATAATTATAAATGGACCAAACCAAAACCAAAGGTTACAAGAAGATAAAAAGCTGGTTAAAAGCCAATAAACGCAAGCCTTTTCAATTTCAGGAAGATGCGTGGCAATATTATCTTGATGGTTACAGTGGTTTGGTAAATGCGCCTACAGGCTTCGGAAAAACATTTTCGCTGTTTTTAGCTGTTGTAATTGAGGCCTTAAATGCATCAGAAGCAAGCAACAAAAAAGCCAAAGACCGCTTGCAATTGATTTGGATTACGCCATTGCGTTCGTTGGCAAAAGATTTAGCCAGAGCCATGCGGGAAACTTTGATAGAACTGGAATTAGATTGGCATGTTGGCGTTCGTAACGGCGATACATCACAAGCTGAAAAAGTGCAGCAGAAAAAATCAATGCCCGAAATTTTGCTGATTACACCCGAAAGCTTGCACTTATTATT
This sequence comes from Pedobacter aquatilis, assembly GCF_032678425.1. GTDB lineage: Bacteria > Bacteroidota > Bacteroidia > Sphingobacteriales > Sphingobacteriaceae > Pedobacter > Pedobacter aquatilis_B. Next base: position 279,096 of record NZ_JAVTSG010000003.1, on the reverse strand, counting down.
AGCTCAAAAAGGTTCATCAACTTTGTTTAAAAACTTAAAATGCATAGTTGCTGATGAATGGCATGAACTTTTGGGCAGCAAACGCGGCGTTTTGGTAGAACTCGCTGTTTCGAGAATTAAAGGCTTACAGAGGTTAGAAAAAAATCAATTTTTACGCGTTTGGGGAATCTCGGCAACGATAGGAAATATTGAGGAAGCTTTGGATGTTTTAGAACCAAACGAAGCAGCCAAAAGAATTATTGTTAAGGCAGATTTAGAGAAGAAAATCCAAATTAAATCTATTTTACCAGATGATATCGAAACCTTGCCTTGGGCCGGGCATTTGGGTTTAAAACTTGCATACAAACTTTTGCCCATTATCGAAAAAAGTAAAACCACTTTGATTTTCATCAATACGCGCGGTCAATCAGAAATGTGGTACCAACACTTATTAAATTTGGAACCTGAATTGGCGGGAAGAATTGCCATACACCATGGTTCTATAGATTTTGAGTTAAGGAATTGGATTGAAGATGCATTGCATACAGGCCAGTTAAAAGCGGTAATTGCAACTTCATCTTTAGATTTAGGTGTAGATTTTAAACCTGTTGATACCGTTGTGCAAGTGGGTTCGCCAAAAGGCGTTGCCAGGTTTTTACAGCGTGCTGGTCGCTCAGGGCATTCACCGCACGAGGTTTCTAAAATTTATTTCCTGCCAACGCATGCATTAGAATTGGTAGAAGCTGCAGCAATTAAAGAAGCTGCAAAAACTAATAACATCGAAAGTAGAGAACCTTTTATTATGGTTTTTGACACGTTAGTACAATACCTTGTAACGCTGGCTATTGGTGATGGTTTTGACGACAAAGTGATTTATGAAGAAATTAAAAATACACATGCTTTTAAATTGATTCTCGATGAAGAATGGAATTGGGTGATGCAATTTATTACTTCAGGTGGCGATAGTTTAAGTGCTTATAATGAGTTTAAAAAAGTAACAAAAGATGAAGATGGCCTTTGGAAAGTAAAAAGCAGGCAATTGGCCATGCGACATCGCTTGCACATCGGTACAATTGTGAGTGATGCCATGCTGAAAGTTAAATTTCTATCTGGCGGTTACATTGGCATGGTTGAAGAATACTTTGTAACCCGATTAAAAGCTGGCGATAATTTCCGTTTGGCGGGTCGAGTTTTAGAGTTTATCCATGTAAAAGATATGACGGTTATTGTTCGAGTTAGCAAAAAGCAAAACGCTATTTCGCCAAGCTGGAATGGCGGTCGCTTGCCCCTATCATCAAATTTAGGTTCTGTTTTACGTAAAAAATATAACGAAGCATTAGATAAAACCCACGAGGATGAAGAACTTGATGTGGTCTACCCCTTGTTTCTATTGCAACAAAAACGTTCTCACGTACCAAGAAATGATGAATTATTAATAGAGCTGATAAATAACAAAGAGGGTTTTCATCTGTTCGCTTACCCTTTTGAAGGCCGATTGGTACACGAAGTTTTGGCGGCTCTAGTTGCCTATCGTTTAAGCAAGCTTTTGCCAATTAGTTTTTCTATTGCAATGAACGATTATGGTTTCGAGCTTTTAAGTGATATCGAAATCCCCATGGATGAATCGATTGCTTACGAAGTATTTTCACCTAAAAACTTAACCGAAGATATTACTTTAAGTATCAATTCAACTGAAATGGCTCGCCGAAAATTCAGGGATATTGCCTGTATTTCGGGTTTGGTTTTTCAAGGTTATCCGGGTAAATATGTGGCCAATAAACACCTACAGTCATCAGCAGGTTTATTTTTTAATGTTTTTAGCGATTACGACAAACATAATTTACTTTTGCGCCAAGCTTACGATGAAGTTTTTTATCAGCAATTAGAAGAACCCCGATTGGCCGCAGCTTTAGAGCGTATACAGAACGGCGCTGTAGTGATAACCAATCCGAAAAGTTTTACACCGTTATCGTTCCCAATTAAAGTTGATAGCTTGCGTGAAAATATGAGTTCGGAAGAGCTGGAACAACGAATTGCAAGAATGAAAGCAGAATCGGAGAAGTTTAAATAGAGGAATTTCGAAATAGATTGCTTCGTAACCTCGCAATGACGGTTTTACATTTAAGATTAAAAATTATTAATGACCATAATAAGCCACGGCGAAGAACTGATTTTAGATAAAGAAAGGGCTTTATATTTACCGCAACATCAACTTTTAGCCATAAGCGATTTGCATTTGGGCAAATCTGCACATTTTCGCCAAGCTGGTGTTCAGGTGCCATCTACAATTGCTCAAAACGATTTGCAGCGTTTAGGCTTACTTATCGAAAAATATCAACCTCAAATCTTACTAATTAATGGCGATATGTTTCATCACGGCTTAAATGCCGATATAGATGAATTTTCGCAGTGGAAACTAAGATATAGCGATTTAACTTTTCTGTTGGTAAAAGGCAATCATGATAGACTTGCAAATGCCGATTATGCTGCAATGGATATTGAAATCCACGAGCCAAGTTTTTGTCTTGGCCCTTTTTGTTTTATCCACGATGCACCGAAATGTACTGAGGAAGAACTTTACCCCATCAGCGGTCACATCCATCCAGGCGTAACAATTGTTGGCAAAGCCAAGCAACGCCTAAAGTTTCCATGCTTCTATTTCGGAAAGGAATATGCGGTTTTACCTGCTTTTAGCACGTTTACAGGCTTGTATAATATTTACCCAAAAACAAATGAACAGATTTTCGCCGTAACACCGAACAGCGTGTTAGAGGTTTAAATTTATATTTTGAAGAGCACTGTCAGAAGCCTTTTTCATTGTTAGTCCTGCTATCACTACAAGTCCGCCCCTTTCACAAATCCTACGCACTACGGGCTTTCCGTTCTATCAGGTCTATTTAACTCTTGTCCAATTGAACATCAAAAAACTAAGCGTACGAATCTATAATTTGCTTTAATTGTGATGCCTGTAAAACACCGCTTTGTCGCCAAATTTGTTTGCCTTGCTTAAACAACATTAAAGTTGGCACACTTTGTACGTTATAAGCTGAAGCAGCAGACCGATTTTTATCAATATCAATTTTAATTATCGAAACCGAATCGCCAACTTGAGCTTTCAACTGCGCTAAAATTGGTGGCATCATTTTACAAGGACCGCACCACTCGGCAAAAAAATCTACCAAAACAGGTTTATCACCATTAATTAATTCTGAAAATTTTGACATGAGTTTAGTCTTTAGTCTTTAGTCTTTAGTCTTTAGTCTTTAGTAAAAAACAGACAATAAGAAATTTGGTTTTACAAAAAAAGTCAAGCTTTTAAAAACTTGACCTTTTGAATATCATGGAGTTTTTAAATCTCTCTGTTAAAATCCCAATTTTCTAAATAATCTGCCACTCTACGTACAAACATTCCACCTAAAGAGCCATCTACAACTCTATGGTCGTAAGAAAGTGAAAGGAACATCATATGGCGAATGGCAATAACATCACCATGTTCAGTTTCTAACACAGCTGGTTTCTTTTTAATTGCGCCAACAGCTAAAATTGCAACTTGTGGCTGATTGATAATCGGCGTACCCATTACATTACCAAAGGAACCAACGTTTGTAAGCGTGAAAGTTCCGCCCTGTGTTTCGTCGGGTTTTAACTTAGATATTCTTGCTCTTCCAGCTAAATCGTTAACGGCTTTAGTTAAGCCAACTAAATTTAACTGGTCAGCGTTTTTAATTACTGGAACAATCAAATTACCACTTGGCAAAGCTGCCGCCATACCAATATTGATGTTATGTTTTTTAATAATTTGTGTTCCATTAACCGAAACATTAATCATCGGGAAATCTTTAATTGCCTTTGCAACAGCTTCAACAAAAATCGGTGTGAAAGTAATTTTCTCATTTTCACGTTTTTCGAAACTGTTTTTAACCTTATTACGCCATAAAACAAGATTGGTTACATCGGCCTCAACAAAAGAAGTTACATGTGGCGAGGTGCTTTTACTCATAACCATGTGGTCGGCAATAAGTTTACGCATCCTGTCCATTTCTATAATTTCATCACTACCAGAAACTGATGTAGTTGATGTTTTAATTGGAGTAGATTCTGCAACTGGCGATTTTGAAACTTTCTCCTCAACAGAAGCAGCAACCGGCACAACTGTTTTAGCTACGACACCATCTTTAGTTGAAATATAATTCAATAAATCGTCTTTATTTAAGCGACCATCAGCTCCCGAGCCTTTTATAGAATTTAGCTCATCAATTGAAATATTTTCTTGTGCTGCGATGCTTTTTACTAAAGGAGAATAAAAACGATCGGATGATGTGAAATCATTTTGAACTGCTGGCTTTTCAGTTGAAAGTTGTTCTAAACCTGGAATGACAACGGGTTTCTCTTCAACAACCGGAGCAGAAACAGGTGCTTCTGTTTGTTTAATTTCATCACCCCCTTCAGTTTCAATAATCGCAATAACATCACCAACTTGTGCAACATCATTTTCCTGAAATAATTGTTTTACCAACTTACCTGCTACTGGCGATGGAACCTCAGAATCCACTTTATCAGTTGCTATTTCTAAAATTGTATCATCTAAATCAATAGAATCTCCAATTTGTTTTACCCATTTAATCACGGTTGCTTCTGCAACACTTTCACCCATTTTTGGTAACAATAGTTCGTATTGAGCCATATTAAATTACAGTATTATATATTGGTAACGCGACAAAAATACGTTTTTTATTCGTTCAACTCGTCTTCCTTAAGTAGATTTAATAGCATGGTTAAAGCAGAACTAGCCGAACGTTCTATATTTTGAATACGTTTATTGCTGAAAGTAAACACTTTAGCTACGGTTTTATTTTTTGAAGAAATTGCAATCCAAACTGTTCCAACAGGCTTATCTTCTGTTCCTCCTTCTGGTCCGGCAATTCCGCTAACCGCAATTGCATAATCTGTTTTAAAATGTTTGATTGCGCCTTCAGCCATCTCTATAATGGTTTCTTCGCTAACAGCGCCAAAATTTGTTAAGGTGCTTTCTTTAACGCCTAAAATAGATTCTTTCAAATCATACGCATAAGCCACAGCGCCACCCCAATAAACAGAAGAACAACCCGGATGCTGCGTAATTAAATGCGCAATGTAACCTCCTGTGCAACTTTCGGCTGTAGATAAAGTTAATCCGCGAGCTTTCATTAAATTTAAAATTGCCTTTTCTAACGAAATATCTTCATCAACTACTACAAACTTCGTAACCTTTGCAATAATCTGCTGTGCATAAATTTCAACTTCGCTTTTTAACTCATGCTCATCATCGCCTTTGGCAGATAAGCGCAACCTTACTTGCCCAAGTTTAGGCAGATAGGCAAGTTTAATATGACTTGGTAAACTGTCTTCTATTTCCTCAATTTCTTTCGCTAAAAATGATTCTCCAATATTCGCGGTAAGAATTGTTTTATGCACAATAAATGGCAATTTGAACCTGGATTTAATCCTTGGTAAAATTTCATCATCCATCAAATACATCATTTCGTGAGGAACACCTGGCATGGACACGAAAATTGTATCATTTTGTTCAAACCACATGCAAGGTGCAGTTCCATTTTGGTTTACAATAACCTCGCAACCATCTGGCACATCAGCCTGTTGCATATTAATGTCAAGCAATGGACGGTTAAACTTCTTAAAAATCGATGCAACCATTTCCAATGCTGCTGCGTCTCTACGAAAAACCATCCCAAAGTATTTTGCTAGTGTTTTCTTCGTAATATCATCTTTTGTTGGACCTAAACCACCCGTAATCAGAATAATATTGGCTCGCTTTTCTGCATCAGCTAAGGCCGACAAGATATGCTGCTCATCATCAGAAACTGAAGTGATTTGCTTAACAGAAACACCAATTGAATTTAACTGCTTGGCCATCCATGCAGAATTCGTATCAACAATCTGACCGATTAGAATTTCATCGCCTATGGTAATAATTTCTGCTAACATAATTTATTGATATGTATTATAGAAACCTGATCTTTTGCTCAGTTTTAAATCTTGAAGAATTGCAGATTTAACTCGAATAGTTAAAGAATAACTCTTGTAAGCGCCATATGGAACCCAGTTAATATTCATATCCCAGCAGTGTAAGTCGCGATAAATTGCAAGCTGCATTGGCGCTAAACCTTTATTTTTAAAATCGTAACCCGAACTAAAGGTAAATTTCCATTTTGGTGTTAAATTAAAATCACCATTAAAATTTAATGTATTGGTTATTGTGCTTACCCCTAAAATATTCGAATAGTCAAATCGATATTGAAATGCAAAATTCCACGCAATATTGAAATCAACAAAAGCATTTGGATCGCGATTTAAGGCGTTTAGCTGTTCAGATTGTAAAGGAGTCATTCCCTGCTTTTCAATCTGACTTTTTGTTGCATCGTATGCATCGTTTTTACGTTTAAAGGCATCTGGATTTAAACTATAATCGAACGAAAATCCAATATTCTGCAATCTTGGAAAATATTTACCGTCTTGCCAAAAATACTTGTTCCTCTCGAATATTACCCTTGTTCCGCTGCTATTTGTTGAATCTCCTAGCACATATGGATTAAATGTACCATTGTATGTTATGCCCAGTTTATCTGTAAACTGAGAACGGCCACTAAAACTGATATCTGATAACTTTCTCGTTGTATTTAGAAAGTTATACGAACCATTAAAAGTTAGACCTTGAATAATTGGTATTTTCTTTTCTCCAGTACCGGTCGTATCCTTTTTTGAACGAACTTTTAATTCTGTAGTATTATCTAAAGTAAACCCTATTGAAGCTTGCCTTCCTGAAAAGGAACCAGGGAATGCGCTACTTTCAAATATTGAATAAGTTAGTGGTCTGCCTGTAGAAGTATTAATAATTTTATTTCCATTTTGATCTATCGCTTCCTTATAAATACCTTTGGATGGGTCGGTAAAGTCTGGAGAATAAGTAAAACTTACAGAAGGTGTCATTACATGGCGCAATTGCTTAATGTTACCCAAATTTTTAAATTCCTTTGTTTTACCATAAATTTTGGTGGTCATACTTGTTGACAAATTATAACTTCCACCACGTTTAAAGCCAGTAATAGTATCTTGTCTTGAAGTATAAGAACCATCTGTAAATGTCGTAAACCTTCTGTTCGAAGTTTGAAAATTCCAAACTTCATTGTAAGTACCACCAAGAGTAAAAGTTAAATACTTTAAGGCGGTAAAGTTCATGCTAATTGGAACGCTGTGGCTAAAACCACTTTTTAGCGCTCTTAAACCAGCTGGTTGAAATAATAAACTGTCTTTAGTTGTAATGTTATTATTTCCTTGTAAACTGTAACCAACGGTAATTTTTTGATACCATTTTTGCTCTCCACTTCTATTCTTTGAATCGAACGGGCTAATGGTTGACATATTTAAGTTAAATGTCGGCAATTGTAAAGCTATTTCGCGGGTACTAAAGGTTTGCTGCGCACTTAATGCCGTACTGAAGTTGAATAAACCGCCTGCTAATACCTTAGAATATGCAATACTACTGTTAGAGCTGTTTGTTGCAATTGCGCCCAAATCATAAGTTTGATTTGCCGCAGTTGATTGATAGTAACTACTCGAACTTAAATTTACATTAGCACTAAAAGTACTTCCTGGATTGGCATTTGGATTTTGGCTATGCGACCAGCCAATTCGAAAGTCTTTACGAACATCTTCCTGACCTTGAATACCATTTCTTGTATTAGCATAGTGGGCGGTAATGTTACCATTAAATTTATAGCGCTTTGTGTAATTTGTATTCAAAGATGTTTCGTAAGAGCCGTTCGTATAAACAGAACCCATTAGTTTTGCGTCCCAATAATCACTTAAACCAATATAATAACCAGCATTTTGAAGAAAAAATCCACGAGTTGCATCTTCACCGGGTGTCGGCAACATTATTCCTGAAGTACGTTTATTCTGTTTTGGAAAAAATGCAAAAGGCAAAGCAAATGGTGTAGGCACATCTTCAATAATCATATATGCTGGCCCGGTAATAATTTGCTTATCAGTTACAATACCCTTGCTAATCATCATACCAAAATGTGGATGCGGTAGATTACAGGTACTGTACATCATATTCTTAATGTGCAACTCGTTATCGGGTTGTTTTTTACTTTGTCCGCCAGAGAAAAAGCTATCGTCTTGCTGAGTGAAAACACCAAAAACCTTTGCTTTAGTTGTTGCAGAGTTATAATAAAGCGAATCGGCTATTGCAGATCCATCAGGACCTGATTTAAAAATTGGTCGACCAACATATCTTTTAGTCTTTGGATTTGTCCTTCCACTTGCAAAAATCAAATTGTTTTTTTGGTCGTAACGAATATAATCTGCATCTAATTCAAAATCACCATAAATAACCCTGGCGTTTCCGTACATATATATAATGCTCCTATCTTTACTATAGGTTACAGAATCAGTTGCTTTATATTCGATTTTCTGATCAAGATCGCTATTGTTTTTAGGTTTTACTTTAGATGTATCCCGTTTAGAAGTATCTTGTTGAACCACCTGTTGCAATGAAAAAGCAGAATATGCGTTAGCTTTATTAACCGAGAGTGTTAATAAAATGACAGAAATTAGTAAAATAGAGTTGCTAAGAAGTTTCAAATTCGTATTTGAATGTTATTTTTGCACAAATGTTTAATCAAAAACGTTCAAAATTAGTGAAAAATATACCATTGATGTATCTTAAAAACCTTTTAACATTTATTATTTGCTTAATAGCAATCAATTCTATTGATAATCAAGCATTTGCACAAGAATATAAAATTAAAACAATTGTTATCGATGCCGGACATGGTGGTAAAGATGGTGCAACTCATGGCGTTTATTCAAAGGAAAAAGACGTTGCTTTAAAAACAGCTCTTAACCTTGGCAAAGCTTTGCAAGATAGCATCAAAGACATCAAAGTAATATATACCCGCCAAACAGATGTTTTTATACCATTATATGAGCGTATAAACATCGCCAATAATGCAAAAGCCGATTTATTTATTTCGATACACTTAAACGATATGCCTGTAAGGGTTTCTCGTGTGGTTGATTATTACAAGAAAGTGAAGGGTAGAAAAGTTCCGGTTTACCGCACCATCACTTCAAAAAGTACCTCAACCAGAGGAACAGAAACATTTGTTTCGGGTACTGGCAGGTTAAATGAGCAAGATGAAGTTATAAAAAGGGAGAATGCTTCTATGTTTTTAGAGGATAACTATCAAAAAAACTATGAGGGCTTTATCGCGAATACTCCTGAAAATGACATTATGTTATCCTTAATGAAACAAACCAACCGCGATAGGAGTTTAAAGTTTGCATCTATGATTCAACAAGAATATGTTGCTGCCGGAAGAATTAACCGTGGTGTACAGGAAAAAAGTTTGGCTGTTTTGGCTCGTGCAGCAATGCCTGCGGTCTTAACAGAGATTGGTTTTGTTAGTAATCCTGATGAAGAAGATTACATGAACTCGCCAGAAGGACAAACAGAAATTGTAAATGGAATTATTAAGGCGATAAAAAACTATAAACGTTTAGCCGAAACATCATTTTAATAAGATGAGATGAAGATAAAACTTCTACTATTACTTTGTTTCTTTATTTCCATTTTTCAATTTCAAGGAGTTTTTGCTCAAGGATATAAAATAAAAACTATTGTTATCGACCCAGGTCATGGCGGCAGAAAACCCGGTGCATCTGGAAGTGTATCAAAAGAAAAAGATATTGCCTTAAAAGTTGCACTAAAATTAGGCGCTAAATTAAAAGAAGATTTACCGGATATTAGAGTTATTTACACACGCACTAAGGATGTTGATGTGGATTTGTACCGAAGAGCAGAGATTGCAAATGAAGCAAATGCCGATCTATTTATATCGATACACTGCAATTCGATGCCACCCGGCAATAAACACATTAAAGGCGTCGAAACGCTGGTAGCAGGTTCTCACCGTTTAAAAGAGCAAGATGCGGCAATAAGGGAAAATGCCGATATTAAGCTGGAGAAAAATTACAAGAGCAAATATGATGGTTACGATCCCAATAATCCAGGAACATTTATTCTAATGTCTTTGCTAAAAAATACTTTCAGAGATAAAAGCATTAAATTTGCCAAACTGATACAAAACAGCTACATCAGTAGAGATGAAAGAGCAAGCCGAGGAGTTAAAGAACAAGGTTTACTGGTTTTACAAAGATGCGGCATGCCAGCTGTATTAACGGAAGTTGGTTTTATTTCAAACAAAGAGGAAGAGAAATACATCAACTCTTCAAATGGTCAGGATGAAATTGCAAGCTCGATTTTTGCTGCGATAAAAACTTACAAAAAAAACATTGAAGTAAAATAATTGGCACAAAAAATGGTAGCCTATTATTTAATTATCAAATAAAATAACATATACCAAACAAAAACCTTGGTGTAAACATTATCTATTATAGATACATTTGCATTAAATATAACGATAGCGCTCTGGCAGATATTAGTAAAACATTAACATTTGCGGCCACTAACAGAAGAACACATGAAAATTAAGAACGAAACCAAAGTAGGTATTTTAGCTGCATTTGCCATTGCTTTACTAATTATTGGATATAACTTTTTGAAGGGAAATTCAATTTTTTCTAGCGAAACTACACTCTTTGCAAGATACACACGAGTTGATGGCTTAACGGTTTCGAAACCGATTTTGATAAATGGTTACCAAATTGGCCGAGTTGCGAAATTGCAATTAGAGCAAGGTGGAACAATTTTAGCTACGCTTAGCATCAACAGCAAATACGATATTCCCGAAAATAGTATTGCCCGCTTAGAAGGCACCGACCTTTTGGGTAGCAAAGCGATTGTAATGTCTTTAGGCGATTCGAAAAAAATGGCTGAAGATGGTTTTACCCTAAACGCAAACGTTGAGAAAGGTTTAATGGAGCAAGTTCAGCCGGTACAGAAAAAAGCTGAACTGATTATTGGCAAAATGGATTCAATTTTGAGCAGTGTAAATTCAATCTTAAATCCTAATTTCCAAAAAAATGTTGATAAAAGCTTTAGCAGCATAGCTGGAACATTAGCATCGTTGGAAACAACATCTAAAAAGGTGGATGGTTTAGTTGGCTCAGAAAGTGCCCGTATTGATGCTATTTTTAAAAATGTTGAAGGCATAACTGCTAACTTAAATAACAACAATAAAAAGATTAGCGATATCTTAACAAATATCAATACAGTTACCGATAAGTTTGCTGCAGCTAATTTTAAACAAACTTTAGACAATGCAAATAACGCAATTGCTGATTTGCAAAGCGTTATTGGGGGTATTAAAGATGGTAAAGGTAGTTTAGGTTTATTGTTAAATGATGATAAGATGTACAATAATTTAAATAATGCTTCAAAGAATTTAGATGAATTAATGATAGATTTAAAAGCAAATCCAAAGCGTTATGTTCACTTCTCCGTATTTGGTGGTGGCAACAAGAAAGATAAGTAATAATTAATTTTCCATAATCTAAAAGCCTTGATGTTCTACTTCAAGGCTTTTTTTTATAACCAGAATTTCAGCATTTTCGGTATTATTAGGTTGGAAGCAATGAATTTTTAATTGGGAAAAATATGGAAATGAAAGTTCGGTATTCGTGGCGGCTTTCAGTCCTGCTTTCGCCTATAGTCCTCGCTCCGCTCCGGGCTATTTTGCTCAATCAGGTTTAGGTACAAAAGCTTGTGACTAAAGAAATAGACTGCAAGAAAGTATTACTCAAATGCTAAAGATATTTGCTTAGGCTCATTGCTGGTTGTATAAATCAACGGATAATATTGTCAATCAGCAGCAATTTTAAGGGAAAATTTACAACTGAAAAGTCTTTCCTTCAATAGCCAATTCGGTGTTTTCAAAAACGGATTGAGTTTCTTCTAACAGCATTTGCAGCGTTTTGTATCTGGAAGAAAAATGACCTATAATTAATTTTTTCGCATTATTAATTTTAGCCACCTCTCCTGCTTGTAAGGCAGTTGTATGATGCGTCTCATTTGCTCTATCTACTAAGTCGTGTGTAAAGGTTGCTTCGTGATAAAGGGTATCGCAATTTTTTATCGTGTCAAAATATCTTTCGTCGTAAAGTGTGTCTGAGCAGTAAGCGTAGCAGCGTGGCGCATCGGCCGGAGTGGTGTAATCTTCGCTTCTGGCAATATCACCGTTAGGTAATTCAACGTCAATTCCCTTTTTTAAAGCCGTGTAATAAGCCATTGGAATTTCTTCAGCTTTATCCTTAATTAACTTTCTTTGCCTTTGCTTTTGCTGGAAAACAAAACCGGTTGTCGGAATTCTATGATTTAAAATAATGGTTTTAACAACTAAATCATGGTTTTCAAATATCTGTACAGATTGTTCGGTATCGATTGGAAAAAATTCAATTGGATACCTTAAGGTTGTATCAGAGTATTTAAATTGGATTTCTAAAATTTCTAAAAGTGGCTTTGGTCCAAAAATTTGCATTGGCTTAATCCTACCGTTTAGATGTAAACTAGATAGCAAGCCAATCAGTCCGAAATAATGATCGCCATGTAAATGACTTATAAAAATATGATCGATTCGTGCCGCTTTTAGATTGTATTTTATAAGCTGTTGTTGAGTTCCTTCGCCGCAATCAATTAAATAATATTTTTCGTTACAATTTAAAAGCTGTGCCGATGGATTCCTGTTAAAAACGGGTGTTGCGGAACTGCTTCCAAGAATTGTAACTTCAAATTTCATAATTTTAAGATATAAAAAACCTCGTAGATTTTAGAAACTACGAGGCCAGTTTTTTTATTGATATGTTGCCTATTTAGCGCCTCTGAACTCCTTTTCCAACTCATCCATAAAGATGAAATCAGTAGCTTCTTCTAATGTATTAACAAACGTAACAGATTGAAATATGTTTGACAATTCGATAATTGGCGCAATTTCATCATTTATTCCGGTAACGATAAACAAGCCACCAGCCGATTTACAAAGTCTGTCACCAACTAAAAGGCTGCTTAAATCTTGTGCGTCGTTACATTCTTTGATATAGCTTAAATCAACAATAATATTCTTAAAACCTTCTGCATTAAGCAAGTATAATTCAGATTTTAACCCAGGTGCATTATCATTTGTAAACTTAGGTTCTTTTAACTTTAAGGTTACGTATTTATCGTGTTTATCTACCGAAAATTTCATCTCTTCTATATCTTTATTGTACTAATGTATAAAAATTTAAAGGGTTTGCAAAGCCTTTAAAACATTACTTTCTATACGATTGGAAATTGCATCAGCATCAGCTTTGATAAATTGCTCTCCCACAATCTTTTCATACAACTCAATGTAACGCTCAGATATCGAATTTACAATTTCAGGTGTCATTTCAGGTACAACTTGCCCGTCTTTACCTTGAAAACCGTTTTCTATAAGCCACTTTCTTACAAATTCTTTTGAAAGTTGCTTTTGAGGCTCGTTAGCATTTTGACGTTCCTGATAACCTTCAGCGTAAAAATAACGTGAAGAATCTGGTGTATGAATTTCATCGATTAAATAAATTACGCCATCTGCTTTGCCAAATTCATATTTAGTATCAACCAAAATTAAACCGCTCTTTGCAGCGATTTCAGTTCCACGTTGATATAAAGCGAAAGTGTATTTTTCCAGCATTTCATAATCAGCAATAGAAACAATTCCTTTAGCTAAAATATCTTCTTTCGAAATATCTTCATCATGCCCAACTGATGCTTTTGTAGTCGGCGTAATGATAGGTTGAGGTAATTTATCGTTTTCCTTTAAACCATCTGGCAAAGCAACGCCGCAAACAGAACGTTTACCTGCACTATACTCTCTCCAGGCATGACCAGCCAAATAACCCCTAATAACCATTTCAACCTTAAACGGTTCGCAAATACGGCCAATGGTAACCATCGGATCTGGAACTGCCAATACCCAGTTTGGAACAATATCCTGCGTAGCTGATAAAAATTTTGCCGCAATTTGGTTTAAAACCTGCCCCTTAAAGGGAATAGCTTCCGGTAATACAACATCAAACGCAGAAATGCGGTCTGATACAACCATTACCATTAATTTATCGGCAATCGTATAAACGTCACGTACTTTACCTTTATAAAAATTGCTCTGATTTGGGAAATTGAAATTGGTTTCTTTTTGTGCTTTCATGAGGGGATAAAAATAGGAAAAAAGTCTTAAAAGTCCGAGGATGGAAGACCGAAGTTGATAGATAAAATATAAATAAAAAACCTCATAGCTTGTGGCTACGAGGTTTAAATTATTTTAGTTCATTTAAAGCATTTTTAAAATCTGCATTAGAAATTATACCGATAAGTTTGTTCTTAACTTGAACATTAATCTTATCCCCTAATTTATAAAATTGAAGTCTGCCTTTGAAAATATGCTCCGTATTCGTTTCAGCAAATGAAAATAGCATTCTAAGCTTTTCCTTTCTGCAAACTAATTCTTCACCATTTTTAAAAACAATTAGCCTTATTTTGTGAGGTAATTTTTCGAAAGCAAGTTTGAAAGTATCGTCTAACAAAATATTCTCCATCTACTCTGAATTTTTTTCTTCGGTCTTCTGACTAAAAACTTCAGACTTTACTGTATATCACCGTAAGCTTTCAATATATCTTTAACCAATTTATGGCGAACAACATCTTCTCCGCTTAGATAAATAATATCGATGCCTTTGATATCTTCCAAAATCCTTAAACCATTAAATAAGCCTGACATTTGCTTTTTGGGTAAATCGACTTGAGTAACATCACCCGTAACAATAAATTTGGCGGTTGGGCCCATACGAGTTAAAAACATTTTCAACTGCATATCGGTAGCATTTTGCGCCTCATCTAAAATTACAAAACAATTATCCAAAGTACGTCCACGCATAAAAGCCAATGGTGCAATTTCAATTGTTCGGTTTTCGATGTAAAATTTCAGTTTTTCTGCCGGAATCATATCATCCAGGGCATCATATAGCGGACGTAAATACGGGTCAATTTTTTCTTTTAAATCGCCAGGTAAGAATCCAAGATTTTCCCCTGCCTCAACCGCCGGACGAGTTAAAATAATTCGTTTTATTTCCTTGTTCTTTAACGCTCGAACAGCTAAAGCTACTGCTGTGTAGGTTTTTCCAGTTCCGGCAGGGCCGATTGCAAAGAGAATATCGTTTTTTGCAATGCTGCTCACCATTTTGCGCTGATTAGCCGTTCTTGCCTTAACTAATAATCCATTTGTACCAAATACAATTACTTCTCCACCACCACCAGTTGGTTGCTCAACATCTTTTTTTGCTACGCCGCTTGCTTTTGCTCCAAGTATTGATTCTACATCGTTATTGGTCAAAGAGCTGTATTTTTCTAAATGCGTTACAAGTTGATTAAACTTTTCCTCAAAAGCCTTAAGTTCCTGTTCATCACCCAGTACCTTAACTTCACTACCTCTCGCAACCAGTTTTAATTTGGCGAACGAACCTTTAATCATTTCGTAATTCTCATTATTTGCTCCCCAAAAATGAGCAGGATTTACGCTATCCAGTGTTAATTTTAATTCGTTCAAATTATAGTATTTTAAAAAGTTATCGGGCTATATTAATTAAAATTTGAATATTTGCAGACGCTTACGCCTCCACACAAGAATAAGCAATAATAATGAATTTTTAATGGGGATAATTACTTTAACAACAGATTTAGGTTCGAAAGATTTTTACCAGAGCGCCCTTAAAGGTAGCCTGTTAAGTCTTATGCCTAATGTTAATTTAGTTGACATAACCCACGAAGTTCCATCATTTAATATTTCTTATGCGGCATTTGTTTTAAAGAATGCTTATCCGTACTTCCCTAAAAATACGGTTCATTTGATTGGAATTGATTCCGTTTATAGCGAAAACACCAAATATATTGCCGTTAAACATCGCGAACATTATTTTGTAGGTGCAGATAATGGCATTTTTTCTCTGCTATTTGATGAATTGCCAGAAGAAGTTGTTGAACTGAATATTATGCAGGATTTGAAATACCTTCACTTTCCTTTGGTTGATATTTTTGTAAAGGCGGCAACTCATTTGGCCAAAGGTGGTAAATTAAAAGATATTGGATTACCTGTAGCAGAGATTGAACAGAAGATGCTTTTGCATCCTGTAATAGAGCGAGATATCATTCGTGGAAGCGTTGTTTACATTGATACCTTTTGCAATGTGATTACCAATATCACGAAAGACTTATTCACAAGAATTCAAAAAAATCGAGATTTCACCTTGTATTTTAGAAAAAGCGAAACCATTACCCAATTAAGCTGGCATTACAACGAAGTATCTGAAGGAGAAAAATTGTGCCTCTTCGGTATCAGCAATCATCTTGAAATCGCCATAAATAAAGGAAAAGCGAGTGGATTACTTGGTTTGCATTTGGGCGATATTGTTCGGGTAGAGTTTCATCCTTAGTTAAGTTCAGCAGTTTATTAGTTTAATTGTTCACTAGTCTGGTAGCTTAAATAGTATTTATACTAAAAGCCACCAATATACGGCCGTTATTGATGAAACTTTGCAAACCAATGAACTAATGACAAATGAACTCCATTAAACTAAGTTTCAAACAACTTCCAACCTTTCACGTTTATAGTACATGAAGAAATATTTTTACCTGTTCTACATACTACTAATGGGTTGCCAAACTTTTGCACAACAAGATACAACAGCCTATGCAGCACAACGAGTAAAAGTAAATAGTATGCTTGCAGAGCGAAGCCAAAAGTTTGGTCAATATGATGAAAGCTTAAACCAACGTACTGGAATATTTGGCTGGCAAACCAGAAAAGACATCAAAAATTCAAATGAAATTCTTCGTCAGGTGGTTTTAACCGACAATAATATTTTCAAAGAATTAAAAGTGTTAATGGATTACAAAGATTTGCAAAATGAACAAAAAGTTGCTGTAGCCGATAATTCGCAAGAAAGGATAGAAAATTATATGCGTTCTATCAAAAAACTTCAAGATCAAAATGAAGAACTTAAAAACGCAGCAAAACATAACGGCCAGGGAATATCAACCTATATCATCGCTTTTTTAGTATTAATTATACTTGGAGGGTTTTACTTCTTCAACAAAAGAATCAAAAATTATGAAAAAAGGATTGTTTAAGGCTTTGGCAAAGATTAACAAAATCATTTTACCAAGCTTATACAAGAAAGACCCAAGTAAGCTAACGAATATTCAAAAAGCTATTTTGGGCTATCGTTATTGGGTAACAACGAATGCATCAGATTAAAAAGGCCAACTAAACAGTTGGCCTTTCTTCGCCATGCTGAATTCATTTCAGCTTCTATATAAAAAAGACTCTGAAACAAGTTCAGAGTGACAGAAATAGCTTATTTCTTAAAATGCTCAATAATTAATGTTGCCAATTCCGTACCAATACGTTCTTGAGCTTCATTTGTTGATGCACCGATGTGTGGTGTTAGAGAAATTTTAGGGTGCGTTAAAATTGCTGCAAGAGGCGTAGGTTCATTATCAAATACATCTAAACCTGCAAAAGCAACTTTACCAGAATCAATCGCTTCAATTAAAGCCGGTTCATCAATTGTTCCACCACGAGAGCAATTTACAATGCCAACTCCGTTTTTCATTTTAACGAATTCTTCAGCACCTAAAATAGGCTTATCAGCAAAAGGTGTATGTAAACTCAAGAAATCACTTCCAGAAATTACTTCATCTAAAGAAACTGTTTTAATTGGAATACTTACCGATTTACCACCTTGAAAATCTAAAGTAATTTCAGATTCTGAAGCATATAAATCATAAGCCAAAACATTCATACCTAAACCTAAAGCAACCTTTGCCGTTGCACGACCAATACGTCCGAAACCGATTATACCTATAGTTTTACCACTTAGTTCAGTCCCTTTAGCATAAGCTTTTTTAAGATTATTAAATTGAGTAGAACCTTCAATTGGCATTTTACGATTAGCATCCTGTAAAAAACGAATGCCAGTAAATAAGTGCGAGAAAACCAATTCAGCAACAGATAATGAAGAAGCTGCTGGCGTATTCACAACGGCAACACCTTGGCTACGGGCATATTCAACATCAATATTATCCATACCAACACCACCTCTACCAATTAGTTTAATATTTGGAACGGCATCAATAAGCTCTTTTCTAACTTTTGTAGCACTGCGAACAGTAATAGCATCATAATTTCTTAAAGCTTCAGCTAATTGTTCTTGCGGGATAGTTTCAGTATCAACCTGAAATCCTGCTTTTTCTAATAATTCTTTACCGATGGGGTCAATTCCATCATTTGCTAATATTTTAATCATTGTTATGGATGATGATTCCGCAGATTTTTAGATTAGTAGGATTTTTAATATCCATGTTATCTGCGTTATAATTTAAAATTAATTTGCTTTTGCTTGGTTCTCTTCAAAAGTTTGCATGGCATCAATCAAAGCATGTACACTCGTAATTGGTAAAGCATTATACATAGATGCACGGAAACCGCCGACACTTCTGTGGCCTTTAATACCAACAATACCTTGCTCTTCAGCCAGTTTCAAAAATGGTTTCTCCAATTCAGGATTCTCCATTACAAAACAAATATTCATTCTCGAACGGTCTTCAACAGCGCAAGTACCTTTAAATAATGGATTACGGTCAATTTCTCTGTAAAGCGCTTCAGCTTTTTGCTTGTTTTCTTTTTCGATTTCGGCAACACCACCTTTAGATTTTAACCAACGAAGATTTAATAGTGCCACATAAATAGAAAAAACCGGAGGTGTATTGTACATTGAGCCATTATCAATGTGCGCCTGATAGTTTAACATCGATGGAATTTTACGGTCGATTTTACCTAAAACTTCATCCTTAACAATTGCTATTGTTAAACCCGCCGGACCAACATTTTTTTGCGCACCAGCATAAATCAAATCAAACTTCGATACATCGATTACGCGGCTCATAATATCCGAAGACATATCACAAACAACAGGAACATTGGTTGCAGGTACATCAAAAAGCTCTGTACCGTAAATCGTGTTGTTAGAAGTGTAGTGGAAATAAGCACTATCAGACGGAATTTCATAATCTTTAGGAATGAAAGTATAGTTTGCTTCCTTAGAAGATGCTACAACATTCACATTACCTATAAATTTTGCTTCTTTTAAGGCCTTAGTTGCCCAAACCCCCGAATCTAAATAACTTGCAGTTTGTCCGTCGCCCAATAAATTCATTGGCACCATAGCAAATTGCAAACTTGCACCGCCTTGTAAAAATAAAACGGAATAACCCGATGGCACGTTTAATAACTCTTTAACCAATTTTTCTGCTTCAGCAACAACAGCCTCAAATTCGGTTGTTCTGTGCGAAATTTCTAAAATCGATAATCCATCGTTAAAATCTAAAACTGCCTGTGCAGCTTGTTTAAACACTTCTTGAGGTAAAATACAAGGGCCTGCGCCAAAATTATGCTTCATCTTATTATATAAATCGTTACGCCGTAAATGTAAAATTTTTAAAGCACTAATAGGTAGAAAATCGTATCATAAAAAATTAAATTTTGTTAAAAATCAGGCTTCATTTTAGTATTTAATTACGGTTTTTGTAATTAAAACGTTTAACCAACGATTATGAAATTCCTTTTATTTAGAAAAGCAAGCACAGCAGCTAGTTTGATAAAACAGTCCCGCCATTTGCTCTAATCTTTTTATGAATGTACATTGATTTTGTAAGGTCTTTGCAACAAAAAGTATTTCCGCTTCTGTCGGGTTTAAATAAGTCAGTTCAGCATTTAATCGGAAAGTTTTTCATGAGAACTGTAAAATTCAACTAACATCAAATCGTATTGCTTGAGAAAGTAAAATCCTAAAATCTTTTAATCCATTAATCCTGTTCAATTTTTCAGTTTCACGATCAACTTTAAATTAAACTGTCTGCCGGTTAAATAATTTGGTATCGCATATTGTACATTATCAACATCCTTAAGCCATAAATAAGAAACGGTGTTGTTGATATTAAGCATATTAAAAACCTCAAAAAACAGAATTACAGAATTAAAATTTTTATCTAAAAATTTCGGTTTATGTCCAGCTGCATCATCCAAAAAATCTTTCGAGAAACCAATATCAATGCGTTTATAAGATGGAACGTAAAATTTATCCAAATACTTAGGTGTTTGCGATGGCCCAATTGGTAAACGAGAGCCGTAAAGCATGTTCAAATGCACTTTATAAGTAGGACTATTCAATAATTTATCTTGAAAGAAAATTGAAAGATTTAACCTTTGGTCAGTTGGTCTTTTTAAATAGCCAGGATAAATGATTGTGCCATTCTGCACGTAACTATCTCCAATAATATCTTCATTGGCATGCATTACCGACATACGAAAATAAGAAACCAAATCTTTTACAAACTCGCCCCCCACGCTAAAATCTGCACCGTAAGCATAACCTCTTGAAACTTCATTAGCTAAATATTTAATTCTCAAATTATCAATTTTATAAGGAATCAACCTATCTGAGTATTTAAAATAAGCTTCTGATGTAAATTTCAATCGGGTACCGAAAGCGTCAAAGGCATAATCGTAACCAATAGAAGTATTGTAAGAGCTTTGGGCTTTCTGATTATTATTCAATTCACCAGTAAAATCACGAATGGTTCTATAAGATGGCGGCTGCTTGTAAACACCTGCGGTAAACCTTAAAATTTTATTATTTGTATTCGGTCTGTAGGCAATTAGCAATCTCGGACTAACCAATAATTGTTTACTTAAAGAGTTGTAAGTTGCACGTGCACCCAGTTGAAGTTCTGCATAATTAGAAAGCGAATAACTATCCTGAACATAAGCACTATAATTTTTTATATCGATATTGTTTTCTACGTTAATTACATTTTGCAACACAATATTTCTCCCATTATTTGGCAAAATAAAACCTGCTGAATCCGTATAATTATATTCGTTTAATCGGTCATCAAATTTAGATTTATCAAATTTCAATCCCCAAGAAAAGACATGGTTGTCAAAATTTTGGTCAACCTTAATCTCAGAAGCGAAAATTTGGGTATTTAAACTATTTCTGCCGTAGTTATAATAACTGCCAACACCCTTATTTTTGGTAACCGGACCAAAATTTTGAATTGGAAAACTTGTATCTAATTCATCAAAAACATAACTTCCATTAATGTCAAACCGTTCTCGCTCTATTGTATTAAAATAGCTATTGATGAATTTGACAACCAAATTTGGTTTTGGAGAATATGTTGCCGTTATCGCGGAGCCTAAAGTCTGATAATCATCGATTTCTTGCCCAGTATAATCAACATTTAGTCTCAATGTAGTATTAAGTGTTCCAAATTGTGTCTCACGATTAGTTGGCAAAAGCTTGAATTGCCCTAAATTCAGATTCCCTAAAAGGCTAATATTAAACTTTGGCGTAAAATCGTACTGATACAAAACTTGCACATCGCCAAAATTCGGACTGTAAGTACCTTTTTCATCTTGCTTTATCAATACATTAGCGTTGTTTTTATAGCGTAAACCAGCAAGTAAAAAACTCTTCTTAAAAACCCGCTTTGCTGTTATAGAAGTATTTAAAAGACTGGTACTTAGAATGGTTTGGTTACTATCTGGTTTATCGTATCGTATATCTAAAACTGACGATAATTTATCGCCATACTTTGCTTCGAAGCCACCGGCAGAAAATTTGGCTTTACTAACCAATTCTGAATTTATAAAACTTAAGCCCTCCTGCTGTCCGTTGCGGATTAATACAGGTCGGTTAATCTCCACATCATTAATATAAATCAAATTTTCATCGAAATTACCACCACGAACACTATATTGCGCACTTAACTCGTTATTTGTAGATACACCAGGAAGCATTTTAAGCATCGTTTCAAAATTACCAGAAACCAAAGGCATAGAAGCAACATCGGCTATATTAATAGTTGTTGTATTGCTCAGCTGATTTTGTTTATCCGTAATATTAACTTGTTCTAATTCGTTAATATTGGCCACTAAATTTACTTGTTGCGTTATCCTTGCGCCAGAATGCTCATTGAATTTTAATGTTCGCGGCTGATAACCTAAAAGTGAATATTTAATGCTAAAAGTTCGCGATTTTGAATAGATGGTATACACACCGAATTCATCGGTAATTGTAGATTGAGCTTGCCCAAGAACAATTACCGTTACTTGAGAAAGCGGTAAATTCTCGTTATTGTAGACTATTCCAGAAACTCTAACTAATGGCTGAGCCACAGTAAAACCGCAACTAACAATCAACAAGAAAAGGATTAGTCGGAGTTGGAGCATTTGTTAGTATCAAGATAAAAGTATCGAGTATCAAGATTGACATTATGAGTATTAAATCAACCCGCCATAAACAAAACAATCTAGCAATAAACCAATTAAATGTTTACACTATTTTGCGCTAAACTTTTCATTTTAGAAATGGTTTCGGCTGGACTTTCAGTTGTAAAAATTGCACTTCCGGCTACAAAAGCATTAGCACCTGCCGACATTAATGTTCCAATATTCTGCAGTCCTACTCCACCATCAACTTCGATAATTAAATCTTCATTTCTCCCTTGAATCAACCGTTTCAAATCGCCGATTTTCTTGTAAGTATTATGAATAAATTCCTGCCCGCCAAAGCCAGGATTTACCGACATAATTAAAACCAAATCCAAATCTTCGATAATATCTTCTAAAGATAAAACTGGTGTATGAGGATTTAAAGCCACACCAGCTTTACAACCAGTGGCTTTTATCGCTTGTATTGTTCTATGCAAATGAGTGCAAGCTTCATAATGAACCGTAATTCTATCTGCACCTACCTTTGCAAACCACTCTACAAATCTTTGAGGTTTAACAATCATCAAATGCACATCCAAAGGTTTTTTAGCATATTTTTTAACCGCTTCAATTACTGGAAAGCCAAAAGATATATTCGGAACAAACGCACCATCCATAACATCAACATGAAACCAATCGGCTTCGCTTTGATTAATCATTTCAATATCGCGTTGTAGGTTGGCAAAATCAGCAGCAAGTATGGATGGGGCAATAATGTGTTTCATTCAATTTATTTTTATCGTCATTGCAAGGCACAAAGCAATCTCATTATAACGGAATGCAAAGATTGCTTCGTGCCCCGCAATGACGAATTGGTTAAACAATTTTACAGATAAGGCAAGTTACAAAACAAGTCTGAAAGTTCTAAATCAGAAAGAATGAACTTCGTTATAATTTCAAACAAAAAACCCCTTCAGTAAACTGAAAGGGTTTCAAATATATTTTCCGACTTCGGACTTCCGACCTCGGACTTTTCACTTACGCTTGTGGCGCAGCTGGTTTTTCTGGTCTTGGCAATAAAACTTTACGAGAAAGTTTCATTTTACCTTGTTTATCGATGTCTAATAATTTAACCTCAATTTTATCACCCTCTTTCAATACACCATCCATAGTTTCTAAACGCTCCCATGAAATTTCTGAAATGTGTAATAAACCATCTTTACCTGGCATAACCTCAACAAATGCACCAAATGGCATAATTGATTTTACTTTACCTTGATAAATTTCACCGATTTCCGGTTTAGCAACGATGTTACGGATACGTGTAACAGCAGCATCAATCGAAGCTTTATTATCGGCAAAAATTTCTACGATACCTTTACCATCAACTTCCTCGATAGAGATTGAAGCACCAGTTTCGCGTTGCATTTCTTGGATAATTTTACCTCCAGGGCCGATAATTGCACCAATAAATTCTTTCTCAATAGTTAAAGAAACAATACGTGGAGCATGTGGTTTGTAATCTTCATTAGGCGCACCGATGGTTTTCTTCATCTCGTTCAAGATGTGTAAACGACCATCTTTAGCTTGTAATAAGGCTTTAGTCAATACTTCGTACGATAAGCCGTTGATTTTCAAATCCATCTGGCAAGCAACGATACCATTTTCAGTACCAGTTACTTTAAAGTCCATATCACCTAAGTGATCTTCATCACCTAAAATATCAGAAAGGATTGCGTATTTACCAGTTTTCTCATCAGTAATTAAACCCATTGCAATTCCAGAAACTGGAGATTTAATTTTAATACCAGCATCCATTAGCGCTAAAGTACCAGCACAAACAGTAGCCATTGATGATGAACCGTTAGATTCTAAAATATCAGAAACCACACGAATTGTATATGGATTAGCTTCACCTTGAGGTAAAACTTTTTTCAACGAACGTTGTGCTAAAGCACCGTGACCAATTTCGCGGCGACCAGCACCTCTGTTTGGTCTAACCTCACCAGTTGAGAAACCAGGGAAATTATAATGCAATAAGAATTTTTGATAACCATTAAAGAAAGCACCATCAATCATTTGCTCATCATCTTTGCTACCTAAAGTAACCGATGTTAACGATTGCGTTTCGCCACGTGTAAATACTGCCGATCCGTGTGCTGCTGGCAAATAACCAACTTCACTCCAAATTGGACGAATTTCAGTTGTTTTTCTTCCATCTAAACGAATACCTTCATCTAACAACAAATTTCTAATCGCATCATACTGAACATCATGATAATAATGTTTAGCCATTGCTTTAGTTAAATCTGCAGTATCTTCTGGCATAGCCTCGAAAAATTCATTAATAATAGCTGTAAAACCAACTTTACGTTCATCTTTATTCGAACCTGATTTTGCTACAGCATACACTTTATCGTAAGTATCAGCATAAACCTTAGCTTTTAAATCAGCATCGTGATCTTCGTGACTATATTCGCGTTTTACAGTTTTGCCAGTAGCTTCAGTTAATTCAACCTGAACGGCACATTGAACTTTAATTGCATCATGTGCAAATTTTAAAGCCTCAACCATTTCATTTTCCTGAATTTCATCGCACTCACCTTCAACCATACAAATATCGTTAGCCGAACCAGCAACCATAAATTCTAAAGTTGCACGTTCTAAATCGCTAGCATAAGGATTGATAACCAATTTGCCATCAATTTTAGCTACACGTACCTCAGAAATTGGACCGTTAAATGGAATATCAGAAACTGATAGTGCAGCAGATGCCGCTAGACCTGCCAAACAATCTGGCATAATATTTTTATCAGCAGAAATTAGTGAAATCATCACCTGAGTATCAGAGTGATAATCGCTTGGAAACTGCGGACGTAAAGCTCTATCTACCAAACGAGAAATTAAAACCTCGTAATCAGATAATCTAGCCTCACGACGTAAAAACCCACCTGGAATACGACCTGTAGCCGCATATTTCTCTTGATAATCAACCGATAACGGTAAAAAATCAGTTCCTGGTTTAGCGCCAACAGTAGATACAACTGTTGCTAACAACATCGTATCGCCCATTTTTACTACAACCGAACCATCAGCTTGTTTCGCTAATTTACCAGTTTCAATTTCAACTGTTCTGCCATCGCCCAAATCGAACGATTTTTTTATTACATTCATTTAATTAGAATTGTGGTGTGTTTTCCTCTTTGCGCACACCTTGTTTATATATGTTTTTGTTTTTTCAATTAAGCAAACCTAAACTTGCATCATTTTCAATAACTCGTTGTAAAGCTACTGAAAATTAAAAAGCCATTCCCTAAAGAATGGCTCTTGTTGATAAAATTACGCTTATTTTTGTTTAATGATATCACGAAGCGATAAAGCTTTGATGATAGCACGATAGCGCTCAATATCTTTTTTGTATAAGTAAGCCAAAATACCGCGGCGTTTACCTACCAATTTTTGAAGTGATAACTGTGTAGAGAAATCTTTACGATTTTTCTTTAAGTGTTCTGTTAAGTGCGCAATACGGTATGTAAATAACGCTACCTGACCTTCTGCTGAACCAGTATTGGTTTCAACTTCGCCGTGTTGTTTAAAGATTTCGGCTTTCTTTTCTGGACTTAAATACATTCTTGAATAATATTAAAGTGTAAAAATTAATTAATTGTGGCGCAAAGATAAAGCTATTTTCAATTATAAGCAAGTGTAATTTACAGATAGAATTTTTAAGCTAATCGCTTGATTATTTGGAAAGCAAGCTTCTGTTTTTTATCGGCTACCACACTCCCGCCCTCGCTACAATCTTTTTGCCTATTGTACTTGCTTTGTCGTCTTTGCGAGGAGGAACGGCGAAGCAATCTCATTCTGAAAGTATTGCAAAAAGTATTTCCGCTAAGTCGGGTTTAGAAAATTTAAGGTTGTTCAACAAACTTAGTTTTTCTTATTAATTCGCTCTAATTCTAAAACGTCTAATTGGTCCTTCGGTCTGTTCGTTGCACGTTTATTTTCAAGAAGATGATTATAATGTAGAAATCGCGCCTTAACGCCATTTATTTCGTCAACCGTAGCCATTTGAAAATATTCATTAAACTTTTTTTTATCCAGCCCAGGAATATCGGTCATTAAATCTGCATACATTCCATCATCCATCATAATTTCACAATATCCTGCTATAATCGGAACATTTAAAAGCATATCATATTTACCGTAACCCATATCATCCAAAGCGTAAATAAGATTTTGGCGATTATCAATGGTATCCTTTAAATAAATATCTAAATCTCCTGTGGTTCTACTATATCCATATCGGTTTACAGCAAAGCCACCAACAATAAGATAAAGCAAATTGAATTTTTGAAAGGTTTTTAATAACAAAAGCATTTCTGGATTTTCTTTATCAAAAGACATATTGAAAATTATTTGTTAGGCTTATGAATAATAATCCCTTTTCCTTGTGGAAATTTTAATGGTTTACCGCCATTCATAGCGACCGATATATGATTAAGTTTCAAAATATTAAAAAAGCGCTGTTCAGGATTACGACTTAAATATACATTTTCACGTTCTTCAGCAATCGCTTCACGTGGGATTGAAATATCATACAACTTAAGTTTTCCCATTTACATCAAAAATACAAAATTTGATATATAAAAGATGTAATTATGTAAATATATCTTGGGTCAATTCTATACTTTTGCAGAAAACATTTACCCTTGGAAAAGAATCAATTTAGCATTTTCGAAAGCGAACTACGCGTACGCCCAGATGATATAGACATGTTTAACCATGTACATAACAGCAAATATTTAGATTATGTACTTGCTGCCCGTTACGAGCAAATGGAAAAATTCTATAATATGCCTTGGGAACATTTTACAAAATTGGGTTTAGGTTGGGTGGTTAGTCGAGTAGATATTAATTTCAAACGCCCTTTATTAATGAATGATTTAATGTTAATTAGAACTGGAATTTTAACCATGCATGATAAAGGTTGTTCCGTTCAATTCGAAATCATCAATAAAAAAACTGGAAAAATAGCTTCTGATGGCATTTTTGACTATGTACTTATCGACTTAAATACAAGCCGTGGCACAAAGGTAACTGAGGAAATGATAAAAGCATACAGTATCTAGTCATGCTTGGTTAAACCGTCATTTCGAGCGAAGCCGAGAAATCTTTTAAACTGTTTAAAAGATTTCTCGGCTTCGCTACACTCCAGTCAAAAGACCGACTCGCTGTTTGACTATCCTCGTCTCTCTTCATATCTCCATGAACCGAAATATAGAGAATTATCTCCGTGACTTCCGTGTCTCCGTGACAATTATTTAATTAATGCCTTAAAATCAGTCATCAAAATTTGACAATAGATTTTTTTAATTATCTTTGTTACATCAAGAAGAAAAAACCATGATAGTATCTGCAATCCGTTTAAGGTTTTAATTAACCTAGGATTTCCTCCCTAACAACATCAATTTGAATATTTTTTTTAGTATTCACAAAGGTTTATTCATTACATTTCACAAATATTATATATGTCACAGTCAACAAAGGCGCAGGGCAAACTATCTTCTTTTTTCGATTTATTAGTACAATCTATAAAAGGTCATGAGGTTGATTTAACTTCCATAAGCATCAAGAGAGCGATAATTCTTTTAGCCATTCCAATGATGTTGGAAATGGCTATGGAATCTGTTTTTGCATTAGTCGATTTATATTTCGTTGGACATTTAGAGAATAGTAGCCACGCCATACAAACCGTTGGTTTAACTGAATCGGTTTTAACCATTATTTACTCATTAGCTATAGGCTTGAGTATGGCTGCCACAGCTGTTGTTGCCCGAAGAATTGGCGAGAAAAATCCGGAAGCTGCATCAAAATCCGGTATGCAAACTATTGTAATTGCTGTTGCTGTAAATCTAATCATCAGTATAGCAGGTTTAATTTACGCCAGAGACATCCTTTTATTAATGGGCGCATCAGCAGAAACAGCAGACCACGGTACAACTTTCATTCAAATTATGATGGGCGGAAGCATCATTATCGTTTTGCTTTTTTTAATCAATGGAATTTTTAGAGGTGCTGGTAATGCAGCTATCGCAATGCGAAGTTTATGGATAGCCAATATTGCAAACATCATCCTCTGCCCTATTTTTATTAATGGCTTCGGACCAATTCCTGCATTTGGTTTAACTGGTGCAGCTATCGCTACAACTATTGGTCGTGGTTTGGGAGTAACCTACCAGATTTATAATTTATTCAATGGCAAAAATGCTTTAAAAATTCGCGTCAGTCATTTCTTGCCTGATTTTGAGCAAATAAAAGCCATTGTTAAAATTGCTGCTCCTGCTATTTTTCAATTTGTGATTGCAAGTTGCAGTTGGGTTTTCTTAGCCGAATTGGTAGCCACAACAGGTGGCGATGAGGGTTCGGCGGGTTACCAAACAGCCTTGAGATTAATGATGTTTTTCTTGTTACCAGCTTGGGGTTTAAGTAATGCTGCCGCAACCTTAGTGGGACAAAATTTAGGTGCAGGCCATATTGATAGAGCAGAACAATCTGTTTTCCAAACCTTAAAATACATCATTATTTTTATGGCAGTGGTTAGTGTGGTATTTTTAACCTGCGGTCATTTGTTTGCTTCATTTTTTACTTCAGATGTTAAAGTGATAGAAATTGCAAGCCGAGCATTGAAAATTTTGAGTATTGGTTTCGTTATTTATGGTTCGGCGATGGTTTTTAGCAGTGCCTTCAATGGTGCCGGGGATACCTGGACTCCCACAAAAATTAATGTTTTCGCGTTTTGGCTGTTTCAGATTCCGTTGGCATATTTTTTAGCTAAGTATTTAGAAATGGGTCCGACAGGAGTTTTTATTGCTATACCGAGCGCTGAAGCAGGAATTGCTATTGCCGCATTTATCTTATTCAAAAAAGGTAAATGGAAGAAAACTATGGTTTAATTTTTCAGTTTGCCGCGAAAACACGGATTTACACGGAATTAGGTTTTAAAATGAAGAATATCTAGACTAAACTTTCTGTGATTTCTGTGTTTTGCGTGGCAGAAAAATTAACAAAAGAACTAATCTTTTATGTTAAATAAACCTGATTGTAATGGAAATACTTTTGAAACTACAGCGACCTTAATTGTGTTATCATTTGCAGCCGATGAAACAGATTCTTCGTACTTAGAAAGACAGAAGTTGTTTGAAAAAGATTGCAACGGAAAGCAGGACTAAAATAACCGAAGAATTACCGAACCTTGCTTTTCAAAATGTAATAACCATTCAAGCTTTTTGGCTTCTATTTTCCATCTTAAATTTTCCATTAAAAAGCATATCTTTGCGCAAAGATGAAGCATATACGTAATTTTTGCATTATTGCACATATTGACCACGGGAAGAGCACTTTGGCCGATAGGTTATTAGAATATACAGCGACAATTTCGCAGCGTGAAGCGCAGGCGCAATTGCTCGACAACATGGATTTGGAGCGTGAGCGAGGCATTACAATTAAAAGTCATGCCATACAAATGAACTACAAAGTTGGTGGTGAGGAATATGTATTTAACCTTATTGATACACCCGGACACGTAGATTTTTCTTATGAAGTTTCTCGCTCAATTGCAGCTTGTGAAGGCGCATTATTGATTGTTGATGCATCACAAGGGATTCAGGCACAAACGATTTCGAATTTATATTTAGCTCTTGAGCACGACCTTGAGATTATTCCAATTTTAAATAAAATGGACTTACCAGGTGCAATGCCTGAGGAAGTAAAAGACCAAATTATTGATTTGATTGGCTGTAAACGTGAAGATATTATTCCGGCTTCTGGTAAAACAGGCATGGGCATTCCTGATATTATCCAAGCAATTGTTGACCGTGTACCTGCTCCGATTGGCGACCCTGAAGCTCCTTTACAAGCATTAATTTTCGACTCAGTTTTCAATTCGTTTAGAGGAATTATTGCTTATTACAAAGTGGTAAATGGCGAAATCAAGAAAGGCGATAAAGTAAAATTCATCAATACAGCTAAAGAATATTTAGCTGATGAAGTTGGTATTTTAAAGCTTGATATGTCTCCACGTAATGTGGTTAAAACCGGAGACGTGGGATACATTATTTCAGGAATTAAGGAAGCACGCGAGGTGAAGGTTGGTGATACTATAACAACAGTTGCCAGACCTGCAGATGGTGCTATCCAAGGTTTTGAAGAGGTTAAGCCAATGGTTTTTGCTGGCATTTACCCTGTTGATACTGATGATTTTGAAGAACTTCGCGAAGCGATGCATAAGTTGCAGCTAAACGATGCCTCTATTGTTTTCGAACCTGAAAGTTCTGCTGCATTAGGTTTCGGTTTCCGTTGCGGCTTCTTAGGCATGTTGCACATGGAGATTATTCAGGAGCGTTTGGAGCGTGAATTTGATATGACGGTAATTACTACCGTACCTAACGTATCTTATATAGCGCACACCACTAAAGGAGTTGAAATTTTTGTAAATAATCCATCTGATTTGCCAGACCCAAGTAAATTGGATTCGGTAGAAGAGCCTTTTATTAAAGCTAACATTATTACTAAGGCCGAATTTGTTGGTCCGGTAATGTCTCTTTGTATTCAAAAACGTGGAACCATTGTTAACCAGTCTTATTTAACAAGTGATAGAGTTGAGTTGGTTTTTGAAATGCCGATGGGCGAGATTGTATTTGATTTTTACGATAAATTAAAAACAATTTCTAAGGGTTATGCTTCTTTCGATTACCATCAAGTTGGTTACCGAAAATCGGATTTGGTACGTTTAGATATGCTAATTAATGATGAACCTGTTGATGCGTTATCTTCATTAATTCACCGCAGTAATGCTTATGATTTCGGAAAGAAAATCTGTGAGAAATTAAAAGAGTTAATCCCTCGTCAACAGTTTGAGATTAAAATACAGGCCTCTATTGGTGCCAAAGTTATTGCCCGCGAAACGCTAAGTGCTTTACGTAAGGATGTAACGGCTAAATGTTATGGTGGCGATATTTCTCGTAAACGTAAACTATTAGAGAAACAGAAAAAAGGTAAAAAACGTATGCGTCAGGTTGGAAACGTAGAGATTCCGCAATCGGCGTTTATGGCGGTTTTGAAATTGGATTAACCTAGTATTGCGTATTGCGATAAGCGTATTGCGATTTGCAATAAGCAGTTATATCTCAATACTCAATACGCTATACTCAATGCTAAATGAAATTATTAGACGGTAAATACGTATCAGAAAAAGTTAAAGTTCAAATTGCTGAAGAGGCAGCTGAATTTTTAAATACAACAGGTAGAAAACCACATTTGGTTGCCATTTTAGTTGGTAATGATGGTGGCAGCGAAACTTACGTCGCAAGCAAAATGAAAAATTGCGAAAAAGTAGGATTTAAATCTTCTCTTCATAGATACGATAACTCAGTAACTGAAGCTGAATTATTGGCTAAAATTGAAGAAATTAATCAAGATGCTGATGTTGATGGTTTAATTGTTCAATTGCCTCTACCAAAACACATCGACCCTGAAAAAGTTACCGAAAAGATTGATTACCGCAAAGACGTGGATGGTTTCCACCCGGTGAATTTGGGCAGAATGATGCGTAATTTGCCTTGTTTTATTCCAGCTACGCCTTATGGTATTTTGTTGATGTTGAAAGAATACAATATTGATACAACTGGAATGCATTGCGTTGTTGTAGGCCGAAGTAATATTGTTGGTAGCCCGATGAGTATTTTAATGGCTCGTAACGCAAACCCAGGCAATTGTACGGTTACACTTACACACTCACGTACTAAAGACTTAAAAGAACAGGTTCTTCAAGCTGATATTATTGTTGCGGCAATTGGTAAAAAGAATTTTGTTACTGCAGATATGGTTAAGCCTGGAGCAATAATAATCGACGTCGGTATTAACCGTGAAACTTCTACAGAAACAAAATCTGGTTTTAAACTATACGGAGATGTTGATTTTGATAATGTTGCACCAAAATCTTCTTACATTACACCTGTACCGGGTGGTGTTGGTTTGATGACAATAGTGGGCTTACTGAAAAATACCTTAGCATCGGCAAGAAAAGAAATATACAAGTAGGCTGAAAGATTAAAACGCCTAACATCCAAAATCAACTCAAATATTTGAGTTGATTTTTTTTTACGTATAACTATTTTTTACTACACGTAATATTTATATTTGTAGTATAAAATACAATGATATGGATTCGAAACTCACATTAAGCTTTAATCAGGATGTAGTTACAAAAGCAAAGAAATATGCTGCCGATAATAACATTAGCTTATCAAGATTAATTGAACATTTATTAGTTCAGGTTACATCCAGTGATTACAAATCTTTAGAAGATTACCCCATATCTGATTGGGTGAGCATGGTTGCAGAGGGAGAAATAGAATACAAAAAAACAGTTAAACCAAGTCGTAAAGCTTCAAAAGATGAATTCTTCTCTTCGAAAAAGTAATTGATGAAAATATTTTTAGATGCCAACGTTTTAGTTTCAGTATTAAATAAAGAATATCCTTTATTTACCTATTCATCAAGAATTTTAAGTTTAGCATCACATCCGAAATTTGAAATTTATACTTCGCCACTTTGCTTGGCAATCGCTTTCTACTTTGCAGAAAAGAAACATAAATCCCAAGTAGCAAAACAAAAAATTGATTTACTTTGTCAGTACATTAAAATTGCCCCAAATTCGTCTAAAGGTGTTTTTGATACGTTATCAAACAAATCAATTCATGATTTTGAAGATGGTTTGGAATATTATGCTGCTGAATCTGTTGATTGTAAATGCATAATCACGGAAGATATTGAAGATTTTTATTTTGCTGATCTTGAAGTATTGAGTTGTCAAGAGTTTTTTAAAAGGCATTTATTGAATTAGATAATTAATCACAGGTATTTCATCAATATCATACCTGTGCTCATCCATTTATCTGCGATTAAATCCTACGCCCAAAGTCTGCTCCACCAACTTTCTTCAAAACCAATATACAATCCATCATCTCGCACTTCAACAGGATAAATATTAATATAATCCCCTTGTCCTTCGGCACCTCTTCCGGTTTTTAAATCGTACGCATAGCGATGAACTGGGCATATTAAATGACCATTTTTACACCAACCGCCAGAAAAATGGCCTCCAGCGTGAGGACAAAAAGATTGGGAAGCGATAATTTCATCATCATTATTGATTACACAAAGCTGCTTTCCATTAAGATTAATAGTTTTGATATCTCCATTAACTGGTATTTGAATTTTATTTAATGCTTTAAGCCACTTCATAAGGCTAAAATAAATAATTAAATATCAGTGTTGTTTCATCTTTACATTAATTTTTAAATGAGAAGCATTTAGACCATATTTTTTTAAGATATTTGCATCCTCAAAAAATGAAACAAGACATACCAGAAGACGGCACATTACTTCCCTTAATGGAAGAGTTTTACACCATACAAGGCGAAGGGTTTAATACTGGAAAAGCAGCATATTTTATTCGTTTAGGCGGCTGTGATGTGGGTTGCCATTGGTGCGATGTTAAAGAAAGTTGGGATGCAGAAATGCACCCTTTAACACACGCAGATGTTATTGTTGAAAATGCTGATAAATTTCCGGGCAAAGCTGTTGTAATTACTGGTGGGGAGCCATTAATTTATAATCTAGATTATTTAACAAACAAGCTTAAAGAACGGGGAATTTTAACTTTCATCGAAACTTCCGGAGCTTATCCACTTTCTGGAAACTGGGATTGGATTTGCTTATCACCTAAAAAATTTAAAGCACCACGCCCCGATATTACACCTTTTGCACACGAATTAAAAGTTATTGTTTTTAATAAAAGTGATTTCAAATGGGCAGAGGAATATGCCGCAATGGTATCTCCAACCTGCAAATTGTATCTACAACCAGAGTGGTCTAAATCGAAAGAAATTACGCCGATGATTATTGAATACGTTATGGCAAACCCTAAATGGGAAATTTCTTTACAAACACACAAATTTTTAAATATTCCTTAAAATCGATACATTAGCTAATAACCAAATGTTAGTTTATGAGGTTTAGTTTATTTATCGTTTTTATTTTATTTGCCTTTAATTTATCTGCACAAAATTCAAGCAGTAGAAAAGCACAGTCATTTTTTGAAAATGCTGGTACTTTAATACAAAAGCAAGATTATGCTGGTGCAGAAACTGCTTTAAAAAGTGCGATAGAAGCCGACCCCTCATTTCAAATGGCTTACTTGCTTCTTGCCAACGTTAATAAGCTTCAAAAGAAGTATGCAGAATCCAAAAATGCATATCAGAAAGCAATTACAATCAATAAAAACATTCCGTCTGCAGTAATTTATGGATTGGCCGAAGTAGAATTTGCATTACAAGATTATCTTTCAGCAAAAAAACATTTTGAAGAATTTTTAACCTTAGAAACTTCATCAGACCGGGTAAGAAAAGCTAAAAAATATTTGACTGATTGTGACTTCGCGGCAGTTGCAATTAATAATCCTGTTAAGTTTACACCAACAAATTTGGGGCAAGGCGTAAATACTGCCGATTCTGAGTATTTCCCTGCACTCACCGCCGATGGAGAAACTTTGGTGTTTACCAGGCAAGCAAGCAATAACGAAGACTTTTATACTTCACAATTCAAGAACAATTCCTGGAATTTAGCAACACCTTTATCAACCAAAATAAATACTACACAATACAACGAAGGTGCGCAAACCATTTCTCCTGATGGAAAGTATCTATTTTTTACAGGATGTAATCGCCCAGATGGCATGGGAAGATGTGATATTTATGTATCACATCGTGAAGGAAAAGATTGGGGAGAACCATATAATATTGGCAAACCTGTAAATTCAGAATATTGGGAGTCTCAACCAGCGATTAGTCCAGATGGTAGAACTTTGTATTTTATCAGCAATCGCCCTGGTGGTTCTGGCGGCTACGATATCTGGAAAAGTACAATTACGGACGATGCGAAATGGGGACCTGCTATAAATCTTGGCGCTGAAATTAATACTGCGTTTGATGAAAGTACGCCATTCATGCATGCGGATGGTAAAACTCTGTATTTCTCATCTGATGGTTGGCCAGGCTTTGGAAATAAGGATATTTTTTACAGCAAAATGGATGAAAGTGGAAAGTTTTCAACTCCAAAAAATATGGGATATCCGATAAACTCATTTGAAGATGAAAATGGCTTAATTGTAAGTGCAGACGGTAATTTTGGGCTTTTTTCCTCAAATATGAAAGTCGGGTTCGGGGGTCAGGATATTTACAGTTTTGGAATTCCCGAGGCTGCAAAGCCAATGAAGGTAAGCTACGTTAAAGGAATAGTAAAAGATAAGGATAGCAGAAGAACGATTGAAAGTAATGTTCAGGTAGTTGATTTAAAAACGAATAAAACTGTTTTTGATGATTATACGGATGCCGAAACTGGTCAATTTTTAGCGGTTATGCCAATTGGAAGCGATTACTTGTTTAATGTTAATGCAGATGGCTATATGTTTTACTCGGAAAATTTCGAACTGAAACAAGGTGATATAAATAAACCTTATCAAATTGAAGTTTACATAGAAAAAATTAAACAGGGTGGCAATGTTAATTTGAGAAACATATTTTTCGATACTAATAAATACAATTTGTTGCCAATTTCTATAAGAGAATTAAATTTATTAATTGATTTTCTGCAACAAAACGAAAACGTTAATATAGAAATACAAGGTCATACGGACAATGTTGGCAATGCTAAATTAAATGAGAAGTTATCGCTTAATCGGGCAAATGCGGTTTATGAATACCTGGTGAAAAATGGCATTAATGCAACCCGACTTACATTTAAAGGCTTTGGTCCGAGCAAACCCATTGCAGATAATAAAACTGAAGCAGGTAGAAAATATAACCGCCGAACTTCTTTTGTGATTACTAAAGTATAGCAGTGAAAAGGAAACAGTATTTCTTTATAATATACTAAAAGAAATACTGTTTGTAGGCATTACAAAATCGCTTGTCTAACTCGAACGAGTTTAACCAAAGTTTCTTCCAGCAAATCTAAATGAAGCATATTAGCACCATCAGATTTTGCATTAGCAGGGTCAGGATGCGTTTCGATAAACAAACCATCTACACCTACAGCAATCGCAGCTTTAGCAATAGTCGAAATTAATTCGGGTTTTCCTCCAGTTACACCACTACTTTGGTTCGGCTGCTGTAAAGAATGTGTACAATCCATAACTACCGGAACGCCGAAACCTTGCATTTCCGGCAAACCACGATAATCAACAATTAAATCTTGATAGCCAAATGTATTTCCTCTATCGGTTAAAATTACCTTTTCATTTCCGGCTTCCTTGATTTTCTCGACCGCAAATTTCATAGAACCTGCTGATAAAAACTGGCCTTTTTTAACGTTAACTACTTTACCTGTTTGCGCTGCTGCAATTAATAAATCAGTTTGACGACAAAGGAAAGCAGGAATTTGCAATACATCTACATAAGCAGCAGCCATAGCAGCTTCATTACTTTCATGAATATCAGTAACAGTTGGCACACCAAATTCACGACCAATTTTTTCCAGAATTTTTAAAGCTTTTTCATCGCCAATCCCTGTAAAAGAACTGCCTTTACTCCTGTTCGCTTTGCGGTAAGAACCTTTAAAAATATATGGAATTTGAAGTTTATCCGTAATCGAAATAATTTTCTCGGCAATTCTAAGTGCTATATCCTCACCTTCAATTGCACATGGGCCAGCCATTAAAAAGAAATTACCGGATTCTGTATTTTTTATTTTATCTAAATAGTTAAGCATGTAAAATGTGTTATATAAAATGGAAGATGGATAACGGAAAATGCATAATGATAGATGGTAAACGCGAATGAACAACACTATCCATTTCACATCTTCCATCAAACATCACAGCTAGTTTCCGAGTTCCGACATAAATTTAATTCGCATTAATTGAATTTCTTCTCGGGTATAATCAGTTTCACCAAGCTCATTAAGCGCTTCATCAATAGAATCGCTTTCAGCTGCTCGGAAATAGTCGAAAACTTCATCTTGCCTATCATCATCGATAACCTCATCTATAAAATAATTAAGATTTAGCTTGGTGCCTGAATTAACAATTGATTCTACTTCCTTTAAAATTTCCTCGTAAGTAATGCCTTTTGAATCGGCAATATCCTCCAAACCAATTTGTCTATCAATATTTTGAATGATAGAAACTTTCATTTGAGATTTATTTGCCTGCGTTTTGATAATTAAATCAATAGGGCGTTCAATATCGTTATCCTCAACGTATTTTTTAATTAATTCGATAAAAGGAGAACCAAATTTCATTGCTTTACCCGAACCAACACCAGAGATTTGTTTCAATTCTTCAGTTGTAATTGGATAATGTGTACACATTTCCTCCAGTGAAGGATCTTGAAAAACAACAAACGGCGGAACACTTTTCTGTTTGGCAATTTTCTTGCGCAAATCTTTAAGCAATTGCAATAAATGCGTATCCAAAGCACCTGTGCCTTGTTTTACATCATCTTCATCATCATCACCACCGGTTTCAAGAATTGGCTCGTTCAGTATAAATTTCAAGCTGTAAGGATTTGCAATAAATTCCTTTCCTTGCTTGGTCAATTTTAGTAAACCATAATTATCAATATCCTTAAAAAGAAAATTATTTAAAACTGCCTGGCGGATAACAGATTTCCAAAGTAATTCTCCATCTAACTTTCCAATGCCAAACTCAGGCAACTTACTTTGTTCGTAAGCGATTGTTTGAGCAGTTTCTAAACCTAAAAATACATTTAGTAAATGCGCATCATCAAACTTCTCTCCGCTTTTTTCAATAAATTTCAACAAAGTTGATAACTGTTCTTCAGCATCAAACTGCTTTTTAGGCTTCTTGCAATTATCACACATGCAATTACAACCTGTTTCATTAAAATTCTCGCCAAAGTAATGCAAAATCTGTTTACGACGGCAAACGCCAGATTCAGCATAATCAATTACTTCTTTCAGTATTTGAGTACCAATTTCACGTTCAGAAACTGGCTTGTCTTTCATAAACTTCGCAAGTTTATCTACATCTTTTTGAGCGTAAAAAGCAATACATACACCTTCACCACCATCACGACCAGCTCTACCAGTTTCCTGATAATAACCTTCCATACTTTTAGGCACATCGTGATGAATTACGAAACGAACATCAGGCTTATCGATTCCCATACCGAAAGCAATCGTAGCAACAATTACTTCAGCATCTTCCATTAAGAATTTATCCTGCGTTTCAGCCCTAACTTTAGGTTCCAAACCTGCGTGATAAGGCAAAGCGCTAATTCCGTTGAGGTTTAGAGCCTCCGCAACTTCTTCAACCTTTTTACGGCTAAGGCAATAAATAATGCCCGATTTACCCGGATTGGATTTGATATACTTTATAATTTCCTTCGTAATATCACGCTTCGGGCGGATTTCATAAAATAAATTAGGACGATTAAATGATGATTTGAATAAAGTGGCCTCAGACATACCAAGGTTCTTCATTATATCTTGTTGCACCTTTGGCGTAGCCGTGGCAGTTAAAGCAATAATTGGAATATTATTTCCTAACCCTGCTATAACTTGTTTAATCTTGCGATATTCCGGTCTGAAATCATGTCCCCACTCCGAAATACAATGCGCTTCATCAACAGCCACAAAAGAAATTTTAATCAAGTTTAAAAACTCAATATTATCTTGTTTAGCTAAAGATTCTGGAGCCACATAAAGTAATTTTGTGTGCCCGGCAAGTAAGTCAGATTTTACTTGGGTAATTTCAGATTTGTTAAGGGATGAATTTAGAAAATGAGCAATACTATCATTTCCACCAAAAGCCCGTAATTGGTCTACCTGGTTTTTCATTAAAGCGATTAATGGTGAAATAACAATTGCTGTTCCTTCGCTCATTAAAGCTGGTAATTGATAGCAAATAGACTTCCCTCCGCCCGTTGGCATAATAACAAAAGTATTATTGCCTTCTAAAATATTTGTGATGATCGATTCTTGATCACCCTTGAAATTATCAAACCCAAAAAAATTCTGCAGGTTATCAAATAACGACTTTTTCACGTCCATTTTGTGTAATAAAATATGCGATGCTATTTTTCTATCCAAAATAACATAATTTTACAAGAATTTCAATTATTAACACACAATTTTTTTCTCTTTGAAAAGTAAAAAATCAACTATAGAATCGGCAATAAGCACTCTTGAGTTAGAAGCAGCAGCAATTTTGAATGTTGCAAAAAATTTAGGAAGCGATTTTGAAAACGCCGTAACAAGTATATTAAAATGTAAAGGACGGGTTATTATCACCGGTATTGGTAAAAGTGCAATTATTGCTCAAAAAATTGTAGCCACATTTAATTCTACCGGAACACCTGCAATTTTTATGCATGCAGCTGATGCAATACATGGAGATTTAGGCATGATTCAGATTGATGATATCATAATCTGTATATCCAAAAGCGGCAATACACCAGAAATTAAAGTTTTGGCACCATTGCTTAAAAGTGCTGGTAATATATTAATTGGTATGGTTGGTGAGCTTAATTCATTTTTAGCACAGCAAGCCGATTTAATTTTAAATACATCTGTTGAAAAAGAGGCCTGTCCGCACAACCTTGCGCCAACAACAAGTACAACAGCCCAGCTTGTTATGGGCGATGCCTTGGCGATTTGCCTTTTGGAGCATAGAGAATTTAACGAACAAGATTTTGCAAAATACCATCCAGGTGGTTCGTTAGGTAAAAAACTTTATTTAAAAGCAAAAGATTTAGCATTGAGTAATGAAAAACCATCAATAAATCCAGATGCATCAGTTAAACAAGTATTAATTGAAATTAGTAAAAACCGTTTAGGCGCAGTTGCTGTTGTAGATTCTAGCAATACCATGCTTGGAATTATTACTGATGGAGATATCAGGAGGATGTTAGAAAACAATGTTGATATTACTTCCTTAAAAGCTGAAGATATAATGGGTAAAAACCCAAAAACAATTGATGTTGAATCACTTGCTGTAGATGCATTGGACATTATTAAAAAAAATAACATCACACAATTAATTGTTTTAGAACAAAATGCCTATTTTGGCATCATCCACTTACACGATTTGCTTAACGAGGGAATTGTGTGATTTTAAATCATCAAATGAATAAAAATTATTACGTACTCATCATGGCCGGCGGTGTCGGCAGTCGTTTTTGGCCGGTAAGCAGAACACAATACCCAAAACAATTTATAGACTTTTTTGGAATCGGAAAAACGCTTATTCAAAGCACTTACGAAAGATTCTTAAAAATTTGTCCACCGGAAAATATTTTTATCGTTTCGAACGAAATTTATACAGATTTAATTAAACAGCAATTACCCGAATTATCTGAAAATCAGATAATGGCTGAGCCATTGTTAAGAAATACGGCTCCCTGTATTGCTTATGGCTGCTTAAAGATTGCAGAATTAAATCCAAATGCCACTATTGTTGTAACGCCATCCGATCATACTATTGCTGATTTGCCAGCTTTTACAGAAACGATACAGCAATCTTTAAATGCTGCATCAGAAAATGATTGTTTAATTACCTTGGGTATAAAACCAAACCGACCAGATACAGGTTATGGCTATATCCAACATACAGACCATGTTTTAAATACAGATAAAGATTTGCATAAGGTTAAAACCTTTACAGAAAAACCAAATCTGGAACTGGCTAAATCATTTTTACAGAGCGGAGATTTCTTATGGAATGCAGGGATATTCATTTGGTCTGCAAAAACAATTTTAAATGCGTTTAGCAAGCATTTACCAGACATGTATGAAATATTTAATGCGGGTAGAAATGAATTGAATACGCCAAGAGAAAAAGCTTTTATTAATAATGCTTATCTGCAATGCACTAATATTTCAATTGATTTTGGAATCATGGAGAAGGCAGAGAATGTTTACGTGCTTCCTGCTGATTTTGGTTGGTCTGACTTGGGTACATGGGCTTCAATCTACGAAATGGCTGAAAAGGATTATGTTGGCAATGCCGTTATTCCTTCTGAGCAGGTTGTGATGTTCGACTCATCTAATTGTATGGTTAACGTACCGAAAGATAAACTTGTTATTTTGAATGGCTTACATGATTTTATTGTAGTTGAAAATAACAATACTTTAATGATTTGCCCAAGAGATGAGGAGCAGAAAGTTAAGGAGTTTGTAGCCGAAGTAAAATCTAGATTTGGCAATAAGTATATTTAATCTTTCAAGAAATTAATAATAACACCAATATCATTTGGTTCAAAAATCCTAACAGTTCTTAGTAATAAACTCTGAGAAAAGTTAGGATTTATTATGTTATATGCAACCTGATTAATTTTTAAGTCAAGTGTTGTAACATAAGCATCATACATATTTGGTAAAACTGTTGATAATGTAATTGCATTTAGCCAAGCCGTGCTACGAGCAGTTTGAATGCTAAAATTAATTACAGATTCTTTACTTTTATTATCCACATATTTTAGCATCCTCATCGGAGCACAAATCTCTTCCAAATCCTTTTGAACAATATTTATCAAACTACCAATAATATCATTTATCAAATCGAAATCTTTTCTTAATTGATGAATATCCGTTCCTTTTGCGGTTTCTGCTGCTGCGATTCCCAAATCCAAATTTATGTGGGCGTTCATCCCCAAAAGTAAATGCTGAATAACCGTAAGTTGTTGATTTGAACTTTCGAATGCGGTTTTCCACGAATTTGTGGTTAACTTCTTAGATGCTTGACAGTAGTACGCATCAATATATCGATTAGCGAAAATAACATCGAGCAATTCCATTCTTGCCCCATCTTCAAAAAGATTGTCTTGTATGCCTTTTTGAACTGCAAAGGTCATTTTTCGATAAAGACAAGCAAAATATCCAATTCTGGATTTAGAAGTTATGCTCTGGGCTATAATTTCATCTAATATCGAAATAACTTCAGCTATGGTTTTGGCTTTTTGCATGTGGGGCTAATCTTAAATAAAAATAGTAATAATTATTTAAGCCACCCCTACAGTAAATAACTAAACCCTTTGTCTTACAGCTTCGTATAAAATTACACCAGCTGCAACAGAAACATTTAAAGATTCAATTTTCCCAGCCATCGGGATTTTAGCGAGATGATCGGC
Organism: Pedobacter aquatilis; assembly: GCF_032678425.1. GTDB lineage: Bacteria > Bacteroidota > Bacteroidia > Sphingobacteriales > Sphingobacteriaceae > Pedobacter > Pedobacter aquatilis_B. The sequence continues at coordinate 236,591 of NZ_JAVTSG010000003.1, read as the reverse complement.
TACACGTAAAAGGTCGTTAGAAATGCCTTCATCTTCCGAGCCCATCACAATTGCAGTTGGCATAGTATAATCTGGGTTGTAAATTAAATCGTTTGTTTTTTCGGTACAGGCAACAATTTGTAAGCCGCTATCTTGTAAAAACAAACAGGTTTTATGCAAATTAGCATGGCGGCAAATTGGAATATTAAATAGCGCACCTGCCGAAGTTTTAATGGCATCAGCATTTATTTGTGCTGCATTTTTTAAAGGAACAACTATTGCATGAACCCCTACACAAGATGCCGTACGAGCAATTGCCCCCATATTACGAACATCGGTAACGCTATCTAAAATTAAAATTAAAGGAGTTTCACCCTTTTCAAAGATAGCCGGAACAATGTCTTCGATATTTTGATAGGTAATTGGAGAAATTACTGCAATAACACCTTGATGATTCTTTTGTGTCATTCTATTCAATTTCTCAACCGGAACTGAATTTAGAGGAATCAAAGTATCTGTTAATAAAGATTTTAGCTCCAAAAACAAACCTCCGCTTAACCCACGTTGCAAATAAATGGTTTCAATATCTCGCCCTGCTTTTATTGCTTCAATTACAGCTCTGATACCAAATACAAACTCATTATTTTCTTTTACGCGTTGCGGTCTTCTAAAATTATCCATTATTCAAAATTGAGGTACAAAAGTAACCCAAATAATTTTCCTTATCCACATTTTGTTGTTTAAAAAAATATCAGATTGTCAAAATCGCGAGAAAAATTAAATTCTTTAGGTTTCAATTTGTTAGCAACTCCTAACAACTTATTAAAACAAGAGCTTAAACTTTTAACTACTTTTGTTCTATGAGTATGGATAACGAACAAGGCGGAAAGAACAGTATATCAGCAAGAAAAGCACGTTTAAACACAACAGTTAGCAATGCGGGTAAACTTCCACCACAAGCATTAGATTTAGAAGAAGCCGTTTTAGGGGCTCTGATGCTTGAAAAAGATGCTTTGTCGGCCGTTATTGATATCTTAAAACCCGAAGTTTTTTATCACGAAGCACACCAAAAGATTTTTGCAGCAATACACATGCTGTTCGAAAAATCAAAACCTGTTGATATTTTAACCGTAACAACCGAGTTACGCCAAATGGGAACTTTGGAAATGGTGGGCGGTGCTTATTACATTACTAACCTTACTAATCGTGTAGCTTCTGCTGCCAATATAGAATTCCACGCCAGAATTATCTCTCAGAAATATATTCAACGTGAGTTAATTCGAATTTCTACAGATATTATTACTAATGCTTATGAAGATACAACCGATATTTTCGACTTGTTAGACCATGCAGAGAAAGGTTTATTTGATATTGCCCAAAATAACTTGCGTAGAGATACGCAAAAAATGGACGATATTATTAAGCAATCTTTAGCTACGCTTGAGGAGTTAAGGACTAAAACAGATGGTTTAACCGGTGTTCCAACTGGTTTTACAGGCTTAGATAGAATTACGGGCGGTTGGCAAAAGCAAGATTTAGTAATTATTGCTGCTCGTCCGGCGATGGGAAAAACGGCTTTCGTTTTAACCTGTGCGAGAAATGCAACAGTAGATTTTGCAAAACCAACGGTAGTTTTCTCGTTAGAGATGTCTTCAGTTCAGTTGGTTAATCGTTTAATTTCCGGAGAAGCCGAAATTGAACAAGAAAAAATAAGAAAAGGAAATTTACAAGAGTGGGAATGGCAACAGTTGCACAGTAAAATTGGCCGTTTAACAGAAGCCCCACTCCTAATTGACGATACACCTGCCCTAAATATTTTCGAGTTCAGGGCAAAATGCCGGCGATTAAAATCTCAATACGATATTCAATTGGTTATTGTCGATTATTTACAGTTAATGCATGGAAAAGGCGAAGGAGGCAAAGGTGGCGGTAACCGTGAGCAAGAAATTGGTAGTATTTCGAGGGCATTAAAATCGGTAGCTAAAGAATTAGACGTTCCGGTTTTGGCACTGTCGCAGTTAAGTCGTGCGGTAGAAAGCAGACCAGGTTTGCAAGGAAAAAGACCAATGTTATCCGATTTACGTGAATCTGGTTCGATTGAGCAAGATGCCGATATGGTTTTATTCTTGTATCGCCCTGAATACTATGGAATTACAGAGGATGAACAAGGTCGCTCCCAAGCGGGTATTGGCGAGGTTATTATTGCTAAACACCGTAACGGTGAAACTGGAATTGTTCCCCTGAAATTCGTTGGTAAATTTGTTAAGTTTACAGATTTGGAAGAGGATTTTACAGCGCCAAATTCTTTCTCGAACGATAGTCCATCGGCAGGAATGTACCCTTCACAAGATTTTGAAAAGCAAAGCAACGTTATTATTCGTCCTTCAAAAATGGATGATTATAGTGATGACGACCCACCGTTTTAAAAAAAATAAAATAGTAAGAGAGATGTTTTTAACATCTCTTTTTTTATGCTTAATTATTTGAAAATGAAAATGCAGTAATCCTTTGGTTAAACCTGCCCTGCTCTACATTTTAGTTCCGTTAATGATTTTTAGTTTTTGGAAATTAGTGCCTCTGGGCCGTCATTTCCATCAGGTTAGATAAATTAGAATTGTCGAATTATTTAAGTTTCTTCCATTTCGATCAGAATATAAGAGCGTTTGTCATTGCGAGGCAAAAAGCAATCTTAAAACTATGGATTTGAATTGCGAAATGCGAAGATTGCTTCGTGCCTCGCAATGACGTATTGGCTGTGCAGGATTTGAAAATCTACTAATATTTACCGCAACAGACCTGATTTTATAAACCTGACATTGCGGATACCGGCCTTGAGTCTAAGGCCTGCAGGCGTATGAGCAAATGGCAGGACTAACATTTAATAGTAGAACTGCCACTGCTTTTCAAATAATTTTAGAAAAGATAACCAACCAATATACCGGCTAAAACAATCAATGGTGTACTTATTTTGGTAAAATTAAGCACTAAGAAAGTGATAATCATTATTGCTATGAAAAGCCAATTAAAACCTATCGGCACCAATAAAAGGATAAATGCTGCAAATATAAAACCAACACTAATGGCATTAATTCCAGATAAACTATGCCTTATCCTTGATATTTTTTTTAAATCATCCCAAAATGGAACAATGAATAATACTAAAATTAAACCTGGTAAATTTATTCCGATTACACCGATTACACCGCCTAAAATCTGACCACCAATACCATAACCGAAATTTTTCATACTTAATGAACCCAAATAACTTGTAAAAGAAAATGTTGGGCCGGGAAGTGCTTGTTGTAAAGCAAAGCCCGATAGGAAACCTGGCGCTTGCAAATAATGTTTCATCTCGACAAACTCGGTAAACATTAGCGGCACCAAAACTTGTCCGCCGCCAAAAACCAAGATTCCGTTACGGTAAAAATTTTCGAGCAAACGGATGGGTAAACTAAATGGCGAGGTCCTGTTTATAATTGCACCTATTAAGGCAAATAATAGCAATGCTCCTAGAAAATAAATGAGCTTTCGTGGATTAATATTTGAGAAAAGTTTAACCCTTAATTCGGTTTCTTCATGAGGCGTTTCTATTGCAGAAGAAATGATGCCACCAATTAAAATGGCCAGCGGAAAAACGTAAGCATTTTTTAACACTAAAGTTGCTACAACGGCAGCGAATGACAGAAAAATAGAAACTTGACTTGTCAAAACTTTTCTACCTAATTTAAAAGCACCATAAGCTACAATACCCAATGCAATTGGTTGGATGTATTCTAAAACATCTGCAAATTTTTGCTTCTGATCCAAAACCGCATAGCTAATTGCAGCAAATGTCATTATTGCTGCCGTAGGTAAAATCCAAATCAAAAAAGTAATAATTGCCAGTTTAATTTTCCCGACTTTCCAGGCAATACCAACGAGTGTTTGTGTGGACGCCGGACCCGGTAAAACCTGAGCCAAAGCGTTCAATTCCAACAATTCTTCTTCTGTAATGAACTTTGTATTATGAACAAAATATTTCAAAAGTAAAGCTAAATGAGCTGATGCACCACCAAATGATGTAAAAGTGAAAAAGACAACATTGCGTAAAAAGAGCAATTGTTTTTTTGACGATATAGGTTTTGTTTCCATTAAAAATTAAAAAACCTTGGTTTTAAATTAATCATCTTCATAGTCTAATCCGGCAGCCGAATTGTATGCGCCTTGTAATTCAGAAAAAGCATGCATATCTCTTTTATTGCGAGCCACAGTCATACCTTTTTGATAAATTTCGATGGCTTTTTCCTTCTGATTGTCCTTCTCTAACAACTTACCCAAGTGGTAGTATGTGCCCACATAATCTGGATGTTTTTCGGTTAGTTGAAGGTAAAAATTATAAGCTTTTTCTTTATCATTTTGATTGTTATACTCTGTAGCTAAGGCATATAGAATAAACGGATCGTTGGGTTCATTTTCTAAAAACTCTAATAACTTTACTAATCGGCTTGATGACATTTTATTTCCTTGCTTTTTTAATTAAATTTGCAGAAAGACCTAATATATAAATCTAAATAATTATGGGTTTTCATATGGATAAATCTAAATGAAAATCGCATAATACTTAAACCCAATTTAATACATATGAAAATATTAGTTTGTATCAGTAACGTGCCCGACACAACGACAAAAATAACTTTTACTAATGATAATACCGAATTCAATACGGCGGGCGTACAATATATTGTTAACCCTTACGATGAAATCGCATTGGCAAGAGCAATTGAATTAACTGAAAACGGTAAAGGAACTACAACTGTTATTAATGTTGGAGAAGCCGCTACCGACCCAACCATTAGAAAAGCTTTAGCAATTGGAGCTGATGATGCAGTTCGCGTAAACGCTGCTCCTCGTGATGCTTATTTTGTGGCTAAACAAATTGCAGAATATGCAAAAGATAAAGATTTCGACATCATTTTAACCGGTCGCGAATCAATCGATTACAATGGTAATCAGGTTGCTGCTATGGTTGGCGAATTTTTAGATATTCCATCAATTTCTATTGTAAAAAAATTAGATGCTGATGGAACTAGCGCAACAATAGAACGTGAAATTGAAGGCGGTAAAGAAGTTTTAACAGTTTCAGGCAAATTTGTTGCAAGTTGCGCTGAAGGTGTTGCTGAACCTAAAATTCCTAACATGCGTGGCATTATGAGTGCAAGAACAAAGCCATTGAATGTTGTAGAAGCAGTTTCTATTGAAGAAGTAACAAAAGTTGCCAAATATGAAACGCCTGCTCCTCGTGGAACAGTTAAATTAATTCCGGCAGAGCAAACAGCAGAGTTAATTAACTTGTTACACAGCGAAGCTAAAGTAATTTAATTCGCAAAAACCACAATCAAATTAAATAATTAAGTTAAACAATCCTGGTTAAGGATTTCAGAAATAAATATATGTCAGTATTAGTATATGTAGAACAAGCTGAAGGGAAATTTAAAAAATCAGTTTTCGAAGCCGTTTCCTATGCCAAAGCAATTGCCAACCAACAATCGACCAATTTAACTGCAATTTCTATTGGTGATGTTGCTGAAAGTGAGTTAAAAGAATTAGGTAAATATGGCGCTTCAAAAGTTTTAAATGTAAGCGCAGACCAGTTAAAAACTTTTGTAAACCAAGCTTATGCAAGCGTAATCGCAAATGCAGCCGAAAAAGAAGCTGCTGATATTGTTGTGCTTTCCAACTCATTCTCTGGTAAGGGTTTAGCGCCTCGTATTGCCGTAAAATTAAAGGCTGGTTTGGCAGATGGTGCTGTGGAATTACCAAGCACCGATGGAAAATTTTCAGTTAAGAAAACTGCGTTTTCTGGCAAAGCTTTCGCAATTACTGAGTTAACATCAGCAAACAAAGTTATTGCTTTAAACCCAAATGCTTTTGGCGTTAAAGAAAATGCGACTGATGCGACTATTGAAAACTTCACAGCTGATGTTAAACAATCAGATTTAGGCACTGTTATAAAAGACATTGTTAGAGCAACAGATAAAGTTTCTTTACCAGATGCAGAATTAGTTGTGTCTGCAGGTAGAGGCTTAAAAGGACCTGAAAACTGGGGAATGATTGAAGAGTTAGCAGGCTTGTTAGGCGCTGCAACTGCATGTTCTAAACCAGTTTCGGATGCAGATTGGAGACCACACTCAGAACACGTTGGACAAACTGGTATTGCAATTAGCCCGAATTTGTACATTGCGATTGGTATTTCTGGTGCAATCCAACATTTAGCTGGTGTAAGTTCATCAAAAGTAATTGTTGTCATTAACAAAGATCCAGAAGCACCTTTCTTTAAAGTTGCAGATTACGGTATTGTTGGCGATGCTTTCGAAGTTGTTCCGAAATTAATTGAAGCCTTAAAAGCACATAAAGGATAATATTTTACAGACCTTATAGGTTTTAAAAATCTATAAGGTCTTGCTGTAAACATGAAGAAAGTAAAATTAGACATTGTAGGATTATCTTACAGCCAAACTCAATCTGGTGCTTATGCTTTAGTACTTGGTGAAGTAAATGGCAGAAGACGTTTACCAATTATTATTGGCGCTTTTGAAGCACAGGCAATTGCCATCGAAATTGAAAAAATGACCCCGAGCAGGCCATTAACGCATGATTTATTTAAATCTATGGCTGAAACGTTCCACATTAATATTCAGGAAATTATTATTTATAATTTAGTTGATGGTGTTTTCTACGCTAAATTAATTTGTAGTGATGGAAAAAACACACACGAGATTGATGCCAGAACATCGGATGCGATTGCACTTTCTGTAAGGTTTAATGCAATGATTTATACTTACGAATTCATTCTTGCATCTGCCGGAATTGTGATTGAAGGTAACGATTTCCTTTTTCTGGAAAACATGGATGGTCTTGCAAAAGAACCAGACGCTGACACCATTCCAACTTCCACAAACCAGCAAGGCTTTTCAGATTTAACTGTTGATGAATTGCAACAAAAACTACAAGAAGCTATCGCTGATGAAGCTTATGAAAAAGCAGCCCGTTTACGCGATGAATTAAATAAAAGAGGAACATCTTAGTTTTTTTTAAAGATATATCTTTAAAAAATCATAGAAATTGAAATGAACCCAAATTGTTTGAAATAATTTGGGTTCATTTTTTAATTATATTTTAAAATAGTTCCTATATTCAGCCTTTACTTTCAAAATCAAACTAACTATATGATGAATGTTAAGTTTCGCTTAACTATAATGAGTTTCATGCAATTCTTTGTATGGGCTGCCTGGTTAATTACAATTGCAAATTATTGGTTTGGAACCAAACAGTGGGACGGTGCAGATTTTGGAATTATATTCTCTACAATGGGTATCGCTTCTCTTTTTATGCCAACCTTAACTGGCATACTAGCTGATAAGTGGATTAATGCAGAAAAGCTTTATGCAATTTTACATATCCTATACGCTGCAACAATGTTTTATCTGCCTCAAGTAGAAAATCCACATAGTTTCTTTTGGGTAATACTTGTAGCAATGTGCTTTTATATGCCAACAATTGCACTCAGTAATTCGATAAGTTACACAACATTGAAAAACAGCAATTACGATGTTGTAAAAAGTTTTCCTCCAATTCGTGTTTGGGGAACGGTTGGTTTTATTGCTGCCATGTGGATTACCAATTTAACTGGTAATAAGGCAAGCGCAAATCAATTTTACATAGCTGGTATTAGTGCCTTAGCATTAGGCCTATATTCTTTTACTTTGCCTGCTTGTAAGCCCTCAAATTTAATTAGTGAGAAAACCTCATTCATACAGAAATTAGGACTAGAATCTTTTAAACTTTTTGCCGATTATAAAATGGCTTTGTTTTTTGTTTTCTCTATGTTTTTGGGTGCAGCTTTACAATTAACCAACGCTTACGGTGATGTTTTTTTAGATGAATTTAAGTTGTTTCCAGTTTTTGCAGATTCATTTGTAATTAAGTATTCTACAATAATTTTATCCATATCTCAAATTTCTGAGACCTTATTTATTTTGGCCATTCCTTTCTTTTTGAAAAAATTTGGAATAAAATGGGTTATTGTAATTGCAATGTTTGCATGGGTACTGCGTTTTGGGTTATTCGCCTATGGCGATCCTTCTTCGAATTTATGGATGATTATTGTTTCGTGCATTGTTTATGGAATGGCCTTCGATTTCTTCAATATTTCAGGTTCATTATTCGTAGAAACTTCTACAACACCTAAAACCCGTTCATCAGCTCAAGGCTTATTTATGATGATGACAAACGGCTTCGGTGCTGTATTTGGTAGTTTAGTATCTGGTTTGATGATAAATAAATATTTCACAACCTATTATACTACAATTGATTCTTTATCAAAATATGTTAAAAGTGATGCAGACAATACACATTTACTTAAATTCTTGCAAAACAAAGGAATTAGCGTATTAGAAAATGGAAACCTGAGTAGAGCTTTAGATGTTAAAGACTGGCATAACATATGGCTTTCTTTCACCATTTATGTTTTAGTAATCGCTGTTGTTTTCGTTATTGTTTTTAAACACAAACACACCAAGGCAGAAGAAAAAGCTATCGAAGCAATTAGTCATTAACATCTCACAAAATCCTTTATGTCAGCAGGCAAGTACAGAAAAGAACATAATTGTTTAAACTGCGGCGCTAATGTCGAAAAGCATTATTGCAGCAATTGTGGTCAGCCAAATTTAGAATTAAATGAAAGTTTTTGGGGTTTTATAAGCCATAGCATTGCCCATTATTTTCATTTTGACAATAAATTTTTTCAAACGCTTACCCCCCTCCTTACTAAACCCGGACAAGTTACCCTTGATTATTTAGCTGGTAAAAGAGCGAGATACATCAATCCGGTAAGTATGTATATTTTTGTATCTATTGTTTATTTTTTGGTTGCTTATTCTCCGGAACATAAAAGTAAAAAATCCACTCACGAGGTCAAAACCACTGAAAAGGTTGATAGACGAAGTGTAATAGACAGTGCTGATAAAGAACTAACTGACGCAGGACTTAAGAAAACATCTCCTGCCCTTTTTAACCACGCCAAGAGGCAAATTTTAGAGGAGATTGATAAGGATGAATTTAAAAAGCTTTCTTTAAAAGAACAGAATATCACTTTATCAGAACTTAAAAAGCAATATAAAGCCAACGAATCAGATTCTTTAAGTGATATCATTAAGCAATATAACTCTATCCACATTAAGCGTAATGATAGCACTTACCAGGCATATCTTTCTCGTCAACAGCAGTTACCGATAACCCAAAGAGATAATTTTTTTGAACGAATGATGAAGAAACGTTCGATTACGATTGGTGAAAAATCTGAAATAATTGAAGAAACTTTAGAGCACAACAGACCAAAGCAGTACTTTCTACTCATGCCGCTATTGGCATTTTTTATTATGCTAAACTTCAGGAGGAACCACATTTACTACTTGGATCACCTGATTTTTACCATACATGGAATGACAGCCTATTTTATTGTATCTATAATTACCAAGCCACTTATCAAATATATTTTCGGAGCAAGTTCTATCATGTCAACCATTATAGAAATTGGATTGTACGTTTGGATTTGCTGGTATATGTTTAATGCTTTAAAAGTATTTTATCAGCGCAAAAAAGTAATAGGTAAAATGTTTATGATTTTTATTCTATATGCAATTGCACTTGCCTTTACAGAAATGGTTATGCTTAACTTAATCTATTACGTAGCAACATAGTTTTCAAAAATCAGAGCATAAAAAAACCAGGTTTTCTCAAACCTGGTTTTTTTATGTAATAATAAATTACTTTCTATCTTTAATACCAACGAAAGCTCTATCAGTTTCACCAACGTAAATTTGACGAGGACGACCAATTGGTTCTTTATTTTCATGCATTTCTTTCCATTGTGCAATCCATCCTGGTAAACGACCCAAGGCAAATAATACTGTAAACATTTCTGAAGGGAAACCTAAAGCACGATAGATAATACCTGAATAAAAATCTACGTTCGGATATAATTTTCTATCGATGAAATATTGATCTGTTAATGCTGCCTCTTCTAATTTTTTAGCAATTTCTAAAATCGGATCATCAATACCCAAGTTCTCTAAAATATCATCGCAAGCTTTTTTAATGATTTTTGCACGTGGATCGAAGTTTTTATAAACTCTATGTCCAAAACCCATCATACGGAACGGATCGTTTTTATCTTTAGCCTTAGCAATCCATTTTTCAGTATCACCACCATCAGCTTTAATTAGTTCAAGCATGTCAATCACTGCTTGGTTTGCACCACCGTGAAGCGGTCCCCAAAGTGCTGCGATACCTGCGGCAACAGAAGCGTATAGGTTACAATCAGATGAACCTACAATACGAACAGTTGATGCTGAACAATTTTGCTCGTGGTCTGCATGAAGAATCAATAATTTATTCATTGCGTTAACCACAATTGGGTTAACATCATAATCTTCTGTACGTTGTCCAAAAGTCATCCAAAGGAAGTTCGTAACGTAATCGTATTTATTTTTCGGATAGATAAGCGGATGACCTAAAGATTTTTTATAGATGAAAGAAACAATTGTAGGTAATTTAGCTAATAACTTAATAATGGTTAAATTCTGCGCTTCAGCTGTTTGATTTGGCTTTAAACATTCAGGATAAAATGTTGATAAAGAGAATATTAAAGAACCTAATTGACCCATTGGATGAGATTTTGATGGATAACCATCAAAAAACTTCTTCATATCCTCATGAATCAATGTATGCTTACTAATTTCACCTTGAAAATCATCAAGTTGTGCTTGAGTTGGCAATTCACCGTACACAATTAAATAAGAAACTTCCAAGAAACTAGATTTTTCTGCAAGTTCTTCAATCGAGTAACCTCTGTATTTTAAGATACCTTTTTCACCATCTAAAAAAGTTATTTTACTTTTTGTAGAGCCGGTGTTTTTAAAACCTGTATCTAAAGTTACAAAACCAGTTGAATCCCTTAGCTTAGAAATATCAATAGCCTTTTCATCTTCTGTTCCTGTAATTACCGGTAATTCAATTGTCTTACCATCAACTTTAATCTCTGCAATATCTGACATATTATTGTGTTGTGTTTATAGCTTTCTAAATTATATAAAATTAATATACATGCATAGCAAATCTGTTAAATTAATGTGAAATATTAGTCAATATGACGTAACAATCATGATTATAAATAACAGTTTGAAAGCACTATATTCCCTTGATTTCTTCTGTTACTCTACCGCACTCAAGCATTTCATTACCATAATAAGGATTTTTAATTTCCTTTTCTGTTGATAACCAATCACCACCATCCCCTTTATTAGCCATTGGGCAATGTTGTACATAAATTTTACCGCCTTTTAATGGTGTTGATTTAATAAAAGCAATTAAATCCATGCTTAATGCTGTAAAATCCTTACGTTGAAACTTTAGGTTATTCGTGGCGGCAATTTTTTCAGCGATACTTGCTGTGGTTTCACATCCTTCGTAATCAGCTAAGCTTTTTTGTAAACCCGAAGCTAATTTTTGTGCTTCAGCAGCATCCGATTTAACCAAGGCATCTTTTAATAAAACGTAATCAGTAAATATTTTTGCTTTTTTTACATCTTCAATAACTACTGTATTTTTTTTATCTGCTGTATTTACTGTTGAAGAATCTATTTTATCATCAGATTTTTTCTCTGCTTGATTGCAGGCCATTAAAACGCTAAGTATTGCTATTCCGAATATTTTTTTCATTGTATTTGGTTTTCGGCTCAAAATAGCAATTAAAATATTAAAATAATAAAAAAAGCCCCCGAAAATTTCGAAGGCTCTAAATATTATGATGTTCCTATTATAATTTAAAGTTGTATCCAATCCTTAAGGCATACTGTCCGGTTTTCATAAAGTATAAATCAGACGCGCTATTGTTCACATATCCTTCATACTTAACGCCAACTTCCAATCCATTGTTCCATTCGTACCCAAGTCCACCAGTGTAGATAAAGTTCATATTAGCACCATCTTTTAAAGCCAAACCTGTTCCAGCTCCTCCGGTTAAAAACATTCTATCTATCACGAATGCTTTAACACCACCCATCAAAGGAATAAATTCAAAATTTAATGGACTACCTTTCCATTTCAATTTAGTATAGCCACCTGATGCTGTAATTGCTACGTCTTTTGTTAAATCGTATTGCAATTTAATGTCGGCTCCATAACCATAATCCATTTCAGATTTATCTGGAAATAAGCCACCTTGCACGCCAACACCTATTTTAAAAGCCATTCCGTTATTGGTAGTCATTGTAGTGGTAGATGTTTGTGCCTTTAAGCTTCCTGTTGTAAAAATTGCAATTGCTGAAGCTACTGCAAAAATTTTTGTAATCGTTTTCATATTAGATTTTTTAAGTAAATAATTAAGGTTTTAGTTTATCTACGAAAACTGACATGAAATAGATTTTTTAATTATTGTTTTTATCGAATTTTCTGAAAATAAAAAAGCCCCTGATTTCTCAGAGGCTTTAAAATATGAAGCTTTTTATTATAGTGAGAAACCGTAAGCTAAACGAATACCGGCAAATCCGATACTTCCATTATTAGAATATCCCTCGTATTTAGCAGCAAGGTCTAAACCATTACTCCATGAATAACCAATAGCAGGAGAATAAACAAATGCTGTTCCAGCTCCTTTGTTCGTTCCAAAACCAGCGCCAAGTTCTGCTAAACCATAAGCACCAGATCCAGAATCGTTAAAGAAATATTTAGCACCCGCTTTTACAGGGATAATTCCAAAACTGCCACCACCGTAGGTATCTTTAATAGAGAAATTATTGTAACCAGCAGTTACTGGAATAGATAATTGTTTATCAACATTAAATTGATATCTGATATCACCACCTATAACTAAGCCATAACCAGTAGTTGTTCCAGCACCAACATTTAAGCCTATACCTAAATTTCTAGGTGCTGTTTGAGCATTAACATTTGTTGAGATAAATAACGCTACAGCAGCTGCTGATGTAGCGAGGATTTTAGTAATTGTTTTCATTATAAGATATTTATTTTTGGGTAATCAATATAGCTACAATGTTTACAAACCCTGTGCCAAACAAGTGACTTTAAGGCATTTTCGTAGACAAAACCGTCAAATTTAACTCACAAAATCTAAGTTGTAATTATTTGAAACCATTTTTAAAATTTGCTGTTTTAACTGATCGGTTTCTAGTTTAGCGTCCAGCCAATTTATCGAAACTCCATCCTTTTCCATCTTTCTAAAAAATGTATTTTGTCGCTTTGCAAATTGGCAGATTGCCGTGCCAAGTTTTAATTTCAGTTCATCTAAATTTAATTCGCCATTCAAATACATTACTATAAACTTATATTCCAATCCATAGAAAATTAAAGTAGCCTTATCTACTCCATCTGTAAGAAGTTGTTCAACCTCATCAATCATCCCATTTTGTAAACGGTAATCCAATCGTTTCAAAATATTCGAGCGTGTAATTTCAACTTCGTTCTTCAAACCGAAAACTAAAGGATTAAACTTTGGATATTCGTAATTAATTAATGTATTGTGGTTCAAGTATGCTCCTATTTCAATAGCTCTTATTAAACGTTTTTTTGATGATCGATCAACATTATTAGTCTGTTCCTTTGGATAGGTTTCCAACTTCAATATCAATTCTTCTTTGGAAAGCAAGTCAAGTTCATTTCTTAAATTCTCATCAACTGGAACTGCTGTATAAGGTTGGTTCTGTAAAACCGAATGAATGTACATTCCGGTGCCACCACAAAGTATTGGTAGTTTTTCTTTGGATGTTATTTTCTTAAAAGCAGTAAAAAAATCATTTTTAAAAGCATCAACATGGTATCGTTCACCAGGTTCTAAAATATTTATTAAGTGATGAGGTATTTCTCTGCCATTAATTAAATATTCGGATAAATCTTTTCCAGTGCCGATATCCATTTGTCTAAAAATCTGTCGGCTATCTGCGCTGATTATTTCACCATTTAATGCTTCCGCAACACGAACAGCAAGTTTGGTTTTGCCTGATGCCGTTGCGCCTAAAATAACTAGCAAAGGTTTTTCATCCATATTAAAATTTTAAGATAAATTTAATGCTTCCTGTATTAAAAACCGTTGGATGAGTTTTTGGATTTTCATCTTTTACTAAAGTTCTGGTAAGATTTTCATCTAATAAAAAAGTTTGAGGTTTGCTAAAAGAAACTTGCTCGAAGCCCAATTTTTGATAAGATGATCCAAAAGACCAATCTCTATCTGCATAACTCATTACATCATTTGGCTGGAGATTTTTACCAACATGCATGATTAATTTTGATAAACCACCGTTAACCGAAAAGCCAGCTTTTACCGCAAATCTTATCAATTCTATTGATTTATAATTTTGGGTATGGTTCATCTTCCTCAACGCAGAAAATGTAGCAACAGCAACTAATTCATTATTTGTGAAAAGACCAAATTTATAGCGACTGCTCACTGAGCCTTGCAAGTGATTTTCATTTAAAAAAGCATCTGCTTCGGGCTTAGTTATTTTTAAAACATTTGTTTTTCTGCCGTGAATTCTGGTATTTTTTCCTGTTAAGGATTTTATCCGTTCTATAACCTCAACTGGTTTGGTGGTAAAAACATCTTCCCAAAGGTGAATCAAGTTTAAATTATTGGAGTAAAATTTAGTTTGAAGTTCTATGAGATTTTCTGGCGTTTGAGCGGTACCAATTTCAACAAAGTTGATAATGAGTTTGCTGTTTTTAATGCCGATTAAAGTTAATTCTTTGTCATCAATAAAATCAAATTCAAAACCTTGGGCATTTAATTTTGAAGTTAAATCCTTAATCCAATTAAAGTTATGCGATTCAAAAACTTTGTTTTTCAATTAAGAGATTTATAATTTGTAGCTAAACACAGATTTTTCAGCTACAAATTTAGTTTTTCCATATCGAAAATGAGATTAAACCCACTCTTTTTCTTTGAAATGGATGTGAATAATTTCAACAAGCGTTCCGGTCTCTTTAAGTTTTTCTTCGTCTATGGCACTTATAACCAACCCAGATTTTTCATCGCCAAAACTAATTATATTTTGATTTGAAGCTTTAAATTCCTGAACATTTACCTTTAGTTCAACTTCACTTCCGTTTATATAAACACCTGCAAAAAAGCGCTCTGTAATTTTATCACCGTTAATTTCTATATTTTTCTCGCTATATAAATCGTAACCCGTTTCCGAGTTTTCGTGCACGGTATAACCTAAACTAGCATAAGGATGTAAGCTTGCTCTAATGGTTTGAAAAATTTCTACAAGGTCGGTTTTCATAGTTTATGTTTTTTTGAGATAAACAACCCGAAACCACTATTGTTTAAATTTTATCCATTACCACCATTTTTCATTTAAGTGTGCCTGTCCAACTGTAACTGTTTCACCAAGTTTTGGTGTAATTATCGGAAATTCTTTTTTTTCAGCAGCTTTTACAATTCTTTCAATTGGTTCGTTCCAGGGATGCATGGCCAAACTAAATTTACCCCAATGTACAGGCATTAAAAATTTGGTTTTTAAATCGATTGCTGCTTCAACGGTTTGTTCTGGAAACATATGGATATACGGCCATAGTTCATTGTACTGTCCGCATTCTAATAGCGCAACGTCAAATGGACCAAATTCATCACCGATGGCTTTAAAATGCGTGTCATAGCCAGAATCGCCGCCTAGAAATAATTTCGACGACGCAGTTTGTAAAACAAATGCCGACCAAAGCGTTTGATTTCGCTTAAACTTTCTACCCGTAAAATGTCTTGCTGGTACTGCGGTAAAACTAATTTCATCGAATAAATTAATAGATTGATTCCAGCACAATTCATTTATTTTATCGGTACTTATCCCCCACCTTTCTAAATGCGAACCTACACCAATTGATGAAACGATATGCTTCGCTTTTGGTGCAATCTTTAAAATGCTTTGGTAATCCAAATGGTCGTAATGGTCGTGTGTTATGAGCAGAACATCGATATTTTCAAAATCTTCGGCCTTAACAAAATCAGTGCCTTTAAAAGCTTTACTACCAATAAAAGAAAAAGGAGATGGTGTTTTACTAAAAACCGGATCGACAAGAACTCGAAGACCATCAATTTTTATTAAATAGGAAGAATGACCAAACCAAATAATTTCTGGAGCTGTACTTTTTTGAATATCGTTAATAGCAGGTTTTACAAACTTTAACGCTAGTGTAGGTGCTTTATTTGGTTGCTTTTGAAAAAGAAATGCACGCAATACTTTAAAGAAACTTACACCTTCAGGTTGCATTAAAGTAATCGACAAATTTTGTAAAGCACCATCTTTATAATTTGATAAATGGTGAATTGTGTCTAATCGTTTTCCTTTAGGTAAACGGCCGAAGACAGGCAGATTTGTAACGACAAGAAAGGATATTAAAAGTATTATTAAAATATATAAGGTAATCATAAAAATAATTATGCTACAAAAGTAGATTAATTTTAAGATTAAAAGTTATTGCTCAAAATTGCAGCAGCTTTAGATATATGTTTTATTGAAGCCGTTACAAAACGTTAAGTAACATAAATTTTAGGTAAGAAAAACCTCCCCAAAGATAAAATAACTGTTATTTAGACATTAAAATAAAATTAATTGCATCTAAATATTTGCAATGATGAGATAGATAATTTTCGTAATATTACATCGAAAAGATATTTCATATAGCTTTTAACCTAAATGCAATCGAAACCAACTACCATTAAGGAAATTGCCAAAATTTTAAATCTTTCACCGTCAAGCGTGTCAAGAGGACTGCATGACCATCCAAGTATTGGCGCAGTTACCCGGGAGAAAATTAAGGAACTTGCTAAATCTTTAAACTACGAACCCAATAATGCTGCGATTCTTTTTCAAAAAGGTAAAACCTATACAATTGGTGTTATTTTACCAGAATTAGCAGAGCACTTTTTTTCGACAGCCATTTCTGCTATTGAAGATGAAGCTTTGAAAAGAAATTACACAGTAATTTTTGCTCAATCGCATGATAATTTTGAGAAAGAATTGAAGTTGGTTGATAAGATGAAAAATCAGCGTGTGGATGGTTTATTGGTTTCAATTACAAAAGATACTTCTACTTTTGAGCACTTTGAAAAATTGAAAGCTTTTAATATTCCGGTTGTGTTTTTTGATAGAATTCCACCTGTTAAAAATGTACATTATGTTGCTTGTACTTTGGAAAATGCTACTATAAAAGCTGTTAATTATTTATTGAAGAAAGGCCATAGAACCATAGGTATGATTAATGGTCCTTCTACCCTTTTTGCTAGTGGCGAACGTAAAGACGGTTATATGCAAGCCATTAATTTTAATCGTTTAAAATACGATCCATCATTGGTTATTAATTGTGATTTAACTGAAAAAGGTACAATTGTAGCCGCAGAACAACTTATTAATCACAAAAGAAAACCTTCTGCAATCGTTGCTTTTAACGATTATGTTGCCCTGTTTCTGATTAAATATCTTAAAAAACAAAACCTTGCCGATAAAATTGACATTGTGAGTTACGCAAACTTACCATTGATGGATTATCTTGATTATTCACCAATTGCTTCTGTAGAGCAATATCCATATCAACAAGGACAAAAAGCAGCGAACATATTGCTTGATTTGATTAGCAACCCGAATGCAGAAAACCAGGCTTTTTACAACACGCTTGTCGAATCTGAATTGGTGGTAAATGAAAAATAACTTAAGATTTATTTAGATTTCCCGGAAGGATACTAAACTTCTTTTTAAATGCTGCTGTAAAATGCTGAGGGTTTTTATAGCCGACCAAAAAAGCAACTTCACCAACGCTTTTAAATTCTTTTGAAAGTAATTCGTAGGCTTTTTCCATCCTAATTTCGTATAAATAACCAAAAACTGTGTTACCGATAATTTCTCTGAAGCCTTTTTTTAATTTATAATCATTAATTCCAACCTTCCGGGAAAGTTCTATCAAGGAAAAGGGAATCCGAAAGTTAGCTTCAATTAATTGCTTGGCATTTAGAATTTTATCAACATCATCTCTCTTCATCGAAAAGCTTTGCTTCGGCTTAGATTTATTGATAAAAAGTATAAGTAACTGATAAATTTTTGCCTTTAGATGTAGTTTCTCAATTCTTGGATTAATTTTATCGTCAAATAAATCCATCAAAATAGAGGTCACCTCCGGAAATGGATTTAAAGAAGAAAAGGCTTCTACATCATCAGAAAAATTAGCTCCGGTAAGATTGTGATAATAATCCTTTGTAAATCGCAATACGATATACTCAGCCTTTCCATTAATGCTAAATAATAAATTATCTAAGTCATGATTGAAAACAATGTGTTCATTTTTCATCAGCGCTTGATTTGAAAAATGCTCCTCATTCTGATATTTTAAACTTCCATCTAAACAGAAAACAAAGCCTATGCTTCCAGAAATATCCTTTAGCACAAATTCACTTTTTCTAATTGCAATTAGTCTGTTAAGCGCAATTTGAACCCCGTCACAAAATATTTCATCCCTGGTAAAAGTGTAATTTTCACTATTAAATCGATGATTATTTCTCTCGATACCATCATAATTTTCTGGATTATTCATAGCAACGTTTTGATAAACAACGTTATTCGTATCTACTTCTGAAATTCTAATATTCATTATTACGCTTGCAAATCAATATCACTATAGAGATTATTTAGAATAATTCTTAATAATCCGTTTAACGTTGTAAATTATCCGTATGGCGTTATCCGCTTTGTTCGATTATGCACAAATTTGCACAATTATTTATAATTAGTCTAAATTAATGAAAATATATTTATCAACTGTCCTAAGTGTATTAGCATTTTCTGCTTACAGCCAATCTGTTAAGCAAGATACTTCGAGCGCTAAAAACTTAAGAGAGGTTGTAATTACCGGACAATATTGTCCACAAACTTTGAAGAACTCAGTTTATAATGTTAGAACAATTAGTGCCGAAAGGATTAGACTAAGAGCAGCAACAAACATTCAGCAAGTTTTAAATACCGAATTGGGTTTTAGGTTTACAAACGATTTAACCCTAGGAACTACAGATGTATCTCTAATGGGTATGACGGGTAGAAATGTTAAAATCTTATTGGATGGGATTCCGATGGTAGATAGATCTGACGCCAGAGAAAGTTTAGGCCAGATTGATATTAATACTGTAGAACGTATTGAAATTGTTGAAGGACCGATGTCTGTAATTTATGGTACTGATGCTTTGGCTGGCGTGATAAACATCATCACTAAAAATGCAGGTAAATCACTTTTGAGCATAAATGCTCGTGTACAAGAAGAAACGGCTGGTAATGAATATGAAGCTTTTAGTGGTAAAGGTTTACACAACCAAAATTTGAGCGTCAGCTGGCAGAAAAAAGGATGGAGTGCAATAGTTGGTGCTTCCCATAATGATTTTGGTGGATGGAATATGGCGCCAAAAACTGCTTTTTTAGAGGAGTTCAATGCTAGGAAAAATCAGTGGAAACCAAAAGAACAGTGGCTTGGAAATACTAAAATTGGTTACAGAAATGAAAATTTTAATATTTGGTACCGCCTTGATGGCTTAAATGAAGACATTGATGCACGATTCGGTATCAACCCAAACACTTACATTGGTAAACTCGCAACGTATACTACAAAACGCTACACTCAACAATTACAGTCAGAGTGGAAAATCAATTCAGACTTTCAAATCACAGCTGTTGCCGGATACACGGATTTACAACGTTCTACACATACCGTAAACCATAATTTCACTAATAATACTGAGGTTTTAACTACAGATGCTGGTGAACAAGATACTGCAAAATTTAACGCAACCATTTTCAGGGCGACTGCAATTTACAAGCTGAATGATAAAATCTCTTTTCAACCGGGTTTTGAGTACAATAGAGATGCAGCTTCCGGACAGAGAATTAGTGGTTCTCCTGTAATTAATGATTATGCCTTATTTGTTTCCTCGGAGATAAAACCTATTGATGGCATTGCACTTCGCCCAGGTTTAAGGTTTATAAAAAATTCTATATATGATGCACCACCGCTAATCCCATCATTAAATACAAAATTCAGTTTAAGCAAAACTTTAGATTTGCGTTTGGGTTATGCCAGAGGTTTCAGGGCTCCGGCATTGAGAGAATTATACTACGATTTTGTTGATGCAAGTCACAAGATTTACGGCAATCCAAATCTAAAAGCAGAAGAATCGAACAGCTTTAATGGTTCATTAGCTTGGTCTGGAATTATGACTAGCGATATCCAATTTCGTTCTACCTTAGCTGGATTTTTCAATAAGTTTAAAAACAAAATAGATTTCGGTACGGCTCCAACTGATAATTCAATCACAACCTTACTGAACATCAGCAATTTTAAAACAACCGGCGCAACCTTAGACAATACCTTCATTTATAAAGATTTGCAAGCGAACGTTGGTGTATCATACATCGGCTCGTTTCATACGTACTCAGAGTCTTCAACATTTACAGATAAGAAAATTGTATGGTCGCCTGAAGTAACCGCTAACGTTACTTACACTATAAATAAAATTAACGGAAGCATTAGCTTATTCTATAAATACACTGGTGAAAAGTTAGGCTTTCAAACCGACCCAACAAATGTTACTACTTACGTACCAACAAAAATTTCGGGCTTCAGCTTTGCTGATTTAATGCTAAGCAAAATTTTTTATAAGCGTTTTACGCTGAATGCCGGAGCGAAAAATATTTTCAACGTAACCCAATTAAACAATACATCAACTGCTTCGGGTGGCGCACATAGCACTGGAGGAGCATCCATTCCCCTAAGCTATGGCCGATCTTATGTTTTGGGGTTGACATTTAACTGGAACAAAAACTAATTAAAATAAAAAACAATGAATAAACTTAACTCGATTATTGCAATTGCCCTTTTGGCGGTAACTTTTACAGCTTGTAAAAAAGATGGTGAAGAGCCTGTTATTGTTGCACCTCCGTCAGATGGTAGCACATTAACCTTAAACGGTCTAATTTCTACAGAGGCTGGAAGTGCGGCCGGAAACAGCGTTTACGTAGATTTTAGTACAGATAAACAAACTTCAGTAGATAGAGATAGCTGGGATTTAGGCTTCTACTCTGGATCAGATTTCAAAGTTATTTTGAACTCGACAAATGGTGCATCTGCACTTTTAGTGAATAAAACAGATTTAAATACAGTTACAGCTACAGATCTCGACCCAAATGCACTTAAAGTTGGTCAAGGTGGTGGAAACTTTACCATTATTGATGATGGTAGAGAAACCAATATTTTGAATAAAACTGCGATTGCTGCTGTTTCAGCAACCGATGCTGATAACAAAGTTTACATCATCAACAGAAAAGGCGGTTCGAATACAGTTTTAGCAAATGATGAATTGTACAAAATCCGCGTGTTAAGAAAAGGAACTGGTTACACTTTACAATACGCTAAATTAACGGCTACAACTTTTACAAGTTTAGATATTGCTAAAAATGCGGAGAGTAATTTCCAATTCACTTCATTAGTAAGAGGTACAACGGCTAATGTTGAGCCAACTAAAGCAACCTGGGATATTGTTTGGGGTTACAGCATGTATTGGACAGCGGCTGGAACAACGCAGTTACCGTATGGTTTTTCTGATTTAGTTTTCATCAATAACATCGCTGGTGTTACAGCGGCTCAGGTTTCTACAACAACTAAAACCTATGCTGCATTTGCAGAAGCTGATGTTGCCGGTATTACTTTCTCATCATCAAGAGATGTAATCGGTTCCAACTGGAGAAACACAACAGGAACTGCAGTTGGTGTTAAAACTGATGTTTTCTACGTAGTAAAAGATGGTTCAGGAAATGTTTACAAATTAAAATTCAACAGTTTTATTTCAAATGATGGTGGTACTCGTGGTAAACCAGTTATTGAATATAAATTAGTTAAAAAAGGTGCATAAACCTTTTATAAAATTATGTTTTGTTAGTTGGATAATTGGCCCGCCGCGATGGTGGGCCTTATCTTTTTAAAGATTTTTTAAACAAAAAAATCCTTAAGCTTCAAACTTAAGGATTTATAGTTATTACATCTTTTTAAAATGTTAGCCGTAATTAGCAGATACAATAGTATCATGAACCACAACTCTATACCAATTTTTAGAAAACTTCTCTACAGCATCCAGATGGGTTCTGTCTTCCTGGTAAGCATTGTGATCTTCAATTGTATCAAATGTGATGGTTAAAGAATAGGTGAATGAATTATCGGTAACTGGTCTGTTTGGGGTATTTGCCGCCAAACCGTAATTTAACGTTTTGATGTATTTTATAGATTTTAAACTTTCAAAGAAATTTGCAAAATCTACTATCTCTGCTTTTGTAAGTTGAGGTTTTAACCAAAACATAACAAAATGCTGAATCTGGCCTTTACTAGCGTAACTGTTTTCTTTCATAATTGATTAAATATATTATGATTTTTTACAGATTAAAAGAGAAAAAATCAACAACCTTAAAATTGTTGCAAATCTGAAACGATAATTAAACGGATTAAGATAAACCTTTTTTATTTTTGTAAGTCATCTTCGCCTTTGCGCCAGCACTGTAATTATAGTTTTTCACATTACTTGCCTTCTTTTCATGAAATGCTGCACCTCGTTCAGAAGTATCTTCATCCTCATCCTTCTTTTTCTTTTTAGGCTTCGCTGTTGATGCATCAACAATTTTTAAATCTTCTGGCAAATCGATAATATCCATACGCTGTCCAATGGCTTGTTCAATTTTCTTAACCTCTGCCAATTCAATATCTGTAGAGAAAGTTATCGCAACAACTTCATCGTTTTCATGCTTTACAATACGCTTAATCAACGTTTCCTTTTGCTCAGGCAATTCAAAGTGAAGAATAAACGGAATGCCCTGAATATCTAAATCACCAAGGTTTTCATTGGCAACAATTAAAACCCTGGCTTCATTATCGGCCTTAAAATCTTCGATATCATCAAAACCATCATCATCAAAAAACAAAGAACGGTAAATGCTTATCTCTCCTTTCTTCGGATGATTAAAGTTTTTAAAAACGGTTTGTGCAGTTAATCTAGTGTTCACAAAAACGATAACCTTATCAAAAAACTCCGCATCGCCCATTAATAAAGTAAGCAAATTAAGTTTTGTTCTGAAGTTAGGCACCTGATAAAGCATCTGCTGATAAACTTCAGCTTGTGGCTCTCCAATTTCATCGACCTCTACAGTTGCAGTAGAATCTTTCATAAATGGCGAAACCATATGATTAAATTTCTCATGCAAAACCTCGGTAAATACCACATGTTGAGATTTGTAAGCACTTTTTGCCAGTTCTACAACCGGCAATTGCAAACCTTTTTTAATAATCAATTCGGCATTATCCACAATAAAAAGCTGAATTTTATTGGTATTCAATGCCAGCTTCAAATATAATGCTCTTGCTCTATCTGGAACAGCGACAATAATATCGCAACCGTTGGTAATTTCGTTCATTTGGGTTTCAACAACACCGCGGCTATCAATACCTAAAATCCTAAAAGTATTATTACGATTTAACAGTTTGAATTGCTCCAAAACATGGTCAACATGATCTGCATCAGGCACCAAAATCAAAGCCCTTGGCGCTTCTTCAAAAGCATATTTCAATTTCATTAAAGTGGCTAAAACATAAGTTGTTGTTTTCCCTGCACCCTCTGGTCCTACCGCAATAACATCTTGCCCACCCAAAATTCGAGACATGGTTTTAAGCTGAATTTCTTTTGGTGTTAAAAATCCGGCATCCGTCATGGCTGCTACAAGAGGTTTACTCAGTTTTAATTTATCTAAAGACACTGCTAAAATTTTAATGTTTGAAAATGCAAATATCCTCAAAATAATTAGCTTTTAAGGAATTGAATTAAAAGGTTTGGAAATGAATGCCGCTTATTCTTAGGTACTTCAGTCCTGCTATCCATTATTTTCAATGAAGAATCGAAATCATTTCTATCAGGTTTAATTAACTTAAACTAGTATTTCAAAGCGCAAAACCAAATCAAAATAAAAAATAAGATACTGAAATACAGATAATTGAATTCAATTTCAATCTATAATCTACTAATTCTATAGATTTTATATACTAATTAGTATATTTGCTGAACGTTAATCATTAGCGGATTAATATGTACACAAATAAACGCAGCGATCATGTCAATCTATTTTCAATATCCGGCCATAAATGAGTATCCAAACTTAGTTTATCCATTAAAAAAGGAAGAAATTGAAACACTAAATTTAAAGGATGAAGATAGTGTTAAACGACAGGAAACTGAAGAATTAAAAGATTTTTTAACATTAAAACCTGTTTAAATTATACGGCCAGTTGACCGATTGGAAGGTACTTGTTTCATAAACTTTAGCACAATGGTTCGAATCCATTACTAGGCCGCAAAGTGTTTCATATGCACTTACCCTGATTCTGCTCAATCAGGTAAGATTTGGTTATCTTATATTTGTTTTGTTGTTAGCAAAGGCTACTCGCGATGGGTAGCCTTGACTTTTTAAAGCCTAGGAATAACGAAAAATTAAAATTCTCAAAACAATTCAATTCATTATTGGTTATCTATACAATTCACATTATACTAATCTTTTACAGATTAATTTGTTTGGTTTAAAAATGGGATTTATGGATATAAATCCCATTTCTTTTATGCGATATTTTTAAAATCCTATATTCGCTAAATACAACTCAGAACCAAATGAATAGAAAACATTTTCTTTCTTCGATTATTGCTGCAACCACAATACTTCCTGCTTTTAAAAGTTTAGCAAAGCCGATTGAAAGCGAAAGTTATTCATTTAAAATTCCCCCATACTTAAACCCTGGCGATACAATTGGAATTACAAGCCCGGCTGGTTACATTACGCTGGAACAGATTCAGCCATCTGTTTTGCAAATGCAAAGCTGGGGATTTAATATAAAAATTGGAAATACCATTGGCAAACGAGATTTTACCTATGGTGGAACAGATGAAGAACGTTTAAATGATTTCCAGCAAATGCTAGATGACCCAAACCTAAAGGCCATAATGTGCGCCCGAGGTGGTTATGGTTTTGTTA
The DNA here is from genome assembly GCF_032678425.1 of Pedobacter aquatilis. GTDB lineage: Bacteria > Bacteroidota > Bacteroidia > Sphingobacteriales > Sphingobacteriaceae > Pedobacter > Pedobacter aquatilis_B. Next base: position 211,473 of record NZ_JAVTSG010000003.1, on the reverse strand, counting down.
GGATAATTGATAAACTTGATTTCTCCACATTCAGAAAAAATCCAAAATGGATTATTGGCTTTAGTGATATTACCGTTTTGCATTGCCATTTAGCCAAAAATTATGGAATTGCGTCAATCCACTCTAAAATGTGCAATAGCTTTCCTGATGATTGGACGAAAGCTGAGCCTATTCAAATTGAAACCATCTTATCAATAAAAAAAGCCCTAATTGGCGAGCAATTAAACTATAGTGCGCCAACAAATTTAAATAATAGAAAAGGAAAAACAGATGGTATTTTAGTTGGCGGAAATTTAAGCATCATCGAAACAATTGCCGGGAGCGATTCAGATTTAGATACCAAAAATAAAATTCTATTTATTGAAGATACCGGAGAATATCTTTACAGTATCGATAGAATGCTTTGGAATTTAAAAAGAAGTGGTAAACTGAAAAATCTAAAAGGCTTAATTGTTGGCGGTTTCAAAATTAAACCCGACGATGCGGGAGAAGAATTCGGAAAAACCATCTACAAAATCGTGTTAGAAAAAGTAAAGGATTACAACTACCCTATTGCTTTTGATTTTCCGGTTGGCCATCAGCGAAACAACTTTGCACTAAAATGTGGTTCAAACCATTATTTAGACGTCAACGAAACCGGAAGCTTTTTGAGAGATTTTTAGCCTATTTACAGACTAAGAAATAATCAGTTGATTAAATATTTTTGTATTTTTGAGTATATTAAATCGTTATGACTATAATCGCACATCCAAAAAACAAAAAGCAAGAAGCCGCAATAGAGGCAGTTCTAAAAGCTTTAAATGTTTCTTTTGTTAAAGAAGATGAAAGCCCCTATAATCCGGAGTTTGTTGCTGAAGTAAATAGCAGACTTAGGGAGGTTGAAAAAGGAAATGTTATCCGCATTAAGAACCCAGAAAACATATGGGAAAGTATTTTATAGAGGTTGAGAAAAGAGCTAAAAAGGATTTAGAAGCTCAGTACAAATCTGGTGATAAAGCTTCAATAAAAAGAATTAACCAAATATTTATCGAACTATCCGAACACCCAGAAACCGGCATCGGCAATCCAGAAAAATTAAAATTTGATTTATCTGGATTGTGGTCTAGGCAAATCAATAAAAAAGACCGATTAATCTACCAAATTGAAAATAAAATAGTTACTGTTACTATTATCTCAGCATTAGGTCATTATAGTGATAAATAAACCTTACACCGTCTTCACCTCATTTTCCGCATAATCCTCTATATCAGTAATATAACCATTTACCAATAAGAAATCGAACAAAGGTTTTGCCTCTGGAGTAACAGGCATATTCGCTGTAGTAATTACCTGATTGGTTTTTTTATCTAAAAACGGATAAGCAAATAAACGAACGTTAGTATTAAACATATCATTTACATAGCTTAATAACTGACCAGAATAATTTTCACCTTTAAAATTAGTAGAATTAAATACGAATTTCAAGTTGTTGATATTTGTAGCTAAACCAACACTTTTTGGCTTACAACGAGCCAAATATTTCGCTAAACGGTTATGACGGGTAAAGTTCGATACAATTACAATATTTCCTGTATCGCACATTTCTTGTGCTCTTTTTGCAACAGATTCTAAATCAATATCATCAGGCGTTTCCTGGTCGTCTGTTAAAACATTCGTTAACAAAACCTCAATCATCACAGCCAGATTGTTATCTTCAACTTGGTTAGTGCGTTTAAATTGGTCGGTTGCTTTGTTAAATAAACTAAAGTTTGGCAATGATTTCTGACCGTATTTGGTTCTCAAAATCATGATATCCTTTTTATACAACAAATCTTTAGCCTGACGAGGGTGAGCATCTGAATCAAAAATCGCAGCAGCAGAAAAATCCTTCATAATCATATAAAGATTAAGCAAGATGTTATCAACTTCAGGGAAGGCTGGTCCTTTAACCGAAATTAAATCGATTTCTACTGAACCTATTGTTAGGTTATCGGCCAAAGATTCGACCATTAATTTTGGGTCTTGATAATGGTAAAACGCAGCATAAACCAAATTCACACCAATAATACCCAAAACACGTTGCTGCATATTTACATCTGTATCAAGCAATCGAACGTGAAAAAATATTTCGTTTGGTAAACCACCAGGCTCGTTTTGGAAACGAATTCCAACCCATCCATGTGGTTCATTTGTACGTTTATAATTTAAAGTAGTAACCGTATCCGCGAATGCAAAGAAGGTTCTGCTTTCATATTTTTCGCCAGATAAACGCTCATTTAACAAACCAAATTCATGGTCGAGCATTTGTAAAAGCCGGTTTTGAGAAACATAACGACCGTTAGATTCCGCACCATAAATGGCATCGCTAAAAGTCATATCATAAGCCGACATCGTTTTAGCAACAGTTCCAGATGCTGCACCAGCATTAAAAAAGTTTCGCGAAACTTCCTGCCCTGCTCCAATTTCGGCAAAGGTGCCATAAATTCGTGGGTCTAGGTTAATTTTTAATGCTTTACGTTTAGTATCCAGAATTTCTCTTACCATGCGGGCAAAAGTACAAAAAATGATATTAAGCTGATTTTAAGAATGTAACTTAAAATCAATCTAAATACTAAAAAAAATAAGGTTAGCGCTATCCAGCACTAACCCTATAAAACCTAAACTTAAACTATTATGAAATCCTCTCTCGAGAAACTCTTTATTACGATACTACAATTTCCTTGTGTTGAGATTTAGTATCGTCTTTTTTGCTGATGGTGATATTTAAGATACCATCTTTATATTCAGCAGTAATTTTCTCAGCATCAGCTGTATCTGGCAAATTAAACGATCTTGCAAACGAGCTGTAATCGAATTCTTTACGCGTAAAATCTTTAGCTACCTGATTTTCATCTTTCTTAACTTCTGCCCAAACAGAAAGTGTGTCTTTTTTTAAGTTGATTTGAAAATCTTCTTTCTTTAAACCTGGAGCAGCCAATTCAATAACATAAGCCGCTTCATTTTCGTAAATATTTACGTTTGGCGATTTATCCACCATTTTATTTTTAGTTACGGCATCGCTAAACAATGAATCAAAAACATTGTTAAAGTAAGGAGCTGTGTTGCGGGTTCTGTTGTTAAAATTTACAAGTGTCATATCTCTAATCTTTATTTTTTAATTTGATATTAACCGTTATTCAACTTACATACCAAACCGAATATTTATGAATTTTAAGACATTTTGGCAAAATAAATCAAAATCAAAAGACAAATTGACAGAAATACAGCGTTTTTCCGACAAATTCAACTACAAAACGAATATACATTTGCGCTTTATTGATTTCGATATGATGGGCCATGTAAATAATTCGGTTTACTTTACCTACCTGGAAATTGCTAGAACTAAGTATTGGGAAGAAATTGTACACTGGGATTGGAAGAAAACAGGAATTGTAATTGCTCATGCTGAAATAGACTATATTCAGCCAATTTTAATGGGCGATAAAATTGCCATACACGTTAAAACATCACGAATTGGTGAAACCAGCTTTGATTTAGATTATCAAATCGTAAAAATTAAAGGTGCCGAAGAAGTAATCTGCAGCAAAGGCAAAACGGTTTGCATAGCCATAGATTATACGACCAAAAGACCTACAGCCATCCCAACTGCAGAAAAGCAGAAAATGATGGGATTTGAACAGTTGCAATAAATCGTCTATTTTTTTTGAAAATGGATGATTTTAGAAAGCAAATTTTTACAAATATTATCGTTAGTCGGGCTTTACGCTAAATCTTTTGGCTTGAGAATAAACTTACGAAGTTTACTGGTTCGGATGCTTATTAGACTTCGTAAGTTTAGCCCGCTACCAAAAGGATATCGCTTCAATCCCGTTTATATGGCTCGGCAATTACAACTATTTGCAGTTGCAGGACGTTCTTAAACATCCGCCAATTTTAAACCCGACAGCAGCGAGCATCCCGATATTTCATCGGGATAAAGCGAATGGCGGGACTGCAGTTGCCAAGCAAAACGAAGCATACATTTCCAAATCCTGATTATAAATATTAATCACCTATAATTTATCAGGCATAATTTTACCAGGATTTAAAATCCCATTCGGATCGAAAATAATTTTGATTCCCCTCATTAAATTTAAATGAATTTCGGAGTATTTTATCGGCATAAACTCTTTCTGCACCAAACCAATTCCATGCTCGCCAGATAAGGTGCCACCTAAAGCAGTGGTTAACTCGAAAATTTCGGCAATGCCGAATTTCAGTTTCTCCTTCCAATCTTCATCGCTCATTCCAGCTTTGATAATGTTAACGTGTAAGTTTCCATCGCCTGCATGGCCATAACAAACACTTTCAAAACCATATTTAGCACCAATTTCTTTAATTCCATTAACCAGTTTTGGCAATGCTGCTCGAGGAACAACCGTATCCTCTTCCTTGTAAACCGAGTTCGATTTTACAGATTCGGCCATCGTTCTACGCATTCGCCAAAGTTCTTCTTTCTGTGCTGCAGTATCTGCAAACAAAACATCGGTACAATTATGTTCTTCTAAAACGATGTTAGCTTTTTCACAATTTTTAAAGATATCGTCCAAATCATCACCATCAAATTCAATCATTAATAATGCGGCAACATCATCTTTCAAATCAAATTTAATGTCGTCATATTTAATAACCCACTCCACTCCTTTTCGCTCCATAAACTCTAAAGCTGATGGCGTTACACCAGCCCTAAAAATTGCTGAAACGGCAGCGCATGCATCTTCATTGGTAGCGAAAGAACCCATCATTAAAACCGATTGCGATGGTTTTGGCAAAAGTTTCGTAACGATTTTCGTAACCACACCTAAAGTGCCTTCAGAACCTATCATCAACTGCGTTAAATTATAACCAGAAGCATATTTTAAGGTGTTTGCACCTGTCCAAATGATATCGCCATTAGGCAAAACCACTTCGAGATTTAAAATGTACTCGCGGATTGTACCATATTTTACAACCCTTGGTCCGCCAGAGCCATGCGCTACGTTACCACCAATAAAACATGAACCTTTACTACTCGGATCTACCGGATAAAGCAAGCCTTTTTCTGCAACAGCGTTGATAAATTCTTCGGTAATTACGCCAGGTTCAACTGTGGCTTGTAAGTTTTCCGTATCAATATCTATAATAGATTTAAATTTTTCCATTGATAAGGAAACACCTCCATAAATTGGTAGCGCTGCACCGCTCAAACCTGTACCACCACCACGCGGTGTAACAGGAACATGATGAGCATTACAAATTTTTAGCAATAAGGAAATATCTTCAGCAGTATTGGGTTTTACAACAACTTCTGGTTGGTAACGCAAATCTTCTGTTTCATCATGACTATAATTATCCAAACTTTCGGCATCTGTAAAAACTTTCTCAGCACCAATAGCTGATTTAATTTCCTCTAAAATGTTTGAATTTATTTTGGTAAAGTTCATTTCTATTTGGCTGATGTGTAAGATAATTTAACAAAAGAGTGCCCTATATGCCCGGGCATTGGCGGGTTTAGCTTTTTAATACTCACATTAACGGTTTCTACAAAAGGATAAAGCTTAATAACTTTTGAGATGATGTTATTTAAAACGGTTTCCAAAAGTTTTTGGGTGTTCTTCATTTCCTCAAGAATAATGATGTTTAAATCTTCGTAATTAACAGTCTGATTTAATTCATCATCAAAACCAAGCGGTAGAAATTCGGTTTCCAAATCGACAACAAAATGATTACCAATAAGTTGTTCCTCTGGATAAAAACCATGTAACGCGAAACATTTTACATCTTTTAGCGCTACGGTTTGTTTAATGTGATTCATGAATGTTTTGTATGGACCAAAAATAATTTTTATTCGCGAATATAATGCCCATTGCCGTAAATTGTTACCTTTGAAATGAACGCTTTATCCATAACCAAATTAGAATAAACAATGAGCAAATCAGTAAAAAAAGACTTATACGAGGCACCAGACTATTATTTGTTAGATGAATTGCTAACAGACGAACATAAATTAATTCGTGCTACAGCAAGAGAATGGGTTAAAAAAGAAGTTACACCTGTTATTGAAGATTATGCACAAAAAGCAGAATTTCCTAAACATTTAATTAAAGGGTTGGCCGATATTGGCGCGTTTGGCCCAACAATTCCAGTTGAGTATGGTGGAGCAGGTTTAGATTATACCGCTTATGGAATTTTAATGCAGGAAATTGAGCGTGGTGATTCGGGAATTCGTTCTACGGCATCTGTTCAAGGTTCATTGGTTATGTATCCAATTTATGCATACGGAAGCGAAGAACAACGCAAAAAATATTTACCAAAATTGGCCAGCGGCGAAATGATGGGCTGTTTTGGGTTAACAGAACCAGACCATGGTTCTAATCCTGGCGGGATGGTGACCAATATAAAAGATGCAGGTTCGCACTATATTTTAAATGGTGCTAAAATGTGGATTAGTAATGCGCCATTTGCTGATATTGCTGTAGTTTGGGCAAAAGATGAAGCAGGCAAAATACGTGGAATGGTTGTTGAACGTGGCATGGAAGGATTTTCTACGCCAGAAACACACAATAAATGGAGTTTACGAGCATCGGCAACCGGAGAATTGGTTTTTGATAATGTTCAAATTCCAAAAGAAAATGTTTTCCCTGAAATTAGCGGTTTGAAAGGCCCATTGGGTTGTTTAAATCAAGCACGCTACGGTATTGCCTGGGGGGCTTTGGGTGCTGCGATGGATTGTTACGATACAGCTTTAAGATATTCGAAAGAAAGGGTTCAGTTTGGCAAACCGATTGGTGGATTTCAATTACAACAAAAAAAATTAGCCGAAATGGTTACAGAGATTACTAAAGGTCAGCTTTTAGTTTGGCGTTTAGGTGTTTTAAAAAGTGAAAACCGTGCAACTGCAGAACAAATATCGATGGCAAAAAGAAACAGCGTTGAAATCGCTTTAGATATTGCAAGAAATGCTCGCCAGATGCTCGGAGGAATGGGCATTACCGGAGAGTATTCGATTATGCGCCACATGATGAATTTAGAATCGGTGGTGACGTATGAAGGCACACACGATATTCATTTACTGATTACTGGAATGGATGTGACGGGGCTGAATGCATTCAAATAAGGAGCAGGATTTTCAAGATTTAAGGATTTTAAGATTAATAGTGATGAGAGATTACAAAAAATACACATACATACCAGCAACGCCCGAAGAGGTTTATTTAGCGCTCACAAAAGACATTAGCATAAAACTTTGGACAGGTGCCGAGGTCGAGTTTGAAGAAAAACCTAATACCGAATTTTCTTACTGGGACGGTGACATTGTGGGTAAAAACCTGGAATTCGAAACCAATAAAAAAATTGTGCAACAGTGGTATTTTGGTGAAGATTCAGAACCCTCAATTGTAACAATTAAACTTCATGCTGATAAAGCAGGAACATCTTTTGAGTTTAAACAAACCAATATTCCTGATGAAGATTATAAGGATTTTACAGAAGGAATTGAAGAATATTTTATAGGTGGTTTAGTCGATTTCTTCGAAGAATAAAACATAAATGTTAGTCCTGCTGTTTAGATTTTAACCAAAATAAAAAATCATGAATAGAACCGTAGGACTAATATTAATTCTTGTAGGGATAGCAATGCTCGTCTGGACAGGCTTCTCCTACACTAAGAAAGAAAAAATTGTTGATGCTGGTCCGATTCAGATATCGGCAGATAAAGAGAAATCTGTTAACTGGCCGCCTTATGTAGGTGGTATAGTGCTCGTTGCAGGTGTTTTTGTGTTTGTAGCTTCGAAGAGAAAGTAATAAACTTGTCATTCTGAACGCAGTGAAGAATCTGTAAGCGATAAAAGCAATTCGCTAATAACCGACAGATTCTTCACTGCGTTCAGAATGACAAAACAACAACTAAATCTCGGTACTATAAACCGACCTTATCGCATCTCTTAAATTATACTTTGACGCCATAACTTCACCGTAAGCACCGGCACTACGGATTGCAAAAATATCTCCTCTAAAAGATTCTGGTTGCTCCACCTCTTTACCAAAACAATCCGTGCTTTCGCAAATCGGTCCAACTATATCATATTTTACAGTCTCCGATTCAAGACTTCCGACTTCAGACTTTCGACTTAGATTCTCAATTTTATGATAAGCTTGATACAAAGCAGGGCGCATTAATTCTGTCATTCCAGCATCTAAAACCACAAAGTTTTTTTTCTTGCCATTTTTGATATACAATGCTCTGGTAATTAAAGAAGCCGATTGACCAACCAGCGCTCTTCCTAATTCGAAATGCACTTCCTGATTTGGTTTAATCTCTAAGAAATCTTTAAATATTTTGAAGTAAGATTCAAAGTCTGGAATTTGATTATCGGGGCTATAATAATCGATACCTAAACCGCCACCAACATTTAAAACTTCAACAACGAAACCTTTATCTTCAAACCAATTACAGAACTCGTTTACACGAACACAAAGGTTCTTATAAACATCCAAATTGGTAATTTGAGAACCAATATGGAAGTGAATTCCAATAAATTTTAAGTTTGAAGAAGCTTTTAAAGTTTCAGCACATTCAGGTAAATCCCATGCATTTACACCGAATTTATTTTCATCTAAACCTGTTGTAATGTTATGATGTGTATAGGCATCAACGTTTGGATTAATACGGATGGCCACTTGTGCAATCTTACCTTTAGCTTCAGCAAGCTCGTTTAAAACTTCGAGTTCTTGAACTGATTCTACATTAAAGCAGAAAATATCCAAATCCAAAGCTTCATTTATTTCTTTATCAGATTTACCAACTCCAGCAAAAACGATTTTTTTATTATCAAAACCAACTTCTACAGCTCTTCTAACCTCACCTGCACTCACGCAATCAGCACCAAAACCAATGGTTTTAATTTGCTCGAGCAAAACTGAATTAAAGTTTGCCTTAAGTGCATAATGTATATGAAACTGATATGGAGCAGCTGCATCGGCACAGGTGCGCAACGTTTTCTGCAATAAATCCGTATCGTAATAGTAAAACGGCGTTTCTATATTGTCAAACTTTGATATATCTTTATCGGCGAACATGTTCAAATTCCTTATTATAATTTTAATTTTATTCTTTGGGCTAATTTATTTAGGCAATTACCTCGATTTAAAGCATGGAAGAATTACCCAAAAACAATACAATGGAAAAATTCGGTTTTTTATCGTTTTACTTCTGATTGTATTATTCCTTCTATTTATAAAAAAATGAAAGTTTTAGCAGCCATATTTATAGTTTTAATTATCTCTGTAGGATTGTTTAATTCCTACAAAAGATATAAAAACCAATTATTACCATCAAGCTTTTTGGCATTTCATTTCCTTATTGGCTTGATGGTGATAATCGGCGCTCTTTATCTTCTATTCGAATAATCTATTGTGCAGGCTTCTTAAAGCTTCTGTCTTATCTCCGCTTAAAATTAGTAGAGATACATTGTAATTACTTCCTCCATAAGAAATCATACGGATTGGAATGTGTTTCAAACCATCTAAAACCCTACTGGCAAAACCATTCTTCTCTGAACCGAAATCGCCCACTACACAAACAATACTGTGGTTTGTTTCAACTTCAACGGTTCCAAAACTTTCTAATTCCTCAACAATTTTCGAAAGATTTCCAGTTTCATCAATGGTTAACGAAACCGCAACTTCTGAAGTGGTAATCATATCGATTGGGGTTTTATAACGCTCAAAAACCTCAAAAACGCGACGTAAGAAACCATAAGCCAATAACATTCGGCTCGATTGGATACGAATTGCCGTAATGCCATCTTTTGCAGCAATTGATTTGATTTTACCCTTTTCACTATCGTGGGTAATTAAAGTTCCAGCCGCACTTGGCTCCATCGTGTTTAACAAACGAACCGGAATCTTATATTTCTGTGCCGGAAAAACCGACTGCGGATGCAAAATTTTCGCTCCAAAATAAGCCAACTCGGCAGCTTCATCAAAAGATAGTTGCGCAATTGGTTTAGTGCCTTTAACCACACGAGGGTCATTATTGTGCATTCCATCAATATCTGTCCAGATTTGAACTTCTTCTGCTAAAATTGCAGCACCTAACAAGGATGCGGTATAATCACTTCCACCGCGGCGTAAATTATCTACTTCGCCAAAACTATTCCGACAGATAAAACCTTGAGTAATAAATAACTTATTACCTTTATGCTCTTCTAAAAGTGGAGTTAAATGCTTTGTTGTAAATGGAATATCTGGCTCGTTATCTTCATCCATTTTCATAAAATCTAAAGCAGGCAATAGAACAGATTCTACGCCGATTGATTTTAAATAAATATGGTATAAAGTTGTAGATAATAATTCGCCTTGCGCTAAAACTACTTTTTCTTCAACTGGAGTAAAAATATCATTGGTTAAAACCGCTAAAAAGCTGAAATGGTAATCAATTACCTCATTCCCCATCTCCTGAAAATCAGCAGCAGGCAAAAGCTCAACCACAAAATCCTTATATTTTGAATACAAATTCTCTACGCACTCGCTTCCCTTCTTCTTATCTCCAGCTAAAAAATAATTAGAAATTTCTACCAAGCTATTTGTTGTACCAGACACTGCTGATAAAACGACAATCTGCTCTTCATTTGGATTAATGATATCCAACAACTTCGTCATGCGCTCGGGACTACCAACTGAAGTACCCCCAAATTTTAAAATCTTCATGTAATTAATTATTGTTTTTAGCTGTAATAAAAAGAACACAAAATTAATTGTGCCTACCATACCATAAAAAAGAGAAACAGCTTATTTTAATAATGGAATTTCTTTATTATTGTATCGGGGCGTGAAAATAAGCAAAACAAGCTTAAAAGCAACACCATCAACGAAATAAAATTTGGAAAAGTTTAATTTATTTTGATTACAACCAAACTTCCGAGTAGATATTTTTGTTCAACACCAGATATTAAATTAAAATAAAGCTCAATGCAAGGAATTGACCAATCAACACAAGCTACCATTAACCAATGGTTAGGTGGCAATTACGATGAAAAAACCAAGGCAGAAATACAAGCCCTTGTCGACCAAAATGCAACAACAGAACTTACCGATTCATTTTACAAAAGTTTAGAATTTGGTACTGGTGGATTGCGTGGAATTATGGGTGCAGGTTCAAATAGAATCAATAAATACACCATTGGCACTGCAACGCAAGGCTTAGCCAATTATTTAAACAATAAATATCCAGGCGAAAAAATCAGTGTAGCTATTGCTCACGATAGCAGAAATAATTCTGATTATTTTGCAAAAATTACGGCTGATGTATTTTCTGCTAACGGAATTCATGTTTATTTCTTCGAAGCACTAAGACCAACGCCAGAATTATCGTTTGCCGTTCGTCATTTCAACTGTAAAAGTGGCGTAATGTTAACGGCATCGCATAACCCGAAAGAATATAACGGTTACAAGGCTTACGGTGCTGATGGTGGTCAGTTTACATCACCAGATGATAAATTGGTTATCGATGAGGTAAATAAAATCCAAAGCATTGATGAAGTAAAGTTTGATAGAGTTGATGCCAACGTTGAGTTAATTGGCGAAGCTGTAGATAAATTGTATTTAGATGGAATTACAGCGCTTTCGATTTCGCCTGATGCGATTAAAAGACAGCACGATTTAAAAATTGTGTTCTCTCCTATCCATGGAACTGGAATTACTTTGGTGCCAAAAGCTTTAGCCCAATTCGGTTTTACCAATGTAACCGTTGTTGAAGAGCAAAGTAAACCTGATGGTAATTTTCCAACGGTGGTTTATCCAAATCCAGAGGAAAAAGATGCCTTAACTTTAGCGATGAATAAGGCTAAAGAAATTGATGCAGATTTAGTTTTAGCAACCGATCCTGATGCTGACCGTGTTGGTATTGCGGTTAAAGATAATGATGGCGAATGGGTATTGCTAAATGGAAACCAAACCGGAAGCTTGTTAATTAATTACATTGTTTCGGCATGGGAAGAAAAAGGTAAGTTAACGGGTAAGGAATATGTGGTTTCTACAATCGTAACCACGAGTTTAATCAAAGCAATTTGTGATGCTAAAAAAGTAGAATACTTTAATACGTTAACTGGCTTTAAATGGATTGGTCAGATTATTACACAACTTCAAGGCGAAAAAACTTTTATTGCGGGTGGTGAAGAAAGTTACGGTTATTTAATCGGCGATTTAGTTCGTGATAAAGATGCCGTTGTTTCTGCAGCTTTCATTTCTGAAATGACCGCTTATTACAAAGATAAAGGCGCAAGTTTATACAATGCTTTATTAGACATGTACGTTGAATATGGCTTATATAAAGAAGATTTAGTTTCGCTTACAAAGAAAGGTAAAACTGGAGCTGAGGAAATTAAGGCGATGATGGAGAAATTCAGAAATAATCCACCTGCTTCACTTGGAGGTTCTAAAGTTGCTGTATTAAAAGATTATGAATTAAGTCAGGAAACGGATTTATCAACTGGTAAGGTTACAAAATTAGATTATCCTGCTTCTGATGTTTTGCAATTCATTACTGAAGATGGTAGTATCGTTTCTGCTCGTCCGAGTGGTACTGAACCTAAAATAAAATTTTACTGCAGCGTAAATGCACCACTTGCTGACAAAGCAGATTTTGATAAAGTGAATGGTGAGTTGGGCGATAAAATTAAAGCGGTAATGTCCGACCTGCAGGCTTAAGCTCTTATTTAATAATTTAATATATGCCTGATGATTAATTCATCAGGCATTTTATTTATCCGTCAGTTGAAACTGACGGCAATGAATGGCATAGCTTTTAAATACAACTTTTGTCGCTGAGGTGAATTATTGCCGTTGACTTCAGTCAACGGTCAACAGATTTCCATTTTAAATTTGCCATCCCCAATTTCGTTTGTACATTTGCAGCGAGATACAAATGTTAAAGCGAGCCCTAATATTTCTTTTAGTAATCTGTACAATTTCAAATTGCTACATGCAATTGATTGTGTATTCAGGTTACAAAATGAATAAGGAATACATTACTTCTGTATTTTGTATTAATAAAGCACATCCAGAATTACATTGCGATGGACAATGTTTCCTAGCTAAAAAGCTTAAAGATTTGGATGGAAAGAATAAACAAACACAAGATAATTTAAAAAGAGTGATAGAAGCTGAACCTGAATTTCAGGTTTTAGTCGTTAATCCCGCTCTTCCATATTTCATCATCAAATCAGAAAGCGGTTATCTAGAAAAACCAATCAAAGACCTTTCGATTTCTATTTTTCATCCCCCAAAATTAGTTTAAGTAAATTTATTTTTTCCTTTTTCGTCTTTGCGAGGCACGAAGCAATCTTTATGAACTAAGTATTATTAGATGAAATTGCTTTAGCCTTTGAATTATAATTTTTGTAACGACGAAAACGATTAAAAACCTGTCAATCTACTTTCTGCTTTAACGATAAATTCTACTATTCTGTTAGGGATTCTTCATTGCATTCAGAATGACAGAAGACTATAAATTCACATATTCAATTTTCAAAAATGAAATTACCACAATACTTATTGGCATTGTTGTGCCCGATTATACTTTTATCATCCTGCAAAAAAGATACAGATGTAATTGCTGCCGATACAAAATCGAGCTTTACTTTAGAGTTTGAGCATCAGGTTAATGGTGCTGCTTTAGCCCTAAATACAACCACTTACAAAAATGCTAAAGGCGATGATTACAAAATTAATGTATTTAAATATTACGTAAGCAATGTTAAGTTAAGCAAAGCTGATGGAACAACTTACCTAATCCCGGAGAGTTATTTTTTGGTAGATGAGTCTAAACCTGTATCAAAATTAATCACTGTAAATGATGTTCCGACAGGAGATTACACGAAAATTGAATATACAATTGGTGTAGATTATGCCCGAAACTTTGCAGGCGCACAAACAGGTGCATTAGACCCGGTAAATGGTATGTTCTGGACCTGGAATAGCGGCTATATCTTTGTAAAATTAGAAGGAACTTCTCCACAATCTACAGCAGTAAACAACGCCTTAACCTTTCACATTGGTGGCGTTTTAGACCCGAACAATACCATCAGAACCTATTCTACGGAAATTAATACTGCAAATCCGCTCAGGATTAGAACTGACTCCAAACCTGATATGCATTTTATCGTAAATGCTGCATCCTTATTTACAGGTACAATCGATGTAAGTTTCGCAAACTTAAATTTCACCATGGGTGGCGCTAATTCGGTTATTGTAGCGAACAATTATGCGAAAGGTTTATTTCGTTTAGACCACATCCACAATTAATATGTGGAGGAAATTATTTGTCTTCGCAATGCTTTTTTTAAGCATTGCGTTGATGTATGCTTGCAGTAAAAATGATGGAGAAATATCACCAGAAGAAAAGAAAATTACTTTTTCCATTCCATCAAATTTTCCAGCTCCAACATACAATTTCGAAGAAAATAAATTAACAAATGCAGGCTTTGCTTTAGGGAAAAAACTGTTTTATGATGCCCGATTATCTGCCGACAAAAGCGTTTCGTGCGGTAGCTGCCATCAGCAATTTGCAGCTTTTGCTAATCTCGATCATAAGGTAAGTCATGGTGTAGATAATTGCCAGGGAAAGCGAAATGCGCCTCCCCTTTTTAATTTGGTTTGGCAAAAAGCTTTCTTTTGGGATGGTGGAGTAAAAAACATCGAAACTTCTCCATTGAATGCCTTTACTGACGCTTGTGAAATGAAAACGGATATCGAAACCGTTGTATCTTTTCTAAAAAACACAGCACCTTATCCAGAAATGTTTAAACAGGCTTTTGGTTCAACTGAAATCAATTCGCAAACTGTTTTAAAGTCCATTACTCAATTCATGGGCGTGCTGGTTTCGGGTAATTCTAAATATGATAAAGTGATGCGCAAAGAAAGTGGCTATACTTTTACTGCTGATGAACAAATTGGCTATAATCTATTTAAAGAAAAATGTACTTCATGCCATGCAGAACCATTTTTTACAGATTTTTCTTACCGAAGTAACGGATTAGATGTGGTGAGTGCTGACGAAGGACGTTCGCACATTACAGGCACACAAAGTGATTTTGGGAAGTTTCGTGTACCAAGCCTACGCAATATAGAATTTACTGGCCCTTATATGCACGATGGTCGTTTTTATAGTTTAGATGAAGTTTTAGAACATTACAATTCTGGCGTAAAACCAGCCGAACATTTAGATTCATCATTAAAAAACGGAATTCAGTTAAACAGCTCGGAAAGAGCACAAATCAAAGCATTTTTAAAAACATTAACAGACAATGAGTTTATCAAAAATACATTATATAGTGAATCGTAAAGTTCTCATAATTGCCATTTTATTAATCAGCAGTAATGTTTTTGCTTGCGATATTTGCGGCTGCTTTATGGGTATTACGCCTTACTTCAACCGAAATAGCATCAGCGTTTTGTACCGCTATCGCTCATTTAATGGTTACAACGGCCAATCGCATTCGCTTTTCCCAAATGGTGGTAAGTTTTTTATTCCAGCCAGAAGCCAAAATTCGCCAATTACAGGTCATGCTGGCAATCCAGACGATTATGAATTATACCGTTCTATGGAAATTAGAGGGAAATACTTCATCAACAGTAAATTAGAAATTAACGCAATTTTGCCTTATGTTTCGAATAGCGAACGCTACAATGGCTATACTTCAACCGTAGGTGGTGTTGGAGATGTAAATTTTTATGCCGGCTACCATGTAGTTCAAAAATTAGAAGATAATTTTAGGCAACAGCTTATTGCAGGTGCAGGGGTTAAACTTCCGACAGGTAAAAATGATTTCAAAAATACGGCAGGCATTCGCTATTCATCCTTACAACAAGCTGGAACTGGCAGTACTGATGGATTTATCTACCTAAATTATATGGTTGGACTTGGCAAATTCGGTGCAAGCTTAAACACTTCTTATAAAGTAAATGGAACGAATAACCGCGATGAAGGAATTGCAAACAGCACGACCAGTTTTCTTAACATTTTCTACACGCAACGAATCGGCAAAGATGTGCAGGTTATGCCATCCGCACAATTTTTCTATGAATATTCTGGTGGAGAAAAGTATAGTGGAGTAAAAACTGGCGAACATGTAATGAATAATTTAATGGGTGGTATTGGTGCAGATATTTTTTACAAAAACATTGCGCTGAATATGGGCGTACAAAAAAACATCTGGGAAGCGAAAACCGACCATCCCATGAGTGCAGGTAAGGTTTACGTTGGCATAACATATAATTTTTAAAAAATGGAAAAGAAAATAACATTAATTTTTAGCGTGATGATTCTTCTTTTAAGCGCTTGTAAAACCGAACCTGATTCGGAAGCCATCAAAAAAGAGGTTTTAAACATACATGATAAGCTGATGATTGATGGCGAAAAGGTTATCAGAAACCGAATGAAATTAGACACAATTTTAGTCGCAGAGCGAACAAAATCATCTCCGGATACTGCCAAAATAAGCATGTTGGTTAATAAATTAAACAGGGCTGATGAAAATATGATGGATTGGATGCATTCATTTAAGGATGATTTCAAAGGCAAAAATGAGCAGGAAAATATCAGCTATTACAAATCGCAAATGATTAAAATCAGAGAAGTTGAGGATAACTACATCCAGGCGACCAAAGAGTCAGATTCTGTTCTGAAAACATACAATATTAATTCAGCTGAAAAGATGGAAAACGCTAACCATAAACATTAATAAAATGAAAAAATTAAGCTTAGGAATAATCCTATTCGGATTAACATTAATCAGTTTAAAATCAAATGCAATTCTTAAAATCGATAACGAAAAAGCTTCGATTGATACCCTACAGAAAAAAGTAATTGACCCGGTTTGTAAAATGAAAATTAAGCCTAATGGCGCAAAAACATCGGTTCACAACAAGACGACGTATTATTTTTGCTCTGAAGGTTGCAAACAGAAATTTATGGCGGAGCCAACAAAGTACGTTAAGAAGTAAAACAACTAATTGCGCCATTCTGGTTCGAAAACTCGTCATTGCGAGGTACGAAGCAATCCCAAAGAAAAATTTGAATATTGATTTATCTCAGCATGACGAAAACCACATTAATTAATTGCCATCTGCAAAACAGAGGCGTATATTTACACTTTAATAAAATATTATGAATAAAATTATTTTATCCGTAGCGATTTGCCTGCTATCGATTACCATACTTCCATCTTGTCAACAAGATAAAAAACTACCAATTTACGGTGAGCGCCACGCAGAAACCATTAAGGATGCAGCGGGTGTGGAAAAAATAGATACCGTTTATCAGACCATTCCAGATTGGGCGTTTTTAAATCAGGATAGTGTTTTAACCACAAACAAAGTTACTGAGGGCAAAATTTACGTAACTGATTTTTTCTTTACATCGTGTACAACCATTTGCCCAACCATGCATCGTAATTTGATGACGGTTTACAACGATTTCAAGTCAAATCCTGATATCCTGTTTATTTCGCATACCATTGATTTTAAATATGACAAGCCATCAGTTTTGAAAAAATACGCAGCAAAATTAGGGGTTGATGATAAAAAATGGCAGTTCCTTTACGGCAGTAAAGACAGCGTTTACACTTTAGCCGAGAAGAACTATTTAGTAGCCGTTGGCGAAGACAGCACAGCAAAAGATGGTTACATTCACCAAGGTTATCTGGTTTTAGTTGATAAAGACAAAAGAATTCGCGGTGCTTACGATGGTACTAAAGAAGACCAGGTTGAGCAATTAAAAAAGGATATTCCAGTTTTATTAGCGGAGTATAAAAAATAATTTGTTTTGCCACGGAAACACAGAAAAAAGGAATCTTATTTCCATATAAATTTGTGCTTTCGTGGCAAAACAATTAAACAAATTTTTATAGCTAAAAAATAAATCTTGATTCCATGTAAATCCGTGTTTCCGTGGCAAAATTTAACAAAACATCAATGCGTAAATTTATCATCAATTCTATTGCCCTGTTTTCCATTATTGCGATAATTGTTTCCTGCCAAAATCAAGAAACCATTGATTTGCAAAACTACATGTCAAACGGCAAAGATATTTACAAGGCCAAATGCCAAAACTGCCATGGCGAAAATGGTGAAGGTTTAGGTCAGCTTGCGCCGCCGTTAACCGATACCGTTTTCTTAAAAACTAATAAAACGAAATTAGCCTGCATCATTAAAAACGGAACAAGCGAAAAAATTGTAATTAATGGAAAAGAATATCAGGAGAAAATGCCAGGTTTCCCTGAATTGGCAGATATTGATGTGGCTCAAGTAATGGTTTACGTTACAAATTCCTTTGGTAACAACCAAGGTTTTGTGCCCTATTCGAAAGTTTCTACGCAGTTGCAGAATTGCAAATAATATCGTGTTATCTGCCTAAAAAAGCGCATCTTTGCGCAAAATGCAGGTTGTTCTATCGCTGTTTCGAGTAAAATCGAGAGAGAGGAAAGTCCGGGCAACATAGGGCATCTCGCTTTCTAACGGAAAGGGATTTAGGAATGAAAACCTGAATTACGGATTAGTGCAACAGAAAATATACCACCCAGCGCAAGTTGGGAAAGGGTGAAAACGTGCGGTAAGAGCGCACGAGCATTACAGGCGACTGTAGTGGTTTGTAAACCCCGAGCGTTGAAAGACCAAATAGGCTAACGCATGTAGGGCTGCCCGTCCGATGTTAGTGGGTAGGTCGTTAGAGGTAAATGGCAACATTTACAGTGGATTAATGATAGAAATTCTGAGCAATCAGAAAACAGAACCCGGCTTATAGACCTGCATTTTTTTTATTTTTGCCACTGAAACACGGAAAGAATATTTTTTGCTAAAACTTCACTGTCATTTAAAATAATTGTATCTATTGCATCTTTGTCATTTCGACCGTAGCGGAGAAATGACGGATTAGTTTACTGGCAGCTTCCAAATGATGTTTCATGTACAAAATTGTGTTCAATAAACCTGATTAAACGGAAATACTTTTTGTTTGCAGCACCCTCAATACATGATCATCTGCAAGCGATGAAAAGGATTCGGGATGTTACAGAATAACAGATGTACAAAAAGATTGTAGTGAAAGCAGGGCTGAAAATTCTATGGAAAGCTGTTATTTGTTTTCCAAATAATTTTAAAATCTCCATCTATTAGAAAAAGATATACAAAATCTCAACACCTAATTTTTCATTTTAAAAAATAAAACCTTTTTTACGATTTCTCGTTTATAGCCTAAATCATTGTATAAAAAACTATACATTAATTAAAAAATAATATATTCGTAACTGAATAACGACTAAACAAAATTGAATGGCCAAATTATTAATTATTGATGATGAGCGGGCGATAAGGAGCACCTTACGCGAAATTTTAGAGTACGAAAATTACGATGTTGAAGACATTGATAACGGCATCGATGGGCTTGAAATGATAAAGAAAGGCAATTACGACCTCGTACTTTGCGATATCAAGATGAATAAGATGGATGGCATGGAAGTGCTGGAACAAGCGCAAGCCATTAATCCAGACTTACCTTTCATTATGATTTCTGGTCACGGGACGGTTGAAACCGCCATCGAAGCCAGCAAAAAAGGTGCTTTTGATTTTATCTCTAAACCGCCTGATTTAAATCGTTTATTAATTACTGTTCGTAATGGCCTAGACCGTGGTACTTTAGTTACCGAAACCAAGGTTTTAAAGCGTAAAGTAAGCAAAACAAGAGAAATTTTAGGCGAATCGGATAGCATTTCTAAAATAAAGGAAACAATTGAACGTGTTGCCCCTACTGAAGCTCGCGTATTAATTACAGGCGCAAATGGTAGTGGTAAAGAACTGGTAGCCCGTTGGTTACACGAAAAATCTAATCGTGCTGATAGTCCGCTAATTGAAGTTAACTGCGCTGCAATTCCATCAGAATTAATTGAAAGTGAATTATTCGGTCACGAGAAAGGTTCATTTACATCGGCTGTAAAACAACGCATTGGTAAATTCGAGTTGGCTAATGGCGGAACTTTATTTTTAGATGAAATTGGCGATATGAGCCTTTCTGCGCAAGCAAAAGTGCTTCGTGCTTTGCAAGAACATAAAATATCTCGTGTTGGTGGCGAAAAAGAAATTGATGTTAATGTTCGTGTTTTGGCGGCAACCAATAAAGATTTACTGAAAGAAATCGAAGATGGCAATTTCCGTATGGATTTGTACCACCGATTAAACGTAATTAATATCCATGTGCCACATTTAACGGAGCGTACAGATGATATTCCTGTTATTGCACAAAACTTCTTAGATAGTATTTGCAGTGATTACGGAATGCCTGTTAAGAAGATTAATGATGGCGGAATGGCTGCTTTGCAAGCTTTACCCTGGACGGGTAACGTGCGAGAGCTACACAATATGATTGAGCGTTTAATTATTTTGAGTGATAAAGTAATTACTGAAAATGATGTTCGTGCTTTCGCAAACCCTGGTGGAGGAACAAACATTGGGGCAGCTACAAGTACACAAATTGCGAATGCCTCAAGCGGTTCAGGCATGTCTTCATCTTTCGATAGTTTTAATAACTTTCAGGATTATAAAGACCATGCTGAAAAAGAATTTATCAAATTTAAGCTGGAGAAAAACAACTGGAATGTTTCAAAAACTGCTGATGAAATCGACATTCAAAGAAGTCATTTATACAGTAAGATTGAAAAATTTGGTTTGAAAAGAGCTGAATAACGTTATTTAAGATAAAAAAGGTATATTGAGTGTACTCAATATACCTTTTCCTTTTATACAAACTTGTCACGTTGAGCTTGTCGAAACGCAATCTCTAAATTTCTTCGACAAGCTCAGACTGACAATAGTCAAAAGGGTTACCCCATATAATCATTTTGTCGCATCAATAGTGCTCTATATTTATTAAAAATAGCGGTTTTAGAAACAAAACCCTTGTAACGATTCGCTTCATCAACAACCGGTAAGAGCCAAACATTATCTTGTTCCATTTTTTGTAATACAAGTTTCAAATCATCATTTTCCTTGATGGTATTTGGTGCATCGTGAACTAAGTTAGAAGCGGTGAGTTCATCTTTTTGAGTGTTACTTACCATTTCACTAAACAATTCTTCGATGTAAATGATACCTTTAAAATCGCCAAGTTCATCGGTTACGGCACAAATATTTTTATGCGACTGAACAATTTCATTCATTTTCAACGAAATTAAATCGCTCATGTTCAACTGAGGATAGGTTTTCTCTATCAAATACCGCAACTTCATTTGATTTAAAACTGTGGTGTCTTTATCCTCGTGAGACAATAATTCGCCTTTATCGGCTAACACTTTTGTATATATAGAATGTTTTTGAGCGCTACGGTTAATGGCATAAGAAATGGCAGTGGTAATCATCAGCGGAACCATTAAAATATAACCCCCGGTAATTTCAGCAATCAGGAAAATTCCCGTTAGTGGCGCATGCATAATCGAACCTAAAGCAGCGGCCATTCCTGCTACAATAAAGTTTGAAACATTTAAATGTGCCAAGCCTAAAATATTTACGGTGTAGGCAAATATGAAACCTATCAAACCGCCCATAATTAAACTCGGTGCAAAAGTACCACCATTACCGCCAGCGCCCAAAGTAATTAGGGTTGCCAACGATTTCATAAAAATAGTAACGACCGTAAACAATACTACAAGTGCGGGAATGTTATTGTAACTTTCAAAAATGCTATTGTTAATTACAGCAAGATAATCGCCCCTTAATAAATTTTTCATGGTGATGTAACCTTCACCATAAAGTGTAGGAAACAGAAACACTAAAAAGCCGAGCATTAGACCACCCACAATAACTTTTGTGTAGGGATGTTTGATTTTGTAGAACAATCCCTTAACGGCATAATTTGCCTTTGTGAAATAGATGGAGAACAAACCGATTAATCCAGCCAGAAGCACGTAAAACAACAAGGCGTTAATTTGCCATCCCTCGGTTACCAGAAAAAATAATTGTTGGGTATAAAATAATCTGGCTACTACCGCTGCCGTTGCGGCAGAAAGCAATAAAGGAATAAATGCTGGAATTGTAAATTCAGGTAAAAGAATTTCGATTGCGAAAACAATACCAGCCACCGGACTATTAAAAGCCCCGGCAATACCCGCGGCTGCACCACAGGCCACAAGCATGGTAATTTCCCGATAGGATAAACCTAAAAATCGCCCCAAATTTGAACCAATAGCCGAACCACTTGTTACTATGGGCGCTTCCAAACCTGTTGAACCACCAAAACCAACGGTTATGGCAGCGGTAATAATCTGCGAATAAATATTATGCGGTTCAACCTTACTTGATTTTTTTGAAATAGCATACAGCAAAGGCGTTAAACCAGTTTCAAATTTACTTTTCCTGATGAAATATTTAATGTATAAAACTGTAAGGAAAATACCAATCATTGGGAAAATAAAATACAGGTAATATTTGTACTTCCAATGCCAATCTGATTGCAGAAATTCTTCGATATGATGTGTTAAACTTTTTAAGGCAGCAGCAGCCAAACCAGCTAAAACACCAACGATTACAGCAAGTATAACTAAGAAATTACGGTTTGATATTTTTGATTTTCGGTATTGATTAATCTTATCAAGGTAATTTACAAAGCGGATATACATTCTATTGGGATTTAATAGAGAGCGAATGTGCCAAATGTAGCTAAAAGTATGCGCCGAGGCAATATTTAACTCAATTATTTAGGCATCAAACTTATCTAAAAGCTTAATTAAGGTTGCGTAATCTTTTGGATATGGCGCATCGATTACAATATCTTTATCATCCAGTCCTTTAAAAACTAAATGTCTGGCGTGTAAGGCAAAACGTTTCATAATTGGTTGTTCTTCTTCACCTTTGGTTAATTTATATCCACGTTTAATGGAAGAAAGAAAAACTAGTTTGCCCTTATACATATCATCGCCAACAATTGCTGCCCTTTGCGTAGCCAGGTGAATACGAATTTGGTGCATTCTACCTGTAATCGGCTTACACTCTACCAAAGTGTAATGTTTATAATATTTTAAAGAATTGAAAATGGTTTCTGCTCTTTTACCTTCTGCCCTATCAATGGTTACATTTTTGTTTCCATCATTTAAAATTGGCAAATCAACAGTTAGGTCATCAAAAATTACATGCCCATCTACCACAGCATGATAAGTTTTATTTACTTTTCTGCGTTCAAATTGCATCGAAACATGGCGATAGCCTTCAGGATTTTTAGCAATAATTAAAGCACCAGAAGTTTCCTTATCTAAGCGGTGACAAACCTGTGCATCATCGCTGTATTGTTTAGCTAAACGCAACACATTCGTTTCACCAGAACCACCACGCTCATCGAGAGAAGCTAAAAATGGTGGTTTATTAATTACGATGAAATCGTTGTCTTCGAAAAGAATAAGGTCTTTAAAATTAGGGTACTTCAAGCTTTGCTGTTATTAATGAGATGCAAAAGTACAGATTTTATTTTCAATGCATTATTAAGTGCAGCGTAATTCCATTTTAAACGACAATATTATAAGTTAAATACAAAGGATTTCTTAGATATTTTTTTGACGGAAAGGAGTTAAAAAGTTGTTTTTACAACCAAAAATTCAAAAATAATTTGTATAAAATTAGATGTATGTTTGGATTTATAGCTTAATTATAGCTTTATTTGCACAAAAACGTATTTCATGGCCAAAAATTTATTAATCGTCGAATCTCCAGCAAAAGCTAAAACCATAGAAGGCTATTTAGGTAAAGATTTTCTTGTAAAATCAAGCTATGGCCATATTCGGGATTTAGCCAAAGGCGATATGGCAATTGATATCGATAACGATTTTGCCCAGAAATATGAGGTTCCGGCTGATAAAAAGGCCTTGGTAGCCGAACTTAAAAAACTTGCAAAGGATGCCGAAATGGTTTGGCTAGCATCCGATGAAGACCGCGAAGGAGAAGCCATTTCTTGGCATTTATTTGAAACTTTAGGTTTGAAACAGGAAAAAACTAAACGCATTGTTTTCCATGAAATTACCAAACCAGCTATTTTAAAAGCCATTGATAGTCCGCGAAGCATTGACTACAATTTAGTAAATGCGCAACAAGCTCGCCGTGTTTTAGATAGATTGGTTGGTTTCGAACTTTCTCCTGTTTTGTGGAAAAAAGTAAAACCATCGCTTTCCGCTGGCCGCGTGCAATCTGTAGCGGTACGTTTAATTGTTGATAGAGAAAGAGAAGTTCAACATTTTAATGCAACCGCTGCTTATAAAGTAACAGCTCAATTCTCTACCGGAAAAGGCAAAGAAATTGTAAAAGCAGAATTGCCACAGCGTTTCGAAAGCGAAGCTGATGCTGAAAAATTCTTACAAGATTGCGCAACAGCAAAATTCGACATTACTAGTTTAGAAACTAAACCAGCAAAACGTAATCCAGCTGCCCCTTTTACCACCTCAACCTTACAACAAGAAGCCTCGAGGAAATTAGGTTTTTCGGTTGCGAGAACCATGCAAGTTGCTCAACGTTTGTACGAAGCCGGAAAGATTACTTACATGAGAACGGATTCGGTAAATTTATCGGATACAGCTCTAGCTGCTGCAGAACAGGAAATTAAATCAGCTTATGGTAATCAATATCATCAACCAAGAAAATATAAAACCAAATCAGCTGGTGCGCAAGAAGCTCACGAAGCCATCCGCCCTACTTATTTCGATAGGCATAGCGTTGATGGAGACATCTCAGAAAAACGTTTATACGATTTAATCTGGAAACGCTCCATCGCATCGCAAATGAGCGAAGCTTTATTTGAAAAAACGACTGCCCAAATCACAGCATCGACTCGAAAAGAACATTTAGTTGCCGAAGGCGAGGTTTTAAAATTCGATGGTTTCTTAAAGGTTTATTTAGAATCAACGGATGATGAAGAAACGGATGAAAAAGAAGGTGGTTCAATTTTACCTCCATTAGCAAAAGGGCAAGAACTTTTTTTAAAAGAAATGCAGGCAACGGAACGCTATTCTCGTCCGCCAGCAAGATATACAGAGGCCAGCTTAGTTAAGAAATTAGAAGAATTAGGCATCGGCAGACCATCAACTTATGCACCAACAATCTCTACGGTTCAAAACCGTGGTTATGTGGTTAAAGAAGATAGAGATGGTAAACAAAGAAACTTTACGGCGATAGTTTTAGCTGATGGCAAAGTTTCTAAAAATACAAAATCGGAAATTACCGGTGCTGAAAAATCTAAGCTCTTCCCTACTGATATTGGTGAAGTGGTGAACGATTTCTTAGTCGAACATTTTAAAGGAATTGTAGATTTTAACTTTACGGCAAGCGTAGAGAAAGAATTTGATGAGATTGCACAAGGTTTACAAGAATGGACTAAAATGTTGCATTCGTTCTACAACCCTTTTCATTTAGAGGTTGAAAACACTTTAGAAACTGCAGAACGTGCGACTGGTGAACGTTTATTAGGTTTGGACCCTGCAAGCGGTAAGAACGTTTATACAAAGGTTGGTAAATTTGGTCCTTTGGTTCAAATTGGCGAATTGGATGAAGAAGAAAAACCGCGTTACGCCAGCTTAATGCGCAACCAGTCGGTAGCGACTATTACATTAGATGATGCACTTGAATTGTTTAAACTTCCGTTTTCATTACCCGATTTTGATGGTAAAGAAGTAATGGTTGGCGTGGGTCGTTTTGGTCCTTATGTAAAATGGGGTGAGGCTTTTATATCGCTTCCTAAAAACGAAGAGCCTTTAGCGGTTACTTACGAAAGAGCAGTAGAAATTATTAAACAAAAAATGGATGATGATGCACCTATTGCGCATTATCAAGGTTTAGGCGTAACCAAAGGCAAAGGTCGTTTTGGTCCGTTCATTAAGTGGAACGATTTGTTTATCAATATTCCGGCTAAGGGTTACGATTTCGATAATTTATCACAGGAAGATATTGAAACTTTAATCGGCAAAAAAGTAGAAAAAGAAGCTAACCGATACATTAAAACATGGGAAGCAGAAAAAATCTCTATCGAAAATGGACGTTGGGGACCATTTATCCGCTTCGGTAAATTAATGTTGAAATTGCGTAATAATGAAGCAACCAAACAAAAATATACGGCAGAAGAATTGGTTGATATCGATTTGGAAGTTGTGAAGAAAATGATTGTGGAACAAGTTCCAAACGCGTTCGAAACCAAGAAAAAAGCACCGGCGAAAAAGAAAGCTCCAGCGGCTAAAAAGGTTGTAGCGAAGAAAAAATAGACCAGGATTTAAGGATTTTAGGATTACTATAATAATGGGGATGATTCTGAAATTTAACGCTTTAAGGCGATCATCATTGCGAGGCACGAAGCAATCTCCTTGTTAAAACAATATCGAAGACGGAAAATAAAAATGTCAAAATTAGTTTGTTGAAATTCCTTAGCATTTTTGTTTCGACAGACTCAACATGACAAAACGATTAAATTATGAAAGCCGATTTACCAGAAAATACAGTTGAAGATATCGCAATGGCGGTTGTATTAATGAGCGAAACACCTGAAGTAAAAAACTGGACCGTTTACATCATCAATTTAAAAAACGAACCGATAACAAATGTTTTAATTAGCTCGAAAGGTTATGGCGAAAAGGATGGTAAACAAGTTAAAACTTCTGTATTACGTCATTTTATTGGTGATATGACCGCAAATGATTTTAAAGGCGTAGAAGCAATCGACCCTGAAGTTTTTGGTTTAACGAATGAGTATTGGTTAAGCTATTATATTGGTTCAACCATTTACGATAAGAAATTTATCTTCCTACCTGAAAGTATTGTCGATACAAATCTTATTAAAATCCCATTGGTTAACAGACCTGGGGTGATGATAAAATAGGTTGTACGTTGTAAGTTATAGGTTTTGAAAAATGTAAAACCTATCGCTTAAAATGCACGATTTTAATTAAACCGTCTCCAACACGTAAAACGTACTACTTAAAACCTATAACCTTAAGGTAGCTTAACAGATTGCCTGCCAAGCAATTTCCATCCAGACTCTTCTTTACTCCATACTTGTAAAATATACAACTTTAAGCTTCCAGGAACGTTTTTATCGTTAGTTTTTGCACTTAAATCATGTCTAACCAAAGCCGTTTTATTGTAAACAACAATTGTTTGATTGGTTATGTTAATTTCAACAAAGTCAGAATTTCCCGATAATAATGTGTGAATAAATTGCTGTTTATTCTCAACATTTCCTTTTGAATGACCGTAACTTAAACTGCTCGCAGTTATTTTATCCAGAGCTACACTATCTGGATTGAGCAGTAATTCAGTTAACTTATTTACAGCTTTTTCTACATCCTCATGCTGAGCAAAAGAAAAAGTCGAAATCAATAAGAAACTAGCTAAAACAAAAATTTTCTTTATCATATCTGGTCGAATTGGGTTGATGTTGTAAACTTATTTAAATGATTGTTAAGGAACAAATGAAAACTTGGAAACCTTGCTATATGCTACCGTCATTGCGAGGCACGAAGCAATCTATTTATATGAAAGATTGCTTCGTGCCTCGCAATGACTAAAACAGATAACAGTAAGATTCCTCACAACATCTTAATTTTCAACATAATTTATTTTAACGAGAATTTTAGTTTATTTTGAATCACATCTAATTAAGATTTCAAAAAATGGAACAACCATCTACCTATCAATCTTCCAACAAAAAGAAATTTATTTTTATTGGTCTGCTTGTAGCTTCAATTGCTGCTATACTCTTCATTTATTTTCGTCACAAAAAGAAATCTAATGAAGATAATCAGGCTTATGCAAAATATATTGAGGCTTACACTTCAGGAACGATTTCCAAAAAAAGCTTTATCCGCGTTCACTTGGCAAACGCAGCTACCGGAATGCAAGATTTAGGCAAAGCCGAAGCTCGCGACTTGTTTGAATTTTCGCCATCAATTTCAGGAAAAACCTACTGGATTGACCCACAAACAGTGGAATTCAGACCAGATGAAAACCTGAAACCTGGTAAAGAATATGAGGCAACTTTTAAACTTTCTGAGGTTTCTGCAACAGAAAAAGGCTTAGAGGATTTTGATTTCGAATTCAAAGTAATTACGCCTGGTGTTATGCTGTCCCAAAATGGATTGGTTTCTCAAAACAATACTTCTTTAGATTATATGAAGTTAACTGGCGAATTAACTACAGCAGATGCGGAGGAAACGGCTAAAATCGAAAAAGTAATTGAACTGGATTTCGACCAGAAATTAAATATTAAATGGCAACATGACCCCGCTAAAAACATTTCCAAATTCACGATTGACAGCATTAAGAAAAAAGCTAACGACCAGACTTTAAAAATAAATTGGGATGGCGATGCCATCGATGCCGACCAAAAAGGTAAAGAAGAAATTCGCATTCCTGCCTTAAATAAATTTGAAATTCTGGATATGAAAGCCATCCAAGGCGAAGAAGATTATGCCTTGGTACAGTTTTCAGAGCCCATTGGCGTTGGACAAGATTTAACGGGTATGATTACCCTTGGTAACTTAGGCGATTTACGTTTTACAATTGATGCTAGTCAGGTTAAAGTTTACGCTGCCGAAGAATTGAAAGGAAATTACACCCTAAACGTAAACAACGGTATCGAAAATATTAATGGCAAAGCTTTATCAGGCGGAAAAACGGCCAGCTTAACTTTTGAAGATAAATTGCCAAGCGTTACCATTGCAGGTGCAGGAACAATTTTGCCAAATTCGGGCAAATTGGTTCTACCTTTCGAAGCAACAAACTTAAAAGCTGTTGATGTTACGGTTATCAAAATTTACGAAAATAACATTCCACAATTCTTCCAGACCAATAGTTACAAAGATGGCAATGAGCTACGCCGAGTGGCGAAACCAATTTTACAAAAAACGGTTCGCCTGGATGAAGACAAAGCCTTAAATCTCCACAAAAAGAATCGTTTTACGCTCGATTTAGATAAGATGATTCGTACAGAGCCTGGCGCAATGTACCGGGTAACAATTGCTTTCAGACAAGAATACAACGCCTATAACTGTAAAGCTGCAGAAAGTGAAACAGATGAAGATGGTGAGGGTGTTTATGAAGACGAAGGCAGTTATTATGGAGAAAAAATTGATGAGGATGATGATTTCTGGCAACGCTACAACAACTATTACCCATCAGATTACCGTTGGAATGATAAAGATAATCCGTGTACACCGTCTTTTTATACGAATCAAAGATGGGCAAGCCGAAATTTAATTGCATCTAACATCGGTTTAGTTGCAAAGCGTGGTAATGATAATAGTATGCTTATCGTGGCAACCGATTTATTAACAGCGAAACCATTAAGCGGCGTAAGTTTAGAGCTGATAGATTACCAGCGCCAAACAATATTTACCACCAAAACCGATGGTGATGGATTTGCAAAATTCGATTTAAAACGTCAGCCATTTTTATTAATCGCCAAAAATGGTTCTGAACGCGGTTATTTAAAATTAGATGATGGTAGCTCGTTGCCATTAAGCCGTTTTGATGTTGGTGGAGATGTTGTTCAAAGTGGCTTAAAAGGTTTTATTTATGGCGAACGTGGAGTTTGGCGACCAGGAGATAGCTTATTTGTTTCATTTGTTTTGGAAGATAAACTGAAAAAGCTGCCTGCAAATTATCCCGTAACGATGGAGTTTTATAATCCGAAAGGGCAATTATACAAACGCTTAATGAACGGCAAGCCTACAAATGGTTTCTATACTTTTAAAACAGCTACAGAAAGTACATCGCCAACTGGAAATTGGATGGCAAAAGTTAAAGCTGGTGGTGCAACCTTTACCAAAACGCTGAAAATAGAAACTGTAATGCCAAACCGTTTGAAAATTGATTTCAATGTTGGTAACAGAACTTATTTAAGTGCCGGAACTTCTGCCGCTACCCTATCGGCAAAATGGCTTTTTGGTACACCAGCCCAAAATTTAAAGGCTAAAGTTGATGTAAACTTAAATACTACGGAAACTAAGTTTAAAGGTTTTGATGGCTTTAGTTTCGATAACCCTACAGTAAACTTCGAATCGCAAGTTAAAACCATTTTCGAGGGTACTTTAAATGTGGCTGGTACAGCACAAATAAATACTAATTTAAACGAAAACAATACCGCTCCGGGGATTTTAAGAGCGAATTTCACCACAAAAGTATTCGAACCAGGTGGCAATTTTAGTATTGATAACTTTAGCATACCCTATCACGTTTACAGCAATTACTTGGGTGTTCGTCCTGAAAAAGGCGACAAATTAAGTGGAATGTTGGTTACTGGTAAAGACCATAAAATTGAAATCGTAAATGTAAATACCGATGGTAAATTGCTTTCGGGCACTAAAACCGTTCAGGTTGAAGTTTACAAAACGCAATGGCGTTGGTGGTGGGAACAAGATAATCAATATACCTATGCTAATTTCACCCAAAATCAGTATAATAAATTGGTAGAAACGCATCAAGTTAATTTATCAAACGGAAAAGGCAGTTGGAATTTACGTATTAATGAACCAGAATGGGGACGTTACTTAATCTTGGTTCGCGATTTAAATGGTGGTCACGTAACGGGGAAATCTGTTTACGTAGATTGGCCTGGATGGGCACAGCGAGAGCAAGGTGCAAATCCAACCGAAGCGTCCATGTTATCTTTCACAGCAAACAAAGAGAAATTTACGGTTGGTGAAGATATTACCCTAACCATTCCGTCGGCTAAAAATGGAAGAGCTTTAATTTCCATTGAAAACGGAAGTCGGGTTTTAAAAACGTTTTGGATAGATACCAAAGCTGGCCAAACACAATATTCTTTTAAAGCGGAGAAAGAAATGGCACCAAATGTTTTTGCAAACATTACCCTATTGCAACCTCATGCGCAAACAATTAATGATTTACCAATCAGGATGTATGGTGCAATTCCACTCTCAGTAGAAGACCCGCAAACCATTCTGAAACCAACCATTAAAATGTTGGATAAAATTAAGCCCGAAACAGAAAACACCATTACAGTTGGCGAGCAAAATGGTAAAGCAATGACTTATACAATCGCTTTAGTAGATGAGGGATTATTAGATTTAACACGTTTCAAAACGCCAGACGCACATGGCGCATTTTATGCCCGTGAAGGATTGGGTGTTAAAACCTGGGATTTATTCGATTACGTTTTAGGCGCTTGGGGCGGAAATTTAGAACGCATTTTAAGCATTGGTGGTGATGGTAGCATTAACAAAAACTTAAATCCGGCAAAAGCCAATCGCTTCAAAGCAGTAGTTAAATTTATGGGACCTTTTACCATAGGTAAAGGCGAAAATAAAACCCACAAATTCAAATTGCCACAATATATTGGAGCCGTTCGGGCAATGGTGGTTGCTGGTCAGGATGCGGCTTATGGAATGGCCGAAAAATCAGTACAAGTTAAAAAGCCTTTAATGGTTTTGGCAACTTTGCCACGCGTAATTGGTCCAGGCGAAACCTTCACTTTACCTGTTACTGTTTTTGCTACAGAAAATAACCTTAAAAATGTTTCTGTTCAACTTCAGGCAAACAATTTAATTGTTCAAGGCACAAATAAACAACAGCTTTACTATAAGCAAACTGGCGAGCAGATGGCTTATTTCGAGGTGAAAGCACCAGATAAAGTTGGCATTGCAAAGGTTAAAGTCATCGCTCAAAGCGGAGCTGAAAAAACCGAGTACGATGTTGAAATGGATATTCGAAATCCAAATCCTTATATTACTAACGTAGTTTCGGCAACAGTTCAACCTGGTCAAAAATGGTCGGTAAATTACTCACCTATCGGGATGGGCGGCACTAATTCTGGTACTTTAGAAGTTTCTTCTATTCCAGCAATTAATTTGAAGAAACGATTGAGTTATTTAATTCAGTATCCACATGGCTGTATAGAACAAACCACTTCAGGTATTTTCCCTCAATTGTTTTTAGATAGATTGAGTCCTTTGAACGAGCAACAAAAAGCGCAGACTGAAAAGAACATCAAAGCTGGAATAACCAGATTAAAAGGTTTCCAAACCACCGATGGTGGCTTATCATACTGGCCAGGAGAAGGAAATTCGGATGAGTGGGGAAGCAATTATGGTGGACACTTTTTAGTAGAAGCCCAAAATGCAGGTTACACTTTACCTGTCGGATTGCTAGAAGAGCTGTTACGTTTTCAAAAAACAAAAGCGGCCAATTGGGCTCCAAACAGCAATAATTTCTACGGCGGAGATTTATCTCAAGCTTATAGATTGTATATGCTGGCCCTAGCTAAAAAACCGGAAATGGCAGCCATGAACAGATTGAAAGCATTTGAATATTTATCTGTCGCTGCAAAATGGCGGTTAGCTGCTGCCTATAAATTAGCAGGACAAAATAGCGCTGCTCAGAGTTTAATTAGTGGTTTGAATACATCGGTTCAACCATATAAACAATTAGGCGGAACTTATGGCTCTGATGTTCGAGATGAAGCGATGATTTTAGAAACCTTGACATTGCTTGGTCAGAAAGCTAAGGCTGCAAGTTTGTTGCAACCATTAGCGGCTAAACTGGGCGAAAATACCTGGTACAGTACACAAACTACAGCATACAGTTTATTGGCAATCGCGAAATTCTGCGGCACAAACCAATCTTCAAATAAATTACAGTACCAGTATGTTCTAGATGGCAAAACTGCACCAGTAAATTCTGGTCAGTACATTAACAGTACTGCCGTAAACTTCAAAGGAAATACGGCATCCATTACCAATAAAGGGAACAATGTGTTATTTGTGCGTTTGGTTTTAGAAGGTCAGCCAGTTGCAGGGCAGAATAATTTCTTACCAAACCGACCAGAAGTTTTGGATATGAATGTAGTTTACAAACGTTTAAACGGAATACCTTTAGATCCTACTACCATAAAACAAGGAACGGATTTCTATGCTGAGGTAACGGTTAAAAATCCTGGCAGGATGGGTTATTATGAGCAAATGGCTTTAACTCAAATTTTCCCATCAGGATGGGAAATTATAAACACCAGGTTAAATGATAATCAAAGTATGTTGGCTTCATCTCCATTTACTTATCAGGATATTCGCGACGACCGAGTTTTCACCTATTTCAATATTCGGGAGAATGAAAGTTTGGTGTACAAAGTGTTGCTGAATGCATCATATACAGGCAGATATTACTTATCAGCAGTTCAATGTGAGGCCATGTATAATAATGATATTTCTGCTACGCAGGATGGAAAATGGGTGCAAGTGGTAAAGTAAGTTTATGAGTTATAACTTTCGTCATGCTGAATTTATTTCAGCATCTTAATCAGTATCAACTTAAGTAAACTAGCATTAACTAACTAGATTGCTTCGTGCCTCGCAATGACGACCGCCATGTACGTCATTGCGAGGCACGAAGCAATCTTAAAGCAAAAACTTACACCTTCATTTGTAAATGATGAAATAAATAATTGAGTATCAAAATCAATGAATAAAAAACCAAAAGCATTCCTCATTTCAGATATTTTTTGCGTTACATTGCTTTTGGTGTTTTTATTTCTACTTCCAGCAAAACTTTTTAAATCGCCAACATCATTTGTTATTGAGGCTAGCAATGGAAATTTACTTAGTGCCGCAATTGCAAGTGATGGACAATGGCGTTTTCCCGTTGCCGATTCTGTTCCCGTAAAATTTAAGGATTGCATCATAGCTTTTGAAGATAAACGATTCTATAATCATTTCGGTGTAGACTTTCTGGCGATGAGCAGGGCAATGAGGCAAAACCTCAAAGCAAAAAGCGTGATAAGTGGCGGTAGCACTTTATCCATGCAGGTTATACGTTTATCAAGAAAACAAGACCGAACCATTTGGCAAAAGCTTTATGAAATAATTCTGGCTTTCAGATTAGAGTTAAAATATTCTAAAGAAGAAATTATTAGTTTATATGCTGCAAATGCACCGTTCGGCAGTAATGTTGTCGGTTTAGAAGCCGCAAGCTGGCGTTATTATGGTCGCGATGCTAAAACACTTTCATGGGGAGAAATGGCAACTTTAGCGGTTTTACCAAACAGTCCTTCTCTCGTTCATCCTGGCAAAAACTCAGTTCGTTTGATAAAAAAAAGAAATGATTTGCTGGATAAATTGGCGAAGCTTAAATACATTGACCAAAGTACCGCGAATCTTTCCAAGCTAGAGCCTGTTCCCGGTAAACCTCTACCCTTACCTCAAAATGCGCCGCATTTGCTGAATCGATTCAAAGCTGAAAGAAAAGCCTTGGAAATTAACTCGACAAGAATAAAATCTACTTTGAATGAAGATGTTCAATTAAAAATAAATTCTATTTTAAAACGCTATAATAATCGTTACAGGGCAAATGACATCAACAATATTTCTGCCTTAGTTTTAGATGCCAAAACTGGAAATGTTGTGAGTTACGTTGGCAACATCTATCAGCCAGAAAATGCTGATCTGCAAAGCCATGTTGATATGATTAAAGCACCACGAAGTCCTGGAAGTACATTAAAACCTTTGCTTTATGCAAGTATGCTTAACGACGGATTTATTTTACCGCACACTTTAATACCCGATGTGCCAACCCAAATTGCAGGATATTCGCCACAAAATTATGATTTAGGTTATGATGGTGCAATTGCTGCCGATAGAGCTTTAAGTCGTTCTTTAAATATACCCGCCGTTAAAATGCTGCAGCAATATAAATACGAAAGGTTTTATGATAAACTTAAAAAACTAGGTATTGGAACCTTAAATCAGCCTGCCGACCATTATGGTTTATCTTTAATTTTGGGTGGTAGCGAAGTAACCATGTGGGATTTGGCGAATACTTACATGGGTATGGTTAAAACTTTAAATCATTTTAATACTTACAAAGGATTATACAATCCTGATGATTATAAACAGGCAACATATTTTCAAGCGGTAAAGAAAAGCGAGAAAGATTATCAACGCAATTCTTTTCTAGATCATGGCTCAATTTGGGCAACCTTTAATGCAATGGAAGAAGTGATGCGACCTGGTGATGAAGGTCTGTGGGAACAATTTTCATCATCTCAAAGAGTGGCTTGGAAAACTGGAACAAGTTTTGGCTTTCGCGATGCCTGGGCAGTTGGATTAACTCCTAATTACGTAGTTTGTGTTTGGGTTGGCAATGCCGATGGTGAGGGCCGACCAGGCTTGGTAGGTATTGAGGCTGCTGCACCGGCTTTATTTGATATTTTTAAATTGTTACCCAACGGAAAATGGTTTGAAACCCCTTCAACAAAACTGAAAAAGATTAAGGTTTGTAAACAAAGCGGCTATAAGGCAGGTGAATTTTGCATGGATGTTGTAGACGAATTAGTGCCCACTGCTGGAGAAAAAACAAGCGTTTGCCCTTTCCATAAATTAATTCATTTAGATAGATCGGGTAATTATCGCGTTACCGACCAATGCGAAAGCGTGAATAATATGCTGCATAAAAGCTGGTTTATTTTGCCTCCAGCGATGGAATATTATTATAAAATTAAAAACAGCGACTATAAAATCTTACCTCCTTTTATGCCTGGCTGTGATGTTTCTGGCGGCAACAGCGTTATGGAATTGATTTATCCAAAAAATGGTGCAACGGTTTACATTCCTTTAGAACTAGATGGAACAAGAGGCAAAATTGTGTTAAATGCTGCACATCGTAATCAAAGCTCAAAAATTTACTGGCATATTGATAATGAATTTATTTCAACAACTACAAATTACCATCAACTAGCTGTTAATCCGCTGCCCGGAAAACATACTTTAACTCTTGTTGATGAACAAGGGGAAAGATTGGTGCAGGTTTTTACGGTTTTGGATAAGGAACGGAGAACAAATTAGATGCTGTTCGCTTTTCGTCGGTTGAAACCGACGGCAATGAAATCAAAAGTCAAGAATACATATTGTTTATCTAGCTTTTATTTTAAGCAATGTAAATATTCCAAATTGCATAACCTACTCGCTATCATTGCCGTTGACTTCAGTCAACGGTAACCGAGTGAGCACTGATTTATTGCACAGTTTGATTTTCTAAACCTGATATAAGTGAAAATACTTTTAAAACAGCAGAAACTTAAAATTTGCCGTCATTTGTAGCCGATGAAACAGATACTTCGTTCCTTTGCACGGCAGAAGTTTTTAAAAGATTGTAACGTTAGCAGGACTACAATTCCCGATTACCACAGAACAGTGCTTTCCAAAAAAAATAAATCTAAATCTCTGTTCTAGTAACTACTAATTTCCTTTCGGTTGTACCGTAAACGATTAAGAACTGCGCAATCATATAAGTTGCCATTATTAAAACGCCAGCTTGTGGAATCGGAAAAGCGAATTTATTAACCGCCAATGCACTATCTGATAAAAGGAAGAACAAAGCCCCAAATAAAATCAGTTTGTAACTAAAAATATTAACCTTTCCGTATCGGTTTACCGCCATAATTGCCATAAACGTGATGATGATTGCATAAAACAAAACCGCAAATTGCATTGCGCCAAGAAATGGTTGTAAATAGAAAAACAAGCCTACGCAAAATATTATCAAAGCACCAACGGCCCACAAAAAGAATGGGGTTTTATAGGTTGGATTTGATTTATGGTCGAGTACAAATGCCCTGATGTAAAAAATGTGGCACAGTAAAAAAGCGATTAAACCATATATAAAAAAGCTCGATATATCAGACTGTAACATCAAAAAAACATCGCCTGCTAGTGCGAAAATTAAGCCTATGAATATACGTTTATGAAATTTACCTTTAAGATTTGTGGCGCTGTAAAGCCAAACCAAAAGCGTAATTACAATTAAAGGTTTTGAGAAATTACGGATTTGAATATTACCTGATGTTTCTGCGTAAAGTTGAAGAATGTAAATAACCGCAAAAATAAAAGAGAACAGTTTAGTTTTCATCAGCATTGGGATTTGCTTTTTGTAAATTGAAGAACCAAATTACGGATATAAATTGTATGCCTGCAAATATTACTTGATATCCGATTGGGAATTTAAACAAAATAACAATTGATAATCCCAGTGCCAGCCTCAAATATTCGAACTTAACCAACCATTTCTTTTGCTCTAACAAAGCACCACAGGCTACCAACGTAAGAAGCGTAAAGGATACACCCAAAATTAGGGGCAAACTATCCATTTTGGCATAAGAAAATAAAATTGCCGAACCAGCTGCCAATGCAATAATGAACTGTATTAGAACGTATCCGGTAAGTTTAGATTGATATTCAGGATTAAATTTTCGGTAAGTGGTAACATCAATTTCTGGAGCGTGCTGAAAACCGCCCAAATGTGAAGGAAACCAACCTGGAGGTTTTATGAACACCTTTATTTTATCACTCAATTTAGGTGATTTCCTTGCAGTTTTGAGCAAATCATCCCAATAGTGTAAGTTTGCCCAAACTGGATTCCAGCTTGCTAAAGGTTTGGTAATGCCATAATAAACCTCTTCTTCTTCCTTTTGGAAAGTACCAAAAAATCTATCCCAAATGATAAGCGTTCCAGCGTGGTTTTTATCAATATATTTTGGATTAGAGCCATGATGCACCCGATGGTGCGATGGCGTGTTTAAAATGTATTCCAATAAACCCATCGATTTTATCGTTCGCGTATGAATCCAGAATTGATACAGCGTATTGAAAGAACTTAAGGTTAAAAACATAATCGGGTCGAAGCCTGCAAATGCCAATGGCAAGTAGAAAACCCAGCTAAACCAACCCTGAAACCAACTTTGGCGTAAGGCAACCGTTAAATTATACTCTTCTGATTGATGGTGAACAATGTGCGCCGCCCAAAGCGCATTAACCTGGTGGCTCATTCTATGAAACCAGTAGTAAAAGAAATCAACTCCAATAAAAAGTATTATCCAAACCCAAATTGTTTTTGGCATTTCAAAAAGTCGCCAATGTTCGAAAATATATTTGTAACCAAAAAATAAAGCGGCTTTCATGAATATACCTGTAAGCTGCTGCCCTATTCCCTGACTTAAATTTGAAATGCTATCATTTAACCTGTAATAATCAAGTTTCTTGTAAAAATTATAAGCCAATTCTATCCCGATTAGAATAAAAAATACGGGAACAGATAACGCAATGTAATCCACTTTCATAAAGGAAGAAAAATATATTTGGTTAGAAATATCAGCTTCCAATTTAAGAATTAAATCAGATTTATAGAAAGTTAAGTGCAATTAAAATCCCTAGTATGATCATAATCAAGCATTAAGTTACTCTCTTTTCATTTAAAGATTTTACCCATTTGGTTTTATCACATTTATCGCAAATCAGCTTTTCTGTAGGCTTTACCTTGACCGTATTACCGCAAAAGCTACAAGAATGATAGCCTTCTTCTGTAATTTTTTCGGTTCTTTTCTCGAAATCATCCGGTAAAATCGGTAAACCATATTTCACATCCTCATCTTTAAAATAGAAAATACTCAACTCCCCTGATGTTTCAATGATCGTTAACTTAACCTGCCCTAAATGGGTAATGTTTTTCTGCCTCAATTCTGAAAAGAATTCATCCTGAGCCAAAGGTTCTTTCTTAAAATTCTCAATAGAAAATTTACCATCCCGAATTAAATACGTTGAAGTCCCTTCAACAATTTTTTCGACTTTTTTGCTCTTTCCAACTAAATATGCTGTTATTTTATAGGCTCCAACAACAATTGCGAAGACAAATATCGCAGAACCCAAACCAACTTCTTTATAAAACATTGGGTCGCCGGCGGCAGAACCTAAACTGATAATGACAACAAGCTCAAAAATAGAAAGTTGCTTCACACCTCTTTTGCCCAATAAACGCAGACTAAATAAAATAATTAGATACATAATAAGTGTTCTAATCATTATTTCGGGGATGAAACTCCAATTTTCATCACCAAGTAGCATTTTTTCAAAATCGGGCATAATTATTTATGTTTTTAAGTAAACCCATTTATTGCAATTAATGTTTAATTCTTATCAAAAAAACGCTTTACTAAAACATTATCAACAAATCATTGTATTAGGATTGTATTTAGCACATTAAAGATAATTTCCCTTGAAAAGAATACTGGTTGTAGATGACGATCCCGATATTTTAGAAGTTTTTCAGCTTGCCTTAGAAGCTGAACATTATAGTGTTTACCCACTTTTATCACCACGTTACATTTTTAAGACCGTTAAAGACTTTAACCCCGATCTAATCATTTTAGATATAATGCTAAATGGCATGGATGGAAGAGCAGTCTTTAAACAATTAAAACTGAATCCCGAGACGGAAAATATTCCTGTTATTATGGCTTCGGCAAGGTACAACGAGAATTACATTACTTCTCAAAAATATCATCCTGATGATTATTTAGAAAAGCCCTTTAACATGAATACCATGCTACAAAAAGTAAATGCCTTAACTCAAAATTAAAATATATGAAATTTAAAATCCCAAGCTTAATTGCAATATGCTTAATAGCTTCTTCTATAAATCTTAAGGCGCAAACCAGCAGACCAGATAAGCTTTACTCTATGAGTGGTATCGGCTTTGCCTTCCCAATGGGCGAAACATCCGACTTCTTAAAACCAAAGTTCTCAACCTCTTTAGGCTTAAACCTTGGTTTAGGCAATGGCGGTTTGTTTTTATATCCGAAGGTAAGTTTACACGCTTTTGCTTTTAACCAGATTACACCAGATGCGGGGTTTAATTACACACTTCAAGACAGCCGTTCTACTACATATCTGCTAAATGTAGCTTTGGGCTATCGTAAGATTGTAGATAAGTGGGCCTTTTATGGCTTTGCTGGTGGCGGCGGTGGTTTTATATTAACACCGCAGGCAGCAGTTAATGCTCAAAGTTTACAGGTTACCATGAGCAATAAATCGAACACAACCGGAATTATCGAAGCTGGCGGAGGTATAGAATACAATTTAGGTGGCGCAGCATTATTTGTAGAAGCAAGTTATATGTACGGAACGGCAAAAATACAAAACCGTACTTTTAACACTGTTCCAATAGCAATCGGTATTAAACCAAATTTGAGTAAGCTTTTGAACAAATTATAATAGCAAAGCATATAAAATATTCAAGCGACTGCGTTTATACGTTAGTCGCTTTTTTATTAGGTTATATTTTAAAAGGCTAAATAAATTATCTTAAAAAGTATTTTATTTACTAATTATTTTAGCATAAATTTGCTTCAAATCAATTCAATGTTATACGCAATTGTCGATATAGAAACTACCGGAGGCCATGCTTCGGCCAATGGGATAACCGAAGTTGCCATCAACATACATGATGGTAATCAAATCGTTGAATCCTTTTCAACATTGATTAATCCTAAGCAACAAATACCAACATACATCACCGCTTTAACAGGTATTGATAACGAAATGATTGCCAATGCCCCTACTTTTGAAGATGTTGCCCTTCAAATTTATCAGCTTTTAAATGATAAGGTTTTCGTAGCACATAACGTAAACTTTGATTAT
Source organism: Pedobacter aquatilis (assembly GCF_032678425.1). Classification (GTDB taxonomy): domain Bacteria; phylum Bacteroidota; class Bacteroidia; order Sphingobacteriales; family Sphingobacteriaceae; genus Pedobacter; species Pedobacter aquatilis_B. Next base: position 170,986 of record NZ_JAVTSG010000003.1, on the reverse strand, counting down.
TCTTTCCTCAAACATCACCTAAATTACGCTGGTTACGATTTGCAATGTAGAAAACTTTGCACCGTAAGGATGAGTAGAAAACTTATTCCGGGCAAGCCATCTTACAGTTTAGGCAAGTTGTGTAGCAGCTTAAATATACAGATAGAAAATCGTCACCGTGCAGCTGGAGATGCAAATGCAACCAGTATTTTATTTAACATGCTTTTAGAGGCTGATGATACAGGCGTTATTGCCGAGATGTTAAAGAAAACATCAAAGGAACAGGTTTTACCACCAAACCTCGATAAAGCCGCAATTCTCAAACTCCCAAATAAGCCCGGCGTTTATTATTTTAAAGATAGCAAAGGGAAAATAATTTACGTTGGAAAAGCAAAGGACTTAAAAAAACGCGTCACCAGCCATTTTAGTGGTAACCGACCAAATAAACAACGACAAGATTTCTTAAAAGGCATTTATCATGTAGATTATGTAACCTGTGGAACTGAACTGATGGCTTTAATTCTCGAAGCCAACGAGATTAAACGCTTATGGCCAGAGAATAATCGGGCAATGAAACGTTACGAACATAAATACGATTTATATATTTTCGAAGACCAAAATGGCTATCTGCGCTTAGCAATTGATAAACACAAGAAAAACAATAATACTTTGCAAAGCTTTAATAATTTGCTCGATGGTTATAATTTTTTAAACCTTTTGGTGGAAAAATATCAGCTTTGCGCAAAGTTGTGTTATTTACAGAAAACAATAACAAAATGTGCTGCACACGAAAATGGACAATGTTTTGGCGCTTGCAGCGGTATCGAAACTGTTGCAGTTTATAATAAGCGACTAAACAAAGCATTGGAAGAAATTCAGGAATTGCAACCTACCTTTGCTTTGGTTGATGATGGCAGACAAGATGATGAATTGAGTTGCTTGGTTGTAGAGAAAGGTAAATTTTATGGAATGGGTTATTTTACCGATAAAAATTACTTGGAAGCTGGTTTAGCTCCGCTAAAGAATGACTTACCAACATATCAGTCAAACAGTTACATCCTTAACTTGATATTAAACTATGCAGAACAAAATCCTCAAAAATTATATAAACTGTAGTTTACTATAAATTAATTTGGCTGAAATGACCTTTAATATTTCGTTTTTCACTATTTTAATCAAGCTATTAAGCTTTTAATTTTATAACCAAAATAGAAAATTATGATAAAATCAATCTGGATAAATCTCCCCGTAAAAAATGTCAACAAATCAAAAGACTTTTTTGCGAAACTTGGCTTCGCTCAAAATTTGCAGTACGGCGTTCGTGAAGATTCGGCTTCATTTTTTGTAGGGGAAAACAATCTTGTTCTAATGCTTTTTGAAAAATCATTGTACGAAAGTTTTGCAGATAGTGAAGTCGCACCAAACATTTCAGGTAATGAGGTTTTGTTTTCATTCGATGCTGAAAGCCCTGAAGAAGTAGATGAAATTGCTCAAAAGGTTTTAGATGCTGGCGGAACACTTTATGCTAAACCGGGATATAAAGATGGTTGGATGTATGGTTGCGGTTTTGTTGATTTAGATGGACAACGCTGGAATATCCTTTACATGGATATCAGTAAAATGCCTTTAGGTTAACTCCAATTTGATATTTTTAAAACAAAACGGCTTCACCATTGCTTATTTTATTAAGCGAAATCAAAATTTATTATCATGGATAAGAAACCTTTAATTGTAGAAAGAGTGTACAATGTCCCGGCTATTAAAGTATGGGAAGCAATAACCAACATCAACGAAATCAAAAAATGGTATTTTCAAATAGAAGATTTTAAGGCTAAAGTTGGCTTTAAATTCGACTTTGTTGGCGGTCCGGATGAGGGGCCACATTACTTACATTTATGCGAAGTTACTCAGGTTGAAGATGGTAAAAAATTAGCCTACACCTGGAAGTACGATAACTACCCTGGCAATTCAGAAATTACTTGGGAATTATTTGAAAATGGCGATAAAACAAGATTAACACTTACGCATAATGGTTTAGAAACTTTCGAGGAAAATGGTGAAGATTTTGCCAAAGAAAGTTTTAAAAGCGGCTGGACATATTTCCTTAACGAAGCACTGAAAGGATATTTAGAGCCGAATACATAAGCTGTTGCTTTCGTCATGCTCAGCTTTACTAGGCATCTTAATACCTAAAAAATTTTATTAAGATTATGAAGTATTAAGATGCCTATTCTTTATAACAATGTCACTTCTTTTACCACTAAAACTTTTCCTTTAAGAGTTGAGCTACTGTTTTGTCGGTCTTGAACGTGATATCTTCTATATTTAGGTTTTCGATTTTCACCCACCTAAATGCCTGTAAAATTTCGCCCTCAGCATCAAAATCATAAATCTTTGTTTTAAATGAAAGTGCCAGTGGTGCTGTTTCTTTTACTAAATAATAAATACTAATAACCTGACTGTCATTAAATGATGATTTCTCAAAAAAATCAGTCGTGTAGAAATGAGAAATTACATTAATTTCAGCATTGCACTCTTCCACAAATTCGCGTTTTAATCCATCGATTAACCCTTCCCCAAATTCTAAACCACCACCTGGAAATTTACTAAAACGAAAACCATGTTCTTCTTCATCACTCACTAAAACCTCGTTTTTATGGTTAACCAATAAACCATATACCCTTACATTAAAGTAGCTCATTTTCGAAATGCTTTTTATTTCTGACCACGATTTCAGGTGTCCAGATAATTTCTTTATTAAATGCTTGCTTTCTAACCGGACATTCACTCATATGGCAATAATGGCAACATTCTGGCAAGCATGGGTCGGCATGGATGAAAAGTTCTGCCTTTCTAACTCCACTTTTATTTATCAGTTCGTCAATTTGAGAAATCTCACGGTGTACTTGATTTAAATCGAAATAGTATGGCAAAGTTACATGACAATCAATATGAAACTCTGGCCCGTATTGCTGTGTACGTAGGTTATGTACATCAATCCACGGGTTATGTCTGTTCTTTTGTAAAACCTCAACAACTTCTTCCACCAGGGTAAAATCGCTTTCATCCATTAAACCACCAACCGAGCCACGCGTAAGTTTATAGCCCGAATAAACAATATAAAAGCCTACCAAAACAGAAAGTAAGCTATCCAACCAAATTATATTTGTTATTTGAATAAGAATTAATCCAACAACAATTGCAACACTCGTATAAGTATCTGTTAATAAGTGCTTTCCATCAGCCTGCAATGTAATTGAATGCTCCGCTTTTCCCACCTTTATTAGATACAAACCAACAATCATATTAATAAGTCCGGTTATTCCGATAATTAAAGTACCCTGCAGGAGCTGCCCTACTTCATGTGGATAGATTAAGTTGTATGATGATTTAAAGATGATGATAACACCTGCAATCAGAATCAATATCCCTTCAACAAATACGGAGAAAAACTCAACTTTCCCATGTCCGTAAGGATGGTTTTCATCACGCGGTTGCGTACTTAAATAAATACTATAGAATGCAAAACTGCCCGCAATTACATTTACAATGCTTTCGGCGGCATCGGTTAGTATAGAATTTGAGCTCGTTATAAAATACGCGACAAATTTGGCAAGCATTAGTATAACACTCACCACCAATGATAAAATGATAGCTTTCTTTTTAACTGTCACGGAGATTTTTTTTCAAAAGTACGGTTAATGGAAAAATTAATTGATAAAAAAACTCGTTTTTTAGTGCAGAATAATATTTGGTTTATATATTTGCGCACAAAGTAATTAACCATGAGCATCTTATCAAATAGAATCAATAGCTTATCAGAATCTGCAACCCTTAAAATGACTAAGCTTGGCCGCGAACTTGCAGCTAAAGGCATTAATGTAATCAGTTTAAGCGTTGGTGAACCCGATTTTAATACGCCAGACCACGTTAAAAATGCTGCTAAAACAGCATTAGATGAAAACTTCACTCGTTATTCTCCTGTACCAGGTTATCCGGACTTGCGCCAGGCGATTGTGAATAAGCTTAAAACTGAAAATAATTTAGATTACGATGTTTCTCAAATCGTTGTTTCAACAGGTGCAAAGCAGTCTTTATCAAACGTTATTTTAACTTTAATTAATCCTGGCGACCAGGTTATTATTCCAACGCCTTATTGGGTAAGTTATTCAGAAATGGTAACACTTGCAGAAGGCGAATCTGTTTTTATTGATACTGATTTAGAAAGTAATTTCAAGATTACACCAGAACAATTAGAGGCTGCAATAACGCCGAAATCAAAACTATTCATGTTTTCTTCGCCATGTAACCCAACTGGTTCGGTATATAGCAAAGCAGAACTTGAGGCATTAGTTAAGGTTTTCGAAAAGCATCCAAATATTTATATCCTATCGGATGAAATTTACGAGCACATTAATTTTGTTGATAAACATGAATCTATTGCTCAATTCGATAGCATTAAAGATAGAGTGATAATTGTAAACGGTTTCTCGAAAGCCTTTGCAATGACAGGTTGGAGATTAGGCTACATCGCTGCAAATAAAGAAATTGCTGCTGCTAATGATAAATTGCAAGGACAAACAACATCTGGAACTTGTTCTATTGCCCAAAGAGCGGGTATTGTTGCTTACGAGCAAGGCTTAGAAAGTGTTTTAAAAATGAAAGAAGCCTTTCTTCGTCGCCGTGAACTCGTATATAATTTATTGAACGAGATACCAGGTGTTAAAACCAATTTACCTGATGGCGCATTTTATTTCTTCCCGGAGATAAGTTCTTTCTTTGGTAAAAAAGATGCTGATGGAAACGTAATCAAAGATTCATCAGATTTAGCACTTTACTTACTTAATGTTGGTCATGTTGCAACTGTAGGCGGAGATTCTTTTGGTAATAATAATTACATCCGTTTATCATATGCAGCATCAGACGACAGTTTGGTTGAAGCGCTTAGAAGAATTAAAGAAGCTTTAGGAAAATTAAGCTAAAATAAATTTTACATAAAAAAACCTCGTTAAGCAATTAACGAGGTTTTTTTTATAGCAAAGATTTTTTAACTTCTAATCGCTTCTACAGGGTCTAACCTCGAAGCAGAGTAAGCAGGCCAAAAACCTGAAATTGTACCTATTATCACTGAAATACCAATTCCTAAGGTAATATTATTCAGACCTAAAATAATGTGAAAATCGGTTATTGCTCCAATAGCTAAAGCGAGTAAATAAACTAAAACCAACCCTAATAATCCTCCTAAAATACAAAGCAAAATGGCTTCAAAAATAAACTGAAGAAGAATGAAGTATCGCTTTGCGCCCAATGATTTTTGAATACCTATAATATTAGTACGCTCTTTAACCGAAACGAACATAATATTAGCGATACTGAAACCGCCAACCAAGATTGAAAAGCCTCCAATTACCCAACCGGCCAACTTAACAACATCAAACATTTTATCTAGCTGATTTGATAAAATCGTAGTTTTATTCAATGCAAAATCGTCTTCCTGATTTGGTCGCAATCTATGAATCGACCTCATAACGCCACGTAATTCACTTTCCACTTCTTCTAAAGTTACATTTGATGTGCCACGAACAGTAATCTGCGGGTCGTATCTTTCATTCTGAATATCTAAAATTCCCTTGGCAAAATTTATAGGAATATTTACACTTTTATCTAACGAAGTGCCGAGCATGTCTTCGCCTTCTTTTAGGTATACGCCAATAACCGTAACGCGTCTACCTAAAATTTGAACCTGTTTACCTACAGGATTATCACTACCGAATAAACCGTCGGCAATTTCAGCACCGATTAAACAAACAGGGGTTCCATTATTACTTTCATTTTCGGTAAAATATCGACCGGCTTGCAATTCAAAATTCCATGTTTTATTAAAATCTTGAGAAACTGCAGAAACGCTAATCCCTTCTACAGAACCACTTCTATATTTTATAGTCCGGTTACTGGTAAAAATTTCGAATGTGATTCCATCAGCATTTTCAAGTCGCTCTTTTAATGACTGGAAATCTCTGATTGATGGTTGTGGACGGTTCATGTATTTCCACCAAGGGTAATTATCGCCAAAACTCCAGGGCCATTTTTGCACATATATGGTATTTGAACCCAATTTATCTACACTTGATTGCAGTTTTGCCCTGAAAGTATCAACGCCAGAAAAAACGAAAATGATTACAAAAATACCTATAGTAATCGCCAGCAGCGATAACATTGTACGTAATTTATTTTGTCGTAAAGCATCGAGCGCAAAACGAAAACTTTCACCAATTAGCCTGAAGATTATCATAATTAAGGGTTAGACACAAAGATGTACAAAAGGTTACAGCTATTTAAAACATAAAAATACTTTATTTATAATTTAGGTTGAAAGGTTAAATTGGCACCATACTTAAGAAAAAAATATTAGCTAAAACATAAATAAGTTTATTGCGTTGCTTAAAATACTGAAAAGAAAAATTAAATTCGTATTTTTGCACCTCAAAAAATTCATCAAGAATGAAATTATCACAATTCAAATTTAACTTACCAGAGTCATTAGTTGCCCACAATCCATCTGAAGAACGAGATGAAGCTCGTTTAATGGTTTTGCACAAAGACAGTGGTAAAATTGAGCATAAAATATTTAAAGACGTTTTAGGTTATTTCGACGATAAAGACGTAATGATCTTAAATAACACAAAGGTATTTCCTGCTCGTTTATATGGTAATAAGGAGAAAACTGGTGCTACTATCGAAGTTTTCTTATTAAGAGAATTAAACAAGGAATTACGTTTATGGGATGTTTTAGTAGACCCGGCTCGTAAAATTCGTGTTGGAAATAAATTATACTTCGGTGATGATGATTTATTAGTTGCTGAGGTTGTAGATAACACTACTTCTCGCGGACGAACTATTCGCTTCTTATTCGAAGGTACAGATGAAGAATTTAGAAGAAACGTTGAAATTTTAGGAGAAACTCCACTTCCTAAATACATTAAACGTAAAGCAACTGCAGAAGACAAAGAACGTTATCAAACCATTTTCGCTAAACACGAAGGTGCAGTAGCGGCTCCAACAGCGGGTTTACACTTCAGTCGTGAGTTAATGAAGCGCCTTGAACTTAAAGGTGTTGAATTTGCCGAAGTTACTTTACACGTTGGTTTAGGTACATTCAGAACTGTTGAGGTTGAGGATTTAACCAAACACAAAATGGATTCTGAGCAATTCATCATCGAACCTAAAGATGCTAATATTGTAAATAAAGCGTTAGAGGAAAAAAGAAAAATTTGCGCTGTTGGTACTACGTCAATGCGTGCTATAGAATCTGCAGTTTCAGCTAACAGAACTTTAAAAGCGGCGAATGATTGGACGAGTAAGTTTATCTTCCCTCCGTATGATTTCAGTATTGCAAACTCGATGATTACAAACTTCCATACACCAGAATCTACATTATTAATGATGATTAGTGCTTTTGGTGGTTACGAAAATGTAATGAATGCTTACGAGGTTGCCGTTAAAGAGAAATACAAATTCTACAGCTACGGCGATGCCATGCTAATTATATAGATTCAAGTTTTTAAGTATCAAGTATCAAGAATTTTCTCGATACTTGATACTTAAATCTTGATACTTACAATGAAATACTTCGCAATAATTGTTGCAGGCGGTAGCGGAAACCGGATGCAAACCGAAACCCCAAAACAATTTTTATTGCTTAATAACCTTCCGGTGTTAATGCATACCATAAAGGCATTTGCATCAAGTGAGTTTCAACCGAAAATTCTGGTAGTACTTAATCAACAACAACATTCATATTGGGCTAAACTTTGTCGGGAATTTAATTTTAATGTTCCACATGAAGTGATTGCTGGTGGCTCAGAGCGATTTCACTCCGTAAAAAATGCAATTGACACTATTTCCGAAGAATCGGTAATTTCAATTCACGATGCTGTTCGTCCGGTAATTTCCAAAAAATTGATTGACAAGAGTTTTCAATACGCGTTGGAGCATGGTAATGTAATAGCCGCAATAAAGCCTATTGATAGCATCAGAAAGCAAACTGGAGAAAATACAGAGGCGGTAAATCGAGATGATTTCTTCATGATTCAAACACCGCAGGTTTTCAAATCCGGAATTATAAAAAAAGCTTATAATTTACCTTTTACACATCATTTTACAGATGATGCAAGTGTTGCAGAAGCAAGTGGCATTAAAATAAATTTGATTGAAGGCGAAAGAAATAATATTAAAATAACCTACCCTGCCGATTTAGAAATTGCAGAATGGTTCTTAAAAAAAAATGCCCTCTAAAATAAAGGGCATTTTGATTATTTAGGCTGCTCTGCCAATAATTTTTAGCAAAATTGCGATTACCGCAATCACTAATAATACATGGATGATGTTTCCTACATCGCCAAAGCCATGAAATAAAAATCCTATAACCCAGAGTATAACTAATACCACTGCGACTAAATACAATAAATTTCCCATCGTGTTAATTTTTTTAGTATGTAAATGTTGATGTAATAACAACGACGGAATACTTTTGTTTAAAAATTGTAATTATTTTATTCGATAAGGCTATAAATATTTTTGAGGATTAGCGTAAAAAAAAACTCCCAACTTTCGGTTGGGAGTTTCAATTAATATTCATCTTCATTAAAGAAGAAATCTTCTTTAGTTGGATAATCAGGCCAAATTTCTTCAATAGTTTCATAAGGCTCGCCATCGTCTTCTAATGCCTGTAAGTTTTCAATAACTTCAACAGGAGCACCTGAACGAATGCCATAATCGATCAATTCATCTTTAGTTGCTGGCCATGGTGCATCTTCCAAGTGGGAAGCTAATTCTAGTGTCCAATACATATCTTTTATTCAGTTAATTCTTGTTTCGTAATTATGCGCAAAGTATATTAAAATATTCGAGCAAAACAAACTTATTTTTCAACGATTACACTCTCGGTATCCAAATGTTTTCTTCTGCCTTGAAATCCATATTCAGTTTTCGTGCCAAAACAAATAAATAATCGCTTAAACGATTTAAATAAATGGTTACCTGCTCATTTACAAAGCTATCCTCTGCAAGTTCCACTGTCAGTCGCTCTGCTCGTCTGCAAACACAACGGGCAATATGACAGTACGAAACAACCGTATTTCCGCCAGGCAAAACAAAATGCTTCAATGCTGGCAAAGTTTCATTCATGTCGTCCATCTCTTTTTCGAGCAACTCTATATCATTATTATGCAAATCAGGAATTTTCATTTTAGATTTCTCAGGGTCTGCCGCTAAAGATGCCCCTACTGTAAATAACCTATCCTGAATTTCTTTTAATAATTGCTTCTGATGTGAATCAATATCCTGACACATAATTAAGCCAACATACGAATTTAATTCATCAACGGTTCCGTATGCTTCAATGCGTAAATGATATTTTGGTACCCGAGTGCCTCCAATTAATGAGGTTTGACCTTTATCGCCAGTTTTTGTGTAGATTTTCATTTTGAAAAGTATTAAGTTTTAAGTTGTACGTTTTAAGTATATTCAAAACGTATAACGTATAACTTACAACCTAAAGCTTCTTTAATTTATCTTTTCCCAATCGCTTCCGCTGTCTTTTAAAGCTTGCAAACGCGGAGATACATTTTTAACATCAGTGTTAATGTAATCGTTTTCAATTAAACCATCACGCATACGTACAATTCTGTGCGCATGTTGGGCAATATCTTCCTCGTGTGTTACCAAAATAATGGTATTTCCTTTGCTATGAATTTCTTCGAGCAAACCCATAATTTCGATTGAGGTTTTAGTATCTAAGTTACCGGTAGGCTCATCTGCAAGAATAATTGACGGGTCGTTAATTAAGGCCCGTGCAACGGCTACACGTTGGCGCTGACCACCAGAAAGCTCGTTTGGTTTATGGTCCATACGATTACCTAGACCGACATTTTCTAAAGCTTTTGCAGCTCTTGCATCGCGTTCTTTTTTACTATTGCCTGCATAGATTAATGGCAAAGCCACATTATCCAAGGAAGTTGAGCGTGGTAAAAGATTAAAGGTTTGAAAAACAAAACCAATTTCCTGATTACGAACTTCTGCCAGGGCATCATCCGTCATGTGACTTACATCAGTTCCATTTAAAATATAGCTACCGCTCGATGGTGTGTCTAAACAACCCAAAATATTCATCAATGTAGATTTACCAGAACCTGAAGGGCCCATCAACGCTACAAATTCTCCTTTATTTATATCTAAACTAACAGATTTTAAGGCATGGATAACTTCTGAACCGATAACGTATTTACGACCAATTTCTTTAATGGTGATGAGTGGTTGCGACATAGTTTTTATTTTTTAGACAAGGGCAATGGTCAAGATGTTACAAGCTTTTTGAAATTTCCAATAAATCTATTTCTCAATAATCTTTGGAACCATAAAAAACTCATCGCTATGTTTAGCAGCATTTTTTAAACCATCTGCTGTCGAAATTTCTTGCTTTACAACATCTTCTCGCCAAACATTTGTAGCTTCATTCATATATACCAAAGGTTTAACGTTCGAAGTATCAAGTTCGTTTAGCTTCTCCATAAATGATAAAATCTTATTCATTTCCGGAATTAAGGTTTCAACTTCCTTTTCATTTACATGAATTCGGGCGAGGTCGGCAATTTTTTGTATCGTTTTTTCGTCTAAATTCATTTTACACTAATTTACTTTCTATCAATTTAAAAACCTTTTCTTTTAAAACATCACTATCTAAGTCGTTCAATGTTTGCGTTTCTATAGGTTTGTGGACGTAAATATCGCAAATTCCGGGCTTACTTCCATATTTAGCGCCATCATCCCAATTAATTTTCCAGACATTAGTAATGCTAACCGGAACTAACGGAATGTTTTTCTCTATTGCCAGTCGAAACGGACCGTTTTTAAATTCCCCAAGTTTTGGTGGATAATGGTCATCAATTTTACCTTCTGGGAAGATGACCAGACTCATGCCCTTCTCCAGATTTTCTCCTGCCTTTTTAAAAGCTCTGAAAGCTGAAATTTTACTGTCGCGATTTACAGAAATATCAATTGTGCGAAAGAAAATGCCCAGAATAGGATTATTTAGTAATTCATCTTTTCCCATAAAATGATAATTACCATGACCCATTATGCAGAAAACCATGATATCCAAATTGGAGGTATGATTTGCACAATAAATGTAAGTTTGCTTCGGATTAAGCTTTTGCTCAAAAGTATAAGAGAAAAAAATACCCGATAGCAGACTGCTTAAAAAGCTATTCGCCTTTCTGAAAAAGTTTAAAATACTGTAGTACCTCGGATGGCTTGCCGTTAAATAATATATGGGATAAAATAAAGCGAAGAAAAATAGTATCCAAAAGAGATACCAAACTCTGTGTAACTGCCTTAAAAACTTGGTCATAGCCATCAAAAATATAAATTACTGACATATATTTTCATGCCATAAAACTTTTTTATTTTTAATTTATGAATTTGGGGATTTATACCTAAGTATTTAGCACAAACGGAAGTGTATAAACCCGATAAAAGCGAGCACGAATCCCGATTTAAGCACAGCATTTATTTTTAATTAAGTGCTTGGTTGTTTCACAGGCTTTTTCGGGATGAGTAAAGCGGTTAGCGGGAGCATACACTAATATTGATTGTGCAATTGCTTTTATAAAAAAACTTGCAATATAAATTGACACGATACTATAGATTGATGCCATTTTATTTTTAATTTCGTGCCATTATGAAAGAAACAGTGGTGAGTGGCATTAGGCCAACAGGAAAGCTACATTTAGGAAATTATTTTGGTGCGGTAACCAATTTTGTGAAGATGCAGTACGATTATAACTGCTATTTTTTTATTGCCGATCTTCATTCGTTAACAACTCACCCAACACCTGGCGATTTGCATGGCTATGTACGCCATGTATTAGTAGAATATTTAGCTTGCGGAATTAACCCGGAAGAAACAACAATATATGTACAATCGGATGTTCCGGAAGTTTCCGAACTGTATTTGTACTTAAACATGAATGCTTATTTAGGAGAGCTTGAAAGAAGCGCATCTTTTAAAGAAAAAATAAGAGCAAACCCTGATAATGTTAACGCAGGTTTATTAACCTATCCTACTTTAATGGCGGCAGATATTTTAATTCACCGTGCAACAAAAGTACCGGTTGGAAAAGACCAGGAGCAGCATTTGGAAATGACACGTAATTTCGGGAACAGGTTTAACAGAATGTATAATGCTGATTTCTTTCCGGAATCTTTTGCATTTAATTATGCGGATAACCTGGTTAAAGTTCCAGGCTTAGAGGGAAAAGGTAAAATGAGTAAATCAGATGGCGATGGAAACTGCATTTATTTATCTGATAGCCCGGAAATTATTCGTAAAAAGGTAGCCAGAGCAGTGAGCGATAGCGGACCAACTGAAGAAAATCAGGAAAAACCAGAAGCCATTCAAAACCTTTTCGATTTAATGAAAATTGTTTCTACCGCAGATACAGTTGAACATTTTGATGATTTATATAACAAAATGCAAATTCGTTATGGCGATATGAAGAAACAGTTGGCTGAGGATATGATTGTTTTTAACTCGCCAATTAGAGAACGTATTGAAGAGCTTTCGAAAGATGATTTATACTTGAGACAAGTTGCAAAACACGGTGCTTTAAAGGCCAGAGAGAGCGCTCAAAGAACCATTAAAGAAGTTCGCAACTTAATTGGTTTTAAAAGTTTTTAATTTAGCAAGCTTGAGGTTTTGATTAAAACTAACCTAAGCCTCAACCTTAATTTAATAAAGAAAAGAATGCACATAGCAATTGTAGGAAATATTGGTGCCGGAAAAACAACTTTAACCGGATTATTAGCAAAAAATTATGGTTGGGAAGCACTTTACGAAGCTGTAGATAATAATCCTTATCTGGAGGATTTTTATAGTGATATGAAAAGATGGAGTTTTAACCTTCAGATATATTTCTTGAACAGCCGTTTTCAACAGATAACTGATATCGAGGTAAATAAGCGCAATGTGATTCAGGATAGAACGATTTACGAGGATGCACATATTTTTGCTGAAAACTTGCATGACATGGCTTTAATGACTACCCGCGACCATGATAATTATCGTGCTATTTTCGATAACATCACTTCGTTTATTAAACCACCTGATTTATTGGTTTACCTACGTGCATCCGTTCCTACGCTTGTAAACAACATTCAACGCAGGGGAAGAGAATACGAAGCTGGAATACGTATCGATTATTTATCAAAATTGAACGAAAAATACGAAGCTTGGATTAAAGGTTACAACCTTGGCAAATTATTAATTTTAGATAAGGATAAATTAGATTTCACTAACAATCCGGAAGATTTGGGCAGTGTAATCCAATCTATCGAAGCGGAGATTAACGGATTGTTTTAAAATCTGGAAAGCTGTTTGTTTATTTCTCGTCATTGCGAGGCACGAAGCAATCTCATTTGCATATTTTTACTAAAAATTGCTTCGTGCCTCGCAATGACGGAAGCGTAAAATATTTTTAAAACATCAATCTGTAAACCCTAAGATGAGCAATACAAACCCAGAGTCTCCAGTAAAGGTTATTGGAATAATACCTGCCCGTTTTGCATCCACTCGTTTCCCCGGAAAACCTTTGGTAGATATTGCCGGAAAATCGATGATTCAACGGGTTTACGAGCAAGCCTCTAAAGCAGAAAGTTTATCAAAAGTTGTGATAGCAACCGATGATGAACGTATTGTTGAGGAAGTGAAAAGATTTGGCGGTGAATACGTGATTACGGCATCAACACACCAAAGCGGGACAGATAGATGTGCTGAAGTTATTGAACAAATGCCTGACTTTGATATCGTAATTAATATTCAGGGTGATGAACCTTTTATAGAACCTGCTCAAATCGATTTATTGGCAAGCTGCTTTACCGAAGAAAAAGTACAACTGGCAACGCTAATCAAATCAATTGAAAGTCAGGAAAGTATTTACAATCCAAATAGTCCAAAGGTAGTTATTGATGTTAATGGCAGGGCGATGTATTTTAGTCGCAGTCCGATTCCTTTTATTAGAAATGGTGAGCCCGGCGTTTGGGCCGAAAAACACCAGTTTTATAAACATATTGGAATTTACGGTTATCGAACAGAATCGTTAAAAGAGATTACCAAACTACCACCATCCTCTTTAGAAATTGCCGAAAGTTTAGAACAGCTTCGCTGGATAGAAAATGGCTATTACATTCAAACGAAAGTAACCGATTTGGAAACAGTGGCTATTGATACGCCCGAAGATCTTAAAAAGTTGAATAAATTACTGAAGGCTTTAAAACTGGAGTAAATTATTCGCCACAGATTTACAGATTATTTCTTACCGTTAGCTAAGGCAATTTTTTAATCTATAAATCTGCGGCAAACCCATTACAAAACCAACTCCATCTGAATATTACAGCGTGTGTAAGGCGTTGGCTTACCCACCACCTTTTGAAAACCTAATTTATGATAAAGATTAATTGCAGGTTTTAAAATTGTATTGCTTTCGAGGTATATTTTACCAGCGCCTAAAGATTTAGCCTTTTCGATAATTGCAGTTGCTAATAAAAACCCAATATTTTTCCCTTGAGCCTTTGGTGAAACGGCCATTTTAGCCAGCTCAAAATCATATTCTCCATCATTCATTTTTATCAAAGCACAAACACCCATTGGTTCGTTTTCATAGAGAGCGATTAAAATGTGACCGCCCTTATCTAAAATATAACCTTGCGGATTATCTAATGCCTTGTAATCAGATTCCTCCATTTCAAAATATTGCGAAATCCATTCAACATTTAATGCTTTAAATACCTCGCTATACTTGACGTGGTATTCAACAATTTCGACTTTCTGAGCATCTCGCTCTTTCTTTTTTTCCATCACTCGTCTTAGTAAATTCTTTTGCTCCAGTAAAAATTCCCACTCGCCTATCGCTTCCCAAAGATTATTTTGTGTTTGTGCGGATAAATCCTCAATTGCGGCATCAACATCAATAAGTTGATCCTGAATTTTCTCGGCAATTTTTAAACCTTTTTTAGTTAAAGAGACCGTATTTTTACGGCCATCAACTTTATCTTTTTTATCAGCGAGATAACCTTTCTTACTCATCTCACTAAAAATTTTACTTACAGAAGGATGCGAATGGCCAATTTCCTTTGCCACCTCGGTTACCGTTTTTGACTCTCCATTAATCAGCGCATACAAAACCGGAAACCACTTGGGCTGCATATCAATTTCGTACAGCTGATAAATATTTGCTGCATCCTCTGTTACCCGGTCTGTTAGCATTCTTAACCTGCTACCAATTGCTACCTTACCAACTTTATTAAAGAAACTCATAATTAATTACGTAATCAGTTACGCAAATTTAGATTATTATCTGATTATTCCAAAATTTTATTACTTTAAGGGCATTCAATCTTTTTTATGAAAAAAACAATCTATATATTTATTTGCAGCATTTTAATACTGACAGCCTGCCAGAACGATAATTCTGAGAAGGCATCGGCACTGGAATTTAAAAATGTGAACCAGATTTTAACAAAGTCTTTTTCAAATTTAAATACGCTTGATACTTTTAAAATTGAGCTCACCGGTAAAAAAGCTGCCGATATCATTTTACATTTCACGATAAAAAATAATGAGGGTAAAGAAATATTCAGTGAGGATTTAAAAGGCAAAGATTTAGTAGATAATACTGACCCCAACATAGATTTATCGAAGGAAAAAGCGCAGGTTCTTTATCTTAAAACGATTGCCAATGATTTCTTTGCTGAAGATAACTTTCTCGAGCCAGCCGTAATGCCAGACGATAAGGTTGATAATAATGCGCCGGATAAAGCACTATATGAAGAATTGAAAAAATCTGGCCTAAATGGTTTTAAATATCGTTTAGGCAAGGAAAGCAATCTATACATTGCCTGGAGCGAAAAAGAACAAAAAGTTAAGGTGTATTATAAGTGTTGTTAGACTTAATGTTATACTCCACGAGAGTCATATTGATATTCCCCACAAAACGCTGATAAACAGAATTTTAATTAAAACTATTTTGCTTATGAATGGTTTAATATAAAGAATCTATCATTTAATAATGATGATGTATTTATTTTAAATCATCGCCATGAAAAAAATATTAATATTCCTATTAGTTCTAGGTACAAGCTATTCATTTGCTCAACCTTTAACAAGTACACCGGCAGGCTGTGCGATTACCAATGGTGGTAGATATAGGGTCTATCAAATCGTTACAGCATCTAACAATGGTTTACCCACATATGAAGGTTCAACTCTAGGTGTAAGATATTCTGATTGGACGTTCAGTAATGGAAATGGCATTGATAAGACCAGGTTGCCATGTCTCACCTTAAATACCGGTTCATCAAATAGTTGTTATGTGAAATTAATAGGACCAACTTTCGTGTTGGGCACGAGCACAACCTTTACCGTTAATTCCGGAAGTATTTATCAAGAAAATACCCTTGATGCAAATTTGTTTTTAGGAAGATGTGTTACCGTACCTGTTGATGATTACGCATGGATTCTACTCTCGGTAGCAGGCTGCTCTGGTTTTTTATTCATTAGAAGAATAATTCTTTAATGAAAAAAAAAACAACCAAACCACAACCTATCACCAAAAAAGAAACATAATCATCAATTGGACAATTTATTGTATCTGTCCAATAACCATAATCGCCCCATGTATGCGTAAATGAAGGGGAAGTACCTCTTCGAACATAGCAACCTCCCGCGGCTGTAACAACGAAAGTAAAACATTTGTTTGCCGGCGTTAATTGGTCTATATTCCATTCTGAATAAGGAGCAGCCTGAGATTGGAATGTTGGTTTACCAGAAAAATTTGTTCCTGTATTTTGGTAATATATACGTTGAGCATTACCGCCTGGAGCAGCATTACCATTACCACCTCTGTTTACGTCTCTACAGCCATATTGATTATTTGTTGCTACGAATTGAGCTCTACAAAAAAATGTCAGAAAACAGAACACCCCTATTAAGATGATTTTAATCATAATTTATCAAATTATGGGATGTTAAAAAATAGGGAGCGCAAAAGTAATAGTATTTTTGTATTTCACAAACCGTAAAAATTATGCGCATACCGTTTAATCGATATTACAAAACACTCAAAAGCAATTTAATTTAACTGAATAACTCGAGCAAAAAATATAAAAATCATGTTTCAAACATTTAAATAATTGCATCACAAAGGTTTGCAAACTAAAATAATCTTCACTTATTAGCTTATAAAAGCAACTTATTATTCCTACCTTTGTATCCCGTACAAAAAGCAACATTTATTGCATTTGTTGTTAAAAATCACAATCATGACTAAGTATATTTTTGTTACGGGCGGTGTTACTTCCTCTTTAGGAAAGGGCATCATCTCCGCTTCTTTAGCTAAACTTTTACAAGCACGAGGTTATCGTGTAACCATTCAAAAATTCGATCCGTATATTAATATCGACCCGGGAACTTTAAATCCTTACGAGCACGGCGAATGTTTTGTTACCGAAGATGGCGCTGAAACAGATTTAGACCTTGGTCACTATGAGCGTTTCTTAAATGTTCCAACTTCACAGGCAAATAACATTACCACTGGTCGTATTTACCAAAATGTGATTAACAAAGAACGTAAAGGCGAATATCTTGGTAAAACGGTTCAGGTTGTACCGCACATTACCGATGAAATTAAACGCAACATGCGCATTCTTGGCGAAAGCGGCGAGTTTGATATTGTAATTACCGAGCTTGGTGGAACAGTTGGTGATATTGAATCTTTACCTTTTATCGAGGCAGTTCGTCAGTTTAAATGGGAAGAAGGCAGTTCAAATGCAATTGTAATTCATTTAACCTTAGTACCTTACTTGGCTGCAGCTGGCGAGTTAAAAACAAAACCTACTCAACATTCTGTTAAAGCTC
The DNA here is from genome assembly GCF_032678425.1 of Pedobacter aquatilis. Classification (GTDB taxonomy): domain Bacteria; phylum Bacteroidota; class Bacteroidia; order Sphingobacteriales; family Sphingobacteriaceae; genus Pedobacter; species Pedobacter aquatilis_B. Next base: position 153,039 of record NZ_JAVTSG010000003.1, on the reverse strand, counting down.
TATTGGAGTACGGTATCCAGCCTGATATTTTGGTTTGCAGAAGCGAACACCACTTAGGTGCTGATTTACGAAAAAAAATCGCACTATTTTGTAACGTTAACATCAATGCGGTAGTCGAATCGATGGATGCATCTACAATTTATGATGTTCCGTTATTGATGCTAAAAGAACAATTAGATAAAACGGTATTATCAAAATTGAAGTTGCCAACTAAAAACGATCCGGACATGGAAAGCTGGAAGGATTTTCTTGGTCGCTTAAAAAACCCAACGGCGGAAGTTAAGATTGGTTTAGTTGGTAAATACGTAGAACTACCTGATGCTTACAAATCAATTATAGAAGCATTTGTACACGCCGGTTCAAAAAATGAATGTAAAGTTAAGGTAGAGTACATTCATTCGGAAAGTATTTTCCCAGATAACGTAAAAGAGAAATTAGGTCATTTACAAGGTGTTTTAGTTGCACCAGGTTTCGGAAGCCGAGGCATCGAAGGAAAAATCGATACCATTAAATATGTTCGTGAAAACAACATCCCTTTCTTCGGTATTTGTTTAGGTATGCAATGTGCGGTTATTGAATATGGACGTAATGTTTTAGGTTTAAAAGGTGCACATACAACAGAAATTGATGCTGAAGCTGCAAATCCGGTAATTAATATGATGGAAGAACAGAAAAGCATTGTAAACATGGGTGGTACCATGCGTTTAGGTTCTTATCCTTGCGATATTAAGAAAGGAACAAAAGCATTCGCAATTTACGGCAAGCAACACATTAACGAGCGCCATCGCCATCGTTATGAGTTTAACAACGATTATTTAAAGCAATACGAAGAAGCAGGAATGATTGCTTCAGGCATAAATCCTCAAACAAACTTAGTAGAGATTGTTGAGCTTAAAAATCACCCTTTCTTTGTTGGCGGACAATTTCACCCGGAATTAAAATCAACAGTAGCAAATCCTCACCCACTTTTTGTTAAATTTGTGGCCGCTGCAATGGAGTATGCTAAGAAGAAAACAAATTAACAGCAGCATAAAAACAAATAATGGATAGAAATACCTTTACAGGATTATTCCTGATTATGATCATTTTGGCAGGATCATTCTACTTCTTTAAACCAAGTGAAGCAGAATTAAAAAAGGCCAAAGAAACAGAACAATTAGATTCTCTTAAGAAAGCTGGTGCTGTTGTCGCAGCAAAAGATACGGCTAAAAATACGGTGACCTCTACCCCTGCGGTTGATTCATTAGCATTAAAAGGTCCTTTTGGAACTGCTTTGAATGGTACACAAGCCAACACGGTATTAGAAAACGAAAAGCTAATACTTACTTTAAGCAATAAAGGTGGTAAAATATCTTCGGTAGAAATTAAAGGACAAAAAACCTTTGACGGCAAGCCTTCTATTTTATTTCAGGGCGATGCAAATAAATTTGGCTTGAGCCTTAATGCTGCTGGTAAAGTTATCAATACTAACGATTTATACTTTACTCCAACAAAGGCTGGCAATACAATTACCATGCGTGCTGATTATGGCGCAAATGCATATGTAGAGTTTGTTTATGATTTAAAAGCCGGAAGCAATAAAGTTAACTTCAATGTTAATTTAGTTGGTTTGCAACAAGTAATTGCTGGTAATACGATAAACCTTAACTGGGATACCACCTTATTACAGCAAGAAAAATCGCTTGAAAGTGAGCACCGTTACTCTGCACCATATTACAAATATTTAGATGGCGATGTTAACCATTTAAGTGTTTCTAAAGATGAAAAAGAAGAACTTACAAAAGGCAAAATCCAATGGGTTTCCTTTAAACAGCACTTTTTCTCGGCTTCATTAATTTCTAAACAAGCTTTTGATAAAGCTACTTTAGAGGTTAAGGTTCCAACAACTCCTGGATTAGTTAAAAACTATAGTGCAAGCATGCAATTGCCTTATACACATCAGGCAAACCAGGTTTACGAAATGGAATTCTATTTCGGAACAAATAAGTTTTCAGAACTAAAAGCTCAAGGTTACGATTTAGAGCAACAAGTTGACATGGGTTATTGGCCGTTAAAATACATTAACCGTTTCATCGTATTGCCTGTATTTAACTTCTTAAATAGCTTTGGCTGGAACTACGGTTTAATCATTCTTGTATTAACCATTTTATTAAAAGTGGCTTTATCACCATTAACTTACAAGTCATATTTATCAATGGCTAAAATGAGGGTTTTAAAACCTGAAATGGATGAAATTAAAGAAAAAGTAGGTGAAGATAATCCAACTTTAGTTCAACAGGAATATTTAAAGCTGTACAAAAAGGCTGGTGTAAACCCACTTGGCGGATGTTTGCCAATGGTTTTACAGTTACCCTTAGTAATGGCTTTCTTCTTCTTCTTCCCTAACTTATTTGAGTTAAGACAAGAAAGTTTCCTTTGGATGACGGATTTATCAACTTATGATGAATTTATCCGTTTCGGCTTCAAACTACCATTTATTGGCGACCACTTAAGTTTAATGTGTGTATTGATGACCATCTCTACCTTAATTATGACTTATTTTAACAACCAGGTTTCTGGTGCAACAGGTCAGATGAAATACATTGGCTACATTATGCCAATCATTTTCTTAGGGGTATTAAATAGCTATCCGGCAGGTTTGAACTATTACTATTTCTTAGCCAACTTAATGACTTTCGGACAGCAGTTCTTAATCCGTAAAATGGTTGATGATGATAAAATCCATGCTTTAATTCAACAAAATAAAGCTAGACCAGCTGATGAGAAAAAGAAAAAATCTAAATTCCAACAACGTTTAGATGATTACATGCGTCAGCAACAACAAGTTCAACAAAAAGGAAAGAAATAATTATTCCTAAAATTAATAAAACAGCCCGATTGCTTAATTGCTATCGGGCTGTTTGCTTTATAAATAGTTAAATATTGTAATATTTGGCGTACATCTTTCTTATTAAGGCAAAAATTTGCAATTTTTAGAAATTGAAATCTCAACCAACAAATTAATTATTCATAAAATGCAAAAAAGACTAACGATATTTTTACTTTTCGTTGCCGGCTTTACTTACGCACAAAAAAAACCTTTAGATCATAAAGTATATGATACATGGGAAGCTGTAGGCACAAAACAATTATCAAACAATGGCCAGTTGGCGTTGTATAGTGTTTTACAACAAGAAGGTGATGCAACATTATACATCACTAATTTGAAAAGCAACTCGAAATTAACCATCCCGAGAGCTTCATTAGGGCAATTTAGCAACGATTCTAAATTTGCTGCATTCTTAATAAAACCAGCATATAAAGATTTACGTCAGGCTAAGATAAAGAAAACAAAACCTGATGCGATGCCAAAAGATACTTTGGGGATTGCCAATTTAACCACAAATGCAATTACTAAAGTGGCCCGCGTTAAATCATTTAAATTTCCTGAAGATGGAACAGGCTTTTTAGCTTATCAATTAGATAAATTAGATACAGCAAAAAAGGCAAGTCCAACTGCTCCAAAAAAAGATTCGGACTTCGATTTTGCGGATGATGAACCAGCAGGCGGCGCTAAAAAAGATGAAGGAACAGATTTAATTGTTAGAAATCTTTTAACAGGAACAGAACAAACCTACAAATTTGTAACAGAATACGCCTTTAGTAAAGATGGTAAACAGTTAGTTTTCGCTTCTAGCGGTTCTAAAAAAGATAAAGCTGCGCCACAAGGTGTTTTCTTATTAAACACGGAAAAAGGCACTTTAAAATCACTTATCAAAGGAAAGGGTACTTTCAAAGGATTTACATTTGATGAGGAAAGTGAACACCTGGCTTTTGTTGGAGAACAAAGTCCTGAGAAGCAAGAGGTGAAAGACTATAACGTTTATTACAATTCTTTATCATTAGATACCGCACAAACTATTGTAGATTTTGATATGCCAGGTTTACCTGCAAAATGGTCTGTTAGTGGCGATGGAAGAGTTTCATTTAGTAAAGATGGTAAAAAATTATTCTTCGGCATTGCACCAATAAAAAAGGCAAAAGATACCACAATAGTTGATTTTGAAGTTGCAAAAGTTGACGTATGGAATTACAAAGACGATTATTTACAACCAATGCAATTAAGAAACGCGGATAGAGACGGTAAAAAAAGTTTTCTATCGGTAATTGATGTGTACAGCAGCGACCCGAAAGTGATTCCGCTTACGGATTTAAAATTACCAGATGCAAATCTGATTAAGGAAGGTGATGCTGATTATGTTTTGGCTTCAACAGATTTCGGCAGAAGAATCGAATCGCAATGGAGTGGTTCAACAACCAGAGATTATTATTTAGTAAACACCAAAACGGGTGAACGTAAAAAAATAATCGATAAGTTAAATGGCAATGCAATGGCATCACCAGGCGGAAATTATGTAATTTATTTTGATGAAAATACCTCAAACTGGTTTACGTATAACATTGCTTCAGGCAAAGTTGTACAGCTAAATACGGGTTTAACCGTTAAGTTCGCTGATGAAGAAAACGATGTACCGGATAATCCAAGAGCTTATGGTGTTGCAACCTGGACTGAAGATGATAAAGCGGTTCTGATTAACGATAGATATGACATCTGGTCGTTTTCACCAGATGGAAAATCTCAACCGAAAAACATTACCAATAATTTTGGTCGCCAAAATAAAATCACCCTACGTTACCACAAAACACAACAAGACAATCGTTTCGAGCGTGGTGTAGATAACAAATTTGTAAAAGCAAACGAATTAGTTTGGTTAGATGGTTTCAACACCCTAACTAAAGAAAATGGTTTTTACCGTAAGAATGTTGGCACTGTTAAAAACCCAGATTTGGTTGTGATGGGCAAAAACAAATACTCAAATCTGTTAAAAGCTAAAGATGCTGACGCTTACATTTTCGATAAAGGAAACTATGTAGAATCGCCAAATATATATGTTACTACTGATTTTAAAACGGAAAATAAGTTAACCAATACTAACCCGCAGCAGCAGAATTACAACTGGGGAACAGCAGAATTGGTAAAATGGACTACACCAAAAGGTTATCAATCAGAAGGTATTTTATACAAACCGGAGAATTTTGACTCGGCCAAAAAATATCCGATGATTGTATATTTCTACGAGAAATTATCTGATGGATTATATGGCTATCAAGCGCCTGCGCCTACTCCATCACGTTTAAATATTTCATTCTTCGTAAGTAATGGCTATTTAGTTTTCGCACCAGATATTTCTTATACAACGGGTCACCCGGGACAATCTGCAGTAGAATTTATCAATTCTGGTGTAGAAAGTTTGAAGAAAAATGCTTGGGTTGATGGTACGAAAATTGGTATTCAAGGACAAAGTTGGGGAGGTTACCAGGTTGCCTATTTAATTACGCAAAATGATATGTATGCCGCAGCGTGGGCTGGTGCGCCGGTAGTTAACATGACTTCAGCTTATGGCGGTATTCGTTGGGAAAGTGGTATGAATCGTCAGTTTCAATATGAAAAAACACAAAGCCGTATTGGCGCTACACTTTGGGAGAAACCTGAGCTTTACACAGAAAACTCACCGTTATTTATGTTCCCTAAAGTGAATACACCTGTTGTGGTGATGGCTAACGATGCTGATGGCGCTGTGCCTTGGTATCAGGGTATTGAAATGTTTACAGGCTTGCGTCGATTAGGTAAACCAGTGTGGATGTTAAACTACAATGGTGAAGCGCATAATTTGGTTCAACGCCAAAACCGTAAAGATATTCAGATTAGAGAACAACAGTTTTTTGATTATTACTTAAAAGGCGCAAAAGCACCAGCCTGGATGACAAGTGGTGTACCAGCAACTGAAAAAGGAAAAACCTGGGGTTTTGAATTGACAGACGACAAACCTTAGTTGAAAGTGTAAAGCTGAAAGACTAAAGCTGAAAGACCAAAGCTGAAAGTTTAAAGTTAAAAGCTCAAAATAGAAATCCGTAGTTGGAAGCATTGCTCCCACTGCGGATTTTTTTATTATACAATCTAAATATCTCGATGTAAGTTTCTTGTGAAACCACTTTTCCTCGATTATGTTTCTTGAGAAAAAAAATCTATTTTCACCTAACAAACTAAACAACACAAATGGCATTAAGTAGAATTTGGTCGGCATTTATAATTATTGCAATTGTTGTAGCAGCCGTTAAATGTTTCTTTTTCGGGCAAAGTGATATCTTTAACTGGATGGTGGTTGGAAAGGCTGATGATGCCGCAAACCCGCTTAAGCTTGATGGAATTATTGAGACCTGTTGGGTTTCGGTAGAATTGTGTTTTAAATTAGTTGGGATTTTAGCTTTGTTTATGGGTTTCATGAGCATTGCAGAAAAAGCTGGCGGTATTCGTTTATTATCGCGTATTGTTGGTCCATTTTTCTCAAAACTATTCCCTGAAATCCCAAAAGGACATCCTTCTATGGGGCATATGATAATGAACTTTTCGGCTAATTTATTAGGCTTAGATAATGCAGCAACGCCATTTGGATTAAAAGCAATGGAGAGCTTGCAAGAACTGAATCCGAGCAAGGATACAGCCTCAAACTCACAAATCATGTTTCTTTGTCTGCATGCTGCAGGTTTAAGTTTAATCCCCGTTAGCGTTATTGCTATCCGGGCATCACAAAATGCTTCAAACCCAACTGATATTTTTATCCCATGCTTAATTGTCACCTTTGTAGGTACAATTGCGGCCATGCTAATTGTCTCGTTCAAGCAAAAAATAAACTTGTTACAGCCTGTCGTTATTGCATGGATTTTTGGCCTTTCAGCAATAATTGCGGCCTTAGTGCTTTACATCACTTCATTAGATGCAAATGGCATAAAGTCATTTTCAGGAATGTTAAGCAACGGATTAATTCTATTGGTGTTCCTGCTCATCATTTTAGGCGCTGTTTACAAAAAAATTGATGTATTCGATGCTTTTATCGAAGGTGCAAAAAATGGCTTTGAAACCGCGATCAAAATTATTCCTTACTTAGTTGGTATGTTGGTTGCAATAAGTATGCTGCGTACAAGCGGTACTTTTGATGTTGTGATTAGCGGAATTAAAACACTTTTTGCTTATTTAGGCGCTGATACCAGATTTGTTGAAGGTTTGCCAACAGCTTTAATCAGACCATTAAGTGGTGGTGCCGCCCGAGGAATGATGGTGAGTACTATGGAAACTTACGGAGCAGATTCTTTCGCCAGCCGCTTATCTGGAATTTTTCAAGGCGCATCTGATACAACCTTTTATGTTATTGCGGTTTACTTTGGTTCTGTAAGTATAAAAAATACAAGGTATGCTATTGGTGCAATGTTACTGGCCGATTTGGTTGGCGTTTGTACCGCTATTGGATTAGCTTATCTTTTCTTTGGATAAAATTTATCGGCAGACAAAAATATCAAAAACTCGTAATTCCCGTGAAAACGGGAATCCTAATAAAATTGTTATAAATATTCAACTAAAGCATTAAGATGCCCAGTCAAGCTGTATGATGAAAACCTATTTAAGAAACTTGTGGAGTTATCGAAATTCTGCTAATGATTTCATCAAGCGCATCAGCTTCGATTGCGATATTTTTAGAAGCGCACCATTTTTCACTTTTGTTATCTAACCAGATACAAAAAGAATGATAACCATCTAAAACAACGGCATAAGTTTCATGAAAGTCGTCTTGTATTCGCATGCAGAAGCCTTTAAAACTTTTGCCTCGAACAATAAATTGCAGAGTTGAATAATTTTCTAACATGGCTCATTATATTTTAGGTTAATTTACAACATCGAGATAAGGAGAATGTTTTGTTAATTTAAAGGAATTAATAAGTTTTCCTAAAACCTTTAAGAATAGCTTAACCTATGTTTAACATATTCGAATAACCTTTAGCTATTAATCTGTTTTTTGATGGCAAAAATACTTCACATTGAAGGTTTAAAATCGTTCTCCCCTTTTTTACAATTGATGTTTCTGCTAAAACTTCATCCCCTTCACTGGCTGGCGCAAAATAATCGATATAGTTATTAACGGTAGTATAACGCTCGTTTAAACCCATTGTAAAAACCGTTGCCCCAATTAAATCATCAATAATTCCGGCAGTAACGCCACCATGCAAAATTTGAAAGGGATTTGTCATCTCTTTTCTCACTACATATTTACATACCAAAATTCCATATTCGGCTTTAACCAAAACCGGCGCCAGCCAATTCATATAGTTTGATGGCGAATTTGAAATTACATCCCCTACAGATTTACGCAAAAAATCAAGTCTTTGCTCACTTAACGATTGTTCCATATTTAAAGATACATAAAATGGAGGATGAGAAGAGACTCCTGTTTCGGCTATCATTGGGCGAAGACCTACTTTAAAAGATTTCTCCGCTACGGTCGAAATGACGGATAGTTTTACCTGCATTAATTTTATTTAGCCTAACCTTGCCATTTAAACCCGACAGTAGCGAAAATCCTTTTTGTTAATCTTTCGTTCGAATTCCTGTACCTGCCGTCATTTCGAGCGAAGTCGAGAAATCTTTGTCACTCGTTAATATACTATGCTTGGTATGTTGCGTAGCGCCTTTTAGATTGAAATGACCTTCGCGTTTACCTTAAAACGGAACTATTACTTTAAAACTAAAATTCCTGCCCATATTGTAAATACCGCTTCTGCCATTTGGCGAATTAGTATAATATTCAAAATACTTCAATCTATTTAAATGCGCTTGGTAGGCCACATTAAAAATATTATCGCATTGAATAAATAAATCCATAAGTGTTTTATTCGATTTCGATTTAATTCCAGTTCCAATTCCTGCATTTATAAGTGTATAAGCCGCCGTGAAAGTTTCAGTATCATCTAATGCATAAAACTTATTTTGATTGGCAGCAATGGCTGCATCGACCTTAAAATACGGCTTACTAAAAATTCCATGTTCATTCGTAGCGGTTAATTTAAGTTCAGATCGGATTTGCAATGGTGGAATAAATGGCAAATATTTAGCTTCGTCTCCGTGTTGATTTAATAAATCCTGATTTTTATTCAGTCCAACAACATAGGCAATACTGTTATTAAAGCTTAGCCATTTTAAATTGGCAGGATGAATATTCAGTGCGAACTCAGCACCATAAAGCCGGGCTTTTGATTGCTGATATTGATAAGTTAAATTTCCCGGAACCACGACAACCGGATTTCCATTATCATCCGTTAACCTCGATTGATAGATGTAATTCTGAATATCGTTATTAAATACTTCCATGCTTATATCAGCATCCTTCAAATAAGCAATGAAACCTAAATCTTGTTGTAAGTTAAATTCTGGCTTAAAATTACGGTTACCAAGGTAAACGATATGTGCGCCCGGGTCTAAACCGTTCGAGCCAATTTCTGTAATGTTCGGGGCACGATAACCTCTGGCAATATTCGCTTTAATTAAAAATCGCTCGCTAATGTTATAGGTTAGGCCTAAACTTCCCGAAAGTCCATAATAGTCTTTTTTAAAGTAAGGAAACTGAAGGTCTGCACCAGTTGTATTGCCTTCCACCTTTTCTCCAAAACCCGTCTGCGGATTTGTACCCACATAAAAATTAGTCCAGCTGATGTTTCGCCTATCCAATCTAATGCCTCCTGATAAATCGACTTTACCGAAACTTTTTTTGGCGAAATAGAAAGCACCAATATCGAACAAATCGTAATCAGGAATCGGGAAATCGGTTGCATCCTTACTCCTATTGCCTTGCAACATCCCATTAACGCCAATTGTACTCTCGATAGCTCCAAAATTTGGCAAATTGTACTTTACATCATAATTTAAAGTATTTAAAACCACATATAAACCAGCCTGCCCCGGCACAGTTGGGTGGTTATATTCACGCCGCACACTTTGTTGCCCGCCAATCAGAAAGTTCAAATCGCTGTTTGCAAATTTTACCTGGCTCGAATTGTAAAACCTGAAATGTTGAATATGCTGATGTAATGGATTTATATTATAACTTGTTAACTGGTTTTCAGCAACAATCGGACGGTTTTTAATGTCGTCGCCATCGTCTAGAATCTGCCGGGTAAATTTCCTGCTCAAAGAATCACGACTACCATCCGGAATTTCCATTAAATTATCATAGTAGGTTATTGCTGTTTTAGAAAAGCCCCATTTTTTATCCAGCTTTGCTGAAGCCGATAGATTCAATTCTCGAAATGCGGTACCATAAACATAACCATCAACTTTATTGTAATAATTGTGAGCAGCTTTACCAGTCGCTCTGAAACTGTATTTCCAATCATTTTTGGCATAGTTTAAGCCTAATGATGTGCCAATCATACCGTTGTTGGTTTGATAATTGGTGGTCACATCTCCTTTGAGCTTGCCCTCCTGAATATCTATGTTTCCTGGAATCATGTTAATTACACCCGCAAGCGCATCAGAGCCATAAGTTAAACTTGCCGGACCTTTCACTACTTCTGCCCTGCTAATGCCATATTCATCCACTTCAATACCGTGCTCGTCTCCCCATTGCTGACCTTCCTGCCTTAACCCATCATATAAAGTTAAAACCCGATTATAGCCAAGCCCCCTGATAAATGGCTTTGAAACATTCGGACCCGTTGTAACAGCCGAAACACCGGGAATGCCTTTTACAATGGCATCAATTAGGTTGGTATTTACGTTTTGGTCCATATTGCTTTTACTGAGCACAGCAATTGGTACCGGGCTTTTACGCAATTCAGTAGCCCGATTAACACCAGTTATCACGACATCGTTAAGTGTTGAGGTATTTTGCTGCAGTTCAATTGAAATGGTTGTATCAGATTTCAAATCAATTTTAATTCGTTGTGATTGATAGCCAACGGCAGAAAATAATAATTGATGATGACCAGGCTTAAGTTCATCTAACTGAAATTGCCCAAGTGTATTTGTTTTAATAACTTTTTTTAAGGCTGGTAACTGAACAGTAATACCTTCAAGTGGGATGCCATTACCACGCACCAAACCATCTATTTTTTGAGCATAGCTGATGAATGACAGTAATGAAATTGATGTTATAATGATTAGGGACTTTATGGGCATAATATTTATCTAAATATATTTTTAGACAAATCTAAATTTAAATTTAAATAAATCAAATTATTATTTTTTATCTGCATAAACTATGCTTGATAAATTGCTTCAGTGCGGTTCAGGCTAATAATCGTAGCATTTGAGTAAAAAACACATGCCCATTTGAAAATTAATAGACTAATTATTAAAGAGTTAAATTTTTGATTAGATTTTCTTCAAATATATTTCTCCTTATTCGGAAGAACTTCTATATTTGCACACACAAAAAAAATGGGCCTCGGTAGCTCAGTTGGATAGAGCAACGGTTTTCTAAACCGTGGGTCAGGGGTTCGAATCCCTTCCGGGGTACAAAAAAAGGCTTTCAGTGAAAACTGGAAGCCTTTTTTAATTTCTACAGATTATCTTTATTGATAAGTTGATAATTCTATCACAATAAGTCCCCTCTGGTTTATTGTTCCAACGGTTCAATAAAACCTTTTTGAAAACACAGATCTCCAGACCTAACTCGCTTTCTACATTATCATTATCTTAAGTCTTTTTTCTTTTTAGGCTTTATTGACCAATTCGCTCAAACCAATTTATTCAAATAAGTCATTTCTTTTCACTACACTTTGACTAACTGTACTACCACGAGTATAAAAGAATGATAATAAATTCGCTTTAGCGCCGGGGTTTGTGCGGCTTCAAGCCAACGGTTTCCCGAACAGCTCCCGAAGAAGTGTCGAAGCGAAGCAGAATAAAACAGGAATAAATTGATTTGGATGTCTTTTCCTTATATAGCTATACAGGCTATTGATTTAGTTTTAAGCTAACTATACACCCAAATTTGATAATTCTTTGTACACTATACAAGTTGAAGTCAATTGCTAATTAACATTAGCCATAACCTTCGCCAGGGGTACTTTAATTAGCACATTTGTTTCTTTATTGTTTTCTATACTGATACTGCCACTCAAACGCTCAATGCGTTCTTTAACGTTATTTAAACCCATTGCATTTGGTTTGTTTATATCCAAAGTAAAGCCAATGCCGTTATCTTTTATCTTAAAACAGATAAATTCAGCTTCTAAGGTAATGATGAGGTAGATTTGCTTGGCTTTTGAGTGTTTCAACGAATTGTGTATTAATTCCTTTATCAATAAGTAAACATTTCTTTTAACAAAATTACTGATTTCGATTACAGGAATAACCCTCGGAATACTCACTTTAAAAGAAATACCTGAATGGGCCAATAGCTTTCTGGATTGTTCACAGATAAAATCTATTAAGCTTTCGAGTTTATCTCCATCCAGATTTAAATTCCAGGTAACCTCAATAATTTTCTCATTAAGCTCGTTCATCATTTTGTAAATCTGATGAATCTCTTCTGTATTTGTTCCTTTTTTAAGGGCCAGTTCACAATATAACTTTAAGGCGGAAAGATTAGGCCCGATTTCATCATGCAACTCTACACTAAACCTTTTTCGCTCTGCGTAAAGGCAATCTTCCTTTATAGAATCTATCAGTTTTATTTGCTTTTTATTGAAAATCTGATTGAAAACGTAATATTCTATTAACAAAATACAACAAATTAATATCGTTAATGCACACCAGGTTACAGGCGTAAACGCTATGATTGATGAGGCTTTCAATTTGCTAAAATCATTACAAAATATCTTAAAAAATTTCTTCCATAAATGTAGTATTAAAAATGCAAAATTATAGTGTTTTGTTTAATTATTTTATATATTTATTCTACAAAATTTTAGCTTATGATATCTATTTCTATAGTTGAAGACCACGAAAAATATCGTGATGCTTTGGTTTCTGCCATTAACCAGAATAGGTTATTTAAAATCTGTAGTGTATATACTAATGCGGAAGATGCAATCGCAAATTTAAGCAAGCATGCGCCAGACATTGTGATACTGGATATTAAATTGAAATCGCTATCGGGAATAGATATTATAACCCAGACAAAGGCTCATTTACCATCAACACAGTTTTTGATGTGTACAGGATATCAAAACAATGAACATGTATTTAATGCCTTAAAGGCCGGTGCTTCCGGATATATTGTGAAAAGTGCAAGTCACTCTGAAATTCAAGATGCAATTATTGAGCTTTATAATGGGGGCGCACCTATGAGCCCATACATTGCAAGAAAAGTCATCAATATGCTGCATCAAAAAACCGATCTAAACAGGTTCGGCTTAAGCCAACGGGAGCTTGAAGTATTATCTTTGTTGAGTGAGGGGCTTTTGTATAAGGAAATTTCAGATAAATTAAACATCAGCCAAAATACGGTAAAGAACCATTGCAAGAACATATATAAGCGCCTTCATGTTCAAAATAAGATTGAAGCGCTAAATAAATTTTCACAATATAATCTGAGCAATCATTTAGGTGAGGAAAGCCTTACCGTTTCAAATTAAGCGTCTTCACCATTCCAAACATCATCATCGGCATGCTTAATTTCATCATGGCTGCCAGTTAGCGAATGAATTTCTTCATGATGGTAATTTCTTTCCGGATTTTCAGGAAGCATATCCTCATTATCTGTAGGATGTTTTCTTAAATGCTCGGGCTTTTTTACTTCCGGTAAATCATCGTGGATAACCGAGGGTTTTAAGATTTTCTTGGTAGGATTGTTATATGCTTTCATAATTATTTAAATTAACTGAACAAGCAAAATTTTGTTAGACTGAAATTATCTGCCTTATCCTTTATATTAACAAAGTTAAAGCTTAGGTGTTTCAAACATTAAGTTTTCTCGTCATTCCCGCAAAGGCGGGAATTCTAAAGCATCTACAAATCGCTTTAGGATTACCAATTAAATTGAGCATGACGACCGTTCATTTTAAAACAGTCGTTTTAAAAACTTAATAATTCCCGGTAACTCCGACTTCGAGACCACGCAATTCAGCCAAACCACGCAAACGCCCAATTGCAGAATAACCTGGATTGGTTTGTTTAGCTAAATCATCTAACATTTGGTGACCATGGTCGGGGCGGAAGGGAATCGATTTATCACGAAGTGCGTTTTCATCAGATAAGGCCTTCATAATTTCGTACATATTTACATCGCCGCCCAAATGGTCAGCCTCGTAGAAACTACCATCTTCATCTTTAGTTACATTGCGTAAATGTGCAAAATAAACCCTTTCCTTAACCACATCGAAGATTTCTAAAGCATTATTATCAACACCAGCGCCTAAAGAACCGGTACAAAAACATACACCATTAAAAGGTTTATCTACGTTTTGAAGAATATAATTAAAATCATCGATGGTACTGGCAATTCTTGGTAAACCCAAAATCGGGTAAGGCGGATCATCCGGATGTATCGTCATTCTAATCCCCTCGCTTTCGCAAACATCAGCGATAGCGGAAAGAAAATAAACTAAATTTTCTCTAAGGCCATTGAAACCAATTTTTTTGTATTCACTGATGCTGTTTCTAAGCGTTTCCAACTCGATTTCCTTTTCATTTGGAATGCCCATTAAAACATTAATTCTCAAATCATCAAGCTGCTGCTCATTTAAAGTTTTAAATTTTGCTTCGGCACGTTCTAAAACTGATTTCGGATAATCCGCATCTGCGCCTGCCCTTTTCAAAATATACAAATCGAAAACAGCTAAATCAATCCAGTTAAAATATAAAGCTTTAGAGCCATCGGTCATTTCTAAATCCAACTGCGTCCTGGTCCAATCCAACACAGGCATAAAGTTGTAGCATATAATTTTAATGCCACATTGCGCCAGATTTTTTAATGAAGTTTTATAATTTTCGATGTATTTATCGGCATCTGCCCTGCGGGTTTTAATGGCCTCATGTACCGGAACACTTTCGACCACCGACCAGGTCAAGCCTGCATTTTCAATAATGGCTTTGCGCTCCAGAATATCTTCTACAGGCCAGATTTCGCCATGCGGTACATGATGCAAGGCTGTAACAATTCCAGTTGCACCGGCTTGTTTAACATCTTGTAATGAAACCGGGTCGTTTGGACCATACCAACGCCAGGTTTGCTCTAATTTTTTATATTTTTTTTCCATAAATTATACTCCAGAATAAGCACAAAACCCACCATCAACCGTTAAACTTTCTCCATTAACAAATTTTGATGCATCGCTAAGCAGGTAAATCAAAGCGCCAATCAGTTCATCAGGATTTCCGAATCTTTTAAAAGGTGTTTTATAGATAATAGCCTCACCCCTGGCCGTTAAACTACCATCCTCATTTGTTAAAAGCTGGCGGTTTTGGTTGGTTATAAAAAAGCCGGGCACAATTGCATTCATGCGTAATTTTTCGCCATAACGATTGGCCAATTCTACAGCCATCCACTTTGTGTAACTTTCGATAGCAGATTTTGCTAATGAATAGCCCAAAACCCTTGTAATGACTTGAGCTGCTGAAACAGAAGAAATATTTACAATACTGCCGCCCTGTTTTGCAAGTGCTTTGCCGAATATTTGAGTGGGCAGAATTGTGCCGAATAAGTTCAAATCAAAAGCCTGCTTTAATGCATCAATATTCAATTCGAAAATATCTTTACCAGGTTGAACAACGGCCTCTGCTACATTTCCACCTGCAGCATTGACCAAGGCATCTATTTTCCCGAATTCTGCAATAATTTTAGCATTGGCATTGCGCAAATCTTCTTCATTAAGAACATCAGCGATGATGTAAATGGCCTTGCCCCCGTTTTTAGTAACCTCATCAACTCTTAAGCGAGCAACCTCTTCATTTCTGCCAACTACTACGATTGTTGCTCCGGCATCTGCAAGTCCATTTACGAATGCTTCACCTAAAACGCCCGTTGCCCCGGTTACCACGACAACTTTATCCTTAAGGGAAAATAAATTTAATTTTTCCGACATGATGCTGATTAATCAATTACTAATGTAGTGATGGAACGAGGCAAACTTGTAGTGGTTGCTGCCTGACCTTTAATCCACAAACTATATTTTAATTTTTCGTCGGACTGATTCATGACAACAACAGCAATTTTACCGTCTGTATTGATAAAGGCAGTCGTTTGTAATTTGTCGCGACTAGAAGCTGAACCAATTCTTTTTGCACCCGGGCGGATGAATTTAGAAAAATGTCCCATGTAGTAAAAAGCATTGGTATAAATCAATTTGTCGGATTTAGTATCGGCATGCACAGGTGCGAAGCAGAAATTCCCAACATGGTTCGGACCGCCATTTTCATCTAAAAGGATGTTCCAATCTGTCCAGGCAGCCGTTCCGCTATTGAAATCATTAATCATCGAATAGCCGTATCTTTCACCTAAAGTCCAGTCGTCTAATTTATTCACATCATATTTCTCTTTACAACCTTCAGTAAAAATTAATGCCTTATCAGGAAAAGCTTCGTGTGTTTGTTTTACATTTCCAAACTGCATTTCGCTACCCGTCCAGGTTTCATACCAATGAAAACCAATGCCCCAAACATATTTGGCGGCATCTTTATCATTTAAAATTGTAGTTGCTCTTTGAAATATTTGGTCACGGTTATGATCCCAGGCAATTAACTTTTTGGATGATAAACCAGATTTTTGCAAAGTTGGACCTAAGAAATTTTTAATAAAATCTCTTTCTTCTTCTGCCGTATATACACAAGATTCCCATTTTTGCTTGGCCATTGGTTCGTTTTGAACACTTAAGCCCCAAATTGGAATACCAATTGATTCGTAAGTTTTAATAAATTTCACATAGTGATTTGCCCAACTCTGGCGATAAGCCGGAAGCAAATGACCACCTTGTAGCATGCTGTTATTATCTTTCATCCAGGCTGGTGGCGACCACGGACTTACATATAGCGGCAATTTCCCGCCTGCAGCATTAATTGCCTTTCTAATTAAAGGAATTTTAAATTGCTCATCATGTGCTACACTGAAGGTTTTTAGTTCTTTATCATTATCCTGAACATAGGTATAACTACCGCTTGAAAAATCACAGCTAGCAATATTTGTGCGTGCTAAGGTATAGCCAATTCCGCTAGTTGGGTTGTAATATTTTTCTAATAGCTCTTCTTGATTTTTCTTTGAAAGCTTTGCAAACGTTTCTGCTGAAGCGTCTGTTAACGCACCCCCAATACCTACCAATGTTTGGAATTTTAGCGTTGGGTCTATAAAAATACAAGGCTCTGTTTCAAAGGGTTGCTTATTCGTAGTAAAACTTAAGGTTTCCGTTTTACGGATTCGATAATCAGAATTTTGAGCTGTAACGTAAACGGAAACTTTCTTATTTGCTGCACTGTAAGTTTGTGGTGCTTTGGCAATTTGTTTTGTTGCTTTTTTAGTTTGAGCTGTAGCAGAAAATGCTGTAGCCAAAATTAAAATTAAGCCTAGGTTATTTTTCATTTTATATTGCTGTTAATTATTTGGTTTTAAAAGGTCTGGTGTTACGACCGAATTACGGCGCCACCAATTTGGCTTAATTTTTTTTATTTATATTTTGCTTGCATTTGATCGTAAAATCCTTTCAAAACATAAAAAGCTTTCTTACGCTTTCCGGTTTCGCTAATTAAACCCTTTCTATTCCAAAAGTTTTGATAAACCGGGTGCTGTCTTCTTGGCGAGCGGAAATCAGCTAAAATCCATGGCGTCATTCCACGGAGGGCGGCAATTTTGCTCAGCATTGTAATTTGATTTTTATACAAGGCTTCCTGATATTCCTCACTCCAGCGGGTATTTTCATCAGCGTGAAAACCTGCTAAAGCGTCGCCACCAAATTCGGTTACCACCACAGGTTTTTTATATTTTATGTTGAAATCATATTTCGTGATTTCGCCAGGTGTACCACCAAAATACCAACCGGCGTATTCATTAAAACTTACCAAATCAATTTTCTCGCCTAAAGGGTCATTTAAAATCATGGTATTTCCTTCTCTATGAACTTCTAAAGCCGCAGCAATAAGTCTGGTATCGTCCAATGTTCTTGCGGTTTCGGCAAGGTTACTCATAAAATTCAAACGGGCATCACTTAAAGGCGTTTCATTTCCTATTGACCATACAATTACACTTGCTCTGTTTTTATCACGCAGAATTAAATCGGTTAGTTGTTGTTTGGCGTTTGCATAAGTAACCGGGTTTTCCCAACTAATGGTCCAATAAACCGGAACTTCTGCCCAAACCAACAAACCCATTTCATCAGCCAAACGAAGCATTTCTTCATTGTGCGGATAATGCGCCAGGCGGACGTAATTACAGTTTAAATCTTTTGCCCACTGCAACATCATACGCATATCGCCCTCACTTCTTAACCTTCCGGCAAGCAATGGGTTTTCATCGTGAAGGGAAATCCCTCTTAAAAAAACAGATTTTCCATTAAGCATAATACTATCACCCAGAACTTCTATCGTTCTGAAACCAATCTTATCTTCAATGGTTTCGTTTGCCGATTTTATGCTAACTGAATACAGTTTTGGATTTTCAGGCGACCAAAGATTTAGGTTATTCCAAACAAACTGGTCGGTGATTTTACCTTCATTATCGGTTTTATATTTTTTTTCGAGGTTGAGTTCCGGAATTGAAACCGAAACATCTTGTCCAGAAAATGAATCGGCAAGTTTTAAATTGAAGTTGATTAAATTTTTGCTCCCTTTTTCAAGCTGAAGCTTATAATCGCTAATAAAATGCTCGGGCAGTTCGGCTAGGTAAACATCCCGGGTAATGCCGCCGTAATTCCACCAATCGGTATTTACTGTTGGGATTTCATCTTGTTTACGCACATTATCTGCCTTCACAACCAAAGAATTATTTCCAGCTTTTAACTTTCCGGTCACATCAAACTGGAAAGGCGTAAAACCACCTTTGTGAACGCCTAATTTTTTCCCGTTTAGGTAAACATGGGCTTCGTAATTTACCGCAGCGAAATAAATTAAGTAACGCTTATTTTTCTCTGGTTGTGCATTGAATTTTTTACGCAACCACACGGTTCCTTCATAAAGTTCTAGTTTTTCGGATTGAGAATTCCAATCGCCGGGAACATTCATTTGCGGCGAACCATCAAAATTATATTCAATTAATTCTGATTTATCTTTTTGTTCCCTATCATCAAAGAAACCACCTGTTGCTGTTTTAGATTGGTCGAATGGTTGATGCCGATAATCGTAAAAACCATTTTCATATGGGTCTATAATGTAGTCCCATTTACCATTTAAGCTTTGAATTTTGCGGGCCTGAATGTTTTGAATGGAGTTTTGCTGGGCATAACTAACAATGTAAAAAAGCGAAAAGCAGATTAAAAGTACTCTAACTTTAAAATTTGGCATAATCAATTTAAATTTTACGAACTATCTTTTCCAAACAATGATAATTCTAAGGATAAAACAACAAATCTGTTAAAATCGGTGCATCCTATTACCGATATAGTAATCCGGATAAACTATTCAAATATATTGATTTATTATTTGTGGGGCTATTTACAGTCAAAGCAAATGGTTTTGGTTAGCTAAATTTTAATGAAAGCGAATGTAGAAAACCAAGTCATATAAAACCCAATGCCCGCTAAAAAAACACATTAAAATTTGATGTGATTGTGTTTCAAACGTTTGAAATAATTTACTTTTTTTCTTAACTATGCATAGCAGAAGGAAATGAAGATGAACAATAGCCCTATTACATTAAAATTTTTGGCTGAAAAGCTAAAAATGTCAGTTTCAACGGTATCAAAAGCATTAAATAATTATCCTACGATAAATGAATACACCAAAAAGCGTGTTCAGGAAATGGCGAAAGAACTTCATTTCACCCCAAATAAATCTGCAATAAATCTTAAAGAGCGTAAATCCAGAATTATTGGCATCATCTTACCCAACTTACTCGACCATTTTTTTACCAGAAGCATTTATGGTGTTGAGCAATTTGCAATGGAGAATGGCTATAATGTAATCATTGGGCAATCTCAGGATGATTTGGAAAAAGAAATTCAACTGGCCAACATGCTTTTAAAAAGTAGAGTTGATGGATTAATAGTTGCCATTTCAAAAAACACACAAGACTTTTCGCATTTCGACCAATTTGAAGGCATTGGTACGCCGGTTGTGTATTATACCCGCAACCCAAGTTTCAATTTAAAATGTCATAAAGTTTTAGGCGATACCTTTCAAGGCTGTTACCAGGCAACGAAATTTTTAATCGAAAGAGGCCATAAAAAAATAGCCTATCTGGGCGGCCCGAAAATGAATAATTTTACGCATGACCGATTTAATGGTTACATAAATGCATTAAAAGACCACAATGTTCCTTTTAATGCAGATTTTGTAGCTTATACCGATTTCGATAAAGAAAATACCATTTCCGCCATACAAAAATTATTCAAAGACAACGAAAACACACCAACAGCGCTGGTTGCTTTTAAGGAACCGATTTTATTTGATGCAATTAAATACCTCCGAAGCATTAACCATCCAAAAGTTAGTGAAATTGAATGTATTGGTTTTGGGAACAGTTCTTTCATCAATTACCTCGATTTACCTCCTATTGCCTCTATTGAAGAAAATCCTGAATCTGTAGGGGAAAATGCAATGAAGCTACTTCTAAAGCTAATTAACAAAGAAATCGATATTGAAAATTATCAAAAGATAATGGTTGCTTCTAAATTAGTGGTGCACTAAACTCCGTTAAATTTTCGGTGGATAAAATTCTTTGCCAGACATTTTAAATTGCCTTACCTTGCAAGGTAAATGGCATTATACTTTTCTTCTATAAATTCTGGCAGCAATGGAAATTGTTATTACATCGGCAACGAAACGGAAGCCGTATTAATCGATGTTGGCATTTCTTGTAAGGAACTTGAAAAAAGAATGTATAGGTTGGGGCTGGATGTTAGAAAAGTTAAAGCAATTTTCATCTCTCACGAACATAGCGACCATATTAAAGGGCTTGCAGTATTTTCCAAAAAATATAGCTTACCAGTATACATTACGCCGAATACTTTAATCAACAGCAGGTTGGTTTTAGATACAAATAGAACTTTTTCTTTCGTACACCAGCAAACGATAAAAGTTGGCAGCTTAAATATCCTGGCTTTTTCAAAACATCATGATGCTGCCGATCCTTTTAGTTTTACCATAGAATATAAGAATACCAGAGTTGGCGTTTTTACAGATATTGGTAGTGTTTGCGACAGGTTAATTACGCAGTTTAAAAGTTGCCACGCGGCATTTCTTGAAGCAAATTACGATACTCAAATGCTACAGAATGGAAGTTATCCATATCATTTAAAGCGAAGAATAACCAGCGGTAAAGGTCACCTTTCAAATGCAGAAGCTTTAAATCTATTTACAAAATATAAATCGGCTGGCATGAGCCATCTTTTATTAAGCCATTTATCAAAAGATAATAATTGTCCCGAATTAGTAGAGCAACTTTTTAAAGCCGTTGCAGATAAAACATTTGTTGCGGTTGCTTCACGTTATCACGAAAGTGAGGTTTATTTCGCAAGTAATGCGCTTTGCAGTGAAGAAAAATACAGTTTTAATCCCCTGCTCCACCAGCCCGAGCAACTTAATTTATTTTAAAAATACCAATATTTTAGTATTGTTTAACCGTTCCTATTTTAGGAGGTTTGTATTGTTACTAAATCAACGGGACGATTTAAATTAACGCATGAAAGAGATTAATTAATTTTAATCTCTTTTTTTAAAACAAATTATTTTGTTGTTGGTTATATATAAACTTCATAAATAGTTTGTTTGGTTTATTGGGGCTTATGGATTTAAGCCCCTTTCTCATTTGTACCAACATTAAACAATTATATTTTCATATATTTGGAATGTGCAAGTATTTGCATAACCAGATAAAAAACCGCAGTTAGCTTGATATACAAATAAACTAATTGTAAAAAATTACCCTATTTAAAGCAACTTAAACTGTAATTGATTAAGAAGCAAAAATTTAAGTCAACAACTCTCAAATCATGACTGAAAGCTCAAAAAAAAATGAGCATAGAAAAATAAACTTTTTTCATGCTCCGCCTTTAAAAGATTCCTCATTAAATCTTAATGATGTTTTGTGGTTAAAACCATGCTTAATTTTTACCCCCTTAACTCCTTAAAGTTTTACACTAATCTTAATCGTATTTAAAAGTTTTAGATATATATTTAATCCGTCATAACTAATTACCTGCACTCTACCATGAGTAACACAATAACAAATATATTTTCTAATCAGGTTCGAAACTACCCTGAGAGAATTGCTATTGTTTTCGAGAATACAAAAATCACATATAACGATTTAGATCAACTTTCTACCCGAATTGCAAACCACTTAATATCGTTTGGTATTGGTGCAAATAGTATCGTACCGGTTTGTTTAAACAAATCGGTTGATATGGCTATTGCAATATTGGCAATTTTAAAATCTGGTGCTGCATATGTTCCGATAGACCCGGAATTCCCTGCTAACAGGATAAAATTTATGCTGGAAGATACGGCTGCATCAGTTGTTATTTCAGATAATGTTTCATCTCACTTTTTAGCTGCTGCGCAGGATAAAATAATAATAAATGCATCTGATAATTGGACAGAATCTCTAAATTTTCCTGAACACCTAGATGTTTCAACGGTACAGCCTGAAAATCTGGCCTATATCATTTATACTTCCGGCTCTACTGGTAAACCTAAAGGTGTACTAATTAAGCATAGAAATCTTATTGATTACTTTGAGGGACTGGAAAAAAGCTTATCGATTTCAAAGTGCAATACATTTGCTATCGGCGCAACTTTGGCTACGGATTTAGGAAATACCATTCTATTCGGTGCGCTGTTATATGGCAAAACACTGCATCTATTTACTAAAGAAAATTTTAATAATGTAGATTACATTCATCATTATTTCAATGAACATGAAATAGATTTTCTGAAAATCGTACCCTCGCACTGGAAATCATTAAGTTTGAACGGACTGGAACTTCTCCCAAAAAAAATACTGATGTTTGGTGGAGAAGCGCTGTACACCTCTCTTATAAAGAAAATAATTGAAAACCCAGAACGATCTTATCAAATCGTAAACCATTATGGTCCTACTGAAACTACAATTGGAAAATTAATCCATTTAGTAAAAAAGGATATAGGTTATGGTCATATCATACCAATTGGAAAGGCGTTTACTGATGCCCGTTTACACATTTTAGACGAAAATGGCATTCCTGTACAAGATGGTTTACAGGGAGAATTACACATCGGTGGTTCGGGATTGGCTACTGGCTATTTGAACAGACCAGATTTAACCAATGAACGCTTTATTGCCGATACTATAAGTAATGATGGCAATGAAAGATTGTATAAAACCGGCGATTTAGTAAAAAAACTGGCAGATGGCAATATCGAATATCTTGGTAGAATTGATGACCAGGTAAAAATTAGAGGTTACCGTATTGAGTTAGGCGAGATTGAAAACATACTTCAAAAGGCGCCAAATGTTAAGCAAGGTGTTGTTTTAGCTAAAGATGCCGGAGAAGGCGACAAAAGATTAATTGCATATGTTGTAACCGAAGGTACTTATGATAAGAAAGCTATTATCAGCTTTCTGGAAAGCAAACTTCCATCATTTATGGTGCCGCAGTTATTGGTTCAGCTTAAGGAGATACCATTTACTTTAAATGGAAAAATTGATAAGAAAGCACTACCAGATCCGGATGCTTCTACTCTTTTAACAAATCAGTATTATGCTCCAAACTATGAAACAGAAACACAAATTTCTGAAATTTGGAAAGCGGTTTTAAATGTACAAAGAGTTGGTATTGAGGATAATTTCTTTGAGCTTGGAGGCAATTCCTTATTGGCGCAAAAATCTATAGCTTTATTGAAAGAACGCTTCGGTTTAGCACTACAAGTAACCAAAATATACCAATTCCCTAAAATTATAGATTTGGCTGCCTTTTTAGATGGCAGAAATAAAACCAGGAGCAACAAGAAAAAAACAACGCGTAGAAATAATTCTGATGTTGCTATAATTGGCATGTCTGGTCGTTTTCCGGGAGCTGATACCATCGAAGAACTTTGGAAAAATCTAAAAGAGGGTAAGGAAACCACACGCTTTTTTACTGATGACGAGCTTGACCCAAGCATTCCATCAAACGTAAAAAATGATGCTGACTATGTTAAAGCGAGAGGGATAATCGAAAATGTTGCCGATTTTGATGCTTCGTTTTTTGGCATAACGCCAAAATTAGCCGAACTGATGGATCCGCAGCAACGTATATTCCTAGAGATTGCCTGGGAAACCTTGGAAAAAACAGGTTATGTACCTGATAAATATGATGGCACAATTGGTGTTTTTGCCGGTGTAAGGGTAAATACTTATTACGCAAATAATGTTGTATCCAATTCAGAATTAATACAAAATGCCGGGAAATTTCAAGTGGTAACCGTTAATGATAAGGACTATGTAGCAACCAGAACAGCATATACCTTAAATCTTAAAGGTCCTGCTGTAAATGTTCAGTCGGCATGTTCAACTTCATTATTAGCAGTTGCACAAGCTGTACAAAGTATAAGAAGTGGACAATGCGAAATGGCATTAGCAGGTGGTGCAACCATTAATGCTCCAGTAAATGTTGGGCATTTATATGAAGAGGGTGCAATGCTGAGTAACGATGGGCATTGCAGGCCATTCGATGCCAAAGCGGAAGGTACTGTATTTAGTGACGGCGCAGGTGTTGTACTTTTGAAAGATAAAGAGGAAGCCATTAAAGATGGAGATGTAATTTTCGGCATCATTAAAGGCATCGGCATAAATAATGATGGCGGAAATAAAGGGAGCTTTACTGCCCCAAGCGCAGAAGGACAAGCCGCTGCAATTTCTATGGCAATTGAAGACGCAGGCGTTAATCCTGCCGATATAACTTATATCGAATCGCATGGAACAGCTACTCCATTGGGTGATCCAATAGAGATTGAAGGATTAAATATTGCATTCGGTAATCAAAATAAAAAACAATATTGTGCTATTGGTTCTGTTAAGAGCAACTTTGGCCATCTTACCTGTGCAGCTGGTGTTACCGGATTAATTAAAGCAAGTTTAGCCTTACACTACAAGCAAATTCCGGCTTCCATAAATTACGCAAAACCAAACCCAAACATCGACTTCGAGAACAGTCCCTTTGTCGTTAATTCAACATTTAAAGATTGGGATATTGATGGCAAAAGAATTGCTGGCGTTAGTTCTTTCGGCGTGGGTGGTACAAATGTTCATGTTGTTTTAGAAGAATATGAAAATGTAGAAAAGTTAAGTTCCGAATCAAAATCGCTTCAACTTTTAACCTGGTCGGCCAAGAATGAAAAGAGTTTGAATAATTATGGTCAAAAACTCAGCGATTATTTTAAACAACCTAAAGATAATGCTTTTGCTGATGTAGCTTATACTTTAAACAATTTCAAACATAATTTTAATCACAGAAGTTTCGCTGTTGCAAAAGATGGTATTGAATTCATTGAACAGATTAATAATGCTTCAGGATTAATTAATCAAACGAAAAAAAATACAAAAACCATTAGAGAAGTGGTCTTCATGTTCCCAGGTCAGGGTTCCCAATTCCTGAACATGGGAAAAGCATTATATGAAAATGAATCCATCTTTAGAAATGCAATGGATGAATGTAATGCTTTGTTAAAACTTGAAATAAATGAAGATTTGCTATCGATTATTTACCCGGAGGAAGTTAGTGATGCTGCAGAAAACAAGCTAAAAAACACAAAGTATAGCCAACCTGCCCTATTTATGTTAGGTTATTCTTTAGCAAAACTGTGGATGAGTTGGGGTGTTTATCCTTCTGCATTTATTGGGCACAGCATCGGAGAATTTGTTGCGGCATACTTTGCAGGCATACTAAACCTTCAGGATGCTTTGAAAATTATCTCGACAAGAGGTAGATTAATGAGTGAACTACCTGGTGGTAGTATGCTTTCGGTTAGAGCAAAACTTGAAGATATCCAGAACATATTACCAAAGAAAATTTCTGTAGCTGCAATTAATTCTGCTGAGTTATTAGTTTTAGCAGGTGAAACTTCTGCTGTCGACTCATTTTCTGAAAAATTAAATGAATTAGAGATTCCAAACAAATTATTACAAACCAGCCACGCTTTTCATTCGTCTATGATGGATGCTGTTGTTGAGCTTTTTAAAGAATCTTTAAAAGAAATTAAGTTAAACAAACCATCAATTGCAATATATTCAACTGTAACAGGTACAATATTAACCGACGAAAATGCAGTTGATGTTGGCTATTGGGCAAATCACTTAAGAGCAACTGTTAATTTCGAAAAGGCTGCTAAAAAGCTTATTGAAGAAAATGGTGAAAAAGCATTTATTGAAATTGGCCCTGGTAATGCAACAAGCACTTTTATCCGCCAGCAACCTTTACAAAAAAATGGTGTAATTATTACTTCATTAGATTTCCCTAAAACAAATCAAACAGCGTATCACTCTATTTTAAAAGCAGTTGGTAACTTATGGCTTAACGGATTTGATTTTAATTGGACGCTTTTTTATCGCGAAGAGGATAGAATTAAAGTTTACGATTTGCCTACCTACGCCTTTAACAAATCGCGTCATTGGGTAGAGCCAATTCAATTTACAAATGTGAGTACAAATACAACCATCCCTTATATACAAAACACTAATATTGAACAAAATAAACCTTTACCAATAATGAGAAAGCAGGCATTGATTAAGCAAGTGAAAGATATTTTGGAAGATGCATCAGGCATTGAAATGAATAATGCTACTCCAGATATGACCTTTATAGAAATTGGTTTAGATTCATTATTACTCACTCAGGTTGCACTAATTTTAAAGAAACAATTTTCTTTACCAATCACATTTAGGCAATTGAACGAGGAGTTTGGCACATTAGATTTGCTTACAAATTATCTTGATGCGAACCTACCAGCGGATGCGATAACAGTTGCACCAGAACAACCTGCCCAATTGCAAACTCAAAGTTTTCAAAACCATAATCCTGTTTCATTTAATCAACCCATTTCAAATAATACAATTGTTAATGGTTCTGCTTTGGATTTAATTGGCCAGCAACTACAACTTTTGGGTATGCAGATTTCTCTATTGCAAAATAACCAAAGTCAGGTTGTTCAAAATAATATTCAGCCAAATGTTGTGGCACAGGCACCAAAGCCAAGTGCACCAGCCGAAGTTAAACCAACATCAGATTTAACGCCTGAAGAGGAAATCGAAATTAAAAAACCTTTCGGTGCCGCAGCTAGAATTGAAAAGCAATCGGCTGCCTTAAATGATACGCAAGCTAAATATTTGGCTGATTTGACTAAAAGGTATAACGAGAAAACGAAGTCAAGTAAAAGCTACACACAAGAACATCGTCCGCACATGGCCGACCCAAGGGTTGTGTCAGGTTTTAAGCCTGCAACAAAGGAACTTGTTTATTCGATTGTTATCAATAAATCGAAAGGAAGTCGTGTTTGGGATATCGATGGTAACGAATATATCGATGCGTTGAACGGTTTTGGTTCAAATATGTTGGGTTACCAGCCAGATGTAATTAAAAATGCATTAATCGACCAAATTGAGAAAGGCTATGAAATTGGCCCTCAGCATGAGCTTGCGGGTGAAGTTTCCAAATTAATTTGCGAGTTTACTAATTTTGATAGAGCTGGGTTATGCAATACAGGCTCTGAAGCCGTTTTAGGCGCAATGCGTATAGCCCGTACGGTTACCGGACGTTCTACAATCGTTGCTTTTACAGGTTCTTATCATGGTATTACCGATGAGGTAATTGTTAGAGGAAGTAAAAAATTAAAAACCTTCCCTGCAGCACCGGGTATTATGCCAGAGGCGGTTCAAAACATGCTGATTTTAGATTATGGCACTGAAGAATCTTTAAGAATTATCGAAGAGAGAGCGAATGAAATAGCTGCCGTTTTAGTAGAGCCGGTTCAAAGCCGTAGAGCAGATTTCCAACCTATAGATTTCCTAAAAAAACTAAGAAAAATAACTGAAGACGCTGAAACTGTATTAATTTTTGATGAGGTAATCTCCGGCTTTAGATTTCATCCGGCAGGCGTACAAGGTTTATTTGGCATACAGGCCGATTTAGGCACATATGGAAAAGTTGCCGGAGGTGGTATTTCTATCGGAATTATCGCTGGTAAAAAGAAATATATGGATGCACTTGATGGCGGTTTTTGGCAATTTGGTGACGATTCCATTCCAGAAGTTGGAGTTACTTATTTCGCAGGAACTTTTGTTAGGCATCCCCTAGCCTTGGCAACCGCTAAAGCATCTTTAAATTATCTTAAAGAAATGGG
The DNA here is from genome assembly GCF_032678425.1 of Pedobacter aquatilis. GTDB lineage: Bacteria > Bacteroidota > Bacteroidia > Sphingobacteriales > Sphingobacteriaceae > Pedobacter > Pedobacter aquatilis_B. The sequence goes on along the minus strand of NZ_JAVTSG010000003.1, from coordinate 124,730 downwards.
TCCTCAGCTGCAAGAAAATTTAAATGCAAATGGAACTTATATTGCAAATACAATTAATGCGCTTTGCAGACGATTAAATGTACCTATGTACGTTGCACAATTTGGATCGTTGTGGAGAATAAAATTTATTGAGGAATATCCTTACACCGAATTATTTTTTACACTGATGCGCCTAAAAGGCATCCATGTTTTAGAGGGTTTTGCCTGCTTTTTAACAACTGCACATTCAAATAGCGACATCAATCAAATTGTTAAATGCTTTGAAGAAAGTTTAATTGAATTAAGAGAAGTTGGATTTATTCCTGAATATATTCATCCAGAACAGGAAAATGTTTTGGAAGACTTAAATCAACCACCAGCTCCAAATGCAAGGTTAGGAAAAGACAAAGATGGTAACCCGGCCTGGTTTGTAAAAGATGAAACAAACCCAGGTAAATACCTTCAAGTAAATTAATCTCCCAGAATAAAAACAAAACATTATGCCAAGCTTTACTCCAGTTGATTTTGACCCGTTTGGGGAGGTAAAGAGAATTGAAAAAATTACTGCCACGAATGAGCCGCAAAGAGAAATTTGGCTCTCTTGCATTATTGGTGGTGTGGATGCAAATCTATCCTATAATGAATCTGTTTCGCTTGAAATTAAAGGTGAATTAGATTTTGATGCTCTTAGCAAAGCGATACAAGACCTAGTTTTACGCCATGAGGCATTACGTTCAACCATCAGTCCGAATGGAGAATCGCTAATAATTTATAAAGACTTACCAGTTGATTTTAATTTAGTCGACATCTGTAATTTAGATGCATCTGCGCAAAAAGCATATTTAAAATCTTTTGTTAGAGAGGCTCTTGATAATCCACTTGATTTATATGAAGGACCACTTTTTAAAGTTTATTTACATAAATTAAATTCTACTGAACACTTTTTTACCATCGTTAAACACCATGCCATAGGCGATGGTTGGTCTACAGGTGTGATATTGGAAGATTTAAGTAAAATGTATAACGCTTACAGCAAAGGCGAAACATTGGTTTTAAATCGCCCTGCACAAATAAGTGATTATGCATTAGCTCAAGCTAAATTCAAAAAATCTGCTGATTTTATCGAAACTGAAAATTTCTGGCTTGATGTTTTTAAGGATAACGTTCCGGTAGTAGATTTACAAACAGATTATCCTCGTCAATCGCCCAGAACTTACAAGGGAAACCGCATCGACTATCCCCTATCAAAAGATTTTGTGAATCAAATCAAAGCCATTGGAGCTAAGGCGGGCTGTAGTTTGGTTACTACGTTGCTTTCTGCGTTTGAGGTTTTCCTATATCAAAAAACCAGTCAAAAAGATATCGTTGTAGGTCTACCGTCATCGGGTCAGTCGGCTACAGAATTATACGATTTGGTTGGTCACTGTGTTAATTTGCTTCCATTAAAAACCACCATCAATACTGAAAAATCCTTTTTTGATTATTTAAAGAAACGCAAGGGCGAAGTTTTGGATGCTTATGATCATCAAAGGTTAACTTTTGGCGAACTAATTAAAAAGCTATACATCCCAAGAGACCCATCGCGAATTACTTTAGTTCCGGTAGTTTTTAACATTGATATGGGCATGGATAATTCCGTTCGGTTTGATGGACTGGATTACAAACTTATCAGTAACCCAAGGGCTTATGAAAATTTCGAGATATTCTTAAATGCAACCGGTTCAAAAGATGGATTAATATTAGAATGGTCTTACAATTCGGGGCTTTTTAAAGCAGAAACGATTGAAACATTCAACAAAGAATTTAATCAGCTTTTAGAAAAAATTGTTGCTAATTCAACTTCGAGTATTGCAGAACTTACCGGAAAACAAAGTGTTTACATTGAACCTGCTGAAGAAGTTTTTATCGATGAAAATGAAACGGTTAATACATTAATTGCACAAGCCGTAGCAACGTACTCAGCTAAAACAGCTTTAAGTTTTAATCACATAAAACTTAGCTATAAACAGCTTGATGAGCAAGTTAATCAGCTTGCGGCTTATCTTCATGAAAAAGGAATAACAACCGGTGATATTGTCGCAATCTCTATGGAACGCTCTACAGAAATGTTAATTTCTTTATTGGCGATACTTAAAACCGGTGCTACATATTTACCACTAGATCCTGAATATCCATTAGATAGAATAGAATTCATGCTTGAAGATTCAGCAGCTAAAATGCTTCTGGTTTCTGACGAATTCAAAAATAAATACCAAAGTAAAGCAGAAGAAATTGCCATTAATAAAGTTTGGCCAAATCTTCAATCTTATTCAAAAAGCTTTCAAAATAAGGAGATTAAAGGAAGCGATTTAGCCTATATTCTGTACACTTCTGGTTCTACCGGCAAACCGAAAGGTGTTAAAATTACGCATCGTAATTTGGCAAATTTTCTAATTAGTATGAGGACTTTGCCTGGTATCAAGGAAACCGACAGATTACTCGCCATCACTACTATATCATTTGATATTGCTGGTTTAGAGCTTTATTTACCATTAATTTCGGGTGCAGAATTGGTTTTGGCAAGCACTGAAGCCACGAAGGATGGTCGTATTCTCTTACAACTTTTGGAAGATGAGCAGATCAGCATTATGCAAGCCACACCATCAACCTGGCAGATGATACTGGATTCGGGATGGAATACAAGGTTCAATCTAAAAATACTTTCTGGTGGAGAAGCCTTACCTAAAGATTTAGCTACGAAGTTACTCAGCTTATCAACCGAGCTTTGGAATATGTATGGCCCTACCGAAACCACAATTTGGTCAACCATTAAGAAAATTAAGGCTGATAATAAAGTTTTATCAATCGGCCACCCAATAAATAATACCCAAGTCTATATTATAGATGAGAACGGAAAAGCCTTGCCAGATAATGAAATTGGAGAGATTTACATTGGTGGAGATGGCGTTGCCGAAGGCTATCTAAACAGAGCTGATTTAACTTCTGAAAAATTTGTTGCCGATACATTTAGCAATAAATCTGGCAAAACGGTTTATAGAACAGGTGATTTGGGTAAAGTGCTCGATAATGGAGAAATTCAGTGTTTAGGACGAATAGATCATCAGGTAAAAATTCGTGGACATAGAATTGAACTAGGAGAAATTGAATCTATTATTTCAAAACAAGATGGTGTAAAACAAGCGGTAGTTTTGGCTCGTGAAGATGTACCAATGGATAAACGCTTAATTGCTTACATTACACTTGAAGATAGAAAAGGACTTACAAACGAGCATCCATCCTGGCGGGAGCACTGGGATACTATTTATACAACTGGTGCAGAAGATAAAAAAGATCTTGATATTTCTGAACAAAATATTGATGGTACACTATTAGAAAATTTAGAGAATAGTGAAGAACTAAAAAAACAACTTGCTGAGTGGCTTGAAACATCAGTAAGTAGAATAAAGGAGCAAAAAGCTCAGCGAATTTATGAAATTGGTAGCGGCGCAGGACAAATATTGTATGAATTAGCGCCTGAAACTGAATACTATATCGCTACAGATTATGCTCAGGCTGCAATAGATAACATTAACCTGCACATAAATGCTGAACCTGAAAAATGGAACAATGTAAAAGCATTCGCAACCCCGGCAGATGATTTTTCGGCTATTGGAGACACACCTGTTGATTTAGTGTTGATTCATAGTGTTGCGCAATATTTTGCAAATGCTGATTACCTTTTGGATGTTATTAAACAATCTATCAAATCAATTACTAATGGTGGTTGCATTTTTATTGGTGATATGCAAGGCAAAAATTCTTTGCAGATGTGCCATGCTATAGATCATTTACCAAGAGATGCTGATTCAAACACGATTGAGATATTCAAGGAAATTGTAGATAACAGAATTAGAATTGAGGAAGAGTTTGTTGCAGACCCGGCATTTTTCTATGCATTACCTAAACTTTTTCCAGAAATAAGTGGTGTTGATGTCCAGTTAAGGAGAGGCCATTCTATAAATGAAACTACTAAATACCATTACGACGTTTGGCTTTATGTAAATCAAGCAGTAAAAACTGTTAAATCTGATTTAACAAAAAATTGGGATGAGGTTAAACAACTTACTGAGCTTGAGCAAATTTTAACTCAAAACCTGAGCTCTGTTATCGAAATTAAGAACATTTTAAATTCCAGAACTGCAAAAGATTTAACGCTTCTAAAATTAATGGATTTTGCTGACCCAGAAATGCTTATTTCAGAAGTAAAATCGAAAATAGCATCGGTAAATGAAGGTTTGCATCCTAATTTATTTTGGGATTTGGGAAATAAATTGAATTACAACGCACATGTAAGATGGACAACCGATGGAACTGACGGTCTTTTTGATGTGATTTTCATTCCTAAATCTGAGAATTTAATTATTCCAGAATTTGCATCTCCTGAGGAATTAAAGAAAAATATTTACGAGTTTGCCAGAACACCAATATCTGGCAACGAAATTCACCTTTCAAAAGAAATTGTTGAAACCTGGAAAATTAATTTGAACGAACATTTGCCAGCATACATGATTCCGGAAGAATTTATTGCATTAAAGAGTTTTCCTTTAACACCTAATGCAAAAATTGATAGAAAAGCTTTACCAAAACCAGCTTTAAGAAAAATTGCAAAAAATACGGAATCAACGTCAAGAACACTTTCAATAAATGAAATCTTAGTTTCAGATATCTGGAAAGAGATTTTAGGCATTGATAACTTGAAAGCTGATGATGATTTCTTTGAATTAGGTGGACACTCTTTGTTGGCTGTAAAAGTTATGGTTGCCATCGAAAAATCGACAGGTAAAAGACTTCCTTTAGCTACGCTCTTCAATAATTCTACCATTGAGAAACTAGCAAGGCAACTCTCAGATGAAAAACCTGAATTTTGTTGGGATGCCTTGGTGCCTATAAAAACAAAAGGGAGCAAAACGCCTATATTTTTAATTCATGGTGGTGGTTTAAACATTTTGCTGTTTAAATCAATCAGCAATTATTTTGATGATGATCAACCTGTTTACGGCTTGCAAGCTTTGGGTTTAAATCATCCAACGGATGTACCACAAACTATGAATGAGATTGCCAAACGCTATGTTAAAGAAATTCTAGAAGTTTACCCAAATGGCCCATATGCGATTGCAGGATATTCTTTAGGTGGCTTTATCGCCTTTGAAATTGCCAAGGAACTGAAATCATTAGGCAAGGAAATTAAATTATTGGGTGTTATGGATACTTATGCAGGAAATAACGAAATAATTGAAGATAAGGCTAATCATTTGTTTAAAAAAGTTAAACGTCAGTTCCATAAAGTGCCATTTTTCGCAAAATCTTTCATAAATAATCCGAAAGAGGCTATGGAATATCAGTTAGCAGTTACGAAAAACAGAATTGAGAAAATTAAGACCAATAATGTAGTAACTAAAGATGTTTTAACGGAATATGAAGCTGAAATTTACAAAAACTATAATACCGCACACAACAATTATTTATTGGAGCCAGCAGATTTAAAAGTAACTTTATTCAGAGTAGCTAAGAGATTATATTATCTTGATGATTTGGTGTATTTAGGTTGGGGTAAATTTGCTAAACAAGGCGTTGAGGTACACGAAATACCTGGCGACCATAAAACATTTTTATTTCCACCAAACGATAAAGCATTTGCCGAAATACTTCAGAAAAAGCTTAATTCTATATAGTTTACCATTATACATCCATCATTTGAAACACTAAGTAATCTTTTTATTAATTAAAGATTGCTTAGTATTTTACACTTAAAATTTAATATTGCCAGTAGATGCAGAATTTTGTTAGCAATATAATTTGGGAAACAGCCAATTGGAAATGGGATTTGAATAAAATACACGTTTTCAAAATTAATGTAGCTGAGAAATTTAAAGATATTTCTACCGAGTACAATGCTATTTTATCGGATGCTGAACTTTTAAAATCATCTAAATATCTTCACAACAACGATAAAGAAAGATACATAACAAGCAAATATTTTTTAAGATTAATACTTGCCCAATTCACGGAGATTGCACCCACAGATTTGGAATTTAGCTTCCATAACAATAAAAAACCCAAATTAAATGGAATTGAATTTAATGTTTCGCATAGCGGAAATTTAATTTTGATAACAATTAGCAGCAAACCAATAGGAGTTGATATTGAATCCATTAACAGAGCTTTTGATTTTGAATCGTTATTGGAAATCTGTTTTCATCCGGAGGAAATAAAATATTTATCAAATAATAATCTTGATACCTTTTACACTTTCTGGACTAGAAAAGAGGCACTTTTAAAAGCCACCGGCGAAGGTTTAATTGACAATTTAGAATCTATAGATACCACTAAGAAATCGGACTTACGCAAGAATTATAATTACTATTGGAAAACTTTTTCTCTTGAAGAAAATTACATCGCAAGCATTGCATATCAGCCAACTGAAGAAGATCAATTTAAATTTTGGCAGATTTAATTACTTTCTTTTAGATTTTTCCCAAGCTGCACTTTGGTTTTTTCCAAGGTATCTAAAAATCCCGGCGATAACCGCATAGTTCATCACACAGAAATAATAAGGGATAAAAAACACCTTTATTTTAATGTTTTTGCTTTCAAAAAACCAACCGGCTAAACTTAGTATATAAAATAGAATTTGTGCTATCAACAGCCCTTTGTAAAGCAATAAACCTGTTTGTGCAACAATGAATATGTTTAACAGAAATGCTGCGATTAACAAGAATGGCGTAACCGTCCATCTTAATACTCTATGGGAAATGTATTGGAAAGTTAGAATAGGGTAGTAAAAAGGATTAGCCGCCTTTTTTAACCTCAATGTAGATTGTAATCCGCCAGCTGCAATTCTAATTTTGCGTTTTAATTCTTCTTTTGTGTTGGCTGATGCCGTTTCCATTGCGTAAGCTTCAGCTTCGTATGCGATTATATAGCCATTCTCGGCAATCCTCATGGCAATCATATGGTCGTCAATAATTGAATCTGATTCAACAGGTTGATACAATTTCGCCCGAATACTAAAGAGCTCTCCCGCGGCGCCAACGTTCGAATATAATTCATAATCCCACTTTTTAAGGTAAGACTCGTATTTCCAGTAAAACCCCTCGCCAGCCGAGCTTGCATCTGCAAGTTCTTCAACCATAATGCGCTTTTCTCCGGCTACCGCTCCAACTTTTTCATTTTGGTAATGTTTTACCAGCGCTTTAATTGCCTGCTGATTTAAAAAAGTATTCGCATCAGTAAAAACAATAATATCATTTAATACCTGCGGAATAGCTCGTTTAATTGCAGCCATTTTACCTGTTCTGGCATTTTCATGCATTAACTGTATTTGGCTGTATGGCTTAATTTTATCAGGTGTTGCATCAGATGAGCCATCCGTAATAAATATAATTTGTAATTTTTCCTTTGGATAATCTAATTCAAGTGTGTTCTTTATTTTTTCTTCGATAATATCGGCTTCATTATATGCAGCAACTAAAATTGTAACTGTTGGTAGTTCGGCATCATTGCTAAACACTTTCTTTTTAACAAAAAGCTTCTTAATTCTAACTAAAAAAAAGAGCAGAAAACCATACCCTACGAAAGTATAAACAACAATAAATATTGAAATCCAGAAAGTTATAATCATTGATAGAAATTTAAATTTTAATACCGAGCGTTTTGCTGTCTGTTTTATTTGTGAAATTCCAGACTAAACCTTTAAAAACCCATTTTACAAGGTCTTTTCTTCCTTTAAGAAGATAAGTTATAATTCGCTTGCTACAGGCTATAAAAATATAATAAATGCTAAACAAAAAGGTATTTAAAAACCCAGTATTTCTACGGATGAAGAGCATTCTGTTTCTTGTCATGAAGTAAGTTTTGATAACGCTTTCTTTACCAACACTCATAGATTCTTTATGGTAAATTTTAGTTTGGCCAGTAAACCATATTTTTTTACCCGATTTTTTGAATTTTTCGCACCAATCTAATTCTTCGTAATAAAGGAAAAATTCATCGGCCATTAAACCTGCAGTTTGTAAATCACTTCTGCGGCACATCATCGCTGCACCGTGGCAGAAACCTGTGGCTCTGCTATCATTATCAAATTGTCCGGTATTTGTTTCCATACTACCGATTCCAGAATTTCTACAGGTTAGATAATTCATTTCAGTAAAACCTGCGTACTGGATAACATTTGGTTCATCGTAATATAAAATAAGTGGAGAAAGCAGCCCAATTTCGGAGTTTTGTTCCAGCTCGCTAACCATTGTATCGATAAAACCTTCCGTTATTTCGGTATCATTATTTAATAACAGAAGATAATCGCCCGTAGCTACAGAAATGCCCAAATTATTACCGCCTGCAAAACCTAAATTCTTATCAGAACGGATATACTTTAAGGCTGGAAATATTGATTTGTATTCTGCTTCATGTTGCAGAACGCTCCCATTATCAACAAAGATTAATTCAACTTTATAATGATTTGAAGGATGCGATAAAACAGACTTTAAAAAATCTATGTTAACCTGATGCTGGTTAAAATTAACTGTTATTATCGATACCGAATTCATGTATTTTGAAAAAAGTGATTATGGATTTGCAACTAAGTTAGGTGGATAGAGTGTATAAGCAAAGGGATTTGGTACCGGACTTTTATACGGACTATAAAAACCTAAGTATTTAACGGGTTTACTTTCGTCCATTTTATTGATAAAAAAATCAGTAGATAGTAGAAAATATTTAATAAGCTCTTTAAGCATATTTGATTTTTCCCAGTTTAACTTTAGATAATACATGGTTTTCCATTTCATTCTTGTTACCGCGTCATTACTGTTGTGAAAGTAATCATTTACATATTGCTCAACAATTCCATTTTCTAGTTTTAAATAATTTAGCTCTCTTTTAATTAGCAATACTGCATATTTACTAACGGAACCGCTAATGTAATAGATGGATGTTGGTATTAATAAACTCCCGGCGGCAATGCCTGCAAACGTTAAAAACTTTCTTCTTTTCATATTAAAAAGATTTATCAGCGGCATACAACGACATGGCCGAAAGCGTTAAGGTTGGATTAGATGCACTATAAGTTGTAAATGCACCAGCGCCCAGTACAAACAGGTTTCTAAACTTATGATGAATCATATTTTTATCCACAACGCCCAAGTTAGGGTCTGAACTCATTCTGGTTCCACCAATAATATGCCCTTCATTAGGAAATGGAGATAGATATTCCAATTTCTCTACTGGTAAACAAGAAAGTATTGATGGTAATTTTTGCTTCATATTCTCAATGGCCCTCAATGTGTAAGGCGATCTTTCCACATGGTGAACATCTGGTACTAGTTTATTAGAAGTGTTACTGACATGGTTTACATCTAAAGGAACATCTTCAAATAACAATCTTATACTCGCAATATTTAGGTATTTACCTCTTTCTAACCGAATGTAATATGGTGCATTACTTACTTCCATTAAACAAGCGGCAAAATCTTTTCGATGTTCGCCATCATAAAGCATATAACCGTTTGCGTTTACCCAGGTGCTTCCGCCCACATTACTCATGCCATCCAAATAAATTAGTACCTGCATGCCAAGCTGTTCACCAACACCCTTTCCAAGCATTCGAGTTTTATCACCTGCGTTTAATAATATGTTAGAATTGAAAAACGGGTTTGCGCCAAGTGCAACAACCTCACCAGATACAGTTTGCTCTTTTCCATCCTGAATAAAACATACTTTTTTTACTACATCATTATCGATAATAAGATTGTGAACTTGCGCACCGTAAACCAACTCGACACGTTCATCATTATAAACACCAATGTTGGAGTTTTCTATAGTAAATTTTGCATTAACAGGGCAGGTATCGCAAGTGCTCGAAGTCATGCATCTGTTTCTACCAACTGTTGCCCTACTTGCTCTAGCCGTTGGCTGGCTAATATATTGATTACCGTAGGTTTTATGTAAAACTTTATCAACCAAACTAAATTCATGTGCAGGTAATGGATAACTTCCATTTCTGGGGAATGGGGTACCTTCCGGACCCGATACATGCATCAAATCTTCAGTTTCATAATAGTAAGGATCTAAATCATCGTAATCAATTGGCCAATCTTGTTCTATACCATACAGAGATTTCATTTTAAAATCTGACGGCATGAAGCGAGGTGTACAACCCCACCAGCAATTAGAACAGCCGCCCAAGCCCGTTGTAAAAGGCCATTTTTTATACGGGCTTATATTATTTATAGCCTTTTCCCAAGGTTCTTCAAATTTTTGATATTCAGATTTTTCGCCACGCTTGGCTTTAAGCCTTTCATCATGTGGATAAAAATGACCTCGCTCCAAAACAAGAACTTTTTTATCTCCAGATGCTTTAGATAAGTATTTTTTAAGAAAAAAAGTAGAGGCAAAACCAGTACCAACAACAACTAAATCATAGGAATCTCTCTTCATTGCTTAATAGTTAAGCCTAATAATTGTTCGCATTTTTTAAAAACCAATGCAACCATGGGATATCTACAAACATTAAAACACATAACAATATTGTAAATAATATCAGGTAAACCATAAACCATTTTCTGGTGTACAGTTTTTCCGAACCTTGAACAGGCGAATCATCAAGTAAACCAATTTTTAAATACCATGAAAACAAAAGCGCAAAAAATGGAAAACTTACCAAAAGTTCAATTCTATCTTTAACTAAAAATATCCCCATAAAAAAGGCACACGTAATTGCATAAAAAAACATTGATACTAAAAGGCTATTCTCCGTGTAAAACTTGAATGATTTTCTATATAATCCGGCAATTTGTGGGTTGTCAATTAATCTGAATTCGGCAAAACGTTTGGTGGCCATTAAAAATGCACCACCCATCCAGTATGCAATAATTATACTCACCGGCGGAAAGGTATTTATCCAGTTCAAATCCCATTTGCTATCTGGAACACCTAAAGCCGGACTAAAAATAAACCAACCTGCCGCAAAGCGTATAGGATTATTAACAGATTCGCTTAGAACATCCAAGAAAACTCGGTCTTTACTTCTGAATGGTTTTACATTATAAATAATGCCCATAAAAAGCAGAAAGGCTGCAACAGAAAAGAATTTAATCGAAACTAAGAATGCAAGGCATAATCCTATGGCAGCCAGTATTGCATATTCTGTATAAACAATAGCCGGATTTACTATAGATACAACAGACGACCGCTTATTTTTTAAGGGATGAAATTTATCAAAGCCTGCATCAAGATATTCGTTTATGACATAATTTGCTGAGGCAATTAAGCATATACTTACAATGCCAACTATAATTTTAAAGACTAAGCCAGAGTTAAATGGGGTATGAAAAATTGATAGTGCAAATAGCATTCCTGGAACCATAAAAAGGTTTTTAACCCAGTTATCTGGTCTGGCGATTGCAATATATTCTTTAATTGATGCTGGTTTAAGCTCTTTTGGGGATGAATTATCCGATGACAGGGGATCATCGGGTAATATTATTCTGTCTATCATAATTTTAGCACCTAACTTTCATTAAGTATTTTTTTTGAGAGTATTTTGTAGAAATTGTTTTTTGCTTCGTTTTTGTTTATTATTAAATAAGGTATTCCTGCATTTCTTGCACAAGCTCCATCTAATTCATCTCTATCGCCTATAAAAAGAACTGTAGATTTATCTGCGATTTTAAATTCATCAAGAATATAATTTATTGCCTTAGGAATAGGTTTCATGGCATTAATATTCAAATCTGTTGAGCTTACTATTAAATCAGCGTCTAAATTCATGCTAACTAATTTTTCATTTGCATCATAATCAGAATAGATTGCCTTTTTGATGTTTTGTTTGTTAAGCGAATCAAAGGTTTCTTTAACGCCTGGATATACGCAAGCTTCCAGGTATTTATTGGGAAAATTGAAAATCCATTTATCAATTACACTTCTTACTCTTTCAATCGGTAACTTCAATTTATCTGCGCACCACTCGTATTGTTTATCATTCAAATTGGGCGCTTCAAAACCAGCCTTTGTTTCGCGTTCTAATCTAAATTGATGTATTATAAGTAAATCTTTTATTTTCCAAGGTCTCAAAAAATAATAACCAATTAATGATTTTAACATCTTTTTTCTCAACTTTGATTGATCATACAATGTGCCGTCTACATCAAAAACAACAAGCTTTACATTCCTAAAAGGTGTACAATTCACACTAATCAATTTATTCAAGTAAAATTATTAAAAAATCCGATATTGCGAATACTTAGTTCTAAAAATGTACCCCATTCAATCTAAAGAAATTCATTCAAAAACTGCTATATATCTTTTAATTGGTATTGGAATATTAATCCGATTGTTTCATTTTTTTTATAATCGTTCGCTTTGGATGGATGAGGTTTATCTATCAACGAGCATTGTAAAAATGAAATTAGCTGATTTGATAAGTTCGCCATTATACTACCAGCAAAAAGCACCGATAGGTTTCCTATTTGTTGTAAAAATAATAACCACTATTTTCGGAGATAGAGAAACTGCGCTTAGATTAATTCCTTTAATTTCAGGAATTATTTCGATGTTTCTATTTATACCGATTTCCAAATATTTTTTGAAAGGTTTTGCACCTTTACTAGCTTTAGGAATTTTATGCCTATCTCCTGCCCTCGTATATCATAGCGTAGAAATTAAGCAATATTCTACAGAATTGCTTGGTACTATGTTATCACTTTATTTTTATATTAAGCTAAAGGATAAAAAAGAAATAAAAAGCCTAATAATTTGGGGATTAGCCGGAGCTATAATTTTATGGTTTTCTTACTCATCGATATTTATTCTGGCTGGCATTGGAATAGCTTTAAGTTTAAATTATTTATTGCAAAAAGAATGGAAAGCTTTGGGGCTTACTTTAATCCCATCTTTTATCTGGTTGGCAAGTTTCATTATCAATTACGTTTTATTTACACATAAGCATGCAGAATCTGAATGGATAGCGTATTGGTTTAGAGCATATCATAATTTTATGCCATTACCGCCAAAATCAATTTCCGATTTAAAATGGTTTGCAGTAAACATTTACAGAATGCTTGATTACCCATTGGGGTTACTCTGGAATTTCATACACATATCTTCAAATCAAACCATCAGCATGATTTTGAAGATGCCATTTTTGCCAATATTATTTTTATTTACTGGAATATATACTACAGTAAATAAAAATTTTACGGAAATGTTAATTCTATCGTTACCAATTCTATTAATGTTTTTAGCCTCAGGGTTAGAACTTTATCCGCTAACCGAACGCTTTTGGGTGTTCATTTCACCAATCTTTATTATAATAATTGCAGAAGGATATAATTTTATTTGTACTTTCTTTAATTCAAAAAAAATTAAGATTGTGCTGATAGCGTTAATACTTATTGGTCCCCTAATTCTATCGGTACAAAGCATTTTAGAGCCTCAAACGTTTTTTGTCCATAAGAAATCTTTCCAAAGGGAAGCATTAGAATATCTGAATAATCAATATCAGAATGGAGATGCAGTGTATATCTATTGGAATAATTTGCCAGGTTATAGATTATATAAAGAAATATATCACTATAAGTTTGAAGGTATTGAAGGCAGTGACCAACGTAAGAACTCAACAAATTATGAGAATTACTTTCATAATCTGAGAAATGATTTTATAAAATTCAAAAACAAAAAAAGGGTTTGGGTGGTTTTTAATTCACAGTTTTTAACAGATATTGGCGATAAAATTGATGAGCCAAAATGGTACTACAATAAGAATTCAAGTCCAAATCAACATTTAATAAACGAACTGGTAAAACAATATGTTGTAAGAAAAAAACACATAACAAAAGATGTTACTGTACTTTTATTAGAACCTAAATAAAAAACTGTAGTTTTATAACTGGTTAAAATGCAAACCCAATGTTCTTAGTTTACCATCAACTATACCTTATTTAATATGCGCATTGCTCATATCATTGTAGCTCACAAAAATCCTGATCAATTACAAAGATTGATAAAAAGACTCGAACATAATAATTTTGACATTTTTATCCATCTTGATAAAAAAACAGACATCACTCCATTTAAAAAATTGGAGCAATTAAAAAATGTTACGTTCATAAAAAACAGAATGAAATGTAGCTGGGGAGGAAATAATTTTCTCATCGGCATCTTCAATTCAATTAGAGAAGTTCTTTCAAACAACAAAGAGTACGATTTTATTAATTTAATTAGTGGACAAGATTATCCAATACAATCTGCAGATGTAATTTATAATTTCTTTAAAGATAGAAAGGGTTACAATTTTATTTCTTACGAAGAAGACCAAAATTCTGAATGGTTAAAATTGGCCGCCATGAGATACGAAAAATACCATTTGACTGATTTCGATTTCAAAGGTAAACATCTATTTGAAAGAGCTTTAAATATTGTAGCACCCAAAAGAAAGTTTCCCACCAGTTATAAATTATATGGAGGCCCGAAAGCTACTTGGTGGACAATTACAGGTGAATGTGCTGTAAAAATTACAGAATTAATGTCTACAAACGATAAGCTAAATAATTTTTTAAAATATTGTTGGGGAGCAGATGAATTGATAATTCCAACATTAGTAATGCATACATCTGATAAATCTAAAGTAGTGAATAACAACTTAAGATATATAGATTGGTCGGAAGGAAATGCACATCCAAAAATGCTAAAATCAAGTGATTTTGATAAAATTATCAATTCAAAAAATATCTTTGCAAGAAAATTCGATTCAGAAATTGACGATGCTGTATTAAATGAAATTGATAGCGCCGATTTTCAGATAGAACTTCCCCGGTAAATAAGCATCTAAAAAGCATCCCAATGAAAATTAGTGTATTAACTCCCTCGTACAACTCTGCTCAGTACATTAGAAGAGCAATAGAAAGTGTAATCTCTCAAAATTATGACAATTATGAACATATTGTTGTTGATGGTGGTTCCAAAGATGGTACTGTTGAAATCCTGAAGGAATTTCCTCAAGTAAAATATATTTCTGAAAAGGATAAAGGGCAATCAGACGCTATGAACAAAGCTTTTAGCATGAGTAGCGGAGAAATTATTGTATACTTAAACGCTGATGATGAGTTTTTACCACTTGCATTCAGCAAAATAATTGCTGCGTTTGAGCAAAATACGCAGGCAGATATGGTTGTCGGAAATTTAATTTACAAAACCGAAGATGAAAGCATAATACGAAATCCGTCATGCAAATATCGAGATATAATACTGTATTGGCTAAACGCTTTCCCAAATAACCCAGTAAGTTATTTTTATAAAAGAAAAGTGCAGAATAACATTGGCAAATTCCCTATAGATGATCATTTTGCTATGGATATTTGGTTTTTATTAAAAGCATACAAAAACAATAAAATCATAAAAATTGAAGAAACATTAGGGATTTTTCATTCAGACGGAACAAATAAAACTGCTATTGCGGATACAGGATACCACCTTCATAAAACTGTTAAGAACCATTTAATTAAAGATAATCCATTGATGTTGATTTATTTTTATTTTAAATTCTTCCGAGACAAAAAGCGATAACTATCTATTGAGCTTCAATCGGATTCTGGAGCTTAAATCATAATCCCTAATTTTACGGGATAGTGTTGACATTAGCTGATTGAGGTAATTTGAAATTTTATACACCTTATTCTTCTTAACATGTAATTTCTTCAATCTTCCGTATTCTACATAATTTTGAAGTTTAGCCCCATACTTATTTGTAATTTCTACCCACTCCTGACGAGGATCGACCCCAAGTTTTTTATAAAGTTCACCTCCTCCTACTGGCAAAGTATGCTTCATTTGCAGATCGTCAAATACAATCATTTTACTTTCTGAATAATTAAGCAATCTAGACCAGACAGAATCTATCCCCCAACTAGAAAGTGTACCAGTAAAAGTGGGTAAGCATAATAATAAGGTTGTTCTG
This sequence comes from Pedobacter aquatilis, assembly GCF_032678425.1. Lineage (GTDB taxonomy): Bacteria > Bacteroidota > Bacteroidia > Sphingobacteriales > Sphingobacteriaceae > Pedobacter > Pedobacter aquatilis_B. Next base: position 108,763 of record NZ_JAVTSG010000003.1, on the reverse strand, counting down.
TCAAATAATGGAGCCATAACCTCAATTTGCCCAACATACCTTAAAAAACAATGATTATTTAATTTAAAAATTGGCCAAGAACAGTACGAATCGCTTGATAGCGAGGCTTGAGAAACACTTGCATTGAATGCTTTACTCAAGTTAAACATTCGGTTTATCTCTAAAGTTTCAATTTCAATATCATCATCCAAAAAATAAAAGTACTCGTATTCAGAAATCCACTCGGGTTTAATCTCCGTTAGTAATTTGTGAAGCATCAGATACTTGAAATCTTTCAAATGAAAAAAATAATCAACGTGCTCGTAGAGCTTTGGATTATCAATATTTTCATGATAGAACATTAAGCATATATCAAAATCTCTATTTTGATTATCCTTTAACCACGAACTATTAAAGAGGTAAGATTTATTACCGCATGGCGCAATAACAATATTTTTTTTAGGCAATCTATTCATTCAATGACAGTAATTATTACTAATTCATATTTTATGCAATTATCTTATAAATAACATATAAAATAGGTTGCCAGAATGACCTAACGATAAGTATGCGTAAGGAGTTATAGAGAATACCTAACGCATTTAAAATTCAAGAATTCAATCGGGACAATTAATTACAATATACAATAAAGTATCAGCTTACAAAAATATTTAACATTTAAAGCCATTCATATATAGAATTACTTTAAATGTTCTGTGTAATTAATTGATTTTTTTAGGTTTTATTCAATTCTGAAATCAGTTCCAAATAGTTTTCGAATAGACACCAATTTAGTAAATGCTTCCTCAATTTTAGCGAGAGAATTTAATAATGTAGAAGAATTATGCTCTGTATTTTTTTTATCTGCAATATTATCAAAAGTTGAATTTAAGGCTGCGAAAATATTATCTACATCATATGGATTGATATAAATTGCATAGTCACCCAAGGTTTCTCTATGTCCTGGCATGTCAGTACAAATTACCTGACAATTTAGTGCTTTAGCTTCTAGTGGAGGCATATTTGTCGGGCCAATAACCGTTGGCATAACCAATGATATTGCATTTTTATAAAACACATTTAATTCCTGGTTGGTTACGAAGCCTCCAAAAATAATGTTGTCATTAAGGTTTAAATCATTAACAAGTTGTTTTATATATTTTAAATTTCCTTTATCACCTCCAGGCAGTAAAAGCTTAACCTCTGGGCTCTCCTTTTGAAATTTTTGAAATGCCATAATAAGGCTATAATGGTTCTTGTGCGACCAAAATTGTGCAGGATATAGAAAAAACTTGTTCGTTTTTATATTAAACTTATCCAAGACTTGTTTTTCAGTATCACCATCTATAACCAATTTGGTAATATTGCCGGCAAACATGGGAATTACAAATACACGCTCAGGGTTTATTTGTTTGTAATGACATAGTTCATTTTTTCCAGCTTCCGATTCACAAAATATCGCAAATGCCTTCTGAAGATAACGGTCATAGTACATTTCACGCATCTCATATTCACCATCAAAAGTTACTTCGGGCAACATAAAGCTACTCTTGTGACCAATATCCCAATGTGTAACTATCGTAGGAAAATTCAAATCTTTGTAAAAAGGTGTGAGCGCATACAAAACATCGATTTTATTTTCAATTAATTTTGCTTTCAACTCCTCGTTAAACCGTTTTGTGTAAGAAAATTGTATTTTATCTGATAAAGGAAAATAACTAATACCTTTAATTGACGCTAACTTATTTATCCAAAATAAGAACTTGTTATTGCTTCTCATTATTTTTTCAATATCGAGAAGAAAACTATTATCAGGAGCACTTTTATCTAAAGAATCACCAAGCGCAACAAAAGCAAATTCAAGATTATCACTGAAATTATAATCTGCTATACCTTCTACCAAAGTATTGTAGTAAGAGTGGCTTCCACCCTCTTCCTTTTTATAATTTTCTAGTAAAATTCCAACTCTCATACACTTAAAATTGATTTTTTATCACTTCCACAACTCTAATCAAATCAGCCTCAGATATTCCCAAACCTGAAGGTAAGTAGAATCCATTCCTTGCAAGTCTTTCTGCATTAGGATAGGATTCATTCTCGAAAAAACCCATTTTTTTAAACACAGGTTGTTCGTGCATGCACCAAAAAAATGGGCGGGTAGCTATTTTATTTTCAGCTAATACAGCTACTAATTTTTCCTTATCGGCTTCGGTTGGAGCTAACAATCCAAATATCCAATAAATATTATCGGCATATTCTACTTTTGGATTTGGAAGTTCAAAACCTTTATCCTTCAAAAAGCTAAGATTATCAGCATAAAATTTTCCGATTTTTCTTTTCTTTTCTAAAAAAGAATTTATTTGTTCAAGCTGCGCTAAACCTAATGCCGCCTGTAAATTAGTCATCCTGTAATTCCACCCAATTTCATTATGTATAAAACGTGGGCCATTAGGTTCAAAACAAAGGTTTCTTAGTTTTTTACAACGTTCGGCAACTTCAACATCGTTGGTTAATATCATGCCACCCTCGCCAGTGGTGATGTGTTTATTTGGGTAAAAGCTAAAGATAGATACATTTCCAAATGAGCCACATTTTTTGCCATTATAGGTTTGACCATGCATTTCTGCAGCATCTTCAATAATTTTTAAATTATGTTTTTTGGCAAGCTCAATTACCGGATTCATATCAACAGGTAAACCGTAGATATGGACAACCAGAATGGCTTTTGTTTTTGAGGTAATCTTCGCTTCAATCTGGTTTACATCCATATTCCAGGTGTCCAAATCGCTCTCTACAAGTACTGGAGTTGCTCCAGCAGTTACTATAGATTGTGCCGGAGAGATGATAGTAAATGTTGGGATGATAACTTCATCCCCTTCGCCAATATTTAAGGCTTTAACGGCAATATCTAACGCAGCAGAACCATTACTAACAGCAATGCCGTATGATGTGCCAATATATTCAGCAAATTTATCTTCAAATTCTTTAATAAATGGACCTTCACTACTAATCCAGCCAGTAGTGATGCATTCGGTTACATATTTTAGTTCATTACCTTCTAGCAATGGAACATTTACGGGAATAAAATTCATAGGTGTATAATTTAGAGCTAAAATAAGGTGATTCGAAATAGTTTGCATAAAACTATTCAAATTAACTTTATTAAAATATAAATAGATGTGATATTTTAGAGAGGATGCTTTGGTTATGAAAGTTAGAAAAGCGCCTAGGCTTTAAATCTTATTTTATCTTCTTCGCCTGCATATGGGCCTTGTTTAACCTCAATCATCTCAGAATCTTCAAGCATTTCGAAACCATGTCCACCATCAGCCAATAAAATAACATCGCCTGTTTCAACAATTCTTTGTTCTAAATAATTTTGGTCCTGATCATAAAAATTAACCAACACTTTTCCCTTTTTTACATATAAAACTTCTTGGGTGAGGGTAACTTTACGCTCCACTAAACGGTGTACGTGAGGGTCTATAACATATCCTTTTTTACGATTCATATAACCCAGTTGCTGAGAAAAATCATCAGGAGTAAAGAAGGCAATGCCTTCTTTCTTATAGTTAGCTCTTATAATAACAGCTAAAAGTTTTTCTTGGAATTCAATTTTTTCAATCATGTTTTGAGAGCGATTATCCTTATCTTTTTTACAAAGTAAGTGTTAAAACAATTAGTATTAAAATTTCTTTAAGGTAATTTTTTTGAGATAATATAATACACACTTAAAAAAGGATTCCAAATGGTTATAACTATCGCATATGGAGGAAGAATAGACCCTTTAACTCCTATTTGTTTGTCATTAAAAAGTCATTTATGTTAAAATTAACATTTTAAATTCTGACCGAATTTTGCTTAAGAAATTGCATTTAATTATCTTGCAGGCAATTAATTAGATTTTATCCCTATAATTGAAGTGTTAAGAAAAATATTTTTTTTTATTCCAATGTATAATACTTATTACAATTGTCGTTTTAGGAGCAACAAACAATTAATCATTTTATATTAAAACAGACAGAGTAATGAGAAAGTATTTAATGGCAAATTTCGTCCTATGCCTAATTATCGTTTTTAGCACAGCTTGTAAAAAAAACAGGTACCGTAATCAGGTGAGTCCTGAACCAGTTGTGGTAACACCGACGCCCTCTCCTACTAACCCTCCAGTACAAACAACACCTTCATATGAGGTAGGGACGGGGTCTGGAGACCTTTCAATTGATGGGAAATCTTTAGATTTGACAACAATTAAGTTAATTAAAGTTAAAGCTGGTACGTACAAATCTATTACAATTAGAAACATAACAGGTACAGCAGCAAGCCCAATTAATGTAAAAAATAATGGACTTGTTAAAGTAACAGAGGTAATGCTTACGAGTAATTTAGCCTATGTTAATATTGCTGGCGACAATGATGCTGCTTTAACATATGGATTTTCTTTTGAGAATATTTCATTCAGAGCCATTAAGTTAGAAGGCAAAATGAGCGGCGTTACATTGAAAAGTATGAACTTTAAAAATGTAAATGACTATTGTATTGCCGGAGAAAATAATAACGGAGCTGGCTTGAAATATGATGGAACAGCTAATACTAGAACTGATGGCTTTAAGATTTTAAACTGCTCATTTGATAATGCTGGCGCCATAGTTTTTGGTGGCAATTTGAATAAAGATACCGGTGAAGATTCAGGTTTTTTCAAAGATTTAGAAATTGCTTACAATACCTTCCAAAATACAGAGTCAGGAACGGTTTGCTCTTTTTCTAATGTTCAGGATTATAACATACACCACAATGTTGTTAACAATTTAAATAATACCAATAACAATCATAATGGTATTTTTTACATGCAGGGTAATGGAAAATTCCACGACAATAAATTAACTAACTACCAAGGAAACGCAATTAGAATGTGGGTTTATTCTAGAGGCTCATCACCGGCAACTGTAGAAATTTACAATAATATTTGCTACAACACTCGTAAATATGGAGCTTTTGAGTTACAAGGTTTCGATAGATATATTGTTTCTGGTAAAACTACGTTTGTTAATGCTAAGGTTTACAATAATACTGTTGGTAAAATGAATACAAATAAAGATTGGCAAGGACAAGTTTTGGATTTGTATAACTACGGAGGCAATTTAGAGTTCTATAACAACTTGGGTTTTGATTTATACAATAACAATGCAGCAGTTACTACCATGATTAATAACATGAGTGACGTTAAAATCATCAAGCAAGAAAACAATAAGTATTCTGCCAAATACTCAGATGTTGTTAGCGATTTAACCAAATTTGTTACAGTATTCACTGGTCTTGGTGCATCAGGTATCTAAAACAAATAAATTATAACATAAAAAAGTCCAGGGTTATTTTAAATAGCTCTGGACTTTCTTTTATACTTTGAAGAATCGTAAACACTAACGGTTTAGTGTTTCATAATTAATATCTTCCAAAATACCGGATGTAGTCTTATCTTAATGAGAAAGACTTCTGTTAGCGTTAAATATAATATCGTTATTTAAATGAATAGACACACTTATATTGTTTAAATCTATAAGTGAATGTTTGATTAATTAACCTAAAAGCCTTTGCTTTTGCTCTTTATACAACAGAATTAACTCTTTAAAACCAGTGCTAAAAATCCCAAAGAAACTGAATTTATAAAAGTCATTCAAAGGTTTATATGTCATGTAAATAGCAATCAATGTTGGTACAATTGATGCCAAGGCAATTGAATACACAGAGTGATATATCCAAACCCCGATAAATATTGCGGCCACATTACTTATCACCATAATGATAATTTTATAGAAATTAATTTTTGGTAAGTGAATCACATCTACACCTATTGCAAAAAAGCGATCGGCAGGATATAGTAATGATAGAACTATAAATATTCTAAACAAATTTGGAGCAGCATTTGACACATAATTTTTTCCTCCAACGAGCTGAATAAACGGTTCGGCAAAGATTAGTGAAATAATCACAATCGGCACAAGTGCAACAGTAAGCATTCCTATAAACTTCTTTAATGTATGAATCATCCCTTCTTTATCTCCTTGATTATAACTGGTAGAAAGCAAAGGCATACCACTTGTTATAAGACTTAGTAACGGAATTTCTACTACCTGTATCAGTTTTCCTCCTAAATTATACATAGCTAGCGCCGCAGGGCCTATTAAATAATTGATAATAAATGTATTTGTAATTCCGAATAAATTTGTACTAATATTTGTACCCATGCTATATTTCCCAAAATGGAAGAGTTCCTTTATTGTATTTCTGCTTGCAGAAAATATTGTTGAAACCATTGTCCAACCTAAAACAAGTACCATAATACTTGCAAATAAATTTGAGGCAGCGTAAGCATATATTAGGGTAATTAATGTTAATTTTTTTAATATGAAAAGTGTAAATACAAATACCGTATACGCACCTTGATTAAATATTCTTAGCCACAACATTCTATCAAATCTCTTTTGAGCCTGCACAAAGCAATCACTCATAAACCAAGGTAATGTTGCTGTTGAAATAACTGCAAAATGTTTTAAAATTAGCGATACTCCAGTATTAGATACATGATTAGAAATGAAATAAGTAACTATGTTAGCCGCAAAAAATAAGACAGCAATTATTACGGCCAATAACCAAGCTGAACCAGCAATCTCTCTACCACGCTCTGGTGTAGTTCCCGCAAAAAACTTTATAATGGTAATTGTTAAAAATCCGGCCCTTAAATTATCGATTAAACCCAAAACACTCAGAAAAATTATAAAGAACCCCATATCAACGTCCGATAGTGTTCTATATACTAAGGATAAAGTAATCATTCCAAACGCAGCCATTAAACCATTCGCCATAAGCGACTGGAAATGCATGTTTTTAAATATGGAAAATATTTGCTTTATAGTATTAATCATTAAGGATATTATTAATGGTTTTTAAAATTAAAGATTGCCATTTTTGATCTCGTTGACAGCAAAATCGCAAGCTCTGGCTGTAAGCGCCATGTAAGTTAAAGATGGATTTTGACACGCAGAAGATGCCATACAACTACCATCAGTAATAAAAACATTTTTCACGGCATGCATTTGGTTAAATTTATTCAAAACTGAGGTTTTAGGATCATTACCCATTCTCGCAGTTCCCATCTCATGTATGGTTGAGCCACCTGGTTTGCGATAATTAAACGATGAAACATTGGTAAAGCCAGCATCAGATAGCATTTCTTTACAGGTTTCTTGAATATCTTTCATCATATTCTCTTCGTTAGTTTTGAAAGAAAAATTAACTTTTATTATAGGTAATCCCCATTTATCTTTCTTTTCTGCATCAAGAGAAACTTGATTATCTGGGTATGGCAAACACTCTCCCCATCCCGCCATCCAAACGGTCCACGAGCCAGGTTTTGTAAGCTTATTTTTGAAATCTTTACCAAATCCAGGTTCGTCCTGCAAATCTTGCCATCCTTGCCTTTCCCCATCTCCCTGAATATTATAACCCCGGCTAAAATCTAAGTTTTCGTTATGTTTAATATTTCTATATCTAGGGATTAAAAAACCACAAGGTCTTCTTCCTTTATAATATTTATCTTTAAATCCATCGAAAGTTCCGTAGGCCCCTGCAGAGCTATGATGATCCATTAAGTTCCGGCCTAATTGTTCGCTATCGTTTCCAAATCCATTAGGAAATCGCTTAGATTTAGAATTTAATAATATTGCGGCTGTTGCGATAGTTGATGCATTTATAAAAATTATCTTCGATCTAAAAATTAATTTTTCACCAGTTTCCCCGTCAATAACTAAAACTCCCGCAGCTTTTTCAGTACGCTCATCATACAGTATCTCGGCAACAATTGAAAATGGCCTCAATGTTAAATTTCCAGTTTGTTCGGCAATTGGGATGGTAGCACTGTTGCTACTAAAATAACCACCATATGGGCACCCCATATTACACATGTTGCGGTTTAGGCATGGGCCTCTGCCATTCCACCCTTTTGATAAATTAGCAACTCTCGCAATTGTTAAAACCTTACCCTTTGGTTTAATTTTATCTCTTAAATGATTTTCAACACAATTTAATGGCATTGCAGGAAGAAATTTTCCATCGGGAAGTTGCGGTAAATTTTCACTCTGCCCACTTACCCCAACAAAAGATTCTACATAATCGTACCACTTTTCTAAATCTTTATAGCGAATTGGCCAATCTACGCCAACCCCATCTTTTTTATTTGCCTCAAAATCTAAATCACTCCATCTATAACATTGTCTTCCCCAGGTTAAAGAACGACCACCCACTTGATAACCCCTGAACCAATTAAAAGGTTTTTCCTGAATATAAGGTTGTTCCTTATCGCCTACAAAAAAATGACTTACAGCCGGATTACTTACCAAGCTTTTAACTGGTTCATTTTCAACATCAGTGGTTGTATTGTAGTAGCCATTCTTATATTGCCAAGGATGAAGTGTAGCCGTAGAGTAATCTATAATATGCTTAACATTCCTGCCTCGTTCTAAAAGTAATGTTTTAAGACCTTTTTTACAGAGTTCCATTGCAGCCCAACCGCCACTTATTCCTGAGCCAATAACTATTGCATCATAGATATTTTCCGTTTTAATTCGATTATCCATAATTATTTTGTTGCCCAAGATTTTTGATTCAATTGCAATGGTATACACGGCTCATAATTCACAGGAACTTCATCATAATTAAGCCCCTGAGTTGCGCCTAATTCAGATTGGCAATACCCCTGTACAGTAAGTTCTTTTAACTTAGAAAAAAAGGTAGTACCAAACATTTTGTTATTAATTTTATTTAAAATTTTCAAACTGTAAGTATTCTGCTCTTCAAAATATGCCAAAATATTAAATCTTTCTGTGCTATTACACTGAGAAAATGGTTTTTTATAGTTTTTTATAGTATATTCTTCTACATATCTCAAACCGTAAATAAACTTATTTTGCTCAACCTTAGGCGTACAATTACTAATTACGTTGATAATGAATTGTGCAACTCCAGCCTGTTTAGCACCCGGAGTATCGGTTTCAGGAATAATTGTATCAGCTAAATCAGCTATCAATTCTTTAAAACTTGCCAATTTAGCAGGATCAAAATCATGGTGTAGATAAAACCATTTGTAGACAGAAAAAGAAGAAGCACCTAGAAGACTTAAAGCTAGAATACTTTTTATGGAGGTTCGTCTTTTCAATTTGAGAGATACTAAAAGCAAGTAAAGATAAATATTATATCAAATAATTTATTGATAATTGAGAGTATTATTCTTTTTATTTATCACTTTAACATTTTTGGTATATATTTATAAAATCATACACAATACGCCGTTAAATGAGACCTGTTTTCATACCTTCTAATATTGAAAAATATAATAAAACTTCCGATTTTTTAGCTTCAGAGATACCCGGTATAGTTAGCAGATTTCAAAAATTGTATAGTGAAAATCCAGATATCTCCATCGTTATCCCTGCGTATAATGAAGAAGCCAACATTCTAAAAACATTGTTTGCCTTATCAAACACTAAAACAAAATATAGTGTAGAAGTTGTTGTGGTAAATAATAATTCAAAAGATAAAACCGAAGAACTTATAAAAGCTTGTGGTGTAATTTGTGTAAACGAAAGCAGACAAGGCATAACAATTGCCCGTAACTCGGGCCTGGCGGTAGCCAAAGGAACATATATTATAAATGCTGATGCAGATACCATTTACCCGGAATTATGGGTGGATAGTATGATAGACCCACTTCATAATAATGAAAAGGTTGCATTAACCTATGGGCGGTTTTCATTTATACCCGAAAAAACATCCCGATTATTATATTTCATCTACGAGTATCTTTCTGATTTTAATAAATTGATTATTAAAAAGTATAAGGAAGAAGCTTTAAATGTTTATGGTTTTAATTCTGCTTGCCGTAGAGAACAATGTATTAGCGTTGATGGTTTCACTCATCCTCCAGGCACAAATGAAGACGGTTGGCTGGCAATGAAATTACGAAACGCAGGTTTTGGAAATTTACACTGGGTTACGAACAAGGAAAGTATTGTTTGGACTGGAGACAGACGAATAATTATCGATGGCGGCATTTACAAATCAACATTCGATAGATTTTTCAAGTACTTCAATTTTAAGCATATTAAAAAATAACCTTAACCCATTATATAAATTCCTGATATACCTGCTCGATTTTTTTTGTCATCAAACCAACGTTGAATTTCTCTTTAACTGTATTTTCTGCAGCTAAGCCAAGTTTTTCACTCAAATCTTTATCTGCTGCTAACAAAGTGATGGCATCAGCAATTCCTTTTACATCATTGGGCTCAATCAATAATCCATTAGAATTGTGAACGATTAAATCTGTAATTCCATCAATATTTGAAGCAACAATTGTTTTGCGCATAGACATCGCTTCTAACAAGGCAATCGGCAAGCCTTCCCATAAAGATGGAAGGCAGAAAATATCTACCGCACTTAAAATTTCAGGTATATCACTTCTAAAATCAACGAAAATAATATGTTGCTCTAAGTTTAATTCCTTTGCCAGCGCCAACATATCTGCTTTAAGGTCGCCATCTCCAACAATTAAAAATTTTAAATTTTCTTTGTTATTTATGGCATCAATAGCTTTTAAAAATGTTAAAGGCGATTTTTGATGTGTAATTCTGGCAATGTAACCAACCAAAGTTACCTCTTTCGAAATCTGAAACTCCGAACGAATATTTTTAAATTCCTTATCAGGATTAAATTTATCTCTGTTAATGCCATTGGCAATAACAACTGCATTTTTCATTGGAAATTTACCTTTTCCTTCTACCAAATTGCTTTGAGATACACAAATAGTTTTATTAGCAACATTTACTAAAAACCGTTCGCTGGCACTTCTTATAAATTTAACTGCTGGATTTTGGTCTGGATGAAATGACCATCCATGAACCGTATAGAGCAATGGAATTTTCAGAGATTTTGCACTAAAAAAGGTATTTGAGTTTGCCCGAGTACCGTGTGCATGAATTAAATCAATTTTTTGCGCTGAAATTAGTTGCTTCACTTCATTCCAAATGGTAAAATTGAAAGGCTTTTCGGTGTTGATTACAAATGTTGCAAATCCATCGGCCTTTAACTTATCTACCATTGGCCCTTCGGTAAAAGAAAGTATAACCGATTCGTATTTTTCCTTGTCGAGTTGGTTTACTAAATCAAGTACATGCGTTTCTCCCCCTCCAACTTTCCCTTGTCTAATTGCATGCAGAATTCTCTTTTTTTCGATGGCCATCTTAATATTTTTCTTTATTTATTTCATCAATGCTACTATCATAATAATGAACAGTAGCTGTTGAAATTTCATTAGCTCTCTTCGCTTTAAATAATGATAATACCTGCAAAAACATAAAAGCAGGAACCTTTACTAATGCCTTATAAATAACCATAGGTGCTTTAAAATATTGGAGTGAAATTAAAAATATTGAGAAAAAGCACACCAAGGCACCAAGCCAGAAATAAAGCATATTAGGTTGAAAAAAAATATCCACAACCATACAAGCTAAAGATAAGCCCGCAATGATAAACAATGGTGGTCTTGAAAACACCAATCCGCATAAAAACTGATTCCAGTTTAAGGTAAAAATCCCTTTAAATATAAGTTGCACACCTTTACCTGCATGCTTAAACCAGGTATTAATCCAACGGGCACGTTGCTTTACCAATTGCTGCGACTTAGAGGTCTTTTCATCGTAAACAATAGCTTTTTCGGCAAAGGCTATTCTTTTATTACGATTAAGGATTTCCATCTGCAAAACTTTATCAAAACCTGCGCCTTCAATAAGTAATTTATCTAAACATTCTATATAAAATGAAGTTGTAAAGGCCATTCCAGAACCTGCAAGTGATGCAGATGAACCGCTATCGAACAATAATTTTCTATCAATAAAACGATAATAAATATCACCGGCTTCATCTAAGCAAGCATAGGCCGTATTTAAGTTTTTAGCTTTTCTAACCCCTTGAACAGCCAGAAAATCCTTCTCGAAGAAAACATTCAGTTCGTTTAAATATTCACTATCTACCAGATTATCGCTATCAATAATTGTTAAGATATCATGCGACCTCACAAATCGTTCGATAGCATAAAAATGAGATTTTGTATTACCAGAAAGTACCTCTTCCGGTCTTAGTAAAATCACTTTATCACTATTAAAATTTAAATCAGAAATATCGCAATTATCGGCAACCACATAAACCATATAGTTTTTGTAGTTCAGATTTAAAATAGATTTTACAACGCCTGGCAATAATGTTGTTTGCTGATAAGCAGTAACAATAATCGCGTAATCGTACTTATCAGCAACAGGCACATTATGATAAACTGTACGTTTTACTAAATGAGTTAAAAACAATAAAACAGGTAAAACCAAATTAAAACCTACAATGATTTGTACTATGATTGAAATAGTATATAGCGTATTCATTTAATTTATTTGTTGTTTTCTACTGTATTAATGGCATTGTAAATATCCTTTACGCTATTTTCCCAGGTATGTTCTAGAGCAAAACTGCGTCTTTTTTGTTGTAAATCAATTGAGTTTTCTGCTAAAGCCTGTTCAATCATCAATACATAATCCTCTTTATTTTCGGCTAGATAAACAAAATCAGCAAAGGTTTCCATTGCTTTTGTTGCGGTTGCAATTACTGGTTTTCCAACGGCTAAATATTCATCGATTTTGCGGGGATAATTTCCAATCGTTACTAAATTCACCAATTGAGGGTTGATGCAAACATCAAAAATGTTGATATAATCTGGCAGACTATCAATTGGTTTTATACCCGTAAAAACAACATTTTCTATCTGGTGTAATTTACTTTGCTTAAACGCTTCATCCTCTGGCCCCACTAAAACTATAGTCCATTCGGGTTTTGAAATGGCAATGTGTGCAATAATTTCAATATCCAGGCGGATGCTTTGTAAAGCACCAACATAACCAATTATTGGTTTTCGGCAATTTGCAAGTTCAGGTATATATTTTTTCACGGCTTGCTCGTAAAAAATATCTAAATCGCAGCCTTGCCCAACATAAAAAGAATTTGGATTATATTTTTTGCAATACTCTGCAAGAAAAGTAGAATTGGCAACACATAAATCATTTTTGGCAATTAATTCCGGCTCCAATTGTTCGCCATGTTTTTTCCAATAATCAACACCTATCATGTAATCCCTCGAATAATAAATACTTAAGGCAGGCTTTAAAAAATCATTCAAATAAAAAGCCTTAAACATTTCATTATCATTGAAAAGAATAACATTTTTGAAGCCTAAAGATTTAATGGCCTTTTGTATAGATTTAGATAGCTTTTTATTGTTAAAGCGATTTAAAAGATTAAACACTTTTGTACTTCCAATCCAGTTAATAGATTCCACCATACAATCAGGATAAAGATTCCAAAGATTATCTTGAACGGCTAACAATCCTTCTGCCCTTCCTTTAATTACTTCTAATCTTTTTCGAGTTTTATTATCGTTTTTAGACCTGTAAAGTGTAATTCTATCTAAAGGAGAATTTACGTATAAAACCCTATTATACTTGCTTAACTCTAAAGCAATATTTTTACAATTGCTACCAATTTCGGTATCCCAGGGTTGTTGCCCAACAATAATAACATCTCTACCTTTTAAAATATCACTCATACCAATCTATCCTATCTAATTATTAAGTTAAAGTTTTAGTATGTAACTTTCTCCCAAACCGATAGCTCGTGATTATATTTTTTAATAACTTTTGCAGGGTTACCAACTGCAATTGAAAATTCTGGGATATCTTTCGTTACTACACTTCCTGCTCCAATTATAGAGTGTTTTCCTAATGTTACGCCTGCTGTTATAACACAATTTGCACCTATCCAAACATCATCAGATATTTCGATTTGTTTACAAACAACTTTTTGAAAGGCAGGAGAAACCGTTACATCTTCATAGCCATGATTAAGACCGGATACGACAATATTTTGTGCAAACATTACATTGCTGCCAATATGTACAGGACCAATTACAACACAGCCCATACCAATAATAGTCTTGTTTCCAATAATAACATCACCAACCCCATTGTTTACAGTAGCGAAATCTTCCACTACAGAATTATGTCCTAAATCAAATTTATTAAAGGGAAAAACGTCTAATCTCGTGCTCCGCCTAACAATAGATTTTTTGCCTCTTTTGTGTTTAAATGGATTTACAAACCATTTAACCCATAGTCGAGGTCGGTTATCATTAGCTGGAATAAGCATAGATAAAGCCATGCTCTTTAACTTAGGATTAGATTTTATTTTTGCAACAATAGACATAATGATTAATTATTATCTGCTTCCTTATTCATGTATTTAAGGCCTTTAACAACTCCTAAAATAAAGAAAAGTGCAGCTGGCAATCCAAATATTTCGTATGGCATAATCTTAAGCTTCTGCTAATATTTTTTTATCCTGTAATTCTTGATCAAGTTTTGGCATTAAATAAATAAATGCTATCGACGCGTAAACAATAATTGTAGAAGGCATGGTATTAATAACTTCATTACCATAGCTACACATTAATATACCTGCAAAGCCAGAAGCCAAGGCTATTGCCTTTATTTTTAACCCTTCATCCCGTATTCGCCAAACAATTGCACAACATTTACCCAAAAGAAAAGTCATAATTGAAATCCATATGGTAAATCCAACAATGCCATACATTATCCAAACCTTAACCCAATAACTATCTGGTTGTACTTTAGATAAAAATTTATCAGGGTTGTATTCCATACCATTCGCTCCGGTTACCCCTAAGCCTCCACCAAAGGGTAAACTACTCATATATTCTCTTAAAATCCTTTGAGAATTCATCCTCACAATTAGGGATGGATCATTAGGATCTAAAGCAGATCGGAATCTGTAAATAGAATAATTACCACTTCCTATTGATGTAAATTTTAAGAAGCAGAGGAAAAGAACAGCAACAGCTCCTCCAACCATCAGAACTTTAAATTTCTTACTCAAAATTATTGCAAAGAAAGCACCTGGCAAAAGTGCAAAAAAAGCGCCCCTTGTACCGGAAATAAGCATACCATAAATCATCAACCCTGAACAGCAAAGTAAAATAATTTTGGTTTTCATTTTAACTGGCCCTAACGCAAGTATTAATGCGAAAAGACCAATATGTGCTTGCGAAGCACCAAACTGACCTGCTTCAGAATAGAAAGAAAACACCCTGAGTCTGCCCCACAGCATATGGGTTACATCTGCACCTGCTGCTAAAAACCTCCTGTCTCCCGGCGATAAACCAATATGTAACTGTCTTACACCATTTAATGCTGCAATTGTTGAGAACAATAATACAATAAAAATAAACCTGTCTAATTGTTCATTCTTATCGAATATTAATAAACAAACCATAACAATTAGCAAAGGATATTCTGCTGCACTACGAATTTCTTTCAACCACCCAATTACATTTGCTCCGGCTGGGTTTGCAACCTCCACTAAACTAATAACAAACCACAAAAGAAATAGATATACCACATCATTATTTAGCAATTTCCACCTGTCACGCGGTACAGTAATAATTGCAGCTATTAATGTAATATATAAACCTACTTCAATTAATATACCTACAGGAAAGTTCAGACTTAACTCTCTTGCCAGCAACCAATAAATAAAGCAGTATACTAATAAACCATAAAATATAACTCTGGCAGCCATTCTATATCAGATGTAACGAAAATTAAGACTATATTTTTTTTTCAAAAATTACTTTTGAAATTGAGTTTTATTTAAAACCCAACCTAAAAACCCTGGCAACTTTTTAATATAATCAATAAATTCCTTGTCTGTATCCTGTATTGATTTACCGTATTCAAAAACTGCAATATTTTTCTCGGTGAACAATAACCATTCTTTTGCAATATTGATGTCGTGTAAACTATTTACATCAATTATTATCAAATCAAATTCTTCTCTTAAAACATCAAAACCAGCCTTTAAGCTCTTAATACTCTGCATTTCAAGTAAAGAGTTTCTGGCGGTATTTTTATTCATAATTGTAATCAAATCTTCAGTATGAATTTCCTTTTTAATTAAGAAAGTTTGAAAATTTTGGCTTACAACTAATGCTTTACTTTCAGATTTTACAACTGGAGCTTCATCGGCAATTAGTAAGATTTTTTTACCCGTCATTGCAAATGCATAAGCTAAACTATAGGCAATAAAGGTTTTACCTTCGCCAGCTAACAAACTTGTAATTCCTAAAATTTTACTGCCATCTTCATCCATTTTGTTATTTACCTCAAAACGTAAAGAGCGCAGCATATCACGATAAATTTCATAGTTTGCGTTATCGTTTTTATCATTCCAAATTTCTCGAACACTTCTCTCATTACCTTCAATCTTATTTAGCAAGCCTACAACATTAGATTTTGTTGCAGAAGCAAGCTGATTTGAAGTGATAATCTTATTATCGAGAAAAAACACTGTGAAAACAAAGCCTAGACAAATGAAAAAACTGCCAAATCCTGCGCCAGCTACATACATTATCTTTTTAGACGGCTCTGGATTGCCTGGTAAGCCTAACTGATCTATCTTCAACTGCAAACCAGAAATTCTACCAGCCTCATTTTGATGATATTGATCCAAGGTAGTCATGTACTCCTTGGTCGCTAGGTCAGCCTCTCTTTGATAATTCTGAATATCTGCATCATAAGGTACCATACTACTATATCTGGCTCTTAAAACAGATAGCTGTTGTTCAACACTATTAATACTGGCTTTAGCTTGTGCTAACTGCAATTCAAGCCCTGTTTTTTGATTTGATAAGGTTTGCTTTGAAGCTCGAGGGTCGAAAACATTCTCGTCTTCATTTTTATTGCTTTTTTCTTGGATGATTTTTGTTAATGAATCGACTCTTGCCTGGTCTGATGGTTTAAAACCATTTCCAACCCAATCACTTGTAGCGGCTTCTCTCTCCCTTTTTAACCTTACAATTTCTCTGTTATCAGCCCTGTTACTACCAACAATTGACGGATCATTTCCTCTAAATTTGCTTTCAAGAACAGATAAAGCTCCCTGCGTAGATTGAATCGTACGAATTAAGTCTGCCCTTTGTCCTTCATAATTAGTGATTTGAGCATAAACAGTAGCAGATTGTTCATTTAAATTCAAAACACCCTTGTTTCTTTTAAATGCCGCCAACGAATTATTTTTTGAGTTCATCACAGATTCCTTCTGTTTTAGTATAGAATCTAGAAGTCCCATTGAAGTATTTTGATTCACAGCAATTTCACCACTATAATTCGTAATAAAATCCGAAGCAAATGTATTTACCAGATAAGCAGATAAATCTGGGTTTTCAGAAATATATTCAATATTAATATAATCACTATTATCAGTATGAGAGATATCAATTTTTTTTCTCAAAACCTCTTCACCATAACCCATTGATTCAATGAGGTCGTACATTTTGTATTTCCCTTTGTTATCGGCTAAGGTAAGAATAGATTTTGTAGCTAATTTTTCTTTAAAAAGATTTATCAATTGAGCTTTTTCGCTGCTATTTAATGAATCTAGTTTCTCGCTATAAGGCCTGAAACGTTTAGCCGGATTTTCAAGATCGTGCAACATCAAGTTATAGGAAAGTAAGTTGATGTTTTTCTTCATCTTAAACTTTTCTATAATATTGCTAAACTGCTGGCTTACTTGAAAGAAATCGGTATTCTCACTGGTTATAACTTTCTTCGATGGATCTAGTAAACCTGTAGAAATCTGAACCTCAGAACTATACTCCTTTGGTAAATTTTGAACTAAAAAATAGGTGATTATAATTGCAACAATGGGTACTAAGATAAGTACCCATTTATATTTTCCAATTACTTTTAGGAATGATTTAATATCCATGCAATATTTTGATGTTTATTTTACGTCTGTTAGCTTCATACCAATAATTTCCTCTAAAGAATCTTTTGCTTTTAGAAATGTTGATTCTGCCTGGATTTTACCTTGAAAAGCGGTAAATTGATTGATTCTTGATTGATTATATAAATCAATTGTAACCTCACTTTTTTCAAATTTGTTTCTTAAACTCTCTGACACACCTTTGTTTTCTTGAGCCATTTGAGTAGACAATTTAACCATGTTTATCGCCTGAATATAATCATAATAGCGTTTTTTTACTTCAACACCTATTGCCAGGTTATATTCTTGAGCAAGCAAATCAGCAATCTTTGCATCTGCTTTTGCTTTTTTAGCCATAAATGGTTTCTGTAAAAAATTACCAAGGTTAAAGTTTATACCAAATTGAAATCCATTAACATTATATGGATTTAATGGATCTAAAACAGCTCTATCTTGCGGACGATAAAAATATGAGCCACTGAAAATATCTAAATAAGAAAGTGCAGCCATCGGAACAGCCGTTTGCGCACCAACTTTTTGTAGGTCAAAAATTTTCTTTCTGGGAAAATTCTGTTTAGCTAGTTCAATATATTTTTCTAAATCAGAATATTTGATTTCAGGAATGATTGTTTCTTGTGCAGCAGCATTAATACTGAAAAATAGCAAGAAACCAAGCGTAATTTTTTTTAGAGTTTTCATTAATTATAGGGTTGTTTATAGTTTTTTTATTTAAGTATTGATTTTGGGATGAAATAAAAAACGCATAAATATACAATTAAACTTCTTCCTTTTGAATTAGTGCGGGAAAAGTTTTAATAATTATTTTAATATCAAGAAAAATACTATAGTTTTCGGAATAAAAATTATCTAATTCTTTGCGTTCCAATTCCGACATATCCTTTTTCCCACGCTTACTAATTTGCCAAAGACCGGTTAATCCAGCGGGACCTAAAAACCGTGTAGACCATTCATCAGTTGTTAAATTTTCTGCCTCATACAAGGGTAAAGGCCTATTTCCAACTATCGACATATTACCTGTAAGAATATTAAGCAATTGAGGCAGTTCATCCAAACTGGTTTTTCTTAAGAAAGACCCAAACTTTGTAATTCTCGGATCATTTTTAAATTTAACAAAAGTACTTTTAGAATCATTACAACCAGATGTTGTTGAGTATTGGTTTAAGTGTGCCATTGTTTGGAGCATTTTATCTGCATCCTTGTGCATAGTTCGAAACTTATAAAAATCAAAAATACGATAACCAGCGCCTACACGCTTACTTTTATAAATGATAACACCATTTGATTCGAGCTTAATAATACAACTGATGAGCAAAAACAGTGGAGAAAGCAAAATCAACGCAATACCCGAAACCAGTAAATCAAAAATTCTCTTTGACATGGGGATTTTATATCGCCCGCTAATTTTCTCAGGTAAATCGGCTATTGTAGGTTTTATAAGTTTAAATTTAACCAAAAAATTAATTCTGGTTTTGAGGTTATGAATTTGAAATGGATAAGTATAATAATCATCCACTTTAAACTCTAGCGCCATTCTCCTCCTATCCTTATCATCACTAATTCCTATTAAAATAATAATTAGCCCTTTTAGAAAAGGATGGTTACGAATGTATCGAACTTGCTTAAAGCAATCGTCATTTTCATCGGCCTCGATAATAATTACATCAGGTATATTTAGTAGCGGTTCGTTATCTAAATAATGTTTAAAATCTTCCAGATAAGTTATGTTTAGGTACTGGTTAAGTTCATCCTGAATTAAGCTTTTAAGCAAATGTCCGAAATAAACAATCTTGGTATTAATTTGTGAAGGGTTAATCGTAGATATTAACATGAGCGAAAATTTTGTAATATAATGCTGTAAATGGGATAACAGCTCCTAGGCTATTAAATGCTGAATATTTGACTTAAGAACTAAAGGATTGAAAGGCTTCCCCATGTAACCTTCAACTTTGAATGAAAATGATTGAACAACACTTTCCAGATTTTCGTTGCCCGAGATGATGATGACAGGGGTATTACCGTAATAACCACTCGCTTTCAGGTTTTTAATAAAACTAGTTCCATCAATATGTGGCATATTCAAACTTGAAATAATCAAATCCGGATCATTACCATCTGATAGCCACTGAAATGCATTAATTGCATTCGTCCTAATGGTTAAATCGTAGTCCGGTGCTAAAATATAAGCCAAAAGCTTCAATATATTCAACTCACTATCCACAATAAGTATTTTCTTCCTAATACTTATTGCCGTCAATTTTCTGCCAATCATAATTTGAGGAGATTTAGGAAATCTAACATCGAAAGCTACAGGCTTGATAAGACACAAAATCTATCGAATATTTATGTATCAAAAGACTATAAATTCGTCTAATAAAATTGACACTTCGTGTGTTTTTTATCAATAGCCCATTAGGGCTATACA
This sequence comes from Pedobacter aquatilis, assembly GCF_032678425.1. Lineage (GTDB taxonomy): Bacteria > Bacteroidota > Bacteroidia > Sphingobacteriales > Sphingobacteriaceae > Pedobacter > Pedobacter aquatilis_B. The sequence continues at coordinate 88,410 of NZ_JAVTSG010000003.1, read as the reverse complement.
GAAAGGAGCTAAGCTTATATTAATATGTTTAAAACGAGTAATTAAATAATAAAATGATTTAAATAGCAGAACAATTTTAATATAAAACAAGCAATTATAATTTGCTGAGGGTTTATTTTATCATCCAATAAATTGTTATTTAAAACCTCAATTAAATCTAAGATTCCCAAATGCTGATAATTGCCTAAATACTAATATCAAATCCAAAGATGAATCATAGACCAAGTTTGGATAAGTATTTTAAGCGTACTAAGCTGCTATTCCAAGTGCTGAAATATCAAAATGCTTTTGGCTGAATAAAAATTAACACGCCGCTTTAAGGTTGCAATTCTTCAAAAGGGAAAAACTTTAGATGCGCCCAAGGTCCACCTAAGTAACTCCATAAATCTAAACCCAATCCTTTAATTTTAAATGGTTGAAAATTTTGCTGTAGTTGCTCAAGTAAAGCTTTTGCTTCGTCCGGTTCTACTTTGTTTTGTATGGTAATGTGTGGCCTGAAACCCTGCTTATCCTGCGGTATTAATATAGCTTTGAAACGATTGACGAGTTTGTCATGCAATTTATTTAGCACATCACTTTCAACCTGATAAGCCACCCCCCTACCCAAAAACTTAAATCCGGAAACTTCGAGGAAGAATGATTGTACCTTAATTTCATCTAGCGTTTGAATGGTATCCTTATGCTCTGATAGTTTATGGAAGAGTGTTAAATGAGCATTTAAGAAATTCCTTTCTGGAGGGAAATAGGTTAATCGCTGTGCATCAAAAAATGCTTGTGCCTCATTATCTAGTCGTAATGTTAATATGTAACTCAAGCCTAGATAATGTTTGTAGGATGCTTTAACTCTATTGCTTCAGCAAGCAAATCGAGCAATTCCTTTGCTATTCTACCCGGATTTTGGCAAAGATGTAAATGATTTTGGCTATCAGGTTTGAAAGAAACAACTAAAATTCCGTTTTGAAAAACATTGTATTTACAGGTTTCGCCGTCACGATATGGATACTCGATTACTTGAAACCGTTGTAAAGGTTTATCATCCCCCAAATTAATTATGTAATTTTCCATACCATGATTCATTTAAACTGTAAAACATATTCACGAACACAAAGTTTCAATTTGGCAGGCATTGTTCACAAAAATATTTGAGTATGTACACTACATTCTACTAAAGCTTAATTATAAAATAAATTTCTAGGGAAATACAAGATAGTGCAAACGAAAAAAGAGGCTTTAGCCTCTTTTTTCAAATTTAACATTTTTTTTTGTCGGGATGGCAGGATTCGAACCTACGACCTCCTGCTCCCAAAGCAGGCGCGATACCGGGCTACGCTACATCCCGAACATTGGTATCACCATTACGATCCTTTTTACTAAAGTGGAATCAAACTTTTTGTCGGGGTGGCAGGATTCGAACCTACGACCTCCTGCTCCCAAAGCAGGCGCGATACCGGGCTACGCTACACCCCGAACTTGGTATCTGCTTCCCTTTATTGCAAAGGGTGGCAAAGTAACGGTTTTAAAATGATAATTCCGATTATTTCACCAATTTAATTTCGCGGAGAGGGCGGGATTCGAACCCGCGGTACCGTTACCAGTACGACAGTTTAGCAAACTGTTCCTTTCGGCCTCTCAGGCACCTCTCCGTTTTCCTTTCAACTTGTCATACCGACCTTGTTTTGAGGTCTGCAAATATAGTAAAACAAGTTATTCCACAAAAAAAAATTATAAAACTTGTTGATAATCTATGCGTACATGATAGATACTCATCAGCATCGTCTTGAAAATCAATTTGATAGTTTCTATATCTTTTAATGTTAAATCGCAATTATCTAACTGATTTTGCTCCAATTTGTAGTTAATTATTCGTTCAACCAGATCATTTATGCTCTGAGCATCGGGATTTTTAAGCGATCTTGACGCAGCTTCGACAGAATCTGCTAACATTAGCACACCAGTTTCTTTACTGAAAGGGATTGGACCCGGATATCTAAAAATGTTTTCATCGACAAATTTTTCGGGTGAATTCTTTAAAAAGGACTGATAAAAATAATCGACGCGAGTATTTCCATGATGCGTTCTAATAAAATCAATGATTGCTTCGGGCATTTGATTTTTTCTTAGAATCTCAATGCCTTTATGAACATGCTGAATAATTATCTGTGCGCTTTGCTCGTACGGAAGTTTATCATGCGGGCTTACCGCTGTATTTTGGTTTTCGATGAAATATTGAGGATTATCTACCTTACCAATGTCATGATATAAAGCTCCTGCCCTAACGAGTACCGAATTCCCGCCTATCTTAAATATGGCAGCCTCAGCTAAATTTGCCACTTGCAAGGAGTGCTGAAAGGTTCCGGGAGCCTTAAATGCGAGCTCTCGCAGTAATTTATTATTGGTATTGGTTAATTCGATCAATGCAACATCTGATGTAATACCAAACACGCGTTCGAAAATATAAATTAATGGATAAGCTAATAAGGATAATAAAACGCTGAATATAAAGGGCAGAAAATTTATCCACTGAATTTCGCTGAAAGAACCTTCACGCAATAAAGCAATACCCACAAATGAAACGAAATATGCAGACAGAATGAATAATGCCGAAACCAGAAAACGTTCTCTTTTTACAAAATTTTTGATGCTAAATATAGCAACCATACCTGCTGTAACTTGATAAAAAACAAATTCAAAACTATTTGCAACAAAGAAACCAGCGATTAAAATAACCAACATATGCAGGTAGAGCGCCAGTCGGGTATCGAATAAAATACGGATGATAATGGGTACTACGCAAAACGGAATGTAATATAAACTGGCGATGTTCATTTTTAATGCCCAGGTTAAAGAGAGCAACATTCCAGTTGTTACAATTAGGATTAACGAAAGCTGTCGATTATCGGAAAAAATATCCCTTCTAAAAAGAAAAAGAAACGACATTAATATTGTAAGTACAAAACTAACTAAAACCACCTGCCCCAGATAAACCAGTGTTCTGCTACCAATTGTTTTGGTTTGCGCATCGTACGTAGCCTTATAGGACTCTAGCTTTTGATAAATTTCATCATCGATAATATCGCTTTTGGCAACAATGAGTTCACCCTTTTGCACCATACCTTTAGTAGTTGATACATTATTTACAGTATTATCCCTTATAATTTCAGTTAACCTTTCGCTAAAGATCAAGTTTGGCGTGATGTGATCTTCCGCAAGATTATCAACTAAATCTTGAATAACCTGATTAGTAAGCTTAAAATTTTGCTTGAAATAAAGCAGCGCACTTTCTGCTGTGTAAACATCTTGGGTATTGTGTAGTTTGGATATATTGTTATCGAGCAAAGAAAAGTCATAATTTTTTCCTACCGTTTGATGTTTTACATTTAATCCGATTATTCCTTTAGCGTAAAGATTATCGAGCAACTTATAAGAAGAATTTCGGTACGAAAGTTTTTCCTTTTCATCTAACCCGGTCGAACGCCATTTAATATCGAACTCATTTAAATAAGCTTCCAGTGCATCTTTCCTAATATCATTATCAAATTGATAGACAGGTAAAATATCACGTAAGGCATCCTTTTTATCAGAATTTATTTGCGGATTGGTTTTAAGTATCGCAAAAGGAAAAGGAGAAATCAAATCCTTATTCATCCAAACTTTGCCTTTTTCAAATTCGTATCTAAAACGGGGTTGTTTGGGTAGGAATAGTGTAATGATGAAAACCGTAATCACCATCATTAAATATTTAAAGCTTGATGAATACTTACGATAAAGGATTTTATGTGAATTTTTCTTGATTTTAGCCAAAACGCTGCATTTATGATGTTGTCAAAAATAACATTTTTATCTAATATACATTTTACTGATTTTGTTTGCAATTACCAACATTTATATTTTAATTTATGATATCAAATTAATATCAATTATGTATCAAGAAAAAATCATTAACCCACCATCGGGTTATTTAACATTCGCATTATTTTTAGCGCTTTTAGGTGCCGCTGTCTTCTGTTTTGTTACGGAACGATTTATTTGGGGAGGAAGCTTATTGGCTTTTAATTTCTTTCTGGTATTACCCGGATTAATTATTAACAATCCCAACGAATCGAAGGTGTTAACGCTTTTCGGTAAATACGTTGGCACGGTAAAAACCGATGGTTTCTTTTGGGTAAACCCATTAACTAGCAAACGTAAAGTATCTTTAAGAGCAAATAATTTAAACGGCCAGCAATTAAAGGTAAACGATAAATTAGGTAATCCAATTGAAATTGCCGCTGTTGTTGTTTGGAAAGTCAACGAAACAGCTAAAGCTATTTTTTCAGTAGAAAATTATATGCAATACGTTACCATACAAAGTGAGGCTGCAGTGAGGCATCTGGCAAATATATTTCCTTACGACCATGCCGAAGGGGAAGAAGACAGTATCACTCTAAAAGATGGAGCTGAAAAAGTAAGCGAACTTTTAGAAAATGAGCTGAACGAAAGATTATCGAGAGCGGGTATTGAAGTTTTAGAAGCCCGTATCTCTCACTTGGCATATGCTCCGGAAATTGCAAGTGCTATGTTGCAACGACAGCAAGCTACTGCTGTAATTTCTGCAAGAAAATTAATTGTTGAAGGCGCTGTAGGAATGGTTGAGATGGCTTTGGAAAAATTATCAGAAAAAGATATTGTTAATTTAGATGAAGAATGTAAAGCAGCAATGGTTAGTAATTTATTAGTTGTATTGTGCGGCGATAGAAATGTGCAACCTGTTGTAAACACCGGAACGTTATATAATTAACATCATTATATAATGGCAAATTATTTAAATAATTAAGGCTAAGCAAATTTTGAAATGACAGAGAAAGATAAAAAAGCTTTTGTATTGAGAATAAATCCGGCATTATTAAAGGATGTTGAAACTTGGGCGGCCGAGGAATTTAGAAGCATCAATGGGCAAATTGAATTTTTACTTACACAAGCATTAAAATCGAGACGAAAAGGCAAGATTAAGGAAGAATAAGCTTAAAGGTTTGGGGAATTGTTTAATTGTTTAATTGTTATCGTAAAATCATTCAAAACTCAATAGCTAATATTAAAAATCCATAACTTAGCGGCCTAACCAAAATTCATAAAATAATTTTAAATGAGAGAAGTTGTAATAGTTTCGGCTGTAAGAACGCCTATAGGAAGTTTCGGTGGCACATTAGCTCAATTTTCTGCACCTCAACTTGGAGGTTTTGCAATTAAGGCAGCTATTGAAAGAGCAGGATTAAATACCTCGCAAATTCAAGAAGTTTACATGGGTAATGTACTATCGGCTAATATTGGTCAGGCGCCGGCAACACAAGCCGCTAAGTTTGCTGGATTGCCAGATTTACCTGCAACAACCATTAATAAGGTTTGTGCATCGGGCACTAAAGCCATCATGCTAGCCGCTCAAAGTATCGCCAATGGCGACAATGATATTATAGTTGCAGGAGGGATGGAAAGTATGAGTAATGTTCCTTACTATTTAGATAAAGCAAGAAATGGATATAGATTAGGCCACGGACAAATTACGGATGGTTTAGTGAAAGACGGCCTTTGGGATGTTTATAACGATTACCACATGGGCTCAGCAGCTGAATTATGCGCAACAGATTGTAACATAAGTAGAGAGGATCAGGATAACTTTGCGATAGAATCATATAAAAAAGCGCAAGCGGCACAATCTGCCGGAAAGTTTAATTCTGAAATTGTAAGTATTGAAGTGAAAGACAGAAAAGGTGAAGTTTCGGTAATTGATACTGATGATGAGCCAACTGCAGTTAAATTTGATAAAATTACGTCATTAAAACCTGTTTTCAAGAAAGATGGAACGGTTACGGCAGCAAATGCATCAACCTTAAACGATGGAGCTGCTGCTTTAATTTTGATGAGTGCTGAAAAAGCAAATGAATTAAATATTAAGCCCTTAGCAAAAATAATCAGCTTTGCTGATGCACAACAAGCGCCAGAATGGTTTACTACTGCACCTTCAAAAGCAATTCCGCTCGCACTGAAAAAGGCCAATCTTGAAGTTAATGAAGTTGATTTTTTTGAAATTAACGAAGCTTTTTCTGTTGTTTCAATTGCAAATAATCAATTATTAAACCTTGATGAAAGCTTAGTAAATGTTAATGGTGGAGCAGTTTCACTTGGGCATCCACTTGGCGCATCAGGTGCACGTATCGTTGTTACACTCTTATCGGTTTTAGCCCAAAATAATGGTAAAATTGGCGTTGCCGGAATTTGCAATGGTGGCGGTGGTGCAAGTGCATTAGTTATCGAAAAACTATAATATCGTAATGAAAAACATCAAATTCTATTTCCTGATTTTAATCTGCCTGCATGCATCTTTAGTTTCAGCGCAGCAAAACACAAATAAGCTTGATGTTTTTCAAGATAGTTTGATTAGCATTTCAAAAGCGATTTATGCAACTCAAAGCGATGAAGTTAAAACAGCATCGAACGGAAAGTTTGTTAAAACCTTGGTTGAAGCACTAAAAGAACCGAATTCGTTTAATTATCCATTCGATTCACTAAAAAATGTTTCGGTAGTAAAATCTGCCGATCAGGTTTTTAGAATCATCTCCTGGTATTTACCTTTTGAAAATGGAACTTATCGGTATTTCGGCACCATACAAATGAATAACAGAGGTGCTTTAAAGCTTTACCCACTTATAGATCAAACTGAGAATATTACTGATCCGAATACCATTACTAATAACCAAAAGTGGTATGGCGCACGTTATTACGAAATTATTCCAGTATCTGCTTCAGGCAAATTACCTTATTATATTTTGTTAGGATGGAAAGGCAACACAACTGAATCAACCAAAAAAGTAATCGAAATTTTATCTTTTGACAGAGACAATGTAAATTTCGGAATGCCTGTATTCGATGGCAAAGAATTAAAGGGTAAAAACCGGGTAATTTTCGAGTACAACAAACAAAATGCAATGATTTTGAAAACAGATAAAAACGCTGGTCTAATTGTATTTGACCACCTTGCTCCTTTCGACCCTGAAATGGTTGGAAGATTTCAATTTTATGGCTCGGATGGGAATACCGATGCCTTTAAAGTTATCGGAGGAAGATTAAGGCTTCAAGAAAACATTGTTATTAATAATGAGGCCAATGCAAATGATGCATTATATGCCGACCCAAGCAAAAATGTAAAACCAATCAGAAAATTTTAATACAACATTAAATCATAACGTATTCATTACTTTACAGATAAGTTAAAAATTTGTTAGAGTGGCCTCCTCTCGCTATATTGCGCCTTATTGAACTAACTTTACAACACACAAATTCTGAATTCATAAACCAAAACAAACAAATGTTTTATGCAAACATCCATTGAAACCAAAGACGATTTCTTTAGCAGTAAAGTATTAGGCCATCCGGCCGGGCTTTTTGTGCTTTTTTTTACGGAAATGTGGGAAAGATTTTCGTATTACGGTATGCGTGCACTACTTGTTTTATTCCTTACATCATCCATCGCTTCAGGTGGTTGGGAGTGGACAAAAGCTGATGCACTTTCACTATACGGCACTTACACAATGGGCGTTTACCTCACTCCAGTTTTAGGTGGTTTAATTGCTGATAGATTATTGGGCTACCGTTGGGCGGTAATTTTAGGTGCCCTAATTATGACGATAGGTCATGCAAGTATGGCCATAGAAACACCTCTTTTCTTATACATTGGATTGGGTTGTTTAATGGTTGGAAATGGTTTGTTCAAACCGAACATGACTTCAATAGTTTCAAAGATCTATAAAGATCATCCTGAAAAGAAAGATGGTGCATATTCTATATTTTATATGGGTGTAAATGCTGGAGCTTTTTTAGGTATAATGATTTGTGGCTACATCGGCGAAAAAATTTCTTGGAGCTGGGGTTTTGGACTAGCCGGTATATTTATGTTTTTAGGAATGCTTCAATTCTATTTTACAAAAGGCATATTTGGTAGCATTGGTTTATTGCCAAAAGAAGAGAAAAGGTTACAACAAGCTGAAACTAACGTTACATCTCAAATTAAGGAAGAAAAAGTTCCTGCTAACATTACCAGAGATAGATTAATCGTTGTATTTATTTTTTCAATTTTTACTGTTTTCTTTTGGGCAGCCTTTGAACAAGCCGGTGGAAGTATGACTATTTTTGCCAAAGAAAACACGACCAGAATTTTAACCGGCAGTGCAGGTTTAACATTTAAAATTGTTGATGCGTTATTAACCATTGTTCCGCTAGGAATTATCTCCTATGTTTTATTTAAGCTATTCTCACAAACCATTGCAAAATATAAACTAGGGAATTTAATTCTGGCAACTAGCTTTATTATTATTTGGGGTATTGTATTATGGAAAGTTGAACGTGAATTTTCGGCAAATACAACAGAGATTGCAGCATCGTGGTTCAATATACTTAACTCATTATTTATCATCTGCTTTGCACCGGTTTTTTCTAAATGGTGGGAAAGTAAATACAACCTCCCAGGTTCGTTAAAATTCGGTTTAGGCTTAACCTTATTGGGTATTGGTTTTGGCTTTTTAGCCTACGGTTCAACCGCAATTACATCACCAGAAATAAAAGTAAGCATGGCTTGGCTAGTATTAGCCTATTTATTCCACACCCTTGGCGAACTTTGTATTTCTCCGGTAGGCTTATCTTACGTAAGTAAATTAGTACCTGCAAAATGGATTGGTTTCATGTTTGGTGTATACTATCTATTCTTGGCGATGGGTAACAAATTGGCTGGCGTATCTGGCAGTATGATTGAAGAAATCACTCAAAAATATAGCTTAACAACATTCTTTTTAATCTTTACAATTGTGCCTATTTCTGCAGGTATATTAATTGCAGTCTTACATCCAGTGGTTAAAAAATTAATGCATGGCGTAAAATAAAATGGAAATAGCTACAGAAAAAACACCTTCTATTGAAACCTTAGAAGCGATACAAAATTTTGAAGGTAAATATCCAAAACAACTTTGGCATTTATCTTTGGTAGAAATGTGGGAACGTTTCTGTTTTTACGGAATGCGTGGTGTACTTGCATTTTTTATGGTCGACCAGTTAGGTTTAACAGACCAAAAATCTAATTTGCAATACGGCGCAATCCAGGCCTTTGTATATGCTTTTACCTTTATTGGTGGTATTTTCGCGGATAAAATTTTGGGCTTTAGAAAATCACTTTTTTGGGGTGGTTCTTTAATGATTATCGGAAATCTTATCCTTGCATTTTCTCCTCACGATTTATTTTATGTTGGCATAACGCTATCAATTATTGGTACAGGTTTCTTTAAACCAAATATATCATCAATGGTTGGCGAACTTTACCACGAAAAAGATAACAGAAGAGATGCTGGTTACGGTTTGTTTTACGCTGGTATAAATGTTGGCGGATTATTAGGCGGTGCAATGTGTATTTATCTTGGAAAATACGTTTCATGGCATTTATGTTTCCTTTCGGCAGCTGTAGTGATGATGATTGGCTTAGGCACATTTATCTTTACTAAAAAATATTTAGGTCCGATTGGTAATTCGCCACTTTTACATTTAGAAAAAACAAAGCAAAAAACCTACGAAATAGCTACTTACATCGGCTCTTTACTGTGTATTCCATTAATTTTTATAATGGTAAGAAATACAGCTTACACTGATTATTTTATGTACACAATTGGTATAGTTGCTTTAGTTTATTTCTTTTACGAACTACTTACCATAAAAGAAATTAAAGCCAGATATAAATTATTGGCAGCCTTTATTTTTATATTCTGCTATTTCGTATTTATGGCAATTTCAGAGCAAAGTGGCGGTTCACTTTCACTATTTGCTAAAGACAACCTAAATCATAATTTATTATTTTTTTCAGTCGATCCTAACGTAATCAACAATAGCGTAAATTCATTCTTTGTTATCGTTTTTAGTCCTTTAGTTGGTTTATTATGGATTGGAATGCACAGGAGAAAAATTGAACCAAACACAGTAATTAAATTTGGATTAGGTTTTGTTTTGCTTGCTGTAAGTTTTTATGTTTTTTATGCAACCAGATTTTTTGCAAACGAACAAGGGATAAGCTCGTTAAACATTTTTACCCTCGCCTATTTATTGCTAACGCTTGGTGAACTTTGCATTGGCCCGATAGGCATGTCAATCATTACAAAACTATCTCCTAAAAGGATGTTTGGAATGATGATGGGTATGTGGTTTTTATTCAGTGCATTCGGCCAGCTTGCTGCCGGTAAACTTGGAGCAGAAATGTCGAGCATTGAAAATGCATCCTTAATGACAAAATTAACATCGTATACAGAAGGTTACAAATCACTAGCTTTATACTCACTAATTGCGGGATTATTTTTAATCATCTTCTCTCAACTGATTAAAAAATTAATGCAAGAAGTTAAATAAAACATTTTTAACACATTTTAACCCGTATCAATAACCTTGATACGGGTTTTTAATTTAAAAATATTTACTTTCGCCACTTCAAAAGCTGAAAGAAATTAAACTTAAGGTTTACAATAAATAAAAGATATACGTGTCAGACAGTTTAGTTATCATACCAACTTATAACGAAAAGGAAAATATTGAAAAAATTATCCGAAAGGTATTTTCATTAACCCAACCTTTTCACGTTCTTATTATAGATGATGGCTCGCCAGATGGTACTGCTGATATTGTAAAATCTTTGCAAAAAGAGTACGAAGGCCATTTATTTATTGAAGAACGCTCTGGTAAACTAGGTTTGGGTACTGCTTATATTTATGGTTTTAATTGGGCGCTACAAAAAGAATATAATTATATTTTTGAGATGGATGCTGATTTTTCACACAATCCTGATGATTTAATTCGTTTGCGCGAAGCTTGTATTAATGGAGCAGATTTAGCTGTAGGCTCTAGGTATGTTAAAGGTGTAAATGTTGTAAACTGGCCAATGGGCAGAGTTTTAATGTCGTATTTTGCATCAATGTATGTGAGGTTAATTACAAGGATTAACATACAGGATGCAACCGCTGGTTTTAAATGTTACAGAAAGGTAGTGCTTGAAACCATTCCATTAAACAAGATTAAATTTGTTGGTTACGCGTTCCAAATTGAGATGAAATTTACAGCGATTAAATATGGTTTTAATGTTGTGGAAGTGCCAATTATCTTTACAGATAGAACCGAAGGGACTTCTAAAATGAGTACCAGAATTTTCAGGGAAGCCTTTATTGGAGTAATACAAATGAAAGTTTGGAGTTGGTTTAGGAGCTATAAACGATAATTATTTGTCTTTCCTGCTTTCTCTAATCATTGTTCCGTAATCTTGATTTTTATCCATTGCATTAATGGTTAATACTAATCTTTTTGTTCTAGTTTCTTCTGTTTTAGCTTCGTTAATCCATTTTATGAAATAATTTTGGTGAGACTTGGCAAGTTTCAAAAAATTATCTAAAAGATGTATTTCTTCTGATAGGCACAATTCCAAATCTTCAGGTATTTCAACTTTAAAATTTTTATCTTCCTCGAGGTAAATTTCTACAATTGCACCTGCCTCCTTTTTAAGTTTTTTCCTAAGCTCACTTTTAAGGGCGATAATAAAATCACCTGCTCCCGTGGGCGTAGTTGCCATTCCGCTTATTTCAACATTATCTATTTTACCTTTAACCCTAAACGAAACCTTGCAATCGGGCTTTATTTTATCGGCAATTACATTTGGAAGGAAAATGTAACTCCAACCTGTTTTATCGCCCATTTTTTCAAAACGTTCTATTTCGGCCTTAAGGTGAATCATAGATTAAATATACAAGCAACAATTTTCAATTAACAAATATATAATTAGGTAATAATAAGATTTATAGAAAATGTAAAAATTGATGCCCCTTTCTTTCTAAACACATACCATAATTTCAATACTATATTTTAATTTACAGCCACCGGATTCATATGTATATCCAACTTGGCAAATTTTAAAACCTCAATACTTTGAAAACCAAAATCTTCAACAACTTTACCTAAAATTAAATAACAGCCTTTTCCTTTAAATGGATACATGGGCGTTGTATTCGGAAAATGTGTGGTATCAAAAAAATCTCCGTTTTTATCCAAAAAAGTTCCGAACCACATTTTAGTATTTTTAATGGTGTGTACCGTTTTTTCGCAAACATAATTACCAACCATTTTTATCGTTTTTCCTACGTTTTTATGCAAATCGGCCGCAGCAATATTTCCCCGATAATTTGTTTTTAGGAAATCGAACATGTTAAAATTTAGTGGAAAGCCCAGTAATTCAAGCTCGGCGTAAGCATCTTCAATTTTAGAATTTTCTAAAGATGGTAAATGGTAAGTTTTCTGCTGAATATCAAATAACTCAGCATGATTAATTTTCTTTTGCTTGTGCCCCAAATATGTGTGAACATCCCAAAGTAATGTCTTTTTATCTTTACCTGTAAATCTCAATGCACCTAATCGAATTAACAATATAGCTTGTTCTAAGGTTATTTGTGTACGCTTTACAAATTGCTCCAAGTTCAAATAAGCGCCATTTTTTCTTCGTTCTTCAGGGATAAGTTCGATGAATTTATTTTCCAATCCCAGCACACCGATGAAACCTAAATAAGCATCGTTTCCTTTAATATTAACAGTAGCATCGCTACGATTTACACAAGGCAAATGCACATTTGCACCCGTTCTTTGAAGTTCGTGTACGTAAACCCAACGGGTATAAAAACCACCATAATTATTCAATACTGCAACCATAAACTCCTTAGGATAATAGGTTTTAAGAAACAGACTTTGATAACTTTCTACAGCAAAAGATGCAGAGTGTGCTTTGGAAAAACTGTAACCGGCAAAGGATGAAATTTGTCGCCAAACCTCCTTTATCAATTCCTCTGAATGACCTTTAGCCTTAGCTGAAGTAAAAAACTTATTTACCAACTCATCAAACGCGAGTTTAGAACGATACTTACCACTCATGGCTTTACGTAAAACATCAGAATCAGCTAAATCCAACCCGGCAAAGTAATGGCAAACCTTAATCACATCTTCTTGGTAAACCATTACACCGTAGGTTTCTTTTAGCTGTTCTTTCATCTCTTCGCACAAATACTCAACTTTTTCGGGCGCATGGTAGCGCTCAATAAAAGCTTTCATCATACCCGAACTTGCAACCCCGGGACGAATGATGGAACTGGCCGCCACTAAGGTTAAATAGTTTTCGCATTTTAGCTTTTTTAGCAACTGGCGCATTGCGGGAGATTCTATATAAAAACAGCCGATTGGTTGCCCTTCTTTTAAAATTTGATTGAGCTTAACATCCTCTTTGAAAGTTTTGAAATCATGAATATCTACAAAATCGCCTCGGTTTTCTTCTATTAAGCGAACTGCTTCTCTAATGTGCCCAATTCCTCGCTGACTTAAAATATCAAACTTTTCATAGCCAATAAGTTCTGCTTCGTACATATCCCATTGTACGGTTGGATAGCCTTTTGGCGGCATATCTAAAGCAGTATAATAAGTAATTGGTTGTTCAGAAATTAAAATTCCACCTGCGTGGATGGAACGTTGATTAGGCATTTTTTGCATCATTTGATGCACAAGTTTTATTTTTTGATAGATGGGATTTTTAGAGTTTATCCACTCTTTTGTCGGGTCGCTAAAACTATCGATTTCATCCTTTGCTAAACCTAAAACTTTACCAATTTCGCGGATAATGGCCCTATCTTTAAAAGTACTCATGGTACCTAAAAAAGCAACGTGTCCTTTGGGATATTTTTTAAAAATATATTGTTGAATTGTTTCGCGTTCATCCCAGGCAAAATCAATATCAAAATCGGGCGGACTTGTTCTCTTTTCATGCAAAAAGCGTTCGAAATATAAATCCAAATCGATTGGGTCAACATCGGTAATACGTAAACAATAGGCTACAATACTATTAGCGCCCGAACCTCGCCCAACATGGTAAAATTTACACTTGCCCATTGCATATCGAACAATATCAAAAGTGATTAAAAAGTAAGCAGAATATTTTTTAAAAGCTATAATCCTCAGCTCTTTCTCCAATCTTTCCAGAGCAACTTTATTATCATTTCCATATCGATAATTAAGGCCTTTTAATGCCAATCGCCTTAATAAGGCTACATCCGACTCTTCGCCTTTGGTATAATAAAACTTATTTTTCGATTGTATTTTTGGCTCGAAATATTCAGATAAGTCGCAATTATCAATTAATTTTTGCGTGTTTTCAATGATGAATGGATAGCTGTCAAAATGATTTTTAAGCTCATCTTCTGAAATTAGCGTTTCATCTTTTAAACATTTAAATTCATCAGGTACTTTAGTTAAAAGCGTGTTCAAATCAATTGCCCGCATGTACTCGTGCAAGCGATGCGAAACCTTACCCGAAACGGTTACTGGATGCCAAACCACCAGTTTACTTTTTTGCTTTTGTAATTGATGTTTATAGAGATGATTTAATTGAGAATGACGAATGCCAACAAACTCATTTTCGGCTAAAACATAAGTAAATTCCTTTTTAAACGGGTAAATAATAAATACATTTTTAAATTGAGGAGCTTTGCCCGGAAGTGGAATATCATAAATGTTATGATAACTCAAAAACTCATTCAGCTCCCTCATTCCATCCTTATTTTTCGCAATCCCAAAATAAAGCAGAATATTATCCTTTCTAAATTCTATTCCGGCAAGTGGTTTTATCTCATAAGGAATGTTCCCTTTTTGTATTTCGTCTGCTTTCTTATAAAAGCGTTGATTAGTGCATGTTCTGATAAATTCGATAGCGCCAGTAGAATTATTAATATCGGTTAGTACAAGCTGATGGATATTTAGACTGCGAGCCTGGGCTATAATTGCAGCAATATCCATTACGCCATATTTTAAGCTATATGAGGAATGAACATTCAAAAACATTTACTTGTCGGTTAGTTTATTTACCTGAGAAACGTCAGAATTAATGAAAGTTCTGATTCTTGATTTTTTCTTTTCTTCTTCTTGCTCTACTTTCTTTTTTAAACGTGGATTATATTTAACAGTTCTACCATTTTTGTCTTTTTCAGGTTGCTTTATAATGCAAGCTTTCACAACCGATTCTACCCCATAACTCTTTCTAACTTTATCCATCGCCTGGTACAAATCATATTCTTCTTCGGACGTATGATAAAGACCAATTTGCTCGAAACCGCTAACCAAATGAGATAATTTTACACCAATTAACCGTAGCATCATTCGTTTGCTGTAAACTTTTTTAAATAAATCGTGAGCCTTAGCAATCAAAAAGGAATCTAAAGAAGTATATGGAATTCGAGCTTGTTGTGTTACCGTTTCGAAATTAGAATAGCGGATGGTTACGGTTATACAGGCGGTTAATTTTTGCTGGCTGCGTAATTCGAAAGTTAAATTGGTAACCATTCCGGTAAGTATGGCTTTCATCTTATTGATGTCCATACTATCGTTTTCAAAGGTAGTTTGTGTACCTATCGATTTTCGCTCACGGTAAGGAACTACGGGCGATAAATCTATACCATTTGCCTTTTGCCACAAGTTAATACCATTATCACCAAGTATTTTATACATCAATTCCTGAGGAATTTGAGCCAATGTCTCTATTTTCCTCACCCCCATTTCACTAAGTTTTTTATACGTTGCATGACCAATTCCTGGTATTTTATGCACTGATAAGGGATTTAAAAAAGGTCGGACTTGTGGAAAAGGAATTTCTAATTCTCCGTTTGGTTTGCACTCGTTAGTAACTACTTTAGCAACCGTTTTATTCACAGATAAGCCAAAAGAAATTGGCAAGCGAGTTTCTTTAATTATGGTTTGACGCAATTCGGAAGCAAATTTCATGCAACCAAAAAACTTGTCCATTCCCGTCATATCGATATAATGTTCATCAATGCTTGCTTTTTCGAATAAAGGGACGCGTTGAGCTATAATTTCAGTAATCTGATGCGATGCTTCTGAATATTCTTCCATATTACCTCTAAGAAATACTGCTTGCGGACACAATAACCTGGCCGTTCTACCAGGCATTGCAGCATGAACGCCAAACTTCCGAGCTTCGTAACTGCAAGAAGTAACTACTCCTCTATCAGAACCTCCGCCAACAATAATCGGTTTCCCAATTAAATCAGGCTTTTTTCGTAATTCCACTGAAACAAAAAAAGCATCCTGATCCATATGTATAATACTCTTCTCTTGCATGGCTTATCTCCTTTACAAAACAAATTTAAACTAAAAATATTAGTAATTTAAAATACTTAGCTTCTATTTTATCAACATTTTACTAACAATTTTAGCTTTAAATTCTAAAACCTTTAGCATTCAATAGTGTTATTTACACTGATAGATTTGTTCATAACTTAAACTTTGGAACCATGGAAAACGACAAAAAAAAGAAATCATCAGGCACATCAAAAGAAAAAGCAAGTTTCGACCAAAATGGAAAAGGTACATCAGAAAAATTTGGCCAAGCTGGTGAAACACCAAATGAATCGGGAAAGGAAGGTGCAGGAACCTCAAGCAAGCTGAAAGATAAATAAAAAAGGAGCTGCAAAAAGCAACTCCTTTAATATGATTGTGAATTTTGTATACTACTTTTCGTATATGCTCATTTTTTCAGCAAGTTCTATAATGCTCTTAATTTTAAGCTTTTGAAACAGGCGTAATTTATAAGTACTTACCGTTCCCATTTGTAAGTTTAGCTGATTAGAAATTTCTAAAACACCAACGCCTTTGGTTAGCAATTCGGCAACTTCTAGTTCCCTGCCCGATAGTTTTGTGAAAGGATTATCAGCATCGTTACCTAAAATGCTGTTGAACATATTTTCTTTGACATTTCTGCTCGAATAACGGCTGCCTGCTAAAATTGTGGTAATGGCGGTAATGATTTCAGATTCTTCAGCATTTTTGGTTAAATAACCAGATGCACCAGCCTTTAGATAAGGAACTGCATAAATGTTTTCGTTGAGAGATGAAAAAACTAAAATTTTAGCATTTGGTTGGATGGTTTTAATTTGCTCGATTACCTTCAGGTTATTCCCGCCTGGCAAATTAACATCTATTATGATTAAACTCGGAGATTTTTCAATCTCAACAAGTGCTTGCTCCATTGTAGAAGCATTCAGAATTTGAACTCCCGTCCAAAAATCTGATATAAGGTTCCTCAAACCACGGCGAATAATTTCGTGGTCATCAGCAATAAGTACTGAGAGGGTACTTACAGTATTTTTCGTTTTCATTGTTTGGAATATTGGGATGGTTTAGTTACAATATTTAACGTGATAGAGATAGAATTTAGTATTGAGAAATAGACTATTTAATTATTTGGTTTGTATTTGTAAATGTACATATTTTTATTGTTTATGTGAAAGAATTTATCATACCAATCATGTCTTAATGCAGTTATAACAACCGAAACAAATTGATTTTTGTCAAAAAAACGACAATTATTTCAAAAACAAGACTGTTGAGTAATTTTAAGTACAATTTTGCTATTTAAATCACTAAAAGGATATATAATTACACAGTAAATACTAAATTTTAGCACGAATTCGACTTAATGTTTCTAACCTAATTGCTAAAAAAGAGGCAATATATTTCAAAGAAACTCTATTTATCAGATCGGGAAACGTAACTAAAAACCTTTTATATCTTTTCTCCGCTGATGATATTCTACATAAATAGGCTCGTTCTTCTGCTGATCGGTAGTAAAGTTCCATCATTTTTCGTCCAACTATATTAGCCTCGGTATAATTTTCGTACAAATATTCGGATAGTGTATGCGGAATTGCTATCAACTCTACATCTTCCAAGGCTTGCAAATATTCTTCTGATTCTCCATCAAGCCAAAGATTTCTAATTGTACCCACAACTTCATTCTCTTTCGAAATCCAAGTTGTAATTTCTGTTTTTTCATCTTTGATAAATCCCCTCACAATTCCCTTAATAATTAGAAAAAGGTGTTCATTTTTATCCAGAGGAGAAATTAGAAATTTATTCTTTTTGAAGGAAACAGGAAATGTATGCTGATTGAGTTGCGCTTCGATTTCTGCATTTAGCGGATGTATTTTTTTGAACACAGCAATAACCGGAGAAACATTGTTGTATTTTTTCCACCTATCTTTTTCAGATAAATCAGCAGCAATCATAAGTTATTTTACAGGATGAAATGGTTCGATTATGTTACGAACGGTTTATATCGTAAGTATAATAAGTTTGGATTAAATAATGAAGTTTATTTTCAGATTTAACAATATTTTCAATTGTTTATAAAACTTTCTCAACGCCCAAACCAAATAAAGCAAAATCATATTTAACCGGATCGACTGCGTCAAAAGTTTTCAAATTATCGGTCAGTTCGATTGCGGTAAGCCAATCGGTTTGTTTGCGATGGATTAAATTCAAATATCGTCCGACTCTATCTACATGAACATCACATGGGCAAATTAAATCTTTTGGTTTCAAAATTTCCCAAATACCGAAATCGACACCATTTTTATCTTGCCGAACCATCCATCTTAAAAACATATTTAATCTCTTACAAGTAGATTTTTGTAGCGGTGAAGAAATGTGCTTTTTAGTTCTATACGGATAATCGTCAAGTGAGAAAAAATAACTTCTGAAATAGTTTAAAGCCTGTTCGATAGTAAAATTCAAATTTTGTATAAAGCAATTTTCTGACAATAAATCCATTTTTTCAGATGGGACATCAGTTGATAGATAATCGTTAAGAAATAAATTTTGTGTTGGAACAAAGGCCATTTCAAGACTATCAAACTGCCTGTAGTGAGATTTAAAGAAATCAATGAAATACAGCAAATCAGTATCATTAAAAGTTCTGTGTTTGAAATTCAACAACCGTTTCAAATCGTTATCGCTGTGGTTTAGAACAAAATCATGTGGCGCATAATCCATTCTATTTAACAATTCCTTACATTTATTGATGATTGTTTTTCGCTGCCCCCAAGCTAAAATTGCAGCAAAAAAACCACTTATTTCGATATCTTGTTTTTTGGTAAACAAATGAGGGATACAGATTGGATCATTTTCAATAAAACCTGGCTGATTATATTGCGCTACCTTCGCATCGAGAAAGTTTTTGACGTCTAAAAAATCCATTCTATTTGATTAAAAAAAATCCGGTAACTGAGATAAAAACTCAATCACCGGATTTAAGAAAATATTTATCAATTATTTCAGTGCGTTTTCTAAATCTTCCAACAAATCATCAATATCTTCAACACCAACGCTTAAACGCAATAAATTATCGGTTACACCAACTTTTTCACGTTCTTCTTTTGGTATAGAGCCATGAGTCATTGTTGCAGGATGGTTGATTAAAGATTCTACTCCTCCTAAAGATTCAGCTAAAGTAAATACTTTAAAATTCGAAGAAATTCTAAACGTTTCCTGCAAATCAGCATCTTTTAAGGTAATCGAAATCATACCACCAAAACCACGCATTTGTTTTTTGGCAACCTCGTAATTTGGATGGTCTTCAAAACCCGGCCAATAAATTTTATCAACTTTTGGATGATTTTTTAGATAATGTGCAATTTTCTCTCCGTTTTCGCAATGTGCTTTCATGCGAAGGTGAAGCGTTTTTATCCCTCTTAGAACCAAAAATGAATCTTGTGGACCTGGGGTTGCGCCACAAGCATTATAAATAAACCAAAGGTCTTTATATAACTGCTCGTTGCTGGTAACTAAAGCACCCATTACAACGTCAGAGTGGCCACCAATATATTTCGTAACGGAGTGCATTACAATATCTGCACCTAAATCGATAGGATTTTGCAAATATGGAGATGCAAATGTATTATCAACAGTAAGGATAAGATTTTTTTCTTTAGTAATCTTTGCTACACCTTCAATATCAATAATTTGCATTGTAGGATTTGTAGGTGTTTCTATCCAAACCAATTTGGTTTTATCGTTAATATACGGAAGCATGTTTTCCGGTTTCGATAAATCAAGAAAATGAAACTTTATGCCATATTTGGTGAAAATTTTTGTGAAAATCCTGTAAGAACCACCGTATAAATCGTTCCCCGTAATCACTTCATCACCAGGTTGTAACAATTTTAAAACAGCATCGGTGGCACCCATTCCGCTTGAGAAAGCTAAACCATATTTAGCGTTTTCCAAAGCAGCGAGACAATCTTCCAAAGCTTTACGTGTTGGATTTGTTCCTCTTGAGTACTCGTAACCTTTATTGTCTCCCGGCGATTTTTGCCAGTAAGTAGAAGTTTGGTAAATTGGTGTCATCACCGCACCAGTTGTTGGGTCAGGCTCTTGACCTGCATGTATAGCTTTTGTTCCGAATTTCATTATTGTAGTATCAAGATATAAGTATTAACTATTAAGACTAGCGTTATTTAATCAAAAATCATAAATCTAGATTCTAAAATCTATCTAATATGCTCTTGCAAATAATACGCGTTGTGTTGATGGTTTCCCTGAATAGATACAAATACCATCTTCCAACTTATTATCTAACGGAATACAACGGATTGTAGCCTTAGTTTCTTCTTTTATTTTTTGTTCTGTTTCTGGAGTTCCATCCCAGTGCGCTGAAATAAAACCTGCTTTATCATCAAGAAGTGCTTTAAACTCTTCGTAACTATTGGCTTCGGTAATGTGTTCATCGCGATAAGCCAAAGCTTTATCAAACATGGCTTGTTGTATTTCTTCTAAAAGTTTAGCAATATAAATATCTAAACCTTCTTGCGGTACAGTTTGCTTTGTCTTGGTATCTCTACGGGCGATTTCTACCGTTTTATTCTCAATATCACGTCCACCAATTGCAATACGTACCGGCACACCTTTCATTTCATAATCTGCGAATTTAAAACCTGGGCGTTGCGTATCTCTGTCATCATATTTAACTGAAATACCGAAGCCTTTTAAGCGCATACTTAATTCATTTACGTAAGCAGTTATTTTAGCTAAATCCTCATCACTCTTATAAATTGGAACGATTACAACCTGTATTGGAGCCAATTTTGGAGGGACAACTAATCCAGAATCATCACTATGTGCCATAATTAGTGCGCCCATTAAACGTGTTGATACACCCCAAGAAGTTGCCCAAACATGATCTAGTTTTCCATCTTTTCCTGTGAATTTAACATCAAAAGCTTTAGCAAAATTTTGTCCTAAGAAGTGTGATGTTCCAGCCTGTAAAGCTTTTCCATCCTGCATTAAAGCTTCAATACAGTAAGTATCCAAAGCACCTGCAAATCTTTCGTTAGGTGATTTACGACCTCTAACAACAGGCACAGCCAACCAATTTTCAACAAAATCGGCATAAATATGAAGCATGCGTTCTGTTTCTTCAATTGCCTCTTCTGATGTAGCGTGAGCGGTGTGACCTTCTTGCCATAAAAATTCTGCTGTACGAAGAAATAATCTCGTGCGCATTTCCCAACGAACAACATTTGCCCATTGATTGATAAGAATTGGCAAATCTCTGTAAGATTGAATCCAACCTTTGTAAGTATTCCAAATGATGGTTTCAGAAGTTGGACGAACAATTAACTCTTCTTCCAATTTAGCAGTTTCATCAACAACAATATTTCCGTTACCATCATTTTTTAAACGATAATGTGTTACTACTGCACATTCTGTCGCAAAACCCTCAACGTGAGAAGCCTCCTTAGAAAAAAATGACTTTGGTATGAACAACGGAAAATAAGCATTTTGGTGACCTGTATCTTTAAACATTTTATCTAAAACTGCCTGCATTTTCTCCCAGATTGCGTAGCCATTAGGCTTAATCACCATACAGCCACGTACCGCAGAATGCTCCGCCAAGTCAGCTTTTATAACAATATCATTGTACCATTGTGAGTAATCAGCTTCTCTGCTTGTAATTTCTTTGCTCATATTATGTATTTGGAACGTAAATTGTGTGTTAAATAATGTGAAATTAAGCTACAAATTTATAAATTTATGCCTACAAAACGATTTTTGAAACCGTGCATTAATTTTTATTGTTAATTAATTGACTTACAATTTTCACAAATACCATCGTTTATTAAGTTTAACACACACAACTAAATATAAACACAATGAAACCAATTAAATTTTTACCCATTGTTATGATAGCAGCCGCTGGGTTGGTTGCATCATGCTCTACATCAAAATTGGCTCAAAATTCTTCGGCTGATGATGATGTTTACAACACTGTGGCCAAGGCCAGAGAAGTTGAATATCGGGCACCAGCACCTCAACAGCAACAACAACAGTATGCGCAAGGTGATCAGGATTATGATGAATATTACGGAACCAGTAACCCTTACTACGATATGGATTATTCTTCAAGGATAAATCGTTTTCATAACGGCTCTAGTTTTAGAGGTTACTATGATCCTTACTATGATAATTTTGCTTACGGAAATAACTTCGGTTATGGTACAAGTTATGGCGTAACCAACTATATCGGTTACGGTGGCATGGGCTGGAACAATGGTTTTGGCCTTGGCTGGGGCGGCGGCTGGTATGGTGGCGGTTGGGGCTACGGAAGCATCTGGAACAATCCTTATAACTTCGGCAACTTTGGTTACAATCCTTACTGGGGATGGAATTCTGGCTGGGGCTGGGGTATGAACTCTTACTACGATCGTTTTGGCTGGGGTAACGGTTGGTACGGCGGTGGCGGTTGGTTTGGTGTAGGTGGTGGCTATTATGGCGGCGGATGGGGAGGCTCGTTTGCAAACGGCAATAGCAGACCAAGACCAAACAGAGATGGCGATAACCGTGGTTCTTATGGAAATAACGGCTCGAGAGCTCCAATAAGCGGAGGTAATTACGGCAGACCAAACGTTTCTACGAATAATTCTGGTCGTCCGGAAAGATGGTCGAACGGAAATAATGGCTCAACTATAAATAATGGTCAAAACGGACGTACAAGCACCAGACCATCTCGTGATAATAGCTACACAAGACCACAAATTCAACAATCGCAACCACAACCACAAAGCAGACCAGATCGTGGAAGTTATTCTCCTCCTCCATCATCTTCAGGAAGCAGCGGTGGTGGTAGTTCAAGTGGTGGCGGCGGCGGTGGCGGCAGACCAACAAGAGGCGGCGGTAGATAATTATAACACAATCACACAATTTATAAGATGAAACTAAGATCAATTTTTATTGCGGCAGGAATAGTTCTTGCCAGCAATTCTTTATATGCTCAATACACTAGTGATGTGTTACGTTTTTCACAACCAGAACAAGGAACAACAGCGAGGTTCAAAGGTTTAGGTGGCGCACAAACGGCTCTTGGTGGAGACATTAGTTCTCTATCTGGCAATCCGGCTGGTTTAGGTTTTTTCACTAAATCTGAATTTACATTTACACCTGAGTTTAACAATTTTAAAGTTGGCTCAGAATATTTAAATAATAATCAATCTGATAAAAAGAGTAAAGCTGGCATAAACCAAGTTGGATTAGTGTTTTACTCTCCTACAAACAAAGCAAAAGGCTCGAGCCTAAATGATGGATGGGTGAGTGTTAATTTTGGAGTTGGTTATAACAAAACCAATAATTTCAACCAAAACATTTCATACGGTGGCAGAAATGTATCAAGTTCGATGGCTGATTATTTTGCAAACATTGCTGGTAATACAGCAACAACGAGTTTAGCTGCTGGTTCGTTAGAAAAAATGGCTTATGATAATTTTCTAATTGAATATGACCCTGCAGGATATTTCCCTACAACTGCTTTGAATAATAACCAGCAAAATATAATTACACGTTCAGGTTCTCAGTCTGAAGTTAATCTCGGCATGGCGGGGAATTATGGCAATAAGTTGTATTTAGGTTTATCATTAGGATTAACAAATATTAATTATCATTCGGATATAGCCTTTACGGAAACCGGAAATAATTTAACTTTTGCTGGTCAAGATCCTACTTTCTTAAACGGAACTTATAGCTTTAATTACAATTCTATTCAGCAAACCAGAGGTAATGGTATTAATGCGAAATTAGGCGTAATCTACAAACCAGTAAATGAATTAAGATTAGGTTTAAGTTTTGTAACGCCAACCTGGTACAGTTTGACAGATAATTTCTCAGAGAATTTGAATACCAGATTCAGAAGAGCTGATGGTACAAATATTCCTGAATACACAAATCCTTTATCAAATTACAATTCAGAATATAGCTTGAGGACACCTTATAGAGTTAATGGTGGTGTAGCTTACATTTTTGGAAATAGTGGTTTAATAACTGCAGATGCTGAATATGTTGATTATAGTAGCATTCATTTTTCATCTAATTTCTCAAATGAAACAATAAGCACAAACCGTGATATTGCAGCATTATATAAGGGTAATTTTAACTACAGAGCTGGTGTTGAATTTAAACTGGTTAATCAATTTATGGTTAGAGGCGGATATTCATATGCTGGTTCTCCGTACAAAAATCTAGATTTCACTACTCAATCTTATAGTGGTGGTTTAGGGTATCGTTTTGACAATTATTATTTGGATGTTACTTACAGACATATGAAATGGGATTCTACAAATGCTCCATATACAATATCTTCAGATTACCCTGATTATAGCTTTACAGGAGCCGGTCCTAATGCAAATTTGAAAAACACTGCGGATAACGTATTTTTAACTTTTGGTGTTAGATTTTAAATAAAATACTTTTTGAATGAATGGAAGTCCTGACGAAAATCAGGACTTTTTATTTTGTAATGCTAATTAGTTTCTCACCGTAAATAGGTCCGTTTTGCGTAACGCCCTGAATTATAATTCTAAAATCGCCAGTTAAATCACCTGTGGTAAATGTTAGCGAAGTTTTATCTTTACTATTTATAAAGATTTGGTAATTCCAATAAATGGTAGCAAAATTTATGGGTTCATTTATATTCTTGATATCAGAAACATAAAACTCCTTTGCCATTTCGATGCTATTGAGCACGAGGAAATTAGGATTAACCTTTGTTTCCATACAACCTGCATAAGTTACTATCCGTCCATTTGATGGATAATTTTTTCCTTTAATAGGCAAGGTTCCAAACGAATGATTATTGCAATTTAAAAATCCATATGAACAAACATAATCTCCACATTCATTTCTACCAATTGCAGATTGAAAATTAGTAGAATTATCTTTTGATTTGTTTATGGTTACTTCTTTAAGTTTTATGCCAGCTAAAGCTGAAATATTTTCGGTTGCCGACAACACACTGAACTTATTTATGCTATTACTATAATTAAGTTGGCTCAATACAGATTTTATTTCATCGAAAGGATCATTAATTTTAACTGTATAATCTGCAAAGTTTTTATTTCCAAGACTAAACCAAATTTTCTTTGTTGGCTCTGCAATTAAGGCTTGGTACGGCAAAACAAATTGTCCGGTACTATCCGTATTAATCAAATTTACATTGGCACCTGAAATTGCACTAAGTTCAAGCGGTATTTTTAAGGGTTTTTTACCTTTTGTTATTGCTCCAAAATACTCAATTGAAGAAATATCATGTTTAACAAAATCATCTTTCCTTTGAGGCCATTTGTACCTTCTCCATCCTTTTATCAATAAAATATCCTCTAAATAACCTGTATCGTTAAACTTTAATCCCGTTGAATTTGCTGGTAATTGCACAAGATTATTTTCGAGATAATTATAATCTACAATATTCTTTTTATTAGAAAGACTAATTCTATTTTCTTGTACAACAGCTATGGAAACCAAGCCATTATTTAAAATTTCGCCCTTCGGGAGCATTTCAATATCGAGCTTAACACTATCTCTGGTAGAGTATTGGTTTTTATCCGTAAGAAGATTAAGATTTTCAATTTCATCATAATGGGCAAAAAATATACGTTCGGCAATTGGAAGGTACATGCTATCAAGCAAGGTTGCTGTATTTAATCCCCTCGGAACCGAATCTAACTTAAGTAAAACATTTACTTGCTTTTTTGGAGACAGTTTTAGTTCGGTTATTGAATATAAATTTTCATAATTATGAATAACCAAATGCGCAACTGTATTCATGTTACTTTCTATCGAAAGTCTGAGTTCGTTATTCCCAATTGCGGAGGCAAATTTTATGTTTGTACCATTTTTCAAACTTGATGGAAATTGATATTCGCCAAAAAGACCATCATCTTTAATAAGTTTAATTGAATACTTTAGATTTTCCTTTGGCGATATGTAGAATTGCCCCATACCATATGAATTCGAAGCAATTGTATCCAAAATCTTATCACCAGCAAATAAAATAGCTTTTACGCTCATCATAGAACCTTCAGAATCTTTAACCTCCCACCCTATTTTATTTTCAATTTCTGAAACCAAATAACCGCCTTCGGGATAAAAATTAACCTGATACCGATGTGAAGTTTGAACTGGTAATTCGATTTTTTGAAAGCGAGTATACTTATCTTTTCGAATTGTAACAGAAATCAGATTATTCTTATCCGTAATTTTTCCTGTCGGATAATCAATCATAACCTCGCCAATAATGCTCGTTTTAGCTTTACCTTTTAGTATGAAATTGTTATCACGACCAACAGTGTAAATAACTTCTGCATCGGGGATAAAACGATTATCGCTTGTAAGCGCCTTTAACAAAACCGTTCCGTTTCCAGTTTTTTCATCATTAGTTTTAAATATTGACAGACTAGCCTTAAGCGGGTTAACCGTAGTTGATTTAATTACTATTGGTTGAACAAATTCTACATCTGGCTTGCCATTGAGTTTTACATTTGTATGTGCTACAAACCTGTAATTTCCGCTTTGGATAGAATCTGGCAAAACCAAACTTCCGAATGCAAAGCCCTTATCAATTAGAAATTTATTTTGCTGCACAACTGAGCTATCGGCATCATTTATCAATGATAGATATAAGGTTGTATAGTGATTTAAATCTGTAACAGTTTTAAGCAAATAGCCAGTTAACCAAACCTGGTCATTATTGGTGTAAACGTTTTTATCAAAGTGTACAAATAGAATTGATGATTTATGCCGCAGGCCATAATGTTCTAAAAGATTTGCAACACTATCTGCTTTATTTACTTGCGCATGCAATTTTATCGAACAGACGATAATTATTACAAAAGCTAGTATTTTTTTAAGCATAGAACAATTGGTCATCGCTTAAAAATGAGCATATTATTTCAAAAATTCAAGCTAAATTACGCCATACAAAGCACACCTTTTTGTCTCATTTTATCAATTTTGGTTTCTACGGATGCATCTTTTATTAATTCTGGCGCATGGTGCGGCTTTTTACGGGCATCGACAATCATCGAACCTTTACAACCCCAGTGCTTATCTATTGTAAAATCATTAATACCATAAATATCGGCCGCGGGATTACTTCTGGTAAAAGCAACCCAAACCAGATTGTTGATATTGGCTGCTGTAAATTCAGCATCATCGCAAAGTACAATAAGTGGCAAGCCCGATAAATCCTGATCAATTAAAGCCATATTAAGCTTAGCGATTTCTGCGGCAGTTTTTTCCGGGTTTAGATAGGCCTCAGTTTGTATAGCTAAAACACCAGCCATTGCTACTTTTGGATTTGAAAAACCATCAGCCAAAGTAATATCAGGAATTGTATTCCATAAGCTTCTTTTCTTATCACCAGCTGCAGCAATTACAACTTTCGAACCGCTGTTTAATCCAGCACCACTGTAATCTAGCGTATCAATTGTGGTATTTGTGTAGAAATGCAGGTCGGTTTTCAAGTCAACACGTTCCAGGATATGTTGAATAAATTCGCCAATATGATGTGTACTCAAAGCTTCATTATCTTCTCTGGCTGCAATAAAAAGATATTTAGCCAGGCTTAATTGATTTTTGCCTAAAATGTGATTAGCTATCGTTAGAATTTCCTGCGGTTTGCGTTCCTTTAAATAAGGGGTGTACCGCTCGCTTCCGATAGCAAAAAGCAACGGATGTACGCCTGCCGCATCAACAGCATGAACTTCTTTTAAACCATGAATCTCTTGAGGAATTGCAGAACCTGTTATTTCATGAATCAAAGCACCAAAACTTGTATCTTCTTGCGGTGGCCGACCTACAACCGTAAACGACCAGATTGCATCTTTTTTATGATAAACGTTATGCACTTTCATCAGCGGAAAAGGATGCGTTAAACTGTAATACCCTAAATGGTCACCAAAAGGTCCTTCGGGCTTATTTTCGTTCGGGTAAACTGTTCCAGTGATAATAAAATCAGCATCTGCTGAAATGCAAAAGCCTTCATCATCGTAAAAATACCTGAATCTTCTTCCGCCTAAAGCACCGGCAAAAGTCATCTCTGATAAGCCCTCTGGTAATGGCATAACCGCTGAAAGTGGATGAGATGGCGGTCCACCGACGAAAATACTTACTTTAAGTGGTAAACCTAAAGCGTTCGCTTTTGATTGATGCACACCAATACCACGATGAATTTGATAGTGAAGTCCGATTTCTTTATCCTGAATATAATCATTACCAGCAAGCTGAATTCTGTACATTCCTAAGTTGGCATTTAAAACGCCCGGCTTATCAACATCTTCGGTGTAAACTTGTGGCATGGTAATAAAGGGACCACCATCCATTGGCCAGTTTACAATTTGAGGTAATTTACTAATGTCTGTTTTTAAAAAATTTCGTTTCGCAGATGGCGTTTTTAATGGCAAAGCAGAAAGCGCAGTTAGAGCAGTTCCGGCATATTTAAATGGCTTTTTAAGTGCTTTCATCGGGTCTGAACGTAGGCCGACTAATTGTTGCACTTTAGGCAAAGTATCTCTGAAAATAAATTTCGAGCGTTCTAATGTTCCAAATAAATTAGATATGGCTGGAAAAGGGCTTCCTTTAACTTTCTCGAATAAAATTGCTGGTCCATTATTTTCGTAAATCCGCAAATGAATAGCTGCCATTTCTAAATAAGGATCAACCTCATCTTTTATTCTCAATAAATGACCATGCTTTTCGAGATCGGTAATGCATTCTGCTAAACTTTTATATGCCATGCCCAAAGATAAATGCTGCAAAACAAAAAAGCCACAGATAAACAGATTTAATATATAACCTGTTAATCTATGGCTTTTTAAAATAGAATAAATTTTATTTCTTACCTGCAAATGAACGAAGCATCCAGGTATTTTTCTCTTTGAATTGCATAAAGCGATTTACCATATCGTTCGAACCATCATCGCCTGCCTTTGCAGTTTCGTCCAATAATTGGCGTTCGATATCAATTAATGTAGCCATATCTTGCAAAATCTCATCAACCATATCCAAATCTTTCATTCCGATCGTATCAACTTCTTTAATTTGCGATTCTTTAATATAATCAGCAAAACGACTGTGCGGTGGTTTTCCTAAAGTTAAAACACGTTCTGCAATTTCATCAATAGTTAATTGTGCATTGGTATAAAGCTCTTCGAACTTTATGTGCAAAGTAAAAAAGTTTTGGCCTTTAATATTCCAATGGCAACCTCTTAACTTTTGATAGTGGATATGGTAATTAGCCAGATAATCGTTTAAAAGGTCAACCACAGGTTTTACTTCCTTTTCATTTAAGCTTATTTCTTTAGCGTCCATTTTTTAATTTGTTTTTAATATGTCTTTCTAACAAACAAATAATCTAAAAGTTTCGGCGAAAAGTTAATTTAAACAATACTGTAATTATATGTTCGTTTAATAGTGATGATTGTACTAAATACTACAATTAACACACAACAAAATTTGATAAATATCAAGGTAGAATCGTATCAAAATCATATTAGAAGCCACAAAAAAATCACATTTTTAGTTAATCGGTTTTATATATTATTCGTATAATTGCTACCCCTCATAAAAATTTAGATAAAAATAAATGTATAAAATAGGCTTAACCGCACTGCTTTTGCTTGCATTAAATGCGTCAAATGTTAAGGCAAATCATATAACCATCGATTCTATAGGTGTAGAAAACAGTAACGGAAAAAAATTAATTGTTCATCAAACGGCTGCAAAAGATACCTATTACTCAATCGGAAGACGATACAATGTTCCGCCAAAAGATATTATGGCTTACAATGATAACAAATACCTACAGATAGGTGTAATTGTTAAAGTGCCAACAAATATTCCATTCGCTAATTCTACTGCTTCAACTCCTACTCAAACTACCGCAAGTAATACTACTGAACATACTGTTGTTGCAAAAGATAACTTGAATATGCTTGCAGAAAAGTATGGCACAACGGTAAACGAATTAAAATCAATAAACAATCTTTCTACGATTAATTTAAGAATTGGTCAGGTTTTAAAAATTCCGGTTAAAAATACCGAAACACCAGTTCAAACGAATAATGTTCCTGTAGTTAAAAAAGAAACACCCATTGCGGCTCCAGAAACCGTTAATCCAGCTAGCGAAACCTTAATTGAGCATGAAGTTAAGCCGAAAGAATTTTTAGGAAAAATTGCCGAAAAATATGGAACTACCGTTGAGGATATTAAGAAAGCAAACAATTTAACAGGAAATAATTTACGCATTGGGCAAAAGCTAAAAATCCCGGCAACTAAAAATATTGATGAAAACAAGGTTGTAACAACTGCCGAAACTGCTTCAACACAAACAACTCCGGCGAGTAAAGATGCTGTTGGTACGCATACTGTAAAACAAGGTGAAAGCATTTTCAATATTGCCAAACAATATGGAATTACCGCTTACCAAATCCGTAAAACAAATAATCTTGAGGATAACAATTTATCAACCGGTCAGATTTTAAAAATCCCTTCAGATATTGTCACTGAAATCCCTCCGGTTAAAGAAACAACTGCCCCTGCAATTGTTAAAGAAACACCAAAAGAAGAAAGCTTTATTTATAATGTTGGTAGCGGAGAAACTATTTTTTCAATTGCTAAAAAATTCAACCTTACAGCTTATCAAATTAGAACAGCGAATAAGTTAAATGATAATGCCGTAACTGTTGGGCAAAAATTATTAATTCCTAAAGCACCTGAACCTAAATCTGTTGCTGAGTTGGCAAAACAAGAACAAGAAAGTAATCCGGATAGTACCTCATTTAAAGACCCAAAATTGCGTGGTGCGCCAAGCAGATACGGCTTAAGTCAGATAGATGAAAAAGGTGCGGCCGTTTCCATTTCTGACCCGGATTTAGATGCGAGCAAAATGTTGGTTTTACATCGCACTGCGCCAATTGGAACCATTATAAAATTAACCAACCCAATGACTAATCGTACTGCTTTAGCCAAGGTTGTTGGTAAATTTACAGAGAACGAATCGACAAAAGATGTTATAATTGTAATGACTAAAGCTGTGGCAGACTCTTTAGGCGCTTTAGATAAAAGATTTTACTGCAATTTAACGTACGGTGTGCATGAGCTTGAATAAAAAACCATTTATTATTGGTATTGCCGGAGGAAGCGGTTCCGGAAAAACTTTTTTTTTAAACTGTTTTCTTCATCATTTCAAACAAGATGAGGTTACTCTAGTTTCTCAG
The DNA here is from genome assembly GCF_032678425.1 of Pedobacter aquatilis. GTDB lineage: Bacteria > Bacteroidota > Bacteroidia > Sphingobacteriales > Sphingobacteriaceae > Pedobacter > Pedobacter aquatilis_B. The sequence goes on along the minus strand of NZ_JAVTSG010000003.1, from coordinate 56,941 downwards.
GATGATTATTACATCCCGGCAGGAGAAATGACCCAGGAGGAAAACAAACTTTATAATTTTGATTTACCATCTACTATTGATAGTGAACAATTTTTAAAAGACATTAAGCAACTGATGAACGGAGAAGTTGTTTACAAAAAGGAATATAACTTTAACAATCCCTTAGCGGTTGTAAAAATTCTAGAAATCAAATCAGCTCCAATTATAATTGTTGAAGGTTTATTTATCTTACATTTTAAAGAAATCGCAGCTTTATTAGATCACATGATTTTTATTGATGCTGATGAACAAGTTGCATTAGACAGACGCATTAAACGTGATGGTTTGGAACGCGGTTATCCGGAAGATGATGTTTTATACAAATGGCACAACCATGTTTTGCCAGCCTATAAGGAATATCTGCTTCCCTATAAAAATACTTGCCATAAAATAGTATTGAATAACACAGATGAACCTGAAGAGATTATTGCCGTTACAGAAGAAATATCCGTTGAACTAAGAAACAGTATTTTAATTGATAATTAACAATAAAGGCCTCGAAAAATTCGAGGCCTTTATTGCTTTAGTTTAAGCTCATTTCTGGAATTTCGCCTTCTACAATTAACTTACCTAAAGTAGATTGCTGAATAAAATCGATACCAACACCAGGTGCTCTCTCTAGAAGCTTAAAACCTCCTTCTGGTAAAATATCTAAAACAGCTAATTCAGTTACCACTTTCTTAATACATTTAACGCCTGTAAGCGGTAAAGTGCATCTAGTTAACAACTTACTCTCTCCTGCTTTATTTATATGTTGCATGGCAACAATTATGTTTTTTGCTGATGCCACCAAATCCATAGCACCGCCCATACCTTTAACCATTTTGCCCGGAATTTTCCAATTGGCGATATCGCCATTTTCTGAAACTTCCATTGCTCCCAAAATGGTCAAATCAACTTTTTGAGCCCTTATCATGCCAAAGCTCATGGCAGAATCAAATATAGACGAGCCTGGCAAAGTGGTAATGGTTTGTTTCCCTGCGTTGATTAAATCTGCATCTTCTTCGCCCTCAAAAGGAAATGGCCCCATGCCTAACAATCCATTTTCTGATTGAAGTACAATATTTATATTATTGGGTATATAATTTGCAACCAGTGTAGGAATCCCTATACCAAGGTTAACATAATACCCGTCTTTTATTTCTTTAGCTATACGCTGTGCGATTTGTTCTTTGGTTAAACTCATTGTTTTTTAATGATTGAATTTCGAATTAAAGAATTTTGAATGGATGACCAATAGTCAATTGAGAAAAGGACTAATTATTCTTTCTCATCGTTCTTTGTTCAATTCTCTTTTCGTAATCTTTTCCCTGAAAAATTCTGTGGACGTAAATTCCTGGTGTGTGAATATGATCTGGGTCAAGTACCCCTGCTTCAACTAATTCTTCAACTTCGGCAATGGTAATTTTACCTGCCATTGCCATAACCGGATTAAAATTTCTACTTGTAGAACGGAAAACTAAATTTCCTGCTGTATCGCCTTTCCATGCCTTTACAATTGCGTAATCTGCATCAAAAGCATATTCCATTAGGTATTCCTTACCATCAAAATTTCTGATTTCTTTACCTTCGGCAACTTCAGTACCTACACCAGCCGGCGTAAATATTGCAGGCATTCCATAACCAGCGGCTAAACATCTTGTAGCCAAAGTTCCTTGTGGAATTAATTCAACTTCGAGTTCTCCACTTAGAAGTTGTCTTTCAAATTCAGCATTTTCACCAACGTAAGAAGAAATCATTTTTTTAACCTGATGTTGTTTTAACATCAACCCAATTCCAAAGTCATCTACTCCGGCATTATTAGAAATACACGTTAAATCTTTTACGTTTTTACTAACTAAAGCATTTATACAATTCTCCGGGATGCCACAAAGACCAAAACCACCAAGCATTATTGTAGCGCCATTAGATATATCTTGGATTGCCTCTTCAGCTCCTGACACAACTTTATTTATCATTTTATGAATTTTTGGTTAGGCCACTAAAGTACAAAACATAATCTTAAATCTACCGTTAAGTATAAAACACCATTGAAGAATAATCAATTGGAATTATTCTAAATAACTTTATCTTTGTGCAGCAATGATTTACGAGAGAGACGACAAAACATTTATTATCCCAACTGACCCTGAATTTCAAAAAGGCATTGGATTTATTTTTAGCTGCATGGCAGAGCATAAAAAATGCTGCGAGAAATTTAAAAAAGGGAAACGCTGTAAAAAGTGCCCCGGTAATAAGAAAAAATAGTATTCAGATTTTTAATTGAGGTAAACGTATGTTATTCCATCGCCTCCTCTATCTGCATGTTCATCTTCCATTCTATTTACCTGACTATATTTTCTTAGGTATTCGCGTATCATTTTCCTTAAAATTCCATCGCCTTTTCCGTGTATTAATTTAATTGACGGAAAACCGAGCATTATCGCTTTGTCTAAATATTTCTCAACTTCAAAAAGCGCATCTTCAGTTCTTTTACCACGTAAATCCAATTCGGCCCTAAAACCAGAAACGGCATCATTCATTCTACCAGCGAAAGAATTGCCTAAACTTTGAACTGCTTTTTTCGCTTCGCGATTACTAATTTTCTGTACACGGTTCTTTTTAACATTCGAGCGCAAATCGCCTATGGCTAAAACTAAATCATTACGATTAATTTCTAAAACGAGACCTGTAGTTTCACTGTCATTAAATTTCACATAATCACCCACTTCAATTTCACCACCAAGAACTATGGGTTGTGGTTTCGGTTTTTCTACTTTAACCTCATTTTTCACCAATTCCTTTTGTAGATTCTGCCTTAATTCTTTGGTAACTAATTTATCGGCTTGCTTCTCTTTTATCTCCGCGATGGTATTTTCGACCAGTTTATTCGCATTTTTTATAATATTTTGCGCTTCCTGCTTAGCTTCTTTGATTAAAACTCTTCGATTCTCATCTAAAAAAGTTTTAAGCTTTTCATTTTCGGCAACTAAATTTTTAGCTTTATTTTGTTGATTTGCTAAACTTACCTTCGCATCGTAAATGGTTTTCTTTTCACGCTCCAAATCAACCAACATGGTATCAATCCTATTTTGATTTGAACCTGTTTTTTCTTTTGCCAACCGAATAACTTCTTGCGGCAAACCGATGTTTTGTGCAATTTCAAAAGCATAAGAACTTCCGGGTTTTCCCATCTCTAAAATATACAAAGGTTTCATTTTGGAATTATCAAACAACATCGAAGCATTTTCCAAACCACTTGTATTACCAGCGAACAGTTTTAAATTAGAATAGTGAGTTGTAATTACGCCACGCACTTTTTTATTATTCAAGACCTCTAAAACTGCTTCAGCCATTGGTCCGCCGAATTGTGGGTCTGTTCCAGTTCCAAACTCATCAATCAAAACCATTGTTTTTGGCGATGCGTGTTCTACGAAATAACGCATCTTTTTTAAATGCGCACTGTAAGTACTCAAATCGCTTTCAATCGATTGGTCATCACCAATATCTGCAAAAATATTTTCAAAAATTCCGACTTCACTATTTGCATCAACAGGAATGAGCAAACCCGTTTGTAGCATAATTTGTAATAAACCTACGGTTTTCATACACACCGATTTACCACCTGCATTTGGGCCAGAAACCAATACGACTCGGGTTTCCGTATCAATATGAATATTCAGCGGCGTTACTGTTTTTTTATCAGCAGCAAAAGATAAAAGCAGCAAAGGATGCCTTGCATTTATAAGTTTCACCTTTGGTTCTTTTAACAAACCCGGCATTTCGGCCTCAATTTCTATTGCAAATAAAGCCTTAGCTCTAACAAAATCTAATTTGGTAAGAAAACCATGATAAGATAACAACAGAGGCGAATATGGCCGCAATTCATCCGTTAAGGCAATTAGAATTTTAATAATTTCTCTGCGCTTGTCGAATTCTAAATCACGGAGTTTATTGTTTAGGGCAAAAACTTCCTCTGGTTCAATATAAACGGTCTGTCCCGTTGCCGATTCATCATGCACAAAACCCTTAAGCTTACGTTTATTTTCAGCTAAAACCGGAATACACATTCTTCCGTCACGAATCGTTAAACTTCCATCAGCAACCCAATTGTTTGCAATAGCTTGTTTATAGATAGAATCCATCCGCTTCCTTACGTCTTGCTCCGCCTTAGCAATCGAAGCTGTAATTTCCTGCAGTTCTTTGGATGCATTTGGTTTAATCTTTCCCTTTGGATCAATTACCTGTTCAATTTTGCGCAGAATGTTTTTTTCAATTGGAAGATGCTCAAATAATGCTTCCAGCGTTGGATAAACCTCGGCTCTTTCTTCGAAAAATCTTAAAACCGAAAAAACAGTTTGAAGCGAAGTGTAAATTTGGAACCACTCATCCTCCAGCAAATAAGTGCCTTCTACTCTTATTTTTTCTATTAATGATTTAATATCAAAAAAGGTATTGATTTGAAGCGGCTCTTGATTTTGAATGATACTTTTAAACTCATTGGTTTGACGCAAAAATTTATCAATCTGGTCAAAACGAGTCATAACTTGCATTTTCGATACCATGGTTTGCCCCATAATACTCAAACAATGCTTACTAATTAATTGCTTAATTTCTAAAAAGCCTAAACGCTCTAAACAATTTTCGGGATACAACATACTTATTTTACTTCCGTAGCCTTAACTAACTTAGTTTTTTTAGTTGAGTCGGCTTTCTCCATTACAACCTTTTGCTTCTCCAATTTGGTGGAGATATTTTTATAAACTTCTGCCAATTCTGCCGGATGAGCATAATAATATTTCATGCTTTGAGCGTGTTTGGCCGAATCAATTCCATATTTTTTAAAAATCCCCTTATAATAAGCTGATGCTACTTTTTTCGATGAATCCAAATTGCTAATCGTCGAAATGTATCCATCAACTACGTGAATATCATATAATATCGGTTGAATTTGCTCAGGAGGAATTATATTATTCGGCCTCTTTTCTTTGCAGGCAAACAAAAAAGTTAAAGCCAATACAAAGCATTTCAAAATTCTCATGCTTAATTAATTATTATTTTTTGCCCAAATTGCGGCAAGGTTGTTAATTTTACACAAAAATAGGTATAAATGAGCATAGCTGATAATCTTAAAAAATATAAAAACGAAGTAGAATCTGATAACGTGAAACTGATTGCAGTTTCAAAAACACAATCTAACGAAGCTATTTTAGAAGCTTATAATGCCGGACAAAGAATTTTTGGTGAAAACCATGTTCAAGAATTAGCAGATAAGGAAACTCAATTACCGAAAGATATTGAATGGCACATGATTGGCCATTTGCAAAGCAATAAGGTTAAATATATTGCGCCATTTGTATCGTTAATTCATGGAGTTGATAGCTTAAAATTATTGCAAGAAATAAATAAACAAGCTAAAAAGAACAACCGAACAATTGACTGTTTACTGCAAGTTTATATTGCCGATGAAGACACAAAGTTTGGCTTAGGCTATGATGAAATTATCGAAATTCTACGTTCAACGGAATATGCCGAGTTAAAAAATATTCGCATAACAGGATTAATGGCAATCGCAACCAATACCAAAAATGAAAAACAGATTACCATAGAATTTAATGAGCTAAAAGTGCTTTTTGACGGCATTAAACAAAGTTTTTTTAAGGATGATGATACTTTTAAAGAAATATCGACAGGCATGAGTGCCGATTACAAATTGGCTATCGAAGAAGGCAGCACTATGGTGAGAATTGGGAGCAGCATTTTTGGAAAAAGAATTATTAAACATTTTAAAGCCAATTCATCGGCTAACTAAATATGAAATAGCTATAGGCTATTCCTTATGACCTTTAAAGACAAAATTGTCTACATATGAATGTAAATATAAGACTGGCAGTTGCTGATGATTGCCAAAGATTATTGGAGTTAATAAATGAACTGGCAGTTTACGAAAAAGCACCCCAAGAAGTTACCGTTTCTTTGGAACACTTTATTGAAGCGGGCTTTGGCAAAAATCCGGTTTGGAAAGCCTTTGTAGCCGAAGTTGATGAAAAAATTGTCGGTTTTGCCTTATACTATACACGTTATTCTACCTGGAAAGGTTGCAGGTTATATTTAGAAGATTTTATCGTCACCGAAGATTTTAGAGGAAAGGGCATCGGTAAAATTCTTTTTGAAGCCGTAATTAATGAAGCCAAAAACGGAAATTATAGCGGCATGGTTTGGCAAGTGCTCGACTGGAATGAACCTGCGATTAATTTCTACAATAAATATCATGCAAGCTTTGAAGCGGGTTGGTTAAATTCATCATTGTCTGCATCGCAACTTAAAGATTTTTAAATTATGGATATTTTTAAGTTTGGTGGCGCATCGGTTAAAGATGCTGATGGTGTAAAAAATTTAGCGAACATTGTTCGAGATTACAAAAACGGTGAATTACTAATTGTAGTTTCTGCAATGGGCAAAATAACCAATAAGCTAGAAGAACTAAATTCTGCTTATTTGGCGCAAAGCGAAACAACCCATTCGATTTTTGAAGAGGTAAAGCACTTTCATTTTCAGATAATTGAATCGTTATTTGAAGGCAAACACAATTCGGTTTATGATGATGTTGCCAATACTTTCGTAGAAATTGATTGGCTTTTGGAAGATGAACCAGATAATGACCCCGATTATATTTACGACCAAATTGTTTCAATTGGCGAAGTAGTTTCAACTAAAATAGTTGCAGCCTGGCTAAATGAAACAGGCAACAAAGCGCTTTGGGCTGATGCCAGAAACTACATAAAAACGGATAATACTTATAGAGAAGGAAAAGTGGATTGGGATAAAACTCACCAAATTATTGAAAAAGATTTAAAGCCTTTACTGCTTCAAAATATAATCGTTACGCAAGGTTTTATCGGCGGAACAAGCGAAAACTACACAACCACATTAGGGAGAGAAGGTTCTGATTACTCTGCTGCAATTTTCGCTTCTTGCCTAAATGCCAACGTACTTACCATTTGGAAAGATGTTCCCGGTGTTTTAAATGCAGACCCTAAATGGTTCGATGAAACTGAAAAAATTGATCAGTTATCTTACCATGATGCGATTGAGCTTACTTATTATGGCGCAACAGTAATTCATCCAAAAACTATAAAACCGCTACAAAACAAGGGAATTCCGCTTTTTGTACGTTCATTTATTTCGCCTGAAGGTAACGGAACTGCAATAACAAAAGAGAATAATCCCTTGCCTGTTCCATCATTTATTTTCAAGGTAAATCAGGCTTTAATTTCAATTTTCCCTAAAGATTATTCTTTTATAATTGAAGAGAATTTGAGCAAAATATTCGATTTATTTCATAAGCATCGAGTAAAAATCAACACAATGCTAAATTCTGCTATTAGCTTCTCAGTAAGTGTTGATGATAATGAAGAAAAGATTACCAGACTTATTAAAGACTTATCAGCGCAGTTTACGGTAAAATACAATAAAGATTTAGAGTTGGTTACCATCAGATATTACAACCAGCAAACCATTGATAGGGTAACTTTGAGCAAAGAAATTTTGTTAGAAGTTAAAAGTAGACATACTTGCCAAATGGTAATGAAAAACAAAGTTTCTTAAATGATGAATCAGGAGATTTTAGATGATGCAGTGCAGAATTACATCAATTTAAACTTAATTGGCGATGTAAATAAAATTGCTTTATCTAAATCTCCATTTAAAAATATTTCAGCAGCTGAGGTCGCAAATCAGATTTCTGCAAAGAAAAAAGCTGAAAAAAAGTTACCAACCTGGTTTTCTACTGCAAAAATCTATTATCCGTCTACCCTTTCTATCGAACAAACTTCATCAGAGGTTACAGCAAAATATAAATCTAAATTAGCCAAAGGCGATACTTTAATTGACCTTACCGGCGGTTTTGGAATTGATGCTTACTATTTTTCTAAAACAGTTCCTAAAGTTACACATTGTGAAATCAATCAAGATTTATCGGCAATTGGAAAACACAACGCTGAATGTCTGGTTGTAAAAAACATAAACTTCCAGGCAGTTAACGGATTGGAATATCTTGAAAATAATCAGCTAACCTACGATACTATTTACATTGACCCTGCCAGACGGGCAGAAAAGGGAAAGGTGTTTTTGCTGAAAGATTGTACACCTGATGTAATCAGTAATTTTGATAAAATCATAAGCCGTTCGGAAAGATTAATTATCAAAACAGCACCATTACTAGATATTTCTGCAGGTTTATCTGAACTGAAATGGGTAAGTGAAATTCATATCCTGAGCGTAAAAAACGAATGCAAAGAATTGGTATGGGTAATTGATAAAAACTTTAAAGGGAGTACAAAAATCATTGCGGTTACGCTAAACGAAATAGAAAAGGAATTTAGTTTTTTACTTAATGATATAAACACAAACGCCGTTTATGCAGATGAAATAACCCTTAATACGTATATATATGAGCCTGATGCTGCTTTATTAAAATCGGGAGCTTTCAATTTAATCGGGGTAAAATATGATTTAAAAAAACTGCACCAACAGACACAACTTTACGTTTCTCAAAAAATAGAACAGACTTTTCCTGGTAGAATATTTAAAATAAAGTCAATTATTAAGGGAAACGAGCTAAAAAAGCAGAAAGAATTGTCAGGAAATGTTATCGTAAGAAATTATCCTGCCAAAGCAGAAGAGTTGGTTAAAAAATTCAAAATAAAAAGTGAAAAAGATGCCTTTCTAATTTTCACTAAAAATCTACAAAATGAATTAATCATTATTTCGGCAGAGATTGTTCAGTATTATTAACAAAAAAGTCTTCCATAAATATGAAAGACTTAATAGGGATGCTGAGAAATATTATCGTTTTAAACTTTCTTAACATTTACTGCTTGTAAACCTTTACGGCCTTCAGCCACTTCAAATTCAACCTGATCGTTTTCTTTCAAACTATCAATCCCACCTAAAACATCCTTAAAATGTACAAATAAATCTTTATTGTCTTCTTGAACAATAAATCCAAATCCCTTTTGGGTGTTAAACCATTTAACTATTCCGGTAGCCATAAATAAAATAAAAAATAATAAAAATATTAAACCCTTATTGCAATGTTTTTAGTCTATAAACTACCAATTGAAAAATAATTTGATAAAACAATCAGAAAAAGCGTTAATTCTAAAACAAAAGCAACCAAATATAATTAATACACAATATAAATTCAATAAATAGCTCTAAAAATTAAATTATTTATTCGGCTGAGGAGTAGTTCTCAAATATGGCTTAATAATTTTATGCCCTTTTGGAAATTTAGCAGGAATATCTTCAGTTTTGATGCTATTTACTACTATAACATCCTCTCCATCCTGCCAATCTGCCGGTGTAGCCACACTATAATTAGCTGTTAACTGCAAAGAGTCGATAACCCTTAGAACTTCATTGAAATTTCTGCCTGTTGAAGCTGGATAAGTAATGATCAATTTTACTTTTTTATCAGGGCCAATAACAAATAATGAACGAACAGTTAAAGTTTCTGACGCATTAGGATGAATCATATCATATAAATTCGCGACGGTTTTGTCTGGGTCCGCAATAATTGGAAACTCTACAGAAGTATTTTGCGTTTCGTTAATGTCGTTAATCCAACCTTTATGCGATTCTGCGGTATCAACACTAATTGCTAAAACCTTAACATTACGTTTCTCAAACTCGCTTTTTAAAGCTGCTGTGCGCCCAAGTTCAGTTGTGCAAACAGGTGTATAATCTGCCGGATGCGAAAATAAAACACCCCAACCATCACCTAAATAATCGTAAAAATCAATTTTACCTATTGATGTATCCGCCTGAAAATTTGGTGCGATATCGCCTAATCTAATACTCATAATTATATTTTTAATTTAAGTTGATAAACAAATCTAATCAATAGAATAGTAAATACATAGATTTTATATAATATTAAAGCAATCTCTTAACTTATTAGAATACTATCGATATTTCTATGAAGATAGCAATAAAAAAACCTTGAAGGTTTTGGCCAACAAGGTTTTAAGCATATTAATTTGTTTGGGTAAATTAATTATAAACTTTAATCATGAAAACGTAGTCTTGCAATTTTTCAATCTGCTTAGCACGTTTTAAACCAGATAATGCATTTTTTCTGTTTGCTGAAATTTTCTTTCCTAAAGAATCTTGAGGAATTGCTCGCATTGCATCTAAAATATATTTTGATTTGATTGCAAATGATGCGCCTTCAGCAGAAGTTTCTTTTCCACTAATTATACCAACCAAATTACCATTGTTATCTAATAATGGACCGCCACTGTTACCCGGATTTAATGGAATTGCTACTTGATATTGTGTGGTATCACCAATAAAACCACTTTTCGAACTTACATAGCCCTCGCCTAAAACTGCATCGTCTTTAGGATAACCCCAGGTGTACACGTTCTCTCCCACACCTGTGCTGTTCCTTTTAATAGTATATGGCAAAGCTGATAAGTTTTTGAAACTTTTATCATCAATTTTCAAAATGGCAATATCATATTCTGGGTCTTTTAAGATAACCTTTACTTTAAAAGATTCGCCTTGGTTATTTTGAATGTAAACTGAATCGGCACCATTAATAACGTGCAAGTTAGTTGCAATGTAACCATTTGTAGAAACGGCAAAACCGGTTCCGCCGAAATTACCAGGATCTGATTGCTTATTTGCCGGAGCATTATTGTTGCTTATTTTACGAATGAGGTTATTTTGAGTTTTTACTGCATTTGTAACTTGCTTACTCAATTGAACGTACTTGTCAGCCTGTTGGCTATTATGTTGAATAGAATAAATCGACACAAAAGATAACACGATAAATGAGGCCGCAACTGCAATAGCTGACCTATGCTTGCGCCATAACTGAACAACTTTAGACGGATGCGGACCAACTGCTGCTGCAATAGTTTCAACATCAATCTCAGCATGGATTTTATCCAGTTGCTCCTTTAGTAAAAGTTGTTGGGCGTATTCTTCCATTGTATGTAAGAATACTTTATGTGAAACTACTTTATGATCAACACTTGCATCATTCCGGCGCAACTGCTCAAAAGCTTCTACCTCTTGTGCATTAAGTTTACCTAAAAGGTAATCTTCAATAATTGCATCTAACTCTAAATCGTTTCTCATTTCTATTACTAATGTTGAAAAAATATTTTCTTTAATCTTTGCAGGCACTTATACTTTTGTGTTTTTGCATTATCGGTATTGGTATAACCAAACTTTTCGCAAATGTCCTGCATCGATAAATTGTGGATATAAAAATCCTGAATAATGGTTTTGCAAGGTTCTCCCAAATGTTCTAAAGCAGACTGCATCTTCACAAAAGCGGCGTCCTTCTCCTCGTGATGCTCTACATCTTCATCAACAACAAATACATCTTCATAATCAGTAATGTTACCAGCCTTTTTACTGTTTTGGGCTAATTTTTTAAGCCAAATACGACGGCAAACCGAATATATATATGTTTTAAGTTTGCTACTCAGCTCGAAATCGCCTTGTTTTATTTTATTATATAAAACAATAATCGCTTCCTGATAAACATCTTTCGCATCATCTTCATTCCCGTTATTATTAAGTATAAACTGCAATACCATTGCATAATACGCTTTATATAACTTGTTAAGGGCATCTTCTGAGTTATTTAGGATACCTAAAATAACTTCTCTATCTGTTGGAACTGAACTCTTTAAACCGTTATTCACCAGTTAATACATTTTTCTTTAAATAGTAACCCAATATTAGATAAAAAAAATATCTATATCTATTAATATCCACTTAATACTATCCACATTAAAACAGTAACCCACAGCCGAAAAAAAATATTTTCATTTTTTTTAAAATAATCGGGTTACCTTTTTACCTTTGCGGCATTAATGGTAAATTAATTAATACTTAAAAAAATTCAAAAATGAAAAATGCATTCAAATTAGGCTTTTTAGCTTTAGCTTTATCTTTATCAGTTGTTGCTTGTAACTCAGAGAAATCTGCAGAAGGTACTGATTCTACAGCTGTAGATACTACTGTTGCTGCTACTGCTGATTCAGCTGCTGCAACTGTTGATTCTGCTGCTGCTAAAGTTGATTCAGCTGCTGCTAAAGTTGATTCTGCTGCTAAAGCTCACTAGTCAATATTTAAAAGACAAAATAAAAAGGCTTTTGGGTTTTCTCAAAAGCCTTTTTTGATTTAATCCGTTTTTATCTTATCTAAAATTTATCGAAAATGAAAAACACATTCAAATTTGGCTTTTTAGCATTAGTAATTTCATTATCGGTTGCGGCATGCAGCTCAGAAAAGAAATCAGATGAAATTGATACAACATTAGTTGATTCTTCTACAATTGCTCCTCCGGCGGCCACTTCTGTTGATACAAGCACGGTTGACACAATCACAACAGACTCTACAAAAAAACCATTGTAGCTTGAAAAATAAAATATTTTAAAAAAAATAAATAGTTGGGTTACCTTTTAAATATTTAGGTATTAACTGGTAATTAAAACGATCATAAAAACCTTAAAACAAATTTAAAAATGAAAAATGCATTCAAATTAGGCTTTTTAGCTTTAGCTTTATCTTTATCAGTTGTTGCTTGTAATTCAGAGAAAAAAGCTGAAGGTGCTGATTCTTTAGCTACTGATACTGCTGCTGCAACTCTTGATTCTGCTGCTGCAACTGTAGACTCTGCTGCTGCAACTGTTGATTCAGCTGCTGCTAAAGTTGACTCTGCTGCTAAAGCTCACTAGTCAATACAAAAAATTTAAGAAGGCTTTGATTAATTTCAAGGCCTTTTTTGTTTTCTAAGAATTCTTACCAAACAAAAGTCCTCGAAATTCATCAATTGTAGTAAATTTGCGACTTAAATATATTTCGCATAATGAATTTAACCGCACTACAAGCAATTTCACCAGTTGATGGTCGTTACAGAAAAACAACCGAAAGTTTAGCCGCCTACTTTTCAGAAGAAGCACTAATTAAATATCGCGTTTACGTTGAAATTGAATATTTTATTGCATTATGCGAAATTAACCTCCCAGGTTTAGAAAAATTTGATAAGTCACTATATCCACAGTTAAGACAAATTCACGAGAATTTCTCAGAAACTGATGCATTAGAAATAAAAGAAACCGAAAAAGTAACCAACCACGATGTTAAAGCAGTTGAGTATTTTATCAAAGCTAAATTTGATGGCTTATCTTTACAAGATTACAAAGAGTTCATCCATTTCGGTTTAACTTCGCAGGATATTAACAATACTGCCATTCCTTACTCAATTAAATTAGCGCTAAACAATAGCTACTATCCTGCAATTCAATCTTTAATTGAAAAAATTAAGGAACTTGCCACAGAGTGGAAAGATATTCCGATGTTGGCGCACACCCATGGGCAACCAGCCTCTCCTACTAAATTGGGTAAAGAGTTTTTAGTTTTCGCAGAGCGATTAAATATTCAACTTAATGCATTAAAAGCAATTCCGAACAGTGCAAAATTTGGTGGCGCAACCGGAAACTTTAATGCGCACCATATTGCCTACCCACAGATAAATTGGATAGATTTCTCCAATAAATTGGTAAATGAAACGCTAGGTTTAACCAGAGCGCAACACACCACTCAAATTGAACATTACGATCAATTTGCTGCCCAATGCGATGCTTTGAAAAGGATCAACAATATCATTATCGATTTAGATAGAGATATCTGGACATACATCTCAAAAAATTATTTCAAACAAAAAATTAAGGCTGGCGAAATTGGCTCATCGGCTATGCCGCATAAAGTTAACCCGATTGATTTTGAAAATGCGGAAGGAAATGCGGGTATCGCCAATGCGTTATTTGAATTTTTCGCAGCTAAACTTCCAATTTCTCGTTTACAGAGAGATTTGACAGATTCTACAGTTTTAAGAAATGTTGGTGTTCCATTCGGTCACACCTTAATCGCTATCAATTCTACACTTCGTGGATTGAATAAAATTTTATTAAACGAAGCTGCTTTACATGCAGATTTAGAAGATAATTGGGCAGTTGTTGCCGAAGCTATTCAAACTGTACTAAGACGAGTAAATTATCCGAATCCGTACGAGGCTTTGAAGGAATTAACGAGAACCAATTCAAAAATAAACGCAGCCAGTATTGCTCAATTTATTGATGGTTTAGCAGTTTCTGAAGAAGTAAAGGCAACTTTGAGAACAATTACGCCATTTAACTATACTGGAGTATTCTAATATTAAATTGACGCTAAACAGACAGCAAGAAAAAGCTTTATTAATCTTTATTAGTAATTTTGTTTATCAAATTAGTTAGACATGACCATTAACGTATATACAGAACAAACTCCAAACCCGGCAACCATGAAATTCATGGTTAACAAGCTTTTAATTAACGGAAGTGAAGATTTTGCAACTAAAGAAAGTGCAGAAACTTCGCCGTTTGCTAAAGAATTATTCAAATTTAACTTTGTGGCAGGCGTGTTTTTTGCGAGTAACTTTGTTACGATTACTAAAACTGACGATGCCGAATGGGCAGATATTGAAGCGATTTTAAAAGAGTTTGTTAAAGGAGCAGTAGAATCTGAATTAAAAATTAAAGAAGCAACAGCTGATGAAGCACCAAGTTTTGAAGGTTCGGAAACTGAAATTAAAATTCAGCAAATTTTGCACGATTACGTTCGCCCTGCGGTAGAGCAAGATGGTGGCGCAATTACTTATAAATCTTTTGATGAAGGCGTTGTTACAGTAGAGCTTCGTGGCTCTTGCAGTGGTTGTCCGTCTTCTACAATTACATTAAAATCTGGCATTCAAAACTTACTTCAAAGAATGGTTCCGGAAGTTACTGATGTTGTATCAGAGGCTATGTAAAGATTTTTATATCTTATTAATAAAAAAAGCTTATCTAACGATAAGCTTTTTTGCTTTTTATCAATCTGCAAATGGCTAATTAAAATATTTTTTAATTGCCACCAGCATTTCTTTAGTTACTTTACCATTTGTAGCCACAATTTCCCTCGTTCCAAAGAAATCGTTTCCACCAGAAAAGTTATAAACTTCACCGCCTGCCTGTTGTACAATAAAACATCCTGCGGCAAAATCCCAGGGCTGTAAATTATATTCAAAAAAGGCATCAAAGCGACCGCAAGCCACGTAGACCAAATCAGTTGCAGCAGAGCCCATTCGCCTTAAACCATGCGTTTTTTGCATCATTTCTTCCAACAATTTTAAATATTGCGGTTGTTTATCAAATTGATAATATGGAAACCCTGTTGCCAATAAGCTAGATTTTAAATCAGGGTTTGATGAAACTTGTATCTCTTTCTTATTCATAAACGCAGGCGCACCTTTGTACGAATAAAACATTTCACCACGATTTAGTTCATAAACAACGCCCAAAACAGCTTTATCATCTTCATACAAAGCGACACTAACGGCGTAGGTTGGTAAACCATGTATAAAGTTTGTGGTACCATCCAATGGATCAATAATCCATTTATAAGTTTTACCTTCCCGATTAATGGTTTTTTCTTCGGTTAGAAAGCCTGCATCAGGAATCAGTTTTTCGAGATTTTGCACAAGTTTTTGCTCTGCCGTTTTATCAACGTACGAGACCATGTCGTTCAAACCTTTGTACTCAATCTTTTGCGCATCAAATTGCATAGATTCTTTCCGGATAAAATTTCCGGTTAATCTAACAATTGATATCACTTTATTGCATAGTAATTCGTAATTCATAATGATTTAACAACCAAATTTTAATGTTGTTGATTTTAAATGAATTTAAAGAGGATTAGGCCAGTTTATTTTTATTTCTTAACGAATAAAAACAAAGAACAATTCCGCCTACGACTAAAAAAGTAGAAATCATTTCGGCTTGCGTAAATGACAAACCAAACACATGATATTTCGAATTAACACGAATTAATTCAATAAAGAAACGCTCTAAGCCATTTAATATCATATAAATCCCAAACATTAAGCCTGGTGCTTTTATTTTATCTCTTATCTTCCATAAAAAGGCAAATAAGATTAAGCAAATGATCACCTCGTAAATTGGTGTCGGATATACACCTTGTGCCAGTTCGTTACAAAATTTACCTGCACCACAACCCGGAATCGGGATACCTTCACCAACAACGTTATTTGGATATTTGTAAGACCATAACCAATCTGGCAACCACGAAAAAGGTTTCGGATTTGGGTTAACAATACCCCAATCTCCATCTCCAGATAAATGGCAGCCAATTCTTCCAACGGCATAAGCGAGCATCATTCCTGGTCCGCCAACATCAAGCATATGTAATGGCTTAATTCCATTACGTTTTGCGATGATTAAAACAGCCGCACCACCGCAAATTAAACCACCATAAAAAGTTAAACCACTAAATGAAAGCAATCTTTCAATTGGGTTTTTCACAAAATCATCCCAATACTCTAAGTTATCGAAAAACTTCGCCCCTAAAAAGCCCCAAACCGCTGCCCAAACAATTAAATTACTCATTAATTGGTACGGACGAATCGTAACCAAAGTTTCCTTTGGATTAGCAAGTTTGTTCTTCTCTTTTTCTTTATAATCCCAATAAGCAAATAATACACCCAAAAATAAACCACCAAAAATATTCCCTTTGGCAGACATTAAAATGGATTGCGCATCGCTAACAAAAAGGCTGTAATTAAGAAGTGCATATATTAATTTATAGCCAATTATGAATCCAAAAAGGCCGTTTAAAATTAAATCTTGCGTTGTTGCAGGTTTACCAATAACAATTGTTTTTTTTATTGGATGCAAAATTCCTAATGCCTCTTTGCGCTTTAATTCTTGCGTAAAAGCCCAATAACCAGCAACAAATGCAAGCGCCACAAATACACCAAAAGTGTTAAATGGAAGTGGCAGATTAATGCCCAAAAGATATTCTAAAAAATGCGATACGGTAGGAAACATACAAATAATTTGATGCGAAGATAGGAAAGAAAGCTGAAAGACTAAAGCTGAAATAATCACCTCTAGAAAAACAAATTTTAGGATTTTGGAAAGCAATTTCCGGCAAGAATAGGTTATAATACTCCTGCGCTACGCTCCAATCTTTTTATGAAAAATAAAAAAGGATTTCTGCTTCGCTCAGCTTTATTTTACCCCTGCAGTTTTTTATAGGAATTGCAGGAAGCAGACCCAAATTAATTGCAGATGCCTATGTTAAATAAACGGGATAGCAGCGGTATCCTTTTTGGCTTTGAGACGAAACTTACGAAGTCTCAAAGCATCCATACCCATTAGACTTCGTAAGTTTCTTAAGAGCCAAAAAGATTTAGCGGATAGCCCGACCAACCTAAATAAAGCTTGTAAATTGCTTTTCTAATAAATTTGATATTATTAATGATGTGCGTAAACCGTTTCAAGTTCTGCAACTTCAACATCACCATCGGTAGTAATTTCGATAAGTTTAACGGCTTTAAGCTCATTAACCATAACCGGATCATATTTAGCTCGAACTTTAACATAGTTTTTTGTAAAACCATGCATGTAGCCCATTTTTTGATCAGCTTCGAATAATACCTCTCCCTCCGTCCCGATTTGCGATTCGTAAAAAGCACGGCGTTTTTTATCGGATAAAATATGAAGCATTTTACTTCTCTCATTCCGTTCACTACCTGCAACAACGCCTTTCATTTCGGCAGCAACCGTTAATTCGCGTTCAGAATAGGTAAATACGTGTAAATAAGAAATATCCAACTGGTTTAAAAACTGATAAGTATCTAAAAAATCCTCTTTAGTTTCACCAGGAAAACCAACAATAACATCAACCCCGATGCAGCAATGCGGCATCACTTCCTTAATCTTAGCAACACGCTCTACATATAAATCTCGACGGTAACGACGACGCATTAAACCTAAAATTTTATCAGAACCTGATTGCAAAGGAATGTGAAAATGAGGAACAAACCTTTTTGATGTCGCCACAAATTCAATAATTTCGTTGCTTAAAAGATTTGGTTCAATTGAAGAAATACGAATACGTTCAATGCCTTCAACTTCATCCAATGCCTTAACTAAATCGAAAAATTTATCTTCACGTCCTCCATTTCGGATACCGAAATCGCCTAAGTTTACGCCAGTAAGTACAATTTCTTTAACGCCACTTTGCGCAATAATTTTTGCCCGGTTAACAACATTTTCGATGGTATCGCTCCTGCTTGCACCACGAGCCAGTGGAATTGTACAATAAGTACATGGGTAATCGCAGCCATCCTGAACTTTCAAAAAAGTACGCGTTCTATCTCCAATTGAATAAGAAGCAATAAAGTTATGGTTAACCTTTTCTATATTTTGTTGATGAACAATGGCTTTTGGTTGTTTTGTTAAATCAGAAATAAACTCAACAATTCTGAATTTTTCTGCAGCCCCTAAAACCATATCTACACCGTCTATTTCGGCAATTTCTTGTGGTTTTAATTGTGCATAGCAACCAACAATAGTTACATAAGCATTTGGCGAATGCTTTAAAGCTTCCTTTACAACCTTGCGACATTTTTTATCGGCATGTTCTGTAACGGAGCAAGTATTAATCACATAAACATCAGCTGCATCCTGAAATTCGACTACAGCATAACCTGCATCGGTAAATAACCGACCAATAGTAGAAGTTTCAGAGAAATTTAGTTTACAACCTAATGTATAAAATGCGACCTTTTTCATGTAGCCTGCAAAGATACAATTTTGATTTAAGATTGTTGATTAACGATTTTAGATTGCTATAACCTTACAGTAAGATAACAAATTACAAAGTTTAATCCTCATTCCAGCGGTAGCTTTTCTGTTCAAAACCTGCTAAATCTAAAACCCTGCTTACAACCGTATCTGCAACCTCTTCCATCGTTTTGGGTAAACTATAAAACGATGGGTTTGCCGGACAAATAATTCCGCCTGCTTCGGTAACGGCTTTCATATTGTTGATGTGAATTAAGCTGAAAGGTGTATCTCTAACAACAGCGATTAGTTTTCTACGCTCTTTTAGAACTACATCTGCAGCTCTTGAAATTAAATCATTAGAAATACCATGCGCAATTCTACCGAGCGTACCCATAGAGCAAGGTATAATAATCATTGTATCGTATTTGGCAGAGCCAGACGCAAATGGTGCGTTGAAATCACTTTTGTGGTAAAATTTAAAATCATAGTTTCCGTAATCGTTATTTCCTAGTTCAAACTGCCAAACTTCCTTCGCATTATCGCTCATTACAACGCCAACTGCTTCTATTTGTGATTTTAGCGCTTTCAACTTATCAAAAAGTACCTTTGCATATATCGAGCCGCTTGCGCCTGTTACGGCAACAATTATTTTCTTTTTATCCATATCAGTTACAAAAATAAGCTTTATAAATTTGACAAAACAAAAAAGGGCCAGAACAAAGTTCTGACCCTACATCTACCTATGAAAAACATACCCTCGAAAGGGTAAGAACAAATATATATATATTTTTAAAAAAAGATAATTGATAAGTGTTAAATTGAATAAAAAACACAATTATTTTTACTCAATTCACACAAAATACTGATTTACAGAATATTAATTTTAAAATATTTTAAAACATTTTGCATAAAAAAGTGTGACGTTTACACTAAGTAACCGATAAATGTAATGTATATCATCTTAATACAACTAACAAATAATACATAATTTTAAACAGTTCTGCTTAATAATTAAAATTATTGATTGATTTTGAAGCAATGAGGTAATTATTTATTGAGATTACCGATCGTTATAAAGTGAATTATAGAGATTTTTCATATGAGTTTGAAACAAAAAAACCTCCCGATTTTCATCGGAAGGTTCATATAATTGATAATCAGAATTATTGTTTTGGTGCAGTAGCAGCAGGTTGTTCTGGTGCTTTGCCAATTAGTTCCATAAATTGGTCTAATTTCGGCGTAATAATAATCTGCGTTCTTCTATTTTTAGTTTTCCCGGCAGGTGTATTGTTATCTGCAATTGGGTTATACTCACCTCTACCACCTGCGGTTAAACGTTTAGGATCAACAGCAAATTTGGTTTGTAGTGTTTGAACAACAGAAGATGCTCTTAAAGCACTTAAATCCCAGTTGTTTCTAATGTTAGTTTGCGCAATTGGCACATTATCCGTGTTACCTTCAATCAATACATCGTAAGTATCGTAATCTTTGATAATTTTTGCGATTTTACTTAAGGTTTCAGCAGCTTTATCAGAAATTTCATAACTACCAGATTTGTACAGCATGTTATCAGCTAAAGAAATGTAAACTACGCCTTTTAAAACCTGAACATCAACATCACCCAATTCTTCTCTACTTAATGAACGGGTTAAATTATTGGTAAGAACCATATTGAGTGAATCACTTTTGTTTTTGGCATTTATTAATTGCTTAATGTATTTATTTGAACTGTTAATTTCATCAACCAACTTAGAAATATTAACATTACCTTGATTACTTGAATTTAAACATTTAGTTAAAGCATCTTGCAATGCAGCAGTGTTTGCTTTTTCTGATGCAATTTGTTCTTCTAAGCTTTTAACGCGGCTGGTTGCACCTGTAAGCTCTCTTTGACTATCTTGATATTTGTTGCTTAACTCCTGATTTCTTTCTCTCAATTTATCGAAAGTAGTTTGTAATTCGGCGTATTTCTTATTACTTACACATCCTGAAACCAGGATAATGGAAAGCGCCAGTAAAGGGATTGATTTGTAAAGTTTCATAACTTTTATTTTTAAATTATAAATTTTCTAATTCATTACAACAACCGTTCCCTTTTAAAGTTTTAATTCAAAATTTAAGTTTTATTAACTTTTAATCAGGCCTTTAACATTTCCTAAAACTGAAAGATTGCCTTTCGATATCTATTTTAAACGCTTTCAGAACTAAAATTTAGGTTCTAGCAATTCAAATAAAATAGATAAATCGATTTAGTGGAGCAATTGAAGAATTATTGCTTGTTTGTTCAGCTTAAAAAAATTATCTTGCATCTCTAAAACAAAATAAGACCGATTATCTATGACGAAGCTCTTTGTAGGCGGGTTGCGACCTGATATTAGTGAAATGGATTTGGCCATGCTTATTGGTCTCTACGGAAATATCGAAACCATTAAAGTTGTTCGCGATAGGGCTACAAATAAATGTAAAGGTTACGCTTTTGTAGAAATGCTTAAAATTGATGATGCTCAAAAGGTTATTTCCATCCTTAACGGAGAATCATACAAAGGAAATGTTTTAAACATTAAAATATCTGAAGATGAGCCTAATAAGGCCTCAAAACCTCCAAAAAAGTTTATTGCTAGAAAGCCAATAAGATAAAAACAAAAAATGCAGAATCTAAAGATTCTGCATTTTTTGTTTTTATTCTAAAATAGAATTAAAAATACTTTGCATGTATTAGAAAAAATACTTAATCTTACACTTCATTAATTACTGTTTTGATAAACACTGATTAATTGTTTGTTAATGGAGGATATTTGATGTCCTCCATTTTTTATTTTAATCTATTTTATAGAAGAATACCAATTTATTGGATGTGAACGAAGATTCATTCCATCACTTTCAATATGATATAAAATAATTGGTTCTGAAAAATCAACAAATCGCTCAATCTTTCTCGAAAGTTTTCCTAAAAAATCTATGCTGGAAATTCCTTCTTTAAGATGAACATAGATAACCGTGGCAGTTTTAAACTCAAAACGTTCTACAACTCCTGGCCATTCAGCTTTAATTTTATTTAAAAAGGCCGTAATTTTCTTCTGATTTTTGAGGATATCCATAAGCTTTAGATTTTAATAAGCTTAATGTAACCATTATTTCAGTTAAAAATGTCTTCTAAATCTTACACGTCAAAAAAATTACAGAGTAAAAAATCCGTCACACAAAAAAGTGCTAAAGTATTTCTATCCAAACCGGACCATGGTCGCTTGTTCTCTCCCATCCCCTAACCTGCCTGTCTACTCCACCTTGCTTTAATCGCTCCAAAAGTTTAGCATTTAACAAAAAGTGGTCAATTCTTAAGCCTGCATCTCTGCCGTAGGCATTTCTGAAATAATCCCAAAAAGTAAAAATTTTATCCTCTGGATAAAGCTTTCGCAAAGCATCGGTCCATCCTTGTGCAATTATGTTATGAAATGCAGTTTTTACTTCTGGTCTAAAGAGCGCATCATCCACCCACCTTTCAGGTTTATAAACATCAAAATCTGTTGGTATCACATTAAAATCACCACAAATTACGGTAGGCAAATTAAAATCCAAAAGCTTTTGAGTGTGTTTTGATAAACGCTCTAACCAAGCCATTTTATAATCTAATTTTACACCCGGTGCCGGATTTCCATTTGGTAAATATAAACAAGCAATAACTACATCATCAATCATTGCTTCAATGTAACGACTTTGCAAATCTTCATCATCACCAGGCAAACCTCGCCTTAATTCTTTAATTTCTTTTCCTCTGGCAAGTATTGCTACGCCATTCCAACTTTTTTGTCCATGCCAAATTGCATTATAGCCTGCATTTTTTATTGCTTCAAGTGGAAATTTTTCATCCGGAGCTTTCAACTCTTGTAAACAGGCAACATCTGGCTGGGTTTCTTCTAACCAGCGCAGTAAAACCGGCAAACGCCCATTTATACCGTTAACATTATAGGTGGCAATTTTCATTGTTAGGTATTTTCAATTTTAACAGCAAATTATCATATTAACTGTAGCATTACAACAGCTTTATGCGTTTTCGTAGAAATTAATCGCATGAAAGAGCATATACTTCCATTACTTAAAACAATTGTCGGAATATTATTGGTCATTACAGTTGTCCACGTTGCTAAGTTTGTGAATGCTAAAACGGAAAGCATTAGAATTACCAAAAATCACTAAATGATTATTTCTACAATTCTAAGCTAGTTTCCAGTCTGGCCGTTCAAAATGACAGGTATAACCGTAGGGAATCTTTTGAAGGTAATCTTGATGGTCTTCTTCTGCATTCCAAAAATCGCCTGCCGGCACAACCTCCGTTACAACCTTACCGGGCCAAATACCTGAAGCATCCATCTCCGCAATTAATTCTTTTGCAACAGATTCTTGCTCTGGCGATAAATAGAAAATTGCAGAACGATAAGATGTGCCAACATCATTGCCCTGTCTGTTTTTAGTACTTGGATCATGAATCTGGAAAAAATATTCAAGAAGTTTTCTGTATGATAATACCGAAGGTTCAAAATCAACTTCTATTCCCTCTGCATGCGTTCCGTGATTTCTATATGTTGCATTTGGCACATCACCGCCTGTATATCCAACTACAGTAGACTTTACACCAGGCAAATGCCTGATAAGCTCTTCTACGCCCCAAAAACATCCACCTGCCAATATTGCTTTTTCTGTTTCCATAATTTTCATTTATACATGAAGGTACGCAGCGCTTGAATCTTAAGCAAATTGAAGGAATTGTAATTACATGCTTTAGACAATTTCAGGAAGAAATACGCTGTGAATACATTTATAAAACGTATTTAAATGAAAAAAGGAGATTGAAAAATCTCCTTTTTTTGATGCGGAAAGCGAGGGATTCGAACCCCCGGACCTATGACAGTCAACAGTTTTCAAGACTGCCGCATTCGACCACTCTGCCAGCTTTCCGCTGCAAAAGTAATCATCTAATTGATATCTGCACAATAAATAATCATATTAGGCCCACTTTTTTGCTAAGCTTATGATTATCAAGCAAAATATTTTCTTTCGCAAATGCGCTTAAAGGAAATTCACATTTCTAAAAAAACATCTTTAAAGCCATTAAATTTTCGATTTATATTTTTTCTTTCTGTAGATTAAGCACTTACAATTTCTTAACAGAACCGGATAAAAAAGAAACACAAAAGCCTTTAATTTTGCGGTATGGCAAATCAAAACATTAGCAAATTATTGCAAAACAAGATAGAGTTATTAAAGGTTGAAGTTGAAAATGCTCAGTTAGAATTAAAGAAATGGGAAACCATGGCCGATGAATATAACGCACAACCAGATAAGTTTGAACTAATTGCAACCTTACTTGTAGGTGATGCTACTGAAAGCAAAAAACCAAGAAAAAAAGCATAAAGGGTTTCTATTATAAATGAATTATTGGCGTAATTAAGCACTTACGCCAATTTCATGGCAATTGAAACGAAGCTGGTCCAGAGACGCTCCGTCATTGTTCAAGATAAAAATCTCAAGAGCATGATTAAAATCAACAAGCGCACCGAGCTTTGGCATTAAACTCGATGTAAAAGAATACTCATCAATGTTTTCTAATAGTTGAATAAAAACTAAACTGTTACTCACAAACCTTACCCCGTCAATAAAACCTGGCCATTCAAGTTTTATTTTTTCGATAAATGCATGTGTTTTGTGTCTTTCTATTAATCCAACCATAGCGCTAATAAGATTTATACACAAATATAGGCACACCTACATTGAAGTATTTAATCACAGATAAGAATTGGAAAAATAGTATTTGACATATATCACGAATACATTAAAATACAGCAATTATTGTAAAGAATTACCCTGCAAAATTCTTTATTGTTTTAAAAGGGTAATATTACGGTAAGCGGAAAATTGCATATTGCTAATTTTGTACATATGGAAGCGCTGGCTAAATTAAACCTCTTAAAATCCTTTTTAAAAAAAATTCAATGTCTTCAGGGATACGGAGATATGAATTCTTACGTTATAGCTTACGAATATAAACAGTTGACAAAAACACAAGATAATAAAGTCGACAAAATTATAGACGCATTTTCATCGCCAAGAACTTGGTATGCGGGGAAAGTTAAATTTATTGATGTTATAGAAACTCACATCGGAGATATCTATAATTTATAAAAGTGTAAACGATAATGAATAAGCAGCGTTTAGTATTGCTTTTTCTATTGCTAATTATTTTTAGCAGTGGATGCAAGAAAAAAATTTGTGGGGTAATTTCAGCCATCAGCACTGAAACCTCACCTGCAGATGGACTACCTCTGTATAAAGTTTATCTTCAATCTGGAGAAATTGTTCCAATGAGGTCAAAGAATGGTTTGGAGATTGGTCAATCCTACTGCAACGATTAGATAATGCTAAACTTCCGAGTTTTCTAACACCACTTCCTTCTTACTTTTTTTATCTTTTTGTAATATTTAGCTTAGAAAACCTATAAGTGCACCTGTAAGGAATATTGTACCTATATTTATTTTTAATTAGATAAATACAGGAATACAATATGAATAATATCTTAGAGCGAAATCATGTAAATATAATTGGTAAAGGAAACAAAGTTTTAATGATGGCGCACGGTTTTGGATGCGATCAGCGAACTTGGAAGTTCATAACCGATGCATTTCTGGAAGACTATAAAATTGTATTGTTCGATTACGTTGGTTCAGGAAAATCTGATATCAATCAGTATGATTATCACAAATATTCTTCATTAGAAGGTTACGCTTGTGATGTTGTAGACATTATTGAAGCTTTAAATTTAGAGGACGTTATTTTTATTGGCCACTCGGTAAGTGGAATGATTGGCGTACTTGCCGCCATTCAAATGCCTGATGTTATTAGTAAATTAATCTTCATCGGTCCTTCTCCACGCTATATTAACGATGAATCTTACTTTGGTGGTTTTGAAAGAGACCAAGTAAATGATTTATTCAAATTTATGGCAGAAGATTACCTAGGTTGGGCAAAATATTTAGCACCAAACGCGATGAGTAATCCCGAAAAACCTGAACATACCGAATTTCTGCAACAATGTTTTGAAGCCATGAACCCTAAAGTTGCACTAGAATTTGCAATGGCTACTTTCAATTGTGACTACAGAGATAAATTACAACATCTGAAAACACCTAGTATTACATTGTTGAATGATAATGATATTATTGTGCCATTATCCGTTGGAGATTTTATCAAAAGACAAACGCCTTACAACAGTATTCATTTGTTAAATGCAACCGGGCATTACCCACACATTACTGCGCCAAAAGAAACCATTGATGCCATAAAATTATACATCAACACCAATAACGAAACAGGTTCTAATACCCTTCAATATTCTCAATCGGTAAATTAGCGTATAAATTTAAAGCACCATGGCTGATGCTAATGAAATGGCATTTTTTAAATTATGCCTGCATCTTAAAAGATAATCGGTACTAATTGCATCAATTTTTGAATGAACAGTATCCGCTTGCGTATCTGCAAAAAATATCCGGTTACTTAATTTAGAGGTAAATCCTTCTGCAATTTTCACTTCTATTTCTATACCCGATGCTTTCATTTTATATTTATATCAAAAGCGAATTTACATCTATAATCAAAAAGTAAGATTAACTCAGTATTAATTCTCAGTATCAGACTTGTTTCAATTTTTCTGAGGATGAATATATCAGATATTCACAAACAATAATGACTCCTAATTTTTTAAAGCTTAAAATGCAATCATTATCTTTGTTATAGTTTATGACCGATTCTAAAAATAACTTTGCCAAGGCTTTCAGCGATAATATGCTTCTGGAGGTACTACAAAATACACAGGAAGCTACTGCCATTTATACAAACGATGATTTATTTATCCGCTTTGCAAATAACGCAATGCTTAACATTTGGGGTAAAGAACGCTCCGTTGTAGGTAAGCATTTTGAAGAGGCCATTCCGGAAATAGTAGGCCAGCCTTTCACCGATTTGCTGAAGAATGTCTGGAAAACAGGCGTTAGTTATTATGCTTCTGATACCCCTGCAGATTTAGTGGTTGATGGCGAACTACAAACCTTTTATTTTGATTTTGAATATAGGGCATTGCTCGATGATAATCAAAAAACATATTGCATCATCCACACCGCCAGAGATGTTTCTCAAAGAAGGGCATCGTTACTCCTTTTAAGTGAAAAAGAAGAAGAAGAACAAGCAATTACCGAAGAAATGGCTGCCACGGTGGAAGAATTACTTTCCACAAATGAGGAGCTGAATAAATCGATGGTTATGCTTGCGGATAGCAGGGAGCACATAAGAACCATTATCGAACAAGCACCCGTAGGTATTTGCGTACTTGAAGGCGATGATTTAGTTATAGAAATTGCAAATAAAGTTATTTTAGGAATTTGGGGGCGTAATGAAGCCGATGTTTTAGGGAAACCGCATGAACTTGCAAGGCCCGAATTAAAAGGACAGCCCGTAAACAAATGGTTAAGAGATGTTTACGAAACCGGAATAGCTAAAGTAAATAATGTTTTCAAGGTGATGTTATACCATGAAAATGGATTACGCGAAGCTTTTGTAAATTCTATTTATCAGCCGATTAAATCTTCATCAGGACAAATAACAGGCGTACTGGTTATATTAGAAGAGATTACGAAACAAATACTGGCTTCTCGAGAGCACGAAAAAGCACAACAAATGCTTTCTATGGCTATTGATGCCGGAGAACTAGGCACTTTTTATTACGAACCTGATAGCAATCTTTTTTCTGGAAATGATTTACTGAAAAGCTGGTTCGGTTTAGCTAGTGATGAAAAGTTAGACTTAGGAATAGCCATTTCTGCAATACACGAGGAAGATAGAGAATATGTAAGCCAGGCAATTTCTGAAGCACTGATTGAGGAATCTGGTGGCCGTTATACCATTGATTATAGAATTAGAGCCAACCCGACAGCCGAAATAAGAACTGTACAGGCCATTGGCCGCACTACCTTCGATGCAAACGGAAAAGCCTTAAGTTTAAACGGAACGCTACGCGATGTAACCGAACAAAAGAAAGACGAACAACGCAAGGATGATTTCATCAGCATGGTTAGCCACGAACTGAAAACACCGCTAACTTCATTAAACGCTTACATTCAACTTCTGCAAAGAACAGCAATTAAGCAAGATGATAAAGGCTTGGAAGGTGTTTTAGAGAAAGCACTTAAACAAATCAGAAGTATGACTTCCATGATTAATGGTTTCTTAAATGTATCGAGATTAGAATCGGGAAAAATGGCGATTGAAACTTCGTCATTTAATATAAAACAACTTTTTAACGAGCTTGAGTCTGAGCTTTGCTCAACCGTTCATACGCATAAGCTAGAATTCAAAACTTCAGGCGATATATTTATAAAAGCCGATAGAGATAAAATCGGTCAGGTTATTCAGAATTTGGTTGGCAATGCAGTAAAGTATTCACCTATGGGTTCTACAATAACCCTTAATTACGAAGTAAAAGCCGATGATATCATTTTCTCAATAGAAGACAGAGGTATGGGAATTGCTGAAGAAGACCAGGAATACATCTTTGAAAGATATTACCGTGTAAAAAATCAGCATATGGGCTCAATTGCAGGCTTTGGAATTGGTTTGTATCTCTGTAAAGAAATTATTGAAAGACATGGAGGCTCTATTTGGCTGCACAGTGAATGGGATAAAGGCACAACTTTCTATTTTCAACTCTCAACAGCGCTATAGCGGTCTAAGCATAATTTGTAGCTTCATTTTTACAGGATATCTTTTTAACATCGCTTATTTTTAGCCAAAATTTAATCCCTATGTTAAACAAGATATCTGGCATGGCACTTTTAACCATGCTTTCGGCTGCCGCCTTTGCGCAAACGAGCCCAAATAATACTGGTACTACACAACCTCAGCGTCGTAATGCACCGCGACCTTATGCGATCACAATTGACAACAGTACTAAAGTAAGTTTAGATACTGCAAAAGTAAATGCAGCATTTATGGAAACTTACCCTGCTTTTGCTGCCGCAGATGGTTACAGAACAAAAAGAGAAGTAACCATGCGGGTTATTGATACCGCAAGTAAATTTACTTTAAAAGCGATACCAGGAGAAATTGTGGTAAACAGCAATTGGATAAAAAAGAAAAAGAATTTTGATAATTTCCAGACAAATTTACAACAGGCACTTCATAAAAACTGGACATCGGTTGATACCATAAAAAACGAGGATTATCAGCTCGTTTTCATCAACAAAAATTCAGCATTTAATCCTGTAATTCAGAAAGAGCTTATCGAAACTTATTTTAAGGTATTTCCTACTTTGGTGAGTACATTCAATCCAAAAACAACACATCAGGTTTTATTTGTAACAGATACAGCTTACAAAGGCGTTGCAGAAGCAAGCGGCAACCGCATTCTATTCAGCACTACATATATGAATGCACATCCTACAGATATTGATATTGTAACCCATGAAGGTATGCACCTGGTTCAAGGTTATGGTTATGGCTCTGGTCCGGTTTGGCTTACCGAAGGCATAGCCGATTTTATCCGCTACAGATATGGCGTTGATAATATTGGCTCGAAATGGAAGTTACCTGAACTTACCGAGAAACA
This sequence comes from Pedobacter aquatilis, assembly GCF_032678425.1. Classification (GTDB taxonomy): domain Bacteria; phylum Bacteroidota; class Bacteroidia; order Sphingobacteriales; family Sphingobacteriaceae; genus Pedobacter; species Pedobacter aquatilis_B. Next base: position 27,577 of record NZ_JAVTSG010000003.1, on the reverse strand, counting down.
GAACGAGAAGAAATATGAAAACAGCTATCGTGTAACCGCTCGTTTTTTTGAATGGATAGACCAAAAGGTTAAACCGGGTTTAATCATTGAAATGGATAAAGAATTAAGAAACAAAACCTACACTAAGGATACCTGGGTCAAGCTATCTGGAAAATCAATTGATGAGCTTTGGGATGAATATGCCAAAAATCCTGAATTGCAGCTAAAGTATAGCGGCAAAGAAAGAATATAAACCTCGCTAACAAAAAAGCCGCAATGTAAATTGCGGCTTTTTTGTTGAATTACTGCCTGGTTATCTTAAATTCTGTTCTTCTATTTTGTTGGAACTCTGCTTCCGAACATTTCACGCCGTTAAGGCATCTGTTTACCGGCCTTGTTTCGCCGTAACCTTTAGCAACAATTCTGCTCCTACTGATGCCTTTTGATACAATATATTGCACTGCTGACTCTGCTCTTTTTTGAGATAACGTCAAGTTATAAGCATCCTTACCTCTACTATCCGTATGCGAACTCAGCTCAATATTAATGGTCGGATTTAATTGTAAAATATTAACCAGTTTATCCAAATCAACCATAGCATCCAGGCGAATGTCCCACTTATTATAATCGTAGAAAACATTCTCAAGTCTTATCGCCTTGTTAATTTCGATAGCATCTAAACTGAAGTTTTGATGTAAGGTTGCAGAGCTTGTAAGATTTTTGGTGGTTGCTGCGCCTACCTCGGCAAAGTAACCTACTTTATTTGCTAAAATAGTATAATCAGAATCCTTAGCCAATGTAAAACTGTAAAAACCATTTGCATCGGTTTCGGCAGTTAAGGTTTGTTTATCAGCTTTGGTTAATAAAATTTTTGCACCAGCTATTGGCTGATTATTCTTTTTAGCACTAACCTTTCCATCAAGTTTAAAAACCAATTGTGGAGGAAATTGAACGGTGTAAATATCATCACTACCCAAACCATCAGCACGATTTGAAGAGAAAGAGTAAACCTCGCCCTTTTCATTTAGTTTAGCACTAAAATCATCCTGAGCAGAATTGATTGGATAACCTAAATTTTGAATTTTAGTGAAATGGTTGTTGTTCCATTGTGCAAAATAAATATCCAAACCGCCCATGCCAATCCTACCATCACTAGAAAAATACAGATTGCCTTTTGCATCCAAAAATGGTGTACGCTCATTTCCATCGGTATTAACATCTATCAAATTCACCGGATTTCCCCAGTTGCCATCTGCATTTTTCACGCAGAAATAAATATCAGCTCCACCTTTTCCACCTGGCATATTCGAAGAGAAATACAATGTTTTTCCATCAGGTGTGATAAACGGATCGCCAACGGAGTAATTGTTCACCTTATTGTAAGCAAATGAAACGGGCTTAGTCCAGTTCCCAGAAGCATCTTTTGTACTGCTGTAAGTTTCTACGTTAATGGTGTACGATTTATTTTTCAGGTTTTTCAACTCATCCGGAACTTTGGTTAGTGTAAAGAATATGGTTTTCTCATCAGCGGTAAAACTAGCCGCACCAACATGATAATCTGTTCCGGTATTGATAGCGAAATGACGTAAGGTATCGCTGATGGATGGTTTGAAATATAAACTCAGATAGTTATGCCCTGTCCATCCGTAAGTATTTTTATCTATTGATTTTACCCCATCAAATCTTAAAAAAGGCTTACTGGGTTTCTCTGCTGAGTTTAAAACTTTGTTAATTCTATCTGATGTAAACACAAAACCATTTTCATATTTTACAGCTCCCCAATCAGATTGAGCACTGTTTAATTCAGATTGGTTAAGGATTTTAACAGCCATTGGATGTTGCATCCATTTCACAGCCGAATCGCAAGAGGCAACCCAAATGTTTAAATCTTTTTTGACTGCATCTTTTGCCTTACTACCATAATTTAGATATTGAATTTTCGCCTCAGCATATTTGGAATTGATTTGCAACGCCTTTGCATAACCTAAAATATCTTCTGGCTTAGCTTCAGGCATTTTACTTATGGTTTCATACCATTTTTCTGATTGACGAAAATCATTCATCAAGGCATAAGATTTTGCAATTCGTTCTGCAACAAAAAGCGTTGGTTTCTTTTTATACGCTTGCTGATAAAGCTCAACAGCTTTGCTGTAGTTAAAAAGCCCATACTGTTGATTGGCATCATTTAAAGCGTATTGTGCATTAGCCCGATTGCCAAAAAAAATGAAGAGGCAAAACAGCAGTGATATATGTGGTAGAAATTTATTCATCGTTTCTTAATAATTAAAATAAATTATTTTGTTCAGCCATTAAAAAAACCTTGGTGTACTCATTCTTACGTTCGGTTTAATAAACGAGAATGCAATCGAAATTTCGTGAGTTCCACCGCTATAGCCTTGCAAAGGACCAACTGAGAAATCATAAGCATATCCAATTCTTAACTTTTGTGAAGGGAAGATTTGTATCGCTGCAGTTGCCGAATTAAGTGGCGATAAATCTCTTTGCAGGTAACTCTTATCATACAATTTAATACCTGTGCGGTAAGAACCACCCAACCAGATTAAGTCTTTTATCATTAAAAAAGCATTCACATCTAAACTGGTTGGTCCACCCCTATCATCTTTAATTAATAGTGAAGGTTTAACCTGAAAATCCTGATTGATGGGTAGCAATGCGCCGGCAGTTAAATAATAATGTGGTTTGGGTTGAGGGATAAATGCATATCTATCTATATCAATATATTGAGAAATTAAATTATCGGCTGATAGACCCGCATAAAATTTATCATTCGAGAAATAAACACCTGCCCTTGCATCAGGAACAATTGTACTTTCCGTTCCAATTGGCTGACCAACTTCCGGACGGTTTGGGTTTAACATCGAACCATCTATTGAAAGATTAACCATACCTGCGCCAACACCCAACGCCAACCTCGAACTGCCATCATCGTTCATTCTTATTCTGTAGGCATAGTTTCCGTAAACACTCAAGTTGGTTTGCGCACCCAATTTATCGCTCGCAACCTGAAGCGCTAAACCAACGTTTCCATCATTGGCAATTGCATCCACGGCTAAGGCCATACTCCGTGGCGCCCCCTGAATGCCAGTCCATTGTGTACGATAGAAACTATGAACATTTAATACCTCTTTATAACCAGCATAAGCTGGATTAATATAAATGCCGTTAAACATATACTGGCTGTATTGCGCATCCTGCTGTGCAGCGGCAATTTTAACCATCAATAGTAATGAAACACTTAGTAATAATATTTTTCTCATCATCTTACATCTTTAAAACGCATCAGTACTTAAAAGCACTGATGCGCTTAAGTCTATACCTATTTTTTAAATGCCCTGATTAAAGTAATATATCCTTTTAACACCTCAGTTTGATTAGTTTGAGGATTTTTAATGCGAAGCAAATAATAATATGTGCCTTCATTTAAGCCTTCGCCTGTCCAGTTATTTTGGTAGCCTTTAGCCCTGAATACCTCATTGCCCCAACGGTTAATGATCTGTAATTCGTTATCACGATATTGGTCTAAACCAATGATTTCGAAAGTGTCATTTTCACCATCACCATTTGGTGTAAATAAATTCGGAATGGTTAAACCCGCTAAGTTAGAACTTAGGTTTACAGATGCTACGTTCGTATAGTAGCCATAAGCATCCTTAATTCTGTAGCTAAAAGTATCATCCCCTACAAAACCAACATTAGGCGTGTAAGTTATCGTTCCATCGGCATTAACACGAACGGTTCCGTTTCTAGGCTGACTGGTAATCTCAATGGTTAATCTATCGAATGAAGAATTACCAGGATTATCATTTCCTAAAATATTGATGGTAACCGGAGAATTTACTGGCATTTTAGCAACATCATCAACCGCCACAGGCGATTTAGGGAAGCTGATTACCGTTGCCGAATTGTTATTTTCAGCTGTACCAGATACATCGCTTACGGCTACACCGGTTAAACTTCTCGCATTTACTGATGCAGAGTTGGTTACCGTACCTAAATCTTTGTCAGCTTGTGTAAGTGTGTAAACCTGAGTATCATTAACGGTTGCGCCCGGCGCTAAACCACCTGGTACTGAAATTACCTTCGCATTTATACCAAGTTTCGTATCGGTTAGCGTAATGGTATTTAAAGTAACATTACCAATATTTTTGATTGCAAAACCATACGTTACCTGGTTGCCGCTAAATGTTGCCGTTTTAACCAGCGCTATTCCAGTTACACCAGTTACCGGGGTAACGGTTGGTGTATCGTTATTCTCAGCAGTACCCGAAATATCAGCTACCGTAACATTTGCAGGCGTTTGACCAGTAACTCTTGCAGTATTGGTAACACTTCCGGCATCTTTATCAGCAAGTGTTAAGGTGTATGCATAACTATCAGTTACAATTGCACCCGGTGATAATGTTCCAGGAATTACCCTGTTTAAGCCAAGCTTAGCATCTGTTAGGGTAATAATGTGTAAGGTAACATTACCGGTGTTTTTAATGCTGAAGTTGTAGTTGATGCTATTTCCATCGGTGCTTAATACACCAGTTTTAACCAGTGTAATCATTGATGCCGGAGCAATCGGGGTTACGGTTGCATCATCAATAACCGGTGTGTTCGGATCATCAGACCTCGCTTTGCTTACCACAACACCTTGTGGGTCTAGTGCAGTTACACTAGCCTGATTACTGAACGAACCTGCATTAACTTCTGTTAAAGTAATCGTGTGTTTAGCGGTTACCGTTACACTGCTACCAGGCGCTAAAGTGGCAACCGTTGCAGGACTTATTGAACCTGCATCTGCACCAGCATCAGCGACTACGACATTACTTAAAGTAACTGTACCTGTATTCGTTACCACGATGTTGTAATTAATTACATCACCAGTTTTACTAACCGTATTGCTTGCAGCTTTTGTTAAGATTACAGAAGCCGTTTTAGTTAATGATGCAACCGTCGCATCATTTGCAGCAGGTGTATTAGGGTTATCCGAAACTTTAGTGTAGTTATTACCTTGTGGGTCGGCAAGCATTACAGATGCCTGATTGCTTACTGAACCTGCATCTAAATCTGCTTGGGTAATGTTATGCGCCGCATTAACCGTAACGCTAGCACCCGGAGCCAAACTCGATACCGGAATGGTCGCTACAGTTGCATTAGCATCTGTTATGGTGATATTTGATAAAGCTACATTTCCGGTGTTCGTAATCACCAATTTGTAGTTTAATGCTGCGCCAAGTGTTGATGGAATTGCACCATCAATTGCTTTTGTAAAAGTAAACGCTGGTGCGCCAACTAAATTAACCGTAACCGGAATAACAACCTGTGCAGTTCCGCCTTTACCATCGCTTACCGTAACCGTAAAGCTATCTGTACCAATGTAACCTGTAGCCGGACTGAAGGTGAATGTACCGTCAGGATTTAAAGTAACCGTACCGTGAGCAGGCGGTGTTGTTAATGCAAATGTTAAAACATCACCATCAACATCACTTGCGGTTATTGTTCCATTCGCCGGAGTATTTTGGTTGGTAACAATTGGCTGTGCACTTGCAACAGGCACATCGTTTACCGCAGTGATGGTAACATTAACCACAACGGTTACCGAACCACCGTTTCCATCGCTTACGGTTACAGCAAAAGCATCTGTTCCGAAATAATTAGCAGCTGGTACGAAAGTGTAAGTTCCGTTTGAGTTTAAGGTTACCGTACCGTGAGCAGGTGGCATACTTAAGGTATAAGTTAATGGGTCGCCATCGGCATCAGTTGCCACAATAGAGCCGTTAACCGGAGTATCTTCTGCCGTTGTTATTGGTTGTGCAGTTGCAACAGGTGCATCATTTACTGGCGTAACCGTTACATTAATGGTCACAACTGTCGAACCGCCATTACCATCACTCACCGTTACCGTAAATACATCTGGTCCGTTGTAATCTGCCGCTGGCGTATAAGTGTAAGTACCATCCGCTTTCACAACTACAGTTCCATGAGCCGGAGCAGCGGTTAAAGTATAGGTTAGCAAATCGCCATCCGCATCTGTTGCCGTTATTGTGCCATTAAATGGTGTATCTTCTAATGTTGTAATATTTGGCGAAACCGCTACTGGTGCGTCATTTACAGCTGTAATGGTTACGTTAATGGTTACGGTTGTCGAACCACCTTTGCCATCACTCACCACCACGGTAAATACATCAGTTCCATTATAATTCAATGTCGGTGTATAAATGTAAGTACCATTAGTATTTAATACCACCGTGCCATGTCCTGGCGCATTACCAACAGTAAATGTTAGCGGGTTACCATCAGGATCACTTGCAGTAATCGTTCCGTTCGCTGGTGTATCTTCTGCTGTAGTTAAAGCTGAAGCCGAAGCAATTGGCGCACGGTTATCAAAAATATTCACCACCGCAGGAATAGTGCTCGCTGTAATTAAACCATTATTCGTTGCAGAATTCATGGTTAATATAACCGTTTCTGTTCCTTCAAGCAAGTCATCATCCAACACATTAACATCTAAACTAACAGATGTTTGTCCTGCCGGAATAATAATCGATGTGCCAATACTGGTGTAATCTACACCTGATGTTGCTGTACCCGAAACGGTAAAGGTAATCTGAGTATCGGTTGATGAAACATTGTTCAGCGTAAAGGTGAACCTACCCGGAGTTGATGGCTCAGAACCGTTTGCTGCTGTAACCACAATGATGGTTCCGGTTGTATTGTCGATAATATTTATCGTTGCCGGAGTTGTTGATGCCGTGATAGAACCGTTATCTGTACCAGTTAATGTAGCAATAACCGTCTCATTCCCTTCAACAAACGAATCATTTAACGTTCCAATGGTTATGATTGCAGAAGTTTGTCCTGCCGGAATCGTAACCACTTTACTTGCAATTGCGGTATAATCACTGCCCTCTGTTGCCGTACCCGTTAAAGTATAGGTAATTTGAGTATCTGTTGATGATGGATTACTGATACTTACCGTAAAGGTTCCGTTAACAGGGCCATTTTCTTTTCCATCGATACCGGCTACAATACTTGCAATTGCAGTATCGTTATCGGTAATGGTTGTATTAACAGTTGCTGTTCCAATCGTTACTAAACCGCCGGTTACATTGCTGATGGTGGCCGAATAAGTTTCGTTTGGTTCAACCAGGTTATCATCCGTAATTGGAACCGTAAAGGTTAAGGTTGCACCTGCTAGTGAACCTGCCGGGAAGGTTAAAGTTCCTGCCGTTGCAGTATAGTCTAAGCCTGATAAGGCCGTTCCGTTTGCAGTAGAATAATCAACCGTAAACGAATTTTGAACTGCTGTACTGAGCGTTACCGTGTAGGTTGCTAATCCGGCACTTTCATTAATAGTAGCCGGACCAGTTAAGCTAACTGTGGCGGTATTATTGTCAGTGATATTTAGAGTTGCCGCAACATTACTAAGGGTAATCAACGGATTATTCACAGAGAATAATTTAGCAATAACCGTTTCAGTACCTTCAACAACTTGGTCAGCAACTACCGGAATATTAAACGTTGCAGTTAATTGTCCTGCCGGGATGCTTACCGTTTTAGTTACAATTGTGGTGTAGTCACTGCCTTCGGTTGCGGTTCCACTCAAAGTATAAGTAAGTACAGTTTCCGTTGCGGATGGCGTGCTTAACGTAACCCTGAAAGTTCCCGCAACAAGATTCGCCTCTGCACCATCATTAACTGCAGTAATGGTCGCAATTGATGAACCACTATCTGTAATGTTAATGGTTGCCGGAGTAGTGCTTGCCGTAATTGAGGCATTGTTAGTTACCGGATTCATCGTTACAATCACCGTTTCTGTACCCTCAATTACATTATCGTTTAATACTGGCACCGATAATTTAAGTACCGTTTGTCCTGCAGGAATGGTAATTGAAGCACCAATCGAAGTGTAATCAACACCACTTGTTGCCGTACCGCTAACGGTAAAGTTAACTTGTGTATCTGTTGTTGATGGATTACTTAAAGTGAAGGTAAATTCTCCTGGTGTTGCAGGTTCAGCACCATCAGCACTAGCAATTACTGTAACCGTTGCACTTGTATTATCTAAAATATCAATTCGTGCAGGCGTATTATCTGCAGTAACTGTTGCGTTATTAGATGCTGTCAATGTAGCAATAACAGTTTCTGTTCCTTCGATAAGATTATCTGCAACAACCGGAATGTTTATGGTTGCAGTCGTTTGTCCCGCCGGGATGGTTACTGTTTTAGTGACTATCGTTGTGTAATCCGAACCTTCAGTTGCAGTACCACCTAAAGTGTAGGTTAACTGTGTATCTGTAGATGATGGATTACTAAGCGTAACAATGAAAGTACCCGAAACCGGACCGTTCTCATTACCACTAACACCGGCAGCAATTACGGCTGTAGCCGCATCATTATCAATAATGGTTAAGGTTGCTGTACCGTTTGCAATTTTCACCAAACCGCCAGATACATTCGTAATAATCGCACTGAATGTTTCATTTGGTTCAGCTAAATTATCATCAATAATCGGCACAGTGAAAGTTAAGCTTGCGCCCGCCGCAGAACCTGCCGGGAAGCTCAATGTTCCGCTTGTAGCCGTATAATCTAATCCGGCAGTTGCCGTACCATCTGCTGTAGTGTAATCAACGTTAAAGCCATTTTGAACAGCACCACTTAAAGTTACTCTGAAGGTTGCTGTTCCCGCAGCTTCATCAACACTAACCGTCGTTACAGAAATGGTTACCGAAACCGTATTATCATCTATAATATTGATGCTTGCTGGTGTATTACTCACCGAAATTGCAGGGTTATTAGAACTTACCAAAGTAGCAACCACAGTTTCCGTTCCTTCAACTACTGCATCGCTTAAAGTCGGGATGGTAATGGTTGCAGAAGTTTGACCAGCAGGAATTGTAATTGTTTTAGCAATCGTGGTGTAATCAGAACCTTCTGTTGCCGTACCACCTAAAGTAAAGGTAAGCTGCGTATCTGTTGCTGATGGGTTACTTAAATTAACGGTAAAACTTCCGTTTATCGGCCCGTTCTCATTACCATCAGTGTTCGCAAGAACCGTTGCTATTGCGGTATCATTATCTGTTATTGATATGGTTGCAGTTCCTGTGCCAATAGTTACCACGCCACCCGTAATGTTACTCAGGTTGGCTGTAAATGTTTCAGCGCCCTCTACCAGATTATCATCCGTAATTGGAACAGTAAAGGTTAAAACTGTACCAGCCGGAGCATTTGCAGGGAAACTTAACGTACCACTTGTAGCCGTATAATCCGAACCTGCAAGTGCAGTTCCATTAGCAGTGACATAATCTACAGTAAATGCATTTTGAACCGCATGATTAAGCGTAACCGTAAAGGTAGCCGTACCCGCACCCTCATTTACAGTAGGGTTTGATGAGATACTTACTGTAGCCAAATCTTCATCCAGAATATTAATTGTAGCTGGCGAATTGCTTACCGTAATTGCAGCATTATCCGAACTTACAAGTGTTGCAATAACGGTTTCAGTACCTTCTGCCGAAGCATCTTCTAATACCGGAATTGTAATTATTGCACTCGTTGTATTCGCTGGAATAACAATAGTTTTGGTTACCGCCTGGTAATCTGAACTCTCTGTTGCCGTACCGCCTAATGTAAAGGTTAATGTTGTTGGCGTTGATGATGGATTACTTAAAGTAACGTTAAATGTTCCGTTGATTAATCCATTTTCGTTTGCATTATTACCGCTGGTAATGCTTGCTATCGCGGTATCATTATCTGCAATGTTAACCGTAGCCGGACTTGTACCGATGGCGACATCGGCACCACTTACATTACTCAATCCAACAGTAAAGTTTTCTGTTGGCTCTATCAAATTATCATCGATAATTGGAATAGCTACTGTTAAAACAGTTCCGGCAGGAGAATTTGCAGGGAAAGTTAAGGTTCCGCTCGTAGCGGTATAATCTAATCCTGCTATTGCTGTACCGTTTGCAGTTGCATAATCTACCGTAAAACTATTCTGTACAGCTACGTTTAGTGTAACCGATAAGGTAACAAAACCAATACCCTCGCTTACGCTCGGCGCACTAATTGAAATACTTACGTTAGCCGTATTTGCATCAATAATGTTTATCGTTGCCGGAGTTGTATTTACTGAGATCGCCGGGTTATTTGATGTACCCAGGGTAGCAATCACGGTTTCTGTACTCTCTGCAACTGCATCGGCAATAACCGGAATGTTAATCGTTGCAGTGAGCTGTCCTGCCGGGATGACTACCGTTTTATTCGTAATCGCCGTGTAGTCTGTGCCCTCGTCTGCAGTACCACCAAGGGTATAAGTAATTTGTGTATCTGTTGATGATGGATGTGTTAAAGTCACAATAAATGTTCCGTTTGCCGGACCAGTTTCATTTCCATTTGAACCGGCTGCAATACTTGCAATAGCAGTATCATTATCAGTAATGGTTACCGTAGCCGTTGCATTCGCAATGGTTACCAAACCACCTTGAATATTGCTTATCGTAGCCGAGAAGGTTTCTGATGGCTCAACCAAATCATCATCAATAATCGGAACGGTAAAAGTTAAGGTCGCTCCTGCCGCAGAGTTTGCAGGGAAGGTTAACGTTCCGCTTTTCGCCGTATAATCCGAACCTGCAATCGCAGTTCCATTAGCAGTAGCATAATCGAAGCTGAAGCTGTTCTGTACCGCACTACTTAAAGTAACGGTAAAGGTTGCCGTGCCCGCAGCCTCACTTATTGTTGGTGTGGTGCTAATGCTGACAGATGCCGTATTATTATCTAAAATATTGATACTCGCAGGCGTATTATCAACTGTTATTGCACCGTTATTAGTTGCGGTTAAAGTAGCAATTACCGTTTCTGTACCCTCCACAATTGCATCAGTTAATACAGGAATCGTAATGGTTGCCGTTTTCTGACCAGCTGGAATCGTTACACTCTTCGTTGTAATCGTACTGTAATCGCTGCCCTCAGTTGCTGTACCACTCAACGTATAAGTAATCGTTGTTGGGCTTGACGAAGCATTGCTTAAGGTTACGATGAATGTTCCTGCAACAGGACCGTTTTCATTTCCATTCACACCGGCAGCAATCGTTGCAATTGAATTATCATTATCAACAATATTAACTGTTGCAGGTGTTGTACTTGCTGTAATCGAAGCATTGCTAGTAGCCGCAGCCATCGTTAAGATAACCGTTTCAGTACCTTCAACAATATCATCATCCAATACAGGAACAGATACCGTTACCGTTTTCTGACCAGCCGGGATGGTTACCGTTGTTCCAATAGAAGTATAATCCGTTCCACTAATTGCCGTTCCGCTTACCGAATACGTTATCACCGTATTGGTGGTCGACACATTATTCATGGTGAAGGTAAACTGACCAGGTGTATTTGGCTCTGCCCCATTCGCTGTAGCGGCAACCGTAATGGTTGCTTTGGTGTTATCAATAATGTTGATGGTTGCCGTAGCCGAATTTACACTTACCAAACTATTGTCTGATGAGGTTAATCTGCCAATAACCGTTTCATTTCCTTCAACAATATCATCCACTAAGGTAGGAATGGTAATCGTTGCCGAAAGCTGACCTGCAGGAATCGTAACCGTTTTGGTTACAATGCTGCTGTAATCTGTACCTTCGATTGCTGTACCCGATAAGGTAAAGGTCAAATGTGTTTCAACTGAAGAACGATTACTTAAAGTCACCACAAATGTTCCGTTAACCGGACCGTTTTCATTACCGTTTACACCAGCGGTAATCGTTGCTACAGAGGTGTCATTATCGGTAATATTAACCGTGGCCGGAACAGTGCTTGCTGTAATTGCAGCATTATTGGTTGAGGCTTGCATTGTTAAAATAACCGTTTCAGTACCTTCTGCTATATCATCATCCAATACAGGAACAGAAATTGTAGCAGTAGTTTGTCCGGCTGGTATCGTAACTGATGTGCCGATTTGTGTATAGTCTACACCGCTTGTCGCTGTACCCGATACGGCATAAGTAATAACCGTATTCGTGGTCGATACATTGCTCAAGGTAAAGGTAAACTGACCTGGTGTGCTTGGCTCTGCACCATTTGCAGTAGCCGCAACCGTAACTGTTGCAGTTGTATTATCTAAAATATTTATCGTTGCCGGGCTGGTATTTACACTGAACTGAGGATTTGCAGAAGCCGTTAAGGTTGCAATCACCGTCTCGGTTCCTTCAACAATATTATCTGTTCTTACCGGAATAATAATTGTACCCGTAGTTTGTCCTGCTGGAATGGTAATGGTTTTAACCGCAATCGCAGTATAATCACTTCCTTCAGTTGCAGTACCACCTAGCGTGTAAGAAATTTGAGTATCCGTAGATGATGGATTACTTAAAGTAACCGTAAATGTTCCGTTAACCGGACCATTTTCATCTCCCTGGTTACCAGCTGCAAGCGTTACTAAGGCAACATCATTATCCGTAATGTTTACAGTTGCTGGCGCTACATTTGCCGTTATACTAGGATTATTGGTAGCAGCCACCATCGTTAAAATTACCGTTTCTGTAGGCTCAACAATATTATCATCCAGTACAGGTACAGTCAACGTTGCAGTTGTTTGTCCTGCCGGGATGGTTACCGTTGTACCAATTGCAGTGAAGTCTAATCCGCTGGTTGCGGTGCCACTTACACCAAATGTAATTTGTGTATCCGTAGAAGAAACATTACTCAAAGTGAAAGTAAACTGGCCCGAAGTACCTGGTTCAGCACCATTTCTGCTCGCAGTAATACTTACCGTAGCCGTTGTATTATCAATAATATTGATGCTTGCAGGCGTATTACTCACACTAACAAGCGTATTGTTTGATGCGGTAAGCGTAGCAATAACCGTTTCAGTTCCTTCAACAATTGCATCTGTTAAAACCGGAATGGTAATCGTTGCAGTGGTTGCCAATGCAGGAATAGTAATGGTTTTAGTTACAATTGTGCTGTAATCACTACCCTCCGTAGCAGTACCACTTAAACTATAGGTAATTTGGGTATCAACTGATGAAGGCTTGCTCAAAGCAACCGTGAATGTTCCGTTAACCGGACCATTTTCGTTACCATTTACACCAGCAGCAATCGAAGCTACTGAAGCATCGTTATCAATAATTGTCGTAGTTGCAGTTGCATTACTAATAACCACTACACCTCCGCTAACGTTACTTATTACCGCACTGAAAGTCTCACTTGGCTCAGCAAGGTTATCATCAGTAATGTTTACCGTAAAGCTTTGCGTGTCACCGGCCTGAGAATTTGCAGGGAAACTTAAAGTTCCATTTCTTGCAGTATAATCCTGTCCGGCAATTGCTGTTCCATTTTGGGTAGTATAGTCTACAGTAAATGCATCCTGTACATTGCTGTTTAGTGTTACCGTGAAAGTTGCAGTTCCGGCGCCTTCATTAACCGTAGCAGCCGTTGATATACTTATACTTGCCGAACTTGCATCTAAAATATTGATGGTTGCATTCGTATTATTAATCGTAACGCTAGTATTATTTGAAGTATTGATTCTCGCAATTACCGTTTCTGTTGGCTCTGCTAGTGCATCTTGCAACACAGGGATGGTAATTGTGGCGGTCGTTTGTCCGGCCGGAACAATTACAATTTTATTGGTAATGGTCGAATAATCTAAACCTTCAGTTGCAGTACCGCTTAGCGTGTAGCTAATTTCAGTATCTGTAGATGATGGTTTGCTTAACGTAACAATAAACGTTCCGTTCACCGGACCAGTTTCATTACCATTTACGCCTGCTGCTAAAGTGGCTACAGAAGTATCATTATCAATAATAATAACCGTTGCCGTTCCAGTACCAATCGTTACTAATCCACCCGTTACACTGGTTAAGGTTGCAGAGAAATTTTCGTCTGGTTCTACAAGGTTATCATCCGTAATTGGAACAGAGAATGTTAAGGTACTTCCTGCGGCAGAACCGGCAGGAAAAGTTAAAGTTCCAATTGTAGTGGTATAATCTAAACCTGCAAGAGCAGTCCCATTTGAAGTTCCATAAGTAACACTAAATGCATTTTGTACCGCAGTGCTCAAGGTTACCGTAAAGGTAGCCGTTCCATCGCCTTCATTAATCGTTGCTCCGGCAGAAATACTTACCGTTGCGGTATTATTATCGATGATGTTAATGGTTGCAGGACTGCTATTCACCGTTATCGAGGCATTATTTGAAGTACCAAGTGTAGCAATAACAGTTTCAGGGCCCTCAACAATTGCATCTGAAGATACCGGAATGGTAATCGTAGCAGAAGTTTGCCCTGCCGGGATGGTTACCGTTTTCGTAACAATTGTTCCGTAATCAGAACCTTCTGTTGCCGTTCCGCTTAACGAATAGGTAATCGTAGTTGGTGTTGATGATGGATTACTTAATGATACGATAAATGTACCATTAACCGGACCATTTTCATTTCCGTTTACACCCGGTGCAATGCTTGCAATCGAGGTATCGTTATCGGCAATATTAACAGTAGCCGGAGCCGTACTGGCTGTAATCGCAGCATTATTTGTAGCGGCAGTCATGGTTAAGATAACCGTTTCCGTACCTTCTACAATATTATCATCTAATACCGGAACACTAACAGTTGCTGTTTTTTGGCCTGCAAGAATGGTTACCGAAGTACCGATAGAAGTATAATCTACACCACTTGTTGCCGTTCCGCTAACCGTATAGTTAATTATGGTATTTGTAGTAGATAAATTACTTAAGGTAAAAGTAAATAAACCATTGGTTGATGGCTCTGCCCCGTTCGTGGTAGCCGCAACCGTAACCGTTGAAGTTGTATTATCTAATATATTTATGGTTGCAGCTGTAGCGCTTGCGGTAATTGCAGTATTATTTGTTGCACCCAGGGTCGCAATAACCGTTTCCGTACCTTCAACAAGTGCGTCTGTTAAAACAGGAATGGTTATGGTTCCCGTAGTTTGCCCTGCCGGGATGGTAATTGTTTTTGTACCGATGGTACTATAATCACTACCCTCAGTTGCTGTGCCAGATAATGTATAGGTAATCTGTGTATCTGTAGCAGATGCTTTACTTAAGGTTACCGTAAAGGTTCCATTAACCGGACCATTTTCATTTCCATTAACACCTGGCGTAATGCTGGCTACTGCCGTATCATTATCAACAATCGTTACTGTTGCGCTGGAAGTTGCAATGGTTACTAAACCACCTGTAATGTTGCTGATTGATGCTGAGAATGTTTCAGATGGCTCAACAATATTATCATCAATAATCGGAACCGTGAAGGTTAATGTTGCACCACTTGCAGAACCTGCCGGGAAGTTTAATGTTCCGTTTCTTGCGGTATAGTCACTTCCATCAATAGCTGTTCCATTAACCGTAGTGTAATCTACGCTGAATGCATTTTGTACAGCACCGTTTAAGGTTACCGTGAAGGTTGCGGTACCTGCACCTTCATTAACACTGGTTGGTGTTGCTGAGATACTAACGGTTGCAACATCATTATCGGTAATTGTTCCGATACCCTGTGCCTGAGAAATGGTTACCGGACTAGTTGCACCACTTAAGGTAACGTTAAAGCTTTCTGATGGTTCTCTTACGTTATCATCGGTAATTGCAATTGAAATGGTTTGAGTTGCACCATTAACCGAACCTGCAGGGAAAGTAATTGAACCTGTTTTGGCGGTATAATCAGAACCCGCTAAAGCAGTATTATCTGAGGTAGCATAGTTTATAGTCGTCGCATTTTGGATATTCCCCGTTAAAGTTACCGTAAATACCATATTACCAACGCTCTCTAAAGCAGTAACACTATTGATGGCTACACTTGCAGCATCATCGTCTGTTATTGTGGCGGTACCTGTCGCACCCGCAGCAGGAATGGTAACCGGAGAACCTGCACCAATACTATTTAAGGTAACGGTAAAAGTTTCTGTTGGTTCTGCAATAGCATCATTTAAAATCGGAATGCTAAAGGTTTGCGTTGCACCATTAACCGAACCTGCCGGGAAAGTAACCGAGCTGCTTGTTGCAGTATAGTCAGAACCCGCAATTGCTGTACCGTTTGCAGTAGAGTAGTTTACCGTAAATGCATTTTGAACATTACCGCTTAATGTAACCGTAAAAATTGCATTGCCTGCACTTTCTGTAACCGAAACGTTGTTAACCGCAACTGTCGCAACATCATTATCCACAATATTAATTGTGGCTGGCGTAGTGCTTGCAGTAATTGCAGCATTATTGGTACCCGTCATGGTTAAGATAACGGTTTCCGTACCCTCTGCTAAATTATCATCTAAAACAGGTACACTTAACGTAACGCTGGTTTGTCCGGCTGGAATCGTAATTGATGTACCAATCGAAGTATAATCTGTGCCGCTTGTTGCTGTTCCGCCAACTGTAAAGTTAATGACTGTATTAGTTGAGGAAACGTTCGACATAGTAAAGGTGTATAAACCATTAGTCGATGGCTCAGCAGCATTATTGGTGGTCACTACCGTAACGGTAGCGGTTGTATTATCTAAAATATTGATGCTTGCAGGCGTATTGCTGATGCCTACAGTTGCATTATTGGAAGCCGTTAAAGTAGCAATCACGGTTTCCGTTCCTTCAACGATGTTATCGGTTCTTACCGGAATGGTTATAGTTGCAGTAGTTTGTCCTGCCGGGATGGTTACTACTTTAGTTGCAATTGCAGTATAATCGCTTCCTTCAGTAGCGGTTCCACCTAATGTATAGGTAATTTGCGTATCTGCCGATGCAGGGTTGCTTAAAGTAACGGTAAAAGTTCCGTTAACCGGGCCATTTTCATTACCATTTACACCCGCTGTTATGGTTGCAGTTGCCGCATCATTATCAATAATGGTTGTTGTCGCAGTTGCATTTGCAATCACAACAGCACCTCCGGTGATGTTACTTAAAGTTGCACTAAAGGTTTCGTTTGGCTCTGCGATATTATCATTGATAATTGGCACAGTAAAGGTTTTAACCGTTCCTGCGGCAGAACCAGCAGCGAATGTTAAGGTTCCGGAAGTTGCGGTATAATCAGAACCGGCTAGTGCTGTTCCGTTTACTGTCGTGTAATCTACCGTAAATGCATTTTGAACTGCATTATCTAAAGTAACGGTGAAAGTTGCCGTACCAGCACCTTCATTAACAGTGGCCGCAGTTGATATGCTTACACTTGCCGTATTTGCATCAATAATATTAATCGATGCGGCAGTTGCACTCGCAGAAATTAAGGCATTATTCGTTCCGGTTAGAGTAGCAATTACCGTTTCCGTACTTTCTGTAATGTTATCTGTTAAAACAGCAATTGTAATCGTTCCGGTTGTTTGTCCTGCCGGGATGGTAATGGTTTTAGTTGTAATTGCTGTATAATCACTGCCTTCTGTTGCTGTACCACCTAATGTATATGTAATTTGGGTATCTGTTGAAGATGGATTGCTTAAGGTTACAATAAACGTTCCGTTAACCGGTCCGCTTTCATTTCCATTTACGCCTGGAGCAATGCTCGCAATAGCGGTATCATTATCTGCAATCGTTAAAGTTACAGGACTTGTATTTGCCGTAATGGCTGTATTATTAGTTGCGGCAACCATTGTTAAAACAACAGTTTCCGTACCCTCTACAATATTATCATCTCTAACCGGAACCGCTAAAGTAACACTGCTTTGTCCTGCGGGAATAGTAACCGTTGTTCCAATCGAGGTATAATCTACTCCGCTTGTTGCTGTTCCGCCTACCGAGAAGGTAATTTGAGTATTCGTAGTTGAAACATTGCTTAAGCTAAAAGTGAATAAACCATTGGTTGATGGCTCGGCTGCATTTGTTGTAGCCGCAACGGTAACAGTAGAGGTTGTGTTATCGATGATGTTAATAGTTGCAGGCGAATTGCTTGCCGAAACTAAAGGATTGTTTGATGAAGTCAAGGTAGCGATAACCGTTTCCGTACCCTCAACAATATTATCGGTTCTTACCGGAATGGTAATCGTTGCAGTGGTCTGACCAGCAAGAATTGTTACGGTTTTCGTTGTGATTGCCGTGTAATCGCTGCCTTCTGTTGCTGTACCACCAAGCGTATAAGTTAAAGTGGTATTTGCAGTGGTTGGATTGCTTAAGGTTACAATGAATGTACCATTAACAGGGCCATTCTCACTTCCGTTTACGCCTGGTGCAATGCTGGCTACCGAAATATCATTATCTAAAATATTTAAAGTTACCGGAGTTGTACTCGCTGTAATTAGAGCATTATTTGTCGCAGCAGCCATGGTCAAAATAACCGTTTCTGTGCCTTCGGCGATATTATCATCAATTACCGGAACAGAAAGAGTTACTGATGTAGCACCAGCCGGAATGATTACCGACGTACCAATTGAGGTATAATCCACGCCACTTGTTGCTGTTCCACCTACCGAATAGGTAATGGTGGTTGGTGTAGCGCTTGCCTTTGTCATGGTAAAGGTAAACAAACCATTGGTTGATGGCTCTGCCGCATTCGTTGTTGCGGCAACACTTATCGTGGCAACATCATCGTCCAAAATGTTTAAAGTAACTGGTGTTGTACTGGCCGTTATAGCCGCATTGTTGGTTGCTGCCGTCATGGTCAAAATAACCGTTTCAGTACCTTCAACAATCTGGTCGTTTATAACCGGAACGGAAACCGTTGCCGTTGTAGCCCCTGCCGGGATGGTTACCGAAGTACCGATAGAAGTATAATCAATCCCGCTCGTTGCCGTACCGCCTACTGAATAAGTAATGGTGGTTGCAGTTGTGCTGGCTTTGCTCATTGTAAACGTAAACAAACCATTGGTTGATGGCTCTGCCGCATTCGTTGTTGCTACAACAGTTACTGTAGCTACATCATCATCAGCAATGGTTAGCGTAGCCGATGCAGGCGTTACCGTAACGTTCGGATTATCGGTTGCCGCTGTAAAGGTTAGAATCACAGATTCAGTACCTTCAACAAGCTGGTCGTCTGTTACCGTAATAGGAAGGGTTACACTTGCAGTATTTGCAGGTAGAACGATAGAGTTAGTAATCGTTGCATAATCCGTTCCGTTTGTAGCTGTACCTCCAACGGTATAAGAAATGGTTACCGGGGTAGAACTTACTTTACTCGCAGTAAACACAAATGAACCGTTGGTTGATGGTTCTGCAGCATTATTAGTCGCAACTGTAATCGTTGCAACATCATCATCCAATAGGTTCATCGTTACCGGAGCAGTACTCGCAGTAATAGCCGTATTGTTTGTTGCGGCAGCCATCGTCAAGATAATGGTCTCAGTACCTTCAACAATCTGGTCGTTAATTACCGGAACGGATACAGTTGCCGTTGTTGCACCTGCCGGGATGGTTACCGTTGTACCGATTGACGTATAATCTACGCCGCTTGTAGCTGTACCGCCTACCGAATAAGTAATGATGGTTGGTGTAGAACTAACTTTGCTTAATGTAAAAGTGAACAGACCATTCGTTGATGGCTCAGCTGCATTTGTAGTTGCGGCAACAGTAACCGTTGCCACATCATCATCCAACAAATTCATGGTTACAGGTGTGGTACTTGCTGTAATCAAACTATTGTTCGTTGCAGCAGTCATCGTTAAAATAACCGTTTCTGTACCTTCAACAATATTATCATCAATAACCGGAACCGATACTGTAGCACTAGTTGCACCTGCCGGGATGTTTACGGATGTTGGTATAGCCGTATAATCTGTTCCACTGGTTGCAGTACCACTAACCGTGTAGTTTACAATGGTTGGTGTAGCACTAACTTTGCTCAATGTAAAGGTAAATAAGCCATTCGTTGAAGGCTCAGCTGCATTTGTCGTGGCCACCAAACTGACAACCGAAACATCATCATCAGCAATGTTTACTGTAGCCGTTGCGTTGGCTGCCGTTGGCGTAACGGTTACGCCATTGGTTGCGCTAGTTATCGTTACAATAACAGTTTCTGTACCTTCAACAATTTGGTCGTTGATAACGTTTACCGGAACAACTACAGATGTACTTCCTGCCGGAATGGTTGCAGTACCCGTTAAGGCTGTATAATCGGCACCAGGTGTTGCAGTACCCGCAACAGAGTAACTCACTACAGTAGCATTTGTGCTTGAGTTTTGAATGCTGATGGTAAATGCACCATTGGTAGCAGGCTCTGAAGCATTAGGTGTTGAGGCCACAATACTTGCGTAATTGTTTACCGCTACCGCACTGTTATAAGCAATGTTGTTACAGGTTTCGTTCGCTGTACCATTCTTACACTCCTGATGTGGGTCGGTTGGTGTGCCCGAAGTATTCGGGTCGGTCGCATCCGGGTCGGTGGTATCGGCCGGTCTAAGCATACTGGCTTCAACCGCAATCGTTTGGCCGCCAAGCGCTGTACCAACCGTACCAATAATGGTGTAAGTGGCTGTAGAACCACTCGACATATCTAATTTAGCGCCAAAAGCATTTCCTGTATTTGTAGCCGAGCCTGGTTGTTGTACAACCGTGCCCGTAAAAGAAGTGATATTGGCAGAGGTTATGTTAAATCCGGCTGGTGCCGCAAACCTGAAACCTGCCCCCGAAACCGAACTTGTACTACCTGTGCTGCTATTATTTAAATTCTCTACAATTACAGTATAAGTTACTGTACTGCCTATAGCGACAGGATTTGTAAACGTTGGGGTGATGCTTCTTGTTCTTAAATCAGCAACGGCGATATTAATCGCTACTGGCTGATTAACCGGGGTAGCCTCGATATAGGTATAAGTGTCCAGGGTCTTTTCATTACCAAAATCAAAACCTCCTGTACCGCTATTACCTGAACCTCCAGTCGTGCCATAAGCACCCCACTTGTGCCCGTTTGAGGCAGAAGATACACCTGTTGTTTGCACAGCTGGATTAGAACTTCTTGGTAAAGTACCCGCACCAGAAATTGGTGAATCATCCCATGAAACCTTATCGCTGTAAACGGTTGGATCAGTACTGGTCGATTGAATGGCATAGGCTGAATTGGTAAGCTCTACAATAATCCCGTTCGGATTAATCTCCATATCAATAAACGGAAAGTGTACCTCAGCAGCAAATAACCGCACCGTAACGGAACTGATGGTTGTACCCGCAGGCAAAACATTTCCATTACCGTCTCTACCATCCCAAACAACCGAATTTGAACCTGCAACAGCATCTCCATTTAAAACTCTTGGAACCGGCGCTGGAATCGTTATCTGGTAAGTACCATTTTCGCTAGACGTAAAATTTATGGTTCCTCCTTTTTGCCCTGCCTTATTTGGTGTACCTTCCGCACCTGTCAGCGAAACCCCGGTTATCACGGGGTTGACCGAAACCCGCCTCAACCAGGTGGTGGTAGGCGTTGTTCCAATAGTTACCGGTTGATCACCGAGTGGCAAATCAGCAGATGGTGTAGTGTAAAATATTTTGTGGGTAACCTGTATAGAAGGACTGGTTATATCTTGAGTAGTTGGATCATTAACCGCCGCAATTACCGCTGCACGATCAGAAGCATTTAAACTTTTAAAGGTTGGTGCACCATTAGCATCAACCAAACCTTTATTGTTGGCAAAGAACGTAAAACCAGCACCGTGAATACCATTGGTTTTAACCCGGTATGCCCTTCCGTTTTTGGTAAGCACGTAGGAAGTGCCATAAAAACCTGTAGTGAAATCATTATTGATAACAAAAAGATTTAGCAAATTAGTGTAAACCCTGCCCGGAATAAAAGCTGTACCACCCGAATTGGTTACCGAAACATCCCATGCAGCAATTAAACTCTGACTATTCGCTGTGGTTGGAGCAGCCCAATCTACATTGGAATTAACATTTGTACTGGTTAACTCTGCATTCAAGACACCCGCAGCTGCAGGATCGCCAACAGGTAAAAACTCTACTTTATAGATACCCGTGGTACCCGCTGTAACATATGCAGGTAAATATCGGTTTGTGATATTATCAGCAGCTGTAAGTTTAGGACCAGCCGCCTCATTTGCCCTATTGGTAATTTTTCCGGTTGTTCCACTGGTCGGTACAATTGAACTTGCACCTGCTGGAGTTGTAATTCTTATTGCAGCATTACCTACACCAGCCGCACTAAATGCCATCGCAATTTTTTCACCTGATACCGCATAAACATAATGCGTACCTAATGATTTAAAGGGCCATGAGTTAATAGTCCCAGCATCCGTAATATTACTATTGCTATATAAAAAAGCCCTTCTGCCAATCGGAGTTCCTTGATATAAATCCTTACTACCATCAGCATAGGCGGCACCAATATAACTGAGCAAAACAAGGAAAAAAGCGCTGAATTTCTTTAGGTTAAACCTAACTAAGCGAGGCGATGTAAAACTGGTTTTTACACCGGAAATATTCTTCACAAGAAATGAAAAAAGTAGATTTTTAGTCATAAGCATCACGTTAAAATAAACGCAAAATATAATAGGGTAATGAAATGTTCGGTTTTAAGCCAATTACGAATTATTCCTTATAGTGGTTTTCAAAACACTAAAAAAATTTTTAGCAACTGGAATGGTTATTAATGCCGGAGCGAGCGAATTCGTTTTAGAGGAAAATTTATGGTTAACAAACACAGAAAATGCTGTTTTAAAACAATGCAGCCTTGATATGAAGTGTTTTCCTGTATGGTATTCTGTCGGAACTATTCCGAAGAATTTAGCAATCAAAGAGACGTAAAGCATAGGGCGAAGGATGTAATAAGTCTGATTTTGGTACAAAACTAAATGTTATCCGATAATCCACCAACTGACGCCGTAAAAACACCTGCTTTTTCTATACTAAAAATCATACAAAAATATATTTTTAGTATGATTAATATTACAATAGAAAATTTAGATATTTCGATTTTGATTAGATTTGGCACTTTTCAACTCGTTTTACGACTAATAAGAATACTCCTATTAGTTGTTTGATTTTGGATAATTGGCAGCAATTTTTAACGTACAAATACGTTTGAACCAATTTTCTACTGAAAATAAATGCCTTAAATTAACATATGCCTAACACTAAATAACAAGAGAAAACATTCGAGGCTGTTGCTTTGTTGAATTTATTTAACCTACTCAAAACCCTATTTATGAAGCAGTTTCGATATTTCACATTACAGATTCTAATTTTAATTACCACTGCCCTATCCAGCGCTTGCCAATCTTCCGGTTCTTTTCCAGGTGTATATGCTGGTGTTAAACTTAGCCTCAATCCTTTGGGCGGAGGCATGAACCGAACCGATGTGGTTATCTTATTACGAAAAGACAAGACCTTTACCGATCAGCTCAAAAAGAAAGATTGGAAAACAGCCATAAGAGGCAAATATGAAATTAAAGGTTCAGACGTACATCTTTTATATTCGAACGGCGATAAAGACGAATTTACCATCACCAAAGGAGGTAATTTGGATGCCGGAACCTATACCTTATTCAAAATGGATTTAGACAATAGCGTACCTAAGGGCACTTATGAATTTAAATTTATTAATGGAAGCGGTGGCATCGCAACAGGTACAACCTATGTTGGCACAAGCAGCAGACGAAATTTATCCTTCGATGGGGCTGGTCATTTCACCACTGATAAGCAATCTACAACCGTAATTGCCGGCGATAATATTGGTGGCGGAACAAATACCAAAAGCGATGGAAAGGGCAAATATATCGTTAAAGATGGTACGCTAACTTTGAAATACGATAATGGAAATACGACTACACACAGTTTTTTTGCAAGTGCGGCAAGTGGTAAAAGCAAAGCGATGGCGGTTATAGATGGTAGCTTTTATTTTATGGGTGATGAAGATAAAAAAACGAGCAATAGTTCCAAAAACACGGCTAACACTAAGTTGCCAACTGCCGCAGAAGTTTTTAATGAAACCAGAAAAGTTTATGGTGGTGCAGCACTTGACAACATTAAAACCTACACGATAAAGGCTAGAGTTGGCAATATAGATTTGATATCATATAATGATGTGAGCGGAAACCGATTCCGTAACGAAATGTACCTGCAGGGAAAACTCATCGCTATCGAACAGATTGGGCCAGGCGGAGGTTGGCTTTGGAATAATGGCAAAAAGACAATAAGCGACAAACAACGCCTCCTCGAAACAAAATATAACGATTATATTGGTGTGCTCGGTTTGCTACAAAAAAACCGTGCAGCGTTTTGTAAAGGTAAAGTTCAGGCTACAAAAGATGGTTACCTGGTCGAATTTCAAGTAGAAGGATATCAATATACTTTTCACGTCGACCGGGATTATAATTTGCTAAGCGATAGTTACCAGATTGGCACGAGTACACAATCAAACCGTTACAGTAATAACCGCACAACCGATGGCATTAAAATGCCTTTCAGAACACTAAGCACCAGTGGTAAAAATTCAATAGTCATAAACTACGAAAGCATCTTAATTAACAAACCTTTAACCACAAACTGGAAAGAATAAATTTAGGAACATCGTCATTCCCGCGAAAGCGGGAAACTTAAAGCGTTTAAAAGATTTGATATAACGCCCGTCATTGCGAAGCCAGGCACTTGCGAGCTGAAGCAATCTGTTCAAAAACACCCGTCATTGCGAAGCCAGACACGTGCGAGCTGAAGCAATCTGTTAGTGATTTAAAACAAATTAATTACACAACTATCTAAACATCCTGATAACGCTTATCGTAAGACCTAACCACTACATCCAGGTTCTCCTCTTTCTGCAAACCAAGTTTTTGCTTTAAACGATACCTCGCCATGCGAATACTTTTAGGCTCTACACCAAGTCGGTTTGCAATTTCCTTATTATCCAAACCCATTAAAATGTACGAACATAACTTCAAATCAAGCTTAGTTAAGACCTCTCCCGCCCTTTCCTGCAAAGCACTAAAAAAACCAGGATGTATATCTCCAATGGCATTTTGTTGGTCGGCATTTTCCCTATCCATGCGCAGGTTTTGCGTAATTATTCTGCCAATACTCTTCGCAGCTGTATCGCCAGAACCCTTTGATTTCTCTTTCAATAATTCCAGTATGGTATTCTTTTCTTCTATCTTCAGCGTGCCTGCCAATAACTCACGCTCCAGCCATTCCGTTCTATCTTGCAATAAAGCCTGTTGCGCAGCAATCCTTTCCCGTTCCTGCTCACCCAAAGAAGCCAGTAGCTCTGCTTCCTGCTTTTCTTGTAAAGATATCAACATCCGCTGCTGCGAAGCTTTAAGTTTATAATGGTAAAATCCCAATAACAAAGCCAAAGCAAGAATACTGGCCGACCCAATAGCCACGTATAACCAGTTAATTTGCCGATTCAGGTTTGCCCGCTCACGCAAACCAGCAATTTCTAAATCACGCTGCTCTGACTGGTACTGCTCTTCTAGCTGCTGAACCGTAGCCAATTTTTGCGCATCAAAAACCTTTTTATAATAATCTGTATATCGCTTGTAATAAGCGAGTGCCTTTGCCTTATCGCCACTTTGCTCTGCCAGATTAGCCAGACCAAGCATCATTCTCGAACGTGTAATATCCACGCCGGGCGAAGCTTTATCCAATTCGGTAATTCCGGTGAGCAGGTAATTTTCTGCATTTTGAAACTCACCCCGTTGCATCGCATATTCGCTCATAATACCATAGCAATTGGCTATCACTTCAGGCATATTGGTTTTTCTCGCAACTTTAAGCGCATCGTTTACATAACGGTTTGCACTATCCTTAAAATTGGCCGGAAAATATTTAAAATAAATGTTTGCCAGATTAAGCGCTGTTACCGATGCGTTGCTCTGAATCAGAATCTTATCGTGATTCTGGCGGTAAATAGAGGCTGATTTTTGATAATAATAAATTGCTGAATCGAGCAAAACTCTTTTTTTGGTATTGACCTCAAAAGCAGAGAAAAAACTGTGTGCCAATGTCATATATCCAATTTGAATATCATCTGGATACAGGCTCCTTTTCGACATTTGTAAAGCAGAAACTGCATATTTATGCTGCTTTAAGGTATCACTTCCATAGGCATAAATACTTGCTGCATAATGGTTAATCAAAGTACGATAGCTGAATGCTTTCCTGTCTTGCGAGGCCTTTAATAATTTGTCGGCCCTAATAAATGCCGACATTGCCCCTTCATTGTTATTTTTATTTAAGTCAAACCAGCCCTTACGTAACCAGGCATAGCCGGAGTAAAGCACATGATTTGATTTTTCTGCGCAACGCATCGCACTGTCAATATAGACAGCCGCACGTTTCTCCTGCCCTTTACGCATCAGCAAATGCCCCGCCGAAGCATACGTAAATGCAAGTAAGCCCTGGTCTTGCGCTTTACTGGCCAATGCGGTGGCTTGCATAACCAGTTCGATAGCTTTATTCACATCCGTTTCATAAGTTGCCCTGGCCAGTTCTGCCATTAAAATGGGCTTTTCAGTTCGGTTGGCATTATCCAAAGCTTTTTTCAAAGAATCGATAACCAGAACCTGTGCATGACCAATCACAACGGAAAAAGTAAAAACAGATAATATAACAGCGATTTTCTTTAACATTTAGCAGGTAGTGTAGAGGTTAAATAAGCGTAACGAAACTAAGCGAATATACATGTAACAACGCATTGTGGCTTTTGTTGTAGACGATTTGTAGACGCTCCATTTTCTTTTCGTAGACACATTGTAGTCTGCATTTTTTTGGCTTAAAGCAATGCCAGACCTAATTTTGTACTAAATAATTTTATTTACTCATTCTAAAAAAAAATCTATTATGTCAAACAAAACAATGGCCATTTTGGCTTACGTTACCATCATCGGATGGGTGGTAGCTTATTTAGAGTATAAAAAAAGCACTGAAAGAAACCCCTTGGTAAACTACCATTTAGGACAAGCATTAGGTCTGATGATTTTAACCTTTGTTTTAGCAATTGCGCTTACAGTTGTTTCATTCATCGTCCCAACCTTATCATTCCTGTCGCTAATCTTAAGTGGACTGAGCATTGTATTCTTATTATTGGGTGTAGTAGCAGCCAATAACGAGGTTATCAAACCACTTCCACTTGTAGGAAAATTATTTGAAGGTAAATTCAATTTCGCCAGCTAGGCAAAAAATAGCCCGGTATGTATAAATGAACGAACCACTCATTCAATATCGGCTATAAAATTATGTTGTGATTAATGTCTCTCCAGCCACCGGAGGTATCAGATGCTTTTGCGTTGGTTCTGATATCTCCGGTCTGGCTGTTTTTTGTACAAATAATCATCACCTTATGGAAAGCATAGAAAAATCACCACAGCAAAAACTCCGGAAAAGCGCTATTGAAGCATTAAAATCCGGCGATTTAGCAATAAAATGGGGCATTTACCTTTACGGCATTTATGCATTATTTCTGCTGTTAGAATGTATAGATTTCTTAGCCTATCTGGATACACCTGAACCCGGTTTTCATGCAACCTACGGCATTGTTCATGTTGCATTTTTTATAGTAGAACTGATAGTTTACGCGGCTATTACACTTGGTTTTACCATCCAGTTAAACTTAACAAAAAAGAAGCCTGGTCAGGTAATCACAACCATATTTTTAATTACCGGAGTTAGATTATTTATGATATACTACCTTTATGTGCAAAGCGAACCCGAAGTGCATTTTGTAC